>CAVZIU010000006.1:0-829472 GCA_963775455.1 uncultured Pseudomonadota bacterium | reverse complement strand
AAACGTTCGTGCTAACGGACACAGGCCCCGAGGTCGTGGCGGGACTGTGATAGAAGAGTGCGGATGGACCGGAGGCTTGCCCAGCGGAATTTGACCGTGGGGCTGCTGGCGGCCGGATTGGCGGTGTTCTTCTTCGGCCTCAGCTTCTTCGTCTCGGTCTTCTACCTGACCTAGCGATGAGCGACGGTCGCCAGCCCCCCCAGCCCTCGGAGTTGGTCTACGTGCCGGCCCCTTCCTGGCTACCGGTGCTCGCCGCCTCCGGCTTCGCCGGCGTGCTCGTCGGCCTGTTCGCCGGCGTGCCCTACACGGTCGCCGGCGCGGTCGTCCTGCTTGCCTCGCTTTGGGCCTGGCTCCGCGATACCGGGGACCAGGTCGCGCGGCTTCCCCGCCAGCAGCGCCTGACCTCCGCCGTCCTGCCGGCCGTGCCGCTGCGGCGCGACGAGCGCGACTCCTAGCCCGTTCCAGCCGCAGCCGGCGCTACGCCGTGGTCGCCTCGCTCTCGGGGGACGTCATCCCCGAGGTCGCGCCCTCCGACGTCCAGACGCGCACGATGTCGCGCATCGAGAGGATGCCGACGAGCTCTGCGCCCTCGACCACCACCAGGTGGCGGATGTGGCGCTTCGCCATCTCCATCGCAGCGCGCTCGAGGCTCCAGTCGGGCGCCGCGGAGATCAGCATGTCGCTCATGTGGTCGCCGACCGACTCCGAATCGGGGTCCTCGCCCTTGCCGAGCGAGTTGAGGATGTCGCGCTCGCTGATGATCCGCGGCCCGGGGGACTCCTCGTCGATCACCACGGCAGCCCCCACCCCCTTTTCGGTCATGCGCGTCGCCGCGTCGCGCAGGGTGTGGCCGGGACCCAGAGTGAGGACCACGTTCGACATGCCTTTCCGTACTTCCATTCAGCGCACCCCCAAGGCGACTAGTGCGTATTGAGTCAACCCTAGCTGAAAGCGCCCCGGCCGCCAAGTGCTCCGTCGCAGGTTCCGGCGCGGCGGTACTTGCGGCGGCGAGCTGCTGAGTCAGGGCCGCTGGGCGCCGCACGCCGACGATAGGATCCGGCCTCGTGGCGAGACGGATGCCCATGTCCCGGCGAGCAGCGCGCCGCGCGGCCCTTGCGCTCTCCGGAATCGCGGTGCTGGCCGCGTCCGGGTGCGGGGTCGCGGAGAGCGGCGACGTCGAGCGCGGGCAGCAGCTGTTCACGAGCAAGTGCGCGAGCTGTCACGCGCTCAAGGATTCGGGCAGCACCGGCGCCCTTCAGGGCCCGGATCTCGACGCCGCCTTCGCCCAGGCGCGCGCCTCCGGCATGGATTCCGACACGATCGCCGGGGTGGTCAAGGCCCAGGTCGAGAATCCTCGGCCGAGCACCGACAACCCGAGTGTCTCCATGCCCGCCAACCTGGTCACCGGAGAGGACCTCGAGGACGTGGCGCGCTACGTGGCCAGCGTCGCGGGCGCGCCGGGAATCAAGGGGCCCCAGCTGCCCGACGATCCGGGGGCGCCGGTGTTCGCCAACAATCAGTGCTCCGGCTGCCACACCATGAAGGCGGCCGACGCGTCCGGCACCACGGGCCCCGACCTCGACCAGGTGATCCCGGGCCAGAGCGCGGCTGCGGTCAAGAAGTCGATCGTCGACCCCAGCGCCGAGCTCACCCAGGGTTACCCCGACGTCATGCCCAAGAACTTCGAACAGCTGATCAGCCCGCAGGAGCTCAACGCCCTGGTCCAGTTCCTGCTCGAGTACTCGGGTCCGCAGGGCGACAAGCAGAAGTAGCCGAGCCAGCCTGGATCAGGCCGCCGTCTCCGCCGGCCCGGGAGCACCGGCCGCCTCCGCCTCGAGGTCGACCACCACGTGGGTGATCGGCAGCGGCACCTCGCGGCGCGCCCGTTCGACCACCCCCCGCTCGAGCCACCTGGACTTCTGGGGCGGGTGGGTCGAGATGATCACCTCGTCGGCGGCGAAATAGCGCAAGGCATCCTCGAGCGCCGCGTTCGGCTCATGATGGTCGCCGACGTCGCCGCGCGCGTTCAGGCCGGCCGACTGCATCGTCCGCAGCGAGTCCTCGAGCCGCTGCCTGGCCTCGGCGATCGCCGCGTCGACGTCCGAGACCCAGTGCTCGAGTGGGGAGCTGGTCAGCGCGGGCACGACCACGAGGATCTCGCTCTTCCGCCCCTTGCAGCGGCTCTGGATCTCCTCCAGCAGCGCCTGGCCCCCCACCGTCTGGTTGGCCATCACGATCACGCGGTGGGCGTCGTCGGCATCCCGCACCACCTCGGCCTGGCGCGGCAGCGTGCCTCGCGCTCGTCGCCACAGAACCCCGATCCCCAGGCCGACCAAGGCGGCAAAGAGCACCGCCCCGAAGGCGGGACGGGTGAGGAGCGTGAGCGCGATCACCGCGCCGGCTCCGATGCCGATCACCACCACCGCTCGAAAGACGTCTCGCTCTGACCGCAGCGGGTTGTGCATCTCACCCTCCTCGGTGGGTCGTGCCGTTCAGAACTTACCGCTCCGCGCCACTGGACTGGCCGGCATGGCGCTGGAGGTGCCCAAACGTGCGGTCGAGGAAGGCGTTCCGCAAGACCCAACCCGGATCGAGCTCGCCTTTGAGGCGGAGGAACTCGATCGCATTGTCGCCGTACATCGTCGCCAGCGTTCCTTGCTTGGCGCACACGTTCTTCACCAAATAGACGCGGCCTCCGAACTTCTCCCAGAGGACATCCGCCAGGTCGCTGAAGGCCACCTTCACACGCTCGATCTCGTCTTCGTCCGATGTCTCGAACGCATAGCTCACGGCGAACCCGGCCAGGTCAGCGCTGGCGGACAACAGGAAGGGGAAGGGGAAGTCCTTCGGCAGGAAGAGGACGTCCTGGACCGTCGGCGTGAGCTCGCGCTCGAGGAAGAAGCCGTGTGCGAACTCGAGCCACTCGACCAGGTCGTCCTGCGCCCGGTCCCAGCCTCCTGCCGCCCCCCGATCGCTGGGGACGACGAACGTCTGCTGGACCATGCGCAGGGTCACGCCGAAGCGCTTGGCGACGCCCTTCGCGCGCACGTTGCCGTCCATGAAGAACGTGAAGCCCTCGAGGTCGTCGATGTACTTCTCACCGTCGCGGTACAGAAAGCGGAAGCAGAAGCGCCACAGCGGCCCGGAGAGAGCCCGCACCCTCATCAGCCACTCGACGGCGATCCGCATGGCGATGTGGGGCCGATACAGCAGCATGAGCCGACGGCCGCGCGTCGTCGTGAAGGCCGAGGCAAAGAGCAGCGCGGACTGGTTGCCGTCAGCACGCGTATCCAGAGCCGCGGAGATGGCGTCGTGCTTGGCCGGATCCGTTGGGTCGGGGTCCTCCTCGAACGTCTTCCTCGCCGTCGGCACGAGGTCCGCCGCGAGGCGTCCGAAAGTCTTGTGTTTCCGGATGGTCGTCAGCACCCCGATCCGGCCGTCAGCCTGGCCGACCGGCAGCACGCGGTACGTGATCGCGACAACGGCGCCGAGGTATCCCAGGCCTCCGATGACCCCGCGGTACGCGCGCTCCTCTCGCGTCCATGCCGGCGGCGGAACTCCCTCGCGAGGCCGGGCGCAGACGAGGAGCTCTCCCCCAGCCGTGAGCAGGTCGAAGCTCTCGATCCAGCTGCCCTCCTTCCCGTAGGCCGGCGAGAACCTCGAAAGACAGTCGCCTGACAGCGTGCCGCCCGCTGTGGCGTGCCTGGTCGTCACGGTCACCCCCGGCACCAGCCCGAGGGGCTGGAGGCTCCCGAGGATCCGACCCCAGGTCGCTCCGGCGCCTACACGCATCCGCTGCTCGTCCGCGAACACCTCGATGGCGTCGAACCGCATCATCGATACGACCAAGTCATCGCCGAGCGACTGCGCGTCGAACGAGTGTCCGCCCGCCCGGAGGGTCACGCGACGCCCGGATTCCCGGGCGTAGGCGAAGATACGGCGCAGCTGCTCCAGATCTGCCGGCTCGAGCACACGGGCGTGAGTCGAATAAAGCCCCGAGTAGCAGTCGAGCTCCTTCTCGCTGCTGACGATGCCGGACAGTGGGTCGCTGGTTGCGCTCACCACGGCTTGCATCACCGTATACCCGCTCCCTCCAGCTCGGCGATCAGGCCCCGGGCGTCGATCCGGCGGGCCAGCTCGAGAGCCTCGCTGAGCCCTCCCTTGCGCCCCTCGGGATCGCCGCGCAGCTCGCAGAGCCGGGCGCGAGCCCGCGCGAGCCTGACCAGGTCGAGGCGGGCGCCGACCTCGCGCGCGATCCCGTCCGCCTCCTCGAGGAGCGTTGCCGCCCGCTCGGCGTCGCCCGGCCCGCGGCGCTCGATCAGCATCTCGGCGAGCGAGTGGCGGACCCCGGAGGCATACGCCCTCACGCCGCGCTCCTCGGTGAGCCGCAGAGCGAGCTCGACCTCGGCGACGGCGCGCTCGTGCTCGCCCGACGCCGCGAGCGCCTCGGCCCGCCACTGGCGCACCAGCGGCTCGTTCTCCAGCCCGGCGCGGCGCTCGGCGATCAGCGCGAGGCTGCGCTCGAAGCAGCGCTCGGCCTGATCGAGCTCGCCGACCTCCGCCTGGACCACCCCGAGCCACCCGGAGGAAGAGGCGCGTGAGAACGCGTCGCCGAGGGCCTCCGCGATCTCCACTGCCTGCCGGGCGTGGGTGACGGTGTCGGCTCCGGCCGGCTCCGCGCCGTACACCGTCATCAAACAGTGGTAGCCGTGCGTCCAGCCCAGCGACTCGCGATCCCAGCGCCGGCAGAGCTCCGCACCCTCGGCCAGCGCCTGCCGGCTTTCCCTGAGGCGCCCAAGGGTCATCAGCGGCAGGGCGCGGAACGAGGTTGCCATGGCGCGGGGGTTGGCAACGATCACGCCGGCGCCAAGCTGAGGGTCCCGTGCGGTCAGCTCGAGGATCCGATCCGCCCCCTCCAGCGCCTCGTCGTGGCGACCGAGGAGAACGCGGGGGTATACGGCAGCCACCAGCGCGTTCACGATCAAGGCGGGATCGCCGACCTCCTCGGCGATGCGGACCCCCTCATCAGCGAAACGCGCCCATTCGGGAACACCGCCGCCGCCCGTGCCGAGGGCGACCCCGAGCCCCCCGTGCAACAGCGCAAGCGTTGCCCGATCGCCGATCCCCTCGGCGACCTCCCGTCCCTCCTCGAAGAGGCGCCGCGCCTCAGCGACGTCAGCGCCGAGGCGCCAGCCGAGGGCGATCAGCATCAGACGGGAGGTCGCACGGAGCGCGTCGGCCTCGGCGCTCTCGGGCAGCTCGGGGTCGAGCTCACGCACCCGCTGCCAGTGACCCCGCGCTGCTGCGGGGTCGTTGAAGCCCGCCCAGACCGCGGCGCGCGCATGCCAGCGGGACGCGTACAGGGGCTCGCTCGCCGCCTCGAAGTGGTGGGCGATCAGGGCTGCGTGCTCGTCGAGGCGGTCGGGCTCGAGCCCTTGCAGGGCTGCGGCGATCGCCGCGTGGGTACGGCGGCGCGTGGCGGAAAGCTGCGAGCCGTAGGCGACCTCGCGCGTCAGTGGATGCTTGAAGGCATGGCGGGACTCCGGGTACAGCTCCATCTCGACGACGAGCTCTGCCTCGGTGAGCGCCCGCAGAGCGGAGTCGAGCTCGGCCTCCGGCAGAGCGGCGACCTCGCCGAGCAGCCGGCGGTCGAACTCGCGCCCGATTACCGCCGCGGTTTGGAGCACCGCCTTCTGGCGTTCCGAGAGGCGGTCGATGCGCGCGGAGAGCACCGCTTGGACGGTTTCGGGCACCTCGATCTCGATCTTGGGGTGGGCGAGCCGGAAGGCGCCCAATCTCCCCTCGATCTCCCCCCGCTCGGCGAGCGCGCTGACGATCTGCTCGCAGAAGAACGGGTTGCCGTCCGCGCGCTCGCGGATCAGCGTCGAGAGATCCCGTAGTGAGGGCTCGGAGCCGAGCAGCTCGGAGATCAGCGCCGCGCAGGCATCCTTGCTCAACGGTGGGAGCGGGAGCTGGCGGTAGTGGGTGCGTCCCATCCACCCGGCCCGGTAGCCGGGGCGGAAGTTGAGCACCGTAAGGTTTCGGGTTCCGGGGAGTGCCTCGATCAAACTCGCCAGGAAGCGCTCGCTTGCGGGGTCGACCCACTGCAGGTCCTCGAGCACGTTCAGCGTTGGAGCCCGGACGCTTTGGGCGTGCACGAGGCCCCTGACGAGGGCGAGCAAGCGGCGCTGGCGTGCCTCGGGGCTGATTGCCCCGGCGGGGTGCTCGGCGTCGGGGATTCCCAGGAAGTCGAGCAGCAGAGGAAGCTCGTCGGCGAGCTGACCGTCAAACCCTCGGAGGCGCTCCGCGACGCGCTCTCGCGCCAGCTCGTCGGAGTCGCTCTGGGCGATCCCGAAGAAGGAACGCAACATCTCGAGTGCCGCCATGAATGGCACGGCGCTCGTGTGGGCCTGGGCGCCGGCCTCGAACACGGCGATCCCGCGCTGGCGGCAGCGGGCCGCGAGCTCGAGCGCAAACCCGGCTCTTGCCGACGCCGGGCTCACCCACCACGCCGACCGCCTGGCCCTCGCCCGCAAGGGCCAGCTCCAGAGCCTGCTCGAGGTGCCCGAGTTCCCCCTCGCGTCCCACGAACCTCGTCAGGCCCCGCAGGCGCGAGATGTCGAGGGCGCCGCGGGCGGGCCCAACCCCGCGCAGGACGAAGACCCGAACCGGTTCGCTCGCCCCCCTGATCTGCCGCTCGCCGAGGTCGTGAAGGTCGAGATAGCCCGCGACGAGCCGTGCGGTTTGCTCGGTCAGGCAGGCGCTCCAGGGCTCGGCTGCCGCCTCCATCCGCTGTGCGAGCCCGACGGTATGACCCAGGGCCGTGTACTCGAGGCCGAGATCATCGCCCATCGCCCCGACGACGACCTCGCCGGAGTTGAGGCCGAGGCGGACCGGGAGCTCGATTCCGTGCTCGCCTCGGAGCTCCGTCGAGAGCTTCATGACGGAGTCGAGAATCGCCAGCGCCGAGTAGCAGGCCCGTCTCGCGTGGTCCTCGTGAGCGATGGGGGCGCCGAACAGCGCCATCGCGCCGTCCCCGGTGAACTTGTCGACGGTCCCCTCGAAGCGGTGGACTGCCCCGGAAATCGCAGCGAGCAGGCGGTCCATGACCGAATGCCATCTCTCGGCATCGATCCCTTCGGCCAGCTCCATCGAGCCGACGACGTCGCAGAACAGCACCGTGACCTGCTTGCGCTCGCCCGCCAGCGCCGCTGCCCCCTCGCGGATCCGCGCGGCAGTGCCGGGGGATCAAGGGCTCGGGTCGCGCCCGGATCCCGGCGCGGCGGCAGCGGCCAGAGGATCGACCGAGAGCTCGGCCGCACACGCATTGCAATAGCGCTGGCCAGCCGGGTTCACCTGGCCGCATTGCGGACAGGCCGCCGTCTCCCCAAGCGGCGCTGCGCACTGGCCGCAAAAACTCGCGCCCGGGGGGTTCGCGTGGCCGCAGGCCTGGCAGTCCACCGCGCCGACTGTAGCGCGGGTCGCCGCGATTACCGGATGATGGTGGGTTAGGGCACTCGGTTGAGGCGCACCACGGCCCTACTCTCGTCTGAGGTCACGTAGACGCTCTTCCCGTTCGGGCTCACCGCCACGCCCGAAAGGCCCATTGAGCGCGTGGCCGTCGATGCACGGTCCCGTGCCCGTCTCGCTGACGCAGCCGGCGGCCCCGGCCGGCTGGGCGATCGCCCCGTAGGTCGTGCCGCGGTTGAAAGCGACCACGGCATCGCTGTTGAGGCGACGGTGACATAGACGTTCCTCCCGTCCGGGCTCACCGCCACCCCATGTGGCTCGTCGAGCCCATAGCCGTCGGCGCAGGCTCCCCCGAACTCGCTCCGCAGCCGGCCGTCCCGGCGGGCTGGGTGATCGCTCCGGCTGGTCTGCGGTTGAGGCGCGCCACGGCCTTGCTCCCCGAACCAGGTCACCGCTGGGCGCGGTGACGTAGACGCTCTTCCGTCCGGGCTGACCGCCAGCGAACCCGGAGGCCCGAGGGCGTGGCCGTCGGTGCACGGCCCGGCGCCCGTCTGGCTGATGCAGCCGGCGCTCCCGGCGGGCTGGGTGATCGCTCCAGTGGTCGTGTTGCGGTCGAGGCGCACCACGGCGTCGCTGTAGGCCGAGGCGATGTAGACGTTCTTCCCGTCCGGGCTCACCGCCACGCCGCCTGGGCCGTCAAGCGCATGGCCGTCGCCGCAGGGTCCCGCACCCGTCTCGCTCACGCAGCCCGCGGCCCCGGCGGGCTGGGTGATCGCCCCGGTCGTCGTGCTGCGGTTGAGGCGCACCACGGCGTGGGTGCTGGGCGAGGTGGCGTACACGTTCTTCCCGTCCGGGCTCACGGCCACAGCGCGCGCGCCGTCGAGCGCATGGCCGTCGGCGCGGCCCCGCCCGGTCTCGCTCACGCAGCCCGTCGGCCCCGGCGGGCTGGGTGATCGCTCCGTTGGTCGTGTTGCGGTTCAGGCGTACCACGCCACGTCCGGAGGTGACGTAGACGTTCTTCCCGTCCGGGCTCACCGCCACCCCGGCCGTACCGTCCAGCGCGTGGCCGTCGGCGCACGGCCCGCGCACCGGTCTGGCTCATGCAGCCAGCCGTCCCGGCGGGCTGCGGCGATCGCCCCGGTGGTCGGGTTGCGGTTGAGGCGCACCACGGCGTGCCGGAGTGGGTGGTGACGTAGACGTTCCTCCCGTCCGGGCTCACCGCCAGCTCCAGGGGCCTGAAGCCGAGCGCGTGACCGTCGGCGCAGGGCCCGGAGCCAGTGTCGCTGATGCAGCCGGCCGTCCCCGGCGGGCTGGGTCAGGTCGCCGGTCACCGCCAGCGCGGCCGCAGTCACGAAAAGCAGCAGCAAGCCGGCAACCGCGAGGGCCACCACTTGTCGGCGGGCCAGTCGCTTCAAGGACCGGCGCGAGCGGCTCGCTCGACGCTTCGCTCCGCCTATCTCTCCCATCGGCACTCCCGTCCGGCTGGCCGCCTTCCTTGGCCAACCTTACACTCTGCACCGCTGCCGTCAACTAGCGCGCCAGGACGGCGCTGGAGCTGAAAACCGCCTGGCTATGCGGTTTCTAGAGGATGTAGACCGTCGTGTAGACGACGATCCACATCACGTCGACGAAGTGCCAGTAGATCCCCGGCACCTCGACCCCCAGATGCTCCTTCGGCTGTGAGCCGAAGTGGCCACGCCAGGCGCGGATGTTGGCCGCGGCGAGCAGCCCAAGCCCGACCGTCACGTGGGCGCCGTGCAGGCCCGTCAGCGCGTAGAAGATCGAACCGAAGGCGCCGTCGCGGGCGCTGAAGCCGATATGCCAGTACTCGTTCATCTGGATGAACAGGAAGGTGGCTCCGAGCAGCCAGGTGGCGGCGAGGCCCATGATCAATCCGCGGCGGTTGCCGTGGCGGACCGATTCCAGCGCCCAGTGGACGGTGAAGCTGGAGGAGATCAGGATCGCCGTGTTGACGCCCGCGACCGCCTTTGGAAGCTCGATGCCCTCCGGCGGCCAGGCGTCGACGTTGGCGACCACGCGGAGGAAGAAGTAGGCGGCGAAGAAGGAGCCGAACAGCATCACCTCGGAGACGATGAACAGGAGGATGCCCAGCGTCTGACGGTCGATCCGGAGCTCTGGTGAGCCTCGGGCGGCCCGTGATGCTCGGCGGTACCGCGTGCGCTTCCATCAGGCCGGCACCTCCTCACGACCTGCTTCGACGTGCTCCACGGGCTTGTCGGTCATCGCCCGAACCTCGTCGACCAACCCCTCCTCGAGCCACTTCGACTGCTCTCCAGCGAGGGTCGAGATCAGGACCTCGTCGATCCGGTAGTGCTCGATCGCGTTCTGGATGGCAGCCAGCGGCGCCGGGCTCATCGGCTGGCCGGTGGCGTCGATCTCGGAGCGGTAGAGCTCCGCCAGGGTGCGTGCGAGGCGCTCGCACACCTGTTCGCGGCTCAGCTGGCCCGATGGCGGGCTGATGAAGGTGTAGCGGTGCGGACGCTCAGCGGCCTTCCGCTTCAGGCGCGCGACCAGGTCGGCGCCGGCGACGGTCTGAGTGGCGACCACCAGCGTGTGGGTCACGTCCCAACGGATCGCGTCGTCCTCGATCCGGACCGGGATGTGGGTGACGGGGACCTCGAAGCGCTGCTTCGCCCACTCCACCAGGTCCTTGCGCGTTAGCCCAAAGCGAGTGTCGTACAGGCACGAGAGCAGGACCTCGCGGGGTGCGAAGGCGCGGATGGCATCGTCGAGCGCAAGGGCCGGGTCGGGGTCCATCACCGCACCCGTTGCCTCGATTCCGAAGCCTCGGAGGACCGCCTGGGTCACCTCGACCCGGCTCTGGCGCCGCTTCGCGCACTTCGTCGCGATCGACGATCTGGCCGGCCAGCGGCTGGTTCTGCGGAGCGGCGAGCGCAACCCCGTCGGCGCCTGCCTCCACCCGGTCGCGGATCGTCTCCAGCAGCTTGCGCCCGCCGGCGACCTCATTCAGGAAGGCCGAGCACAACTCCGCCGCCATCGCCTTCGGCGCTGGCGGATAGCTGATGGGACGGCTCCTGGTTCGTCACGGGCTCCGGCCTCCCGCCGTTCCGGCCACAGCGGGCTCCGCGGTGCCGACCTCGGCCTCGGCCGGGCCCATGATCGCGTGGCGGGCGCCTGGCACCCCGAACTCGTAGGGGCCGCCGACGACGCGGGGTATTTCGTCGAAGTTGAAAACGGGCGGCGGCGAGGAGACCAGCCACTCGATCGTCTTCGCGCGCCAGGGGTTGTCGCCGCGCCAGCGGCCCCCACTTCCAGCTGACGACCATGTTGTAGAGGAAGACGAGCTGGGCGACGCCGAGCAGGAAGCCGAAGCAGGAGATCAACAGGTTCCAGTCGCCGAACTGGGCTGAGTAGTCGGCCACCCGGCGGGGCATCCCCTCCATCCCGATCCAGTGCATCGGAAGAAATGTGCCGTACATCCCGACCGAGGTCAGCCAGAAGTGGACCCGGCCGAGCTTCTCGTCGTACAATCCGCCCGGTCATCTTCGGGAACCAGTGGTAGATGCCGGCGAAGATCGTGAACACCGAGCCACCGAAGAGCACGAAGTGGATGTGGGCGACGATGAAGTAGGTGTCCGAGACGTGGATATCGAGCGGCACCATGCCCAGCATCACGCCGCTGATCCCGCCCATCGTGAAGGTGACGATGAAGGCGAGCGCGAACAGCATCGCCGTGGAGCGCATGTGGAGCTTCGACGCGAACAGCGTCCCCAGCCAGGAGACCGGAAACCACACAACCTGTCTGGAACCACAGCTAGTGCAGTTGCAGATGGGAACGAGGAGCTGACCCGATAGGCTTGGATTCTCGCCAGCACGCTACGACACGGCGGGAACGGAGGGGCGATGTGCGGCCTGGCGGGTTTCGTCGACTGCGCCCGCGACACGCCGGCGGAGGCGCTTCGGGGCGTCGTCACCACCATGGCCGGCACCCTCCGGCACCGCGGGCCGGACGCCGGCGGGGCCTGGGTCGACCCGGCGGCCGGGGTCGCCCTGGGGTTCCGGCGCCTGGCGATCGTCGACCTCACCGAGGACGGCCACCAGCCGATGACCTCGGCCTGCGGGCGGTACGTGACCGTCTTCAACGGCGAGATCTACAACTTCGGCGAGCTGCGACGGCAGCTGGAGGCGGCCGGGCACCGGTTCCGGGGCCGCTCCGACACCGAGGTGATGCTGGCCGCGTTCACCGAGTGGGGGGTCGAGGAGGCCCTGGCCCGGCTCGACGGCATGTTCGCCCTGGCCGTCTGGGACCGGGAGGAGCGGCGGCTGCGGCTGGCCCGCGACCGGGTCGGCGAGAAGCCGCTCTACTACGGCTGGGCGGGGACGGCCTTCGTCTTCGGCTCGGAGCTGAAGGCGCTGCGGGCCCACCCCGGGTTCCGGGCCGAGGTCGACCGCGACGCCCTGGCCCTGTACCTGCGGCACAAGTACGTGCCCGCGCCCTGGTCGATCTACCAGGGCATCCGCAAGCTGCCCCCGGCCACGGTGCTGACCGTCGGCGCCGAGCGCCCCGGCGCCATCCCCGACCCGGTGCCCTACTGGTCGGCCCGGGCGGCCGCCGAGGCCGGGGCCGAGGCCGGGCTGGGACCGCGGGAGGCCACCGACCGGCTCGAGGAGCTGCTGGGCGAGGCGGTCGGGCTGCGGATGGTGGCCGACGTCCCGCTCGGCGCCTTCCTGTCCGGCGGGGTCGACTCCTCCACCGTCGTCGCGCTGATGCAGGCCCGCAGCGGCCGCCCGGTCCGGACCTTCACCATCGGCTTCGACGAGCCCGACTTCGACGAGGCCGTCGACGCCAAGGCGGTGGCCACCCACCTCGGCACCGACCACACCGAGCTGTACGTCAGCCCCCAGGACGCCTGGCCGTCATCCCGCGGCTGCCGGCCCTCTACGACGAGCCGTTCGCCGACTCGTCCCAGATCCCGACCTTCCTGGTCTCCGAGCTGGCCCGCCGCCACGTCACCGTGAGCCTCTCCGGCGACGGCGGGCGACGAGCTGTTCGGCGGCTACAACCGCTACCGCTGGGTGCCGCAGGTGTGGCGGCAGGCGAGCCGGGTCCCGCGGCCGCTGCGGGGCGCGGCCGCGGGGCTGCTGACCGCCCGCTCCCCGCAGGCCTGGGAGCGGCTGCTGGACCGGGCCGGGCCGCTGGCCCCGCGCGGGGCTCGGCAGCGGCTGGCCGGCGACAAGCTGCACAAGCTGGCCGGGGTGCTCGGCCTCGGCAGCCCGGAGGCGATCTACCTCGACCTGGTCTCGCACTGGAAGCAGCCCGGCGACGCTCGTCCTGGGGGCCACCGAGCCGCTGCCCCCGGCCGCCGACCCGGCCCGGCGGGCCGAAGGTCGGCGGCATCGTCGAGCAGATGATGTACCTCGACCTGGTCACCTACCTGCCGGACGACATCCTGGTCAAGGTCGACCGGGCCAGCATGGGGGTGAGCCTGGAGGCGCGGGTGCCGCTGCTCGACCACCGCGTGGTCGAGTTCGCCTGGCGGCTGCCGCTCGACCTCAAGATCCGCGACGGCCAGGGCAAGTGGCTGCTGCGCCAGGTGCTGTACCGCCACGTCCCCCGGGAGCTGATCGAGCGGCCGAAGATGGGCTTCGGCGTGCCGATCGACCGCTGGCTGCGCGGGCCGCTGCGGGACTGGGCGGAGACGCTGCTGGACGACGGCCGGCTCCGGGCCGACGGCTACCTCGACCCCGGGCCGGTCCGCGAGCGCTGGGCCGAGCACCTGAGCGGACGCCGCAACTGGCAGTACCACCTGTGGGACGTGCTGATGTTCCAGGCCTGGCTGGACGAGACCATGGGCCGGCCGGCCGGCGCCCCGGCCTACCTGACCGCGGACACGGCATGATCGTAGAAGGCCAGCATCCCGTCGGCGGCCCGGCGGATGGTGAACCGGGCCTGGAAGTCGGCCTCGGCCCGCTCGGCCCTGGCCTCGGCCGCCTCCCGGTCGGACAGCGTCTCGACCAGCGCCCCGGCGAACGCCTCCGGCTGGCCGGCCGGGACCAGCCGGGCGCTCAGCCCGTCGGTCACCGCCTCGGCGACCGGCGGGATGTCGCTGGCCACGATCGGCGCCCCCAGGGCCATCGCCTCCAGGATCGACCCCGGCATGCCCTCCCAGCGGGTCGGGAAGGCGAAGGCGTCGGCCGCGCACAGCAGGTCGGGGATGTCGGTCCGGGCGCCGAGGAACTGGACCCGCCCGGCCACGCCCAGCCGCTCGGCCAGGTCCTGCAGCTGGGGGGTCTGGTTCCCCTCGCGCCCGGCGACCAGGATGCGGGCGCCCGGGACCTCGGCCAGGACCCTCGGCGCCGCCTCGACCAGGGTGTCCAGGCCCTTCTGCCACTCGTGGCGGGCGGCGCCCAGGACCACCGCCTCCCCCGGGCCGATGCCGAGCCCGGCCCGGGCCCGCTCCCGGCGCTCGGCGGTGCGCCGTCCCAGCAGCTCCGGGTCGCGGCCCCGGGTCACCACCTCGACCCTGGACCGGCGCAGCAGCAGGCGGTGGGCCATGACGTCGGCCACGTAGCGCGACACCGCGTGGAACCGGACCACCGGCCGGGCGGTGACGGCGTCGAGCAGGCGGGCCGCGCCCAGCTTGACCCGGCCGACCCCGCTCCCCCCGGCATGCTGCTCGGGCCCGTAGGCCACGTTGACCAGGCTGGACACGACCGGCACGCGGCAGACGGTGGCCGCCACCCGGCCGGCCAGGTCGGCCTCGAACAGGGTGGTGTGGACCAGGTCGGGCCGCCGCTCGCGGATGAGCCGCTGCGCCCGCCGGGCCCAGCCGGCTCGTCCGCCCCCGCCGGCCAGCGAGTGCAGGCCGACCCCGGCGGCGGCCAGCTCGGCCTGGACGCCGGGGCGCTCGTGCAGGGTGGCCACCTCGAGCACGATGCCGCCGGCGACCAGGTGGGGGGCCATGGCGGCCAGGGAGCGCTCGGCGCCACCGGGCACCAGGCTGTCGATCAGGTAGAGCACGCGCACCGGGTCGCTCCAGGGTCGGGAGGCTAGCGGTGCGAGTGTTGCACGTCGTGGCCACCGGCCAGCGCAGGGGGGCCGAGATCTTCACCGCCGACCTGGTCGGCGCCCTGGAGGACGCCGGGGTCGAGCAGCAGGTGGCGGTCCTGCGGGCGCCGGACGGGCTGGCCGTCCCGTTCCGGGCCCCGGCGACCGTGCTCGGCGCCGACGCGGCCGGGGTGCCGGGGGTGCGGATGGGCCTGCCCGGCGTGGCCGGGCTGCGCCGGCTGCTCCGGGAGTTCGCCCCCGACGTCGTCCAGGCCCACGGCGGCGAGGCCCTCAAGTACGTGGTGGCCGGCGCGGCCGGGGGCCGGCGCCGGGTCGTCTACCGCCGGATCGGGTCGACCCCGGCCTCGATCGCCTCCGGCCCCCGCCGGGTCGTCTACGGCCGGCTGATGCGCCGGGCGACCCGGATCGTGGCCGTGGCCGAGGCCGTCCGCCAGGAGACGCTCGAGGTCTTCCGCCTGCCGCCCCGGCACGTGGTCACCATCCCCAACGGGGTCGACGCCGCCCGGCTGGCCCCGACCCGCGGCCGGGACGGCATGCGCCGGCACCTCGGCATCCCCGCCGACGCCGAGGTGATCCTGTCGCTGGGGGCGCTCACCTGGGAGAAGGACCCGCTGGCGCACGTCGAGGTGGCGGCCCGGGCGCTGGCCGAGCGGCCGCGGGCCTGGCACCTGGTGGCCGGGGACGGCCCGCTGCGGGGCCAGGTCGAGGCGGCCGTGGCCAGGCACGGGACCGGCGACCGGGTGCTGCTGGCCGGGGTCCGCGGCGACGTGGCCGACATCCTCGCGGCCAGCGACGTGGTCCTGTTCGCGAGCTGCTCGGAGGGCATGCCGGCCACGGTGATCGAGGCCGGCATGGCCGGCCTCCCGGTGGCCGGCTACGCCGTGGCCGGGGTGGACGAGGTGGTCGAGTCGGGGGTGACGGGCCTGCTCGCCCAGCCGGGCGACCTGGCCGGCCTGGGCGACCACGTGATCGCCGTGCTGGCCGACGCCGGCCGCCGCGAGCGCCTCAGCGCGGCCGCCCGCGACCGCTGCCGCGAGCGGTTCGAGATCCACGCCGTGGCCCCGCGCTACCTGGAGCTGTACCAGGGCCTGGTGGCGGCGTGAAGCGGGTCCTGATCCTGATCAAGGGCCTGGGCCGCGGCGGGGCCGAGCAGCTGCTGGCCAGCGCCGCCCCCCACCTGGACCACGACCGCTTCCGCTACGAGGTCGCCTACCTGCTGCCGGCCAAGGACGCCCTGGCGGCCGAGCTGGCCCGGCACGGGATGGCCGTCACCTGCCTGGGCGGCGTGATCAGCACGTCGAGGCGCGACAGGGGCGCCGGCTGGAAGTGGCTGAACTCGTAGTCGAACGACGCGTACCCGCGGCTCACGGACTTCAGCCGGTCGAAGAAGTCGAGCACGACCTCCGCGAGCGGGAGCTGGTACTGCAGCGACATCTGCGTGCCGAGCTGCAGCATCTTCTTCTGCACCCCTCGCTTGTCCTGGCACAAGCGCAGCACGCCGCCGACGTGCTCCGGCGGCACCAGGATGTTCGCGGTGATGATCGGTTCGCGCAGCTCGCGATAGCTCGGCGGCAGCCGCGCGGGGTTGTCCACCCGCTGCAGCTCGCCGTCGTTGCCGACCACCTCGTAGATCACGGTCGGCGCGCTCGTCACGAGCGACAGGCCGTATTCGCGTTCGAGGCGCTCCTGCACGATGTCCATGTGCAGCAGGCCGAGGAAACCGCAGCGGAACCCGAAACCGAGCGCCGTCGACACCTCCGGCTCGTAGTGCAGCGCCGAGTCGTTCAGCTTGAGCTTCTGCAGCGCGTCGCGAAACGCCTCGTACTGGTCGGACTGCACCGGGAACATTCCCGCGAACACGCGCGGCTGCACCTGCTTGAACCCGGGCAGCGGCGTCTCGCACGGGCGCGACTCGCTCGTGATCGTGTCGCCGACCGGCGCGCCGTCGATGTCCTTGATGCCGGCCGTCATCCAGCCGACCTCCCCCGTCGACAGCGAATCGCCCGCGACGCGTTTCGGCGTGAAGTGCCCGACGCGATCGACCTGCCAGCTGCGGCCGGTCGACATCACGCGGATCTTGTCGTTGGGTCGCAGCACGCCGTTCACGACGCGGACCAGCGACACGACGCCGACGTAGTTATCGAACCAAGAATCGACGATCAGTGCCTGCAGCGGCAAGGCGACGTCGCCGCGCGGCGGCGGGACGCGCCGCACCAGCTCCTCGAGGAGCTGCGGGACGTTCTCTCCCGTCTTCGCGCTGACGCGCACCGCGTCGGTCGCCTCGATACCGATGATGTTCTCGATCTCCTCGATCACGCGTTTGGGATCGGCGGATGGCAGGTCGATCTTGTTGATGACCGGCACCACCTCGAGGCCCTGCTCGAGCGCCGTGTAGCAGTTCGCCACACTCTGTGCCTCCACGCCCTGAGCCGCATCGACGACCAGCAGCGCGCCTTCGCAGGCGGCCAGCGAGCGTGACACCTCGTACGAGAAGTCGACGTGCCCGGGCGTGTCGATGAAGTTGAGCTGGTAGTCGAGCCCGTCAGCGGCACGGTAGCTGAGCGTGACCGACTGGGCCTTGATGGTGATGCCGCGCTCGCGCTCGAGATCCATCGAGTCGAGCACCTGTTCCTGCATCTCGCGCGCCTCGAGTCCGCCGCAGGTCTGGATCAGGCGGTCGGCCAACGTCGACTTGCCGTGGTCGACGTGCGCAATGATCGAAAAATTGCGTATCTGCTGTTGCATCGGGGAAAAGCGGACGCCTTTGCCGGACCGGCGCGTCCGGGGAAACGGGCATTATACCAGCCGGCGTGTCCCGGCCCCGGTCAGCGCCTAGCGAGGCGCAGGACCGCTTCGCGATCGAGGCGGCCATGGCAGACGACGCTGCCGTCGCAGGTGAGCAACGGCACCTTGAGGCCAAAGCGTCTCCTTGCAGTCGGCTCGTCGTCGACGTCCTGAACCTCGAAGCCCTGCACGATCGTACAAAGCTCCGTGACGAAGTCGTCGCAGAGCGGGCAATTGTCGCGCGTGTAGACCCGAAACCGGTGACCCGGCATTCGCAGGGTCAGTCGCGGCGAATCGCCGCGGCGCGAGCCTCGTCGGGCGTTGCCGCCGCGGGTCGCAGGCTCGTGGCGATCGTTCTCAGCGTGCGTGTCGGCACTTCGCCGACGGCCGTGACCTGATGGCCATCCACGACGGTCGTGTAGGCGGAAGCGACGCCCGAGCGGCTCGTGCCTCCCGCAGGCGCCTTGCCCGGCCGCGGCGCGCGGATGAAGACCGAGACCGTCGCGAGCCCGTCGGAATAGACCAGGTGGCTGACCGGCGCGCTCGGTCCCGCGAGAGCCTGCACGCCGCTCGCGGACAGGCGAAATCCGGGCGGCACCTGCGCCGCGCGCCAGGCCGGCGCCTCTTCGTCCGCCTGTGGCGACTGCCGCACCCAGCGCAGCTTGCGGCGGTCGAGCGCAGGCTCGAACGCCGAATCCGGGATGTCGTTGTCGAACTTGAGCCGGGTGAAGCGCAGACGCTCGATCACGCGCCCGGAGCCGTCGGACAGATCGCTGCGTACGGGCATGTGCGAATCGACGTCGATCCACAACCGGTAACCGAAGCGGTAACTATCGAGCGGGCGAACCGCGACGACTGCGGTCGGGCCGAAGTCGTCCAGCGTCTCGCGCCCGACCCAGTCGACCTTGTACCAGGCCGCCATGCGTCCTTCAAATTGAGGCAGAGCACCCAGCAGGTCGCTGCGGCCGGAGCGGCGCTCGATGATCGCGAGCTTCTGGTCGGGCAGGTAGACCACGACCTCGTCGTTCTCGCGCACCAGCTCGCGTCCATGCCCGGTCAACGACACCAGGCGCTCGGACACGACGCCTTCGCGGACGCGATGCGTGATCGCGAATCGCTCGGTGCGTCCGGCGGATTCGGAGACGAACTCGCCCAGGTAACTCGAGTTGCTGAGAGCCGCGCCCATGCGCGAGAGCCATTCCTGTCCGCTTTCGCCGAAGGCGGGTGTCGCGGCGAGGCCGAGCGCGAGGGCGATGGCCGGCCGCGACGTCACGGCTCGGTCGTCTCCGCGGGCGGCAATTCTTCCGCGAGCGACGGATCGTCGTCGCTGATGAGGCCCGCGCCGACGCTGCGGCGTACGAGCGGCGACGCATAGCCGTAATGCGCCACCAGGTAATTGGCGAGCTCCGCGGGCGGAATGCCCACGGGCGCATCCGGCGCGGGCGGCGTGACATAGATGTCCGCCGGCCCGTCCTGCTCATCGGCATCGTCGGCAACCGGCTGCACCGGCGGCAGCTCGGCCCTGTGCCATGACCGCGTCGGGCGCAGCCGGGTCCTGCGACCCGACCTGCTGCACCAGCAGCACCGCGCCGAGCGCGACGCCCGCGGCGACCGCGACCCCGCGCAGCGGTACGCAGGACGCTTCACGGCGGGGCAAGCGCAGCCAGCGCGGGCCGCGCGCGCGGCTCGCGGGCGATCGCGGCGCTGACGCGCGCGGCCACCTGCCGCGCAGCGGGCACATCGCCGTCACTCCGCAGCACGGCGCCGATCAGCGAGTAGCGCGACAGGGCGCCGCGCAACTCGTCGTCGCGCTCGAGCCGCTTCAGCAGCAGCGCCGACTCCGGGTCCGGCAATTCGCCGTCCAGGAATGCCGAGAGCTGTTCCTTGATTCGATCCGTCATTCCAGGTCTCCGATTCGCCCCAGGCCACCGTCGAACACTTCGCGCAGGCTGCGATCGATCGCTTCGCGCGCGCGGAAGATCCTCGAACGGACCGTGCCTACCGGGCATTCCATCGTCTTCGCAATATCCTCGTACGAAAGGCCCTCGAGCTCGCGCAGGACGATCGCCAGGCGCAGGTCGTCCGGCAGGGCCTCGATCGCCTCGTTCACCGTGCGGCGGATCTCGTCCGTCAGTGCCAGCGCTTCCGGCGTCTCCGAGTCCGAAAGTCGCGCATGCGCCTGCACTTGCGCTCCATCCTGCAGGTCGAGGTCGTACGACACCGGGCGCCGGCGGCTTGCCACCAGCGCGTTCTTTGCGGTGTTGATCGCGATCCGGTACAGCCAGGTATAGAACGCGCTGTCACCCCGGAACGCCGGCAGCGCGCGATACGCCTTGATGAAGGCCTCCTGCGCGATGTCCTCGGCTTCCGCGGGATTGCGAACGTACCGCTGCACGAGCTTCAGCACCTTGTGCTGATACTTGAGCACCAGGGCGTCGAAGGCGGCCTTGTCCCCTTTCTGGACCCGGCGGACCAGTGCGATATCGCCTGCTTCAGCCCGCATAGGCTCGACGACTTGCGCTGCGCCCTCTACGTGCACGCCCGATATGACCGGCTGACCCCTGGTAAGTTCGCAAGGTCGTGATTGGGCGGGGGAATGCCCCTCCTTTCGTGAAACAGCCCGCTAATTCTAGCAAGTCAGGCGGATCCGGGCCTTGATACGTCGGAAAGGGCCCGCCGGGACCGTGTTCCGCGTCAAAAGCCAGGCGTGGCGCCGTCCGCAGGACCGGATGTCCAGGAAAACGACGCCGCCAAAAGCCCGCGAGCCCGGCCCCATTTCGGCCGGCTGCCATGCACCCGCCCGCAGCCGTATGAACCAACCGTGCCCATGGCGTGCGAGACTCGCGAGCCGATGGTGGGGCCCCGGCACGGCAGCGAGCGTCGACGCAAGGCTTGCAAGGGCGGTCAGCGTCAATGGCACTGCCAGCGACGGCGGGACCCATGCAATCCAGGGACTCGCCGCGGCCGCAAGATGCAGCGCGCACGCGAGTGACGCGAGCCGCGAGTTTGCGAGCGGCTCAATCGCGATGGCGAAGGATGTCATCGATGAGTGCGGCGCGGGTGGCATCCGGCGGGCGGGCGCCGCCGATCAGCCAGTCCGCCAGGTCAGGGTCGGGCTGATCCAGCAGCCACTCGAATGCCACGCGGCGCTCCTCGCCGGCATTCGCCCAGGCGCCCTCGATCCAGCGCGCCAGCAGGACATCGAGTTCCTTCATGCCGCGGCGGCAGCGCCAGCGAAGCCGCCCGGATGCTGGGTCGCTCATCGTTCACTCGTCGCGTTCGAGGATGCGGCGCTTGATGTCCGCGATCGCGCGTGCCGGGTTGAGGTCCTTGGGGCAGGCCTCGGTGCAATTCATGATCGTGTGGCAGCGATAGAGCTTGAATGTGTCGTCGAGTTCGGCGAGTCGCTCCGCCTGCGCACCGTCGCGCGTGTCCACGATCCAGCGATGGCTCGCGAGCAGCGCCGCGGGACCGAGGAAACGGTCGGCGTTCCACCAGTAGCTCGGGCAGGACGTCGAGCAGCATGCGCACAGGATGCATGCCGACGGCCGGTCGATCTGCTCCTGGTCCGCCGGCGCCTGGCGTCGCTCGCCGGCGGCAGGCGGCGGCGATGCAGCCTTGAGCCACGGCTCGACCGCGGCGTATTGCGCGTAGAACTGCGTCAGGTCCGGCACGAGGTCCTTGACGACCGGCAGGTGCGGCAACGGGAATACGTCGCACCGCGCCCCGGATGGCGTCGATCGGCTGCGTACAGGCGAGAGTGTTGACGCCGTCTATGTTCATCGCGCAGGAGCCGCAAATACCCTCGCGGCAGGAGCGGCGGAAGGTCACCGTCGCGTCGACCTCGTTCTTGATCTTGATGAGCGCATCGAGGACCATCGGGCCGCAGCGGTCGAGGTCGATGTCGAAGCTATCGACGCGCGGCGGCGCCGGCGAGTCGGGATCCCAGCGATAGACACGGAACTCGCGCACGCGCGCGGTTCCGGCCGCGGCCGGGTGATGGCGCCCCGGGCGGCCGTCGTAGCGCGAATTCGCGGGCAAGCGGAACTGTGCCATGGCTCCTCGGACTCCCTCTAGTAGGCGCGGACCTGCGGCGGGATCGCCTCGACATCGCCCGACCGCGTGTCACGCTCGACCGGCCGGTAGTCGAATCGGACCTGGCCCGCGTCGATCCACCCAGGCGAGGCTGTGCTTCATCCAGTTCGCGTCGTCGCGCGCAGGAAAATCCTCGCGCGCGTGCGCGCCGCGGCTCTCGGTGCGGTTCCGGGCCGATTGTATCGTCGCAAGCGACTGGCGCAGCAGGTTATCGAGCTCGAGGGCCTCGACCAGGTCGGTGTTGAACACGAGCGAGCGGTCGCGAGATCTTGAGTTCGCGCAGTGAGGCGAAACAGCGCTCGAGCGCCGCACAGCCCTCGGCCAGCGTGTCTCCGGTACGGAACACGGCGGCATCGCGCTGCATCGCGCGCTGCATTTCGTCGCGCAGCACCGCCGCCGGCCGATTGCCGGCGGCGCTCCGGAAGCGGTCGAAGCGGGCGAGCAGCGGGTCCATCACCCGCGGCGGCGGCTCTACGAGGGCGGTCCCGGGCCGCAGCGAACCCGCGCAATGCGCCGCGGCGGCGCGGCCGAACACGACGAGGTCGAGCAGCGAATTCGAACCGAGCCGGTTGGCGCCGTGGACCGAGACGCAGGCGGCCTCGCCGATCGCCATGAGCCCCGGAACGACGCGTTCCGAACCGTCGTCGCGGGTCAGCGCCTCGCCATTCACGTTGCATGGGATGCCGCCCATGTTGTAATGCACCGTCGGCTGCACCGGAATAGGCGCACGCGTGACGTCCACGTTGGCGAACACCTTGGCCGTCTCCGCGATGCCCGGCAGGCGCTTCGCGATCACGTCGGCGCCCAGGTGCTCGAGGTGCAGGAACAGGTGGTCACGGTGCGCGCCAACGCCGCGTCCCTCGCGAATCTCGATCGTCATGGCGCGACTCACCACGTCGCGCGAAGCGAGGTCCTTGGCATTTGGCGCATAGCGCTCCATGAAGCGCTCCCCTTCCGAGTTCCGGAGAACCCCGCCCTCGCCGCGCACGCCCTCGGTGATGAGGCAGCCGGCGCCGTAGATGCCGGTCGGGTGGAACTGCACGAACTCCATGTCCTGCAGGGGCAGGCCGGCGCGCAGTACCATGCCGTTGCCATCGCCCGTGCAGGTGTGCGCAGAGGTGCAGGAAAAGTAGGCGCGGCCGTACCCGCCCGTCGCAAGGATCGTCGCCTGGGCCAGGAACCGGTGCAGCGTGCCCGCCGCCATGTCGAGCGCGAGTACGCCGAGGCAGGCGCCCTCGTGCATGAGAAGGTCGATGGCGAAATACTCGATGAAGAACTGGGCGCGGTGCTTCAGGCTCTGCTGGTAGAGCGTGTGCAGCATCGCGTGCCCGGTGCGGTCCGCCGCCGCGCAGGTGCGCTGCGCAATTCCCTTGCCATAGTGCGTCGTCATGCCGCCGAACGGGCGCTGGTAAATACGCCCGTCGTCGGTACGCGAGAACGGCAGGCCGTAGTGCTCGAGCTCGATGACCGCGGCGGGCGCTTCGCGGCACATGTAGGCAATCGCGTCCTGGTCGCCGAGCCAGTCGGAACCCTTCACCGTGTCGTAGAAGTGGAAGCGCCAGTCGTCGTCTCCCATGTTGCCGAGCGCGGCGCTGATGCCGCCCTGCGCCGCCACCGTGTGGCTGCGCGTCGGGAACACCTTGGTGATGCAGGCGGTATCGAGCCCGGCTTCGGCAAGCCCGAGCGTCGCGCGCAGTCCAGCACCGCCGGCGCCCACGACGACCACGTCGACGCGGTGATCGATGACCGGATACGCGCTCACGCGGCGCCACCGATGGCGAGCTTCGCGAGTGCGCCCGCGAGCGCCAGAGCTGCCGCCAGGTGCAGGAGCCGAGCGAGGAACAGGCAGACCTTGCATAGCGCGCCGCCGACGTAGTCTTCGATCACCACCTGCAATCCCTGCATCGAATGCCACAGGAGCGTGGCGCCGAAAAGCACCGCGAGCAACGTCTGCAGCGGCTTGGCGAACCAGCCGGCGACGACTGCGTGATCCAGTGCCGGCTGCCCGAGCAGCGAAAACAGGAACCACAGCCCGAGCGGCAGCAACGCGATCGAGGTCATGCGCTGGTTGCGCCAATGCCGGCTTGCGCTGCCGCGGTCCCTGCTCACGGCGAGCCCGCGATGAACCGGCCGGCCGGCGTCAGGAGCAGAGTCGCCGCGCAAGCGGCCGCGGCCAGTGCCACGACCACGGCGCCTGATGCGCGCGCGGCCTTTTTCTCGAAGCCGATTCCGATGTCCCACGCGAGGTGCCGAAGTCCGGCGAACAGGTGATACCAGAATGCCGCCAGCGCGCAGGCGAGCACGATGCGCATCGGCAGCCCGGTGAGAACGTCCATGGCGCAGTCATAAGCGTCCGGCCCGAGCGCCGCTGCCGAGATCCACCCGACGAACAGGAATCCGCAGGCGGACAGGTACAGCCCGCTCACGCGATGCAAGATCGACAGCACCATCGTGTACATCGGCCGGTACACCTGCAGGTGCGGGGAAAGCGGCCGGTCGGCGGAGTGTGGCATCGCTAAGCTATTCTGCCAGAAGGGGTCAAGCCTTCCCACGGCCAATAGCCGCGCGTTCGCCGAGATCCGCTGCGCTACGATGTCACGATGATGAACGTCCGCACCGCGCTGTTGCCCGACCTGGCCGTCATCGCGGTCGTGGGCCAAGACGCGCGCAGCTTCCTCCAGGGCCAGCTCTCGAACGACTTGCTGGGACTCGAGCGCCATCCCGGCATGCTGGCGGCGTCCTGCAACCGCCAGGGCCGTGTGCTCGCGACGCTGCGGCTGGCGGCGGAAGGCGACGACGTGCTGCTCGTGCTCAACCGCAAGCTGGCTCACACGCTGGTCGCGCAGCTATCGGCCTACGTGCTGCGCTCCGACGTGCGCTTCGAGGACCGCAGCCGGCTCTTCGAGGTCGCGGGCCTGCTCGATGCCAGGCCGGATGCCCGCTGGTCGCAGTCCGCTGCCGCGGCTGCTGGCCTAGCCATGCTGGTGGCAAGCCCGCGCCGCATTCTTCTCGCGGGCACCCGGCCCGCGCTCGATGCCGCGCTTGCCGCGATCCCGCGCACGACACCCGAGGACTGGGACCGTGTCTGCGTCACGGATGGCGAGCCGTCCGTGATGCCGGCCACCGCGGCGCTGTGGC
This sequence comes from uncultured Pseudomonadota bacterium, assembly GCA_963775455.1. Classification (GTDB taxonomy): domain Bacteria; phylum Pseudomonadota; class Gammaproteobacteria; order Steroidobacterales; family Woeseiaceae; genus UBA1847. The sequence goes on along the minus strand of CAVZIU010000006.1, from coordinate 804,934 downwards.
TTCCCCAGATGTTGAACCTCGACCTCATCGGCGGGATCAGCTTCAGCAAGGGCTGCTATGTCGGGCAGGAAATCGTCGCGCGCGCGCAGCACCTCGGACGGCTCAAGCGCCGTACCCTGCGCTACGTCGGTCCGCCGGACGTCGGGCTGCAACCGGCCCAGGCATTCTTCAGCGGCGACTCGCTCGCCGCACAGGTCGTCGTCGCCGCACGCGACGAGACCAGCACGCAGTGCCTCGCCGTCGTCGAGCTTCGCTTCTGCAGCGACCTCCTCGGCACACGGCCCGGCGGTTCCGAGTTCGTCCCGGCCGATCTCCCCTACGCAATCCCCGCACCCGCTGCCATCGACGCGGATGACTAGGCAATAGAGACCAACGGGACGTTCACCTTGAAAAAAACCTGGGTTGCTGGTGCGGCCTTGCGTGTACGTCTTTCAAGGCGAACGTCCCCTTGGTCTACTCGTCGTTGGGTTGGTTGCGAAGCTGGGGGAACAGCAGGACGTCCCGGATGCTCGGCGAGTCCGTCAGCAGCATCACCAACCGGTCGATGCCGACGCCGAGCCCCGCGGCCGGCGGCATGCCGTACTCGAGCGCGCGGATGTAGTCGGCGTCGAAATACATCGCCTCCGCGTCACCGGCGGTGCGCCGCCGCACCTGGGCGCGGAATCGTTCGGCCTGGTCTTCGGCGTCGTTCAGCTCGGAAAACCCGTTCGCGAGCTCGCGCCCGTCGACGAAAAACTCGAATCGGTCGGTGACGAACGGGTCCGAGTCCCGCGGTCGCGACAACGGCGAGACTTCCGTGGGGTAGGAATGGATGAAGGTCGGCTGCAGCAGTCCCTCTTCGGCCGTCTTTTCGAAGATCGCGAGCTGCAGCGCCCCCGCGCCATCGTCCTTGCCGGGGTCGAGGCCGAGCCGGACGCATGGCCGCGCGCAGGTAGGCGGCGTCACGCAGTCGCGTGCCGTCGAGTTCCGGATTCGACGTGGCGACCGCCTCCTCCACCGAACGCCTGGCGAAGGGCGTGCTGAAGTCGATGCGCCGGCCCTGGTAGTCGGACGCTGCGCGTGCCCAGGACGGCATCCGCGAGGCCCTGCATCATGCGCTCGACCAGCACCATGAAGTCCGCGCAGTCGGCATAGGCCTGGTACAACTCGAGCATCGTGAATTCGGGATTGTGCTGCGTGGACAGGCCTTCGTTCCTGAAATTGCGGTTGATCTCGTACACGCGCTCGAAACCGCCGACCACGAGGCGCTTGAGGTACAGCTCGGGCGCGATGCGCAGGAACATGTCCTGCCCCAGCGCGTTGTGGTGCGTGACGAACGGCCGCGCGACCGCGCCGCCCGGGATCGGCTGCATCATCGGCGTCTCGACCTCGAGGAAGCCGAGTGCGTCGAGAAAGTCGCGCAGGAATCGCACCACGCGCGTGCGCGTGCGGAAGGTCGCGCGCGCGTCCTCGTTGACGATCAGGTCCACGTAACGCTGCCGGTAGCGCGTCTCGGTGTCCGCGAGGCCGTGCCACTTGTCGGGCAGCGGCCGCAGCGCCTTCACCAGCAGGCGCACCGATTCCGCGCGCACCGAGAGCTCGCCGGCGCGCGTGCGCATGAGGACGCCCTCGGCGCCGACGATGTCGCCGACGTCCCAGCCCTTGAACGCCTCGTAACCGGCCCCGAGTGCATCCGCCTGCAGGTAGAGCTGGACCTGCCCGCTCCCGTCCTGGAGCTTCGCGAACGACGCCTTGCCCATGAGCCGCTTGAACATCATGCGGCCGGCGACGCGCACGCGCACCGGGTGCGCGGCGAGCCACTCGTCGCCCTTTTCGGCGTAGGTCGCGTGCAGGTCGGCCGCGAGGGCATCGCGGCGGAAGTCGTTCGGGAACGCGATGCCTGCCTCGCGCAGGCGCAGGAGCTTCGCGCGCCGCTCGGCGATCAGCGCATTGTCGTCCTCGCGGCGGCTTCCCGTCGTCGTGGTTCATGGTCGAGAGCTTACAGTCCCTGCTTCAGGCTCGCTTCCATGAACGGGTCGAGCGCCCCGTCGAGCACGGCCTGCGGATTGCCGGTCTCGTGGCCGGTCCTGAGGTCCTTGATGCGCGACTGGTCGAGGACATAGGAACGGATCTGGTGGCCCCAGCCGACGTCCGTCTTCTGGTCCTCGAGCACGCGTGCTGGCGGCGTTCCTCTTGTTCACTTCGAGCTCGTAGAGCTTCGCCTTCAGCATCTTCATGGCCGTGGAGCGGTTCTTGTGCTGGCTGCGCTCGCCCTGGCAGGCGACCACGATGCCGGACGGCAGGTGCCGCAGGCGCACCGCCGAATCGGTCTTGTTCACGTGCTGGCCGCCCGCGCCGCTCGCGCGGTAAGTGTCCATCTCGATGTCGGCGGGGTTCACCTCGATGTTGATCTCGTCGTCGATCACGGGAGAGACGAACACCGACGCGAACGACGTGTGCCGTCGATTCCCGGAATCGAACGGTGACTTGCGCACCAGGCGGTGCACGCCGGTCTCGGTGCGCAGCCAGCCGTACGCATAGTCGCCGTCGACCTCGATCGACGCGCTCTTGATGCCGGCGACCTCGCCGGCGACTCTGGTCGATGACAGACGCGGCGAAGCCGCGAGTGTCCGCCCAGCGCAGGTACATCCGCAGCAGCATCGACGCCCAGTCCTGCGCCTCGGTGCCGCCGGCGCCCGCCTGGATGTCGAGGAACGCGCCGCGCGGGTCCATCTCGCCCGGAAACATGCGCGACAGCTCGAGCTTGCGCACGCGCCTGTCGAGGCCCGCCGTGTCCTTGACGATCTCGCCGAAACCCGCCTCGTCGCCCTCGGCCTCGACCAGGGAAAGCAGTTCGGCAGCGTCCGAGAGCCCGGTCGCCAGCTGGTCGAGTTCCGTGGTGATGGCTTCGAGCCGCGCACGCTCGCGCCCGAGGGACTGGGCCTTGTCCGGCGTATTCCAGATCGCCGGATCGCCCAACTCGTGATTCAGCTCTTCGAGGCGCTCACGCTTCGAGTCATACTCAAAGGTACCCCCTCAGCGCCTGCAGGCGCTCCGTGAGGTCCTCGATCAGCCGGCGTGTCGGCGCGGATTCCATGGCGGCGGCAGTCTAGCAGACGTCGTGTCCTGGTCTGCCAGGACACTAGGCGAGCCACTCGACGTGCTCGGCGAGCAGCTCCGCGTGCGGCGTGCCGCCGAAGCTCGTTGACTGGAGCCGGTACGCGAGCCTCGCGCGCGCGCCGGCCGTCGGGCGCTTCGCTCCGTCTTCGTCGAAATATCCGAATGCGATCGCCTCGACCGGTTGCGACGCTGGGATCGAGGCGGAGCCACAGCTTGAGGTGCCGATCGCCGACGACGCGCATGTCCGCGACCGTGAACTCGCCTTCGAACACCGGCTCCGGGAATGCCTGGCCCCAGGGTCCGCCGGACTCGATCGCCTGCGCCGTCTCGAGCGTGAGCTCCGCGGCGGACAGCTCGCCGTCGGTCTCCAGCACGTTCTGCATCTGCGCCGGCGTGAGCCGGCGCCCGATCTCGTCCGCGAACGCGTCCGCGAAGCGCGCGAGCGCGGACCGCTTCAGCGTCAGCCCCGCGGCCATGGCGTGGCCGCCGAAGCGGTCGATGAGCTCCGGGTGGCGCGTCGCGACCGCCTCGAGCGCATCGCGCACGTGCACGCCGGCCACCGAGCGCGCGGATCCGCGCAGTTCGTCCTCCGAGGCCGGCGCGAACGCCACCACCGGGCGGTGCAGACGGTCCTTCATGCGCGAGGCCACGAGTCCCACCACGCCCGCGTGCCATCCCGGATCGAACAGCGTGAGGCCCGGCGGCAGTTGACCTTCCGAGATGCGGAGATTGCGCACGGCGGACGCGGCCTGCTCGCGCATGCGCGCTTCCAGCTCGCGCCGCTCGCGGTTGAGCCGGTCGAGCTCGCCCGCAAGCGTGAGCGCCTCGGCAGGATCGTCCGTCAGCAGGCAACGGATGCCGACCGCCATGTCGTCGATGCGCCCGGCCGCGTTCAGCCGCGGCGCGATCTGGTGCCCGAGCTGGCGTGCCGACATCTCGTCCAGGCGGCAACCGGCGACGCGCGCGAGCGCCATGAGTCCGGTCGTCGCGGCGCGCGAGCGCAGGCGTCGCAGGCCTTCCTGCACCAGGATCCGGTTGTTGCGGTCGAGCGGCACGAGATCGGCGACGGTGCCGAGCGCGACCAGGTCGAGGAGGTCCGCGACCGGCGCCTGGCGTTCGCCGCGGCGGCGCTCGAGCTCGCGCGTCAGCGAGGCCATCAGGTAGAAGGCGACGCCGACGCCGGCGAGCGCGCGGCTGCCGAACGCGGCCTGCGGCAGGTTCGGGTTCACGTGCGCGGCGCAATGCGGCAGCGTCGGGACCCGGCAGGTGGTGATCGGTGACGAGGACTTCCATGCCGAGCTGGTGCGCGGCCTCGATGCCGGCGTGCGCCGCGACGCCGTTGTCCACCGTGATCAGGAGGTCGGCACGCTCTGGCGCGAGCTCCGCGACGAGCGCCGGCGTCAGGCCGTAGCCGTGGCGCATCCGGTCGGGAACGCGCATGCCCGCATTTGCATGGCCGAGCCGCGCCAGCTGGCGCAGGACGAGCGCCGTGCTGGTCGCGCCGTCCGCGTCGAAGTCGCCGACGACCAGGATGCGCGAGCCGCGCTCGACGTGCGCGGCGAGCAGCTCCGTCGCGGGGCCGATGCCGTCGAGCGTCGAGACGGGCAACAGGGCGCGCAGCTCCAGTGACAGCTCGTCCGCGTGGCTGAGGCCGCGCGACGCATACACGCGCCGCAGCACCGGGTGCAGGCTCTCGGGCAGCGCGCCGACGGCGCCCGCGGGCCTGCGCCGCAGCTGCGGCGGATCGGCGCGCGGAAGGTCACGGATCTTCATCGGCGGTCATCATAGCGGCGGTCGGCCGCTGGGATTGGCTATATTGTCCGGCAGCGCCATGCAATTCACCCGCGAGAATGCGAACCAGGCGAACGCGATCGTGGCCTGCACCGATCGCGAGGTCCGCCTGCACGGTCGGTCCATCGCAGGCAGCGTGATCGTCACGCGCGACGCGGTCATCGAGGACTGGCGGCCGCCCGACGTGGACGCGCTGTCGATCGGGGATTTCGAGGCGCTGGTCGCGCTCCGCCCCGAGGTCGTGCTGCTCGGCACGGGCGAGCGCCAGCGCTTGCCCGGCCCCGCGCTCTACGCCGACTTCGCCGCGCGCGGCATCGGCCTCGAGGTCATGGACAACCGTGCCGCCTGCCGCACCTACAACGTGCTGCTGGGCGAATTCCGCGACGTCGCGCTCGCCCTCATGCTCTAGCGCGCGGTGCGCGCATAAGGGGACAGACCCCTTTTGCAAAATTCGAGACGCATGACATTCCTGAAGGGGTCTGTCCCCTTTTCAGCGCGGCGGCAGCTGGGTCAGCGGATCGAGCGCGTCGCCCTCGAGCCGGATCTCGAAGTAGAGCATCGGCCGTTGCCCGGGCCCGAGTCCCATGGCCGCGATGCGCTGGCCGGCGCGCACCTCTTCGCCCTCCTTCACCTGCACGAAGGCATTGTGGCCGTAGGCCGTGAGCCAGCCGCGCACGTGATTGATGATCACGAGCTGGCCGTAACCGAGCAGGCCCTTGCCGGTGTAGACGACCTTGCCGTCGGCCGCGGCGAGGATCGGCTGGTTGAGCCCGCCGTCGATGCGAAGGCCGACGCCGCCCGAGGGCTGGCGTACGACGCCGACCACCGTGCCGACGTCGACCGGCCAGCGCCAGCTCGGCGGCCGGTGCGCGGGATCGTTCGGCGATGCCGCGGCGCGGAAGGCGCGGCCGCGGGACTGGCCGTCTTGGCACTGCCGCGTGCTGGCCGCGGCAGCCGCAGGCGATCCCCGGGCCGGATCAGGTAGTCGCCGCCGATGCCGTTCGCGCGCGCGAGCTCGCGCCAGTCGAGGCCGTAGCGTCCCGCGATCGAGTACAGCGTCTCGCCGGCACGAACCACGTGGTGGTCAGGCGCGTCGGGCCTGCGGTCGGGGCCGGAACAGCCGGCGATCGCGATCAGGACGGCGCATGCGGCCCATGGCCTCAGGTCACACCGCCGAGCAGGGGCACGAAGCTGACGAAGCCGAGCCGTTCGCGCAGGAACTGGTCCTTGTGGCGCGTGAAGCGCAGGAGTTCCTGGCGTCCCTCGGGACCCACCGGCGCGACCAGGCGCCCGCCTTCCGCCAGTTGCTCGAGCAGCTTCTGGGGCAGCGCATGCGGCGCGGCGGCAAGCAGGATGGCGTCGAACGGCGCCTGCGAGGGCCAGCCCTCGGCCCCGTCGCCATGCTTGAAGCGCACGTTGCGGATCTCGAGTTCGCGCAGCCGCTCCTGCGCGCGCTCCAGCAGCGGCTCGATGCGCTCGATGCTGTAGATGCGCCCGACCAGCGGCGACAGCACCGCCGTCTGGTAGCCGCAGCCGGTGCCGATCTCGAGCACCTTGTCGGGCGTGCCGCCGATCGTGATGGCCTCGGTCATGCGCGCGACGACGTAGGGCTGCGAGATCGTCTGGCCGTGGCCGATCGGCAGCGCCGTGTCCTCGTAGGCGCGGCTCGACAGCGCTTCGTCCACGAACAGGTGGCGCGGGACGTTGCGGATGCGGTCGAGCACGCGCGCATCGCGGATGCCCTGCTCCGTCAGGCGCTGGATCAGGCGCTCGCGCGTGCGCGCGCTGGTCATGCCGATGCCGCTGCGCTCGCTGCTCATCGCGATCCGGCTCCTGCAGCCACTCGCGCACGCTCTCGAGCGCGGCGTGGCGCGTGAGGTCGACCTGCAGCGGGCGTGACCGACACGAAGCCGTTGGCGACCGCGTGGAAGTCGGTGCCGGGTCCCGCGTCCTGGCCGGCGCCCGCCGCGCCGATCCAGAAGATCTCGCGGCCGCGCGGATCGAGGCCGCGGACGGCAGGCTTGGCGCGATGGCGATGCCCGAGCCGCGTGACCTCGAATCCCTGCAGCGCCTCGTACGGCAGGTCCGGCACGTTGACGTTGAGGATCATCGACCGGTGCAGCGGTTTCGCGAGCAGGCGCAGCACCAGCTCGCGCGCGACGCGCGCGGCGGTCGCGAAATGCGGCCCGGCGCCGCCGCCGGCCACCAGCGACACGGCGACCGTCGGCAGGCCGAGGAAGCGGCCTTCGATGGCCGCGGCGACCGTGCCCGAGTACAGGACGTCGTCGCCGAGGTTCGCGCCGTCGTTGACGCCCGAGACGACCATGTCGAACTCGAAGTCGAACAGCCCGGTGATCGCGAGGTGCACGCAGTCGGTCGGCGTGCCGTTGATCACGTACCAGGTGTCGGCGTCCACGCGCTGCACGCGCAGCGGGACTTCGAGCGTCAGCGAGTGACTCGCGCCGCTGTAGTTGCGGTCGGGCGCGACCACCGTGAGCGGCGCGACGCCCTCGAGCCCCTCCCGCAGAAAGCGCAGCCCTTCGGCGCGATAGCCGTCATCGTTGGCGAGCAGGATCTTCACGGTCCGGTATACCTTTCCCGGTCGCGCGTGACGCGACCGGGCCGCACTATACTGTAAGCGCGCCGTCGCGGCGCATGGACGGAGATTGCCGCCATCAAGGACGAGGATCGCGCGCTGTTTCGTGCCGCCGTGCGCGACGCGAAGCCGCTCAAGCAGCCGAAGCGGCCGCCCGAGCGCGAGCGCCGCCGCCCGCGCGCCGCGTCGCGGCGCGCGGACGAGGCCCGCGTGCTCGCCGACTCGCTCGCCTTCGATGCCCACGATCTCGACGTCGAGTCGGGCGACGAACTCGGCTACCGCCGCGACGGGATCTCCGAGTCCGTGCTGCGCCGCCTGCGGCGCGGAGAGTACGCGATCCGCGACGAGCTCGACCTGCACGGCATGACGCAGGACGAGGCGCGGGCCGCGCTCGGCGCATTCCTCGCCGAGGCCGTCTCCCAGGGCCAGCGCTGCGTGCGCATCATCCACGGCAAGGGACGCGGCTCCGGCCATCGCGGGCCGGTGCTCAAGTCGGCGGTCAATCGCTGGCTGCGCCGCCACGGCGACGTGGTCGCGTTCTGTTCCGCGCGCCGCAACGACGGCGGGACCGGCGCGCTCTACGTGCTGCTGGCGCGCTGAGATCAGTCGCCGGACGGCTCCGGAACGCGCACGTCGACGAGCTCCCGCAGCACGCTCGTCGCGAACGCGCCGCGCGGGAGCTCGAACTCGATCTCGAGCGTATCCGCCTCGAGCCGGTGCCGGACCTTGCCCGGCCGCAGCACGAGCGCGCGCCGCTCGCCGCGCATGCCGACCGCCGCGAGCAGCCCCGGGACCGGCGCGACGTCCGCGAGGCGCGGCCGACTCGACGCGCGCCGCCTCGCCGCCCGGCAGCACGCCGCCGACGCCGCACAGCGGGCCGGTCGGCGCGACGTCGCCCTCGCCGCAGCCGCCGGTGCAGTCCTTCGTCCGGGTATTCCGCCGTGAACACCGACTGGCTGCCGGCCAGGTTCACGACCTCGCCCGGGCAGCAGGCGATTCCAGGTGCCGGCGCCGACGCGCGCCGACAGCACCGCATTGAAGGCGAGCGAACGCGCGGACGAGAGCAGGAAAGCCGCGCGGCTCGCGGCCGCGCGGCAGCCGGCCGCTCGCGAGCCACTGGCGCACGCGCCCGAGGTTCGCGCCGTCGCGGCCGAAGCGCTGCAGCCCGTAGTAGTTGGGAACGCCGGCGGCGGCGAGGTGCGCGATGCGCGCGTCGATGGCCCGGGCATCGCCTTGCAGGCCGCGCACGCGGATGTGGAAGTCGTTGCCTGCCAGCGCGCCGCGCCGCAGCTTGCGCGAGTGCGGATGCTCTGCGAGCACCCGGAATCCGTCGCCGGAGTAGCCGACGAACGAGCGCCGTGTCGCGGGACGCCGGCACGGAGAACCACTGGCGCGCGATTGCGCGCCGGTCCTTCTGGCCGGCGAATCCGATGTCCGCGGCGGGCTTGCCGGCGCGAACCGCGAGCGCGCGCGCGACGAACAGCGTGTTGGCGCCGGCTTTCTCGACCAGGAGCAGCCGGTGCGCCTCGCCGCCGTCCGGCGCGAAGCCGAGCCGCTCCTCGACGTCGAAATCCGCGAGCTCGACGCGCAGCGCACCCGACACCGGCGTCTCGCCCCAGGCGCGCGGCGGGTCGAGCGCGATGCGCCGCCACGGATCCGCGGCCGTCGCCTCAGCCGTCATGCGCGTCCCGCAGCAGCACGACGGCGTGCCCCGCGAGACCCTCGCCGCGGCCGATGCGCGCCGAGCCCTTCCGCGGTCGTCGCCTTGAGGTTCACGCGGTCGCGGGCGATGCCGAGGTCGGCCGCGACGGTGGCGCAGATCGCGTCGCGATGCGGTCCGATGCGCGGCGCCTCGGCGACCAGCGTGAGGTCGCAGTTCTCGACCGCGAAGCCGCGCGCCGCGACGCGCGCCGCGACCTCGCGCAGCAGCGCGCGGCTGTCGGCGCCGGCATAGCGCGCGTCCCCGGCGGGAACAGCAGCCCGATGTCGCCGAGGCGCCGCGGCGCCCAGCAGCGCGTCCATCAGCGCGTGCAGGAGCACGTCGCCGTCGGAATGCGCGACGACGCCCTGCGAGTGCGCGATCGTGACGCCGCCGATGCGGACCGAGTCGCCGGGACCGAACCGGTGCACGTCGTAGCCGATAGCCGATCCTCACGCGCGCCTCCTGCCCGCGCGCAGCGCGGCCTCGGCGAAAGCGAGGTCGGCGGGCCGGGTCACCTTGACGTTGAGCGGCGAGCCCTCGACGAGGCGCGGCGCGTCGCCCAGCCTCTCGATCGCGGCCGCTTCGTCGCCCGGCTCGAATCCGTCGGCGAGCGCCTGCGTCAAGGCGCCGAGCAGCCGGCCGCGGCGGAACATCTGCGGCGTCTGCGCGCGCCAGAGCCGCTCGCGCGGCAGCGTGCGCGCGGCTCCGCCCGCGGTCGTCCGCCTGCTTTAGCGTGTCCGCGACCGGCACGGCGAGCAGGCCGCCGACCGGGTCGCGCCGACAGGCGGCGACGAGCGCCTCGACGTCCGCGTCGCCTGACGCAGGGCCGCGCCGCGTCGTGGACCAGCACCCAGTCGTCGGCGTCCGGCGGTGATGAGCGCCTGCAGCCCGTTGCAGCACCGAGGCGGCGCGCGTCGGGCCGCCGGCGACGGCGACCACGCGCCGCCGCACGGCGAGCGGCAGCCGCTCGAAGCGCCGGTCCCCGTTCGCGAGCACGACGACGCCGCCGGCGATGCCCTTCACCGAGCCGAGCGTGCGCAGGCTGTGCTCGAGCAGCGTCCTGCCGGCGATGCGAAGGTAGGGCTTCGGAACCGGGCCGCCGAAGCGCGTGGCGCTGGCCCGCGGCGGCGATGACGAACCAGATGCGCTCGGCCACCGGCTGGTGTCTGTCAGGGCGTGTTCTGGGCCTGCATCGAGGCGGGCGCGGCGGGCTCGCCGTCCGGGGCGATGTGGCTCGCGTCCACCACCTGATAGAAGGTCTCGTTGGCCGCGATCATGCCGAGGTCGTTGCGGGCGCGCTCCTCGACGCGCCGTGAGACCCTGCTTCAGGTCCGCGACCTCGGCCTTCATCTGCGCGTTGCGCTCCGCCAGGACCGCGTTCTCGGCGCGCCTGGTTCTCGACCGCCTGGCGCAGGTGCCAGACCTCGCGCATGCCCTCGTCGGAAACCCACAGGCGGTACTGCAGCAGGACGAGCGCGGCGAGGAGCGTGGCGACGACGAGCTTCATGGGGCCGGGAGCGTAGCATGTTCCGCGGACATGCGACTCCCCGCGCCTGGCGGCGTTTCACCGGAAAAGCGTCGCGGCCGGCGTAGCGCGCCCGCGCGCCGAGCTGCTCCTCGATCCGCAGCAGCTGGTTGTACTTGGCCATGCGGTCCGAGCGCGACAGCGAGCCGGTCTTGATCTGGGTCGCCGCCGTGCCGACCGCGATGTCGGCGATGGTCGAGTCCTCGGTCTCGCCGGAACGGTGCGACACGACCGCCGCATAGCCGGCGCGGGTCGCCATGTCGATCGCCGCCAGCGTCTCGGTCAGCGTGCCGATCTGGTTCGGCTTGATCAGGATCGCGTTTGCCACGTTCTCGGCGATGCCGCGCGCGAGGATCTCGGTGTTGGTGACGAACAGGTCGTCGCCGACCAGCTGCACCTTCTGGCCGAGCCGCCGGGTGAGGATCGACCAGCCGTCCCAGTCGGCCTCCGCCATGCCGTCCTCGATGGTCAGGATCGGGTAGCGTTCGGCGAGCGACGCCAGGTAGTCGGCGAACTGCGCGGCGGTGAACTTGCGGCCCTCCGACTCGAGCTGGTAGACTGCCGTCGCTGTGGAACTCGCTGCTCGCGACGTCGAGGCCGAGCCAGACGTCGTGGCCCGGGTGATAGCCTGCCTGCTCGATCGCCTCGAGGATCACGCCGAGCGCCGCCTCGTTCGACGGCAGGTTCGGGGCGAAGCCGCCCTCGTCGCCGACGGCGGTCGCGAGGCCGCGCTCGTGCAGGATCTTCTTCAGGCGGTGGAAGATCTCGGCGCCGCAGCGCAGCGCCTCGCGGAAGCTCGGCAGGCCCGCCGGCACGATCATGAATTCCTGGATGTCGAGGCTGTTGTCGGCGTGCGCGCCGCCATTGATGATGTTCATCATCGGCACCGGCAGGACGACGGCGTCGTCGCCGCCGAGGTAGCGGTACAGCGGCAGCTTCTGGCACTCGGCGGCGGCACGCGCGTTGGCGAGCGACACGGCGAGGATCGCGTTCGCGCCGAGGCGCGACTTGTTGTCGGTGCCGTCGACCTCGCGCATGCGGCGGTCGATCCCCGCCTGGTCCGCCGGGTCGCGGCCGACCAGCGAGTCGCGCAGCACGCCGTTGACGTGCTGCACCGCGTGCAGCACGCCCTTGCCGAGGTAGCGCGCGGCGTCGCCGTCGCGCAGTTCCACGGCCTCGCGCGTTCCGGTCGAGGCGCCCGGACGGCACCGCGGCCCGGCCGACCGTGCCGTCCTCGAGCTCGACGTCGGCCTCCACGGTCGGGTTGCCGCGGGAATCGATGATCTCGCGGCCGCGGATGTCGACGATGCGCATCAGAGCGAGGCCTCGGCGAACGGGCGCGACTTGACGGCGCGATCGAGCTCGACGAGCAGCGTCAGCAGCTCCCGCATGCGCGGCAGCGGCCAGGCATTCGGGCCCGTCCGACAGCGCCTTCTCCGGGTCCGGGTGCGTTTCCATGAAGATGCCCGCGACGCCCGGCGGCGACCGCCGCGCGCGCCAGCACCGGCACGAACTCGCGCTGGCCGCCCGAGGCCGTGCCCTTGCCGCCCGGCAGCTGCACCGAATGCGTGGCGTCGAACACGACCGGCGCGCCGAAGCTCGCGCATCACGGCGAGCGCGCGCATGTCGGAGACCAGGTTGTTGTAGCCGAAGCTGAAGCCGCGCTCGCAGACCATGATGTCGGCGTTGCCGGTCGAGCGCGCCTTCTCGACCACGTTCGACATCTCCCAGGGGCTCAGGAACTGGCCCTTCTTGATGTTCACGGGCTTGCCCTGCGAGCAGACATTGACGATGAAGTTGGTCTGCCGGCACGAGGAACGCGGGCGTCTGCAGCACGTCGACGACCGACGGCGACCTCGCCGAGCGGCGTGTCCTCGTGCACGTCGGTCAGCACCGGCACGCCGTGCTGCCGGCGCACGTCGGCGAGCACCTTGAGGCCCTGCTCGATGCCGGGCCCGCGGAACGAGCCGCGCGAGGAGCGGTTCGCCTTGTCGTAGGAGGCCTTGAACACGAACGGGATGCCGAGCGCTGCCGGTGATTTCCTTGAGCTCGCCGGCGATGTCCTGGGTCAGCTGCGGGCTCTCGACCACGCAGGGACCGGCGATCAGGAACAGCGGCCGGTCCGGGCCGATCTCCGCTGCCGGCGAGCTTCACGCGCTCGCCGCCCGCGGGAGCTTGCCCGGCCGCGTGCTCGCGCGCCGCGCGCACGAAGCTCGTGAACAGCGGATGCCCGTCGCGCGGGTTCGACGTGAACTCCGGGTGGAACTGCACGCCGATGAACCACGGATGCGCCGGCAGCTCGACGATCTCGACCAGGCCGTCCTCCGAGAACGCCGAGATCGACGAAGCCCGGCCTTCTGCATGGCCTCGAGGTAGTTGTTGTTGAACTCGTAGCGGTGCCGGTGGCGCTCGTGGATCGCGTCGCGGCCGTAGACCTTGCGGGCCAGCGTGCCGGTGAGGATCCGCGATTCCTGCGCGCCGAGGCGCATCGTGCCGCCGAGCTCCGAGCGGTCGTCGCGCTTCAGCGTCTCGCCGGTGCGGTCGCGCCACTCGGTGATGAGCGCGATGACCGGGTCCGTCGCGTCGCGCTCGAACTCGGTCGAGTTCGCGCCCGGGAGCCCGAGCACGCTGCGCGCGTACTCGATCACCGCGACCTGCATGCCGAGGCAGATGCCGAGGTAGGGCACGCCCTGCTCGCGCGCGTAGCGCACGGCCGCGATCTTGCCCTCGATGCCGCGCTCGCCGAAGCCGCCCGGCACCAGGATCGCGTCCATGCCGGCGAGGCACGCGGTGCCGGCGCTCTCGAGGTCGGTGGACTCGACGTAATGGACCTGGACGCGGGTCCGCGACTTGAGGCCTGCGTGTCGCAGGGCCTCGTTCAGCGAAATGTAGGAATCCCGGATCTGCACGTACTTGCCGACCATCGCGATGTTGACGGTCGCGTCGTGCTGCTGGCGCGCCGGCGACCACCTGCTGCCACTCGCGCAGGTCCGCCGGCGGCGCCTCGATGCCCGAGCTTGTCGCACACGATGTCGTCGAGGTGCTGCTCGTGCAGCAGGATCGGGATGCGGTAGATGTCGTCGGCGTCCACCGCCGAGATCACCGCGCGCTCCTCGACGTTGGTGAAGAGCGCGATCTTGCGGCGCTGCTCCTCGGGCAGCGGGTCGCGGCAGCGGCACAGGAGCACGTCCGGCTGGATGCCGATGCCGCGCAGCTCCTTGACCGAGTGCTGGGTCGGCTTGGTCTTGATCTCGCCCGAGCCGCCGACGATCGGCACCAGCGTCAGGTGCATGTACACGCAGTTGCTGCGGCCGAGCTCGACGCCCATCTGGCGGATCGCCTCGAGGAACGGCAGCGACTCGATGTCGCCGACCGTGCCGCCGATCTCGACCATGCAGACGTCGGCGTCGCCCGGCCCCGAGCCGGATGCTGCGGATGATCTCGTCGGTGATGTGCGGGATGACCTGGACCGTCGCGCCCAGGTAGTCGCCGCGCCGCTCGCGCGCGATCACGCGCTCGTAGATGCGCCCGGTCGTGAAATTGCTGTTGCGGCCGGTCGTGGTGCGCACGAAGCGCTCGTAGTGGCCGAGGTCGAGGTCGGTCTCGGTGCCGTCCTCGGTGACGAACACCTCGCCGTGCTGGAACGGGCTCATGGTGCCCGGGTCCACATTGATATAGGGGTCGAGCTTGACCATGCGGACCTTGAGCCCGCGGGCCTCGAGGATCGCGCCGAGGCTCGCCGAGGCGAGGCCCTTCCCCAACGAGGAAACGACGCCACCGGTGACGAACACGAATCGAGTCATTGGGAGTCCCCGCCGTCCGCCCGAAACGACGGGAGTTCAGTCTAGTTGAGCGGCCCGGGAGGGTGCCAGAGGAAATGTGAAGCGCGTTCACACGCGAGCCGACATAAGCCGGCGGCGCAAACCCGGGTTTTTGCCGTTCGTCGCCGCGCCGCGAGCGCCCGTCGGAAGGCCGCCGGATGCTGCCGGACCGCTCCGTATAGTGCGACCCATGAAACGAGCCCAACCCGGTTTCACGCTGCTCGAGCTGATGGTCGTCCTCGCGATCGCGGGCGTGCTGCTGGCCATCGGCATTCCCGTCGATGGGCGACTTCATGCGCAACTCGCCGCATCACGGCCGCCGCGAACGACGTCATGGCGGCGCCTGCACTTCACGCGCTCGGAGGCGATCAAGCGCCGCCAGCCGGTGACGCTCTGCACCAGCGCCAGCGCGGTGACGGACGTCGAACCCGACCTGCGCGGCTTCCGCCTTCCTGACCGGCTGGATCGCCTTCGTCGACACCAACCAGAGCGGCACAGCGCGATGCCGGCGAAGAGGTGCTGCTGCAGCGCGAGCCCATGAATGCCCTGATCACGGCGCGTTCCTCGGTCGATCCGTTCCACGTGACCTACCTGCAGAACGGCTTCGCGCTCAACCCGAACGCGGCCCGCCTCGTCCTCTGCGACGAGCGCGGCAACGCGCCGTCCGGCGGCGAGCTGTCGTCGGCGCGCGGCATCCTGGTCTCGGTCACGGGCCGCGCCGGTGTCACGCGCAACATGGACGAGATCCAGGACCTGGTCGACGCGATCGGCGTCGATGTCGGCGGTTGCGAGGCGGCTGAAGCATGATGCCCACGCGTCAATGCTCCAGTCGGGGTTCACGATGGTCGAGGTGCTGGTCGCCCTCGTCGTGCTGGCGATCGGCCTGCTCGGCATCGCGGCCCTGCTACCTCAACAGCCTCCAGGCCGGGCGCACGGCCGTCGTATCGCACCGCAGGCCGTCAACCTCGCGGCCGACCTCGCCGACCGCATCCGCATGAACCGCACGGCCCAAGCGGCGTACGGCACGCTCTTGCCGACGCCGAAGTCGCGGTCGGCGCCTGCGTGACGACCGGCGGCTGCACCGATGCCGACCTCGCGTCGACCGACCTGTTCAACTGGAAGGCGACGATCGCCGAGCAGCTGCCGAATGGCGAAGGCCAGGTGGCCGTGACGCTGCCGGTCGCCGCCGGCGAACCGGCCAACTACGTCATCACGGTGCGCTGGGCCGAGGTCGGGCGAAGCGACGCCGGTGACCTTCCAGCTCGGGTTCCAGACATGAAGACGCGCATCACCCGGCCGGTCCGCGGCCAGCTCGGCCTGAGCCTCGTCGAGCTGATGGTGGCGCTCGCCATCGGCACCTTCCTGCTCGCCGGCACGATCTCGGTCTTCGGCAAGACCCGCGACCTGTATCGCACGAACGAGGCCGCCGCCCGCCTGCAGGAAACCGCGCGCTACGCGATGAGCACGCTCGAGGCGGACCTGCGCATGGCGAATTACTGGGGCTTGATGAGCCGCGCCGACCTGATCGAGAACGGGCCGGCGCTCGACCTCGCGAACCTGCCGGCGGTCGACCCGTCGTACTCGCTGCCCGCCGAGCTGACCGGCTATGCCGGCACGATCAACCAGTGCGGCGCGATGTGGGCGGTGAAGCTCCCGGCCTACGTCGAGGCAACCGACTCCTACACGCTCGGCTGCGCGGCGTTCGGCGCCGGCGCCGTGGCCGGTTCGGACACGCTGACGATCCGCCGCGCGTCCACCCAGGTGATCGCGACCGGCGCGCCGCTCACGGCCAGCGCCGGCCAGATCAAGCTCCAGACCAGCCGCGTGCAGGGCTCGCTGTTCGCGAGCGCGACGCTTCCCGCCGGATACCTGCCGCCGCTGTCCGAGACGCGCGCGCTCGTCGTCAACGGCTATTACGTCGGCCAGGATTCCGACGAGCGCGCCGGCACGCCGTCGCTGCGCCGCAAGATGCTCGACGTCGCGGGTGGCGCCCCGGCCATCACCGACCTCCAGATCGTCCCGGGCGTCGAGGACCTGCAAATCGAGCTCGGCGCGGATTTCAACGACGACCAGAACGCCGACTACTTCGTTCAGCCGAACACCGCCATTCCCGCCGGCGACCAGATCGTCGCCGTCCGCATCTGGCTGCTGGTGCGCGCGGAGCAGCAGGAGAGCCGGCTTCACGGACGGGCGCACCTACGACTATGCGAGCCGCACGGGCGCGGCCGTCTACACGCCGGCGGACGCGTTCCGCCGGGTCCTGGTCAGCAAGACGATCGCTCTCAGGAACACACGGCGATGAACGACATCCCATTCGGCGCACGGCGGCAGCAGGGCGCGGCCCTCGTCATCGGCCTCATCCTGCTGCTCGTCCTGACCATCCTCGCGATCTCCGGCGTCTTCACGTCGACGATGGAGCTGCGCATGGTGCGCAACACGCAGAGCCAGGAGCACGCCTTCCAGGCTGCCGAAGTCGCGATCGAGGACGCCCTCGGCCAACCCCGTCCTGTCGACCAGCGCCGGATTCAGCCAGGCCACGATCGCCGTGCCCAATTCCCCGGGCGACGAGTATTCATACGAGCTGCAGTTTGTCGGCCAGACGCCGCTCGGCACGGGCATGACCGGGTACAGCATCGGCAGCGCGTTCCAGAGCTATCACTTCCAGGTCGACGCGACCGGGACCGGCCCGGACAACTCGCTCGCCGAACACACCCAGAGTTTCTACGTCGTCGGCCCGGGCTCGTGAATTCCGCGGAGAACTGCACATGAACGACCCAGACAGCTTCCTACTCGACTGCCGCCCTGCCCGCGCGCCGATGCGCGCGCGCTGGCTGTTAGCGTCAATCGCCGCGCTCGCGTGTGGCGTCGCGGCCGCGGCAGTGCCGCTCAAGACCATCGAGGAGTGCATCGAATCCGGCACCCGGTCGGTCAGCCTGCCCGGCGTCGCCGGCGGCAGCGTCTCCGCGAGCTCCTGCTCCGGCTGCGCGTCACTGCGCCTCAAGTTCAACTCGCGCACGCAGTACTTCGTCGGTAGCCAGGCAGTCAGCTACACCAAGTTCCGTGAGGCCGCTGCGAAGACCGACCTCCGACTCGACGTCTTCTACGAGCCCAAGACCCGCACTCTGACGCGCCTGCGAATTCCCGCGGGCGCTGCCACCCAGTGAGTGAACTGCCATGAACACGACAGCCAACCGCCTCCTCAGCTTGGCCGCCGCCGCCGCGCTCGGCGCGATGAGCTGCGCCGCAAGCGCTGACGAAACAGAGATTTTCGTCGGGACGGGCAACGCCGTGTCGAGTCAGCGCCCGAACATCCTGTTCATCATCGACACTTCGGGCAGCATGTCCACGGCCGTCTTGACCCAAGATCCCTTCGACCCGGCGACGACCTATAGCGGGCCGTGCGATACCGGCCGGGTCTATTACGCGTCCGGCAGTGACGCGAACAACGCGCCGAACTGCAGTAACACCAACAGTTCCGTGCCCGTCACCGCCTTCCAATGCGCGGCGGCCGCGCCAGGTTTCACGGCCATCGGCTACTACCTTGCGGATCGCGCGGCGCAGTGGCGCAAGCAGGGCCAGAAGACGCAATGGAACAGCATTGCAGACAACGCCAGCGCCACGGCCCATGTGGAATGCCGCGCGGACGCCGGCATCCACGGCGATGGCGTCAACGTGACAAAGCTTTGGGCCGCCGACGGTAATAACGGGCCCTGGACCGACAATGCGGCCCAGGCGATCGCCTGGGCCAATCCGGCCAACAATGCATACGTTTTCTACAGCCCGAATTACCTGAACTGGCTGTATGGCCCCGCCACCACGTCGCAATCGCGGCTCGAGATCGTGAAGCAGGTTGCGACCAGCACGATCACCCAGCTCGCCGCTTCCAGCCAACGTCAATGTCGGCCTGATGCAATACAGCAACAACTCGAACAACGGGTGCGCCGACACGACAACGTCCGAAGGCGGCATGGTGCTGCGCGAGATCGGCCCGGTCGAGACCCAGGCGGCAGCGATGCTCGCGGACATTGCCTCGCTCAACGCGGACGGCTGCACGCCGCTCTCGGAAACCTTGTACGAGGCCTACCGCTATCTGAGCGGCGGAAGCGTGAATTACGGCCTGACCTCGCACAAGAATCCGGCGACGGCCTTTCCGAGCATCATGAGCTCGCGCAAGCCAGCGCCCGATACGGACATCTACCAGAGCCCGCTCACCGAGTCCTGCCAGCGCAACTTCATCGTGTACCTGACCGACGGTCTGCCGACCGCCGACAACAGCGCGAATAACGCGATCGAGGGCCTGATCGGCGGAACCTGCGCGGGTACCGGCGACGGCCGCTGCCTCGAGGAATTGGCGCACTACATGTACGAAAACGACCTGCGGCCGTCGCTCGCGGGCCTGCAGAACGTCAGCACATACATGATCGGATTCGGCCCCGACGTCGGCGGCACTCCACTGCTGCAGAACACGGCAGCGGGCGCTGGCGGCGTCTTCTACGAGGCGAGCGACACTGCGACACTGACGACCGTGCTCACCAGCATCGTGCGCACGATCCTCGACTTCAATACGTCTTTCACCGCACCTGCGGTGTCGGTCAACGCGTTCAACCGGACGCAGAACCTGAACGACCTCTACGTCACAGTCTTCGAGCCCAGCGAGACCTATTGGTGGGACGGCAACATCAAGAAGTACAGCCTGGACCCGGACGGCACGATCACGGACTCGACGGGTGCGCCGGCGGTTGAAATCACGACCGGCTTCTTCCGCACGACCGCCCAGAGTTTCTGGTCAACCGCCGTGGACGGCGACAACGTGACGCGCGGCGGAGCGGCCAACGAACTGCCGGACCCGGCCAGTCGCAATGTCTACAGCGACATCAACACGGCTTCGGCGCTGACGGCCGCCGCCAACACGGTCGCCACGGCCAATGTCGCAATCACGACGGCGACGCTCGGCCTCGGCGCCGCGGAAGCGCCGGGTCGCGACGCGCTGATCGACTGGGTGCTTGGCTCCGACATCGACGACGAGAACGCGAACGGCTCCACAACCGATGCGCGCTTTGCGATGGGCGATCCGATGAACGGACGCCCGGCCACCGTCATCTACGGTGGCACGGTCGCAAACCCGAACCCGAACGACGGCGTCGTCTACGCGGTGACCAACGAGGGCTACCTGCAGGCCATCGATGCCGCGGACGGCCACGAGCTGTGGGCCTTCATGCCCCAACAGCTGCTCGCGCGGGCGCGCAATCTGTACAACAACGAGGCGATCACGGATCGCACCTACGGCCTCGATGCCAACATCCGCGTCGTCAAGAACGAGGTCAATGAAAACGGCGTGGTCGAGCCGGGGCTCGGAGAGTCCGTGCGCATCTACTTCGGCATGCGGCGGGGTGGCAGGGACTACTTCGGCCTCGACGTGACCAATCGCGACGTGCCGACACTGCTGTTCCGCATCGGTCCGAACGAGACGGGCGCAAAGCTGCTCACCGGCGCAGGGCAGAGCTGGTCGACGCCCAGTGTTGCGCGCGTGAACATCAGCGGGGCCACGCAAAACACGCTGCAACAGGTGCTGGTGTTCGGCGGCGGCTACGACGCCGTCCAGGACAACGGGGCCTACGCCGTCGACGCCGCCGGCAACGAGATCTTCATGGTGGACGCCGTCAGCGGCAATGTGCTCTGGTACGCCGGTACTTCGACCGACGCCTCGGCCGACCTCAGGCTGGCATCGATGACTCACGGCATTCCGGCCGACGTCAGGATATTCGACCTGACGGGCGACGGCTTTGCAGACCGCATGTACGCGGGCGACATGGGCGGGCGCGTGTGGCGCTTTGACATCCACAATGGCCAGACGCGGGACAACCTGGTCACGGGCGGCGTGTTCGCCTCGCTCGGCAATGCGCATCTGGGGACCCACCCGATCGAGACGACACGGCGCTTCTACAGCGCGCCGGACGCAGCCTTCCTGACCGCGGGCGGCACGACCTGGCTCAACATCGCACTCGGATCCGGGTATCGCGGGCATCCACTCAACACGCAGGTGCAGGACCGCTTTTACAGCCTGCGCGACTTCCAGCCGTTTGCGCGCCTGACCCAGGCGCAGTACGACGCGGCGACGGTAATCACAGAGGCTGACGTGAACCTGATCGACATCACGACCGACATCGCGCCGACCGTCCCCCCAGGGGCGACCGGCTGGCGTCTCGACCTACGCCGCCCGGCTGCCGGCTGGACAGGAGAAAAGTCACTCTCCGAGGCGCGCACGATCCAGAGCATGATCCAGTTCACGACCTACGAGCCGAACAGCGCCTCAACACCGTCCAGCAATTCCTGCACGCCGGGCTTCGGCACCAATCGGCTGTACACGATCAGCGCCTATACGGGGGCGCCGGTATTCGATCGCGAAAACCCGGAGGACCCGCCGGACTCGACGGACGATCGCGAGACCGAGCTCGCCCAGGGTGGCATCGCGCCGGAAGTGGTGTGGCTCTTCCCAAGCCCGGAGAATCCGGCGACTTGCGTCGGCGCCGAGTGCCGCCCCGACCCGGTGTGCCTCGTCGGCCTCGAAAGCTGCGGCGTCGGCATCAACCTCGACCCCGTCCGCACCTTCTGGCGGCAGACTGGAGTGAACTGATGAACCGCAGGCACCGGCAGCAGGGCGTCACGCTAATCGAGCTGGTCATCGTGATAATCATCATCGGGATCCTGGCGGCAGTCGCCATCCCGACCTACCGCAAATACGTCATCCGTAGCCAGCGCTCGGACGCGAAGGACGCGGTGCTCGCGCTCGCGACGCAGCAGGAAAAGCACTATCTCCAGTGCAATGCCTACGGCACGGTCCTCGAGGCGTCGACCGACTGCGCCGCCGGCGAGGTTCAGGGTGCCGAGGCCAGCAAGAATGGCTGGTACGCTCTGGGAACGGGCTCGGCAGACACCGCATCCATACCTCCGCATGCACCGTGGCCGTGTTGCCGGAACCGGACGAGATCGAGGACGTGCAGATCAATCCGGCGGACCTGCGGGTCGATACCTATCGCGCATCCGGCGCCGGCGGCCAGCACGTCAACAAGACCGACTCCGCCGTGCGCCTGACGCACCTCCCGAGCGGCATCGTCGTCGAGTGCCAGGACGAACGTTCGCAGCACAAGAATCGTGCGCGCGCGATGTCACTCCTGAGGGCACGCCTGCTCGACATGCAGGTGACGGCGCAGCAGAACGAACAGGCGCAGAAGCGCAAGCTCCTGGTCGGCTCGGGCGACCGGTCGGAACGTATCCGGACCTACAACTTTCCGCAGGGTCGCGTAACCGACCACCGCATCAACCTGACCCTCTACAAGCTCGATGACATCCTGGCCGGCGACCTGGACCCTGTCATCCAGCCGCTCATCAATGAGCACCAGGCCGACCAGCTCGCCGCTCTGTCCAACTGAAAAATGGGGTCAGAGTACTTTTTTAGTCGCTTGCGCAGGACCTGCCGAGCAAAAGAATGGAACCGAAAAAGTACTCTGACCCCATTTTTCAGTTGGAGAGGGCCTGGTCGAGGTCGGCAATGAGGTCGTTCACGTCCTCGATGCCGACCGACAGGCGGATCAGGCGGTCGTCGATGCCGAGCGCCTCGCGGCTCGGCGCGGGCACCGAGGCGTGGGTCATGATGGCCGGGTGATCCACCAGGCTCTCCACGCCGCCCAGGCTCTCGGCCAGCGCGAAGAGCTGGCAGCGTTCCAGGAAATGGCGGGCCCGGTCGAGATCGCCGTCGATGAAAAAGGTGACGATGCCGCCGAATCCCGACATCTGGCGCATCGCGAGTTCGTGCTGCGGGTGTGACGCCAGGCCCGGATAGATGACACGCTCCACCCGCCGGTCGCGCTCAAGCCATTCGGCAATTGCAAGCCCGTTGCTGCAATGCCGTTCCATGCGCACGGCCAGCGTCTTCACACCGCGGAGGGCGAGGAAGCTGTCGAACGGGCCGGCGATGGCACCGATCGAATTCGAGAGATAGGCCAGCCGCTCGGCCAGCGCGGCATTTGCCGTGACCGCGATCCCGCCGATCATGTCGGAATGCCCGTTGATGAACTTGGTCGCCGAGTGCATGACGATATCGACGCCATATTCGATCGGCCGCTGCAGGCAGGGCGTCGCGAAAGTGTTGTCGGCGACGACGAGTATGCCGCGCGCGGTCGCGAGTTCCGCGATCGCCTCGAGGTCGACGATCTTGAGTAGCGGATTGCTCGGGCTCTCGACCCAGATCATCCGCGTGTTCTCGCGCAGCGCGCCCTCGATGACGTCCGGGTCCGTCAGGTCGACGAAGCTGAACTCGAGCCCGGCGCTGCGTTCCCGCACGCCGTGGAACAGGCGGCGCGTGCCCCCGTACAGGTCGTCCATGGCCACGACGTGCGAGCCGCTGTCGATCAACTCGAGTATGGTCGCCGTGGCCGCCATGCCCGACGCGAACGCGAAACCGTGCGTGCCCGACTCGAGGTCGGCGATGCAGCGTTCGTAAGCCTGTCGCGTCGGGTTGTGCGTCCGTGAATATTCGTAACCTTTGTGCCGTCCCGGGCTCTCCTGCACGTAGGTCGACGTTGCGTAGATCGGCGGCATGATGGCGCCGGTCGTCGGGTCCGGCCGCTGCCCGGCGTGGATGACCCGCGTGTCGAATTTCCTGTCCTCGTCGCGCATGCTCCCCCTCAGATCTGCCGGCGCAGGTAGTTCAGCACATCGGACCGGGTGATGAGTCCCAGGAACTCCTCCCCGTCCATGATCGCGGCGTAGGGCTGCACCCGCAGCATCGCCACCAGGTTATTGAGAGTGACGGACTTGTCGAGCTGGATGAATGCAGACTCCATCGCCTCCTCCACCGTTGCGGTCATGAGTTCCGGCCGCCCGAAAACGAACTGCAGGATCGTGTCCTCGGTGATGACGCCGACGATCCGGCCGCCGTCCATCACCGGGAGCTGCGAGAAACCGGCATTGCGCAGGCGGTTGTGCGCGGTCGTCAGCACGTCCCGCGGCCCGACCGTGATGGTCGCATGCTCTCCGTGCGGCCGGCCGATCAGGTCGCGCAGGTCGCCGTGTTCCGTGCGCCGGATGAAGCCCTGATCCTCCATCCAGAAGTCGTTGTACAGCTTCGAGAGATACTTGTTGCCCGTGTCGCAGGCGAAAGTCACCACCGTTTTCGCCGTTTTCTGTTCGCGGCAGTAGCGTAGCGCGCCGGCCAGCAAGGTGCCCGTCGACGAGCCGGCGAGCAGGCCTTCCTGTTTGAGCAGGTCGCGCGCGGTGGCGAAGGATTCGGCGTCGCTGATCGAATATGCCTTGCGGACCTGCGAGAAGTCGGCGATGTCGGGAATGAAGTCCTCGCCGATGCCCTCGACGAGCCAGCTGCCGCCTTTGCCCAGCCGGCCTTCGTTGATGTAGGCGGCAAGCACCGAGCCTTCGGGGTCGGCCAGCACGAGCTCGATGTCCGGCGCGTGTTCGCGCAGGTACTTCGACAGCCCGGAGACAGTACCGCTCGAACCCACACCCAAAACGATTGCATCGAGCTTGCCATCCAGCTGTTCGACGATCTCCGGGCCGGTCGTCGTCTCGTGCGCCAGCGGGTTGTCCGGGTTGCCGAACTGGTTGATGAAATACGCGCCGCGTTCCTCGGCGATTCTCCGGCCGAGGTCCTGGTAGTACTCGGGATGACCCTTGCCGACGTCGGAGCGCGTCAGCACCACCTCGGCGCCCATGGCGCGCAGATTGAAGATTTTTTCCTGGCTCATCTTGTCGGGCAGCACGAGCACCAGCCGGTAGCCTTTTTGCGCGGCGGCAAGTGCGAGACCGAGGCCGGTGTTGCCCGCCGTCGCCTCGACGAGCGTGGCACCCGGGGCGAGCTCACCCCGCTTCTCAGCCTGCTCGATCATGGATACGCCGATGCGGTCCTTGATCGAGCCACCGGGATTCGCGAGTTCGAGCTTTAGGAACAACTGGCAAGGCCCGGTGTCGAGGCGGTTGACCCGGAGCATCGGCGTCCTGCCGACCATCTCCAGTATGTTCGAATAGACGTGCATGATGCGGGCTTCAGTTTCCGCGTTTCATCTGAAATTATCGGCGAGTGTACGCGACCCGGAATACGCCTAACCAGCCTGCATGACGAACGCGCCCGACATCGCCGCACTGCTCGACACCGTGACCCAGCGGCTCTCGGCCGTGAGCGAGTCGCCGCGGCTCGACGCCGAACTGCTGCTCGGCCGGGCGATCGATATGCCACGCAGTTACCTCTTCGCGCATCCGGAGGACGCACCGGACGCCGCCGCGGTGGAAAGGCTCGAACGCACGGTCGCCCGCCGTCTGGCCGGCGAGCCCATGGCCTACATCACTGGCACGCGCGAATTCTGGTCGATGGAACTGATGGTGACCCCGGACACGCTGGTGCCGAGACCGGAGACCGAGATCCTGGTCGGGCTCGCACTCGCCGAGATTCCGCGCGACGCTGACTGGGCGGTGCTGGACCTCGGCACTGGCAGCGGTGCCATCGCGCTCGCACTAGCGCGGGAGCGCCCGCTGTGCCAGGTGGTCGCGACGGATTCCAGCGGGGCGGCGCTGGCGGTGGCCCGCCACAACGCGGGAGAGCTCGAGCTGCCGAATATCGAATTCCTCGAGGGCGACTGGACTGCGCCGGTGCGGGGGCGGCGGTTCCAGGTGGTGATGTCCAACCCGCCCTATGTACGCGAGGACGATGTCGCGCTGGCCGCCCTCCCCCGCGAGCCGCGCCAGGCACTGGTCGGCGGGCCCGACGGGCTGGCCGCCATCCGAGCAATCGCGCGCGATGTGCCGGACCTGCTGACGCGCGGCGGGCTCCTGCTCGTCGAGCACGGTGCCGCACAGGCGGCCGAGGTCGCCGGGATACTTCGCGGCCACGGCTACGAGGGGATACACTGCACCCGCGACTACGCCGGCCTGCCGCGGGTTACGGCCGCGCGTACACCGGGCCGCCAGGCATGAAAGACACCGGGGACAGGATCGACATGATAACGATCAGCACGAACCGCGGGGACATCAAGGTCAGCCTCTTCGACGACAGGGCCCCGATCTCTTGCGAGAACTTTCGCCGGTACGTGAGCGATGGATTCTTCGACGGCACGGTCTTTCACCGCGTCATTCCGAATTTCATGGTCCAGGGCGGCGGGTTCGACACCGATATGCGCCAGAAGCGAACCCGGGAGCCGATCAAGAACGAGGCGAAGAACGGCGAGAGCAACCGCCGCGGTACGCTGGCGATGGCGCGCACTTCGGCCGTCGACAGTGCCACCGCCCAGTTCTTCATCAACCTGCGGGACAACGCGTTTCTCGATCACGGTACCCGTGACTACGGCTACGCAGTGTTCGGCGAGGTGACGGACGGCATGGACGTTGTCGATGCGATTGCGAAGGTGAAGACCGGCTCGCAAGGCGGGCACCAGGACGTGCCGGTCGACGCGGTGGAAATTCTGTCCGTGACCGTCCACGAGCCGGCTGAATAGTAGTCCACGAACAGATGCGGATCGGGGGCCGCGACTGGAATCGTATGTGGTACGGGTTTCTCGAGCTTGCGCTGCTCGTCACCGCCGTCGTCTCGGTGCTGACCGTTTTCGACGACCGGCATCGCTTGATCGAACTCTTCTCGCATTTCCGCCTGCAGTATCTCTCGGTGTCGGTGCTGCTGACGGTGGCATTTCTCTGGCTGCGCTGGCCGGGCCATGCCGTGTTCGGTGCAGCCGCGATTGCCCTTAACGCCTGGTTCGTGGTGCCCTGGTACCTGCCGGTTGAGCGCGGCGCGGCAGCGGACTCGGACCTGCGCATCCTGAATGCGAATGTGCTCGCGACGAACGGCAATTACGAGGACTTCCGGAAACTCGTCGAGGCGACGCAGCCGGACATCGTCATCATGCAGGAAGTCACCGATGCCTGGGTGCAGTCACTCGACGGCTTCAGCAAGCGCTTTCCGCACAAGGTCGTGGAGGCGCGCCCAGATCCGTTCGGAATCGCACTCTTCTCGAGGTTTCCGCTCGAAGCCAGTGCCGTGCGGCAGGCCGATCCGCGAGGCTATCCGGAGATCGTCGCCACCGTCGTGGCGAACGACTGGCGACTGCAGCTCATCGCCGCGCATCCGGCGAATCCCGTGGTGAACGGCGGTTACCACGCGCGCAACCTGCAACTCGACGGGATTGGCGAACTGGCCCGACGATCGCCGATGCCGCTGGTCGTCGCAGGGGATCTCAACGTCTCGGTCTGGTCGCATCAGTACCGCCGACTCGTCGCAAAAAGCGGTCTGCGCAATGCGCGCGAAGGCTTCGGCGTGGAACCGACCTGGCCGACCTTCTTCCCGGTCGTGATGATTCCGATCGACCACTTCCTGGTGTCCGAGGATGTCGAGGTCACGGGCTACAGCACAGGGCCGAACATCGGCTCCGATCACAGGCCGGTAACGGTCACGCTTCGGCCGCGCAAGGAAGCGGGCTAGCGATATCTTACGCCCTGGACGGCGAGAGGCAGTTTCACCATCGTAGGCATACTGACGGGGTAAATTATGAAAGCGTATGGAGCAGAATTCATCGGGACATTCTGGCTTGTGCTTGGCGGATGCGGCAGCGCAGTGCTTGCCGCGGGCTTTCCTGAGGTCGGGATCGGCCTGCTGGGCGTGTCGCTGGCATTTGGCCTAACAGTGCTGACGATGGCCTTCGCCATCGGCCACATATCGGGCTGTCACCTGAATCCCGCGGTGTCGGTGGGCTTGTGGGCGGGCGGTCGTTTCAGTGCGAGTCAACTGCTGCCCTACGTTATTTCTCAGGTAGCCGGCGCCATCGCTGCCGGCGGCGTGTTGTTTATCATCGCAAGCGGTGCTGACGGCTTCGATGCATCAGCAGGATTCGCTTCGAACGGCTACGGGAGCCAGTCGCCCGGCGGCTACTCGCTGCTCGCCGCCCTGGTTTGCGAGGTCGTCATGACTGCGCTGTTCCTGATTGTGATTCTCGGCGCAACCGATGCGCGCGCGCCGGCCGGATTCGCACCGATTGCGATCGGCCTCTGCCTGACCTTGATTCACCTGATCAGCATTCCGGTCACCAACACGTCGGTCAATCCTGCGCGCAGTACGGGTGTGGCGCTATTCGCGGGTGGTCCGTGGATCGCACAGCTCTGGCTATTCTGGGTCGCCCCGATTGTCGGCGCCGTGATTGGTGCGATCATTTACAAGTCGATTAGTAGCGAGAAATAGGCGGCGCGCCAACTTCGACGCGCAGCAGGACGGGACCGTCGAGATCCGACGGCAGCTGTGCCCTCCGCGTCGAAGCGGTTCCGCCAGCGTCGTTCTAATACCTGTCAAGGTCGCTTTTGCAATACAAAAGTTTTCATTCATTCCGTGTTGGGGTGAGCGAATGAGCAATCAAAATGACCGACACAAGGACACTGAACGCCGAAGTATCGGTATCGGTATCAGTATCGGCGTGGGCCTCGGAGTAGCCCTGGGCGCTGGAATTGGCGCGGCTCTGAACAACATTGCGATTGGCGTTGCGATTGGCGTGCGATTGGCGTTGTCTTTGGTGCGGTAGCGAGGGATTAACCACTCAAAAACAAAGGTGATTGGCCTGTCGTCGGATTGCTGAAAAGCCCGACTTGCGGCCCTGAGGAAAAAATAATGCTCCAATCATCCCCAATGTATTCATACATACCCGCCAAAGATGTGCCGCGGGCACGGCGATTCTATGAACGACAACTCGGGTTCATCGCCAGCCGCGAGCAGGCTGGCGGGGTCGTGTACGAGTGCGGCGCGCGAACCGCATGTTTTCTCTACCCGACTGCCAATGCAGGCACATCGAAAGCGAGCCAGGCGTTCTGGCAGGTGGACGATATCGAGCGCGAAGTTGCGGAGTTAAAGGCACGCGGCGTCACACTTGAGCACTACGACATGGAAGGTGACGTTGACTCAAATGGCATCATCACAGCCGGCGGCGCAAGAGCCGCATGGTTCAAGGACTCCGAGGGAAACATCCTGGCAATCATTCAGGACGTTCCATCGCAACCGGACGAATGATCCAGCTCGGGTCCCCTGTCGCGCCACGAAGGAGTGGTGGCCGGAGAAGAACAAATGAACCTGCAAAAGATCTACACCGTATTCCTCACCAGAGACCTTGCGGCGGCCGAAGGCTGGTATACGAAGCTGCTCGGTCGTGAACCGGATTACCGGCCGATGGACACGCTGGTGCAGTGGGAACTCGTCGACCAAGGCGGGGTGGCGCTTTCAACCGACGACGAAATCGCCGGCAAGGGCGTGATGTTCATTGTCGTCGACAATGTCGCGGCAGAGCGCCGTAGGCTGCAGGGCCTGGGGATCGTGCTCGGGGACGACATTGAGGGCGACTACTCAACGCTGGCGCAGGTGCGTGATCCTGACGGCAACCTGCTCACGCTGGCGACGCCGCCCTCGCGGTCCTATCCGCCGGCGTGACTAACAAAAAAAGGGGCATCCGAACGATGCCCCGTATGCATGGGTGCTCGTTCTCGATTACAACTGCCGCGTAGCGCCCGTCGGGACCTACCTTGGTCCGTCACGCTATTTTGGTCTTGAGCTTTTGGTTTTCAGGTCGCAACTGCCCCAGCTTCCCTCTGCCATCAGCAGGTGTCTGATAGCCAGCTATCCAGTGTTCAGGGTTCCAGCAGCCAGGGTCGAAGCATTCCGTTCTGTGGCAGCCTGGTCTACCGCCAGCCCGTGTCTGCGTCGTGCGTCTCATGTTGTTCCGGTTTTCATGGTGGAGGACCACCCTGGGCGCCAGTATCCAACTGGTGGTGACGGCTCTCTATTCCATGGGCTGCCCTTGTTCTGTCTCTATGCCCCAGGTGCCGGGTATCTGGGGAATTGGCATTTGCGCTTCCACGCAAGGTTACCTGACCTGTTTTTCATCCGTAGCCGCTACAGGTGGTGCTATGTCGTCGTATTCTTCATCTGACACACGCTCCAGCCATTGGGTCGGTTGATTGCCGGTAATCGCCAGGTACGCAAAGCCCGTTGTAGAGGCCGCGCCATGCCAATGTTCGACGCCGGGAAGACATTTGATCACATCTCCCTTGCGAACGATTTCGACTTCCTCACCCCTTTCCTGGTAGTAGCCGACACCCTCGGTGATCAGCAGTTGCTGGCCTCCAGGATGCACATGCCAGTCCAGTTTGGCCCTTGGCGCAAATGTCGCAAGCGCTATGCTGTAATCAAAGGTGTCGTCCGCGTCACTGACATGATTCAGCCAGACGTCCCCAGTATGGTGAACGTTCGGCCCTTTTTCGCCCTTCGGAAAGATCGATGCTTCCTGTGCGGCCGCCGGAATCGAGAGCGCGACACCGGCCAGGAGAGTCAAAGACAAGGTTCGTATGCTCATAGTAGGCTCCCGACGCAGCCTGCATTGACAGGGTGATTCAAGGCGGCGCGCCAACTTCGACGCGCAGTATGACGGGACCGTCGAGATCCGACGGCAGATTGCCCTCGGCGTCGAAGCGGTTCCAGTGACTGTTGGCGATGAAATAGAAGTCCTCGCCCACGACCTGGCCGAGGTTCGGTTCGTCGAATTCCGCCAGGTTCATGGCGAGAATCCGGCTGCCGGTGACTGCGCCGCCATCCGCCGAGAGCAGGAACTGCACCACGCGATTCGGCCGGATGCCATTCTGGATCGCGATCAGGGACTTGCCATGGCGATACAGGCCGTCGATGCCATAGACACTGGTGGCCTCGTCCGTCGAGACCGCCTGCAAGTCGCCGGACGTCAGCACGATGCGAAACAGGCCGCCGACGTAATCTGCGACATATAAGTGTTGGCCGTCGTCGGCCAGGGCCATGCCCTGCGGCGAGCTGAGCGGTCCCGGTTGCATGAACTCGGACAGTTCGCCGGAGGCCTGGTCGAATCGGTACAGGGCGCCACCCGACTGGTCGGCAAGATACACCCCGCCGTCCGTGCCGAACTCGAGGTCGCCGAGCGCCTGCGGCACTTCGGCCGGCGGCAGCAAGGCCTCCGCCCGCACCGACCCGTCGTCCACGGATACGGAAAACAATCCGCTGCGCCCCGCATCCTCCGGGTCTCTCGCCGCGAACTGCTCGATGGCCGAACTCACGAACCAGAGCCTGCCCTCGCGCAGCCGCATGCCGAATACGCTCCAGTGCGGGCCGGGCACTGCGGCATTGCCTGCGTCCTCGCCCACGCGCCGGATCGTTCCGTAACGGATGCTGCCGAGCCAGGCGCCGCGCGCGTCCGGATCGACGGCGATGCCTTCCGGTATGAAGTCGCCGACATCGTGCCGCCACGCGATTTCCGCTTCGCCGAGGGGCGCCTGCAAGGCAGTGACGCCTGCAGCGTAGGCCTCCCATTCCGGTAGTGTCTTGAGTGGCGCGAACTCCGCCAGCTCGCCGACCCCGAACTCGATGTGCTGCGCAAGCAACTGTTGCAAAGTGTCGAGCGAGCCTGCCGCATCGCCGGCGAGTACGCGAGCGAGTGCCACGTTGAACATCGCCGCGGGATATCCGGGCCGCGCCGCGAGCGCGCGGTCGGCCGCATTGCGCATGGCCCCGAAATTTTCGGCCTCGTAGGCGGCGAGCATTTCCGCGCGCGCATCCGAGTACGGATCAGAAGCGGCAGGCGCCCACGCCAGCGCCGACAGCGCGGCGGCGATGCACCGCAGGGCGGTGTTACGCCGCACTCCTCGCCTGCGGTTCATAGCCGAGATTCGGCGACAGCCATTTCTCCGCTTCGCCGACCGACATGCCCTTGCGTTCGGCATATGACTCGAGCTGGTCGCGGTCGATCTTGCCGACCGAAAAGTACCGCGACTCGGGGTGCGCGATGTACCAGCCGCTGACGGCCGCCGTCGGAACCATCGCGAAGGACTCGGTGAGTTTGAGGCCGATGGTTGTGTCAGCGCCGAGCAGCGACCAGAGCTTCGCCTTCTCGGTGTGATCGGGACAGGCCGGGTAGCCGGGCGCCGGGCGGATGCCATGATACTGCTCCGAGATGAGCTGGTCGTTGCTCATAACCTCCGCCGGAGCATAGCCCCAGAACTCGCGACGCACGCGCTCGTGCAGGTATTCGGCGAGCGCTTCCGCGAGGCGGTCCGCAAGGGCTTTCAGGATGATCGCGCTGTAGTCGTCGTGCGCCGCCTCGAAGCGGGCGACATGCGCGTCGATGCCGAAGCCCGCGCTGACCGCGAAGCCGCCGACATAGTCCGCGACACCGGACGATCGCGGCGCCACGTAATCCGCGAGACAGTGCTGCGCCATCCCCTCGCTCTTCGCGCGCTGTTGCCTCAGGTGGCACAGCCGCATGACCTCCTGCGCGCGCTCGTCGTCGTACAACAGGATGTCGTCGGCGTCGTCGGAATTCGCCGGCCAGAAGCCGAATACGGCGCGTGCGCCGAGCCACCGCTCCTCAACGAGCCGGTCGAGCATCGCCGTCGCGTCCCGGTACAGCGCACTCGTCGCCTCGCCGACGACGGCGTCGGTCAGGATCGCCGGGAACTTGCCGTGGAACTCCCAGGCATTGAAGAACGGCATCCAGTCGATGTAGTCGCGCAGCACCGCGAGGTCGATGTCGCCCAGCACTCGGTTGCCCGTAAACGCGGGTGAAGTCGGCCGGAACGCCCGCCAGTCGAGCGTCGGACGGGCCCGCCGCGCCGCTGCCAGCGAGAGCTGCGGCGCGAGACGCGTGCCTTTGGCGTGCCGTTCGCGGCGCCGTTCGTTCTCGGCGCGGTTCTTCTCCACCAGGGTCGAACGAGTCGCGGCCTCGACGAGTGCCTGCGCGACGCCGACCGCGCGCGAGGCGTCCTTCACGTAAATCACCGGCCCGTGGTACTTCGGCTCGATCTTCACCGCGGTGTGCGCCGGCGAGGTGGTGGCGCCGCCGATCAGGAGCGGCAGGTCGAAATCGAGCCTCCGCATTTCCGACGCCACGTTGACCATTTCGTCCAGCGACGGCGTGATGAGCCCTGAGAGGCCGATCATCTGCGCGTTCTCGCGGCGCGCCGTTTCCAGTATCCGGTCGCAGCTCACCATCACGCCCAGGTCGACGACCTCGAAGTTGTTGCACTGCAGGACGACGCCCACGATGTTTTTGCCGATGTCGTGCACATCGCCCTTCACCGTCGCGAGCACGATCTTGCCGTTGCTGCTCCGGCCACCGCTCTTCTCCTTTTCGATGAACGGCACCAGGTGTGCGACGGCCTTCTTCATTACACGCGCCGACTTGACGACCTGCGGCAGGAACATCTTTCCGTCGCCAAACAGGTCGCCGACGATGTTCATGCCGTCCATCAGCGGACCTTCAATAACGTCGAGCGGCCGCACGGCCGCGAGCCGCGCCTCTTCCGTATCCCCGACCACGAATTCGTCGATGCCCTTGACCAGGGCATGCTCGAGCCGCTTCGCGACCGGCCAGCTGCGCCACGCGAGATCCTGCTTGCGCGCCGGACCGCTGCCTGCCTGGTCACGGTAACGCACGGCGATGTCGAGCAGGAGCTCTGTCCCGTCCGCGCGCCGGTTCAGGATGACGTCCTCGACAGCGTCGCGCAAGTCGCGCGGCAGCTCCTCGTAGATCGCGAGCTGCCCCGCGTTCACGATGCCCATGTCCATTCCTGCGTGAATGGCGTGATACAGGAACACGGAATGTATCGCTTCGCGGACGACGTTGTTGCCACGGAACGAGAACGACACGTTGCTGACCCCGCCGCTCACCAACGAATGCGGGAGTGCCTGCTTGATCTGCCGCGTCGCCTCGATGAAGGCGAGCCCGTACCCGGCATGTTCCTCGATGCCGGTCGCGACCGCGAAGATGTTCGGGTCGAAGATGATGTCGGCCGGGTCGAAGCCCGCCTTTTCCGTCAGAATGTCGTAACAGCGCCGACAGATCGCCACCTTGCGCTCCACGCTGTCGGCCTGGCCCTGCTCGTCGAACGCCATGACCACGACCGCCGCGCCGTAGGCGTGCACCAGCCGTGCGTGCTCGAGGAATTGAGCCTCGCCTTCCTTGAGGCTAATGGAATTGACGATGGCCTTGCCCTGCACGCACTTGAGGCCCGCTTCGATGACGGACCACTTCGACGAATCGATCATGACCGGCACGCGGGCCACGTCCGGTTCGGAGCCGATCAGGTGCAGGAACCGCACCATGGCCTGCTCGGAATCGAGCATGCCCTCGTCCATGTTGACGTCGATGAGCTGGGCGCCGTCCTCGACCTGCTGGCGCGCGACCGCGACCGCCTCACCGTAGTCGTCGGCTTCGATCAGCTTGCGAAAGCGCGCGGAGCCGGTGACGTTGCAGCGCTCGCCGGCGTTCACGAACAGAGCGTCGGGGCCGATATTCAGCGGTTCCAGCCCGGCCAGGCGGCACACGCTCGGCAGGACCGGTACGCGCCGCGGCGCGCGCCCGTCGATGACTGCACGCAGGGCCGAGATGTGCTCCGGCCGCGTGCCGCAGCAGCCGCCGACCATGTTCACGAGGCCGCTCGCCGCGAACTCGCCGACGATGTCAGCCATCGTTTCCGGCGTTTCGTCGTACTCGCCGAACGCGTTCGGCAGGCCGGCATTCGGATGCGCACTGACCCGCGTGTCGGCGACGCGCGCGAGTTCTGCGATGTGCGGCCTGAGTTCCTTCGCGCCGAGAGCACAGTTGAAGCCGATCATGAACGGTGCCGCGTGGCGCACCGAATTCCAGAATGCCTCCGGCGTCTGGCCCGACAGCGTGCGCCCCGAAGCATCCGTGATCGTTCCGGAAATCATCACCGGCAGCCTCACGCCCGTGCCGCGAAACGCTTCCTCTACCGCGAAGATCGCTGCTTTGGCGTTCAGCGTGTCGAAGATGGTCTCGATCATCAGGAAATCGACGCCGCCGTCGATGAGCGCGGTCGCGGCTTCGATGTAGGTGTCCTTCAGCGCGTCGAATGCGATATTGCGAAAACCGGGATCATTCACGTCCGGCGAAATCGAGGCCGTACGGTTGGTGGGCCCGAGCACGCCGGCCACGTAGCGCGGCACGCCGGACCGGTGCGCGGCCTGGTCGGCGCATTCGCGCGCGATCCGGGCGGCTGCGGAATTCAGTTCGCCGACCAGCGACTCCAAGCCGTAGTCGGCCATAGACGGCGCATTGGAATTGAACGTGTTCGTCTCGATGATATCGGCGCCGGCGTCGAGAAAGCCCCGGTGTATTTGCTGGATGAGCGACGGACGCGTGATCGACAACAGGTCATTATTGCCCTTGAGATCGCGTTCCCAGTCGGCGAAGCGATGGCCGCGGTAGTCCTCTTCGATCAGGCGATAACTCTGGATCATGGTGCCCATCGCCCCGTCGAGCAGCATGATCCGCTGGTCTAGCGTCTCGAATAGTTCCCGGATTCTTGTGCTGCGTTCCATGGCTGTGCCTCAGGCGGCGACCTGCTTCGGTCGCACGCCGAGCGCATGGCAGATGCCGTACGTCAGCTCCGAGCGGTTCAGGGTATAGAAGTGGAATTCGCTGATGCCTTCGTGCTGCAGACGGCGCACCTGTTCTATCGCAATACTCGCGGCGATCATCTGCCGTGTTTCGTCGTCGTCCTCCAGTCCGCGGAAGCTGTCGACCAGCCACTCCGGCACGGTCGCGCCACAACGTCGCGCAAAGCGCTCGAGCTGCGGGAAGCGCGTTACCGGAAGGATGCCAGGTACGATCGAGGATTCGATCCGGGCCGCGGCGCACAGATCCCGGAAACGGAGGTACAC
The DNA here is from genome assembly GCA_963775455.1 of uncultured Pseudomonadota bacterium. Lineage (GTDB taxonomy): Bacteria > Pseudomonadota > Gammaproteobacteria > Steroidobacterales > Woeseiaceae > UBA1847. Next base: position 769,666 of record CAVZIU010000006.1, on the reverse strand, counting down.
GTCAACGTCGAAAAAGAACTGCGTGATCGCGCGATTCGCGCCCGCGTCGATCTTGCGTTTCAGATTGTCGAGGTCCGCCAGCTCGCTGGCCGCCTCCGGATGCACCTCGGGATAGGCACCGACGGAGATGTCGAAGTCCGCAATGCGGCGCAGGCCTGCAACGAGGTCCGCGGCGTATGCATAGCCGTCCGGACGCGGCAGGTAATCCGTGGCGGCCGCGGGCGGGTCGCCCCGCAGGGCGACCAGGTGCCGGATGCCCATGTCCCAGTACTCGCGTGCGATGTCGTCGATCTCGCCGCGGGCGGCACCGATGCAGGTCAGGTGCGGCGCCGCGGTCAGCGCGGTGTCGCTCGCGATGCGGCTGACGATCGTGTGCGTGCGCTCGCGCGTGGATCCGTCGGCGCCATAGGTCACCGACACGAAGCGCGGTGCAAGCGGCGCGAGTCGCTCGACGGAACGCCACAGTGTGTCGTACATCGCTTCCGTGTTCGGCGGAAAGAACTCGAAGGAGACCTGTACCGGCCGGTTGCTCATCGTGACCTCACTCCAGGCTGCCGTCAGGCCGCCGCCGTCGACTGGCCGGCGCGGGTTGCGACGGCAAGCAGCCAGCGCGGGTGCCCCGCGGGCAGCGGCTTCGGCGCGGCGAGACGCAGTCCGGCGGCGCGCGCCTGTGCGGCGAAGCGCGCACGGCCGGCATCGACAGCGTTTGCGTCGACTGCAGACAGGAACAACAGGCGGCCGCCGGCTTTCAGCAGCCGTCGTGCCTCGAGTACGACGGCCAGCGGATCCTCGGCATCGTTCAGCACGTCGTCGAGCACGACTGTGTCGAACTCCTCGTCGGCGAACGGCAGGGCATACATGTCGCCCTTGCGCAGGGTGCAGTTCGGCAGCCCGGCGAGCAGCACCTGTGCGCGCGCGAACCGCCGGGCATCGGCATCGATGTCGACCCCAACGGCGCGCTGGGCGCGGGATGCGAGGAGCTTCAGGATCCGCCCCTGGCCGCAACCGATGTCGATGAGGTCGCCCAGCGGTGTGGAAACGGTCAGTTCCACGAGGGCGCGGTGCAGGCTGCGGTCATCGTCGTCGCCTGCGTCGGCCGGTGCGGCCCCGCGCAGTTCCTGCAGGCGCTTCAGGTCGCGTTCAAAATCCGGCTCGTCGTCCGGGAACTGTGCCAGCAGCTGGCGCAGCGTGGCGGCGTTCCGCCCGCGCGCCGGCGCCCGGTAATACACGAAATGCCCGTCCCGGAAACGTTGCAGGAGCCGGGTGTCGCACAGGATTTTCAGCTGTTGCGAGATGCGCGGCTGGCTTTGCGCCAGGATGTCGGCGAGTTCCGAAACGCTGCATTCGCCGCGCAGGCACAGCGCGGCGAGGCGCAACCGCACCGGGTCCGCGATGGCCTTCAGCTGCGCCAGGCGCTGCTCCGTGTCCGGGGTCATAAAAATATAAATAAAAACTTATATAATTGACCCGGAGTCTAGCAGCTCTGGCCGCCCATACCAAGCGGGTGGTCTTCGACGGCCCTGTAGGAGCGCGCCATGCGCGTGACAATGTCTTCTCCCTCCGCACGGTCGCGCCCATGGGGCGCTCCAACAGTTCCGCCTTGGTCCCCTCCAAGAGGTCGCGGCCGCGGGGGCGCTCCAACAAAAAAGGCCCGCTCGACAGAGCGGGCCTTTTGAGCCGGGCGCCGGCTAGAACGAGGTGCTGACGCTCAGGATGACCGCACGTCCCATGATCGCCTCGGCGGGATAGACCCCGAGCGGCATGTTGTTGACCGAGTTGCCGATAAACGCGTCCGCGTCGATGAGGTCCGGGATCGCATCGAAGGCGTTCTCCATCGTCAGGAACGCGCGCCAGGCCTCGGCGTTGTAGGCGAGGCTGAAGCTGTGCGAAACGAAGCTGCCGATGGAAGCCACGTCCTCGTCGGCCAGCCCGGCATCCGAGCGCTGCTGCTCGGTATCCTGCGCCTCCGAGAAATAGGTAAGACGGTGGCTCAGATTCCAGTTGCCGAGATCGAAGCCGACCATCGACTGGACGCGCCATTCCGGCACGCCGAGCGAACCGACGAGCTGGTCGGAGGTTTCGATGAACAGGCCCTCCGTGTACTCCAGTGCCTTCGTGACGTCCATGTTCCAGGAGATCATCGACGAACCACCAAAGAGATCGAAGTCGGTGGTCAGGAGTGTCGAGAAGCTGATGTCCTCGTAGTTCTCGATCTCGATGTTCGCCACCGACTGGTCGACGGTCAGCAGGAAGCGCTGGTCCGGGGCGGCGGCCAGGTTGCGGGTTACGCGTTCGCACAAGGGGTCAGACATGCCGACGCTCGTATAGCACTGCTGCAGGATGAAACCGGCTTCGGGCTCCGCGACCGCATCCGTGATTTCGATGCTGGTGTAATCGACCGACACCTGGAAGTCGAAGGACTCTGTCCACGGCTGCCCGAACACGAGGCCGACCGTCCAGGAATCCGAAGTCTCGGGCCTGAGATCGTCCGCGCCGCCCGAAACGGTCCCGACGCTCGGCGCACCGTCCGCCCCCAGCGTGAACGGGTCCACGCCCTCGGAGATGCAGTTGTCGATGATGGTCTGGCTCCGGTCGTCGTTGCCCGCCGGCGCAATACAGGGATCGATGAAGGCGTTCGTGAAGCCGGTCTGGTCCGCGATGAAGAGTTCTTTCAGGTTCGGCGCACGGAAAGAAGTACCGGCCGTGCCACGGAAGCGCAGCCAATCGGTGACGTCCCAGTTGGCCGTAACCCGCCAGGTGTCCTCGGTCCCGAAGTATTTGTCGTCGGAAACGCGGTACGACAGGTTCACCGTCACGTCCTGTGCGAGGAACATGTCCGTGAGGATCGGCAGATCCAGTTCCGCGTACAGTTCGCTGATGTCCGTGGTGCCGATCGTGTCGCCCTCGGCGGACCTGCCCCAGGCGTTGTTCTCCTCGATATTGATGTCGACATCGGAATGAATGCCATCCTCGCGGTACGACACCCCGAGAAATGCACCGACGGGACCAGCCGGCAGCGCGAAGAGGTCGCCCGTGACACCGGCTTCCCAGGCAGTCTGGGTGACCTTGGTCTGGTTGTTGACGCGTGCCACCAGGTAGTCGTGCGCGGCGCCGAGACTGCCGTTCACCAGGAAGTCGGGACTGAACAGATTGACAACGACGCATTCCGGTGCGAATCCGCCGAACAGGTCCTGCGGCGGATTCACGCAGTTGTTGAACGAGTTGGTCAGCCGGTCGTTACGGATGATGTCGAAGCTGTTCGTGCCCTCGCTGCGCGTGTAGCCGACCGACATGTCGTAGGTCCAGTTGTCGAGCGTTGCCAGGCCGTCCAGGAAGATGATGTTACCCATGAGCCCGAGCACATAGCGGTTGTAGGACACCGAGGTGTCGTCGACATCCCTGCGGGAATTGCCGTCGTACGCCACCGCAACGACGTCGGTGCCGAAGGGATTGTACTGGTTGGCCGTCGGGACCAGCGGGAAGAACTGTGCGTCGCCGCCGTTCGCCGACTGTTTCCGGTTCGAGTTCAGGATCTGAAAATAGACGGACGAATCGCCGAAGGACTCCAGGTCATAGTCGATGCTCCCGAATGCCGACCATTTTTCCGTCGGCGCCCAGATGTCCGTGCCCAGGAACGCGAATGCCTCGTTCCATGGCTGCGACTCGAAGTCGACGTCGCAAGAGAAGTCCGGCACCGTTGAGCCGCCGCTCATCTGCCCGGGCGTATAGCCAGCGAACGTGCAGTCGGGACCGAAAGCGATCGTCTGGTCGAAAAAGCCGTCCGGCACCTCCTGCCGCTCGCCGTTCTCGTCGATCGTGATCGCGCGGTGGCCGCCCTGGGTGAACTCACGATCGGCCGCCTGCACGCCCTCGCGTTGGTAGTATTCACCGCCAATGAAAAAGTGCGCGCGGTCCGACGTGGAACCCAGCTGGATCGAGGCCGTCTTCTCGTCACCGTGCCCGGTGTCGGGCATGCCGTAGGTGGCGTCGAGTTCGATGCCGTCGAAGTCCTTGGGCGTAATAATGTTGACGACGCCCGCAACCGCATCCGCGCCGTATATGGACGAGGCACCCGAGAGCAGGATTTCGGCACGTTCGATCAGGAAGGTCGGGATCAGGGACAGGTCGGCGAATACTGCCGCCCCGAAGTTGCCGGCGGCGCCGATCCGGCGCCCGTCGATCAGCACCAGCGTGCGTTCCTCGCCAAGTCCGCGCAGGCCGATGGTTTCGGCCCCGGGACCGCCATCGACGGTGAATCCGGAGAACGAAGAGTCGACCTGCTGTCCGCCGACCGAGGTCGCCGAGCGCAGCAGCGACGCGGAGTCGAGGGCGCCGAACTGGACCTGCTGTTCGGCCTCGATCACCGCGAGCGGTGAAGTGGACGTGAATGTGCTATCGCGCTTGATGCGGCTGCCGGTGACCAGAAATTCCTCGATCTCGGCCGCCGTCTCGGTCTCGGCCGGTGTCTCCGGCTCCTGCGCCAGTGCTATCGGCTGGCCGATCAGCGCCGCAAGGCTGAAGCCCAGGCAGGTCGTCGCGCGTTTGCGCGTGCTCCGCGTGTATTGGTTCATGATGTGCCCCCCTATGCTCGAAGGTGATTCCGGGTCGCCGGTATCGCCGCTGCGGATGCCCGGTTGTTGCCGAAATCACACAACTGAAACCGAGGTACGCATCGGAAGGAATCAAGGTATCCCGGTTAGTTATGAACGGAACAGGGGTTGGCTGCGTGGCTTTGGCGCGGTTTCGCAACAGGGTTGCGGCATATGGCACCGCCACCATGCCCGGCCGTTCGGTCGGGCTCGCTAAGCCATTGATCAGGGAGGCCGAAGCAGGCCGCGGACCCTTGCCCGGCCGCGGTTTTCGGCCCGGCATATGGGCGCGGTTCATAGCCACAAAGTCTTGTGACAAGCGCTAATTACAGCGCCGTTTGCTCCGAGCTTGCGGTTATAAGAGCCGGGCGATGCCGGCAGGCTTTATTGCGGCCGGTCCGGGCCGCTGACGACGTTGTCGGCGAACACCCGGGAAACGTCGACGGCATCGAAGTTGCGCCGGCGCCCGCAGTATTCGCAGGTGACCTCGACCCGGCCCTGCTCTTGCAACACGTCGCGCACTTCGTCTTCGCCCAGCATCCTCAGGACTTCTTCGGTGCGCTGCCGCGAGCAGCGGCAGCGAAACGTCACGGGCCGTGCGGCGAAGACCCGCACGTCGTCTTCGTTGAACAGCTTGCCGATCAGGTCGAGCCCGCTGGCGTCGGGGAAGTCGCCAACCCGGAGCGTGGCGGCGAGGTGACCGAGCCGGACCCAGTCGTCCGGATCGATCTGCAGTCCCGGCATTTGTTGCAGCAGCAATCCCCCTGCAAGGATCTCGTCGCTGACCAGTGCCACGTGACTCGGCAATTGCACCGAACGTTCGAAATAGTTCTCCAGGCTCGCGCCGAGGGAGTCGCGCCCGACTTCGACGATACCCTGGTAGGGTCGTTCGCCGGCATCGACGGTGATGGCGCAATGCGCGTCCTGCAGGAGTTCGTCGAAGGTCCGGGCGGTGACGTCCGCGGCCTCGGTCGCCATGCCGCGCAATTCGAGCTGGCTCGTGCACTGCATGACGAGCATGCGCAGGTCCCCGGCGCCCTGGATCTGCATCGTGACGGCGCCGTCGAACTTGAGGCTCTGCGCAATGAGGCCGGTGGCGGCGGCAGCGTGGCCGAGGGTTTCCTTGACGATCGGTGCGTAGTCCTGTTCACGAAGCATCCGCCGCCACGCGCGGGAGAGATAGATGAGTTCCCCGCGCACGGGCAGCGCCTCGAACGCGAACGGGATGATGTGGTCGGCGAACATCGAAGCAGCGCTCAGCTCGACGAGCCATCCTGTGGCAGGCGTTCCTTCAGCAGCCGGTTGACCACGCCGGGATTCGCTTTCCCCTGCGTCTCCTTCATGACTTGCCCGACGAAATAGCCGATCAGCCTGTCCTTGCCGGCGCGGTACTCCGCGGCCTGCAGTGGGTTCGCGGCAATGACTTTGTCGACCGCCGCCTCGAGCGCGGAACTGTCGGTGATCTGCCGCAAGCCCCGTGCGTCGATGACCCGGTCGGCGTCACCCTGACCCGCCCACATCGCTTCGAATACTTCCTTGGCGATCTTGCCGGAGATCGTGTTGTCCGCGATGCGGTCGACGAGCCCGGCGAGCAAGCCCGGTGTGACCGGCGCATCGGCAATGTCGCGCCCGTCGCGGTTCAAGGCCGCGGCGAGGTCGCCGAGCACCCAGTTCGCGACCGCCTGTGGCATGGCGGCCGCCGCACGCGCGGCGGCCTCGAAATAGTCGGCAAGCGGCCTGCCGAGGGTCAGGATGCCGGCGTCCTCTGCCCGCAGCCCGTATTGTTCGACGAATCTCTGCCTCTTTGCGTCCGGCAGTTCGGGGAGTGTCGCGCGGACCGCTTCGACATAGTCCGTGCCGATTTCGACCGGCAGCAGGTCGGGGTCCGGGAAGTAGCGGTAGTCCTTTGCTTCCTCCTTGCTGCGCATCGAGCGCGTCTCGTCACGCTCTGCGTCGTACAGGCGGGTTTCCTGCAAGACGGTTCCGCCGTCTTCCAGGAGGTCCACCTGGCGCCCGATCTCGTAGTTGATGGCGCGCTCGACGAAGCGGAAGGAATTCAGGTTCTTGAGTTCGGCGCGGGTTCCGAGTGCCCGCTGGCCGCGCGGCCGGATCGAGACGTTCGCGTCGCAGCGGAACGAACCTTCCTGCAGGTTGCCGTCGGAGATCTCCAGGTAGCGAACGATCGAGTGGATCTTCCGCATGTAAGCCACCGCCTCCCGCGCGGACCGCAGGTCCGGTTCGGACACGATCTCCAGGAGCGGGGTCCCGGCGCGGTTCAGGTCTATGGCGGACCAGCGCGCGTAACGATCGTGCAGGGACTTGCCCGCGTCTTCCTCGAGGTGCGCGCGCGTGATGCCGATGCGCTTGTCGCGCCCGTCGTCGCCGACGATGAACAGTTCGCCATTCGCGACGATCGGGAGCTCGTACTGGCTGACCTGGTAGCCCTTCGGCAGGTCCGGGTAAAAGTAATTCTTGCGCGCAAACACGGAGCGGCTGGCGATCGTCGCATTGATCGCGAGTCCGAATTTCGTCGCCATGCGCACGACCTCCTCGTTCAGTACCGGGAGGGTGCCGGGATAGCCGAGGTCGACCAGGCAGGCCTGCGAATTCGGCTCAGCGCCATAGGCCGTCGCCGAGCCGGAGAAGATCTTGCTGGCCGTCGCGAGCTGTGTGTGAATCTCGAGCCCGATCACGACCTCCCAGCGGTCGGCGTTCATGCGTAGGCCCCCGGGGTCCGGCGATGCCAGTCGGTCTCCCGCTGGTACTGGTGCGTGACGGACAGCAACAGCTGCTCGGACCAGTGCGGACCGACGAGATGCAGGCCCGCCGGCAGTCCGTCGACGAGACCGCAGGGCGCCGACAACGCCGGGAGCCCGGCGAGGTTCGCACCGATGGTATAGATGTCGTTCAGGTACATCGTGATCGGGTCGTCGGTCTTGTCGCCGAGCCGGAACGCCGGCGTCGGCGTCGTCGGCCCTGCGATCAGGTCGACTGCGCTGAAGGCGCGGCGGAAATCCTCGCTGATAAGCTGGCGTACCTTCTGCGCCTTCAGGTAGTAGGCGTCGTAGTAACCGGCCGACAACACGTAGGTGCCGGTCATGATGCGGCGCTTGACCTCCGCGCCGAATCCTTCGCCGCGGCTGCGGCAATAGAGGTCGAGCAGGTCCTTCGGGTCCTCGGCGCGGTAGCCGAAGCGCACCCCGTCGAAGCGGGACAGGTTCGACGAGCATTCGGCGGGCGCGACGACGTAGTAGGCCGGCACGCAGTAGTCGAGGTTCGGCAGGTCGACTTCGGTGAGCGTCGCGCCCCGGGTTTCGAGCAGCCCGAGCGCCGCGTGCACCGCGTCGGCGCAACCGGCGTCGAGGCCGGGGTCGAAGTGCTGGCGCACGATGCCGACGCGCAAACCGTCGAGCGGCCGGTCGAGCCCCGCCATGTAGTCGGGGACCGGATGATCGATGGAGGTCGAATCGCGCTCGTCGAATCCCGCCATCACGCCGAGCAGCAACGCGGCATCCTCGGCGCTGCGCGTGATCATCCCCGCCTGGTCGAGGCTCGACGCGAAAGCGATCATGCCGTAGCGCGACACCCGGCCGTAGGTCGGTTTGAACCCGACCGTACCCGTCATCGATGCGGGTTGCCGGATCGATCCGCCGGTGTCGGTCGCGGTCGCCGCGGGCACGAGCCGGGCCGCGACCGCGGCGGCCGAGCCGCCCGATGAACCGCCGGGCGAGCGTTCGAGGTCCCAGGGGTTCCTGACCGGCCCGAACCAGCTCGTTTCATTCGACGAGCCCATCGCGAACTCGTCCATGTTGGTCTTGCCGAGCACGACGGCGCCGGCAGCCGCCAGTCGCGCGACGATCGTCGCATCGTAGGGCGCGACGAAGTTGTCGAGCATGCGCGATCCGCAGGTCGTCCTGACGCCACGCATGCAGAAGATGTCCTTGTGCACCAACGGCAGGCCGCACAAGGGGCCGCCGTTGCCGGCCGCGCGTCGCGCATCGGCCAGGGCGGCATCGGCGAGCGCCCGTTCGCCAAGTACGGATATGAAGGCATTCAGGGCAGGCTCGAGGCTTTCTATACGTGCGAGCAACGCGGTCGCAAGCTCGACGGCGGAGAAATCGCCGCGTTCGAGGCCGGTGCGAAGCTCGGTCAGCGTCTGCGCATGCAGCTCCGTCACTCGAGGACCTTCGGCACGAGGTACAGGCCGTCACTGACCTGCGGCGCGTTTTCCTGCAATAGCCCGCGGTCGTCGGTTTCCGTGACGCGATCGGCACGCAGGCGCTGTACCTCGTGCAGGGGGTGTGCCATCGGCACGACGTCATCGGTCGGGGCGGCAGACAGGCGGTCGACGAAGTCGACGATGCGAGAGAGCTTGTCGACAGCTTCGGCGAACTCGTCATCGGCAAGGCGAAGCCTCGCCAGCATCGCAATGTGCTGTACTTGGTCTCGATCGAGTGACACGGCGAAAAACCCGGAAAATTCACGCCTGGAAACGCCTTCAGGCAGGCGCGCCCGCAATGATACACGCCGCCTTGTGCTATGTCCCGGCCGTTGTTAGGCTACGCCGTTAATCGTTTTGGACCCCTCCCCGCATGCTCAAAAGCCTTCTGGGTTATTTCTCCAATGACCTGTCCATCGACCTTGGTACCGCCAATACACTTATCTACTCGCGCGGCCATGGCATCGTGCTCGACGAGCCGTCGGTGGTTGCAATCCGGGAGGACAGCGGCCGTGGCGGCCGCGTCGTCGAAGCGGTGGGGCTCGAGGCCAAGAACATGCTCGGCCGCACACCGGGCAACATCACCGCGATCCGCCCGCTGAAAGACGGTGTCATCGCCGACTTCACGGTCACCGAGAAGATGCTGCAGCACTTCATCAAGAAGGCGCTGGGCACACGTTATTTCCGGCCGAGCCCCAGGGTGCTGATCTGCGTGCCCTATGGCTCCACGCAGGTCGAACGCCGCGCCATCCGCGAATCGGCGGAAGGCGCCGGTGCGCGCAAGGTTCATCTCATCGACGAGCCGATGGCGGCTGCGATAGGCGCCGGCATGCCGGTGCACGAAGCGCGTGGTTCGATGGTGCTCGACGTCGGCGGCGGCACGTCCGAAGTTGCGGTAATTTCCCTTAACGGCATCGTGTACGCCGCATCGGTACGCATCGGCGGCGACCGCTTCGACGAGGCCATCACCAACTACGTACGCCGCAACTACGGCATCCTCATCGGCGAAGCGACGGCAGAACGCATCAAGCACGAAATCGGTTCCGCGTTCCCCGGCCAGGAGGTACTCGAAATTTCCGTCAAAGGCCGCAACCTGTCCGAAGGCGTCCCGCGCAGCTTCACGCTGAACAGCAACGAGATCCTCGAAGCCCTGCAGGAACCGCTGCAGGGTATCGTCGGCGCGGTGAAGGAAGCGCTCGAACAGACGCCGCCGGAACTGGGCGCCGACGTCGCGGAGCGCGGCATCGTGCTCACCGGCGGCGGTGCTCTTCTCCGTGACATCGACAAGCTGTTGATGGAGGAAACCGGCCTGCCGGTCGTCATCGCCGACGACCCGCTGACCTGCGTGGCACGCGGCGGCGGCCGGGTCATCGAGTTGATCGACGAGCAAGGCCCCGGGGTGTTCGGCCTGGAGTGACCCGTCCACAGGGCCACGAACGGAGCAAGCCCTGGCGCCAGACAATGGCCACGACGCGAGACAAAAGCAGCAACCCTGCAAGAATTCCGGCGTTGGGCTTTCGCGCGCTGGCACTGATCCTGCTGTCCCTGCTACTCATGTATCTCGACCACCGGGAGCAGCATCTCGGTCAGGTGCGCGACACGATCGGCACCGCGCTGTATCCCTTGCAGCTGGTGGTCGATGCGCCATCCCGCCTGGTAGACTGGACCGGTGTGCGCCTCAGGTCCCACGACACGCTGCTGAAGGAGAACGAGCAGCTCAAGCGGGAACAGCAGGTGATCCGCGCCCGACTGCTGACGCAGGACGGGCTCGAGGCCGAAAACTCGCGCCTGCGGGAAATGCTGGACGCCCGCGAACAGGTCGAGGACCGGGTGCGGGTGGCGGAGATCCTGGCCGTCGATTCGAACCCCGGCCGCCACAGCCTGATCATCGACGCCGGCTCCGGCGACGACATCTATGAAGGGCAGGCGATCGTCGACCAGGACGGTGTCGTCGGCCAGGTGATCGAAGTGGGCCTCGTGACCTCCGAAGCTCTGCTCATCAGCGATCCGGGGCATGCACTACCGGTCGAGGTCAATCGCAACGGGCTGCGCACCATCGCTTATGGCACCGGTGAATTCGGCAGTCTCGACCTGCCGGGCCTCGCGAACAATGCCGACATCCGCGAGGGCGACCTGCTGATCACCTCGGGGCTCGGTGGCGCGTTCCCGTCCGGCTATCCCGTCGCGGTCGTGAGCGACGTCACCCGACTGCCGCAGCAGGCCTTCGCAAACGTGACCGCCGAACCGGTGGCCGCATTGAACCAGGTGCGCGAGATCATGCTGGTTTGGTCGACGCCCGCCGTCAGCGAAGAACCGCGGCAGACCAACCGGCGTAGCGAGAACGAGGACACAGCCGGCGCGGACAGACCCGACGAGGAGAATGGCGAGGAGAATAATGATGAGTAGGGAGCGCACATCGAGGCACCTGCCCTTCATCCTTACCGTCATCGTCGCGCTGACGCTCACGATCGTGCCGTTGCCACGCAGCGTGGAACCCTTCCGTCCCGACTGGGTCGCGCTCATCATGATCTTCTGGAGTTTCAGCCTGCCGCGCAGTTACAGCGTCGGCATTGCCTGCATGGTCGGCCTGGTCCTCGACGTCGCGCAGGGCACCATGCTGGGACAGCATGCGCTGGCGCTGACGGTGGTCGTATTTCTCACGGTCCGTTTCCACCTCCTGATGCGGGTGTTCCCGTTGCTGCAATTGAGCGCGACAGTGTTCGCGCTGCTTGCCCTGTACCAGTTCCTGTTGTTCTGGATCAACGGGGTCGCCGACATCCGTACGCCGGCGATCACCTACTGGGCGCCGGTGGTGTCGGGATCCCTCGTCTGGCCGTTGCTCTACAATTTCCTGACCGGCATCCGCTATCGCGTAGAGCTCCGCACCTGACGTGAGCCTGCTGGCGCCCATCAAGGACCATCATTCGGAGCGGCGGCTGTTCATCGCGCGAGTGATATTCGCGTCCGTGGTCGCAGCGCTGCTGCTCGGCACCGTGATCGCCCGGCTCGTGCAGCTGCAGGTATTCAACTACGAACACTTTGCCGAACGCGCGCAGGGCAACCGGATCCGGATCGAGGCCGTGCCGCCGATCCGGGGGCTGATCCTCGACCGCAAAGGTCGCGTACTGGCCGAGAACCGTCCGGCGTACCAGCTCGAACTGATCCCCGAACAGGTGGAGGACGTCGACGACACGCTGGCACGGCTCGCTGCGCTGGAACTCGTAGCCGCCGAGGACATCGAGAACTTCAAGGCACTGATCGCGAGCGGACCCCGCTTCAAGCCGGTCACGCTGAAACTCCGGATGTCCGACGAGGAGGTGGCGCACTTCGCAATCCAGCGGCCGCGTTTTCCCGGCGTCGATTTCCGGCCGCGCCTCATCCGGCACTATCCGAACGGGCCGGCGATCGCACATGCCATCGGCTACGTGGGCGCGCTGTCCGAGGCCGACCTGCTGACGCTGGACCCGGCCAGGTACGCCGGCACCGGCCAGACCGGCAAGACCGGCGTGGAAATGAGCTTCGAGTCTGTCCTGCACGGCGATCCCGGTTACCGGCACGTGGTGACGAATGCCCGCGGGCGGGTCGTGACGCAAACCTCGGGCGACATGCTCGGTTCACTGCCGGCGGATGCCCAGCCCGGGCCGGGCTCCAACCTGTACCTGAGCCTCGATCTCGACCTGCAGCTGGTGGCGTACAACGCCCTGGCCGGGCAGCGCGGCGCCGTCGTCGCCATGGATCCCTGGAGCGGCGAGATCCTGGCCCTGGTCAGCACGCCTTCTTTCGACCCGAATATGTTCGCAACCGGCATGAGTTCCAACGAGTTCAATGGCCTGCAAAACGATCTCGACCGGCCCTTGTTCAATCGCGCGGTTCGCGGCACCTATCCGCCGGGCTCGACCATCAAGCCGATGCTGGCGCTGGCGGCGCTCACCACCGGCGCGACCAACCTGACGAAAAAGACCGTGTGCGTCGGCTTCTTCCGGCTGCCGAATTCGACGCACCGGTACCGGGACTGGAAGCCGCAGGGCCACGGGCGGGTCGACCTGCACGATGCGCTCGAACAATCCTGCGATGTGTATTTCTACCAAGTCAGCGTCGATCTCGGCATCGACGCCATGCACACCTATCTCGACCAGTTCGGGCTCGGCCGGCCGACCGGAATCGACGTACCCGGCGAACAGGAAGGCATCAATCCCTCCAGGGCATGGAAGGAACGGACCTTCCGGAATCCCTCGGACCAGCGCTGGTTCAACGGCGAAACCGTGATCGCCTCGATCGGCCAGGGCTACATGCTGACGACGCCGCTGCAACTCGCCAGCGCGGCAGCGACGCTCGCCACCCGCGGCACGCGCTTCAAGCCGCACCTCGTCGCCGCATGGGAGGATCCGCTCACCGCGGAGCGTACGCTGGTCACGCCCGAGCGCACTGCGGATGTCGCGATCGACAACGAATTCTATTGGCAGTCCGTGATCGATGCGATGCACGCCGTCATGCAGGGCGAGCGCGGCACGGCCCGCGCCGTCGGCACCGGTGCCCCCTACCAGATGGCGGGCAAGAGCGGCACCGCACAGGTGTTCTCGGTTGCCCAGGAAGACGAGTACAACGAGGACGAGATCGAGTATCGCCTGCGCGACCATGCACTGTTCATCGCGTTCGCGCCCGTCGACAACCCGCAGATCGCCGTCGCGGTGGTCCTGGAGAACGGCAGCAGCGGCAGCCGGGTCGCAGCGCCGATCGCGCGTGCGCTGATGGACCGCTATCTCGGGGCGGCCGATGCGACGTAGCGACTCTTCGCGGCTGATCGCCGGCAAGGAAGCGCCGCTTTCCGGGTTCACGCGCCTGTTGCGGGAGCTGCACATCGACGGTCCGCTGCTCGGCGGCTTGCTCGTCATCTGCGGTTTCGGCCTCGCCGTGCTCTACAGCGCCGCCGGGGAGAGCCCGCAGATGGTGAGCAACCAGCTCCTGCGGCTGAGCGTGGCCTTGCTCGCGATGCTGATCGTCGCGCAGCTGCCCCCGGATTTCCTGCGCCGCTGGACGCCGTGGGCCTACGGCGCCGGCCTCGTGCTGCTGTTCCTCGTGCTGGCGGTGGGCGTCGTCGGGCAGGGAGCGCGCCGCTGGCTGGACCTCGGCATCCGCTTTCAGCCGTCCGAGATCATGAAACTCGCGGTGCCGATGATGGCTGCCTGGTACCTCCACCAGCGCCCCATCCCGCCGAAACTGAGCCAGGTCCTGCTGCTCCTGGTGGCGATTGCTGCGCCCACGATCATGATTGCCAAGCAGCCCGACCTCGGCACGGCGTTGCTGATCGCGGCCGCCGGGATCATCGTGGTGGTGCTGGCGGGCCTGCCCATCCGGCTGATGGTCACCCTGACGGTGCTCGCGGTGCCGGGCGCCATCGTGTTGTGGGAATTCATGCAGGACTACCAGCGGCAGCGCGTGCTGACCCTGCTGAATCCCGACAGCGATCCGTTGGGCGCCGGCTACAACATCATCCAGTCCAAGATCGCGATCGGTTCGGGCGGAATGTTCGGCAAGGGCTGGACGAACGGGTCGCAGGCGCATCTCGAGTTCCTGCCGGAGCGCGATACGGACTTTATCTTCGCCGTGATCGGCGAGGAGTTCGGATTGCTCGGGGTACTGTCGCTGATCAGCCTGTACATGTTCGTCACCGGCCGCGGCCTGTGGATCGCCGTGCATGCACACGATACCTATTCGCGTCTGGTCGCCGGTTCGATCAGCCTGACCTTTTTCGTCTATGTGTTCGTCAACACCGCCATGGTATGCGGCCTCGTACCCGTGGTCGGCGTGCCGCTGCCGCTGGTGAGTTTCGGCGGCACGTCGATGGTGACGCTCATGGCAGGATTCGGTATTCTGATGTCGATCCACACCCACCGGAAACTCCTTCCGCACTGATGAAACGTATCCTGCCGGGCAGCGCGTTGCTGCTGACCTTCTGCACCAGCTTCGCCCTGGACACCGGGCAACCGGAAGTCCGTTCCTTCATCGACGAAATGGTCGCCGAGCACGGCTTCGAGCGCGATGCGCTGACTGCGGTGCTGGCCGACGCGGAAATCAAACAGGGCATCATCGACGCGATCAGCAAGCCGGCCGAGAAGACCTTCACCTGGGCCGAGTACCGGAAGATCTTCATCACCCCGGAACGCGTCGCGGCCGGAGTGACCTTCTGGCAGGAACACTGCAAGATGCTTGCGCGGATCGCGGACGAATCCGGCGTACCGGAGGAAATTCTCATCGGCATCATCGGCGTCGAGACCTATTTCGGCCGCATCACCGGCAAGTTCCGCGTGCTGGATGCACTCTCGACGCTGGCATTCAAATACCCGCCACGGGCCGATTTCTTCCGCAAGGAGCTCGCTCAGTTCCTGCTCCTCGTTCGCGAAGAGGACATGCTGGCCGGCGACGCGACAGGCTCATATGCCGGCGCCATGGGCAGGCCGCAGTTCATGCCGTCGAGTTTCCGTGCCTATGCGGTCGACTCGACGGACGACGGGCGCCGCGACATCTGGAACGACTGGACGGACGTGGCCGGCAGCATCGCCAACTATTTCAATGCGCACGGCTGGCAGAGCGGCGCCGACGTCGTCGCCCAGGCGACGCTCGGCAGTGGCTGGCAGGGGCCGCCCCCCGCTCCGGCCAACACGCTGACGCCGCAGTCCACGGTGGCTACTCTCAGCCGGGACGGAGTGGTCTTCGAGACGAGCCAGTCCGCCGACAGCGACGCCGCCGTACTCGCCTACGCCGGCGCTGAAGGCCCTGAGTACTGGGTCGGATTCGACAACTTCTTCGTCATCACCCGCTACAACCGGAGTTCGATGTACGCGCTGGCGGTATATCAGCTAGGCCAGGAAGTGGCGCAGGCGATGCGTGGTGTTGCAGATGAATCCTAACGTTCGAGTGCGCCGCGCGGCGTGGCTTGCCTTGCTCGGCCTCGCCGCCTGCGGCGGCAGCGAGGTGCGTGATACGCCCCCGTCCGGCAGCGCCGTGATCCCGGACCTGCCCGGCAGCGCCGTGCCACGTGCCGAGCCTCCGAGCCGTTACGGCAACGGACCGGTGTACGAGGTCCTCGGCAAGACCTATACGGTGCTCCCGACGAGTTCCGACTACCTGGAGCGCGGGGTCGCGTCGTGGTACGGCGAACAGTTCCACGGCAAACCGACATCGAGCCGCGAGCCCTACGACATGTACGCCATGACAGCGGCGCACAAAACCCTGCCGCTGCCGACTTACGTTCGCGTGCGCAACCTGCGCAACGACACGAGCATCATCGTCCGCGTGAACGATCGCGGACCGTTCGTCCACAATCGCGTCATCGACCTGTCCTATGCCGCGGCACTGAAGCTCGACATGATCGCGGACGGCACGAGCCTGGTCGAAATTTCGGCGATCAGCTTCGACGGCCCGGGCGGCGACCAGCCGACCCGCGCCGCAGCAGCCGGCGCGGTCGCCCCGGGCGCTGCAACGCCCGCCCGTTCCTTCGTCCAGGTGGGCGCATTCGGGAATCGCGAGAATGCAGACCGGCGCAAGGCGCTGCTGGTCGACAACGGCTTCGACAACGTGCTGATCCATACCGATGCGGAAGTCACCCCGGCACTCTACCGGGTGCGTATCGGCCCCATACACGAAGTCGTGCAATACGACGTCGTCGTAGCCAAGCTCGAAAGCCTCGGCATCACGGATCCCTATCTCGTCCCGGAATGAGGGACGCTGAGGGGTTCCGCCCGGCGCCCGCGAATTGGTTACAATACGGCCCCCCGCATCTCCACCGTGGCAAACTGCATGCGAGTTCGGTCCCCGAAGTTTCTGATTTTGTTCGTGTTGTTTGCGCATGCCGGCCTGGCCAGTGCGCAGGACCTGCCGACCCCGGCTCCACCGATCATCGGCTCGAAGAGTTACCTGCTGACCGACGCGCGAACCGGGCAGGTGCTGGCCGAGCACGAGCCCCACGAACGGCTGGCGCCGGCGAGCCTGACGAAACTGTTGACTGCCTACGTCGTCTTCCAGGCACTGGCGAAACAACAGGTCGGGCTCGACGACGAGGTGACGATCAGCGAAAACGCCTGGCGCACGGGCGGCTCGCGCATGTTCGTCGAGGTCGGCAACCGGGTGCCGGTACGCGACCTCATGCTCGGCATGATCGTGCAGTCCGGTAACGACGCCAGCGTGGCGCTGGCCGAGCACGTTGCCGGCACCGAGGCCGTATTCGCCGAGATGATGAACCAGTCGGCGCAGGCACTTGGAATGAACGAGAGCCACTTCCTGAATTCCACGGGCCTGCCGGACGCGAATCACTATTCGACGGCCCGCGACCTCGCCGTACTGGCGCGCGCGATCATCATGCAGCACCCGGACCACTACAAGTGGTACTCACTTAAGGAATACACGTGGAACGGGATCACGCAGCCGAACCGCAACGACCTGCTATGGCGGGACGATTCGGTCGACGGCATGAAGACGGGCCACACCGAGGACGCCGGCTACTGCCTCATCTCGTCGGCGAAGCGCGAGGACATGCGCGTCATTGCCGTCGTGCTCGGTACCTCGAGCGCCAAGGCACGCATCGACGGCAGCCAGGCCCTCCTCAATTACGGCTTCCGCTTCTACGAGACGCGCCTGCTGTACAAGGCCGGAGAAGTCGTTACCTCGGCGCGCATCTGGATGTCGGCCAATGAATTCACCGACCTCGGCGTGCTCGAGGATATCTACATCACGATTCCGCGGGGCAGCTACGAGTCGCTGGAGATGGTGCGCAACATCCCGGCCGTGCTCGAAGCGCCCGTCGCGTCCGGGCAGCCACTGGCGGAGTTCAGCGTCAACCTGAATGGCCGCACCCTCGTCACCGAATCGCTACGCGCCCTCGCCGACAACCCGGAGGGCTCCCTGTGGCAACGTGCCCGGGACGGCGTAACCCTGTGGTTCGAGTGAGATCGAGGCGGCGATGATCGACGATGACGCCCCGCTCTCGCTGATTGAGTTTCCCTGCGATTTCCCGCTGAAAGTCATGGGGCGGGACACCCCGGAGTTCCACCACATGGTCCGCGCGCTGGTCGAAAGACACAGCGGGCCGGTCGCGGACGATGCGATCCAGACCGCGGTGAGCCGCAATGGCCGCTTCGTCTCGATCACCATCACGGTCAGTGCCACGAGCAAGGAACAGCTCGACGCCATTTACCGCGATCTGACGGCGCACGACGACATATTGATGGCCTTTTAGGCTCGCGCCTTGCCGGTCCTGGTCAAATCGCTGGGGCTCACGGATTACGGGCCGGTGTGGCGGGCAATGCAGGCGTTCACCGACGCGCGCGACGGGCAGACGGCCGATGAAATCTGGTTCACCGAGCACCGACCGGTCTTCACGCTCGGCGTGAACACCGCCCGCGAGCACCTGCTCGCGCCCGGTAACATCCCGGTCGTTCAGGTCGACCGCGGCGGCCAGGTCACCTATCACGGTCCGGGGCAGCTGATGATCTATCCGCTGCTCGACCTGCGGCGTGCAGGCATCGGTGTCCGCGCGCTGGTGAGCACGCTCGAACAGAGCGTCGTCGCGCTCGCCGCGGCGCACGATGTTGTTGCGGCGAGCCGCTGCGATGCGCCCGGCGTTTACGCGGACGGCGTCAAGTTCGCGAGCGTAGGCTTGCGGGTGCGCCGGGGCGCGAGTTTCCACGGGATGGCACTGAACGTGCACATGGACCTCGAGCCGTTCAGCCGCATCAATCCCTGCGGCTTCGCCGGGCTCGCGGTGACCGACCTCGCCGGCCTCGGCATCGATCTCACGCTCGAGTCCGCACGTCACGCACTGCTGCCGCAGCTCCTCGGCCGGCTCGGACTCGACGGCGCCGTGGAACAGGTCGCCTGACCTGCTAGTATCCGCGTTTTGGCCGTCCGGCCTCGCGTCGGAGACCACCCCGATCCGACCATCGCTTTGGCACCGAAAAACCTGATCATGGCCGGCTGGATTCTGGCAGCGTCGACCGCGCAGTCGGCGGACCTGCTTTCGTGCCGGAATTCGCTGGACGTCGCTCTGCCGGCCGCGAGCGATTTCGACGACGCCGACGACGAACTGGCCATCGAGATCGAGGCAGGCGAACTCGAGGGCAACTTCGGCGCCAACCCGGATTTTTCCGTCCGCGGCGGTGTGCTGCTGCGTCGCGGCCAGCGCGTGGTCGGGGCCGACGAGGCGCAATACGAATCGGACCGGCGCGCCGTCATCCTGTCCGGCAACGTGCGCTACGAGGATCCGGTGACTGAAGTCGTGAGCGACGCCGCGGAGTTCGCCTACGATTCCGGAGAAGTCCTGTTCTTGGGCGCCCGGTTTTCATTGGGTACCAACAACGCCCGCGGCGGCGCGGACCAGGTGCTGGTCAACCGTGAAGGAGAACTCCAGCTCGACCGGGTCCATTACAGCACCTGCCCCCCCGAATCCGAGGACTGGGCGCTGCAGGCGGACGACATCGACCTCGACACGCGCGCGGGCATCGCGACGGCGCGCGACATCCGCCTGCGCTTTCTCGGCGTGCCCATACTGTGGGCGCCGTTCATTTCCTTTCCCATCGGCGATGCCCGCAAGTCCGGCATCCTCACGCCGGAAATCGGCAGTTCCGGCCGCAGCGGCAACGAGCTGCGCGTGCCGTGGTACTGGAACATCGCGCCGAATTACGACGCGACCATCACGCCGCGCCTGCTGACTGAGCGCGGCCTGCAGTTGCAGACCGAGTTTCGATACCTGGGCGAAATCCACGACGGCGAGATCGTCGGCCAGTACCTGCCTGACGACGAGCAACTGGACCGCACCCGCCACCTGCTGTCGGTCCGTCATCGTTCCCTGTTCGATAACGACGTGCGTGGGCTGCTCGATTTTCGCGAAGTTTCCGACAACCAGTATTTCGAGGATTTGGGCGGCAGTTTGAGTGCGTCGAGCACGACGCATCTCGATCGGCACCTGAGTTTCGACTGGTACAGCGACACGATGTACCTGTTCGCACAGGCGCAGGATTTCCAGACCCTGGACGATGCGATCCTGCCGGATGACGAGCCCTACCAGCGGCTGCCGCAGGTCCTGTTCCGCGGCCAGTGGCCGCAGGGGATCGCCGGCCTGCAGGCCGGCGTCGATGCCGAACTGGTCAACTTCGATCGCGAGGTCGGTGTGACGGGCTGGCGCGCCAATGTCGCGCCACTCCTCGAACTGCCGGTCGAAGGCAACGGCTGGTTCGTGAATCCCTCGCTCGCGTGGGACTACACCGCCTACCGGCTGCAAGATACAGCGCCAGGCGAGGACGACGAACTCACGCGCAGCCTGCCGATCGGCAGTCTCGACACCGGGCTCTTGTTCGAACGCAGCATGAACGGTCCCGAGCACCGCGTGCAGACACTCGAACCCCGCCTGCTCTACGTGCACGTGCCCTATCGCGACCAGGACGCGCTGCCCGTCTTTGACACAATCGTGCCGGACCTCAACCTGGTCCAGCTGTTCCGCCGCAATCGCTTCCTGGGCGTGGACCGCATCGGCGACACGGACCAGGTGAGCGTCGGCGTCACGTCGCGCATCCTCGACGCGGACAGCGGCGAGGAACTGGTGACCGCGACCATCGGCCAGACGCGTTACATGGGCGATCGCCGGGTGACCCTGCCCGGCGGCACGGCCGCCACGACCGAATCGTCCGACTACGTCGCCGAGGTGCGCTTCCTGCTGTACGAGCACCTGAACTTCGACTTCGGACACCAGTGGGGAACGACCGAGAACGGCACGACGCAATCCGAAGCGCGACTGCAATACCGGCCCGCACAGAACAAGATCCTGAATCTCGCCTATCGTTACCGGCGCGACTCGCTGGAACAGGGTGACGTGTCCTGGTCCTGGCCGCTCGGCGATCAATGGAACTTCGTGGGCCGCTACAATTATTCATTCCGCGACGAGGAGATGCTCGAACAGTTCTTCGGCATCGAGTACGAGAGCTGCTGCTGGGGCCTGCGGCTGGTGAGCCGCCGGCATATCTCGACGCGCGACGGAACCCGGGACTCTTCCGTCGGTCTGCAGCTCGTATTGAAGGGCATGACCAGCGTCGGAACGGCGGCCGACAAGCTGCTCGAACGTGGTATTCTTGGCTACTCCGCAGATCTTCGGTAAGTAAATAGTGTTTAAATTCAATGGCTTATGCGCGCTCCTGGCGCTATCGGCCGCGCCCGCCGTGGTGGCGGAAGAGCTGTCCGAAACCGGTGAATTCGTCGACGGCGTCGCGGCGATCGTCAATGAAGGCGTCGTGTTGAAGAGCAAGTACAACGAGACGCTGGACATGATCCGCGAGCAGGCGGAGAAGAACGGCTTCCAGCTGCCGCCGCCGGACATCCTCAAGGAGCAGGTCCTGGAACGGGTCGTGCTGGAGGAGATCCAGCTGCAGCAGGCCGAACGCATCGGGCTGCAGATTTCTGACGAGATGCTGAACCAGATCCTGAACGACGTGGCAACGAACATGGGCGGCACGCTGGCCGAATTGCCCGATATGCTGGCGAAGGATGGCATCGACTACCAGGAATTCCGCCGCCAGATGCGCGACGACGTGACCATGGAACAGTTGCGCAGGATCCGGGTCGACCAGTCCATCGAAGTGTCGCCGCGGGAGATCGAACAGTGCATCGCGGACCTCGAGAACAACGTGGTCGTGAACTCCGAGTACAACCTTTCGCACATCTTACTGTCTCTGCCGGAATCGGCGTCGACCGAGGAGATCGAGGAGACCGTCGCGACTGCCCAGGAAATCACCGAGCGCGTACGGACGGGCGAGGATTTCCGGCAGCTTGCCGCCCGTTACTCGAAGAGTTCGACGTCCCTGGAAGGAGGCTCGCTCGGCTGGATGAAGGGTACCGAGGTGCCCACGGTATTCACCGACATCCTCGCGCCCCTGCAGAAAGGCGACGTGTCCGATCCGTTTCGCACGGCGACCAGCATCCACATCGTGAAAGTCAACGACATGCGCAGCGCGGTCGAGAAGAGCGAAGTGGACCAGGTGCATGCGCGCCACATCCTGATCACGCCGAATGAAATCATCGACGACGAGACGGCCAAGCAACAGCTCGACGATGCCTACCAGCGCATCGAGGGTGGCGAAGATTTCGCCGCAGTCGCGAAGCTCCTGTCCGACGACCCGGGCTCGGCGAACATCGGAGGCGACCTGGGCTGGACGGGCCCGGGAACCTTCGTTCCGGAATTCGACGCCGTCGTCAAGGAACTCGAAATCGACGAGCTCAGCCAGCCCTTTCGCAGCCAGTTCGGCTGGCACATCGTGCAGCTCCTTGGACGCCGCGTTTACGACAACACGGAGGATCTCAAGGAACAGAATTGCGTGACACGCATCCGTGCGAGCAAGCGCGACGCGGAGACGCAACTCTGGATGCAACGGATCCGCGACGAGGCCTACGTCGACGTCCGGATGTGAGCACGCCGCCGCTAGTTGTCACGGCCGGTGAACCTGCGGGGATCGGCCCCGACCTGTGCCTCATGATCGGCGCGTCCTCGGACGCGCCCGCCATGCAGGTGATCGGCGACGCGGCCATGCTGCGCGAGCGGGCCGAGCGCCTGGGTATCGAGTTTCGCCTCGACGTAGTCGATGTCCCGTTTTCGGCCCCGGTCCGCTGCGGCCGGCCCGACGCGGACAATGCCGCGACGCTCCTCGAGGGGCTCAGGCTCGCGGTCGCCGGCTGCCGCGACGGCCGCTACCGCGCGCTGGTCACCGCACCGATCGCGAAGAGCGTCATCAATGATGCCGGCATCCCGTTCACCGGTCACACGGAATTCCTGGCCGGACTGACGGGCACTCCGCTGCCGGTGATGTTGCTGGTCGCCGGCGACCTGCGAGTCGCGCTCGCGAGCACTCACCTGCCCTTGCGCGACGTACCCGACTACCTCACCGCGGAGCGCCTGCGCGCGGTGCTCATGGTGCTCGAGCGCGGCCTGCGCGAACAGTTCCGGATCGCGGCGCCCGACATGCTGGTCTGCGGACTCAATCCGCATGCCGGCGAGGCCGGCCACCTGGGATCGGAGGAGCAAACCATCATCGCGCCGGTACTCGAGGCGCTGCGCGCCGACGGGCTCGACGTGACCGGGCCGGTGCCGGCCGACACGGCGTTCACGCCCGCAGCCGGGCGGCACGACGCGATACTTGCGATGTATCACGACCAGGGACTGCCGGTGCTGAAGTATGCCGGTTTCGGCCATGCCGTGAACGTAACGCTCGGGCTGCCGATCATTCGCACGTCCGTAGACCACGGCACGGCGTTCGACCTCGCAGGTACCGGGCGCGCGGACCCGGGCAGCCTGCGGGCCGCGATCGCGCTCGCGGAGTCGCTCGGCTCGCCTGCGTGAGACCGCACCGGCCGCGCAAGCGCTTCGGCCAGCATTTCCTGGCGGATCCGGCCGTCGTCGATGCGATCCTCGCGGCAATCGCGCCTGCCGCTGAGGACTGCATCGTCGAGATCGGGCCCGGCCAGGGCGTCCTCACCGATCTTCTGGCGCCCCGCTGCCGTGAACTCCATGCCGTCGAGCTCGACCGCGACCTCGCTGCGGCGCTGCGACGCCGCTATGCAGGCATGACTCGCGTCCGGATACACGAAGCGGACGCGCTGAACTTCGATTTCAGCACCCTGGGCGATCGTCTCCGCGTAGTCGGCAACCTGCCCTACAACATCTCGACGCCGCTGCTGTTTCACCTGCTCGAGCATCGCAATGCGATTGCGGACATGCATTTCATGTTGCAGAAGGAGGTCGTGGACCGCATGGCCGCCGCGCCAGGCGGGCGAAGCTTCGGCCGGCTGACGGTGATGCTCGGCTGCCATCTCGAGATCGACGCCCTGTTCGACGTGGACCGGGAAGCCTTCACGCCACCCCCCGAGGTCATGTCCTCGGTCGTGCGGCTGCGGCCACTGCCGCCGGGCACCTACGATATACGCGACGAGCGAATGTTGGCGCGCCTCGTTGCTGCCGCATTCGCCAAGCGCCGCAAGACGCTCAGGAATGCACTGAAGGATCTGGTGGTCGAGTCGGATTTCGCGGCCCTGGACATCGATTCGGGCTTGCGGCCCGAAGCCGTCAGCGTGGGCCGCTGGGTAGCGCTGGCCAATCGTCGGGCAAATCCGCCTGCAGGGGAGACTCGCGCTGACCCGGGTACAAATTCCGACATTCCGGCATGAACCCGCTAGAATAGACTGCGTCCATCGATAAGACGTGAAGCGCAATGACGGACAAGACGTGCGATATCCACATCAAGGTCGTTACTGACTATCTGGGCGAGCAGTCGGAACCGGAAGCGGACCGCTACGTATTTGCATATACGATCACGATCTCGAACTGCGGTAATGTCGCGGCGCGCCTGCTGAGCCGGCACTGGCTCATTACGGACGCGAACGGCAAGGTGCAGGAGGTCTCCGGAGACGGCGTCGTCGGCGAGCAGCCGCACCTGCGGCCGGGCGAGGAATTCCGCTACTCCAGCGGCGCGGTGCTCGAGACGCCGGTCGGCGCGATGCAGGGCCTGTACCGGATGGAGGCGGACGACGGCGTGTTTTTCGACGCACCGATTGCGCCATTCACACTGGCCGTTCCCGGCCTGCTGCACTAAGCCCCCGGCCGAGGATGGCGACCTACGCGATTGGCGACCTGCAGGGTTGCTACGACTCGTTCCGGCGCCTGCTCGACCTGTGCGGTTTCGATCCTGTTGCCGACAAACTGTGGTTGTGCGGCGATATAGTCAACCGCGGGCCGAAGTCACTGAAAACGCTGCGTCACGTGGTGAGCCTCGGCGACTCGGTCGTAAGCGTCCTCGGCAATCACGACCTGTACCTGCTGGCGCTCGCCGACGGTGCGATCCAGTATACCGCGCGCTTCGAGAGCGTCTACAAGATCCTGAATGCGCCGGATTGCGCCGAGCTGGTCGGCTGGCTGCGCCGGCGGCCGCTGGCCTGGTACGACGAAACGCTGGACACCCTGCTCGTGCACGCCGGCTTGTGGCCCGGCTGGTCGGTCGCCAAGGCGCTCGCACGCTCGGCCGAGGTCGAGGAGGCCTTGCAGGGTGAGAAAAGCGGGGCCTTGTTGTCCAAGATGTCCGGCAACACGCCGCTCCGCTGGTCGGGCTCGCTGAAGGGCGCGCGCCGGCTGCGATTCATCATCAACGCATTCACGCGAATGCGCATGCTGACCGAAGCGAAGAGCATGAACTTCGCCCATGCGGGCCCGCCCTGGCGCGCCCGCACGAATCTCAAACCCTGGTATGCGTTCGAGAATGCCGACTTGAACCAGACGCGCGTGATATTCGGTCACTGGTCGGCGCTGGGACTGCTCGTGTTGCCGAAGCTGATTGCCCTCGACACGGGCTGCGTCTGGGGCCGCGAGCTGACCGCAGTCCGGATTGACGAACCGGACCTGCGCATCTGGCAGGTGCGGGGACAGGACTAGAGCGATGCAGTCACTGAGGGCCTTCAACTTGGCGAACTGGATCGACGCGCATCGCCACGAGCTGAAGCCGCCGGTCTGCAATCAACAGGTGTTCGAGGAGGACGACTTCATCGTCATGGTCGTCGGCGGGCCGAATTCGCGCGACGACTATCACATCGACGAGGGACCGGAGCTGTTCTTCCAGCTGGAAGGCGAGATGCTCTTGAGGACGATCCAGGACGGCGCGCGCGTCGACATACCCATAGCGGCGGGCGAGATGCTGCTACTGCCGCCGCGCGTCCCGCACTCGCCGCAGCGCTATGCCGACTCGGTCGGACTCGTGGTCGAGCGCAAGCGCCTGGATCACGAACTCGACGGCTTCGCCTGGTATTGCGACAACTGCGGCAACAAGCTGTACGAGGAATTCGTGTACGTCGATGACATCGTCGCGCAGCTGCCGCCCCTGTTCGATCGCTTCTACGGCTCGGACGCGAATCGCCGCTGCAAGCGCTGCGGTACGCTCAAGCCCGAACCGGAAGACCGCCGTTGATGCGATTCGAGGATCGCCGGGCCTATGCCGAGGAATGTGATCGGGCGGACCCGCTCTCCGTTTTCCGCAACCAGTTCAATTTCCCGCTCGAACGCAACGGTCACTCCCCCGTGTACCTGTGCGGGAATTCGCTCGGGCTGCAACCGAAGCTCGCCGAAACCTACGTCCTCGAGGAACTCACCGCGTGGCGCGATCGCGCCGTCGACGGGCACTTCGACGCCGCCCGGCCGTGGCTTTCCTATCATCGCCGCGCAACGGCCGGTTTCGCCGAGCTGACCGGCGCCCGGCCCGGAGAAGTCGTCGCGATGAATACGCTGACGGTGAATCTCCACCTGCTGATGGCGAGCTTCTACCGGCCGACGCCGGAACGCTGGAAGATCGTGGTCGAGTCCCGGGCGTTTCCATCGGACCGCTACGCAGCGGCATCGCAGCTGCGCATGGCGGGCTACGACCCCGCCGACGGCCTGCTGGAATGGCCGGCGGCGAACGCCGATGCCTGTCTCGACATCCGCGACCTCGAGTCCCTGCTCGAACGCGAAGGCGAGCGGATCGCCCTGCTGCTGCTGCCCGGCGTGCAGTACTACAGCGGGCAGGTGCTGGACATGGCGGCGATCTGCCAGCTCGGGCGCGACGCCGGTTGCCGCGTCGCTCTCGACCTCGCGCATGCAATCGGAAACGTCGAACTCCGCCTGCACGACTGGGCCCCCGATTTCGCGGCCTGGTGCACTTACAAGTACTTGAATGCCGGCCCCGGCGCGATCGCCGGCGCCTTCGTCGCCGAGCGCCACTTCGGCAGCGACGAGATCGGGCAGCTGCACGGCTGGTGGGGACACGAGGAGTCGACGCGATTCCGGATGCGCGCCGACTTCACGCCCGCTGCCGGCGCCGAGCAATGGCAGATGAGCAACCCGCCGGTCCTGTCGCTCGCGCCAGTCATCGCGTCGCTGGAGATCTTCCGGCAGGCCGGGCTGCCGCGCCTGATCGAGAAGTCGAAAATGCTGACAGCGTACCTGGACTGGCTCGTTAAGCGCCGTTTCGGCGGGCGCATCGGCACGATCACGCCGGCTCGCGATCGCGCTGCACAACTGTCGCTGGTGGTGCGCGACCCCGCGATCGACGCGCGCGCCCTGTTCGAGGCGCTGTGCGAGCTCAATGTCACCGGCGACTGGCGCGAACCCGACGTCATCCGGGTCGCGCCGGTGCCTCTGTACAACAGTTTTGTCGACGTGTTCGAGTTCGCCGAGCGGCTCGAAACCGCGCTCGGCCGTTGCCACTGACTCGGCGACAAGGATGCCGCTCGAAGCGATCAACATCATCGGCGCGGGGCAGTGCGGGACGCTGCTCGCGCTCATGCTCGCGCGCCAGGGCTTCATCGTCGACGTATACGAGCGCAACCATGATCCGCGCATCCAGGATGCCGAAGCTGGCCGCTCGATCAATCTCGCGCTGGCCGCGCGCGGCATCAATGCGTTGGCGCAGGCGGGCCTGTACGAGAAGGTCAAGCCGATGCTGGTTCCGATGCGCGGCCGCATGCTGCATCAGACCGACGGCCGCACCGAATTCATGCCCTACGGCCAGAACAGCAATGAAGTGATCTACTCGGTGACGCGTACGGACCTCAATCACGTGCTACTGACTGTCGCTGACGCCATCCCCAACGTGCGGCTGCATTTCCGCCAGCAGGCCATCGGATACGACGCCCCCGACCGGACGGTGCACATGAAAGACCTCTCGGACGGCAGCCTGTACCAGGTGGAGGCCCTGCCACTCATCGCTGCGGACGGGGCCGGTTCGACCATCCGTCGCTCCTTCGACGGTTCGGATACCTTCGGCGGCATCGAGTCGCTGCTGCGACACGGCTACAAGGAACTCACGATCCCGGCCGGCCCCGACGGCCGGCATCAGCTCGCTGCGGACGCCCTGCACATCTGGCCGCGCGGGGGGTTCATGCTGATCGCCCTGCCGAACCCCGGAGGCGACTTCACGCTGACCCTGTTCCTGCCGAACGTGGGCGATCCGGGATTCTCGAGCCTGTCTACTGCCGCAGGCGTTACACGCTTTTTCGAGACGCATTTCGCCGACGTCGCTTCGCTCATCAACGACCTTGCTCACGATGTGATCCATCGTCCGCTGGGCTTGCTCGGCACCGTGCGTTGCCGGCACTGGCACGATCGCGGCAACGTCTTGCTGATCGGTGACGCAGCACACGCCGTCGTGCCTTTTCACGGCCAGGGCATGAACCTCGCATTCGAAGATTGCGTCGTATTCGATCACGTCATGCGCACCGAGGGGGGCGACTGGGCCTACCTTTTCCGGCGCTTCGAGGAACAGCAGCTCGTCAATGCGAACGCCATCGCCGACATGGCGCTCGAGAACTACATCGAGATGCGAGACACGGTCCGCGACCCGAAGTTCGCATTACGCAAGGCACTTGCGTTCGAACTGGAGCGGCGCCTGCCGGAATACTTCATTCCACGCTATTCGATGGTGATGTTTCACGCGGATATTCCTTACGCGGTCGCACAGCAACGCGGCGCAGTACAGAAAAGGCTGATCGACGATTTCACCGATCACGCCGAGACGCTCGACGATGTCGATATCGACGAAGCGGTCGCTGCCGCCAGAAGACGCCTGCCGCCGATCAGCGACGTGCGAGTCGACCGTCATATCGAGCGCTGGTCCGACGTCAGAGAAGCCTCGGCCCAGCGGTCCCATTCGCGGAATCGTCTGAAGGTAAGCTTCGCTGCGATCGAGGAGTGCCTTGGCCCGCTCGCTCTCGCCAGTGTGCTGCAGCACGAGCGCCAAGTCGATCGCTGCAAACGCGTCACGATCCCTGAACGCTGGCAGCTCCTTCGCGAACAGTTCCGGAAAGGACTTTGCGTACCGGGTCCGTGCCGACGCGTAATCGCCCTTGCGACGATCGTGGTCTCGGATCAGGAACACATATCGAGGTTCCAGCTCCGCCGCCCGTTGCGCATGCTCGCGCGCCGACTCCTCGTCGCCACGGTCGAGGTACAGAAGGGCCGCAACGAAGTTTGAGTATGCGGTCCCCTCGCCGATCGCCAGCGCCCGCGTGAGCCATCGTCCGGCCTCAGCATCATCCCCCAGCTCCCAGTACGTGATCGCCAGTCTACTCAGGACCTCAGACCTGCCAGGGTCGAGGCTGGCGGCCTTTTCAACCCAGGGAATCGAAGCGTCGAGTCGTCCGAATCCGCGCGCATGCACGACGCCGGTCGCCAGGTACGGGTTCGACATGCCGAATCGATCTCGATCGCCTGCTGGTACGCGACGAGCGCGTCATCGAAGCGACCGACGTTCGCCCTTGCGTTGCCGAGCCAGGCGTTGATGATCGCCGACAGGGGATCGAGCACCACCGCACTCTCGGCCAGCACCAAAGCTTCTTCCCACCGACCGAACTCGGTCAAAATGATGCTCAACCATTGATGTGCGGTAGCGGAGTTGGGGTTGAGCGCGAGCGCCCGGCGTAACATCTGTTCGGCACGCTCGAACTGGCGCCGGTTGAACGCGATGAGTGCCTCAGACGCCCAGGCCTCGGCGAGATGGGAGTCCAGTTTCATCGCCGTCGCTACGGCATGTTCGGCATCGCTGAGCACGGCGTCCTTCGGGCGGCCGCCGTAATAGACCTGTAGCGTCAGCGCGTCCGCCAGTCCAACGTGTGCGAGCGCAAACGTTGGGTCTGCCGCGATTGCTTTCCGGAAGAACCGTTCGGCGCCGTCGAGTTCCGCGCTATTGCGGCTGGACATTTGCTGCTTGCCGAGCTGGTAGGCTTGCCAGGCCTCGAGGCTCTGCGTTGGGATTGCGCTGATACGCGTGCGCTGGGCCGGCGTCAACGTCGCCTTCAGTGCGCCGGAGATGGCTGACGCCACGTCGCTCTGGATGGCGAAGATGTTGGCGGCGGTGAGCTCCCGATCGTAGCGCTCCGCCCAGAGATGGGCGTCGGTCGCCGCGTCGATCAGCTGCACATGGATGCGTACGCGGTCGCCAGCGCGCTGCACGCCGCCCTCCAGGATCTTCGTGGCGCCCAGTTCCTCAGCGATCTGCTGCAGGCTTAGTTCCGTATTTCGGAAACGATCGACGGACGTGCTCGAGATCACCTTGAGCGCGCTCACCTTCGAAAGCTGGGTAAGGATGTCGTCGTGGATGCCGTCGACGAAGTAGGCGTCGTCCTCGAGCCGGCAGTGCGAGTCGACCGTCATATCGAGCGCTGGTCCGCGAGCGACGCGTAGCACCTTGTTGGAGCGCCTGTTGGAGCGCCCCATGGGATCGTCCCGGAGTCCTCCTGCTTTTCTGTCGCCCGCAATGCAGATCAATCCCCCGCGCGATGATTGACGAATAGCCCTGTATGGTCTATGAACTTCGTACACGTACTCAGGTGGGCAATCGTGCCCCCACCCGAACCGACAGATCGTCATCCAAACATGAAGCTCGGCTACACCATCGTCTACGTTCCCGACGTCGCTGCCTCCCTGCAATTCTTTGAGCGCGCCTTTGGACTGAAGCGCCGCTTCCTCCACGATTCGGGCACTTATGGAGAGCTTGAGACCGGGGAGACAACGCTTTCTTTCGCTGCGCACGAGCTGGGCGACGCCAATTTCCCTGGCGGACACGTCCACGCTCATTCGTCGGCCAAGCCACTTGGCATGGAGATCGCGCTTGTCACAAACGATGTTACGGAGGCTCATCGCCAGGCACTTGCCTGCGGAGCGCGTGAGCTCTCGGCTCCGGCCCAGAAGCCATGGGGGCAGGTCGTCTCATACGTCCGTGCCCCAGACGGTTGCCTCGTTGAGCTCTGTACGCCCGTAGGTGGCTGAGTGTGGTCTAACCGTTCGTTCCAGCCAACGGACTGCCGACCGGCGTGAGCCCTCGCCGTGGAGAATTCGGCTAATCTCCGGAAGCCATCCAATGTTCGAGCTTAGCCTTTAGTTCCTGAGCAGCGCTCCGCATTCCCTCGAGCCCCGCCCGCATGTTGATGGTCTGGTACAGAACTTCGCCCGCTGCGATCTCGAGTTCCGGGAATGCTCGCAGCCCAGATACGATCGCGCATGTTCGCGAGCGGTATGCTCACCTCCTCCACTGTCGCGTAGTAGTCGGCAATCGCTCTCCGCAGTTCCGCGTCCCTAATTAGGCGCCCAAAATGGAGCAATAGCCGAATATCCCTTCGGGTCACCAAAAGTCGCTCGCGATACCACCATCTGGGCGGCGTGTTTCGGCCTATTCTGTTGAAAAACTCCGTTTCTCGAGCGTGCCGAAAATTCGCGAAGAATCTTGATTAGTCCTGCGCGCAATCAATATCGCTGGTTAACGGCCCTGAGTTGCGCCAGGAGGAGTTTTCATGGGAACTGCACTACCTCCTCGTATCCACAATACGAAAACAGCTGCAAATCGCAAATAAGAATCTCGTGATTTTTAAAACAGAGTTTTTCAACAGAATAGGCCAGAAGCGGCTGGTCACAAGATCACGCAATTCAGTTCAGGTACAAGTTACGTGATAATGCTATTTCAGTAGCGGATGATTGGTCGGTAGTTTGCGCGATGCCCATTTTGCGAGTCGGTGCCTCTTGTTGGGCAGTGTCAGCTGATCCGGTGGTAGTGGAGCGATTTCGTTGTCGTGGATCAATAGCCGGTAAGCGTATTCGATTTTGAGATTATGGGAATCGGTAGGCTCAAATTCGACAATGCCGCGTTTGACCGCATCGTCCATTATCATGTGAAGCGCTTCTCTCAGCAGCCCGGATTCATTTCTCAGCTTCTTCGTCATCTCTCAATCCGGGGAAATCCTGCGCTTTGGGTCATCAACCTCAATCCTAACCTATTCTAAGTGGCCGGCGGCTATCCAGGTTGACGCAGTCGCTGCGAGACGTTTCCGCCGTAACGTGACAATTATCAACTTCTTGCTCCAAGACCAGTCATTCGAGGATTCCAACGTTGACCGCTCACAATTGGCCATAAGCGGCCACCCGACATTCACTCTAGCACCTGTACGGCTTCGCTAATGAGCGCGTCAATTTGCGCAGTTCCAATGGAAGGGAAAAAAAAGGAGTGACGCGGTGTGGACAGGGTGAACCCCTTCTCAGAACTCGGGGTCGAGTAGCGACCCGGACAATAGGCTTGTCTTTCCGTTTGGGAGGGCCTGCACCGTGAAATACCGTGGACGCAGCGATATTTGGCTTGGCATTCACCATCGTATAGGCTCGTGACTTCGAGTTCCTCAAGTTCGTTTCGAAGGCTAGCAAGCAGACTTTCCGTAATGTAAATCTGGTCCGTTGACGATGAGTTTTCGAGCGCTATCTTGACGCCACGAACGCGTTCTCCATCTGCTGCTTCTACCTCAATTGCTGAGAATGCGGCGCGTGCGTCGGTACTCTCAATCTTGCCGAGCACTTCCGACCGAACAAGTTCCGAATTGTCCTCGGAGGCAGCGGTGTATAGTTGCGTCGGTTCCGCAACAGATGTTTCCTCAGCAAACTGACTTTCGGCGGCCACACTGGAAAATGCGCAAATCAACCAACCGAGAAACTTGAGCTTTGGCGTATTCCTCATTCTATTGGCGGAGCTGCGCGATACCAGCGGGTGGTTGTTAGGCCGACTTCCCGGACGACCGGTTAGGGTCATCACGAGTCGGTCGTGATTTTAGCACTCGGGCGGCTCGCTTCGGCCAGACGCCGACCATTGGAATCGCCTATCGCCATTAGATTGTGAATTGAGGTGAGGGAATTCAACAAGTCAGCGCCGCGCCCTCAAGTGCACCAGTAGGCGCAACCCCACTAAGGAGATGCATCATGCTCGCGCGATCGAAACGGCCCGATACGATTGTACTGGTTCATGGCTTCTGGGTGACGCCGCGAAGCTGGGAGCACTGGATCACACGCTATGAAGCCCAAGGCTACCGTGTGCTCGCGCCTGCGTATCCCGGGTTCGACGTCGAGGTCGAGGCTCTCAACCGCGATCCTTCGCCCGTCGAACGCCTCACGGTTTCCGCGATCATGGCGCACCTGGAAGTCGTTGTTGAGCAACTCGAGGCGCCACCAATCCTCATGGGTCATTCGGCGGGAGGCGCGTTTGTGCAGCTGTTGCTCGATCGCGGCTATGGGGCGGTGGGAGTGGCGATAAACTCCGCGCCTACGGAAGGTGTGCGCGTCACGCCGCTGTCGCAGCTCAAATCGACATTCCCGGTGCTGAAGAATCCCGCGAATCGCAACAGGGCAGTGCCGTTCACGTACGAGCAATGGCGCTACGTGTTCACGAACACATTCGAGGAAGCGGACGCACGCGCTGCGTACGACCGCTATCACGTTCCGGCATCTGGGAGCATTTTCTGGGACAGCGTGCTCGCGAATTTCATCCCCGGTCCCCAGGACATCGCGGTCAACTACCATAACGACGCCCGCGCGCCCCTTCTCTTCATCTCGGGGAGCGACGATCACCTGATGCCGCCCGCCGTCCAACGCTCGAACGCGAAGCACTACAAGTCGAACACGATCACGGAGATCAGGGAATTTCCGGGACGCTCCCATCTCATGCCTGCCGAGCAAAGGTGGGAGGAGATCGCCGACTACGCGCTGGAGTGGGCCGTCAGCCACGCCGCAAGCAAGGCGGAATGACGCTGACGACCGTGACCTGGCATTCCGTCCCAAGCGTTGTCGCTGAAAAAGTGCGATCTGCAGTCGATAGCGTTTTTTAGTACGCTCGGTACACAGTAGTCTTGTTCGGTCGTCACAAAAGGGGGGCGTCAGCCTCGATCACCTTCACAGGGGCAGTTGCGATGGGTGATTGCTGACCTTACCGACGGCAAGCGCTTCGTTTTTTTTCTGATCAGCTATGCTGGTATTTGTTTTCGGGCGTTTTGTCCGCTTACCGATGCGGATCCGTGGCGCGCCGAAAGTCTTGGGGGCGCCTTCAAGTCCAGGCAAAGTCCTGTGCAAGTTGCCCGCGGTATTCGCAAGGGCGAACAGAAGACGCCGGCGGTATAGCCGCAAACTCGGTCCCGCCGGAGTTCAGCGGGAATAGAAACATAAAGATGGGAGGAAACACTCATGAGCAGAGAGAAACAAGCGATCCCCTCCGGCCCGGGCACGACGGTCGCTCCATCATCTTCCGATCGCAACCAGCGAAAAACCTCGATAAGCACGGTAACCACCAAAGATGGCGTCGAGATCTACTACAAGGACTGGGGTTCCCGAAAGGCACAGCCGCTGGTTTTCCATCACGGTTGGCCCCTAAGCGGTGACGACTGGGACACCCAGTTGCTTTATTTCGCTGACAAGGGCTACCGGGTCATCGCCCATGACCGGCGTGGGCACGGTCGCTCGAGCCAGGTCGGCGACGGTCACGACATGGACCATTACGCCGCCGACATTGCGGTGGTGGTCGAGCATCTCGATCTCCGGGATGCCGTCCATATCGGCCACTCCACCGGCGGCGGCGAGGCGACGCGCTACGTCGCTCGCCACGGTCAGCGGCAGGGCCGCGTTGCCAAACTGGTGCTGATCGGCGCCGTGCCGCCAATCATGGTGAAAACCTCAGCCAATCCCGGCGGGCTGCCCATCGACGTGTTCGATGAACTGCGTGCCACGCTCGCCGCCAACCGCGCGCAGTTCTATCTCGACTTCGCGAGCGGTCCTTTCTACGGCTTCAACCGGCAAGGAGCGAAAGTGTCGCAGGGTGTGATCGAAAACTGGTGGCGGCAGGGCATGGCCGGTGGTGCCAAGGCGCATTACGATGGTATCAAGGCCTTCTCGGAGACCGACTTCACCGAGGACCTGCGGGTGATCGACGTGCCGACACTCGTGATGCACGGGGACGATGATCAGATCGTGCCGATCGCCGATTCGGCGCTCCTGTCGGCCAAGCTGTTGAAGAACTCTACCCTGAAGGTCTACGAAAAGTTTCCACATGGCATGTGCACGACGCGCGCCGACGTGATCAATCCGGACCTGCTCGCGTTCATCGAGAGCTGATGCGTACCCTCGTCGGTTGCCGCAAGGACGGGCATGTTCCGTTAAGACGCCTGCTATGACAGGTGTAGGCTAAGAGTTCGGGATCGACTGGCGTTCTGCTATTTCAAAGAGTCGCGACCACAAGGCAAGCTGTTGGAAAGATTTTGTGCATCAGAGATCGGAACAATTTGTAGACGGTGTATTGAACTGGCTGCAATGGGTCAGTAGCAGTCCTCAGGATGATAGCAACCGGCCGGCAGCTTGGGGATGCATTGCAGACATATTGCCAAACCAGTTCGCGAGCCTCGTTCTAAGTGTCTGCTATTTCCGGTAGTGGTCATTCGAGCAGAGACTGCGAACGTCTTCGAACGGCCAGAACCTTCCGGTCGCCCGGATCCGACGAATCGCTGGAATTCTATAATTCAACAATCGGTTTGAAGCCACCGTGAATGAGACGTTTGCCATCGAAAGGCATGGGATTTTTTTCCGGATCCATTCGCTCGTCCTTGAATTCGTCAGACATCATTGTCTTCATGGCGGCATCGCGAGTTTCCTTGTCAGGCCATTCAATCCAGGAAAACACGACCGATTCATCTTCCTTCGCCTGCACCGCCTTGCCAAAATCGGTCACCTTGCCTTCCGGCACATCGTCAGCCCAGCATTCGACAATCCGTGTAGCACCAAGATCTGTGAAGACGCTGTCACCCATCCTAGCGTGCTCAATAAATTTCTGCTTGTTCGCGGTCGGCACGGCGATCACGAATCCGTCGATGTAGCTCATTATTTTTCTCCTACAACTCTTTGTCACAAATTGCACTTGGGCAAAAACCTAGACAGTGCACAATTCTCGCAAAATGCACCTGAACCAACGTCCGCACTGGGTCAGTAGCAGTCGTCCGAATGATAGCAACCGGCCGGCAGCTTGGGGATGTATTGCAGACGTATTGCGTGGCCAACACGCGAGAGCCATTCTGAATGTCTGCTACTTCCGGCAATGGACCGGGACAAGCCACCGTACTGAACGAAGGATTTCGCGGTATCAGGTCCAGCCCAATTCTGAGAAAGCCCAGGTCGGGTTCCAGACTTTGATCATCTTGCATACTTTTCCGGCCGAATCCATGGTCAGTGAGTAAACGTAGTGCGAGTGCGTTTCCTTGTTTGTCGGCGGAACAGGGCCACCATCAGCGGTGTGTTTTGCGTGATATGTGGCGAAGAACACGGCAGTTTTGCTGGCCTCATCAAACGCTGCTGCGTGGACGTCGTAGGTAGCGCCTGGTGCGACGCCGGTTGCAATACCAGCCATCCATTCTGTGTACTCTTCGATTCCTGTCATCTCTGCCAACGGCTCACATTGTGCGGAGAACGTCGCTCCCTCTGCTACGTATTGCTGACAACCGGCCCAACCCTTAGCCGACTCGCAGGCCTCAAAGAAGGCTTTCGCATTCTCAAATGCGCGCATGACAATCTCCTTTCATGTAATTGTTATTGGATGCGAGGGCAAGTCAGATCATACCAGCCGCCCGCTCGTAGATCCGGAATTCGAAAGCGTGCGCGTGTCGCTCATCGACCGCGTGCGGTTCGCGAGACACGAGCATCCAATCGCCTTGATCCAGCTCCGGAAAAAATGCATCGCCGGTGATGACCGCATCGACGCGCGTGAGGTAGATACGGGACGCGCAGCGCAGGAAATGCCGAAAAATTTCACCGCCGCCGATCACCATCACTTCGTCCGCCCCGGCTGCGGCCGCGAGCGCCGCTTCCGGCGAATAAGCCACGGTTGCGCCTGTTGCCTCGAATTTGGCACGGCGCGTGATGACGATGTTTTGCCGGCCCGGCAGCGCACGGGGAAGCGATTCCCAGGTCTTGCGTCCCATGATTACCGGTTTGCCGAGCGTCTGTGCCTTGAACCAGCGAAAGTCGTCCGGCAGGTGCCAGGGCAGCCCGCCGTCCGCCCCGATGACACCGTTCGCCGCAACCGCGGCGATCAAACTGATGCGCACGGCATCACACCGCGACGCGGGCCGCTATGTGCGGATGCGACTGGTAGTTCAGGATCTCGAAATCCTCGAAGCGGTACTCGAAGATAGAGTCCGGCCGGCGGCGGATCGCGAGCCTCGGCAGCGGCAAGGGCTCGCGCCCGAGCTGTTCGTCGGCCTGCTCGAGATGATTGAGATACAGGTGGCAATCGCCGCCGGTCCAGATGAATTCGCCGACGCCCAAGTCCGCCTGCTGCGCGAACATATGCGTGAGCAGTGCGTATGACGCGATATTGAAGGGCATACCGAGGAAAATGTCCGCGCTGCGCTGGTAGAGCTGGCAGGACAGCTTGCCGTCCGCCACGTAGAACTGGAACAGCGTGTGACAAGGCGGCAGCGCCATCTGGTCGATGGCCGCCACGTTCCAGGCGCTGACCAGGATGCGGCGCGAGTCCGGCGTCTCGCGCAGCTGCCGCATCACGTTTGCAATCTGGTCGTGGCTGCGGCCGTCCGGCGCGGCCCAGCTGCGCCACTGCACGCCATACACGGGCCCGAGCTCGCCATTGTCATCGGCCCACTCGTCCCAGATACGCACGCCGTTGTCACGCAGGTAGGCAATATTGCTTTCGCCGGAGAGAAACCACAGAAGTTCGTGCACGATGGACTTCAGGTGAAGTTTCTTCGTGGTCACGAGCGGGAAGCCCTTGCCGAGATCGAAGCGCATTTGGTGTCCGAACACGCTGAGCGTGCCGGTGCCGGTACGGTCTTCCTTGCGGTCGCCGTGTGCCCGGACGCGGCGCATCAGGTCGAGGTACTGCCGCATGTCAGGCGTACGCCTCCTCTGGACGCCGATAGGCCAGGAACAAGAGGATGACACCCGCAAGTATCATCGGTGCGGTGAGCGCATGGCCGGTAGTGAGCCAGCCC
Organism: uncultured Pseudomonadota bacterium; assembly: GCA_963775455.1. Lineage (GTDB taxonomy): Bacteria > Pseudomonadota > Gammaproteobacteria > Steroidobacterales > Woeseiaceae > UBA1847. The sequence continues at coordinate 732,013 of CAVZIU010000006.1, read as the reverse complement.
CAGGCCAGGTAACCGCCGTCGCCCATGTGGGCGTCAGGCACCCGGTAAAACTCCACCCAGAAACGAAACAGCCCGTAGCAGAGGAGGAACATTCCCGACACCGCGCGGTAAGGCCGCGGCTTTGCGGAGAAGACGTACAGGATAGTAAACAGCACGAGACCTTCGAGCAGCGCTTCATAGAGCTGGGTCGGGTGCAGGAGCTGGCCGTCGACCCGGAACGCCCAGGGCACGTCCGTGGGCTTGCCCCACAGCTCGCCGTTGATGAAATTGCCGATGCGGCCGAGGCCGAGGCCGATCGGGACGAAGGGCATCACGAAGTCGGTCAACTGCAGCATCGTCTTGCCGAGCTTGCGGCCGTACAGCCACATCGCGAGCATGACGCCCGCCAGGCCGCCGTGGAAAGACATGCCGCCTTCCCAGATCCGGAAGATGTAGAGCGGGTCCGCGGCAATCCGGTCCCAGCCGTAGATCAGCGTATAGCCGATGCGGCCGCCGAGGATCACGCCGAGCATCACGTAGAACGCCAGGTCGTCGACCTGTTCCGGCGTTCACCGGTGAATCGGGCCGCGTGCAACGACGCCGTGCGAGCCACCAGCCGCCGGCGAAGCCTAGGACGTACATCAGGCCGTACCAGCGAATCGCGAGGGGTCCGATCGAGAAGATGACCGGATCGAAAGTCGGGTAGTCGATCATGTGAGTCCGGGAAGAGCGTGCCTCGCCCAGTCTACCATCGCGGGCTGGGTCAGCCGATGCGCTATAGTGCCGGGTCCGGATCTGAAGCCAGAAATAAGATGCCGAACGCGCTCGCCAGCGAATCGAGTCCCTACCTGTTGCAGCATGCGGACAATCCCGTCGACTGGCTGCCCTGGTCGGATGCCGCGTTCCGGCGCGCACGGGACGCGGACCGGCCCGTACTGCTGTCGATCGGCTATTCGGCCTGTCACTGGTGCCACGTCATGGCGCACGAATCCTTCGAGGACGCGGCGACAGCGAACGTGATGAATACCCTGTACGTGAACATCAAAGTCGACCGCGAGGAACGGCCGGACGTCGACAGGGTCTACCAGGTCGCGCACCAGCTCCTGACGCAACGCGGCGGCGGCTGGCCGCTGACGATGTTCCTCGACCCGGAGACACGGCGCCCCTACTTCGGCGGCACCTATTTCCCGAAGGATGCGCGCTACGGCCTGCCAGCCTTCGCCGACCTGCTCGAACGCGCCGCGGCCTTCTACCGGGAACAGCGCGACGAAGTGCGCGCGCAGGGCGGCAAGCTCGTGGAATTCCTGGGGCGGCTCGACAACACGCCGCGTGCCGGCGAAGCGAACTTGAGCGACGCGCCGCTCGCCGCCGCCCGGGAGACGCTCGGCCAGGTCTTCGACCGGGAAGCCGGCGGCTTCGGCCAGGCACCCAAGTTTCCGCACCCGACCAACATCCAGCGCCTGCTGCGGCACTGGCGCGGCACGGCGCACGGGGACGACCCGGACATCGATGCGTTGTTCATGGCGACGCTAACGCTGGCACGGATGGCCGACGGCGGCATCTACGACCATCTGGGCGGCGGGTTCTGTCGCTACTCGGTGGACCGCTATTGGCAGATCCCGCACTTCGAAAAGATGCTGTACGACAACGGTCCGCTGCTGGCCCTGTACGGACAGGCTTTTCTCGCCACCGGCGACGAGCGTTTTGCCCGCGGCGCGAAGGAGACCGCGGGCTGGCTGGCGACCGACATGCGCTCGCCCGATGGCGGCTTCTATGCGACGCGCGACGCGGATTCCGAGGGCGAGGAAGGACGCTTTTACGTCTGGACGCCGGACGAAGTTCGCGCACTCGTCGAACCCGCGGAATTCGCCGCGTTCGCGGCCCGCTATGGCCTCGACGGGCCGCCGAATTTCGAGGGCCACTGGCATCTCGCGGTGCGGCGTACGATCAGCGAAATTGCCGTCGACCAGGGACGCCGCGAAAGCGCGGTCGACGCAGACATTGCCGCCGCAGCGGACAAGCTGTTCGCCGCGCGGTCACGTCGCGTGCCGCCGGCGCGCGACGACAAGCAAATCGCCGGCTGGAATGCCTTGGCGATTCGCGGCTTCGCGATCGCCGGGCGCGCGCTCGGCGATGAAGCGCTGATCGACCACGCCGCGGGCGCCGCCGATTTCGTGCACGCGAAGCTGTACCGCGACGGCCGACTGCTATCGGTATTCAAGGACGGTCGCGCTCGTTTTCCGGCCTACCTCGACGATCACGCGTTCCTGCTCGACGCTCTCCTGGAGCTGCTGCAGGCGCGCTGGTCGGGGGAGCGGATGGCTTTCGCGATCCGTATTGCCGACCTGCTGCTCGAACACTTCGAGGATGCCGAACGGGGCGGATTCTGGTTCACGGCGAACGACGCCGAATCACTGATGCATCGGCCCAAGCCGCTCGCCGACGAGGCGCTGCCCTCCGGCAATGGCATCGCAGCTTTCGCCCTGCAGCGTCTCGGCTTCCTGCTCGGCGAACGCCGTTACCTCGACGCCGCGGCGCGCGCGCTCCAATTCGCATGGCCGGCGCTCGTCGAATACCCGCACGCCCACATGACGCTGCTCGATGCCCTCGAGGAGCACCTGCATCCCCCCGAAATCGTGATCCTGCGCGGCCCGGCGGAGGAGATCGCCCGCTGGCAGCGCTCGGCCGCGCAGGTGTATGCGCCGAGCCGTCTGGTGCTGGCGATTCCGGCGGACGAAAAGCGGCTGCCAGGAGCCCTCGCCGAGCGCAAGGGCCGGCCGGGTACTGCCCTCGCCTATCGCTGCAGTGGCACGGAATGCGGCCTGCCGGTCACCAGCTGGGAGGCATTGGCCGCCCAAATGACCGGAAAATAAGACCTTTTTCAACTCGCACGGGCTGCCCGGGCTGTATATACTTCGTTTCGCCTGAGAGTTAGCGGGCAATTTATGTAATCCGTTCAGATGTTTCTATTCGTAGCACATCCTGTCTGTTTCATAAGTTAACGCAATACTTCCAGCACAACCGTCCCCTTCGTGGGATATTTTTTAGTCAATTGATTCAACAGGTATAGAAATGGCTACAGTTACAGGCACCGTCAAGTGGTTCAATGAAGCCAAGGGCTTCGGTTTCATCGCTCAGGAATCCGGCCCGGATGTATTCGCGCACTTCAGCGCAATCCAGGGCGGCGGCTTCCGCACGCTGACCGAAGGCCAGAAGGTCGAGTTCACGATCACGCAGGGCAAGAAGGGCCCGCAGGCCGAGAACATCGTTCCTCTTTAAACGGCGGCCGACGAACGGATTCCCGCTGATCGCAGCGACAAGCGCCGCGACGGTTTGACTCCGAACACCGAGGGCAAGACACTTCAGTCTTGCCCTCTTTTTTTTGCCGTTTAGAAGCAGGCGCAGGCGACCGCTGCGAGGAGAACAAACCATGGCGAGCGAAGGCTATCACGAACCCGTCGAAGAACTTTCCGATGAAGCACGCGACATGCATCGCGCCATCGTCTCGCTGATGGAGGAACTCGAAGCCGCGGACTGGTACGGGCAAAGAGTGGACGTCTGCAAGGACGAGGAACTGAAGGCGATCCTTCGGCACAACATGAACGAAGAAATCGAACACGCCGCCATGGTCCTCGAATGGATACGCCGCCGGAACGGCAGACTGGACGCCGAACTGCGGGAGTACCTGTTCTCCGACGGGCCTATCGCGCACGAATAGGTGACGGCAAATCCGGCATCGCCGCCTAGACGTCGACTATTGTCCGGAAACCGCCATAGATCATGCGCTTCGCGTCGAAGTGGGCGGCCTTCGGGTCCCACGGCGTGTCGGGGTCGTTCGTCACTTTCTGCATACCGGCATCGCGCGCCTCGCGGGACGGCCACAGGATCCAAGAAAAGACGACTACCTCGTCGTCCTTGCACTTGACCGCCATCGGCAACGACGTCAACTTGCCGGACGGGACATCGTCACCCCAGCATTCCACGACCTGCAGCGCACCGTGTTTCCTGAAGATCACCGCGGCTTTCTCGGCCATCCTCCGGTACGCCTCCTTGTTTTTCTCGGGCACTGCGGCCAAGAATCCGTCGACGTAGCTCACGCGACTTTGTCCATCGTTTTGTTCCTCAGTTTGGTTCCCGAATAGCACGGCCTGCGTAAGGATTGGTTAGGCGCACCCGCGGAAAGTTCCCCGATCCGCGGTTGCTCCATCCCGGGGACGTTACTGACCGGCTGGTACGTGATCAGGAAACACTATGGCTTGCCGTATAATGCCGCGTCCTGCTGCAGTCCAAATCCGACATTCCGTACAAGGAACTCGATGAGCAACACCATAATCTACACCAAGACCGATGAGGCACCCGCACTCGCGACCTATTCGCTACTGCCGATCGTGCAGGCGTTCGCGCACGCTGCAGGTATCGACCTCCAGACCCGCGACATCTCGCTCGCCGGCCGAATCCTCGCCGCTTTTCCGGAGCGGCTGACGGATGCACAACGTGTGGGCGACGCGCTCGCTGAACTCGGCGACATTGCCAAAACGCCGGAAGCGAACATCATCAAGCTGCCGAACATCAGCGCGTCGGTGCCACAGCTTACGGCCGCGATTCGGGAGCTGCAGTCACAGGGCTACGACATACCGGATTATCCGGAGGAAGCCACGAGCGACGCGGAACGCGAGACCCGCGGCCGTTACGGCAAGGTGCTGGGCAGCGCGGTCAACCCGGTGTTGCGCGAGGGGAATTCCGACCGGCGCGTCGCCGCGGCCGTCAAACAGTATGCGCGGAATAATCCGCACTCCATGGGCACATGGTCGCCCGATTCGAAGTCCCGCGTTTCAAACATGCGGGCGAATGACTTCTTCGGCAGCGAGCAGTCCGTGGTCATGCGTGCCGCGGGCAAGCTCAAGGTCGAGCACGTGGCCGCGGCGGGCGAGATCACGGTGCTCAAGGAGGCAGTTACGGTGCTGGCCGGCGAGGTCGTCGACGCGGCACGCATGAGCACCGCTTCGTTGCGCGAGTTTTTTGCGGCCGAGGTCGATGCCGCTCGCGCAGAGGGCGTGCTGCTGTCGCTGCATCTCAAGGCCACCATGATGAAAGTTTCGGACCCCATCATGTTCGGCCACGCGGTGACGGTCTACTACCGTGACGTCTTCGATCGCTATGGTGAGCGCTTCCGGGAACTCGGTGTCGATCCGGACAACGGGATCGGTGATGTCTACGAGAAGATTCAAGATCTCCCGGACGCCGAACGAAAAGAGATCGAGAACGCCATCGAGGCCGTCTATGCGCGCGGCCCGGCACTCGCGATGGTGGACTCCGGCAAAGGCATCACCAACCTGCACGTCCCGAGCAACGTGATTATCGACGCGTCCATGCCGGCGGCAATCCGAGCGTCGGGCATGATGTGGGGAGCGGACGGCAAGTTGCGCGACATCAACGCGATGATTCCAGATCGCTGCTACGCCGGAATCTATGCCGAGGTCCTTCGTTTCTGCAAGGAACACGGCGCATTCGACGTAGAGACGATGGGCAACGTGTCCAATGTCGGCCTGATGGCGCAGAAAGCCGAGGAGTACGGTTCGCACGACAAGACCTTCGAGATCGCCACCGACGGTGCGGTGCGGGTGCTGAACGATGCCGGCGCCACGATCATGCAGCACACGGTCGCGACCGGCGACATCTGGCGGATGTGCCAGACCCGCGACATCCCGGTTCGCGACTGGGTGAAGCTGGCCGTCGAGCGCGCGCGCCTGACCGGCGCAACGGCGATTTTCTGGCTGGACGAGCAGCGTGCGCACGACCGGAACCTGATCGCCAAAGTCGAGACCTGTCTCCCGGAACACAACACCGACGGCCTGGACATTCGGGTCATGTCACCCGTGGACGCCATGCGACTGACGCTGGAGCGCGTGCGCGACGGCAAGGACACGATTTCCGTCACCGGCAACGTGTTGCGCGACTATTTGACGGACCTGTTTCCGATACTCGAGCTCGGCACGAGCGCCAAGATGCTCTCGATCGTGCCGCTCCTGAACGGCGGCGGCCTGTACGAGACGGGTGCCGGCGGCTCCGCACCGAAGCACGTGCAGCAGTTTCTCGAAGAAGGCCACTTGCGCTGGGATTCTCTCGGCGAGTTCCTGGCGCTGGCGGTGTCGATCGAGGACCTGGCCCGGAAGACGGACAACGGCCGGGCGCGCGTACTTGCCGCCGCGCTCGATCGCGCCAACGGCCGGCTGCTGGAAGGCGACAAGTCTCCGTCGCGCACCGTTGGCGAACTGGACAACCGCGGCAGCCACTACTGGCTCGCCCGTTACTGGGCCGAGGCCGTAGCGGAGAACGGCGACGACCCGGCACTGGCCCGACGCTTCCGGACTGCGGCAAAAGCGCTCGCAGAACACGAGTCGGTGATCCTCAGCGAGCTGGCTGCGGCCCAGGGGAAACCCGTGGAAATCGGCGGTTACTACAACCCTGACGATCAGCGGGCATCCGCCGCCATGCGGCCCAGCCCGACGCTGAACCGGATCATCGACGCGCTGACTCAGTAGGCGATCAGCGGCCCGCCGGTGGCGGGCACGACGTTGGAACGATCCGGGCCTTCGAAGGACACGGGCACGGATACCGTCTGCATACCGACGTTGCGCAGCACGACGAAATGCAGGTGCGGCCCGCTGGAAAAGCCGGTGTTGCCGGAATCCGCGATGTACTGCCCGCGCACGACACGGTCGCCGGGACGCACGCGGATCGAATTCCAGTTGAGATGTGCATACACGGCATAAGTGCCGTCGTCGTGGAGCACCTGCACGACATTGGCCGCCGGTCCGTCCCGCCCGGGATCGAGACCGCTGCGGAAGTTATCGGCGCTGACGTCGAATACGATGCCTTCGCGGGCCGCGAATATGTCCGTGCCGATCGGCATCGCGATGTCGATGGCATGGCGCGAATCTTCCGTCGTATGCGTCACGACATCCGGAAACGCCTGCGTCACCGTGAACCGGTTCGAGATCGCCACGGGTACGCGGTACGGCCGGCCCGGTTGATGCTGTGCGCCGGGCTCGCCGTAGCGATAGTCGAACCTGTAGCGCGCCACCGGCACCGCTCCATCACCTAACTTTGCGAGTTCCAGCAGGTCCAGGCGGCTTTGCGGCGCCAGGAGCCACTTGAGCACCTGATCCGGATGGGGATACTCGAAACCCTGGAGATCGGTGAACCGCAGCTCGAGCTCCACGGGTGCGTGCAAGGGATTTCTCGCGATGAGCCGGATGCCCGCTCCGCTCGATTCCGAGCTCACATCGATTCGTTCGGCGGCGCTGGCGTGGAGCGTCCGCACCTCGTCGACGGTACCTTCGCTGGGCGGGCGGTCGGCATAGATCCATTCGCCGTCCGCGCTACGGTACTTGTACAACGACTGCGCGCACAGTGGTCCCGCCGCCAGCAGGATACCGAGGAGCATTCCGAACGAACGCAGCCACGCATTGCGCATAGTTTCAGCCATCGATCGTCGTTCGCACCCAGCCGTTGTCGGCAGTCCGGCGAATCTCGTAAGCTGGCCAGTAGTGATTGTCGAGCTTCAGCGTGATGACCTCCACCGCCCCGTTCCAAGTGACCGTCGTCAGCCGCACGGGTGCCTGGTCTTTGCGGCCGGCAACGGCCGCGATGAAGGTCTCGAGGTCCGGGGTCGCCGTTTCGTCGACCTGCACGATGCGGCGCCCGGCCCAGAGTCCGTATCTCGTTGCGGGCGATCCGTAACTGAAGTACGCGACGTATACGCCGAACGGCGGAATGCCCCGCTGCGCGGCCATCGGACGATGTGGATCCTGCAGCAGGGCGCCCGCCCAGGACACGGCATGATCGATGTCGCGGCCGGACAAGGAAGCCGTCGCGACCGGGATTTCCAGCTCTTTGCCGTCGCGCCAGACCGCGACAGTCACGGCCGGCTTCTGCGTCAGATCCTCGAGCGCACTGAATGAGGTCACGACGGTCCCGTCGACCGACAGCAGGATGTCGCCGTTGCGCAGAACGTTGGCCGCCGGTGACCCCGCAACCAGGCGCGTCACGACCAAAGCGCGCCGGCGCAAGGGATTGTCCTGCTCCAGCCGCGTGAGCCAGTCCTCGCTGACACCAAGATTTCGGGCCGCGAACAGCGGCGCATAGGTGAGGTCCGTCTCCAGCGAATAGAAAGGTTGCCCGCTGCGCATCGTTTCCACGAAATCCGTGACGATCTCGCCCGGGATCCCGCGGTTGACCTGCGCGGCCTCCCCGCCCGACGACATGTCGAAACTCGACCAGGTCGATGCAACGCGGCCGCGCTCGTCGACGATCACGCCATCGAACTCCTGCGGGCCGTTGACCAGGCTCACGACCTCGATGTTCGAATCACGAAAGCGCAGAGTGCGAGACAGCGGCAGGATCAGCGGGTCGACGGAAGCCACTATGCTCTGCTGGTGCACCAGCTGGTGATCCGCCTTGATGCCGACCACCCACGCCTGCTTCCCAGCTTGCAGCGGCGTCTCCGCAAACGTCGCCGCGCGCACCGGCGTATCGCCGATCGTCGCAGGGTCGTAGGACACAATCGCGAGATTGTGCAATGGATGAACCTGTTCGATCTTGGCCTTGACTTCGAGTGATCCGGCGAACGTGATCGTCACGTCGCCGATGGCAATAGGCACGGTATTGCGATCGACTACGACCAGGCCCTGCTCTGTGTCCACGACGATGCCGGTCCCGTAGTAATGCCGTTCCGCAACCCCGGAGAGCGGATATGGCAGGTCGAACGTCACGACCACCAGCGAGGGCGCGATCGCGTTCACGCGCGGATCCTCGTACTCGGCAAAACGCGTGCTACCGGTGACCGGCGGACTCGGCGCCGGGCCCGGACCGAGACTCCGGCAGGGCCAGAGGCCGGTCTCGTCGTCCCGTTGGCAACGGTGCACGGGGAACCAGACCCGGTCCATTTCGAAAGGCAGCACGACGGTATTCTGCGGGTTATCCATCGTGACGTAGTGGAGTTGGGCTCGGGAACCGTCCGCGAGACCGTCGAGCGCCTTCTCGAAATCGTCGAGCCCGCGAATCTCCGCCGTGCCGAAGCGCGTGATGACCGCACCTCTCGGCACCGCGGCTTTGGACATCAGGTAGCCGGGATTGGCGACGTAGACCCCTTCGATCGGCAGGTTGTAGTGTCGCGCCTGCTGGTAGGACAGGTTGTTGACGTTCGCGTCGCCGACCTCGATGTACTCGAACGGCGTGATGTGGTGCAGGTCCGACACGGCCAGGGCCTGCACTACCGGCTTTCCGCCGCGTTCGAGCTCGAGTTCGACGGTTCCTCCCACGTGCTCGTCGAGAATCACCGCCAGGGGCACGAATTCCGTCACCAGCTCGCCGTTCACCCGGATCACGATGTCGCCGGGCTCGAGCTTGCCGTCGGCCGGCGACTTCGGGATCACCTGCTGCACCGTCAGCATGCCCGTCTGTTTCGGGAATGCCGTGCGAACTGCATGCTCGCTGGCCTCGGTCAGTCCGAGCCGTTCGAGTTCGTCGAAGGGCTTGTAGTCGAACATGGTCTGCAGCGAGCCGCGCGGCACGGGCTGCCCTGCCTGCAACAGGTCGAGGACGCGCTCGATCCGGTCCAGCGGCAGGAAGAAACTGCTCGCGGCGGCGCTGTTCGCCCCGGCATTCAACGCGACCACTTCACCGTCGACGTTGATTACAGGCGAGCCGGAGGATCCGCCCGAGGTGCCCGACGCGGCCTGGTAGTAGAACGTATTGAAGTCGTTGTAGTTGCCATGCCCATAGTCGGGAGCTTTGCGGTCCAGCCGGGCGATCGTGCCAGCCAGGATCGAGAGCTGTTCGCCGGCATCGTTTCCTACGACGCGAATCTCACGCCCGATCGCGGCGCCGTCCGGCACGAGCGGCAATTCCGTCGGTTCGATGTAGCGGAGCTCCGCGGGATCGTAGCGAAAAAAGCCGAAATCGTGCACCGGGTCTCGATACACGGGCGTCAGCCGCACTTCTTCGTTGTTCCGGAAGATCGCTTCGGCGACTACCGGCCCCGGCGTCACCACGTGACGATTGGTGAGGATCAGGCCGCGCTCCGCATCCACGACGAAGCCGGTCGCCTGGCTGGACGAGTTCCACTCCGTGTCGAAGGCTCGCGTGCTGTCCACGCGTATCGACACCACGCCCGACGCGATCCGGTCGAGCGTCCTCGTCCAGGCGCCGTCTTCGGCGGCGGGCGATTCGGCGGACACGAGCAGACATAGGACGAGGACGTGCAGGCGGCTCAGCGGCATGAATATCCCGTAGCGCTCAAGGATCCGGGTGACCAGGGTCCCGACGAGTGTAGTCTGACTGAGACTCGCGCCGCGCGACGCGGTTCCCGGTTTTGCAGATTGCCGTGAGGCACGGCTCAGTCGGCACGGTACCGCACGTCCAGCTGCCGCGCAGCCTTCACGTCGTCGAGCCGGCGCACGGGCATCGTGTACGGCGCGTCCTTGTAAGTCACGCCGTTGCGCCGTGCATCGTTCACGATGGCGATGAGCGCATCCACGAAGCCGTCCAGTGTCTCCTTGCTCTCGGTCTCGGTCGGTTCGATCAGCAGGCACTCGGGAACGAGCAGCGGGAAATAGGTCGTGGGCGCGTGGTAGTTACGATCGAGCAACGCCTTCGCCACGTCCATCGCCGTGAGATCGTGGCTGCGCGCATCCTTGCGCAGGGTCACGATGAATTCGTGACTGGCGCGCCGGCCCGGAAAGGCAAGTTCGAGACCCGCATCCGCCAGCCTGGCGGCCAGGTAGTTCGCATTCAGCGTCGCGTATTCGGCGATGCGTCGCATGCCATCCCGTCCGACCATGCGCATGTACACATAGGCGCGCAGGAGCACGCCCGCGTTGCCCATGAACCCGGACAAGCGCCCGATGCTCTGCGGCACATCCTCTTCCGCCAGCCAGCGGTAGCTTTGCTGTTCGCCGTCCGCGTCCGCGCCAACGATCGGTATCGGCAGGAACGGCAGCAGGCGGCGATTGACCCCGACCGCGCCGGATCCGGGCCCGCCCCCGCCATGCGGCGTGGAGAAGGTCTTGTGCAGGTTCATGTGTATGACGTCGAAGCCCATGTCTCCCGGCCGGACCTTGCCGAGGATCGCGTTGAGGTTCGCGCCGTCGTAATAGAGCAGGCCGCCGGCATCGTGCACGAGCTTGGCGAGCTCAGCGATGCGGCGCTCGAACACGCCCAGGGTCGACGGGTTCGTCAGCATGATGCCCGCGGTCCGCGGACCGAGGACGCCCTTGAGCGCGTCGATGTCGACGTCGCCATCGCGACCGGTCGGTATTTCGCGCACGACGCAGCCGCACATGGTGGCCGTGGCCGGATTCGTACCGTGGGCCGCGTCCGGAACGATGATCTCCCGGCGCTCGTGATCGCCGCGCGCATCATGATAGGCGCGGATCATCGCCACCCCGGCCAGCTCACCCTGTGCGCCGGCCATGGGTGTCAGCGACACGGCTTGCATGCCGGTGACCGCCTTCAGCATTTCCTGCAACTCGTACATGCACGCCAGGAAGCCCTGGCCGTGACTGACGGGCCCCAGCGGATGGCGGCCGGCGAAACCGGGCAGCAAAGCGAGCTGATTGCAGGCACGCGGGTTGTATTTCATAGTGCAGGAACCCAGCGGATAGAACTGCGTGTCGATCGAAAAATTTTTCTGCGACAGGCGCGTGAAGTGACGCACCGTCTGCAATTCCGATGCCTCGGGCAGCCGCGGGCGATCCTTACGGAGCAGTGCTACGGGAATGTCTGCGTCGGGTTGGCCGGCCGGCGCCTGTGCAAACGCCCGGCGGCCCGCACGCGATTTCTCGAAGATCAGTTTGTCCGGCGTCCTGTTCATGTTCTACCCGTCGATGTCGATGCCCAGCGCGCGAAAAGCGGCGGCGTAGTTCGGCTCGGTGCCGATGTCGTCCAACTGCTCCGTGTGCACGATCGTATTATTCTCGTCGATCACCACCACGGCGCACGCGAACATGCCGGCCAGCGGCCCTTCCATGATTTGCACGCCGTAGTTTTCGCCGAAGCCAGCGTGCCGGATCGCGGACAGCCCGATGACCTTTTCGAGGCCGTGCTCCGAGTGGAAGCGCGCATGTGCGAAAGGCAGGTCGTAGGACACCATGAACATGGCGAGATCGTCGTATGCCGCGCCGTGGCGCTCGAACTCGGTCACCGACTTCGCGCACGCATTATTATCCACGCTGACGAAGATGTTCATGATCTTGCGCATATTCATCCAGTTGGCGAGCGACACGTCCTGCAGACGCGAGTTCACGAGCTTTATGTCCGGGGCTCGGCTGCCGACGGCCGGCAGCGCGCCCTGAGTGCGGTAACGCGTGTTCTCGTAGGTGATGTCGCCCATCGCCCCTCAGCCTCGCGCGGGCCGCGCGGCCCCGGCAGCGAACACGGCGCCCATCGCTTCGACGTAGGCGTCGATGTCGTCGTCGGACTTGGTTTCGGTCGCGCACACCAGGAGCGCGTTGCCGAGTTCGGGCCGCCGCTCGCCGAGATCCAGTCCGCCGAGGATGTTGCGTCTGGCAAGAGCCTCGAGCACCGGGCCAGCAGGCCGGTCGAGACGCAGCGCGACCTCGTGAAAGTACGGGCCGTCGTAGAGGCGCTCGATGCCGTCGATGCCGCACAGCCCGGCGACCAGCCGCGCGGTGTTGCGCTGCGATGCAGCCGCCACCTGCCGCAACCCGTCGAATCCGAGCAGGGACATGTAGATGGTGGCCGCGGTGACCATCAGGCCTTGGTTGGTGCAGATGTTCGACGTCGCTTTCGAGCGTCGAATGTGCTGCTCGCGTGCCTGCAGCGTCAGCGTGAAGCCGGGATTGCCGTCCAGATCGGTCGTGCGGCCCACGATCCGGCCGGGCATCTGGCGCACGTGCTGTTCCTTGCAGGTCAGGAATCCGAAATACGGACCGCCGGAGGACAGGGGCACGCCTAGCGGCTGGCCCTCGCCGCAGGCGATGTCGACGCCCGCGCCGCCCCAGTGACCCGGTGCCTTGAGCAACGCGAGCGACGTCGGGTTCACCACCGCGATCGACACCGCGCCCTGTTCCGCGGCCCAGTCGGTGAGGCGGTCGACGTCCTCGAGCGTGCCCGGGAAGGTCGGCTGCTGGATCACGACGGCGACGGGCTCGGCCCCGGCGGGCAACCGGCGCAAATCCGCATTGCCGGAAACGACGTCGGAGCTTAGCCATTCGAAACTCAGGCCCTGGCGGCCCGCAATCGCTTCGCCGACCCGCGCATAGACCGGATTGACGCCCGGCGCGAGCAGGACGCGGCGCGAGCTCGCCCTGCGGTTCACACGCACGGCCATCAGCGCCGCCTCGGCGAGCGCCGACGCGCCGTCGTACAGCGACGCATTGCTGACGTCGAGCGCCGTCAGCGCGGTGACCATGGATTGATATTCGTAGATCGTCTGCAGCGTGCCCTGGCTGGCTTCCGCCTGGTACGGCGTGTAGGCGCTGTAGAATTCGCCGCGTGTCGCGATGTCCCAGACTGCGGCGGGAATGTGGTGTTCGTAAGCACCGGCGCCGATGAAACAGAGCGGCGTGCCGTCGCGGGCCGCACGCTCGCGCATGAGGCGCGCGACCTGCATTTCCGTGAGCGCCTCGGGTACGCCATCGAGCGAGGCAATCCGAAGCGCCGCGGGTATCTCGTCGAACAGGTCTTCGATCGACGCGGCGCCGATCGCGGCCAGCATCTCCTCGGTGTCCTTCTCCGTGTGCGGAATGAACGGCATTTGAGCTCGTGCGCCCGCTTCAGGACTCGAGTTCGTCCAGCACGGCCTGGTATTCGTCGGGCGTCAGGAGATCGCCCTCGTCAATGTCGCCCTCGGGGCGGATGCGTACGATCCACCCGTCGCCGTACGGGTCGGCATTGATCTTTTCAGGATCGTCGGCGAGCGCGTGATTGACGGCTATGACGGTGCCCGAAACCGGGGAGTACACGTCGGAAGCCGCCTTTACGGACTCCACCACGGCCATCTCACCTTCCGCGTCCAGTTCCTGATCGATCTCCGGCAATTCCACGTAAACGAGGTCGCCCAGCGCATTCTGCGCGTGATCCGTGATGCCGACCGTCACACTGCCGTCATCCTCGCGCCGCAGCCACTCGTGGTCGCTGCTGTACAAGAGATCTCCTGGCAATTCACTCATGGTCTTGTCTCCGTTGCTCGTTTGTCTCTTTGGCGGCGCCGCCCGCGACGTCGATCCGGATTTTTCCGTGCCGCACGAACGGCGTCGGGACAATGCGAACGTCATGCAGTTTGCCGCGAATCTCCGCGTGCGCCCGACTGTATTCGCCGGCCGGCATCCGTGCGAGCGCGATCGACCGATCGAGCGTCGGCGAGTAGCCGCCCGACGTGATCTCGCCCTCGCCCTTGCCGTCTACGACGACTCGCTGGTGGCGGCGCAGCACGCCCTTGCCTTCCAGCAACAGGCCCACGAAGCGCCGCAGCCCGCCGGCGCCGCGTTGCCGCTCGAGCGCGGCGCGTCCGATGAAATCGCGACCGGGCGGCTGCCAGGCTACGGTCCAGGCCAGGCCGCATTCCAGCGGTGAAACGGCCTCGTCCATGTCGTTGCCGTACAGATTCAGCGCGGCTTCCAGGCGCAAGGTGTCGCGGGCCCCCAGGCCGCAGGGCGCTACACCGGCCGCCAACAGCTGGTCCCAGGCCGCCTGGGCGCGCTCCGCGGGCAGCACGATTTCGAATCCGTCTTCGCCGCTGTAGCCGGTGCGGGCCACGAACAGTTCGCCCGCATACATGGCGCTGAACGGCGCAAGTTCGAGCGCGGCCGTCCGCCACAAGTCCTCGACGATGGGTGCCGCCAGTGTCCGGGCGGCTGGCCCTTGCACGGCGAGCATCGCGAGTTCGCTGCGTTCGTTGACGCGGACTTCGTAACGCCCCGCGTGCTGGCGCAGCCAGGCGAGGTCCCTGGCGCGGGTCGCAGCGTTCACCACCATGCGGAAGTTCCACGGATCGAAATGATAGACGATCAGGTCATCGATCACGCCGCCTTCCGGATTCAGCATGCAGGAATACAGGGCTTTGCCGTGGCTCTCGAGCTGCGCGACGTCGTTCGCAAGCAGATGCTGCAGAAATTCCCGGCTGCGATCGCCGCTCAGGTCGATGACCGTCATGTGCGACACGTCGAACATCCCTGCATGCCGCCGCACCGCGTGGTGTTCCTCTTTCTGCGAGCCATAGTCGACGGGCATGTCCCAGCCGCCGAAATCGATCATCCGGGCGCCTGCGGCAAGGTGTTTGTCGTACAGCGGGGTCTTGAATCCCATTCCTGCTCCAGAGTCAAAGTCGCTGCGGCACGACTGGCGGCAATGCCGTCTTCATGCCGGCTGCGCGGTGGCGCCAGGTACCTCCGCGACGGCAGGGGCACGCCGCACCGGAAACTCCCGTTTCGCGGCGGCGGCGCGTTCGGCGGGAGTTGCGTCCGAACTGAAGATTTCGTCGATTCGCCGCAGCCGGCCCAGAAGGCCAGTCGAATTCGCAATCTGGATGTTCAGGCCGGGACGCGCGTTCATTTCGAGGATCAGCGGGCCAAGCGTCCTGTCGATGACTATGTCGACACCCAGGTATCCCAGGCCAGTAACTTCGTAGCAGCGTGCGGCGGCGTCGAGAATGAAGTCCCATTGCGGAATGTACAGGCCTGCAATCAGCGCGCCATTGTCGGGATGTTCGTCGACAGGCTCGTTCTGGTGCACGCCGGACAGGGTCGCGCCCGTGCTCATGTCGACGCCGGCACCGACAGCGCCCTGGTGCAGGTTCGCCTTGCCGTCCGACGACCGTGTCGGCAGGCGGACCATCGACATCGCCGGATAGCCGCGATACACGATCACGCGTATGTCGGGCACGCCCTGATAGCTCACTTCGTCGAACACGGGATCGAACTTGACGCAGTACTCGATCAGTGCCGTGTCCGGGTTGCCGCTCAGGCTGTATTGCCCGCCGACTATGTTCGATATGTGATGCTCCAGTTCATCACTGCCTACCAACAGGCCGTTCGACAGCCGGAACGTGTCGCGTTTGCGTTTGCTGCGTCCGGTGACGACGGTGATTCCGTCGCCACCGCTGCCCTGCGCGGGCTTGATCACGAAACTCTCGTGATCGGCGACGATTGCCGCGAAGTTGCGGACCTCGCCCTGGTGGCGTATGACGCCGTACAGGTCCGGCACCGCCATACCTGCTGCTAGTGCCAGCTTTTTGGTCAGCACCTTGTCGTCCACGCGCGGATAGAACTTGCGCGGGTTGAGTCGCATGATGTAGTCGCTGTTGCGCTGGTTGAGTCCCAGCACGCCGGCCGCGCGCATCCTTTTCGCGATCCCGAACATTACGGGCTCGCAAGAACCTTGAAGCGGGTGAGTTCCAGCAGGCGGTAGCCGGTGTACCGGCCGGCGAGCACCGCAAGCGCCAGCACGAGCAGCAGCATCTCGGGAAACGTGAAAATCAGGTGTTCGAGCCAGTCGAGGCCCATGCCCAGGTAGCAAAGCACCGCCGTGACCAGGCTGCCGAACGCGGCACGCAGCGCGTCGACCGGGCCGCGCTCTTCCCACATCACGGACATGCGCTCGATCGTCATGGAGATGATAACCATCGGGAACAGTGCGACCGACAGTCCGGTCTCCATGCCCAGCTTGTTGGACAGCAGGCTGATGAGGAGCATCAGCAGCACGACCACGATCAGCACGGACGCGAGGCGCGGCACCAGCAGCAGCCGCAGCCTCTCGAGCAGGAAGCGGATGGTGAGGCCGAGTGCGACCAGCAGGGTGAACAAGGCGATGCCGCGCACCAACTGAGTCTCGCGAAACGCGAGCGCGATCAGCACGGGCATGAACGTACCGAATGCTTCAATGCCGACGAAATTGCGCATCAAGACCATGACCAGGGCGCCGATCGGTATCATCAGCAGCACGCTGTAGACGGCCTGCGTCTGGATCGGCAGGTCGTACAGCGACAGGTCGATGATGCGGCGGTCGTCCCGGGAGGCATGCGCCTCGGCAATCGCGATGGCTTCGACCTGGTTGCGCTGCACCGCGAAATCCACCCGGACATTGCTGCCGCCTTCGACATTGACCAGTGGCTCGTTGCCACGCCACCAGATGAAAAAGTGCTCGGGCAGGCTCTCTGCACCGGTGAGCGGATCGTAATAACGCCACTGGTCGCCGTCGTGCACCTCGAGCCAGGTCAGCGCCTCCGCGTTGCGCAGCCGTTCCGAAAGCTCGAAGCCGTGCACCATGCGAGCCGGGATCCGGGCCGCGGCGAGCAGGGTCGTCGCGGTTTCCGCGAACTGCGTCGGCGTGTGCACGTTCGACAGCAACAACTGGACATTGGCGTCCGGCGAACGGTCGTTCATCCGGTGCAGTAGCTCGGTCGTGAACGAAGCGGTGTCCGCGGACTGGTCGCGCACGTCCGTGACGAGCACGTCGACTGCGGTGCGGAACGGTTCGGTGATGACCGGCGGCGGGGGAAACGGCGGCGTCGTGTCCGACTGGTCGACATCCGGATCCTCGTAGACCGAGATACGGTAATAGAGCGCCTGCGGCCCGTCCGCTCGGCGGATCGCCCACTGCGCCTCGCGACCGCTGCTCGCGTAATTGAGGTTGAAGCCGTAGTCCCGCGATACCGGGTTCTCGTTCAATACCTGGAAGCCCGGTGTCAGCGTCGGCACCAGCAGATTGACCTTGATCGAACCGGGGCCCGAGTCGAAATGCACCGCGGCCTCGATCGTCCACACGGGCGTTTCGCTGTTCTCGACCAGCGGGAACCCGAGAACACGCCATTTGTACAGGAACAGGGACAGGCCGATCAGCGTAAGCAGAATTGCCAGCACCAGTACGTATTTCTGCTTCATCGGGCCCCGAGGCGGCTCGTTATTATTTTCCGGCTGCGCTGCCCAGCGCGACACCGGCTATTAGTTGACGAATCGGACCACTGCGATTGAAAACGGTCATGCCGGTCCGGCGCAGCTCCCCGAAAAATGCCGAGTCTGAGGCAAACAGGCGATTTAGACCAGTGAGGAAGAGCAGCATCGCGGCATTCTCCCCTTTCCTGGAACGCTCGTAGCGGCGCAGGACGAGCCGATCGCCCGGATACTCGCTGCGCGCGAGTGCGTCGTCGATCACACGCGCCAGCACCGATGCGTCCGCGATGCCGAGATTCGCGCCCTGGCCGGCGAGCGGGTGCACCGAGTGCGCAGCGTCGCCGAGCAAGGCGAGTCCGCGGCACACGTAGTGCCGCGCGTGACGGGCGACGAGCGGAAAAGTGCCGCGCGGCCCGGCGGCACGGAACGCACCGAGCACGCCGTCGGACAGGCGGGTCATTAGCCGGCCGAGTGCGGCGTCATCGAGAGCAAGGGCAGCCTGTGCTTCGTCGGGCGTCGTTGTCCAGACGACCGACACGCCGCCGTCCGCCAACGGCAGGAGCCCGAGCGGACCCGTGACGAGGAATCGTTGCCAGGCCGTGGCACGATGCGGATGCTCGGTGCGGAAGTGTGCGACGAACGCCGTCTGCCGGTACGGATGCTCGCGCACCGGCAGGGCGGCCATCCGGCGGAGCGGCGACTCGGCCCCGTCTGCGGCGACGATCAGGTCGAAGTGCTGCAAGGTGCCGTCGAGAAAGTGCACCGCCGGCCGCTCGCCATCCGGGTCGACCGCATCGATCACGGAGGCAAAGCGCAACTCCACGCCGAGCGGCGCGATTGCAGCGAGCAGCGCGTGGCGCAGGACGTTGTTCTCGACGATGTAACCGAGGTGCGGCACCGCGAACTCTTCTGCATCGAAACGGAGCGTCGCCGCACCATCGGCATCGGCCGCGGCGTCCCACACCCGCATGTGATCGAAAACACCGCAGCGCTCGGCCGGGACGTGCTGCCAGGCGCCCTCAGCTTCGAGCCGCGCGGCCGAACCCGCGGAAATCGCCGACACGCGCAATTCCGGCCCCGACGCGGCGTCGAACGCGGGCGGCGGGCCGGCATCGGTGATGGTCAATCGCAGTCGCCCGGCATGCCGGCTTCGCGCCAGAAACAATGCGGCGCCGAGCCCGGCAATGCCGGCGCCGGCAACCAGGATGTCGGCATGACGGCTCATCGCGGCGCCACACCACGTGCCAATCGCGGCAAGCGGCCTGCCAGGCCCATCGTATGGCGAGCGAACTGCCGCCGCACGCCGGGGACCAGGTCGAAGGCGAGCATCCCGACGTCGCGGAGCGTGCGCAGCGGCCGCCGGCTGGTCGTGAACAGTTGGGCGAGCCCGTCCGTGAAGGAAACCAGCTTCATCTGGTCCGACCGGCGCCAGCCGGCGTAGCGCTCGAGCACCGCTGCGTCGCCGATCCGCTGCAGTCCGCCAGCGCCGTCCAGGACGTCGACGATGCAATCGACGAGCGCAGCCACGTCGCGTAACCCGAGGTTGAAGCCTTGCGCGGCGACCGGGTGCAGTCCATGCGCGGCATTGCCGACCAGCACGCTGCGCGGTCCGGTGATGCGCAGCGCTTTGCTCAGGATCAGCGGATACTTGCTGCGCGCTCCCGCGTGCTCGAAACCTCCAAGGCGTGTCCCGAAGGCCGATTGCAGTTCCCTGAGGAATGCCTCATCGCCGAGCTCACCGATGCGCGCCGCGTCCTGATCGGCCACGGTCCACACGCAGGCCGTCCGGTCGCCGACCATGGGCAGCAGGGCGAGCGGCCCCTGCGCCGTGAACCGTTCATAGGCCGTGTCGCCGATTGGCCGTTCCGTTCGCAGGTTTCCGACGATCGCGCGTTGCGCGTACTGCCGCTGCTCGGCACCGATCCCCAGCAGGCCTCGGACCGGGGACTGCGCGCCGTCGGCGACGACGAGCAGGCGCGCCTCCAGGTCGAAGGATTCGTCCGCATCGTCCATGACGCCGACGCGGATGCGCCCGGGGCCTGGCCGGACCGCGACGATCCGCGCCGGGCGAATTTCGTGCACGTTGTCGCGGCGGCCGACGGCGTCCTGCAGAACTTGGCCCAGTACGCGGTTGATGACGACCTGGCCCAGCGCGTCGACGCCCTGCTCGCCTGCGTCGATGTGCGAGAAGCCGAACCGCCCCTGGTCGGATACATGGATGCGGCGGATCGGCGCCGCGACCGGCGCGATGCCCTGCCAGAGGCCGAGGGCCGTGAACAGCCGCTGGGAGCTGCGCGACAGCGCGGTCGAACGGTCGTCGAAACTGGGCTGGACGACGGCGCCGCGCGCGACCGGCTCGACGACCGCGACGGCGAGGCCGAGCGGCGCCAGGGCGAGTGCGGTCACGGTCCCGACCATTCCGCCGCCGGCCACGATCACGTCGAATTCGGTATGCCGGGCCATGCTCAGCTCGCCATCAGCGACTCGATTTCGTCCGGTTCTTTGACCAGTCCCTTGCTCAGCACATCGGGCCCGGTGCGGGTGACCAGCACGTCGTCTTCGATACGGATGCCGATATTTCGAAACCGGGCCGGAACCTTGCTGTTCGCCGGCAGGTAGATGCCAGGCTCCACCGTCGTCACCATGCCGGACTCCAGCAGTCGCCACTGTTCGCCGATCTTATAGTCTCCGACGTCGTGCACGTCCATTCCAATCCAGTGGCCGGTCCGATGCATGAAGTACGGCTGGTAGGCGCCATCACGGATCAGCCGGTTCAGGGTGCCGGCGAGGAATCCCAGTTTCTTGAGCCCACGCGTGATGACCCGCACGGCGGCGTCGTGCGGGTCGTTCCAGTGATTGCCGGCACGCGTCTTGTCGATCGCCGCGAGCTGGGCATCGAGGACGATGTCGTAGACCGCTCGCTGTTCGGACGTAAAGCGTCCGTTCACGGGCACGGTGCGGGTGATGTCCGATGCGTAATAGTCCAGCTCACAGCCGGCATCGATCAAAAGGAGGTCGCCGTCCTGCAATTCGGCGTTGTTGTCCACATAGTGCAGGGTACAGGTGTTATGGCCGCCCCCGACGATGGGGTTGTACGATGCCCACGCGTTGTGGCGCCGGAATTCGTGGCAAAACTCCGCTTCCACCTCGAATTCGAACAGGCCAGGGCGGATAAGTCTCATAGCTCGTTCGTGCGCGCTAACTGCGACCTTCGCCGCACGCCGCATGGCAGTGACCTCCGCCCGGCTCTTGAACAGCCGCATGTCATGGAGGATGTGATCGAGCGCGATGAATTCCTGCGGCGTTTGCACTCCTTTCGAACCACGGGAACGCAGCGAATTGATCCACTCGGCGATCCGGCTGTCGAAATCGGTGTACAGGCCCATCGTGTAATACACGCGGGAGCACGATTCGATCAGTGCGGGAATGATGTCGTCCGCGTCCGAAATCGGGAATGCGTCGTCCGCGCCGAAGTTCGCTATGGCCCCGTCGGGCCCGGCCCGGCTCCCGTCCCAGAGCTCTTTCTCGGGGTCGCGGTCGCGGCAGAACAAGATGTACTCGCCGTTGGCGCGGCCCGGCGCCAGCACGGCGACGGCGTCGGGTTCGGCAAAACCGGTGAGGTAGTAGAAGTCGCTGTCCTGGCGGAACCGGTATTCAACGTCGCGGCTGCGCAGGCGCACCGGGGCGGACGGCAGAATGACGATTCCGTCCGAGCCCACCATGCGCATCAATTGTTCACGGCGCTTGCGAAACTCGTCGATTTTCATAGGCCGGTGACCGGCCGGGTGTCGGCCAGCTCTTCGTAAACGAGTTGCGCCGCGACGCGCAGGTATTCGACGATTTCGGCGTAGGCGTCTTCCTCGGTCTCGTCGTCACCGTCGCCGTCCGTGCCGGCGCGTGTCATTTGCAGCATGTCGACGATGATATCGGCAATCGGCTCGGCGGCAAGTCGCGCCTTGAACTCTCCGATTTGCGCTTCTTCACCGGCGACAAGGCCGTGCAGGAATCCCTCGCACCAGTGCGCCAGCGCCTCCGCTCGCCGCACGGCCGATTCGTCGTCGCCGGGCAGGAGCGGAGTGAAGCCGGACCGGCGTTCGTCCAGAGCCTCAGCGGTTTCCTCGATCTCCGCGCCGAGGAGCAGCGCGCATTCTCCGCGCGCCGCATCCGAAATGTCGCTGTCTTCGAGTATCCGCCCCACGGTGTCGGGTCCCGCGCCCGCGCCGGCCACCGACAGGCGTGCCGTGATGAAACCGTGAGCCTGGGCAGCATTCCAGCTCGCGCGGCAGCGGCGCAATGCCGAATCAAGATATTCGTAGTCCCGGTCGTTCGTCATCCCGGTGCGAGGTCAGTGCATCAAATGCCAGCATGATCCCATGACGGCTGGAGTTTGGCGATTGATTCTCCTCCCCGGCGTGACTATATTGGCCGCATGGTGAAGGACATGATTTCCGTATTCGAACACGAACTGAAGAGGCTCGAGCAGCGCGTCGATGCCCTGGTTCGTGTATGCGACCAGCTCCAGGACGAAAACAAGTCGCTGAAGCAACGGCAGGATGTCCTTACGGCGGAACGTGCCACCCTGCTGCAGAAAAACGAACAGGTGCGTGCGCGAGTCGAAGCGATGATCGGCCGTCTCAAGGCGATGGAACAGGGGTCGTAAATGAACGAGCAATTCGCGAATGTCAGCGTGCGGATACTGGACAAGGAATACCAATTCTCCTGCCCCGCCAGCGAGCGCACCGATTTGCTGGATTCCGCCGAGGCACTGAATGCGAAGATGCGCGAGATTCGCGACACCGGCCGGGTGGTGGGACTCGACCGAATCGCCGTGATGGCCGCGCTGAACATGGCAAACGACCTCCTCCACGCACAGGCCAAGGACCGCGTCATGGAAGGGGACTATAGTCAGCGCCTGAAACTGATTTCCGACCGGGTCGAGCACGTGCTGGGAGGCACGAGACAGCTCGATCTCGGGCAGCGGTAAGAATTGACGCCTCCTGCGGTGTTCGATATCGACCTGGATACCTTTCGACCCTAACGTGTTACCTCGGGGTTGTGCACTGCAGGCAGCATTTGTGCAAGACCGGTTTACCGGAAAGCCTGTTGCTACTGCGGCTTACCCCACTTGTTGCTCCGGATCGAGAGCGACGGCTCGGTAACGGCACCGGCGGGAGGCGTCACCTTTCCCGCAATGCGCGGCGAGCAGAGCACGACGTCGCGCCGCAGACCCAATGAGCGCCCGAACCCAGAGTGAACAGCGCCGGTCCGCGCTCCAGGCGCGCCGCGGCCTCGAGGAGCAGGTCCGCCTGCGCGCTTCGCGCCGTATTTCCGACATTTTCCTGCACTCGCACCATTTCTACAGTGCGCGACGAATCGGCTGCTATTTCTCCACGCCCGATGAAGTCGACACGAGCGCCATCCTCGCGCGCGCCTGGCAGGCTTCCAAGCAGATCTATTGCCCGGTTGTCGTCGGCGGGCGACAACTCCGCTTCGTCGCGGTCACGCGCGAATCGCGCCTGCAACGGAGCAACTTCGGTCTGCTGGAACCAGCGGGAGGCGACGAGATACGCCCGCTCGATCTCGATGTCGTGGTCGTCCCGGTCGTGGCATTCGACGGAACGAACCGTCGCATCGGCATGGGCGGCGGCTACTACGATCGAACGTTTCGCGCGCTCGCGCATCGTCGCGAGTGGTTGCATCCCAAACTTGTAGGCGTTGCATTCGATTGTCAGAAAGTACCGAAAATAAAGGCAAATCCGTGGGATATCGCACTTTCCGCGATACTTACCGAATCGAGTTGAAGGCCCATAGCGTTCCACGCGATGACATGTGAGCGATACAAGCCCGCAGTCGTCCGAAAGGTTTCGCGACCGCTGCAGCGATGCCTGCACGCACATCTGAGACACGTGTCACGTTTTGCTCCGGCGTACCGGACCCTGCTGCATGATTTTTCGCGCGGCTAACTTGCTGGATTTTTTGCTTTTGTTGTATATACTCAGCCTCGGGTACCCACACGGAGAGAAACATGGCTACCACGAAGAAGAAGTCTGGCAAGAAAAAAGCTTCAAAGCGTAAAGCGGCGAAGCGGAAAGTAGCGAGGAAAGCAGGTGGTGCGAGACGCAAGGTTGCTCGCAAGAAGGCCAAGAAAAAGGCCAAGAGGAAAGTCGCCAAGCGCAAGGTGAAGAGAAAAGTAGCCAAGCGCAAAGCGAAGAAGAAGGTCGCCAAGAAAAAGGCGAAGAAGAAGGTCAAGAGAAAGGTAGCGAAGAAGAAAGCGAAGAAGAAGAGGGCCAAGCGTAAGGTCAAGCGCAAGGTGAAGAGAGCTGTGTCGAAGCGCGTTTCGACGAAGATGGCACCGGTGCTGATGTAGGCCTTGCTTCTGTTCGCTGGAAAGTGCGGAACCCGATGGCTCCGCAACCTTCTTCCAGGTACAGCAAAAGAGCCCGCTACCGCGGGCTCTTTTCGTTTCCAGACACCTGATTTTCCTTGAAATCCGTGATCCAACGCATGGCGCGGTCAGAGCCGATCCGCTAAGCTCGCAGTCCCCGTGGAGACCGCTGTCACCCGCTGATGGATGCCAACGAGAAAAAACTGCTGGTGGCGAAAGCCGCGCTGGAACTCATCCCGCCTGGTACGACACTCGGCGTCGGCACGGGCAGCACCGTGAATCAGCTCATCGGCCTACTGCCGGGCATTCGCGACCGCATCGACCGAATTGTGTCGAGTTCGCGTGCGACGACCAGGCTGCTCGCCGAGCAGGGTTTCGATGTCAGCACGCTGAACGAAACGGGCGGAGCCGTCGATGTGTATGTCGACGGCGCCGATGAAGCAACCAAGCGTCTGCACCTCATCAAGGGCGGCGGCGGTGCACTGACGCGGGAAAAGGTGCTGGCCGGGGCGGCACGGCGCTTCGTCTGTATCGTCGACGACAGCAAGCTCGTCGGCATGCTCGGAACCTTCCCGCTTCCCGTCGAGGTCCTGCCCATGGCCCAGGAGTTCGTCGCAGCCAGACTGGTCAAGTTGCGTGGCAGACCGGTGTGGCGGAATGACTTCGTCACCGACAACGGCAATCACATCCTGGATGTCCACGGGCTGCAGATCGCCAACCCGATCGAGTTGGAATCCCGCCTCAATCAGATTCCCGGCATCGTCTCCGTCGGCCTGTTCGCGAACCGGACTGCCGACGTTCTGCTGATCGGCGCGGCCGACGGCGTACGAGAGCTGCGCGTCTGACCCCTGGTGGCCTTTCAGGCCGCCTGCAGGAAATTTCCCGACAATGTGCAGCCGGATGTGGGGCGGTATCCACTATCGCTTCGAGGTCGACGCCAGCAAGCACAGCTGCATGCAGGTTGCGGATTACCTGTTCGACCACTACATGCTGAAAAACCGGCCGATGAACTGAAGCCGCTTCCAGCGCGAACAAAGCGGGCCGCCAATGGCGGCCCGATAACTTACCCCCAGCCAAACAAGTACGGGCCCGAATGGGCCCGTACTTGTTTGGCTGGGGGAGAGGGATTCGAACCCCCGTTGACGGAGTCAGAGTCCGTAGTCCTACCACTAGACGATCCCCCAAACAGGGATCCGGCGTGTTTAGCGCTTCGAGTACTGGGTCGCGCGGCGCGCCTTGCGCAGGCCGACTTTCTTGCGCTCGACTTCGCGCGCATCGCGGGTCACGAAACCGGCTTTCCGGAGGGCCGAGCGAAGCGCCTCGTCGTACTGCATCAGGGCCCGGGTGAGACCGTGGCGAATGGCGCCGGCCTGGCCGGTCGTGCCGCCGCCCGTCACCGTGACCTTGACGTCGAAGCGATCCTTGAGATGCGTCAGCTCCAGCGGCTGGCGCACGATCATCTGCGCAGTCTTGCGTCCGAAAAACACGTCCAGCGGACGGTCGTTGATGCTGATGTTGCCGGCGCCGGGCGTCAGGAAAACGCGCGCTGTCGACGTCTTGCGCCGGCCGGTGCCGTAGTAAGTCTCGTTCATTCTGCTGGCCTCGATGTGGTCTCAGTTACGCGCGTCAGACTTTCAGTTCCAGGGGAATCGGCTGTTGCGCGGCGTGCGCATGCTCGGGGCCCGCGAACACCCGGAGCTTCGCCAGCAGTTTCCGGCCGAGCGGACCCTTCGGCAGCATGCCGCCAACCGAATGCTCGATGACCCGTTCCGGGTGCTGCTTGAGCTGCTTCTCGAGCGAAATCGACTTCAGATTGCCGACATAGCCCGTGTGATGCCGGTAAACCTTGTCCTTGAGCTTATTGCCGGTCACGCGAACCTTTTCCGCGTTTACGACGACGATGTAGTCGCCCGTGTCCACGTGCGGCGTGAAGGTCGGCTTGTGCTTGCCCCGCAGGCGGCGCGCAATCTCGGTCGACAGGCGGCCCAGCGTCTGTCCGGTCGCGTCGACGACATACCAGTCATGACGAACGTCTGCCGGCTTCGCAGAAAAAGTCTTCATAATTATGGTTCCGGATAGGTGGAAACTTCCGGCAGGCCCCGGGCTCCCGCCCCGGCCTGCCTTGCACCCGCTCGACCAAAGGCCTGCCGGGTGGCGGAAAGGCGCGAAATTCTACTTGACGCTCCAGACCATTGCAATGAAAGGTCCGATTTTCCGGCGGCTGCTGCCCGGCGTTCCCGCGAATACTCAAGTTACTGTTTTCACTGCGGTATTTGCCACGAGTTGTGACCGAGCGCGACATCAACAGGTACGCGAGCGAAGCCACCGGCCCGGTCCCCAGCCGTTTCCGGCCGTTGCTATACTGGACGGCATGCCGGAGCGCCACCTGACGTCGTTCGACCGCCTGCTCGCCGCATTCGACAACGTGCTGAAGTCGATTGCCGCGCCGGCGGCCGGCGCACGACCGAATCCGGCGGCCGGCGTCCGGGACGGCGAGCTCGAAGCCGCGGAGCGGACTCACGCCGCCGGGCTCATGCGCGTGAACCACGCCGGCGAGATCGCCGCGCAGGCTTTATATCAGGGTCACGCTGCCGTGGCCCGCGACGTCGCGACCGAACGGCAGTTCCGCAAGGCGGCGGACGAGGAATTCGATCACCTGGCGTGGTGCGCAGAACGGCTGGGCGAACTCGGTGCGAAACCGAGTCTGCTCGCCCCGGTTTGGTACGGCGGTGCATTCGCGATCGGCGCATTGTCCGGCGTGCTCGGGGACCGCTGGAGTCTCGGCTTCATCGCCGAAACGGAGCAGCAGGTATGCGCGCATCTCGACCGGCATCTTGCCGCATTGCCGGAGGCGGACGCCCGCAGCCGTGCGATCGTGCTAAGAATGCGTGACGAGGAGGCGGCGCACGGTGCCGACGCCCGGCACGCCGGTGCGGCGGAGCTTCCTGTGCCTGTCAAACGGCTGATGGCGCTGACGGCCCGCGTTATGACCGGCACGGCCTACCGACTTTGATAACGAGAACACGGACGTCCTGCTGAAACCGCACAACGGCGCGGCTTCCGGTGCGTTATGCCGAATTTACTGAGCCTACGGCGCGCCGCAAACGCGCTAGTTCGGCAGGTACATTGCGCTGAGCTTGTCGAGCCCGGGCAAGTTGAGGCCTGTCGATTTCACTGCCTCGACGAACTCGCGCTTTGCCTGCTCCACGGTGCGCCCGGGTCCGGGCTGCGCCACCAACGTGGGCGGGTCCGTCGTCGGGTCGAGATAAATCTCGTCGCCTGCAATTGAATGTCCGCGAAATCGCATGTCCGGACGATATCGGCCCAGGGTCGCGAGCGCTGTGCGCCATGTCACGCGTTCAGCTGGTGCTCGGCTGTCGCCCAGGCACGCTTGAAAGATCCGAACTCCTTGTCCGATTCCGAATAAATGCAAAAATGCGTAATTCCATGCCAGTCCCGGACACCCAAGCGACAGTCAAGAACACAAACGGCCATTTACGGGCATGCTATAAATGGCTGACGGATCAGTGCTGCTGCTTGGACGCGGGTCCAAGCGCAATTTTCCGGGGAGATTCAGGCTTTTGCTCCTGAAATCACGGACTTAGCTTGCCCTCGCAAGCGAACTGTATTAAAAGGAGGGGCGCCTCGGCGATGAAGGATCCTTCGATGCAGACGAATGCCAAGACCCTGAGCGACGTGCCGGCGATCAATCGCTTCCTGAGCTACTGCCGGGTACGAACGGTCCCGTCCAAGACAGTGATGATTCACGCCGGCGATCTGCCCGACGTTCTCTACTATATCGTCGACGGGTCCGTCGAGGTCATGATCGAGGACGAGGACGGGAACGAAATGGTCCTCGCCTACCTGAACAAGGGCCAGTTCTTCGGCGAAATGGGCTTGTTCTACGAACAGCCCACCCGCAGCGCCTGGGTGCGCACGCGCTCGGAATGCGAGATCGCCGAGATGACCTACCCGCGATTTCGCCAGATTGCGAGCGAAAGTCCGGGCCTGGTCTTCGAACTCGCGACCCAGCTCGCGACGCGCCTGGATCGCACGAATCGCAAGCTCGGCGATCTTGCGTTCGTCGACGTCACCGGCCGGGTAGCGCACGCCATCATGGATCTGTGCACCGAACCCGACGCCATGACGCACCCGGACGGGATGCAGATCAAGGTCAGCCGGCAGGAACTGAGCCGGCTGGTCGGCTGTTCGCGGGAGATGGCGGGCCGCGTCCTGAAAGTGCTGGAGGACCAGGGACTGGTGTCCGCCAGCGGCAAGACGATCGTCGTCTTCGGCGCCAGGCCCAACCGCAAGCTCTGACACCCGCGCGGCCTACACCGCCCGATCGATCTCCCGACGCATCGCGGAAATCGTCTCCGCATAGTCGCGACTGCCGAATATCGCGGAACCCGCGACGAACATGTCGGCACCGGCGCCGGCGGTCGCCCCGATGTTGTCGACCTTGATCCCGCCGTCGATCTCGAGCCGTATGTCGCGCCCGCTCGCATCGATCCGGGCACGCGCCTCGCGCAGCTTGTCGAGTGCGGCACCGATGAAGTGCTGTCCGCCGAAGCCGGGATTTACGGACATGATCAGTACGAGATCGACCTTGTCGAGCACGTGATCCAGCCAGTCGAGCGGGGTGGCGGGATTGAAGACGAGTCCGGACTTCACGCCAGCGTCGCGGATCAGGCCCAGGGTACGGTCGACGTGCCGGCTCGCCTCGGGATGGAAGGAGATGTAATCCGCGCCCGCGGCGGCGAAGTCCGGAATGATACGGTCCACCGGCTCGACCATCAGGTGCACGTCGATCGGCGCCTCGATGCCGTATTTCCGCAACGCTGCGCAGATCATGGGACCGACCGTCAGGTTGGGCACGTAATGATTGTCCATGACGTCGAAGTGGATCACGTCCGCGCCGGCATCGAGCACGGCCACGACCTCCTCGCCCAGCCTCGCGAAGTCGGCGGATAGTATCGATGGGGCAATCAGAGGCGTCACGAACCCGAATGTACCTGAGGCGTGCGACCGGTGACAGCCGCCGTCACCGGATCGAACGCCGGACCCGGAGCAATTCGTAGGCACCGAGCACTTCGCGTGTGCGTCGTTCTGCTTCCGCCATCGCCACGCCCGTCGGATTGCTGCCGGCGATCTTGTCCGGATGGCTGCGGTTCAACTGTCGCCGGTACGCGCGCTTGATCTCGTCGTTGGTCGCCGTCGCCTCTACGCCGAGCGTCGCATAGGCCGCGCGCAGTCGTGCGGCGTCGACATCGCCGGCGGGCGATCGTCGGAAGCCTTTCTGCGCACGGATCATCGCCTCCAGCTGCGCGAGTTCGACGCGCCCGATGCCTAGTTCGGTGCATGCCATCGCGATCGCGGCGCGCTCGTCCCGGCCGACGCGGTTCTTGGCGAGCGAGACCTCGAGCAGCAGTCGCAAAAACACCCGGCGTTCGTCGTCCCTGCGTGCGTCACGGCGCGCGAGCTCGCGCACAGCAGTCTCGAGACGGAATGCCGCGTCTTTGCCTTCATTGAACCAGTTGATGGCTTGCCGGACCTGCGCCGGGTTGAGGCCGATGCGATGCATCACCGAACGTGCGGCGCGAATCTCTTCTTCGCTCACACGACCGTCGATCTTGGCGAGGTGGCCCATGCAGCGAAAGAGCGCCCGCACGAAGGCATCGGTCAGGCCCACTACCTGTTCGCCCTGCTCGCGGAAGCGCCGGAAATGCTCTACGAATCCGCGATCGAACTGGTGCCCGAGGAGCAGCCCCAGCAGGACGAAGAGCGGCTTGGTTGTCGCGAGTCCCGCGAGCGTGCCGATGATTTTGCCCCAGTACAAACGATGATCCTGTCCGGCGCCTGACATGCATCCTAGCGCCTCGCGCTCGCATTGCCTACGCGTCCGCTTGCCAGCCATGCGGTGAACGGCGATCATCCTGGGCACCTGATCGAATCCCGCTTCCGCCATGAACGACGCCGTCTACAGCACCGAAATCACGGGTCTGCCGCTCGTCGGTCGCGGCAAGGTGCGCGACATCTACGCAGTCGACGACGAACACCTGTTGATCGTAACGACCGACCGGTTGTCCGCTTACGACGTCGTGCTTCCGCAGCCCGTTCCGGGCAAGGGCGAGGTACTGACGGCGCTGTCGCTGTTCTGGTTCGGCATGATGTCGGACCTGGTGCCCAATCAGCTGACCCGACTCACCGTCGACGACGTGCTGAGCGATCCCGCGGAAAGCGAGCGCCTGCGCAGCCGTTCACTGGTGGTCCGTCGGCTGGCTCCACTGCCGGTCGAAGCGGTCGTTCGCGGATACCTGATCGGGTCGGGTTGGCGCGACTACCTCGCCTCCGGCCGCACCAGCGGCATCGAACTCCCGGCCGGTCTCGAACAGGCGGCGCGTCTGCCACACACGATATTCGCGCCATCCAGCAAGGCGGCCGCCGGCCGGCACGACGAGAACATCAGCTTCGAGCAGGTCGTCGAGCTGATCGGCGGGCCTCTCGCGGCGCGCGTGCGCGATACCGCGATCGCCATTTATGAACGCGCGGCCGCCTACGCCCGGCAGCGCGACATCATTATCGCGGATACGAAGTTCGAATTCGGACTCGATGCCGACGGACGGCTGTACCTGATCGACGAGGTGCTCACGCCCGATTCGTCCCGCTTCTGGCCGGTCGACGGCTATCGCACCGGAATCAGCCCGCCGAGTTACGACAAGCAATTCGTGCGCGATTATCTCGATACGCTCGACTGGGACAAGACGCCACCGGGGCCGGACTTGCCGGACGAAGTGCTCGCGCGGACGGCTTCCAAATATCGGGAAGCGCTCACCCGCCTCGCGGGCTGATGCGGTAGCTGACCTTGCGCCGGCGCCAGTCGTCGATGATTCGCGCAAGTTCGGCGACGCCGTCGGTGACGGCGGCCGGGCCCGGCTGCAGGATAAGCGCAGACTTCAGTTCGTAGACATCGCCATTCTGCAACGCCGGGATGCCGCCCCAGCCGGGACGCGCACGCACCAGGTCCGGCCGGAATTTCTTGCCGCACCAGGAGCCGATGATGATATCGGGTGCGCGGCGCACGACTTCCGCCGGGTCGGCGATGATCCGCCCGCGGGCAAGCGTGGACACGGCGAGTTCCGGGAAGCAGTCCTCACCGCCCGCGATGCCGATGAGTTCGGAGACCCAGCGTATTGCGCTGATCTGTGGCTCGTCCCATTCCTCGAAATAGACGCGCGGGCGCACGCCGCCGGCCTGCGCGTGCCGCAGCCGCTCGAGTTCGGCTGCGAGAGCGTCGGCGTAGTCGGCCGCCTTGCGTTGCTCGCCGATCAGGCCGCCGAGCGTGCGGATCATGTGGAAAATACCCGCGACCGAGCGATGGTTGAACACATGCACGGCAATGCCGGCGCGGATGAGTTCGGCCGCGATATCGGCCTGCATGTCGGAGAACCCGAGGACGAGATCGGGTTCGAGTTCGAGTATGCGGCCGATCTTCGCGCTGGTGAATGCGGAGACCTTCGGTTTTTCCTTCCGTGCCCGGGGTGGCCTGACCGTGAATCCCGAAATGCCGACGATCCGCCGCTCCTCGCCCAGCGCGTACAGCGTCTCCGTCGTCTCCTCGGTCATGCAGACGATGCGTTCGGCGTAGTGCGAGTGGTGCATCCGCACATTCTGCGACAGCCACGCGTCCCGTATCCAGCTCCGCACGGCGGGCATGTACAATGCGCCCCATGATCGCGAACTTGAAACGCCGGCTCGACACCCTCGTCTGGACCGAAACGCTGTCGCAATACGGGACGGCCGGCAAGGCGGGCGCAACGGTCCTGCATTACGTGTATTCCGTGGTGCGCGACGTCGCGACCGGCCAGCTCACGCTGCGTGCCATGAGTCTTGTCTACACGACCCTGCTTTCCGTGGTTCCCCTGCTTGCTTTCAGTCTCGCCGTACTGAAGGGACTGGGTGTCGACCAGCAGTTCGAAGCACAACTCGCGACTTTCCTCGAACCCCTGGGCGCGCAGGGCGAACAGATCACGGAGCAGGTCATGGCGGCCGTCCACAAGGTGAACTTCGGAGTGCTCGGCAGCATCGGCCTGGCGTTCTTCCTGTACACCGCGATCGCGATGGTGCAGAAGGTCGAGGAGAGCTTCAACTACGTCTGGTACGTCACCGAGTCGCGGAACTTCGCGAGGCGTTTCACCGAATACAGCCTGGTGCTCGTATTCGGGCCGCTGTTCATGATCCTGTCACTCGGCATACTCGGCACGGTGCAGAACGACGAGCTGGTGCAGTACCTCATCGCTAACCAGGTCGTCGGGCCGATGCTCGTAGTCATGAGCAAACTGATGCCGTTTGTGATCATCATCGGCGTTTTCACTTTCCTGTACATGTACATGCCGAACACGAAGGTTAAATTCCGCGCAGCGCTCATCGGCGGTTTGACCGGCGGCGTGTTGTGGGGCACGGCGAGCAGCCTGTTCGCAGCCTTCATCGTCGGCAGCGACAGCCGGGAAAGAGTCTACGCGGCGTTCGCGATCGCCATCGTGACGCTGATCTGGCTGTATCTGAACTGGCTCATCCTGCTCATCGGCGCACAGGTCGCATTCTACGTGCAGAACCCGGCCTACCTGCGGCTCGGGCGCCGGGAGCCACGGCTTTCCTGCTCGATGCGCGAGCGCCTTGCGCTGAACATCATGTATTTGGTCGGTCGCGAGTTCCGCGAGCCCGAAGGCGGCATCAACGTGCCTCGGCTGAGCGAGACCCTGCGCATTCCGTCCCTGACGCTCGCACCAATACTCGCGGGCCTGCAGAGTGCGGGACTCCTGACCTGCCTCGACAACGAGAACCTGCAGCCCGGCCGGGACATGGGCCGCATCACGCTGAACGACATCATGTCGGTGGTACGCGTGCAGGGAGAGACGGGATCGCACCGGGTTCCGGCCTGGAGCGCGCCCGTCGAAGCCATCAGCCAACAAGTCGACAGTTCCGTGAACGAGGCGCTGAGCAACCGGACCTTGTCCGACCTGGTGGACGAAGCCGCGTAGCTCAGGCGCCCGCGATCGTCATTTCGCCTACCAGGATCGAGCCGCAACGTATGCCGCCGCGCAAGTCCTGGTCGCTGCCGATGCGTTCGATGCGCCGGTACAGCTCGCGCAGGTTGCCGGCGATCGTGATTTCGTGCACCGGGTACGCAATCTCACCGTTTTCGACCCAATGACCCGCCGCGCCGCGCGAATAGTCGCCGGTGACCGCGTTCAAGCCATGGCCGATCAGCTCCTCGACCAGCAGACCGGTACCCATTTCCCGCAGCAGCTCGTCGCGGTCGCCGCCGTTGCCCGGCACGAGCAGGTTGTGCGTCCCTCCGGCGTTGCCCGTCGTCTCGAGACCCAGGCGCCGCGCCGAGTAGCTGGACAGCACGTAGCCCTGCAGGATGCCGTCGCGCACCACGTCACGATCGCGGGTCGCCACGCCCTCCGCGTCATACGCCGCGCTTGCCATCGCTTTCGGGATGTGCGGCCGCTCTTCGATCGCGACGAATGCGGGCAAGACCTGTTCCCCTGCCGCGCCGAGCAGGAAGGACGCGCGGCGGTACTGTGCGCTGCCGGCGATCGCACCAATCAGGTGGCCGATGAACCCGCGTGCGATCTCCGGCGCCAGCACGACAGGCGCACGCATGGTCTTCGGTTTGCGCGCGTGGAGGCGCGCCAGCGTGCGGCGCGCGGCTTCGCGGCCGACGGCGGCGACATCGTCGAGCTCGCCTGCGTCCCGCGCGGCGCTGTAGTGATAGTCCCGCTGCATGTCGCCGTCCTCGCCGGCGAGCAGGACGCAGGTGATGCTGTGGCTGCTTTTCGCGTAGCTGTGAATGAAGCCGTGACTGTTGCCGTAGGCTCGGATGCCGCGATGGCTGGTCACCGTGGCGCCTTCCGAATTGTTGATGCGGCTGTCGCTTTCGAGCCCCGACCTCTCGCATTCGACGGCAAGGCGTATCGCCTCCGGCGCATCGAGGCTCCAGGGATGATCGAGATCGAGGTCCCTGGGGTCGCGGCACATCTGGCCTGCGTCGGCCAGTCCGGCGTATTTGTCTGCCGCCGTGTAGTCGGCGAACGAGCAGGCCTTCGCGACCGCCTCACGGATTGCGGCGGCGGAAAGATCGGATGTACTGGCGCTGCCCTTGCGCGAGCCACGATACACGGTGACCCACACCCCGCGATCATTCGTGTACTCCAGATTCTCGACTTCGCCGAGACGGGCGGTCGCCGACAGCCCCGAATCGTGACTGGCGCCAACCTCGGCCTGGTCCACGCCGCGTGCCCGCGCCTCGTCCAGTGCCGCCGCCACAACGTCTTCGAGTTCATCCGGTCCCAGCGGCCGCGCCGTGCTCACCTCGTTCATCGTCTTTGCCCACACTCCGTGCTAGTGTGCGATGCCGCACATTGGCGAGGTAGCTTAGCCGGTGACCGATGCAAAACCCAGCAAAAGCCAGCGCAAGCGCACGGAGCTCGAGCTGCAGGCACTCGGTGAACGGCTGATCGGCCTGCCCGACGAGTTGCGCCGATCGCTCGCGCTGGACGAGCGCCTGGAGGAAGCAATCGAGGCCGCGCGGCACATGACATCGCACGAGGCAATCCGCCGGCAAAAGCAATACATCGGCAAGCTGATGCGTAACGTTGATCCCGCGCCGATCCGCGCGCTGATCGCCGATCACGACGCCGCCGCCGGGCAGGACAAGCGCCTGTTCGCCCTCGCCGAACGTTGGCGCGAACGCCTGCTGGGGTCAGGGAGTGCGCTCGCGGATTTCGAAAGCGAATTCGGTGCCGGCGGCGCGCCGCTCGAGCGGCTGCTCGCGGAGCTTGCGCATGCGCCGAACGAACGCAGCGAACGCCGCCTGCGGCGTGAGCTGTTTCGCGAGATACATGCGGCGCTGGTCGCTCGGTCGACGGATGGGTAGAATTTCGCGATGAACAGCTTGGTCGGCATCATCATGGGCTCGCGTTCCGACTGGGACACGATGAAACACGCGTCGGACACGCTCGAGACACTCGGCGTACGGCATGACGTCCAGGTGGTATCCGCCCACCGCACGCCGGACCTCCTGTTCGAGTATGCCGAGACCGCGGTCGCCCGCGGCCTCAAAGTGATCATCGCGGGCGCCGGCGGTGCCGCACACCTGCCGGGCATGGCCGCCGCCAAGACGCGACTGCCGGTGCTCGGCGTGCCGGTGAAGTCGCGCATACTCAACGGGCAGGATTCGCTGCTGTCGATCGTGCAGATGCCTGCAGGCATTCCGGTCGGCACGCTCGCCATCGGACCGGCCGGTGCGGTCAACGCCGCATTGCTCGCCGCCGCGATAATCGCGCTGGAGAATGCCGACGTCGCAAGCGCGCTGGAACGGTACCGTCGAGAACAAACCGAGCGCGTGCTGGCGGACGCCGACCCCAGGATCTGACCAACGCCCATGCGGATCGGAGTCATCGGGGCTGGACAGCTCGGCCAGATGCTGGGCCATGCCGCGCGGGCACTCGGGCACGAATGCCGTTTCCTCGATCCCGCGGGGGACCCGCCCGCCGCTTCGGCAGGAACGACAATTCGCGCAGCCTACGACGACAGTGCCGCGTTGCGGGACCTGGCGGCCGTTTCGGACGTCATCACTTTCGAATTCGAGAATGTACCGGTCGACGCCTTGCTCACGCTGGCACCGGGCACGGTCATTTATCCACCGCCGGAGGCGCTGCGCCTCGCACAGGATCGCCTGTCGGAGAAACGGCTGTTCGAACGGCTGGGCATCCCCTTGCCACCCTACCGTGTCGTCGAGGTTCGCGCCGACCTCGACTCGGCCGTCGCGAAGCTCGGTTATCCCACGGTGCTCAAGACGCGGCGCTTCGGCTACGACGGCAAGGGGCAGTTCGTGATCCGCTGCGACAACGACCGGGATGCCGCATGGGCGATGCTCGGCGGCCGGCCGCTGATTGCGGAGGCCTGGGTGCCTTTCGAGCGCGAGCTCTCAATCGTCGGAGCGCGCACCCGTGACGGCGATACCTGTGCGTGGCCGCTGACGGAGAATCGCCATGCCGACGGAATTCTGCGCGTCTCGCTGGCACCGGTCGAAGACGTGGTGCTCGAGCGCGTCGCCGCAGGCTACCTGAAGAGCCTGCTCGATGAACTCGACTACGTGGGCGTTCTGGCGCTCGAGCTCTTTGCCTCCGGGACCAGCGTGCTCGCCAACGAGTTCGCGCCGCGCGTACACAATTCGGGACACTGGACGATCGAAGGCGCCATGACCAGCCAATTCGAGAATCACGTTCGTGCCGTCTGCGGTGCGCCGCTCGGCCGGACGGACTGCCGCGATTTTGCCGGCATGGTCAATTTGATCGGTTCGATCCCGGCCGCCGTCCGGGAGTTCGCCGACCCTCGTGCGACGTTGCACGACTACGGCAAGACCGCGCGCGCCGGCCGCAAGCTCGGGCACGTTACCGTGGTCGCCGTCGATGCCGCCGAACGCGATCGCCTGGTCGCGCAATTGCAGGCTCGGCTGCGCCAAGCCGAGGACTTGCAAGCGATTTCGCCATAGCCGGCACCGTCCAAATGCAGGTAAACTGGCATGACATGCCGCGTATCCCCCTCTGTCGACGCGCGGCGCTGGCGTACTTATGTCTTATCTCAATCACTTCAAATTGCGCGAACAACCGTTCCGGCTGACGCCGGACCCGGAGTTCGTGTACCTGAGCAAACAGCACGCCCGGGCCAAGGCGTACATGGAGTCGACGATCTGGCTGGCCGACGGGTTCGTGGTCATCACCGGCGAGATCGGGTCGGGCAAGACGACCCTCGTGCAGTCCTTTCTCAAGGACCTGGATGACGACGTGTTGTACGCCGTCATTTCCCAGACGCAGCTCAATCCGACCCAGTTCCTGCAGGCGATCCTCACGGAGTTCGGCTTCAAACCGTTCAACATGCGCAAGGTCGAGCTGCTCGACATGCTCAACATGTTCCTGATCGAGCAGTATTCGAACGGCAAGAAAGTGGTCCTGGTGATCGACGAGGCGCAAAACCTGTCGCACAAGGTGCTCGAAGAGGTCCGGATGCTGTCCGGCGTCGAGACGCACAAGGAAAAGGTCCTGCGGATCATCCTGGCGGGCCAGCCGGAACTCAAGACCACGCTCGAATCGCCGAATCTCAAGCAGCTGATGCAGCGGATACGCCTGCGATTCCATCTCGGGCCATTGAGCGGCCAGGAGATCCAGGAGTACGTGCAGCACCGCCTGCTGGTTGCCGGCAATGAAAATCCCGCCCTGATCTCGGTCCCGTGCTACGAGCTCGTCTACCGCTACACCGGCGGTCTGCCGAGACTCGTCAACACGTTCTGCGACACGGCGCTGCTGTGCGCTTTCGCCGAGGAGGCGCGGACCGTCGAACCCGCGCATTTCCTGACCGCGGCCGAGGAACTCGGCTGGCAGGAATACCAGGTCGGGCCCGGCCCGTATCACTCGCCGTCACCCGTCGTGGCCATCAACCACAATGACAAGGTTGCGCAAATCGAAGTCCGCGCCAATGGCGAACAGGTGTCGGTCCACAGCTTTCCGAAGGGCCGGGTGATCATCGGCCGGGCGCCGGACAACGAGATCTACATTCGCAGCAAGTTCGTCAGCCGCCATCACGCGCAGCTGATCAGCGATGACGACGG
Organism: uncultured Pseudomonadota bacterium; assembly: GCA_963775455.1. GTDB lineage: Bacteria > Pseudomonadota > Gammaproteobacteria > Steroidobacterales > Woeseiaceae > UBA1847. The sequence continues at coordinate 694,059 of CAVZIU010000006.1, read as the reverse complement.
CTGCCTGATCGAGGACCTCAACAGCACAAATGGCATGTTCATCGAGGACCGGCAGGTCAAACGGCACCGGCTGCGCGACGGCGACGTCGTTTCACTCGGCGTGCATCAGCTCGTCTACCATGACCTGCGGCCGGAAGCGGCACGGGACGACGAGGCTTCCGCCGCCGGCTAGCCGGCACCCGGGCTAGTCGCGGATTCGCGTCGTACGGCCATTCCTGCGTGCATCCCGCCGCTTGAGCAACACCACCAGCCCGCCCGCCAGGCAACACAAGCCCAGCGTAGAGCACACGACGGGCCAGTAGCCGTGATTGACGTACATAGACGCGGCCAGGCAAATGACGCCGACACACAAATAGAAGTACGGCAGACTTTCGTAGATCGGCTTCGGGATCCACAGGGGCATGCCGTCAATGGGCCCCGGCCGGTCCCGGACCGGAATCCGGTCCACGCCGCTCAGACATCGGCGGTGCCGCCGATGGTCAGTTCGTCGATCTTCAGCGTCGGCTGCCCGACACCCACGGGCACCGACTGGCCGTCCTTGCCGCAGGTGCCCACCCCGGTGTCCAGTTCGAGGTCGGCGCCTACCATCGAGATGCGCCGCAGCGCGGCCGGACCGTCACCGATCAGCATCGCACCCTTCACCGGCGCAGTGATCCGGCCTTTTTCGATGAGATAGGCCTCGCTCGCCGAGAACACGAACTTGCCCGAGGTGATGTCCACCTGGCCGCCGCCGAAGTTCGGCGCGTAGAGGCCCTTGTCGACCGACCGGATGATCTCTTCCCGCTCGTGCTCGCCAGCCAGCATGTAGGTGTTGGTCATGCGCGGCATCGGCACGTGGGCGTAGGACTCGCGACGACCGTTGCCGGTCGGCCGCACCCCCATGAGCCGCGCATTCAGCTTGTCCTGCATGTAGCCGCGCAACACGCCGTTCTCCACCAGGACGTTGTACTGCCCCGGCGTGCCTTCGTCGTCGACCGCCAGCGACCCGCGCCGGCCGGGCAGCGTGCCGTCATCGACGATCGTGCAGAATTTCGAGGCGACCGGTTGGCCGAGCCGGCCACTGAAAGCCGACGTGCCCTTGCGATTGAAATCGCCTTCGAGTCCGTGGCCGACCGCTTCGTGCAGCAGGATGCCGGGCCAGCCCGCGCCGAGCACCACCGGCATCGTGCCGGCGGGCGCCGGGATCGCATCGAGCTGCACAATCGCCTGGCGGACCGCCTCGCGCGCATACGCGAGCGGCAGGTCGCCGTCGAGGAAGTAGTTGAGGTCGGCGCGCGCCCCGCCGCCGGCGTAGCCCTGTTCGCGCTTGTCGCCGTCCTCCAGGATGACGCTGACATTGAGGCGCACCAGCGGGCGGATGTCGGCGGCCAGCGTGCCGTCGGAGCCGGCGACCAGCACGAGGTCCTGGTTGCTCGACAGGCTTATCATCACTTGTGTCACGCGCGGATCCAGCGCTCTCGTGGCCGCGTCGAGCTCACCGAGTAGCGCGGTCTTCTGACTGTCCGCGACACTGGTGGTCGGGTCCTCCGGCGAGTACAAGGTCCTGCCGCTCGCGCGCTGCCAGGCCGGCAAAGCCTTGCTCGCGCCGCTGCGGGCGATCGCCCGTGCAGCCTTCGCCGCCTGTTGGAGCGCGGGCAGCAGGAGCTCATCGGAGTAGGCGAATCCCGTTTTCTCGCCGCTCACCGCGCGCACGCCCACGCCTTGGTCCACGCTGAAACTGCCCTCACGAATGATGCCGTCTTCGAGCGACCAGCTCTCGTGGCGCGAGACCTGGAAATACAGGTCGGCGTAGTCGATGGCGCCGCTCATCACGGCGCCGAGCGTCCGGCCGAGCTGGACCTCGCCGAGCCCGGCCGGTTCCAGCATGCGCGACATCACCGATGCCAGGGAATCGGTACGGTCGGCGGTCGTCGTAGCGGAACTTTTGGTTGTCATGTCAGCCTGCGATTGGCGAGTGCGGGAAATTCGTGCCTCAGGCGCGTGACCTGGGTGCTGTCGATGTCGGCCGTGACGAAACCGTTCCCGTCCGGCAGTTCGTCCGCTACTGTACCCCAGGGATCGATGATCATCGAATGGCCCCAGGTCGTGCGCCCGTCCGGATGCGCGCCCCACTGCCCCGGCGCTATGACCCAGGCGAGGTTCTCTATGGCTCTGGCCGCGAGCAGCGTGCGCCAGTGCGCCTTGCCGGTCACGGCGGTGAATGCAGCCGGTACCGTGAACAGGCTCGCGCCTTCCGCAACGTAACGCCGGAAGAGTTCCGGAAAGCGCAGGTCGTAACAAATACTGAGGCCCAGCCGGCCGGCCGGCGTGTCGACGAGTACCGGCGCGTCGCCCGCGCTCATGGAATTCGACTCCCGGTACGATTCCCGTGAAGCCGCCAAATCGACGTCGAACAGGTGAATCTTGCGATAGGTGGCGCGGCTCACCCCCGCGTCATCGACTACCACACAGGCGCCATACACGCGCTCCGGATCCGGTGACCGTAGCGGCAGGCTGCCGCCGACGATCCACAGGTGCAGGCGCCGGGCGGTATCGGCGAGAAAGTCCTGGATCGGCCCTCGGCCCGGTTCTTCGGCATGCTGCGCCTTGTCCCGAGCCTGCCGCGGCATGAGGGCGAAATTCTCTGGCAGTACGACGATCCGGCAGCCGTCGTCAGCCGCCTCGCGGATCAGCGAACCGGCGAGCGCAAGATTGGTGCCGACGTCGGCGCCGCTCGTCATCTGGATGGCTGCAATGCGCACGCTCATGACCGCATTCTAAGTCCAGTTCCGGGCTGCCGCGTGGCCGGCGACTAATCGTTGCGGGCTGCGGCGAGGCAGCCGGCGCGCGCGGCGCTCGCGGCGAAAGCCTCGGCGTCCGTCGCTTCGACGACCGGGCTGTCCCAGGGCCCGCTCATGCTGTAGTAGATCTGGCCGACCTCCTTCAGCGGTTTCTTGAAGATCTGCGAGAACAGGAACAGTGCCGCTGCCACCTGCGGTCCGGCGGCGATCGCGCCGACGACGGGCAGCGTGTTGCCGAGATTGGCGTTGACGACGGCTGCCTGCGAGTAGTTGCCCGCCACCAGGTCCGCCTGCCCGGTCACCCCGATGTCGGCTGCGGGCCCGACCAGTGAGAGGTCGCAGGTATAGGCGGAGCCGTCTTCCAGGCGGAACGTGCCGCTGATCTCGTCGAAGCCGAAGCCCTTCTGGAACACGTCGCTGAAATCGAGCGACAGGCGCCGTGGCAGCGCGGCGATGCTCAGGAGTCCGAACATGCGCCCGGCGCCCGGCTCCACTTCGTTCAACTGCCCGTTGTCGAGCTGCACCTCGACCTGGCCGTCGAGGCTTTCGACGAACCTGCGGTTCGGGCCTCCCGACCACTGCATGTCGAGGTCGATGCGCATACGCTCGCCCTCGATGCCGGGGTGGTAGCCCAGCCGTTGCATCGTCGTCTCGATGTTCGAACTCGTCAGGGTCACCGCCAGCCGGCTGTGCGAGCCAAGCGGGTCGCCGGGGTCCGAGGACCAGCGGGCCTGGCCCTCCACCCGGAAGCTTTCGTCCGTCGCAACGATCGGGTCGGCGACGAGCGCGTCGCCTGCATGGATGAACTCGGCCGTGACATTGCCGAAGCGACGGGTGCCAATGCCGAACTCGCGGGCGCGCACGGAGATGGCCGGGAGCGTCCGCGGGTCGAGCTGTGCCGGTGCGGTATCGTCGGCCGTGGCCGCGGGATCGTCGTCTCCGGTCAGGAGCAGGCGTTCCATGTCGAGCACCAGCGTGTCCGCCGGAGAAAAGTCGTAAGGTACGAACACCGAGCCCGAGACCTCGTCGCCCTCGAGTTGCACGAGCCAGTCGCGGGCGCTGCGGTCCACCTGGAAACGATGGTCCTCGAGGCGCTGGCCCGCCACATACAGTGCGCCCACCTGGAGATCGACCGAGCGTATGCGCGCACCGGCGCCAGTCCCCGGCCCGTCGCCGCGCCCCGCGGCGAGCCACTCGTCGACTTTGAGTTCCTCGACCGCGCCGCGCACTTGCAGCCCGCGCACGTCGGGCTCGGACGCCGGAAATCCGCCCAGCGTCAGCATGCCGCGCTCGAAATCCCAGCCGCGTTCAAGCGGACTGAATACGAGGTCCCACGCGAGGCGCCGGCCGAAGTGCGCCCTGCGCTACGATCTGCGCCCCGCCCGGTACAAAGACCAGCGTGCCGGCGAGCGTGTCGCGTGCGGAAGCCGGCTTGTCGAAAGGTGCAGGCAGATCGACGGCGAGACCCTCGAGGTCCGACTCGACGCGGATCATGAACGGCTCGCGCGGTTCGTGATCGGCGCTCGGGAACCGGACCTCCGCCGTGAAACCGGTCTCGCCGTCCAGGCGGCCGGCGAGCGGCAGACCGAGTTCCTCGACCAGCGCCGTCGCGGTGGCGGCGCCGCGCACTTTCGCCAGCACTCGATAGCCGGGCTCCGCCGGGCCTGCGTCGACGAGTTCGATGCTCAACGGCGCGCCGAGCAGTTGTCCCGCCAGCGCTTCGCTCTCGATGTGATCGCGTTCGACCGTGACGGCGCCGGACAGCGCGGAGAACGGCGCGTCGAATCCTGCGACGCTGAGCGCCCCGTCGTTGCTCGCAATGCGCGCCTTGAACGCAAATTCGCGCCAGCTCAGGATCGGCACGCTGAGGTTCAGCGCCAGCGTCGCCGGCCCGCTCGCGGATACGCGATCCAGGTGCCCGCCGAAGGCCTGCGCAATCGGGCTCTGGGATGCGAAGGCGTGCAGGCTATCGAGCGTGCCCGACGAGCTGGACTCGATGTTGAGCACGGGCCGGCGCAGGTCCGCGATGTCGACGGCGGCGTCCTCCGTCGTGTTGCCGAGCGTGACCGACCGGTTCTCCCGCGTGTACAGGTGCGTGTTGTCGAGCACCACGTCCATCGATGCGACACTGACGACCGGGAACCGGGGGTGATACTTGAACTCGAGGTCCGCGACCCTGCCTTTGATCAGCAGCCGGCCCTCGCCACCGTCGAAGGGAAACGCGTCCAGCGGGCCGTGCAGGTAAGCCGTGCCCTCGGGAATACGTCCCGCCAGCAGTGCATCCTGGAACCAACGGTACAGGGCCTCGGACAGTACCCGGCGCGGGATGAAACGCTTGGCCGTGGCGATGTCCGAGATCCGCCAGTTGCTGGCCAGGTCGACGACGGGCGCGGCATCACCGTCGACGCTGATCTCGATGTTGTTGCGGCTGTCGACGAGTGCGTTGGTGAGTGTGATGTTGTCGGAAAGAATCGTCGTCCGCGTCCCGCTGCGCCGCCACACGACAGTCCCGTCGACGCGATCGAATTCCACCGGTTCGGGCACCCAGCCCGCGAAATCCAGCGTGACGCCGTAGGAATCGATGGCGAGCAGTCCGCTGTCGCGATCCGCCCTCAGCGTACCGGAGAAGCCCCGGAGCCCCGGCCGGCCATCGACCGCCGCGACGCCCGCACGCTGGAGCTCCGCCGACACTGTGTAGTCGGGATCGTCGCTGCCGAGTTCGCCGAGCGTCATCACGAGGTTCTGCACGACGCCGTCCGGCTGCCAGCGCTCGAGCAGCGCCCGTTCGCGCTCCGCGAGCCAGGGGGATACTCGCGTCCGCATCCGTGAAATCCAGGTGTGCGGCACGCAGTTCGAGGGACTCCACCGTGCCGTCGGCGTCGCTGCCCGCCTCGATACGCAGGGACGACAATGGCCACGCGCCCTTGCGACTGCCGAAGCGGAGTTCGTCGACCGAGAGCAGCCAGCCGTCCGGCTTGTGATCGTAGGCCAGGCGCCCGGCGAGATCGAATTGCGGCCCGCCGTTCAGCGCCAAGTCCTCGAGGGTCATGGCCGCCGTCAGCTTGTCGAGCCGTCGCCCGGATACGGAGAAGTTCAGATCGACGTCGCCGCGGCCGGCACTCAGCCGGCGCGCGGGATCGCGATAGAAGGCGGACAGCCCTGCCAGTTGCAATGCCTCCGCATGCACCGCCACGTTCCAAGGCGCGTCGCGATCGCCAGCACGCGCGGCCTGCGTGCCCGAGGCGTTCAGCGTCGTGCCGAGTTCGGCCGGCAGTACGGCATCGAACTCGAAGGTCGTGCGTTGCGCGTCTCGTTGCACGTGCACGCGCGGCACCTCGACTCGGGTGCTCTGCGCATCGCCGCTGCGCAGGATATCGATACCGATGTCCTGACCGATCAGGGTCAGTTTGTCGATGGCTCCGGGTCTGTCCGGGAACAGGTCCTTGAACGCGACGCCCTGGAAAAGCCACTCGCCGTCGGACTCCTCGCGCAGCTCGATCGTGCTGTCCTGGACGCGAACCGTGTCCACCACGAGCTGCTGTTCGAACAAGAGCTGTGGCAGGGACACGATGATGCCCACCTCGCCCGCTGCAATCAGCCGCGCGCCGGACGCGGGACGCGCAAGTTGCGCGTCGTAAAAGGTCAGCTCGGGGCCGCGCAAACCCCAGCTGGCATCCATCCCGGCGAACCCGACCTGCACGCCGATCGCCTGGCTCGCCCAGGCTTTCAGTTCGTCCTGGTGCTCCGGCAGGCGCGGCAGGAATAAACGGAACAAGCCGAGCAGGATGGCCAGCAGGATAACGACCGCCGCGCAGGCATAAGCCAGGGACTTCAGGATGCGACGGATGATGTCGGACATGCGCTGTGTCGCCTACACCAGGACGACGTCGAACTGGTCCTGCAGGTACAACGCCTCCGTCTGCAGCCGTATGGCCTTGCCGGTCTGTTCCTGGAGATCGGCCAGCCCGGCGGCCTGGTCGTCGAGCAGCAGTTCGATCACGTCGGGATGTGCCAGCACGATCGCCTCGTCGAAATCGAACTGGCGCGCCTGTCGAATCACTTCGCGAAAAATCTCGAAACAGGCGGTCTCCGCCGTCATGACGAATCCACGGCCTGCGCAAACCGGGCAGTCTTCGCACAGGATGTGCTGCAGGCTCTCTCGCGTACGCTTGCGCGTCATCTCGACGAGGCCGAGCGGCGACAAGGGCGTCACCTGGTGACGCGCATGGTCACCCTGCATCGATTCTTCCAGCACCCTGAGCACGCTGTCCCGGTGTTCCTGGTCGTCCATGTCGATGAAATCGACGATGATGATGCCGCCGAGATTCCTGAGCCGGAGCTGGCGTGCGATTGTGACCGCCGCCTCGAGGTTGGTGCGATAGATCGTTTCCTCCAGGTTGCGGCGGCCCACGTATGCGCCGGTATTCACGTCGATGGTCGTCATGGCCTCGGTCTGGTCGATGATCACGTAGCCGCCGGACTTCAGCGGGATCTTGCGATCGAGCGCTTTCTGGATCTCTTCCTCGATGCCGTGCAGGTCGAAGATCGGTCGTCGCCGCTCGTAGTGCATCAGGCGCGGTTCGACGTTGGGCAGGAAGGTCCGTGCAAACTCGCTCATCGCCTCGAAATCCTGCCGGCTGTCGACCAGTATCTGCTCGACTTCGCCGGTGACCAGGTCCCGCAGGACGCGCAAGGGCAGCGACAGGTCCTCGTGCACCAACGAGCTTGCGCCGCTCGACCTGAAGCGCTCCTGAATGACTTCCCACAGTCGCACGAGGTACCTCAGGTCGGCGCGCAATGCATCGGTGCCGGCATTTTCGGCAACCGTTCTGACAATCGCGCCGCAACCGAGTTCGTGCTCGGCCATGAGTTCCCCGACCACTGCGCGCAGGCGTTCCCGTTCGCTCTCGTCCTCGATCCGGGACGACACGCCGACGCCGGCGCCGCTCGGCAACAACACGAGATGGCGCGCGGGGAGCGTCACGAAAGTCGTCAGGCGCGCGCCTTTGTTGCCCAGCGGGTCCTTGACCACCTGCACGAGCAGTTCGTCGCCGTCGCGGACCAGTTTGCTGATTCCGGGTTCCTCGTCGCCGGAAGCGGCCTCGTCCGGACGCGCGATGTCCGACGCATGCAGGAACGCGGTGCGCTCAAGCCCGATGTCGATGAAGGCGGCCTGCATGCCCGGCAGCACGCGCTGGACGCGGCCTTTGTAGATGTTACTGATCAGGCCGCGCCGCGCGGCGCGCTCGATGAAGACTTCCTGCAGGATTCCGTTCTCGAGCAACGCGGCCCGGACCTCGCTCGGGGTCACGTTGATGAGAATCTCTTCCCTCGCCGATTCGTCCATCATGCGGATCCTTGTGCGCCCGGTAGCAGGTCGATCCCCGCGTCGCGCAGCAAGGCGGCGGTCTCGAACACCGGCAGTCCGACGACGCCGGAGTAGCTGCCCATGATAGACGCCACGAACAGGGCGCCAAACCCCTGGATGGCATACGCCCCGGCCTTGCCGGCCGGCTCGCCGGTCCGCCAGTAGCGCCGGGCCTCCGCCGGGGCGATGTCGCGGAACCGCACCTCCGTCCGGCTCACGGCCTGCAAGACGCGCCCGCCGGCGCGCACCGCGACGCCGGAATAGACGAGGTGCACGCGTCCCGATAGCCGGGCCAGCATGGCGAGCGCATCACGCTCGCCGGCCGGTTTGCCGAAAACCTCGTCATCGAGAACGACCGCGGTGTCCGCGCCGAGCACGACCGCGGCGCCCGAGGCAGCGACGGCGGCGGCTTTGGCACCGGCGAGCCGCAGCACCAAGGCCTCGGGTGCCTCATCCGGGCCGCGGGATTCGTCGATATCGGCGGGCCGCACCACGAACTCGGCGCCGAGTGCACGCAGGATGTCGCGCCGGCGCGGGGAGGCCGAGGCGAGTATGAGCAGGGGCTCACCCACGATGCGGCCGCCGCTCAGTCGCGATGGTAGGGATGGCCGGCGCCCAGCGACCAGGCGCGGTACAGCTGTTCTGCCGCAAGCACCCGCGCGAGGCCGTGCGGCAGCGTCAGCGGCGACAACGACCAGCAGAAGTCGGCGCGTTCACGAACGACGTCGGCGACACCGTCGGGACCGCCGATCACGAAACACAGGTCGCGGCCTTCCGCCTGCCATTCCGCGAGGCGTAGCGCGAGCTGGCGACTGGAGAGCAGCTGGCCGCCCTCGTCGAGCAGGACGATGCGTTCGCCGGCAGTGAAGCGTTCGACAAGTCGCGTCGCTTCGCTCGCTATCGCTTTGTCCGGCGGCTCGTTCCTGCCGCGGCGGGCAGTTGGCAGCGCGTCGAGACGGAAACGCCATTCCCGTGGATAGCGTTCCGTGTAGGAACCTACGGCATCGTCGACCCAATCCGGTTGCCGGTCACCGACGGCGAGCAGACGCAGGTGCATGCGAAATTCCGGGTATCAGCGGTCACGGGCAGCGACACCGCTGTCGGCCGGGAAAGACCACAGTCTTTCGAGATTGTAGAACTCGCGCACCTTGGGCAGCATGACGTGCACGAGCGCGTCCCGGAGATCGAGCAGCACCCATTCGCCGCTTTCTTCGCCCTCGACGCCGATCGGTTTCACGCCGGCCGCGCGCGTGCGTTCGGCCACCCTGTCCACGACGGCTTTGACGTGACGGTTGGACGTCCCGCTCGCGACGATCATGTAATCCGTGACGGTCGTCATGTCTCGTACGTCCAGCTTGACGATGTTGCGGGCCTTCGCGTCGTCGAGCGCTTCGACGATCAGTTGGCAAAGTTCTTCGCTGTTCATGCAATCGGTGCTCGTGTCATTTCGATGGGTTCTCCTTGTGTGAGTGAATTCCGGGAACCAGCCCGGACCGAATTACAGGAATTGTTCGTCCAGGCTGCCGTAGCAGCGTGTCGTCGCGATGACCCGGCGTACCTCGTCGGGCATCAGGAACCTCGGATCGCGCCCCGCTTCCACGAGTTCGCGGATTTCCGTGGAGGAGATCTCGAGCTGCGTGACTGCATGTATGTGAATGCGGCCGTGGGTCGACTCGTGCAGGTCGTCGACTCTGAGCGTGCCGCACTCGTCGAGCAGGTCGCCCAGCGGGCCGATGTCCGGCGCGCGCCAGCCGGGACGATGCGCCACGACGACGTGCGCGACCGACAGGATCTCTTCCCAGCGATGCCAGCGCGGCAGGCCGAGGAACGCGTCCATGCCGACGATCAGGCCCAGCGAGCGTTGCGGAAATTCGCTGCGCAGTTCGAGCAATGTGTCGATCGAGTACGACGGACCGCTGCGCCTGACTTCGCGGTCGTCGGCGACGAAACCGGGCTGGCCGGCGACCGCCACGCGCACCATTTCGTGCCGCTGTCCTGCATCGGCAAGCGTTTCACCGCGATGCGGCGGGTCGCCGCAGGGTACGAAGCGGACTTCAGCGAAACGCAGCGCCTGCAACATCTCGAAGGCCGTGCGCAGGTGACCGTAGTGCACCGGGTCGAACGTGCCGCCGAACACACCGATCGGCTTCATGCCGCGCGCCGCCCTCCCGTCGCGAGTTCCAGCACGATTCCGGTCAGCAGCTGCCACGGGTCGCCGGGCCCCTGGCCTTTCGCCGCCGCGTCGGCGGTGCCAGCCGCGCGCAGCAGGTCGAAGAATCCGCTGCGCGTATGCCGTGATAGCGCGCTGCGCAGGAGCGCCTGGCGAGACTGCCACACGTGCAGCTCGCGCATGGCGTTGCCGACTTCGACCCGCCTTGCGATCCGGTCGGCGAGTTCGGCGAGCTGGCGCAGCTCGCGGGTCAGTGACCAGGTCACCAGCACCGGCTCCACGCCGGTCGCCTGCAAGCCCGAAAGGATCTTCAGGGCACGCCGCGGGTCGCCGCCGAGCGCCGCATCCGTGAGCTTGAATACGTCGTAGCGGCTGCTGTCGGCCACGGCTTCGCCGGCCTGGTCGGCCGTTACCCGGCCCGGGCCCAGGAGCAGTCGCAACTTCTCGATTTCCTGCGCTGCCGCGAGCAGGTTGCCCTCCACGCGCTCTGCGATGAGGGTGATCGCCTGGCTCTCCGGCTCGAGGCCGGCGCGACGCATGCGTTCGCCGATCCACGCCGGCAGTTCGCGGACGTCGACCGGGCGCAGCTGCAGGCTCGCGCCCGCAGCTTCGAGGCGCTTTACCCAACCGGCCGACGCGCCCTGGCGTTCGAGTTTGGGCGCGACGACGATCAGCATCAGTTCGGGACCGAGCCGGGCGACGAAGTCTTCGATCGCCTGGCCCCCGGCGCGGCCGGGTTTGCCCGTAGGCAGTCGCAGTTCGACGATGCGCTTCTCGTCGAACAGCGACAGGTTGGCACCCGCCGCGGCCAGCTGTTGCCAGTCGAAGCCCGCCGCGGCGACGTGCAGTTCGCGCGCGCCGAAACCCCGATCACGCGCCGCCGCGCGGATCTGGTCCAGTGCTTCGTCGACCAGCAGCGGTTCATCGCCGGTCACGAGGTAACACATCGCCAGACTGTTCTTCAGGTGAGCGGGCAGCTGGTTGCTCTGGAGTTTCATTCGGCTGCGGGGAGCGCGGCGCTAATCCAGTTGCTCGAGGTTGACCGACTCGCCTTCCAGCAGTACGGGGATGCCGCTGGTGATCGGGTACAGGACCTTGTCGTCGTCCGTGACGAGTGCCTCGGCCAGCGTCTCCTGCAGCACGGCGCCATCACGGTTCGAGAGTTTGCCCGCGCCGATGGCTGCGTTCACGCGTCCGAGGAGATCGCGTCTCGCGACGGACAGGCCCTTGTGGGTGACCGGGCAACGCAGGATTTGCAACAGGCGTTTTTCCATGGTGCGTAGCGTCCGATCAGACCACGCATCCGGTCCTATTACAAGCCACCCGCGCGCGTTTCGGCGGCCTCGAGCAGCACTGCCAGATCGGCGTTGCCGCATGCCCGGGCCGCCTCGACGGCAGCCGGCACGTCCGCATCGGCGGGCCGGAATCTTTCGTCCAGCAGACGCAGCCGAAGCATGAGTTTGACCGCGCGCACGGTATCTCCCTGTCTGAGCAAAACGGCCACATGCTGCTGGCCGAAATTCAGCGCCGGTGCCTTGTCCGCCCAGCCACACATCTGCTCCTGGTACCAGGTGCGGGCGGCGCCGGGATCCGGGTCTTCGGCTAGCCGTTTGTCGAGATGCAGAAGCGCGCCGGTGTGATTGCCGCGACTAAAGAGCGCATAGGCATGATTGAGGCAAAGCTTGCGCTCCCGCTCGAGCCGCCCCTGTTCCATCTCGACACCAATAGCTTCGTCCGCCGGGATTTCGATTGCCTCGAGCAGGCCGTGTTCGCGGATCAGGCCACCCACGAGTGCGTGCAACGCGAACAACAGGTACAGCACGAGCAAGTGGCCGAGCCAGGCGATGGGGAGCGCGGCGGCGGCCACGATGGCGATGAGGCCGAGCACGAGCGGGGCCAGCAGGTACGTGGCGCCGAAGCTGCGGACGACGCGCAGCAGCGCCGCAGGATTGAGCGCCTCGAGCGGCGCATGCGTGACGACGAGCACGGCGATCATGGCCGGCAGCAGCAATGCGCCCGTTGTGCCGACGCCGGCGGCAAGCAGCGGATGCGCCTCCCGGAGCACGAGCGCGAGTCCGGCGAACGCCAGCGCGGGGACCACCGCGAACAGCGTCCATGCGTGGCTGCCGAGCGTGAACAGTTCGATACCCGGCGGCTCGACCTCGGAGCCGACGGCACGGGCCTCCGTTACGGTGACGAGAAAGCGGAACATCGCCGGCACGATCAGGATTCCAAGCCACAGGCCGAAAATGCCGGCCCAGGCCGCGAGCGCCCCGAGCAGGTAAAACGCGAGCAACGCGAAAGCGCAGGCCGGCGAGCGTGCCGGAAAGCTCAGCTCGGCAAGGAGCTGCTCACGGGTCACGATCGACCGCGCGCGGCACCGGGTCGTAACCCGACCCGCCCCAGGGATGGCAGCGCAGCATGCGGCGCGCAGCGAATGCCAGGCCGCGAAACGCGCCGTGTGTCTGCAGTGCTTCGAGCGCGTACGCCGAGCAGGTCGGCTGGAAGCGGCAGCGCGTGCCGAGCCAGGGCGACAATGTCGCCTGGTACGCACGCACCAGCGCCATCAGCGGCACGGCGAGCGCGCGGGACGCCGCGGTCGGCATCATGCGGTCTCGAGCGCTTCGCCGGCGAAGCGGCGGATGGCGGCGAGCATCGAGTTGAGGCCGGTGCTGCGGGTCGGACTCAGGTGGCTTTCCAGTTTCATCGCCTGCACGAAATCGGGGGGCGTGTCGAGAATCTCCTGCGGCCGCTTGCCGCTGTAGATTCTGAGGAGTACCGCAATCAGGCCCGACACGATCGCGGCGTCGCTGATCGCCTGGAATTCGAGCCGGTCGCCGGCTTTCCGGGGCACGAACCAGACCTGTGCCTGGCAGCCGCGAATCCGGTAGTCGTCAGTCTTGAATGCGTCGGGAAACGGCGGCAAGCGGCGGCCGAGGTCGATCAGGTACTGGTAGCGATCCGCCCAGTCCTCGAACAACGCGAATTCCTCGACCAAGTCGTCCTGGGCGGCCCGGACTTCGTTGCGCATAGGCACCTGGGTGAGCTCAGGCGCGGCGCCACACGGTGCCGTCGGCCGTGTCCTCGATGCGGACGCCGCGGGCCGCGAGCCGATCGCGAATTGCATCCGCGGCCGCGAAATCCCGCAGGTTCTTCGCGGCGCGCCGCTGCTCCAGCAAAGACTCGATATCGGCCGGCGCCATGCCGAGTTCGCCACCGCCGGCGAACCAGGCATCGGGTTCCGTGCCCAGAATGCCTAGGTACTCGCCGCTCGCGATCAGCGACGCCGCAAGTCGCTCCCGGTCGGCCGCGTTTTCGGCTTTGTTCAGCGTTTTCGCCAGCGCGAACAATTCGGCCATCGCCTTCGGCGTGTTCAGGTCGTCCTCCAGCGCTTCGACGAGCGCCGCGGACGGTTCCGCCGCGGCACGCGCCGCTGCACCGACCGCGATGCCCCGCAAGGCACCGTACAACCGGTCGAGCATCCGCCGCGCGCTCTCCAGCGTCTCGCCCGACCAGTCGAGCGGTTGCCGGTAGTGCGCCGACAGGAGCGCCAGCCGGATCACCTCGCCGGGGACCTGCTGCACCAGGTCGTGCACGAGCAATACGTTGCCGATGGATTTGGACATCTTCTCCTGGTCGATGCTCAGGAATCCGTTGTGTAGCCAGAAGCGCGCGAACTCCGCGCCGTCGTGAGCGCAGGTGGACTGCGCCAGCTCGTTTTCATGGTGCGGGAACACGAGGTCCTGGCCACCGGCATGTATGTCGATGGTCACCCCGAGATGCTTGCGGGCCATCGCCGAGCACTCGATGTGCCAGCCCGGTCGGCCACGGCCCCAGGGCGAGTCCCAGCCCGGGAGATCGGGCGTCGACGGTTTCCACAACACGAAATCGCGGGGCGATTTCTTGTACGGCGCCACTTCTACGCGGGCACCGGCGATCATGTCCCGCAGGTTGCGCTTCGACAGCGTGCCGTAGCCGGGATGCGACTCCACGTCGAACAGCACGTGCGCCTCGGCGATGTAGGCGTGTCCCAGGGCGATCAGCGTTTCGATCATCGCGATCATTTCGCCGATGTGATCCGTGGCTGCGGGTTCGACGTCCGGCGGCAGGACCCCCAGTGCCGCCATATCCTCGTTGTAGGCCTGCTTGTATTTGGCGGTGATGTCGCCGATCGGCCTGCCGGTTTCCGCTGCCGCAGCGTTGATCTTGTCGTCGACGTCGGTCAAATTGCGGGCGAAAGTGAGCGGGTAACGGCGCCGCAGCAGGCGGGCGAGCAGATCGAACACCACCGCAGGCCGGGCATTGCCGATGTGCGCGTAGTTGTAGACGGTCGGGCCGCACAGGTACATCGTGACCCGCTGGTTCGGGCGCGCCTCGAACGGCAGCTTCCGGCCACGGCGGGTATCGTGGAGCATGATCGTCATGAGTTCAGGGCGCCCTCGAAAAAGGCATCAACAATGATAACAACAATGCCCGGGTGGCTCGCCGGGAAAGGGACAATCGCGAACCGTTCGGGTATCCTGCGCGGCCCTTGAGGCCCGAGGAGGATCCGGGATCATGTCCGAAGCAACCGTCAGATTCGAGGCACGCCGGTCCGTCGAACAGGTCGAGGAAGGCGATAGCCTCGCCCCGAAGTTCGACGATCGCGGGCTGATCACGGTCGTGACGACCGACGCCCGGACCGGCGAACTGCTCATGCAGGGCTGCATGACCGCCGAAGCCCTGCGGCTCACGATCACGAGCGGCGAGGCACATTATTACAGCCGCAGTCGCCAGGCCCTTTGGCACAAGGGCGCCACCAGCGGCTTCGTGCAGAAGGTCGTCGAACTCCTGATCGACGACGACCAGGACTGCATCTGGCTCAAGGTCGACGTCGCCGGAGGCGCGAGCTGCCACGTCGGCTACCGGAGCTGTTTCTATCGGCGCGTGCCCACCGGTGCCGAGTTTGCGGACGCGAACAGGGAAGGACACGTCGAACTCGTGTGGACGGAACGCGAAAAGGTCTTCGACCCTGCCGAGGTATACGGCGACGCGCCGAACCCCACCCTGCTCTGAACCGCGGTGCGTCAGCGCCGCCGGCGCATCCGGTGACGCCGCCGGCGCACCGCCGGGGTCTCCGGCTCGCGCTGTGCAATGGCGTGCACCTGCCACGCATATTCGATCGCCCCGATGAGCCAGAACAGATAGCCCACGAGTTCGATGAACTCTTCGAGCCCCAGCTTGACTGCCCGCTGGTAGCCGTCGCCCATGATGGACTGCCACAGCGGTTCATGGCCGACGAGGTGCACGAAGGAGAACAGGATGACGGCGCCGGCAAACATCAGCACCAGTCCGGGTGACGGCCAGATCCTGGCCAGTGCGAACTGCAGCCGCCGGCGCTGGCGCACCAGGTAGGCGATGATCAGCGCCGCGATCACCACCGTGAGCACCTGCCAAAAATTGTCGGCGACGTAGCGATCGAAAAAGTAGTCCCATTCCCGCACGATGAAGATCGCCGCCAGGCCGCCGAAAGGCAGAGCCAGGGCGCGCTGCAGCGGATGGAAACGGGCGACCCAGCCCATCAACATGCCGCAGATGGCGAGCACGAGCGGCTGCATCAGCTCGATCGGCGAGTACTCGCTGGTGCCGAGCGTATCGTCCGGGCCGTTGAAGATCTGCAGTTTCAGCGAGCCGGGGTAGTTCGTTTCGAGGGCCGTCAGGCCCCAGGTGACGAGCGAGATCAGCAGGAAGTATGCGAGGTACCGTAGCGCGGCCATACGGGACTATACACGCCGTGCAGCTTGTGGCATAAGCTCTTATAAATATTGAGCTTTTTCAGCTCGAACGCAAGCGGAACGCGAGGCTCCCTCCGGGCCCCACGAGACGCTGCGCGACGAGCCAGGCCAGCGCATCGGCAGCATCCTCGCGGAACCAGCGTTCCGCGCTGCCGAGCCGGAAGCTGTAACCCCAGGCGTCCATGTCCTGCATCACTCGCGCACGCCCCCCGTCCGCGACCAGCTGATCGGCCAGAAGGACCTGCAGGTAGCACACCGCCGCTTCCTCGAGGTCGTCCCCGCCCGCGTCGGTGTCCAGGGCACGGCGCCGCGCCGCGCTCATGCAGATGATGTGACTCGTTTCGTGCAGCAGCGAATGCAGCGGGGTATCCGATCGCGCGTACACCCGCATGCCGTTCACGCCGGCTTCCGGCTCGCCCCAGTAGCTGCCCGGTATTGCCGCCCCGTCGGCAACCAATATGAGCCGTATGCCGAACCGTTCGAGCAGCATGCGCGGCGCGTCGCCGCCGATACCGGCCAGTGTCAGGACGCCGCCTTCGGCGTTCGCCGAGCTCATCGCCTAGCGTGCCGACGCCTGTTCCAGGACAATGCGCACGAGGTCCTCGACGATGCGCTCGCGCAGCACCTCTTCCTCGCGCTCCTTGCCGAGCACCAGCGTCGGGTCGTAGGTATAGTCGCGCGTCAGCGTCAGGTCCTGCACGGGCACGGTGACTGCGCCGGCATGCGATATGCCGTAGTGCACCGTGTAGTAGACCTCGTATTCCGTCGGCACGTTGCGGGCGGAGACCGATAGTACGCGCTGGTCGGTTTCGTCGACCAGAATGTCGATCACAGCGCCGTCGGCCGCCGGCGCATCGAGGAGTTCGACGCCCGCGGTCTGCAGTTCGCGGCGCAGTTCACGGTAGAACAGGCTGTGCGTGTCCGCGGCCCGGACGTAGGTGCGCTGCATGCCGGGCGGCAGCGTCAGTGCGTCCTGCAGATGGAAGCCGCAGCCGCCGGACAGCAGGGCGAATGCGAGCAGGCCGGCCACGCGGCGTGCCTGGCGCCGCCCTTCAGACAACGATGTTCACCAGCCGTCCGGGCACCACGATCGTCTTGCGGATGGCCTTGTCGGCGACGAAGCGCCGGACATTGGCGTCGGCGAGCGCGGACGCGATGACTGCCTCCCGGGCGGCGTCCGCCGCCACCGAGACGCGTCCGCGCAACTTGCCGTTGACCTGGACGACGAGTTCGACGGTGTCCTGCGCCAGTGCCGCCGGGTCGCCGGCGGGCCAGCGCCGATCGATCAATGCGTCGACGTGTCCCAGCACCAGCCACAGCGCATCGCAGATGTGCGGCACGATCGGCGACAACATCAGCACCACCGCATCGAGGGCTTCGCGCACGACGGCGCGCCCTGCCGGGCTGTTGTCGTCGAAACGCCCGACGGCGTTGATGAGTTCCATCGCGGATGCCACGGCCGTGTTGAACGAATGCCGGCGGCCGATGTCGTCTGAGATCTTCTCGATCGTCTGGTGCGTCTTGCGGCGCAACTGCTTCTGGCCGTCATCGAGCTTCGCCGGCTCCAGGGTTCCGGGCACACCGGCCGCGACATGCTCGTGGACCGCGGTCCAGAATCGCTTGAGGAAGCGAAAGCTGCCCTGCACGCCTTCGTCCGACCATTCGAGCGCCTGCTCCGGCGGCGCGGCGAACATCATGAACAGACGCACCGTGTCGGCACCGAAACGATCGATGAGCTCCTGCGGATCGACAGTGTTGCCCTTCGCCTTCGACATCTTCGCGCCGTCCTTCAGCACCATGCCCTGCGTGAGCAGGTTGGTGAACGGCTCCGAATCGCGGACGAGACCTTCGTCGCGCAGCACGCGCTGGAAAAAACGCGAATAGAGCAGATGCAGGATTGCGTGTTCGATGCCGCCCGTGTACTGGTCCACCGGCATCCAGTAGTGCACGCGCTCGTCGAGCATCGTGTCGTGCGCGTCCGGGCAGGCATAGCGTGCGAAATACCAGGACGACTCGACGAAGGTGTCGAAGGTGTCGGTCTCGCGCCGCGCGTCCCGGCCGCAAGAGGGACACCTGGTCTCGTAGAAGCCGGGCATGTCCTTGAGCGGCGAGCCCACGCCGGTGAACTCTACGTCCTCCGGGAGTACGACCGGCAACTCGTCCTCCGGCACCGGCAGCGCGCCGCAATTGGCGCAGTAGATGATCGGGATCGGCGCACCCCAATAGCGCTGGCGCGACACACCCCAGTCCCGCAATCGGTAGTTCACCTTGCGCCGGCCGGTGCCGGCCGTCTCGAAGTGATTCGCGATGGCGTTGAACGCGCTGTTGAAGTCGAGGCCGTCGTAAGGGCCGGAATTCACCAGCACGCCATGCGCGGTGTACACCGCTTCCTCCACGTCGATTTCGCTGCCGTCTGCCGGCGCAATCACCTGCCGGATCGGCAGGCCGTGCTTTTTCGCAAACTCCCAGTCGCGCACGTCGTGGCCGGGCACCGCCATGACCGCGCCGGTGCCATAGCTCATCAGGACGAAATTGGCGACCCACAGCGGCACGGGTTCGCCGGTCAGCGGGTGCGTGGCGTCGATGCCGAGCGCCAGCCCTCGCTTCTCCATGGTTTCGAAGGTGGCTTCGGTCGCGTCCGTTTTCCGGCAGTCCTCGATGAACTGCGCAATCCGCGCATCCTTTCCGGCCGCCGCTTGCGCCAGCGGATGTTCCGCCGCGACTGCCATGTAGGTCACGCCGAACAGCGTATCCGGCCGCGTCGTATAAACCGTCAGCGCCTCCGCCGCGCCTGGCACCGGGAACTGCAGTTCCACGCCCTCCGAGCGGCCGATCCAGTTGCGCTGCATCGTCTTTACCGGCTCGGGCCAGCCGGGCATGCGATCAAGTTCCGCCAGCAGTTCTTCGGCATAGGCGGTGATCTTCATGAACCACTGCGGTATCTCGCGCCGTTCGACGAGCGCATCCGAGCGCCAGCCGCGACCGTCGATGACCTGTTCGTTCGCGAGTACCGTCTGATCGACCGGGTCCCAGTTCACGACCGCGTTCTTGCGATACACGAGGCCCTTCCTGAACATGCGCGTGAACAGCCACTGTTCCCAGCGATAGTACTCGGGCTTGCAGGTCGTGATCTCCCGGCTCCAGTCGTAGGCGTAACCCATGCGCTTCAGCTGCCCGCGCATGTGATCGATGTTGTCGTAGGTCCACCTGGCGGGCGGGACGCCGCGCTGGATCGCGGCGTTCTCCGCGGGCATGCCGAAGGCGTCCCAGCCCATCGGTTGCAGCACGTGGCGGCCCTGCATCCGCTGGTAGCGGGCGATGACGTCGGAAATGGTGAAGACCCGGATATGACCCATGTGCAGCTTGCCGCTGGGATACGGAAACATCGTGAGGCAATAGAACTGGTCCGCGCCCGGCGTCTCGCCGACTTCGAAGCAGCGGGAGCTGTCCCATTTCTCACGGGCCGATTTTTCGACCAGTTCCGGGTCGTATTCTGCGGTCATGCCTGGTTCTTCGATGGTAATGCGGGTCCGGCACCGCTGGCCGGTGCGGGCGCGCCGGCGGCCGGGGCCCTGCAAAACGGGGAAGCGTACAGGAAGCAGCCGGAAATGGCAGCAGCCGGCCGGCGGACGATCACGAGGCCCGGCGGCGCGTGGCGACGAGCAGCAGCAGGCAGAGTGCGACCACCGGGCCGTTGCCAAAGGCGACAAACGGGGTCGTGCCGGCCCTCGGAACCAGGGTGCCCGTCATCGTAACCGCCGCGAACTGGCCACCCGTTTCGAGGAGCCGCCCCTCGTGATCGATGAATGCGCTGATCCCGGTGTTGGTCGCGCGGATGGCCGGCCGTCCGAGCTCGAGCGAGCGCATGCGCGCGATCTGCAGGTGCTGCCCGGCCGCGATCGAGTTGCCGAACCAGCCGTCGTTGCTGACGTTGACGAGCAGGCCGGCATCGGGCAGTGCATACAGCTGTTCGCCGTTGTAGGAGTCCTCGTAGCAGATCATCGTCGCGAGTCGTATGCCGGCGCGGGTTTCGAGCAGGGGCTGCACTGCATTGCCGGCCGCGAGGTCGCTGTACGGCAGCGACATCAGTCGCATCCACTCACGCACGCGTTCCGGTACAGGAAAGTACTCGCCGAAGGGGACAAGGTGCCGCTTGCGATATACCTGCGGCGCCTCGCCGTCGACGAGTATCACGCTGTTGTAAACGCGTCGCTCGCCACGTTCCTCGACGTCCTCGAGTATGCCGAACAGGATTGTCTGCCCGCTCTCGCGGGCATCCGAGGCGAGTTGCGAGACGAAGGCGCGCTCGCGGGAGAGGAGCGATGGCACTGCGACCTCGGGCCAGACGACGAGATCGCTGTCGCGGGCGATGCGGGTCTGGTCTCGGTAGAAATCGAGCGTTGCCTGGCGCAGCCCGGGCAGCCACTTGCGATCCTGTGAGACACCGGCTTGAAGTACCGTCACGGTGAGCGGTTCGTCACCCTCGCGGGTCCAATCGACGTATGCGAGCAGCCATCCCGCAAACCAGGGCAGGATGGCCAGGAGCAACGCGATTTTTCGCCGCCGGCCGTCGGTGAACAGCGCCGCCAGGACGGCGGCGCTGCAGAGCACCACGGCGAACGACGCGGCGTACACGCCGCCGGCAGGTGCCCAGCCGCCGAGCGATGTACCGACCTGCGAATAACCGTAGGCGAGCCACGGGAAGCCCGTCGCGACCCAGCCGCGCAGCCATTCGACGAGCACCCAGACTGAAGGCGCCACGGCTACGAGCAGCAGCGGCTCGCCGTGCGCCAGGAAACTCGTCAGGTAGCCGGCCGCGAACAGCCAGCACGCCATGATCAGGGCGAGCCCGACCATCAGCAGCAACGCGATCCACACCGGCGCCTCACCGAAGATCACGACGGAGACGTAGATCCAGTAGGTGCCGGAGAGGAACAGCCCAAAGCCGAAGCCGAAAGCATGCCATGCAGCCTCCCGCGGAGACTGGGTCAGGCACACGAACAGGAGCGGCAGAAGCAGGAGCGGCGCGAGCAGTGCCAGCGAGAAGGGTGCGAAAACGAGCGTCGACAGACCGCCGAGCAGGACCGCAGTTGCACGCGTCAGCCACGGCCGGTCGGCCGGCAATGTCAGCAGCTTCGGGGCATAAGCCATACCGCTCAGGCGGATTCGCGCTGGACCTGCAGCGACTCGATGCGCCGGCGGTCGGCCTTGGTCACAGCGAAACTGAAGCCGCCGAAACTTATGAGTTCATTGCGCCGCGGCAGTCGCCCGAGTTCGTGCAGGACGAGGCCGCCGATCGTGTCGTATTCCTCATCGTCGAGATCGCAGTCGAAGTATTCGTTGAAATCGTCGATTCGCGTCAGTGCCCTGACCGAGTAGCTGGGACGGCCATTCCGTTCGCCGTCCGCGCGTATGAACTCCGCCTCCTCGGTATCGTGCTCGTCGTCGATGTCGCCGACGATCTCCTCGAGCACGTCTTCGATGGTGAGCAGGCCCGCGACGCCGCCGTACTCGTCCACGACGATAGCCATGTGGTTGTGGCTGTCGCGGAACTCCTTGAGCAGTGCATTCAGGCGTTTCGATTCCGGGATGACCGACACGGGCCGGAGCAACTTCCCGAGCGACAGGGCGCGGGCGTCATCGCGGCCGAAGTAGCGCAGCAGGTCCTTGGCCAGCAGCACGCCCAGCACTTCGTCGCGATCCTCGCCGATAACGGGAAAGCGCGAATGCCCGGAATCGACGATGGTCTGCAGGATTTGCTCGAACGGCTGGTTCAGGTCGATGATCACCATTTGCGAGCGCGGAATCATCACGTCCCGAACCTGCGTCTCCGCAACCTCCAGTACACCGGCCAGCATGCTCTTTTCGTCGGGATCGAGCTCCGATTCGGATTGCGTGATCAGGTCCTGGATTTCTTCGCGGCTCCAGGGTTCGCCCTTGACCGCACGAACGATGCGTGCGACCAAGCTGGTGTGCCCTGTGCCGCTGCTACTTGGCGGTTTATCGTTCATCGAACCCGGAAACTTGCTGGGCGCGGTCTCGCGAGACCGGCGGAGCGCCATTGTAGCATTGCGAAATCATCGTTCACTATAGGGGTCCGGCACGCTGTTCACGGCCAGAACCCGTGTTTCCAGCGTTTCCATTTCGGCCGCTTCCGCATCGCTCATGTGATCGTAACCCAGAAGGTGCAGCGTGCCGTGCACCACGATGTGCGCCCAGTGATCCGCGATCGCCTTGTGCTGCGCCAGCGCTTCGTCATGCAGCAGCGGTGCGCAGATCACCAGGTCGCCCAGGGAGCGAGCCGCGTTCGCGGGCAGGCCCGCGACCCGTACGGCCGGGAAGGAGAGCACGTTGGTCGGGGCATCCTTGCCGCGGAATTCGCGATTCAGTTCGCGCATTTCATCGGCGTCGACGATGCGCACCGACACGTCGCCCGAACCGCGGCGACCTGCGCCGTCCAGCGCATTGCAGATCCATTGCCGAATTTCGCGGTCATCCGGGATGCCGGGGGCGTCGCTGGCCGTTTGAATGTCGATCTCGGTCGAGCGGACCGCTCCCACCGGCCGCCCTCAGGCCGGATCGCCGGCGGCTTCGTAGGCCTCGACGATGCGTTGCACCAGCGCATGCCGGACGACGTCGCGTGGCGAGAAGAACGTGAACGCGATGCCTTCCACGTTCTTCAGCACTTCGATCGCGTTCTTGAGGCCGGATTTCTGACCGGCCGGCAGGTCGATCTGCGTAATGTCTCCGGTGACGACGGCGCGTGAGTTGAAGCCGATGCGGGTCAGGAACATCTTCATCTGTTCCACGCTGGTGTTCTGTGCTTCGTCCAGGATGACGAAGGATTCGTTCAGCGACCGGCCGCGCATGAAAGCGAGCGGCGCCACCTCGATCACGTTGCGTTCGATCAGGCGCGTGACGGTCTCCGCCCCGATCATGTCGTAAAGGGCGTCGTACATTGGGCGCAGGTAGGGATCGACTTTCTGCGACATGTCGCCGGGAAGGAAGCCGAGCCGTTCGCCCGCCTCGACCGCGGGCCGCACGAGTACGATGCGTCGCACCTGCTCGTGGTCCAGCGATTCGACGGCAGCCGCGACCGCGAGATAGGTTTTGCCCGTGCCGGCCGGGCCGATGCCGAATGCAAGGTCGTGTTGCCGGATGCTGTTCACGTACAACGTCTGGTTTTCGCCGCGCGGCCGGATCATCTTGCGCCGCGTCTGGATCACGAGATCCTCGGCCTCGTTGTCCGGCCGCTCGCCGCCCGTCGCAGGCCGCCCTTGCTTCATCGCCGATTCCTGCAGGTGAATGTGCACGCGCTCAGGATCCAGGCGTTCGTGTTCCGCGAGCCTGAACAGGGATTCCAGCAGTTCGCCGCCGGCCTCTGCCGCAGCAGGCCGGCCGGTGACGCGAAAGCGATTGCCGCGTCCCGCGATCTCGACGCCGAGCCTGCGCTCGATTTGCCGCAGATGTTCGTCGAACTGGCCGCACAGGTTGGCGAGGCGGTCGTTGTCGGCGGGTTCGAGGACGATTTCCCGGGAGATCTGCAATGCGTTCAAGATGGAGACAGATTACGCCGCGGCCTCTTCACTCGCAAGACGGCCGCGCAGCGAATTGGGTAACGCTTCGGTGATGACGACGTCGATGAATCGGCCGATCAGCGACGCACCGCCGTCGAAGTTGACCCAGCGCATGTTCTCGGTACGGCCGGTTACCTGCCGCGGACTCTTCCTTGACATTCTTTCGACGAGCACGCGCTCGGTCGAACCGATCATGCCGCGGCTGATGTCCATCGCCTGCCGGCTGAGGCGCTCCTGCAGGATGCGCAGCCTGTCCTTCTTGACCTGCATTGGCGTGTCGTCCGCGAGATTCGCTGCGGGCGTGCCCGGACGCGGGCTGTAAATGAAAGAGAACGACTGGTCGAAACCGACGTCGGCGACCAGATTCATCAGCGCCTCGAAATCTGCGTCGGTCTCTCCGGGAAAACCGACGATGAAATCCGAGGACAGGGAAATGTCTGGCCGTGCCTTCCTGATCTTCTTTATCTTGCTCTTGTATTCCAGCACGGTGTGGCCGCGTTTCATCGCTGCCAGTATGCGATCGGAACCGTGCTGCACCGGCAGGTGCAGGTAAGATGCCAGTTGCGGCACGTCCGTGTACGCTTCGACGAGGCTGTCCGTGAACTCGACCGGGTGCGAGGTGGTGAAGCGTATCCGTTCGATGCCCTCGACGGCTGCAACGTAGTAGATGAGCGTCGCGAGATCGGCGATGCCGCCGTCGTACATCCGTCCGCGGTAGGCATTCACGTTCTGGCCGAGCAGGTTGATTTCACGAACTCCCTGTTCGGCGAGCCGGGCGGCTTCGGTGATCACGTCGTCCAGCGGCCGGCTGATCTCCTCGCCGCGGGTGTAAGGCACGACGCAGAAGCTGCAGTACTTGCTACAGCCCTCCATGCAGGACACGAAAGCCGTCGGTCCGTCCGCGCGCGGCTCGGGCAGGCGGTCGAATTTTTCGATCTCGGGGAAGGAAATGTCGACCACGGAGCGACCTGTCGCCCTTGCGCCGTCGATGAGTTCCGGCAGGCGATGCAGGGTCTGCGGACCGAAGACGACGTCGACGAAGGGAGCGCGTTTCGTGATCCCCTCTCCTTCCTGGCTCGCGACGCAGCCGCCGACGCCGATCATCACGCCGGCGCGGCTTTCTTTCAATTGTCGCCAGCGGCCCAGCTCGGAGAACACCTTTTCCTGCGCCTTCTCGCGGATGGAGCAGGTGTTGACCAGCAGCAGGTCTGCTTCCTCGGCACGGTCGGTCAGTTCATAGCCATGCGACTCGCGCAGGACGTCCGCCATCTTGTCCGAGTCGTACTCGTTCATCTGGCAGCCCATGGTCTTGATGAAGAGCTTCATCGGCGTCTCGCCGGGCGCGTCAGCCGGATCAGAATGGAATGTCGTCGTCGAAATCGTCTATCGGCGGCGGGTTCTGCGGCCCGCTCTCGCTGCTGCGAGAGCTTCCGCCGCCGCTGCTGCCACCACCGCCACCACCGCCACCGCCGCCACCGCCGCCACCGCCTTCGTAGGCAGGACCGCGGCCGCCCAGCATCTGCATCTCGTCCGCGATGATCTCGGTCGTGTAACGATCGTTGCCGTCGCGATCCTGCCACTTGCGCGTGCGCAGCTTGCCTTCGACATACACCTGCGAGCCCTTGCGCAGGTACTCGGCGGCAACCTCCGCAAGGCGGTTGAACATCGCGACCCGGTGCCACTCGGTCCGTTCCTTCTGCTCTCCGGACTGCTTGTCCTTCCAGGATTCGTTGGTGGCAAGCGTGAAATTGGTGACCGCCCCGCCGGAAGGCATGTAACGGGTTTCCGGGTCCTGCCCGAGGTTTCCTACGAGTATTACCTTGTTGATGCCACGGGCCATGTGCGGTCCTCTGTGCGTGACTAGGGGATTCTCAGGCGACCGCATGTGGGGCCGCCGAGGGGGCACTATTCTAGACGCTCGCTATGCAAAATGCAGTCCGATTTCCCGCGCTTTGCGGTCCAAAAGCGAGCTCCGATCGGGCGCCTCAATCCGTTGTCGCGACCCTGCCGCCGCCCAGCCCCAGAAGGGCCAGCCAGAGCGCGGCGATGAGCGCGCAAACGAGGAACACGGTTCCCGGATTGCCGCCGGCAATGAAGCGTCCGCCGATGAGCCCGCCGGCGAATGCGCCCAGGAACTGCGCGCTCGAATACACGCCGAGCGACGCGCCACGGGCTTCCTCGTCAGCGAGCACCGACAGCCGCGCCGGCAGGCTTGCTTCCAGGAAATTGAAGCCCGCGAAAAACAACGCGAGCGCCGCGAAAACGGCCGCGACGGAGACGGCCGCGAGTCCGAGCAGGAGTTCCCCGGCGAGCAAGAGCATCACCGCGATGCCGATCGTCCGCGGCCGGCCGCGGCGCTCGTCGGCGAGGATGAGCGGCACCGTGCCCGCCAGCGACACGACGATCGCGCCGACATAGACCTGCCAGTGCGTCGTCGGCGCGAGTTCGAGGCGCCGGCCGAGCAGGAACGGCAGCGCGACGAAACTCGCCGTCAGGATCGCGTGCAACAGGAAGGCGCCTGCATCCAGTCGCAGCAACGCCGGCCGCAGGGCCGGCCGCAGGTCCACCCGGCCCGGCTGTGGCGGCGCGCCCGGCTGGACCGAGAGCACGAGCCCGGCAGCCAATGCTGCGATGGCGACGCCGACGCCGAACAGCGCGGGCACGCCGTAATGCGCGGCGACCCAGGGGCCGACCATCATGGCGATCACGAACGACATGCCGATACCGATGCCGAGGACCGCCATGCAGCGCGTTCGCACCTCGCTGCGGGTGCGGTCGGCAACCAGAGCCGTCAAGGTCGAAGATATCGCGCCGGCGCCCTGCAACAGGCGGCCGGCGACGACGCCGGCGACCGAGTCACTCAGTCCCGCGATCGCGCTGCCCGCGGCGAATACGACGAGTCCGCCGATGAGCACGGGCTTGCGACCGATGCGATCGGACAGCGCGCCCAGTGGAATCTGCAGCGCGGCCTGGGTGAGTCCGTAGCCTCCGACCGCGAGGCCGATCATGAGCGGTGTCGCGCCATCGAGCCCGGCGGCATACAGGGACAACACCGGCAACAGCGCAAACAGGCCGAGCATGCGCAGCATCGAGACGCCCGTGACCAGGGATAGTGCCCGCCGCTCCGCCGGCAGAAGTGCGACCGCTGCGGAATTCGCGGGCATTGAATTGCCGGGGCGGGTAAGGATTTCGTCGGCCATACGTTCTACAACCTGTTCGTGCTTCGATTTTGCGCCGGCGTGATCGGGCGGCGTATATTAGCAGGTTCGTTACCGCTCCCTGTAAACAGCATGGCTTCCCGCGAAAAAACCATCGACGTGCGTGGTGCGCGCACGCACAACCTGAAGAATATCGACGTGTCGTTGCCCCGCGACAAGCTGATCGTGTTCACGGGCCTGTCCGGTTCGGGCAAGTCCTCGCTCGCGTTCGACACGATCTATGCGGAAGGTCAGCGGCGTTACGTCGAATCCTTGTCAGCCTACGCGCGGCAATTCCTGTCGATGATGGAGAAACCGGACGTCGACCACATCGACGGCCTGTCGCCGGCAATCTCCATCGAGCAGAAATCGACCTCGCACAACCCTCGCTCGACCGTGGGAACGGTAACGGAAATCTACGACTATCTGCGTCTCCTGTTCGCGCGCGCCGGCACTCCGCGCTGCCCCGATCACGGCACGACGCTCGAGGCGCAGACCGTCGGCCAGATGGTCGACCAGGTGCTTGCACTGCCGGAAGGGACCCGGCTCATGCTGCTTGCGCCGGTCATCGACGAGCGCAAGGGCGAGCATGTCGCGTTGATGCAGGACCTCATGGCGCAAGGTTACGTTCGCGCGCGCATCAATGGAGAAGTTTACGAACTCGATCAGCCGCCGCGGCTCGATCTCCGGCGCAAGCACACGATCGAAGCGATTGTCGATCGCGTGCGGGTGAAGGACGACCTCAGGCTCCGGCTGGCGGAATCCTTCGAGACCGCGCTCAGGCTCGCGGACGGGGTCGCGAAGATCGCGTGGATGGACGAGCCGGACCGCGAGGAAATCGTCTTCTCGGACCGCTTCGCCTGCAACATCTGCGGCTACAGCCTGACGGAACTGGAGCCACGCCTGTTCTCCTTCAACAATCCATCGGGCGCCTGCCCGGGTTGCGACGGACTGGGCGTCAAGCAATTCTTCGATCCGGCGCGCGTGGTCGTGAATCCCACGCTGTCACTTGCCGGCGGCGCAATCCGCGGCTGGGATCGCAAGACGACCTACTACTACCAGATGATCCAGAGCCTGGCGGCTCACTATGGCTTCGACATCGAGAAGCCCTATAGCAAACTCGGCCAGAAACTCAAGGACGTCATCCTGTACGGCAGCGGCAGGGAAAAGATCGAGTTCCACTATTCGAACGCGCGAGGCCTGGAGGTCAGGAAACTGCATCGCTTCGAGGGCGTCATCCCGAACCTGGAGCGGCGCTACCGCGAAACCGAGTCCGGAGCGGTGCGCGAGGAACTCGCGCGATTCCTGAACAGCCGGCCCTGTCCGGATTGCGAAGGCACGCGCCTCAATCGGGCGGCGCGCAATGTCTTCATCGCCGGCCGTTCGCTGCCGGACCTGACGAACCTGTCGGTGGGCGACGCACGTGCGTTCTTTGCGACGATGCGCCTCGAAGGCTGGCGGGCGACCATCGCCGACAAGATCGTGAAGGAAATCGGCGCGCGCCTGGGCTTCCTGTCCGACGTCGGTCTCGATTACCTGTCGCTGGATCGCAGCGCCGAAACGCTGTCCGGCGGGGAGGCGCAGCGCATCCGGCTCGCGAGCCAGATCGGCTCGGGCCTGGTCGGCGTCATGTACATCCTGGACGAGCCGTCGATCGGCCTGCACCAGCGCGACAACCAGCGCCTGCTCGGTACACTCACGCATCTGCGGGACATCGGCAACACGGTGATCGTCGTGGAGCACGACGAGGAGGCCATCCTCGCGGCGGACCACGTCGTGGACCTGGGGCCGGGGGCCGGCGTGCACGGCGGCCGCGTCGTCGCCGAGGGCGCACCGGCTGCCATACGGCGCAACGCGCAGTCGCTCACCGGCCAGTACCTGTCCGGCAAGCGCTCGGTCGCGATCCCGACGGAACGCACGAGGCCAGACCCGAGACGGCAGATCCAGATCATCGGGGCGAGCGGCAACAACCTGAAGGGCATCGACGTCGCCATCCCGGTGGGCCTCATGACCTGCGTGACCGGCGTGTCAGGCTCTGGCAAGTCGACGCTCGTGAACGACACGCTGTACAAGGCAGTTGCCGACGTGCTCAACCGGACCAGCCGCAACGCCGCCGCGCACGAGGCGCTTCGCGGCATCGAGGACATCGACCGGGTCATCGACATCAGCCAGAGCCCGATCGGCCGCACGCCGCGCTCGAACCCGGCGACCTACAGCGGCCTGTTCACGCCGATCCGGGAACTGTTCGCGGGTACGCAGGAATCCCGCTCCCGCGGTTACCAGCCGGGCCGCTTCAGCTTCAACGTCAAGGGCGGGCGCTGCGAAGCCTGCCAGGGCGACGGCGTGCTCAAGGTGGAGATGCATTTCCTGCCGGATGTGTACGTGCCCTGCGACGTGTGCCGCGGGCAGCGCTACAACCGGGAAACGCTGGAGATCCGTTACAAGGGCAGGAACATCCACGAGGTCCTGGAGATGACCGTCGAGGATGCGTTCGCGTTCTTCGCGAACGTGCCGGTGGTCGCGAAGAAGCTCGAGACCCTGATGGACGTGGGCCTGACCTACATACGCCTGGGCCAGAATGCAACGACGCTCTCGGGCGGCGAAGCGCAACGGGTCAAGCTCGCGCGAGAGCTGTCGAAGCGCGACACGGGCAACACGCTCTACATCCTCGACGAACCAACAACCGGGCTGCACTTCCAGGACATCGAGCAGCTGCTCGGTGTCCTGCACCGGCTGCGTGACCGCGGCAACACGATCGTCGTCATCGAGCACAATCTCGACGTCATCAAGACCGCCGACTGGGTCGTCGACCTCGGCCCGGAAGGCGGCGACGGCGGCGGCCGGGTGATCGCAACGGGCACCCCGGAGGCGATCGCCGCGAACAAGGCCTCGTTCACGGGCGAATACCTGAAGCCCTTGTTGAAGAAAAGAGCCGCCTAGACCAAGTCCCCCGACGCCTTGCCCACAAAGGCTGCAAAGCGGCCAACCGCCCTGCTTGACATTTTAGTTGAATTATTATTCAATCAATATATGACTGATTCATCGAAAAAGAGACGGCGCGGCTACCGGCTCGGCCGCCGCGGCGAAGCCGCGGACGAGACACGCCGGCGCATCGTCGAGGCGACCTTTCGCCTGCACGGAGAACGCGGCATAGCCGACACTTCGATGAAGGACATTGCGGAGCGCGCCGGGGTGAGCGTCGGCACGGTCTACCACCATTTCCCCACCTACCCTGACGCCATCGCGGCCTGCGGTGCGTATACCGCCGAACAGGTGCCGGCGCCTACCGAAGCGCTGTTCGAGGGCAGCGAGACTCGCGCGGAACGCGTCTCACGGCTGGCCGCGGCGCTGTTCGATTACTACGAACGAATTCCTGCGCTGGCCTCGGTCAGGCGCGACCGGCATCTCGCCGAGATCCTGGAACGCGTGGCGCAACACGAAGCCGAGAATCGGCAGGCGCTGGCTCAACGGGCCATCGGTGCGCGCAAGCGCGACAGGCGAACGATGCTGGTCGCCGCGCTGCTGGACCTGGACGTGTATCGCGCGCTACGCCGGCAGGATTTCGGCGCCGCCGCGGCAGCCGCGCAGGTCGCGGCACTTGTGAATGCCTGGCTTGACCAATCGAATGACTGAACACATCGCATCCCTAAGGAGCACTCGTCATGCAAACCCGCATCAATGAAATTTCGGATGGCATCTATCGCCTGTCCACGCTGGTCCCCGAAGTCGCGCCGCCGGCCGGCTTTGCATTCAACCAGTTCCTGGTCATGGCCGACGAACCGCTGCTGTTTCACTGCGGACACAAAGCCATGTTCGAGAACGTACGCGGCGCGGTCGAACGACTGATGCCCGTCGAGAAACTGCGCTGGATCTCATTCAGTCACCTCGAGGCTGACGAAAGCGGCGCCATGAACCTGTGGCAGCAGGCCGCGCCCTACGCGCAGGTCGCGCATGGCCAGCTCGGCTGCGACATATCCCTCAACGACCTGTCCCTGCGCACGCCGCGTGCGCTGGCGGACAATGAGGTGTTCGATCTCGGTGGCCGGCGCATCCGCTACCTCGCCACGCCGCACGTTCCGCACGGCTGGGACGCGGGGCTCATGTACGAGGAAGTGACCGGAACGCTCCTGTGCAGCGATCTACTGGGCCAGGTCGGTGACGGCCCGGCAATCGCGGCCCGCGACATAGTCGGACCGGCGCTCGAGTCCGAGGCGCTCTTTCACTCGA
The DNA here is from genome assembly GCA_963775455.1 of uncultured Pseudomonadota bacterium. Classification (GTDB taxonomy): domain Bacteria; phylum Pseudomonadota; class Gammaproteobacteria; order Steroidobacterales; family Woeseiaceae; genus UBA1847. The sequence continues at coordinate 662,966 of CAVZIU010000006.1, read as the reverse complement.
TGAGCGTTACGCCGGAGCTGATCGCCACGTTGCATCGCCTGGGCGCGCTCGAGCCGAAAACGCTGGCGATCATGCACGGCTCGTCGCTCAGCGGAAACTGTCGGAGCGCGCTGGAAGCATTTGCCGGGGGCATCGCGCGCCAGGTACTGCCGGCCGCCGCCTGAGACGCGGCCCTGTCAGCGCAGCGGGATTTTGCTTGCGCTGCTGCGCTCCCGGACGAATCGGTCGAGCGCCCGCGCGAAACGCGCAGGCGCTTCGGGGTGTATGCGCAGGTACAGCGAGGGTTCGATCAATTCGAGTTCCATCAGGAGCCAGCGGCCGTCGTCGCCACGCACGAAGTCGGCGCGCGCATAGGCCGGTTCGGGGCTGACGAGTTCCAGCACGCGGTCACCGGTGAACTTGAGCCCAGCCTCGGCTTCCGCCGGCAGGATGTCCGCGCCGTGTTCCTCCTGCACGCGAAAGTCGCCCTGCTTCGGCACCTTGCGAATGGTGTGGCTGAGTTCGCCACCGAGATAGAAGAGTGAATACTCTCCGTCCGTGACGATCGAGCGAATGAAAGGCTGGACGAAGAACGGCCGGCGGTCGAACACGCGCGCGAGGTGCCGGCTCAAGTCGCTGTCCAGCGGACGCTCGAGCACGTAGGTGTCTGCGGCGTTCGCACCCACCTGCGGTTTGATGACCAGCCGCTCCGTCGCCGGGTCTGCGAACCAGCGCGCCGCCAGCGTATCGTCATAACCCGCGTACCAGCTGCTCGGCACGATCGCGGCGCCGCGCCGCTCGAGTTCGGCCAGGTAACGCTTCTCGAGGTTCCAGCGCACCAGCGCAAGCGGGTTGACCAGCATGGCTCTCGAAGCATCGATCGTTTCGAGCACGGCGAGAAAGGCCATGGGGTCCTCGAGGTAATCCCAGGGCGCACAGATGTAGACGGCGTCATAACGATTCCAGTCCGTGCCCGCCTCCCGCCAGGGCACGCAGTCGACCCGCCAGCCGAGCGCCTCCAGCGGCGGGATGCCCGGGCGGTAATCCGTCACGAACGTGCCTTCGTCCCGCATGGTGAGGAACGCGCAGCGGCGCATGGCTTTGTACGGGACGGTACCCGCCATCAATCGGCCCCGAAACTGCCGGTCTCGAGGAACCGGAGCGTGAGGTCGATGCTGTCCTGCGCGCGCATCATGAAGGCGTGCGAATGCGCAACAACGACGAAGTCCTGCATGCCTTCCAGTTTCGTGTCCTCCACCGACACCCGGCCGTCGTCCGGATCCGGCAAGAATGCCGAAGTGACCGGGTCGATCGTCCGTGTTCCCGCGATGATCCCGACTTCGAAATCGGCCGGTGGCAGCGCGAGCGGCACGCTGTCCTCGCCCTTGCCGAGCTGGCGTCCGACCGGTCCGTTCAACCAGTCGTATCCGGGCGCACCGCGCAGGCGATCTGCTGCCAGGCTGCCCTGGTTCGGCGGGCCGAGCATCACCACCCGCCCGAGTTCGGGGATGTCGTCCGCGACCAGGTACTGGCGCAGGAGTATGCCGCCGAGCGAATGGGTAACGAAATGTATGCTGCCGAGCTGCGGCCGGGCACGGCAGTCGGCCAGGCCGTCCTCGACCGCGATTGACGCGAGCACCTCGATCGGATTCTCGCGCGACGGATAATCGACGTTGGCGGTTTCGAAGCCGGCGGCCTCCAGCGCCTGTTGCATCGGCTGCATCGAAGCAGCGGATCGTACCAGCCCGTGCAGGAGCACGACGCAGTCGGCCGCCTGCGCGGGCAGCGCCGCACTGCAGGCGAGCAGCACGGCCGCCGTACTAGCGCGCGCGCGCATGTCCGAGGGCGGCGATCTGCCGGTCGTGCCGGCGCGGCAGCAGCGTCAGGGCCGCGAGTGCGCCGAGCAGTGCCAGGAACATGTCGGACTGCGTGTCCCAGACGTAGCCCTGGGTGCCGAGGAAAGCGTCGGCCGCGTCGCGCGATAGCAAAGCGACCCACCATTCGATGAGCTCGTACAAGGCGCTGATGCCGAGGCACAGGCCGACGATGTAGAAATTCATCCAGCCGCGGCCGTTGAATACGCCGAGCCGCAGCGACAGTTCGCGCGCAGCGATCGCCGGCACGAAGCCCTGCGCGAAGTGCCCGAGCTTGTCGTAGTTGTTGCGCGTGCCGCCGACGAGGTCTCGCAGCCAGTCGCCCGCCGGTACCTCGGCGTAGGTGTAATGGCCGCCGACCATGAGGATCACGCCATGTGCAAGGATCAGCACGTACAGCAGGGTCGTCAACGGAAAGCGTTGTCGCGTCGCTAGCAGTACGGCGACGGCAAGCACTGCCGGCAGCACCTCGAGCACCCAGGTCGGATAGTCGTGCGGCCGGATGCCCGACCAGGCGAGCACGGCGAGGAAAATCGCCGCCCAGGCGATCGGCCCTGCCTTCATTCCACTCCCGTCCCCGCGAACGTCGGACTCATGCGCCCGGCGCCGGGCGTGAGCGGAAGAAGCCGTCGCGCACGAAGCACCGCCACGTCCATGGCAGCCAGGCGAGCAGCGCGAGACTGAGCCACAGCGCCCAAACGAGGATGAGTGCCTTGTAGACCCACATCGGCAGCGACCATGCCCTTGCAGCCGGCGTCAGCGACTCCGTGCGATCGGCAAACCAGGTCAGGTACTGCCCGGTCGAGCCGTTGCCGACGACGTGCATGTCCGGCGTGCCGAGCAGGCCCAGCGGCAGGCTGACGACGATCGCAAGCAAGGCGAGCACGGTGAGCGCTATGACCACGGCCTGTTGCAGGTTGTAGTGCCACCAGGTGCCCGCCACGCGCCAGCGATCGCGCGCGCCGACCACGACCAGCCACAGCGCGACGAGCGCCGCGACCGTCCAGTTGAAGGTGCTGAAGCCGAGGCCAAGCAGCAGCCAGTGACGAAAGCGCAAGGGTGTCCACGGGATACGCGCGAGCAGGAACGCGAACAATACCAGCGCCGCGAGTTCCGACCAGTAGAGCACCGAGGGCCCGAGCTTCGGTCCCTGCGCCAGGAGCAGCCAGCGGTTACCCGGCAATTGCAGGTCCAGCGTGATGTTGCCGGCCGGTGCGCCGAGGTCGATGGCGGGCACGCCGCTCGCGAAGGCCACCGGGCGCGGGTCGCGCCAGGCGACATCCACGACGTGCTCGCCGGGCAGTATCGGCACGGTGAGGACGCCGTCTTCGAGCTGCAGCGCTTCGCCGCGGCCGTCGAGCTCGACGCTCACGAGTTCTGCATCGGCTGGCAGGCGGATGGCGTGCTGCGCGCCGCGCGTGCTGCGATACGCGAGCGACAGGCTGCCGTCACGCGAGCGCTCGCCCTGTGCGATATCGACCGCGACGGAATCGAAGGCAATCGTGCCGCCGGCTACGGCGTCGGGCCGGGTGGCCGACAGCGTCAGGCTCTCGCCGGCCCGCGGGTGGAATTCCGCAGACCGCGCACCTTCGGCCGATTCGCTGGCAAGGCTTTCCGGCACGCCTTCGAATGTGACGTGCCAGATGCTGCCCGCAACGACTCGCCAGGTCTCTTTCCAGGGCGCCTCGGCGGCCGCCTGCAGCACCAGCGGCGAGGTGCGTGGCAGGCGCGACTGCCAGCTCACGCTGTCCTGGCCGGGCGCCATGGCGATCAGCATCTCGCCGTCGCTTACCGGCAGGCCTTCCGCCAGCACCGACTCGCCCGGCAACAGGGGCACCCGCAGCGTCAGCGCACCTTCGACCGGCGCCTCACGCGCGACCGTTGTCATGAGTGTCCAGTCGAGTCCCATCTCGATCGTCCGCGCGATGTGCGCAAACGGCGGGAAGCGACTGCTCTCCCAACGTTCCGGCGCGGACGTATCGCCTTCTGCCGCGACGCGCGTGAACTGCAGCGCGCCGGATAGCAGGCGCCGGTCGCGCAGGCCGGCGACTTCCCAGCCTTCCGCCTGCACGTCGACCACCCGCGGCGGCGCGGGAAAGGCAATCTGCAGGCTGTCCGAATCGCCGCTCGCGCCGCGCAGGGTGACGGCATGCCGGCCCGGCGTGACGCGCAGCCACAGCGCCTGGTCGGGGCCGCGCAAAACCTCGGCAGAGGTCGCGTTGTCGACCAGAATCGCGTCCGGCCGCCAGCCGTCCGGCGTGCCCGGCAAGGGCACGGCGACCTCCGCCAGCGCATGCACCATGAGCCGCAGGCTGAGCGCTTCGCCAATGAGACTAACCTCGGCGGCAACGATCTCCGCGCAACGCGGCGCGCATTCCGGAGCTTTCGTCAGTCGCTGCTCGAGTTCATCGAGTATCTCCGGAGCCGGCGTGTCCGCGCGCGCGTCGATTGCGGGCATGCCGATGCCCGCTGCCAGCAGCACCGCGCCTGCGCTGCGCGCGATCGAAAGCCCGCCCGGCAGCCGCCAGCGGCGTCCCGATACCCGTGCCGCGATCATGGCGGCGAACAGCAACAACAGCGCGACCTCGGCGAAACGGAGCACGCTGACCGCCCAGCGCGGCAGGACCAGGAGCTTGAGCGTCTGCGCGGCGTCGACCGGCCCGTTCCAGCGCAGGTGCGCGGTGTTCCACCGCCAGCCGGGTATGCCCGGCCCGGTCTGCACGGTCGCGTTCGGCGCATAGCGCGGAAAATCCGTCGACGACACCTTGCTGGCCGTCACCACGATTTCCTCCGCTGCAGGCGCCCTGTCCGAGCGCTCCATCTCCATGAGCACCGCGCTATCCTCGCCGTAGCTCATGGAATCCGCGGGCACTGCCGCCGGTGCCGTCTGCGCAGGCATGCCGCCGTCCATGGTTTCGAACTGCGGTTCGAGCTGCGGATAGATGGCGATGCGCAGTTGCTGTGCGATGAATGGAACGAGCGCCGCCAGGAGCAGAAGGGCGCCAAGCCCGAGGTAGGCCCGCACGAAGTTGCTGAGGCGGCCGACCGGCGCGACCCGCAACAGCGCGACCGCGAGCAACAGGTTGAGCCACAGCCAGGTCGGCGCGGCGAGTTCATGGAAGCTCAGCACGAGCGCCAGCAACGCGACGATTCCTGCCGCATGTCCGAACAGGCGCCACGCGGCAATGGTGACGAGCAGCAGGAGGAAGAAATCGAGCAGCTGCCAGCGACCGGCCCAGCTGCCCTGCACGACGTCCGCGCCCGGCGCAGCGAGCAGCTTGCTGCCCGGCGGCAGGAACAGCGTCGCCGCGACGCTCGAGAAGCGCGTATCCCAGCCGGTCACCGGCAGGTTGCCGAACGTGCCGCTGCGCGCGGTGGCCTCGAGATTCACGTCGGCCTGCCGCAATTCCACACCGGTCTCGCCTTCGGCGTCGCCGGCCGTCACGAGCAGGTCCGCGCCGTATTCCGTCGCGTTCGCGAGCGCGTACGGCGGGCGCATGTCGAGTCGCCAGTCGCGCCGCATCCGGCCGCTGACGGTGTCGCGTATGGTGTAGGCGGCGCCGTCGAAATCGAGCCACATCGAGCGCTCGAGGCTGAGGTCGTTGTCGACTTGCGCGAGCCCGCGACTGCGCTCCTCGATCTTCAGCGCGTCGCCGGGTTCGAGGCGAAAGGCCGGGTATTCCGCCCAGTCCGGCGGCACGTCGGCCTGCCCGGGATCGACGGGTGCATCGCCGGACGCCGCCGTCACGCGCAGGCGGTCGTTGGATCGATAGCTCCAGATCTCCTCGGACGGCAGATTGTTGCGCCCGTCCGGCACGACTACGGCGGTTTCGACGCCGGCTGCGCGCGCAAGCAAAGTGATTTCCCAGGTGCCGGGCCGCACCTGCGCATGCAGGCGGCCGTCGGCTTCGAGCCGTACCGGCAATTCGCTCGTGAGCGCGAGCGGCACGTAGCCCGGCGGCAGCAGCGGGCCGAAGGTCTCCTCGCGGACCGTGCCGGCCACGTCGAGCCGGAGCACGGTGCTTAGGCGCAGCGGCACATCGTCCATGACGAGCCGGTAGACGCTCGTCTCGATCGAGTCCGGCGTCTGCGACGGCCGGCGCCGGTCACCCAGGAACACGCCGTCGCGATCGAACACCGGTCGTGCCACGCGCTCGCCGTTCACGACCAGCGCGACCAGCCCGCTCTGCGGCGGCACACGCAATACGCCAGGCGATTCATCCCAGCGGAACCGGCCCGCCAGCCGGTGACTGCCGGCAAGGGCATGCACGCTCGGCACGCCGTCGTGCAACACGACGGTCGCCGGTTCGCCGTTCGCCGTGACCTGGTCGGGCCAGTGTTCGGTGTCGCCGGGCAGCGGCAGCCAGACTTCGCCCGCGCTCACCTGCCAGCGCTGCACGAAGCGTCCGCCGTCGCCATCGACTTCGAGTTCCAGCACCTGCGGCCATGCACACAGGTAGTCCGCGGCGCCATCGGGATTGCGATCGAAGTACGCCGGGCACTGCCGGAATTCCTGTCCCTGCAAGACCCAGCCGCGCCAGTCCTCGAGTTCTTCCGGGACATGGACCGGCTGCGCGCAGAGCGAAGCTGCGCTCAGGATGAGGCCCGCGGCCACGGCCGGCAGCCAACCCCTACTCGACGTCATGCGATCCCCTTCCCGTTCGCCGATCAATACACTATACGTGAACGTGACGGCCCGCCGAACCGGGTTCCGTGTATCCTTGGGACCTCCTTGCAGCTTTCGCTTCCCCCGCATTCCGGCTCATGTCCCTCCTGCGCTTCGAAGACGTCTCACTGGAAATCGGTGAGCAGAAGATACTCGCGGGTGCCGCCTTTTCGATCGAGACCGGCGAGCGCGTTTGCCTGATCGGCCGCAATGGCGCAGGCAAGTCGACGACTTTCGCGATCATCAGCGGTGAGCTCGAGCCCGACCGGGGCGAGGTCACGCGCCAGGCCGGGCTCACGATCAGCCAGCTTGCGCAGACGCTGCCGGAAGCCAAGGCGCTGACCGCCCGGGAGGTCGTGCGTTCCGGCCTCGCCGAGGTCGAGGCCCTGCTCGCCGAGTTCCGGCGGCTGTCCGCCATGGACCTCGACCGGCACGGCATGCGCGATCTCGAAGCGCTGCACGCGCGCATCGACGCGCGTGATGCCTGGAACATCGAGCAGCGCGTCGAAACGACGATCACCGAACTCGGCCTGCCGGCGGGCAAGCGCATGGACGAACTCTCCGGCGGCTGGCGCCGGCGTGTGGTGCTGGCGCGCGCGCTGGTGCAGAACCCGGACCTCCTGTTGCTCGACGAACCGACCAATCACCTGGACATCGCGACGATCCGCTGGCTCGAAGATCGGATCCACGGCTTCAGGGGCAGCGTGATGTTCATCACCCACGATCGGACGTTTCTCGAGCGGCTCGCGACGCGCATCGTCGAGATCGATCGCGGCCGGCTGAGCAGCTGGCCCGGAGGCTACAGTAACTTCTTGAAAAGAAAGGATAATGAACTGATGGCCGAGGCGACGGCCAACGCCCGATTCGACAAGGCTCTCGAGCAGGAGGAGGCCTGGATACGCCAGGGCATCAAGGCGCGGCGTACCCGCAACGAAGGCCGCGTGCGGGCGCTCGAACGCATGCGCGAGCAAAGGGCCGGGCGCGTGTCACGCGAACCCGGCGCCCGCATCCACATCGAGGAAGGCGCACAATCCGGGCGCAAGGTCATACGCGCGAAAAACGTGTCGTTTCGCTACGACGAGCCGCTGATCGAGAATTTCTCGATTCGCATCATGCGCGGCGATCGCATCGGGCTCATCGGCAACAACGGCGTCGGCAAGACGACGCTGCTCAGACTGTTGCTCGGCGAACTCGAGCCGCTGTCGGGCACTGTCAAGTTCGGCACCAACCTGGAGATCGGGTACTTCGACCAGCTGCGGCAATCGCTGGACCCGGACAAGTCCGTCGCCTACAACGTCGCGGAGGGCCGCACCTACATCAGGCTGAATGGCAAGGACCGGCACGTCGTCGGCTACCTCAAGGGTTTCCTGTTCTCCCCGAAACGCTCGGCGACGCCGGTCAAGGCGCTGTCCGGCGGCGAGCGCAATCGCGTGATCCTGGCGAAGCTGTTCACCCGGCCGGCCAACGTACTGGTGCTCGACGAACCGACCAACGACCTCGATATCGAAACGCTCGAAGTACTCGAGCAGAAACTCTGCGAATACCAGTCGACGCTCATCGTCGTCAGCCATGATCGCACCTTTCTCGACAACGTCGTGACCAGCACGATCGTCTTCGAGGAGGATGGCCAGGTACGCGAATACGTGGGCGGCTATTCCGACTGGCTGCGGCAGGGCCACCAGCTCACCGAGCGCGACCGTCCGGCCGACTCCGCGCTGCGCGGCGACAGCGCGCAGCCGGCGCGGCGCGACAAGCTGCCGAGGAAGCTGAGCTACCGGGATCAGCGCGAACTCGACCTGCTGCCAGCCGAGATCGAGGCGCTCGAACACGCGCTGCGCGAATTGCAGGCGCGGATCGCCGCACCGGCCTTCTACCAGGATGAACCCGGGCTCGTCCGGGAGACGCTCGACAGTCTGCGCGCCACCGGGTACCGGCTGGAGGAGCACGTCGAGCGCTGGTCGGAACTCGAGGCCCTCAGGGAGTCGCTGCAGTCGAAGGGCTGAGCTCGAGCGGGCGCGTCAGGAAGTAACAGCTCCCGGCCAGTTCCGGATGGGCCGCCGGAAATTCGGCGCTCCTGAAGCCGAGCGAGCGATAGCAGGCTACCGCCGGTTCATTGTCCCGGTACACGTACAGGGAAGCTTCTTCGTAGGGCCAACGCTCGCGCCCGGCCGCGAGCAGCTCCGAGATGAGGCGCCGGCCGATGCCGCCGCTGCGCCGCTGTGGGTCAACGACGAGCCTGGCCAGATGGATACGGCCGAGGTGATCGTACAACTGGCCGAATGCAGCCATGCGGGCCGACGAGTCGCGAAGCGCGAAGCCCGCGAGGACATCCCAGCGCGAATCCGCGCGAAAGCTGTCGTCTGTCCACGGATAACGGAACGACGGCCCACCCCAGATGCGCACGCTCGAAGCATCGTGGAACCAGCCCATCAGCACGGACCGATCTGCGTCCGTCACGCTATCGAGGCGCCAGTCCGGCGCTACTTCAGGCATCGTCGGTACCGTCCTCTGGCAGGACGAAACGCAATACCGCGTAACCGACCACGCCCGAGAGGAGCGAGCCGAGCAGGATCCCGAGGCGTTCGTCGAACAGGACGGCCTCGTCGAAAGGCCGGTCGTCGAACGCGAGGCCGCTCACGAACAGACTCATGGTAAAGCCGATGCCGGCCAGGATCGCGACGCCGTACAGTCCGGCCCAGCTCGCGCCCTGCGGCAGCCGCGCCAGTCCGAGGCGGATGGCCGCCGCGCAGAAAAGGAAGACGCCAAGCTGCTTGCCGACGAACAATCCCGCGGCGATCCCGAGCGGCACGGGATGCAGCAGAGCCGGGAGACCCGTGCCGGACAACGCCACGCCGGCATTCGCGAAAGCGAACAGCGGCAGCACGCCGAATGCCACCACGTGGTGCAGGTCATCCTCCAGTTTCTTGAGCGGCGAGTGGCCGGCTTCGTTCGGGTCGTGCATCGGGATGAAAATGGCCAGCGCGACGCCGGCGAGCGTGGCGTGCACGCCCGACTTCAACACGGCCGTCCACATCACGAGGCCGACGAGCAGGTACGCGGCGATCGAGCCGACGCGGCGCCAGGCCATCAGCGAGAGCACGACGAGGCAGGCGCCCGCGACGGCCAGTGCGAGCAGGGACAGATGGATCGTGTAAAAGATCGCGATGATCACGATCGCGCCGACGTCGTCGAAGATGGCGAGCGAGGCCAGAAAAACCTTGAGCGACACGGGCACGCGCTTGCCGAGCAACAGCAGTATGCCGAGTGCGAACGCGATGTCGGTGGCTGCCGGAATCGCCCAGCCTCGCAGGGCCGCCGGATCCCCACGATTGAATGCGACGTAGATCGCGACCGGTACCACGATCCCGCCGATGGCGCCGAGCGCGGGCAAGAGCACGTTGGCGGGCCGCGACAGCTCGCCCTCCAGCAGTTCGCGCTTCAGCTCCAGGCCGATGGCGAAGAAAAAGATCGCCATGAGTCCGTCGTTGATCCACAGGATGAGCGGCTTGGCGATGTGCAGCGCCCCGATACGTACTTCCACCGGTACGTCGAGCAGCAGGTCGTAGAAACGCGCGAGCGGCGAGTTGGCGACGAGCATCGCCACGATGGACGCCAGGATCAGCAGCAGTCCGCCGGCGGATTCGAGCTTGAGGAAATTGCGTAGGGTCGCCTGCACCGGACCTGCGCCGCTCAGTCCCCGGTGTTCGGCATCGTTTCGGCGAAGAATCGATCGAAGGCGCGGTGCACCACCTCCGGAGCGATGCCCATGGATTCGACGGCCGCATTGAACTGCGCCATTTCGGCGGCTTCCCGCCTGCCGTCGGCGGCGATGACCCTGAGCGCCATGTACGCGAGGTCCTCTTTGTCACTGTCCCCTAGGCCGCGGGCGGCTTCGACCAGGCCCGCGCCGAGCGTCGGCTCGTCGGCGAGCTTGTCGATGGCCGAAGTCAGCAGGGCCAGTGCCTCAGCGCCGCTGACGCCACAATATGCCTCGAGCAACTCCAGCATCGTCCCGGCTTCCTGCGCCTCGATGCGACCGCTGCCCCTGGCGATGAATATGAGCAGCGCCGCGATCAGGAAGCCGGCTTCGCACTCGACCGGGCCGTTGGCGGTCGCGACGACCAGTCGTTCGCCATGCGCGGGACGCAGTGTGTTCGATTTCATCGCGACATGCCTCTCCATCCGTTTCCGTTCAGTGCGACGTTCCGTACAGGCGGTCCCCGGCGTCTCCCAGTCCGGGCACGATGTACTTGTTGGCGTCGAGGTGCTGGTCGATGGCCGCTGCATAGATACGCACGTCCGGATGCGCCTGTTCGACCCGCGCCAGTCCTTCGGGACAGGTGACGATGCAGACGACGACGACCCGGCTTGCGCCGCCTTCCTTCAGGGAGTTTACCGCGGCCACCGTCGAGCCCCCGGTCGCGAGCATCGGATCGACGACGATGCAGGTCCCGCCGCGAATCTGCGGCGGGAATCTCTGGTAGTAGCGCACCGGCTCCTTGCTCACCTCGTCGCGATACAGTCCCATAAAACCGACACGCGCCTCGGGAACCAGGTCGAGGATGCCCTCGAGCATGCCGAAGCCTGCGCGCAGTATCGGGACGACCACCAGCTCGGTGTCGAGCACGCGGCAGACCGTCTCCGCCAGCGGCGTGCGCACGCGCACTTCGCGGGTGGGCAGCGTCTTCAGGGCTTCATAACACACGAGGCGCGTGATCTCGGTCGCCAATTGCCGGAACTGCCGGTGCCCCGTGTCGATGTCCCGCAGCAGCGCAAGCTTGTGCTGGACACAGGGGTGTTCGATCCGTTCGGCCATGGCTACTCCTGCTGCCGGTTGTTCTGCGACGGTCGCCGCCCGCCGGGAAACGAGATCTATCCTGAACGATCGGCGCGTCCCGCTCAACGAGCATCCGGCGGCGAGCCTGCCGACTGCCGACTGCTCAGCCTGACCCGAGCCGCAGGATCGGGCGCCCGGCGTCGATCTCGACTGTGCCGAAGCCCCCGCGCAATACATACGGGCCCTCGTCATGCCGCTCGAGGTCCGCAATTGCCCCGGCACCCAGCCGGCGGACGATCGTCTGCAGATCGGTGCCATGGTCGCTGCCGTCGAGCCGGATGCCCGCACAGCTGGGAAACGCGATGATCGCCGGACGCATGCAGACCTTTTCGCGGCGGCGCGGCGGTTCGAAGAACGGATGCTCCGGCCGCAGCGCGAGATCGACGTCGACCGACAGCTGGTCGCGATCGAGCGTCCATGACAGGACGAACGAACGGTCCATGTCCGTCCCGGCGAACTCGCGCAGCTCGCGCCAGCCGACTGTGCTCACCGGCCGGCCTCCGGCGCGGGCCGTGCGGGCCGGCTCCCCGCGGACCGTGCCTGCCAGTCGACGCCGTACAGGCAAGCGTCACGCTCGTCGCCAGGCACCCGCAGCATCCGCTCGAAGGACAGCCCGAGCTTGTTGATCAGCGACCGGGAGGGCGCGTTGTCAGGCGCGACTATGGCGGTCAGGCGCGTCAGACCGAGATCCTTGCGCGCGTGCGTGATCACCGCATCCGCAGCTTCGCGCGCGTACCCGAGCCCGCAGTACCCGGGCAACAGCGCGAAACCGAGGTCGGCATCCGCGAGGCCTTCGCGCCGGAACAATCCGCAAATCCCGGCGGGCGAGCCGGCGTGCAGGGATAGCAGGTAGGGCCCGTAACCGTAGCACTCGTACAAGGTCAGTGGCCCGGCAATGAGCGCCTGCCGCGCGTCTTCTTGGGTGCGGAGACCGCGGTCGCCGACGTAGCGCACGAATGCCGGGTCGTTCCAGATGCGCAGCATGAACGAGGCATCGTCCGGTGTCAGCCAGCGCAGATGCAGCCGTTCGGTCGTCAGGGTCGGACGGGATTCCACGTGCATCCCATGTGTAGTTAGCCGCCGGGCACGCCGTCGAAGAAATCGACCACACCGGTCTTCAGCGAGTATTCCGCACCGACGATCAGCAGCCCCTCGTCGCGCACCAGCGCCTCGATGATGTCGGATCCGTGCCGCAACGCGTTCACCGAATAGCGCACGTTGGCCCGGACTGCCTTGTTGACGAGTTCGTCACGATCACCGGCGTCATCGAGCAGGCCCTCGACCGACGGACGGATCCGGTCCACGATCGAAGCGATATTGCGCGACTGACTTTCGGCAGGCCGCGTGAGCTCGTCGACAGTCGCCTGGATGGCGCCGCAATACGTATGGCCGAGGACCACGACCAGGCGCGTCCCGAATTTCTGCGCGGCGAACTCCACGCTACCGATTTGCGAAGGCTGCACGATGTTGCCCGCCACGCGGATCACGAACAGTTCCCCGACGCCCTGGTCGAACACCACTTCGGTGGGTACCCGCGAATCCGAGCAACCGAGGACGGCGGCGACCGGGTTCTGACCGTCGACCGCATTGCGCCGGTCGGCGTCCGTGATCTTCAATGTCGTCTCGCTCTTCACGAAACGCTCGTTGCCTTCGCGCAGGCTCGCCAGCGCGGCAAGCGCGTCCTGACAAACCCAGTCGCCGGAGTTCGCATCCATGTGCTTAGCCGAGGGCGCGGATCCCGATGGCCCGCCGGATCCGGTCGAGGAAGGGCGCCGCGATCCCGCGTGCCCGCTCCGCACCTTTCCTGAGTTCCGCCTCCACGATGGCCGGGTCGGCCATCAGGCGTTCGAATTCGGCGCGCGCCGGGCCAATGTGCTCGTTGATGTATTCGAACAGCAATTGCTTCATCTCACCCCAGGCGATTCCTTGCGAATAGCGTGCCGCAACTGAAGTGGCCTCCGCCTTCGTCGCGAACGCCCGGTAGATGTCGAACAGCGTACTGCCCTCCGTATCCTTCGGCTCGCCGGGCTCGAGACTATTGGTCTTGATCTTCATGATCAGCTTGCGCAGTTCTTTTTCCGGCGCGAACAGCGGAATCGTGTTGTTGTAGCTCTTCGACATCTTGCGGCCGTCGAGGCCTGCCAGCACCGCGGTGTCGTCGTCGATGACCGGCTCCGGCAGCACGAAGGTCTCGCCGTAATGGTGGTTGAAGCGCTGCGCAATGTCGCGCGCCATCTCCACATGTTGCTTCTGGTCACGGCCTACCGGGACTTTGGTCGCGTTGAACATCAGTATGTCAGCCGCCATCAGGATCGGATAGCTGTACAGCGCCATCGTGATGGCCTTGTCCGGATCGCTGTCGCCGCTGTCGAGATTGGCCTGCACCGCCGCCTTGTAGGAATGCGCGCGATTCATGAGTCCTTTCGCGGTCATGCCGGTCAGGATCCAGGTGAGTTCCGGAATCTCGGGTATGTCCGACTGACGGTAGAACGTCGCGTTGTCCGTATCGAGTCCCAGCGCGAGCCATGCGGCCGCGATTTCCAGCGTCGAGCGGCTGATCTTGTCCGGGTCTTCGTTCTTCGCAAGTGCATGAAAATCTGCGAGAAAATAATAGTTCTGCTTGGCGGGATCGCGGCTCGCCGCGATCCCCGGTCGAATGGCGCCGACATAGTTGCCGACGTGCGGCGTCCCCGTCGTCGTGATGCCGGTCAGGTAGATTTCCTTCGCCATGCCTCAGTATCCCGCCGCCTGCCCGTCCTTGCGTACTTCCGAAGCGCCGTGCCACACACCTTCTTCAGGGTCGCGCAGGATCGCCTGGTAGCCGCCGAAGCCACCGTCGCTCTCGCCGAGCACGTGGCCCATCGCGCGCAGGGACGCGCGCGTCGCCTCGCTGAATCCGCTTTCGAGGTGGACGACGCCGCCGTCGCTCATCGAGCCGCCGGTCGGCTCCGAAGAGCCTACGTGGTTGACGCGCGCGGCATCGCCCGCTTCCTGCAGGTTCATTCCGAAGTCCACCATGTTGACGACGATCTGCACGTGACCTTGCGGTTGCATCGCGCCGCCCATCACGCCGAAGCTGATGTACGGCTTGCCGTCCTTCATTACGAAAGCCGGGATGATCGTGTGGAACGGGCGCTTGCCGGGTTCGAGCGCGTTCGCATGGGCCGGATCCAGTGAGAACAGCTCGGCGCGGTCCTGGAGCACGAAGCCGAGGTTACCCGGCGTCATGCCGGACCCCATGCCGCGGAAGTTGCTCTGGATCAGCGATACCATGTTGCCCTGCCGATCGGCGACGGTGAGGTAGATCGTGTCGCCGGCTTCGAGCCGCGGGTCGCCCGGCGCGAAGGATTTCGCGGCCCGTTCCGGATCGATGATCCGGCGCCGTTCGGCCGCATAGGACTTGGAAATCAGGGCCTCGACGGGTACGTCGGCGAAGTCCATGTCGGCGTAGTAGCGCGCGCGGTCCTCGAACACGAGTTTCTTCGTCTCGACGAAGGTATGAATGTATTCCGCGCTGCCGAAACCCATCGCGCGGATGTCATAGCCTTCGAGGATGTTCAGCATGGCCAGCGCCGCGATGCCCTGGCCGTTCGGCGGCAGCTCGAACACTTCCCAGCCACGATAGGTCGTCGACACAGGTGCCACCCACTCCGAGCGATGCGCGGCCAGGTCTTCGTAGCGCAACAAACCGCCCTGCTCGCGCATGTACGCGTCGATCCGGCGCGCGATCTCGCCCTTGTAGAACGCGTCGCGGCCGCCGTCGGCGAGCATCTCGTAGGTACGCGCCAGCCGCGGGTTCGCAAACATCTCCCCCTCGACGGGCATGCTGCCGTCCGGCATGAACGTATCCGCGAATCCCGCGTATTGTGCGAAGCGCTGCGCGCTCTGCCCGAGGTAGAAGGCAATGACTTCGGATACGGGGAAGCCGTTTTCGGCATACGCGATCGCGGGCGCGAGGATCTCGCGCATCGGCAGACGTCCGTACCGATCGTGCATCTCGAACCAGCCGTCGACGGCGCCCGGGACGCTGACCGGCAACGGTCCGAAAGGCGGAATGGCGTCGAGGCCCTGCTCGCGGAACCAGTCGATGGTCATGAGCGCCGGCGCGCGGCCCGACGCATTGAGTCCCGCGAGTTCCTCCTGTTCCGCATCCCAGATGATCGCGAACAGGTCGCCGCCGATACCGCAGCCGGTCGGCTCCATCAGGCCCAATGTCGCATTCGCCGCAATCGCGGCATCGACGGCACTGCCGCCCCTTTTCAGTATGTCGAGCGCCACCTGCGTGGCCAGGGGCTGGCTCGTGGCCGCCATGGCATGCGGTGCGATCACCACCGATCGCGACGCCTGCGGCATACCCGTCACCCGGTCATAACCCGGCGTCTCTTCCGCCATGCCGCCTCCTCCCGTGAGCAGCATCGCCGCCCCGACGATGCCTGCAGTGCTCCTGGTCATGTCTTGATTCCGTGGCAGGTAAGGGCGCCAATGATGCCTAGTTTGCCTGCCCGTGGAAACGGGCCGCCCTCGCCCGCCGCCGGGCGGCCCGGTATCATGCAATGCATGCCCGTCAAGTCCCCGGACCACCAGTCTGATCTAGGCGCACTCTACGCAGATCATCTCGCAACAGTCTGCGCGCGACACGACAGCGTGCTCGACAAGGCCGGTGCCGCGCATGTCGTGATTTTTTCCGGGGCGCCCGCTTACGCCTTCCTCGACGATCAGGCCTATCCGTTTCGCGCAAACCCGCACTTTCTCGCGTGGGCACCGCTTGCCGGCCTGCCGTTGTCGTACATCGCCTACACGCCGGGCGAAACGCCGGTGCTGGTGTACTTCCAGCCAAGGGACTACTGGCATCCGGTGCCCGGCGCACCGTCCGGCTTCTGGTCGGAGCATTTCGACGTGCGAGTCGTGCACGATCCCGGCGAGGCTGTGCGACATCTGCCCGGCGAGCGCGACAAGTGCATCCTGATCGGCGAGCTCCGGGAGCCGGCCCAGGCCTGCGGCATCGAACGGGTGAATCCGCGTACGACGCTGAACAGCCTGCATCTCGAACGGGGCCGCAAGACGGCGTACGAACTCGAGTGCATGCGTCTCGCGTCCCGCCTCGGGGTCGCGGGACACCGCGCGGCGCAGGCCGCCTTCGACGAAGGCCTGCCCGAATTCGACATCCACCAGCGCTATTGCGCCGCGGTCGGCCTCACCGACGATGAGCTGCCGTACGCCAATATCATCGCCCTGAACGAGCACGGCGCCATCCTGCACTACACGGACCGCGATCGCGACGCGCCGGCCCGGCGCCATTCCTTCCTGATCGATGCCGGAGCCCAGCAGTTCGGCTATGCCTGCGACATCACCCGCACCTACGCGAACGGCGATGCCCGCTTCGCCGGTCTGATCGAGCGCATGGACACGCTGCAGCAGTCGGTCAGTGCCCGCGTTCGCGCCGGGGTCGATTTCCGCGAGCTGCACATCGACACGCACCGCCTGCTCGCGGGCGTTCTGGTCGATGCCGAACTCGCTGCAGGTTCGGCTGACACCTTGCTCGCGACCGGCGTCACCTCCGCGTTCTTCCCGCACGGCCTCGGGCATCTCATCGGGTTGCAGGTGCACGATGTCGGCGGCCATCTCGCCGACGCCTCGGGAACCCGCATCGATCCGCCGAGCGGCCATCCGTTCCTGCGCCTCACCCGCGTCCTGGAGGAGGACATGGTGGTCACGATCGAGCCGGGGCTGTACGTCATCGACCTGCTGCTGGAAAATCTGCGTGGCACGCCCGCGGAAAATCACGTCAATTGGCGCACTGTCGACGCCCTGCGCGGTTTCGGCGGCATACGCATCGAAGACGACGTACGGGTCCTCGCCGGCGGCAGCGAAAACCTCACTCGCGACGCGTTTGCCCTGTAGTCGGGCATAGACCGGCAGGCGTTGTCCCATGGCGGTGCAGTGCCGTATCGCCGGGACTCGTCTTGGCCTCGACGATTAACGGAAAAACAACGAGTTAGCGTTGAGCAGGTTCGTCCGCGTTCAGTCCGGCGGCTGGTACGGTTCGTGCAGGACCTGCATGTCCATGACACCCCACAACCAGAATATCTCACTGCGCGGTCTGCGGACTTTCTGTGTTGCGGCGGAGCAGCAGAGTTTTCGTGATGCGGCCGACCTGCTGTTCATCACGGCCTCGGCGGTCAGTCACCAGATCAAGAACCTGGAAACTGAGCTCGGCATCAGGCTGTTCGAACGCGGCAGCCGGAGCATCAGCCTGACCGCGGACGGCGAATCGCTCTACAACGACGTGCGTCCGCTCATCCGGCAGCTCGACGAGGTCGCCATCCAGCACAGCGCCAGGCGTTCCCGAAGCGTCCTGCGGATTTCCGTCCAGCCGTTCTTCGCGAGCGAGCTGTTCGTCCCCAGGCTCATCGAGTTTCGCCGCCTGCATCCCGAGCTCGACATCGTCGTCGACACCAGCGACGAATCGGCCGAGAAGCATCCCGGGAACGCCGATGCGTCGATCCGGGTATTCCGGGCACCGCCGGTCGGGCTCGCGTATGACGAGCTCTTTCCGCTACGCCTGATTCCCGCCGGATCCCCGGAATTCTACGATTCCGTGAAAGTCCGCGCCGGCAGGATCGTCAGCAGCTTCCCGCTTATCGTGCACGAGACGCGGCCGCGAGCCTGGAAACAATGGGAGCGCAACTCCGGCATCAAGCTTCCGCGCAACACCGACATCGTGCGCCTGGATTCGATGATCGCCGTTGCCCGTGCGGCCGAACGCAGCCTCGGAGCCGCGCTCGTCCCGACGCAGCTGAGCGTCCGCTGGTTCATGTCCTCGAGCCTGGTGCCATTGTTCGACAACGAACTGCTAACTCGCGATCGTTACTACTTCGTTTGCAACGAGGCGGTTCGGCAGCAGACAAACGTCAGGATCCTGCGTGACTGGGTGCTTCAGAATTTCAGGAATCCCGGGTGAAGAATATTCACCAATGCCTGCAATTCTTTTCGTTTGTACCTTTGCGATGCCGTCCGTATCGTGGAGTACGGCGCGAATCCTGCGACGGCAAATGCAGCGAACCCGATCGTGCAAACGGTCATTGACCCCCCCGGAGTCTCCGGCAGTGACCAACAAGGGCGATCCGCATCCCCCCTTGCGGATCGCCCTTCCTTTTGGGCCGATTCTTTCCCTGCGCGCGAAATTGCCGCTATGCTCGGCACATGATCTTCCGGGACAGGACCGTCATCGTTACAGGCGCATCGGCCGGGGTGGGCGCAGCGACGGCACGCAAGTTCGCGGACGCGGGCGCCAATCTGCTGCTCGTCGCGCGTGGCGAGCAGCATCTCGAAGCCGTCGCCGACGAATTGCGTGGCCGAACACGAGTGGAATACCTTGCGATGGACGTGGCCGATGCAGAAGCCTGTGGCAACCTGGTTCGCAAGGCAATCGCAGATTTCGGGCGGATCGACGTACTGATCAACAATGCCGGCTGTCACGTGCGCGGGCCGGTAACGTCGGTGACGCCAGAGGACATCGGCCGCATGATCGATGTGAACCTCAAGGCACCGCTGATGCTGACGCGCATGGCGTTGCCGCATCTGAAGGACAACGGCGGGGGCGCGGTCATCAACGTCGGCTCGCTGGCGGGCCGCCTGCCGGTGCCGGGCAGTGCGACTTATTCGGCCAGCAAGTGCGGGCTCAGGGCCTTCACTTATGCCATCGCCGATGAAATGCGCGACGCCGGCATCAAGTTCGCGGTCGTCTCGCCGGGCCCGATCGACACCGGTTTCATCATGGACGATATCGACAGTGTCTCGGACCTGAGCTTGTCCCAACCGCTGAGCAGCGCCGAGGCAGTCGCGCAGGCGATCCTCGACCTGTGCGGCAACCGCCAGCGGGAACTCGCCATGCCGCCCGCGAGCGGCGTGCTGACGACGCTGAGCTACCTGTTTCCGTGGCTCGGCCGGCAGATGCGCCCGGCGCTCGAGCGCCGCGGGCAGCGGGTAAAGGCGGAGCTGAAAGCGGCCGCGCGCGACAAAGCGCCGCAGGCAGGGGCCGTCAGAAGCCGAGATACTTCTTGATCTTGTTGAGCCAGGACGTTTCCCAGCCGTAGATCTCGAGTCCCACCGTACCGAGGTCGACCTTGGGCAGGTGCTTGTCCGGCTGGATGTCGTCGTTCGCCGATACGTCCTCCGGCCGCAGTTCGAGCCGTCCCTTGCGCGCGTCGAAGCGGGAATTCAGGCCGTCGACTTTGAGGCTCAGGTACGGCAGCACGCCGTCCTCGACTATGTCGTCCAGGAACACCGCGTCCGGGTCGAAACTGTCCTTCGCCAGGATTACGCAGTCGTCGAATGCTTCTTTCTTCTTGATGGCCGAATCCTCCGCCAAGCCCGCGACGACTATAGGTTTTGCGGGACTCTCAGGCTGTGAGCCGACTCACAGGACCGGGCATTTTGCATAATCTGCCGTACGCTCTGGCCATGCCCGCGACGATGCGCAGGGACCGGAAGGCATAGCCTACGCTGACGTACGCGAGTGTTTGCGCGTGAACGGCCGCGGCCGCACCCAAAACCAGCTTGCCAGTACGAGCGCGCCGAAGAGCGAGTAGACGAGCGCAAAGACCCAGGCCGGTGCCTGGTAGTAAAGCAACTCCTCGAGCCAATGCGCCATGAATGCTCCGCGGTAGACTGCGTCGCCGGCATGCTCCCGCAATGCCATCTCCCAGTCGGTCAGCGGACAGACCCGGCCGAGCCAGGACTGAACGACGACATAGACTATCGCCGCCAGGTGCGCGACTCGAAACCAGGGGTTGCGCACCCATTGCCAGCGCAGGTACGCGCCAACGATAGTCAGAGCAAGGCCGGCGACGACGAACAGTACGAATGACGCGTGCAGCAGCAACAGCGCATCGGCGGCAAAGCGAAAATAGAGTGCCTGATCCATAAGACACGTCCGCTCCGACGCGGACAAGCGGTACCTCGACTTCATCCGGGCCAGGCCGTTTGGCCGGATTCAGCTATGCTACTGCATGCCCGGACCGAATTCGGGCAGAAGCAGGCGCAACAATCACACCCTCGTGGGGTGGAGGTACCGTGTGCGGCATCTGCGGAATAGTCCTCAATGACCCTGCTGCCCGCGTAGACGAGCAAGTTGTCCGCGCCATGACGGCGACACTGGTCCATCGCGGACCGGACGACGAGGGTTACTACTTTTCGGGCGGTGTCGGTATCGGCATGCGCCGCCTATGCGTCATCGACCCGGAAGGCGGCCAACAGCCGTGCACAGACGAGAGCGGGCGCATCGTCGTCGTCCAGAACGGCGAGATCTACAATTTTCGCGAACACAGGGACCGGCTGAGCGCCAAGGGACACCGCTTCAAGTCCCGCGTGGACACCGAGGTCCTGGCACACCTCTACGAGGAAGAAGGCGAGCGTTTCGTCACGAAGCTGAACGGGATGTTCGCGATCGCAATCTGGGACGAACGCAGTCGCACGCTGCATCTCGCTCGCGACCGCTTCGGCATCAAGCCCCTTTACTACAGCGTGCAACCCGATGGCATCTATTTCGCCTCGGAGCCGAAGGCGATCCTGGCGGCAGGCCTGCCAAGAACAATGAGCTTCGCGGCTCTCAGCCAGTTCCTGGGCTTCAATTATATTGCGGGCGAACAGAGCATGTGGGAGTGCATGCGTCGCGTCTTGCCGGGCTGCCAGCTGGCTTTCAAAAACGGAGAGACCCGGACGAGCCGCTACTGGGACCTGCCGGTCAATGCGCCTTCGCTCAACGGAAAGAAGCCGCGTATCGAGGCGCTGGAGGAGGAACTCGTCCACCGCCTTAAGAAGTCGATCAGCGGGCAGATGGTCTCGGACGTGCCGCTGGGCGTATTCCTGTCCGGCGGTTCCGATACGGGCACCGTAACTGCGATCCTGAGCGAATTGACCGATGCTCCGGTCAAGGCGTTCTCGGTCGGCTTCGAGCAGGACAGCTTCAACGAAATTCCCGACGCGGCGAAGACCAGCGCGCGGTGTGGCGCGGAACACTATCCGCTGGTCGTCAAGCCCAGGCCGAACGAAGTTTTGCCTAAGCTGTTCGACATGTTCGACGAGCCGCACGGCGACTCGACCTCCATTCCGAACTGGTATATCGCGGAATTTGCGCGCCAGCACGTGACGGTGTGCCTTGCCGGCGACGGCGGCGACGAAGTCTTCGGCGGTTACCATACCTATGTCGCGACGCAACTGGCGCAGAAGTACCAGCGGCTCCCGGGGCTCTTGAGCAGGACGATCATCCCGGCGATCGTCGAACGGCTGCCGGTATCGCATGAGCGAGTCAGCTTCGACTACAAGGCCAAGCGATTCGTGCGCAACGCGACCAAGGACCTCCTTCGGGCGCACACCGGTTGGAAATCGATTTTCAGCACCGAGTGGAAGCGCGAGATTCTGCGGCCGGAAATCGTCGCGGCCCTCGAGGCGCAGGACATCCTGGACTCGTTCCCCAGCAAGGGCAAGCTGTTGCAGCACGCCGAGGCGGGGGGGCTGCTGGCGCAGCTTCAGTACTGCGACCTCAATCACTACCTCCCTGAGAACAATCTCTCGCGAGCGGATCGGATGTCGATGGCGGTCTCCCTGGAGGTTCGCGTGCCGCTGCTCGATCACGAGCTTGCGACCTGGGTGATCAATCTGCCGCCGGAATACCGCGTGAGCGGCTCGCGCAAGAAAGTCCTGCAGAAGAAGTCGATGGAGTCACGCCTGCCGCGGGACATACTGTATGGCAAGAAGCGCGGCTTCAACACGCCGATGCCCGGCTGGCTCATCGGCGAGATGAAGGAAACCATGCTCGACCTGCTTTCGGAGGAGACGCTGGAGCGTCAGGGCGTCTTCCGTCCGGCGGCCGTGCACCGGTTCATCGACCAGCACCTGGCAAGACAAGACGACCACAGTCGGCAGATCTATGGCTTGATGATGTTCAGCGGCTGGTTCGATCGCTGGAAAGCCGAATTCCCGAATGCGTGAATCCTGGATCAACAATCCGATCCGGGTAGTCAAGATCGCCCTGGTCGGAATCGACATCGGGGCCCTGCTCGCAGTGGCCGCGCTGGAAACGTGGCGTGCGGGTGCCGGGCCGGAGACACTCTCGGATCGCTGGCTATGGCTTCTGCCATGTGTAGCGTTTGTGTTGGTGTATCCGAGCCTTCTGTTTGCATTCGGGCTTTACGACCACGCCGGGCGATCGCCTCGCACCCGTCATCCCCTGACGTTGGTACTGGCCGTCACGCTGTGGACTTGGGTGGTCGAATTGGCGTTGCTCGGGCCGCATGCCGCCTCAGGACTGTGGCCGGCTCCGTTGCTCATCGGTGCGGCCGTGGGAGGGCTGCTGTGGGTGCTTCGGCGGCTCGTCATGCGCCCATCGAGATTCGCGCGAAAAACGGTCGGAATATTGCTGTTGGGCTGGGACCGATCTATGGAACTGCTGGTACAGGTTCTGCAAACCCATCCGTACCGCAGGCAAACAATTATCGGGATACTCGCCTCCTCCGATGGCGGACCAGACCTGTACCGTCCGGATCCCGACCTCAGGATTCCCGAACTTCGGGCCAAAGAAGCGCGGGCCGCACTGTCGCAAGGCCGCGCCGGCTTGCTGGCCCTGCCCTCTGCGGACCGGCTTTCTGCGTCGGCGCGGGAACTGATCCACGACCGGCCTCGGGGCGTACAGGTGCGCAACGCGCTGACGATCTGCGAGAGCCTGGTGCACAAGGTACCGGTCACGGTGGTCGGCAACCAGGCGCTCGAGCCGGCGTTGCACCTTCGTGAGCACAGGCACGGTCCGGCCTGGGAATATTTGCATCGCTCGATGGACATCCTGATCGCCGGCGCACTGCTGGTCATGTTCGCGCCCGTGATGGTGTTTGTAGCCGCGGGCTCTCTGATCTTCCAGGGCCCACCGGTCATTTTCGCCCAGGAGCGGATCGGGGTCGCAAGTCGGCCCTTCACGATCTACAAGTTCCGCAGCATGAAGATACTTAAGCGCTTGCGCCAGGAATGCGAGCTGATGACGACCATCGGTGACTCGCGGCTGACACGCTGGGGCAGATTCCTGCGCCGCTTGCATCTCGACGAGCTTCCACAACTCTGGAACATCCTCCGCGGCGAGATGTCGCTCGTCGGCCCGCGCCCGATCAGCAAGGAACTCGACGTATGCATCTCCAGCAGGATTCCTTTCTGGGAACTCCGATACCTGGTCCGTCCTGGCGCCACCGGCTGGGAGCAGGTTTGCTCGGGCGATTCGCGGAATCCGGCCGGACACTGCAAACGCCTGGAATTCGACCTGTACTACATAGAGCACGCGTCCATCATGCTCGATATCTACATCCTCCTGAAGACGCCGGGCGTACTGTTGCGCCGCCGCGGGGCGCGCTAGTAGCAAGAAGCGAGCGGAGGCGGCGCTGCGTCTCCCATTGAGCTACTCACGTCCATGCTTGTGCTGCTGGCAATTGGTTGGCATCGACGAATGTCCGGTTCCGGACTCACTCGGCTGCAGGCCTGCGGAGCGGGCATACGGTCCAAAAAAAACCGGGCACGAGGCCCGGCTTCTTTTGGTAGCGACAAGCGGCAGATTGCCTGCGGATCGTCTTACGCGTTGCTCGCGGCTGCTTTCGTTTCGGCACGCTCCGTCAGCATGACGATCGCCATCGGCGCCGAATCGCCAGGACGCGGCCCCATTTTCAGGATGCGCAGGTAACCGCCCGGACGCGCCTTGAAGCGCGGGCCCAGATCGTTGAACAGCTTGCCGACGACTTCCTTGTCACGCAGGCGATCGAAAGCCAGGCGGCGATTGGCCACACTGTCTTCCTTCGCCAGCGTGATCAACGGCTCGACGACGCGGCGGAGTTCCTTGGCTTTGGGCAGCGTCGTCCGGATCGTTTCGTGCTTCAGCATGGATGCCGCCATGTTGCGGAACATAGCTTTGCGGTGCGAGCTGTTGCGACCCAGCCGGCGGCCGGATTTCTTGTGGCGCATTGTCTTGTCCTAGAGTTTCGTTACATGCCGAGTTCGTGATCCGGGCGCAGGCTTGCCGGCGGCCAGTTCTCGAGCCGCATACCCAGGCCGAGGCCGTGCCCTTCGAGCACTTCCTTGATCTCGGTCAGCGATTTCTTGCCGAGGTTCGGCGTGCGCAACAGCTCTACTTCGGTCCGCTGCACCAGGTCGCCGATGTACATGATGTTCTCGGCCTTGAGGCAGTTCGCCGAGCGCACGGTGAGTTCCAGTTCGTCGACCGGCCGCAACAGGATCGGGTCGACCTGGTTGTCGGCCTGCGCGCCGGTGCCTTCTTCCTGGCCCTGCAGATCGACGAACACCGACAGCTGGTCCTTGAGGATGCTGCCGGCCCGGCGGATCGCCTCTTCCGGGTCGATCGTGCCGTTCGTCTCGATCTCGATGATCAGCTTGTCGAGGTCCGTACGCTGTTCCACTCGGGCCGCTTCGACGTTGTAGGTCACTCGGCTGACCGGGCTGAACGACGCATCGAGCTGCAGGCGGCCGATCGGGCCCGTCTGTTCTTCGAAGGTCGGCCGCTGCGTGGCCGGTCGATAGCCGCGGCCGCGCTCGACGCGCAGGATCATGCTCAACTCACCCGCGCTCGTCAGGTTTGCGATGACGAGATTCGGATTCATGATCTCGACGTCGTGATCGAGCTGGATGTCGCCGGCCGTCACAGTGCCGGGGCCTTTCTTCGACAGCCGCAGTTCCGCCGAATCGCGGGTGTGCATGCGCACGGCGACCTGCTTCAGGTTCAGCAGGATGTCGACAACGTCTTCCTGTACACCCTCGATGCTGGTGTACTCGTGCAGGACACCTTCGATCTCCGCTTCCGTGACCGAGGCGCCCGGCATGGACGACAGGAGAATGCGCCGCAGGGCGTTGCCCAGCGTGTGACCGAACCCGCGCTCGAACGGTTCGATTGTGACCTTCGCCTGTAGTGCATTGATCGGCGCCACCTTGACGACGCGCGGCTTCAAGAATTCGCTTACTGATTCGTGCATGGGTAAAAACCCTCCTGACTACTTCGAGTACAGCTCGACGACGAGGTTTTCGTTGATATCCGGCAGTACGTCTTGACGATCCGGCAACGACTTCAGTACGCCCGTCATCTTCTTCGAATCCACTTCGACCCAGTCGGGCAGGCCCACCTGGCTCGATACTTCGATTGCACTCTGGATGCGCAGCTGCTTCCTGGCTTTCTCCCGGATACCGACCGAGTCACCCGCCTTGAGCTGTGCCGACGGGATGTTCACGATCTTGCCGTTCACCTCGATGCTCTTGTGGCTGACGAGTTGCCGGGCCTCGGCACGCGTGGCAGCGAAGCCCATGCGATAGACGACGTTGTCCAGCCGGCCTTCCAGCAGGCGCAGGAGATTGTCACCGGTCGAGCCCTTGAGCTGCGACGCGCGCTTGTAGTAGCCGCGGAACTGCCGTTCCAGGATGCCGTACATGCGGCGCAGTTTTTGCTTTTCGCGCAACTGCACACCGTAATCCGACAAGCGCGGGCGCCGTTGCGCGGCGCCGCCGGGCGGCACATCCAGCTTGCATTTCGACTCGAGCGGCCGTACGCCACTCTTCAGAAACAGGTCCGTGCCTTCACGGCGGGACAGTTTGCACTTTGGTCCAAGATATCTTGCCATCTGCTATTGCCTCTAAACTCGGCGCTTCTTCGGCGGTCGACAACCGTTGTGAGGAATCGGCGTTACGTCCTCGATGTGTTGAATGCGGAACCCAAGGCCGTTCAGGGCGCGTACGGCCGACTCGCGTCCGGGACCCGGGCCACACACCTTCACGTCCAGGTTCTTGACGCCGAATTCGAGAGCGGCTCGTCCGGCCTTGTCGCTGGCCACCTGCGCGGCGAAAGGCGTCGACTTACGCGAGCCGCGGAAACCGCATCCGCCCGCAGTCGCCCAGGACAGGGTATTGCCCTGCCGGTCCGTGATCGTGACGATCGTGTTGTTGAAGGAAGCATGGATGTGCGCAACCGCGTCCAGCACATGCTTTTTCACCTTCTTTTTCTTTACTGCTGCTTCAGCCATTCTGTGTCTCTTCGTTTCGCTTACGTTCTTGCGGCGCCAATGCCGCTCTTACGATGCCTTGTCACAAATCCGCGCGCCGCAATCGCACCCGTGGGGCGTCCTACGACGCTTTGTCACTTCTTTATTGGACGGCGTGGGCCCTTGCGGGTGCGTGCGTTCGTCCGGGTACGCTGGCCCCGAAGCGGCAGGCCGCGACGATGACGAATGCCGCGGTAGCTGCCCAGATCCATGAGCCGCTTGATGTTCATTGAAACCTCGCGCCGCAGGTCACCTTCAACGGTGTACTTCGCGACCGCAGTGCGAAGATTCGCAACCTCCGGTTCCGCCAGATCCTTGACCGGCGTATGCGGCGCCACGCCCGCCGTGTCGCAGATCTTGCGAGCGCGGGAGTTGCCGATGCCGTAGATCGACGTGAGTGCGATCACAATATGCTTGTTCAGCGGAATGTTGATGCCTGCTATGCGTGCCACTGGCGTAATCCCTCTCTCTTAGCCCTGACGCTGCTTGTGCCGCGCGTCGGTGCATATCACCCGCACTACGCGATTGCGGCGGATGATCTTGCAGTTTCTGCAGATTTTCTTAACCGATGCTCTGACTTTCATGAGCTGCCTCCAATTTCCGCCGACGAATCAGCGTACCTGGCCACTCTTGCCGTAGTTGCGCAAGTTGGCTTTTTGCATCATGCCTTCGTACTGGTGACTCATGGCGTGAGCCTGCAGCTGTGCCATGAAATCCATCGTAACGACGACGAGAATCAAGAGTGACGTACCGCCGAAGCTGAAAGGCAGCGACGGGTAGAACATGCGGATCAGTTCCGGCAGCAGGCAGACCGCGGCGATGTACAGCGCGCCCCAGAACGTCAGGCGCGTCAGCACCTTGTCTATATAGTCCGCCGTGTTCGCGCCGGGCCGGATACCCGGCAGGAAAGCGCCCGCCTTCTTCAGGTTGTCCGCCGTGTCCTTCGAGTTGTACATCAGCGCCGTATAGAAGAAGCAGAAGAAAATGATCAGGGCCGCATACAGCAGGACGAAGATCGGTTGTCCCGGTCCGAGGTTCGCGCCCAGCGACTGCAGGAATCGCTGCGCCGGGCCTGGGTCCGCCGATTGCCCGAAGAACTGCGCGATCGTCGCCGGGAACATCAGGATACTCGACGCGAAAATCGGCGGTATGACGCCGGACATGTTGATCTTGAACGGCAGGTGCGTGCTCTGTGCCGCGAACATCCGGCGGCCCTGTTGCCGGCGTGCGTAATTCACGGTGATGCGCCGCTGAGCACGTTCCATGTATACGACGAAAACAATCGCGCCTATGCCGCCCAGGAGCATGGCGATTGCGGTCGCCGGCGACATTTCGCCGTTGCGCACCAACTCTGCCGTTCCGGCCACGGCGGCCGGCATCCCGGCGACGATTCCGGCCAGGATGATCATGGAGATACCATTGCCGATGCCGCGCTCGGTGATCTGCTCGCCGAGCCACATCAGAAACATCGTACCCGTCACCAGTGTGATGCAGGCCGTGATCAGGAAGCTCGGACCCGGATTGACGACGAGGTCCGGCTGGCTCTGCAGCCAGGACGCCGCCGCAACCGACTGGAAACTGGCCAGCAGGACGGTACCCCAGCGCGTGTATTTGACGATCTGCCGGCGGCCCTGTTCGCCTTCTTTCCGCAGCTGCTGCATCGATGGCACGATGTGGCTCGCCATCTGCATGATGATCGACGACGAGATGTACGGCATGATGCCGAGCGCGAACAGACCGAAGCGCGAAAGCGCGCCCCCCGAGAACATGTTGAACAGGCCCAGGAGGTTACCGGCCTGCTGGTCGAAGAAGGACTTCAGCGCGACCGGATCCACCCCCGGCACCGGGATATAGGTGCCAATGCGGAACACGACCAGCGCGCCGAGCAGGAACCAGATCCGAGACTTGAGCTCGGCCAGTTTGCTCGCCGCTTTCGCCAGGTCTGCCGGGTTTTGTTGGGGCTTTCGTGCCACGCTCTTTACCGTTCGCCTAATCCGTAACCGTTATTCGATGCTGCCGCCGGCCTTTTCGATCGCCGCTCGCGCGCCCTTGGTCACCGCGACACCCTTGAGCTTCACGGCTTTGGCCAGTTCACCGGACAGGATCACCTTCGCCTTCGTAGCAAACGCCGGGATCAGGTCCGCGGCTTTCAGCACATCGAGGTCGATGATCTCGGCCGACGGGATGGCGAGCTCGTGCAAGCGCACCTCGGCCGAAAATTTCGCCCGCTGCGAGTTGAATCCGACTTTGGGCAAGCGCCGCTGCAACGGCATCTGACCGCCTTCGAACCCGACTTTGTGGTAACCGCCGGCGCGGGCGCTCTGACCCTTCACACCGCGGCCAGCCGTCTTGCCCTGGCCCGCAGAACTACCGCGGCCGACACGTTTCGGGTTTTTCTTGGCGCCCTTTCCGGGCGACAGTTCATTGAGACGCATCTCAGGCTTCCTCCACCGAGACCATGTACGCAATCCGATTGATCATGCCGCGATTCTCCGGCGTGTCCTTGACCGTCACGGACTGATGCAGCTTCCGGAGGCCGAGGCCCGTGGCACAAGCCTTGTGACTCGCAAGCCGGCCATGCCTGCTCTTGATCAGCGTCACTTTGATGTCTTTCGTGCTTGCCATGGATAAGTCTCTGGTTTGATCCGTTCCGATCGCGGCCTCAGGCCACGATTTCCTTCACTTTCTTGCCGCGCTTCGCAGCAATCGCCTGCGGCGATTGGATGCTCGACAATGCCTTCATGGTCGCCCGCACGACGTTGATCGGATTGCGCGAACCATAGCTCTTCGCCAATACGTTGCGGACGCCGGCGCATTCGAAGATCGCGCGCATCGCGCCGCCTGCGATGACGCCCGTACCTTCAGATGCCGGCTGCATATACACCATGGTCGCGCCGTGACGGCCTTGCTTCGCGTATTGCAGCGTTTCGTTGTTCAGACCGACGTTGATCAGGTTCTTGCGCGCGTTCTGCATCGCCTTCTGGATGGCAATCGGCACTTCGCGCGCCTTGCCATACCCGAAACCGACCTGCCCGCGGCCATCGCCCACGACCGTCAGCGCCGTGAATCCGAACTGGCGTCCGCCCTTGACGACCTTCGCGACACGATTGACGGTGACCAACTTTTCGATCAGGTCATCGTTAGACTGGTTCTGCTCATTTCTTGCCATGCTTGATTCCCAAACGATCCGCCGGACCGTCGTTCCTGACCCGTTAGAATTTCAGTCCCGCTTCGCGCGCTGCGTCGGCCAGCGCCTTGACGCGTCCGTGATAGCGAAATCCCGAGCGATCAAATGCCACCGTATCAATGCCTTTCGCCTTTGCTTTCTCGGCGATCCGCGCACCGACGATGCTTGCCGCCTCGACATTGCCGCCGTTCTTCATTCCCTTGCGCACTTCCACTTCGAGCGTCGACGCGGTAACCAGCACGCTGTTGCCGTCCGCAGCGACGATCTGCGCGTAGATGTGCCGTGGCGTACGGTGCACGGTCAGGCGATCCACGCCGAGTTGACGAATTTTCGCGCGAGCCTTGCGGGCACGGCGAATGCGATTCTGCTTCTTATCCAGCTTCATTATGCTTAGCTCGTATGTCTGTTAGCGGCCGCGAACTACTTCTTCTTCGCTTCCTTGAGGATCACGCGCTCGTTGGCATAGCGAACGCCCTTGCCCTTGTACGGTTCCGGCGGGCGGTAGCCGCGAATTTCCGCAGCCACCTGACCGACGACCTGCTTGTCCGCGCCGCGGACGACGATTTCGGTCTGGCTCGGTGTCTCGACCGTAACGCCCGCCGGCACCTGGTGAACGACCGGGTGCGAGAATCCCAGCGAAAGGCTCAGCTTGTTGCCCTGCGCCTGGGCGCGATAACCTACGCCGACCAGCTCGAGCTTGCGCTCATAACCCTTTGTAACGCCTTTCACCATGTTGGCGAGCAGGGCCCGCGTCGTGCCCGCGATCGCCGTCGAAAAGCGCGAACCGGAACGCGGCGATACCCCGAGTACGTTGTCCTCGTGCTTCAACTCCACTTCGTTGTTGAGCTCGAGCGACAGGCTGCCCTTGGCGCCTTTCAGCGTCACGACATTGCCTTCCTGCCTGAATTCGACGCCTTTCGGCAGTACCACCGGCGCCTTAGCGATTCTTGACATAGTCCTGGTCTCTTTGGAACGAGGCGTTCTGCATCAGGAAACGACGCAGATCACTTCGCCGCCAATTCCTTTTTCCCGCGCCTGGCGGTCGCTCATCACGCCCGCTGACGTCGAAACGATCGCGATCCCCAGGCCGCCGAGTACCTTCGGCAGATCCTGCTTGCGACGATAGATCCGCAGTCCGGGCTTGCTGACCCGCGCGATGCTGTCGATGACGGGCTCGCCCTTGTAGTACTTCAGCTCGACGTTCAGCGTGCGGGCGGCGCCTTCGCCTTCCAACGCATAGTCCGCGATGTAGCCTTCGTCCTTGAGGACTTCGGCAACCGCAATCTTCGCCGTCGACGCGGGCATCGCGACCGTGATCTTGCGCGCCTTCTGGCCGTTGCGAATGCGCGTCAGCATGTCCGAAATCGGATCCGTCATAGTCATGTTCTGTCTCCGCCTACCAGCTTGCCTTCGTCAGCCCGGGAATTTCGCCCCGCATGGCCGCCTCGCGCAGCTTGCTGCGCCCCAGGCCGAACTTGCGGTACACGCCGCGCGAGCGCCCGGTAATCGCACAACGATTGCGTTTCCGCGTCGGGCTTGAATCGCGAGGCAGTGCATTCAGTTGCGCCTGAGCGACCTCGCGCTCATCGTCGCTGCTGTTGAGGTCGCGCACGATTGCCTTCAACTTCAAGCGCTTCTTGGCGTACCTCGCGTTCAGTTTCTGCCGCTTGAGTTCGCGTTGGATCATCGATGTCTTTGCCATCTAAATGAGTACTCTATGCAGTGTCTAGGTTGATTCGTGTCGAGTCAGTGTCTATCGAACGTTCCGGAAGCCCAATTGCCTCTGCCTCATTTCCGGAACGGGAAGTTGAACGCTTCCAGGAGCGCCCGCCCCTCGGCCGGATTCCGCGCCGTCGTCGTGATCGTGATATCCATACCGCGCAGTGCATCGATCTCGTCGAAATTGATCTCCGGGAAAATAATCTGCTCGGTGATACCCATGCTGTAATTGCCCTGCTTGTCGAACGACCGCGGATTCAGTCCGCGAAAGTCGCGTATGCGCGGTATGGCGATGCTCACGAGCCGATCCAGGAACTCGTACATGCGCTCGCGCCGCAACGTCACCTTGCAGCCGATCGGGAAATTTTCGCGAATCTTGAAACCCGCCACCGACTTGCGCGCGTTGCGGACGATCGGACGCTGACCCGAGATCTTTTCCATGTCCGAACGGGCGTTTTCGAGAACCTTCTTGTCGGCCACAGCCTCGCCGACGCCCATGTTCAGCGTGATCTTGGTGACTCGCGGGACCTCCATCGGATTTTTCAGACCGAGCTTCTTCTGCAGCTCCGGCGCCAGTTCCGTCCTGAATAGTTCCTGTAAACGTGCCATGTGCTTATCTCTGCATCACCTGTAGGAGCAGGCCGTAGCCGCGGGCGCATAATCGGCCCGCTTCCTGCGTCTCAAATATCTACCGTGCCGCCGCTCTTGAAAACACGAACCTTCGAGCCGTCCTTCTCCACGCGGAATCCCACCCGCTCGCCCTGCTTGGCCTTCGGGTTGAATACCATGACGTTCGAGTGATCGATCGGCATTGCCTTGTCCTTGATCCCGCCCGGTTCACCGACGTTGGGGTTCGGCTTTACATGCTTCTTCGCGAGGTTAATTCCCTCGACGATGATGCGCCCGTCCGGAAAAACTTCCAGCACCGTACCGCGACGGCCCCGGTCCTTCCCGGTCCTGACGATGACTTCGTCACCTTTTCTGATCTTGTTCATTCTTCCTGTCTCCGTAATCGCGCCATTGGGCGCTACTACGATGCTTTCTTGTGCTTCCTGGCTCTGTAATTGCCGCCTGGCGGCCGTTCCCTACAGTACTTCGGGCGCCAGCGAAATGATTTTCATGAACTGGTTCGAGCGCAGCTCGCGCGTTACCGGCCCGAATATGCGCGTCCCGATCGGCTCGAGCTTCGCGTTGAGCAACACGGCGGCGTTGCCGTCGAATCGGATCAGTGAACCGTCCTTGCGGCGCACGCCTTTGCGCGTGCGCACGACGACAGCATTGTAAACCTCGCCCTTCTTTACCTTGCCGCGCGGAATGGCGTCCTTGACGCTAACCTTGATCACATCGCCGACGTTGGCGTACCGGCGCTTGGAGCCGCCGAGCACCTTGATGCACTGCACGCGCCGCGCGCCGGAATTATCGGCCGCATCGAGAACTGTCTGCATCTGAATCATGGCTGCATTCCTGAATGATTAGCGGTCCGCCGCGCGTTCGATGACGTCGACGACAGTCCAGGACTTGTTCTTCGAGATCGGCCGACACTCGGCGATCGCAACGCGATCGCCTTCCTGACAGTCGTTCGCGGCATCGTGCGCGAGCAACTTCGACGTGCGACGTACGTACTTTCCGTACACGGGGTGCTTGATCATGCGCTCGATGGCGACCGAAACGGTCTTGTCCATCTTGTTGCTGACTACCCGTCCAACGAGAGTACGCTGATTCTTCTTTTCTTCACTCATTTCCGTTTCCCGCTACTTGCCATCGACTGCCGAGTTCTTCAGTTCGGCAAGTACTGTCTTGATCCGTGCAATGTCCTTGCGCACGCGTCCGTGTTCGGAGTGTCGCGTGAGCTCACCTGTCGCCTGCGCCATGCGCAGCTTGAACTGCTCTTTGCGCAGTTCCATGAGTTCCGCGCTGAGTTCGTCAACGCTCTTCTTCCGAAGTTCCGATGCCTGCATCACATCACCTGTCGCGTCACAAACGCGGTCGGGAACGGTAGTTTCGCCGCTGCAAGTGCGAAAGCCTCCCGCGCCACTTCCTCCGTCACGCCTTCCATCTCATAGAGCATCCGTCCCGGCTGGATCTGGCACACCCAGTATTCGACGTTGCCCTTGCCCTTGCCCTGACGCACTTCCAGCGGTTTCTTGGTGATCGGTTTGTCAGGGAAAACCCGGATCCAGATCTTGCCGCCACGCTTGATGTGGCGCGTCATCGCGCGACGCGCAGCTTCGATCTGGCGAGCCGTGGCCTGGCCGCGGCCGATCGCCTTGAGGCCGTATTCGCCGAAAGAAACCGAACTTCCGCGATGTGCGAGACCGCGGTTGCGTCCCTTGAACTGCTTACGAAACTTTGTACGTTTGGGCTGTAACATGACCTATTCCTGCCTGTCGGAACTCAGGACCGCGCCGCTGCCGCTGCTTCGGCCGGCTCCGCCGCCGCCGCTTCGGGCTTGTCGAACACCTCGCCCTTGAATATCCAGACCTTCACGCCGATCACGCCGTAGGTCGTCTTCGCCTCCGCGAGGCCGTAGTCGATGTCCGCACGCAAGGTGTGTAGCGGCACGCGGCCTTCCCGGTACCACTCCGTGCGGGCGATCTCCGCGCCGTTCAGCCGGCCACCTACCTTGACCTTGATCCCCTCGGCTCCGGCCCGCATCGTGTTCGTCACGGCGCGCTTCATCGCGCGGCGGAACATCACGCGCCGTTCGAGCTGCTGCGCGATACCTTCGGCGACCAGTTGGGCGTCCAGTTCCGGCTTACGGACCTCGTTGATATTGATGCGCACATCATTGATGTGCATGCGGATCATCTTGGCGACTTCGGCGCGCAGTTTCTCGATGTCCTCACCCTTTTTCCCGATCACAATGCCCGGCCGAGCCGTGAAAATCGTGATGTTCACTTTCTTGGCAGGCCGCTCGATCGTGATCCGGCTGACCGACGCGTCCTTCAACTTCTGCTTGATGAATTCGCGCAGTTTGTAGTCCATCGCGACATACCCGGGGAACGTCTTCGAGTCGGCGTACCACTTCGATGTCCAGTCCTTGACGATGCCAAGGCGAATTCCGGTTGGATGTACTTTCTGACCCATATTCCTTACTCGTCGCCGACTTTGATCGTGATGTGGCTATTCCGTTTGAGGATGCGCGCGCCGCGGCCCTTGGCCCGCGCACTGTAGCGCCGGAACGTCGGAGCGCCGTTCACCTCAATATTCGATACCTTCAGCTCGTCGATATCCGCGCCGTGGTTGTGTTCCGCGTTGGCGATCGCAGATTCCAGGACCTTCTTCACGATGCGGGCGCTTTTCTTCGGCGAGAACGTCAGGACGCGCAGCGCCTCGTCCACCGACTTGCCGCGAATCACATCGGCGACCAGCCGGCATTTCTGCGGCGAGATTCGCGCGTATCGAAGGGTTGCTGCAACTTGCATGAACCTGCTCCTTGCCTTTACTTGGTCTTGCGATCGCCGGAGTGGCCGCGGAACGTCCGGGTCGCGGCGAACTCGCCCAGCTTGTGGCCGACCATGTTTTCGGAAATCAGAACCGGTATGTGTTGACGGCCGTTGTGCACGGCAATCGTCAGCCCGACCATGTCCGGCAATACCATCGAACGGCGCGACCAGGTCTTGATCGGCCGGCGATCATTGGACTTGTTCGCATCGGCAACCTTCTTCGCGAGGTGCGTATCGACGAACGGTCCTTTTCTTACACTACGTGGCATTCGAATTACCTGTCTCTATTTCCGGATCGCGCCCATGGGGCGCTCCTACAATCGCTTACTTCTTCTTGCGGCGACGCACGATCATGCTGTCAGTGCGCTTGTTGCCGCGCGTCTTCGCGCCTTTCGTCGGCTTGCCCCACGGACTGACCGGATGCCGGCCGCCCGAAGTCTTGCCTTCGCCGCCGCCGTGCGGGTGGTCGACCGGGTTCATTGCAACGCCGCGTACGGTCGGGCGTATTCCACGCCAGCGCATGACACCGGCCTTGCCGAACTTGCGGAGGTTGTGCTCGCCGTGACCGATCTCGCCGATCGTCGCGCGGCACTCCGTGTGCACGCGACGCATTTCGCCAGAACGCAGGCGAACCGTTGCATACGCGCCATCGCGAGCCGCCAGCTGCGCCGCGCCACCCGCCGAACGAACGAGCTGACCGCCCTTGCCGGGCTTCATCTCGATGTTGTGGATCACGGTACCGACCGGAATCGAGCGGATCGGCAAGGCATTGCCAGGCTTGATGGCCGCTTCCTCGCCGCTCATGACCGACGAACCCTGTTCCAGACCCTTGGCGGCCAGTATGTAGCGACGCTCGCCATCGGCGTACTTGATGAGCGCGATGTGCGCGCTGCGGTTCGGGTCGTATTCGATCCGCTCAACCGCGCCGGGAATACCGTCCTTGTCGCGCTTGAAATCGATTAGTCGATAATGCTGCTTGTGGCCGCCGCCCTGATGCCGCACGGTGATCCGGCCATAGTTGTTGCGGCCGCCGTTGGACGTCTTTTTCTCGACCAGCGCGGAATGCGGCTTGCCTTTGTGAAGTCCTGGCGTCTTGATGCTGACAACGAAGCGGCGTCCCGCGGAGGTCGGCTTGGCTTTGTGCAATGACATGTTCGCGATTCCTTACCTGTTCCGGCTTATTCTGTGCCCAGGACCGCGTCCAGCGAGCTGCCTTCAGCGAGCGTCACGTAGGCCTTCTTCCAGTCCGAGCGCCTGCCGCGGACCTGGCCAAAACGCTTGTTCTTGCCCCGCACGTTGACAACGGTCACCCCGGCGACGCTAACGTCGAACAGCAACTCAACGGCCTTCTTGATGTCGTTCTTGGTGGCGTCCTTGCGGACCTTGAGCACGACCTGGTGGTTCTCGGAGGCGGTGTGCGCCTTCTCTGACAGGTGCGGGCCACGCACCACGTCCATCAGCCGTTCCTGCCGCGTTGCCTGACTCATGACAGCCGCTCCTCGATCAGTTTCAGCGCCGGCAACGTGATCAGCACCTTCTCGAAGCGGATCAACACGACCGGGTCGATAGATGTTGCATCGCAAACGCCGACGTTCGGCAGGTTCCGTGCAGCCAGGAACAGCGTTTCATCGAAGGCCTCGCTGAGCAACAGCACGTTGCTGAGTTCCATCTCCCTGAGCTTGCCCGCCAGCAGGCGTGTCTTGGGCGCTTCCAGCGCCAGGGACTCGACGACGATCAGACGATCCTGGCGCACGAGCTCGGAGAACACGGAGCGCAGCGCCGCCCGGTACATCTTCTTGTTCACCTTCTGGCTGAAATCACGTGGCTTTGCGGCAAACGTGCGCCCGCCGCCGACCCAGATCGGGCTGCGGATCGTGCCGGCACGAGCGCGGCCGGTGCCCTTCTGTCGCCAGGGCTTGGACCCGCCGCCTCTCACCGCAGCCCGACTCTTCTGCGCCTTGGTGCCGGCGCGTGCGCCCGCCAAATAGGCCGTCACGACCTGATGCACGAGCGGCTCGTTGAACTTGGCGCCGAACGCCGCTTCCGCGACTTCTACGGAGCCGCTGCCTTCCATCTTCAGTTTCATCGGCGCGCCCCTCAGCTCTTCGCCTTGACAGACGGACGAACAATTACATGACCGCCCTTCGCGCCGGGCACCGCGCCACGCACCAGCAAAAGGTTGCGCTCGCTGTCGACTCGCACGACCTCGAGGTTCTGTACGGTCCGGCGCGCGTTGCCCATGTGTCCGGACATTTTCTTGCCGGGAAACACGCGACCCGGAGACTGGTTCTGGCCGATGGAGCCTGGCGCCCGATGCGACAGCGAGTTGCCGTGGGTGGCGTCCTGCATGCTGAAATTGTGGCGCTTGACCGTGCCGGCAAAGCCTTTGCCGATCGAAGTTCCGATAACATCAACCTTCTGGCCTGCTGCAAACAGGTCGACTTTGATTTCGTTGCCGAGCTCGTAGCGCGCCTCGTCACCGTCCTCGAGCCTGAACTCGGAGATGACCTCGCCGGCCTCGACATTGGCTTTTGAGAAATGGCCTGCTGCGGGTCGCGACACGCTCGACGCTTTGCGGCTGCCGGCAGTGACCTGCAACGCGCGGTAGCCGTCGATCTCGACGGTCTTCACCTGCGTGACCCGGTTCGGTTGTGCCTCGATCACGGTGACTGGAACCGATGTCCCGTCCTCCGTGAAGACACGTGTCATACCGCACTTGCGGCCAACAAGACCCATCGTCATGTTCAAACTCCACGCTGACTGCGATTGGCCAGCGCCAAACTCAAGAAATCTCTTTGCACCGCCGGGATTGCGGTTGACCCCGGCTGATGTGTCGCGCTTCCTGCGCCGGATTGTTTGTCCCCGTCATGTCGGCACGTGCGCGGGCAGCCACAAGGCACCGGTTAAACGCGCGGGACATGCTGTGTTCAGACACGCGAAAGGGCCAGCTACGCCTAAGAACTTCGTGTTCTCTAGAGCTTAAGCAGCTGACCCATTGGTCCGGTCCGATCGTCTGTTCGGCCCGGTGATTCCGGGATTTGCCGTGCCGCCCTCGGTTGCCTGGCGACTTGAAAATCCAGCGTCACGAAGCTGGTGGCTTGTGAAGCTGCTTGCGAATCCGGCCGACTCCCGGCCCGGCCTGATCCGGCGAGCCCGCCATTTTACCTACCAGCAGCCCGAATACAAGCACTTGGCGCAAAAATTCCACGGCCGCCGCCGCTATACCTCAGCTAGCCAAATATGTACTTGTTTTCGTTAACTAAAATGTCGCCGATGCCGGACAGCCTTGCACCGGACTGCCACGCCCAAATGCCGGCCGGTCCTGCGCCACCGGTGGACCGGAACAGACCCTAGGCGCGGGTGCCCGCGTCAGTTCAGCTTGATCTGAACATCCACCCCAGCTGGCAATTCCAGTTTCATCAGAGCGTCCACGGTTTTGTCGGTCGGATCGACGATGTCCATGAGGCGCTTGTGCGTCCGGATTTCGTACTGGTCGCGGGCGTCTTTGTTGACGTGCGGCGAGACCAGTATGGTGAAGCGCTCTTTCTTCATCGGCAGGGGAATCGGGCCCTTGACCGTTGCGCCGGTCCGCTTCGCGGTGTCGACGATCTCCCGCGCCGAATTGTCGATCAGCCGATGATCGAAAGCCTTCAGACGAATACGAATGTTCTGGTTGTTTGCCATTTGTCTATGTCCTGTTGGAGCGGGCGATGCCCGCGACTGGTTCGTGCATTGTCGGCTGCTCGCCGGGCGCCACACGATTCCGTATTTGTTCCATTCGCGGCTTCTGCGCCGCTCCTACAACCCTGCCGTCCTCGTGCCCGACGGCCTACCTATTTGAGGATCTTGGATACCACGCCGGCGCCCACGGTCCGGCCGCCTTCGCGGATCGCAAACCGCAGCCCGTCTTCCATCGCAATCGGCGCAATCAACTCCACCACCATCTGCACGTTGTCGCCCGGCATCACCATCTCGGTCCCGTCCGGCAGTTCCACCGCGCCCGTCACGTCCGTCGTCCGAAAATAAAACTGCGGCCGGTAACCCTTGAAAAACGGCGTGTGCCGGCCACCCTCGTCCTTGGTCAGGATGTATACCTCCGCCTCAAACCGCGTGTGCGGCGTGATCGAGCCCGGCTTCGCCAGCACCTGCCCACGCTCCACTTCCTCGCGCTTGGTTCCCCGCAGCAACACCCCTACGTTGTCGCCCGCCTGGCCCTGGTCCAACAGCTTGCGGAACATCTCCACGCCCGTGCAGGTCGTCTTCGTCGTGTCCCGAATGCCCACAATCTCGATCTCGTCCCCGACCTTCACTACCCCGCGCTCGATACGCCCCGTCACCACCGTGCCGCGGCCCGAGATCGAAAACACGTCCTCCACCGGCATCAAAAACGCACCATCAATCGCCCGCTCCGGCTGCGGTATCCAGCTGTCCAGCGCCTCCACCAGCTTCAGTACCGACGGCACCCCAATCTCCGACCCGTCTCCGTCAAACGCCTTCAGCGCCGAACCCGTGATGATCGGCGTGTCATCGCCCGGAAACTCGTAGGTCGACAGCAGGTCCCGGACCTCCATCTCCACCAGCTCCAGCAACTCCGCATCATCAACCTGGTCCGCCTTGTTCATGAACACCACGATGTACGGCACCCCCACCTGCCGCGCCAGCAAAATGTGCTCCCGCGTCTGCGGCATCGGACCGTCCGCCGCACTCACCACCAGGATCGCACCGTCCATCTGCGCCGCTCCCGTGATCATGTTCTTCACGTAGTCCGCATGCCCCGGACAGTCCACGTGTGCGTAGTGCCGCTTCTCACTCTCGTACTCCACGTGCGCCGTCGCTATCGTGATGCCCCGCGCCTTCTCCTCCGGCGCATTGTCAATCTGGTCGTAGGCTCGTATCTCCCCACGCCCCAGCTTCTCCGCCATCACCTTCGTCAATGCCGCCGTCAGCGTCGTCTTCCCATGGTCCACGTGACCAATCGTCCCCACGTTTACGTGCGGCTTCGTACGCTCAAATTTTGCTTTGGACATTTTTATTACCCGGGTTGTGTTCTTGGAGCACGCTATGCGCTCCAATGCAACTAAAACGCGCCTATTTGGCGCTCCTGCGATGCTTCGTCGCTCTCATTGACCAACCGCCGCCGCGACGCTCTGAGGTACTTCGGCATACTTCTCGAATTCCATTGAGTAGACGGCTCGGCCCTGGCTCATCGACCGCAGGTCGGTTGCATAGCCGAACATCTCGGCCAGCGGCACCTCCGCGCGAATGACCTTGCCTGCCGGCGTGTCCTCCATGCCCTGCGGCAGACCGCGACGGCGATTCAAGTCGCCCATCACGTCGCCCATGTAATTTTCCGGCGTCACGACTTCAACCTTCATGATGGGCTCGAGCAGCGCCGGACTGGCTCGTTCCATGCCGTCGCGAAACGCCATGCTTCCCGCGATCTTGAAGGCCATCTCACTCGAGTCGACGTCGTGATACGAACCGTCATACACGGTGACTTTGACGTCGACAACCGGAAAGCCGGCGATGACGCCATTCTCCATCTGCTCCCGCACACCCTTGTCAACGGCGGGAATGTATTCCTTCGGCACGACGCCACCGACGATTCCATTGACGAACTCGTATCCGGAACCGGGCGCCGCGGGCTCGATGCGCAAGTAAATGTGGCCGTACTGACCCCGTCCGCCTGATTGCCGGACGAACTTGCCTTCCTGTTCGACGGTCTTGCGGATGGTCTCGCGGTAGGCGACCTGCGGTTTGCCGATATTGGCCTCGACCTTGAATTCGCGCTTCATGCGATCGACGATGATGTCGAGGTGCAGTTCGCCCATGCCAGAAATGATGGTTTGGCCCGACTCCTCGTCAGTATGGACACGGAAGGACGGATCCTCCTTCGCGAGCTTCGAGAGCGCGACGCCCATCTTTTCCTGATCCACTTTGGTCTTCGGCTCGACAGCCACAGAAATTACGGGCTCCGGAAACTCCATCTTCTCGAGCGTAATCACCTTTTTCAGGTCGCACAGGGTGTCGCCGGTCGTCACGTCCTTGAGCCCAACC
The DNA here is from genome assembly GCA_963775455.1 of uncultured Pseudomonadota bacterium. GTDB lineage: Bacteria > Pseudomonadota > Gammaproteobacteria > Steroidobacterales > Woeseiaceae > UBA1847. The sequence goes on along the minus strand of CAVZIU010000006.1, from coordinate 622,127 downwards.
GCGGCGGCGATGTCGCCCGCGAAAACTTCCTTGATCTCCTTGCGATCATTCGAATGCATCTGCAGGATGCGGCCGATGCGTTCCTTGCGGTCCTTGACCGGATTGAACACCATGTCACCGGAGTTCAGCACGCCGGAGTAGACCCGAAAAAAAGTCAGGTTGCCGACGAACGGGTCGGTCGCGATCTTGAACGCCAGCGCCGAGAACGGATCCTTGTCGTCCGGGTGCCGCTCTGCTTCGCGGCCGTCCTCGTCGATGCCCATGATGGCGGGCACGTCAATCGGCGCGGGAAGGAAGTCGACCACTCCGTCGAGCATCGCCTGCACGCCTTTGTTCTTGAAGGCAGAGCCGCACATCGTGACCACGATGTCGTTGGCGAGCGAGCGCTTGCGCAAACCCCTGCGGATGTCGGCCTCGGCCAGCGTGCCGGTTTCGAGGAAGCGCTCCAGCAATTCCTCGTCGGCCTCCGCGGCGGCCTCGATCATCCTCTCGCGCCAGATCTCGGCCTCCGGTCGCAGTTCCTCGGGTACTTCCCGGGCCTCATAGGTCATGCCGAGCGTGCTGTCGTCCCAGTAAATCGCACGCATGCGGATCAGGTCGATAACGCCGACGAAGGTTTCCTCGGCACCAATCGGCAACTGGATGGGAACCGGGTTCGCCCCGAGGCGCTTCTTGACCTGCGTCACGACGTGCTGGAAATTGGCGCCGGCACGGTCCATCTTGTTGACGAACACGAGCCGCGGCACGTTGTACTTGTTGCCCTGTCGCCAGACCGTTTCGGTCTGCGGCTCGACGCCGCCGACGGAACACAGGACCGTCACTGCGCCGTCGAGCACCCGCAGGCTGCGCTCGACTTCGATCGTGAAATCGACATGGCCCGGCGTGTCGATGATGTTGATGCGGTGAATGTCGAACTGCTTATCCATCCCGCTCCAGAAGCAGGTGGTCGCGGCGGACGTGATCGTGATGCCGCGCTCTTGCTCCTGTTCCATCCAGTCCATGACGGCCGCGCCTTCGTGGACTTCGCCCAGCTTGTGCGAAACACCGGTATAGAAAAGGATTCGCTCGGTCGTCGTCGTCTTGCCCGCATCAATATGGGCCATGATGCCGATATTGCGGTAACGTTCGATGGGGGTTGTACGTGCCACGACGGTATCCTGGTCGTTCAGTGAACCAGCGAATTACCAGCGGTAGTGCGAGAACGCCTTGTTGGCTTCTGCCATGCGATGCGTGTCTTCTTTCTTCTTCACGGCCGTGCCGCGATTTTCGGCGGCGTCCATCAGTTCGTGTGCGAGCCGGTGGGCCATCGACTTTTCGCTGCGGCTGCGCGCGGCGTCGATCACCCAGCGCATGGCAAGCGACTGCCGGCGAGTCGGACGAACCTCGACGGGCACCTGATAGGTGGCGCCGCCGACCCGGCGGGACTTCACTTCGACCATAGGCTTGACGTTATCGAGGGCGCTCTCGAGAAGTTCGAGTGCCTTGTCGCCACTCTTCGTCTCGCGCTCGGCGATCCGGTCGAGTGCGCCGTAGATGATGCGCTCGGCAACTGACTTCTTGCCGTCCACCATGATCATGTTCATGAACTTGGCCAGCAGGTCGCTGCCGTACTTTGGATCGGGCAGGATGGTCCTCTTCGGGGCCTGGGATCGTCTGGACATGGCTTTTGTACTCTAGTATTCGTCGTTGCCACACGCGCCAGCCGGTGCCGACACGTGAGAATTCGGATTGCTCAGGACTTCGGCCGCTTGGTGCCGTACTTGGAACGGCCCTGCTTGCGACCGGATACGCCGGCGCAATCAAGTGTGCCGCGTACCGTGTGATAGCGGACGCCCGGAAGGTCCTTGACGCGGCCGCCGCGGATCAGCACAACGCTGTGCTCCTGCAGATTATGCCCCTCGCCGCCGATGTAACTGGTGACTTCGTAGCCGTTCGTAAGGCGCACGCGGGCTACCTTGCGCATCGCGGAGTTCGGCTTCTTCGGCGTCGTTGTATACACGCGAGTGCAAACACCGCGCTTTTGCGGCGAGGATTCGAGCGCCGGCACCGTGCTCTTGACGCGTTTGGTCGAACGCGGCTTGCGTACTAGCTGGTTTACTGTGGCCATGGGCCTTCCGTCTCTCTTTCGTTGATCCAGTCGGGCATCTGCAAAGGCGAACGCGCGCCCGGCGGCCAAACCACACCGGCTCGGTCGTCGGGTTTGGGGCGATTCTTCGTATGGCAGGAGCAGGCCATGCCCGTGCATTGCGATTCTGCTGCAGTGCCCGGTCTGCACCGAGGCCGTCGCGCCAGCGGGGCGCTCCGGCTGCCGTTTTTGCCCCATAAATCGGGGCCCGCTCTAGGCGGGCCCCGGGGTTAAGGGCGGGCATTGTATTGACGGGCGCCAAGGCCTGTCAAGCAAGCCGGCGCGCCGCTTCCGGCGGCGCACCGGCCCGTCACTCTCGTCCGGGTCAGGCGTCGCTGGCCGCTTCCGCCTCTGCCTCCGCACGGGCCGCGGCTTCCTGTGCCACGGCGGCGGCGGCCTGCGTCTGCTCGAGTTCGACCAGCTGTTCCGCCAGGTCCTGCTCCCGCGTGCGGCGGCGCTCGGCGTGGTGCGCGAAGCCCGTGCCCGCCGGGATCAGGCGGCCGACGATAACGTTCTCCTTAAGGCCGCGGAGTTCGTCCTTGAGGCCCCGAACGGCGGCTTCTGTGAGCACGCGCGTCGTTTCCTGGAACGAGGCGGCGGAGATGAAGGATTCCGTCGCCAGCGAGGCCTTGGTGATGCCGAGCAGGACCGGCTCGATGCGCATCGGATCCTTGCGCCGCGCAGCGAGCTGTTCGGCGACCTCGAGGAAGCGGGCTTTGTCGATCTGCTCACCTCGCAGGTAGGTCGACTCGCCGGGCTCCATCACATGCACCTTGCGGAGCATCTGCCGGATGATGACCTCGATGTGCTTGTCATTGATCTTCACACCCTGCAAACGGTAGACGTCCTGGATTTCCTTGGCCAGGTACTCCGCCAGCTGCTCGACACCCTGCAAGCGCAGGATGTCGTGCGGGTTCGGCTCGCCGTCGGCAATGACTTCGCCGCGCGCCACCTGCTCGCCTTCGAAGACGTTCAGGTGCCGCCACTTCGGAATCAGTTCCTCGTGACTCTCGCCGGCCTCGTCCGTGATAACCAGGCGGCGCTTGCCCTTGGTTTCCTTGCCGAAGCTGACCGTGCCGGTGTACTCGGCCATGATTGCCGGGTCTTTCGGCTTGCGGGCCTCGAACAGGTCGGCGACTCGCGGCAGACCGCCGGTGATGTCGCGCGTTTTCGATGATTCCTGCGGAATACGGGCGATGACGTCACCGATCTCGACATTGGCACCGTCCGACAGGCTGACGATCGCGCCGACCGGCAGTGCATATACCGCCGGGATGTCGGTGTTGGCAAAGAAGATGTCCTTGCCTTTGTCATCCACCAGGCGTGCGACCGGGCGCAGATCTTTGCCCGCGCTGCCGCGGCTTTTCGGATCCAGCACCACAACCGAGGTCAGACCCGTGAACTCGTCCACCTGCTCCGTAACCGTGACACCGTCAATGAAGTCCTGGAACTTGATCTTGCCCGCGACTTCGGTGATGACGGGGTGGGTGTGCGGGTCCCAGGTCGCGACGACCTGGCCCTGTTTAACTTCCGCACCGTCCTCGACCGTGATCGTGGCGCCGTAGGGCACCTTGTAACGCTCGCGTTCGCGGCCCAGCTCGTTGATTACGGAGATTTCGCCGGAACGTGACACCGCGACCAGGTAGCCCTTGTGGTGAGCAACTGTCTTGATGTTGTTGAGCTTCACGACACCGTTCGACTTGATCTCGATGTTGTTCACAGCAGCGGAACGAGACGCCGCACCACCAATGTGGAACGTGCGCATCGTGAGCTGCGTGCCCGGCTCGCCGATAGACTGCGCGGCTATTACACCGACGGCTTCGCCGATGGCGATCCGGTGACCGCGGGCGAGGTCGCGCCCGTAGCACTGCGAACACACGCCGTACCGGACTTCGCAGGTAATCGGCGAACGGACCATGACCTGGTCGATCGAGAGATTCTCGAGCTCTTGCACGGTTGCTTCGTCGAGCATCGTTCCGGCGTCGAAAGCCACCTTGTCGGTGCCCGGCACCAGCACTGCTTCGGCCAGAACACGGCCGAGCACACGCTCACGCAGAGGTTCGACGATATCGCCGCCTTCCACCAGCGGCGACATCGAGATGCCCTGGCGGGTCTCGCAGTCCGTCTCGGTGACGACGAGGTCCTGGGCCACGTCAACCAGGCGCCGCGTCAGGTAGCCGGAGTTCGCTGTCTTGAGGGCCGTGTCGGCGAGACCTTTGCGGGCGCCGTGCGTCGAGATGAAGTACTGCAGTACGTCCAGGCCTTCGCGGAAGTTGGCAGTGATCGGCGTTTCGATGATCGAGCCGTCCGGCTTGGCCATCAGGCCGCGCATGCCGGCCAGCTGGCGAATCTGCGCCGCGGAACCGCGGGCGCCGGAGTCTGCCATCATATAGATCGAATTGAAGGATTCCTGGTCGACTTCCTTGCCGCTGGCATCCATCACTTTCTCGGTGCCGAGCTTGTCCATCATGGCCTTCGCGACCTGGTCGTTGGTACGAGACCAGATGTCGACGACCTTGTTGTAGCGCTCGCCGTGCGTGACGAGACCGGACGAATACTGGTCCTGGATCTCCTTCACTTCGGCTTCGGCCACGTCGAGGATCTTCTGTTTGCTGTCCGGCACGACCATGTCGTTCACGCCGATAGAGATGCCAGCGCGAGTCGCAAGCCGGAAGCCCGTGTACATCAGCTGGTCGGCAAACACCACGGTCTCCTTGAGACCCAGCTGGCGATAGCAGACGTTGATCACGTTCGAGATCGCCTTCTTGGTCATCGGCCGGTTCACGAGGTCGAATGAGAGACCTTCCGGCAGGATCTCGGACAACAACGCGCGGCCGATCGTCGTCTCGACCGTGCGATTCACTCGCACCATCTCGCCGCGCTCGTTCGTTTCCGACAGCGGTACGCGCACCTTCACTTTCGCCTGCATCTCGGCCGCGGCGGACTCGAAGGCGCGCCGGGCCTCGTCGATCGACGACAGGAACATGCCCTCGCCTTTGGCGTTGATGCGCGTGCGGGTCATGTAATAAAGGCCGAGCACGACGTCCTGCGACGGCACGATGATCGGATCGCCGTTGGCCGGCGATAGGATGTTGTTGGACGACATCATCAGCGCACGCGCTTCGAGCTGGGCTTCGAGCGACAGGGGCACGTGCACGGCCATCTGGTCCCCGTCGAAGTCGGCATTGAACGCGGTGCAGACGAGCGGATGCAGCTGGATAGCCTTGCCCTCGATCAACACCGGCTCGAAAGCCTGGATGCCAAGCCGGTGAAGCGTCGGCGCCCGGTTCAGCAGCACCGGATGCTCGCGAATCACTTCCTCGAGGATATCCCAGACCTCGGCGCCTTCACGTTCGACAAGCCGTTTGGCGGCCTTGATCGTGGTAGCTTCGCCGCGGAGCTGAAGTTTCGAAAAGATGAACGGCTTGAAGAGCTCGAGCGCCATCTTCTTCGGCAGTCCGCACTGATGCAGCTTGAGCGTCGGGCCGACCACGATGACCGAGCGACCCGAGTAGTCGACGCGCTTGCCGAGCAGGTTCTGGCGGAACCGGCCCTGCTTGCCCTTGATCATGTCGGCCAACGACTTCAACGGCCGCTTGTTGGTGCCCGTAATCGCACGGCCACGACGGCCGTTATCGAGCAAAGCGTCCACCGACTCCTGCAGCATGCGCTTCTCGTTGCGCACGATGATGTCGGGTGCGTTCAGCTCGAGCAGACGGCGCAGGCGGTTGTTGCGATTGATAACTCGCCGGTACAGGTCGTTCAGGTCCGAGGTCGCGAAGCGGCCGCCGTCGAGCGGCACCAATGGACGCAGGTCCGGTGGCAACACCGGCAACACGGTCAGCACCATCCACTCTGGCTTGTTGCCGGATTCAATGAACGATTCCAGCAGCTTCAGACGTTTGGATAAACGCTTGATCTTGGTTTCCGAACGCGTGCCATCGATATCCTCGCGCACCTTCAGCACTTCGCGCTTCAGGTCGATGGTCGCGAGCATTTCGCGCACAGCCTCGGCGCCCATGCGGGCATCGAACTCATCGCCGTATTGCTCCAGCGACTCGAGATACATTTCGTCGGTCAGGAGCTGGCCGCGTTCGAGCTCGGTCATGCCCGGCTCGACGACCACGAAAGCCTCGAAGTACAGGACGCGCTCGATCTCGCGCAGCGTCATGTCGAGCATCAGCCCGATGCGGCTCGGCAATGACTTCAGGAACCAAATGTGTGCCACCGGGCTCGCCAGCTCGATGTGTGCCATGCGCTCGCGGCGCACCTTGGTCTGCGTCACCTCGACGCCGCACTTCTCGCAGACGACGCCACGGTGCTTCAGGCGCTTGTACTTGCCGCACAGGCACTCGTAGTCCTTGATCGGCCCGAAGATCTTCGCGCAAAACAGACCGTCGCGCTCCGGCTTGAAGGTCCGGTAGTTGATCGTCTCCGGCTTCTTGACCTCGCCGAAGGACCATGACCGGATCATGTCCGGCGACGCCAGGCCGATGCGGATCGCATCGAAATCGTCGGCCGGGTTCTGGTACTTGAAAAGCCTAAGCAGATCTTTCATTAGTCTGTCTCCAGCTCGATGTTGATGCCCAGAGAACGAATCTCCTTCACCAACACGTTGAAGGATTCCGGCATACCGGCGTCCATCTGATGTTCACCATCGACGATGTTCTTGTACATCTTCGTGCGGCCTTGCACGTCGTCGGATTTGACGGTCAGCATTTCCTGCAGCGTATATGAGGCGCCGTAGGCTTCGAGTGCCCAGACCTCCATTTCGCCGAAGCGCTGGCCGCCGAACTGCGCCTTGCCCCCCAACGGCTGCTGAGTGACCAGGCTATACGGTCCGGTCGAGCGTGCATGCATCTTGTCGTCGACGAGATGGTTCAGCTTCAGCATGTACATGTAGCCAACCGTGATCGGGCGATCGAACCTGTCGCCCGTGCGGCCGTCGTACAGCGTCGTCTGCCCCGACGGGTCGAGACCGGCAAGCCTGAGCAGGTCTTTGATCTCGCCTTCCGTCGCACCGTCGAACACCGGCGTCGCGGTCGGCACGCCGTTGGTCAGGTTGCCCGCCAGCTCGATGAGTTCGTCGTCGGACAGGGACTTGATGTCCTCGTCCTTGCCGCCCGTCTTGTTGTACACGGTCTCCAGAAAGGCCCGGATCCGGGCGGTCGATTCCTGCGCCCGCAACAGCTCATCGATCTTCTTGCCGACGCCCTTCGCAGCCCAGCCGAGGTGTGTTTCGAGCACCTGCCCGACGTTCATGCGCGAAGGAACGCCGAGCGGGTTCAGAACGATATCGATCGGGTTGCCGTCTTCAAGATACGGCATGTCCTCCACCGGGACGATCGTCGAAATAACACCCTTGTTGCCGTGCCGGCCGGCCATCTTGTCGCCCGGCTGTACCCGGCGCTTCACGGCAAGGTAGACCTTCACCATTTTCAGCACGCCGGGAGCCAGGTCGTCACCCGCGGTAATCTTGACCTTCTTCTCGTCGTAACGGCGATCGAATTCTTCGCGCTGCGCCTTCAACCGGCCCGACGCTTTTTCCAGCTGCTCGTTCGCTTCGTCGTTCTTCAGTCGAATCTCGAACCACTGTTCACGGGACACCTCGTCGAGGTAAGCCTTCGTGATCTTGGCGCCTGCCTTGAGCTTGTTCGGGCCGCCCTGCGCGACCTTGCCGGTCAGCATGCGCTCAACGCGCTCATAAATGTCATTCTCAAGAATGCGCAGCGTGTCGTCGAGGTCCTTGCGTACACTTTCCAGCTCCGACTTCTCGATCGACAGCGCGCGAGCGTCCTTGTCGACACCGTCGCGCGTGAACACCCGGACGTCGATGACCGTGCCGTCCATACCCGGCGGCACACGCAGAGACGTATCCTTCACGTCCGACGCCTTTTCGCCGAAGATCGCGCGTAAAAGTTTCTCTTCCGGCGTTAGCTGGGTCTCGCCTTTGGGCGTGACCTTACCGACCAGGATGTCGCCGGCCTTCACTTCGGCGCCGATGAACGCGATGCCTGCATCATCGAGTTTGGCCAGCGCGGCATCACCGACGTTCGGAATGTCGGAAGTAATGTCCTCCGGCCCGAGTTTCGTATCGCGCGCGACACACTGCAGCTCTTCGATGTGGATTGTCGTGAATCGGTCCTCCTTGACCACGCGTTCCGAAATCAGGATTGAATCCTCGAAGTTGTAGCCGTTCCACGGCATGAATGCGACCAACAGGTTCTGGCCGAGCGCCAGTTCGCCCATGTCGGTCGACGGGCCATCGGCCAGCACGTCCCCCTTCGCAATGACATCGCCCGACTTCACCAGTGGCCGCTGATTGATGCAGGTGTTCTGGTTCGAACGCGTGTATTTCGTGAGGTTGTAGATGTCGACGCCGGCTTCTTCTGCGCTGGTCTCGTCGTCGTTGACACGCACGACGATACGCGAAGCGTCCACGGAATCGACTATGCCGCCGCGCGCCGCGACGACCGTAACGCCCGAGTCGACGGCCACTGCACGTTCGATGCCGGTGCCCACCAGCGGGGCCTCGGCACGAAGCGTCGGCACGGCCTGGCGTTGCATGTTGGAGCCCATCAGCGCGCGGTTCGCATCGTCGTGCTCGAGGAACGGAATCAACGCCGCAGCGACCGACACGATCTGGCGCGGGCTGACGTCCATGTAGCTGATGTCTTCCGGGTTCGACAGCGTGAATTCGTTCTTGTGCCGGACCGATACCAGGTCTTCGACGAAGCGCCCGCTCTTGTCCAACTCGGAGTTCGCCTGCGCAATGACGTACTGGCTTTCCTCGATCGCCGACAGGTATTCGATGCTATTGCTCACACGCCTGTCGACGACCTTTCGGTATGGGGTCTCGAGAAAACCGTATTCGTTGGTACGCGCGTAGACGGCAAGCGAATTGATCAGCCCGATGTTCGGGCCTTCCGGTGTCTCGATCGGGCACACCCGGCCGTAATGCGTCGGGTGGACGTCTCGCACTTCGAATCCCGCGCGCTCGCGCGTCAGGCCGCCCGGGCCCAGCGCGGAAACGCGCCGCTTGTGCGTTACTTCCGACAGCGGATTGTTCTGGTCCATGAACTGCGACAGCTGGCTTGAGCCGAAGAATTCCTTCACGGCAGCCGCAACCGGCTTCGCATTGATCATCTCCTGCGGCATGAGACCTTCGGTCTCGGCCTGTGTCAGCCGCTCCTTTACGGCGCGCTCGACACGAACGAGGCCGACGCGGAATGCGTTTTCCGCCATCTCGCCAACCGACCGGACCCGGCGATTGCCGAGGTGATCGATGTCGTCAACCGTGCCGTAGCCATTGCGGATGTCGATCAGGGTCTTCAGCACGTCGAGAATGTCTTCGCGATCCAGCACGCCTTCACCTGTCGACGTGTCGCGCCCGACGCGGCGATTGAACTTCATGCGGCCCACGGCCGACAGGTCGTAGCGATCCGAATTGAAGAACAGATTCTGGAAGAGGTTCTCGGCCGCCTCCTTGGTTGGCGGCTCGCCGGGCCGCATCATGCGATAGATTTCGACCAGCGCTTCCAGGCGCGTCGTCGAAGGATCGATATTCAGCGTATTGGAGATGAACGGACCACGATCCAGGTCGTTGACCCAGAGTGTGCGGATAGTATCGACGCCGGCAGCGATGATCTTGTCAACCATGTCGCCCGTAATCTCTGCGTTTGCGGCAGCTATCAGTTCGCCGGTCGCAGTGTCGATGACGTCGTGCGCCAGGATCTTGCCGTCGAGGTACTCCTTCGGCACGCCCAGGCGGTCGACCGCGGACTTTTCCATCTCGCGCACATGCTTGGCGGTGATGCGCCGTCCGTCCTCGACGATCAGCTTGCGGCCGAGCTTGATGTCGAACGTCGCGGTTTCCCCACGCAGGCGCTCGGGCACGAGCTTCATCTCGACTTCGTTGGTCGTGAGGAAGAATTCGTTGGTCTCGAAGAACATGTCGAGCATTTCCTCGTTCGACATGCCCAGTGCTCGCAGGATGATCGTCACCGGTAGTTTCCGGCGGCGGTCGATGCGCGCAAATACGCAGTCCTTCGGGTCAAACTCCATGTCCAGCCAGGAACCACGATATGGAATGATGCGGGCCGAGAACAACAGCTTGCCGGAACTATGCGTCTTGCCCTTGTCGTGATCGAAGAACACGCCAGGAGATCGATGCAGCTGCGATACAATGACGCGTTCCGTGCCATTGATCACGAATGTGCCGTGATCGGTCATGAGCGGCATTTCGCCCAGATACACTTCCTGCTCGCGAATGTCCTTGACCGGTTTCGGGCTCCCGCTGGCCTCCTTGTCGTAAATGACGAGCCGCACCTTGACGCGGATCGGCGCCGCATAGGTGAGACCGCGCATCTGGCATTCCTTCACATCGAATACGGGCTCGCCCAGGCGATAGCTGACGTATTCGAGCGCCGCGTTGCCCGAGTAGCTGACGATCGGGAACACGGAGCGGAACGCGGCGTGCAGGCCCTTGTCCTCGCGTTGCTCGATCGTCTTGTCGGTCTGCAGGAAATTCTTGTAGGAATCCACCTGGATCGACAGCAGATACGGGACATCCAGAATCGTCGGACGCTTGCCGAAATTCTTACGGATGCGCTTTTTCTCAGTGAATGAATAGGCCATTCGAGAATACCCTCAGTTAATTGCGGACGAGAAACACAGACACAGGCAGACAGCCAGCCGCTCGCGCGGCCGGCTGTCTACCCGACATCTGTCCCGTCGGGTCGTTTGTCTGCGAAAGCGTTGCTCAATCGCTTACTTGAGCTCGACGCTGGCGCCGGCTTCTTCAAGCTGCTTCTTGATGTCTTCCGCTTCGGCCTTTGCTACGCCTTCCTTGATCGTGGAAGGTGCACCTTCGACTGTGTCCTTGGCTTCCTTGAGGCCAAGCCCGGTAAGGGCGCGCACCACCTTGATGACTGCGACCTTGTTGGCGCCGAAGCTGGTCATGACGATATCGAACTCGTCCTTTTCCACCGCTGCGTCCGCGGCAGTGCCGCCCGCGGCCGGACCCGCAGCGATGGCGACGGGAGCGGCGGCGCTTACACCCCACTCCTCCTCGAGCATCTTCACGAGTTCAACCACTTCCATGATCGGCTTTGCGCCCAGTTCCTTGAGCAGTTCTGCATTTGACATTGCCATTTCAATATTCCTCTTAAGCTAGAAACCTGAGTCAGGTAATACGTTCGATCCCTGGTTCGCCCTTGCGGACGAGCCTCAGCCGGCCCCCTGCTGCGCGCGAGCGTTCAGCGTGCGTGCGAGCATCGCGGAGGGTTCGGCAAGCGTGCGTACCAGTTTGGACATCGGTGCCATCAGCACGCCGAGCAGCATTGAGCGGGCCTGATCAAGCGTCGGCAAATCGGCCAACTTCGCGAGATCAGATCCAGGCAACAATTGCCCACCGGCTGACAGCGACACTGCCTTGAGAGCTTCGTGCTCCTTGGCAAAGTCCTTGATGACTCTGGCAGCAGCACCCGGATCATCCTTGGCGAAAGCGATAAGCAGCGGCCCTTTCAGTGTGTCTTGCATACACTCGAAGCTGGTGCCTGCGATGGCGCGACGTGCCAGCGTGTTCTTGACGACACGCAGGTATACGCCGGCGTTGCGCGCTTCTTTGCGCAACTGCGTCATCTCTGCAACAGTGAGCCCGCGATACTCGGCCGCAACGGCCGTTACCGCATCCACTGCAACCGCGTTTACCTCTGCGACAAGTGTTTTCTTGTCTTCGAGTCTCAGTGCCATGACAACTCCTGGCATACGGTTACCGTTAAACAAACGGACGAAGCGAACTCCGTCCTCCCAGAGCGGAAACATCCGTTTCCATGTCGGATGGCTACCGTTGCCAGCTCCAGCTAACTCAGGTTTCACCATCTGCGTAGGCTAAACATTAAGATCAACGGTCAGGTTGATCGCCTACGGTCTTCGACGATTGCCGCGTCCCTGCAGCGATTTGCCGGCCCGCAAACGAGCGAAACGGCAAACTTTAGTGCGCCATGATCTTTCGATCAGGCCTCGAAAATTGCGCGATCCACCGAAATGCCCGGGCCCATGGTCGACGAAATTGTCAGCTTCCGGATATAGATGCCTTTCGCCGACGCGGGCCGCGACTTCCTGAGATCGGCCAGCAGTGCGTCAATATTCTGTTTCAGTGCCGGGACTTCGAAGTCCGCGCGTCCGATCGGGCAGTGGACGATGCCGGCCTTGTCGGTGCGATACCGCACCTGGCCCGATTTCGCATTGCGCACGGCGGTCTCGACGTCCGCTGTCACCGTGCCCACCTTGGGGTTCGGCATGAGTCCGCGCGGACCCAGGATCTGACCGAGCTGTCCGACGATTCGCATCGCGTCGGGCGTGGCGATAACGACGTCGAAATCGAGTTGCCCGCCCTTCACCTTTTCGGCCAAATCGTCGAAACCGACGATGTCGGCCCCGGCGGCCTTCGCCTTTTCGGCGTTCTCGCCTTGCGCGAAAACCGCGACACGAACCGTCTTGCCGGTGCCGTTCGGAAGCACGGTGGATCCACGGACCACCTGGTCTGACTTGCGCGGATCCACGCCGAGATTGACGGCGACGTCCACACTTTCCGGGAAACGGGCCGTAGCCAGTTCTTTCACCAGTGCCAGCGCGGCGTCGAGATCGTAGGTCTTCGTCGGATCGACCTTCGCGCGCGCGGCTTTTTTGCGTTTGCTGACGGCAGCCATCAGTTCACTCCCTCGACATCGATGCCCATGCTTCGCGCCGTGCCCGCGATGGTGCGGACGGCGGCTTCCAGCCCCGCGGCAGTGAGGTCCGGCATCTTGGTCGTCGCAATGTCCTCGAGCTGCTGGCGATTCACCTTACCGACCTTCGCCGTGTTCGGCGTGCCAGAGCCTTTCTTGACGCCAGCCGCTTTGCGCAACAGCACCGCCGCGGGCGGGGTTTTCGAAATGAAGGTGAAACTGCGATCGCTGTAGACCGTGATCACCACCGGAATCGGCAGTCCCTGCTCAATACCCTGGGTTTCCGCGTTGAATGTCTTGCAGAACTCCATGATATTGACACCATGCTGGCCCAGCGCGGGACCGACAGGTGGCGACGGGTTCGCCTGCCCGGCGGGCACTTGCAGCTTCACGTAGCCGGTTACTTTCTTTGCCATCGTAGTCTCCCGAGTTCAATCGCTATGCCTGGCATAGCTCCTCGTATTGGTGCGCCACACCGGCGCGTCTTTCCGTTTTCTTACGCAGTCGCGGCTACCAGCCGCTCCTACGACACGTGGTCATTTTTCCTGTCACCACATCGCGCGCATGACGCGCTTTTATGACACTTCAACACTTCGTCAGTTCGAGGTCGTGGTTTTATGCCGCGCTTACGACTTCTCGACCTGTCCGAACTCAAGTTCGACAGGCGTCGAGCGACCCAGAATCTGTACCGCGACCTGGAGGCGGTTCTTGTCGTAATTCACTCCCTCGACGACGCCGCTGAAATCGTTGAACGGCCCGTCTATGACGCGTACCACCTCACCCGGCTCGAACAGGACTTTCGGTCGTGGTTTGTCCACACCTTCCTGCACGCGCTGCAGAATATTGTTCGCTTCCTTTTCCGTGATCGGCGCGGGCTTGTCGCTTGAACCGCCAATGAAACCAAGCACTTTCGGCACCTCTTTCACCAGGTGCCAGGTTTCGTCGTCCATTTCCATCTGCACGAGCACGTAGCCCGGGAAGAACTTGCGCTCGCTGCGGCGCTTCTGCCCTTCGCGCATCTCGACGACCTCTTCGGTAGGCACGAGTATCTCGCCAAACTTGTCTTGCAAGCCCATGCGCGCGATGCGTTCTTCGAGCGCCGCTTTGACGCGGTGTTCGAAATTGGAGTACGCGTGAACGATGTACCAGCGTTGTGTCACTGAAAATTTCCCTGGTGATTAATGTCGGGGTTGCGATGCTGTCGCGGTTCAGCCGACCAGCCGGTTCGTCAGCCAGAGCAGTCCCGAGTCAAGCGCCCAGAAGAACAGGGCCATAACCAACGTAAAGACGAAGACCGCTATCGCCGTCTGCGTAGTTTCCTGACGGGTGGGCCATACGATCTTGCGCCACTCGACGCGAGCACCCTGAATGAACTGGCGCAGCCTGCGACCCTGCGTGCTTGTCATTGCGATGCCAATGCCGATGCCTGTCCCGGCGAGCACCATGATGACGCGCAGCGCGAGCGCCAGCGAGTTCTCGAAATAGTAGTAAGCGAACAAGCCGCCGATCAGTGAGAGAACAGCGAGCAGCAGCTTCACTGTGTCGAGCGCGCTGGATTCACTGATTTCCGTTTGTGTCGCCATAATTGCCTGAATTCATTTCCGACGCGGTTACCGCCGTCGCCTGCTCGGTGGCAGGCCAGGAGGGAATCGAACCCCCAACCTGCGGTTTTGGAGACCGCCGCTCTGCCAATTGAGCTACTGGCCTTTCTCGCTTGACCTTCGTTGCTGAAGTGACGAAGCCGAGCGCGAGATACTCTTGTGCGCCCGGCTATCTGTTACCGCTTATTTGAGGATCTTGGATACCACGCCGGCGCCCACGGTCCGGCCGCCTTCGCGGATCGCAAACCGCAGCCCGTCTTCCATCGCAATCGGCGCAATCAACTCCACCACCATCTGCACGTTGTCGCCCGGCATCACCATCTCGGTCCCGTCCGGCAGTTCCACCGCGCCCGTCACGTCCGTCGTCCGAAAATAAAACTGCGGCCGGTAACCCTTGAAAAACGGCGTGTGCCGGCCACCCTCGTCCTTGGTCAGGATGTATACCTCCGCCTCAAACCGCGTGTGCGGCGTGATCGAGCCCGGCTTCGCCAGCACCTGCCCACGCTCCACTTCCTCGCGCTTGGTTCCCCGCAGCAACACCCCTACGTTGTCGCCCGCCTGGCCCTGGTCCAACAGCTTGCGGAACATCTCCACGCCCGTGCAGGTCGTCTTCGTCGTGTCCCGAATGCCCACAATCTCGATCTCGTCCCCGACCTTCACTACCCCGCGCTCGATACGCCCCGTCACCACCGTGCCGCGGCCCGAGATCGAAAACACGTCCTCCACCGGCATCAAAAACGCACCATCAATCGCCCGCTCCGGCTGCGGTATCCAGCTGTCCAGCGCCTCCACCAGCTTCAGTACCGACGGCACCCCAATCTCCGACCCGTCTCCGTCAAACGCCTTCAGCGCCGAACCCGTGATGATCGGCGTGTCATCGCCCGGAAACTCGTAGGTCGACAGCAGGTCCCGGACCTCCATCTCCACCAGCTCCAGCAACTCCGCATCATCCACCTGGTCCGCCTTGTTCATGAACACCACGATGTACGGCACCCCCACCTGCCGCGCCAGCAAAATGTGCTCCCGCGTCTGCGGCATCGGACCGTCCGCCGCACTCACCACCAGGATCGCACCGTCCATCTGCGCCGCTCCCGTGATCATGTTCTTCACGTAGTCCGCATGCCCCGGACAGTCCACGTGTGCGTAGTGCCGCTTCTCACTCTCGTACTCCACGTGCGCCGTCGCTATCGTGATGCCCCGCGCCTTCTCCTCCGGCGCATTGTCAATCTGGTCGTAGGCTCGTATCTCCCCACGCCCCAGCTTCTCCGCCATCACCTTCGTCAATGCCGCCGTCAGCGTCGTCTTCCCATGGTCCACGTGACCAATCGTCCCCACGTTTACGTGCGGCTTCGTACGCTCAAATTTTGCTTTGGACATGTGCCTTTCCTGCTGCGCTGTGATCGATTGAAGAACTTGTATGCAAATCCAGGTCTTTGACTGGAGCCCACACCCGGGATTGAACCGGGGACCTCTTCCTTACCAAGGAAGTGCTCTACCCCTGAGCTATGTGGGCATGTCCGTGGTGTCTCTGGCCTTCCAGTCCTGGAGCGGGTGATGGGAATTGAACCCACATCATCAGCTTGGAAGGCTGAGGTTCTACCATTGAACTACACCCGCCTGTCACTCAGTGACGCCTGTTTTTCAGGCGTACAAAAATCCTGACAGTCGAAAGCATCCAAACCGTCCGGACATTTGATTTGTGTTCCGTAGTGAATCCGCCAACCCGGTTTCACATTGTCGTTATGTGTCTGCGGAAAATCCTGTACCTGAAAGGCGCGAGACTGAAACCCTGCTATACTCACCGCCACCCTCTTCCCGTCTTTCGACCGAAAGTCGTGGTGGAGGGGGTAGGATTCGAACCTACGTAGGCTAAGCCAGCAGATTTACAGTCTGCCCTCGTTGACCGCTTGAGTACCCCTCCGCGGACACAAGCCGGCTATTGTCTAATTCCACTTACCTGCCTGTCAACAGCTGTACCGCCGGAATTCAGGCCTGGCGCGGCTTCCGCCGGCCCCCCGATGCTCCGCGGGAATCCGCCGACCGGACGGGACCGATTTTGATCGACCAGTGCCATGGCTCGTAGATGAAGCCCCATGGATTGCCCCGGGGATAGGTCATCGAGAAGCCGAACCGCCGGGCATTCCCGGTCAGCCAGGCGTAAGCCGGCGTCGTCTCGAACTCCTCCGTCAGCGGCCGCGAACCGGGAGTCGCAATATCCACGGCGGCCCCCGTGTGGTGTTCGCTAAAGCCGGGAGCAGCATTGACCTTCAGTATTTCCCCGATCGCCTGTCCGTTGCCGAGCTTGTTGCGAATCAGACCCGCCTGATATTCGACACTTCGAAAGCCCGACACCAGCAACAGCCGGATACCATCGGTCGCGGCCGCCGCGACCATGTCCGCCCAGCGGGCCGCGGCTAAGGGTGTCAGCCGCTGCACGCGGCCGACGAGATTCGGTCCGACGTCGACGAGGTCGGCGGCCTCCTCGTAAGGCGGTGGATTGCCGTTCCGTCCGTAGCCGGCCGGGATGCCGAGTTCCTGGTGCAGGTCGCGTATCATGAGCAGGGTTCCAAGCAGGCGCGATTGTCCCACATAAATTCCATGAGTGAAGACCGGATATTTGCCGGCGAAAAACTCGGCAGCGAGCCCTTTCGCTTCGATGAATCCGTGGCCCGCGTCTTCCCGGACATGCTGCGTCGCTCCGTCCCCGGCTACGCGGCCACGCTCGAAGTCATCGGTTCGCTGGCGAGCCGTTTCGCCCAGGCGGGTACCTGTTGCTACGACCTCGGCTGTTCCCTTGGCGCGGCAACTCTGGCCATGCGCCAGGGAATTCGGGCATCGGACTGCCGCATCGTCGCCGTCGACAATGCCCCGGCAATGATCGAACGCTGCGAGCGGCTGATCGCCGAAGACGATGCCGCATGCGCCGGCAGGCCGCCGGTCGACATCAGGCTGGAGGACCTGCGCGACACGAAGGTGCTCGATGCCTCGCTCGTTGTCATGAACTATACCTTGCAATTCGTCGCACCTGCCGGCCGGGACGCACTCGTGCGCAAGATCTTCGACGGCCTCGTACCGGGCGGCCTGCTGTTTCTGTCGGAGAAGGTCGTGGACGAAGAGCCGGCGATGGAGACCCTGCTCGTGGATCTGTACCACGAATACAAGCGGCGCAACGACTACAGCGCCCTGGAGATCGTGCGCAAGCGGGCGGCGCTCGACAAAGTGCTGGTCCCGGAGAGCGTGTCCACCCATCGACGGCGCCTGGCTGCCGCCGGCTTTGCCCATGTTGCGGTCTGGCTGCGCTACTTCAATTTCGTCTCAATGATTGCGATCAAAGCGGGCCCTGGCACTTGAGCCGAACGGCAGGGCTTGCGGACGCGCTATTCGGTACCGCACTGGAAGGCTGGCCTGCGCAACTCGAAGCACTCCTAGCCGACCGCTACTCCGCGGCGTTTCATGGTGACTACCCGCACTGGTCCGCCATCGTCGACAGCCTCGACGGACTGCGCGGGGAACCCGCGCGCCTGCGCGAAGTCCTGCTCGCACTGTCACCCTGGCGCAAGGGCCCGTTCGAGCTCCCAGGCGTCCGCATCGACGCTGAATGGCGGAGTGATCGGAAGTGGGCCCGCGTCGCAGGCGCCATCGAACCGCTCGCAGGACGCCGCGTGCTCGATGTCGGCTGCGGGAACGGCTGGTACACGCTCCGGATGCGGGACGCCGGCGCACGATTCGTGCTGGGCATCGACCCGATGCTGCTCTATGTAATGCAATTCCTCGCGGTGGCCGCTTTGGTCGACACCGCAGGCATCTGCGTGCTGCCGCTAAGCCTGCAGGACATCCCGCCAGCGTCGCGCGCGTTCGATACCACGTTCTCCATGGGCGTGCTCTATCACCAGCGCGAGCCGCTCGAACACTTAAGGCAATTACGTGACACGTTGCGCCCGGCCGGCCAATTGGTGCTGGAGACATTGGTGCTGCCCGGGACTGAACCGATGACCGCGACGCCGTCGGGTCGTTACGCACGCATGAAGAACGTGTGGCTGCTGCCGACCGTGCCGGCACTCGAGAACTGGCTCGACCGGACCGGCCTCGTAGACGTGCGGATCGTCGACGTGACGCCGACCAGCACCGACGAGCAGCGCCGAACCGAATGGATGACTTTCGATTCGCTGGCCGCGGCCCTCGATCCGGACGATCCGTGCCGAACCATCGAAGGATGGCCGGCCCCGCGCCGCGCCCTGCTTACCGCTGTTTCGCCATAGCGCAGGCCCTGGACGCAACCCCGCATTCGCGGTTGCGGGCTCATATCGGGGAGCTCGCGTTCTCGTGCACCGCCCGTTCCGGGGACCGTCCGGCCCTGCAGTTCACTTGCCGGCAGGCTGCAATGCCGGTAATTTCTGACGCGACAGAAAATTCAGTACAGGTGGCGCTATGCAATTGTCTCCCGCCGTCGAGAAATACGTCCTCCACTGGGGCGAAATGGGCACGCGTTGGGGCACGAACCGTACGGTGGCGCAGATCCACGCCCTGTTGTACTTGTCGCCTCGGCCGCTGCGCGCCGACCAGATTTGCGAGCTTCTGTCGGTCGCGCGTTCCAACGTGTCGACCAGCATTCGCGAACTGCAAAGCTATGGACTGGTCCGCATGGTGCACGTGCTGGGCGACCGTCGTGACTACTTCGAGTCCGTCCATGACGTGTGGGAGTTGTTCCGGGTGATCATTGAACAACGCAAGCAGCGCGAACTCAATCCGACACTCAGCATGCTGCGCGAATGCGCTGCCGAGGTCGAGCGCGAACCCGGCACGGATGCGGTCACCAAGTCCCGAATCCGGAACATGCTCGACTTCGTCGAACTGACCAGCAGCTGGTACGAAGAGATTCGCAACATCCCGACGTCCACACTCACCAAGCTCATGAAACTCGGCACAGGAATCACGAAACTCGTGAAACCGGGCCGCAAGCGTCCCGATTAGTCGGCCGTTGCGTCCCCGGTCCCCGCCGGCGGCATCGTGCATTCCGGCGCCGGGCTGATCCGGCCGCCGGTCGCTTCGCGCAGGAACCATATCGATTCGGCGAGTGCCGCGGACTCCGGCCCGCCGTTCAGGACATCGGGCGGGCGCCGGAAATAGCCGCCGGGCAGGTAATCCCAGGTCGCCGGTTCACCTTGGGCACATTCGCTGTGCCGGTAGTGCCCGGCGACGAGATAGCCCTCACGTTCGACGCTCGATGCCTCCCAGAGCACGGACACGTCGGGTTCGATGCGCCGCAACCAGGTACGCGCGCCGGTACCGGGGTCGGCACGCAGCTCGCGCTCGGACACACCTGGCACGATCGCCTGCCACTCGACCAGCGCGCTGTCCAGGATCAACGGCGCGCGCATTACCGACCGCTCGTCGAGTTCATCGAGGAAATACAGCAATTGCGCACCACCGTCCGATTCCAGCCGGAATCCGAGGCTTCCGGGCGGCACCCAGGCATAACCGCCGGGCCCCAGCACGAATTCGCCTACGCGCAGTTCTCCGGCCAGCACGTAGATTTCGAGCGCTTTGCCCGGCTCACCCCCGGTCGTCCCTTTCCAGTCCGGCGGTATCACGACTTGCCCGGCAAACTCTCGCGTACGCGGGTCGCTCGAGAATTCGCGAGCGCGAATGCCGGGAAGCGCGGCGAGGAACTGTTCTTCGATCTCGCCCGTGTCGACAAAGGCCGGGTACGGCAGGTCGGGTTTCGAATGCTGTCCCGAGCAGGCCGCTAATGCGGCAGCCAGGGCAAGCACGGCGAGAACGCGCGAGATCAAGGGTCTGGTCATGGCACCGCGGTTAAAAAAGCCGCCCGATAACGGGCGGCCAAGTGTGCAGAGGATGCGCCAGGCACGGTACAAATCGCAATCGACAATGCGCGACGTCAGTGTCGCGTAACCGTCAGCGTGTCTGTCCCCGGTCGGCGAATCGTTGGTTCGCGGGCCGTATCAGTTCGCAGCTCCGATACGTATCGTGACGTGTTGAGAGGAAGCACGTGGCACTACCCTCGAGCCATGCATCCGGCATGGTGTCCCGCCCCCGTCGCCTGTTGCATCTCATCTCCGTGCGTACCAGTTAAGGTACGCGCGCGATGCTACTACATCTTGTAGGGAAAGGCGAGAGGCCCACAAGATATCGTGAACCTTCGTCCGCGAACGCCTTGCCAGCGTGAAACCGGGTACAGTGTGCGCACTCGAATCGGGGAGCATCAGACTTGGGTGCGGAAAGCGCGGCAGCCGGCCGGGCCCGGTACCAGAGCATCGGACTCCTGCTTGGTCCCGTCATTGCGTTCGCGATGTTGCTCGCGGGCGCGCCGCCTGCGCTCGAGGGCGCCGCCTGGTTCACGGCTGCAATCGGATTGTTGATGGCGATATGGTGGGCAACGGAAGCCGTGCCGATCGCCATCACATCGTTCCTGCCCATCGTGCTTTTCCCGCTGTTTGGCATCGCGAGTATCGAAGAGACCGTCGAACCCTATTCGGACGAAGTGATTTTCCTGTTCCTGGGCGGCTTTGTCGTGGCCTTCGCCATGCAGCGCTGGAACCTGCACCGCCGTATCGCCCTGACCGTGCTGCAGTATTCCGGCGGCAGCGGCCGTTCCCTGGTCGGCGGCTTCATGCTGGCAGGGGGCCTAATCAGCATGTGGGTAATGAACACGTCCACGACCATGATGCTGTTGCCGATCGGGGTCTCAGTCGTCGCAGTGATACACAACTCGGTCCGTGACCTCGATGAGCGCCAGCGCACGCATTTCCAATATGCGCTGATGCTGGGGATCGCCTACGCGGCGACCATAGGCGGGATGGCCACCCTGGTCGGTACGGCCCCGAACGCGATATTCGCCGCGTTCATGAAAGACAACCACGGGACCGAGATTGCGTTCGCCAACTGGCTCTTGGTCGGCGTGCCGGTGTCGGCGCTGATGCTGCCCTTGGCCTGGCTTGCGCTGACGCGCGTGGTATTCCAGGTCAACTTCCGCACTTCCGATGAAGCCAGGCAGGAACTCCGGCGGCTGAAAGAAGACATGGGTGCGATCTCACCCCCGGAGAAACGGGTCGCCGTGATATTCGCGCTGCTCGTGGCACTCTGGGTCACCAGGCCGCTGTTGAACCAGATCCCGGGACTCGCCGGGCTCGAGGATTCCATGATCGCGATGGCCGGGGCGATTGCACTATTCCTTATCCCGAGCGGTTCCAGGGAGGACCCGATGCTCCTCCGTTGGAGCTATGCCGAACGCCTCCCCTGGGGCGTGTTAATCCTCTTCGGCGGCGGCCTGACCCTGGCCCGCGCCGTATCGGACACGGGTCTCGCCGAATGGATCGGCACGAGCCTGCAGGTCCTCGGCACGTTGTCGCCATTCGTCGTCGTCCTGGTGACGGGCGCGGTAATCATCTTCATTACAGAACTCATGAGCAATGTTGCGACGACGACGACCTTTCTACCCATCGTCGGCGCGATCGCGGTCGAGTCGGGCCTGGATCCCTTGTTGGCCACGGTGCCGGTCGCGCTGGGGGCGAGCTGCGCGTTCATGTTGCCGGTCGCCACGCCGCCCAACGCGATCGTGTTCGGGTCCGGCCTGCTTACGATCCCGAAAATGGTGCGCGCCGGTATCGCCCTGAATATCATCAGCATCGTAGTCGTGACGGCCGCGGCCTATCTGATCGCGCCGCGCGTCCTGTAACCGGAGGGTCACGTGACCGAGGAATACGTCGTCAGTCGAAGGAATGAAGTCCGTCAGTTGAGCCCGAAAGGGGCGTACGACAAGGCGACGGTGCACTCGGTGCTCGATGCCGGGCTCGTAGCTGCCGTGGCCTTCATCCAGGACGGCACGCCGGTCGTCGTGCCGATGCTGTATGGCCGAGACGGCGAGACCATCTATTTGCACGGTGCGCGCAAGGCGCGGGTGATCCGGCTGCTGGAACAGACAGAATACGCATCCCTGAATGTCACCCTGCTCGATGCGCTGGTGCTCGCGAGGTCGGCTTTCAATTCGTCGATGAACTACCGTTCCGTGACGGTGTTCGGCACACCGACGTTCGTCGCAGAGCGCAAGGTCAAGCTGCACGCTATGCAGGTGATCGCCGAGCACACGATGCCGGGCCGCTGGGCGGAGCTGCGCGCGCCGCTGGAGAAGGAGATCAAGATGACCGGCGTCATTGCGTTCGCGATCGAGCATGCGTCGGCGAAGATCTCCGGGAAGCCGGTACCCGAGGACGAACCCGAAGACTACGAGATCCCGGTGTGGGCGGGCATTCTGCCGCTCGAATCACGCTACACCAAGCTGGTCGATGCGGATCGGCTGATCGACGGCGTGGCGCCGTCGGCCGCAGTGCGCGCCCTGCAGGGCAGGAAATTCTAGCAGTTCCCACCGTCGCGATTCCGCGGGCAAGACCCGCTGCGATCAGATCAGAGCAGCGATACCTGCCGATGCTCGGCTTCGTGCCGCAAGAGGGCGGCCTTGGTATCGAGCCCGCCGCCGAACCCGGTCAGGTCGCCGCCGGCACCGATAACACGGTGGCACGGCACGATGATCGGCAACGGGTTGCGACCGTTCGCCGCGCCGACCGCCCGCATCGCTTTCGGCCGCCCGATGCGTTCGGCCACGTCGCGGTACGACGCCGTCTCGCCATAAGGAATCTTCCGCAGTTCCTCGAGCACTGCGAGCTGGAACGCGGTGCCCGTGAGCCGGAGCCGCAAATCGAAATCGGTTCGCTCGCCGGCGAAATACTCGTCGAGCTGGTGCTTGGCGGCCGCGAAGGGCTTTTCATTGTAGATCCAGTGTTGCGCCGGATCACGTCGCATTGCGCCCGTCGGAAAGCTCACCATTTCGAGCGCCTCGTCGTCACCGGCCAGCAGGAGTTCGCCGACCGGGGAATCGTGGTAACAGTAGTACATAGTTCAACCTCCTGAGTTCGCCGGGGAATTCCACAACAACAATGCCGCGTAGGCGCGCCAAGGCCGCCAGGCCTCCGCGTGGGCCAGAAGTTCGGCGGGTTTTAGTCGCCGGCCGTCACCGTCGAATGCGCGCAACAGGCCGAGATCGGATGCCGGAAAGGCATCCGGGTATTTCAGTGCGCGCATCGCGATGTACTGCGCGGTCCAGTCGCCGATACCGCGCTGCGCAGTCAGCTCAGCCACGAATGCGTCGGGGTCCTGCGCCGTGTCGAACGAGACTTCGCCGTCTTCAAGCGCGCGGGCAAGCCCGCAAATCGCGGCAATGCGCGCGCTCGTGATCCCAAGGGCGTCGAGCCGTGCCTGCACCAGCACACCAGGCGCCGGGAAGACGTGCGTGAGGCCGAAGCGGCCGAAGCGCTGTGCAAGGTCC
Source organism: uncultured Pseudomonadota bacterium (assembly GCA_963775455.1). Taxonomy (GTDB): domain Bacteria; phylum Pseudomonadota; class Gammaproteobacteria; order Steroidobacterales; family Woeseiaceae; genus UBA1847. The sequence goes on along the minus strand of CAVZIU010000006.1, from coordinate 598,331 downwards.
CCATCGAGGAGCGCGCCGTGGCGCGCAACCAGCCGTCCCGAAAGCGTGGTCGCGGCCCGCACGGAGACCTGCTGGCCGAGTATGGCGCGCACGGCAAGTTCGAAGCCGTCCCAGGCACCCGGCACGCGCACGACGGGACGGCGTCCGAGCCTACGCCGGAGCGACGCATCGGCCGCGAGCGTGCGGCGAATCTCAAGCACGGGCGCGTCGAGATCGAACATCTCGCGCGTTCTCTGCACGACGGAAAACAGGTCAGTCGTCGCGACGCCGTCCACCCGAAGCCGCAGGCAGCTGCGCTCCGGAATTTCGTCGACGGCGAGCACACCGTGCCGGCCCTCGAGACTGATCGTGCGCCGGTAGGTATCGCCTTCGACGGACTCGACGCCGGGGATGCTCCGCCCGGTTGCGAATCCGAGCAGTTGCCGCCAGGCGTATGGTCTGCGATAGGGCAGTTCGATCTCGAGCGTCGCGCCCTGCGGGACATCCTGCGCGAAATTCTTACGCAGCTCGCGTGGGGACCGACCATAGGTCGCCAGAAATGCATCGTTGAAGCGCCGGATGCTGCCGTAGCCGGCTGCGACGGCAATGTCGTTCAACCGCAGTCGGGTCTGGTCGATCAGTCGCTTCGCGAAATGCAGCCGTTGAGTGTGCGCGACGGCCAGCGGGCTCGCACCGAGATGCGTACGAAACAAGCGCCGGAGGTGGCGGCTGGTGACGCCGAGGCGCTCGGCGAGCTGCTCGACGGAGCCGTCGTCCAGCGCACCATTTGCGATCAGCCGGAGTCCGCGCCGGACAGTCGTCGACGTACCGTGCCAGGCAGGCGTACCAGGCGCACATTCCGGGCGACAGCGCAGGCACGGGCGGAATCCCGCCTCGCCGGCGGCCGCCGCGCTCGCAAAATATTCGACGTTCTCGCGCTTCGGCGGATTCGCGGGGCAAACGGGGCGGCAGTAGATGCCGGTCGTCCGGACTCCAACGAAGAACTGGCCGTCGAAACGGGAGTCCCGGGACAGGCGTGCACGTTCGTAAGCGGCAGTCGTGTACATGCGCCCAGTATAAGCCCGGCGGCCGGTAAAACTGGCCGGAATCGGACCTGTAGTCGGACCGGCTACCTGTCGATGCCGCCCATGCACAGGTACTTGATATCGAGGTAATCGTCCAGGCCGTACTTCGAGCCCTCGCGGCCGTGTCCGGACTCCTTGACGCCACCGAACGGCGCCATAGGATTCGAGATGATGCCCTCGTTGATGCCGACGATACCGTACTCAAGCGCTTCGCTGACCCGCCAGATTCGCCCGATGTCGCGCGAATAGAAATAGGAAGCGAGCCCGAATTCCGTGTCGTTCGCGATGGCGATCGCCTCCTCTTCGGTCTCGAACCGGAACAGCGGCGCGACCGGCCCGAAGATCTCTTCGTTGAAGACCCGCATGTCCGCATCGACGTTCGTGAGCACCGTAGGTTCGATGAAATTTGCGCCAAGCCCGGAACGGCCTCCGCCCTGCGCCAGCTTCGCACCGTGTTCGACGGCATCCTCAATGAACGCGTACACGTCGTTCGCCGCTTTCTCAGTGATCAGCGGACCGACGACAACGCCTTCATCGGCCCCGTTGCCCATCTTGAGCTTGGCGGTCGCCGCGGAGAATTTCTTACAGAATTCGTCGTAGACGCCCGCTTGCACCAGGATCCGGTTCGCGCACACGCAGGTCTGGCCGGCGTTGCGGAACTTGCAGATGATGGCGCCCTTCACTGCCGCATCGAGATCCGCATCGTCGAACACGATGAACGGCGCATTGCCGCCCAGTTCCATCGACGTACGCTTCATCGTATCGGAGCATTGCCGGACGAGCAGCTTGCCGACCGCGGTGGAGCCGGTGAACGTCAGTTTGCGCACGATCGGATTGCTGGTGAGTTCACCGCCGATCTCCTTCGTGACGCCGTTGACCAGGTTGATGACGCCGTCGGGTATGCCTGCGCGGGCGGCAAGTTCCGCCATCGCGAGTGCAGACAGCGGCGTTTCATTTGCGGGCTTGCATACGACAGTGCAGCCGGCGGCGAGCGCCGGCGCGATCTTGCGTGCGAGCATCGCATTCGGGAAATTCCAGGGCGTAATACACGCCACGACCCCGACCGGTTGCTTGATGACGACGAGGCGCTTGTCCGGCGACGGCGACGGGATGGTGTCGCCGTACACGCGCTTGCCTTCCTCGGCGAACCATTCGATGTAGCTTGCGCCATATGCGATTTCACCGCGCGATTCGGCAAGCGGCTTGCCCTGCTCGGCCGTCATGATCCGCGCCAGGTCTTCCTGGGCCTGCATCATGAGGTCGTACCAGCGCCGCAGGAGCATGGCGCGCTTCGTCGCTACCGTGTCACGCCAGGCGGGCAACGCGGCGCCGGCGGCCTCGATTGCGCGGCGTGTCTCCGCCGTGCCGCACTTCGCGACCTTAGCAATGGTTTCGCCGGTCGCAGGATTCGTGACGTCGAAAGTGCCGGCGCCATCCGCGTCGATCCAGCGGCCGCCAATGTAGGCTTTCGACTTGAGCAGTCCCTGGTCTGAGAGTTTCATGGCCATTCCTGTGCAGGGTAAGGTGAGCCGTACCTTCCACACAGCATAGGAAGAAACCTGCCAGGCGGCAACGCGGAAATCGGCGGCCGGCAGATGAGGAAAAGGGCCGGATTCCAAAGAAGTCCGGCCCCCGGGGCGCGCCGGGAAGGACAGGGGGAATCCAATCCGGCGCCGTGCTCTTACAATGTTAGTGCGTCAGGCGGCGCTCCTCTGCTCGCCACCTGTCTCCAGCCAGTGTTCGAGGTCATCCGCACCGCCGATATGCTGGCCGTTGACGAACACTTGCGGATAGCTCGTCGCCTGGGCGACGGCGCGCAACGTGCGATCCGAGTAGTCGCGATTCAACACCAGTTCCTCGAATTCATAACCCGCATCGCGCAGCAGGCCTTTTGCCCTCGCGCAGTAGGCGCACCCTGCGCGCGCGAACACCGTGACATCTGCCGGCTTGTCGGAGTCGGGTGCAATGTGCTCGAGCATGGTGTCCGCATCCGAGACAAGGAACGGGTCGCCCGGCTGGTCAGGCTCGATGAACATCTTTTCAATCATGCCGTCATTCACGAGCATCGAATAACGCCACGAACGTTTGCCGAAGCCGAGGTTGGCCTTGTCGACCAGGAGTCCCATGCCCTCGGAAAAGTCGCCGTTGCCGTCCGGCAGGAAGGTAAGGCGATCGGCCTTTTGCTGCAGCTGCCACTCGTTCATTACGAACGCATCGTTCACCGAGACGCAGATAACTTCGTCCACACCGTGATCGCGAAACGCCGGGACGAGCTGGTTATAGCGCGGCACGTGCGACGACGAGCAGGTCGGCGTAAAAGCGCCCGGCAGCGAGAACAGCACCACCGTCTTGCCCTTGAACACGTCTGCCGACGTCCGGTCAATCCATTCGTGGTCCTTGCGCGTCTTGAACGTCACGTTCGGGACACGTTGTCCCTCGATGTTTTTCAGCATTTCAAACTCCGTCAGCGTCTATGTGTGTCGAAAAATCCAGTGTGGTCATGCGAGCATGCTGCGCAGCATCCAGGCGTTCTTCTCGTGCGTCTGCATGCGCTGGGTCAGGAGATCGGCGGTCGGCTCGTCGTGATTCTTGTCCACGACCGGAAAAATCTCCCGCGCGGTGCGAACTACGGCCTCCTGGCCAAGCACGAGCTGGCGCAGCATCTCCTCGGCACTCTCGCCGCCTTTCGCCTCCTCGACGCTCGCGATCTTCGCGAACTCCGAATACGAGCCCGGTGCCTTTACGCCCAGTGCGCGGATTCGTTCCGCGATCTCGTCCACTGCGGCCGCAAGCTCCTGGTACTGCGTCTCGAACAGCGAATGCAGCGTGTTGAACATGGGGCCTTCCACGTTCCAGTGGTAGTTATGGGACTTGAGGTACAGCGTGTAGCTGTCCGCCAGTAATCGAGCCAGACCAGCCGCAATTTTCCTGCGGTCCTTGCCGTCAATACCGATATTGACCTCCATACTGTTACTCCGGTTCGTGTGCATTGACGTCACTATCGCAAAACCAGCATAATTAACAAAATGTTTTAATCTTATTGCAGCAATCGATTTTTTAGATAATTGCGCTATCCTACTGTCAGACAACTGGAATATTTCCTGGCGCTGGTCGACACCGGCCACTTCGGCCGGGCGGCCGCGTCCTGTTTCGTGTCCCAGTCGGCGTTGTCGAGCGGGATTGCGGAGCTCGAGCAGGTTCTCGGCACGCAGCTCGTGGACCGGACAAACCGCCGGGTCACGGTTACGTCGATCGGTCAGCGCATTGCCGTCCAGGCGCGGCTGTGCCTGCAGGATCTCGACAGCCTGGTCGAGCTGGCGCAGGGTGCAGGCGAACCGCTGGCCGGCGAACTGCGCCTCGGGATTATCCCGACCATAGCGCCCTTCGTGCTGCCCGAAGTGCTACCCAAGCTGCGGCGCAAGCATCCGAAACTGCAGCTGTATCTCGCCGAAGGCCAGACCGACAAGATCTACCGGCAACTGATGGACGGAGACCTCGATGTCATCCTGCTGGCGCTACCCTGGGAAATGCGCGGGGTCGAGACCGAGGAGTTGTACCGTGACGGTTTCTGCCTGGCTTATCGTGACGGAACGAATCGCGTCGATCCGGAGAACTACCGCATCAACCGACTCAATGCGGACAGCGTGTTGTTGCTCGAAGACGGGCACTGCCTGAGGGACCACGCGCTCGCCGCCTGCAAGATCAGGAACAGCCAGAAGGTGGCGCCCTTCGCCGCGAGCAGCCTGCTCACCCTGGTCGAGATGGTGGACGCCGACCTCGGTATTACGTTCCTGCCCGAAATGGCGCGCGGCACCTCGATCCTGCGCAATACACGGGTGAAGCTCGCGCCCCTCGGCGAGGACAGTTACCGGACGATCGGGCTCGCCTGGCGCAAGGGCAGCCGGCGGGCGGACGAGTTCAGGATGCTGGGCCGCTTTTTCGGGAAGAAACGCTGAGTAGCAAGGCTAGCTTCTGCGGCGGCCAATCTCGATGCCGAGCGGGCCACGCGGGATCACGACTTCCATCGGCGTGCCGTCACGCACGAGTTCCACGACGACCGGACCATCGCCCCGCAACGAATGCTCCATCAGGTCCCGGGAGTTATAGACCCGCTCGCCGCCGTAGCGGACGATTTCGTCGCCCGGTTGCAGGCCGGCCTCGGCAGCCGGTGATGATGACATCACGCCCTCGACGGTAACCGAGGTCGAGCGGTTGTTGGCCCTGAGGTATTTCTCGTACTCGGCATCGCCGATCTCCGCACGCAGTACTTCGTCCGGGTTCTCCAGTTCGGCCAGCCGTTCCTCGGGATTTTCCGCATTGCGAGCTTCGTAGAAGGCCTGCATCTGCGCGAACCGTAATTCGGATTCACGCTGCAGGATGTAAGCGGCGCGCTCGGCGCTCAGGCCTTCCTCAACCAGTTCTTCGCTACGTTCCTCGAAGGTATCCCGCTCTCGCTGGCGCGACGGCAGCGGCGGAAGCGTCTCTTCCGTCGCGCTTGCCGCCTTGGGCGCCGTCGCCCCGGTCTTCAGGCGATCGAGTTCCGAGTACAGCGCGACCAGTTCATCCTCGAGCACGCGGCGTGCCTCGCGCTCGCCGGACACGGCCTCTTCGAGCGCCACAACGCGATCCTCGATGGCGGCGGAAGCATTGAAAACCGGTGGCTCGACTGCCGTCAGCGGCACCACGGATTCGGGTTCGCCGGGCATCAGGAACGCCGCCGCGGCAGCTATGCCGGCTGCGAGGATGACGGCTGCGGCGATCAGGCTCGCGTTCATGGCTATGGATAGTCGCTCGCTTGGATAAACAGACTATAGCGCGTTTGCGACCAAGGGTTCACCCGTTGCCCGGATTCGCCACGATCAGTCGGCCTCAGCCGATTGCGGACAGCCAGCGTCACGCAGTTTCCCGGTCGCTTCAGCGGCATGCTCGCTGCCCATTGCGACGAAGTGCGGGGTCGCTTCGGCCCAATAGCGGCAGGCCGTATCGAAGTCGCCGGCCGTCTCGGCGATCTCACCTCGATTGAACAGGATTACGGGCAGCAGTTCCGTGAGCCCCGAGTCCAGCGCGAGCTGCTGCGCGCGGCCGAGCCGCTCGTCCGCCTCGGCCCACTGCTCCCGCGCACCGGAGATTGCGGCCAGGTTGATCATGTCGTAGGCAATCGACGAGGGCCACTTGAGCCGTTCACCGAGGCGTACCGACTCGAGGAGCAATGGTTCTGCCACCTCGAGATCCCCGCGCTTGAGTGCCACCGCGCCGAGATTGCCGACGACGATGGCCTGGCGGGGAAGGTTGTCCTGGGCCTCGTAGATCGCCAGCGCCTCGTTCAGCCGCGCAACGGCAGTATCGTAGTCCTCGGCGGTTGCGGCATTGGAGCCGATTGCGCTCAGCACCAATGCCCGCAAGGCATCGTCGTCGTATTCCACGGCGAGTTCCAGGGCCTCTCCGAGCAGGCGGTCCGATTCGCCGAGTTCGCCCTGCGAGCGCCGCAGCAATGCGAGTGTGTGTATGGCGTAGATGCGTTCGGAGAGGTCTCCGCTGACCTCGGCGGCGGCCAGCGCTTCCTCCAGCAGGCTCGCCGCCTCGGCATAGTTGCCGCGCTGCCGGGCGATACTTCCGAGCCCCTGCAGGGCGGAGGCCCGCACGGCGCCGTCCGGCTGGAGTTCGAGCACCGCCTCGAAATTGCGCTGCCCTTCCTCCTGGCGGCCCGCACGCACGAGGGCATGACCATAGGCTTCGAGCAGCGCCGGGTCGTCCGGTCGGTGCGCGACAGCCTGTGCATAGCACTGCACGGATTTTTCTATGTCGAGCGTGTCGTAGAGTGCCGCGGCCTGGGCCCAGCTATCGGCAGCAGTGGATCCCGTCGTGGCAGCGGCATCACCCTGGGTTCTCGCAAGCTTTTCGAGCGATTCAGCGGCGCCGGCCACGTCGCCATCGTTCATTTTCTCGAGTGCCGCCTGCTTCTCGCGGTTGCCGGAGACGACGATCGCTTCGACCGCGTTGCGAATGGCAGCCTCGGACTCGATGTCGAGACTCACGCCGGACGCAGCTGCCTGATTGCGTAAAAGGGTGACGAGCTCGTCGACTTTCTGGTCGGTGTCCTCGATCGTGCTGCGGGTCTGCTCCACGAGTTCACGCGTGTCGTCGGACTTGAGCGCCCCGAAGATTTCCGAGAGGTTTGCCACGAGGGCGAGCAGCGCACTTGCTATTGCCGCGATGGCGCCCCAGCCGATGACCTTGCGCCGCAGGCTGTGCTTCGCCGCCGGCACCGGGCTCGGCTCCGCGGCGGGGTCGGGCGGGATATTGTCGAATTCGTCGCTCATGACGCGCGTGGATCGTCACCGTAACGCGGGCGGCGCCATTATAGGACACGGTGCACACGAAAAACCCGCCCCGACGGGGCGTCGTGGCGGTTAGACTTCGCGGGGACGGACGGCGGTAAGGAGGGGAGCGACATGCCCTGGTGGGGATGGCTGGTGATCGGCGCGCTGCTGATGGGCGCCGAACTGATGGCCGTGGACGCGGCCTTTTACCTCATGTTCATCGGATTCTCGGCGGTCGTGATCGGACTGCTGGGGCTGCTCGGCGTGGCAATGCCGATCTGGGGACAGTGGGTCGCGTTCGGCATCGTGGCATTGGTCGCGATGGTACTGTTCCGGAAGCGCCTTTACACGCGCATGCGCGGCAGCACGCAGGAGATGCGAAACGCATCGGTCGGCAAGCTCGTGCAGGTGACGGAGGACGTGGCACCCGGACGCAGCACGCGGGTGCAGTTGCACGGCAGCTATTGGACCGCCCACAACACCGGCACCACTGTGATACCGGCAATGAGCCAGGCCCGCGTCGTCGCGACAGAAGGCATGAACGTCAACATCGTGGCCGACCATCCGGCCGCTACCCCTGCGCAGGAGATCTAGTCCATGGTCGATACCGCATTCGTCGTCGCGCTGGCGGTCGCTGTCCTGGTCATTTTCATCATCTTCAAGACCGCGGTCATCGTGCCGCAGCAATCAGCCTTCGTCATCGAGCAGCTCGGCAAGTTCAGCCGGGTATTGAAACCGGGCTTCAGCATCCTGATTCCATTCGTCGACAAGGTGGCCTACAAGCACAGCCTGAAGGAGCACGCGATAGACATTCCGGAACAGGTATGCATCACGAAGGACAACGTGCAGGTCGGCGTGGACGGTGTTCTCTACCTGCAGGTGCGCGACCCGGAACTGGCTTCCTACGGCATCGGCGATTACCTGTTCGCTATTTCGCAGCTCGCCCAGACGACCTTGCGCAGCGAGGTCGGCAAGATCGATCTCGACAAGACTTTCGAGGAGCGCAGCACGATCAACCTGGCGATCGTAGACGAATTGGACAAGGCCTCGGAACCCTGGGGCGTGAAAGTCCTGCGCTACGAGATCAAGAACATCACACCGCCGCAGGACGTACTGACGGCCATGGAAAAGCAGATGCGTGCCGAGCGCGAGAAGCGCGCGCTGGTGCTGCAGTCAGAGGGCGAGAAGGAAGCGGCGATCAACGTGGCCGAGGGCGAGAAACAGCGCGTCATCAAGGAATCCGAGGCCACGCAGACACAGCAGATCAACGAGGCGCGCGGCGAGGCCGAAGCCATCCTCGCGGTCGCCAAGGCGACGGCCGAAGGCCTGCGGATGGTGGCTATCGCATTGAACGAGCCCGGCGGTGAAAAAGCAATGCAGCTCAGGATCGCCGAGGACTACCTGGAACGCTTCGGCGCGCTCGCGAAGGAAAACAACACGATGATCATCCCCGCGAACCTGACCGACCTCGCGAGCATGATCGCGACCGCGACCACGGTACACCGGGAATCCCAGGCAGCGGTGCGCTGAGCGCCGCAGATTGTGGGCTGGAACGCCGTGATGTGTCAGATTCCCATCTTGGTCAGCAGGTCGGCGATCTCGTGAGCGAGACGCTCGGCCGTCGGGTGCGAGGCGGCAAAGCGCGACTCGAGCTCGCGGGCGCTGTCGCTCAAGGATTCTTCGGTGTCGTCGGCGGCATCTAGCCGGTCGCGCAATTCGGCAAGCCTCCGACGCGTCTCGGCGTCGAGGTCATCCGTACGCCCGAGTTCACCATCGAGCTCCTCGAGCAACTGCCTGATTCGTATGGCGGTCATTAAGGTAGTCCCCCGGGCACATGCTCCGCACCCGCCAATGATCGTGCGCCTCCGTCGGCAGATCAAGGATAGGTGCAACCGATTTTCCGGCCCAACCCGTCCAACATGTCACCACAGCGTTGGGTGCCGCAGCGCTTGAACAAGAGTCTGTATGCGCATCTATGTCATTACTCTGGCCGACGCTGAGGCGCGGCAACAACAGGCGGAATCGCAGTTGCGGGGTTTGGGTCTCGATTTTCGCTTCTTTCCGGGCGTTATCGGCAACGAAGCCATCCGTTCTCCGTTGTGCAAAGTCGACGAAAGTGAATTCCTGCTTGCAACCGGCAGGGACATCACCGCTGGAGAAGTGGGCTGTTATACGAGTCACAAGCTGCTGTGGCAACTCTGCGTGCATCTCGGAGAGCCGGTACTGGTCATGGAAGACGACTTCCAATTGTCCGAGGATTTTTCACAGGCGTTACAACTGCTCGACAACGAGATCGATGAATACGGCCTAATCCGCCTGCAATCCGAGCGACGTGCGCGGAAGAAACGGGTCAAGGCACTTGGCAGATTTGCGCTCTGGCGCTACACGAAAGCGCCGCACAGTGCCATGTGTTACGGGATTTCCCCGTCTGCGGCAGAACGCCTGCTGGCCAGTTCGGAAACCATCACGGCGCCAGTCGACGTATACATGAAGCGCTTCTGGCGGCACGGCCAGCAGATGTACGGCATCACGCCGTATGCGGTCACGGAAAGCAAGCTTAGCAGACGCACGCAGATTGCCGGCCGAAGCAAGGCGAAGAAGAACCTGGGCACGCAGCTAAGCCGGCTGTTCGCTCGTCTGTACGAGCACCTCACACGCATACGCTTCAACCTGGAACTATAGTACCGCAACCGGTTTTCATCCGCTTTCCGTCAAACAAGGAACTCAAGCAGAAAGCAGGCCGATCGAGAGCCTGCATAACACTCCAACCATTGACGGGAGTTGCCATGAACCTGAACTGCCAGCTGCAACCGCTCACCCTGGCTGTCGCCCTCGCCTTGATACCTCTGGCAGGAGGCGCAACCGAACCCTGCGGCGATTTCGGTGAATGCAAGGTATTGATCGAGATCAACGCCACGGACGGCGACATAGGATTTCATTTCCTGATGGACGGCGACGAGCTGCGCGGCGCCGCCCTGCTCAATCCGAAGCACAAGCGCATCTTTCACTACAAGGTCCGCAGGGAGCTGCGCGAACAAACCCTGACCGAGATTTTTGCCGAAAGCGCGGAACCGCTGTGCTTCGACCCGACCCTGGACGACGATCCCGAGAACGACGACGAGGACTTCGTCACACTCGAGGATTTCATCGCGCGATGGACACCCGGGACCTACCGCTTTGTCGGCGTCGACGAGAACTTTGAGCGATCCTTCGGCGCCTCGGAACTGACTTTCAACCTGCCGGCCGCCCCGACGGACCTCGAGTTCGAGCTAGAGGCGGACGACGAGAGCTTCGAAGGGTCGATCTCCTGGGCGCCCGGCGACGATCTGGGCGAGTGCTCCGACGGCATGGCATTGCTGCCCACACCGCCGGCGGACGTACCGATCGCCGCCTGGGAAGTCGTCTTCGAACCGGAAGTCGACGGGCGAGAAAGCTTCCCGTACGTCGTGCGGATCCCGGGAGACGTGGAGGAACTCGAGGTCGAGGTGCCGGACGACTACCTTGAATCCCTGCCGCCGAACACGCCGGCGAAGATCGAAGTCGGCGCGATCGGCTTCGACGATAACGCGACGTTTTCCGAAGAAGGTGAAATCTGCGTGAACAAGACGCGCAAGAACGGCTGCGGATTCGAGGATGAGGACTAGCCGTAACGCGCGAGTCGTCCTGGCGGCAGGGCTCGGGTTCGGCCTCGCCCCCATTGCGGCCGGCGCGAATCCGGTCGGCCCTGGCGCCGCTTGCAACGACAACCGGGTGCATATCGATGCGGGTATCGTGCAACGGCAGGCACTCGTCGAAACAATAGTGGCGGCCTGCGGACTGCGGCTAATCCAGCAGGCGGATCTCGACGAGGCAACGCGACTTCCCGCCGGCGCCTTGCCACTGGCAGACCTCGTCGAATGGGTACTTGCGGATGAGAGTTACCAATTGCACGTAACCGCCGATTCGGGACCGCGTCGCGGCTCGCTCTGGATATTCGAGGACGGCGCCTCGATCCCGCCGGAGGCCCGGGAACTCATCGAAAAGACACTGCTGCAAGCGGGATTCAGCGAACGTCGGGCAGCGGTGCGCGAGCTCCGGCGACTGGCTAACCCGGACGCCGTTCGGCTGCTGAGTTTTGCACTGGCGGATCCCGATGAGCGCATCCGCGAAGCTACCGCGGAATCCCTGGCGGCCATAGGCGGCGACGAGGCGCTCGCCGCGCTCGCCAGTGCGGGCGCAAGCGGTGACACCGCGGCGCGCGCCAACGCGGCGGAAATGATCGCGCGGTCCGGCGGCGAATCGGCGCTCGGGTATCTTTCGAACGCAATGAACGATCCCGACCCGCGCGTACGTTCGGCGACGGTACAGGCCCTGGGAGACCTCGATTCCGCCGACGCTGTTGCGCTCATGCGTCGCGCGGCCGAAGACCCCGATTTGTCGGTGCGCCGGGACGCGCTGGATGCCCTGGAGGAACTTGATGACGAGGCGATGTTTCGATCCGTGTTGCCGGATGATTAGACATAATAAAATGCTCGCGGCAACGGGCGTACAATGAGTCGACCGATTTCGAATTACCCGTCCGTCCAAGAAACGGGAACAGGAACCTCGGACGCATGCCGGCCTACCTGGACGACAAACGACTCGCGAAGCAGTTGGTGGCCGGCGACGAGCCAGCGTTCAACCGGTTTTTCGAGGACTACTTCGCAAGGCTCTATCGCTTCGCGCAGATGCGACTGCCTGACGATCCGGAGGCCGTCCGTGACGTCGTCCAGGACAGCCTGAATCGTGCACTGCGCAAGATGCACACGTACCGGGCAGAGGCAGCGATGTTCACGTGGCTTTGCGCAATATGCCGTCACGAGATCGCCGACTGGCTGGAGCGACAGCGACGCTATCGAGATCACATCGTGCTGATCGAGGACCGACCGGAAATCCAGGCAGCGCTCGACTCGTTCGAGGCGCCGGCCGAAGCACGTCCGGACGAGACCTACCGGCGGGCCGAATCATTGCGGCTCATTCAAGTGGCACTGGACCGCCTCCCGGCGCGGTACGGCGACATCCTGGAGTGGAAGTACATCGAAGGTCGGTCCATCCGGGAAATCGCGGCGCGGCTCAGTATTGGTACGGAAGCGGCGCAATCACTGCTGGCGCGGGCGAAGCGCGCGTTCGCGGATGTGTACGGCACTCTATGTGGGGCACTGCACGAAGAGGATTGCAGGGTGCGTTCATGAGCAACGAAAACCGGGAACCGATGGCCGGGGATGTCGACCCTGTCGGGCGGCTGCTCGAACGATCGTCGCCTCGGCCTGCCCCGCCTGCCGACGACACACGGCGGATTCGCGATTCGGTCCATGCCGAATGGCGCGCACTAACGACTCGCCGCCACCGTCGCCGCTGGTCGTATTCCGGCATCGCCGCATCACTTGTCCTCTGCGCAATTGTCGTGGCGCGTATGACCGGCACCGACGATGCGCCGCCAATCGATATTGCGAAAATCGAGAAACGCTTCGGTTCCGTCTATCTCGTGCGGGAAGATGCCGGCCTCATCGAGCTGGGCGATTTGCAAATCCTGCATTCCGACCTGATCGTGCAAACGGCGAAAGCGTCGGGCCTGGGTTTCGTGCTGGGCGATGGCTTGTCCGTGCGGCTCGACGAAGATTCCCGCATTGAACTGATCTCTCGCGATATGCTCTTTTTGCAACGCGGCCGAGTCTATGTCGACGCGCCCGCAAGCGGCCCACCCGTCCGACTCACAATACGCGCCGACCAGGGCTCGGTCACGCACGTCGGCACGCAGTACATGGTGGCGACCGCGGGTGACGAGCTTACCGTTAGCGTCCGCGACGGCGAAGTACACATCGACGGACAGTACTACGACGCGGAAGCGGCCGCGGGTGAACGGGTTACACTGTTGGGTGCGCACCGCCCGGTCGTCGACCGGCTTGCCGCGCACGGCGGGCCCTGGCGCTGGACGGAAATGCTGTCGCCGCGGCTGACCATCGACGGCATGGCGGCCGACAAATTCCTGCAGTGGGTGAGCCATGAGACCGGCTACCGCATCGTCTACGTCGATGCAGACGCCCAGCGCATCGTGGACAACACGGTGCTCAAGGGTGTCGTCGACCAGAACCCCCTCACGGAACTGCGGCTCCGCCTCCTGACTATGGACCTCGCCCATGAAACCGACGACGCCCGTGGGCTGATCCGTATCCGCGCCTCCGGCAGCGCGCGCTGACGAGCGTGCGCTGCCTGCTCCCACTCCTCGGCCTGCTCCCGATGACGCTCCTCGCCGCGGACGGCGGCGGCTACCTCGGACGCCCGGTGGCGCAGGTCATCGACGAATTCCGGGAACAGGGGTATCCGTTTGCCTACAGCACGAACCTCGTCACCAGCGAGCTCGTCGTCAGCATAGAGCCCAGCGCCGGCGAGCCGCTTGCTATTGTCCGGCAGATCCTCGAACCGCAAGGGCTGACCGTGCGCGTCGAAGCCGGCGTGTACCTTATTGTGCGCAGAACCCCGGTGGCGAGTGCCGCCGTAGCGCCGCCGGCGGACACGCCAGTCGCGCCGGCGGACACGGCCGTGCCGGCGATCGAGGAGATCGCGGTCTCCGCGAGCCGTTACTTGATCGGCAGTGACATCGCGACATCGCAATATTTCATGGACCAGCGCACGATCGAGGCGACGCCCGACTTCGGCGACGATCCCTTGCGCGTTGTACAAAGGCTTCCCGGCGCGGCGGCGAGCGGCGCCTCGGCGAAGACTCATTTCCGCGGCGGCGAGGAAAGCGAGATCGGCATCATGCTGAACGGCCAACGGCTGTTCGATCCATTCCACGTGCGTGACTTCCAGAACATTTTCAGTGCCATCGATTCGCGCGCTATCGAGGGCGTTGAGGTGTTCACTGGCGGCTTCCCGGTCCGCTATGGCGACCGCATGAGCGGCATGATACTGATGGAGTCGCTCGAAGCGCCGTCCGAGCCGCACAATGAGGTCGGAATCAGCTTCTACAACACGTCGTTCCTGACGACCGGCGGGCGCGAGGACAAGCAGTGGCTGCTCTCGGCCCGGCGCGGCAACCTGGATCTTGTGATCAATCCCCGGTTCGGATCGCCCTCCTTCGCCGATGTTTTCGGCCGCTTTGGCGTCGAGTTGTCACCCGCGATGTCGGTAGCCGTCAATGCGCTCTACGCCGACGACAACGTCGATATCGTGCTGGAATCCGACCCGGAGGACCTGCAGCAGGTTTCGAGCGATACCCGCAACGTCCAGGTGTGGCTGGAAGCGGCCAATCGCTGGTCGGACACCCTGACAAGCCGCACAGTGCTGTCGGCGGTATTGTTCGACAACCAGCGCCTGGGCTCGATCGACGATGAGGAGAGCCTGGTGGGCTCGGCGCACGACGCCCGGGAGGCGACACAGTTCGGGTTTCGCCAGGATTTCATCTACGCCGGCTCGGACAGGCACCGGCTCGAGTGGGGACTCGAATTCCGGCGGTCGAAAGCCGACTACGCGTATCGCAATCACGCCGAGTACTACGGCCTGTCGGCGATTTTCGCGGACCAGCCGGACACGCTGGACACCGTCGTCGACGCCGCGCCCGAAGGCGCCAGTTACGCACTCTATTTCGCCGACCGCTGGAAATTCGACGAGAAAACGCTGCTCGAATGGGGCTTGCGCTGGGACGACCAGACCTACACCGGGCTCATGTCCGACTCGCAGTTGAGTCCGCGCATGAGTCTGCTCCGGCAAGTCGGCCGGGACACCGAGTTCCGGTTCTCGTGGGGGCGTTACCACCAGGTGCAGGACATACACGAACTGCAGGTGGAGGACGGCATTGCACAATTCTGGCCCGCACAGAGCGCGGATCATTGGATCGCGGGACTGCGTCACGACATCGATGACCTGCATACGCTGCGTATCGAGGCGTTCCAAAAGACGATGCACACCGTGCGCCCGCGATTCGAGAACCTGTTCGATCCGCTCAGCGTAATCCCGGAGATCCAGCCCGACCGCGTGCGCCTCGACCCGACCAGCGCGAGTGGGCGCGGCGTGGAGGTCTCATTGGCGCGCGAGGGCCCGAGCACGGACTGGTGGGCGACCTATACCTGGTCCGAAGCCACGGACCGGCTCGATGGGCGCTACGAGCTGAGAAGCTGGGACCAGCAACATGCCATGCAAGCGGGCGTGCACTTGAGCAACGAACGCTGGGACTTTTCCTTGGCCGCCGGCGTTCATTCGGGATGGCCGCTGACCGAACTCTCGCTGGTCGAAACCGGCACCGACGATGACGGCGAAGCCCAGTACGATGCGGTCCCGGGCCCCAGGAATGCGGATCGCCACCCTGTTTTTGCGAGCCTCGATTTGCGCATTGCGCGAACCTGGGAACAGCGCAACGGTTCGCTGATGGCTTTCATCGAAGTGACCAACCTTACGAACCGGCGGAACGAGTGCTGCCTGGACTGGGATCTCGACGAAAACGATGACAACGGAGGCATTTTCCTGGAACGCGGCATCGAGTACTGGTTGCCGCTGCTGCCGGCGGTGGGAATACTGTGGGAGTTTTGAACTCTAGTTCCAGTTGTCGATCTTGATATCGTCCGGATCCGGCGCGCCCTGCCCTGTTTCCAGCAGCTGTTTCAGACTCAACAGGAATACCGCCCACTTGGTGCTGCAGTGGTGCATGAACTCCACCGGCTCCCGCCAGCCTTCGTGCCTGAAAAGAACAATCGCGTAATCGCCTTCTTCCCTGAGGTCCCATCGGACTTTCGTGCCGATCCATTCTGCGGGCCCGTCGACGACTTGCCACAGGACTTTCTTGCCGGGTTCGAGCTCCAGGACCTTCATGTCGAACCCGCCGGCCCCGAAGCGAAACGTCAGTACACCGCCGACCTTGCTTTGCCCTTGCGTGTTGGTCGTCCACCAGCCGGCGAGTCCATCGCGGGTCGCCAACGCCTTGTACGTCTCGTCGATGGGTGATTTGATTCCGACACGATGCAGGATGTCAGCCATGGTTGTCTCCTTGCAAATGGATTGAAATGACTGCGCACAAGCGTCACATAGCCGGCGCAACGGCCGGGAGTAACAAGTTCGTCGCGAATCGGCGGGCCCTGGGAAGTCCGGCCGGAGGGTCGTTCGCGTGACGGCATACGAATGGACTCGCTGATAACGGCGGCTGCGCGCGAACTGGCGGCCGGGGACCCGCTGGCTGCGCTCAAGAGAGTCGCGCTGCGCGACGATCCGCCGGCGCTTGCGCTACGGGGCATCGCGATGGCGCAGCTCGGTGACTTCGATCGCGCACGACACGTTGCTTCGGCGTGCCGCGCGAGCGTTCGGCGCCAACGAACCCGTTGCGCGCGCGCGATGCATCGTGGCCCAGGCCGAAATCGCGCTCGCCTCACGCGACCTGGGCTGGCCGGCGAAAACACTGGATTCGGCCCGGGCGACGCTCGATGCGCATGACGACCGGGTGAACGCGGCGCATGCGCGGTATCTCGAGGTCCGGCGCAATCTGATCACGGGCAATCTCGACGAGGCGGAACGCCGGCTCGGCGAGCTCGACCCCGCGGCTCTTCCGCCCGCGCAGCAGGCTGTCCACGACCTGCTTGCTGCCGGCATTGCGATACGACGTTTGCAAACGAAACCGGCGCGCGCTGCGTTCGCCCGGGCCGAACGCGCTGCGGTACATTCCCGGATTCCCGCCCTGGGCGCGGAGGTCGTGAGTGCAGCCCGCATCCTGGATTCGCCTGCCGCCCGGTTGATCCGGCACGGCGAAGAGACGGTCCTGTTGCTGGAGGAGGTCGAAACGCTGTTCGCCTCGACGACGCTCGTCGTGGATGCATGCCGCCATGTCGTGCGTGCGTCGGGTACCGTAGTGTCTCTCACAAGACGCCCCGTCCTTTTCGCGCTGGCGCAGCTGCTGGGCGAGGCCTGGCCCGACGACGTGCCCAGGGAAACGCTCATCGCGGACGTATTCCGGTCCCGGCGCCCGGACGACTCGCATCGCGCGCGCTTGCGCGTCGAAATCGGGCGCCTGCGTAGGGCGCTGCGGCAGCTTGCCGATGTGCATGCGACGTCGCGAGGTTTCGCGCTTGCGCCAAAGGGACGAAGCGAGGCCGTCGTTCTGGCACGGCCGTTCGACGACGAGCATCCGGACGTGCTTGCCCTCCTCGCCGATGGAGAAGCCTGGTCGACCTCGGCGCTCGCACTGGCGCTCGGGTCCAGTCAGCGCAGCGTGCAGCGGGTGCTCGGCTCACTCGCCGAAGCAGGCAAGGTGCAGAGCTACGGTCGCGGCCGGGCCCGTCGTTGGATAACCCCGCCGATGCCGGGAATCACGACGACATTGTTACTCCCTGCTCCACTCCCGGGTGACTAAGATAGGTGCATGCCCAAGTCAGAGGACAGGAATATGCATCAGTCAGTCGCGGAGATTATGCGAGAGTACGGGCCCTTCCCGGGTGTCGATCAGGTACACGGAGTGTCGTTTGACGGCCAGCAGGTCTGGTTTGCGACGGGGGACAAGCTGAACGCCTTGCAGCCGTCGAGCGGCAAATTGTTGCGCTCGATCGACGTGCCGGCTCACGCCGGAACGGCATTCGACGGACAGTATTTGTTCCAGATCGCCGAGGACCGGATCCAGAAGATCGATCCGAAAAGCGGCGACGTGATATCGACCATCCCCACCCCGGGCGACAGTAACTCGGGACTGACATGGGCCGAAGGATCGCTCTGGATAGGCCAATACCGCGACCGGAAGATCCACCAGATCGACCCGGAGTCCGGTGCGATACTTCGCACGATCGAAACCCGGCGCTTTGTCACGGGTGTCACCTGGATCGACAAGGAGCTATGGCACGGTACCTGGGACAACGACGTCAGCAACCTGACGCGAGTGGATCCCGATTCTGGAGACGTGCTGGAGACGATCGAACTGCCGAAAGGAATCGGTGTGTCCGGACTCGAGTCCGATGGCAAAGATCGATTCTTCTGCGGCGGAGGGAAGAGCGGCAAGGTGAGAGTCGTTCGTCGGCCCAGCCATTGACATCGTCGCATATTGCGCAATTGCCGACCGGGGAAACTTGGTGCCGGCACCAGGAGTCGAACCCGGGACCTACTGATTACAAATCAGTTGCTCTACCGACTGAGCTATACCGGCACAGTGTCGTGATCGAAAGCGGTTGGCCTGGGCTTTCGCGCCCGTTCCCGGCCACAGGTATCGGGTGGCGGCATTCTAGCGCTCCGCCGGGCAGGTCGCACGATCCCTGAGCAGGACCCGCTCCTCGCCGTAGAGCTCGACGATCTCTGCGGCTCCCCGTACCGGCGGCAGCGCGAGGTCGGCCCAGTACACGGTTCCCTCCGTTGTACGCGGGGCAACCTCCGCGTTCAGCCCCAGGGCCCGCGCCTCGTCCGCCACGCTTTGCGCGCGCTCGAGGTTTCCGAACACGCCGAGCGAAATCTTGAGGCCCTCGTCCTCCGTCTCGATGGGATAGGCGTCGGTCAATCCGCCGTCATGCAGGGCCTCGACAATCCGCTGGCTCGCGGCGCGGTCTGGTATATCGCGAACCTGCACCCAATGGCCGACGAATACTTCGCCGAAGGTGGAGCGCACGCGCGTTGTCATCTCCTCCGCGGCATAGCGCACCGCGGCTTTCTCCGCATCGTCCCGGTCACGGAATGGCCCGACGCTCACGCAGGAGCGCCCCACAACCGCGACGAGATCCGAGGCGTTCCCCTCACCCAGAACGGCGCCCACGCTTGGGGGATCGCCGCCGCGAGGCTTTCGCGCCAATTCCATCGGCGGGCCCAGCTCCGATTCGTCGAGCACCGCGATGCCCGAGTCCTTTTCCGCCGGCGAGTACCGGCCCCACAGGAAGTACAGGACGTTCGCGAGCAGCAGGATCAGAAGCAGGTTTTTCACGATGACGGCCTGCCGGATTCGAACACCTGCAACATGCCCTCGAGGACGAGGTTCGGTCGCTGCAATGCCGTCCGTTCGAGCGCATGGAGGACGCTGACCGCGTCTCCGCCAGTCAGTACAACGGGCGCGTTCCTCGCATGCGTCCGAAGCGTGCGCAGTGCCCGCTCCACCGCACCGGCGACAGCGCCGGTTGCACCACTCTGCACAGCCGCACGGGTACTGCGCGCGAACATCCGTATGCCGGAAAAGGCGTCGGACTTGCCGGGCGACGCCGGCGGAATCTGTGCCGTGTTCTGCGCCAGCACTGCCGCCATCAGGCTCGTACTTGGCAGTATCTGGCCGCCGAGATGCCGGCCGCGCCGGTCCAGCGCGTCGATCGTGACGGCCGTGCCGGCATCCACGACGAGGCAGGCTCTGCGCAGTTCGGTCCAGGCGCCGATGATTGCCATCCAGCGATCGACGCCGAGGCGTCGCGGCTGGGTATAGGCGTTCGTTACGCCGCAGGCCGATTTCGTCGTTTTCACGAAGTGCACTTCGTGACCGAGCTGTGCTCCGATGACGCCCGTGAGGCGCGTGCCGAAAGATGCGCCGGCCACGTTGCTCGCGACAACCGCGTCGATCCTGGCGGGCAGCCGCACTGTCAACGCTGCAATCCCGCGCTCGCGCATACGTTCCTGCGTGACGTGGCCGGTCTGCACGACCTCTCCGTTCTCACCGACACCCCATTTGAGGCGTGTATTGCCGACGTCGAGCAATAACACCCTCACGATGCGTCCACCGACAGGATCGTGCCCGACACGACTGGCACCGTACCTCCACGCGTCTCGACCAACAGGGCGCCCGAACTGTTTACGCCGGTTGCTCTGCCCACCACGCGTTCCTCGCCGGTCGCTACTGTAATCAACTTGCCGGCAAGCCAGTCCAACGCACCATAACGTTGCACGAAGCGCTCGAATCCGCCGGTCTCGTATTCGAGCATCGTGCGCCGCCAGCCGATGATCATTGCGACGGCAAGGGACTCGCGCGTTGGCGGCTCGGACACGAGCGAGCCCAGGTCTACTGCGTGGGCCGCACCGCCGGACGCGAAATCTTCGTCGATCCGATCCGGCAGGCCGACGTTCAGCCCGATGCCGGCGACGACCAGCGTTTCGTCACGCCGCTGGACCTGTGTTTCGGCCAGGATGCCGCCGAGCTTGGCATCGGCAGCCATGAGGTCGTTCGGCCATTTGAGTGCGACGCCGCCGATGCCAAGTCCGGCCAGTGCCTCGACGGCACCGACACCGAGCGCGAGCGCCAGCGCGGACAGCCTGCCCGGCGGCTGTGGGAACGTGTGTGCGAGCGACAGGCACAGGCTGCGCCCGGGCGCCGACAACCAGCGGTTTTCATTGCGGCCGCGGCCGGCAGTCTGGTGGTCCGCCAGCGCGACTCGGAACCGACCCCGTTCGGGAGTCGTGCGATCGCGCAGATAGGCGTTCGTGGAGTCGATGCGCGCAAATACTTCGAGCGTTTCCACGTCGGTAATCACGTTTGCGTCGAGCTGCGCGCGAATGGATGCCTCGTCAAGCGTCGTCATCGATTCCCGGCTTGCCGTTCGCTACCGTCGCGCGCCGCCGGAACACCATCAGCTTCTCGTTGCGGTGCTCGTTGCCCGCATGCATACGCCGGATGTTCGAGCGATGGCACCAGGCGATGAAGAGCGCCATTGCTACGCTGTAGATGAACAGCGGCTGGTCTCCGGGAAGGCGCGTGATCGCGAGCCAGACCGGCAGGAACGCGGCGGCTACAATGGTCGCCAGGCCCACGAAGCCGCTCATCGTCAGCACCCAGGCCCACACCAGCAGCATGGGCAAGATCAGGATCGGACCGAGCACGAGCATCGTGCCGAGGAACGTGGCCGCACCTTTGCCGCCTTGAAAGCGATGGTACAGCGGCCAGACGTGGCCGACGACGGCGCCCGCCGCGCAGCACAGCGCGAGCCAGGTGCGGGAAATCGTCGGGTCCGTCGGCACGAACGGCAATTCGAGGGCCGGCACGACGCCGGCCGCGATTGCGCCTTTGCCGATATCGATGACGATCACGCCGAGCGCAAACCAAGCGCCCTGTGTGCGCAAGGCATTCGTGCCACCGGCATTGCCGCTGCCCATCGTGCGAATGTCCACGCCGCCTTTCAGCCGACCGATGATGAGCGAACCCATCAGCGAACCCAGCAGATAGCTGAGCAGGAACTTGGTACCGAGTTCGAGCATGCTGCGCGTACGCCCGCTTTTGCGCCCCCGACGGGCCGCATTGTAGCATCGGCCGTTACCCCGCCGAGGGCCGCAATGGCTGACGCGCCGCTGCACCTGTTGATCAATCCGGCTGCCGGGCGCGGTCGCGCCGGCAGGCGACTCGCCCGAATTCTCTTTCACCTGCAGCAGGCCGGTCTCAGAACCGACGTACATCTCAGCATCGGGCCCGGCGACCTCGAGGCCAAGGCCCGGGTCCTGCTTGCCGACGATGTGATCTTGCTGGTTGCGGGCGGCGACGGCAGCGTGCACGAGCTCGCGAATGCAGTCCTTGCGGTGCGGCCAGAGGCCCGCATCGGCGTCATACCGGTCGGCACCGGCAACGACTTCGCGAAAGCAGCCGGCATCCCGCTCGACTGGGAGACGGCGACCCGGCTGCTCGCCGACCGCCTTGCGGGCGGCGTTCGCGCGCGCAGCGTGGACGCCGGCCGCATGAATGAGCGTTATTTTACGAACGGTGCGGGGATCGGGCTCGACGCCGTGGTGACTCGTCTGGCACATAGCTATGCCTGGCGCATCGGCGAACTCGTTTACCTCGTTGCCATCCTGCGCACCCTTGCGGACGGCGTGCCGACACCGGACTTGCGCATCCGGAGCGACGAACTGCTGTGGGACGGCCCGCTGACGCTTGCCAACGCAGCAAACGGTCCCTGGGTCGGGGGCATGTTCAACATCGCGCCGGCCGCCGATCATGCCGACGGTGAGCTGGATCTGCTGATTGCGGGCCCGGTCAACCGGCGCCGCATCCTCGCGCTGCTGCCAAAACTGATGCAGGGACGGCACGTCGACGAGCCGGAGATCCGGCACTGGAGGGTGAAGTCCCTGACCATCGAATCCAACGAGCCGGTCGCCTCGCACCTCGATGGCGAGGTGCAGCCGCTCGCTACGCGCTTCGAGATTGCGGTCCTGCCCGGCGCCCTACACCTGGTTTGAGGTCGAGCGGCTGCGCGCGCCGAGCCAGATCGCGAACAGCGTGACTCCGGCCCCGGCGAACTGCATGGGCGTGAACGGTCGATCGAAGAACAATACGTCCCACAAGAAACTCAATGTCGGCTGCAGGAGCAGCGCGATGCCCACATCGGTCGTCGATACCTGCGGCAGGCTGCTCGCTATGAGAATCATGCCCAGCCCGTGCGAGAACAGCCCGTAGGCGAGCAGCCAACCCGCGTCGGCGCCCGTCGGGATCGCAAGTGACTGGCCTTCCACGAGCGCCGCTGCGCCAAGCATCGCGGCAACCATGAGCGACATCATCGCGATCTCGCGCACCGGCAACTGTTGGTCCGCTCGCGCACGCAGTGCCCGCATTGTGAGCAGGTAGCCGGCGTAGGCCACGGCCGTTAGCAGCCCGAAGACGACGCCGAGCCGGTAGTCTCCTGGCAGCGTTTGCCAGTCGAGCCCGACGATCATGCCGAGACCGGCAAGCGCAAGCGGCACAGCGACTACCTGTGCCGCGTGCGGCCGCTGCTGGTAGTGCAGGATGCCGGCCAGCATCAGCAGAAACACCTGGAAATTTGCAAGCAAGGTCGACAATCCCGGCCCGACGTACAGGATGCTGCGATGCCAGAACCAGAGATCGAGCGCGAAGAAGACCGCGGCAACGAACAACATGCGCCAGGCCGACGCCGTGAACTGCACCCTGCGCCGCCGCATGAGCAGGTACAGCGTCAGCGCCACGCCGCCGAATCCGGCGCGGTAGAAACCGCTCGTGGTAGCCGACACGCTCGTGAGCGACACCCATACGGGCGACAGGCTGATCAGCGCCGCGCCCGCGAACAGCCGCCACTTCGGCCTCGCCGTGAACATGTTCTCAGCCGTCCAGCCAGGCGTGCCGGCGCGCTGCACTGTCGCTGTCGGCGTCCGCCACGATGGCGAGATAGATAGTTTCGGCCGGCGTCGCAGCCGGCGAGATCGACAGCGTGAGGAGCTCGTCGCCGCGGAAGACGACGAGTTCGAGCCTTTCGTCCGCGCGGCAGGCACGCAGGTGTTGTGCGAGGTTGCCCGCCGTGAGCGCGAATCCGTCGAGCGCGACCGCCTGGTCGCCGGGCGCGATACCGGCACGCTCGGCCGGACTGCCGGAGTCTATGACGTTGAAATACGACTTGCCGTCCCGCTCGGTCAGTGTCGCGCCGAACGTCAGCGGCGATGCCTTCGGCGGGTCGACCCGGTCGCCGCCCTTGTCGTCGCGTCCGGTGGCGGGTCGGCGCTGAACGGCGATACCGAAAGTGCCCAGCAGCGAATCCAGCGGCAACTCTCCCGTGCCGCGCACGGCGGCGTCGAAGAAGTCGCCGAGATCCAGGCCGGAGACTTCTTCGCACAGCGCTTCGAAGTCGTCCTCGAACATGGTCCTGCCGGTCTCCCCGTAACGTTCCCAGCAGGTGCGCATCACGTGGTCGAGCGAGGAGGCCCCGCCAGTGTCGAATCGCAGCTTGAGGTCCAGGCACAACGCGATCAGCGCGCCCTTGGCATAGTAGCTGACGACCGCGTTGCCGGCATTGGCGTCCGGCTTGTAGAACTTGATCCAGGCGTCGAAACTCGACGCCGCGACGCTCTGGCGCTTGCGTCCGGCGCCGCGCTGCACCCGCGTAATCGTGCGTCCCAGCAGCTTCAGGTAGCGCTCTTCGCTGATGAGCCCGGAGCGCAGGAGCTGCAGGTCATCGTAATAGGACGTGATGCCCTCGAACACCCAAAGCGTCTCCGTGTACGCCTCGTTCGCGAGGTCGCTTTCGGCGAGCACCGACGGTCGCATGCGCTTGACGTTCCAGAGGTGAAAGTACTCGTGGCTCACGAGCCCGAGCAGCGTGCCGTAGTTGTCGTCGACCTCGCCCTGACCCTTGTACGGAAGATTGTCGCGCGCGCACAGGAGGCTCGAGGACCAGCCATGCTCGAGCCCGCCGTAGCCCGCGCCAGGCGCATGTAGCAGAAACAAGTAGCGGTCGAGATCGGCGGGCGCGCCGAGCAGTGAAAGATGCTGGGTGCACAGCGTCCCCAGGTCGCGGCACAACCTGCCCATGTCGCAGCGCGTGCGGCCGCGGATGGCGATCGCGTGGGGGATGCCGGCAACTTCGAACTCACCGATGTGCAGGTTGCCGATTTCGACGGGATGGTCGATGAGTTCTTCGTAATTGGCGGCGTGGTAGCGGCCGAAGCTGTAAGGCTCCGCGCCGTCGCGTCGCATCGAGGTTGCCACGCGCCAGTCCGTCCCGGGACGGTCGGCCGGCGGCAGGATCTCCAGCTCGCAGGCGGCGGAAGCCTGACCCACGACCAGCGGAAAGACGCAGGCGCCGTTAAAGTAGGCGTGGGTCTGATCGAAATGCGCGCCGCGCACACCGGGCTCCCAGGCGTAGACCTCGAGCACGACGGTCAGCGGCCGCGGCGTCGGGCTCGCGCGCCAGCTGCTCTTGTCGAATTTCACGAGCGGCACCGCGATGCCGCCGGACTCTGCGCGGATCGAGACGACGTTGCGCGCGTAGTCGCGGATCAGGTAGCTGCCGGGAATCCATGCCGGAATCGTGAAACACTGGCCGTCGGGATCCGGGTTTTCGACCGCCACGCGCACTTCGTACAGGTGCGCGCCGGGATCGTGCAGCGTCAGGCTGTAGCGGTGGGCTGCCAAGCGGCGTTCAGGCCTTGTTCCGCAACGGTTCGTCGAGTTTGAGCGTGAGGCATTTCGCGGATCCGCCGGCCTTCAGGAACTCGCTAAGGCCTACCTCGACGACATTGAAGCCGTTCAGCATCAGGCGCGCTTTCAGCGGGTCAGACGCTTTGTTGAGGAACACGCGATCGCCGAGATTGACGGCATTGCACGCGAAGTTTCCGGCGTCCATCGTGTCCACGACTATGCGCTTGTGCGATGGTATGCGGCTTTCGATCGCGACCCGCGAATCGTAATCGAAAGCGGGCGGGTGATACATCAGGTAGCCATCGGCCAGCGGACAGAAGCAGGTGTCGATGTGGTAGAAGCGTGAGTCGGTAAGGCGGATGGAAACGACCTCGACGTCGAAGAAGTCTCGGATCTCCTGGTGCGCCTCGATTTCCGTGCGAAATCCGTAACCGGTCCATAGCCAGGGTCCGCCTCGATCGAGCAGGCAGTCGCCGGCGCCCTCGAAGCCGATCTTCTCGTCGAGGTCGAGGAGCCGGAAACTGTTCTCGCGAAACCACTTCTTGAAATGTGCTTCCTCGGGTCGCCGTTCGTGCGGCATGAAATGGCTCGCGATTGCCTTGTTGCCGTAGACCACGCCGGCGTTCGCCGTGAACACCATGTCCGGCAGATCCGGCTGCGGCTCGATCAGGACTATGTCGGCATGTTCGGCAAGCATGTCGCGCAGGTTCGTCCACTGCCGGTGCGCGAGGTCGGGATTCATCGCCCCCTCGTTGCCGGCCATCCACGGATTGATGACATACTCGACCGAGAAGTGATCCGGCGGACACATCAGTATGCGATCTCTGTGACTCATGCCCTCCCCGGCAGGTGAATTTCCGCGAGCATGCACCGGACGCTGCCGCCCGCGGACTTTTCGATGGTGTTGATGGCGCAGATGACGAGCTCGCCGTTGGCCCTGAGGCGTTCGCGTTGTTCTTCGGTGAGCGAATCATACGCCTGTTGCGACATCGCCACGAGTCGGCCGCCCTCGCGGCCGCGCAATTCGAGCATGTTGCCGGCGAAGCGTTCCAGCTGCTCGAAGCTAATCGTCAGGACCTCGTGCCCGGTTCGCGCGAAGCTGTCGAGGACGGCCCGTCGCTGGCCCGCATCGGGGATCGCGTCGGTACATATCACGGCGAGCCGTTCGCCCACCATCATCAGCACATTGGTGTGGTAGATCGGCCGGCCGCCGCGGTCCACCGCTTCGAACGCCAAGACCTCGTAATCCAGGCGTTGCGCGAAGTCCCCCAGCGCGTCGAGCTGCGTGCGCGATGACAGGCAAGCGTAAGCAATCCGGTTTACCCGATCGAGCACCAGGCTGCCCGTGCCCTCGAGATACACGCCATCCCGTTCATGCCAGCTCAGGTCCGTAATTTCGCTGACGTGGAAGCCATGTTCGCGTTCCAGGCTTTCGATCACATCCAGTCGCCGTTCCTGTCGGCGGTTCTCGGCTTCCATGGGATACAGTACGACGCGGCCGTCGGAATGGAAGCTCACCCAGTTGTTGGGGAACACCGCATCCGGCGTGTGCGGCTCGGGCGTGTCGAAAAAGACACAGACCTGCACGCCACTCGCCCGGAGCGCTACCACCAGTGCGTCGAACTCGGCTAGCGCGCGGGCCTGCAACTCGGCCGGTGCGGCTGCCGGCACCGACTGAAAAGCGTTGGAACCGAGGGTCTGCGGATTGCTCTCGAAGCGCACCGGCCGGATCATCAGGACCGCGGGGGCGCTTTGCGCTTCTTGAGTTTGTGCTTCCGGGATGCTCACTTTAGAGTCACATTCGTGTGTTTCGACAAACTTTCTGACATGCCAGCATTTAAAACCGTAATTTCGAATCCCGCCTGGGTGTGCTTTACCTGGTTCGGCATGACCGCCGGCATTTCGCTGCTGGCTACGCCGGTGCGCTTCACTGCGCCGACCGTCACGCGCGCCATCGGGCTCGATGTCGGCCGGGTTGTTTTCACGGCGCTGAACAAGGCGGAGCTGGTGGCGCTCATTATATTATTGATCGTGGTGCGCGCGTCAGGTCGGGCTCGTACGTGGTGGGCGGTGTGCGGCGTTCTGGCGCTCGTCGTGCTGCTGCAATCGGCATGGCTCTTGCCGGCGCTGGTGGACCGGGCCGCGCTCGTCGTCGCGGGCGGCGAGCCCCCGCCGTCCGCGCTGCATGGAATCTATGCGTCGCTGGAGCTCGCGAAGCTGGCCTTGTTGGCCGGCAGCGGCTTTTACGCTCTGAAGACCTGAGATGACTGGCGCGCTGCATCCGGAGGCTACCATCCGCACGGATGGCCATACGATAAGGATCCTGCCGTTTGCGCCGTCAGCCGACCCGATGGCGGTGATCCAGGTTCTGCACGGACTCGGCGAACACGCGGGGCGCTATGCGGACTTCGCCCAGGATGCCGGGCGGCGCGGGTTTGCGGTCGTTGTACACGACCACCGCGGACATGGGCCGTTGCGCGGGACGCCGGGTTTCTTCGCTAATGAGAAGGGCTGGGATGTCCTGTTGTCGGATGCGCTTGTCGTCAACGAGTGGATTGCCGCACGTCATCCCGGACTGCCACTTGCCCTGCTCGGCCACAGCCTGGGTTCCTATCTTGCGCAGAGTTTCGCGATGCTACACGGCAGTCGCCTGGGAGCGTTGCTCCTGTCTGGCTCGACCTGGCCCTGGCGATCACAATTGCTTGCCGGCAACCTGCTCGCACGCATCGAATGCGCACGCGTCGGGGCGCAGCACGTCAGCCCGCTGTGCGACCGCCTGGGCTTCGAATCATTCAACCGCCGATTCGAACCCGCACGCACGCCCTTCGACTGGCTGTCCCGCGACGAATCGGCGGTGGACGATTTCATCGAGGATCCGCTCACGGGCGGTCCGTTCACGGCGGGCCTGTGGCGGGATGTCACCGACGGACTCTTGCGGATCTCGACCGACGCGGCGGTGCGCTCTGTGCCGCCGGACCTGCCGATCCTGATCTCCGGCGGCAGCGACGATCCCGTCGGCGGCGACCGCGGCATGCGAAAACTTGCGCTGCACTACACTGAGACCGGCCATACAAGCCCGGAAGTGAAAGTCTACCCCGGCGGCCGTCATGAAATGCTCAATGAAACGAACCGCGACGTCGTCGTTTCGGACTGGCTCGGCTGGATCGTCAAGGCAATGCGCCTCTAGCACACTGTTGGAGCGCCCCACGGGCGCGACTGCGCGAAATGGTCGCGCCCATGGGGCGCTCCAACGGCCATGTCCAAAAAAAAGGCCCCGCCGAGGTGGCGGGGCCTTGGTGAGCAGGCTTCCGTGCCCGCGTCGTGTTGTTACATCTGGTAGCGGAGACGCAAGTACCAGAAGGCTCCATTGTAGCCCCAGGGTGTGTACGAGCTGTACAGGTTACCGACACCGGCCGCTGCATTCGGATTTTCTTCCGGCGTCGTGTCGAGCGCGTTCATTGCGCCCACGACGATCATCAGGCTCTCGGTCCAGTTGTATGCAGCTTCGAGGTCCAAGGTGTATTCGCCGCTGTACGTCATCACGTCGTCGTTGTCATACCAGTCGTCGTAGGAGTTCACACGCGCCAGGAAACGCCAGTCGTTCCAGAAGTGGTTCGCCGACAGGTTCCAGCGAGTCTCCGGCAGACCTTCCTCGATCTGCTTGATACGCGTGGCATCGACGGTATCCGGGTTGTACGCAGTGATTTCGGTCGTCGTGTTGTTGAACGCCAGGCTCAGGTCGGTCGTGGCATTGCCCCACTCGAGCCCGTAGGTGGCAACGACGTCGAAACCTTCCGTCTTCGTGTCAAAGTCGTTCGTGAAGAAGCGGAAATTGATCAGGCTGCCGGCCCCCGATACGCCCTGTTCGATCAGGTCGTCGATTTCCTCCTGTGTCAGTTCGAAGTTCTGCGACAGGTTCAGGCGATCGTCTACGTCGATGCGGAAGTAGTCGATCGTGACGTCCAGGCCGCCGACATTGAAGAACGTGCCCAGCGTGAAGTTCGTCGAATCCTCTGGCGCCAACGGTTTGCCGCCACGCAACGCCGCGACAGGGTAGGTGGCCGGGATGGTACCGTTATTCACGAGTTCGTTCGTCGCAAGGTCGAATTCCGTCGACACATTGAACGCGTTGGACTGGCCCGGCGTCGGTGCCTTGAAGCCCGTGCTGACCGTGCCGCGGACGCCGAAGTTGTCGACGAAGCGCCAGTTGGCCGCGAGCTTGTAGTTGGTCGTCGTGCCAAAGTCTTCGAAGTCCTCGTAGCGGACTGCGGCGCCGAGCAGCAGACTGTCTAGCGGCGTCCATTCAGCGTCGACATATACCCCATAGTTGCGCCGGTCGAACTTGCCGCCGGCGAGATTGCTGAAGCCGGGGAAGCCGTTCGACGCAGCACTGAAACCCTGTTCAGCCAGTGGACCGACTTCGAAGGATTCCTGCTGTCCGACGGTAACCTCGAACTCCTCGACCCGGTACTCCGCACCGAAGGCGACGAGGAGGTCGTCGGTCAACGAATAACCGAAATCGGCGTTCAGCATCTGTTCGAGCTGTGTGTACGCACCCGGGTCGAAGTTGACGGGGGACGCCGGCCCAAGCGAGGCGTTGACGGTATTGTTGATGAAAAAGTCAACCTCGTTGCGGCCGACACCGGCGCTCAGGTCCCAGGAAAAGCTATTGTCGGCCTCGCCGCGGAAACCGGCACGTACTGCCTCGTCACTGACGTCACCGCCAAAGCGCGGGGTGAAGCCGCCCGGGAACATCTCCTGGAAGCTGAAGCAGTTCGGGTCGGCAAACACCTGCGCGAGCGTAACCGGATCCGGCACGTCGTTTTCAATGTTGACCGTCGGGCAGCCCGCCGAACCGTCGAGCTCACCGTCGGCTGCATCGAGCATGTCGCCGATCAAGAGCGTCTCGCCACCGTCGTTGCTGAAAACCGCCGCGCGGGTATTCGGGTTGCGGAAGTAGAAACCGCCCTCGACGCTCTTGGTCGAGTAGTTGCCGAACGCATAGGCCTCGCTATTGTTTCCGAGGTCGATACCAATGTTTCCCCAGAACTTGATGTCGTCGGTGATCTCGGGGGAGCCCCAGATCTGCGCTGGATCGGCGACGAATGTGTTGCCGGCCGCATACAAGGCGGCCGCATCATCGCGCTGCACCGAGCGGCTCGTCGAATCGGACTCGCCATACTCGAAGCTGAAGTTGGCGAAGCCGGTTTCCGTCAGCGGCAGGCCGAGGTTCGCGGCCACCATGTAGGTGTCGCCGTCACCTTCGCTGTACTCGCCGTACTTGCCTTCCACTTCGAGACCGTCGGTGTCGTCCTTCAGGATGAAGTTCATGACTCCGGCGATCGCATCGGAGCCGTACTGCGCCGCTGCGCCGTCACGCAGGACTTCCACCTGCTTCAGCGCGATGGACGGGATCGCGGAAATGTCCGGTCCCTGGGCGCCGTTCGCGACGCCATTGCCGAGCCAGTAAATGACGGCGGCACGATGTCGGCGCTTGCCGTTGATGAGTACCAGCGTGTGGTCGGGTGCAAGACCGCGCAAGTTCGCCGGCCGTACGACCGTCGCTGCGTCGCTGATCGGCTGCATGTTGACGTTGTAGGACGGCACGATGTTGCGGAGCAAGTTCTGGAGGTCCGTATCGCCCTGGTTCTCGAAATATGTGCCAGCGAGGACGTCGACCGGTGCCGGCGAGTCGTCCGCTGATCGCGCTTTGGAGCGCGTGCCCGTCGTGATGATTTCCTCGATGCCCTCATCCTGCGCCAAAACCTGTTGCGGAAGCACAACAGAGAGCGCAGGAAGCAGCGCGAGCAGCATCCCCCGGGACCTGCGAATTTTTCTATACACGTGTTGATCTCCTGTTTTCATAATGTTCATGGAGCTTTAGGTGGGACCGTCTACGGCTCCTGCGGTTCCATCGGTTTTCTTCACAACCGACAGCCCATGAAGTAATACGCAAATTGGCGTTGCGAATTTACGACAAACACAACGGTCCCAACTATTCGCTTTTGGCATAACGCCGTCAATAGTTTCACATGTGACTAAAGTGCTCGGCCTGTTGTGCCAGCCATTCGTCCTCGCGGCCGTCGACGAGGCGCAGGCCGGCAGCTTCGAACCGGGCCAGCGCTGCCGCATCCGGCGTTGAGAAGTACTGCCCCTTGGCCAATGCCTGCGGCATCGCCGACACTGCAGCCCCGCTGGCGAGGGCATCGATCGCTGAGCCGACGAGTTCGAGCCCTGGCGGGTACAGACCCAGCAGGTTGAGCAGGTAGGACGCACCGCGATCCGCAGGTCTGGTCGCAATGCCGATGACAGGCCCAGTGTCGATGCCCCCGTCGACGATCCGGTGCAGGGTGCAGCCCAGGGCTGCCGCACCTGCGAGGAGCGCCCAGAAGGTTGCCATGACGCCCTGGTAGTACGGCAGGATGCCGGAGTGCAGGTTCAGGACGCCGTGGTGCGGGATCGCGATGGCCGATTCGCGAAGTATGCGGCGGTAGCGTATCGACACGATAAGATCCGGCGCCGCCGCCGACAGGAGCGCCAGACCTTCCGCTGTGTTGGGTGCGGGCAGCAACTGCGCGCCGGCGACCGCAGGCGGCACCGAGCCGGTGGCACGCAAGTTTTCGCACAATGCCCGGTCGACGGCCGCCAGCGCCGCGAGGCCGGGCGGTACGGCCGCAGCGGTGAAAAGCGCGCCAGAAAGGAAAACGCAATAGGCGTGTTCCGGCCGCGCGGCGACAATGCAGCTCATCGCAAACAAGCTCGCGATATCGTCGTGCCCGAGCAGCACGATGTTCATGATGCGGACCCGGTGGTTCGTTGCATTCGAGTGTCGGCCAGCCGACACTGGCGCGCAACTGCGAAGGAGGACTGCTATGCAGGCGACGTTCGATTTCAGCGGGAAGCGCGTGTTCGTGTTCGGCGGTACGAGCGGCATCAATCTCGGCATTGCCCGTTGTTTCGCCGAAGCAGGCGCGGACGTCGCCGTGGCCAGCCGCTCGCAGGAGAAGGTCGACGCGGCTGTCGCCGGCTTGCAGGCGCTCGGCTCCCGGGCAGCCGGCTACGCGTTGGACGTGCGCGACGTCGAGGCCGTACGCCGTGCGCTTGCGGAGCATCAATCCGGCGCCCCGCCACTGGACGTGCTGGTCAGCGGCGCAGCCGGCAATTTTCCAGCCCTCGCAAATGACATGTCCGCAAACGGTTTCAAGGCCGTCGTCGACATCGACCTCATGGGCAGCTTTCACGTACTGCAATCCGCATGGCCGTACCTTGCCAAACCCGGCGCCTCCGTGATCAACATATCGGCACCACAGGCATGGCTCGCCATGCCCATGCAGAGCCATGTCTGTGCGGCCAAGGCCGGCGTCGACATGCTGACCCGCACGCTGGCGCTGGAATGGGGAGCAGCGGGTGTCAGGATCAACAGCATCGCGCCCGGCCCCATTGCCGATACTGAAGGCTTCCGTCGCCTGATTCCGGATGAAAAAACCGCCGAACGTGCCCGGCGCAGCGTTCCGCTCGGTCGCTTCGGGACGGTCGCGGACATCGGTCGCGCGGCGTTGTTCCTGAGTTCGGACGCCGCCGCCTACATCAGCGGTACGGTCCTGCCTGTCGATGGCGGCTGGTCGGTCGCTGGCGCGAGCGCCGCAGGATTGGCCATGTCGCAGCAGCAAGTGCAGCAATAGCCGGCCGCGGCCTTGCCTGGCAATTCTGCGATGCGTGCCGCCTGCCGGGTACGCGTATGGGCGTATGCAGATTACCGAGGAACTTGCTGCGGGTCAGCCGCGTGTATGTGATCGTCGGGCGATCCGTGTAGCGGCCCTCTCCACCAAGCGCGAAATTGTCGCCCTGCACGACGCATGGATCGTCTCCGCCGGGGCTGGAAGACGGTACGGTCTACCCGACAAACTTTCCTATCGCTTCATCCAGCGAGTAGAAATTCGCCAATAGCCGGTAGTCGTCCGCGAGGATGACAGCGAGCATGTCCCTGTGCCGGGGGGCCAGGCTCTTGGCACGAACATCGGGCCGGCCTCTGTTCCGCATTGGGATACGTACGTCCTCCTTCATGCGCTCCCGCAAATACGCTTCGAGATCCTGCAGGCGCTCGATCGGAAACACATGCGTAAACCAGTCGAGATCGTCGCCAAGGTATTGCGCAAAACCGCCGGTGTGCCGGACCACGGGAATTGACTGACTGCGATACTCGTCGAAGTGCTCGACGAACTCCGCGAATGTGGGCGAGCTGCTCAGGCCCAGGGAACCGAGTTTGTCGACCTCATGGTGCCGCTCGAACATTTTCCGATTCACCTTGTTGGACCAGGCAGAGTGCAATCTGGCCAACGGGTCCCTCACCACCGCGATCCGCTCGTAGTCCGGCGGGATCACGATTCCCGGGTCGAAATTCTCCGTGCGATAGCCGACTTCGGTCTGCAGGGTCTCGCCAAAGATGCTGAGTCCCAGCTTGCGACGTAAGCGGGCACTCCATGAAAGTTTCCTCGGCCAGGCGCGGCCGTGGTTGATCTCCCAAAACAGTGCTTTCAGGCTGGTACAGGCGGCTTTCGGAACTGGGAAGTAGACTGCTCTCGCTCGGTCACAAATTATGGCCATATAGTTACTGACTCAACCAACCGCAGTTGTCGGGTGCCACGCCCCAATCCGGTGCGACGCCGCATGTCGAAGCAGCTTGCGTCAGCCGTGCCGACGTCGCAGCGGGCCGCGCAAAATCCGGGCCTCGATAGTGCCTTGCGAAGTGTAGCGATCGATCGTTACTGACGCCGACACGAATGCTCATGTCCGGGCTCATTATTGTTAATTCTCGGGTTGCGCTGTTGGGGCGGCCTAAATCTTACAGACCGGTCTTGCGCTTAGCAACGAAACCTGCCGCCGGATGCAGCTCCCGTGCGCCTGAATTATGTCTGCCTGTCTGATCGATTCACGATCTCATTCGTCGACGCAACGAAAACATAATTGTTGTTTTGTGACGTGAGTCACGCAGGCTTTGTCACAACCCCAATGTTCATCGTTATGTCGCATTTCGGAGACATCGTGACAAATCGAATTTCTCGTTCGACTATTCAGTCGCGGGAAGTCGGGGATCGGGGACTGGTTCGAATTCATGCCTGGAACTCGCGCTCGCGATAGTTCGCTTGGGCAGCGTGTTATGCGATGTCGGGAGAGGCGCGATAACCGCTTTTGCATGCAGGTCAATTGTTGTCTGTGGCGTTCCCCACGCCGCTGCGGCGGAGATCTGCGTCAATTTTTTCAGATCTGTTGAATTCGGAGATGCCTGTGACTACCGGCCTAATTCGTCGCGCACTCGCTTGCGCGGCCACTTGTATCGTATTTGTTTCATGGCCAGCTTCGGCCGAACGTACTTACCTCGACGATGCCAATAAGAAAAAGCCGCCTGAGAACGGCAGTTTGCCGGTCATCGTTCACGACTTTCCACGAGTACTCACGCACGAGCTGATGGGTAGCGTGAGCACAGAAGAGTATTCCAAGTACGATTTCATCACTTCGCACGGATTCGCGTTTTCGTCCGTCGAGCGAATCCAGCAACAGTACTCGCCGGATACGATGATGCTGCGGCACATATCCGGTCGCGCCTATCAGTCCTACAATTACGATTCCTGCTCGATTTCCAGCGGCCTCGCGTTCGAAAGCACGACCGCATCCAGCCAGGGTGGTCCCAACGCGGACGGCTGCGGCATCTATGCCGGCCACTGGCTGTACAAGGCAGGAACGCGCCTGCGCCAGAGCGTCGGCGCGAATGACCAGACTCTTGCCGTAGAGAACGCTTCGCGCATCCAGAACGGCACTTACGTCGTCATTTACAACTCGCCGGCAGGGTCGTTCAACAATGCCGAGCACGCACGCGTGACCGCGGTCAACACGTCCAACGATACGATCCAGGTCGTGCGCGGCTTCAAGTCGGGTAAGTCGACTCATGCGTCTGGATCGATCGTCGCGCAGCACGTTCTCGGCCAGGGAACGCACCAGGAACTCTGGGCCTACAACATGACGACCCGCTCGCCGCGAGATGCGAACGGGCAGTTATTCACGGACTTCTACGCGGACTGGCTCGGTCGCAACATCTTGCGCTCGGGCAATGGCACGCGCACGACTGCCGAGATCGCCGGCGTAATGTTCGATGCCGACTTCTACTTCGAATACGATCGCTATGACGTCGACGCCGACAACGACCTGGCAGTCGACAACGCCATGGGCCCGGGTGGTCAAAACTGGTTGGGCGACGGGCTCGATACGTTCTACCAGCGCGTGACGCAGCGCTTGTCGGGATACTACGTAATAGTCGGCGTGCACGATGCACGCGGCTTCGATTCGGCCCAGGGTGGACAGATGGAAGGCTGGCTCGACTACGGGAATGGCGACTTCAATCCCAACCCGATCTATCCGAAGCTCTCGAAGATCATGACTTCGTACCTGTTCAACATGGCGGAACGCAGCCAGGGACCGGCGCTCGTCATGAATCTCACGAAGACGCCAACCAGGCTCTATCCCGGCCACTCGGGCAATGTGTCGTCAAACGCACCGTTCCGACTGGGTCTGGCAACGACCCTGATCGACGACGGCTACTTCGGCACGCACACCTTGGAGGAACCGGACGCCTGGTATGACGAGTACGCGGTAAACGTGACTCGCGGATCCTCGAATTTCGGCAAGGCCATCAACAAGAACGATATCGCCGGGATCCAGCAGCACAACGGCTGGCTCGGACAAGCGCTCGGACCCTTCAAGCGGGTCTATAACGACGCCGACTTCGCTCCTTCTAAGAGCCTGGTTGCTAATAACACCTTCGACAGCAATTTGCAGGACTGGTCGGCGAAAGGGGTCACGATCAGTCGTGTGTCGTCAGGCACACAAGATGGCTCCGGCGCATTACATGCGTCGCGAATGAGCCCGTTCAGCAACAGTGAATACGGTGCCGCGATCACCAGCAAACAGGTCAGCGTGAGCGGCAGCACGACCTACACTCTTGCCTTCTCGGCACGAGCGTCCAAAGTCCGCGAGATTCGCGTCGAGCTGGGTGGTGATTCCTACCGCATTCCAGTAGGCGAGAAGTGGCGGCGCTATGTGCTGGCATTCAAACCGAAAGGCGGCAGCACAAAGGCAAGCTTCCTGCTGGGCCGCGAGGACTCGGAGTTCTGGCTGGATTCGGTATACCTGTTCGCCGAGGACGCAAACGTCTTCCGTCGCGATTTCGACAACGGCATCGCACTGGCCAACGCGACCGCGAGATCACGCACGATCCAGGTCGGTGCCGGCTTCCGGCGCATCAACGGAATCCAGGATCGCGCGGTGAACAACGGCCAAGCGGTGACATCGGTGACCTTGCCGCCGTACGACGGCATTCTGCTCGTGCGCAACGGAGGTGAGACGCCGCCGCCCCCACCACCGCCGCCACCACCACCCGGCGACGCTTCAATCGGGGACCGGGTCTGGCGGGATACCGACGGCGATGGCATCCAGGACGGTAACGAGCCGGGGGTCGCCAACGTCCAAGTTCAGCTGCGTAACTGCAACGGGCTGTCGATCGCCAGCACAAGCACGCACAGCAACGGCAGCTTTACCTTCGACGGCCTCGCCGCGGGCAGCTACATGCTTCGGTTCGTGGCGCCGAACGGCGCCAGCTTCACGCAGGTGCGCGCAGGCGGCGATACAGCGAAAGACAGCAATGCCGATGCCAGCGGGAATGCGCAGTGCATGGAACTCACCGCCAATGACGTGCGTTTGTGGGTCGACGCGGGCCTGGTTTTCTGACGCGTTGATCTGACCCTGGGATAACCAGAACCAATGAATTGCCGGAACGGGCTTACGCCCGTTCCGGCTTTTTTCTTGTCCGGCGGCCCGTGGCTTCGGCTGTCTTGGGCCTCGTGCCCTTTGTGCGTCGCAGCCTATTGTGTCAGCGTGAAATTGCCGAGCTGGATCGCGCCGTTCTTGAACGCGGTATCAATATAGAAGTCCTCAGTACCGGCGATGGTTGTCGACGCGAACGTGACGCCGTTGCGCTGGTATTCGAGCAAGGTTCCGGTCACCCGGATCGCCAACGTGTCGCCGACCGCCATAGCACCACCGTTGGCTAGCCAGGTACCTCCCTGGCGTGCGTTGAGCGTGCCGGCCGAGGAGCGCAGTCCGAACTCGATGTCCGTGATGTCCGGCCCGGTTTCATTCACACCAATGCCCACGACCCACGTCGTGCCGGCCGGGTTCGAGGTGACCGTCCAGCTCACGGTATAAGAGCCGGCCGCACCCATCGAGGACAGCGCCACCGAGTTGATGGTGTTCGTCCAGCTGTTCGGCGTACCGGTGTGCGAGAGATTGTTCGAGGTCGACGAAACACCACCGGCCTGATTTAGCCAATTGACGATGGGCTGGCTGGAAGGCGGATCGACGGGACCGCCATTTTCGCCGAAGACAGTCACGTCGAGCACGACCGTACCGCTCTTGAAGGCCGTGTCGACATAGAAGGCCGGGCTGCCCGCGAAAGTACTCGAGTAGACCATAGCTCCGTTGCGCCGGTACTCAATCGTGCCATCGCTCACGAAGATCGATACGACATCGCCACTCGCCAGCGCCGGACCGTTCGTCCGCCAGGTGCCATTTTCATAGACCGCCATCTGGCCGTTCGATCCGCGGACGCCGTAGTCGACGTCGCGGAAGTCCGCGCCGCCTTCAGTCACGCCGAGCCCGGCGACCCAAAGCGTGCCAGCCTGGCTGCCCTGAATCTCGAAGCGCACCTCAAAATCGTTCGTGAAGCCCAGATCGGCCAGCGGCGTCGAATAGACGGTGCTGTTCCAGCCCGTGCTCGGGCCGAGGTAGGTAATGCGCTTACCCGCAGTGGTCACCGGTCCCGCATGTCCCAGCCACGTTTCGACGTCCACCGTGACTGGGCCGTCGACGTCGTCGTTCAAGATAACGCCCGTGGCGGTACCGTCCAC
This sequence comes from uncultured Pseudomonadota bacterium, assembly GCA_963775455.1. Taxonomy (GTDB): domain Bacteria; phylum Pseudomonadota; class Gammaproteobacteria; order Steroidobacterales; family Woeseiaceae; genus UBA1847. The sequence goes on along the minus strand of CAVZIU010000006.1, from coordinate 560,194 downwards.
GACGTTGGCGTTGGCGACGCCGGCCAGCGAGACGGTAAAGGTCTCGTCCGCCTCCTCGTCACCGTCTGCGCCGAGCGCGACGACGACCGTCGTCGAGAGACTGCCGGCCGGGATGGTACCCGGCTGCGAAACGAGCGGCGTGTAGTCTCCGTCCGCCGCAGTGGCCGTGTCATCCGCCGTCGTGGCAGTGAAAGTCACGTTGGAAGCCGAGGTCTGGTTCAGGCTGACCGTGAAGCTCAGCGTGCCGTCGTCTTCGTCCGCAGAATCATCTGCGATGGTGAGATCCGGCGGCGTGGCGTCGTCATTCCGAATCGTACCCGTGGCGGAGCCGTCGATTACGTTCGTGTTGGCGCTGACGTTGGACAACGTCACCGTGAATGTCTCATCGGGCTCCACTGCGCCGTCGGCGCCGAGCGGGACGACCACGGTGGTCGAGATGCTGCCGGCGGTAATGGTGCCCGGTTGGCCAGCAAGCGCCGTGTAGTCGCCGTTGGCCACGGTCGCCGTGCCATTCGCCGTTGTGGCCGTGAAGGTCACGTTGGTAGCCGAGGTCTGGTTCAGGCTGACCGTGAAGCTCAAGGTCCCGCTGTTCTCGTTGGCCGACGCGTCTGCGATGGAGAGGTTCGGAACGCCGGTATCATCGTTCAATATCGTCGCCACGGCCGACCCGTCACCCAGCGTGACGTTGCTGCCCACGTTCGACAGGTTGACCAGCAGCGTTTCATTGGCTTCGACCAGGAGGTCTACGCCGAGCACGACTGTGATCGTCGTCGCGAGGCTGCCGGCCGGAATGGAGTACGGCTGGTTGATGATTGCCGAGTAGTCCCCGGACGAGAAAGTCGCCGTCTGTCCCTGCGTATTGACAGTGAACGGCGTGGCGTCGGCGGCGACTTTGTTGAGTGACACCGTGACACTGATCGCACCCGTGTCCTCGAAGGCTGATGCATCGGCGATCGTCAGTACCGGAAGCGCGCCGTCGTCGTTGATGATCGTACCGATCGCCGAGATGTCAACCGGACGCGCATTGCTGCTGATACTCGAGATGTTCAGCAACAAGGTTTCATCCGGTTCCGCCGCGGCATCGACGCCGACCTGCACGGTTACCGGCACGGACAGGCTGCCCGCCGGAATCGTATAGGGCGAGGAAATCAACGAGGTGTAATCGTTGCCCGAGATCCTGGCCGTGCCATCCGAAGTCGCCGCCAGGAACGTCACGTTCGCGGCAGTCGGCTGTGCCAAAGACACGATGAAGGTCAGCGAACCCGTGTCCTCGGTGGCCGATGCATCGGCGATGCTCACATCGACCGGCGGCTGTTCGCCGCAGCCGATGAGCGTGACCAGATCGATGGGTTTCGTGATGCGCTTGCCGCTCGCACCGACGATGAAGTGCCGGATGTCCTGCCGGGTGAAATCGACACAGGCCGAATTCTGGCCGGTCGTGCTGAAGTCGAAGCCCTTGTCCTGCGTGAAGCTCACGCCGATGTTGAAGTTGATGCGGGTGGCGGGGCTGGTATTGACGGAATCGCCGCCAGCGAGGCCGACACCGGAGACACCGCTGAAGGGCGAATTGCCGGTGATGGTGCCCTGCGTGCGCAGCGCCGTGTCGGAGCGGCCGCCCTTGGCCCGGAAATGCCAAGTATCGGTGCCGCAGTCCTTCCAGAGGAACGTAGCCGGACCGAAATTCAGGTCGTACGGTGGTTCGCCGCATTCGTCGCCCGGCAGCAAAGTCGTGAAAACAGGCAGACCGTAGGTCAACGGGGCGATGTTGCCGCCCTCGGTCGCGACGAACAGGCGGTCCGCGGCGACGCCGTTGAAGTTGTCAACGTGCCCGGACGGCCATCGGACCTGAACGTTCGCAGTCGTATTGCCGGCTAGGCCGAAATGCAGCCATTGCTGGTTCTGAGCCCAACGCGTGTAGCCGCCGTCCTGCTCGCGCAGCTGGGTCACGCCGCCGGCCGTAACATAGACCTTCGCACCCATGCCGTCGCGATTTGACGCGACGCCCTGTAGCTTGATCTGGAGCCAATGATTCGAATTGCCGAGGTTGTGCAACAGGATGTCCGGCCCGCCCTTCCCGAAGGGGTAGTAAAGCAGGCCGTTGGTGACGAACAGGTCGAGGAAGCCGTCGAGATCGTAGTCCCCGAATACCGCGCCTTCCGCCACGCCGACATCGAAGCCGACGCCCAGCGGACCCTGTGCACCGGTGTTACCTCCCTGTTGCGTGAAGTTGCCGTTGCCGTTGTTCAGGAACATACGGTTCGGGATGTTCTCGGCGCCGCGTCCGCAGGTGAGATAGATGTCGACGTCCATGTCGTTGTCGAAGTCGCCAGCCGCGCCGCCGCCGCAGTTGACGGGTACGTTCAGGCCGGCGGGTGTGTAGTTCCACCCGGATGCCGTGTTCATGTACAGCCGCGGCGCGATCGGATTGTCGCGGTTGTTCAGCGCGATGTGCGTCAGGTTCGTGATCGCCTGCGTAGACTGCGCGATGACGTAGGCCTGTCCTTCGTTGGGCAGGTTCACTTCGTAACGGTTCTGGCTGCCGTTGTAGGTCATGCACACGCGCCAGTCGTCATTCGCGCTCCCCGTACAGCCGGAGGTGCCGGGCGCGATGTTGACCACGTAGGGCGGGGAATTCCTGCTGAGCTCACGGTTCCAGACGGTCATCGTGATGGAGCCGGTCGTCTGGATAGCGAAACCGTAGTTCGCCGGGTCGCCGTCGTCGCGCGCGATCCAGCCTTCCACCCGCGTGTTGTTCTCGAACGCGGCGCCCGTCGGCCGCGTGGCGCCCCGGATCATGAGCACGTCGTAGCGCAGGTTGCGGTCGAAATCGCCGATAATCGTCGAGTTGACGTTGCCGAGCGCCGGTAAGGTGGCCGTGACGTCGGCGAAGGGGATGCTGCCGTAGTCGTACGCGAGGTTGGGCCACACGCCACGTTCCACGCAGATGATCTCCAGCCGGCCGTCGTCGTTGATGTCCATGAAATGGACGTAGTTGATGTCGCCGTTGACGCAGCCCTGGCCGGTTCCGGACTGCGTCGAGTAGCGGCCCTGCGAGTTCTGGAAGCGAAACCAGTTGCCCGGGGAGAGGCCCATTTGGAACACGTCCAGCTTGCCGTCGTGTGTGAAGTCGACGAAGCCCGCGACACGCGCGGCAAAGTCGCTGCGCACGCCCAGGAAGTTGGCGTTCTCGATGAACGCGCCGTTCCCCTGGTTAACCCAAAACTGGGCATCACCGGTGACGCTGACGCCCATGAAAATGTCTTCGTCGCCGTCGTTGTCGAAGTCGCCGAAGGACACGCCGTGTTTGTCGTCGGTCGGCTGGGCGATCCACCGGCCGTCGTCCATCTCGTACGCGATGTCCTCGAAGACACCGGTGCAGGTATTGCGATAGACGCGCGGGTAGTCGCGGTGACCCTGCACGAAAATGTCGAGGCAGTTATCGCCGTTCATGTCTCCGATCGAGGCGCCCCAGCTCTCGGTGAAGCCGGAAAATCCCGCTTGCTCGGAAACGTCTTCGAACGATACCTGCGCATTTGCTCTTACGCTGAGAGCGACGAGTGCCGTCGCAAATAGCGCCCACAGCAGACCCGGGACCGAGTCCCGGAGAGACGGAATCGAAAGTGTCACAGAGGTTTCCTTTGGTTAGCTGACGGCGGTCCCTGCCGCATGGCGAGTGATTGCCTGAGTACCTTCCTCGTACTGCGCCGGCCACGTTCCCAGAGGGCCGCCACGCCCTTACCCCATTGCAAGAAATCTGCCACCGCTCCCAAGTATTTGAATTTTTAGTCCGACGGCACCAACAACCGCCAGAAGCCCGGCGAATGTGTACAAATTGCCGACGTGCCGGGCCAGTGGCACCGGCGTCGAGCTTGAATGGCAGTCGACGCGGCGCGAGCTGTGGTCATTTTTTGGGTCGGCAGACGCCGGCAGACGCTGCGGAACCGTCAAAAAAGCCGGCATTTCGCTGTGGTACACGAGCTACAGGCGATCAGCTGTGGGCATTCTGTCAAACCAGAGCAGGCAAAAAGTGGCTGAAAAAGTCGAAAATGAGCAGGCCGGGCTCTGCGGCGGTGTTGCGGTAATGCATCGGGGTCGAGGGTCGTCGCCGGCATCCACGCGGCAGGGGTTTCCGTGGTGCTCGGACAGCGGATTCGGCGGAATGTCGGAGGCGAAGTGACTTTGCAGCCTTTCAACGGCAAGATCGCGCAGGGCGCCGCGGACATGGCATCGCGGTATTTCGGGAGCCTCGGCCGACCTGGCCAGCGACAAGGAGTGGAGCATGCATAGCAGTATCGGGAACGATGCCCGGCGATCGGCACGAGCCGCAGGCTTACAGCGGCATTACCGGGTCATGGTCTTTCTGGCCTTGGTGCTCGGCATGCCGGCGACGGCGCTTGGGCAAAAGAAACCGGAACGTGACATCGAAGTGACCCCGTTCGCAGGCTATGGCTTCAATGGCGAATTCGAGGCCGACGAAACGGATGCGAGTGTGAACGTCGATGACGGCGGGACTTTTGGGCTGGTATTCAACGGGCGGGACACCGCGGTCACCCAATGGGAAGTGTATTACGCACACCAGTCGACCGCTGCCGATACGTCCGCGGTTCCCGGTCTCGGCGCCGATACCGATGTCGAGTTCGACATTTTTCAGTTGGGTGGCACGTATCGGTTTGAGAGCGATTCGATTCGCCCGTACATCGTCGCAGGAATCGGCGGTACCTATGTCAACCCCAAGTCTACGGGACTCGAAAGCGACACCTTCTGGTCCTTCTCGATCGGCACCGGCTTGCAGTTCTTCACCGATCGTCGATGGGGCTTGCGCCTCGAAGCTCGCGGCATCGGTACGATCGTGGACTCCGAATCCAGTATTTTTTGTGTTTCTGCCGGCGGTGCCGCCTGCTCGTTCCATCTGGAGGGCACGGTGCTCTGGCAGATGCAGACGTTCGCCGGCGTCACGTTTCGATTCTGATCTCGAGTCGTCCCGGAGGTGGGCTCTTCAAAACAAAAAAGCCGCAGCTCGATGAGCTGCGGCTTTTTCAAATTAGAGCCTGGCGGTGTCCTACTCTCACATGGGGAAACCCCACACTACCATCGGCGCTGAGCGTTTTCACTTCCGAGTTCGGAATGGGATCGGGTGGTTCCCGCTCGCTATGGCCGCCAGGCAAACCGGTTCAACAATCTGGAAATCTTTCTGACGCGTTGTCGCGTTTGTAACATGTCGCAAAAGCGTTTTGGTGTTATATGACCAAGCCGCACGAGCAATTAGTACTGGTTAGCTACATCCATTACTGGACTTCCACACCCAGCCTATCAACCTCGTAGTCTTCGAGGGCTCTTCAGGGACCTCGAGGGTCCGGGGAAATCTAATCTTGAAGGGGGCTTCCCGCTTAGATGCTTTCAGCGGTTATCCCGTCCGTACATAGCTACCCGGCAATGCCACTGGCGTGACAACCGGAACACCAGAGGTACGTCCACTCCGGTCCTCTCGTACTAGGAGCAGCTCTTCTCAAATTTCCAACGCCCACGGCAGATAGGGACCGAACTGTCTCACGACGTTCTAAACCCAGCTCGCGTACCACTTTAAATGGCGAACAGCCATACCCTTGGGACCTGCTACAGCCCCAGGATGTGATGAGCCGACATCGAGGTGCCAAACTCCTCCGTCGATGTGGACTCTTGGGAGGAATCAGCCTGTTATCCCCGGCGTACCTTTTATCCGTTGAGCGATGGCCCTTCCATACAGAACCACCGGATCACTAAGACCGGCTTTCGCCCCTGCTCGACGTGTCTGTCTCGCAGTCAAGCACTCTTATGCCTTTACACGCAACGTACGATGTCCGACCGTACTGAGAGTACCTTTGTGCTCCTCCGTTACTCTTTGGGAGGAGACCGCCCCAGTCAAACTACCCACCATACACGGTCCCCGGTCCGGATCACGGACCTAGGTTAGAACTCCGAACATGCCAGGGTGGTATTTCAAGGTTGGCTCCACGCAGACTAGCGTCCACGCTTCAAAGCCTCCCACCTATCCTACACAAGCATGTTCAAAATTCAGTGTAAAGCTATAGTAAAGGTGCACGGGGTCTTTCCGTCTTGCCGCGGGTACGCTGCATCTTCACAGCGATTTCAATTTCACTGAGTCTCTGGTGGAGACAGTGTGGCCATCGTTACGCCATTCGTGCAGGTCGGAACTTACCCGACAAGGAATTTCGCTACCTTAGGACCGTTATAGTTACGGCCGCCGTTTACCGGGGCTTCGATCAAGAGCTTCGCCCGAGGGCTAACCCCATCAATTAACCTTCCGGCACCGGGCAGGCGTCACACCCTATACGTCCACTTTCGTGTTTGCAGAGTGCTGTGTTTTTAATAAACAGTCGCAGCCACCTGGTCACTGCAACCCTCACCGGCTCGGAGAGCAAGTCTCGTCACCAGCAAGGGCGTACCTTCTCCCGAAGTTACGGTACCAATTTGCCTAGTTCCTTCACCAGAGTTTTCTCAAGCGCCTGAGGATTCTCTCCCCACCCACCTGTGTCGGTTTACGGTACGGTTTCGCGTTACCTGAAGCTTAGAAGATTTTCCTGGAAGCATGGCATCGACCACTTCCCGGTACAAAGACCGGTGGTCTCGTATCTCGACATTGAGAGCCCGGATTTGCCTAAGCCCTCTGCCTACATACTTTCTCCGGGACAACCAACACCCGGTAGATCTAGCCTTCTCCGTCCCTCCATCGCAGTAACGCGAAGTACTGGAATATTAACCAGTTTCCCATCGACTACACCTTTCGGTCTCGCCTTAGGGGCCGACTCACCCTGCGCCGATTAGCGTTGCGCAGGAACCCTTGGGTTTTCGGCGTGCAGGTTTTTCACCTGCATTATCGTTACTCATGTCAGCATTCGCACTTCTGATACCTCCAGCGTGACTCACGACACGCATTCACAGGCTTACAGAACGCTCCTCTACCATGCAATGCCCCGAAGGACACTGCATCCGCAGCTTCGGTGTACAGCTTGAGCCCCGTTGAATCTTCCGCGCGGGCCGACTAGACCAGTGAGCTATTACGCTTTCTTTAAAGGATGGCTGCTTCTAAGCCAACTTCCTGGCTGTCTATGCCTTCCCACTTCGTTTCCCACTTAGCTGTAACTTTGGGACCTTAGCTGGCGGTCTGGGTTGTTTCCCTCTTCACGACGGACGTTAGCACCCGCCGTGTGTCTCCCGTGATTGAACTTCCGGGTATTCGGAGTTTGCATCGGGTTGGTAAGCCGGGATGGCCCCCTAGCCGAAACAGTGCTCTACCCCCCGGAGTTATACACGAGGCACTACCTAAATAGCTTTCGAGGAGAACCAGCTATCTCCGGACTTGATTAGCCTTTCACTCCTATCCACACCTCATCCGAAACTTTTTCAACAGTTCCCGGTTCGGGCCTCCAGCAGGTATTACCCTGCCTTCACCCTGGACATGGATAGATCGTCCGGTTTCGGGTCTGCTCCCAGCTACTAAATCGCCCTATTCAGACTCGGTTTCCCTACGCCTTCCCTAATTGGTTAAGCTCGCAACTGAAAACAACTCGCTGACCCATTATACAAAAGGTACGCAGTCACCCGGCCGAAGCCAGGCTCCCACTGCTTGTACGCACACGGTTTCAGGTTCTATTTCACTCCCCTCTCCGGGGTTCTTTTCGCCTTTCCCTCACGGTACTGGTTCACTATCGGTCAGTAAGGAGTATTTAGCCTTGGAGGATGGTCCCCCCATGTTCAGACAGGGTTTCTCGTGCCCCGCCCTACTCTTCGTTGCTCCTCAAACTCGTCTTTCGTATACGGGGCTATCACCGTCTATGGCCGAACTTTCCAGAACGTTCTACTAGAGTTGTTTGATTGATGGCAACTGGGCTGGTCCCCTTTCGCTCGCCACTACTCAGGGAATCTCGGTTGATTTCTGTTCCTACGGCTACTTAGATGTTTCAGTTCACCGCGTTCGCTTCCTGCACCTATGTATTCAGTACAGGATACTCAGCAAGCTGAGTGGGTTTCCCCATTCGGAAATCCCCGGGTGAGCTCGTTTGTCAGCTAACCGGGGCTTATCGCAGACTACTACGTCCTTCATCGCCTCTTACTGCCTAGGCATCCACCATGTGCGCTTAGTCGCTTGACCATATAACCCAAAAAGCTCCGGCTCGCCCTATTCGAACTTCGCTTGGTCGATCGCTAACTCACTCCGGTCATGTACCAAACGGTACACCCCTTCGTTCGCTCGCAAACCTTCGCGCGAACCACGAATATTGCTTCACCGGACACTTTGGCTCGGCAGAACCGAACCAGGCGAATTGCAAACTCGCTGTGTTCCTTTTGTGCTCACAGCTCGTCCGCAATCCTGTTCATCCGTAGACGAACCGTGTCTTGCGACATGTGCAAATGCGACAACTTGACTGAATTTTGACTTGCGTCAAAACCCGCTCAATTCGTCAGAAAGAAATCCAAATTGTTAAAGAGCAACATCGCGTCGATCTTCGACGCGATACAAATCTCAATCCATCAGCAACTATGTGCCTGCGAAATGGTGGAGCCAGACGGGATCGAACCGACGACCTCCTGCGTGCAAGGCAGGCGCTCTCCCAGCTGAGCTATGGCCCCATGACTGGTTCTGTCGTCAGAATCCTGCCTGTACCTGAATTGGTGGGTCTGGGAAGATTCGAACTTCCGACCTCACCCTTATCAGGGGTGCGCTCTAACCAACTGAGCTACAGACCCGAAGTTTCGCGTTGCCTGAACATCGTCGAACCGGGTCCAGGATAGTTACTGATTCAGATAACTTGTGAGGGCGCTCGCGCCTTCGTTTTCGAAGGCTGAGTTTACTCTTTAAAGGAGGTGATCCAGCCGCACGTTCCCGTACGGCTACCTTGTTACGACTTCACCCCAGTCATAAGCCACACCGTGGTAAGCGTCCTCCCGAAGGTTAGACTACCTACTTCTGGTGCAACCTACTTCCATGGTGTGACGGGCGGTGTGTACAAGACCCGGGAACGTATTCACCGCGACATTCTGATTCGCGATTACTAGCGATTCCGGCTTCATGGAGTCGAGTTGCAGACTCCAATTCGGACTACGACAAGCTTTTCGGGATTAGCTCACCATTGCTGGTTGGCAACCCTTTGTACTCGCCATTGTAGCACGTGTGTAGCCCTGCCCATAAGGGCCATGATGACTTGACGTCGTCCCCACCTTCCTCCGGTTTGTCACCGGCAGTCTCCCTAGAGTTCCCGCCATTACGCGCTGGCAACTAGGGACAAGGGTTGCGCTCGTTGCGGGACTTAACCCAACATCTCACGACACGAGCTGACGACAGCCATGCAGCACCTGTTTTCAGGGCCCGAAGGCACTCCCGCATCTCTGCAGGATTCCATCAATGTCAAGGGCAGGTAAGGTTCTTCGCGTTGCATCGAATTAAACCACATGCTCCACCGCTTGTGCGGGTCCCCGTCAATTCCTTTGAGTTTTACCGTTGCCGGCGTACTCCCCAGGCGGAGAACTTAACGCGTTAGCTGCGACACCGGGAGACTAAGTTCCCCCGACATCTAGTTCTCATCGTTTACGGCGTGGACTACCAGGGTATCTAATCCTGTTTGCTCCCCACGCTTTCGCGCCTCAGCGTCAGTATTGGCCCAGGAAGTCGCCTTCGCCACTGGTGTTCCTTCCGATATCTACGCATTTCACCGCTACACCGGAAATTCCACTTCCCTCTACCATACTCTAGCTAAGCAGTATCGAATGCAATTCCCAGGTTAAGCCCAGGGCTTTCACATCCGACTTACAAAGCCGCCTACGCGCGCTTTACGCCCAGTAATTCCGATTAACGCTTGCACCCTCCGTATTACCGCGGCTGCTGGCACGGAGTTAGCCGGTGCTTCTTCTGTAGGTTACGTCAAGACACAGGGTTATTAACCCTTTGCTTTTCTTCTCTACTGAAAGTGCTTTACAACCCGCAGGCCTTCTTCACACACGCGGCATTGCTGGATCAGGCTTTCGCCCATTGTCCAATATTCCCCACTGCTGCCTCCCGTAGGAGTCTGGGCCGTGTCTCAGTCCCAGTGTGGCTGATCGTCCTCTCAGACCAGCTACGGATCGTCGCCTTGGTAGGCCTTTACCCTACCAACTAGCTAATCCGACTTAGGCTCATCCAATAGCGCGAGGTCCGAAGATCCCCCGCTTTCACCCGTAGGTCGTATGCGGTATTAGCTCGGGTTTCCCCGAGTTGTCCCCCACTATTGGGCAGATTCCTAAGTATTACTCACCCGTCCGCCACTCGCCGCCAGGAAAGCAAGCTTTCCCGCGCTGCCGTTCGACTTGCATGTGTTAGGCATGCCGCCAGCGTTCAATCTGAGCCAGGATCAAACTCTTCAGTTTAAAGCTGTGAGCTTCAACTAGAGTGAAATCCCTAAGCTAAATTACTTGGAATTCAGTTAGGTATTTGCACTCGATTTTGCCTAGGCAAACTCGGGCGCAAGCACCCACACAAATTATCTGATTGAGTTGTTAAAGAACGTCCCCTCCGAGGCCGCCAGCGGGCGCCGACGTTTAGCAGGGGAAGACCGCCAAGTATACAGGCCGAGCGCGGCTGTTGACCAGCCCTGCGGCCTAATCTGTATTGTCCTGGAGGTCTGCTGGTGGACACCGTGCCCCCAGCGAGCAGCGCATTATAGCGGCGAAACCGGGGTCGTCAACTTTTGCTTCGCCATTTTTTGAAAAGCTCTGTGAATCAAAACCTTACATTAGTTCACACGACGTCCGTATGACCGGCGTCCGCCCCTGCATACACCATGTATACGTCGGCGCGGCGATACTCCGATGGCCGCGGCGGCGTTGCGTGCCGGAAGCCCTGCGATTCGTAGAGGCGCAGAGCCGATGCGAGACTGGAATGCGATTCGAGGTACAGGCGTTTTCCGCCTGCAAATCCGAATCGGTCGATCGCGGTCGCAAGCAACAGACGTCCGATGCCCTGTCCCTGGCTGCGACCCGTCACGGCCATCTTGGTCAATTCGAAAACGCCGTCGCCATGATGCTTGAGGGCGACGGTGCCGACGACAGCACCGGACCGGCGTGCCATCAATATAAAGCCGCCGTGCGCGATGATTTCGCCGAATGGATTCGACAGCACGCGTTCGTCGACAGGCTCGATAGCGAAAAACCGCTCGAGCCACTCGACGTTGAGGTCGCGAAATGCGCCGGCATGTTCCTGCGAAAAGTCGACGATTTCGACCGCAGCGTGATCAGTTCGGATCGCCACTGCCTTGGTGCCAGTCCCGGAACGCATCGGACCCGACGAACTCCCTCAGGAACGGGTCCTTGGACAGCGTCTCCATATCGAGCTGATACTCAAAATCTCGATTCAGCGTCTTTAACGCGTCGGTTGCAGCAGCATGATCTCCGGCCGCTACCTGTGCCCGGAACAATGACCACCAGCCGAGTTCGAGATCGGGTTCCTGTTCCGTCGCTTTCTTTGCCGATGCGAGGGCTGTGTCGACCTGGTTCAACACGAGCTCCGCCGATGAAAGTCGTGCATTCGTGAGCGCATCATCGACACGTAGCTTGTCACGGACTCGCACGAGCGCGTCGTAGGCCTTCTGGTATTGCTGGCCCGGGAAATAGTAGTCGAGTAACGGCAATGCGAACAGGACGTCCTGTGGATAGTACTTGTCGATTCCCTCCAGAACCCTGCGCTGGTCGCGGCGCTTGCGTGCCTGCCGGGTTGCATCCAATCCGAGCTTCCAAACCACTCGCTGCCGGCGCATCTGCTCATCCATGGTATCGACAATCTGCCAGTAGCGGTCGAGCTTGGCGTCCCGCGTCGACTTGAGAATTTCCATGATCTGGAACAGTTGCTCCTGTTGCACTGACGGAAAATCGACCAGCTTGCGCGCCGCATTCTCGTTCGGTTGTTGCGCGATCATCGCCAGCCCGATCCAGTCGGTGAAGCGATGCCCCCAGCCGTAATCCGTCCAGTCGAGCACCTGCAACCGATTTCCGTCCGCAAGCCGCAGGTCGTATTCGAGGTAATTGGCCTGGAAAAAAGGCATATCGAAACGCACTACCGCACGACCGCGATCTCCGCGCGATTCCACAATGAGCAGACGCGCACGAATGCCATCCTCCGCCTCCGCCTGATACTGGCTGCGAATGAAGTTCTCGAATTGGCCCGGCTCCGCCATGCGCTCACTAAAGTCGCGTTTCATGCGCTGGTCGATCAGTCGCAGGCCGTAGATTTGCTCGAGCATCGCATCCGCGTCGATTGCCGAAACGAGCCGGGCATAGGAATTTCTGTTCAGGTCCTCGACGATTGCGGTCATCTCGTCCTGAAATGCCTGCATACGGGCGGCCTCGTCCTGCTCCGCGACGTCGCTCGCTACCTGAGTCGCGGCCGGTATCGCGAGTATTGCCAGGCATACTGTTGCGAGGATGCGGATCAAGTAAGACTCACCTTTGCAAAGCGTCGACGACCGACTTGGTAGACATTGGTCGTACCGGCGCCAAGCATCAGCCCCCGGTCATCGACGCGCTCGCCGCCGATTCGCACGGCGCCTTGTTCAATTAGCCGAAACGCTTCCGACGTGCTGCCGACGAGACCGGCGCCCTTCAGAAGGTGGGCAATCCCCAACCGCCCGTTGTCTGTCGGCAATGTCACCTGCGGCATGTCCTCCGGAATCGCGCCCTGCTGGAAACGCGCTATGAACTCATCCCTGGCGGCCAGCGCCCGCCCGCGGTCGTGAAAGCGTTCGACGATTTCCATGGCGAGCTCGAACTTGGCGTCCCGCGGATTCAGGCCTGCTGCGACTTTCTTCCTGAGACCACCAATTTCACCCAGGGTTCGGAAGCTCAATACCTCGAAATATCGCCACATCAGATCATCCGAGATGGACATGAGCTTGCCGAACATCTCGCCGGGCGGCTCCGCGATGCCAACATAGTTGCCGAGTGACTTCGACATCTTCTGCACGCCGTCGAGGCCTTCGAGCAGCGGAGTCGTCAGCACGACCTGCGGCTTCTGCCCGAAATCCTGCTGCAATTGCCGGCCAACGAGCAGATTGAATTTCTGGTCCGTGCCACCAAGCTCCACATCGGCGCGCAACGCCACCGAATCGTATCCCTGTACGATCGGATACAGGAACTCATGAATCGAGATCGGCTGGCCGCCGCTGTAGCGCTTGTGAAAATCTTCTCGTTCGAGCATGCGTGCGACTGTGTGGTGCGAGGCCAGCCGGATAAGGCCGTCGGCACCCATACTGCCCATCCAGCTTGAATTGAACTCGACCCTGGTCCTCTCCGGATCCAGTATCTTGAAGATCTGCGCCTCGTAGGTCTTCGCGTTCCCGGCTATCTCCTCGGGTGTCAGCGGCGGCCGTGTCGCGTTCTTCCCGGACGGATCGCCGATCATGCCTGTGAAGTCGCCGATCAGGAATACGACCTCGTGGCCAAAGTTCTGAAACTGGCGCATCTTATTGATGAGCACGGTGTGTCCGAGGTGCAGGTCTGGCGCCGTCGGGTCGAAGCCCGCCTTCACGATCAACGGTCGGCCATCGTTCAGCCGCTCTTCGAGACCGTTGGCAGGCAGAATTTCATCCGCACCGCGCGCGAGTTCGGCGATTTGTGTGGCAATGTCGGTCATCAATGGCGCCGGGCGTACGGCGAAAGATCAAGGGTGCGAACTGTAGCATTCTCGCGGAAATCCACAAACCGAACTTAACGCCATGAGTTATAAGAGCTTTCTTTGACCTCTCCGATAGCACGGGTTAGAGTAGCCGCATTCGCAACAGGGAGAGACCCAGACGTGCACCGCAGGCCCAGTCCATTGCTACATGACTACAAGCCGTCTGCTCCCAAGAAGAACAAGAAATCCAAAGCGCTGCAGTGGTTTGCCGTCGGTCTCGGCATCCCCATGGCAGTCTTGTTGCTGCTCAGTGTGTGGGACGACGATGAGGCGGTTTCCACAGCCGGTCAGACCCCTGCGCTGTCGGCCAGCGAAGATGCCGACCTGAATTACGATGAACTGGCCGCCGCTGACGGGCCGGTCGAGCGTCTGCCCTACGTGCGGCCGGCCCTCGAACCGATCGTCGAGCAGCACACGATCGACATCACCGTCGGTCGCGGCGACACACTGGACAAGATCTTTCGAAAGCACAATCTCAATCTCGGTCATCTCGCCGCGATTGCGAGGCTCGAGGAACCGGCGAAACTTTTCCGCCGAATCAAACCCGGCGACGAGTTCGTAATCGTTCACGAGGACGGCAACATCGTCAGCATGTATTCGATTCTCGGCCTTTCGTCTGCGCTGGAAGTGGATCATGGCGACGACGGCTTCAAAGCGACCATCATCGAGCGCCCGGTCGAGGTCAGGAAGCGGATCGCGCATGGGGTGATCGATTCGTCCTTGTTCGTGGCCGGTGCCGACGCTGGACTGTCGGACAAAGTGATCATGAATATCGCCGGAATATTTGCGTGGGATGTTGATTTCGTCCTCGACATCCGGCAGGGCGACAACTTTCTCGTCCAGTACGAGGAGATCTGGCAAGACGGCTCCTACGTCACCGATGGCGAAATCATTGCGGCCGAGTTCAACAACGACGGCGACACCTATCGTGCCGTCCGGTTCATCGATGAAGAGGGATACTCCGATTACTTCACGCCGGAGGGCGAGAGCGTACGCAAGGCGTTCATCCGTGCGCCTGTGGATTTCTCGCGCATCAGCTCGAATTTCAATCCCAATCGGCGTCACCCGATTCTCAACGCCATCCGCGCACACCGCGGCGTAGACTACGCGGCGCCCAAGGGCACACCGATCAAAGCCGCGGGCGACGGAAAAGTCGTATTCCGCGGCGTCAAGGGCGGCTACGGCAATACTGTCATACTGCAGCATGGTGGCAACATCACGACCTTGTATGCCCACATGTCGAGTTTTGCGGCGAAGGCCAGCGTCGGCACACGAGTTCGCCAGGGGCAGACCATCGGCTTCGTGGGCGCCACGGGACTCGCCACGGCCAGCCACCTGCACTACGAGTACCGACTGAACGGTGTACATCGCAATCCGCGCACAGTGCCGCTTCCGAAAGCAGAACCGATCGAAAGCAAGTACCGAAACGCATTTCTTTCGACCGTACCGGAGATACTCGCGGAACTCGAGCAGTTCAAGCGCACGCAACTCGCTGCTGCGGTCGCCGCGACGAACTGACTCGGGTTGCGCCTGTGGCCGAACGTTTCATCGGTCTGATGTCAGGCACGAGCGTCGACGCCATCGACGCCGTCATTGCCGAGTTCGCGGAGTCATCCCTGAACCTGCTTGCGACCCGCAGTCATCCGTACGATCCAACTCTACAGGCCGACCTGCGCGATGCGATGGCAAACCCCGGCATCCTGGGATCCGACAATCTCGGCGCACTACATATTCGCGTCGGCGAGGCATTTCGGGACGCGGCCAATGCCGTGCTGGCCGCCGCAAGTCTCATTCCAGAGGATGTGCGCGCCATTGGCAGTCACGGCCAGACGTTGCGCCATCGGCCCGATGCGCCGCACCGTTTCACCCTGCAGATTGGCGATGCCGCAACCATTGCCGCCGGCACCGGCATCGACACGGTGGCGGATTTTCGCAGCATCGACGTTGCTCTGGGCGGTCAAGGCGCGCCGCTGGTGCCGCCGTTTCATGCTTGGTTGATGCGGAATCCCGCAGAGGACCGTGTTGCGCTCAACATCGGTGGCATCGCAAACATCACCGTGCTGCCCGCCGTAGGCGATGTAACGGGCTTCGACACCGGCCCGGGCAACACGCTGCTCGATGCGTGGAGTCGAGCTGCGTTGGGCCTGCCTTTCGATGACGGCGGTACCTGGGCAGCCGGCGGCAGCGCGAACACGGCATTCGTCGCAAGCGCGTTGGCCGATCCCTGGTTCGACAAGGCACCCCCGAAAAGCACCGGGTTCGAGTATTTCAACTTGGACTGGCTGGTCAGGTTGCAGCCAGCGGGGTTGGCCGGGGCAGACATGCAGGCCAGCCTTGCCGAAATCAGCGCCGGCAGCATCGCTGCGGCAATTCGGCGCTGGGCGCCCACCACGCGCCGCGTTTTCGCCTGTGGTGGCGGCGTAAGAAACGTCGATCTCATGCGGCGGTTGGCCGAACACTTGCCTGACGTGCGGCTGGGCACCACGAGTGAAGCAGGCCTCGATCCGTCGTGGGTCGAAGCGGCCGCCTTTGCCTGGCTCGCCCGCCAGCACGTCCGTGGACTGCCGGGCAACCTGCCCTCGGTCACCGGCGCGCGTCGCGCCGCGATCCTCGGTGCCGTTTACCGGGCCTGAGTTCGGCCACTCGCTGGCGCAGAACTGAAAGTGAGCTCGTAACCCACGTTGCGCAGAGTTTTTTGTTCCCGCTGCAGGTCGGCGGCGGTCAGCGTATTGGCTTCCAGCCATTCGGAATCGAAACTCAAATGCAGACCGGAATCGCTCACCACGATGCCGATGTCCGGCAGCACGACGTCATTGCGGCTGCGGTTGAGCAGCACCGCCAGGCGCAACAACATCACCAGCCGCAGCGCGTCCTCGCGCCAAGCACGGGGCAACTGCTTGCGTTGCCTAGTATTGATCTCGTGCCGCTGGCTGCCGATCAGGAACGCGAGCAATCGTTGTTCCGCGCGCGGAAAGCCAGGCATATCTGCATTTTCCGCGACGTAGGCGCCGTGGCGATGAAAGCCGTCATGCGAAATGTCGAGGCCGATTTCGTGCAGGCGGGACGCCCAGCCGAGCATTTTCGAATCCAGCTCCGACGCCAACTGCCATGCGTGCGCGCAACGGTCAAGCAGGGATTGTGCAGTGACTGCGACCCGCGCGGCCTGCCGCATGTCGACGTGGTACCGCGCTTGCATGGCCTGCACGGTACGCTCGCGCGCGTCCTCGTGCTGCAGGCGCCCGAGCAGGTCGTAAAGCAGTCCCTCGCGCAACGCGCCATCGGAGATTCCCAGTTCCGGAATGCGCAACGCATTGAGAATTTCAGCGAGAATCGCAAGACCCCCTGGCCAGACCTGTGCGCGGCGCTCCGACAACGCGTTCAGGACCAGGCGATCCACGGCGTCGAACTCACATACTTTCGCGATGAGCGCTTCAACGGTAGCAAGCGTCAACTGGCCGGATTCCTGCAGCCGCAATGCGCGCGCTACCTGCTCCGTCGCCAGGATCGTGCCCGACGTGCCGATCGCCTCGAATACGCCGGCGCCGCGAAAGAATGATTTTACCGGCCGCAATTCGAGCCGCGCGGCGACGCGGGCGCGATCGAAGGCTTCGCGGCTTATCCTGCCGCCCGGGAAGTATCTCTCGGTCATGGAAACACAGCCGAGGTGCAGGCTTTCCAGTGCGAGTGGCTTGGCGCCTTCGCCCAGTATCACTTCGGTACTGCCGCCGCCGATGTCGATGACCAGGCGCTGCCCTTCGTTGGGCGGCAAGCTGTGGGTGACGCCCGTATAGATGAGGCGGGCCTCTTCGATGCCGGAAATGACCTCGATGGGGTGGCCGAGCGCGGCTTCGGCTTCGCCCAGGAAAGTCGAATCTTCTCGCGCGCGTCGAACGGTGCTCGTGCCGGCCGCACGCACGCTAGCGGCATGCATGGAATGCAGGCGTTCGCCGAACTGGGACAGGCACACCAGCGCGCGCTGGCGCGAATCTCTCGACAGCGTCCCGTCCTCGGAAAGCCCTTCGGCAAGCCGCACGGTCTCGCGCAGCCTGTCGATGATCGTGAGCTGCCCGTGACGCAGTTCGCCGACGATCATGTGGAAGCTGTTGGAGCCGAGGTCGACTGCGGCAATGACCTGCGGCTCGACGGAACTCACGTCAGGCTGCAACCTTCAGGCAGTGAACGATTGTCCGCACCCGCACGTGGTGGTTGCGTTCGGATTCCGGATCACAAACTGCGCGCCCCGCAAATCCTCGGTGTAGTCGATTTCGGCGCCCATGAGGTACTGCACGCTCATCGGGTCAATGAGCAGCGTGACGCCGCGGTTTTGTACGAGGCTGTCGCCTTCCTCGACCTTCTCGTCGAAGGTGAAGCCGTATTGAAAGCCGGAACAACCGCCTCCGGAAATGAATACACGCAACTTGAGATCCGGGTTGTCTTCCTCCCGGATGAGCTCGCTGACCTTGTCGGCGGCCGCATCGGTAAACACGACCGGTGGCGGCGGTGCATTGTCGAAGTGTTGCGTTTCCATCATTTTACTAATCCTGCCGACGTTCAGCCCTTGTTGCTGCGGAGCGGGGTCACCGATTCGTCGAGCCTTGCCGTCGGCGCGTGCAATGGTGCCTTGCCCTGTGGTTGGTGAACGAGCTTGCCGTTGATCTCGGCGCCGATCGCCATTTCGATCAGATTGTAATACACATTGCCAATGACGCGGGCGGTGGATCCCAGGATAACGCGTTTGTTCGCGTAGACGTCACCCTTGACAACGCCGTCCAGGAGGACGAAGGGCACGGTTACGCCACCGTCGATCGTCGCACCCTCGGCGAGGCTCAGGGTACTCTCGCTGTCAGGATCCGCGGAAACATTGCCGTGCACGACACCATCGACGTGCAGGCCGCCGGTGAAGTGCAAGTCGCCGCTGACGCGGGTGCCCATGCCCACGATCGTATTCGCGACATTCTGTTTGTGTCTCTTTCGGCCCAACATGTCAGTCTCCGGTCAGTGCGGCGCCGCACCGCGGCGTCGCGTACGATTCAGCCCAGACTCGAAAGCCAGGCGTAGCTTTCCTCGATGCTCTCGATCGATTTCGTGCGCGATTCGACTTCCACGGTGATGCGCTCCGGCTCGAAGCCGTCGGGCAACACGACTTGCTTGTCGAAATTCTGGAAATAGCGGAACGAGAACGCCCACTGGGATTCCCCGTCCGTCGGCAGCAACTCACGATACTGATAGGACTTCTGTTCGCCGTCCTGCAGGCCGGCAATGCTCACGCTCACATCGCCCGAAACCTTACGATCGTGCTTCATCGCCTGCACGAGCACCAGCCGAATATTGTACTCCCGCTCCTGCTCGCCGCGCGTCAGACGGAAATCCTGTACGCGCAGCCCGGAATTGCCGTCGGCCGGGGAAACGATGCCGCGGTAGAATGCGATCGCGTCCTGCTGCTCCTGGATCTTCACCTGCAGCTTTTCGAGGGATTTCTCGACTTCGGCATACGCTTCCCGGTCGATGTTGCGATGCGTCTCGAGCAGCACGATCTGCTCGCTCAGCGCGAGCTTGTCCTGTTCAAGCGCGTCAATGTGGTCCTCGAGTTCGCCGCGCTCGTCCGCCGCCTCGAGCACGTCGTAGCCGGAACGCAATCGGCCGAACTCGAAGCTCAGATATGCAACGCCGGTGACCAAGGCAAACAAGACGATGCGCACGACCGTGCCCTGCGTCCTGTCTATCCTATAAGCCACTGATTTTTTTGGCACTTTAGCTCGAATCAGATCGTCGGGCCCACGGAAGCATTATGTTACGCGCGGACCCGTGGAAACAGAAGTGCGCCACGTCACGTTCCCCGTCATTCGCTCGCCTGCCGCGCGGCGCTCGTTTATGCTCGCCCGCTATGAACGGCCTTGCGCCTTATTACCTGGTCCTGAAGGCCCTGCACGTGGCGTTCATGGTGACCTGGTTCGCGGGGCTCTTCTACCTGCCGCGGCTGTTCGTCTACCACCTCGATTCGGGCACGGACGCGGCCACCCGCGCACGCTTTCACACGATGGAAAAGCGACTGTTCGTGATCATGACCATCGGCGCAGTGCTGACGGCGATATTCGGACTCGCGATGCTGTTCGCAAACCCGGGCCTCCTGGACCGGCCGTGGTTTCTGCTCAAAGTCGCGCTGGTCGCCGGCCTCGTCGTCTATCACTTGCGTTGTTACGCCTGGATCGGGCGTTTGGCACGGACGACGGCACCCGCAAGCACGAGATGGTTGCGCTGGTTCAATGAGATACCGGTCTTCTTCCTGCTCGCGATCGTCCTGTTGGCCGTGATCAAGGCGCCCTAGCAGCGCTCAGCCGTCCGTTTTCCAGGCCGCGTCCGCATTGCCGGAGGCGGCATCCGTCTCCGGCAGGTCCTGCTCCGCTCGCTCGAGCGCGATACGCCAGCGCTTGGGCCACCAGCGCGGCGGCTGCGGCATGCCTTTCGGGTAGGCGGTGCGCCCCAGTTCGTGCAATGCACTCGCATAGACCCGCCGCTTGAACCAGATGACCTCGTTGACAGGCCGCCAATAGCTCACCCAGCGGATGCGATCGAACTCGGGGATCCCGCCAAGATCGAAGCGAACCTTGTCAGCCGGTGCCCGGAGTTCGAGCATGAACCACCGCTGCTTCTGGCCAATGCAGCGCGGCGTGGAGTCTTTTCGAATGAAACGCTCGGGCAGCCGGTAGTGCAGCCAGTCGCGGGTCACGCCGAGCAGCTCGACGTCGTCGGGCGTCAGCCCGACTTCCTCCTCCAGCTCGCGGTACATTGCCGATTCGGCAGACTCGCCTTCCTGCATGCCACCCTGCGGGAACTGCCAGCCCTTCGACCCGACGCGCCCGCCGAGCATGAGCTTGCCTTCATGGTTGGTGAGGATGATGCCGACGTTCGCGCGGTAGCCGTCTTCGTCGATCCAGTCGTTGCTCATAGCAACCGATGATTGATCCGTGATTGTCGACAACTCTAGCGATAGCCTGCGCGTTCGGCCAGTGTCCGGGCATCCTCGTGCAACCAGCCGGTCACGGCGGCATCGGCGGCCGGCAGGCCGGTCTCCGCGACAGCGCGCGCAGCATCCGGCAATGGCGCGTTCGCCGCCAGCCATTCGAGGAGTTCGCCGGCAGCTTCCGGGCGCTTGGCGTGACGCGCGATGCCGGCTGCGATCAGCGTGCCGGCTGGCATTGCGGGCGTGCGGTATCGGACCGTCCCAGCGTCGCCGGCGTCGTCCGGGGGCCGGACCAGCAAGCCAGCTGCGCAACGTCCGGCGCCGATGGCCTCGAGCAGCCCGGACTCCGACGAGAAAACCGGATTGGCCAGGTTCGCCAGCCAGCCGCGTACGATTCGTTCGGCCGGCCGTACGCCGTGTTGGCGGATCAGTTCGGCAAGCAGTTCTTCGCCGCCCGGCAAGCCAAACGACAGGAGACAGATTCGTCCGTCGAGCTGCGCGGCCGCGAGCCCTGCGTAGTCGACCAGCGCAATCGCGCCGGGGTCGCGGACGTCGTAGGCGATGACGACCGGACGCCAGGTCAGGGCAAGCCACGCTCCGCCGGGATCACGCAGCCGTGCGGGCACCGGGCCGCCTGCGATCGTTTCAGGCAGCGGCCGCAGGAGACCGTCGTCCGCGGCGCGGGTCGCGGCCTCGACATCGGCGAGCACCAGGAGATCGGCGTCGCCGCCCGGGCCGTGTGCGTCGGCACCGTCGCGATAGACGACGGAGACACTCGCGCCCGCAGCCTTCTCCCAGGCTGCGAATATCGGTCCCAGAAGGCTCTCGAGTCCTGCCGGCACGACGGCGACCAGCGGCGGCGTGCCCGGCGATTCCAAGACTTCGGATGGCTGCGGCCGTTCATCGCAGCCGCAGGCAAGCACCACGGCCGCGAGCGAGCAGAGTCGCACCGACATCATGCGTCCTTCTCGACGATCACGCGGTCGCGGCCCTCGGACTTGGCGTTGTATAAGGCGACGTCGGCCCGCGCGAGCAATGACTCGCCCATCGTTTTCAGGTCTTTCGCATGCGGCGCCGGCGAGGCCGCGGAAATTCCGATCGACACCGTGACCGCCACAGGCCCGCCGGACGGCAAATCGAACGGCGTCGCGGCAACGGCCGCACGGACGCGTTCAGCCAGGCGTACGCCGTCGGCGGTCCCGGTGGCGGGTAACAGCACGACGAATTCCTCGCCGCCGAAACGCGCCGCGACATCGCTCGCCCGTACCTGCCCTTCAATGCGCTGCGCGAACTCGCGCAGTACGGCGTCACCCGCCGCATGACCCCAGGTGTCGTTGATCGACTTGAAATGGTCGATATCGAGCATGAGGCAGACAAGCCGTGTACCGTCGCGGCTCGCCCGTGCCAGCTCTTCCCTGAGCCGCACCTGCAGGTAACGGCGGTTGTGCCAGCCCGTAAGCACGTCTGTGAACCCGGATCGCAGGAGCCGGGCCCTGTTGACGACGTTCTCGATGCAGTACGACGCAATCACTCCGAGATGGGCAAGAAAATCACTGGCATGTCGCGGCGTATATCGGTTCGCGTCGTTGCTGCCGAAATTGAGACTCCCGATCAGCTTGCCCCGGTGCTCCAGCGGCAGGATGGCGATGCTCGCGAGGCCTGCTGACGGCAGGACGAGCTGGTGGTCGCAGACCAGGTACGGCCCGAGCCATGGGCGACGCAGGTGCACGTACTGGGGCGCAAGACCGACGAGCGTCTCCACGAAACGCACATCGGCGAGCGGATCGGCCGGCGTGCCCGCGGCCAACAGCAAGTGCCGAATGTCGTGGTCCGGATCGCAGAGGACCAGGCTCACCTGCTGTAAGCCGTAGCTCAGGCGCATGCCCTCCGTCAGCTCGCGAAACAGGGACGGCATGTCATCCGCCTGCAGCAGCCGCATTTCGCGTTGCTGCGAACGGCGCAACTTGTTGTTGTTGCGGGCGACTTCGTCACGCAGCAGGCGGAGCTCGTGCTCCTTCGATTCCAGCTGGCGGCGAATATCGTCGGTAATCCGCATGCGTCAGAATCCCTTCCCCCGATGGTCGAATCTTTTACCAGAATCGCCGTGCGGCGTCGCGCAGGCGCTGCGCACTCCGGGTCACGGAGTTCAATCTCGCTGTGCAAGATACTTGCGGCCGCATTCCATCATGTTCACGAAGCCCTGTTCGTCGCCGGCGGCGACCAGCTCGCGCAAGCGGCCCGCGGCATCGAGCAAAGCATCCAGTGGCCCGAGACCGAAGCGGTTCAGGTGCTGGATTTCGAAGTACAGGTGTGGGTTGTCGCGTGCGACGGCGCTCGACACGAGCAGCTGCGAATCGAAGGTCGTCGAGGACATGCGGGCCAGCTTCGGCGCCGCCTCGCCGCTTTCGGCGAGCGCCGTGAAAAATGCGATGTTCAATGCATGCGAAAGTCCGAGCACATAGGCGATCAGGCGATCGTGATCCTCCAGGCTCATGTCGATCTGCTCGGCCATGGTTGCACCGAACAACTCCTTGGCCGCGGCGGTCGCCGCGACGTTGCCGACGTCGCAGAAGATCAGGTGCCGGCCGGAGAGCAGGCGCGTGTCGGGCCCGAACATCGGATGCAGCGAAGTCACCTTGCAGCCGGCGTCGCGCAGTGCGAACAGACCGTCCAGCAACGGCGTCTTCAGCGAGCCGATATCGAAGACGAGCCCCGGGGGCTTCAGCGCGGCAATTTCGGCGAGGATCCGGCCGGATACCGCCAGCGGCGTGGCGACCACGACGACGTCGAAGTCGACTCCCGCCTCCGCCCGGCTGGCGAAACGCCCCGGCCCTTTTGTCACGCCCGGATCCGCGATCGTCGTATCGAAGCCCTGGGATGCGAAGAAATCGACGAACCAGCCGCCCATCTTGCCCGCGCCGCCGATGATCAGCGCGCGTCGCCCGTCGCCGCGAGCCTCGGCAACCACCCGATCGCGTTCCTGGCTGGCGAGCGACGACAGGATCAGCTGGCGCAGGATGCGTTCCGCGAGGTCCGGGTCGACAGCGAGTTCCCGGGCCCGCGAGCGCGCCAGGTCGAGAACATCCTTTTCCCGGGCGTAGTCGCGGGTGGCCGCCCCTTCCTCGCGCTTGTTGCGGCCGATATCCGCCACGATACGCTGGCGCTCCGCGATCAGATCGACGATGCGCCGGTCCACGTCGGACAGGCTGTCTCTGAGGTTTTTCAGGCTCATGCCGGGCTCATCGGGACTTCGCACGGGAAAGCCGGTCTTTTACCGCCTCGGTTGCGGCTCGGCAAGCAGCCGGTTGTTGGCCTGAAGTCTTCATGCCAGTATTCGGGCCCGATCGACTACGCTCTGCTGAGACCCACAAGCCATGAAAACGCGCGCCGCCGTCGCCTGGGAAGCAGGCAAACCTCTGGAAATCGAAATGCTCGACCTCGACGGGCCCCGGAAGGGCGAGGTCCTCATCCGTAACGTTGCGTCCGGCGTCTGCCATACGGATGCCTTCACGCTGTCCGGCGACGACCCGGAAGGCCTGTTCCCGTCCGTTCTCGGGCACGAAGGCGGCGCAATCGTCGAGGAAGTGGGAGCGGGCGTTCGCTCTGTCAAGCCAGGTGACCACGTCATTCCGCTGTATACGCCCGAATGCGGCGAATGCAGTTTCTGCACCTCCGGCAAGACCAATCTGTGCCAGGCGATCCGGGCGACGCAGGGCAAGGGGCTGATGCCGGACGGCACGTCTCGTTTCAGCATCCGCGACAAGCCGGTGTATCACTTCATGGGTACGTCGACCTTCAGCGAATACACGGTGCTGCCGGAGATCGCGGTCGCAAAGATCAGCGCGGATGCCCCGCTAGAAAAAGTCTGTCTGTTGGGTTGCGGCATCACCACCGGCATCGGCGCCGTGCTCAATACCGCCAAAGTCGAACCCGGCGCCACGGTGGCAGTGTTCGGGCTGGGCGGCGTCGGCCTGAGCGCGATTCAGGGAGCCGTGATGGCGAAAGCCGGCCGCATACTTGCGATCGACATCAATCCGGACAAGTTCGAGTTCGCCCGCCAGCTCGGGGCAACCGATACGATCAATCCCAAGGACTACGATCGGCCGATCCAGGAAGTGCTGGTCGAACTCACGGGCGGCGGTGTCGATTACTCTTTCGAGTGCGTCGGAAACGTCAAGCTGATGCGTGCCGCGCTCGAGTGTTGCCACAAGGGCTGGGGCGAGTCCGTCATCGTCGGCGTCGCCGGTGCCGGCCAGGAAATTTCGACCCGGCCGTTCCAGCTCGTTACCGGCCGGGTATGGCGCGGTACTGCGTTCGGCGGCTGCAAAGGCCGGTCGCAGTTGCCCGGAATGGTGGAGCAGTACATGGACGGCGCGATCAAGATCGACGAGTTCATCACTTTTACGATGCCGTTGGACGATATCAACCGGGCGTTCGACCTGATGCACGAGGGCAAGAGCATCCGGTCGGTGATTCACTACTGATTCGGCGGATGCGGTCGCCGGACGCCGTCCGGACCCCTGCCACGGAAGAGTGCGGTGAGCGATACGTACATGGCGCCAGTGTTGCCCGAGGTTCTGCCGGATCACCCGCTGGACTGGGCGCACGCGTGGCTCGTGCACGCCGGCGACAACACGGTGCAGCGCAACCCCAATGCGATGACGCTTTCGACCGTGGGTGGCAACGGCGAGCCGTCCGCACGCGTGGTGCTATGCAAAGCCTTCGTGTGCAATCCCGGTTACCTGGTGTTCTACACGAACTACAAATCGAAGAAGGTCGCCCAGCTGTCGGCCAATCCGCAGGTCGCCCTCACTTTCCATTGGGACGCATTCGGCCGGCAGGTCCGCATGCAGGGCCTTGCGGTCCGCTCGCCGGCGACGGAAAGCGATACCTATTTCGCCACCCGGGACTGGGGCAGCCGTCTCGGTGCCTGGGGCAGCGACCAGAGTGCCCCCCTGGAATCGCGGGCGGCTCTGTTCCGCCAGATCCGTGAGCGCGCGGCGGCGCTGGGCGTCGCCGTGGCGGACGACCTCGGCTCACTGATATCGGGCGACCTTTCGGAGATCCCACGGCCGCCACACTGGGGCGGTATTCGCGTCTGGCCTCATCGGATCGAACTATGGATCGAGGGTGCGGAACGGATACACGAGCGAGCCGCATGGACACGAAGCCTGGAGCCCGCGGGCGAACACGCCTTCGAACCGGGTCCCTGGTCGGGCACCCGTCTGCAACCCTGACGAGCCGAACGATGCACCGCTACCTCACGGAACACGACGTGTCCTGCCCGTTCTGCGGCGAAGCGATCACCCTGCTGGTCGATGCGTCCGCCGGCGCGCAGTCGTATGTGGAGGATTGCCAGGTCTGCTGCCGCCCCATGCAGGTGACCATCGCCGCGGACGACGGGGAAATCGAGAGCCTCAAGGTCGACTGTGCGAGCTGATCGCAGGGTCCTCGCATTGCTCGTCGTAATGGCGAGCCGGCACGCGGCGGCCGACGTATACCTCAATGAAGGCACGAATATCAGCGCCGACGTCGCGCCGGATGGTCGAGTGGCCATCGACCTCCTGGGCTCTCTATGGGTCGTGCCCGCCGGCGGCGGCGCCGCGAACCCGATCGCCAGCGGCGAAAGTGCCGCGCGGGCGCCGCGCTGGTCACCGGACGGCAACCAGCTCGTCTTCGAAGTCAACCGGGACGAGCGGCCCGGGCTCCGCTTGCTCGACCTGGCTGCGGGTGTGACCAGCGCCATCGGCAGCGACGAATTCGCGGACCGCCAGGCCGACTGGCACCCGGACGGAACCCGCATCGTCTTCTCGTCGGCGCGCGGCGCAACCGGTTTCGATATCTGGGAAACGGACGTGGAAACGG
Source organism: uncultured Pseudomonadota bacterium (assembly GCA_963775455.1). Taxonomy (GTDB): domain Bacteria; phylum Pseudomonadota; class Gammaproteobacteria; order Steroidobacterales; family Woeseiaceae; genus UBA1847. The sequence goes on along the minus strand of CAVZIU010000006.1, from coordinate 533,672 downwards.
GACTCAGCTGGCGCCTGACCGAAGAGCCCGGTGACGAACGAGAGCCTGCCTGGTCGGCCAACGGCCAGCACCTGCTCTACGTGCACGAGCAGGACGGCGTCCACTCGCTGGTGTTGCTGCAGCGCGGTCATGCCGCGGAGGTTCTCGCCTCGGGCGCGGAAGCTATCCGGGCGCCATCATGGCGGCCCGACGGCAGCCTCGTGACCTGGCTGCAGGAAAGTTTCGGCGGCTGGCAGGTCAACATGACCATCCTGTCCGAACCGCGACTGACGCGCACGTTGATGCACAACGAGGACTTCTTCCTCGCGCCGGTCGCATGGCTCGATCGCGAACAGATGGTCTATACCGCCGACGGGGTGGTGCGGTTGCGGCGCTTCGACTCCTGGTCGTCGCGTACCTTGCCCTTCATTGCAAACGTCGGCGCCGCCAGCGGATTCGAGGCCGGTGACACGCGCATTCGAGAACTGCCCGCCACGCCGGAACCCGAGGGACGCCTCATCATCCGTGCCGAACGGATCTACGACGGGATCGGCGCAGACTACACGGGGGACCGCGACATCGTAATCGACGGCGGCACGATCGTGGGCATCGAAGCCCGTGTCGCGCGAGACGACGGCATCCTGATCGATCTCGACGACGTGACCGTCCTGCCCGGTTACATCGACGCATATGCCGGATTGCCGCAGCCGGCGGAACCCGCCACCGGTCCCCTGTTGCTCGCCTTCGGCGTGACTACGGTGGTCGCCGACACGGCGGACGCGACCCTGCTCGACGAACTCTGGTCCGGCAAGGCGGTGCCGGGTCCACGCGTATTGCGGGCGCAGTCGCTCGCGGATGCGGGCGGCGACCCGCCCTTTCCATGGCTGCTTACGGTCGGCGGCGACATGACCGAAGCTTCGGCGGCGCGGCCGGCGGTCCAGGAATGGCAGAAACGGGGCATCGCGGTGCTTGCCGACAGCTGGCAGGCCGGTCTCGGATCCGGAGCCACGCTGTTGCTCGGCACGAACACGCGTCCGACGTCTCCGGGCGGCTTTCACTACCAGGACGTGCAGCTCGCCAGCGGCATCGGCTCGCTCACATTCGTGTCCGGGCTAGCCGATGCCGGTACGCCCGGCCTCGACGAAATTCATGCCGTGCGGGCCGGGACCATGATCGCGCCGCAACAGGCAGTCGGCCGGCGCTTCGTGGACCTGCCCGATCTCCGCGCGGCTGCGCCCCTGCTGGTGCTCGGCAGCCAGCCGAACGGACTTCCGCCGGGTATCGCGCTGCACGCGGAGTTCCGTGCGCTGGCGAGTTCGGGTTTGCGTGCCGACCAGGTGCTGCGCAGCGCCGGCGTCAACGCAGCGACTGCGCTCGGCGCGGGCTTCCGGCTCGGCCGTATCTCGACCGGCGCCGTCGCCGACCTCGTGATCGTTCGGGGCGATCCGCTGCACGACATTGCCGACGCTTTGAACGTCGTCGGCGTCGTACGCAACGGCCGCTTTTTCAGCGTTTCCGGTCTTCTGGATAAAGCAATTTCTGCGCAAGTTGTCGAATAATTTGACAAACGTCGCAGGCACCGCGGCTCGCGGCGTCCCCGGTACAAAGCGACCAGGCACGGGGGCCCGCAAACAAATCCTGGGCGGAAGACCTGGCCAGCCGGTCCCGCCACGCGGCGGATCTCGAACTGAGCGGGCAGCAGGGGCTGACCAGGAAGCGACTGCCGGGAATGCCGGTCAGGTGTCGGCCGACTTTACAATAGCATGCGGAGACCTGGCGAGCGTCCGGCGCTAATTCGGGCAAGACCCGCGGATTGTTTGCCTTTCGCCGGGATTGGCACAGGTCTTGCTTTTAATGCTTTGCCCAAGCGAAGTGTAACTGCAACAGACTAGCGCTACGGAACAGGAAAGGATTTAGACGCCAGAAGAACAACAATTCAATAAAAAGATCCAGATCCAATAACTACAACTCATCTGTATCCGGCTACTGAATTTGCAGTTACCTCTTTAGTATAAAGAGAGAGAATCGGCCCCGTTGCTTCCGCCACGGGGCTTTTTATTTTCCGGTCCCGGTCCGTCCCTTGCGGACCCCGGCACTTTGCGCCGAAGATGCGGTCACAGGATGCGGGGCCAAGCCCCCAAATGCTGATTGTCAGGGGACATACACATGAAAAATCTCGGATTCCTCGCCACGGCAATTCTCGGCGGCCTCGCGGCATCGACGCCGCTGGCGGCTGCGCCGGGAGGCGACATCTACGAACAGGCGGTCGCCGCGGACGACCGGCTGGCGGGGGACTACGAACGCGATGCGGACCGCAAGCCCGCCGCCGTGCTGGCCTTTTTCGCGATCGAGCCCGGCGACACGGTGCTCGACCTGTATTCAGGGGGCGGCTATTACACGGAACTGCTTGCCCATGTCGTCGGCCCCGACGGCCAGGTGGTTGCGCACACGAACAAGCCCTATCTCAATTTCGTCGGCGAGGAATTCGCAGCGCGCCATGCGGACGATCGCCTGCCGAATGCCAAGGTCCTGATGGCCGAGAACAACGAACTCGACCTCGAGCCCGCCAGCTTCGATGCGATCCTGCTGGTGCTCACTTACCACGACGTCTACCACTCCGACGTCGAGCATGGCTGGGCGCCGATCGACAAGGAAAAGCTGCTCGCGGAATTGTACGGCAGCTTGAAGCCCGGCGGCACCTTCGGCGTGGTCGATCACGTAGCCGCCGCCGGCGCACCGCCTGAGACCGGTCACACGCTGCACCGCATAGACCCGGAACTCGCGATCAAGGATATCGAGGCCGCCGGCTTCGAACTCGAAGACACCAGCGACGTGCTGAAGAATCCCGACGACGACCACAGCAAATTGGTTTTCGATCCCGCAATCCGCGGCAAGACGGACCAGTTCGTTCTGCGATTCCGGAAGCCGGACTAGATGCGGCGCACCGTCGTCCTGCTTCTGGCGCTGTGTCTTGGCGCCTGCGGGACCGAGCCCCGCAACTTCGACGAGGCAAGCATTGCAGACCTGCACGACGCGATGCAGCGCGGCGAATTGCGCGCGGAGGAACTCGTGCACTGGTATCTCGATCGCATCGAAACGCTGGACGGGAGCGGCCCCGAGCTCAGGAGCCTGATCGAGGTCAACCCGGATGCACTGACGATCGCCCGCTCGCTCGACGACGAGTGGCGTCGCTCCGGGCCGCGCGGACCGCTGCACGGTATTCCCGTCGTGCTGAAGGCCAATATCGACACGGCGGACAACATGCACACCAGCGCCGGTTCGCTGGCGCTCGCCAACCACGTGCCGCCGCAGGACGCCTTCCTGGTGAGTCGCCTGAGAGACGCCGGCGCGATCATCCTGGCCAAGGCCAACCTGAGCGAGTGGGCCAACTTTCGTTCCACGCATTCCACGAGCGGCTGGAGCAGCGTGGGCGGCCAGACCCGCAACCCCTACGACCCGACCCGCAACCCCTGTGGCTCCTCCAGCGGCTCCGCGGTCGCGGTCGCCGCCAACCTGACGATGGTGTCGGTCGGCACGGAGACGGACGGTTCGATAGTGTGCCCGGCGGGCATCAACGGTATCGTCGGCATCAAGCCGACGCTGGGTCTGGTCAGCCGCAGCGGCATCGTCCCGATCGCGCACAGCCAGGACACCGCAGGCCCGATGGCGCGGACGGTGCGTGACGCGGCGATCCTGCTCTCGGCGATGACCGGTACCGACAAGGACGATCCGGCCACAGCCGCAGCGCCCGACGACCGGACCGACTACGCCGCCGGGCTCGCGGCGGACGGCCTCGCCGGCAAGCGCATCGGCATAGTCCGGTCTTCCTTCAGCGCCACCACCAAACCCGAGATCGTGGCGCTGTTCGACGCCAGCGTCGACCTCATGCGCAAGCAGGGCGCGGAGCTGGTCGACGGCATCGAACTCGACACCGAGAACGCGAGCGACCTGGAATACGAAGTCCTGCTGTACGAATTCAAGGCGGACCTTGCAGCGTATCTCGCACGCAGCGAAGCGCCGCTCCGTTCGCTCGACGAGATCATCGCCTTCAACGAGGCGCATGCCGAGACGGTGATGCCCTACTTCGGGCAGGATGTCATGCTCGCGGCGAACGACAAGGGCGATCTCGACAGCGAGGCGTACCGCGAGGCACTGGCGGGCAGCAAGCGGCTCGTGCTCGAAGCGCTGGACGACGCGTTCGAGGAGCATTCGCTCGACGCCCTGATAGCAATCACGAACGGACCGGCCTGGAAGACTGATCACGTCGTCGGGGACCACTTCACGGTCGGCAGCTCCTCTTTTGCCGCCATCTCCGGCTACCCGTCCGTGTCTGTGCCGGCCGGCTTCGTTTCGGGCTTGCCCATCGGCCTGTCGTTCATCGGCCGTCCCTGGTCCGAACAGTCGCTGATCGGCATCGCCTACGCCTACGAACAGGTGCGGAATGCGCGGCAGCCGCCGGGTACGGCAGACGCCGCCGCGCCGGGTCGCACCGGGCCGTAGAAACGGCGACCGGCAGATTTTGCGTACTGGTCGATGCCCGGAGCCGGCCGCGCTGTGGCTCAATCCGGGCATGTTCAAGGCCGTCCGCATCACCCTCCTGTTGCTGATCCTGTTATTCGTCGGCGTCAACGCCTGGCTGACGAAGGCCCGCAGCACCGACTGGAACAACAGCCTGTGGGTAAAGGTCTATCCGATCAACGTGGACGGGTCCGACGCGACCGCGCAATACATTGCCGGACTCGGGTCCCGGGATTTCGCCGAGATCGAGGCGTTCGCCGCCCGCGAAGCGGCGCGCTGGGGCCGTGGTCTCGAGGAGCCGGTGCGCATGGAAATCGGCGCGCCGGTCACCGGCCAGCCGCCGCTGCTCGAACGTGACCCGCACGTGCTAGCGGTCGCGTGGTGGAGCCTCGAGATGCGCTGGTGGGCCGGCCGGGTCACGGACGTCCAGGATCGCATCGAGCCCGATGTCAGCATCTTCGTTCGCTACCACGATGCGGTCGGCACACCCCGACTCGACGATTCCGTCGGCGTGCAGAAGGGCATGTTCGGCATCGTCAACGCCTACACAGGCCGGCGCTACGGCGCCACCAACAATGTCATCATCGCGCATGAGCTGTTGCACACGCTCGGCGCGACCGACAAGTACGAACCGGGGACCGGCCAACCGCTGGTTCCCGACGGGCTCGCCGATGCCGCCCGCCTGCCGCTCTACCCGCAGGCGTCGGCCGAGATCATGGCCGGCCGCATCGCGCTCGCGGCCGACGATGCGGTGATCCCGCAGAGCCTGCAGTACGCCGTGATCGGCGCCGCGACCGCCGCGGAAATCGGCATGACCGGCGACTGACGCCACCGGTCAGTTCACAAAGCCGCGCAGGCGCTCCAGGTACCAGGCGTGCAAGGCGGCGTTGGCCGCGAGCACTGAACGGACCTCGAGGCCAGGCGTCCCGCCATTCAGATCCGTGAACACGCCGCCGGCCTCGCACACGATGATGGACAGGGCCGCGATGTCGAGGACGTTCACGTCCGACTCGATCACGGCCTCGATCTTGCCGGCTGCCAGCAAGTGATAGTGGTAGAAGTCGCCGTATCCCCGGGTCCGGTCCGCGCGGGCCAGGATTTCGCCGAGCCGCGGCCAGCCGTCGCTGGTCGCCAGCGACTTCAGGTTGCCCGTCGACACCGCGGCCTGCTCCGGAGTTGCGATGTCGCTGACTCGCAGTCGTATTCCGTTGAGCCAGGCGCCCCGGCCTTTCTCTGCCCATGCAAGCTCGTCCATCATCGTACCGGAGGATACGCCCAGCACGATCTCGCCCGCGTGCATCAGCGCGATCTGTGTCGAGAAAAACGGGTACTGGCGCACGAAGCCCTTCGTGCCGTCGATGGGGTCGACGAGCCACAGGAAGTCCCGATCGATTCCGCTGCTGCCGGTCTCCTCCCCGTAGAAACCGTGGTCTGGGAAGCGGCCGAGGATGATTTCGCGGATCGCCTGCTCGCATTCGATGTCTGCCTGGGTCACCGGCGTGCGATCGGCCTTTGTCCGTACACTGAAGTTGCCACGGTAATAGCTCCGGCTTATTTCTGCGGCGCGACGCGCCGCCTCCAGCGCCGTTTCGAGTTCTGCAGAACGCCTGCTGTCGTCTTTGGCCATGGGTATCGCGTCCGGCTCGGTGTACCGCGCCGCACTATGCGTGGCGCGGCTGCAAAGCTCAAGCCGGTGCCCTGCTAAACTGTCCCTTGCCGATGCGGCCAAGCCGCGCCAGCGGGATGGGAACATGGGCAATCGATTGAGCAAGATCTACACGCGGACGGGCGACGACGGCACGACAGGCCTGGGTGACGGCAGCCGCGTGGCGAAGGACAGCGCACGAGTCGAAGCCTACGGGACGGTCGACGAAGCCAACAGCGCGGTCGGCGTCGTGCTGTCATGGGCATCGGTGCCGCAGCCGGTCCGCGACTGCCTGACGGAAATTCAGCACGACCTGTTCGAACTCGGCGGCGAGCTCTGCATTCCGGGCCATGCCGCGATACGCGACGAGTTCGTCGAACGCCTCGAGAACCGGCTGGACGCGTTCAACGCGGAGCTGCCGCGCCTCAAGGAATTCATCCTGCCCGGCGGCGGTCCCGCCGCTTCGGCCTGTCACCTGGCGCGCACGATCGTGCGGCGCGCCGAGCGCAGGGTCGCAACGCTCGCAGGGCTGGAAACCGTCCGCCCGGAAGCACTGCGTTACCTCAACCGGCTGTCGGACCTCCTGTTCGTCATCGCGCGGGTCCTGTCACGCGCGGAACATGGCACGGAAGTGCTATGGCGACGGGATCGCTGAGTCGCGGCAGCGTTCAGACGGTCCAGCCGTAGAGCGTCAACGCGGCGACGAGGACGACCCAGATCAGCAGCTGGCGAAACACCAACCGGTTCGCAGCGGTGGCGCCGTAGACCCCGCGTTCCTGCAGGTTGTCGTCTTCGTGTTCCTCCAGGGCCATCGCGCCCTTGCCGACCGTCGATAGCAGCATCTCGTTGGCGTCGGCGGTCGACACCCTCGGCGCCTGGCGCGCAGAACGCCAGGCCTGCAGCGCGCCGTCGAAGTGACCGGCAAACGCGTAACCGATGGCAGTAAGCCGTGCCGGAATCCAGGCCAGCAAGGCATGCAGCTCGATTGCCGCATTGCGGGTGGCGGTGCGCGAAGCGGGCTCCTCGCCGGTCTGCCGGGCGCTGTTGAAGACCGCGCGGCGCCGAATCAGGTCGGTGACACGGTAGGCCCACGCGCCAAGAGGCCCGAGCGGTCCGAGTGCCACGAACCAGAAGATCACGGCGAACAGCCGGTTGTTCGCCTGGACCAGCACCGCCGATTCGACCGCATGGATGCGTGCCCGCGGTTCCACCGGTACGTCGCCCTCGATCAGCGCGCGCGAGGTCTGCCGCACCGACTCGTCGTCGTCCCGTTCGATCGCCGCGCAGTATGCGTCGACGTCTTCGCCGATGTCGTTGGGGCCCAGCGAGAAGAACAGTACGGTGATGGCGAGCAGGAGGTAGGGGAAACCGAGCAGTGAATCGCCGAAAGCGAAAGTCACGAGCGCGACCGGCAGCACGAGCAGCGTCACCAGCAGCACAACCGGCACCATTGGCGGCCAGTGCGAGAACGACGCCATGCGGTCGAATCCCGCGTCGATGATGCGGTCCATCCAGCGCATCCGCCGCCAGTGGAAGTACTGCGTGGCCAGGCGTTCGATCAGAAGACTGACAAGCAGCGCAATCAGGTTCATGCGAGTCCTTCGTAAAAACGCAACCAGTCGAAAGCAGGTCCCGGGTCCGTCTTGCGCCCCGGCGCGATGTCGCTGTGCGCCGCAAGTTCCCGGTAGGAAATCGAAGGATAGGCTCGCGCGAGCGCCGCGACAACTCGCGCCAGTACGCTGTACTGGCGCTCGTCGTAAGCCGTCTCGTCCTCGCCTTCGAGCTCTATACCGATCGAAAAATCGTTGCAGCGCGAGCGGCCGCGAAATGCCGACGGACCACAGTGCCAGGCACGCCGATTGAACGGGACGAACTGCAGGATTTCGCCGTCGCGGCGAATCAGTGCGTGCGCCGACACTTCCAGTCCGCGTATACGGTCGAAGTAGGGATGTGCGTCCCAGTCGAGCGAGTTCGTGAACAGCGCTTCGATCTCCGGGCCGCCGAAGACCCCGGGAGGCAGGCTGATGCCGTGAATCACGAGGAGTGTCGGTTCCGTGCCGGGCGGCCGCTCGTCGTGATTCGGGCACACGACCTGCCGGGCGGGCGCGATCAATCCGCGTGCGGTGTCGACCGAGAATTCAGGGAGCAAGGGCAGCCGCCTTGAGGCATGATTCGGGGCACATGGGCACGAGGCTATTTGTTTCCGAGCGACTCGGCAACGACCGGGAAATCCTGCTTCGCGGTGAAGCCGCTCGCTATCTCGGCCGGGTCCTGCGCCTAAAGGTCGGCGACCGCATCGCCGTGTTCAACGGTGACGACGGCGAATGGGAGGCCGGCATCGCTGCGCTGACCCGGGACACCGCGACGCTCCGCATCGCCGGGCCGCGCGCCGCGGCGACGGAATCGCCCTTGCGGGTCCATCTCGTGCAAGGCGTTTCACGCGGCGAACGCATGGACTTCGTCGTGCAGAAGGCTACCGAACTCGGCGTCAAGCGCATCACGCCCGTGTTCACCGCGCACGGCGTGGTAAGACTGGACGAGCAGCGCGCCGACAAGCGCCGCGAGCACTGGCAGCGGCTTGCCGAAAGCGCCTGCGAGCAATGCGGGCGGATCCGACCGCCGCTCGTCGACCAGCCGCTGTCGCTGGTCGCCTGGTTCGGTTCCGGTGCGGCGGCCGACAGCACGCAGCTGGTCCTGGCCCCCGGCGCCGCGCAGCCGCTGACGGACATCGACGCGCTCGGCGCGAAGCTCTGCCTGCTCGTCGGACCGGAAGGCGGGTTCAGCGAACATGAGCTCGAGGACGCCGCCGTCGCCGGCTTTCGCCGTGTTTCGCTGGGACCGCGCGTGTTGCGCACCGAGACCGCGGCGCTCGCCGCGCTGGCCATCGCCCAGGCGACCTGGGGGGACCTGCGCTGATTTCAGGCGTTCAGGGACTCGCGGGCGAGCATTTGCTCGAGTTTTTCGAGGTCCGGGATCAACGGGAACTCATTGATCATCTTGACGCGACAATGCACGGGCGCGCTTTCGGGCCAGCCGTCGCTGGCTTCGAATTTCAGCACGTCGCGATTGATGCGCACGAGCTGCGGAAAACCCTGGGTCGTAACGCCGTAGTATCCGTTCTTGAGCTTCCCGGTGCTCGCGACGAAGACGACGATGCGCGTGCGGCCGGTCGGCGCAGGTACGTCCTTGCCGAGCGTACCTTCATAGGAGACGATCGGCAGGTCCCGGCCGTTCCAGGTGACGGTGCCGAGCAGCCATCCCTCGCCGCCCTCGCTCTTCTTCGGCAGCGCAAAGCGGACGACCTCGGCGACACAGGTGCGCGGCACGATCAGGCGATCGCCGGTCAGCGGAATGAGCAGGCTGTAGATTTCGTCGGCGGCAGTGTTCACGCGAGCTGTATCCCCCGTTCCTCGAGCTGACGACGGATCGCGTCGAGCAACTGCGCATCCTGGTAGGGCTTGCCGAGGTAGTCGTTGACACCCAGTTCGATCGCGCGCGCGCGGTGTTTGTCGCCGACACGCGATGTGATCATGATGATCGGCACATCGGCTACCCGGTCGTCATTGCGCACGTGCGATGCGAATTCGTAGCCGTCCATGCGGGGCATCTCGATGTCGAGCAGGATGACGTCGGGTATTTCGTCCTGCATGACGCTGATTGCATCCAGCCCGTCCTTGGCGGTGAGGACGCGCAGTCCGCTGCGGTGCAGGAAGCGCTCGGTTACGCGCCGCACGGTGATGGAGTCGTCGACCACCAGCGCGACAGGCCGCTGGTCGCCAGGCGAGGGCGCGGCTTTCTTGAGCTCGACGACCGGCGCGCCGGTGCGCACCAGCGCATTGATGTCGAGGATGAGCACGATGCGGCCGTCGCCAAGGATCGTGGCGCCCGAGATGCCGCGGATGCCGGCGAGCTGCGGGCCGACGGATTTCACGACGATCTCACGGCTCGTGAGCATCTCGTCGGTGAGCAGCGCCGCCGAGTAGTCGCCGGCGCGCACCAGGATCACGGAGATGTACGCTTCGTCGGCGGGCAGGCTGGCCGAGGGACCGCCGAGGTACATGCCAAGGTGGCGGAACTTGTAGGACTGCTCGCCATACTGGAAGCTCGGCTCCGGCTGGCTCATCAGCGTCTCGAGTTCGGCGCGCGGAATGCGCGCGACGCCCTCGACCGATGGCAGCGGCAGTGCATACACCTCTTCGCCGGTGCGGACGATCAGCGCCTGCGTGATCGCGAGCGTGAACGGCAGGCGCACCGTGAAATTCGTGCCCTGCCCCGTCACCGACGAAATGCGCAGCGAACCGCCGAGCTTCTTCACTTCGTTCGACACTACGTCCATGCCTACCCCGCGGCCGGCGGATTGCGTCACGGAGGTCGCGGTGGAGAAACCCGGCGTCAATATCAGCGCCATGATCTCTTCGTCGCTGGTCTTGTTGCCGGGCTGCAGCAGGTCGCGCTCGTAGGCCTTGCGGCGGATCGCGTCGACGTCGAGTCCGCGGCCGTCGTCGGCGATGTCGATCACCATCTCCGAACCTTCGCGGTGCAGGCGGATCGTGATGCGTCCGCCCGCGGGCTTGCCGTTCTTCTGGCGCGTGTCCGGGTCCTCGATGCCATGCACGACCGCGTTGCGCAGCATGTGCTCGAGCGGCGGCAGCATCTTGTCCAGCACCTGCCGGTCCAGTTCGCCGGAAGCGCCCTCCACGGCCAGCTCGGCCCGCTTGCCCGCTTCCGTCGCTGCCTGCCGCACGAGCCGGGTCAGGCGGCCGACATGGCGTTCGAAGGGCACCATGCGCGTGCGCATCAGGCCATCCTGCAACTCCGCGGTAACGCGCGACTGCTGCACGAGCAGGCCTTCCGCTTCGGTCGTCAGGTTCGACAACAGGTCCTTGAGGCTCGAGAGGTCGCTGGCCGATTCAGTCAGCGCGCGTGACAGCTGCTGGATAGTCGAATAGCGATCGAGTTCCAGCGGATCGAAATCCCGCGCCACCAGCGTGTCCTGATGGCCGTGCATGATCTGCGCTTCGGTCTCGATCTCGAGCTTGCGAAGCTGTTCGCGCAGGCGCGCGACGGTCTGCGCGAGTTCCTCGACGTGGAACTCGAAGGAACTCACCTGCTGCGACAGCCGCGAATGGTAGATGCTGATCTCGCCGGCAGCGTTCAGCAGGTCCTCGAGCAGGTCGGCGTCGATGCGCGCGAATTCCTGGCGTTCCGCGCCGCGCACGGCGCGCGGGTCTGCGGACGCCCGCTTCGCCGCTGCCGGCTCGGGCTTCCGCGCCGGTTCTGGCTCGCGTTCGGTTTCGGCCCGGGCCAGGACGGCCGCTGCGCGGCCGTCCATCGGCACCACCGGCTCCGGCTCGGGTTCCGGCGGCGGTTCGGGCTCGGGTTCCGGCTGCGGTTCGGGTTCGGGAGCCGCGGTTCGGGCCGCTGTGCGCGGCTTGTCCTCGTCGAGCGGCGAATTCACGATCACCATGCTGATCGTGTCTTCCGGTTCGATCGTGAACTCCGCGGGCGTTGCGACTTCATCCGCAGCCGGGGCCGCCTCGACGGCACTGTCGTCTGCGAATTCGAAGCCCGCGTTCGCCTGCTGTATGCGATGCTCGAGGTCCGAGGCGGCCCGCACCGGCTTTCCGGCCATCACGGTATCCCGCATGCGGTGCAATTCGTCGATGCTGCGCTGCAGGAGTTCGGCCACGGCAGTCGACGGCGGAACGCGACCGTCGTCTACGGAGATGAGCAGCGTTTCGATCTCGTGACTCAGGTTGCCCATGGCCGTGATGCCGGCCATGCGGGCACCCCCTTTCAGCGTGTGCAGGTGCCGCTTCAGTTCCCCGACCGCCGCGCGGTCCCTGTGATTGGCGGCCCACTGCGCGAACGCGGCATCGGCGGACTCGAGGAGTTCCGCAGACTCCTCGGTGAAGATTGCGGCGATTTCCTCGTCGTAGTCGGCCTCTTCGGGCTGCGGCTCGGCGGCGCTCGGCTGCGGCGCTTTCGCCTTCGCTGCCGGAGCTGGTGCCGGTACGGCCTGCGGCGCCGGTGTTTCGGGCGCCTCGTCGGGCTCCGGGGCCCGAACCGCGTTCGACAGTTTCGCGAGGTGCTCGATGAGCAGCGTGTAGTCGGCACGCTTGCGGTTCGGCTTGTTGATGTCGGCGACGATTGCGGCTATCGCCCGCGCCCCTGCGCGCAGGCCGTCGAGACCGGAACGCTCGAAGCCGACCTGGTAGTCGTACACCCGGCGGACGAAGCGATTCAGTGCGCCTGTGACCGCGACGCCGCGCTCGACATTGGCCATGTTCGCGCTGCCATGCAGCGTATGGCAGGCGCGGTGCAGCTTTTCTGTGACGTCGAAGGGTGGCGCATGGCCGTCACAAGCCGCGAGATACTCGGCAATAACCCTGAGGTGCCCGGCGGTCTCCTTGGCGAAAATGTCGAGCAGGACCGGGTCCATCTCCAGCGCCGGCTCGTCGCGTGGCACCAGAGCAGCCGGCGGCGGCAGCGCCGTCAGGCTTGCGGCATTGGGGTCGCCTTCTGCGAACGCATTGGCCTTCAGGATGAGCTGCTCGATGTGCGCCTTCGGCGGCGTGCCCACTTCCAGCTGCTCGACGAGTTCCGGCACGGCCTGTGCGGCCGCCAGGATGAATTCCAGGATCGGCGGCGTCCGCACCAGCGTGCGGTTGATCAGCCGGTTGAGCAGGTTCTCGATGCTCCAGCAAAACTCGCCGATCCGTTCCGCACCGACCATGCGGCCACTGCCCTTGAGCGTGTGGAAGGAGCGGCGCACTGTGATGAGCGTTTCCATGTCATCCGGCGAGCCCGCCCATTCCGGCAACCTGCGCTCGATCGTCGCGATCTCCTCCTTCGCCTCCTCGATGAACAGCTCCAGCAGTTCGGGATCGAGGTGTTCCGCGTCCGGCACGACCACCTTGAGTGATTTCACCGCCACCGTAGGCGCCGGGTCGACGGGCGCTTGCGCCGCGCGGGCCGCGGCTTCGACCTCCGCGCGCGGGATCTTCATCGTCGCGGACGCGGGCAGCTCGTCGGGGTGTTTCTCCAGCCGGTTCGTGACTTCGCGCAAGACGGCGAGGCAGGCTTCGGCGTTGTCGAGCATGTACCAGGGTTCGGCGCGTCCCGCCTTCACCGTCTCCATGTAGTACTCGATGCTGACGATCGCGTCGGCCAGGCGGTCCGTTTCCTTCTGGCTCAGCTGTTTCGGCCCGCCGCCTTTCAGCATGAGCACGATGAGCTTGCCGATGCGATCGACGACGTCCATCGCCCGCGTCTTGTTCAGCATCAGGAGGCCGGCCTTGATACCGCGGATCAGCGATGGGATGCTGTCCATCCCGTGCGACGGCGCCTGCTCGGTCATGCTCTGGCTGACCGTCTCCTTGATGCGCGCAAGGTTGATGATGCATTCGCGCATCACCGACTCCGCAACCTGCCTGAAGTTTGCCGCCTCCGCCGGCGGCATGCCCGCACCCTGCGCCGGCGGGCCGGTATCCTGCGGCGCCGTGAGCCGGATCAGTTGCTGGTCGAGCCGGTCCTCGACGCGCAGCAAAGTCGAGGCGATGTCGAGGATCATCTGGTCATTGGCAACGCCGCCGCGCTCGATCACCGACTTGAGGCGATCGATCTCGCCCTCGATGTCGCTGCGCAGTTCGCCGAGGCCCAGCACCCCGAGCGTGTCGGAAATCTTCTTCAGGAGTTCCAGCTGCGGCACGAGTTCGGAGGACTTGTTCATGCCGGTGCGCACGAAGATGTCCAACACGTCCTTGACCCGCGCGAGGTCTTCCTTGATCGCCGCGGCGACCGTCTTCATGAGCTTGGCGCTCGGCGCCGACAGCGCATCGCGCGCCTGCTCGACCTGGGTGTCGCCCGGCAACAGTTCCGACAGGTTGAAGGCCGCGCGGATCTCCGCGATGCGTGGCCCGGCAGTGGCCGAGCGCGCCACGTAGTACAGGAGATTGTTCAGGAGGTCGTCGATGGGGTGCTTGTCGAATGCGGCCGGGCCCTCGTCGATGACGTACTTGATCTGCCGGTCGGCCTGCCCGAGCAGGCGTTTCAGGGCGACCGAGGTCTCGAGGCCGCCGTCCTGCAGTGCTTCGAGCACGCCGCCGACGACCCACCACAGCTGGTACATGTCGTCGCGGGTGGCCGCGTTCTCGAGCGCGGACGCGACCCTCGCGAGCGACTGAACGTGCGGGCGCGAATCGCCGCCCTTGATCCAGCCGAGCAGCGCGAGCTGGAATTTCGGCCTGAGCCGCGCCGCAACCTTGACGGGTTCGCCGCCAGCGACCGCGCGGTCGCTGACCTTGACCTTGTTTCGCTGCGGCGACAGGTTCAGTAGCAGCAGCGTGCCTTCCGACAACAAGGGCTCGCCACGCGCCGCGCGCAGGTCGTTCAGCATCGGCAGCAACACGAGCGCGATGTCGCGACCGCCGCCCAGCAGCCGTTCGATGTAGATCGGCAGCTGCACCATCGCGCGGGTCAGCGCGTCGAGGCCGTCGTCGCGGCCCTTGCCGGCGCGCAGCGCGGCGAGGTACTTGCAGCAGAGCTCCATTTCCTCGACGAGCAGGGCCGCGCCGTAAGTCTCCGCGATCTGCAACGCTCCGCGGGCCTGGTGCAGGAGTTCGCCAGCGCGGGTGAGCGCCGCCGAACCGCCGCGGCCGTCGACGCAGTCCTCGAGCGCGAGGTGCGCGCTCCGGATCGTCTCGTTCAGCTCGCCGGCGATGATCGCCAGCGCCCGAGCCGGGCTTTCGACGATATCGGTGCGCACTGCTTCCATGCCGGTTTCGCCCGTCATCTGCGAGTTCACAGTCCCTGTTGCAGCCACCGTCGTCTAGCCGGCACTCGCCTTCTTCGCGGCCGGTTTGATCGGCGCTGCCGCCGCCGGCGTCGTGCGCAAGGTCTGCGCCGGCATCGCTTCTTTGGGTAGGGTGAAGCCGGCGACGCCCTTCCTGAGCTGCGAGGCGAATTCGGAGAGCTTGGAAATGGCCGCCGCTGTCGCCGTGGTGGCTTTGCCCGTCTGCTGGCTGATCTCGCCGAGCCGCTTCGTGCGCCGGGTAACGTCGGCGGCGGCACCCGCCTGTTGCCGCGCCGAACTCGAGATGTTCTGAACGAGGCTTGCGATCTGGTTCGACACCTGCTCGATCTCGTCGAGCGCGGCGCCTGCGTTTTCGGCCAGGAGCGCCCCGCCGACCACGTCCGTCGTGCTGCGCTCCATGGAGACGACGGCTTCCTTGGTGTCGGCCTGAATCGTCCGCACGAGCACTTCGATCTGCCGCGTCGCGTTCGTCGAGCGTTCGGCGAGGCGCTGCACTTCGTCGGCGACGACCGCGAAGCCACGGCCGGCCTCGCCCGCCATCGAGGCCTGGATCGACGCGTTCAGGGCGAGGATGTTGGTCTGCTCGGCGATGTCGTTGATCAGTTCCACGATGTTGCCGATTTCCTGCGAACTCTCCCCGAGGCGCTTGATGCGCTTGGACGTGTCCTGGATCGTCTCGCGGATGGCATTCATGCCGTCGATCGTGCGCCGCACCGCTTCACCGCCCTTGTGCGCGACGTCCACGGAGTGCCGGGCGACGTCCGACGAACGTTCGGCGTTGCCCGACACCTCCTCGATGGACGCGGCCATCGATACGATCGACTCGGTCGCGGCATTGATCTCGCGCGTCTGGTTCTCGGCGGCCCGCGCCATGTGCGCCGCCGTGTTTTCTGTCTGCTTGGCGGCCGAGTCGACCATGATAGCCGTCTCGTTGACCGTGGTGACGAGCTTGCGCAGCTCCTCGATGGCGTAGTTGAAGGAATCCGCGATCGTCCCGGTGATGTCTTCCGTGACCGTGGCCTCGACGGTGAGGTCGCCGTCGGCCAGCGAGCCCATCTCGTCCAGCAGCCGGAGGATGGCCTGCTGGTTGCGTTCGTTTTGCTCCGCCTGCTCTTTGGCCTGCCGCTCGAAGACCGCGGATTTCGAATTGAGAGCAAGGAGCGCCAGCACGAGCGCCAGGCCGAGACCGATCAGGGCGAGCGGCAGCCAGGGGTTCGCGAGGAAGCCCGGCACCGGCGGCGCAGCGCCCGCAACGGCAAAGCCCTCGTCGAGGATGCGGGCGGAAGCATTGTGCAGGCTGTCCAGCACCGGCGCGAGATCCGCTGCTTCGCCGGCCGCCGTCTCGATCTCGTCGACGCGGCCTTCCATTTCGGTGAGCGCCGCGAGCAGCGGCACGAGGACTTCCTCGCGGGCCTGCGCATTCAGCGGCCGTACGTCGAGGTCCGTGCTTTCCCCGGCGAACGCGTTCGCAACGTTGCGCATGAAAGCGGCGTCGTCGGCGATCGAGGTCGCCCGTTGCAGCGGGTTCGAACTGGCGGCGAGCCCGGTGGCATTCGTCGCGAGCCGGGCGGCGCGCTGCTGGAATTCCTGGACAACGGCGGTGCTCGATGTCTGGCCCAGCAGCTCCTCGGAGAGTTCGAGCAGCGTACCGGCCTGGGTAGTAATGGCGGCGCCGGCGGACTGAAGGGCCTGCACCGGTTCGCGCGCGGCCAGGATGGCGGACGCATCGGATTCGAGTTTCGTCCAGTTCTCGGCATTGCCGGGGACGGACGCCGCGCCGAGGCGCAATTCCGCGAGCCGGGTGAGGCTCGCGTCAAGCGCGGCATAACCGCCCTTGGCGCCGGCGAGCGCGCGTTCCGCGCGGCCCGGTATGGCTTGCGACAAGGCGGCGAGTTCCGGGTTGACGGGTGCGGATTTCGGCGCGCCGAGAAACACCAGCGCCGCGGCGACGAGCAGCGCGAACACGGTAATGATCGTCAGTATGCGAAAGACCGTGGAGGTGTCGGTTGTCTTAGCCATGGGATGCGACTCGATGTAGTGCGACTCGTGCCACGTTCATTCCGCGGCAGCCTGCAGAAACAAATTACTTTCGACGAGATCGAAGAGACTTAGCAGCGGCCAGGATTCGTCGCCGCGGTCATAAGACCCGGCGAGGAAGCGTTCGCAGCGAACGACCGTCTGCGGTTCCCGCGCGTTGTGTTCGTCAGCGCGGAAGCGCCGGAAACCGATGACCTCGTCGACGACGAGTCCCGCCGGGATCTCGCGGTGATTGACTGAGACGACGCGGGTATTGCGCCGCAGCGACGTGCGCCCGCTGCCGAGCAGGAGCTTCAGGTCGACCAGCGGCAGGAGGTGTCCGCGCAGGTTCGCGATACCGAGGAGCCAGCGCCGGGCGCCCGGCACGCGGGTCATGGCTTCCGGCAGCATCAGCACTTCGCGCACCTGATCGCGGGCCGCCAGGAAGTGTTCCTCGCCAATGCGGAAACCGACTCCCACCCATTCGCCGACGCCGGACGTGCCGCCGACGCCGGATTGGGCGGAAGCGCTCCGGCGCTCCATTTCGCGCAGAAGTTCGAACGGTTGCCGGACCAGCGACGCCAGTTCGACCACTTGAGTCATGCGCGGGCACCCATCAGGCGTCCATCACCGAATTAATCATGTCCACGAGCTGCTTTTCGGCAATAGGCTTCACGAGGTACTCGACGGCGCCCTGGCGCATGCCCCAGATCTTGTCGGTCTCCTGGTCCTTGGTCGTAATGATGATGACGGGAATGTTCGAAGTGTCCGGGTCCTTGCTGAGTTTGCGCGTCGCCTGGAAGCCGTTCATGCCGGGCATCACAACGTCCATGAGGATGCAGTGCGGCCGTGACAGTTTGGCCTGCTTCAGGCCCTCCTCGCCGCTGTCCGCGACCAGCGTTTCGAAACCGTTCTTCTCGAGCATGTTCTGGAACAGATGCAACTCGGTCGGCGAGTCGTCGATGATCAGTACCGTGGACATGGGCAAGAAGCTCCGCTCAGTTGATCTGGTTGGAAATCGCACCAAGCAGCTCGTCCTTGGTAAACGGCTTGGTGAGATATTGTTCCGAGCCGACGATTCGGCCGCGTGCGCGGTCGAAGAGCCCGTCCTTGCTCGATAGCATGATCACCGGCGTCTCGCGGTACGTCTTGTTGTGCTTGATGAGCGAACAGGTCTCGTAGCCGTCGAGGCGCGGCATCATGATGTCGACGAAGATGAGGTCCGGCTGATGGTCGGCGATCTTCGACAGTGCGTCGAAGCCGTCGATGGCGGTGAAGACCTGGCAGCCTTCCTTGGTCAGGAGCGTTTCGGCCGTCCGGCGGATCGTTTTGCTGTCGTCCACGACCAGAATCTTGAGCCCGTTCAGGCTGCGGGGTGAGTTGCTAGGCACCGGATACCCTCCACTTCCCGCCCGATGCGCACCGGCGCCCATACCGGTGGCTCATGCGGGCAAACGACTTGTACCATATTGACATAAGTCCTGCTACGACCCGGTCCGCAGAGGGCAAAATTCCCTTGAAAACCGGAGCTTGCCGTGCAATTTCGGAGCGGTATAGTGACCGTTCCCCAAGACCCGACGGATCCGTTTCACCATGGCCCAAACCCCGCTTCGACTCGGCATCGTGATGGATCCGATCGGCTCCATCGCACCGAAGAAGGACAGTTCCTTTGCCATGTTGCTCGAGGCGGAGCGACGCGAAGCCGAGATCCATTATTTCGAGCAGCGTGACTTGCGACTCGTGCGCGGCGAAGCCCTGGGCCGTTCGCGCCTGCTGTCCGTCACCGACAATCATGACGCGTGGTTTGCCCTCGGCGCTGAGCAGGAGGTCACACTTGGCGAACTTGATGTGCTCCTGATGCGCAAGGATCCGCCCTTCGACATGGAGTACGTGTACACCACCTACATCCTCGAGCGCGCCGGGCTGGCCGGGACGCTGGTCGTGAATGCGCCGCAGGCGCTGCGGGACATCAACGAGAAGGCTTACACCGCCTGGTTCCCGGAACTCACGCCGCTGACCCTCGTCACGCGCTCCATCGCCGACATGCGGGCGTTCCTCGCCGAGCACGGTCGCATCGTCGTCAAGCCGCTGGACGGGATGGGCGGACGCTCGGTCTTCGTCGTACAGGCCGGCGACAACAACGCCAACGTGATCTTCGAGACCCTGTCGGGCAACGGCGGCCGTTACGCCGTGGCGCAGGTCTACATCCCGGACATCAGGCTGGGCGACAAGCGCATCCTGCTCATCGACGGCGAGCCCGTGCTCTATGCGCTCGCCCGCATCCCGCCCGACGGCGACAACCGCGGCAACCTGGTGATGGGCGCCACCGGCAAGGGCCAGCCGCTCTCGGACCGCGACCGGGAAATCTGCGCCGAAGTGGGCCCCGTGCTGCGTGACAAGGGCGTGATGTTCGCCGGGCTCGACGTGATCGGCGACTACCTCACCGAGGTGAACGTCACGAGCCCGACCGGCATCCGCGAACTCGACCGGCAGTTCGGGCTCAACATCGCCGGCCTCCTGTTCGATGCGATCGAGCGCCGCCTGGGCTAGCCTCGCGGTCCTGCTGCTGGCGGGCCTCGCCGCCTGCAACCGGACGGACGATTACCGCCGCGACTTCGTCGCGCTCGGCACGCTGGTGACAGTGAGCGTCTACGACACGGACCCGGTGCGCTTCGAAGCGGGTGCCGCGGCGCTGGAACGTCACCTGCTGGCCGCCGGTACGGCCTGGTACCCGCGTGCCGAGGGCGAACTCGCCGCGCTCAACGCGGCGCTCGCCGCCGGACGCGACGCTACGGCAAGCCCGGCGCTGCTCGCCCTGCTACAAAGCGCCAGGGATTTCGAACGTCGCTCCGGCGGCCGATTCAACGCCTGCCTCGCACGCCTCTCGGCGCTCTGGGGTTTCTACGACCTGCCAGACGCGCCGTCACCCGACCGGGCAGCTATTGCGGCCGCCGTCGCAACGGCGCCCTCGTGCAGCCAGCTGGAACTCGATGCAACAACCGGCTCGGTCCGCAGCCGCAACCCGCAGGTCGGCGTCGACGTCGGTGGCATCGCCAAGGGCACGCTGCTCGTGGACGCACGACGCATCCTCGCCGAACACGGAATCGACAACGCCATCGTGAACCTGGGCGGCGACCTGCTGGTCATCGGCCGGGTGGACGGCCGCGACGCACGGATCGGCATCCGTTCGCCGGAGGGCAGCGTGCCGATGGCAGGGCTCGCCGTGCAACCCGGCGAGGCGGTGTTCACGTCGGGCAACTACGAGCGCTATCTGACGATCGACGGCAAGCGCTATGCGCATATCCTCGACCCGGCCACCGGGCAACCGGTCGAACACACCGTGTCGGTTTCGGTGGTGCACACCGACCCGGTGCTGGCGGATGCCGCGGCGACGGCGCTGATCGTCGGCGGGATGCCGGCGTTCGACGAACTCGTGCTCGCGTTCGGGCTCGAGTACGCCATGCTGGTCGACGCCAAGGGTGACGTGCGTCTCACTCCCGGCATGGTGCGCCGGGTACACTGGACCGACTCCCGGCCGGTACGTTAGGCGCTTGTCCGCCGGACACTTATGAAGGATCATTCGCGTGCTTGGGGAATAGCGCGTTTAAGGCGATCCGCCGATCCGGCGACTTGATGGCAAAGACGCAAATGGAACTTGACCCGCTCGAGGAATTGCGGCTCGTGCAGAAGCCGCCGACTGATCGTCTGCCGGCGATGCTGTTTCTCGCCGCATTGATCCACGGCATCCTCATCATGGGCATCGCGTTCAACCCGGTGCTGTCCGACGCGTACGCGGATGTGATCTCGCTCGAGGTCACGATCGTCGCCGACCCCGACCAGGACATCGATAGCCCGGACAAGGCCGAGTACCTTGCCCAGGCGAGCCAGCAGGGCCGCGGCAATACGAACGAACAGGTGCGTCCCGCAGCGATGCCGGCTAACTCATCGCCGATCGACAACGTCGGTACCGAGGACGGGCTCGCGTTCGTCGACGAGACCGAGCACCAGCGCAGAAGCGACGAATTCCTTGCCACGACGGCGGACCGAGACCGCAGCCTGGCGCAGGACCCGCGCCGCGAACCGACACCGGAATCCAGCACGGCGCGAGCGCTCGAGAAAGGCAGCGATGCGACCCTGCCGCTCCCCCAGGAAGACCGCACGAGCCTGCTGATCACCGACGATGACCCGCGCCAGCTGGTCATTTCGGCGGACACTCGGGAATCGGACGTCGCCGAGTACCTATACAAATGGAAGCAGCGGATCGAGGCGGTCGGCGCGGAGTATTTTCCCGAACTCGGGCCGCTCGACGGGCTGACCGGCAGCCCCACTCTCGAAGTCAGCATCACGGCTTCGGGCGACCTCGCCGAGGTCATCATCCGCAAGTCCTCGGGTTCGGCGATCCTCGACCAGGCGGCGCTCGACATCCTGCGCCGCGCGTCTCCCTTCGACCCCTTCCCGCAGGCAATCCAGTCCGAGTACGACTCGCTGCGCTTCGCATACAAGTGGTTGTTCGCGGACGAACTCATCCCGCAGGCTGCAAGTCTCGACGAAGGCTGAGGCCGTTCTCCCCGGTTGTGCCCCGCGGCCGCACGGCCGATACTGTCGGCATGACGGCCAGCACACTCGCCAATCACCTGCTCATCGCAATGCCGGGCATGCAGGACCCGAACTTCAGCACAACCGTCACGCTCGTCTGCGAGCACAACGAGGAAGGCGCGCTCGGCATCGTCATCAACCGTCCGCTGGACATGACCGTCGGCGGCCTGTTCGAGCAGCTCGAGCTCACCGGCACCGACGCGGACGAGGCGCAGCGGCCGGTGGTGTTGGGCGGTCCGGTCGGACCCGAACGCGGCTTCGTGCTGCACGACGCCGGGCACTCTTACGAGCATTCGTTGCCCGTGTCGAACGAGATCCGGCTGACTCTGAGCCGCGACATCATCGATGCGATGGCGTCGGGCCGGGGCCCGAAGAAAGTGCTCGTGGCCCTGGGCTATGCCGGCTGGGAAGCCGGTCAGCTCGAACGGGAGATGCTCGCGAACTCCTGGCTCACGGTGCAGGCGACGCCCGAGATCGTTTTCGATTTGCCGTTCGCCGAGCGCTGGGCCGCGGCCGCGGGCACGCTGGGCGTCGACATCAGCCGCATGAGCGTCGACGCCGGCCATGCCTGAACCGGCGCTTGCCGCCACCATCGTCGCATTCGACTATGGCCGCCGGCGCATCGGTATCGCGACGGGCCAGACGATCACGGGTTCTGCCGGCCCCTTGGGCACAGTCGCGAATGGCCCGTCAGGCCCCGACTTCGAGCGGATCGGCAGGCTCGTCCACGAATGGCGGCCCGACCGGCTCGTCGTCGGCCTGCCGCTCGGCCTCGACGGCAACGACAGCGACATGAGCCTCGAGGCCAAAGCATTCGCCCGCGAACTCGCACGCTTCGAACTACCGGTCGAACTGGTCGACGAGCGCCACACATCGGCGGAAGCCGGCGCCGAACTGAAATCCGCCCGCCAGTCCGGCGGCCGCGGTCGCGTTCGCAAGGAAGACATCGACGCGGCGGCCGCCGTCCTCATCGCCGAGCGCTACCTCGCCGTGTTGTTGGAGCGCGCAATTCGCGCGACCTAGGCGCGATTTCGAGGCTGTTGGAGCGCGCGATGCGCTCGACGGCGCCCAGGTCACCCCCGCGTCCCGTTCTAACAGTCACTGGCGGTCGGTGTGCACCCGCATCAGCGGCGCCGCGGAAATGCCGTGCACGAATACGGAGGTCGCCACGACCACGAGCACGACGGACACGAGCGTCAATGCCAGTTCCTGCGGGACACCGTGCTGGATGGCGTACATCAGGTAGTAGAGTGAGCCAACGCCCCGGATGCCGAACCATGCGATCATCGACTGCGTCCACCACGATTCGCCGCTGCCCGCAAGCCCCACCGCGACGCTGACCGGGCGCACGATCAGCATCAGCACACCTGCGAAAACGACGTAGGACAGCTGCCAGGAATCCGAAAAGAGCATGCCGCCGACCAGGATCAGCAACGCGACCTCGAACAGCCGCTCGAGCTGCTCGACGAGATGCAACGACACCTTCGTCATGTAGGCGGGCTCTTTCCTGTTCGCGGACGTGGCCAGCCGCGCTTCGGTCCGGTGCAGCATGAAACCGGCTGTAAATACCGCGAGGAATCCGTAGCCCGACAAGAGCAGGCTCGCTCCATAGGAAAAGGCGATCAGGCCGAGCCCGGTGAAGTTGTTCATGATCTCGCCTTTGGTACCGCGTTCGGCGAGGCGATGCATCGCCCAGGCCGTCGCCTTGCCGCAGCACGCACCGACGAGGACACCAGCAAAGCAGGCCCACGCGACGTCGACAAGCCACCAGCGGGCATGGGCATCGCCCAGATCATGTAGTCCGAGCAGGCCAAGCCCAAGCATGACCATGGGGAACGCGGTGCCGTCGTTCATGCCTGCTTCGCCGGTCAGCGAGAACCGCAGCCGGTCGTCGTCTTCGACGTTTCTGATCTGTACTTCCGACGCAAGCACCGGGTCGGTCGGCGCGAGTACCGCACCGAGGAGCACCGCTGCGCCCAGCGGCAGGTCGAGGAGCCAGACCGCGGCGCACGCGGTCATCGCGACCGTCAGGACCATGGACAGGGTCGCGAGCCGGAATGGCGGCCACCAGATGCGATGGCCGACCGGCGCCGCGAGCTTGAGCCCTGCCGCGAACAGCGAAACCAGCACTGCGATCTCCGTCACGACTTCGAGCACGGCGGACTGCTCGAGCGGGTTGATATGAAACCGGTCGCTTACGGTCGGGCCCAGCACGATGCCGACGACGAGGTAAACGATCGCGGTCGACAATGGCATGCGCTGTATATGCGCGGCGCTCACCGCCATGAACAGCAGGACGGCACCGATGACGAGAAACCAGGCGGCCGCGATCAATTCATCTCACCTGACTGCAGCGACATTTTCCGTCGCACCCGTAGGGCGCTCTAACAGTTCTCTCATGCCGTAACCTCGGCCTCAGGCACCGTCGCCCCGGGAAGTGCGCGACTCGTGGCAAGCGAAAGACGTCGCGATCAAGGACAATGCGCTCGATCTGCGGCCGGGCTGCCCACGCAAGCAGCGTGCTGACTGTGCAGTCCTGATGGGCTGTCGGGCACGCAACGTCTGTCATCTCGAATATCTGCCAAGCCATCGGTACCAGGCCCAGCCGTCCGCCTTCGCAATCTGCCGGCCGGCCAAGTACAGGTAGTCTGAGGGGGCTCACCCCCGCCCGACTTCTTAAGTACAATGCACGCCCGATGATAGCCGACCCCCGCGCCTACCCCGGCACCGACGCCGAGCTCCAGCTCACGCCCGACGGCAATCTCCGCCATTTGCTGACCCTCAAAGGCATCGACCGCGCGCTGCTCGTCCGGCTGCTCGACGACGCCGAGACCTTCCTGAGCCCGGCGGGCGCGCTGCCGGTGCGCAGCGTCCTCCTGGCCGGGCGCACGGTCGGCAACCTGTTCTTCGAGCCCAGCACCCGCACGCGCGCGTCTTTCGACCTCGCCGGGCGGCGCCTCGGCGCCGACGTGCTGAACCTCGACGTCAACACGTCTTCGCGCAAGAAGGGCGAGAGCATCCTCGACACCATCTACACGCTCGAGGCCATGGCCGTGGACATCATGATCGTGCGCGACGCTGGCGCCGGAATCCCGGCCTACATCGCGCGGCACGTGCGGGGCCATGTCAGCGTCCTGAATGCGGGCGAGTCCGACGTCGCGCACCCCACGCAGGGCCTGCTCGACCTGCTCACCATCCGCCAGCACCGGCCGGATTTCGAGAACCTCATCGTCGCGATCGTCGGCGACATCCGCCATTCGCGCGTCGCACGCTCCGCCGCGCACGGCCTGCACACCATGGGTGTCGGCGAACTCAGGCTGGTCTCGCCGCCGCCGATGTCGCCGGAAGACGAGGATCTCGCGTTCGCCCGCGTCTTCCACGACCTCGATGCGGGCCTCAGGAACGCCGACGTCGTGATGGCCCTGCGCATCCAGAGGGAGCGCATCCAGGGCGTCGAGGGCATGCCGTCGGTGGACGACTACATCGCGCACTTCGGCATCAACGATTACCGCATGCGGGCGGCGAGACCGGACGCCATCGTGATGCACCCCGGCCCGATGAACCGCGGCATCGAAATCGAGGGCGCGCTGGCCGACAGCAGGCGCTCGGTCATTACGCAGCAGGTGACCAACGGCGTGGCCGTGCGCATGGCGGTTCTCGCGCACGTCGCCCGCGCCAACAGGATGATCTGATGGCGATGCGCAAGGACGACGCACGTACCCGCGCGCAGAAGAACCGCAACACGATTTTCGTCGAGGACGGCGAGATCCTCGAGGTGCAGGCTTTTCCCGGCGAGCAATTCGTGCAGCGCATCCGTGCACCGAAATGCGCCGCGGCGGCCAGGCCCGGCAGCTTCATCCACATCACCTGCGCGGACGCGCTGCCGATGCGCCGGCCGCTGTCCATCATGCGGGCGAACGACGACTGGATCGAAATCCTGTTCAAGAACGTCGGCGACGGCCTGCGTGCCTTGTCGCGCAAGCACGCCGGCGACGAAGTCAGTGTGCTCGGCCCGATCGGCCAGACTTTCAAGCCGGACCCGGCGCACCCGCGTTGTCTGCTCGTCGGTGGTGGCGTCGGCATACCGCCGATGGTTTTTCTCGCCGATCGCCTGCGCGACGACAGGGGCTACCGGCCGCTCGCGATCCTGGGCTCGGAGCTGCCATTTCCGTTCGAACTCGTACCGTCGCGGCTTGCCCTGCCGGGGATCGACGCGGCGACAATCAGCACCATGCCTCTGCTCGAAAGCTGGGGCATTCCGGCCCGGCTCACGAGCCTCGCCGGCCACCCGGGCTGCCACGATGGCTTCGTTACCGAACTTGCCGACCGCTGGCTCAGGCAGCTCAAGCCGGGCGACCTGGCCGAGGTCAAGATCTTCGCCTGCGGGCCGACGCCGATGCTGAAAGCGGTGGCCGCGCTCGCGGAACGCTATGGCGTGGCCTGCGAGGTGTCGCTCGAGGAATTCATGGCCTGCGCCGTCGGCGGGTGTGCCGGCTGTGCCGTGCCCATACGCACGCCCGGCGGCATGGCGATGAAACGCGTGTGCGTCGACGGCCCGGTGTTCGACGCTACGGCGGTGATCTGGTAGATGCATTCCGATACTCAACGTCACCATCGGCACTCGGCCGTGGATGGAAGTTTGACAGGGCCACAGATGCCGGATGATCGGAAGACCGTTGTTCTGCTGGGTGGTGCGGGCTTTGTCGGCCGGCGGCTGGCGACCCGACTCGCAGTGCTCCCTCAATGGCAAGTCCGGGTCGCCGATCTCACGGGAAGCGACTGGCAAACTGATGTGACAAAACCCGCGACATTGATAGAACCTTTGCGCGGTGCCGATTGGGTTATCAACCTGGCGGCTGTACACCATGACAACGTTCGGCCCACATCCCGATACTACGAAGTCAACGTAGACGGTGCCGCTCACATTTGCCAAGCCTGTCGAGATATGGGTATTACACGGCAGATATTTGTCTCATCCGTCGCCGTCTATGGCGACACGGAGGGTGAATTGGCCACGGAAAGCAGACCGCATGCTCCGTTCAATGACTATGGCAAGAGCAAATCCGAAGCAGAAAGCGTGTATCGTCAGTGGGGTCGAGAGGACGCCCAGCACACGCTGCTCATCGTGCGCCCGACTGTGATCTTCGGCGAAAATAACCGCGGGAATCTATACAACCTGATGCAAAGCATCGCACGGAAGAACTTCAAGATGGTTGGGGACGGAAACGTCGTCAAGTCAATTGCATACGTGGAAAACGTAGCCCAGTTCCTCATCCATTTGATGGAACAACCTCACAGCAACGAGACAATTTACAATTACGCCGACAAACCGGACCTGACGACGCTGCAGATCGTGCAGACGGTCCGGGAAGAGCTGGGGTTGGCCGAACAGCGATTGCCGACTGCACCTTACTGGCTGGCGTACGCATTCGGACAATTGCTGGACGGTCTTCGGAAAATGGTTCCTGTCCCGACTGAAATCAGCGCACAGCGAGTCAAGAAGTTTTGTACCGCTACACCCATTGATGCTGCGCGAGCGTTTGCTTCGGGCTTTCATGCCGTAATCCCGGTGAACCAAGGGCTGCGACAAACAGTGCGGTCCGAGTTTCCGCGATAAAAAATCAATTGCATGCAGATTGTCTTCTTTTCCCATTACTATTTTCCGGAAGGCAATGCACCCGCGTCGCGTACGCATGAGCACAGTGTTGCTTGGGCCGCCGCGGGCCATGACGTAACGGTAATAACCTGCGTACCCAACGTGCCGCTTGGTATTCCCTATCCAGGGTTTCGCAATCGACTGTGGCCCCAGACGCAAATGCACGAAAACGTGCGCTTGATTCGCGTATGGACTTTTCTTGCCGCAAACGAAGGTACGGTACGTCGGACTCTCAATTATTTGTCCTATGCATTTTCGGCCTTGGCGGCATATCTGTTCCTGGTACGGCGACCGCATGTCATCGTCGCGACCTCACCTCAGTTCTTCTGCGGATGGGCCGGTGTCCTCGCGTCCTGGCTAAGCAGGCGGCCATTGGTCCTCGAGATCCGCGACATTTGGCCGGAATCCATTGTCTCGGTCGGGGCAATGCGGCCGGGACTTGCAATTCGGTTCCTGGAATGGCTCGAGCGACGCATGTATCTCTCGGCGACGCACATTGTCGCGGTAGGCGAAGGGTACCGGCGAAACATTTGCAGCAAGGCACCCGTATCCGATCGAACGAGTGTCATCACCAATGGTGTGGACTTGCAAGTATTCGTACCGCAAGCCGTAAACCGACAATTTCAGGAACAATGGAATCCTGAACGAAAATTCATCTGTGCATACATTGGTACTGTCGGATTGGCGCATGGACTTGAAGTTGTCATCCGCGCTGCGGAACGATTGCGAGCCATGCAAAGACGCGACATCCTCGTGCTTATCGTCGGCGACGGAGCTGAGCGGAAGAATCTTGAATCAGCGACCCGACGGAACGGCCTGGAACCCTGGATTCGATTCACCGGACGTTTGCCGAAGCACGACATGCCACAGATTCTGGCTTTGGCGCAGTGTTTGCTGATTCACCTTCGCCGTAGTGAGCTGTTCGAGACCGTCATTCCATCCAAGTTGTTCGAGGCCATGGCTATGGAACGTCCAATCTTGCTTGCCGTTCGGGGCGAGGCGGAACAGATCATGAATAAAGCAAATTGCGGCATCGTGATCGAACCGGAAAACGATGAACAGCTGGTGCAGGCCGTGATCCGTCTCAAAGAAGATTCGCAACTTCGGTCGGAACTTTCAGCATCGGGACGTACTTTCGTGCAGCGCCATTATTCGCGATCGACTTTGGCCGAAGAGTACCTGCAGCTGCTGATTCGCATTGCAGGGCTTGGCAATACAAAGTAAGGAACTGCATTAATCGGCAGCCTATCGGATCCGGACAGCCGTTGGCATGGCGATGAAACGCGTGTGCGTCGACGGCCCGGTGTTCGACGCTACGGTGGTCGCCTGGTAGTCAGGTTCGCGGCCGGACGAGATCAAAATAAGTCGCGATCGGCTGGTCGATCTCGGTGTTGTCGATGAACTCGACGAAGTCTTGGCTGAACACCAGGCGCCGGTGACGCCACCATTGCTGGAATCCTGGCCTCTGGCCGTAAGTCAGCATCAGCCTCTTCCACCCGGCCCACAGTTCTTCTTCCAGGTGCCCGCGGTGGTGCTGGTAGTACATGTTCTCGAAGTTGTGGAACACGAGAAAGAACAGTTGCGAGAGCTTGGCGCGTTCGTCGGCAGAGCGGGAGTCGAATTCCTCGATCCCGTTGACGAACAGGCTGGAAAGGTCCGGTGTGCTGGTCATCGTCGTGTTGATGGCGCCGAACTCTGCGACGATCGCTTGGTAGGTCGAGCTGCGGGTCGCTTCGGCGTTGCGTCGAACCTGTACCGCGAGATAGACGAGCGAAACGATGACGGCGACAGAGCCGACTAATTCGCTTATCGCACTTAGATCCTGGATCGACATGGTGCTATTCCGGCATGGTGTCGCCCGTGCCGCCCATCTCGGTCGGGAAATCCCTGAGCTTCGGCAGGCCGTCGCGCACACGCAGCACGGCGGACTCGTAGTTCACGTGCAGCGCCGGCTCGAATTTGAGCGTAGGCAGGATCGCGGCGAAGACGTCCGTGAACTCGTGCCCGGGGTGGTCGGTCATGACGTTGCCGCCGCACTTGGCGCAGGACATGCGATGCGAGGCGCCGGTCTTCGTGAACCTGTTCAGGTGCTCCTGGCCGCGGGCGACGGTGACGGCATCGCGCGCCCACAAGGTAAACGCGTTTATCGGTCCGGCGCTCCAGGCGCGGCAGTCCGTGCAATGGCAATAGCCCATCGCGAAGGGCGCCCCGCTCGCCCGAATTTCGACCGCACCGCAGAAACAGGTGCCCGTGTGTGCCTCATTCGCCGCCATTTCCGTGCTCCTCTGCTCGATGAAAGCAGGGATTTTATGGCGTCGCGCCGGGTTCGGCGAGCAAAAATTCGCGTCCGGCGCTCAGCCGCCGAAATTGATCTTCGCCTCGAGGTTCGAGCGCGAGTCGGCGTGTGACATCGCTTCGTCGAGCGTGATCGTGCCGGCCTTGTAGAGGTTCAGCAGCGCGTCGTCGAAGTTCTGCATGCCCTGCTCGCCGGACTCCTTGTGCGCCTCCTTCACCGCCGAGATGTCGCCCTTCAGGATCAGGTCCTTGATGTGCGGCGTGTTCAGCATGAGTTCGACGGCGGCGACACGTTTGCCGTTGCGGTTCCTCACCAGGCGCTGCGCCAGGATCGCGCGCAGATAATGCGCCAGGTCCATGAACACCTGCTTGTGCTGGTCCTGCGGGAACAGGTTGATGATGCGGTCGAGAGTTTCCGGCGCGTTGTTCGAGTGCAACGTGGCGAGCACGAGGTGACCGGTGCCGGCCATGTCGAGAGCCGACTGCATCGATTCACGGTCGCGGATCTCGCCGATCTGCAGCACGTCCGGGGCCGCGCGCACAGCGCTCTTCAGCGCCCGTGCATAGGACTTGGTATCCAGGCCCACTTCCCGCTGGTTTACGATCGACTGCTTGTTCGGGTGCAGGAATTCGATCGGGTCCTCGATCGTGATGATGTGCGACGAGGTCTTCTCGTTGCGGTGGTTGATCATCGCCGCGAGCGTCGTCGACTTGCCCGCGCCGGTGGCGCCCACCATCAGAATGAGGCCGCGCCGGAGCATGGTCAGTTCCTGCAGCTGCTCCGGCATGCCGAGTTCGTCGAGCGTCGGCACCTCGTTGGTGATATAGCGCAGGACCATGCCCACATTGCCGCGCTGGTGAAAGATGTTCACGCGAAAGCGCCCGAGTCCGGGCTCGGATATCGCGAAGTCGATTTCGAGTTCGCGAGTGAAGACCTCGAGCTGCTCGTCGGTCATCAGCTCCATCGCCGCCTGCTTGACCATCTTCGGCGTCATCTCGAGCTTGTTGACCGGCATGATCTTGCCTTCGATCTTGATCTTGGCCGGTGCGTAAGGCGCGAAGAACAGGTCCGACGCCTTCTTTTCCACCATCAGCTTGAACAACGGTTTGACGTTCATTGCGGCAAATCTTCCCTGGCTGGACGGATCAGAAAGTCCGTGCCGTGTCCTCTTCCATGATGCGCAGGCTTTCCGATTGCTGGTCCGCGACCGAAGCGTCCCGCTTCGAGTCGAGTTTCACCTTGAGCCGCAGTTCGTTCTTCGAGTCAGCGTTGCGCAAGGCCTCCTCGTAGGAAATGATGCTCTGCTCGTACAAATCGAACAGGGCCTGGTCGAAAGTCTGCATGCCGAGGCGCGTCGACTTCGCCATGATCTCCTTGATCTGGCCGACCTCGCCTTTGAATATAAGGTCCTGGATGAGCGGCGTGTTGAGCATGATCTCCATCGCCGCGACGCGGCCGATGCCGCCTTCGCGCGGCAGCAGGCGCTGCGAGATGAAGGCTTTGGTATTCAACGACAGGTCCATCAGCAGCTGGTGGCGCCGTTCGTCGGGGAAGAAGTTGATGATGCGGTCCAGCGCCTGGTTGGCGCTGTTGGCATGCAGCGTCGCGAGGCACAGGTGGCCGGTCTCGGCGAACTGGATGCCGTATTGCATCGTCTCCTTGTCGCGGATTTCGCCGATCAGGATCACGTCCGGCGCCTGCCGCAGGGTGTTTTTCAGGGCGGCGTGCCAGGTCTCCGTATCCACACCGACCTCGCGCTGCGTAATCACGCAGCCCTTGTGCGGGTGCACATACTCGACCGGGTCCTCGATCGAGACGATGTGGCCGCGCGAATTCTCGTTGCGATGGCCGATCATGGCGGCGAGCGTCGTCGACTTGCCCGAGCCGGTGCCGCCGACCACGATGACCAGGCCGCGTTTGTTCATGACGATGTCCTTGAGGATCGGCGGCAGGTCCAGGTCCTCGAGCGTCGGGATTTCCGTGGTGATGGTTCGCAGCACGGCGCCGACATAGCCCTGTTGGATGAAGGCGCTGACGCGGAAACGGCCGATGCCTTGCGGCGCAATGGCGAAATTGCACTCCTTCGTCGCGTCGAATTCCTTGATCTGCTTGTCGTTCATGATCGAGCGGACCATGATCGCGGACTGGTCGGGCGTCAGCGGTGTGTCCGTTGCCTTGTGGATCGTGCCGTCGACCTTGATGGCCGGCGGGAAACCGCAGGTGATGAACAGGTCCGAGCCGTTGCGCTCCACCATCTTGCGCAGCAGATTCTGCGTCAGTCGTACCGCTTGTTCGCGTTCCATCTTGCCCTACTCCGACCGGGACTCGCGGGCCCGGGCTTAGAAATTGTCCTTGTTGACGGCCTTGAAGCGCGCCTCTTCCTTGGTGATGAGGCCCTTCGCCAGCAGCTCGGCCAGGTTCTGGTCTAGCGTAAGCATTCCGACCGCCTGGCCGGTCTGGATCGACGAGTACATCTGCGCGATTTTGCCTTCGCGGATCAGGTTCCGGATCGCCGGCGTGCCGATCATGATCTCATGTGCGGCGATGCGGCCGCCGCCGATTTTTTTCAACAGCGTCTGCGAGATGACGGCGCGCAGCGACTCGGACAGCATCGCGCGGACCATTTCCTTTTCCGCGGCCGGGAACACGTCGACGATACGGTCGATGGTTTTCGCCGCCGAACTCGTATGTAGCGTGCCAAACACGAGATGACCCGTTTCGGCCGCGGTCAACGCGAGGCGGATCGTTTCGAGGTCGCGCAACTCGCCGACCAGGATCACGTCGGGGTCCTCGCGCAACGCGGAACGCAGCGCTTCGTTGAAGCCCAGCGTGTCGCGATGCACTTCACGCTGGTTGATGAGCGATTTCTTCGACTCGTGCACGAACTCGATCGGGTCCTCGATTGTCAGGATGTGATCGGGCTTGTTCTCGTTGATGTAGTCGACCATGGCAGCCAGCGTGGTCGACTTGCCGGATCCCGTGGGACCCGTCACCAGGACGATGCCGCGCGGGTGCATGCAGATGTCCTTGAAGATCTTGGGCGCGCCCAGATCTTCGAGGTTGAGTATCTCCGAGGGGATCGTGCGGAAAACCGCCGCCGAGCCGCGATTCTGGTTGAACGCGTTGACGCGGAAGCGCGCCAGCTTCGGGATCTCGAACGAAAAGTCGGTCTCCAGGAATTCTTCGTAGTCTTTGCGCTGCTTGTCATTCATGATGTCGTACACCATGCTATTGACTTCCTTGTGCGTCAGCGCAGGCATGTTGACTCGCTTGATGTCGCCGTCGACGCGAATCATCGGCGGCACACCACCGGACAGGTGCAGGTCGGAAGCGTTGTTCTTCACCGTAAACGACAAGAGCTGAGCTACGTCGACGGCCATATTTCTCCCTCTGGCGGATGGATTGCGCCTGCCCCGGACTTACCATAAGCCGGTGCGATTGCTGGGCCTAGTATAGCGAAGCACCCGGAGCAAAACGTGATTAGAGTCACGGAAAACTTGCGAAAAATCCGAGATTTGCTGAACGAATCGGCACTCGAAGCCGGGCGCGATCCGGCGTCCGTATCGCTCCTCGCGGTCACCAAGAAACAACCAGACGGAAAAATCCGCGATGCCGCTGCCGCAGGGCAAAGGGACTTCGGCGAGAACCTCGTGCAGGAGGCTCTGCCGAAGATCGCCGACCTGTCCGGCAACGATCTTGTCTGGCATTTCGTCGGCCGGCTACAGAGCAATAAAACACGCGCGATCGCCGAACACTTCGACTGGGTTCACAGTGTCGATAGCCTGAAGCTCGCACTGCGGCTGAACGAGCAGCGCCCCGATGATACTGCGCCGCTCAATGTCTGCATCCAGGTCAACGTCGATCACGAGCTCCGCAAGGCGGGCGTTTCACCGGTCGACCTGCCGGAACTCGCTGAGGCGGTGAACGGCATGCCTCGACTGCGCCTGCGCGGCCTAATGTGCATTCCCGCCGCGCGCGAGGAATTCGAGGAACAGCGCAAGCCTTTCCGTATACTGCGCGAGCTGTCGGAATTCCTGGCTGGCAAGAACTTGAGGACCGACACCCTGTCGATGGGCATGAGCGCCGATTATCGTGCGGCGATATTTGAAGGCGCGACGATCGTGCGCATCGGCACGGCAGTATTCGGGAAACGCAGAAAATGAGCGAGGACATCGCCTTCATCGGCGGCGGCAACATGGCGGGTGCGATCGCAGCCGGCCTGGTCGAAAGCGGTGTGCCGCCCGCTCGTCTTCGGATCGCGGAGCCGAACGCAAGCGCCCGGGTATCGCTGGCGGAGCGTCTGCCGGGCGCGACCGTAAGCGCGAACAACGAAGAGATCGCCGCGGGCGCCGCGTTGCTCGTGCTCGCGGTGAAGCCCCAGGTGCTGCCCTTCGTCTGCCGCGGCCTCGCGCACACGGTGCAGGTACACCGGCCGCTCGTCATCTCGATCGCCGCCGGGGTACGCAGCGACGACATCGATGACTGGCTCGGCGGCGGGCTCGCCGTGGTGCGCGTGATGCCGAACCAGCCCGCGCTGTTGCGCAAGGGCGTCTCCGGACTGTACGCGAATGCAAGGGTCAGCGACGCCGACCGGCGGCGCGCGACGAACGTGCTGTCGGCAGTCGGCAAAGTGGTGACCGTCGCGGACGAGAAAGATATCGACATCGTGACAGCATTGTCCGGCAGTGGTCCCGCCTACTACTATTTGCTGACCGACTTTCTCGAGAAGGCCGCCGTCGACCTCGGGCTGGCCGCCGACATCGCGCGCACACTGGCACGCGAAACGGCGATCGGTTCGGCCGCCCTGCTCGAGCAGGCGAACGAAACCGGAGATTCAATCGAAACGCTCATCGTCCGCGTGCGCTCGCCGAACGGGACCACCGCTGCGGCGCTCGATGCTCTCGAACAACGGGACACCCGTGCTATCTTTGCGGCCGCTATTCGTGCCGCCAGGGACCGGGCGGAGCAACTTGCCGACGACGCGCACGACGAATCAGGCGACTGACACCAGGACGCGGGATCGAATATGGGCAACAGCGCAATCGGGGCCATCGTCTTCATCATCAATTCACTCGCGCAGCTGTATATCCTCGTATTGCTGTTGCGCCTGCTGATGCCGTTCCTGCACATCCCGTTCAACAATCCGCTCGCCCAGGGCATCGTGCGCCTGACGTCCCCGCTCGTGCTGCCGGTGCGCCGCCTGTTGCCGCCCATCGGCCGGCTGGACACGGCGACGCTCGTCGTCGCCTTCGGCATCCAGTACCTGGCCATTCTCGTGATCATGCTGCTGTTGAGGCGCTCGCCCGCGATCCTGCCGATTGTGGCCACTGCGCTCATCGATCTTGTCGTCCTCACCATCCGCCTGTTCATCTTCGCGATCATCGTGCGCGTCGTCCTGAGCTGGTTCGGCGGTGGCGGCGGCTACAACCCGGCGATTGCATTGATCGACCGGCTGACGGAACCGGTCATGCGGCCGTTCCGTCGCCTCGTTCCGACGATCGGCGGCATCGACATCTCGCCGGTGTTCGCACTGGTCCTGCTGCTTGCCTTCACGATTCTCATCTCCGGCTTGAAACCCCTGCCGTTCTAGCGGCACGTCGGCACAAGGACGACATCGCTCAGGCTGCTTGCGGACGATGAATGGTTTATAGTCCCTGCAACGCGATGGCGACGCACCTTCGCGCGCTGAGAGTCGGCGCATACCCGGGGAGACCAGGAGCATGTTGAGCCACAGAGTCACGATCGCTTTGTCCCTGTTCTCGATGGTTGCCGGCTGCGGCGGGCCGGGGCCGGATGCCGACATCCCGGTTGCGCAGCCCGCCGGCGTGACGTCGAAGGACATCGGTGACCACGTCGTGCATTTCAACGCGCAATCCACCGATCAGCTGCCGCCGGAGATCGCCAGCGCCTACAACATCGTACGCAGCAAGACTCGTGCGATGCTGACCGTATCACTGATCGACGAAGCGAGCGGGCAACCTGTTGCCGGCGACGTCTCCGTGAAGACGGTCAATCTCACCGGGCAACTCAAGAACGTGACGATGCGCCGCATCGACGAGCCCGGCGATCCGCCAGCCATCTACTACATCGGCACGACGCCGGTCGCCAATCATGAAACGCTGATCTTCGACCTGGTCGTGCGGCCGGACGGCGCGAACACACCGTCGGAAGTCCGTTTCAAGCAGCAGTTCTACACCGATTAGCAGAAAACCCAGCGGGAAGCACAGGAAAAAATCCGCCTTGCCTGTTTTTCCCCGGGAAAACTTGTGTTATCGTCGCGCTGCTTTTTCGCGGGCACACGCCCGTTTTCTTTTTCCCACGGAGTTAGTTCTTAATGGCAGCAAATACGAACAAGCCACCGACCAAGTCAGAGATCTTTGCGAAGATCGTTGAAGACACCGGCCTGACCCGCAAGGACGTCGCGGCGGTATTTGAGTCGCTGAATGGCCAGATCAAGAGGAACCTCGGCGGCCGGGCCGCCACGGGCGTATTCACAATTCCGGGTCTGCTCAAGCTGCGCGTCGTCAAGAAGCCGGCTCGCAAGGCTCGCCAGGGCGTCAACCCGTTCACGGGCGAGGAAATGATGTTCAAAGCCAAGCCGGCCAGCAAGGTCGTCAAGGCTTCGGTCCTGAAGGGCCTGAAAGACATGGTCTGATTCGACCAATAACGAATCTCGAAAAGCCGGGGCCCGCCCCGGCTTTTTTGTTGGTGCGCCTTACGGCAGCTGCGCGGCGACGAAAGCGGTGACGGCCTCGCGCAGGAGGACGAGCTTGCCGTGGAAGAAGTGGTCGACGCCCGGCAGCACCTGCAGGTCCGGACCGGGCTCGAGGCCGTCGACCCAATCGATGGTGTCGTCTACGTCGACGAGATCGTCCGCGTCACCCTGGATGACGAGCCACGGGCAATCCGGTTGCCGCACGAGGCCGCTCGCGAAGCGCTGCACCGCAGGCGCAACGCTGACCAGGCCGGCGGGCGTGGTCTCGACAGCCGCGCGAATCGCGATGGCGGCGCCGAAGGAGAAACCCGCGAGCCAGAACGGCCGGTTCGGGTAACGCTCGCCGAGCCAGGCCGCGGCAGCCAGCGCATCGTCGAGTTCGCCGTTGCCCTCGTCCCAGGTCCCCGCGCTTTCGCCGACCCCGCGGAAGTTGAAGCGCAACGCGGCGAAGCCAAGCCCGACGAAGCTGCGCGCAAGGGTGTGTGCCACTTTGTTCGTGAGCGTGCCGCCGTGTTGCGGGTGGGGGTGCAGGACCAGCGCGACGGCGCGGGGCGCACGTTGGCCCGGCAGGTCGAGTACGGCTTCAAGACGCCCGGCGGGCCCGTCGAGAAACAGTTGTTCGTTCGCCGGTAATTCGGCCATGGCGGGAAGTGCGCGGCTGGCCCGTGCGCACCCGGTTGCTGTAAATTAGCATCTTATAGATTTCCGGCGGCCGGCAGCAAGGCGCCAGGCCGCGAGTGGGGACACCGGTGAGCACCCGCATCGACTTCGAGTCGCGTTATTGCGCGCACAACTACCATCCTTTGCCCGTCGTCCTGACCAGAGGCGAAGGCGCCTATGTCTGGGACGAGAATGGCAAACGCTATCTCGACATGATGAGCGCCTATTCGGCGGTGAGCCACGGTCATGCGCATCCGCGGCTCGTGCGCCTCGTCCAGCAACAGGTGGCGACGCTCAGCGTCGTTTCGCGCGCGTTCCATTCGGACAAGCTCGGCCCGTTTTTGGCGCGCGCCTGCGAACTCACCGGCCAGGACATGGCGCTGCCGATGAATACCGGCGCCGAAGCCGTCGAGACCGCCATAAAGGCGGCGCGCAAGTGGGCGTACACGGTCAAGGGCGTGCCCGCGAACAAGGCGGAGATCATCGCCTGCTCCGGCAATTTCCACGGGCGCACGATCGCGATCGTGGCGATGTCGGACGAACCGCAGTACCAGGCGGGCTTCGGTCCTTTCCCGGCCGGTTTCCGGCGAGTCGAGTATGGCGACATCGACGCGCTCGAAGCCGCGATCAACGAGCACACGGCGGCATTCCTCGTCGAACCTATCCAGGGCGAAGCCGGCATCGTCGTGCCGCCGGCCGGCTACCTGGCGGCGGCGGCCGAGCTGTGCCGCCGGCACAATGTCCTGCTGATCGCGGACGAGATCCAGACTGGTCTCGGCCGTACCGGCCGGCTGCTGGCCTCGGAACACGAAGGTGTCCGGCCGGACGGCCTCATCCTCGGCAAGGCGTTGGGCGGCGGAATCCTGCCCGTGTCCCTGTTTCTCGCCCGGCGCGACGTGATGTCGGTCTTTCGCCCCGGGGATCATGGCAGCACCTTCGGCGGCAACCCGCTGGCCGCAGCCGTCGGGCTCGAAGCCCTGAACATCCTCGTGGACGAAAAGCTCGCCGAGCGCAGTGCGACGCTCGGCACCCTGTTGCTGGGGCGCCTGCGCGACATCGACAGCCCGCTAATCCGCGACGTCCGGGGCAAAGGCCTGTTCGTCGGGGTGGAGATCGATCCCGCTTACGGCGCAGCGCGCGTCGTGTGCGAGGCGCTGATGCAACGCGGCATCCTGAGCAAGGAGACCCACGACACGGTCGTGCGTCTCGCGCCACCGCTGGTCATTACCCGCGAGGAAATCGAATGGGTCGTACGGCAGTTCCGCGACGCCGTCGCGGAAATGGACCGGCTCCGGCTCGCCTCCTGAGGACACGGAACGCAAGGTAGCAGATGGCCGACGTCAATATCCTGCACATCGTGCTGCTGACGTTGGCGACGCTCGTCGGGCTGGCGCTCGGATGGCTCGTCCGCGGCAGCCGCGCCGTCCAGGAGCACGAAGCGATCCATTCCGCCTGGGAGGACCGGCTCGAGTCACAGCGCATCGAGCACCGGCGCCTCACCGAGCAACACCGCGCACTGCTTGAGCAGGCAAGCCACCACGAGGCGACGCACGCGGACGCGTCGAACCAGGCGCGCGAACTCGCTGCCGCGCTGAAAGAGGCCTTCCAGCGCCGCGACCAGCTGGAGCGACAGATCAGGGAAATCCGCGGCAACCTCGAGGCCGCGCTGGCGGAGCGACGCAAACCCGAGTCCAGCGTCCGGGAACGGTCCGCGAGCGACAGCCAGCTCGTCACGGCCCTCAAGGAACGGGACGAAAAGATCTTTCGCCTGAGCCGCGAACTCGACAGCTGGCAGGACCGTCTCCCGCCCCTGCTGACGCGTTTCAGGGACCGCGACGACGACGCGAAGCGCCTCGAAGCCGCGCTCGACCGCGCCAACGAACGCATACTGGAGCTCGAGACGGGGCGCGGCGCGGGCCAGACGCACGTCGAGTCGGTGCGCCGCGATGTCTTGTCCGGCGAGCTGAACGCCTCCAACGACGCCCGCGGCGAAGCGTCGGGATATTTCGCGCCTTCGCAAGGGAGCCCCGAATCGCCGCATTATTTCGACGCGACCTTGCGCTTCGATGCGGACGCAGCAGGCCTGCACGATGCCCGCGACGACCTGCAGGCCATCAAGGGCGTCGGGCCCGCCATCGAAAAGACGCTGCACGAGCTCGGCATCGTCCGTTACAGCCAGATCGCGGAAATGAGCGAATACGACATCAACCGGGTGGCCGAACGCCTGAAGGGATTCCGCAGTCGCATCTACCGCGAGGACTGGATCGGCCAGGCACGCGACCTGATCTACCGCCGCGGGCGGCATAGCCACTGACCGGGACGCGGATGCCGATGGTTTCTGCGCCGGGCGCCCGGCACGCCCTGTTGCTCGCTGCGCTGTTTGCAATCGCACCGGCCGCGCTCACGCCGGCTGCCGCGCGCGCCGACCCGGCGGCCGCGGCGCCGGAAACGATCGAGGCGCTAAGGGCTGTGTGCCGGCGCATGTTCGACTGGGTCCTGGCCGAGGAATTACGCTTCCAGGAATCTTCGGCGGTGCTGCGCGATTCGGCGCGACCCGTGCTCGAACGGCTGGCGGAATTCGCGCACGACTGCCCGGCGACGTGGTTCTCCATCACGGGTCATACGGACTCACTGGGCGACGAAGCCTATAACCGGGCCCTGAGCGAACGGCGTGCGGCGGCCGTGGCGGAATTTCTCGCGGAACACGGCGTCGCCCGGGAGCGCCTGCTCACCGCCGGCGCCGGTGCGACCCAGCCGGTCGCCGACAACGGCACGGCCCACGGCCGCGAACGCAACCGCCGCATCGAAATCGAATTGCTTTGGCCGGAATGAACGGCGCTTGCGCGCGTGCTCAGTCCGCCGGCACGCTGTCTCCGGCGTCCGGCGACTCGGTGCCGAAGAGCTCGACCTCGAACACGAGAGTCGAGTCCGGTGGGATCGGCCCGCGCCCCTCGGCGCCGTAACCGAGTTCCGGCGGGATCGTCAGCTCGCGGACCTCGCCCACGAGCATGCCGGGCAGCCCCTGGTCCCAGCCGCGGATCATCTGTCCGGCACCGAGCGTGAACGTGAGCGTCTCGCCGCTGTCGAGCGAACTCCAGAATTTCTCGCCGCGTTTCCCGGGTGCCGTCTCGTCGTACAGCCAGCCCGTGGTATGCACCGTCAGCACGTCGCCGGCCTCGGCCGCGCGGCCCTCACCGGCACGCAGGATGCGCACGTCAACTCCGCCGTCATCCGCGGCTTTCGCCGGCGCCGCCGCGGGCGACTCCGCGTCCTTGCCGCCTTCCTTGCCGCTGCAGGCCACGGCCAGGACCAACATCGCTGCGAGCGCCATCCGGTTTCTCATGTATTCCGACCTTTCCGAGCCATCAGGGGTAAGGCAGCGTACCTCATCCGGGCCGCCCACGGTGTCAGCCTTCGTCGACGAAGCCCAGTGAGGCGGAGTTGATGCAGTAGCGCAGGCCGGACGGCTGCGGCCCGTCGTCGAAGACGTGTCCGAGATGTGCGCCGCAATGGCTGCAGTTGACTTCCTCCCGGATCATCCCTTGACTAAGGTCGGTCTGCACCTGCACCGCGTCGCCGGCCAGCGGCAGCCAGAAACTGGGCCAGCCGGAACCGGAATCGTATTTCTGCGAGGAACTGAACAGCGGTTTCTCGCAGCACACGCAGACATAGGTGCCGTCGGCCTTGTGGTCGACGTATTTGCCGGTGAACGCCCGCTCCGTGCCCTTGTTCTGGGTAACGTGATACTGCTCGGCATTCAGCCTGGCCCGCAGTTCCTGCTCCGAGAGTTTCGATTCGCTCATTCCTGTCTCCGCTCTTGTCCCGGCCACATCGCCGTTCGCCTCAGGCCGTTGCCGAGGCATTCGACTCGAGCAACAAACGGTTCACGCGCCGCACGTAGTCCGCCGGATTGTCCAACGGCGAACCGTCTGCCAGCAAGGCATGGTCGACCAGGATGTGAGCCAGCTCGCCGAAGCGGGTTTCGTCCGCTTCCGCGGCGAGCTTCGCCACCAGCGGGTGGCCCGCATTGATTTCCAGTATCGGCCGCGATGCCGGCATGACCTGGCCCGTCGCCTCCAGCATGCGGCGCAGCTGCGGGTTGAGTTCGTGTTCCGCCGCGACGACGCAGGCGGGGGAATCGACGAGCCGCCGGCTCAAGTTGACCGTCTCGACCCGCTCCTTCAGCAGCCTGCGCAGTTTCTTCAGCAAGCCTTTGTGTTGCTCGTCATCGGCTTGAACGGCCGGCCCGCTCTCTTCGCCGGGCAGATCCAGATTCTCGCGGCCCGCGTCGCTCAGCGCCTTGCCTTCGTAATCGCTCAGGTGGCTCGCGATCCAGGGGTCGATCGGATCGGTGAGCAACAGGACCTCGATCCCGCGGCGCCGCAGCTGTTCGAGCTGCGGGCTCGCCGCCGCGGTCGGGTAATTGTCCGCGAGGAGGTAATAGACGCGGTCCTGTCCGTCCACCATCGAGGCGAGGTAGTCGTCGAGCGAGCGGCTCTGCGCGCCGCTGGCATCGGCGGTCGTGGCGAAGCGCAGCAGCCGGGCGACGCGTTCGCGGTTGGCAGGATCCTCCACGATCCCTTCCTTGATGACGCGGCCAAACTGCGCCCAGAAACCGGGATAGTCGTCCTCCGCCGCAAGTTTGGTCAGCATGTCGAGCACCCGGCGCGTCAATGCGCTTTTCATCGACTGGAGGTCTGGATGCTGCTGGAGCAGTTCGCGCGAAACGTTGAGCGGCAGATCGGCGCAATCCACGACGCCTTTCACGAAGCGCAGGTACAGCGGCAGGAACTGCTCGGCATCGTCCATGACGAAGACCCGCTGGACGTAGAGCTTGAGCCCGCGCGGCGTTTCGCGGTTCCACAAGTCGAAGGGCGCCTTCGCCGGCAGGTACAGGAGGCTCGTGTATTCCCTGGCGCCCTCGACCCGGTTGTGGCTCCAGCGCAGCGGGCCCGCCGGATCGTGCGCGAGGTGCTGGTAGAACTCGCGGTACTCCGTATCGGAAACCTCCGAGCGCGAGCGCGTCCAGAGCGCCGTGGCACTGTTCACGACGCGGCCGCCCGTCCCGGGCGCATCGGCGAGTGACACCGGGAAGCCGATGTGGTCGGAATACCTGCGAATGAGAGCGTCGACCCTGTACGGGTCGGTATAGCCGGATTCTTCCTTCTTCAGATGCAGCGTGACGCGGGTGCCGCGCTCCGCGCGCTCGATAGTCTCGACCGTGAATTCGCCCTGGCCGTCGGACGTCCAGCGAACCGCTTCGCCGGGCGCGAGGCCCGCGCGGCGCGTCTCGACGACGACGCTTCCGGCGACGATGAACGCCGAATAGAAGCCAACGCCGAACTGGCCGATCAGGCGCGCGTCCTTCCTGGCGTCGCCGCTCACGGCCTGCAGGAACTCGGCCGTGCCGGAGCGCGCGATCGTGCCCAGGTTCTCGATGACCTCGGTGCGCGACATGCCTATGCCATTGTCGCTGACCGCGATCGTGCCGGCTTCCTTGTCGAGTTCCACCGTGACGGCGAGGTTGGGCTGCTCCTCCAGCAGGCCGGGTGCCGCAAGCGCCTCGAAACGCAGCTTGTCCGCGGCATCGGAGGCGTTCGAGATAAGCTCTCGGAGGAAGATGTCCTTGTTGCTGTAGAGCGAATGGATCATCAGCTGCAAGAGCTGGCGAACTTCGGTCTGGAAACCGTGGGTCTCCACGGCGGCCGTCGTCGTCACGGGCGGTGCTCCTAGAATTGCGCGGCCGCGCGCAGCGGCTCGACGCCCCCGACGATAGGGGCGCGTGGCGCGATTTCAAGGAGGGCGGCGGCGGGCGCCGCCGCAGCTCAGCCGGCGCTACGCTTTAGCCGCAGCGTCGTGACCGAGCGGTACATCATCGTCACGAACGTCAGGGTAACCGCTGCCATTGCAAGCGGCGGCTCGACGAGCGCAAGCAGGATGCATCCGCCGACAATGGCGAGGAATGCGAGAGTGCCGATCACGAACAGCGCCAGGCGCCTGATACGCTCCGCGTACAATCCGATGGCACCGACATAATCGTCGAGGTCGTCCCAATAGAGCAAAAGGCGTTCCATGCCTGTTCCCGTCCTAACGAACAATCGACATCAGCGTTACGCCGCGCTTGTGCTCATCCGCCCCCCCGTCGCGCTTGTCCACCGCGTCGAGGTTGGTTTGCTTGGCGTGGGCGATCGCACGGTGGAAGAGTTCCCAACGCTGCCGTGCCGAGTCGTTCTTGAACGAGTAGCATGGGACGTCCGTGTCGATAGTCTTGCGCTTCATACGTTGACCGAAATGAATCCGTTCAAATAGCCAGTCCGTGAGCGGAATATAGGCCTGAAGTGCGCAATCCTCCGTGAGACACTTCACAGCTTGTCGACTATTTGTCGTGTTCGTGAACCAGCTCATGCATTGCATCCTGTGTCCGCGACGTCCCGAACATTTCCTGTCGTCGCTGCGCTGAACTGCGACTTCCGTGCGCGCGATTGTGTCAGTCGAATATGACAAAAAAAAGTGCGCCAGTGGCGCACAAATTTCAAGTGTCTGTCGATTGCGACAGGACTATTCGTCGTCATCCTTCCACTGTCGCTTCACCTGCTCCGACCAGGATCGGTAGCCCTTCCAGGTATACAGGGACGGATCGACACCGGCGCGTCGCGTGCGCGGCGCCGGCGCCTTGGTAACCCAGCGCCGGTACTGCTGCCACCCGTCGGCATCGTTCGCTGCCGGTTCGGACGAGGGCATCGCAGGCTCCGCGTCGGCGGCCGACGCACTCTCTTCCTTGAGATCGTCGGCCCGTATGACGTTCTTGCTGTCAGGCATTGAACTGTCCAGGTCAAACCGTTGAGCAAATGTTAAGTACTTCGGGGC
Source organism: uncultured Pseudomonadota bacterium (assembly GCA_963775455.1). Classification (GTDB taxonomy): domain Bacteria; phylum Pseudomonadota; class Gammaproteobacteria; order Steroidobacterales; family Woeseiaceae; genus UBA1847. The sequence goes on along the minus strand of CAVZIU010000006.1, from coordinate 489,909 downwards.
CGCGATCACAGGAACTGGATCACAATGCAAACTACTGTTTTTCGTTTCAAAATCAGAAGCTTGTGCTATGCCTTTACTTAATGCGGTAGCAGGGCACGTACTCGTCGCTCGCAATCTTCATGCGGCGCTGCCGGACGAAGGCCGCGAGCAGTGCGTCGAGCAGCTGCATCGTACGCCCCGAGCCGTCGATGACAAACGGGCCGCGCCGGGCGATTTCGGCGGCCGTGTCCTCACGCACGTTGCCGGACACGATCCCGGAGAACACCCGCCGCAGGTTCACCGCCAGCTCGTGGGCCGGCTGGCCGTCGCGGATGTTGAGCGCCGCCATCGACTCGTGGGTCGCCCCGAACGGCTGCTGGAAACCGCGGTCGATCCTGAGCCGCCAGTTGAAGTAGTAGGCGTCGCCATGCTGCTCCCGGAACTCGCGCACGCGCTCGAGTCCGCCCTGCATGCTGCGTGCGACGCCGATCGGGTCGTCGATGACGATGCTGTAGCGCGCGCGGGCTTCCGGACCCAGCGTGCCGACCACGAACTCATCGATCTGGCGAAAGTACCCGGCCGCGTCCGCCGGCCCCGTCAGGATGATCGGCAACGGCATGGTGCGATTGTCGGGATGCAGCAGCACGCCGAGCAGGTACAGGATCTCCTCGGCAGTGCCGACGCCGCCGGGAAAGATCACGATGCCGTGGCCCAGGCGCACGAAAGCCTCGAGCCGTTTCTCCATGTCGGGCATGATCACCAGCGAGTTCACGATCGGGTTCGGCGATTCGGCCGCGATAATGCCGGGCTCCGTGATCCCGATGTAGCGCCCCTGCCGGATGCGCTGCTTGGCGTGACCGATCGTGGCGCCTTTCATAGGCCCTTTCATGGCTCCCGGGCCGCAGCCGGTGCAGACGTTCAGGCTGCGCAGGCCGAGTTCGTATCCCACGAGCTTGGTGTAGTCGTACTCCTCGCGACTGATGGCGTGCCCGCCCCAGCAGACGACCAGGTTCACCGCGGCAGGCAGCGTCAGCAGGCGTGCGTTGCGCACCTGGTGAAAGACCGCGTTGGTCGTACCTTCGTTGGTATCGAGATCGAAGCGGTCGTCATCGAGGATTTCATTGCGGGTGAAGACGATGTCCCGCACGACCGAGAACAGGAGCTCGCGTATGCCGCGGATCATCCGCCCGTCGACGAAAGCATGCGCGGGTGCTCCGGTCACGGACAGCTTCAGCCCGCGGTCCTGTTGCAGGAAAGCGACGTCGAAATGGCGATACCGGGTCAGTACGGTCTGGGCATCGTCGGTGTCGCTGCCGGAATTCAGCACGGCCAGCATGCAGCGGCGCAGCAGCGGATAGAGTCCGCCCGCGCCGCTCGAGCGCAGCTGCTCGACCTCGACGTGCGAAAGCACCTCCAGGCTGCCTTCCGGGAAGATCTCCGCGTCGACCGTTTCGTACAAGCGGGGCTCGGTGCTGGTTCCGTTCATTGAGCCCTGGCCTCAGGGCCGGATCTCGATCGGTGTGTTGTCGCCCGTCATCAGCCAGATATCGATCATGTCGGAGTTCGACAGGGCGACGCAGCCGTTCGTCCAGTCCCGGGTGCGGTAGTAGGTCTCGGACCGGGTCGGCGCATTCGGTTGCCCGTGGATCATGATCGCGCCGCCGGGCTCGAGCCCGCGGGACCGTGCGTCCCGGATATCGTCGATGTTCGGGTAGGACACGTGTATCGACAGGAAAAACTCGCTGTTCGAATTGCGGGCGTCGAGGAAGTAGCGCCCCTCCGGAGTCCGGAAGTCGCCTTCCTTTTGCTTGTCACCGACCGGGTCCATGCCGAGCGCAATCCGGAAGCTGCGGAAGATCTCGCCTTCCCTGAGCAGGTGCAGCCGGCGATTCGCCTTTTCGACGATCACGAGATCGGCCAGTGGAAAGTCGCCGGCCGTCGCCGGCCAGCACGGCACGGCGATAGCCACCCAGATTGCGAGCCATGCCTTCAGGCGGCGGAAATCGCGCGTTACAACCATGCTACGTGTTCGTCCTCCGGTCTCGAGGCGGCAAGCCTAACAAACCTGCATGTCAGCACAAACGTCCAGGCGCGCCTTGGCAACACGTCACGTTTCGGTATCAGTCCGGGCCGCTCGCGGCGAGCACCGGGAGTTGCACGCGCGTGCCCGGCACCACGCGATGCAGGTTCAGTTCCGGGTTGTACTGACGGAACAGCCACAAAGGCACGCCGTAAGTCCGCAGCGACAGCACCCAAACCGACTCACCGGCGCCGATCACGTGGTCCTGCACGCCGGTGATCACGTGCTCACGGAAAAAGTCATCCTGCTGGGCGCGGTGATACGCCACGCGGCGGCTTTCGAACGTGGCCGCGTCCACACCGTCGAATTCCAGCCGGATTCGCTGGCCCAGAGCCACCGGCGTGCCGAAGGCGAAGCCATTGACGTCCCGCAGCCGCTGCGTGCGAATGCCGAGCCAGTCGGCGTAGTGGCCAAGCGTTTCGAGGGATTGCACTTCGATCGTACCGTCGTCCCGCACGCCGTAGTCATTAGGGTCCGAAAGGAGTTCAGTCTGCTGCGGCGGAGCTTCCGCTGCCGTGTCGGCGACGGCTGGCTCGCCGCTCAGTGCCGCCGGCGTCGATTCCGTGAGCTCGACGTCGGGAGCAGGTTCGGCCTCGACTGCGGCGACGACTTCCGCTTCGACGGCTTCCGTTTTCACGACTTCGCTCACGGCGGGAGCCGGCCCGGCCGCCGGCAGCCGCAGCTGCTGGCCGGCGCGAATGCGATGCCGACTGTCCAACCCGTTCAGTGCGGCCAGCGTGGTGACCGTCGTGCTGTATTCTTCCGCGATCTGCGACAGCGTGTCACCCCGGGCTATCGTGTAGAACATGTCCGGCAACTGTTCGGCCGCCCACTCCGCCGGCGGGATCGCGGCGACCAGGTCGGCGATCGAGGTGTCCAGGAGGCGGGCCGGCACACGCAGGAGGTAATCGCGCGGCACGAGCTTGCTGCCCTGCCAGATCGTCGGCTGCAAGGCGCCGTTGTGGCGCGCGAGCTCGGCGCCGTCCACGGCGAGATGCCTGCCGAGCACGTCGGCCGAAATATAGTTATCGAGCCGCAGGCTCGCATAGTCCTCCGGAGGTTCCGGAACGACTCCCGGGAAATAGCGATCGGCGTTGCGATCGACCTCGAGCGCCGCGAGGAACGCCACATAGAAATTGCGCGAGGCGAAGCCGAAGGTCCGGCCGTCGTATTTGCGCAGGATGTCGACGTAGGCCGTGTCGCCGTACTCGTCCATGGCCCGCCTTACGCCCGACAGCCCGTGATTGTAGGCGGTGATCGCCATCGGCCAGTTGCCGGTGATGGAGTGATTGTACGCGAGCAGGCGTCCGGCCGCCTGCGTCGCGGTGAACGGATCGTTGCGCTCGTCGAGTATGTGGTCGACGCGTACAAAACGCCGCGCGGTGCTGCGGGTGAACTGCCAGATGCCGGATGCGCCGACGTGTGATCGCGCGTCCGGATTGTACGAGGACTCCACGTGCGGCAATGCCACCAGTTCCACCGGCACGCCGAGTGCGGTGAACTCCTGCTCGATGTAGGCGCGCCAGCGGCCGGAGCGCGCGAGTCCGGCGCGGAACCGGTCGGCGAGTCCGCGCTGAAATCGAATTCGACCCGCGGCTTCGCGAAACGTCGCATTGCCAGCGTCTTTGCCCCATAATCCGAGCACCCTGGCTTCTTCGTTCGTCAATTCGTCCCGCTTGCCGTTCGCGAGCGAATTCAGCGCCGCCAGAATCTTGTCGCGTTCGGCATCGACCTGGCGATGGCGCGTGCGGGACGGCAAATCTACGGGTACCTCGATTTCCCCGTAAACCACGCCGAGGTGGCGATTGTCGTGCAGGAGGCCGCTGTCGGTGTCGACCTCGGCGAAGATCCGTACCCAGAAACCGACGTCCGGCTCGAGTTCCGCCGGGCGCGGAAAAGTCTCCTGGGACAAGGCGTTACCCGCTGCGAGCAGGACCGTCAGGAAACAAGCGCGGCGAATCCGGGTCACTTGGACTTATTCAAGTCGGCAGCGTATTTTATTGAATGGTTCACAGTTAACGACTGGTGAATTGCGTAGGCTGGCGATGCTAAAGAGGTTTCCCGGCGGTCGCAATTGCCCGGACGGATGAGACAGACACGGTCGCGATGACAGTCAAGCGAGCAAAATGCGTTCGAACTCACCTGCTTGCCGGGCTGCTGGCCCTGTTGTCCGCCGCCGTGGGCCGCGCCGACGAGCTCGTTGAGGAATCGTTCCAGAACGAGACGCTGGACGAAAACCCGCCCGCCGACGAAGCTCCCCTGACCGAGCCGGAAGGCCCGATGGCCGACGACGGCGGCGCTCCGGATTCCGGCGCCGACCTGTATCCGGCGGACGAGCCTGCGTCCACGCCAGTCGGCGACAGTGACGAACCCACCCCGGACGCGGCCCCGGAACCGCAGGATGCCTTCACGGAAACCGGGCCACTGCACGAGCAATCGGTGCCTCTGGCCGAGGCGGTGATCGAGGCCGAAGGCGCTGCGAAGACCCTGCACCTCCTGGGCAGCGACGTGCCGCCCGGCACGTCCGCGCGGCTCAGCTGGGCCGCGACCGAACAATTCGAAGGTGTGCCCGTCTCGACCCCGGTGCTGGTGATCAACGGCACTGTCCCCGGCCCGACCTTGTGTCTCACGGCGGCGGTGCACGGCGACGAACTCAACGGCATCGAGATCGTGCGCCGGGTGATGAATGACGTGACGCCCGACCGCCTGTCGGGCGCGATAATCGGCGTGCCGATCGTCAACGTACAGGGCTTCCGCCGCGGCACGCGCTACCTGCCCGACCGTCGTGACCTGAACCGTTACTTCCCCGGCAACCCGCGCGGCAGCGCCGCCGCACGCATCGCCAGTTCCTTCTTCGCGAACGTCGTAGCGCACTGCGACGCACTGATCGACCTGCACACGGGCTCTTTCGAACGCGCCAATCTGCCGCAGATACGCGCCGACCTCCGCGACCCGGATGTCGTCACACTCACCCAGGGCTTCGGTTCGACCGTCATCCTGCATAGCGCGCCCGGCGCCGGCACGCTGCGCTATGCGGCGACGGAAGCCGGTATCCCCACCGTGACGCTGGAAGCGGGCGGCCCGCTCGAACTCGAGCTAAATGAAGTGATGCACGGCGTCAAGGGCGTCGAAACGCTGATCAGCTCGCTCGGCATGGTGAAGCGCATACGCCTGTGGGGCAGTCCCGAGCCGGTCTACTATCGGTCCAGCTGGATTCGCGCCGGCTCCGGCGGAATCCTCCTCGCCAACGTCAGCCTCGGCAGCACCGTGCGCCAGGGCGACCTGCTCGGCACGATTACGGATCCCATGAGCAATTCGCGTACGGAACTGCGCTCGCCGTATGCGGGCCGCATCATTGGGATGGCCCGCAACCAGGTGGTCATGCCGGGCTTCGCCGCCTTCCACATCGGCATCCAGACCGCCGAAGCGCCTGCCGGCCCGCCGCGCGTGCTGGGTGGCAGCGATGACGACGAGGGCATGGACGACACGGCCTACATCGACGGCATCTCCGAATAGCCGACTGGACTCGTCCGCGCGGCGTTCATAAGCTCCGGTCCCGATGGGGGATCGAAAACCGCTCACTCACTACCTGGCGCCGCGATACTGGCCCGTCTGGCTCGGCATGGGCCTTTTGCGGGTCGTCGTCGCGCTGCCGCACGGCGCCGGCCTTGCGCTCGGCCGCGCGGTCGGCCGCGTGGTGCACCGTATGTCGGCACCGCGTCGGGCCGTCGTACGCCGCAATCTCGAACTCTGCTTTCCCGATCTCGACAGGGACGAACGCAACGCGCTCGCGAAACGCCACTTCGAGGCACTCGGCATGTCACTCGTGGAGATGGGCCTCGGCCGCTGGGCGTCGGATGCGAAGATCCGGCGCCTGATGCGGCTCCAGGGCATCGAGCACCTCGACAGGGCCGTGGCGGAGGGCCGCGGCGTCATCCTGCTGTCCGCCCATTTCACCACGCTCGAGGCTACCGGACGCATGCTCGCATTCGAGTCGCCGCCCTTCGATGCGGTGTATCGCAAGAACCGCAGCGATTTCATCACGGAGTTGCAGCGCACCGGCCGCGAAGTGTCGGCCGAAGCGACGATCGAAAAGCGCGACATCAAGAAGATGGTGAAGAGCCTGCGCGCCGGCCGTCCGGTGTGGTACGCACCGGACCAGAGTTTCGATCGCAAGGGCGCCGTCGTCGTCGAATTCTTCGGCGTGCCCTGCATGCACACGGCGGCGACGTCGGCGCTCGCCAGGCTGGGCGATGCCATCGTGCTCCCCTACTTCCCGCGGCGTCTCGAAGACAACAGTTACGTGATGACGATCGGTGCCCGCTTCGAGGATTTTCCGGGAGACGACCCGGTCGCCGACACCGCACGTTACGTGCGCGCGCTGGAGCAGCACATCCGGCTCTGCCCGGAGCAGTACTTCTGGATACACCGGAAGTTCAAGAACCTGCCGCGCGGCTACCCGGACTACTACGCGGACCTGGACGCCTCGAAGTAGCCGGCCAGCAGCGCCGACCAATCGGCGCGGCCGAAATAGAAATTCGGATGCATGGCGCGCAGCTTGCGAAGGCTGCGGTGCAGGCGCATGAGAGTCTGCTGCTGCCAGGGACCCGCCTCCCGCAGGCGGCCCTTGTCGAAATCCAGCATCCAGACCCGGTCCTTCGCATCGACCTGCAGATTGTAGGCGTTCATGTCGGCGTGATAGACGCCCGCCGCGTGAAACTCCTGGATGTCGGCGCCGATCGAGCGCCAGTAAGCCTCGTCGCGCGGCCGCTCGGAAATGACCTCTGCCAAGGCACGGATGCCCGGAATACGCAGCGTGATGATGTCAGCCGTGTAGAAAAGCCCGTGCCGGACGTAGCGCGTGGCCGCCGGCCGGGGCACGCGCAACCCGTAGTCCGCCATCTTCGCGAGCATGCGCCATTCGCGAAACGGGCGCGTATCGTCCTCGCCTGACCAGACGTAACGGTCGCGAACGAGCTTGCCGATCAGGCCGCCGCGTCGATAGTGGCGCAATACGAACTGTCGCGGCCGGTTACCGACGAAGAGCGTCGTGCCGCGACCGCCGGATCCCAGTTCGTTGCCGACCGCTTCCACATGCGGCCAGCCGCCCGGCGCGAAGCGCGCGTCCGAAATCTGGTTGATGATCGATCGATCGTATAGGATGGCGCCGGTTGCAGTTCTCTCGACGGTCTCGGTCAACGCAATCGTCCTTCAAGGAACCTCTTGTCCCGGTCGTTCGCCACATCCGCGCCGCACAGCATCTGCCTGGTACGGTTGTCGGCGATCGGTGATACCTGTCATGCCCTGGCCGTGGCGCGCAATCTCCGCGACAACTGGCCCGATACGCAGATCACGTGGATCATCGGCAGAACCGAAGCCGCTCTGCTCGGCGACACCGGCGACATCGAGTTTATCATTTTCGACAAGAAGAAAGGCCGTGCGGCGTATTCCGAGGTACGCGCTGCAGTTGCCGGGAAGCGCTTCGACATCATTCTGTGCATGCATGCATCGATGCGCGCCAATCGACTTTACCGTCTGCTGCCAGGCAAGCTCAAGCTCGGTTTCGACTTCGCCCGTGCCCGCGATTTCCAGTGGCTCTTCACCAACCGGAGGATACCGCCGGGACATCACGAGCACGCACTCGATGCCATGCTGGCATTCGCCCGGGCGATCGGCGCACAGCCGACGCCACTGCGTTGGGACATCCCGCTCGGCAATGAGGACCGGGCGTTCGCCGACCGCTACGTCACCTACCCGACGCTCGTGATCAGTCCGCTGAGCAGCCAGAGGCAGCGCAATTTCCGCAATTGGCCCGCCGAACGCTATGCCGAAGTCGCGCGTCACGCGCAGGCGCAGCACGGCTGCCGCATCGTGCTCACCGGTTCCGGGTCGCCGCTCGAGCGCGAATACGCCCGATGCATACTCGCACAATCCGGGCCGGACATCGTCGACCTCGTTGGGCAGACCACGCTCAAGCAATCGCTTGCCGTGTTCGCAGTGGCGGACGCACTCCTGTGCCCCGACTCCGGCCCGGCGCACATGGCCACGGCGGTCCGGACACCGGTGATTGGCCTGTACGCGACGTCGAACCCTGATCGCACCGGGCCCTATGTTTCGCGCCAGCTGACTGTCAACCGCTATCCCGACGCCCTGGAGCGGTATCTCGGCAAGCGGGTGGACCAGGTCCGCTGGGGGCGCCGCGTCCGGCATCCGGCAGCGATGGATCTGATAGAAGTCGGGGACGTTACGGCGATGGTCGATCTCGTGTTTGCGTCGCAGGTCTAGCATCGCCCGGAAAACGAACCGCCGCGGCAATCGGAGTCGCGCCCTGACGCTCGCGAGTACGAACGGAGGAAATCTCATGCGTTCGACGACCATCTGGATAGCTCTGGTATCGATGTTCGCCTTGCAGCCGGTGCGGGCGGAGGACCCGCCGGCGGAAGGTTTTTCCGTCGAGATCCGCATCGATGCAGGGCAGTCGCTCGGCGAGCTTCGGCGGATATGGCGTTTCTTCGGCGCCGACGAGCCCAACTACGCCACGATGAAGGACGGCGAAAAACTGCTCGCGGCGCTCGGCGACCTGGTGCCAGGGTCGGTTTACTTTCGCGCTCACAACCTGCTCACCAGCGGCGATGGCACCCCCGCACTCAAGTGGGGTAGCACGAATGCGTACACCGAGGATGCCGACGGCAATCCGGTCTACGACTGGAGGATCGTGGATCGCATTTTCGATACGTACCTGGAACACGGCGTGCGCCCGTATGTCGAGATCGGGTTCATGCCGCAGGCGTTGTCCAGCAAGCCGGAGCCGTACCGCCCGAACTGGCGCCCGGGTTTCCGGTACGAGGCGATCGCCGGAGGCTGGGCGTTCCCGCCAAAGGATTACGCCCGGTGGGGCGAGCTCGTGTATGAATGGGTGAAACATTGTGTCGATCGCTACGGCCGCGAGGAAGTCGAACAGTGGTATTTCGAAACCTGGAACGAGGCCAATTATCCGGCGTACTGGTACGGCACCCCGCAGGAATTCCTTAAGTTGCATGACTACGCCATCGACGGCGTACGCCGTGCGCTGCCGACGGCACGTGTGGGCGGTCCGGACACGGCGGGACACGGCGGCGAGTTCATGGACGACTTTCTCGAGCACGTGATCGGCGGCACCAACCACGCTACCGGCGGAACCGGCACGCCCACGGACTTCGTGGCCTTTCACGCCAAGGGCAACGCCACCTACATCGACGGCCACGTCAGGCTCGACATGCGGGCGCAGCTGAAAACGATCGACGAAGGCTTCGCCAGGATCGCTGCGATACAGCAAATGAAGTCCAGGCCCGTCATCATCGGCGAATCGGACCCCGAGGGCTGCGCCGCGTGCCAGGGCCCGCAGCTCGCGTATCGCAACGGCACCATGTACTCGAGTTACACGGCCGCCAGTTTCGCGCGCAAGCACGACCTCGCGGATCGGCACGGCATCAACCTGGAAGGCGCTCTGACGTGGGCGTTCGAATTCGAGGACCAACGCTACTTCGCGGGTTTCCGTGCCCTGGCAAGCAACGGTCTCGACCTGCCTGTGCTGAACGTGTTTCGAATGTTCAGCCTGATGCGCGGCCAGCGTGTGGAGGCGACCAGCAGCGGCGCGGTGTCCCTGGAGGATCTCCTGCAGCACAGCGTGCGCGGCAAACCCGATGTCGGTGCCTTCTCGAGCTACGATGGCCGAAGTCTGTACGTCATGGCGTGGCACTACCACGATGACGACGTATCGGGTCCCGATGCCCGTGTCCTCATGACCGTGGACGGACTGGATGCGCGTGCGCAGGACGCCGTGCTCGCCCACTATCGCATCGACCAGCTGCACAGCAACTCGTACGCGGCATGGCAGCGGCTCGGTTCGCCCGTCGTACTCGACGAGGTGCAATACGCGAGAGTCGAACAGGAGGGTCGGCTGCAAAATCTGGGGCCGGCCGAGCCGGTACCGCTCCGGCGCGGCACGGCAAAACTGGAATTTCTGCTGCCGAGGCAGGCAGTATCATTGCTGATACTGATCGTTTCAAAACGCTGAGCGGCACCGTCAACCGGCCCCGGCGCGCCCGCTCCGGCGTTCGCGCACGCGCTCGAAGACGTCCGCCGGTCCGATCTGACGCAGACAGTTGTGATGCCCCAGCGGACAGACACGCTGCCGGCACGGACTGCAGTCGAGGTCCAGGAAGTAGATGTCCTTCCGCGTCGTCAGGGGCGCGACGAATGCCGGCGACGTCGGGCCGTACATCGCGTGCACGTGTACCCCTACGGCGGCGGCGACGTGCATCAGCCCTGAGTCGTTGGTCACTACCTGCTCGGTGAGAGCGAGCACATCGATCGCGTCTGCGAGCGCGGTCTTACCGCAGAGGTCGACGAGTGCGTCGCCCGCTGACGCAATTGCGGCAATCCGTTGACCCGCTTCGCCATCCTTCGCGGAACCGAGCAGCCACACGCGATACCCATATTCGATCAGCAACCGGGCCAGCGTCGCGAAATGTTCGACCGGCCAGCACTTGGACGGCCCGAACTCGGCGCCGGGCATCATGCCGATGACGGGCCGGTCCAAATTCAGGTGCTGCTCCGCGACCAGGCGTTCCTGGTTCTCGACGGACACGGTCAGCACCGGCTCCGGCGCCGCCGGCAAAGACTCGCCGCGCTCGACACCGAGCGCGAGGAAACGCTTGATGGTCTGGTCCAGCTGCCCCGGTTCGAAGGGGCGCATGTCGTTGATCAGGCCGAAACGCTGCTCGCCGCGAAAGCCGGTGCGGCGCGGAATGCGTGCGAACCAGGGAATCAGCGCCGACTTGAAGGAACGTGGCAGCACGATGGCCTGGCGGTAGCGTCCGGAGAGCTCGCGGCCTATGCGCCCCCGCCTGCGGAAACCGAGTTCGCCGTGGCCGGTTTCGGCCGGGATGCCGTCGCGGACCTCGGGCATGCGCGCGACGATCGGCAGCGACCAGCCGGGCGCCAGGACGTCGATCGCGGTCGCCGGATCGCGGTCCCTGAGCACGCGAAACAGCGACTGTGCGAGCACCATGTCGCCGACCCAGGAGGGCCCGACGACCAGGATGGCGTCGTTCTGCATGGCTCAGCCGGCGTGCAGCGCGTCCAGGTACTCGCGGACACCCTGCTCAACCGGCCGAAACTCAAGCGAGCAGCCGGCGGCGCGCAGCCGGGCGAGGTCCGCTTCCGTGTAGCTCTGGTACGCGCCTTGGAGATGTGGCGGAAACGGGATGTAGCGAATTCTGCCCTTGCCATGCCAGGCGAGCACTGCGTTCGCGACCTCGTTGAAGGTCTGCGCGCGGCCGGTGCCGGCGTTGAAGATTCCCGAGACGCCGGGCTGATCCAGGAACCACAGGTTCAGGGCACAGACATCGTCTACGTATACGAAGTCGCGGCGCTGGCCTCCGTCCGGGTAGCCGCCGGTGCCCTCGAACAGCCTGACCTCCCCGCCCGACTTGAGCTGTTGGTTGAAATGGAAGGCCACGCTGGCCATCGCGCCCTTGTGCCGTTCGCCGGGCCCGTACACATTGAAATAGCGCAGGCCGACAACCTGGCTGTCCGGTCGCGTGGCGTGCCGCCGCACATAGCGGTCGAACTGCAGTTTGGAATAGCCGTAGACGTTGAGCGGCAGTTCGTTGGCCGGATCCTCGGCGAAACTCTGCGACGCACCGTACACCGAGGCCGAGGAGGCATAGATGAAGGGAATGCCGTGCGCGAGGCAATGGTGCAACAGAGTTCGGGAATACCCGTAGTTGTTGTTCATCATGTAGCGGCCGTCCCACTCGGTAGTCGTCGAGCACGCGCCCTCGTGGAACACGGCGGAAAGCGTCTTTGCGAAACCGCGATCCTCTAGTCGCCTCAGGAATTCGTCCTTGTCGAGGTAGTCCGCGATTGCACAGTCCGCGATGTTGACGAACTTGTGGCCGTCGGTCAGGTCGTCCACGACTACGACGTCATCCATGCCGCGAGCGATGAGGTGCCGTACCAGGTTGCTGCCGATGAAACCGGCGCCCCCGGTTACTATGTGCATGAGCGTCTTACTCGTCGTCCGTCAGGAAATACTGTGCGCCGCAATATGCACACTTCGCCGCGCCCGTTTCCTCGATCGGCAGATAGACCTTCGGGTGGGAATTCCAGAGATACATGCCTGGCATCGGACACGACAGCGGCAGGTCGCGCCGGCGGACCTGGTAACGATGCTGCGCGTTGGCCGGAATCAGCTTCTGATCGACCGTTCCTGCTCTGGCGGCCACGAAGATCTCCGAATGCGAGGACCGAGCGCGGATTATACGCACTGGTCCGGGCACCGGCTACGTGCCGAGAATCGTGGACCAGCAACGGTCGACGAGTGCGCGCTCGGCCTGGAACTCTCCGGCCGGTACCCGTGCAGGCTCGTCGTCGAGCGCGAGCCTGTGTACCCGCCTGCGATACGTGCGATAGGTCTCCTGGAGGTCCGCGGCCACGGGTAGCGGCAGTGCGCCGCATTCGGCGAGCGCGTTCAGCTGGCGGACGTTGTCGGTGAACTCGATGACGCTCGGATGTGACGCCGCGTTTTCGAGCACGAGATACTGCACGATGAACTCGAGGTCGCCGATGCCGCCCTGCCCGTGTTTCAGATTGAATTGCGTATCGTCGCTGTCGTCGAGTTCACGGCGCATGCGCCGGCGCATGTCGATGACTTCTTCACGCAGACCGTCGCGTCGCACCTGATTCCTGAGCGTCTCGTCGCGAATTCCGGCGAATGCGGCGGCAATACGGTCGCTTCCGGCCACCGGGCGCGCCCTCAGGAGCGCCTGGTGCTCCCAGGTCCATGCATTCTCTTCCTGGTAGCGCAAAAAGGCCTCGACATTGCTGACGAGCAGCCCCTTGCGGCCGCTAGGCCGCAAACGGGTGTCGATCTCGTACAAGGCGCCCGTGCTGGTACGCGTCGACAGGAAATGCACGAGCCGCCGTACGAGCCGACCGAAAAAGGTCGCGTTGTCGACGGTTTTCGGCCCGTCCGTTTCCTGCTCGGAACCCCGCGAGTCGTGCAGAAATACAATATCGAGGTCGGACCCGTAGGACAGCTCCAGGCCGCCGAGCTTGCCGTACGCGACGATGCCGAAGCCGGCTTCCTGGCGTATGCCGTCAGCCGTGTACGAGGGCCGTCCGTGACGATCGACGAGTTCCTCCCACGCGATGGACAGCGCACGCTCGAGCACGGCTTCTGCCAGCCAGGTGAGTGCGTCGCTGACCTGCATGATCTGCAGGCCGCCGCTGAAATCGGACACGGCGATACGGAACATCGTGGCACGCTGGAACTGTGCGAGCATCTCCATCCGTTCCTCGCTGTCGGCGCCGGGGCGTTGCCCAAGCCGGGCATCGAGCTGCCCGGCCAGCTCTGCGCGCCGGACCGGCGCTCTGAGCACGCCGGGATCCAGCAGCTCGTCGAGCAGCACCGGGAAGCGCGCCAGCTCGGCAGCGATATAGGCGCTTTCGGCACATAGCCGCACGAAGCGTTCCGCGGCCTCCTGGTTTTCGTTTAGCAGCGCGAGATAGGAACTGCGTCGCAGTACGCTCTCGAGCACGGTGAATGCGCGCTGCACCGCTCGCGCGGGATTCGTAACTTCCCTTGCGATGGCGAGGAGGCGGGGTACGAACAGCCGCAATCGCTCCGCCGCCGATTCGCCGAGCCTCGCGATGGCCGTCGAACCCCGAAATGCCGTGATCGTCGCGGCGACGTCGGCGGCCGCGGCGTGGCCCGCTGCATGCAGCGCCGCTTGCCAGTCGGCCGCATTCGCGTTGTCGCGCCACAGGCGCTCGAAATCCTGCGCCGCTGCCGGGCGGCCGACGCCCGTCGGCGCGCGCAGCGCTATCGCGTCGAAGTGACGCCGTACGGAGTTGCGTGCACTTGCCAGGGCTTCGTCGAAATCCTGGCTGTCGGCGTAGCCGAGCGCAAGGCAAAGTCGGGCGCGATCGGCAGCGCCGGCCGGCAGGTCGTGCGTCTGCTGGTCGCGCATCGCCTGGACGAAATTCTCGACCCGACGCAGGAGGCAGTAGGCGTCGCGCAGTTCCAGGACCGTGCCGTGAGCGAGGCCGCGCTCGCCGGCCAGGCGCGGCAGGACCTCGAGCAGCGAGGGCGTCTGCAGGTCCGGCCGGCTGCCGCCGCGCACGAGTTGCAGGGACTGGACGATGAACTCGATTTCACGGATGCCGCCCGGACCCAGCTTGACATTGTTCGCCAGTTCACGCCGGTTACCCTCGGCGGCAATTTGCCCGTGCAGGTCGCGCAGCGCCTCGAAAATGCCGAAATCGAGATAGCCGCGGTAAACGAACGGCCGAATCAGCTCCTCGAACAGTGCCTTCTGCGCGGCGGCCGGGGCCGGCGGCCCGACCGCGCGCGCCTTGACGTAGGCATAGCGCTCCCAGGTGCGCCCGTGCTGCAGCAGGTAGGTTTCGAGCGCGGCGAAGCTGGTCACGGGCGGGCCGCTGTCGCCGAAAGGCCGCAGGCGCGTATCCGTCCGGAACACGAATCCGTCCTCCGTCACGTCGTCCAGCAAATCCACGATGCCGCGCGCAAGCCGCCCAAAGTAAGGTTGCGCCTCGAGCACCTTGTCCCCGTCGGTCTCTCCGTCCGCGGGATAGGCGAAGATGATGTCGATGTCCGACGAGAAGTTCAGTTCACCGCCGCCCAGCTTGCCCATGCCGATTACGAGCAGGGGAAGCCGGTTTCCCGCCTCGTCGCGCAGCGCCCCGTAGCGTTCGGCGAGTCGCCGTTCCGTGTAACCGGCGGCTGCGGCGAGCATGCGGTCCGCGACATCCGTGAGCGCCGCGAGCGTGTCTTCGACGGTTGCGCTAGCGGTTGCTTCGCGCCAGAAAATCGACAACAGCTGCCGGTTTCGCTCACGGCGCAGGCGTTGCTTGACGGCCGCGGAATCCTCGTCGCACATCGCGATCTCGGCGGCGACACGGGTCAGCGCCTCGGGGTCGTACGGATCGCCGAGCCGCACATGCCATTCGTCGGAGCGGTCCTGTTCCCGCAGCAACACGCCGGCGGCGAAATCGCTGAGGGCGACGACCCGGACCACCGCCGCGGCCTCGACGTCCGGCGGCAGCGGCCGCTCTGCCGTAATCCGTTCCAGCCAGCGAGACGCCGGCGCCCGGAGAATCTCGGGAAGCCCGGCAACGTGTTCCCGGATATCCGGCGACAGCGACATGCCCGGAAGTCTAGCCCGGAAGCCGCCGTGCCTGTGCGCCGGGCTCAGGCCGTGGATTCGGCGAGCCCGCGCAGCTCCTCGAGTATGTCCAGCAAGGGACGCGGGCGCCCGATCTCGTGGCCCTGCGCGTAGTCCACGCCGAGCTCGGCGATCAGCTTGCGCGTCTTCGCGCACTCGACGTACTCGGCCACCGTGTCGAGTTGCATGACCTTCGCGACCTGGGTGATTGCGGCGACCATCGATTCAGATATGCGATTGTCCGTAATGTCACGCACGAAGCTGCCATCGATCTTCAGCGTGTCCACGCGGAAATTCTTGAGATACGCAAAAGAACTGAGCCCCGCGCCGAAATCGTCGAGCGCGATCTTGCAACCCCGTTCGTGCAACGAATTGATGAAATTCTGCGCCTTCGAGAGGTTCGAAACCGCCGCAGATTCGGTCACCTCGAAGCCGAGCGCCCCGATCGATACGGCTGAAGCGGCGAGTTCGTCCTCGATGAATTCCAGGATGTCGTCGTCCCCGAGCGACTGGCCCGACAAATTGATGGAAAAGAGTGCGCCGGACGCTTCGACGGCGTTCCGGTGTGCGCTGAGACGTGCCATCGTGTTGCTGACGACCCAGCGGTCGATCTGCGGCATCATCTGGTAGCGTTCCGCGGCCGAAAAGAACGCGCTCGACGGCACGGTGGCGCCGTCGCGGTCGCGCATGCGCAGCAGTATTTCGAAGCGCGGCCGGTCGTCCACATGCTTGAGCGATGTGATCGGTTGCGCCAGGAGCTCGAACTCATCGCCGTCAAGCGCCTGTTGGATATCCGCGACGAGCTGCATGTCGTCGTGGCGACGAATGAGGCTCTGGTTCGCGAGGTTGTAGACCTCGATGCGGTCGCGCCCGTGATCCTTTGCCGATTCGCAGGCCATGCGCGCAGCGGTCAGCGCGCGGGTCCCGTCGCCCTCGCCGGCCCCGAAGGCCGCGATGCCCATGCTGATCGTGACCTGCAGGGACTTGTCGCCTTCGAGGTAACGCAAGGCCTCGCTGCGCTTGCGCACGTCCCTGGCATGTTTCAGGGCGGCCTCTTCGTCCGCGTGCGTCAGAAGGATGCAGAAATCGTCGCCGGTCAGGCGTGAGACGACAGCACTCTTCGGCAGGTCGGCATCGAGCAGCCGGGCAAAGCGCATGATCACCGCGTCGCCGGCATTGCGCCCGAAGGTGTCGTTGACGAGCTGCAGGTTGTCGAGGTCGAGGTAGATGACCTGGTGCGTGTCCGCGGGCCCCGCGAGATCCTTCCAGGATTCGTGCAGCTGCGCCTCGAAGCCGCTGCGGTTCATCAGCCCGGTCATCGCATCAAAGGACTGTTCGATGACGTACTCGACCTTGCGCACTATGTTCGACATGAAGCGCCGGTGCTTCTTCGTGAACGGCCGCTGGTTGACCCGCCCGAGCTGCGCGAGCACACCCTGCGTGTTGCCGTTGAGGTCCATGATCGGGCAGACCAGGGTTTGGTAACCCTGGGCTTCGATCTCGCTCGTGGCGCCCTCGGCCGGCATTTCGAATACGACCGGCTGATACTGGCCGTCCACCTTCGGCAGAATCTGCTCGACAAGGTATCGGTCGAGCACCTTGCGGTTCACGTTTTTCCAGCTCGAATGCGTGGCACTGATGCGTATGCGTTTCGAGGGGATCAGGAGGACGCTATAGCAGATGTTGAGATATCTGCCGCTCTGACCGACAAGTTTCGCAAGCGCGGAGTTGCTGCGCGACTTGCCGTGGATCTGCTCATCGACGTCGTAGACGAACGCCAGCTCCGCTTCCGCCGCGTCGCGCTGCTGGACCCGGGCCTCGATCTCGCGGCGCAAGCTCAACGTTTCGGCGATGACGCCTATCGCCGGTGCGAGGACGGCGTCCAGCAAACTGGGATTGAACCATGAGGACTTCCCCGCATTGCGCGAGAACCCGACGACGAGCGAGCCCGGCTGCTCGCCGTCGTCGAAGGGTACCGGCAGGACGAGCATCGTCCGGCCCGACTTCAGGGTCCGGCGCAAGTAACCCGGCTCCTCCGCAGCGGCGAAAACATCCGCGTGGAGTTCCGTCACAAAGTCGTCGATCTCGTAATCGTCCGCCCCGTCCGACGACCAGGCGCACTGCCGGTCGGCATGGTAGAAACGGAAACATTGTGCGCGCGGCACCAGCGACTGCAGCAGCCGCTTGGCTTTGTTAAGGTCCTTCAGTGTCGCCAGGCTGTGTACATCAGCAGGCACGGTCAACCCCGCGTCGCCGCGATCCAGCCCGAACGATGCCAGTCTCCGAATCCGGGCGCTGTGACCCGGGTCTCAGCCTTTCCGCTTATGTCACCTGCAGTGGAACCGGCGAGCTATTGGCTGGCGAGCCAGTCGTCGTCGGAGCCGTCGTTCACACCTTCGAACAATGGCGTTGACAGGTAGCGTTCACCCGTGTCAGGCAACATCGCCAGGATGACCGTGCCTTTGGCGGCGCCACTTGCGATATCGAGCGCCGTGGCGAGCGTAGCGCCGGAGGAAATGCCGGTGAAGATGCCTTCCTTCACCGCGAGTTCGCGTGCCACCGCAATCGCGCGTTCGTCGGTCACTGACTTCAGCTCGTCGAAGATGTCGCGATCGAGGACCGCCGGCACGAAGTCCGGCGTCCAGCCCTGGATCTTGTGCGGCTTCCACTCCTTGCCGGCAAGCAGCGCCGCGCCGGCCGGCTCCGTTGCGACGATCTTCAGGTCCGGGCGAGCGGCTTTCAGGGTGCGCCCTGCACCCGAGAGCGTGCCGCCCGTCCCCCAGCCGGTCACCCAGTAGTCGAGGCGTTGGCCCGCGAAGTCCCGGAGGATCTCCGGACCCGTGGTGCTCGCGTGGTAGTCCGGATTGGCCGGGTTCTCGAACTGCCGCGCCAGGAACCAGCCGTGCTTTTTCGCCAGTTCCTCGGCCCGCCTCACCATGCCGCTGCCGCGCTCTGCCGCCGGCGTCAGGATGACCTTCGCGCCCAGGCCGCGCATGATCTTGCGCCGCTCGATCGAGAACGTTTCGACCATCGTCGCGACGAAGGGATGTCCGGTCGCCGCACACACCATCGCCAGCGCGATGCCCGTGTTGCCGGAGGTCGCCTCGACAACGGTCTGGCCGGGTTTCAGCTGGCCCTTCTGTTCGGCGTCGTTGACGATCGCGTAGGCCAGCCGGTCCTTGACGGATGCCATCGGGTTGAACGCCTCGACCTTGACGTAGATGGTCGCGTTCTTCGGCGCCATGCGGTTCAGTCGGACTACCGGCGTGTTGCCGATCGTTTCGAGAATGTTGTTGTAGATCATCGTTCGTTCCTTCTCGTTCGAAAGGGCGCGTTTGAGCGGGGAGCCGCGTTTATAGCAGATTCCGGCTGCGCGTTCCGGGGGTGCCCCCTCCGCTTGGCAGATTGGCACAAGGCTGCCGGCGTTCGCGAGTGCGGGACGGTCACGCCGGCGAGGGTCGCGGAACAATGAGCTGCCCGCCGGACTGTTGCGTAAGCGCGCCTGCACTACAGGTTGGTCCCCCTGAGCGCTCAAGCCGGACTGTTCCTCGCTATATAACTATGTGTTATATCTAGCCGCAAGTGGCTGGGAAATATGCACATAATCGGCGCGGCATGGACGAGAGCCGCCGCCGGGGCAGCATTTTAGACTGATGAGTTATTAAGCGACTTTCTTGCAACGAACCGGCGCAAGCGCGGTCATAGCCTTGAAGCGCGGGGGCATTTCGTTTTCGATGAAATTACAACAACTCAAGTATCTACTTGCGATTGTCGATAACGGGCTGAATATCACTGCGGCAGCGGAGCGGCTGTATACCTCGCAGCCGGGCGTCAGCAAACAACTGAAACTCCTGGAAGAAGAACTCGGTCTGCAACTGTTCACACGCAAGGGCAAGAGTCTCGGCGGCGTAACGGCCGCGGGCCGCCAGGTGATAGACCGTGCCAGGCTGATCATGCAGGAAGTGGACAATATCCGCAGCCTGGCGTCGGATTACTACCACGAAGAAGAAGGCACGTTGTCCATCGCGACGACCCATACCCAGGCGCGCTACGTACTGCCGGGCGTCATCAAAGCTTTCCGTGAACGATATCCGCAGGTCACGCTGAATCTGCACCAGGGCACTTCCGAACAGATCGCCGACATGGTTGCTGCGAATGAGATCGACTTCGCGATAGCCACCGGCTCCCGCGATCTGTTTTCCGACCTGCTGCTGGTGCCGAGTTATCACTGGGATCGCAAGATCATCGTCCCCAAGGGGCACGAACTGACAAAGCTCGACGGCAAGGCGACGCTGCACGACCTCGCCAGGTTTCCCCTCGTCACCTACGTATTCAGTTTCGGTGGCCATTCTTCGCTGAAGAAGGCTTTCGCCGACAAGGGATTGGAGCCTGACGTCGTATTCACGGCCCGTGATGCAGACGTCATCAAGACTTACGTGCGCATGGGTCTCGGAGTCGGCATCGTCGCCAGCATGGCCGAGGACTGCGACGACAAGAAAGACCTGGTGTCGCTGGACGCATCCGGCCTGTTTCCACGCTCGACGACCTGGATCGGCTTTCGCAAGGAATCCGTGCTCCGGCGCTACATGCTCGATTTCGTGCAGCTATTCGCACCGCATATCACGCCGGAACAGGTCGAGAAAGTGCGCCATGCGCGCATCCAGGAAGAGATCGACGCATTGTTCGGTGGTTCCGACCTGCCGCTGCGAGGCGGCTGCCCCGACAGCATCACCGAAGCCGCCTGAGCGGCGGTCGGCTCAGGCCGTCTTGCCGAAATCCATCTCGTGCAGGCCGCACTCGCGCGTCAACCCGAAGAAGCGCAGCTCGTCGCGCGTTTTCACATCCGCCAGCGAACGCGTCGTATGGACGTCGCCGATCGACACGTAGCCCTTCTCCCACAACGGGTGATACGGCAGGTCGAATTTTTTCAGGTATTGGTACACGTCTCGATCGGACCAGTCGGCGATCGGATGCACTTTCCAGCGTTCGCCGGAAGCATCGATGATGGGTGTGCGGGCGCGTCCCGTCGACTGCTGGCGCCGCAGGCCTGCGAACCAGGTTCCGACGCCGAGCTCTTCCAGCGCGCGCTCCATGGGCAGGACTTTGTTCTCCCGGTTATAGGCTGCTAGTCCTTCGACGCCTTGCTCCCAGCGCCTGCCGTAAAGCGCTTCCTGCCAGGCGGAGGATCGTTCCGGCCGGTAGACCTTCAGGTTCAGGTCCAGTCGTTCGGTCAGCTCATCGATGAAACGATAGGTCTCCGGAAACAGATTGCCGGTGTCGATCACAACCACCGGTATGTCCGGCACCTGCTGCTTCAGCAAGTGCAGCATGACCGCCGATTGCGCGCCGAAACTCGAACTCAGCATGTGCGTGCCCGGTAACGTCTCGAGCGCCCACCGGACGCGCTCCTCCGCAGATTTGCGTCCGAGAGCTTTCTGGCAGACCTGTTCCGCAGCGCGGCGGCTCGAGTTTTCGTTGAGTTCAGGCATGCCCGGCCTCTGCGGAATGGAAGTTGCGCCCGGCGGTCACTGCCCGGACCACAGCGCTCCGGATCAGGAAATCGCCGAAATGCTCCGCCGGCCGGCGATCGGCTGCATAGCGTTGGAACAGGGGTGTCAGTGCCTCGAGAATTCCGGCTTCCCCGATGTTCTCGCGATACAGACAAGCCAGCCGCTCGCCGGCGAAACCGCCCCCGAGGTACAGGTTGTAGCTGCCCGGCCCTTTACCGACCAGGCCGATCTCGGCGACATACGGCCGTGCGCAACCGTTCGGGCAGCCGGTCATGCGAATCGTAATCGCTTCGCGGCCCAGCCCGGCTTCGACCAGGCGCTGCTCGAGCCGGTCGACGAGCGACGGCAGGTAGCGCTCGCTTTCGGCCATTGCAAGCCCGCAGGTCGGGAAGGCGACGCAGGCCATCGAGTGCAGGCGCAATGCCGACGCTTGCGCCGAGTTTTCGATGCCGTGCTCGGCAAGCAGGGCCTCGATAAGCGCTTTGTCCTGTGGCCTGACACCGCTGATGGACAGGTTCTGGTTGGGCGTCAGCCGGAACTCGCCGTCATGCGACTCCGCGATACGCCGGAGCCCGCTCAGCAGGCGCCGTTCGCCGAAATCGGCGACGCGTCCGTTCTCGATAAACAGGGTGTAATGCCAGGTTCCCGCGTCGTCGCGCTGCCAGCCGTACACGTCGCCGTTGCCGGTGAATGCGAAGGGCCGCGGCGCGCCGGGTTCCACGCCGGAGCGCTCGATCACCCGCTCGCGGAACCAATCGATGCCGTGATCGTCGATCGTGTACTTCAGCCGCGCATGCTTGCGGTTCGTCCGGTCGCCAAAATCCCGTTGCGTCGTCACAACCGCTTCGGCAACGGCAAGCAATTCCTCCGCGGTGCAGAAGCCCAGGACATCGGCGAGGCGCGGATAGGTTTCCGGTTCACCGTGCGCCATGCCCATTCCGCCGCCGACCGTAACGTTGTAGCCCGTCAGCCGGCCGCTCTCGACGATCGCAATGAACCCGAGATCCTGCGCATAGATATCGGTGTCGTTTCGCGGGGGCACGACGAAAGCCGACTTGAACTTGCGCGGCAGGTAGGTCCGCCCGTAGATCGGCTCGACATCGGCATCCGGGTTCTCGTTCTCGAGCGGCACCTGCTCGCCGTCCAGCCAGATCTCGTGGTAGGCATGTGTTGCGGGTGTCAGGTGCGCGCTCAGGCGGCGCGCGTCTTCCTGCACCTGGCGGTGCACGGCACCGAGATCGTACAGCGTCGGCGCCATGACATTGCGATTGACGTCACCGCAAGCTGCCAGGGTGTCCATCATCTCGCGATTGATTTCCGCGATCGCCGCCTTCAGCTGCGTCTTGATCACGCCATGCAGCTGGAACGCCTGCCGCGTCGTCAGGCGAATCGTGCCATTGGCCTTCTCCCGCGCGATTCGGTCCATGTTAAGCCACTGGGCAGTACTGCAGATACCGCCGGGCACGCGTGCGCGAATCATGAAACTGTAGGCAGGCTCGAGTCGCTGACGCTTTCGTTCGCTCCGGAGGTCGCGATCGTCCTGCTGGTAAATGCCATGGAACTTCGACAGCTGGGTATCGTCCTCGGCCAGCGCGCCGGTCACGGGGTCGGCAAGGCTCTCGACCAGCGTGCCGCGCAGATACCGGCTCCCCGCCTTGATCCGTTCGACATCGGAAAGTCCGCTGCCCATCAGTAGACGTCCCGCCGGTAGCGGCCGGCGCGGCGCAGTTCCTTCAACCGCTGCTTTGCCTCGTCCGAGCCCAGCTTGCCGTGCTTTGCAAGCACGTCGACGAGCGCCGTCTCGACGTCCCCTGCCATGTTCTTGGCATCACCGCAGACGTAGATCGACGCGCCGCCCTCGAGCCACCGGTACAGTTCGGCGCCCTGCTCGCGGAGGCGCTGCTGCACGTAAACCTTGTCGGCCTGGTCGCGGGAAAACGCGAGGTCCAGTCGGGTCAATGCACCACTCTTCAGGTGCCGCAGCCATTCGAGCTGATAGAGGAAGTCGTCGCGGAACGTACGGTCACCGAAGAACAGCCAGTTGCGACCGCTCGCGCCGCGCTCGTCGCGTTCCTCGACGAAAGCGCGGAACGGCGCAACGCCGGTGCCCGGTCCGATCATGATGATGTCCGCACCGTCGTCCGCCGGCAGGTGGAACCGGGCGTTCGGTTCGACGTAGACGGACACGGTATCGCCATCGGCGACGCGATCGGCGAGGTGTGTCGATGCGGCACCCCAGTGCTCGGAGCCGAAGGCCTTGTAGCGAACGGCTGCCACCGTGAGGTGCACTTCATCCGGGTTGGCGCGCTGGCTCGACGCGATGGAATAGGAGCGCGGACTCAGCTTGCGCAGGCTCGCAGCGAACGCCTGCGCGTCGATCGAGAGCGGGTAGCGACGGACGATGTCTATGACCTGGTGGCTGTCGATCAAGCGGGCGAGCTGCGTCTTGTCGCCGCTTGCAAGCAGTGCACTGAGCTGGTCCGCGCCGAGTTCGGCCCAGGCATTCAGGAATCCGGTACTGGCTGCCGTGATCTCGAGCCGGGCCGTCAGTGCTTCCTCGAGGCTGGACTGCAGCCCGTCCACGTCGACCTGCTCGTTGCCGTCCAGGCCGAGCTCGCCGAGCAACTGCCGGACCAGCGCCGGCGGATTGCGCACGACGACCGCCAACGCGTCACCCGGTTCATAGCGCAGGCCCGAGCCCTCCAGCGACAGTTCGACGTGACGGACGTCCTTGCTCGACGCCCGGCCGGTGATCTTCTGGTTGACCAGGACCTCGGCGGCGAACGGCCGGGTCTTGTCGTGTCGCGGAGCCGCGCTCACCGCCCGGAGCTGCGGCACCGTTGCACCGGCACTTATGACCTCAGGCAGGCGGGCGAGTACGTCACCAATCCAGCCCGCCGCGCGACTTTCGTAGTCCACATCGCACTCGACGAGCGCTTGCAGGCGTTCAGCGCCGAGTTCCGCGAGGCGCTCGTCGAATTCACGGCCGGTCTGGCAGAAATTGACATAGCTGCTGTCACCGAGCGCCAGTACGGTGTAACGCACACCCGCGAGTGACGGCGCCTTCTTGGACAGCAGGAATTCGTGAAAGAGCTCCGCGTCGTCCGGCGGATCGCCCTCGCCGTGTGTGGAAATGACGAAACTCAGCAACTTCTCGCGTTTCAGCTGCGACGGTTTGTACTCGGCAAGGCATTGCAGGTTGATGCCGAATCCTTTCTCGCGTGCCCGTGCGGCAAGCTGTTCGGCGATGCCCTTGCCGTTGCCGGTCTGCGACCCGTACAGGACGGTCAGCGTGTTGCCGACGTCCGGGGCCGCCGCGGGCGTTGTGGCTGACGCGGCGTTGCGCCCGCTCGCCGCGGCCAGCCCGGCCGCGTAGCCGCTCACCCACTGCAGCTGGTCCGTCGTGAGCCCGGAAAGTGCTTCCTCCAGTCGCTCGGACTGGCCACGGTCCAGCGGCAGCGGGTTCAAAGAGGCTATGGACGCACGCATGGTCGATGACCGGTGGGGGCTGATCGGCCGGCGCGCTGCGCCGGGACGGTCGACCAACCTTAGGGACCGGGACCGGACGGGGGAACGACTCGTTTCTTATCCGCTTATAACCGGAAGGAATATGATATTCTGAAAAGCGTAGTCGATTGATCCAGCTCGGATTACATCACGCGAATGCCGCCGTGGCGGCGCCGGATCTGGTGGTCGACCCACCAAAGGCCGAGCAGGATGCCGGCGACGAAACAGAGCACGGCCGCACCGCCGACCCAGGAATAGGGAAGGCTGTGGCGATAGCGAGCCTGCTGCAGGACGAGCGCCGCGTTGGCGGTCTCGAGTTCTGCGCCCCGTACGGCGGCCGCATCCCGCTCCATCCGGACGTCACCCAGTTCCTCTTGCAGGGCATCGAGCCGGGCGGCTGGCTCAGCGTACGCCGATTTCAGGTCCGCAAGCTCGGCAGCCAGCGCGTCGCGCTCCGCCGCAGTCTGCTCGACGATGAGCCGTGCGGGCTTCTCGGTCACGATAAAGCTGGTCTTCACGTAACCCGTGGCGCCGTCCGGAAGCCGCACGCGCGCGAAGTAACCGTCGCGCGACAGAATTTCGAACTCGTCGCCGCTGCGCAGCGTGCGAAACGGGGAATCGCTGGTATCCGCCGCACGGTGCAGTCCGAGGGAGAGCACGTCGGTCACGTAGCCGGTCTCCGCGTGCACGCTGCAGGCTGCGAGGCAGGCGAGGAGCGTCAGGCCCCACCGCATCCGTTGTCGCCCAGACATCCGGCGAGTGTACTACAGCGTTCCCGCCAGTCTTGCGGTGCGCGTCCGGACCTTACAGGTCGTAGAGGTAACTCAGGAGCGCGGCCTGCACTTCTTCGCCCGGTCCCCGATGCGCGTCCTCGTGATTGATCAGCGCGACGACGGCGAATCGTCGTCCCGACTGGGATTGCATGTAACCGGCTATGGCCGAGACGTGGTCGAGAGATCCGGTCTTGAGATGGGCCTGGCCGGTCAGCTTGCGATCATTGAACTTGGCGCGCAGCGTGCCGTCGTGGCCGGACAGGGCGAGTGACGCAGCGAACTCGGGCATGTAGGGCTGTTGCCAGGCAAATCGGAGGAGACGATCGAAATCCCGCGCGTTGATGGTCGCGGTCCGCGAAAGTCCCGCGCCGTTGTCCAGCTTGATGCTGTCGATGCCCGGCAGTTTTTTCTCCAGCCAGTCGTCGACGACCGCCTGCCCTGCCTGCTCCGTGCCCGGCGCGCCGAAGGTCTCGGCGCCCAGCGTATACAGGATTTGGCGCGCCATTACGTTATTGCTGTTCTTGTTGATCAGCTTGACGATGTCGCCCAGCGGCTCAGATGGGAATGCCAGGAACGGCTTTTCGCCGACCGGTGCCGTACCGGTGTGCCAGCTGCCGGCCAGTTGGTTGCCGCTTTCCTTCCACATGGCTGCGAACAGACCGTAAGCGTAGGCATTGTGATCCAGCGCCGTCCGTGACAACGCATAATGCTTGCAGCGCACCGGGAAGTTGCCATCCAGCACCATCGTCGCGTAGTCGTCGCGCGGGATGATCGATATGCCGCGCTGGT
Organism: uncultured Pseudomonadota bacterium; assembly: GCA_963775455.1. Lineage (GTDB taxonomy): Bacteria > Pseudomonadota > Gammaproteobacteria > Steroidobacterales > Woeseiaceae > UBA1847. The sequence goes on along the minus strand of CAVZIU010000006.1, from coordinate 464,039 downwards.
AACCCTGACAGCTGCCGTCGGCAAGCGCCAGCCGGTTCTCGACCCGCAGGTTCTCGAGGGGCGGCTCCAGAATGACGCGCACGGCATTGGCATCACGATCCGGTTCGAACCAGTAGCGCACGACCTTGAGGTTCATCAGCAGGGCGTTCGGCGCGACGTTATAGGCCCGCAGCGGCTGTTGGTCGAATTCCGCGGGATCCGCATAGGGCACGTCGAAGTAGCTGTCGTCGATGACGAGGTCGCCCGAAATTTCGCGCAAGCCCATCTGCGTCAGTTCCCGCAGCATCCGCCACACGCGCTCTGTCACCAGGAAAGGATCACCGTAGCCCTTGATCAACAGGTCGCCGTCGAGCCTGCCGTTCTCGAGCTTGCCCAGCGTGTACAACTCCGTCTTCCACTGATAGCTCGGGCCGAGTATGTCCAGTGCAGCCAGCGTGGTGACGAGTTTCATCGTCGAGGCGGGATTGCGCGGGACTTCGTCGAGCCAGCTGACGACAGTCTTGTCGGTGCCGAGCTCGGTAACGAGGATGCTGAGCGAGTCCTCCGGAATCCGACGCAATTCCATGACCTGCCGCACGGATGGCGGCAGGCGGCCGTCAGCAAAGGCCGCGGCCTGTAAGGCCAGGCCGCTCAACAGGGAGAGCAGGACCGCGCCCGGGAATGTTCGAGATCGTTTGTACACAGAAGCCGCCAGATTCCCGCGCCCTGTCCCCGTCGTTACCCAATCCCGACCAAGAGACGCGGTTTTCCAAAGCATACCGACGAATTCCGAGGCGTCAATCAACGCTTGCCCGGTTTGTGAATTCCGTACGCCTTGATGCGATCGGTAAGTGTGGTCGGTTTCACATCTAGGAGTTCCGCGGCGCCGCCGGCGCCGGAGACCCGCCATTCCGACTGGGTCAGCGCGGCGACGATGTTGTTCTTCTGGAATTCGCGCATGTCGTTTTCGGTGAGGACCCCGGGCCAGGGCCGCTCAGCACCATCCGGATCCGCGCCCGGCGCACCGGCCGGTTCGCCGGCACGCATGTCCGGCATCGAGCGATCGAGCCGCAGAACTTTGCCTTCGGACAGGATCACGGCGCGCTCGATAACGTTCTTGAGCTCCCGCACGTTGCCGGGCCAGTCGTAGCGGCGCAGGTTCCGGACCTGCGCCTTGGTCAGGGTCATGGGCTCGCGCCCGAAATCGCGGCAGGTCTGTTCGAGAAAATGCTGGGCCAGTTGCACGATGTCGTCGCCGCGCTCGCGAAGCGCCGGCACTTCCACTGGGAATACGCTCAGGCGGTAGAAGAGGTCTTCGCGGAACCTGCCAGCCACGATGAGTTCTTCGAGGTTCCTGTTGGTCGCGGCGATGATTCGCACGTCGACGGAACGCGTAACGTCGTCACCGACGCGCTCGAATTCGCTCTCCTGCAGCACGCGGAGAAGCTTGCCTTGCAGCTCGAGCGGAATCTCGCCGACTTCGTCGAGAAAAATCGAACCGCCGTCTGCGAGCTGAAACCGGCCAACGCGGTCACGATGCGCGCCGGTGAAGGCCCCCTTGACGTGTCCGAAGAACTCGCTCTCGAACAGTTCCTTGGGGATCGAAGCACAGTTGACCTTCACCAGCGGGCGGTCGGCGCGCGGGCTCTGCAGGTGAATCGCGCGCGCGACGAGTTCCTTGCCGACGCCGGATTCGCCCAGGATCAGTACACTGGCCGGAGTATTCGCGACCGCGCTCACGCGCCGCATCATGCGCTGCAGCGCCGGGCTCGTGCCGACGATCTTGCCGAAATTCATCGAAACGTTGACTTCCTCGCGGAGATAGTCCCGCTCGTTTTCGAGTTCATCGCGCAGACGGGCGTTCTCGGCGAGCGCTTGCTTGAGTCGCCGCTCGGCCCGCTTGCGTTCCGTGACGTCCTTCGATGCGACCAGCATCCGGTCGACCCGGCCGCGCGCGTCGCGATGCGCGATGGCGGAACTGACCACGTCGAGTTTGTCACCGCCCCGCGTGATCATCTGCCGTTCCAGGTTGTTGAAATCACCGTCGGCGATCAGTTTGCGAAGCCGCTCACCGCCGTACAGGCGCCGGTCCGCGCGGCTGAAGAAATCCGTGATCGGCCGCCCGATCACTTCCTGACGCGTATAGCCGAGTTTCTGCAGCCAGTGGTCTGTCACCGTGCTGATCAGACCGTTCCCGTCCACCGTGTGCAGCATCGCCGGCATCGATCGGTACAAGGTGCGGTACTTGAAGTTCGCGCGAGCCTGGTCCGTGGCCTCGGTGTAGAAGGCAATCGTCCGAAGGAAGCGGCCGTCGGGTCCGTGCTCCAGGATCGCATCGGTGAGGCAGTCGACGACGTCGCCGTTCTTGGCGAGAAAACTGATCGGTTTCTGCCGGAGGCGCCCGGTCCGGCGCAGCGCCGGCCGGAATTCCTCGGCGATCCGTTGCGCGCTCGACGCCGTGACGATGTCCTCGGGCCGCCGTCCCAACAGTTCCTCGCGCGCGTAACCGAGCCGTTCGAGGAACGCGTCATTCACGTCGAGATAAACGCCGTCCTCGGCGATGCTGGTCGCCATCGAGGGGGCCTTGCGGAACAGCCATTGATAATCTTCGAGTGTGAGCATGCCGGCCTTATACGGAATCCCGTAACCGCTGTCACGATATTTCGTTATTTCCGGTTTTCCGTATCGAAACGACTTAGCGTATATGACGGATTTTATTGGAGTTCCTGTTATGGCACGGGACCTGCAATGCAGGGCGCAGACGGCGCAGGTCTTGCGGCAGGACGGGCCTTGATTTAGCCCGCCTCCGGCCGCAGATCGCGATCAGGCAGGCCAGCGCCTTGCACGAACCCCCGACGATGCGCCGCTGCGGGATTCTCTCCCCCCGACCTTCCCGCAAGGCGGCACATCGAAGCCGGATATGGAATCCGGCTCAATAACGGGCCTGGAAGGCCCGGCGGCACCCCCCCTGCCGTAACCTGGGCGCCGGAGGAGCATTCGTCCGAATCCCTTCGGCGCCTATTTTTTGCGGTTCATTCGTGTGGCTGATCGCGGCCGCGATGCGCTTCCGCCCCTGCAGCCTGTTTGCGCGATGTGTGCTCGCTGATTTTTTCGCGCAGTTTGCGCAGCCAGTAACGCGCCCAGGCGAACTCGATGGACAGTATCGCGAGGCCCAGCGGGATGACGACCAGCCCCGGTCCGGGCGTGACCAGCATGAACACACCGAGGAGCAGCACCGTGGAGCCCACGACAGCGATGACGATCCGTCGCGCGGCCTGATAGGTGATTCTGGCGATCCGTCCGAACATGAAAAGCGTGCCGTACCCGGGGCCCGCGTCAGGATTTCTTCGCGGAAGACAGGTTCTCCGCGAGGAAATCGAGCATGCGTTGCCAGGCGCGAGCGGCAATCGCCGTATCGAACCGGCGCTGCTTCGGATCGGCGAATCCCTGCCCTGCGCCGTCGTAGATTTCGATTTCCGCGGGTTTCCCGAGTCGGGTGGTCGCGGCCGCGAATGCTTCGACCGAATCCACGGGCACGCTGAGATCCGCGGCGCCGAACAGCCCGAGTACCGGTGACGCAAGCGTGGCAAGGCGGTCCGTATTGTCCGGGAACCTGGCCATAGAAGACCACGACGGCGTTGATGCGGTCCGGAAAACTCAAGGCCGCGTTGAGTGCGTATCCGCCGCCGAAACCCCAGCCCGCGATGCCGACCGACGGTGCACCGGCCACATCGACGAATTCGATCGCCTGGCGAATGTTCTCTTCCACGTCGGCTGCGTGCTCCACGACCCCGATCGTCATTTCCTTTGCCTTGCCGACATTGTTTGTCGTTGCACCGCCGTAGAGATCGATGGCGAGCACCATGTAGCCGGCGGCGGCCAGCCTGTTCGCCGCCATCCGCATGTCGTCGTCGAGACCCCACCAGTCGTGTACCAGCAACATGGCCGGCAAGGGCTCGGCCATGCCCGAGGGAAACGCGAAGTAGCCATAGACGAGTTTTTCCCCAACGTCGGCATAAGGCAGCGTTTCGGCATCGACGGGTCGTTCCTTTTCGACCGCATCGGCCGGCTCCGGCGGCTGCGCCGACCCGGAGGGCGGTGCTACGTCGCTTACAACTGATTTCTCCGCCGTACGCTTCTCGCATGCGCCGAGTGCGAGCAGGGTGACACCCGCCACGCACAACGCCGAACGGCCGGTCAGGGTTCGATGCATCAGACTTTCCTGGTCTAGCCACAAGGATCGGCGCAGTGTAATCCAATTCCACCGTCGGCCGTACACCAAGCTCGGTCGCGCGACCTCGGGCAAGTCAGTAGACTCGTCATGAACATTGCGGACACAGAGTTAGAGTCCCGGCATGAGCATACTGGTCGAGTTCGTAATCTATCTCGTTGCCGCGATCGTCAGCGTGCCGATCAGCCGGGCACTCGGCTTCGGCTCGGTACTCGGTTATCTTGCCGCGGGCATTCTAATCGGGCCATTCGGGATCGCGCTCGTGTCGGATTTCCGGGACACGATGCATTTCGCGGAATTGGGCGTCGTCCTGCTGCTGTTCATCATCGGTCTCGAACTGCAACCGTCGCGGCTCTGGGTCATGCGTCGCATGGTGTTCGGTCTCGGGACGCTGCAGGTGGCTTGCACGGCCGTGACCATCGGTGTCGGTGCATGGCTGCTCGGAACGCCGCCCGCAGCCTCGGCGGTCATCGGCGCCTCCCTCGCCTTGTCTTCCACCGCATTCGTTTTGCAGATGCTCGCGGAGAGGAAGGAGCTGGCAACCAGTCACGGACGTGCCTCTTTCTCGATCCTGCTCCTCCAGGACCTCGCCGTAATCCCGATGATCGCGCTGCTGCCGCTGCTGGGCACGACGGCGTCCGGAGCGAACCTGGACCTGTTGCACCTCGCCAGAAGTCTGGGGCTCCTGTTGCTGCTAATCGCCGGAGGACGCTACCTGCTGCGGCCTGTGCTGAAGGTCGTGGCACGCACGGATACCCCGGAACTGTTCACGGCGACCGCGCTCCTGGTCGTGATCGGCGCGGCACTGCTGATGCAGCTCGCCGGCATGTCGATGATCCTGGGCGCATTCATCGCCGGCATGTTGCTCGCAGACTCCGAGTACCGGCACCAGCTCGAAGCCGACATTGCGCCGTTCAAAGGCCTGCTGCTCGGCCTTTTCTTCATCGCCGTAGGCATGTCGGTGGATCTGGTCCGCTTCCTGCAGGAACCGCTGCGAGTTCTCGCGATCGTATTCGGATTCATGTCGGCCAAGGCGGTGATCCTCGCCCTTCTGGCGAGGCGCTTCGGCATGTGCAATCGCAAGAGCGCTTTAAGGCTGGCGGCGGCGATGTCGCAGGGCGGCGAATTCGCATTCGTGATTTTTTCAATTGCCGCCGATAACGGCGCTCTGGACGATGCGATTGCAACCGACCTTACGCTTGCGGTGACCTTGTCAATGCTCCTGACGCCGGCGCTGTACCTGCTCGCGGAGCGAATGACGCGCAGCGGCGCCCGCCAGCCGGAGCCCGAATTCGATCCGATAAACGAATCGGGCAGCGAAGTCCTGATCGCGGGGTTCGGCCGCGTCGGGCAGATCGTCGGGCGCATGCTGCGCATGAGCGGCCGCCGTTTTACGGCGCTCGAATACGATACGGAGCAAATCAGCATCGTCCGGAGTTACGGCAACAAGGTGTACTTCGGCGATGCGCGCAGGCTCGACGTGCTGCGCGCGGCCGGTGCCGAGCGAGCCCGACTGTTCGTCATTGCGACAGCCGACATGGAGACGTCCGTGACGATCGCGGAAAACCTGAAACGACATTTCCCGGACCTGGCGATCGTCGCGCGGGCACGCAACCGGCGGCACGCTCACAAGCTGATGGATCTGGGCGTGCGGCACATCTTCCGCGACACTCTGCGCTCGAGCATCGCGATGGGCGAACGGGTTTTCGAGGAACTCGGAATGCCCACCCAGGAATCGTCGAGACTCGGCAGACTCTTCCTGGAGCGCGACGAGAAACTGCTCCTGGAACAATTCGCGGTGCGCGATTCGGAAGAGAAATTGATCCAGACCGCGAGGGACACCGAACGCGAACTCAGCGACCTGCTGCGCGGCGACGTCCTCGAATCCAATCGCCGCGGCGGTGATGCCACGTCTGAATCGCCGACCTGATTGCGACTACCTCATGATGCCGCGCCGCGATGGGTGCGCCTAGTCGTCCTCTTCATCATCCCATTCGCGCAGTTTGCTCTTGTCGACTTTTTTCCATTGTTCCTCGCTGACCCGCATATACTCGCGAATCTTGACGATGACATAGATCAGCACGAGCGCGATAAGAATCAGTACGGGCCAGAGTCCGTCGGGCATGGCATGTACCTCCTGGGCATCCCGGCCAGCATAGCACTCCGTCACTCCGATGACGGCGCCATGGCGGATGCGGACGACCGGTATGACGAACAACGAGCGTCCGTCATGGCGCACCACGACGGCATTCATCCGCGAATCACTCGCCGACAACGACGTGGATTACACGCGTGGCCCGGTCGGGCGCGCGCTCGGTTTGCTCGCAATCCCGATGATGCTCGAGATGGCGATGGAATCCGTCTTTGCCCTGGTCGACATCGTGTTCGTGTCCGCGCTGGGCACGGAAGCGGTTGCGGCCGTCGGCATCACGGAGGCCCTCGTTACGGTGCTATACGCCATATCGATCGGCTTCGGCATGGGAGTCACCGCGACGGTGTCGCGCCGCATCGGCGCGAAAGATCCGGAAGGCGCCGCGTGCACGACGGGCCAGGCGATCTGGATCGGCGCCGGCGTTTCGCTGCTCATCGGAGTGCTGGGCGTCACGTACGCCGCGGACATGTTGCTGTTGATGGGCGCCTCGCCGGCGGTAATCGAAACCGGCAAGGGCTATATGACCGTCATGCTCGGCGGTGCCTTCAGCATCGTCTACCTCGTACTCCTGAATGCGGCATATCGAGGCGCCGGCGATGCGGCCGTTGCATTGCGTTCGCTGTGGCTGGCCAACGGGGTCAACATCGTGCTGGATCCCTGCCTGATCTTCGGGCTCGGGCCGTTCCCCGAAATGGGGGTCACGGGCGCCGCCGTGGCGACGACGATCGGCCGCGGCACGGGCGTCGTCTACCAGCTCTACTACCTGGCGAACGGGCGCGGCCGGCTCGCCTTCCGGCTGCGTCATTTGCGTCCCGATCCGGCACTGATCCGGCGCATGTTGCGGATTTCCGTCGGCGGCGTGGGTCAGTTCCTCATTACGACCGCGAGCTGGATCGGCCTCATGCGCATTGTCGCGCTGTATGGCAGCAGCGCCGTCGCGGCCTACACGATCACGTTGCGCATGATCGAATTCGCACTGCTGCCGTCGTGGGGACTCGGCAACGCGGCCGCCACCATGGTCGGCCAGAGTCTCGGCGCCGGGCTGCCGGAGCGTGCGGCCGCTTCCGCATGGCGTGCCGCCAAGTACAACGCGATCTTCATGCTCGGCGTCGGTGCCGTGATGCTCGCTTTCGCACCGCAGGTGGCCGGCTGGTTCACCGAAGACGCGCAAGTGCACGGCTACGCGACGACCTGCCTGCGCATCCTGGGCCTGGGCTACCCGATCTACGCGGTCGGCATGATCATGGTGCAGGCCCTGAACGGCGCCGGCGAGACCGCAATGCCGTCGGTTCTCAATTTCCTGTGCTTCTGGCTGCTGCAGATACCGCTCGCCTACTGGCTGGCGAGGTCCGCCGGCCTGGGGCCGAACGGGGTGTTCGTAGCTATCGTCGTTTCCGAATCCTTATTATCATTGTTGAGCGTCCTCGTGTTCCGGCGCGGACGCTGGCAACATCGCCGCGTCTGAATCACGCAACGTCTCCTCACAGGCCCCTGCAAGAATGGACAAGCTTTCCACACTGGCTGACATGGCCGAGATACTCGGCGTCATCATCGTCATCGGCGGCGTCTTCTTCGCCGTCATGCAGATGCGCCAGCTGCGACAACAACGTCGCGAAATCGCCGCAATCGAGTTGTTCCGATTCTTCGGCAGCCCCGCATTCGCCGACGCCTACCTGTGCGTACTGCAACTGCCGGACGGGTTGGCCAAGGCGGACTTGCGTGCGCTCGGCCGCGATGTCGAAAACTCGGCGATGCTCATCGGCACCACGATGGAAAATATAGGCGTCATGGTCTATCACCGGATCGTGCCGTCGGTCGTGGTGCGAAACCTGATGGGTAACAGCTCCGTGATCGTGTTCCGCAAGCTACAGCACTGGATACGTGGCACACGCGAGGAACTGGACAACCCGGGCGCGTTCGAGTGGTTCGAGTGGCTTGCGAACAAACTGGAAGAACTCGAAAGGGACGAACAACCCGCCTACGTCGCCCACCGGGGCTGGAAACCCAAGCACGGTACGCACCGAATCTGAACGGATGCGGGAGCCCGCGCTGATCGAAATCCGGAACGCCACGTTGTGGCGCGGCGCGACCTGCGTGTTCCGCAAGCTCGATCTTCGCATCGCGCAGCATGAACAGGTCGCCATAATCGGACCGAACGGCGCCGGCAAATCGACGCTGCTCAAGGCGATCAACCGCGAAATCTACCCGGTGGAGCAACCGAATTCGACGTTCCTGATTCTCGGCCGCGATCGCTGGAACGTCTGGGAACTGCGCCGCGAGATCGGCGTCGTATCGCACGACCTGCAGCAACACTACCTGCCGTCGACCTCGGCGCGCGATGTCGTCCTGTCAGGTTTCTTCGCAAGCGTCGGCGTGCACGGCAGCCTGGCGGCCCGTGTACAACCTGCGCAACGGCGGCGCGCACTCGCGGCGCTCGAACGGGTCGGGATCGGCGGCCGGGCGCGCACGCCGCTCGGGAAGCTGTCCACCGGCGAGCAACGGCGCTGCCTGCTCGCCCGCGCGCTGGTGCACGAGCCGCGTACGCTCATACTCGACGAACCGACGTCCGGCCTCGACCTTGCGGGCAGCTTCGCCTATCTCGCAGGCATCCGGGAACTGGCACGAGACGGATGCAGCATCGTGCTGGTGACGCATCACCTGAACGAGATTCCGCCCGAGGTCGAGCGCGTCATACTGCTGAACGAGGGCCGGATCGCTGCCGACGGTTCGAAAGCGGCTGTCCTGCAGCCCGCGGTGCTCGAGCCGGTGTACGGGACCGCCATGCGCGTGGCCGAGGTGGATGGCTACTACCTGCCATATCCTGCGCACGGCCCGACGCCGCAGAAACGTGATCTGTGACCTGTAAGTGCCGGACGCCGGGACGTATTCTCGCAACATGCCGACGAAGTTCCGCATCCCGCTGACCCTGCTGGCACTGGCCCCCTTGACCGCGGCCATTGCGGCAGGCGATCCCGTACCGACGGGCATCATGCGCATCGGGCCGTCAGTATTCATCTTCGTCATTGCCGCGGCGGTGCTTGTCACGCTCGTCGGCAGCGCCGCCGCCCGACCGTACACGCGCAGGCTCGGCGAACGCCTGGCCCGGCTCCGGATTGCGCGCGAGCTCGCGCGTCGCAGCAAGCACGTCATGTCCGATGCGCTGCTTCCCGGCGCGTATGGCGGCATCGTCAAGGTTGATCACGCCGTGCTGACTCCGGCCGCGTTGCTCTGCATACGGTCCGTCCACGCGCACGGCATGTTGGCGGGCGGCGGGAACGTACCGCAGTGGACCGTCGTCGAAGGATCGGTGCGGCGCCGCTTTCTGAATCCGCTGATCCAGAACGAAGGCAGGGCCCGCGCGCTACGCAAGGCCCTGCCCGACTTACCGGTCGAGAATCTCGTGGTGATCACCGGCAAGCTACGCTGGTCATCGCCGCTGCCGTCGAACGTGATGTTATTCGGTCAGCTCGACGACTACCTGAAGAAGCAGGTGCTGGGACCAGCCCGTGTCAAGGATTCGACGGCAGTGTGGCAGCGATTTGAATCGGTCGTCCTGACGGACGCGGCAACGCGCAAGGATTTCGCAGCGCAGGTCAGTTTCTCCTGAGCGTTTTCGCGTGCCGGACCCGGTGCGCGAACTGACCTATACTGCGGGCCTCGCAACGCAGCCGTATCCGTGACATGAGCGCAGACCCGACCCCGTTGCGAAACGCCCTGCACCGCTACTTCCAGAAGACGATGGCCATCCTGCTCGCCGCCGTGGTGGCAATCCTGCTCGTCATCACGCTCCTTTGGCGCGACAGGGTCGCCCTCGACGACATCGCCATCACGACGGCGCCAAGCGACATCATTCCAGGCGAAAGCGTCACCGTGACCTGGTTCGGCGTGACCACCCTGCTGTTCGACGACGGCGATACACAGATACTCATCGACGGCTTCGTGTCGCGACCGACACTCTTCGACATCGTGTCGCGGCTCCCGGTCGCGAACGACGTCGCCGGCATCAACCGGTTCCTCATCGATTACGACATCATCCGCCTGGCCGTTATCGTGCCCGTGCATTCGCATTACGACCACGTGATGGACGCGGGTGCAATCGCGAACCGGACGAATGCCCCGGTGCTGGGTTCGTCGTCCACCGCCCAGCTCGCGCTCGGCGCAGGCGTTCCGGACGACCAGATCATCATCGCCGAGCCCGGCAGGGACTATGACTTCGGCCGCTTCACGGTGCGACTCATCCACAGCAGTCACGCGCCGGTCGGCTGGAACGGCAGCGTTCCCCTGGCGGGCACGATCGATCGGCGGGTCGCAATGCCGGCACCGGTCTCGGCATTCCGGGAGGGAACGACTTACTCCGTGCTGGTGTCGCACCCGGCCGGCGAGGCACTCGTCCAGGGCAGCGCAGGCATACTGCCCGGCGCACTCGATGATCAGAAAGTGGACACGGTGTTCCTGGGCGTGGGCATGCTGGAAAGCCTCGGTCGCGACTATATGGCTAACTACTGGCAATCGACCGTCACGGCAACCGGCGCACGGACCGTCGTCCCGGTGCACTTCGACGACTACACGCAGCCCTTCGGGACGATCCGGCTCGCACCCAAGATACTCGACGACTTCTCGGTCACCGCCCGAATCCTCGAGGATCTGCGACGCCGCTGGGACAACGACACGCGGATGTACCTGCCGGCGTTCGGCGTGCCCATGCCGCTCTTGCCTGAGCCACCACCGGAAACCTGAGCGCGGATCAGTCGTCCAGTTCGTCGAGGCGCACGTCCCCGGCAATGAGCGCCAGCTTTCGATGCCGCGGCAGCCTCCTGACACGGTACTCGAGCCGCTGGGCGCGACTGCGATCGCCGGCAGTGCCGTGGAAAACGAGGTTCAGCGGCCCGCGCCCTTTGAGGTAGCGGGCACCGCGCCGCCCATGCCGGTGTTCCTCGAGCCTGGCGTCGACGTCCCGCGCAATACCCGTATACAGGCTGCCGTCACCGCACTGTACGAGATAGACGGAATAGCTCGCCCCGGCGTATTCAGGCATTGCCGCCGACGAGCACATCGCCGAGCACCCGGAAAGCACCGGCCTCGATGCTGCGGAGGTTGTTCTCCGTCTCTTCGAACGTGAGCACGAACTCCCTGGCATTGTCGAGTCCCATAGCCGGCTGGTTGAGCACGAGCGTGAGGCAGTTGCCGACGAGCCGCGCCTCGCGCAACAACTCGTGTCCACCGACCTGCTTCTCGTTCGCTTCGATGTACAGGGATTCGTCGAAGTCGTCTTCGACCGTGCGCATCAGGAGCAAGTAGTCGACGATGTCACCGGTGTCGGCGGTCGTCGCGAAGAACAACATCGTCGCATTATCACGTACGTCGAATGCGACGGTATCGTACATCCGATGATAGGACATCGTCGGCTCCGGTCGGTGTCGGGTGATTCAGTCTACGCCACGGTCTGCCCGGATTGCGAGTCGGCGGATGCTGCCGCAAGCAGGTCGTCCTTGTCCTGCCAGATATCGCCGAGCCATTGATGAACCTTGCGCCGGAATACGCGATCGCGTTCGTAGTCGCCGGCTATCAGCGCCGGTTCGAGTTCACGCACGCGCACGTCGACGTCGACATCCACCCGATCGCCGCACAGCATGCCCCAGAAGCGCGGCACACCGCCGGGATAGGCGACCGTCACGTCCAGCACGGCGTCGAACAGCTCTCCCATGGAGCACAGCGCCACGGCGACCCCGCCTGCGCGGGGTTTCAGCAGGTGCCGGTACGGCGACAGCCGGGCAACACGCTTCTGTTCGCTGAAGCGCGTGCCTTCGACGAAATTGATGACGGCAGTCGGCGTCTGCCGGAATTTCTCGCACGCCTTGCGGGTGGCTTCCAGGTCGCGGCCCATCTGCTCCGGGTGTTTGGCCAGGTATGACGGCGAATGGCGTTTCATGAACGGCATGTCCAGCGCCCACCAAGCCACGCCGAGTACCGGAAACCAGACGAGTTCCTGCTTGATGAAGAATTTCAGGAAGGGGATGCGGCGATTGAAGACCGATTGCAACACGACAATGTCGACCCAGGTCTGGTGATTGGCAAGCACGAGATACCAGCCATTCTGCCTGAGCTCCTCCGCGCCGTAAGCGCGCCATTCCATCGAACCGCTGCCGGCCAGGAGCCAGCGATTGACCATTACCCAATTCTCGCCGAACCACATGAGGACCTGTGTGAGGCGGCGACGAAAGCCCGCAATCGGCACGGCCAGCTTCACGAGGGCGAGTAGGAACAGCGGCGTGAACCAGACGAGGGTATTGACGGTCAGGCACGCAAAACCGAGCACACCGCGCAAATTGCGCAATAGCAGTTTCAATCAGATCGTCCGGCCTTGTGGTCTGCCGCCATTCTAGCTCGTATAGTGCCAACTGCGGCGGAATGCACGCCGGGTTCGGGAGAAATGAGAATGGCGCACAGGTTCAGCGCCGATGAAGCACTGGCGGCCGCGCGTGCGGCCGCGGACAGCGTCTACGCAGTGCTGCTCGCACGCGGCACGCTGGAGATCGGGTACTACGCGCCTGTCGGCACCGACGCTCAATCCCCGCACCTGCAGGACGAGGTCTATGTAATCCGGTCCGGACAGGGCCATTTCCGCGTCGACGGAGAGAGCTGCCCCTGCTCTGCGGGCGACCTGCTGTTCGTGCCCGCTGGCGTGCCGCACGATTTTCACGACTTCAGTGACGGCTTCGCGGCCTGGGTGATCTTTTACGGCCCCGCAGGCGGTGAACGAGCCTGACGCAGGCCCGCGCGTGCCGCGCCCGCCCGCGTGGTTCGTGACCACGGCTGCGGTCGCCGCCGGTTTCGCGCTGCTCGCCGTCACGGAGCCGGTCCCCCAGGATCCTGCGTATCATGAATTCGCCGACGGCCGCCGCTTGCAGGGCATTCCCAACTTCTGGAACGTGCTGTCGAACCTGCCATTCCTGATCGTCGGGCTCCTCGGTATCGAACGTTCATTGCGGCCTGCCACGAGGGTGTCGGGCCTCGCTCCCGAGTACTGCGTATTCTTCGCCGGCGTGATGCTGACCACGTTCGGCTCCGCTTACTACCACCTCTGGCCGTCGAACGCGACGCTGGTTTGGGACCGGCTGCCGATGACGGTGGCATTTGCGGGACTGGTTGGCCTCGTGGCAGGCGTGTACCTGGCGCGCCGCCACGCGCATGCAGTCACCGTCGCGTGGCTGCTGCTCGGTATGCTGTCGGTCGCCTACTGGGCCGTTACGGAGGCGCACGGCGCCGGCGATCTTCGGCCGTATGCCTTCGTGCAGTTTGCGCCGCTCCTTGCCTTGCCCTTGCTGTTGCTCGACCGGCGCCGGCAGCGGGCCATGAACCGTTATTTCTGGCTGCTCGCCGCGGCCTACGCGGCGGCGAAAATCGCCGAGCATTTCGACTACGAAATATTCGCGCGCGCGCCGTTGAGCGGTCACAGCCTGAAACACCTGCTCGCCGCCCTTTCTGCTGCGGTCCTCATCGCCGCTGTGCCGCACACGCCGGCGCGCGGGCCTGCGGAATGTGGCTGAAGGTTTACCGGTTTCGGGACCGACGGTACCATCCCTCGCTCTCTTACCCCCACGCCGGGGACAGGTTCGAACCGATGGGCAACGCCATTCGCATCGACGGCAAGGCCAGGGCCGCGGCCCTGGCCGGGCAGATCACTTCCGCGAGCGCCGAACTCGTCGCCCGGCACGGCATCCGGCCGGGACTCGCCGTGGTCATCGTCGGCGAAGATCCCGCGAGCCAGGTCTACGTTCGCAACAAGAAACGCACGGCCGAAGACTGCGGGTTCCACTCGGTACAGCATTCCCTGCCCGCCGACGCGAGCGAAGCACGGGTGCTCGACCTCGTTCGATCGCTCAATGCCGACGCCGCGATACACGGCGTACTCGTGCAGTTGCCGTTGCCCGCGCACATCGATGAGCAAAGTGTGACGCAGGCGATCCTGCCATCGAAGGACGTCGACGGCTTCCACTACGTCAATATCGGAAAGCTCAGCGCCGGCGCGACCCGCGATGCATTCATACCGTGCACGCCGGCGGGCTGTATGCTGATGATAGAAGACCTGCTCGGCGGCGACCTGTCGGGCAACCACGCCGTCGTGATCGGCCGGTCGAATATCGTCGGCAAGCCGATGGCCGCCCTGCTGCTCGCCGCCAACGCAACGGTGACGATCACACACAGCCGCACGCGCGACCTGCCGGCGCTGTGCCGGTGTGCGGACATCGTCGTCGCGGCGGTGGGCAGGCCGAACATGGTCCGGGGCGACTGGATCAAGCCGGGCGCAGTCGTCATCGATGTCGGGATCAACCGCGTAGAGGTCGAGGAAAACGGGTCCACGCGCTCGCGGCTCATGGGCGACGTGGATTACGAGGAAGTCGCCGGCCACGCCGCGGCAGTGACGCCGGTCCCGGGCGGCGTGGGTCCCATGACGATTGTCATGCTGATGTCCAACACGCTGCGCGCTGCGCGTCTGGCGGCGGGTGTCGCAGGCTGAGCGTCGGAGGCGCGCCGCAGCGAAGGCAGTGATGGGCGCAAACGACGAGTCATTCCGCACGATCTGGCCGGCACCCGGCGATCCGTCCGTCGTGCAGGTCATCGATCAGCGCCGGCTGCCGCACGAGTACGTGGTGCTCGACCTGTGCCGCTGGCAGGACGGGCTCGATGCAATTCGAGGCATGGCGGTGCGCGGCGCCCCGCTGATCGGCGCGACAGCGGCGTGGAGCCTGTATCTCGCTGCGCGCGCCGGCGGCGCGGCCGAGACGCGCGTCGCCGCGCAGGCCCTCATGGCATCGCGGCCGACAGCGGTCAACCTGGCCTGGGCGATTCGGCGCATCCTGGCCATCGTCGACGCCGCAACAGACGACGGCGCACTGCCCGCGCTGATCCGCCGTGACGCGACCGCGATCTGCGAGGAAGACATCGCGATCTGCCTCGGCATCGGCCGTGCCGGACTGCCGTTGCTGATGCACATCGCGCGGCAGAAACGAGGCCCCGTCAACGTACTTACGCATTGCAATGCCGGCGCACTTGCAACGATCAACTGGGGCACGGCGACGGCGCCGATCTATCTTGCCCGGCAGCAGGGCATCGACCTGCACGTCTGGGTGGACGAAACGCGACCCCGTAACCAGGGATCGCAGCTCACCGCGTGGGAGTTCGCCCGGCGCGGCGTACCGCACACCGTGATCGTCGACAATGCCGGCGGCCACCTGATGCAGTCGGGCCTGGTCGACATCGTCATCACGGGTACCGACCGGACGACGCGCAACGGCGATGTCGCCAACAAGATAGGCACCTATCTGAAGGCGCTGGCGGCATTCGACAACGGCATTCCTTTCTACGTCGCACTGCCGTCCACGACGATCGACTGGTCGTTGTCCCGGGGCGTCGGCAGCATCCCGATCGAGGAGCGCGAGCCCGGCGAAGTCAGTCACGTTACGGGGCGCTACGGTGACCGGACCATCGCCGTGCGCACGACCGCCGAGGAAACGCCGCTCGGCAACCCGGCCTTCGATGTGACGCCGGCGCGCCTCGTGACCGGCCTGGTCACCGAACGCGGCATCTGCGCCGCGACGGAAGCAGGACTACGGTCGCTGTTTCCGGAATTCGCCGTAAGTTGACGCCGTGAGCACGGGCGGCATCGACGAAGGCTGCGTCAAATACTCGAGCGACTGGCGTCGGGGTCCGGCCCCCGGCGCGGCCGCGACGCGGCTGCTCGACACCTGGCGCCGACGCTTGCACGCGGCGGGGCTGATCGGTCACTACGCCGACCTCGGAGTCGGCTTCGGCAATCTCAGCATCCGTGCGCCGCGTGCCGGCGAATTCATCATCAGCGGCACGCAGACCGGGCACCTCGCCGCAACCGGTCCGGAACACTACGCCCGGGTGACAGAGGCCGATGTCGCGCGGAACCGGGTGGTCTGTGTCGGTCCGGTACAGGCGTCCTCCGAAGCGCTGACCCATGCGGCGATCTATCGCCTGAGCGAGCGCATCAATGCGGTCGTGCACGTGCACAGCAGGCGGCTGTGGGAGCGCGAGCGCGGCCGGCTGCCGACGACCGCCGTGGATGTGCCCTACGGGACGCCCGCAATGGCCTGGGAATTCGAACGTCTGTGGCTTGAGAGCGAATTCTCCTCGCGCGGCATCGCAGTCATGGCCGGACACGATGAAGGGCTCGTAAGCATCGGCTCGACGCTGGCGGACGCCGCAGAGCGCATGCTCGGCCTGGTTCAGGGTTCCTGAACCGGCATCAGGCGGAAAAAGAAGCTGCGGCAAGCCTTGATCGCCGGCAAGTCTTCGTCCTTGGCCAACGGCGCCCAGGAAGAGGCGCGTACGGCATGGATGGCCGGCCGCTCGAAGATCCGGTGCGTGCTCTTGCGCACCGCGATGCGATACGGCCGGCCGCGGCGGTCGACGTGGTAGCAGACCTGCACCTCGCCTTCCAGCCGGTCGCGCAACGCGTCTTCCGGATACTGCGGCACGACCGTCTGCAGCGGCGTCCGCTCCGGCGTTTCCGCCTCGCTGCCGTCGTCGGCGGCCCCGGCAATGCCGCCCAAGAGGGCGAACAGGACCGGGCTAGTTCTCATCCGCGCTTTCGTCCGCCTCGCGCCGGTCGTCGATGACGACCCTCGGCGCGACCGGGTCCGTCGCATCGCGCCACAGGCCGCGCGCCAGCTTCACGGAACGGGCATCCGGTGCGATGGACTCGGCGAGGCTGAGGTCGGCATCCGCCGCGGCATGGTTCCCGAGTTGCATGTAGACCAGGGCGCGATTGCACAGCGCACGCCAGTGTTTCGGATTCAGGCCGAGTGCTTCATTGCAATAGTCGAGCGCCGTGTCCGCCCGTGCCAGCCGCACGTAACCGGCGCACAGGTTCGACAGGCCGGCCTGTCGCTCGCGGCTGGTGGTGGCTGCGTCGAGCCCGAGCTGCGTCAGCCGGATGCCCTCCTCGATGTCCCCGGCCAGGAGGCGGCGAGCCCCGTCGGAGAGTGCCGGATTGCGCTCGCCGATGACGGTACGGGAATCCGGCTCGAGTTCATCCCGCTCCGCGGCGTGCAAGGCGGCTGCCGCGAACAGGCAAATCGCGGCGCTCCGCAATCCGAACTGGCGCATCCACATCGATTCGTCTCCAGCCGGCCCGGGCGGCGCGGCGCCCGCCGCTATTTCAGGTACCGGTCGAAGAATTCGACCGTTCTTCGCCAGGCGAGTTGCGCCGCTTCCGGGTCGTATCGCGGAGTCGTGTCGTTGTGAAAACCGTGGTTGGCATCCGGGTAGGTGTACTCCTTGAATTCGATGCCGTTCTTGCGCAGCGCAGCCTCGAACGCCGGCCAGCCGGCGTTGACCCGTTCGTCGAGTGCGCCGTGATGCAGCATCACGGGTGCCTGGATACGCGCCGCGTCGGCAGCCGGTGACCGGTGTCGGCGGGGCGGGCGAAGTACGCACGCATGACGCCGGCGCCCTCCGGAGATGGGTACTTCTTGTAATCGACGCGGATCGCCGGGTCCGCCGGATCGACCTGCCGGGCCAGTGCGTAATCCGGTGCGAGGCTCGCGAGCAGGGCGGCGGCGGACGTGCCGGCCGCGGCAAGGCTTGCGGCCCGGTCGAGGAATTGCCTGCGCGTCAGCGTTCCGTGTACGTAACCGTCGAACAGCGCAAGTATCCGCGGATCGTAGTTCGATGCCCTGACCATGGCGACCTCCGGTCACTCATCGGTCGTTACGGTACCACGCACGTTGTCGACGGTCACACCGCCACTGCCACTCTCATCCACGACCACGTCGCCCTGGACGTCCGTGATGCGGATCGATCCCGACCCGTCCCCCACGCGTACCGAGCCGGCGACCGTTTCGACCGTGATGCTGCCGGAGCCATCATCGATAAGGACGTCCCCGGTCGCGCCGGAGACTTCGACGGAGCCGGAGCTGTCCTCGATCTCGACAGTGCCCGCGTCCGAGATCGTCACGGAACCCGAACTGTCGTCGATCGAGACGTTTCCGCGTGTCCCGGATACGACGATGGAGCCGGAACTATCGTCGATGTCGAGATGCATGCCGGCGGGCACCGCCACGGTCAGCTCTATCGAGCCGGCATCGCCGAAGCCGACGAAGCCATCGGCGAAGCTGGCCGCCAGCCGTGCATTCTCGCCGGCGCGTTGCAGGCTGAGCGTGGTGTGTGCCTCGATGGCCTTGCGCGCCTGCTCCGCATCGCTTTCGTCTACCCGGATGACCGCGACGACGTGAATGTGGTCGGCGCCGGCGACGCCCTCGACATGCAGGCTGCCGGGACCCGCGTCGATCTTCAAGAGCGACAGGCCGCCCGCCGGCAGGTCGAGTTCCCGGCGTTCCTCGTAGCCGGCCGTCCCGGCGCCGGCGAAACCGGCGACGAACATCGCCATGACCAGGAAAGCTCGCATTTCGTCCCCTCGCGGTGTACTCGTATGGATTGGATGCCTGCCGGGCGCGAACGGTTGCAGGCTCAGCAAATGACGCGCGCCAACGTTTCGCGGCTGATATTGGCGCCGCAAACGACGACCACGACCTTGCGGCCTGCGACGGCAGCGGCTTCCTCGAGCAAGCCCGCGATCGCGACGCCAGCCGCGCCTTCGATGAGCTGATGTTCCGCATCCATGTACTCGCGCATCGCATCGGCGATCGCCGTCTCGTCGACGAGCACGAATCGGTCGACGACAGCCCGGCACAGGTCGAAGGTGATGCTGTCGAGCTCGACCCCGCCGGCCGTGCCGTCCGACAGTGTCGGAAGGCTTTCGAGTTCGAGCACGCGGCCGGCACCGACCGACGCGGACATCACCGGCGAGTTCTGCGGCTGGCAGCCATAGACGCGAACCTCGTGCCCGGACGTTTTCAGCACGCTGCCGACGCCGCTGACGAGGCCGCCGCCGCCCACCGCGATGAAAGCCGTATCGACGTCCGGCAGCTGGCGCAGGATCTCGACCCCGCAACTGCCCTGGCCGGCGATGACCTCGGCATCGTTATACGGTGAAACGTAAATCATGCCGTGGCGCAGCGCATGCTCGCGGGCATGGAGTTCCGTGTCCAGTCCGTCGGTGCCGAAGTAGCGCACGTCACCGCCCGCGGCGCGTATCGCTTCCACCTTGACCGGTGACGTGTGCTCCGGCACGAACACCACGCCGGGAATACCGAGGGCGCGCATCGCATACGCAACCGCTGCGCCATGATTGCCGCTCGATGCGGCGACGGCGCCGGCACGCCGCGACGCACCGTCGAGCAGAAGCAGGCGGTTGAACGCGCCGCGCAGCTTGAACGAGCCGGTGTATTGCAGGTTCTCGAGCTTGAAGTACACCTCCGCGCCCGTTCGCTCGCTGAAGCGCGGCGAATGGTCGAGCGGCGTCTCCCGGATCCGTCCGGCGAGGCGGATCGCGGCCCGCCGCGCCGCCTCCGCCGTCTCGCGCAAGCTCTCAGCGTTCGACATGATAGATCACGTCGACGCCGGACTCTTTTTGTCCGGATGTCGCCTTGAGGCCAAAACCCTTGCCGAGGTCGTAACGCGCACTGATCACGTTTTCCTGGTCGAACAGGCCGATCCCGTAGCTGACGAACAGTCGTGGCGCAATGTAGGTACCGAAGTCGACGGCGCCGACGCCCTGTTCCACGTCGAAGTCGCTGCCCGTGACGAGCAACGTCAAAGCCCGCTCGCGCGTCGTGCGAGGCTCCGTGTAGGGCTCGACGATAGGGCGCTTGACGGTGCCGTCGACGAGTATCCCGGCCGTCTTGATCTGCGAGTTGCCGAATATCTCGCGTTCCGCGCGGATCCGCAGGTTGGGATTGTTGGCCGGCACATTGGGGAACCGTATCGTGCCCTCGGTGATCGTCAGCACCTGACCGTAGGCCTGCACGTCGCCGGCAATCTCGTAGCGGCCGTTGGCGACCGGGACGAGGTTCCGGTCCCATTCGAAGGTCACGGTACCCGTCACCGAGGCTTCGGCGAGGTCGATGTCGACGATGACGTCGTCGCCGAGCCCGACCTCGAGCTTGCCGTCGAGCACGATCATGCTGCGCTCCTCTTCCTCCCGCTCGACCGGCAACTCACCGGCCACGATGACCACGTCCGGACTCTCGCTGTGGCGGGTCGCAGGGAGGCTGCGCGGCGAGATGCGCGCATGCGGCACCAGCACGCTGCCGTCGAGCCGGATGACGCCGTCGTCGAAGCCGATCCGCACATCGGTGTTCGCCGTCGCCTGCAGGTCGGGCACGTCGATGAGCCTGAGGTCCCGGCCCCGGAGCGCGACGACGAGATCTTCGCGAATGCCGCTGCCATAGCTCCCGCTGCTCTGCAGCGTGCCCTGGCCTTCGCCCGCCCGAAACTCGCCGGCGAGGTCGAAATGTCGCTCTTCATCGAACGTGGCCTCGACTTCGATGTCCTCGAGCCGCAAGCCGATCGGCCGGTACTCGAGCACGCCGTTGCCGAGCGTGACGCTGCCGGTGACCACCGGCGCGCCTGCCGTGCCGCCGATGTCGACCTTGGCTTCGAGGCGCCCGTCGGCCTGGTCGACGGTTGGCAGCAGCACGCGCAGCACGCTGAGGTCGGTCAGCACCGCGTCGACGTGACCGTCGATCGTGCTGCTGTCGAGGTTGCTGATATCGGCGATCGAAAAAGCGCCGTCGATCTTGCCGGTATCCGGCAACGGCAAGTGCATCTCACCATTCAGCAAGGCGCCGTCACGCACGTCGAAGTTGAACTCGCCTTCACCCGTGCGCACGACGAGGTCTTCGCGATCCTTGTTCCGGATGGTGCCGGCGGTGATCGCAAGCTCTGCGGACGCCGCCAGCGGCCCGTCCGCCGGCTTCTTCCAGCGCATCTGTCCGGTGACGAGCTGATCGAATGCGAAACCTGTGTCGAAGAACTGATTGACGCGATCCACGGCGATGGAATCGAACTCGGCCTGAACCTCGAGCCGGGACTTCGCGACCCAATCGAGCTCCAGGCACAGGCGTGCCTCGAGGGATCCCTGCAGGCACACGCGAGACAGGCTCAGCGAGTTGCGCGTAACCCGCAGTGCCGCCGATTCGACCAGGTGAATTTCCCGTGGCTCCCCCTCGCCTTGCTGACGCAGGGAAAGAGCGGTCAGCGTTCCGTCCCAACGCGTCGGTGCGCCGGGATCGTCCGGCGCGCCTGCGGCGGCGAATTCGAGTTGCTGGTCGTCGAGTATCGATTTGAGTACCACTGCCTGGAATCCCGGCGTTGCATCGATCTCGAGCGTCGTGTCGAGCAATTCGGCATCGTCGAAGCCCAGGCGCTGGCTGCTCACCTCCGCCGCCAGCACGGGTTCGCCGGCGCGCTCCGCCAGCCGCCCGCTGGCCTCGAGGTCGCCGGTCACGCCGTCCAGGTAGTGGCCTAGGTCGGCGACCTGCACATTGAAGCTCACTCCGCCCGGCTGTTGCATGCCGCCGGAGAGTTCGAGTTCGGATTCACCGTGCCGGATGAGGAGCCCGTCCGCCGACAGGCCGTCGTTTTCCAGCGCAATGCGGCCGTCGGCGCGGAGCGGCCAGCCGCGCAGGCTTCCCCGCACCGCGTCGAGCCGCGCATCGAACCTGAACGGCTCCAGTTGGCCCGAGCCACGCACCTGGCCGGAAACGACACCCGGCCAGTCCGGCAGCAGGGCATCCGGCCGCACGCGGGTGAGTTCAAGGTCGGCGGAAAACTCCCGTGCACCGCGCCAGCTCGCTGCGGCCGAGCCGCTCACGCTGCCGCCCAACAGCTCGCCCTCCGTGATGCGGCCCGCCGCCCGGTCGCGGTCACCTTGCGCCTCGAGACTGAAGCGTCCTTGGGGCAGGCCCGGGCTTGCGAGCGCGATTGTCCCCGCGGCCCGCCAGTCGTCGAGGCTGCCCGAGAGGCGTGCACTGCCTGCTTCGCTCGCAAGCCGAGGGGGTGTTCCATCGAGCGGCCAGCGAAGTTCTTGCCAGTCGAGGTCCGCCGCCACCTGCCCGCTGTCCGCATCGAGCGCGAACGCGCCGGTCAACCGCGCGCCCGTGCCAGCGACGGAGATGAGGGCTTCCTCGATCGCGAGTTCGGGCGCGGCGTAGCGGAGCTTAAAGCGACCGCCCACGGGATGGCTTTCGGGCCAGGCGTCCAGGAACCGGGCGAGCGCCAGCGTTTCGAGTTCGACGCCGAGATCGGCACGGAATCCTCCCTTCCAGCGGATTTCCCCCTGTACCGCCGCGCGCAGCGCTTCCCCGTCGACCGTGGCGCTCGCGATCCGGACCCCGCCGAAACCGCCCTGGCCCGCCGCCGACAGCGCAAGCGGACCCAGTTGCTGCATCCCGATTTCACTCTGCGCCGTATAGGCAAAGCCGCGCAGGTCGCCGTCGATGCCTGCCGTTGCGTCGATGCTGTCGATCTGCGGTAAGAGACCCGTCCCCGACCGGAATTCGAGTTCGGCGTCCAAAGGTCCGCTGCCGTGCAGTTCGAGCGTTCCGCTCGCGCCCAGCCGGCGCTCGCCGATCACGGCCGTGACCTGTTCGATCTCGACCCGGTCGGTCCAGGCGCCGGCGAGCGACACCTGTTCGATGTCGATGGCGCGCGAGCCTGCCGCGGGCGACACGTGCAGTCCGAGGACCTCGAGACCGCCGACATGCAATTCGAACGGCAGGACCAGCGCCGCTAGCCGCTCCTCGAGACTCGGCCGGCGGCCGGGAGACGGTTTTTTGCGTACGTCGACCGAGACCTCCCGGGCCTTTGCCTCCGTGACATGGATCGCCAGCGGCCAGAAGCCGATGCGGACGCGCGCGGCGAACCGCGCGATCTCGACCGTTACGCCCTTGTCCGAGTAGCGGAACCCGGCCATCTCGAGGCCGGACGCCAGGCTGCCGTCCACGGCTTCAGTCGCGATGCGGCCGTCAAGCGCATGCTCGACCTGGCTCCAGACGAACCGCGTGCCCGAGCCCGTGCTCGTCGCCCACCACCAGGCAGCCGCGAGCAGCAGCGGCAACACGACCAGCAGTATGAGGAACGCGCGACGCAAACTCACAACAGCGGCGTCCCGATCGTCAGGTGCACGCGCCAGGGCTGTTCCTCGAAGTCGCGCGCCTGCGCGACGTCGATCCGGATCGGCCCCGCGATCGAGTACCAGCGCACGCCGACGCCGATGCCGAGTTTGAGCTCCGGGTCGGACCAGTCGTTGAACGCGTTGCCGATGTCGGCGAACAATGCCGCGGACCACTTGTTCGTCAGCCGGTACTCGAATTCGGCGCTGGCCGTCACGATGTTGTTCGAACCGATGTTGTTGTTGCTGAGCTGTTCGAAATCGTAACCGCGGACGCTCGCAGATCCGCCGGCCTTGAACCGGTAGAAGTTCGGCAGCTGCGTAACGCTCAGTTCCAGCGGCACGCCGTCGATTTCGACAGCAAAAGTGTCGACGTCCGCGTCGGTATAGCCGATCTCCCCGCGCAGCAGGAACTTGAGCTTCTTCCCGCGCAACCAGCTGCGCCGCGTGGAGACATAGGCCTGTACGAAATCCACCTCGGAACCGAGCGCGCGATCGGCGGCGAAAATCCACGCCCGGTCGTGATAGCCGCGCGATTCGAAGGCCTGGCCGACGATGGCGACGATATCGAAGTCCGCGCCGACGGAAATCGCGTTGTCCGTGCCCGTGAGCAGACTTTCGAATTCGGGGTTGTTCACGAGGGTCTCGTCGAAGGGCTCAACCAGGCTGTAATGGCGTTCGCTGCTAAGGTACTGGACGAATGGCTGGATCGACGTCTGCTTGACGCCGGCACGAGCATTGAACAGTTTGAGCCAGCCGCCCTTGAGGTGCCGCTCGTCCACGTCGCCGTTGGCGATCGTGAGAAAGTCCTCGTCCTCGTCGGTGCGTTTGAGCTCGAGGTCCTGATTTTCGAAGCTGATCTTCGCGTCGCCGACCCAGTACTCGCGGGGCCGGCTGCGCAGCGGCCGGCGATAGGTCCCGCGAATCGCGAACTCGCTGTTCACTTCCTGCCAGCCGGCGGCGACGTCGATGCGGTCGCCGCGACTCGACATCGGGTGCCGGCTCCAGCTCGTCTGCAGGCGTATGCCCGTGTCGGTTCCGTAACCGAGCGCACCCTGGTAGCTGCTGCGGGTTTCCGTCGCCACCTGCACGACGAGATTGACTTGTGGTGGATCGGCGTTGGTATCCGGCGCCTCGATCACTTCGACGTCGGTGAAGTAGCCGGTGCGCCACAGGTCCAGGCGGAAATCGTCCATGAGCTGCCGCGAGTACGGGTCGCCTCGCACGAATCTTGGAATGTTCTCGACGATCCCGGGACGCAACACGTGATCACCGTACTCGATGTCCCCCATGACGTAGCGTTCCCCGGTTGCCATACGCAGGGTGATGACAGCGGTATTGTTGACGAGGTCGAGCGCCAGTTCGTGCGCGTCGTAGTTCGCGCCGAGATAGCCGACGTCGGCGGCAATGTCGAGTCCCCTTTGCTTTGCCGTCTCCCACGCCACCTGGTCCAGACGTGCGCCTTCCTGCAGCGGCCAGTCCCCTAGCCAACGCCGCAGTTCCTCCTGGTCCCTGCCCGGGCCGTCGATGCCGACCTCGATCCTGCGGATGAGCACCGGCGGGCCGGCCTCCACCTGGAGCTCGACGACAGCGTCCCCGTCGTCCCGCCGGTAATGCCGGCTGCGAACGACCGGATGGTAGTACCCGTACGGCCGCAATGCGTCGCGCGTACGAATTTCCGCTTCCGCAGCAATCTCGTCGAGCGCCTGGCGGCTGAACTCGCCCGACTGTCCGAGCCTGAGCACGTCGTTGTGGTGCACGATGTTCTCGCGCAGCGCCTCGTCGACGCCGACGACCTCGAAGGCGAGATCCGCTGTCGCCGGACCGGCCAGCAGGCAGGCGGCGGCGATTATTCTGGCGCGTCTGTGCAAGGTCGGCGGGATCGGGTTCGGCATCATCGGGATGGAGGGCTGGGTCGGGGCTGCTCGCAACCGAAAGTTTGACAATAAGTGCCGGACCTCGTTTGCAGGCGTATGCGATTCATTGACAGGTTTCGCCGTGCCGTGCAAGGATGCCAGTTCGTTGGAAAAAGGCACACCTGTTCGAAAGACAGGGTCGCAAAACCACCGGTCTAAGGGCACTGCCTAGGACAGCGGGGTTGCCGGAGACGTGCATGAATTCAGCTCGCCTGAGGAAAACCGGACGCTTTTCTGCGTCGGTTCCTGCCACCATCTCCATCAACAGCATCAGGGCGCTGGCCGAGGTCATGGATCGTGGCGGCAGCGCAGCCTTGCCGATCCGGCCGCAGGGCGCCGCAACCTCGTCGACGGACTGCAATGCGAGCCCGATGGGCACCGTGGCGCAGCTCGCCGGTCTCGACCGCATCGTCAACATCGACACTTACAATCACACGGTCACCGCCCAGGCCGGTGTGCGCCTGTTTGCCCTCACGGAAGCACTTGCCGAACACGGACTCGAGTTGATCGGCAATCACGAAATGACCGGGCGGACGCTCGGCGGGGCCATCGCCGCCCCCTGCCTCGGCCCGTCTATCGGCACGGAGCCCGGCTCGCTGGCGAGCAGCGTCACACGCGTCAGGATGGTCACCGGCGCGGGCAAGGCGCTTACGGTCGATGCAGAGAAACGCAACCTGCTCGGCGCCGTGTGCTCTAGCTACGGCGCGTTCGGCGTGATTGCGGAAGCGACTCTCAATGTGCAGCCGCAGACCAACTTTTCGGCCAGCCACAGGAAAATGAGCATCGGCGATTTCTGCGCGGTCGTCGACCGCATTTCGAATGCCCCGGTCGGTTTCCGTTTCGCGCTGATGCCGCACAGGGACCGCGTGTACCTCGACCTGCGCCGCTATGCCGCCGACGCGGGCGATACCTGGAACACACCGTGGAAGATAAAGGACTGGGGCGAGAGCACGGTACTGCCCCAGGTGTGCAAGTCTTTGAGTCGCCTGCTGCCCATCCAGTCGGTGCGCTATAGCGTCATCGACACCGTGACGGAAGCGACCCAGGGCATCGTCAACAGCCGCTTCGTCCGGACGGGCAACAACGGCACGATGCAAGGCCGCACCGCCAGCAGCATCAGGCGCATCCAGTATTCGACCTGGTGCTTCCCGGCCGCCGATTTCTCGCTGGTCGCGAAGGCGTACCGCGA
The DNA here is from genome assembly GCA_963775455.1 of uncultured Pseudomonadota bacterium. Lineage (GTDB taxonomy): Bacteria > Pseudomonadota > Gammaproteobacteria > Steroidobacterales > Woeseiaceae > UBA1847. The sequence goes on along the minus strand of CAVZIU010000006.1, from coordinate 437,528 downwards.
CTTCTGCAAATCGACCTACGGCCGGACCGGTTACCGCTGCGACATACCGGCGATCGGCTATCGGATCGCACGCGACGACACGAACCTGCTGTCGCCATCGCATGGCGAAGCGATGATCGCCCTGCAGACCATGTCGACGCAGCTGGCCGGCTGGGAGGACTTCGTGATCGACCTCGCCGATTTCGCCGAGCACTGGGCAGGCGTGCCTATCTTCAGCCAGACGCGCGCGCTGCGCGCCGACTACGCCAGGCAAGCCTACGGCAACCGCCTCGCGTTCTTCCGCAAGCTGCGCCGCCAGCTCGATCCGGAGAATCGCCTGCTCACGCCGTTCATGGCGCAGTATTTTCAGTAGTCGGCGGCTGCGCCGTCCGGCGCCGACGCCTGATAACCGTCGTAACGAGCAGGAGCCCGGCGAGCAGAAGGCTCAGCGGATCCGCGGCATCCGCCGCCGTCGTCCACGACGACGACGTCGGGCGGCTCGATCGGCTCGTCACGCTCCTGGTCCTCGAGCGGGAGAAAGCCGAGTTCGGAACTGCTCTCCGGCCCGATCTCGGCTACCAGGGAATCGTCCCAGGTATCGTACAGCTCGACCAGGATGTCGTAGCTGCCGCCCGGATATCCCTCCAGCAGTTCCGAGACGACGACGAAGTCGTCGTCGCTGGTGGCGCCATACAGCGGGAAGACGTCCGTTGCGGCGTACTCGTACCAGGGGCCGCCTTCGCGGCTGAGATACAACACCGCGTAGACCTCGGCCGACTCGTAAATGGTGTCCGCGTCGAACAGGAGATCGACGCCGGAGAAATAGCCGTCGAGGTCCTCGTCGGCAAACAATTCCACGTCGACGGCGTAGAACCAGAACTCCGTGTTCGGCGTTGCGCTCTGCGCGTCCGTGCCCGTCTGCCGCTCGCTGCGCCGGCCGGGCTTCGCCGCAGCGCTCGCTCCGGTGGCGACCTCGTCGCGGCTGATACGGTCGGGCAGGTCCTGGTTCCTGGCCTCCCTGGCGTAGTACGAACTTTCCGAAACTCGCAGCACGTCGCCATCCGCAGCGCGCGCCGCCGGGACAACACAGAGCGACGCGAGGAATGCGAGCGCGAGCGAGGCCCGTGTCGTAACGCAGTTGCCGCTGTTCATGCCGTCGTCCCGGATTCTTCCATCCTTGCCGTCATTGGACATCCTGGCGCATGAATCGAAGCTGAACCGTTGGGCAGCGCAGCGCCGGCGTGCGAACATGCCAGTGATGATTCAGAAGCACCGGGACGACGCGGTCGGCAAGGCTGTCAGCTGGCTGTCCCTCGGGCTGGCGGGCGGGCTCGCGCTCGACCTCTGCGCCAAGCAATTGCTCGTCACCTATCCCCTGGTTCAATTCGTGTTCCTGCGCAGCCTGGCAGGGCTCGCCCTGTTCCTGCTCCTGGCTCGCGCACTCGGTGGCTGGCGGACGCTTGCAACACGCCGCTGGCGCTGGCACGCCTTGCGCACGTTGCTCGCCTGCGGCTCCATGTTCGGCTTCTTCTTCGGCCTGGCGAAAATGCCGCTCGTAAACGCGCTGACGCTGGGATTCACGGCGCCGCTGATGCTGACCGCCCTGTCCGGACCTTTGCTGGGCGAAGCCGTCGGCTGGCGACGGTGGCTCGCGGTGCTGTCGGGATTCGCAGGCGTCCTGATCGTTCTGCGGCCGGGCACGGGTTTCCTGTCCTTCCCGGCGCTCGCCGTACTTGCGTCGGCCTTCTGTTACGCGTGCCTCGCGGTCACCGCCCGACACCTGCACACCGAGTCCAGTTATGCGCTCGCCGTCTACGTCGTGGCTGGCCCGCTTGCGATCTCCGGGGTGTTCCTGCTGGCCGAAGGTTCCTGGGTACCGCCGCAAGGGCCGGCCTGGCTCTTGTTCGCACTGGCCGGCGCCTGTTCCGTCGTCGCCTGGCTCGGCATCGTCAATGGTTACCGGCTTGCGGCGCCGGGCATACTGGCGCCGCTCGAATACCTGACGCTGGTCGGCGGCGCGATCGCCGGTTATTTCCTGTGGGACGAAGTGCCCGATGCCTGGGTAGTCGCCGGCGCCGGGGTCATCATCGCGTCGGGGATGTACGTCGTTTTTCGTGAGGTCGGCCGGACAGCGCAAGGCCGCAGCACGGCCGGCGACGCGTAATCAGCCGGGGCGAAGCGGGATATTGCATGCGCCCCTGAGCGGCTCGCCGGATCGCCAGCAGTTTAGAATATCGTATGAAGTGTCAACTGCATACCAATGTTTTCAGGACTTTTTTGCTTGATTTTTTGCCCTCGCTGGGGATACTTGGCGGCGGGCAAACCACTTAAAAGGAGGTGATCCATGTCTAGTGAGATTATTGAGGTATCGCGCCAGCGATCCGGTCTTGTTCAGATCATGGTGAAACCTTCCCGGATCCTCTGACCGAGCTCGCGATACGAATCTCACCAAGTAGCCAAGGGCCGCCGCAATGGCGGCCCTTGTCGTTTACGGGCCGCAGCATTGCCGGCCCTTGTCGTTTACGGGCCGCCGCAACGGCGACTCTTGTCGTTTACGGGCCGCAGCATTGGCGACCCCCTGTCGTTTACGGGCCGCGTGGCGCTCGTTACCGGCGGGCGGCGGGCAGCAGCTCGTCGAGCGCGTTCAGGAATGCGTCGATCTCAGCCTTGCTGTTGTAATGCACGGGGCCGACCCTCAGTACTCCGCCGCGATCGAGGACGCCAAGAATCCTCGCGGCTTCTACCGCATAGTTGTGCCCGCTCCAGACGAAGATGTTGCGCAGCCCGAGCTGCCGGGCGAGCTCCGCGGGTGACGCGCGGTCGTGGGTAAAAGACACGGTAGGCACCCGCCGGGCGAGTGCGTTGTGGTCGGTGAGGCCCTGCACCTTCACACCGGAAAGCGCCTGCAAGCCGTCGACGAGTCGTGCGGACAGCGTCTGCTCGTAGTCGAACAGGCAGCGCATGGCTGCTTCGAGCGTGCGGCGGCGCTCGCCCGGCGACCCCGCCGTCGCCGGAGGGCCGCCGGCCATCGTCTCGCCGATCCACGCGAGGTAGTCGACGGCCGCGGCAACGCCCGCGATGCCCTCGTGGCTTTGCGTGCCCGGTTCGAAACACCACGGCAACTCGTCAGGCGCCGGGCGCACCTTGTACGGCTCCAGGCGCGACAACAGCTCCCGGCGTCCCCACAACACCGACTGGTGCGGGCCGAAAAACTTGTATGCCGAACAGACGAGGAAGTCGCAGCCGAGCGCCTGCACATCGGTGACGACATGTGGTACCGACTGCACGGCATCGACGAAAGTCCAGGCACCGGCATCCCGCGCACGTCGACAGACACCGGCGACGTCGTTGATCGTGCCGGTGAGATTGCTCGCCCCGCCGATACAGATCAGGCGCGTATGATCGCTGATCAGTCCGTCCAGGTCCTCGAGGTCGAATTCGAACCGCTCGCGATCGAACTCGAACCAGCGCACCTTCAGGCCCCGGTCGCGCGCCATCAGCAACCAGGGCTGAACGTTCGCGTCGTGATCCATGCGGCTCAGGATGATTTCGTCGCCGGGCTGCAGCATACGAGCGAGCGAGCGCGACAGGTGCAGCGTCAGCGACGTCATGTTCTGGCCGAACACGATTTCGTCGGCCGATGGTGCGTTGAGGAAATCACGCACGGCCAGACGCGCATTCTCTACGATCTCATCGGCGCGACGAGAGGTCGCGAAAGAGCCCCCGACATTGGCATTTGCGGTTAGCAGGCACGCGGCGATGGCGTCGACGACCCGGCGCGGCACCTGCGTCCCGGCGGGGTTGTCGAAATAGCAGCGCGGCTGGCCGTCGTCGGTCAGGGACAAGGCGGGAAATTCGGCCCGGACCGCGTCGAGATCGAATGCCATGCTCGGGCGCGCTATTCCTGCGCGTCGCCTCCCCACTTCTCGCGATGAGCGTCTTCGGCCTGCTGCCGGATCTTCTCGTGCCGGCTGCTCAGTAGCAGCGTATGCGGATCGCACACCTCCGCCTTGATGATGCCGAGGTCGAAGGCCGCGTCGAACAGGCTCGGGTACCAGCGCTCCCAGCTCGGCAACAGCAATTCGACTTCGTCGCGCAGGCTCATCGACGCAATGTAACCGAGGGGTACGGGCCTGACAATGACGCGGTCGACATGCTCGCGGATCGCTCTGCAGGCACGGCGCATGACCGGCGCTCTCAGTCGTCGAGCAGGCGCAACCCGACTACGGTGAGCACGAACAGCAGGCCACCTGCAGCAAGCATCCCTGCCGACGGCAGGTTGTCGACCGAAATGCCGGCCAGGCCCCCGGGCATTTCGCGCAATAAGCCCAGGACGAACGCCGCCAGCCACAACGCAGGCTTCAGTGCGATCGCCCCGCCGAGTGCCACCGCCGTCGCAAAACAGGTTCGGCGCACGCGCAGCTTGCGGCGGATCCGCCGTACGATGCGTTCGCTGAAGCCTGCATCCGCGATCGGAGCAGCCGCAAACAGGGATTCGAGCAATCGATCGTCTGCGTCCTTCATACGTTCAGCCATGTTGATGATCTTTGATTTCAAAGCGCAACCTGATTTTTTCCTTGCCACGAAACAGAACGGACTTGACCGTTCCGACCGGTTGCCCCGTCGCTTCGCTGATTTCCCGGTGCGAAAACCCCAGGGCATAGGACATCACCATGATCGCCCTCTCGTCGTCCGTCAGGGCGGCCAGCAGTTTCACGAGGTCGGGCAGCTCCGTCGTTTCGGCGTGCATGCCCGGTGCATCGTCGGCGAGCAGCGCCGCTTCGCGCAGGACTTCTGTGTAGCGCTTGGACTTGCGCTTCGCCTGCAGAAAGGTCGTGTATGCGACCTTCAGCAGCCAGCCGATGAAGGACCCCTGACCGGTGTATGTGCCGAGCTTGTCCCACGCGTGCAGGAAGCAGTCCTGCGCCAGATCGTCCGCCATCGAGTCGTCACAACACAACCTGCGCAGGAACATGCGCACCCGCGATTGGTGCCGGCGGATCAGTTCGCCGAAAGCCCTGGTGTCCTGGCTCGCCAGGACACGCGCGATCAGCCGGTGGTCGGCTTCCTGTCCGTCTGCAGCGGGATTATCTGGCACGATTCGGCTCTGCTCGCGTCTCAGTCGCGGCCCGCGTAGCGCCACATGATCAGGTAGGCGACGCCCAGTGCGAAGGGGAAGGCGGCGCCGGACAAGATGCCGCGCAGCGCGTAGCCACTCGGATCCGGCACCGCGATGCCGCACAGCACCAGGCCGATGGCGAGCGCGAGCCAGATCAGCGCCAGGCGCAGATCGCGATCCCTGGATGCTTTCGGATGACCGAGGCGATCGATGATCTCCGGGCTCAGCTCCTGCCCTTTGTCGAGCGCGAGCCGGATCGTTTCCTGCATATCGAAACGATTGCGGTAGCGAAACCAGAAATAGAGGCTCAAGACGATGGTCATGCCACCAAACAGGAATCCGGGGATTAAAACGTCTTCGTTCACTGCGGTTCTCCAAGTTCACGTCGCAATGCGACTTCCGCCCTAGAGATGCGTGCCGGACGGCCTTTGGATGCAGGCTAAAAGTTAACTGTTTTTATTGTCTTTTTTCGGGCCTATCTGCTCAGCACGCCATTCGGCAATCAGTTTTGCCTCGCGCTCGGCTGTGAGCCCGAATTGCGCCGAGGCATGCCGCTCGGCCGGCAGGCAATCCCACCATTGCAGCAGGTCGCGCACCGTCTCGCGCTCGGGCCGGACACGCATTCCGGCCTCGTAGGCCGTGCTGCCGCTGAACCCGGTACCCGGACTTTCTCCCAGGCCGTAGATCGGCAGCGCGCCTTCGAGCTCGTGCTTGCCGAGGAAGCCGTCGTCAATCCAGACCGGCGTTACGGTCGTGTCAGTTACCGCCTGACAGTCCTCGAGCAGGTCGCCGAATGTGTAGGACCCGACCGGATTCACGGCATTGAACGTGCCGCTCGTCGAGTGGTCGAGGCAATCCACGACGAATACGGCCAGGTCGCGCACGTCGATGATCTGCATCGTTGCGTCGGCGCCGCCGGGCCATAACATGTCGCCGCCCCGGCGCGTGCGCACGGGATACCAGGTGAAACGGTCCGTGTGGTCGCCCGGCCCGCAGATGTAAGTCGGCCGCACGATAGTCAGTCGGCCTTCGTCGATTTCGGCGGACACGCGCTTCTCGCACAGTGCTTTCAGCGGACCGTAGGTCTCGCCGGTCACCTCCTCGGTCGACTCGTCCTCGATCGTCGCCAGCGGCGCGTCGACTTCATTCAGCCGATTGAAGTCCGCGTACACGGCGACGGTGGAGATATAGAGGTAACGGCCGATCTGCGGATTAAGCAATGCCGCGGAGTTCGCCACGTGCCGGGGCACGTAACCCGAGTTGTCGATGACGGCGTCCCAGGTGCGGCTCCGGAGGCCCGCGAGATCGCCGCCACGATCGCCGTGGATCGTCTCGAGATCGGCGAAGAGCTCGTCATTGGTGCGGCCTCGATTGAACAGGGTGACGTTGTGACCACGACGCAGGGCTTCGCCAACCATGTGCGGCCCGATGAAGCCGGTGCCGCCGAGCACCAGGATATCCAGCGACTTCCTGCTGTCGGTGACGGCGCTACCGAGCGCCGCCAGCGGCACGCCCGCCGCGGCCATGCCGCCCCCGACCAGGCCCGCCTTGACCAGCTCCCGCCGCAGGATCTTCAATTTTTGTGTCCTCCGCCGGCGAACAGGGCTGCGCCGGCCGCAGATTGGCTACATCGAATAGCGATTCAGACGTAACTCGCCAGGATACGCGCAAGTTCGGCCGTGCCGGGGTGCAGTGACTCGAGCGGCAGCTGCGCGAGCGGCGTCGTGACCGTGTTCATCAGCTCCTGCATGTCCTTGCGGGTCTCGTCGATATACAGCAGGCCCGTCGCGATCTCGCCGGCCTTGAAATTCTCGCGGAGATACTGGAAGGCCTTCGCACGACTCGTCGGGTCGTATTGCTGGTCGACCTTGCGCAGCACGATGCGGCTGCCATCGTGCAGCTCGACCGGCAACGCCTCGCCTTCGGCGTAGGCCGCCTTGATCGTGGCGGCCGGCGGGACGAAGTCCATGTCGACGACGTGGTGGTAGAACTCGCGTGTGTGCTTGTAACTCTTGGTCGAGCCTTCGTGATCGTTGAAAGTGACGCAAGGGCTGATGACGTCGACCAGCGCGAACCCCGAGTGCCTGAGGGCGCCCTTTATGAGCGGAACGAGCTGCTCCTTGTCGCCGGAAAAGCTGCGCGCGACGTAGGTCGCGCCTATGCTCAGTGCCGTGCTCACCGGATCGATCGGTTCCTGCTGATTCGGCTGGCCCTTCTTGGGCCTGCTGCCGACGTCGGCGGATGCCGAAAACTGGCCTTTGGTCAGGCCGTAAACGCCGTTGTTCTCGATGATGTAGCACATGTTCAGGTTGCGCCGGATCGCGTGCACGAACTGGCCAACCCCGATCGACAGCGAATCGCCGTCGCCGGACACACCGATGTAGGTCAGGTCCCGATTTGCGGCATTCGCACCAGTCGTCACCGACGGCATGCGCCCGTGCACGGAATTGAAGCCGTGAGACTGGCTTACGAAATAGGCCGGCGTCTTCGAAGAGCAACCAATGCCGCTCATTTTCGCGAGCATGTGCGGCTCGAGGTCGAGTTCGAACACGGCCTGGATGATCGCCGCTGTCACGGAGTCATGCCCGCAGCCCGCGCACAGCGTGGACACGGTACCCTCGTAATCCCGGGATGTAAGGCCCAGCGCATTCCTGGGCATGCCGGGATGCGTGACCTTGGGTTTGCCGATGTAGCTCATGCCGCCTGTCCTCGAGAAATCCGCTTCAACACCGCGTCGATGACAAAGCCCGCATTGACCGGAATGCCGTTGTAGTGCAGCACGGAAATCAGCTTGCGGGGCTCCGCGTCGACGTCGAGCATGAGCAGTGTTCGGAGCTGGGCATCGCGATTCTGCTCGACGACATACACCACGTCGTGCTTCGCGATGAACTCGCGCACATCCTCGCCGAAGGGGAAAGCTTTGACCCGGCAGTAGTTGAGTTTCACGTCCTGCGACGCAAGCCGGTCGAGCGCCTCGACGCAGGCCGCATGCCCGCTCCCGACCGTCAGTATGGCTGCGGAACAGGCCCTGGAATAGCGAATCTCCGCCGCGGGCAGGATGCCGCGCGCGGTCTCCCACTTGACGAGCAGCCGGTCCACGACGTCCTGGTAGGCCGCGGCGTCCTCCGTGTACGCGCCGTACTTGCTGTGACCGGAGCCGCGCGTAAAAAAGGCGCCTTTCGGGTGCACGCCGGGCAGCGTGCGATAGGGAATGCCATCGCCGTCGACGTCGAGATAACGCTGGAACTTGTCGATCTTCTCGAGTTCCTCGGCACCGAGCACCTTGCCGCGGTCGGGCACGCGCGTCTCGTCCCATTCGAAAGCCGGGATCATCCAGTCGTTCATGCCAATGTCGAGATCGGACAGCACCATCACCGGCGTCTGCAGGCGCTCGGCAAGGTCGAATGACTGGACCGCCATGTGAAAGCATTCCCCGGGGTCCGCCGGGAACAGCAGGACATGCTTCGTGTCCCCGTGGGACGCATAGGCGCAGGCCAGGATGTCGGCCTGCTGGGTGCGGGTTGGCATCCCGGTCGACGGGCCGGTGCGCTGGATGTTGAAAACGACCGCCGGGATTTCCGCATAGTATGCGAAACCCAGGAACTCGCTCATCAGGGAGATGCCGGGGCCGCTGGTCGGCGTGAAGGCCCGTGCGCCGTTCCAGCTCGCACCGAGCACCATGCCTATGGCCGCGAGCTCGTCCTCCGCCTGGATAACGCAATAGCGGTTCCTGCCCGTCTCCGGGTCGACCCGGTACTTGCGGCAGAACGCATGGAAGGAGTCCATGAGCGAGGTCGACGGCGTGATCGGGTACCACGCGCCGACGGTGGCGCCGGCATACATGCAGCCGAGACCAGCCGCGGTATTGCCGTCGATCACGATATGCCCGCGTGTCCGGTCGAGCGGCGCGACTTTCTTCGGCAACGGACAGGCAAAATTCTGCATTGCGTAGTCATAGCCGAGTCGGATCGCCTGCATGTTCGAGTCGATGAGTTTGCGCTTGTCACCGAAAGTTTCGCCGAGCAAACCTGTGATGATGTCCAGGTCAAGCTCGAGCAGCGCGGCGAGCACGCCGACGTACGCGATGTTCTTCATCAGGATGCGGGCCCGCGCACCGTCGAAATTCTCGTTGCACATCCGCGACAAGGGCACGCCCAGCACGGTGATGTCCGGCCGGTCCAGCAGCCGGCTGCGCGGCCAGGTAGAGTCGTAGACCAGCCAGCCGCCCGACGAAACCTCGGCCATGTCCTGTGCATAGGTCTGTGCGTTCATCGCCACCATGACGTCGAGGCAATCCGAGCGCGACTGGTAACCGTCGGCGGTCACGCGAATTTCGTACCAGGTCGGCAATCCCTGGATATTGGAGGGAAAGTAATTCTTGCCGACCACCGGCACGCCCATGCGAAAAATCGCTTTGCGCAACAAACCGTTGGCGCTCGCGGAGCCGGTGCCATTCACAGTGGCGATCTTGATTACGACATCGTTGACGGTTGCCACGGCAGATCCTTCATCGGGCGCTGGGTCAGGCGGCGCTGCTCGTCCTTGCCTTGCGATTGAACTCCTGGTCCTTGGCGTAGGGCAACAGGATCGTCGACTTCTGCATGTCCCAGGCACCCGTGGGGCAGCGCTCGGCGCAAAGGCCGCAGTGCACGCAGAGGTCCTCGTCTTTGACCATGACGCGGCCGGTTTGTGGCAGTCCGGCCGAGACGTACAGGAGCTGCTCCCGGTTTTCGGCAGGCGCGGACAATCGCCCGCGCAGGTCCTCTTCCGAGGCATTCGCCGTGATGGTCAGGCAGTCGACAGGGCAGATGTCGATGCACGCGTCGCATTCGATGCACAGGTTCGCTTCGAACACGGTTTGGATGTCGCAGTTGAGGCAACGCTCCACTTCCTGGATCGTCTGCTCGGCCGTAAAGCCCAACTCGACTTCGATGTCGAGATTCTTGAAGCGTTTCTTGAGATCGACATGGGGCATCAGCCGGCGCGCCGCCGGATTGTAGTCGTTCGAGTAACTCCACTCGTGGATGCCCATCTTCTGGCTCGCCAGGCTGACTCCCGCCGGCGGCCGTTCGTGTATGTCTTCGCCGTGGCAATAGCGATCCATCGAGATCGCCGCTTCCTTTGCGTGCGCTACGGCCCAGATGATGTTCATCGGACCGAATGCCGAATCGCCACCGAAGAACACGCCGTCACGCGTGCACATCATCGTCTTCCGGTCGACGACCGGGCCGTCCCATTCGTTGAACCTTATGCCGATGTCGCGCTCGATCCAGGGGAATGCATTCTCCTGGCCGATGGCGAGTATGACGTCATCGCAGGGTATCGTGATCTCGTCCACGACGGTGCCGCGATCGATGCCACCGTCCTCGTCGACCTGGTACTCCAGGACCTCGAAGATCATGCCCGTGAGTTTTCCGTCTTCGACGACGAAGTTCTTCGGCGAATGATTGACGATGATCTGAACCTGTTCCTCTTCGGCGTCCTCGAGCTCCCACTCCGAAGCCTTGAAAAAACCGCGCGGCTTGCGCGCCATGACCTTCACGTCCTTCGCGCCCAGGCGCAGGGATGTGCGACAGCAGTCCATCGCGGTATTGCCGACGCCTATGATCAGCACGCGCTCGCCGATCGATTCGATGTGACCGAAGGCGACGGACTCGAGCCAGTCGATGCCGATATGGATGCGGTCCGCGTCCCGGCGGCCCGGAATCTCGAGGTCCTTCCCGCGCGGGGCGCCGGTGCCTACAAAGACGGCGTCGAACTCGCCGCCGTCGAGCAGCTGCCGCAGGCTGTCGATCCTGTGGCCCAGTTTCAGCTTCGCGCCCATGTCGAGGATGTAGCCGATCTCCTCGTCGAGCACCGCGGGCGGCAGGCGGAAGCGCGGGATGTTGGTACGCATGAGCCCGCCCGTCGTGCCGAGCGCTTCGAAGATCGTCACGTCGTAGCCCAGCGGGCACAGGTCGTTCGCGACGGCGAGCGACGCGCAGCCGGCTCCGATCAGGGCAACTTTCTTGCCGTTGCCGACCGGCGGTGCTTTCGGCAGGCGCGAAGTGATGTCCTCGCGATGATCCGCGGCCACGCGCTTCAGGCGGCAGATAGCGACGGGTTTCTCCTCCACTCTGCCGCGGCGACATGCAGGTTCGCACGGCCGGTCACATACTCTTCCGAGTATGCCGGGGAACACGTTGGACCTCCGGTTCTCGATGTACGCATCGCCGAAACGGCCTTGCGCGATCAGGCGAATGTATTCGGGGACATCAGTGTGCGCCGGACAGGCCCACTGGCAGTCGACTACCCGGTGAAAGTAGTCGGGATTGGAAGTATCGGTCGGGTTCATTCAACTACCGCAACAGGCTCCGCTCTTGCGGTCTGATCCATCAATGAGCGCTAGCATAGCCGGATCGCCCGGAAAGTAAACAGGTTTGCCGGGCGGGCAGAAATCCGCACCGCGGCCGCTAGAAAAGCTCTGAATTTCAGCGTTCCCGGCAGAATTCCAGCCGCCGGCCGGGGACTGCGCCGGATAGTTTCCCGTTTCGGTAGACCACGGTTCCGTTGACCAGCGTCGTATCGATCGACGACGAGAACCGCTGCCCGGTAAACGGTGACCAGCCGCATTTGCTCAGCAGCGAAGTCTCGCTCACTGTGCCGGGCCGGCCGGCATCCACGAGCACCAGGTCGGCGTATGCGCCTTCCCGCAGGTAGCCGCGATCGACGATACCGAAGACGTCCGCCGGCGCATGGCAGGCCTTGTCAACGATCTGCTCCGGCGAAATCCGGCCGGCGGCGGCCAGCTCGAAGAGCAGCAGCAAGGCATGCTGCACGAGCGGCAGCCCTGCGGGCGCGTCGAAGTATTTTCGAGCTTTCTCTTCGCGCGTATGCGGTGCGTGGTCGGTTGCAATGATGTCGATCCTGCCGGAATTTACGGCAGCGAGCAGCGCTTCCCGATCCTCGCTCCGCTTGATCGCCGGATTGCACTTGATCGCGGACCCGAGTTCATCGTAACTCGATTCGTCGAACCACAGGTGATGCACGCAAACCTCGGCGGTGATGCGTTTCCGTCGGCGCGGCGCGTCGGAGAACAATGCCATTTCCACCGCCGTAGTCAGGTGCAGGATGTGCAGAAGCGCATCGTGTCGCGTAGCGAGGCCGACGGCCAGTGTCGACGACTTGAGGCAGGCTTCCGCCGAGCGGATGCGCGGATGTTCCGAGTACGGTACGTCGTCGCCGTACTTCGCACGCGCCGCAGCCTCGTTGGCGCGGATGGTCGGTGAATCCTCGCAGTGCGTCAACACGATGACCGGGGCATCGCGAAACAGGCGCTCGAGCGTCACCGGGTCGTCGACCAGCATGTTCCCGGTGGATGCCCCCATGAACGCTTTGATACCCGCCGCGTCCCCGATCTCGAGCGCGCGGATCTCCTCGATGTTGTCGTTCGTGGCGCCGAGATAGAAACCGTAGTTGCCCCGACAACGCCCTGCCGCGAGCAGATACTTGTCCGCCAGCGCCGTCCGCGTGACCGTCTGGGGATTGACGTTCGGCATGTCCAGGAAACTCGTTATCCCGCCCGCGGCAGCGGCAGCGGACTCCGTTGCGAGGTCGCCCTTGTGCGTGAGCCCGGGCTCCCGGAAATGGACCTGGTCATCGATCATTCCCGGCATGAGATACTTGCCGGCGGCGTCGATCACCACTGCGGCCTCATCCGCTGCAATCGACGCTGCGATCTTCGAGATGCGCTCGCCCTCGATCAGCAGATCGCCGTCGCGAATGGTCCCTTCGTTGATCAGTCGTGCATTGGTGATGAGCAGGCGATTCGCTTGAGCCACGCGCGGTTCCCGGCATTGCGGAGTCTTGTCGTCGAACGGTCATTATGGAAGCGCGGCCGGTGTTTTGCCATTTGCCTGGCCCCGCAGGCAAATGGGCCGGCCACCGAGCCTAATGGCCTGCGGTCCGTGCGCGACGCTGACGATCGTGATGCCGAGCCGCGCCAGGTTGCCGAGCACGCGGCGCTCCGTCCTTTCGTCGAGCTGGCTCGTCGCCTCATCGAGAAACAGCACGCGCGGTTCCGGGTACAGTGCACGGGCCAGCATCAGCCGTTGCAACTGGCCGCCGGACAGCCCCGAGCCGCCATCGGTGAGCGGTGTCTCTAGGCGTAACGGGAGACCGAGCAGGTCCTGCCACAGGTCCGCGAGTTCGGCGGCTCGGCGAATGCGCGCCGGCTCGGGACAGGGTGAGAAGGCGGCTATGTTCTCGCCGATGCTGCCGCTGAACAGGCGGTCCGACTGGCGCACGACGCCGAAATGCCGGCGCAGCCAGCTCCGGTCCCAGAGCGCGGCATCCCAGCCGTCGAACTGCAGGCTGCCCGCGGCAGGTTCGAGTTCGCAGGCGAGCAGTCTCAGGAGCGTCGTCTTGCCCGCGCCGGAACGCCCGCAGATGACGACGCGTTCGCCGGCGTCGATGCTGCAGGTGAAATCCGAGAACACCGGCCTGCCGGCATGCCAGGCATAGGTAAGACCGGCACACGCGAGTCGTCCGCCGGGCATTGCACGGTAGGCGGTCCTGGCGGGCGGCTTTTCCGCGGGTTCTGCCAGCAACTCGCCAACCCGCTCGAGATGGTTGCCGGCGAGATACAGGTCCCTGCCCGCCGTGACGAGGCCGGCCAGCGCCGCGGCGAGCCGGCCGCGCAGCGTGAGAAACGCAAACAGCACGCCGAGCGTGATGCTCTTGCTGCCGATGCCCGCGATGCCGAGGGCCAGGAACAGCAGTTGGTCCGCCAACGCGATCGTCCCCTGCGCTCCCGCCGCCGCGATCGACAGGCGCCCCAGGTTCGCGCGCGCATTGCCTGCCCGTTCGAATGCGTTGCGCCAGTGTGCGAGGCGGAACGATTGCAGTCCGAACGCATGCACCGAAGCCGCGCCGGCGAGACTGTCGAGTAGCGACTGGCGCGCTTCCGCCAGTGCGACGACGCTGTCGAGATCGTGGGCCCGCGCCCGCGGCATCAGCATGAGCTGCACGAGCACCGCGGCCAGCATGGCAAGCACGGAGAAGCCGGCGAGCGGCGGGCTGTAGAAGACCATCAGGGCCAACGTGGCGACGAGTGTCACCGCCTGGACCACCGTCGCCAGCAATGTGTCGACGAGCACCTGTTGTATCGGTTGCAGCGAATCGACCCGCGACAGCGTATCGGCGATCGTGCGGCGCTCGAGCACCGCGACCGGCAGAGCCAGGACGTGGCGCACCATCGCCGCCGCCGTGTCGACTGACATGCGGATTCCGGCGAATAGCCCGTAGCGCTGCCGAAGCAGGTCGAGGATCAATGCCGCCGACATGACGCAACCGAGCCCCGCGACGACGGCGTGCAGCCAGGCCCGGTCCTGGTTGCCCACTGCTTCGTCGATCAGCAGCTGGGTGCCGACCGGCAGCGCCAGGCCCAGTGTCTGCGTAGCGAGCAGCAATGCGAGCATCACGCCGAGGTACGGCCTGAGTCCGCGAAAATCGGCGAGCAGGTCGGCAAACCGCAATCGTCGGCCGTCGGTGAGCGGTCGAAAACCCGGTGCGCGTGCGAACTCGACCACGACGCCGGTGAAGCCGGCTCGCAATGCCTGGCGGCGCAGCCGCCGGTGTCCGGCGGCGGGGTCCCAGATGTCCAGGGAGCGACGGCGTGCGCGAGTCAGCACGACGAAGTGGCGAAATTCCCAGTGCAGGATGGCAGGTGTCCGGATCCGCCGTAAATCCTCCGGTTCTGCCCGCAAAGCCCGTGCGGCCAGGCCGAGTTCCTGTGCCATGAACAGGAGGGACGCGAGGTCCGGACGGCGCGATTGCGGGGGAAAGCGCCGGCGTGCCCAGGCAAGATCGATGTCGTGACCGTGCAGCCGGGCGACCGTGACGAGTGCGGCCAGGGCGCATTCTGCGATTTCGACCTGCCTTACGGCGCGCAGCCGCCGCATGTTTCAGGCCGACGGCCCGGCACGGCGCAGCACCCAGCGATACAAGGGCCAGCGTGCGTGCACCAGTTCCGCGTCGAAGGTCGCGCCCGGACCGGGCAGCGGCAGGTCGGCAAGCGGCGAGTCGCGATCTAGCGCCGCCCGGAGCACATATAGTTCGCCGGGCAGCCCGGCTGCGGGCACGAGGGTTTCCGCCGGGGCCGGCACGGCGGAAACCGCGGTGACCGTCGCGGACCAGGTGCCGTACAGCGGGTACGGATAGGCGCGCAGCCGCAATTCGACGACGTCGCCCCGCCGGACCCGCAGGGCAGAGTCCGCGCTGATATAGAGGTATGCCTGCAATTCGCCGCCGGGTTCGTAGAGTTGCAACAGCATCTGTCCGGCCCGAACGGTCTCGCCCTCGGTGACCAGCAGGCCAGCGACGACTCCGTCGGCAGGCGCCGTCACCGTGCTCTTCAGTTCGCCCGACTGAGCCAGCAGATCGCGCTGCAGCCGTTCGCGTTCCAGCGCGCGACGCAGTCGGCGGTGTTCGAGCTCCGCCTGCCGCTGCCGTCGCTCGGCGTCGAGCGATTCGAGTTCCTGCCGGAGTGCGGAGCGTCGCTGCAGCGCGGCGTTGCGTTCCAGTTCGGCTGCCAGCGCGTCCGCCTGCAGCGTGTCGAGCTGGTGTTCCGCCAGGCCGCCGGCGGAAGCCACGCGTTGCGCGCGAGTCAGTTGCCGCAGGGCGAGCGCTTCCCGTTCCTCCAGCAGTAACGCCTCGCTGGCCGCCGCGTCGATGCGCTCGCGGGCCAGGGCCGTTCGGCGTTGAATGTTCGCTTGCGCCGCACTGACGGCGCTTGCATCGGCTGTCTCTTCGTCGGCAAGGACCTCGAGTTCGCGTTCCAGCGATTTCTGGGTTGCAACGAGTGGTGATTCGGCCGATTCCGCGCCCGGTGCGCGGATAGCAAGGAGCGGATCGCCGCGGGTCACCGCATCGCCGTCGGCGACGCCGACCTCGCTCACGATGCCCGCGCGCGGAGCTTCTACCCGCACTATGTGCTTCGCGGGCAACAGTCGACCGAGTGCTGGCACGCGTTCCGGGATCCGGATCGCAACCGTGCTGACGGCGAGCATGGCGCAAGCGAGAATTGCACAGCCGGCCGCCACGGTTGCAGCGGGCGGCGTCACCACCGTCACGTCGCCAAGCCAGCGGTGCTGCGTCGCGGCCACCGCTTCGCGGCGAAACAGTTTCAGCTGCAAAGGACGATGCGGCATCCATGCCATCGAAACACGTATGGGTCCCCGCCGCCCCGGGCATTAGCCCTGTACTTGCAAAGTTTTGCGGCAGCCTGCGCGGTGTGCGATAACGCCAGCTGCATCGGGACCAGCCGTACATGGCAGAAATCGACTACAGGCATCGCATTGAGCATTCGCGCGTATATGACGTCGCGATCGAGTCGCCGCTCGAACTTGCGGTCAACCTGTCCCGGCGATTGAAGAATCGAATATTGATGAAACGGGAAGACTTGCAACCCGTTTTCTCGTTCAAGCTGCGCGGCGCCTACAACAAGATCGCCGCCTTACCGGACGAAGTCGTCGCCGCCGGCGTCATCTGCAGCTCAGCCGGCAACCACGCGCAAGGCGTTGCCCTGGCGGCGAAGCGACGCGGCGTACGCGCCGTCATCGTCATGCCGGTGACGACGCCGCGCATCAAGGTCGATGCCGTGCGTGCCCTGGGTGGCGAAGTCGTCCTCCATGGCGATGCCTACGATGACGCTTACCAGCATGCGCGGTACCTGGAAACACGCGAATCACTCGTGTTCATACATCCGTTCGACGACCCCGACGTGATCGCAGGACAGGGCACGATCGGCAAGGAAATATTGACGCAGTCGCAAGAACGGATCGATGCGATCTTCGTACCGATCGGCGGCGGCGGACTCATCGCCGGCATCGCCGCCTACGTCAAGACGCTCGAACCGCAAATCCGCATCATCGGCGTGGAGCCGGAAGACTCCGCCGCCATGCAGGCGTCGATCGCCGCAGGCGAACCGGTGACGCTGGACCATGTCGGAATCTTTGCCGATGGCGTCGCGGTCCGCCGCGTCGGGGACGAATCTTTCCGGCTCTGCCGCCGGTACGTCGATGAATTCATGACCGTCGACACGGACCAGACCTGCGCAGCCATCCGCGATATCTTCGAGGACACCCGTTCGATCGTCGAACCGGCGGGCGGCCTCGCGCTCGCGGGCGCGAAAAAATACCTGCTGGAACGCGGCATCGAAGGCAGGACGGTGGTCACGATCAGCTGCGGGGCGAACGTGAACTTCGACCGCCTGCGGCATATTGCCGAGCGCGCCGCGGTCGGAGAGCAGCAGGAAATGCTGCTCGCGGCGGAAATCCCCGAGGCGCCTGGGAGCTTCCGGCGCTTCTGCGAAACGCTGGGGCGGCGCGGCATCACCGAGTTCAACTACCGCTACAGCGACAGCGCAAAAGCTCATATTTTCGTCGGAGTCCAGCTGTCGGGCGGCGGCGGCGAACGGAAGGACATCCTGGCGGCTCTCGCGGCCGCGGGTTATCCCGTCGTGGACCTCAGCAACAACGAAATGGCGAAGCTGCACGTGCGGCATATGGTCGGCGGAAGATCGGCCGGCGTGGCCAACGAACGCCTGTTTCGCTTCGAATTCCCCGAACGTCCGGGCGCGCTGCTCGATTTCCTGAATGCGATCGGCACCGACTGGAATATCAGCCTTTTTCATTATCGCAATCACGGTTCGGACTACGGCCGCGTGCTGGCGGGCATCGACGTGCCGGCCGAGGAATCGGAGGAACTCGAAGCGCACCTCGCGGAACTGGGCTACGCCCACTCCGAGGAAAACGGCAATCCCGCCTACGCGATGTTCCTGGCCTGAACGACGCTCAATCGCGGAAGGAAGGATCGAGCCGGTCCAGTTTCCGCAACAGGCCGGGCCAGACGAGCCGGCCGCCGAGGCCCCGCGTGACCTGTTCGGCCTGTGCCCGGATGCCGGCGACGATCGGCGCCGGCACGGGCAACAACGGCTGCCCGGTTGATTGCGCCATGAGCTGGATCTGACAGGCAGTTTCGAACACGTACATCAGCAGGAAAGCATCCGCAATCGTCTGCCCCGTGGTGAGCAGGCCGTGATTGCGCAGCATGAGACAGTTGCGATCGCCGAGATCGGCGACGAGCCTCGGTTTCTCCGCGTCGTTCAACGCCACGCCTTCATAGTCGTGATAGGCGAGCGTGGCGTACGCGAACAGCGAGGTCTGTGAGATCGGCTGCAGGCCATCCTTCTGCGCCGACACGGCGACCCCGGCTCTCGTATGCGTATGCAACACGCAGGCGACGTCCGGGCGCGCCGCATGCACGGCGCTGTGGATCACGAAGCCGGCCGGGTTGATGTCGTGCGGCGTAGCGCCGACCTTGCCCCCGTCGAGGTCGACCTTGACGAGGCTGCTCGCCGTGATTTCCTCGAACAGCCAGCCGTAGGGATTGATGAGGAAATGTTCCTCGGGTCCGGGCACCCGCGCGGACACGTGCGTGAACACGAGATCGTCCCAGCCGTACATCGCGATCGCGCGATAGCAGGCCGCGAGATCGACGCGCAGCTCCCATTCGTCCCGGGCGACACTATCCCGTACCGACTGCCTCGCCGAATGCACCATGAGTACCTCGCCGCGGAGCACAACTCCTCGCGCAAGCATAGCTGGACGCGCCAATGGTTGCATACGAAACCCGGGGCCCGGCATATGCAGCGCCGATATTCCAAAACGTTTGCAACCAAACACGCGGCTGCCGCATCGAACAATCAGATTGAAAGCAAGGAATCGATCCGAGTGGCCGGCCCCCATGCCGGCCACTCGGGGGAACCGGGTTGACGTAACAAACTGAAAATCCCTTATGCTGTTTGTTTCGTTCCGACTGGGCGGTGGCTTTTTGCCACCGCCTTTTTTTTCACCACATGTCACGCATTCTCGCCGCGACGTCGATGCGGGTGGCCGATCGGGAGCCGGCCGCCGCTGCCGGCCTTTCCGCGCGGCCCGCAAGAACCGGCGTGAAGGTCGACAGCAGCCGCTCGGAAACGAAGCGGCTGCGCGCGCCGTAGACGTGCCGGTCGCCATCACGACGCTGCTGCGTGACATGGAAACAAAGCGGCGCAATCAGGGACAGTGACCGCCGCGCGCGCGTCATCGCCACATACAGCACACGGCGCTCCTCTTCGATCAACGCAGGCTTGCCGGCGGCGAACTCCGACGGAAAACTGCCGTCGGTCACGTTCAGCAGGAACACGGCGTCCCACTCCTGGCCCTTGGCCGAATGGACGGTCGACAGCACCAGGTAGTCCTCGTCCAGCAAAGGCTCGCCGGCAAGATCGCCCGAGGCGGCCGGCGGATCGAGGGTCAGTTCCGTGAGAAAACGCTCACGCGTCGCGTAGCGGCCGGCGACCTGTTCGAGCTGCTCGAGGTCGGCGGCCCGCGTATCGACATTGTCGTACAGGCGCTCGAGCTGCGGCTGATACCAGCGCCGCGCGGCGCCGACCTGCGGCTGCCAGGCCGCCGCGCCTTCGCCGGCGAGCCCGGCGAGCAGGGCCACCAGGTCCGCCCACGCGGCAGCGGCGGCCGGCGGCGCCGCGAAGTGCGCGAGTTCGCTGAACCGGAACTCGCCCACCCGCAGGAATTCGAAGGCTTTCTTAGCAAGCGTGGGCCCCATTCCCGGCAGCAGCTTGATGACCCGGAATGCCGCAATCTCGTTCTTCGGGTTGTCCGCCCATTTCAACAACGCCAGCAGGTCCTTCACGTGCGCCGCCTCCAGGAACTTGAGCCCGCCGTACTTGACGTAGGGGATGTTCCGACGGACCAGTTCGAGTTCGAGGCGGTCGCTGTGATGCGAGCTGCGGAACAGCACGGCCTGACGGCGAAGCTCGATGCCGTTCTCGCGGTTCGCCAGCACTGACCGGACGACATGGTCCGCCTCGGCATCGCCGTCCTCTGCGGTGACATACTCCGGCGGCGAACCTGCCGCGCATTCCGAGTACAGGTTCTTGCGATACTGGTGCTCGCTCTCCGCGATCACGCAATTGGCGCTATCCAGGATCGCCTGGGTCGACCGGTAGTTCTGTTCGAGCGTCACGACTTCGGCCGAAGGGATGAAGCGGTCCGGGAAGTTGAGGATGTTGTCGACCTCCGCCGCACGGAAGGAGTAGATGGACTGCGCGTCGTCGCCGACGACCGTGACGCCCCGGCCGTCTGGTTTAAGCGCTTGCAGTATTCGCGCCTGCACGCGGTTCGTGTCCTGGTACTCGTCGACCAGGACGTGATCGAACCAGCCGCCGATCTCCGCCGCAGCCCCGGGTTCCTCGACCAGGTGCTGCCAGTACAGCAGCAGGTCGTCGTAGTCCAGCGAGTGCGTCGCCTGTTTGCGCATCACGTAGTGTCCGAACAGATCGCGCAGTTGCGGCTCGAAGTCCGCGCACCACGGATAAGCGCTGCACAGCGTTTCGGCGAGCGTGCCCTGCGTATTCACCACGCGGGAGTAAATGGCGAGGCAGGTGTCCTTCTTCGGGAAACGGCGCTCGCTCGCCGAGAAACCCAGCTCGTGGCGCACGACGTCGAGCAGGTCGGCGGCATCGCCGCGGTCGAGGACCGAGAAACCGGGATCCAGCCCGACGGTGCGGGCGAAATGCCGCAGCAGCCGATTGCCGATTGAATGAAAGGTTCCCGACCACGGCAGGCGGAATACCGGGGCCGCCCGGCCGGACGGTCCGCGCTGCGCTTTGCGCACGATGGACTCCGCCCGCCGGGTCATCTCCTCTGCGGCCCGCCGGGTAAAGGTCAGCAGCAGGATGCGCTCCGGTTGTACGCCTTGCGCCACGAGATGCGCGACGCGATGTGCCAGCGTCATCGTCTTCCCGGTACCCGCACCGGCGATGACCAGCAGGGGCCGCGCGCTGAACGTCCCTCCCGACGACTCGTGCTCGCCCCAGCTCGCAGCCTTGCGCTGGGCGCTGTTCAAACCGTCGAGATAATGCGGCGCATGGCGCGATTCGTTGTCGACGGCGTGCACGCGAGACGTCCTGCCGGATCAGAGGGTCTGTATTTTTATACAGTACTGGATGGATTTACAAGTCGGTTCGCAAAAAGTCCTCCAGGCAAGCGGCAAGCGCTGCGGGTGCGTCGAAATGCAGCATGTGCCCACTGCCTTCGATGACGGCGACCCGGGCGCCGGCGATGGGGATCTGGGTCGCCAGGGACCCACCCTGCGCTTCGATGCGCCGCCGGATGTCGCTGTCGGCGCCGGTGACCAGCAACGCGGCTGCCGTGATGCTGCGCCAGCATGCCAGCGCTTCGGCCCGCCGGTATAGGACGGGATTCGGGAGCCTGTGCAGGGGATCCGCCTTCAGCCTGACTTCGTTGCCTTCCGCCCTGCCCCAGCAGTGCGCGACGTACAACGCGCGATCCGGCGACAGGCGCGGGTTGCGCCTGGCGATATGGCCGGCCAAGGTTGCGAAATCCCGATATGCGGCGAACGCGGACGGTGTCCGCACCGACTGCAACCATTCGCGATAGCGGTCGGGGGCCTCGGCCGGGTTGCCGTCGGGCAGTCCGAATCCTTCCAGGCTGGCGAACGCCGCAACGCGGGACGGCATGCTCCCCGCGTACAGTCCCGCGATGTTGCCGCCCATGCTGTGTCCGACCAGGCGGACCGGCCGTGCTGGGCTCACCGCGTCGAGCAGGCGATCGAGATCGGCCAGGTAGTCGGGAAACCAGTAGGACGTGACATCCGCGCGGCTGTCGCCGAAACCGCGCAGATCCGGCGCGACCACATGCCATTCGCCGGCGAAAGAATCGATGACGAACTGCAAGCTTGCCGCGCAATCGGCCCAGCCGTGCAGGTAGACGATCAGGGGCGAGGCCGCGCTGCCCCATTCGTGCACGGCACAGTCGAAGCCTCGCAACCGCAGCAACGAATCGCGCCGTGGAACCCGTGCACTGTAGCTACCGGCTTCGCTCATGATCGATCGCCGCGACCCGTGGAACTGCGGCAGTCGAACACAATCGAATGCCCGGCTACAAACGAAATTGCAAACGGACCGGATGCGGCCAATTCGACGAGGCTATCGCGGGGCGGTAATCTCTCGGCTTCCCAATCGGGCTCGTGAGCGTGACGGACACGATCGTCATAGTCGGTGCGGGTCAGGCTGCCGGTCAGGCGGTAGTGACCCTCAAACATCTGAAATTCGGCGGCCGGATCGTGGTCCTCGGCGACGAACCTCATCCGCCGTACCAGCGGCCGCCGTTGTCGAAGAAATTCCTGGCCGGCGAGCTGCCGGCGGAACGTCTCTACGTGAAGCCGCCCGCGTTCTACGACGACCCGCACGTCAGCCTGCGGACCAGCGTCCGTGTCATCGCCATCGACCGTACCGCCGCCACGGTGTCGACCGATGCCGGCGAGCGCATACACTGGGACCGCCTGATCCTCGCAACCGGTTCCCGTGTTCGCAGGCTGCCTGGCGATGCGGCTTTTCCGGCGGGCGTGCACTACCTGCGCGGCATCGGGGACGTCGAGGCCATACGCACCGGCCTGTGCCCTGGCAGCCGGCTCGTGATCGTGGGCGCGGGCTATATCGGACTCGAAGTAGCTGCCGTCGCTCGCACTCTCGGCGCCGAGGTGACGGTCGTGGAACTGGCTGGCCGGGTGATGAGCCGCGTCGTTTCGCCGGAAGTATCGGCGTTCTACCAGCGCGAGCATGCCGACCGGGGGGTCAGGCTTCGGCTGTCCACCGGCCTTGCGGGTTTCGACGGCAAGGCTGCCGTCGCCGCCGTCCTGACCGCCGACGGCGAACGAATTCCCGCCGACCTCGTCGTGGTGGGCGTCGGCATCGTGCCGAATTTCGAACTCGCGGCGGCGGCCGGTTTGGAAGTCGATGACGGCATCGTGGTCGACAATGCGTGCAGAACGAACGATCCGCGCATCTACGCGATCGGCGATTGCAGCTCGCATCCGAACCCGATCTACGGGCGACGAGTTCGCCTGGAATCGGTGCACAACGCGCTGGAGCAGGCCCGCACCGCCGCGACCAATGCCTGTGGCGGCGATCTGCATTATGCCGACGTGCCCTGGTTCTGGTCGGACCAGTACGACCTGAAATTGCAGATCGCGGGATTGTCGCAGGGCTACGATGCCGTCATCATTCGCGGCGACCCCGCGAACCGTGCCTTCTCCTGCCTGTACCTGCGGCAGGGGCGCATGATTGCGATCGACTGCGTGAACGCGCCGCGCGACTTCATGCAATCGAAGTCGCTCATTGCCGCTCGCATCGCACCCGACCCCCGACGCGCCGCGGACTCGGGCACTCCGCTCAAGGATCTAGGCGGCTAGACGCCGCCTACGGGGCCGCGCTGCCCTCGGCGACCTGCGCTTCCAGGTCGGGGAACTCGATGATCAGCTGGCCGTCCGCGGCGACCGGTCCGGTCAGCGCCGAATACGCCTTGGCATCCAGGTATTCGACGGCCTCGAGACTCCTGCCGGCGTACGCGCCGCTGCCGCCCTGTACGGCCGCCGTGCCCAGCGCGTTGGGACCGGCGCTCAGCAGACCGCGCCAGCTCCCCCTCCAGCTGTCCGAGGAGTTCCAGTGCGCCGGGATCACGATCTCTCGCAGGAAATTCCAGCGATTCTCGCGTTGCGCGATGAACAAGGTACCTTTTTGCGGCAACTCGATGTGCCAGGTGGAATCGACGATGGCTTCGCTGTCCAGGAGACGCGTGTCTTCCGACCACGAGGAAAACTTGATGCCGACGCCGATTGGCAACCCGCGGTAGTCGAACATCTCTGTCACGAGAATCTCGGTGTTACGGATCGGCGGCTCCCAAAGCTGTGCCACCTTGCGCGGAACCGGCTGCACCCGCGATTCGCCGTTGTTGGTGTATACGATTCCATCGCCGGCAACGGCGGAGTAATTGAGGATGATCTGCCGCCGGTCGCTGACCATGAGCGGAGTGACGCCTTCAACCGACGAGACCGGGTCGTAGTACAGGAAACCCAGCGTGGCCCCGGCGCCGGTCAAGACACCGAGCAGGAGAGCGAAAAGAAGCTTCATTTGTCGGACTCCGCCGGCACCGGCTTTGCACTCGCGACATACGTCGCCACCAGTTCTATCCTGCCGTCGCCAGGCGAATCTGCATCTTCGCCGCCCGCGATCCAGCGCTCGGTCAAAGTACCGCCCAGTCCGCCGAATTCCAGCGTCCCGGCCGTCAGGGCTCCGGTACGCAGGCCACCCGAGTCCTGCGGCCGAACGCTCACATAAATAGAGCCGCGGTCCGGCAGGTGCAGCACCCACTCGATAACCTCGCCGAGCGGCTTGTTGCGAATCGCCAGCCGGCTGGCGACGCCAATCACGGCGTCGCGGGAGTTCCGCACCTTGAACAATTCGGAACGTGTGCCCGCGAGTGCCTCGTTCTCGGGCCAGCGCATCTCCATCGGCAAAGGATTGGCACGCTTCTCCGTGCCTAGCATGATCCTGTCGGCCGGGACGTTGATGTGAAAGGTTTCGGAATTGCCGCCATTGGGCGTCACGGCGATGATCGACATTTCCCGATCCACGTCGACCACCGGTATGTAATGCAGTGTGGCGATTGCGCCCGCAATACCGAGCACGATGCCTGTCATGTAGGTCTTGATCACTGGCTGGTCCGAAACTGGCCGTCCTGCGGCGAACGGATGCAAGTTTAGTTAAATCGATTCAGGCGTCACATTGTGCGTTGCCAATTTGTGACGAGCCGCACACGGCACCGCGCAAACGGCGAAATTCGGCACATTTGCGGGCTCCGTTGCTGCTTGCGCGGGTCCGCCGGGCGTCAGCCGTTGGCAAAGTAGCGCGCGACATACTCGGCAAAGGTTTGGTCGTCCCCCGCCTCGATGGCGCGCTGCCTGTCGAGGGATTCCGCCGCTTCCCGTTCGAGCAGGACCAGCCGCCCCGTCGGTATGGGCTCTGTCGTCAAGAAGTACGATTTGTGCCCCCGTGCTGCTGCCATGGAATATTCGAAGAAACTCGCGTCATTGTCCCTGAGGTCCGCGAGTATGCGTGCCGACGGCGTAAGCTCGGGTTCGGAAACGAGTCCGCTCATCTCTCCGGCTGCAGCGCCGTAAGAATCGATGTCCTCGGCGCGATCGATCAGTTCAGCGACCGCGGCAACGCCGGCCAGGACCTCCCGGGCCCATTCCGCGAGGCCGACCGGCCTGCCATTGCGCTTGAGGATCAGTCCCGGTTCCCGGCCGCGCCGAGCTGTACTTGCCTGGTTGTCCCGGCTTTCGTTCAGCGCGGTTTCGTCGAGCGGCGGGCTCTCTTCCAGCAGGCAATAGACCAGGAACGCTTCCACGAAACGCATCGTGTTCTGATTGATTCCGCCGGGGTCGAAAATGCTGATATCGAGGGTCCGGACCTCGACATACTCGACGCCACCCCGCCGCAATGCGGCCGTGGGTCGCTCGCCCGACCGCGCGACCCTTTTCGGCCGAATGGCGCTGTAGTACTCGTTCTCTATTTGCAGCAAATTGGCGCTGAGCTGGCGCCACTCGCCGTCGACGATGACGCCGATACGTTCGTACGCGGGTTCGGGCGTCCGGATCGCTCCCGAGAGGTCGCGAATGTATTCAGCGAGACTGTTCGGACAAATGTTGATCCGCGACTGGTTCCGGTTGCTGTAGCCCAGGTCGCTCATCCTGAGAGAAGTTCCGAAGGGTTCGTAGTAGGTGCCCTGGCCGAGCAGGGGCATGTCGAGTTCGCGGTTGCCGAGGAAGGTCCTGCACAAGGCAGGCGACGCTCCGAACAGGTACAACAACAACCAACCGAAGCGACGAAAGTTTCGCACCAGCGACATGTACTGGTCAGACCGGAACTCATCGTCGCTCGCGGGCGCGCCAACGAGGTCCCGGTACTCGTGCCAGAACTCCGCCGGCAGCGAGTAATTGAAATGAACACCCGCAATGGTTTGCATATGCCGGCCATAGCGGTAACCGAGCCCGCGCCGATAGACCGTTTTCATCGTCCCGACGTTGGAGCTGCCATAGCGGGCAAGCGGAATCTCGTCGTCCGCTGGTATCAGGCAGGGCATGCTTGCCGGCCACAGCAATTCATCGCCGAGATTCCGGTAGGTAAACTGGTGTATGTCGCACAAAGCACACAGGGCTTCCCACGTGTATGTGCTGGGCGGCGTGACGAACTCGAGCAGGGCCTCGGAGAAATCGGTCGTGATGAATCGATTCGTCAAAGCCGAGCCGAGTGCGGCAGGATGAGGCTTTAGCGAAAGGTTGCCGTCTACGTCGATGCGCAGGCATTCCTTCTCGACACCTCTGCGCGCACCGGCGAGCATTCGTGCAAGTCGCGGCTGATCGAGGCGTGCCAGCTTTCCCAGCCGGGTGTCGAATGTACGTATCACGGCGACGTTTTACCACAAGAGTTTCAGCGACGCGCCATGCAGACGCTGACATGTGGCGGATACTGCGGGTAGTATCCGGCGTTGACATGAGCGCACGCGGAGTAACATCGAAGATGAGCGACACCCGCAAACGCCGCCTGCGTGACCGGTCCGGCGGACCCGCAACCCTGGTCAGCGAGGGGTGCGCGATCAACGGCATCATCACCGGCCGGGGGAATTTTCACCTGGCCGGCGAAGTCGACGGTGACTGCGATTTCGGAGGCACAGTGACCCTCGCGACCACCAGTCTGTGGAAGGGCACGATCCGTGCCGCCGACGTGATCGTCGCCGGTCGCGTGGACGGCGACATCATTGCGTCTGGCCATGTGGAGATCGCCGAAACGGCTCGCATCAGCGGCACGGTCAGCGCCGCGGCGATAGCGGTCGCCGAGGGCGCGGTCGTCGAGGGCACGATGCGCACGACAGGGCAATCGAAGCCGACGGAGTTCGTCGAGAAACGGCTGGATCCGGGGATTGCCGGTGGCGAATGACCGCAGCTGCCGCCGGCCGATTTGCCCGCTTGGCAAAAAACAGTGCTAGACTGACCGGGCGGATCGGCAACCTGTCGCAGGTCGAACCGGTCGAATAACAACGACAACAAACCGGACCGGCACTCAGGCACGGCGGAACTGTGGGGAGACCCGACAGGACTCGACACCCATGACCGGCAGCAAGATTCCCAGATACCTGGTCTACGTCGTCACACTCGGCATCGCCGTCGGCACGATCATGCTCTCGATGTTCTACGGCCAGTACCGCTGGCTTGCGACGGGCATGGTCGAAGACAGTGCCGCCGACCATGAGGCGTATCTGAGGGCGAGCCTCGAGGCCCGGGGCCGCGACCATCTGCAGGCCCTGGCCCACGAACTCGCACCGGTCCTGGCGGTGGACAATTCGCGCACCATTCTTCGGGCGCTCGGCCGGCAGATCGCTGCGGATCCGCTGCTGGCCGGCATTCGGTTTGCCGACGAAGAGCACAACAGCCTCCAGGCCGGCAACGTACCGGCCCAGGGGACGGCACCGGGAACCATCTGGACTACGTCGAGCATGGTGCTGACGACCGACCTTGCTGACGGCGGCACACTGACTGCTGCCTGGCAGCTGGACGACCTGAACGCTGCCGTCATCTCTTTCCGAGAACATCTTCGCGACCAGGAAGCCGATCGGCGGCGTATCAGTTACACGTGGATCGGCCTGGGCACACTGGCCACGCTGCTCCTTTGCGTCGCGATCGTCTTTCTTTTCGCGCGCGATCAATCACTGCGAATCCGTGAACTCAAGCGTCAGGCCGAAAAGCTCAGGGATGCCGACTTCGGCGAACCGCTGGAAGTCGGCCGGGGTGATGAACTGAGCGATCTTGCCGCGGTTTTCAATGCCATGCGCGACCAGCTGCGGACGACGACCATCAGCCGCGACTATGTCGACAATATCCTGGCAAGCATGAACGACGCGATCATCGTGACCTCCGGCGAAGGGCGTATCAAGCGCATCAACAAGGCAACGACCCTGTTGCTCGGCTACGACGAGGAGGAGCTGCGCGGAACGCCGGTCGATTCGCTCGTCGATGCCGGGAAGAGCGGCTCGCTGACGACCGAATCTACGGCAGGCGCGCCGCGCGAGGCGTTTCTGGAAAGCAAGTTCGGGGAGTCCATCCCGGTTTCCTATTCGTGCTCGATACTCGACGACGATGCGTCCGAACACGGCGACCGGATATATGCCGCGCAGAACACCACCGAGCGCCGGCGCGCTGAGCAGCGAATTCGCTACCTCGCGCGCATAGACGCCCTCACGAAAATTCCCAACCGGATGCAGTTCCAACACCTGCTGCAGCGAGGCATCGCGCGCGCCCGACGCGCCGGCAGTTCGCTCGCACTGTTCTACATCGATATCGATCACTTCAAGGAAATCAACGACACCTTCGGGCACCTGGCTGGCGATACGACGCTGGAAACCGTTGCCGAGCGACTGACGTCCGCACTGCCGCCGCGGTCCACCATAGGCCGGCTCGCAGGCGACGAGTTCGCGGTGATTGTCGATGGTGCGCACACGGACCGCGATGGTCGCGTGGAATCGGACTCACTCGCACGAACGCTCCTCGACAAGTTGGCGGACCCGTTTTTCGTGCAGGGTCACGAAGTGTTCATGACGGCCAGCATGGGTATTGCCTTCTATCCCCAGGATGCGCCGAACGTCATTGACCTGATTCGAAATTCGGACGCTGCGCTGTACCATGCCAAGAAATCTGGTGGCAACGTTTATTCCTACTACTTGCCGAAGATGAACGAGGCAGCCGTGGAACGGCTGATGACCAAGAGCAAGCTGAAACGCGCGTTCGAGCGCAACGAGCTGCTGGTCCACTATCAGCCGAAGTACAACCTTGCAACCGGCGAGGTGGCCGGTGCGGAGGCACTGGTCCGCTGGGAACTGCCGGAGCGCGGGTTGATTCTGCCGTCGGACTTCATCCCGCTGGCCGAAGAAACGAACCTGATCATCGAGATCGGCGAATGGGTCCTCGACAAGGTATGCGAGGATTTCCGTTACTGGCAGCGCTCGGTTTCGTCGCCCGGACGCGTATCGGTCAATCTTTCGCTGAAGCAATTGCGACAACGCAATTTCACAAACCGGATCAGTTCGATCCTGCGCAGCCATGAGGTGTCGCCCACCTCTCTGGAACTCGAGATCACGGAAACCACGCTGATGGAGAATCCGGAACGAACAGTCAAGTTGCTCGACCAGCTCTACGCGCTCGGCCTGCACCTCGCGATCGATGACTTCGGCACCGGCTATTCGTCTTTGAGCGCGCTGCAGCAGTTCCCAATAAGCAGCCTGAAGATCGACAAATCATTCGTCAGGCACGTCGCATCCAATGCGGACGACGCAACCTTGGTCGGCACCATCGTGCAACTGGGTCGGAACATGAACATGGATGTCGTTGCGGAGGGGGTGGAGGAAACCGACCAGCTCACGTTCCTGCAATCCATCGACTGCACCTATGCACAGGGGCTGTTGTTCGGGGACCCCATGAGTTCCGACAACTATCTCGAATTGTTGCTCGCCCAGGTGGAAGGTACCGATACGCACCGCGCCCTGTTTGCCTGAACCCCGGGATTCTGACAAGTCCCTGTTGGCCTTCACTCGGCAGACCATCCTGCTTAGAATAGACAGCCCACTTGCAATGGCCTGCGGGCCCTGGAGCCTCCAATACATGAATAAGACCACCAGAATAATCGCGACCGCCGCCTTGTTGTTCACGCAGCCTCTCGCGTTCGCCTGCGACTACCCGACGAAGGCGGAAATACCCAATGGCGCCACTGCGAGCAAGGAAGACATGATCGCCGGCCAGACGGCGGTCAAAGAGTTCATGGCCGCGATGGAAACCTACCTCGCCTGCATCGAACAGGATGAAAAGGACACGGTCGCCGCAATGACGGAAATCACGGATGAGGAACGGGCGTCGCGCGATGCTGCACTGACCAAGAAATACAACGCGGGAATCGAAGAAATGGAATTGTTGGCGGCTCGTTTCAACGAGGAAGTCCGCGCTTACAAGGCCAAGACCGAATAGGTCCGCAGGCGCGGAGTTCTACAGCCGGTCGATCTCTCGCCGAAGATCGAACTTGTTCTCAGTGACGATGCGCTCTAGGACGCGAATGCGTTCTTCGAGCGCATCCAGCTGTGCCGAAGTCTCATCACCGACGCTTTGCTTGTCTTCAAGCTGGCGAGACTTGAAAAACTCTTTCAGGACGGCTGTCGCGCAACCGATCGCGACTATGCAAACTACGAAGAACATGGTATTCACGGACGCTCCTCCGCCGACTTGCCCCGGCCATGGCCGAGGTCCCTGAATTCACGATCCAGCGCGTATCGATCTGACGTAACGTACTTCTCCAGCCGTGCGAGCCGGCGGTCCAGCGACTGGAACCTGCGGCGGACGTCGGTCATCGCCTGGCCGGGCGCGGAACGCACCGCGCGTTTGAAGACCGGATCGACCGACTTCGGATTCGTCCGGGTCGAATCCGCTGGCACCAGCATTACTGCGGCGAGGTAGGCCACGGTCGCCAGCAGCGGGTTAATACAAAAACCGACGACGGCAAGCAATCGGGTGGCGCGGACGTTGAATCCGAAATAGTCCGCGAGCCCCGCACAGACGCCTCCGAGCATCGCGCAATCTGCGCTACGCCGGAAACGCCGGTCGTTGTCCAGGGCACGGGCGTTCATGAGTGCCTCCGGTAGTCCCTGCGCCTGCGCCAAAAATCGTGCTCGCTGTCATGGCCCGAATAGAGAAGGGGTTTTTCGCGGACCAGGAGCACTGAAGCAACGTACAGCAGGACGGTCAGCCAGGTAAAGATGCACAGGCAGATGCCGGCGATTACCCGGAGGCCGAAGAGATTCAAGTTGAACCTGTCGGCGATCCCCGCGCAAACGCCAAAGAGCCAGCCGTTCTCGGGATCGCGATAGAAGCCTCTGAACGGGCCGTAGTCGAGATTCCAGGCGGGTCTAGTCATATCTGTTTCTCCACTCGGGCAATTCGACATCGAGTATCTTTTCGAGCGTCGCGAGTCGTTCTTCCATCCGCTGGGACTGAGCATACAACTCCTCCAGCAGTTCCTCGTCGTCCCCGGAAATCTCCCGCGACTGCTTCCACTTTGTGACGAAGTGAAGGATCAGGGCCAGCGGCACGACTATGGTCAGAGTCAGCACCACCGCAAGCGTTGCGACGGAGCTCATGACTTACTCCGTTTCGACCCTGCGCTCGCCACTGACGCGTCGCTTCAGTTCATCGAATTCCTGCTGCACGGACTCTTCGGCTTCAAGGCCCGCAAACTCGTGCCGCAGGTCCTTGGGCAGGCCAAGGTCGTACGCTTCGACGCGACCTTCCACGTCGTCGATGCGCCGCGTGTATTGCTCGAAACGCACCATGGCGTCGTCGATCTTGTAGTCGTAAATCTTCTTCCTTGCGGCCAGCCGGCTGTTGGCGGTCTTGTGCCGCGCCAGAAGAGCCTTCTGTCGCGACTTGGCGTCGTCAAGCTTGGCCTCGAGCCGGGCAATGTCCTCGTTCAGCTTCGCCAGTCCTTCGTCGATCGATTCATAGTCGCTCTTGATGGCATCTGCGGCAGCGCTGACCCGTGATTTTTCGATCAGTGCGGCCCGAGCGAGGTCCTCCCTGGCTTTACGCATTGCGAGTTCGGCCTTTTCGTCCCATTCGCGCGTGTCGCGTTCGAGCGTTTCCAGCTTGCGATTGAGATCTTTCTTGTCGGCAATGGAGCGCGCAGCAGCCGAGCGCACCTCGACCAGCGTGTCCTCCATTTCCTGGATCATCAGGCGGACGATCTTTTCCGGGTCTTCGGCCTTGTCCAGGATTGCATTGATGTTGGAGTTCACGATGTCGGAAAATCTCGTGAAAATGCCCATGTCACAGTCCTCAGCGAATTGGTGGATGTCGCCAATCGCACTGCAGCTTCTGTGCCAGTTGCGAAAAATGAAGATATCTTATTGAAAATATTAGATTTTCTTGAGCCATCCGTCGGCGATGGCGGACTTTGCGCATGGGCTGCGCGACCAAGTATTGGTTTTTCTCGCCAAGTACTGGGATGATTCGCCTATGAGCGCGTGGCAGTCTCCGCAACCCATCATCGGCGTAGCGCCGGTATTCCTGGAAATGCTCGAGCATGTGTCGCGGGCAGCGCCGCTGTCCAAACCGGTTTTGGTGGTGGGGGAGCGCGGGACCGGCAAGGAACTCGTCGCGGCCCGCCTGCACTACCTGTCGGGGCGCTGGGAAGGCGCATTCGTCAAGGTCAATTGCGCGGCGCTGACCGAGTCGATACTTGAATCGGAACTCTTCGGCCACGAAGCCGGCGCATTTACCGGCGCGTCCCGCGCACACGTCGGCCATTTCGAAAGAGCTGACGGCGGGACTTTGATTCTGGATGAACTCGCGACGATCAGCCTGCGCATGCAGGAGAAAATCCTGCGCGTCATCGAGTATGGCGAAATTCAGCGCGTTGGCGGCAACGAAACGCTCCGGGTCGATGTACGCATCGTCGGTTCGACCAACGCCGGACTACGGATACTGGCGGCCGAGGGACGGTTCAGGGAGGATTTACTCGATCGACTCGCTTTCGACGTCATTACCATTCCGCCGTTGCGCGAACGCACCGAGGACATTCTGCCGCTGGCGCAGGCATTCGCGATCAACATGTCGAGCGAACTCGGCCGGACCTTGTTTCCCGGCTTTGGTTCGCGGGCAACCTCGGCTCTGCTGAAATACGACTGGCCCGGCAACGTGCGTGAGCTCAAGAATGCTGTGGAACGATCTGTCTACCGGGCGCCAGACGACGAACGAATGATCGACGACATCGCGTTCGATCCGTTCGATTCACCGTTTACACCGTCGCAATCGTCGCGCCGCGAGACGAAAGAAGGTCGCCAGCGCACGCCGGCGCTGCTGCCCGCCGACCTGGCGGAAAGGCTCGCAGAGGTCGAACAGGAGATGATCGGGGCGGCGATGGAGCGTGCGCGCTTCAACCAGCGAGTCGCCGCCGATTTGCTGGGACTCAGCTACGACCAGTTGCGCGGCAAACTGCGGAAGTATGGACTTTCGCGCAATGCCGGCTCATGACGCCGTTCGCCCTCTTCTATCCGCGTACGCGGCGCCTAGTAACTCTCGTCGCGATAACGGCGGACATAGATAGCGGCGGCTGTGAACAGGGCGCACACGATCAGACCGGCCCATAGCGACGGTGAATAGAAGAACGCCGCCAGGTCGATTTGTTTCAAGAGACTCAAGGCCGAGAGTTCCAGTTCCGCGGGCACCTCCCCGGTTTCCATCGAGCGATAGCGGTCGAAGTCGAAAATCGGCGGTTGGATCGTGCGAACGAAGATCGCATCCCAGAACAGGTGCGTTCCCACCAGCAGGCGTTCCAACATTGGCAGGACGAGTATCGGCATGAAGCCGATCAGGAACGGCGAGCGCTTCGCAAAGGTGGACACAAACACGAACCAGCCGATCATCGGTGCCTGCCATAGCGGGAGTGCGATCGTCATGACCAGGCAGGCGAGCCAGACATCGCCAAGCCTGACGGGTTGCCAGATCAGGTGCAACGCGTCGCCGCCCTGCAACGCCACCCAGACCCCCATGATCGTCAGAACGATCAGATGCGTCAGCAGCGCGACAACGAGACTCACCAGGGGAATAACGAGCAAAGCCGTGATCAGCTTCGAGACCACGGTTTCCGCGTCGGTTATCGGAAGTGACCGCCAGAAGAGAATGCTCTTGTCCTTGCGTTCCGCATACAGCGCGTCGAGGCTGTAGAAAACCATGATGATCCAGGCGCCGACCGCGAATATGCCGGACACCACGATCAGCACGCCGTTCAGAACCGCGGCGCGGTGAGCGGCATCGACGTTCTGAGCGCCGACGATGGCGAGATCGACGGCTTCGCCAAAAGCCGAGATCGAGACCTGGCCGGTGAGCGTCAGCATGGAAACGACGAGTGCAGTTACAACCGGTGCGACCCAGATCGCCGGGTGCTCCCAGAGTTCTCTGCGAACGAGTGTCGTCTGGTCGGCAATCATGCGCGCGCGCTCTTCACTTTCGCCACGAACAGGTCGGCCACCGACGGCGTATGCAATTCCCCGAACTCACGCAACGAGTCGCGATCCCTTCCTTCGAACAGCAACACGGATTTGCCGAACAGATCGCTCTCCGCGATCGGCCCAAGTTTCTTCGCAGCAACCGCTTTCTCGCCCGAAGCGAGCAGCTGCACGTATGTGTCGGACAAGGTATCCATGGACGCGTGCAACAACAGCCGGCCTTCGCAGATGAACATGACGTCCGTCAACAGCCGTTCGACTTCCTCCACCTGATGCGTCGTGACCAAAATCGTCCGCTCGGCGTCAAAATAGTCCGTGAGCAGATTCGAGTAAAATTCCTTGCGAAACAATATGTCGAGGCCCAGGGTCGGCTCGTCGAGCACTAACAGCCGGGCATCGATGGACATGATGATCGCGAGATGCAGCTGCGTGACCATGCCCTTGGACAATTCCCGGACCTTCGCATTGCGGCGTACCTTCGTTTCGGCAAGCAACTTTTCGGCCCGACTGCGAGAAAAACCGGTGTGCGTCGCCTGCACGAAATCGAGCAGCTGCGTCACGCGGATCCAGCGCGGAAGTACGGCGACGTCGGCGATGTAGCTGATATGCCGCATGAGTTCCTTGCGCTGCCGGAACGGATCAAGGCCCAGGACGGATAGCTCACCGTCGCAATCGGTCAGTCCGAGCACGGCTTTGAGAAGTGTCGTCTTCCCCGCCCCGTTGGGGCCGATCAGCCCGAGGATCCGACCTTGCTCGATATCGAAGCTGATGTTGTCGACGGCCTGTACCTTGCCGTAGCACTTCGAAACATTGCGAGCACAGACGAGACTAGTCATCGCCGCCTCCCGCGCCGTCCGCCGGCTTGGCCAGGCGCACCAGTTCATCCAGGTCGAGTTCCAGCCGCTTGATCGTATCGACGACCGCCGGCCATTCCTTATCGATGAATCGCTGGCGTTCGTCCTTCATCAACTGCCTGCGGGCACCCGGGTTGACGAACATCCCGCGACCTCGCTTCTTTTCCACGAGACCTTCGTCCACGAGTTCCTGGTAGCCTTTCAATACGGTAAGTGGATTGAGCCTGTATTCGGCGGCCACGGTGCGAACGGACGGCAAGGCGTCGCCGTCACCGAGGACGCCTTCGAGAATCATCGCCACGACGCGATCGCGCAGTTGACGATAGATCGGCTGGTCTTCGTTCCACTTCGGATCCATGCGCTCATCCGTACCCGCGCGAGCGACACGAAGCCTGACGGGTTCGTGACTGCGGAAAGCAAAAAGTCGCCGGCCGGGGGTATGTCGGCCGGCGCAAGTCCGTCGCTACTCTACTCGCCATCGTGACGGATACCGTATATACCGGGGTCGCTGAATTGGTGTTGTAGTCAACTATAACACCATAAGAGAGGATTGCAAGCCTTTTCTAACCCGCCGCCCACCGCCATTGCGTTTACGGCTAATGATGGATGGCAGTTCACTGGCGGCCGGGCAAGTCGGTTTGCTTTCAAGCATTCCGGGCCTGCCCTATGCTCGGCGGATGGAACTCGAAACCGACGACTGCGCCCTGATGGAGCGCTACCGCACGGGCGACGTGGCTGCGTTCGAGGCGCTCTACCGACGCAACAAGGACAGCCTCTATCGTTACCTACTGCGACTCGCCCGGGACCGCGACGCCGCCGAGGAAATATTCCAGGACGCGTGGGGCAAGATCGTAAACGCGCGTGATAGCTACCGGCCGACGGCAAAATTCCGCACCTACCTGTTCCGGGTGGCGCACAACTGTTTCGTCGATCATCTGCGGCGAAACCTTCGACATCGCCAATCCTCGGAATCGGATCCCGACCTCGAGACATCGCCTGATCCGGATCCCGAAACTCTGGCGGAGCGCGAACTGCTGCGCCGGCGGCTGGAACGTGCGCTCTGCGAACTGCCCGCAGAGCAACGTAACGCCTGGCTGTTGCACGAGGAAGGCGACCTGACGACGGACCAGATCGCGGAGGTCACCGGAGTCAACCGCGAAACCGCGAAAAGCCGCGTGCGCTACGCGGCACGAAAGCTGCGAGCGAGCCTCGCTGCGGTGACCATCACCGAGCCGGGCAGCGCGCCGGTTCGAATTGGCCTTGGCAAGGCAGGCCACTCATGATCGACAAACTCGACGACGGCGAACATGCGACGGACTCCCTGGTGCGTTCGATATACCGGGAAGTCGCCGGTGAGCGCACGCCGGCCGGCCTCGACGAGGCGGTACTCGCAAATGCGCGCCGCGCAACGGTGGCCAACCAACCCCGTCGCAGGACCTGGATGCCACCGCTAGCTCTGGCTGCAAGCATCGGGCTCTGCATCGCTCTCGTGTTGCAACTCACCGATGATTCGGCACCTGGCGTGCGTCAGCAGAGCCCGTCGCCGGCGGCCGTGCACGAGGCTGCTGTCGAATCCCGTGCGCAGAAAATGGGTGATGCCTACCGCCAGAAATCCGCCACCGCACCCGGAGCGACCAGTGTAGACGCGGCGCAGGAAATCACTGGCTTCGATTCGGCAATGGCACCGTCGCCTCAGGAAGTTTCCGACACGAGCGACATGCGCGACTACTCCGCCGATTGCGCCGCGGCCGAGCGGGCAGGGCCACAGGCCTGGCTCGAATGCATCGAATCGCTGGAGGCCGGCGGCCAGGCGTCGCTGGCGGCGGCCGAGCGCAAACGCCTTCAGCAATCCCACCCTGGGTTCATGCCTTAACAGGACAGATGCCTGCGCTGCCGATCCCCGGCATCCGATGCTAGAATCGCCGGCCCGGCGTCATGCCGGCCAATAACTCGAAGAATGCCGGATCCGGCAGTTCCGGCGGGTACATCGCCACCGTTGTCAGGCTACAGCGTCAGGAAAGTCATCATGAAGTCACCCGTACGCGTCACGATCACCGGTGCTGCCGGACAGATCGGCTACCAGCTCGCATTTCGCATCGCATCCGGCGAGATGCTCGGCGACGATCAGCCGGTGATCCTGCAACTGCTCGAGATTCCGCAGGCGCTGGGCGCATTGAAAGGCGTCGTCATGGAACTCGACGACTGCGCATTTGCCACGCTTGCCGGCGTCGTTCCCACGGATGATCCGAAGACGGCCTTCAGGGATTCCGATTTCGCGCTGTTGGTGGGTGCACGGCCGCGTGGGCCGGGGATGGAACGCAAGGATCTGCTCGAGGCAAACGCACGGATCTTCTCCGCGCAAGGTGAGGCGCTCAACGAACACGCCAGTCGCAACGTGCGGGTACTGGTCGTCGGCAACCCGGCGAATACGAACGCCCTGATCGCCAGCAGCAACGCCCCGGACCTCGATCCGCGACACTTCACCGCCATGACGCGCCTCGACCATAACCGGGCGCTCGCGCAACTCGCCGCCCGCACCGGCAGCCACGTCAACGACATCCGGCGGATGATCATCTGGGGCAATCATTCCGCAACGCAGTATCCTGACGTCAGCCATGCAACCGTAAAGGGCAAGCCGGCGCCGTCGCTGGTCGACGAGACCTGGCTTTCGGGCTCCTTCATCCCGGTCGTGCAGCAGCGCGGCGCGAAGATCATCGAGGCTCGCGGCGCATCGTCGGCAGCATCG
Source organism: uncultured Pseudomonadota bacterium (assembly GCA_963775455.1). Lineage (GTDB taxonomy): Bacteria > Pseudomonadota > Gammaproteobacteria > Steroidobacterales > Woeseiaceae > UBA1847. The sequence continues at coordinate 399,827 of CAVZIU010000006.1, read as the reverse complement.
GCGGCATCCGCCGCGATCGATCACGTGCACGACTGGACGCTCGGCACGGCAGCCGACGACTGGACCAGCATGTCGGTGCCCGCGGACGGCAGCTACGGTATCGCACCCGGAATCGTGTACTCGTTTCCTGTGCGTTGCGCGGACGGCGACTACAGCATCGTCGAAGACCTCGACATCAGCTCCTTCAGTCGCGCACGCATGTCCGCCACGGAACGTGAATTGCGCGACGAGCGTGCTGCGATCGAGTCGCTGCTCTAGCCGCGCGACGCGACCGGGCTCCATGGCGCCGATTACGCGGCAATGCTAGTGTTGGTGCCATTCCGGGCTGCATCGCGCTTTGTTGCCACATGGCTTCCGCTCGGGAGGTAGACACTTTGTTCAGCTTCGCCGCATCCGTTTTCTGGTTCCTGCTGTTCGTCGGCGGCGCCTTGTTCCTCGCCTATCAGCGCATCGACCTGCGCCGGTCCACGATTGCGGCTGGCCTGGCGCTGGCCGCCTACACTTTGTTCGGCGACGGTTCCTGGTTGTGGGTACTGCTGCTCTGGCTCGCACTCGGCGCCCTCTTCGCGCTTAACCTCGTCGACCTTCGCCGTGCCAAGATCACGAAACCCTTGCTGGATGTCTACCGGACCATGTTGCCGTCGATGTCGGAGACGGAACGGGACGCGCTCGAGGCGGGCAATGTATGGTGGGACGGCGAGCTGTTCTCCGGGATGCCCAACTGGGAGCGGCTGATGTCCTTCCCTGCACCTCAGCTCAGCTCCGAGGAACAGGCATTCGTCGACGGCCCCTGCAATGAACTCTGCAGCATGCTGGACGAATGGGAGATCAGCCACGAACTCGCCGACATGCCGCGGGAAGTGTGGGAGTTCATCATAGAGAAAAAGTTCTTCGCGATGATCATCCCGAAGAAGTACGGCGGCCTCGGATTCTCCGCGTACGCGAATGCCGTGGTGATCCAGAAGCTCGCCAGCCGCAGCGCCGCGGCGTCCTCCACCGTCGGGGTGCCTAATTCACTCGGTCCGGCGGAGCTCCTGCTGCATTACGGCACCGAGGAACAAAAGGACCGCTATCTTCCCGGTCTCGCCGCCGGAACCGAGATTCCGTGTTTTGCGCTGACCTCGCCGCAGGCGGGCTCCGATGCAGCGGCGATCATCGACAGCGGTATCGTCTGCAAAGGGCGCTGGGAGGGCGAGGAAATCGTCGGGATCCGTCTCAACTGGGACAAGCGCTACATCACGCTGGCACCGGTCGCCACGGTATTGGGGCTCGCGTTCAAACTGTACGACCCGGAGCACTTGATCGGCGACCGGGAGGACTACGGCATCACCGCCGCGCTGATACCCACCGACACGCCCGGCGTCGTGACCGGACGGCGCCACTATCCTCTTACCATCGCCTTCCAGAACGGACCCACATCGGGCAAAGACGTGTTCGTGCCGCTCGATTACATCATCGGTGGCGTCGAGATGGCCGGGAAGGGCTGGAAGATGCTGGTTGAACTGCTTTCTGTCGGCCGGGCGATCACGCTGCCCTCCAGCGCGACCGGCGGCGGACAAGCCGCAGCCTATGCCACCGGCGCTTACGCCCGCATCCGCCGGCAGTTCGGTATCCCGATCGCAAGTTTCGAGGGCGTGGGCGAGGCACTTACACGCATCGCCGGCCATACCTACATCATGAATGCCGCGGTGTCGGTGACTGCGGGAGCTATCGACCAGGGCGAAAAGCCCGCAGTACCCGCAGCTATCCTCAAGTATCACTGCACCGAGCTCGGCCGCAAAGTGGGCAACGACGCCATGGACGTGCACGGCGGCAAGGCCATCATGATGGGGCCGAGGAACTACCTTGGCCGCGGTTACATGGCCGCCCCGATCGCCATTACCGTGGAAGGCGCCAACATCCTGACCCGCAGCCTGATCATCTACGGACAAGGTGCCATCCGCTGTCATCCCTTCGTGCTGCGGGAACTGCACGCAGCAGCCGACGAAGACCGCGACAGCGGCCTGATCGCATTCGACGACGCACTGGTGGGACACGTTGGATATGCAATCAGCAACATCGCGCGATCGCTGGTGCTCGCATTGACTTATGCGAAGTTCAGCCGCGTGCCCCTCAATACGCCCACCCGGCGTTATTACCAGAATATCAACCGCTACAGCGCCGCGTTCGCACTGGCTTCCGATTTCGCGATGCTGACGCTGGGCGGTGCGCTCAAGAAGCGCGAACTCCTGTCGGCGCGGCTCGGCGATGTCCTGAGTTGCATGTATCTGGCGTCCTGTGTACTCAAGCATTTCGAGAACCAGGGGCGGCGCGCCACGGACCTGCCACTCGTGGAATGGTCGGTCCGGACGCTCATGTACCAGGCACAGGAGGCACTGCACGCCTTTTTGCGCAATCTCCCGAACCGTTTCGTCGCCGGCCTGCTGCGCGTGTTCATATTCCCGCGCGGTCGCACGTACTCGGCACCGGCCGACGAACTGGGCGAGAAAGTCGTCGACCTCATCACGACGTCCGGCGAAGCTCGCGAACGGCTGACCCAGTTCGCGTACAAGACGCTGGAGCCGGGCAATCCGCTCGGCCGCCTGCAGGAAGCCCTGGCGCTGGCCGAGGCCAATGCGCCGCTCGAGAAGCGACTGCACCAGGCACACAAGGAAAACAGGATTCGCGCCGAGTATCTCGGCGAGCAGATCGACGAGGCGCTGCGCGCCGAGGTCATCGATGCCGCGGAAGCGGCAGCCTTGCGCATATACCATGAGAAGGTTTTCGACCTCCTGTCCGTCGACGACTTCGCTCCGGAGGAACTCGGGCGACGCCGGAACGAACGGCCGGACGAGGCGCCGGCGCGTAGTGCCGTCAAACACATGCCACCGCCGCGTCTGAGAACCGTCGGCAGGACCGACGACGGTGTGGCGCCGGGCGAGGCGCGGCAGGACGACTGAGCCATGGTCCGATGCTCCGTCGGGAGATTTCCCCGGTGACCGATCGGCCTGCGCACTGCCTGAACTGCGGGGCAAACCTCGGCGGGCAGTACTGCGGCCAGTGCGGCCAGCGGGCCACCAGCCGGCTGATCAGCCTGTGGGAACTGATCCGCGACGCCTTCGGCGACCTGTTCGAACTCGATTCGAGATTATGGCAAACGCTCGTCCCGCTGCTCGCAAGGCCGGGGCGGCTGACGCGCGACTACCTGGAAGGCCGGCGGGCGCGCTTCATGCCGCCATTTCGCATGTACCTGGTGCTGAGCCTGGTCTTTTTCCTGATCGCCTTCTTCGACCCGCAAAAGGATTTCGAGCTGTTGTTCGAGCCCGAGCCGGGCGACAGCACCGGCGCTCCGGCGGAACCGGGCGAGGCAGCGCGCCTCGAGGTGGCCCGCCAGGAAGGCCGGCGCGAAATGCAGGATGCCATCGACGAACTGGTGCGCGAAGGCATCATCGACGAATCCCTGATCGGCCCGGACGGGCAGATCGAGCTGCCGGAAGCCGCCCCGCCGCCGGGCCCGCCCGGGTCGGGCGAAGCGCCGAGTCAAACGGCCGGCCAGACACCGGCCGAGGATTCCGGTCCTGTGAAGTTCACGGTCGGCGACACCGGAACGATCAATTGCGACCGGAACGAATTCGACCTCGCGGAACTGCCGCAATGGCTGCAGCGGCGGCTGACGCCGGACCGCCTCGAACGCCTGTGCGAGCGCTGGGAAGCCGCCGGCGCGGAAGGTTTCTCAGCCGCGCTGCTCGACCGAATCCCGGCAGGCCTGATTCTGCTCCTTCCCGTGATGGCCCTGGTATTGCAGGTCCTGTATCCCCTTTCGCGGCGCTATTATGTAGAACACCTGCTCTTTTTCGTGCACTTCCATTCCTTCCTGTTCCTGCTCCTGTCGCTGCAGATACTCTGGGCGCGGGTGGTCGGCTCGCTGGGCCTGTGGCAGGCCGTGGCCGTTCTGCCCATCGTCGCCAGCTCTATTTACGCGCCCGTCTACCTGTACAAGTCCATGCGTCGCGTATATGGGCAGGGCGGCCTGGTCACGTTCCTGAAGTTTTGCGTGCTTGCGATCGCCTATCTCGCCGGCTTTTCCATGACGCTCATCGGCGCTTTGCTGCTGGCTGCCATTTCCGTCTGAAGCCGCAGACCGCGATCCGTGCCCCCTATTAAGTAGTTGAGCAGCGTGAGACAGACCTCTAAAATTCCCGGGCGATTCAGCCCCTCTCCGTGACCGAGCCCGTGCCGAACAAACCCATTGGAATCTCAGGCCTCGCTGCCTACATACCGCCCTACCGGGTCTGGCTCGAGGATTGGTGTGACTGGACCAACAATCAGTGGCCGAAAATTCGTGAAGTGGTGGGCCGCAGCTTCCGCGTTCGAGGACCGGACCAGAGCGTGTATACGATGGCGGCCACGGCGGTGTTGCGCCTGATCGAGCAATACGACATCGATCCGCGGCGCGTGAAATTCCTCGGGCTCGGTACTGAATCGAGCACCGACAATTCCGCCGGCGCGATCATCGTCAAAGGCATGGTCGACCGGGCGCTGGAAGCACGCGGCAACGCACCGATATCCCGGCGCTGCGAAGTGCCGGAATTCAAGCACGCCTGCCTGGGCGGCGTGTACGGAATGAAAGGCGCCATCCGGCACCTCGCATACGACGGCGCCGGCAGCCAGGCGATCGTCGTATGCGCCGACATCGCGGAATATGCGCGCGGCTCCAGCGGCGAACCGACCCAGGGCGCCGGCGCTGTTGCGATGCTGCTCGAGGAAGACCCGAAACTCGCCGTCGTCGACCTCATAGGCTCGGGATCCGCATCCGATTACCGGGTCATGGATTTCCGCAAGCCCATGCTGCGCTTCTGCGGACAGGATCGGTCCGAATCGCACCAGGTCCAGGATTTTCCGATCTTCAATGGCAAGTACTCGACGACCTGCTACGTCGATGAAACCTTGCATGCGCTGAATGACATGTACGACAAGCGCGGGCTGAACCCCATCGACTATCTCCGCTCGCTGAACTCGGTATTCATGCATCGGCCGTATCGGCGGATGCCCGAGACCGGGTTCGCGATCTCATACCTGTTCGCGCTCAGGTCGGGCAGTGCGCAGGACAAAGCGGAACTCGCCTCCTACTGCTACGAAGCCGGCGTGGACGTCGGCGACGTACACCGCGAAATGCTCGGCAAGCCCGCCATCGCCAGCCTGGCCCGGCCGGAGAGCCTGCACCACGAAGCATTTCCGCTCACCATGGCCCTGTTGCGCGTGTTCCGGGCCTCGCGTCACTACCGTCGGGAGATCCTCGACAAGCTCGCGCTCGGCAGCGACACGATGCTGGACCTCGGCAACCTGTATACCGCCGCTCTGCCGGCCTGGCTTGCGGCCGGCTTCGAACAGGCCCTGGACGAAGGCTCGCTGCACGCGGGCGAAGAGGTGCTGACCCTGGGCTACGGCAGCGGTGATGCCGCGGAAGTCATCCCGTTCTTCATGGCCGATGGCTGGCGCGAGGCCACCGCAGCGATCGGCTTCGGCGCCGCGATGCAGCTCGCAGTAGACCTCGACGAAGCGCAATACCACGCATTGCACGACGGCCGCGGGGTGACCGGGCTGGACTACGTGCCGCGCAAGGAGTTCGTCATCGATCGCGTCGGCTGTCAGGACGAACGCCACTTTGCCGACCTGGGCATCGAGTACTACCGCTACGTCGGCTGAGAACCTGCCCCGCCATCACCGGCGATCGCCGGCATAAGCGAGCAGCCGGGTGCCGTGCTGCTCGCGCAGCGTGCGCCATTCCATGAGAAACCAGGGCGTGAACTTGGCCGGGGTCGCGGCGAACGCATCTTCGAGTTCGTCGACGCTAAGGTATTTGAGTTCTGCGATTTCATGGCGATTCGCGCGGACGTCGCGAGGTGCGCCGCCCAGGAATACGTAGCACAGCTCGTGCTCGGCGCCCGACTTCCCGTAGTCTGCCTGGTAGCGGAACTTGTAGACGAATTCGAGCGCCGCATCGACGTTGAGTTCGTCCTGGAGGCGCCGGGATGTCGCCACCTGCACGGACTCGCCTCGTCGTGGATGACTGCAAAGGGTGTTGGACCAATAGCCGGGCCACAGGCGCTTTCCCGTGGCTCGCCGCTGCAGCAGCAGCCGGCCATCCGGATCGAACAGGAACACCGAGAATGCCCGGTGCAACACACCGTCGCCGTCGTGCGCGTCAGCCTTCGAGAGGTGCCCGATTTCGTTGTCCAGTTCATCGACGAGGATCAGTTCCTCCGCTTCCGAGGACACCACCTTGTGGTCGGTGCTCATCGTGATCCGCCTCGCAATTCGATTGTCGGGTAGCCGGCCGCCTGGAACGCCGCGGCGACCTCGGCCTGGCGGCCGGGGCAAAGGGCGACGATGGAACCACCGCCGCCGGAGCCGGTCAACTTCGCTCCCGCCGCACCGGCCTCTCTCGCGATGGTGACGAGTGTCTCCAGTTCGGCCGTGGACACGCCGAGTGCATTCAGCAGGCCGTGGCAGACGTCGAGCAACAGGCCCAGGGACCGGTAGTCCCGGGCCAGCAGAGCCTGCCTGCCCTCCAGTGCCAGGGCGTCGATCTCGTCGAAAAGCCGTTCGTACAGCGCCGGGTTCCGCGCCCGCCGTTCGCGCAGCGCGGCGACCGCGACCGCGGTACTGCCGGGACGGCTGGCGCAGGCGATCACCAGTGGCGGGTCTTCCGGCAGGACGAGCGCCTGCGGTTGTTGGCCGCGCCGGTACAGCAGCGGTTCGCCGTAACACGCGACCGTGTTGTCGATGCCCGACGGTGTGCCGTGCGCAAGTTTCTCGCACTCGAACGCGAGCTGGTTGATGCGCTCGTCGTCCACCCCAAGTCGGGCGGCAACCGCCAGTGCGCGGCCTACTGCGACGGCGAGCGCAGCGGACGAGCCGAGCCCCATCGCCCGCGGCAGCCGGGATCGGACGGTAATGGCAAAGCGATCACGCGCGAGGCCGAGCCCGGCGGCGAGTGTATGCACGAGATTGCGGAGCGCCGACGGCGAGTCGCCGGCCAGCGATTCACTCACGCCCCACGCGGGTATGTCTATGCGCGGACTCCGGGAATCGGCGGCGGTGGCCCATATGCCGTTCCGGATCGGCAGGGCCAGCGCATGCCGCCCGTACACGACGGCATGCTCGCCGAACAGGATCACCTTGCCGCACGCCACGGTGCCATCCTGCTCCTCGGACGGTGACTCTGCCGGCGCCCGACCGGATTCGGCGTGTGCTGCCGCGACGCCGCGGGCATGCAACCGCATGTGCCCGGACTGGATGCCGGTGGTCGCAAGCGCGCGCAGGGCCGCGAAGTTCTGCGCCAGCCCGACCGCCGCCATGAGCGCGGCGAGTTCATCGGCGCTCTCGACGCCGCATAGCCCGAGGCACAGTCCGGCCGCCGGATTGTTCGCGATGGTGCCGCCGACGATACCCGGCTTGATCGGCAAGCGGATGGCACCTTCCAGGTCCCCGTTCTCGCCGACGGACCAGTCCGTAAGGGCCGTGTAACGCCCCTCGCGTGCGGCCCAGGCATGGACACCGGCTTCGATGGCGCGCCAGTCGTTGCCGGTCGCTATCGCCAGCGGATCGATGCCGTTCATGATGCCCTTGTTGTGGGTCGCGGCGCGGTACGGATCGGCACGGGCGATTCGATTGGCGAGCACGATGCCGTCGCGCGCCAGCAATGCGGCAGCCTCGTCGGATCCGAGGTCGCCGAGCGCGAAGCGCGCGCGCGCCGTGACGACGGCGCGGTCGGCGAGATTCGACAGGATGCGCAGCGCGACATTGCCGCCGCTCAGAGCGGCGATCTCGGGGGCCAGCGCCTCGCACAGCGTATTCACGAGGTTGGCGCCCATCGCGTCCTGCGTGTCGACGAGCAGGTGGACCGCCAGCGCCGCTTGCCCGCCGTCGAGTACGAGCGGGCGCAACTCGATGTCGCGCAGGCCGCCGCCGCGCGCGACGAGCCGCGAGAGTAGCGCGTTGCCGGCCACGAGCAAGTCGGTGCGCCCTGCCTCAAGCCGGGCCACCGCCTCGGCGGGGTCCTGAAGTTCCGTCAGATGCACCTGGCCGATGAGGAGCGACTCGCTCCGCTCCGTGAAGAAACCGCCCGTGCGCCGCGCGAGCCGGGCCGCGGCGCTCAATGCGGCAACGACCGAGGGCTCCTCGACGACCAGCGGCACGAGGCAGTCGCGTCCGTCCACGCAAAAATTCGGCGCGATACCGAGCGGCAGGCCGAACACGCCAAGCACGTTCTCGATCATCGCGTCGGCCGATGCCACCGGCAACACGTGCCGCTCTGCCCGCAGTGCGTCGGCGTCGGCCTTGCCGAGGAAACCGGCGTCCTCGAGCGCGCTGATGCGCTCCCCCACGCGCAGCCGGTGCAGACCGCGTAGCCGGGACTGCTTCATGAGTCCGCGTCATCCAGTTCGGCACCGCGCAGGTCGATCGCAAGCGGCAGTTCCACGAAGCCGCGCGCCGTCGCCGCCGCGGCGAAGCGCTCGAGGGCGGGCGCATCGACGGACACAGCCATGCCGACGTCGCCTCCTCCCGCGCCGCACGGCTTGTACACGACACCACAAGCCTCGCCCGCGGCGGCGAGTTCGCCATGGCCAGCCGCGAAGATGCCCAGCTCGTGACGACGGTCGAACGCCGCCAGCACAGTCGAGTAAGTCGCGAGTGCGGCGAGAGCGGCTTCGTCGTCTTCTTGCCCCCAGGCTGCAGCCAGGTCGTCCGCGGCGCAGGCCAGCGCGCTGCGTTCTGCCGATGCGCCGGCACGCGACCAGGCCGCGAGGCGATCGGCCGTGCGTGCCGGCACACCGCTCCACCACACGGACCGGGAAAGTGCCTGCGGCCAGCGGCGACATTCGACCGCGGCGCCTTGCATGCGATAAGAAAGCAGGCCGCCGACCACGCTCGCCGCTACGTCGACGCCGCTGCCGCGGCCCGACTGAAAATCCCGATGCGCGGCGACTGCGGCCTCCAGTACCGCGCGTACCGTCGCACCCGGCGGCAACAGCAGGCGGCACAACGCGGCGGCCAGCGCGGCGCTCGAACCCAGCCCGAGCTTTACCGGCCTGCCGCCGTGACTGCGGTGGAATGCTTCGGTGTCCAGGACGACGGCCCCGCGACCCTCCGCAGGCCCGGTCACGCGGAGCACGGCGTCGACGAGCCCGCCAGGATCCGCCCCCGGCGCTGCGCGGCCGCCGGCATGGCGGGCGACGGCGCGCCGGTCGACGGCCATGACGAGGGCAGGCGCACCGTCCAGGACGGTGTACTCACCGCTCAGCACCAGTTTGCCCGGCGCGCTCGCAGCCGCCATCAGGCCGCATCCGCCGCCAGCTGCGCACCCGCGCCGAGACCACTTGTCATCACCTTCTGCACGCCGGAGGTTGCGGCGAGCGCGGCGGCCACCTGCGCTTCGGCCGCCAGGCTGCACACGGCTTTGACCTGCGGACCTGCGTCGATGGTGAAAAAGACCTCGACTCCATCCGCCTGCAGCGCGCGAATCGTTGCCAGGCAGTCCACGGTTGCCGCATTCCAGTACACGAGCGGCGGCCGCGATGACCACATGACGGAATGCATCTTGAGGCAGTTGTGTTCCGCGACGCGGCCGAGTGCGGCGAAGTCCCGGCACCCGATCGCAGCCAGCGCGGCTTCGAGGTCGGCGGGCTGGTCCTCGATCCAGCGCCGGTAAAAAGGCGAGCTCCTGCGACTGATTTCCATCGCATCCCCGGACCCCGTCGGCTTCCGGCCGGGGTCCGTGATCGCAACGACTACGCGCAGCGGCCACTCGTCTGGTGCCAGGACGCTCTGCACCGTCACCTGCCAGTCCTCGTTGCGCAGCAGCACGTAACCCGGATACAACGAACGCGCCGCCGAGCCGGAGGCCCGTCCCGCCAGGTTTGCGAGTTCGGCTGTGTCGCGCTCGCGCCCGCAAGCCGCGTCGGCGGCAACGACCAGGGCCGCAAACGAAGACGCCGAAGATGCAAGTCCGGCGCCGAGCGGAAAATTGCAGCTGCTTACGATCTCGGCGGCCGGCCGGTCCCTGCCGGCGACGGAATCGAGACAGCGGCTGACGCGAGGCAGCAGCCCGTGTGCGCTGGCGCCGTTGACTTCGAGTACATCGGCTGACAGCGACGGTTCGAAGCGCACTTGCATGTCGGTGTAAAGGTCGGACAAGGTCAGCGAAAGCGAATCGACTGCGGGCAGGTTGCGCCCGGTGTCGCGCTTGCCCCAGTACTTGATCAGGGCAATATTCGGCTGCGCCCTGGCTCGTGCCTGCATCCCGGCTTCCGTTGCGGATTCGGAGGGACGCGAATTATAGCCCAGCGGGCCGGCGGTACCGTCCGCCAAATCGTGTAGGCTACGTCACGAACGCAGCGCCCGGATCCTTTGCCTTGAGTTTCGAAGATCGCATCGCCCGCTACCTCGAGCGCGTCGCGCGCAAACTGGACTCTGCTCTGCCGGATGCAACCCGGCGTCCCGAGCGGCTGCACGAAGCCATGCGCTACGCAGTGTTCAACGGCGGCAAGCGGGTGCGGCCGCTGCTCGTCTATGCGACGGGCGAATGCATAGGCGTCGACCCGGCTCTGCTCGACGCGCCGGCCGCGGCGATCGAACTGATCCACGCTTTCTCGCTCGTGCACGATGACCTGCCAGCCATGGATGACGACGACCTGCGGCGGGGCCAGCCCACCGTGCACCGGCGTTTCGACGAAGCGACGGCCATACTCGCTGCGGACGCACTGCAGCCGCTCGCGTTCTCCGTCCTGGCCGCCATCGACGGCGTGCCCGCCAACGTCAGGGTCCGGCTCGTCCGACTCCTGGCCGAAGCCTGCGGCTCCACCGGCATGACCGGCGGACAGGCGATCGATCTCGCCTCGGAAGGCCGGACGCTGGAGCCTGATGCGCTCGAACACATGTACGCGTTGAAGACCGGCGCGCTCATCCACGCCGCCGTCGCAAGCGTGTGCTTGTTGCAACCCGCGTTGCCGCGAGAGCACGCAAACGCGCTCGACGGGTTCGCGCGCTCCGTCGGCGTCGCGTTCCAGATTCGCGACGACATGCTCGACATTGAAGGCCATACCGATGTGATCGGGAAACGCTCGGGCTCGGACGCGGGACTCGCGAAGGCCACCCATCCCGGCCTGTTCGGTCTCGCGGCCGCGCGTGAGCGCTGTACCGAACTGCTGCAGGACGCGCTGGGCAGGCTCGAACCCCTGGGCGCCGACGCAGCGCCATTGCGCTGGCTGGCCCGTTACATCGTCGACCGGCATTATTGAATGATGGCCATGCGCGCGATCCTGCACGTCGACATGGATGCCTTCTATGCGTCTGTGGAGCAGCGCGACGAGCCGTCGCTACGCGGGCGCCCGGTCGTCGTCGGCGGACGCGAGCGCGGCGTCGTGGCGGCGGCCAGCTACGAAGCCCGGCGGTTCGGCATTCGCTCCGCAATGCCGATGGCCGAGGCACTGCGACGCTGCCCGGACCTCGTGCGCGTGGCGCCGCGCATGCGCCACTACCAGGCGGTGTCGCGCCAGGTGTTCTCGGTCTTTCACGAGCTGACGCCGCTGGTCGAGGGCCTGTCACTGGATGAAGCATTTCTCGATGTCAGCGACAGCTTCAAGCTGTTCGGCAGCGGCGCCGACATCGCACGCGTCATCAAACACCGGATCGCCGAGTCCACCGGCCTCAGCGCTTCGGTCGGCGTCGCCGCCAACAAGCTCGTTGCCAAGATCGCATCGGACCTCGAGAAGCCGGACGGGCTCGTCGTGATCACGGACACGGATCTCCGGGCGCGCCTCGATCCGCTGTCGGTCGCCGTGCTCCCCGGCATAGGACCGAAGACGCTCACGAAACTCCAGCAGCGCGGCATACGTACGTTGCGCGACCTGCGCAAGGCCGCGGACAGTGACCTTGAACCGGTCTTCGGCCGTTTCACGGCACGCGCCCGCGCGAGGGCCGCAGGCATCGATGACCGGCCCGTGGTGGTATCGCGCGAGGAAAAGTCCATCAGCGCGGAAGAGACGTTCGCACGGGATCTGACCGACCCGCATGCGATGGAGCGGGAATTGATGCGCCTTGCGGAAATCACCGCGCGGCGCCTGCAGCAACAGGCTCTCTCCGCCGGCACCGTGCGCCTCAAGATCCGCCGATCGGATTTCTCGACCTGCACACGACAGGCTGCGTTGCGTCCGGCGGGCGACGAGACGGATCGCATTGCCCATTGCGCGCGCCGCCTCCTGCAGGCCTGGCTCGCCACACAGCCGGGCGCGGCGGTGCGACTGCTCGGCGTCGGCGTCGGCCGGCTGGCCCCGGCCGGCCAGGCCGACCTGTTCGCCGGCGGCGGTCGGGTGACTTCCCGACCGGTGGATGCCGCGGTGAATGCCGTCCGCGACCGTTTCGGCGACGCCGCCCTCGGCCGAGCACGCGGTCTGCCGGCGCGGGAGCCGCGGGAGAAATAGGGAAATGGGTTAGAATCGTCGTTCGGGCGGGCCGGGCCGCGGCCCGGCTGCCGACCGACGACGGGACGACCCGCCAACAGCATGTACACGAGCTTTTTCGGCCTCAATGACAAGCCATTCTCGATAACGCCAGACCCGCGTTATCTGTTCATGAGCGAGCGGCACGGCGAGGCGCTCGCGCATCTCGTCTACGGCGTCACGGAATCGGGCGGCTTCATGCAGCTCACCGGCGAAGTCGGCACCGGTAAGACGACGCTGGTCCGCACCCTGCTGCAGAACCGCCTGCCGGACAATGCGGACGTAGCCGTGGTTTTGAATCCGCAACTTTCTGCGCTGGAGTTCCTGCAGACCATTGCCGAGGAACTCGGCGTTCCGGAGCCGGCGGACCGGACCAGCATCAAGTCCCTGATCGATGCACTCAATCACCATCTGCTCATGGCGCATGCCGATGGCCGGCGCACGATACTGGTCGTGGACGAGGCGCAGAATCTTTCGCGGGACGTGCTCGAACAGGTCCGCCTGCTGACCAATCTCGAGACTTCGAAGCAGAAGCTGCTGCAGATCGTACTCATCGGGCAGCCCGAGCTGCGGGAACTGCTGTCACGGAACGATCTCCGCCAGCTCGCGCAGCGCATCACGGGCCGTTATCACCTCGAGCCGCTGACACGCGAAGAAACGGCCAGGTACGTCGACCACCGCATGCGGGTCGCCGGGGCGGTCGGCGAACTCTTTGACCGGGGTGCGAAGAAGGAAGTCTTCCGCTGGTCGCAGGGCGTACCGCGTCTCATCAACGTCATTTGCGATCGTGCGTTGCTGGGCGCGTATGGCAGCGAATCGCGACGCGTGTCGGGCCGCATGGTGCAACGAGCGGCGGCGGAGATCGCCGGCCGGTCCTGGGCACGGCCCTGGCCGCGCTGGCTCGCGCTGATAGCGACAGCGACCGGCGTCGGACTCGTCGCGTTCGGCGCCTGGTCGGTCTACGAACAGCGGCGGGACGCCGGCGCGCTTACATTGAACGAAGTTGCACCGGCAGCGACCGCCGCGCAACCGCAGTCGCTGCCCGTCCCGGCATCCGAACCGCCGGCCGGGACTGTTGCGGACCCGGCCGCGGAACCCGAAAGCGCGGAAGCCGATCCCGACGGGCCCGGCCTGGACCAGGAACTCGTGCTGGCAGGCGACCTGACCGACACCGGTACGGCCCTCGTCGCCCTGTTCGACATCTGGGGCGTGCCACCGGGCGAGTCGCCGCGAACCTGCGCGGCCGCGGCCGCAGCGGGTTACGAATGCGTCGTGCAGCGCGGTTCCTGGAACAGCCTGCGCCAGTACGACCGGCCCGCGATCCTGACACTTACCGACAGTCGGGGCGACAGCCACCAGGTGGTGCTCGCCGAAGTGCAGGGAGAGCAGGCACGACTCTCCATTGGCGGCGTGGATGTCGAACACACGATCGACGAGGTCTCGGAGCTCTGGTTCGGACAGTTTCTCATCGTTTGGAGGCCGGCGAACGGCACTTCCGTCGCCCTCGGCCCGGGCTCGATCGGCGACAACGTCGCGTGGTTGCGCCAGAGCCTGGCAGCCATCGACGAACGCTACCGGGCGGAACCCCTGACCTCGCTCACCTACGATGCGGGGCTCGAGGAACGCGTGCGTGCCTTCCAGCGGGACAACCGCCTCGTCGTCGACGGCCTGGCGGGCCGCCAGACACAGATCATCGTCAATTCGCTGACGGAGGCCGGCGGCGTACCGCGGCTGTCGACGTCACGACTGGCCCGGGACTGAGGCATGTCGTTCATACTCGATGCACTGAAGAAGTCGGAGAACGAACGCCAGCAGCAGCAGTCGGCCGACTTCGCAAACGTGCCGAGCGGCCGGGAAGCGCGGCCGGCACCGCGCTGGCTTTGGGGGCTCGGCCTGCTGCTCATCGTCAACCTCGCGGTCGTCGCCGTCCTATTCTTGCGGCCGGAAACGCCGCCGCCCGCGACGGAGTCCCCGCAAGCGGGGGACCTCGGAGCCAGCGTCGCTCCCGGCGCTGGCCGGCCGACCTTCTCCGAGCGTGTTGCCGATGCGCGCCGCAACTCGCCCGCGGCCGTCGCCGAGCCGCAGACAGCCACCGCAGTCACCGAGGACCCTTCGGCAGAAGTGACGCCGGCAGCCGATGCCCCTTCCCCGGCGCCCGAACCGGCGCGTTCGGGCGTGGCGGAATTGCCGAGCCTGGAGGAACTCCAGATACAAGGCCGTCTCGACTTGCCGCCGCTGCACCTCGACCTGCATGTCTACAACGAAACGCCGGCGCAGCGCTTCGTATCCATCAACATGAACAAGTACCGCGAGAACGAGACTTTGCGCGAAGGGCCGCGGGTCCGGGAAATCACCCCTGAAGGCGTCATTCTCGAATACCAGGACACCGCGTTCGCGCTCCTGCAGTAGCCACCGGCATCGCCGCTCCGGCCAGGTCAATCCGCGAGGGGATCGCCGTCTGCCTCGATGAGGTCGCTGCCCTCGTTGCGCGCATTGTTGACCACGCGCCGCACCGGCCAGGCTTGCAGGGTATTTGAGTCCGCCGCCGCATCGCCAAGCGCCGTGTCGTCGCCATCAAGCCATTGCTTCGCAGCTGCCGGGTCGAGGATGACCGGCATCCGGTCATGCAATCGCGACATGAATTCGTTGGCCGCGGTCGTCAGCAGCGTGGCGGACTGCAGTTCCTCGCCGCTGCCCTTGTCGACCCAGCGTTCCCACAGGCCGGCGAACGCGAATGGTTCACCGCTCGCCAGCGATATGAAATAGGGCGTCTTCCACTCGCCGGTACGCCGCCACTCGTAGAATCCGTCCGCCGGCACGATGCACCGCCTGCGCCGAAAGGCCGCGCGATAGGCCGGTTTTTCGGCCGCTGTTTCCGACCGAGCGTTGATCATGCGATTGCCAATCGATGCGTCCTTCGCCCAGAACGGCACGAGACCCCAGTGCAGGAGCACGACCTCGCGGCGTGCCGCTTCGTCATTGCGGATCGCCAAAATATCCTGGCTGGGCGCGATGTTGTAGCGGGGTGCGACCGCCGGGGCGCCGGCCACGCCGAACAGCGCGGCCGTGGCTTCAGTCGGTGAATAGAAGGCGAAGCGCCCGCACATGGCCTATTCCCGGATACCCACGCCGCGCTTCATCAGCGCAAGACACGCGCAGAACAAGACCACCACGAACACAACCAGGATAAGGTAGGCCGTACCGATGCCGATGTCCGATGTGCCCAGAATTCCGTAGCGGAACGCATTCACCATGTACAGGATCGGGTTCGCCTTCGAAACGGCCTGCCAGAACGGCGGCAGCAGGGAGATTGAATAGAAGACGCCGCCAAGATAGGTCAGTGGTGTAAGCACGAAGGTCGGGATGATCGAGATGTCGTCGAACTTCTTCGCGTACACCGCGTTGATCAATCCCGCCAGCGAGAAGACGATTGCGGACAGCAGCACCACCGAGATTGTGACCAAGGGATGTTCCACGTGCAGTTTCGTGAAGAACAGAGCTATTGCCGTGACCAGTGCGCCCACCAGCAAGCCGCGAATCACACCGCCCGCCACGTGGCCGATGACGATTGCCGCGTTCGACATTGGAGCGACGAGCATTTCTTCGATGTGCCGCCCGAATTTGGCACCGAAAAACGACGAAACCACATTGGCGTAGGAGTTCGTGATGACCGACATCATGATCAGGCCCGGCGCAATGTAGGCCATGTAGTCGAAACCATCCATGTTGCCGATCCGACTGCCGATCAGGCTGCCGAAGATGATGAAGTACAACGTCATCGTGATCGCCGGCGGAACGATCGTCTGTATCCAGATGCGCAACACGCGGATGACTTCCTTGCGCACGATCGTCTGGACCGCGACTGCGTTCAGCGCAAGATTCACGCGGCCGCCTCGTCTGCGGCCGGCCGGTCGACGAGTCGCAGGAACAATTCTTCGAGCCGGTTGGCTTTGTTGCGCAGGCTGGTGACGCGGATGTTCCGTGCACTCAATGCCGCGAACAGGGCGTTGAGATCCTGGCCGCGCCCGATGGCAACCTCGACGTCGTCGTCATCGCGCGCCGTAAGTTCGAAGCCTTCGATCGCGGGCATTTGCGCCAGCGGTTCCGCCAGGCTCAGCACGAAAACCTCGCGCTGCAGCTTGCGCAGCACTTCGCTCATACGCGCATCCTCGATGATGCGGCCCTGGTCGATGATCGCGACGCGCCGGCACAGAGACTCCGCCTCCTCCAGGTAGTGCGTCGTGAGGATGATGGTCGTGCCGGCCGCATTGATCTCGCGGAGGAATTCCCACATCGCACGCCGGATTTCGATGTCGACCCCCGCGGTCGGTTCGTCCAGGATCAGGAGACGCGGTTCGTGCACCAGCGCCCGTGCGATCATCAGGCGCCGCTTCATGCCTCCGGACAGGCTGCGCGCCGTGTCATCGCGGCGGTCCCAGAGACGCAAAGTTCGCAGGCATTGTTCGCTGCGTTGCCGTGCGCGCCGTCCGCCGAGACCGTAATAGCCGGCCTGGTGGAGCAGGACGTTGTGCACTTTCTCCCAGAGATTGAGATTCACTTCCTGTGGCACGAGGCCGATGCAGGTTTTCGCGGCCTCCAGTTGCCGGTCGATGTCGTGCCCGAAAATCTCGACCCTGCCGCTGGATTTGTTGACGAGCGAGGTGACGATGCCGATGGCGGTCGTCTTGCCCGCCCCGTTCGGACCCAGGAGGGCATAGAACTCGCCCGCCTCGACTTCGAGATCGATGCCCTTGAGCGCGCGGTTACCGTTTCGGTAGGTCTTTTCGAGCTGCTGTATCGACAGGGCCTTCATGAGGCGGCGTATTGTAACGACGCGATGTCGAATGTGATACGGAACTGCGATCGGCGACCTGCACCACGGGCGCCGGCATCGAACAGGCCGCGGCGGCCAGGCGCAACGCGGCGGATCCCGTCGGCCGGGTCAGTATCGATTGCAGCGCCCATACCTGCGCCGCTTGCCGCATTCCGTGGTCCTCGCAGGCGCCGGTGACGAGGAGCCGGCGCCAGAAAGCGCTGTTCCCCGAGCGGCGCAGTCGCAACAGCCCGCCCCGCCCCGCCGCGTACTCGATGAGGTCGACCAGGGCGCAGTCCGCAATCCGCTCACACCAGTCGTTGCCCGCCCCCGAGAGCACACGCGCGGCGTACGGGTTATGGACAGCGTATCGCCACAGCAAGGCAAGCGCCGCGCAGACAATGCGAGCCTCCGCGGCCGGCGGCCGCCCCAACGCGTCGACGAGATCAGGTCGCGGCTCACCGGCAAACAACGCGGACCAGTAGACGATTCTCGTTCTGCCCGAGCGAGAACAAAAAGAACGGACACTTCGCGATGCGGACCCGTGCGGCGGCATCGATGCCGGCCAGCGCCGCGGCAAGCGCTGAGGGCAGGCCGACGGACAGCCGTTTGCCGGGGCCGGCGAGGTAATCGAGAAACGCTCGGTTCAGTGCTTCGACCTGAACGAAATCGGCCGGATCGGGTCCCGGGAAGTCCATTGGCGCCTCCGTCGTCGGATATGTCGGTGCTTAGCCCACTTACTACATGTTTGCCAAAATTACCATTTATGGATCATAGTACAGCGGAGCCTGCCACATATGGGCATATTTAAGCAGAAGGGGAAAATTATGCGTCTGACGGACGACCGCTACGCCGGCGAGCGCAGCCAGTTCGAACTCGCCTTGAGAATGATCGGTCACGAAGCTCGCACGGGCACCATCCGCGATTGCACGGGCCTGTCCGACGATCGTATTCGCAAGCTCTACGCCCGGTACTTCAAGAACGCGGGCGGCGCCGGGATCCGGCGCCGGCGCGGCAAGTCGCCGCGCCAGGTCACACGCTTCGTCAAGAACCCGGAGCACCAGCTGCAGGCAACCACCCTGGTCGCATTATTCTGCGCGGGCAGGCTGCTGCGGGTCGACGAGGACAACAAGGTGCATTGCCGCTGGCCGCGCCCGAACGTGGAATTCGGGCACCGCGTGTGCCGAGCCTTCGAGAACTACCTGCTGCTGCATCACGAACCGCTCTTGAATTTCGAATGGGCATGGAACCTCCTGCAGAAGATCTGCTGGAACGACGAGTTGTACCTGGCGGTTTGCCGCGCATGTCGCGGCCGGTACGTGCAGGATGCCTACGCACTGGACCTCAAGATCTGCCCGGCCTGCGAGATCGAGAATCACCAGCGACGCCGGCCGGGCGTGCGGACATTTGCCGGCGCCTGAGCGAGCGTCACTCGGCTGCCGCCGGAATCCGTTACACTGCGGCGCGCACATGGAAAACACCAACGTCTTCGCAGGCGCCTACGTCGACCGTTACGGCGAAGGCCGCAAGGATCCGGAGTGGCTCGATGGCGCGATGCGCGACCCTGGCGCCAGTTTCGTGCCGGTGTGGGGCGAGAAGTGCATCGTCGGCGGCGATCCGCCTCACGCGATCATGTTCCGGCGAGCTGGTCTCGACGGACTCGCCGTCGAATCGGACGACTTCGTGTTCCTGGGCCTTTTTCGCGGCCGTCCGGCTTTCGCGTTCGGCATCGAGGACGGCGGTGATCCGCCGTTTCGCGAGCTCGGGGAGTTTCACGACCTGCGTTACCTGGGTTCGATACTGTCGCCGGACGAGGCCAATCTCTTCGCCCACGCGAGAGCCCTGGTCCTATGGCACCGGTCCCAGATCTTTTGCGGAAGATGCGGCTCCTCAACCCGGCCAGCGACAGGGGGCAACACGCGCCGATGCGTGAAGCCGGAATGCGGGCGCGAGCATTTCCCGCGCGTCGATCCCGCCGTCATCGTCCTCGTGACCGAAGGCCAGCGCTGCCTGCTCGGCAGGCAACCCGACTGGCCTGAAGGCCGCTACTCGACGATCGCCGGCTTCGTCGAACCCGGCGAAAGCCTCGAGGATGCAATCCGCCGCGAGATCTACGAGGAGACGAACGTACGCGTCGAAGCGATCGGCTACCACAGTTCCCAGCCCTGGCCATTTCCCGCATCGCTGATGCTCGGCTTTGTCGCGGCCGCGGCGACCACGGACATCGCACTCAATGACGGCGAACTCGAGGACGCTCGCTGGTTTACCCGTAAGGAACTGCTGTCCGGGTATCCCAAGCTGCCTTTCGGCGTTTCCATTTCCCGCCGCCTGATCGACGACTGGCTTGCCGGCGGCGAAGCGGAGGTGTGAGCCATCTGCCTCGTCCTCATTGCGCACCGTGCGCACCCGAACCTGCCGCTGATCGTCGCTGCCAATCGCGACGAGTTCCACGCACGTCCGGCCCAGAAAATGCACTGGTGGGTCGAAAACCCGGACATCCTGGCCGGCCGCGACCTGCAGGCCGGAGGCACCTGGCTCGGCGTGCACCGCAATGGCCGCTTCGCGACCGTTACGAACTATCGTGACGCGGTCCTGCCGGCGGGCCGGCGGCCGTCGCGGGGCGAACTGATTACCCGCTTCCTCGTAAGCACGAGCACACCGCTGGCGTTCCTGCGCGACATCGACGGCGAACGCTATGCCGGTTTCAACCTGCTGGTGGCGGACGGCGAGCAGCTGGCGTACCGCTCGAATCGCGACGGCGCGACGGTCGAACTGGCACCGGGTGTCTACGGGCTCGCAAACGCCATACTGGATACGCCCTGGCCCAAGGTGGATCGTACGCGGGCCGCTCTGCAAGGTCTGATCGACGCCGACAAGGTCAACGAGACCGGTCTCCTTCGTCTCCTCGACGATCGCCAGCGTGCGAGTGCGCGCGACCTCGATACCGGCGGCTTGCCATTCGACCTGGCGCACGCCTTCAGCGCGCCGTTCATCGTGCTCCCGGACTACGGCACGCGCTGTTCGACGGTCCTCACGCGCGACCTCAAAGGCCAGGTGCTGGTCGCGGAAAAGCGCTTCGGTCCGGAAGGCCGGAGCGCCGGCCAGTCGAACTTCAGCTTTCAGGTCTGCGGCTGACCGCCCCCGAATATTCGCAGCATGAACGCACGAATGTCGCTGATCTCGTCCGCGCAGACAGCGTGTCCCATCTGGTACTCGTGCCAGTCGACTGGATAACCGAGTTGCCGCACCAGGGCGGCGGACTGTCTGCCCGCCTCGAACGGCACGACGTTGTCCATGCTGCCGTGCGCCATGAACAGAGGCGCAGGCCGTTCCGGCGGCGGGCGTGACGCGGCTTCCCGCAGCAGACGTTGCGGCAGCGGCAGGTAGCCCGAAAGCGCCATGATCCCGGCGAGGTCCGCCGCCTTGCTGAGCGCGTATTGCAGCACGATCGCGCCGCCCTGTGAAAAACCCGCCAGCAGCACCTGCGTTGCCGGCATGCCTCGCGCCGTTTCCAGCAGCAGCAATTCGTCGAGCAGACCGCAGCTCTCGAGTACGCCGGCCTCGTCCGCGCGGCCTGCCGCATCGAAGCTGACGATGTCATACCACGCGCGCATACGCATGCCGCCATTGATCGTCACGGGCCGCATCGGGGCGTGCGGAAACACGAATCGCAGAGGCAGTGTGGGCGGCAGGGCGAGTTCGGGGACGATGGCCTCGAAGTCGTGGCCATCCGCACCCAGGCCGTGCAACCAGATGACCACGCCGCGCGGCCCGGGACCGGTTTCGACGATCACGCCGGGCAGCGGCATCGGGGGACTCCAGGCAGGAACAGCGGCGCAGTGTACCCGAGTGGCCGGGCGCCGAGGCCAGCGACGCGCCGTCACGGAATAAGAGCTTGACGGGCTATGCGCATTCACTTATTTTTATGCGCATATTTATGCTTTCAAGGCCGATCTATGCCGCCGCTCAACACCGACCAGCAAGCACGCCGCGACGCGATCCGCGAACTGCTTGCCGGGGGTCCCGTAGACACTCAGAAATTCCTCGTCGACGAATTGCTCGCGCGCGGCCTCTCTGTCACGCAGTCGAGCGTGAGTCGCGATCTGCGGGACCTCGGCGCCGTGAAGACCGTGCGCGGGTATGCCTTGCCGGCCGGCGGCCACGTTGGTGAAACCGAGCTCAGAAACGTGGCCGACCTGTTGCGCACCGTGTCGCCGGCGGGCGCCAATTTGCTGGTCGTGAAGACGGCGATTGGTGCCGCCCAGCGAGTCGCTTTGGCATTCGACCGCAGCGACTGGCCGGAAATCGTTGGCAACATCGGCGGCGACGACACGGTGTTCGTTGCCACGGCGTCGGCCACCGCGCAAAAAAAACTCATTGCAAAAATCGAGCGCTCTCTAGGGCGATAAGCCCAGGGCGACATACCTAGAGCGATAAACGAATCCGATTCCCAGGAGTTGCGCGTGAGCAGCGACATGTCCCCCATCATTCTTGCGTTCTCCGGCGGCCTCGACACGTCGTTCTGTGTCCCGTGGCTCAGGGAGACCTACGGCCGTGACGTCATCACGGTCACGGTCGACACCGGCGGCATCGACGAGCAGGCCGCAGCCAGGCTCGAAGAGCGGTCCCTCGCCTTGGGCGCGGTCGAACATCTGCTCGTCGACGCGAAGAAGGACTTTTTCGACGAGGTATTGCGATACCTGATCGCCGGCAACGTGTTGCGCGGCAATGTCTATCCGCTGTGCGTCGGCGCGGAGCGTGGGCTGCAGGCCGAGCGCATCGCCCGCATGGCTACCGAGCGGCACGCTGCGACCGTCGCACATGGCTGCACTGCCGCCGGCAACGACCAGGTCCGCTTCGAGATCGCGCTGCGCGCGCTGAACCCGGCGCTGGAGGTATTGGCCCCGGTGCGCGACAACAACTGGGTGCGGGCGGAGCAAACGGCCTACCTCAAGGCGCATGGGCTGCCGTTGCCGCCGCAGGGATCGAGCTATTCCATCAATCGCGGCCTGTGGGGCGTCAGCATTGGCGGCCGCGAAACACTGACCTCCGGGCAGTCGATTCCCGAAGAGGCCTGGGTGTTGTCGCCCGCTGCTTTCACGCAACCCCTGCCGGAATCCAGACACACGCTGGAATTCGACCAAGGCATACCGGTCGCACTCGACGACGAGGCGGCCGGCCCTGTTGAGCTGACCGAAAGACTCGAGGCGCTGGCCGGGGCTTACGGCATAGGTCGCGGCATACACCTCGGCGACACGGTGCTCGGCACCAAAGGCCGCGTGGCTTTCGAGGCGCCCGCCGCTATCACGCTCATCACCTGTCACCGGGAACTCGAGAAACTTGTGCTGAGTGCACAGCAGATGCGTGTCAAAGACAGCGTCGCCGCCGTTTACGGCGACCTCGTACACGAAGGGAAACAGCTCGACCTCGTCTGCCGCGACATCGAGAGCCTGCTCGAGTCGTCCCAGCGGCGCGTCACGGGCAGCATCACGTTTCGATTGCGCCCCGGCAACCTGTACGTGGAGGGCGTCAACTCGCCCTATTCGCTGCTGGCAGCGACGAAGGGCGTGTACGGCGAATCCGCGGGCGAATGGACCGCAGCCGATGCACTGGGTTACGCCCGCATCCTGGCCCTGCCGGGGTCACTGCAGGCGCGCGCGGGCGGAAAGCAGGGATGAAATCGATCGTCGTCGACAAGATCGCGTCCGTCGCGCAGCACAACGAGATCGGCGCCGAGCTCCGACTGTCCGCGGACATCCCGTGCGAGGAAGGGGTTCTCGTCGCCGTCCGCGTGCTCAACAACAAGTCACGCTACAACAGCCTCGAACTGACATCGGGGCGCATGGCGACGGTGACGCAGGGCGACATCGTCGTCGGCGCGCTCGGCCACCGCAAGGCCTTGCGCGGCTATGCGGGACACCTGCCGGACTCGCTTGCGGTCGGCGATACGATCCAGATCCTCAACATCGGCGGGGTGCTCGGCATCTGCGACTCCGCCAATCCGGACGTCGGCCCGCCCTTCGATTGCGAGGTGCTCGGCGCGGTCCTGCATTTTCCATTTCTCGGCGAACGCATCGGCATCCCGGCGCGGGTGGGCGCCAGAGCTTTCAATGTCGCCGCGCACCTCGACACGCGGGGCGTGCCGGTGGTTGCACTCGCCGGCACCTGCATGGACTCGGGCAAGACGGCGGCGGCGTGTGCGATCGTCAGCCGGCTTCGGCACATCGGGCTCGCGGTATCGGCCTGCAAGGCAACCGGCGTGTCGCTGCGGCGTGACATCCACGCGATGGAAGACGCCGGCGCCCGCGAATCGATGATCTTCTCGGACTTCGGTATCGTGACGACCACGGCGGCCAACGGCCCGGCGCTGACCCGCGAGCTCCTGAGCGAACTCGCGTCCAGGACGCCGGACGTGATCGTGCTCGAATTGGGCGACGGCCTGATCGGTGCGTACGGCGTCGAAGCTATCCTCTCCGATCCGGAAATTCGCGCGGTGTTCAGCGCGGTCGTGCTGTGCGCCAACGACCCCGTATCCGCCTGGGGCGGCGCGAAAATCCTCCGCGAACAATTCGGCATCGAACCGACCCTCATTTCGGGTCCTGCCACGGACAACGCGGTCGGCGTCGACCAGATACGCGCCCGGCTGGATCTGCCCGCGATCAATGCGCTCACGAACGGCGCGGCGCTGGGCGACGCGATCGCCGCCGTGCTCGGACGCGCGCCGGCATGACAAGCGCCATCTCCGCAGTCGTTCTCGGCGCAAGCGGCTACGTCGGCGGCGAGTTCCTGCGCCTGCTGGCCGTGCACCCGGTGTTCGAGCTCGCGGCCGCGGTGTCCGACAGCCAGGCGGACGAACGCATCGGCGACAGCTTTCCGAACCTCGGACCGGTATTTGGAGACCGCCGGTTCGCCGCGCACGATGGCTGGCTGGACAGCGTCGATGGCGGCCGTGGCCTCGCACTGTTCTCGGCCGCATCGCACGGCACCTCTGCTCGCCTGGTCGCCGCAACGCTCGCCGCAGCCGCTTCGCGCGGCATGCTCACTCACGTCGTGGACGCATCGGCGGACTTCCGCCATCCGGACGCCGCCGGCTTTCGGGCCGTTTACGGCGAGCCGCACGGGGCACCGGAGCTCTTGCCGCAATTCTCGAGCGGCGTACCCGAGCTGGTGGCCGGCACCCCGACGCGTCACGTCGGACACCCGGGCTGCTTCGCGACGGCCATGCTGCTCGCCATCGTCCCACTGCTCGCGAGCGAGCTCAGCGACGGCGAGTACTTCGTATCCGGCATCACCGGCAGCACAGGCTCCGGCCGCGCACCGCAGGCAGGTACGCACCACCCCGAGCGGCACGGCAACCTCTACGCCTACAAGGCGCTCGAGCACCGGCACGCGCCCGAAGTCGTAGGCCTTGCGGAAATCGCCACCGGGCGCCGGCCGCTGTTACGTTTCGTCCCCCATTCCGGCCCGTTTGCCCGCGGAATCCATATCACGCTGCAGTCGCGCCTGCGGCCGGGAGTCGCCGCGGGCGAAGTCCGCCGGGCATTCGAGACCGCTTACGCCGGAATGCCCTTCGTCGAAATCGTGGCCGGTGCGCCGCGACTCAAGGATGTCGTCGCCAGCAACCGGGCGCAGATCGGCGTGACGGTCGCCCACGGCAGCGTGGCCGTGCTGTGTGTCATCGACAATCTCGTGAAAGGCGCCGCCGGTGGCGCGGTGCAATGGATGAACCGGCTGTGGGGCCTGCCCGAAACCACCGGCCTGACGGCACCGGCACCGGCATGGACCTGAAGGAGACGTACTTGACTGCACGGAACGAACTGGCGCTGAAAGTTTTCAATGACCTGGCCGATTTCACGGACGAGGAGATCCGGGCGTTCCTCGAACTCGCCGCCCGGCTGGATTCCCGTCCGGAACCCGAGGCGCTGAAGGGCAAGGTGCTCTCGCTCCTGTTCCTGAGCCCGTCGCTCCGGACATTGGCGTCGTTCCAGGCCGCGATGGTGCGCCTGGGTGGCGGTTCCTTCGTCATCTCTCCGGACATGTCCATACACGGGCTCGAGACTCGCCACGGCATCGTCATGGATGGAGTCGCGGCCGAGCACATCCGCGAAGCGGTTCCGGTCATCGCTTCGTACGGTGACGCCATCGGCATACGCGTGTTTGCGGAACGCAAAGATCTCGACTACGACATGGCGGAAACGGATTTCCGGGCGCTTACCAGCCTGATCGACACGCCCTACATCAATATGGAGTCGGCCATGGGCCATCCCTGCCAGAACCTGGCTGACTGGAAGACGCTCGACGACTTCGAGATACCGGCGAACGGCGGCAAGTTCGTGCTGAGCTGGGCCTACCATCCGAAAGCCCTGCCGCTGGCCGTCCCGGCGTCCACGCTGTACACGGCTGCGCGGCGCGGCATGGATGTGACGGTGCTCCGCCCGCCGGGCTTCGAGTTGCCGGAGCCCCTGATGCAAAAAGCGCGGGACGCGGCTGCGGCATCCGGCGGTTCCGTGCGCGAGAGCACGGACCGGAAGGAAGCGATGGAAGGTGCGCAGGTGATCTACGCGAAATCCTGGTCCTCCACCCGGCACTACGGCGACCGCCTGGCCGACCAGAAACTGCGCAACGACTTGGCCGACTGGTGTGTCGACGAGCCGTGGTTCGGAAATGCGGCGTCGGACTGCCGCTTCATGCACTGCCTGCCGGTGCGCAGGGGCGTCGTCGTTGCAGACCGCATACTCGACGGCCCGCGCAGCATCGTGATCCACGAAGCGCGCAACCGCATGCTCGCGCAGATGGCGGTGCTGCACCGCATGCTGGGTGGCCGCGCATGATCACGCAGCACGATCGCGCCATCGTCGTCTCGGCACTCAAGCATGCGGCGCCGTATATTCGGCTGTTCAAGGGCAAGGTCTTCGTGCTGAAAGCCGGGGGTGAAGTGTTCGCCGACGCCACGCAGACGCGGTCGATGATGGAGCAGGTCGGCATCCTCCACCAGGTCGGCATCAGGGTCGTGCTCGTTCACGGCGGCGGCCCGCAATCCACGCAGCTGGCACAGGCACTCGGTCTCAACAGCAAGTTCGTCGACGGGCGGCGCGTGACCGACGGCGCGTCTCTCGACGTCGCGACGATGGTGCTCAACGGGCAGATCAACACGCGGGTGCTCGCCGCCTGCCGGGACCTGCACATTCCCGCCGTGGGCATCAGCGGCGTCGACGCAGGCCTGATCCGCGCGCACCGGCGTCCGCCCGTCGTGCGCCCCGGCTGCGAAAGCGTGGATTACGGCTTCGTCGGCGACATCGACGCAGTCGACGCAGACGTGCTGCGCAAGCAACTGGACAACGGCCTGATGCCCGTCGTGAGCCCGCTGTCCTGCGACGAGTCGGGAACCCTGCTCAACATCAATGCGGACACCGTGGCGGCGGCAATTGCAGCCGAACTCAAAGCCGAGAAACTGATACTCACGACCGGAGCGCCCGGCATACTCGAGGACCTCGACGATCCTCGGTCGCTGATCAGTTACATCGATCGCGGCCGCCTCGCTGAACTCAAGTCGGCCGGGAAGCTGGCCGACGGCATGCTGCCCAAGGCGGCAGCGATCGACGCGGCGCTGGCGAACGGCGTCAGCCGGGTGCATGTGATTTCGTACAAGATGCCGGACAGCCTGCTGCTCGAGGTTTTCACCAACGAAGGCACGGGCACGCTGGTCGTCAACGACATCAACGCGCTCAGTCCCGCGGAACAGGCGGGCAAGCAGCCGTGACCAGGCTCTGGGACAAAGGCCTGCCACTGGACCAGCGGGTGTTGCGCTACACGGCGGGCGAGGACCACGTGCTGGACGCACGTCTCGTACCTTACGACGTGCGCGGTTCCGTCGCCCATGCGGAGATGCTTGCCGCGCAGCGTCACATCTCGCAAGCGGATTTCATTGCCATTCGCGACGGACTCGAAGCACTCGCCCAATCCCATGCCGGGGGCGAGTGGACGATCACACTCGAAGACGAGGACGTGCACACGGCGCTGGAATCGCGGCTCACGCAGGCTATCGGCGATGCCGGCGGGCGCCTGCACCTCGGCCGCTCGCGTAATGACCAGGTACTCACCGCGCTGCGGCTGTACCTGCTCGATGCCGCAGCGGCGATCGGCACGGCAGTGAGCGAGCTGCGCCAGGCCCTTGCAGCGCTCGCCGGCCGCCAGGGCGAAGTCGTGCTGCCAGGGTACACGCATATGCAGCAGGCCATGCCGTCCTCGGTCGCGCTGTGGTGCGGCGGCTACGAAGATGCACTTCGGGATGCCGAACTCGGCCTCGCTGCCGCGCGCCGGCGGCTGGATCGCAATCCGCTCGGCAGCGCCGCGGGCTATGGCACCCCGGGCTTGCCGCTCGATCGTGGCCGCACGACGCGGAGCCTGGGCTTTGCGGCGACGCAGGAACCGGTGACCGCGGTCCAGTTGTCGCGCGGCAAGGCAGAGGCAGGGCTCCTTTTCGAGATCACGTTGCTACTCGTCGATCTCGGGCGGATGGCGACGGATCTCCTGCTCTATTACACGCAGGAATTCGCCGTCGTTGCGCTGGCCGATGACGTGACGACCGGTTCGTCGATCATGCCGCAAAAGCGCAATCCCGACGTGCTGGAACTGCTGCGCGCCGCCGGCGCGACCGCGCAGGCCTGTCTCGACGAAGCGCTGATGATCACGGCGAAACTGCCCTCCGGCTACCAGCGCGACCTGCAACGCCTGAAGCCGCCCGTATTCCGCGCGGTTGACCTCGCGATCGACAGCGTGGACATCATGGCCCTTCTGCTCGGTGGCGTTCGCTTCCGCCCCGAAACCATCCGGCTGGACGAGGGCCTCTACGCCACCGAAGAGGCATACCGCCTGGTGCTCGCGGAAGGATTGTCGTTCCGCGAGGCCTACCGCACCGTGGCCCGCAGGTTCGGCCGCTAGCCGGCAGGTCCCGGCGCCGGGAATGCCCGGAACCGGTATCGTCGTATAATCGTCCGCTCTTTTTTCCCCTGGGCCCCTAGATGAAGCCTGTTCCGGAATGCCTGCGCCCGCGCGCGCTGCTCCTGCCCTGCCTCTTGCTGGCGGCCTGCGGGCAGACGGGCCCGCTGTATCTGCCGGGCAACCCCAGCCGGATCCAGGTCGAAGGTCAGGAGGCCGGGACGGACGCGGCGGAATCGACGACCGGGGACGAGGAGACCGACGCCCGTGGCTGAGGCCGGGCTTTGCATGCAGGCGCGCGAGCATGTCGCCGCCTGATCTCGTCCTCGTCGACGGTTCGTCCTACCTTTATCGAGCCTTCCACGCACTTCCGCCGCTCGCGAACACGCGCGGCGAACCGACGGGCGCGCTGCACGGCGTCCTAAACATGATCAACAAGCTCGTCCGGGAGCGACCCGACGCCTGTGTGGTCGTGGTCTTCGATGCACCGGGCAGGACTTTCCGGGACGAGCTGTTCGAACATTACAAAGCCAGCCGTCCGCCGATGCCGGATGAACTGAAGAGCCAGGTCGCGCCGATCCTGACCGCCGTCCAGGCGATGGGTCTGCCGCTCCTGCGCATCGACGGCGTCGAGGCCGACGACGTCATCGGCACGCTTTGCCGGCAATGCACGGCGGCCGGCCGCAATGTGCTGGTATCGACCGGCGACAAGGATCTCGCACAACTGGTCGATGACCAGGTCACGCTCGTCAATACCATGACGGACACCATTCTCGATCGCGCCGGCGTCAAGGCCAAGTTCGACGTCTGGCCCGAACAGATCGTCGACTACCTGGCGCTGGTGGGCGACGCCTC
Organism: uncultured Pseudomonadota bacterium; assembly: GCA_963775455.1. Lineage (GTDB taxonomy): Bacteria > Pseudomonadota > Gammaproteobacteria > Steroidobacterales > Woeseiaceae > UBA1847. The sequence continues at coordinate 370,739 of CAVZIU010000006.1, read as the reverse complement.
GGACAACATCCCGGGCGTGCCGAAGGTGGGGCCGAAGACCGCCGCGAAATGGCTGAACGAATGGCAATCCGTCGACCGCCTGCTAAAACACGCCGCGGAGATCAAGGGCAAAGTCGGCGACAGCCTGCGCGAACACGTCGAACAACTCGCGCTGTCACGGCAGCTTGCAACGATACGCGTCGACCTCGACCTGCCCTTCACCGTCGGCGACCTCAGGATCTCGCCACCCGACCTTCGCGCATTGCACGAACTGTACGGACGCTACGAGCTGAAGAGCTTGCTCCGACAGCTAGGCGAACGGACCGACGCACCGGCCCCGACCGCGCCGGGCACCGCAACGAGCGCCGAAGTCAGCTATGAAACCGTGCTCGACCGCGAGTGCTTCGCGCGCTGGCTCGCGGCACTGCGCAATGCGCAAGTGGTCGCGTTCGACACCGAGACCACGGGTCTCGACTACATGAATGCGGAACTCGTGGGCCTGTCGTTCGCCGTCGAACCCGGCAAGGCTGCGTACGTGCCGGTCGCTCACGACTATCCCGGCGCTCCGGCGCAACTCTCGCGCGACGAGGTGCTCGACGCATTGAAAGACTGGCTCCAGGATCCCGCGCGGAAGAAGGTCGGGCATCATCTGAAGTACGACGCGCACATTCTTGCCCGCTACGGCATCGCGCTGGCCGGCATGGCTTTCGATTCGATGCTCGAGTCCTACGTGCTGAACAGCGTTGCGACGCGGCACGACATGGACTCGGCGGCGCGCCACTACCTGGGCATCGAAACCATCCACTACGAGGACGTGGCCGGCAAGGGCGCCAAGCAGCGGACTTTCAACGAGGTCGCGCTCGACCAGGCGGCGCCCTACGCGGCCGAGGACGCGGACGTGACGCTGCGCCTGCACTCGAAACTCTGGCCGATGCTGGCCGAGACGCCGGCGCTCCGACGGGTATACGAGGAGATCGAGCAGCCGCTGGTTCCCGTGCTGCTGCGCATGGAGGAAACCGGCGTACTGATCGACCCGCGCATGCTCGCGATCCAGAGCGGCGAGCTCGCGGCACGGATGGCGGCGCTCGAACAGGAGGCGCACGCGCTTGCCGGTGGGCCATTCAACCTCGGATCACCCAAACAGTTGCAGGAAATCCTGTTCGACAAACTCAGGCTCCCGGTCTTGCGCAAGACACCCAAAGGACAGCCGTCGACCGCCGAGGACGTCCTGGTCGAGCTGGCGGAGGAATACGACCTGCCACGCGTGATCATGGATTACCGCGGCATGAGCAAGTTGAAGAGTACCTATACCGACAAGCTGCCCGAGCAGGTGAATACGCGCACCGGGCGCGTGCATACGTCGTATCACCAGGCCGTAGCGGCAACAGGGCGGCTGTCGTCGACGGATCCGAACCTTCAGAACATCCCGATTCGCACTCCCGAAGGTCGCCGCATCCGGCAGGCCTTCGTGGCGCCCGAAGGGCACCGGCTGCTGGCCGCCGACTACTCGCAGATCGAACTCAGGATCATGGCGCACCTGTCGGCCGACGAGGGCCTGCTGCGGGCGTTCGCCGATGGACATGACGTGCACCGTGCGACTGCGGCCGATGTGTTCGGGATGCCGCAGGACGAGGTCACTGCGGACCAGCGGCGCTCCGCGAAAGCCATCAATTTCGGCCTCATGTACGGCATGTCCGCGTTCGGTCTCGCGAAACAGCTCGGCATCGGCAGAGCCGATGCCCAGGACTACATGGACCTGTATTTTGCGCGGTATCCTGGCGTGAAGGCCTATATGGACGACACCCGCGCCACGGCGCGCCGGCAGGGTTACGTCGAGACGGTGTTCGGGCGACGGCTGTACCTGCCGGAGATCAATTCGAGGAATGCGCCGCAACGACAGTACGCCGAACGGAGCGCGATCAATGCACCGATGCAGGGGACCGCAGCCGACATCATCAAGCGTGCGATGCTCGCCGTGGATCGCTGGTTGTCCGGCGCCGGCATCGACGCGCGCATGATCATGCAGGTGCACGACGAACTGGTGTTCGAGGTCGCGGAGGCCGACGCCGAAATGCTCGGCGCCATGGTTACGGGACTGATGTGTGCCGCCGCGGAACTCCGGGTTCCGCTCGCCGTCGACACCGGCAGCGGCGCCAACTGGGACCAGGCCCACTAGTCGCTCCGGCGTTCGCCCGGCGGCGCCCCGTGGGCGAGCCTGAGTCCCCAGGGTGTTGAGACTTGTTCTAAGCTATTTCTCTATATTTTTCAGATATTTAATGGCTGCCGGGAACTTCCAGCCTCGTGTAGAATCTTACTTAATGAGTGCACGTCACTCGCCTGTTTATCTCCCTAGACAGGTTTGCAAGCCGGTATCCCCAAACCGGTTGCTCTCTGGCCCCGGTTGTGTACCCGCACCTGCCGGGGCCGTTTTTTTGTTGTACTCAGGATGTGCCCGCGACATTGGCGCCGTCGAGCAGGCTATCGAGGACCGCGCGCGCCTCGGCGTCACCATCACGATTCAGCGCAGAGAAGGCCTGCACGCTGGCGCGGCCGTCCAGGGACTTGCGTGCCTCGAGTACGGCGTTCGCGACCTGCCCATGCTTCAGCTTGTCGGACTTGGTCAGGAGAACGTGTACGGGCAGGCCGACGGCTTCCGCGAACTCGAGCATATGCCGGTCGAACTTGCCGAGACCGCGGCGTATGTCGACGACCAGGATCAGGCCGCTGAGGCTGCTGCGTCCGCGAAAATAAGCTGTGAGCAGGCTGTCCCAATGACGGCGCACGCTGTCCGCCACATGGGCGAAACCGTAGCCCGGCAAATCCACGAGCCGCCGGCCCGGCGAAAGTTCGAAAAAATTGACGAGCTGAGTCCGTCCCGGTGTCTTGCTGGTCCGGGCGAACTGCCGGCGATTGACGATCGCATTGATGGCACTGGACTTGCCGGCATTGGAACGGCCGGCCACTGCTACCTCTGCACCGCTGTCGTCGACGAACTGGTTAACGGCATTCGCGCTGGTCATGAAGTGAGCTTCGGGATACTGGGACATGGGGGTGTGTGCACCGGATTATGTGTATAATTTTGCCTGCTTAAAGATACCGCGCGCCACGCTGCCTGGCGCAACCCTGATCAAACTAGGTCGCAATGGCCGCGGCCATTGCCCAAATTGCGTCAGGACCAAATCGGGGACTGCTGGTCGCACCTATGCTGCTTGAACGCATGAAAGTTTCACTCGTACGGCTCGGCGTGGGACTCACACTATTCTGCGCGAGTGCCGGCGCCCAGAGCCTGGTCGACGGTGACGTCGACGCCGGAAAGAACAAATCGGCACCCTGCAGCGCCTGTCACGGCGCGGACGGCAACAGTCTCTCGCCGTTGTGGCCGAATCTCGCGGGCCAGGCGGCACCGTACATCGTGGTACAGCTAAAAGCATTCAAGGCGGGACTGCGTAACGACCCGCTCATGTCGCCGCAGGCAATGAACCTGTCGGACGAGGATATGGCCGACCTCGCGGTTTATTTCGAAAGCCTGCCGGCGGCCGCCCAGGCCGTCGCCGACGTGGACCTCGTTGACCGCGCCGAAGCGCTCTGGCGCGGCGGCAATACGGATCGCGGTGTTGCCGCCTGCCTCGCCTGCCACGGACCGACAGGCCGCGGCAATCCCGCCGCCGCCTATCCGGCGCTCGCCGGTCAGCATGCGGCGTACTCCGAAAAGCAACTCCGGGACTATGCTGCCGGCACGCGTACCTCCGACGGCAAGACACGCATCATGCGCGATATTGCGGAACGATTGAGCCAGGACGACATCAAAGCGCTGGCGTCCTATGTACAGGGATTGAAATAGTGAAAAGCCCGAACCTGTGGAATGGCCTGCTCGTCGGCGGCATGCTGCTGCTGGCGGCCTGCGGCAAGGAAGAAGCCCCCGCGACCACGGACCTCGAAGCACCGGCCGTCGAGGAACCGGCAGCTGGCGAGGACGCGGGCGGACCCGCTCCCGAGAAGGCTGAAGCAGCGGTAGAGGTCGTGGAAGAGTCCGCGGCGGATCCCGGTGAGGAGTCCAGCGACAGGATCCTGCTCGCGCGCGCGGATACGGCGGCGCCCGCGGCCGACTACCAGTACAAAGAGGGTACGCACTACGTGCGGCTCGTACCGACGCAGCCAACGATCGGCGGAGCCGACAAGATCGAGGTTGCCGAGTTCTTCTGGTATGGCTGCCCGCATTGTCTCGAACTTGAACCCGCGATCAACAAGTGGGCGCAGGACGTGCCGGCGACGGTGCGTTTCGTGCGTGTGCCGGCAATGTGGAACCAGGTGCTGAAACTCCACGCACAGCTGTATTACACGGAAGAGGTGCTCGCACGCAACGGCGTGCTAAAGGAACCTGACAAGTTCCACACCGCCGTCTTCGAAGAGTATCACCAGCGCAATAACCGGCTTCTCAATGAAGACGTCATCGAGCGCCTGTTTGAACGCTTCGGTGTCGGTGCAGAGGACTTCGACAAGGCCTGGTCGTCGTTCGAAGTGTCGCAGAAAATGCGGGTCGCGGAAGACCTGGCGCGCCGCTACAGCATTTCGAGCGTGCCGACCATCGTGGTCAATGGAAAGTACCGCACCGGTGGCGCGGAAGCCGGCAGCTACGCGAAGCTGATCGAAGTAATCGACGAACTCATCGACCGGGAAAGCAGCAAGTAGCCACCCGGATGGCACGGCCGTGTTCTGCTCAGCCGTTGTCTTCGGCTACGATGCGCAATATCCCGTCCATGCCGCGGCGCCAGTAGAGCCGCTTCAGCGTTTCGAAGTCGGCGCCTGCGGCAAAGGTACGCTGACGGAAGCGGCTCAGGTAGACGCCAGGCTCCTCCGGATCGGCCAGCAACAGCATGTCACCGACGGACACGACGGACCCGTCACGCGCTTGCCATGTGTCCCTGCGAAGGGCCGCCCATTCCTCGCGAGACAAGCCGCGGTAGCCGAAGGTCGACGCATACAAGGCGAGGTAATCCGTCGGATCGTCGGACGCATGGGCTTCTGCCCAGCTCGACAATTGCCCGCGCAGTTCGTTCGCAACTCGCTCCCGGTCTTCGTCCGCGGCCCAACGCACGTGGCGCGTAACGATGACCGGGGTGACTTCCGGCACGAATGCCGACTGCATGCGTATGAGATCCTCGTTGGGCAACGCGATGCATCCATCGGTATCGAACGCCGGCCGGCGGTCGCCGCCTGGCTTGACGCCATGCACCCAGATTCCGTCTCCGGAACGTCCTTCCAACCGGTCGCGAATGTTCGGATAGTCGAGTGGGAATGCCATGACTCCGTATTTTTCGTGCAGGCGGCTCGTGTCCAGCCGCTCCACAATGAAGTAGATTCCGAGCGGCGTCCGCCGGTCCCATTCGAGCTGCTTTCCTGCACCCTTCTGTCCGATCGACATGTAGGTCGTCTCGGCAAGCTGCACGCGCCCGTCGAAACGTGAGTAGCGGTACAAGGTCGCGGTGCCTGCATCGGCGACGAACAAATCCGCGACACTGTCCGGCACCTGCAGTACGTACGCCGGCAGGCGCGCCTCGGCGGTCGCGGCGCCGGCGGCGAGAAACAGGTAAAGGAAGATCCAGGGATTCAAATTGGTCGCCTCGTGATACGTCGTTTCAAAGCATTCGGTCCCGATTTCGCCGCAACGGCGCCGGTCGATATTACAGCTGCCGGTGCGGAGCCTCCATGCTATCTTCGGCGCCTGACCGCCGAATACGGTATGCGCCGATGCTGCGAGTTTTGATCGTCCTGGTTTGCCTGCTGCCTTCGTTCGCGCTGGCGAACTCCGACGCCGACCGCGCATTCGAGAACCTGGCCAAAGACTATCTCGCGAATCTGCCCGGTTTCTCGCCGGTGGCTGCAACGGCAATCGGGGATCACTCGGCCGACGCCAGTCTCGACCAGGCCGACGATGCAGCGCGAGGTCGCCTGGCGGTATTGTACGAAAGCTTCCGGAAGGCGCTCGCTGCAATTGATTTTGACAACCTGACCCGCGCGAACCAGGTGGACGCACGGCTCCTGGCACACGAACTCGATTCCGGCCACTGGCAGCTGACGGAATTGCAGGAATGGGCGTGGAATCCGCTCATCTATACCAACCTCGCGGGGAGTTCGATCTACGGTCTCATGGCCCGGGATTTCGCACCCGTGGAGACCCGCCTCAGGAATGCGACCGCGCGACTCGAACAGTTGCCCCGCTTCTTCGCCCAGGCCCGGAGCTCGCTGACGCCGGCGCGGGTGCCGAAAGCGCACGCGGAAACGGCGATCCAGCAGAATGCCGGAATCATGTCGATCATCGACTCGATGATCCTGCCTGAAGCGGGAGTGCTTGCGCCGACCGACCGGGCGAGGCTGGACGCAGCGATCGAAACGGCGCGAACGGCCATCGACGATCAGCAGGCCTGGCTCGAGAACGAGCTATTGCCGCAGGCGGCGGGCGAGTTTCGCATCGGCGCGATGCTGTACGACCGGAAGCTCGCGTACGCACTCAATTCGTCGCTGAGCCGACGTGATGTACAGGCACGCGCCGAACACGAATACCAACGGGTACGGCACGAGATGTATCTGATTGCACGTGAGGTCTACGCGGCCGAGCATCCGTACACCTATTTTCCGGACAACCCGGACGAAGCGTTCAAACAGGCCATCATCCGCGCGGTACTGGAACAGGCCTATCAGCACCTGCCGCCCGCCGATGGCATTGTCGACTCCGCGAAGCTGGCATTGCAGCAGGCCACCGATTTTGTCGTCGAAAAGAACCTCGTGGAAATGCCGGATGATCCCGTGGAGATCATCGTCATGCCGGAATTTCAGCGCGGCGTGTCCGTGGCGTATCTCGATCCCCCGGGCGCGCTCGACGAAGGGCAGAGCGCGTTCTACGCAGTGGCGCCACTGCCGGAAAACTGGAGCGACGAACAGGTCCGGTCCTTCCTGCGCGAATACAACGAGTATTCGATCCAGGACCTTACGCTGCATGAGGGCGTACCCGGCCACTACCTGCAGCTGGCCTTGTCGAACCGCTACCCGTCCGCGCTACGCAGCGTGCTCTGGTCGGGGACCTTTGTCGAGGGCTGGGCAGTCTACGCCGAGCGTATGATGATCGACGAAGGTTACCTCGACCAAAACCCGCTCATGCGCATCATCAACCTGAAGTGGTACCTGCGCTCCGTCACGAACGCGATCATCGATTCGGCGATCCATGTCGAAGGCATGACCGAGGACCAGGCCATGAAACTCATGATCGAGGGCGGCTTCCAAGAAGAACGGGAAGCGGCCGGCAAATGGCGCCGGGCGCAGCTGACGTCGGCGCAGCTGTCGACCTATTTCGTCGGCTACCAGGAGCACATCGAGATGCGCAAGGCGGTGGAACGAGCCTGGGGCGACGACTTCACGCTACGCCGCTACCACGACGCCGCCCTGTCCTTCGGATCGCCGCCGGTCAAATTCGTGCGCGCGCTGCTGCTCGACGAAAAGATCCCGGAGTAGTCGGCGCGGCGTTTCGCCGGTCGTTCTCGCGCGCCGTTCAGGCGCTGCGCCGGCGCTTCTGCAGCGCGACCAGCCGGCGCCAGTTGTCTGTCGACTGGGCCTGCAGGTAGGCGAGCGCCAGGTAGCCGTTGCGGTGCAATTCAACGACCGTCGCGTCGTCCAGGGATGTCAGTTTGCGGCTGTCGATCGCAACGAAATCCGCCAGCGGTGTTTCATCGTCCGCGCCGGGATTGCTGGCCACGCGCTGCACGGCCAGCAGGCCCAGCTCCTTCATGCGCTTGCAGAACTCCTGGGTCTTCTTTCGTTCCGCCTCGAACTGGCCGCAGAAATTGATCAGTTCTTCGGTCCGCGGGCCCGGCTTGCCGTCGACGAAAAAAGGAAACTCCGGATCCGCGCTCACACAGCTCGCGGCGGCATCGATGACCACGGCGACCCGCCCGTCCGCCTGCGGCGCCAGCGCCAGCGGATGGCAGCGCATGTAGCCGGGCACGTAGGCAGATTTGTCCCAGCGTCCGTCGTCGTCCACGAAGAGGTTCTCGCCACCCGGCAAGCCCATGACGGCGAGCGGGATAGGATTGTCGAGTTCGGAAAACACGATCGGAAAATTCCGTTGCACCTGGGCGAACTCGACGGTGGTAACCGGCAGCCCGATCGTGCCGCGCACGAAATCGAACGGCCGCTCGGCGCGCCGGAACCCCAGCTTGCCGTGGACCTCGGGCGTCAGCAGTTCCGGTCTCACATAGAGGTGTTTCCTGCCCTCCACGCCCGACGTGGCGGAGCCGTTGTCCTGGAATGCCATGCAGTTGCTCCCGCCGCGGGTCCGCGGACCCAAAAAAAGGGGTCGTAGCCTAGCATGCGGAGGCCCGCGCGCGCACGGGTCCCGGATGGTCTCGCCGCCGCATCGCCAGGGCCGTCCAAAACGACAGTAGGCAGCGATTTGGGCATAATGGGCGCCTTTTTTCCCCGCACCGGTGCCGTAAGTGAGCCCTGAGCCGAACTACAAGGAAGCCCTCGACGAAGTCGACCGCCTGCTGCGGGCCGGCGACAACGACCAGGCGTTGGCCGCCGTCGACCGCCTGCTCGAGGCGCATCCGGACGACGCCAGGGTTCGGCGGCGACAGGGCTACGCCCGCATCGGCCGTGGCGAGGTCGATGAGGGCATCCGGATTCTCCGGAAAGTCGTCGAGGACAAACCCGAGGACGCGGTCAGCGCATTTGAACTCGGCCAGTCCCTGGTCCGGGCCGGGCACGCCGGGGAAGCGGAAGCCCTGCTGGCGAACCTGGTCGGCCGGGTCAAGACCTTCACGCCCGCATGGTTCGTGCTCGGCGATGCGCTCGTTGAACTCGGCCGCAACGACGAAGCCGTCGAAGCCTACCGCCAGGGCATGGCCAACGATCCCTTCCGCCAGCAGCTCGATGAATCCAAGGGCGCCATGCGCGCTCACGAATACCAAAAGGCTCGCCGCTTGCTGACGGATATCGTCGGCAGGGATGCCGGGCACGCCGAGGCGCTCGCGGGACTCGAGGCGCTCGCGATGACCGACGGTAACTGGATCGAGGCGGAGCGCATCATACTCGAAATCCGCCGGCGCACGAGTTACTGGCCCACGATGCTCGCTGGCTTGTCTCAGCTCTACCTCATGACCTCCCGCTTCGTCGAAGCAGCGGAGACGCTGGCGACGCTGACGACCATCGAGCCGCAAAATGTCCTGGCATGGAACATGCGGGGCACGGCAAACGAGATGCTCATGCGCACGGACGAAGCAACCGCCGCGTTCCGGCGATCACTGGAGATCGAACCGCGGCAGCCCCGCGCTCACGTATCCGCCGGCAACGTGCTGCGCGTGGCCGGCGACCGGGCCGGCAGCGAGCGTGAGTACCGCAAAGCGCTCGAACTCGATCCTGCCAGCGGCGAGGCCTGGTGGGCTCTCGGCAACCTGAAGAACTTCAGCTTCTCCGACGATGACGTCGTGCGGATGGAAGCGGCCTTGCACCGCGACGGCACGAGCATGCACAACGCGGCGCCGTTGCATTTCGCGTTGGGCAAAGCCCGCGAGGATCGCGAACTGTTCGACCAGGCATTCACGCATTTCGCGGCAGGCAATCGAATCCAGAAGCAGGCGTCGGGCTTCAACCCCGCGATTTTCGAACAGGAGATCGACCGGCTCATCTCGGTTTTCGGCGCGGACCTGATCGAACGCAGCCTGTCTAAGGCCGATGCAGAAGACGACAGCCCGATTTTCATCGTCGGTATGCCGCGTACCGGTTCGACGCTTGTCGAACAGATCCTGGCCACGCATTCGAGCATCGACGCGACCATGGAACTGCCGTTCATCGGCCAGTACGTGCGCGAGATTGCCGGACGCGAAGCATCCATCGGACCCTATCCGGAATCCGTCGGCCGTCTCGCGCCGGTTGATTTCGGCGTCATGGCACAACGCTACCTGGCTGCCGCCGCCCCGTACCGAGGGGCAGCGCCGTACTTCACCGACAAAGCGCCGGATAATTTCGTGCATATCGGCCTGATAGCCATGCTGTTCCCGGATGCGCGCTTCGTCGACGTACAACGCCATCCGTTCGACACCTGCCTGAGCGCGTTTCGCCAGCGATTCGCGATCGGCGGCAGTTACACCTACGACATCGTCGACCTGGGGCGCTACTACCGCGGCTACCGCCGACTCATGAGTCACTGGGCGAATGTTCTGCCGTCGCGAGTCTACACACTGGTTTACGAGAATCTCGTTACGGATCCTGAGCCGGAAATTCGCCGCCTGCTCGCGTTCCTGGGCCTTAAATTCGAGAGCGCGTGCCTGAGCCCCGAACTCACGCAGCGGACCATTCGCACACCGAGTTCGGAGCAGGTGCGCGAACCGATGACGGCGCACCGCATCGGCTACTGGCGGAACTATCGTGAGCACCTGCTGGAGTTGCCCGGCATGTTGCAACCCGAGCTGCGCGCATTCGGCGAGGCGCTCCTGAACGACGACCTACGCGCCCGCCTCACCTGACGCAGTACCGGGAAACGCAGCCAGCACGGGCCCGAGCCTGTGCGCGACGGCCCTGGCGGCGCCAATCGACCTGTCGTTGAGAGGTTCGCGCACCTGCGCGACGCTGGCGGTTTGCACTGCACCCTTGCCGCCCTTGTAAAAGTCGAGCATCGACACGTCGTAGTCGATGCCACAACGCGCGCACAAAGCCGGTACCTCTGCCTCGGGTTCCCGGACGAGCCGCTCGTAGGACACGTGTATGAGCCGGTCGCCGAGTACCTGTTTCCAGTGTGCGGCCAGCCGGGTCTCGGCAAGCAGGTGGCGGGAGATGTTCTCGAGCGTCCAACTCCAGCCCTGACCATTGCTGAAGTAGGTGCGAAAACAGGACCAGGCCACGTCGAGCGCGTTGCGCTCGACGAGTATCAGAGGTGCCGCGGGAAACAGCAGCGCGATTAGCGCGGCGAACTGCGTGTTGGAGATGCTCTTGTCGACAATGCGGCCCGCGGCGCCGAATCGTTCGTCCAGCAGGTGCGTGTAGACGGCCGCGACCTCGTCGAGCGCGGCGGAACCAACGTCCGCCGGCGCGGCAGACAGGGCCGCCGCCGTTTCCAGCCCGCGCCGCCTCAGATCCATGGTCGCGACGCCCATGCCCGCGAACTCGCCGCCGGCCGCAACGGCGTCGTTCGCAGTCAGTATGCGTTGCAGGAGCGTCGTCCCGGAACGCGGCATGCCGAGCACGAAGATTGCGCGTGTATCGTGTTGCTTCGGACGAGCGACGCGCGCAACGGAAGCCGCATCGTTGCCGGCGATGAGACTGTCCGCCCGGCGCCGGTAGCGTCCAGCGTCGTAAAGCGCGGACTCGGGATTGAGGCTGCCGCCTTCGGCAAACGCGTCGAACGCGCCGTCGGCATCGCCGGCATCGAGCAAGGCTTTGCCGAGTGCGAACAGGTACGGTACACGACGCGCCGGTTCGAGACGGGCGAAAGCCGGACGCAGGCTGGCCAGGCGCCGAAGCAAGGGGTCGTCTCCGCTGAAGCGGTGCTGCGCAGCCAGCGTCAGCCAGGTGATGCCTGACGACTCAGCCGCAGAGAGGGCTTTCAGCAGGTGCACTTGCGCGACGTCCCGTTTGCCGAGCTGCTGCTGCACGGTACCGAGGAAGTGATCGATCGACGGGTCGCCCTCGTGCCGCCGGGCCAGCGGTTCGGCCAGCTCCAGCGCCTCCTCGAGCCTCCCCGCCTCGGCCAGTATGCCCGCGGCCTGCAGTACCCGGTCCGCGGCCTCAGGTCTGCGGAGGGTAAACGCCCGAGCGAGCCCGATCGCCTGCGAGCATTCGCCGAGCTGCAGGGCCATTCGTGCGGTGAGTATTTGGGCATCCGGCAGCCGATCCAGCACCAGCATCTCGAGCTCGCCTGCGGCATCCGCACGCCGTCCCGCGGCGATCAGCGATCCGAGACGTGCTACGGGCGATGTTCGGGAGTCGTCGCGCATTCGCATGAATGTACGCGGCCCATTTCTAGGGCGCAAAAAAAAACCGCGGCCGGATGAAACGGCCGCGGTCTTTGTCGACGTCCTGTCGACGACTTGTCTACGTGCTTAGAAGTTCCAGCTTGCGCCGAAACGAATCGAGCGAGGCGCCTGGAAACGCGTGATGTCGCCGTAGTTCGGATCCGGAAGCGCCGCAGTTGTGCCACCGAAGACGATATCGTCGGAGAAACCGATGTCACCGAACTCCCAAATGTCTACCGCTGCATCCGCATCGAGGACGTTGAAGACGTCCATGCGGAACATCAGCTGGCTATCGCCCAGCATCGACCAGCGCGGCGTATACACGAAGCTCAGGTCGAGCTGCGTGATGGCGTCGGACTCCATCATCGAACCGCGTGGCGTCAGTTCGCCCTGGCAGAACCAGGATGCCGCCCCGTAGGCCCACGCGAAGTAGTCCGTCGGATGGTTGCCGATACAGCCGAACTTGCGTCCCGACTCGTAGTACAACGCACCGTTCACCTGGAACTGCTCGTTGATCGCGTACGCGCCGTGCATCTTGAAGCGATGCTCGCGGTCGTTCGGCGTAGGTCCGAAGGCCCCGTCCGTCAAACCCGGCTGGTCGAAGTCCTGCGTAAGGCCCGCATCGTCCTGGCCGTTCTCGGACTTCAGCACGCCCTCGTAGTTGCCTTCGCTTTCCGACCAGGTGTAGCCCGCCGAGAAGGTCCACTTCTCGTCCCATATCCGTTCGACCGTGAGGTCGACTGCCTCGTAGGTACGCTCGCCCTTCGGGTACGGCAACATGTCCTGCGTGATGTTGATGTAGTCAATCACGCCGTCCCCGCCGAAGTCCTCGACCGTCGCGGTCATAAAGTCCGAACCCGGGTTCACCAGGACGTATTGGTGGAAACCGGTATACGGAGCCAGCGCCGGATCGTTCGCATAGCCGTTGGCGTTTGCCCAGGCGATGACGCCGGCGTCGATCGCGACGTCTTCGATCAGGCTTTCCAGCTCGCGGCTGACGTATCGGATACCGACCGTCCACTCGTCGGCGAAGGTGTGCTCGACGCCGAGTATCCATTCCGACTGGTACAGCGGATCGAGGTCCGTGGCCTTGGTCGCTTCCGCGAACGGCAGGGTGCCGTCGGCGAAGTAGGTACGCTGCCCCAGCAGGGCACCGAGTACCGGGACATTGTCCGCGCCCACATCCGGGAAGCCGTCCCCATCGGCGTCGGAGCCCTCGTAATACTCCTGGAAGTAGGTCTCTTCGCCAGCCAGGCGCATGTTCGTGTTCGTGGCGATCGGCAGGTAGTAGTGGCCGTAGCTGCCGTAAACACGTGAGTTGGAATTGTTGAACGGGTCCCAGGAGAAGCCCAAGCGTGGCGCGACCTGGTCCTTGGTCTCCACGTAGACCTGGCCGAGCAGGTTGCTGTTCTCGAAGGTCTCGTTGCGCACCCCAAGGTTCAGCGTCAGGTTGTCCAGCACCTGCCAGCTGTCCTGCAGGTAGTAGGCCGTCTGCTTGGTGCCGAAGCTGCCGTCGTTGTAGTACTGCCGCGTGCGCCAGCGGTAGCCCGTCGGAGACAGCGTGCTGACTTCGGACCGGGCGCGGAGATTGCCCGAGTAAAAGGCGTCGTTCGACGACGTCAGGTCTTCCTGGTCCCAGCCCAGTCGGATGTGGTGATCGCCAACCAGGTCGAAGTAGAAGTCGGCGTCGAAGCGCAGGTTCTCGCGCTTGTCTTCGCCGATCTCCCACAGGTTAACCGACCAGTCGCCGGTATCGTACTCGGCGCCGTTCGTATGGGTGACGGGATCGATGAGCGAGCTCGTCCAGGGCGTATCGGTAGTCGAATAGTTGGAACGCTGGTATTCGTTCTCGCCCCACAAGGCCGACAGGGTCATCCAGTCGGTGAGCGCCGCCGTGTAGCGGAAGATGTGGTTCTCGCCGCCGTTGACGTACTTGCTGTCGGAGACGCGTTCACTTTGAAAGTCTGACAGGGGCGTGTTGGCCACGGCATCTGCGTCACCCGTGGCAATATTGCCCGCGTCGGAGTAGCGCCAGGTACTGACGTCGCGGGTCTGGTCATCCGAGAAGAAGGTGTACTCGGCGCGATGGCCTTCCCAGGGCACGAAGTCGAGCTTGAGCGCGTAGAACGGGCTGTCGTTCGCCTCTTCTGTGCAGGAGCCCGAAGCGCAGTCAAAGTCGGTGATGTCGCGCGGGTTGTACAGGGCGAAGAAGAACAGCTTGTCCTTGATGATCGCACCGGAAGCCCAGAGGTTGAACTCCAGCGATTCGGTTTCGTCATACTGGTTCGCAGCGGCGAAGGTAGCCGGTGCGTCTTCAACAAGGCTGTCGGGCGTGAAGTAGGCGTTGACGCCGAAGTCCCACTCGTTGGACCCGGACTTGGTCACGGCATTGGTCACGCCGCCGGTCGAACGGCCGAATTCCGCCTGGTAACCGCCCGTCTTGACCTCGATCTGGTCGAAGAGTTCGAACGGGATCGTCGAACCGCCGACGAAGTTCCGGAAGTTCGTGATGTTCATGCCATTGACGTAATAGACGTTCTCGCCGACCGACGAACCCGCGAAACTCGCGATGTTGCCGGACGCGCCGTACTGCAAGGTCGAGAACGCGCTGTCGCCGAGGCTGGTGCCGGGGGCCAGCAGCACGACGGAGGTCGCGTCGCGGCCGAGCGGCGCCTGGCTGAAGGCTTCGCCGACGTCAACCGTGATACCGGTCGTCGTCGAGTTGAAGTCCCAGCTGCCCTGGCGCGTGCCGGTGACGTAGATCTCTTCCATGGCCGTGTCTTGCGATGCCATCGTGAAGGTGAATGCGCCCAGCGAACCGATCTGAATCGGCACGTTGCTCGACACGAGTTCGTTGTAGCCGTCCTTCGAGATCGTGACCGTGTACTCGCCGATCGGCAGCTGCGGAACGCGAATTGAACCGTCGTCGTCTGCGGTCACTGTACGGCGTACACCCTTGTCGGACGTCACCGTGACGGTGGCGTTCGGCACCGGATTGCCGGCCGTGTCCTGCACGACGCCCTGCAACGTGCCGGTCGTGTAGTCCTCAGCCAATGCCGGCGAAGAGCAGACACTGCCCACCGCGAGCGCGACAAGACTCTTCCTAAAAGTTTGCTTCGTCATTGAATGTTTCCCTCATGCTGAATACGGTGCCTGTAATCCAGTAAACCCGAATCAGACCGTCCGTTGATCCAGACTTGGAGTTTGCTTGGACAGCCTCGGCAAACCGGCTGACGCGGCCTCGTGGCCGGCAGCACGCATGAGAGAAGTAAGGTGCGCATTCTTTGCCGTTCCGGACCAGCCGGACACGGACTTGCGCGGTGACGGATTACGAATCCTTCGCCGCGCCGCGTGCGCCTTGTTATTCCCCTTATGCCGTTTGCGTTGGCTTATCACCAACTGTCGGTCGACAGAAGCGAGGTTGCTTCAGGAACTAACCTCGGCTTCATGCCTTCCTGTGCGGAGGAGCGTAACGCATATGCGACATTCGTACAACAGTCACAATTAAATCCCGGAGACGCCTGCAGCCTAGTTTTCCCTAGGTGCTCAAAACCCGGCAATTAGCCAATTATCTTGTTGAATTAGAACCTTATTACCGGCGGTTATCGAGCGTACTATCAATAGCCCTTACGACTCGAACGCTCCGCCTCCGGAGGCAGTTGCGCAAGCAACTTGTGCGGATTTCGTCTGTTGTTGTGCCGACGCGACAACGAGGGACGGCGCAGGGCCCGTCGATCTGGATCACTTTGCTCAGCGGCCAATGGCAGGCACCAAAAAAAGCGGCCCCTCACGGAGCCGCTCCAGTCTTTCGGCAAATCCAGCTGTACTAGAAGTCGACCTTGACGCTGAGGCGGAAGTAACGGCCCATGATATTGAGGCCCGCCCACGCCGGGTTGAATCCATAGAGGCTGTAGGCCGCCAACGGATCAAACTCGGGCTCGGTGTCAAGCACGTTCAAGACATCAACGAACAGCCTGAGATTGTCGTTCATCTGGTACGACGCGGCCAGGTCGGTGTTTAATTGTGCGTCGGTCTCGCACACCGACGTTGTCCCGTCAACATAAGGTATCGTGGCCGAGTGGGTCACTGCATTTCCCTGGCAGTCTCTCTTGACGCCGCCGAAGTCGAGCGCAGCAGTATCCAGGCCGCTGGTTGTAAACCGTCAGCGAGGCCGTGATCCTGTCACCGAACTGGAACGTATTCTGCCAGCTGCCACGATACTCCGGGGCACCCGAACAGGACGTGATGTGCAGGGACTCAGCGTACCCGCATAGTCGAGCTCGTCGCCGGCACGCAGGCAAACACTTTCGATCGGCGACAACTTGAACCCGACCTTCGGCGAGAAGTTCGTCTGGCCGGAGGAATAGTCGTCGTAGCGACCGGAAGCGATGAGGTCGAGCATCTCTGCTGTCGTCGAGCGGATTGAAGTCCTGCGTGACGCAGCATCGTCGTTATCGAAAAGCGCATCGTCGCTGGTTGAATTCCGACTCGGGTCAAGTTGGGCGAGATGACTGAACGGACCGCACCCCTGAAAATGTGCGTGCCCTGATTCCCGGAAAGACAACTCCGACCGGCGAAGGAAGAAAAAAAGGGCGGCCCCGTATGGGGCCGCCCGGTTTGCTATCAATATTCCCTATTATTCGAAATTATTCGAAGCTAAGTTGCGCGCCGACGCGGAAGTAACGACCGCGCCAGCCGTTCAGTTCCCAGGACGGATTAAAGCCATACAGGAAGTAAGCCGACGCCGGGTCGAATTCCGGTTCAGTGTCAAACACGTTCAGCACATTGGCAAAGATCTGGATATCGTCATTGAGCTGGTAGCTCGCAGAGAAGTCGAAGTCTAGATAGGCGTCGTGAGTACACTTATATGGCGTACCATCGTCATACAGATAAACGGAAGCGAAAGCACTTGCTTCGCAATCGCCTTTCACACCACCGTAGTCTACCGATGCGTTGTCATAGTCGCCGGTGTAATTTGCCGTCAGTCCGAGGATAAGGTCGCGCCAGACGACCGAGTTCATCCAGGTCGCGCGCAAATCCGGAGCACCCGAGCAGGAGGTCACGTCACAGGGACTGAGTGTGCCCTCATATCTCTGCTCGACCCCGCCGATCGTCTTCGACAGCTCTTCCAAGTGAGACATCTCAAGATTGCTGTTGAAAGTGACTTCGCCAAAATCGAGCGTGAAGTTCACGCCCAGATCTATGCCACTCGCAATTTCTGAATTGACATTCTGATAGGAGTACTGGATGAAGCCGAGCAGCGGCAACGCATCCGGGAAATCCGGATCCGGCGCGCCCGGAACGACGGTGATCCCCTCCAGGTCCACGACGCCATTGTTCGCGTAATACAAATCAATAGCCGGAGCGTAGTCAGCATTGCTGATCAGACTTTCGACCTCGATATGCCAGTAGTCAAGGGTGAGACTCAGCCATTGTGCCGGTTCGAAAACGATGCCAGCGGTGTAGGATGTTGACTCTTCCGGCTCAAGCGCAGGATTGCCGGAGGCAGTCAGGCCGATGCTATACGTTTGACTCGCGTAGGCGTTGTTGTTGTGTGCCGCCAAAAACGCGGGGTCCGTGACCTGCTGGCTGATGTAGCCGGTCGTGGGGGCTCCGAATGCTTCGTTGAAGCTCGGGATGCGGAATCCCTCGGAATAGGTACCACGCAGCTTGATCATGTCAATCGGCTGAAATTGCACGCCGATCTTGGGTGAAAAGTTGCTCTGACCCGTCGAATAGTCGTCATAGCGTCCCGACACGTTGACTGTCAGCATGTCGACAACCGGCACATCAATCTCGAAGAAAGCCGACGTGACATCTCGGCTGCCGGCCGCCGCGACCGTGTTTATGCCGATATAGCGCTCATACGGATCTGATTTCGGCCCGTTGGCGCTCGGAGCGTCCACTTCTTCTTCGCGATAAGCAACACCAAGGGCGCCGATCACGGTTCCACCCGGCAATTCAAACAATGACCTGGCGAGCGTTGCCTGAATCTGGTCAATGGAAGATGTACTTCGATTCGTGACGGGAGGTGCGACATAGTCCCACACGGCCTGTGAGTTCTGTCGCGGATCGACAAAGTTGAACGTACCGTCATACACGGAGTTCAGTATGCGACGTGGGATGGGATAACCGGTCAGTTTCAGGTCCATTGAAACTTTCCCGGAAACCACGTCGACCGAGTAGTCCCATTCATCTTCGTTGCCGAAGGTTCCGGTGATGCCGGCGGCAAAGCGGTACGAATCGGTATCGGTGTCCGTTGCACGTGCAACCGGCAGCCGATAAAGAACTTGGGCCTCCTGACCGGCAGCCGCAAACGGGTTGTTGGGGTTCAGTACGCCGTTGCTGGCATCACACAATTCATACCCATTCGCGCCAAGTGGGCAGACGTACACCGGCAAAATCAACGGGGTAAGCCCCACCACCGCCACATCGGGGCCGCCCGGCGTGGTAAGACTGGTGAAAGTGGTAGGCGTGCCGCCGGACTCCGTAGTAGCCACATTGTAGTAGTTGGCCATGACGTAGACTTCCGAACGATCTCCCGCCTCGAACGTGCCGCGAAGGTTCAAACCACTTCGCTCGATTTTCGGGTAAATATTGACCAGCGAACCAAAAAGGTCGTTCTCGCAGACAGGACCCGTCAGCCCGACGTCCGCCGCATTGGTCGGGTTGCGCTCGATCAGAAAATCGGTCGCGGTACAGCCCCCGTTCGGGTCGATGAGCTGCCAGTTGTCTGTAGGAGCTAAGTCTGCGTCAACCGGGCGGACCATGGGTTGCATGGAGGAGCTAACGCCAGCGAGGTGGCCATCGGCCTGAAGACCGTTGGGGTTGGTGTTGTCCAGGCAGCCACCGCTGTCGTTGCAGATATCGGTCCAGTCCCAGGAGCCGAACTTCGAACGTTCCTTGGCAGCGATTGAGTCGCTCTGCTGGAGTTCCCCGTTCACATAGAAGTTCCAGCCGTCTGCCTCCAGATCGCCAACACCCCAAGTGATATCCCCACGATACTCGTCGCCGTCTCCTTCCTGGGAAACGCCAGCCGAACCATTGAAGTGAAAGCCCTGGATTTCCTTCTTGGTGATCACGTTGACCACGCCGGCGATGGCGTCGGCGCCATAGGTAGAGGAGGCGCCGTCCTTCAGGACTTCGATCCGTTCAACAATGGAGTCCGGGATGGTACCCAGGTCGACGAAGTTGCGACGGCCGTCATCACCCAACGGGTACGGGGCCATGCGCAGGCCATCGAACGTGGTCAGGCTTGCCGAGGTGGTCAGACCACGCAGCGATACCGCCGACGCTCCTTTTGCAAAACCAAAGGTGGACCACGAGCTGTTCATAGTGCCCGCGTTGTTCGCGGGCAGAAGCACAACCGCTTCCGCAATCGTGTTGATTCCGCGGATATCGAGTTGTTCCGCGGACAGAACCGTGACCGGCGATGCTGACGCGGTTTCGGCACGCTTGATGATCGATCCGGTTACAATTATTTCTTCAAGTTGCTCTTGATCCTGCGCCGTCGCAGTGAACGCCGCAAATACAGTCGCGCAGCCCGTCAACGTGATCAGCACTCGCCGCGGCAGCGTGGAGTCGCCATGCTTTTTCATGATCTTGCCCCCTTATGCCTGATGCAATCGAAACCGCGCTGCTTTTTTGTTGCTTTTGCAACTGCGGCTAATAACCAGATTTTAGTCGAACCCACCATCAAAACCAAAAAACAACAACATATATTCCAAAAAGTTCTTGTTTGCCGAGTACCCTGGCCGTCTATTTGCACAAAAACAACAGTTCGCGACTCGGCCCGGCAATGGTCGGCGCGTATTCGGAGTGCAGCTCCACCGCGCGGCGGAGCGCAGCGACAGCGTACCCGACGTTTCCGGCGGCGCCATGCGCCCGGCCAAGTTCGTATTGAACACTGGCCAAGCCCGGCCGGGACCGGGCCAGCGGCTCGAGAACCTCGCGTGTAGCCGCCGCGTTCCCGGAGCAACGCTTCGCGATGCCGAGGTAGAGTGTCGCGACGGGATGGCTTGGGGTGGTGGCGAGTATCTGCGCGGATTGTTCCGCAGCGAGCCCGGCGTCGGTGACGAGCAGCCGCTACACCTGCGCAAGCGCCACTTCCAGAGTTTCGTCTGGCACCTGGTTATTCATGATGGTTACCTTGCCCCACAATGTCGACTGATCGGATGGTCCCTGTCCGAATTGCATCATCATCATGCCTGTCGGAATTCCTTATGAAACTCCGAAGACTGGCAGGACGTTGGCAAGCGTTACGTCGTCCTCCAACACGATGAGCATGCGAATAGCAACTGATCTGTGGCGCTTTTCGAGCTACTCGTAACGCAGCGCGTCGATCGGGTTCAGCCGGGAGGCCTTCACCGCCGGCAGCATGCCGAAGGAGACGCCGACCGCGCTGCAGAACACGAGGCCGATCACCGCCCACTCGACCGGGACGGCGGCCTCGAAGGACGAGGACATCATGCCCTTGACCAGGGCATTGCCGAATGCGAAGCCGAGTACCACGCCGATGATCCCGCCGATGTTGCAGAGCACGATTGCTTCCAGGAGAAACTGTCTCAGGATGTCGCGTGGGCGTGCGCCGATCGATTTGCGTATCCCGATCTCCTTGGTTCGCTCGGTGACCGAGACCAGCATGATGTTCATGATGCCGATACCGGCCACGAGCAGCGCGATCGTCCCGATCACGAACGCACCGATCTTCACACCGCGGGTGATGCGGTTGAAATCGGCGATCGTGCTCTCGCTGTTGAAGATCGTGAAATTGTCGTCGTCCGCGTGCGGTACGCCGCGCATGCGCCTCAGAACCTGGCGGGTCTCGAAGATCGCCTCGTCGACCAGTTCGGGGGTGCGAGCATGCACGGTGACGTTGACGGAACGTTCCCAGCCTTCGGGCGAGGTTATCCCGTAGATGTTGACGAAGGTGCTGACGGGTATCAGCACGGTATTGTCGTACTGGGAGCCGAACGCGGATTTTTTTTCGTCGAAAATGCCGATGACTTCGTACTCGCGCCCGTCAATGCGGATTTCGCGGCCCACCGGGTCGACGAACGGGTACAGTTCTTCGGCGAGCCCATACCCGATAACCGCCACCTTGCGACCGGCGCGCACGTCCATTTGCGACAGGTTCCTGCCGAAGGCAACGAAATGAGTGTTGTTCTGCGGATATTCGGGCGTCCCGCCGCACATCGTTGTGGTTTCGATTTCCTTGTCCCGGTACTCGACCTTGAGACCGAAGTGCCACAGCTCCGACCCGACGATGTCGACGCTGCGGACGTTCGTGCGGATCGCGTCAGCCTCTTCCAGCGTCACCGGCGGCCAGCGCATCGCCGTGCGGCGCTGCTCGTCGTTGGTGAAGCCTGAAGGCCATTTCTGCACTTGGAAGGTCTGGGCGCCGAGCACGCTCATCTCCTTTTCCATGGTGCCCTGGATCACCGATATCGCGGTCATGACCGCGATGATCGAGGCGACGCCGAGCACGATGCCGGACAGGGTGAGCGACGAACGCAGCTTGTTGCTGCGGATCGCCTGCAGCGACATGACGAAGGTATCCAGACGATTCATTCAGATGTTCACTCGTAACGCAGCGCTTCGATCGGGTCGAGGCGCGCGCCTTTCCAGGCCGGGACGAAGCCGGCGAACACCCCGACGATCGTCGCTATGACGACGGCGGCTAGCAGGATTGCGGGGGATATGCTGGCCGGCATCAGCCCCGATGCATTGATGCCGTAGGTCACCAGTGTGGCCAGACCGATGCCGATCAGGCCGCCGATCAGGCAGATGATCGCCGACTCCAGCAGGAACTGCATCAGGATCGAATGTCTCCGCGCACCGATCGCCTTGCGTATCCCGATCTCGCGCGTTCGTTCGGTGACGGACACGAACATGATGTTCATAACGCCGATGCCACCCACGAACAACGCGATGCTGGTGACCAGCAGGCCGATGAGCAGCACGACCCCGACCACGCTGTTGAAGGCGCCCATGAGCGAGTCGAGCTTGTTGATGGAGAAATTGTCCTCTTCTGCCGGGCGCAGCTTGCGAATCCTGCGCATCTCGCCGATGACCTCGTACTCGAGATCCGGCACGGCCTCCGGCTCGGGCGCCTTCACGGCGACGTCGACCTCGCCGAAATGACGGCCGCCGAACTGCCGCATGTACGCAGTAACCGGTATGAAAACCTGCCGGTCGAAATCGGGACCGCCGAAAGTGTTTCCGCCCTGCTTTTCCAGCACGCCCACCACGCGAAACTTCGCCGGTCCGATCAGCACTTCCTTGTTCAGCGGGCTGCCCTGTCCGAAGAGGCCTTCGGCGACCGTCGTGCCGATCACAACGACGTTTTTCTTGTACTTGACATCGAAAGGCAGTAGGAAGCGGCCGGTTTCCGGAAGGCGGCTGGTCACGATCGGCAGCTTGTCCGTGGTGCCGATAATCGTGACGTCCTCCATGACGTCGTTGCGATACTTCATGTCGCGGTCTTCACCCATCGTCGGATTGACGATGGCCCGCCCCTCGAACGCTTCACGCAGCGCTTCGGCTTCGTCGATGCTGATGTTCGGCCGGTTGCGATACTCGAACCAGTCGCCCATCACGATCCACGGCATACGGGACACATAGATCACGTCGGCGCCTACCGCCGAGGCGCCTTCCCGGAAGGCGGATTGCATGCCGTTGAACGCGGTCATAGTGGTCGTCACGGCCACGATGCCGATGACGATGCCGAGGGTGGTCAGCGCGCCGCGCGCCTTGTTCGCGGCGATCGCCGACAATGCGATGCGCAGCGATTCCTGGAAGTCGAGAAATACGCGCATCCCCGGGTCCTCGCTAGCGGGCCGCGCTCAACGGCGCGCGGACCGGGTTGGCGTTGCAAAGATCGCTCTCGATCTTCCCGTCCCTGAGCAGGATCGTCCGGCTGGCATGAGCAGCGATATTGTCCTCGTGGGTCACGACGATGATCGTCTGGCCGCTCGCGTGCAATTCGTCGAGCATCTGCATGATCTCGGCCCCGGTACGGGAGTCCAGGTTGCCGGTCGGCTCATCGGCCAGGATGATCGACGGATTGAATACGAGCGCACGGGCGATTGCGACGCGCTGTCGCTGGCCGCCGGATAGTTCGTTCGGTCGGTGCGCCATGCGATTCGCCAGTCCGACCTGCTCGAGTACCTCCTGTGCCCGCCTGCGTCGCTCGGCCTTGCCAATGCCGCCGTAGATCAGGGGCAGCTCCACGTTGTGCAGGACGTCGGAGCGCGGTATCAGGTTGAAGGTCTGGAAGACGAAGCCGATCAGGCGATTGCGGATATCGGCAAGTTCGGCCTCGCTCTTGTCGGCCACCGATTCGCCGCCGAGCGAATAGAAACCGCTGGTCGGCACGTCGAGGCAGCCGATGATGTTCATCAGGGTCGACTTGCCCGAGCCGGACGGGCCCATGATTGCGACGTATTCGTTCTCAGTGATCGTGAGGCTGACGCCCGACAGCGCATGCACCTCCTCGCTGCCCATGACATAGGTCTTGACGACGTCACGGAGCAGCAGAACGCTGCTGTTGGCACCCGCGTCGCGCGCAGCCGCGAAGGCCATCAGGCTTCTTCCCGCTTGTCCGTCTTCTCGGCGATCGTCACGGCCGCGCCGTTGACGAGATCGGTCGAGATCGCGCGATAGCTGCCGGTGACGACGGTCTCGTCGGCGTCGACGCCGGATTTGATCTCGATCATTTCGTTGCTCTGGATGCCGGTTTCGACCTGGCGCGCCACGGCTTTGCCGTCCTCGACGCAAAATACGATTTCCACGAAGCCATCGGTATCCGCCGTAAAGCGCTTTTCGGCGTCCTCGACCTCCTCGCCCTCCATCGCCAGCTGGTCGATCGTGCGCACGGCGACGCTCTGGATCGGTACCCCGACCACGTTTTCTTTTTTCTCGGTCGAGATCTCGGCACTGGCCGTCATGCCGGGCCGCAGGCGGTCGATGTCGCTCGTGATGGCGATCTTCACCTCGAACTCGGTCTTCTGGCTTTGCTGTTGCTGCTCAGCCCCGGGCTCGGCCATGGTGGCGGTGTTCGCGATCTCGTACACATCGCCGGTCAGTTTTTCGCCGAACAAGGCATCCACCTCGATTGCCGCCGTCTGCCCGACCTTGACGTTGACTATGTCGTTCTCGTCGACGTTGACCAGCGCTTCCATCGCGGTCAGGTCGGCGACGACCATGATCACGTCTTCCTGGAACTGGGATCCGATGGCGATTTCACCGACTTCCTTGTTCAGGTCGCTGATCGTGCCGGCCATCGGCGCGAATATCTGGGTCTTCGACAGGTCGTCGAGCGACTGCTTGAGACCTGCGCGTGCCTGGTTGACCACGTCGACTGCGGCTTCGTAACGCGCGACCTCGACGAGGTAGGCCGCATTGGTCGTGTCGAGGTTGGACTGGGACTCGAGATTGCGGGACACCAGGTCGCGGGCCCGGTCGTAGTCCTTCTCGGCCTTGTTCATGTTCTCGGAAACGAGCTTCGCGTTCGCCTGGGCCGAGCGGACGTTGGCCTCGGCCAGCTCGACGGCGGCGGCATAGCGCTCGCGATCCAGCTCGACCAGCAACGTGCCTTTCTCAACCCACTCGCCCTCCTCGACGTGCAGGGCGATGATTTTCGCGCTGACATCGGCGCTGATATTGACCTGGGTCTTGGGTTGTATGCGGCCCGTGGCATCGACGGTCTGCACGATCGTTTCGAGCTTGACCTTGGCCGTTTCCACTTCCGTAAGATCATTGTCCGCGCTGCCCATCATGACCGCGCCGACGGCGCCGGCCGCGACCAGCACAGCGGCGGCCACCCAGATTTTCGTTCGTTTCATGCTTGTCCCCGTACGAATGTCCCTGGTCCGAACCACCGGACCCGCCCGGCAGCCGCCAATTCATGCCGGCAGCCGCGAATCCCGCGCCGGTACCGGCCCGTCTGTGCGGGCCTGGGTCGTCGTTACGGACGATGGCGTTCCGTACCCGATGTTAGACGACAGCAACGGCAAAGGTTCGGCCGACGCCGGGACTCCCCGCCTGTCGCCGCAGACCGCCACTGGAGTCCTCGGTCACTAGATGCGCCGGCCCCCGAAATGGTTTATTTATTCTGCCGCCACCGGCGCGCAATCGATACTCTTTTCCAATATGGTAAATACATCGACTGCCGCCCGCCCGATCCGGAAACGACAACAGGGGACAGGTATGCTCAAAGAGTTCAGGGAGTTCGCAGTACGCGGCAACGTGGTCGACATGGCAGTCGGCATCATCATCGGTGCGGCGTTCACCTCGATCGTCAAATCACTCGTCGACGACATCATCATGCCGCTCGTCGGGAAGCTGATCGGCGACATCGATTTCAGCGACCTGTTCATCGATCTCTCGGGCGGCGACTATGCGAGCCTTGCCGAAGCACAGGCAGCCGGGGCCGCGACCATCAATTACGGTCTGTTCCTCAACAACGTCATCAGTTTCCTGATCGTCGCATTCGCGGTATTCCTGCTCGTCAAAGGCATCAACAGCCTGAAACGCGAGGAGCAGAAGAAGCCCGCTGCGCCGGTGGAACCCGCTGAGGAAGTGCTGCTGCTGCGCGAGATTCGCGATTCGTTGCAGTCGCGCTAGCTTGCCATCCGGTCAAATCGGCAGGACCGTCGTATTCTTCACGTCGGACATCACGATGCTCGAATTGACCTCCTGGATGCCGGGAAGCTGCGACAGTTTCTCGAAGAAGAACTGTTCGTAGGCCTTGATGTCCTCGGTGACGATGCGCAGGAGAAAGTCGACGTTGCCGAGCAGGACATAGCAGTCGAGGACCTCCGGAAAAGCCGTCACGGCGTCGGCAAATTCCGCAAGGTTGCCGCGGCCATGGGATGTCAGCTTGACGTGCGCGAACACCATCGTATTGAGGCCGACTTTTTCGCGGTCGATGAGCACAGGTTGCTCGCGCATGATCCCGTCTTCGCGCATCCGCTGGATTCGGCGCCAGCAGGCGGACTGCGACAGGCCGATGCGATCGCCGATCGCCGTCGCATTGATCCCGGGTTCCTTCTGCAGCAGGCCCAGGATGCGGCGGTCTATCTGATCGATTGCCGGTTTCTGCATTTCTTAACCGTCTGGAGAAGGTTTGCGCATAAATTATGCGTATCCGAACGAAACGGCAAATCAAATCGCAAGCAATTTTCGGGATCCGGGGAGTATATTGAGCGCGGATCCGACGGCGCCCCGGGGGCACGATGAGCGTTTTCGATCATCCCGAGTTCGATCACCACGAAGCCATTCATTTTTTCGACGAGCCGAAGAGCGGCTTGCGCGCCGTCATCGCGGTGCATTCGACGGCGCTCGGACCCGGCGCAGGTGGCTGTCGCCGCTGGACCTACGCTTCAGACAGGGACGCGATCACCGACGTGCTGCGCCTGTCGCGCGGCATGACCTACAAGAACGCCGTCGCGGGCCTGCCATTCGGCGGCGGGAAGGCAGTCATGCTCGCCACCGACGCGGCGCCGAAGTCGGAGGCGCTGTTCCGCGCCCTCGGCCATGCGGTGGATTCCCTCGGCGGGCGCTATATCACGGCCGAAGACGTGGGCATCAATATCGACGACATGCGCATCGTTCGCGAAGTGACGCCGTACGTATCCGGCCTGCCGCAGTCGGACAACAGCGCCGGAGGTGATCCATCGCCGTGGACGGCTGACGGCGTTTACCTCGGCATGCGTGCAGCGGCGAAAGCACGGCTGGGCAAGGATACACTCGAGGGGCTGCGTATCGCGGTGCAGGGCGTCGGCAGCGTGGGACTGCATCTGAGCAAACTGCTCAGGGATGCCGGCGCCGCCGTCATTGTCGCGGACGTCAATCGGGAGAACCTGCGCCGTGCGACGCAACTGGACGGCGTGCGGCACGTATCACCGCGCGAGATCCTGTTTGCCGATGTCGACATACTGGCGCCCTGCGCACTCGGCAACATATTCAATTCGGAATCCATCCCACGCATCAGGGCGAAGGTCGTCGCCGGTGCCGCGAACAACCAGCTCGCGACCGAACGGGACGGCGAACGCCTTGCGCAGCACGGCATCCTGTATGCCCCTGACTACGTGATCAATGCCGGCGGCATCATCAGCGTCGCACACGAGTTCCTGGGCCAAAGTTCCGAAGAGCAGGTGCGCCGCGAGGTCGACCGCATCCCGGAACGGCTGTCGGACATATTCCGGGAAGCGGCGGCGACGGGACGACCGACGAACCGGATCGCCGACGAACTCGCGAGGCGGATCGTCGCCGAAGCCGGCACCAGGGCCTGAGACCGGGCCCGGACTACGAGAGGACGCATGGCCAAAAAATCGCGACTGCACATTCCCCGACCGACCGCGCGGCCGGGCGACGAACCGGATTTCAGCTACCTCGACCTCAGCCCGGCCGGTGCCGTCGACAAGCCGAACGTCCGTGCGCGGCTACGCGACGTCGAGTACCTGAGTTCAGGCCTCGTGCGCGTGCTCGACGACGACCATCGCGCCAAAGGCCCGTGGAACCCCGATCTCGATCCGGAAAAGCTGCAGATCGCGCTGCGTTGGATGGTGTTGAACCGCGTATTCGACGAGCGCATGTGGCAGATCCAGCGGCAAGGCCGCATCTCCTTCTATATACAGGCGCTCGGCGAGGAAGCGGTATCGATTGCGGCAGGTATGGCGCTCAGGCATGGCGACATGTGCTTCCCCTCGTACCGCAACCAGGGGCTGTACCTGTATCGCGGCGTGAAACTCGTCGAGATGATGTGCCAGTGCCTGTCGAACACACGCGACATGTGCAAGGGCCGCCAGCTGCCGGTCATGTATCACTCGAAGAAAGGCAATGTGTTCTCGATTTCCGGGAATCTCGCGACTCAGTACCCGCATGCGGTCGGTTGGGCAATGGCATCCGCGATCAAGGGCGAGGACCATATCGCCGCCGCGTGGCTCGGCGACGGCAGCACGGCCGAAGCCGACTTCCACCATGCGCTGACCTTCGCTGCGGTGTACCAGGCGCCGGCAATCCTGAACGTGGTCAACAACCAGTGGGCGATCTCCACGTTCCAGGGAACGGCCGGCGGTGAGCGACGCTCCTTCGCCGGCCGCGGCCTGGGCGTGGGCATTCCCGGCATCCGTGTCGACGGCAACGACCTGCTGGCGGTTTATTCGGTCACCGTGTGGGCCGCCGATCGCGCACGGCGCGGAGGCGGGCCGACGCTGATCGAACTCGTGACCTATCGGGGTGGCGCGCATTCCACCAGCGACGACCCGTCGAAGTACCGGCCGAAAGACGAGTGGAAAGCATTTCCGCTCGGCGATCCCATCGAGCGCCTGAAACAGCACCTGATCGCTGAAGGACGCTGGAGCGAGGCCAAGCACGACAAGCTCGTCGAGGACCTGAAGGCGGAAGTTATGGCCGCCTGGAAGGAAGCGCAAAAGTACGGAACAATGACCGAAGGACCGTTCCTGGATCCGGTGACCATGTTCGACGACGTCTACGCGGACCCGCCGGAGAGGCTCGAGCTGCAGCGACAGCGCATGCTCGATATCCAGGGCAACGGGGGCGGTATCTGATGGCACAGATGAACATGATCGAAGCCATCCGTTCCGCGATGGATATCATGATGGATCGCGACCCGAACGTCGTGATCCTGGGAGAGGATGTCGGCTACTTCGGCGGCGTGTTCCGTTGCACGGACGGGCTGCAGAGGAAATACGGGGAACATCGGGTGATCGATGCGCCGATCGCAGAAGGCGGCATCATCGGGACCGCGATCGGCATGGGCGTCAACGGCCTGCGCCCCATCGCAGAGATCCAGTTCGCCGACTACATCTACCCGGGCTTCGACCAGATCGTCTCCGAACTCGCGCGGCTCAGGTACCGCAGCTGCGGCGATTTCTTTTCACCCGTGACGATCCGCACACCCTGTGGCGGCGGCATCCGGGGCGGCCAGACGCATTCGCAATCGCCCGAAGGCATCTTCACGCACGTGAGCGGGATCAAGACGGTCATGCCGTCCAATCCCTACGACGCAAAGGGACTCCTGATTGCATCGATAGAATCGGACGACCCGGTCGTGTTCTTCGAGCCCAAGCGCATCTACAACGGCCCCTTCGACGGCGATCCGGACAAGCCGGCGGTATCCTGGGCATCGCACCCGAAAGGCGAGGTACCTGAGGGGCATTACACCGTGCCGCTCGGCCAAGCGGAGATCGTGCGCCCCGGCGCGGAGCTCACCATCGTGACTTACGGCACCCTCGTGCACGTCGCCATAGCGGCCGCTGAGGCGACCGGCGTCGACGCGGAGGTGATCGATCTCAAGTCGCTGTCGCCCGTCGACCTGCCGACGATGACCGATTCGGTGAAGAAGACGGGCCGCTGCCTGATCGCGCACGAGGCGACGCGCTTCGGCGGCTACGGCGCCGAGCTCGTGGCAACCATCCAGAAGGAATGCTTCTACTATCTGGAAGCGCCCATCGGGCGCGTTGCCGGCTGGGACACGCCCTACCCGCATGCGTTCGAGTGGCAGTATTTCCCGGGCAAGAAGCGCCTCGCAGCCGGCATCCGCAAGGTCATGGAGACGGTGGCATGAGCGAGTACGTGTTCAAGCTGCCGGACCTCGGCGAAGGCACGGTCGAATCGGAGATCGGCGAGTGGTTCGTCAAGGTCGGCGACGTCATCGAGGAGGAAGCCGTCGTCGGCACGATGATGACCGACAAGGCCGCTGTCGAGGTTTCGTCTCCGGTGAGCGGCCGGGTAGTGAAGCTCGCAGGCGAGCCGGGCGACATGGTCGCCGTGGGCGCCCCGCTCGTGGTGTTCCAGACCGACACAACGGGAACCGCGGCGCCGGCGCCGGCCGACCGCGGCGTCGAAGCGCCGGCGACCGGAGCCCTGCCGGCCGATGCTGCCGGGGCAGTCGGCAGGCGCGACGCAGCACGTGAGTCCGGCCGAATCATCACCTCGCCGGCAATCCGGCGCCGTGCCCGGGAACAGGGCATCGACCTCGCACGAATCGCAGGCAGCGGCGCCAACGGCCGCATCCTGCGCCAGGATTTCGAGGCCCATGTGGGCGGCAAGGCCGACGAGCCGGCGCGGCCCGCCCGCAGCAGTGCCGGAACCCGGGAAATAAAGGTCATCGGCCTGCGCCGGATCATCGCGGAGCGCATGGCGGCTGCGAAACGGGAAATTCCACACTTCTCCTATGTCGAGGAGGTGGACATCACCGAACTCGAGGCGCTGCGGCAACATCTCAACGGGAAGAAAGCTGCCACGGACGTGCGGCTCACGTTGCTGCCTTTCCTGGGCCTGGCGCTGGTGCGTGCGCTGCAGAGCTTCCCGCAATGCAATGCCACCTACGACAAGGACCGCAACGTCATACTCCAGCACCAGGCCGTGCATTTCGGCATTGCTACGCAGACACCCGACGGCCTCAAGGTCCCGGTCGTCCGTCATGCCGAAAGCCGAAATCTCGAGGACCTGGCCGCGGAAATGCGACGCGTTGCAGACGCGGCGCGCAACAACAGCGCGAAGAAAGACGAGCTCAGCGGATCCACGATCACGATCACGAGCCTCGGCAAGCTCGGCGGGATTGCGTCGACGCCGGTCATCAATCTGCCCGAAGTCGGCATCATCGGCGTCAATCGCGCCGTCGAGAGACCGGTCGTGCTGAACGGCCAGATTGCAGTACGGCTCATGATGAATCTTTCGACGTCGTTCGATCACCGATTCGTCGATGGCTACGACGCTGCCGCCATGGTGCAGGAACTCAAGGATATGCTGGAGCACCCGGCGACGATTTTCGCTTGATGTCACGCCGTATTTCTGTCAAGCGCTCGTAATCAGATTGCAACGGCGCGCTGCCAGGCTCAACGCATGTCGACTTTGTTCGCGCTCGTGGCCCTGGCCTCCGTGATCACCGCCATCGTGGTCTTTCTGCACTGGTACAGTTATCACTACCAGAAACGTTCGATCATTCGTCGGCGGAGTTGGGACCTGAACATCTGCTGCGGGACGATCGACGGCGGCGGAATCAATGCCGATATCGTCTGCCACGCCGACCTGCCCGGCTTCATGCTCGTCGATGACGTCTACGAGCTGCCGTTTACGGACGGCGAGTTCGCTACCGTGCTTTGCTCGCACACTAGCGAGCATGTCGGCGATCCGGATCGACTTGACCGGGAATTGCGCCGGGTTGGACGGGAGGTGGTGTACATCCTTCCACCGCTGTGGGACCTGGCGGCCGCGCTCAATATCCGGGAACACAAGTGGCTGTTTCTGACACTGCGCAAGGTCCACCAACGCCTGCCCCCGCGCGTACCGCTGCCGTTGGCGCGGCGGCTGCAGGCGCGCATTGGCCAGCGAGTTGCCGCCTGAAGCTTGCTACCGGCGCTCAGCGACAGGTACTCGCGCCCGCGTACGCGCCGCCAACGGTTCAGAAGTACGTCAGTCTCGGTCAGGAACCTGTAGGAGGCGGCACCGAATCGTTCGAGGTTGGTACCGCTGCCGACCTGGCCGTCGAGCAGATCTCCATGGGTAACAAGCAGCCGTTCACCGTTCGGGCGTTCGTGCACGGCCTCGAGCATTACCGGAATGCCGGCCAGTTCTCGTCCCGCGAATCTCCGGAATTCGTGATCGTGATTACCGGGAATGTACAGGACGTCGATTCCCGCCGCCGCAAGTCGCGCGAATTCCGCGACGACCCGCAGGTGCGGATCCGGGAACATCGGCCGGGTCTTGATGCGCTGCACATCGATGATGTCGCCGACGAGATAGATACGTTCGGCATTGATGTTCGCAATGAAGTCGAGCAGTTCGTCCGCCCGACAGGACAGCGTGCCCAAGTGGATGTCCGAGAGCCACAGAGAGCGGTAATCCAACGTCACCAGTTCAGCCTTGTTCTGCAAAGCCTTTGCAAGTCTCTGAACAAGTTAGTTTATGATTCTCACGTTGAATCTCGGCCGCGGCTACATCGTATGGGACAAGTCCGCCCACATTGATTTCCTAAAGCCAGCCAGGGGCACGATCGTCGGAGTTTTCGAGATCGACGCGTCACTACTCGCCAACATGCATCTCGAGGTTGATAGCGTTGGCAAAGGGACGTTCGAATTTGAAACAGAACTTGTCGACGCAACCGGGCAAGCTGTAGTCCGTGTCCGCAAGACCGTGTATGTCCGGCGGAAATTCGCTACGAGCTAACCCAGGCCAGCGCCTTCTCGTAGTCCGTCGTGTCGAAGTGCCGGACCTCGGCGGCGACGAAGTGCCTTGCCAGCCGGGGCACGACGGCGAGGAAGCGGCTCGATGTGACCAGCGCCACCCGCCGCACCTTCGCCTGGTGCTCGCGAACAAACCGAAAGTGCGAAGTCAGCGCCGCGAAGTTGTCCCAGCCCGGGAATTCGTCGGCCACTACCAAGAGGCCGCGCAAACCGCCGGAGCTTTCGATGAACGGATCGATGGCCGCCGACACACGATCGAAGTCGCCGATCTCCAGTTCGTCCCGGGGTGTCAGGATCAGTACGCCACGCTCTTCATCTAGCTTGAATTCGAGTTTCCCGCGCGACCGCGGTTCGACGATCCAGGCTGTTGCGTCCTCGAGTTCGTCGACCCCGAAGGTTTCGACGTCGCCCGGCAGCATGAAGCCGAATGCCTTGACCATGCCGCCGATCCAGTCCACGTCAGTGACGACGGCGACGCGCTCGAAGTCCGTGAAATGTTTCATGCCGACTTTCGCGTCCTGCCACGCTGCCGCGCCGCTGAAGCCGTCGAACTCGCGGCCGAGCACGTACAGCAACCGGGCCTTGGAATGACGCGCCAGGACACGTTCAATCGCGGGCACAAGAACGTCGCGATAGTCGTCCGCCTCGACCTTGCCGACGGCGTCGACGCCGAGCACGCCGTCCGGCAATCCCTGTATCAGTCGCAGCACGAGTTGCAAATCCCGATTGCGGGACGTCGCTTGCGCGAGGCGCCGCGGTCAGGCGACCGGTGTGCGTCCCGCCTGGCGCTTCTCGCCCAGCCAGCCGCCGAGCAAGCCGGCGAGGAACGGCACCAGTCCGCCCACCAGCAGGTTACCCACGGTGAAATTTCCCGAAATCAGCAGCGCGCCGGCCACGGCAATCGCTGCGGCGATACCCGGTTCCAGGATCGTACGTCCCACCGACTTCAATCCGACTATGTAGCCCCCGACGGCAAATGCCAGGAAATTCAGTACTGCAGCCAGAGTCATCTGCCCCGAGGTCAATGTGATCTGGTCCGGACTCGTGACGCCCTCTAGCTGATTACCCATGACGGCGGCCAGAACGATTCCGGCCACGATGCTCAGCCCAAGCATGATCAACAGGCCGAACGCGATCCACTTCCAATCCAGGTTCATTGTTATTCTCCCCTAACCGGTCGCAGATCGCAGTCTAACCCGCTTTCGGTCCTCAGCGTAGCCGCTTTCCGAACGCATCACGGACCTCGACGGGCCCGAAACCGAGCGCTCGCACGGAATCCTCGATGCTTGCCAGGTCGCCGACGATCACCCAGACGAGTTCGTCGGCGTTGAACAGCGTGCGTGCCTGTTCACGGACGTCTGCGAGCGACACGGC
The DNA here is from genome assembly GCA_963775455.1 of uncultured Pseudomonadota bacterium. Lineage (GTDB taxonomy): Bacteria > Pseudomonadota > Gammaproteobacteria > Steroidobacterales > Woeseiaceae > UBA1847. Next base: position 337,174 of record CAVZIU010000006.1, on the reverse strand, counting down.
GGCATAACGGTCGTCCCGCCCGGCCGCATAGTCAAACGGCAAGCCATAACTGTCGGATGCCACAATGCTCGCCAGGAAACCGCGGTTCGTATCGAACTGTCCGGGCAGGGAGCGTATGCGGTTGGTCCTCGCACGCTCGAATTCGACGTCGGTCGCCGGCTCGGTCGAAGCGAAGGCTGCGTATTCCTCCCGTATCTCCTGCATTGCCGCGGCGGTCATCTCTGTCTGCACCTGGCCTTCCATCGTGAACAGCTGGTCGCCGGACAGGGTGGACGCAATAGCGGATCCGTAGCCATAGGACCACGCCTTGTCTTCGCGCAGGTTCATGTTCAGGCGCGATTCGAATCCGCCGCCAAAAACGCGGTTCATGATATCCAGCGTAGCGGCGGACTGCGGATTCCACGGCGGCAGGGCGCGACCCGCAAGGACGGTGCTCGACGCCGCCCCGGGCTGGTCGATCAGGATGACTCTTGCTGCAGGTGCCGGAGCCGTTCCGACAGGACGGCGGGCGCTCTCCGACTTGCCTTGCCAGCGGCCGAAACTTGCCGCGACGGCGGCCGTCGCTGTCTCGAGGTCGATGTCGCCGATCATGTAGATCGAGAGGTTGTCCGGTGCGTATTCGGCATCGTGGAAGGCGCGCAGCCTCTCGCCATCGATTGCATCCAGGCTGCGGGGCGTCCACACGGCGTCCATCGGGCTGCCTTCACCGAACACCGCCTGCTCGAACACGCTCCCGGCCGCGCTCGAGGGTGCACGTTGCAGCGTGGCCAGGTAGCCGGCTATCTGCGCCTTGAGTTTTGCGAGTTCCTCCTCCGGGAAAGTGGGATTTCCCAGGACCTGTTCCGCTACCGCCAGCGATTCGGCAAGGTTCTCGCGCAGAATGCGGAAGCCGTAAGTGCTGTCCTCGAGGCCGGCAGAGAGTTGCCCGGCCATGCCGAGACGATCGCGGGCTGCAGCAAGCTCGTTGGCGTCATATTCGCGAGTGCCCTTGTCGGCCATCATCGAAACGAAGTCGGCGAGCGCATGCGCATCCCGCGGCGCCGCTGTCTGGCCCGAACCGATGCGAAGTACGACGTCGACGAGCGGAATGCTGTCGCGCTTGGCGACTACCAGCTTGATGCCATTGGTCAGCGTCGCGGTTTCTATGGCTGGAAAGACAATTTCCGCATCGGTGGCGGGAGCTGCCGGCACTTTGCTGCGATCGACCGGGTCGCGGGCCGACCGGTACTCGGGGAACGGCAGGACCGAGAGTTGATAGTAGTCACGCGAGAGCCAGCGCTCGGCGGCGCCCTGCACGTCCGCGGGCGTAGCCTCATCGATCCAGGCAAGCTCGCTGTTGACGTGCAGTGGATCATCGGAATACAGGAAGCCCTCGGCGAGCACCGTCCCGATCGAAGAGGACCGCTCCAGTCCGCCGAGGATCGCCATGTCGATTGCCAACTTGGCGTTCTCGAGCTGTTCGGCGTCCGGACCGGCGTCCAGGTATTCGGCCAGCAGTCGGTCGAGGACCGGCAACACGGCTTCCGGCTGCACTCCCGGCTTGAGGTCGAGGTAGAGGTGATACTCGCCGCTCATGACCTTGGCGACGGGCGCGGCGTATATGGACGTCGCGAGTTCGAGTTCGTCGACGAGCACGCGTTGCAGCGGCGAATTCTTGTTGCCGGCCAGCGTCTGGCTCGCCAGGTACATGAGCGCGGCATCCCTGTCGTTGACTCCTGGCATGGGCCAGACCCGCGCAATACGTATCTGGCCCACCTCGTCATACATGATTTCGATGCGATGGCCATCGAGCTCGGGAACCCATTCCTGCGGATAGGTCAGCGGTTCGCCCGCGGGTGCCGAAGCGAAATACCGGGTCACCTTCTCCTTCGCCGCCTCCGCGCTGATGTCTCCCGCCAGGACCAATACGACGTTCGATGCGCCGTAATAGGTTCGGAACCAGCCCTTCACGTCGTCGGGAGTCGCCGCATCGAGATCCTCCATCGAGCCGATGACTGAGTGACGATACGGATGCCCGGGCGGATAGATGCCTTCACGGATCCTGTCGGTCATCTGCGCATAAGGGCGCGTCTCACCCTGGCGCTTTTCATTCTTTACGACTCCGCGCTGCTCGTCGAGAGCCTCCTGAGTTACCGCGCCAAGCAGGTAACTCATGCGGTCGCTTTCCATCCACAGAGCCATGTCGAGCGCACCGGTCGGGACTGTCGCATAGTAGTTCGTGCGATCTTCCGACGTCGTCCCGTTCATGCCGGTCGCGCCGGCGTCGGTGAACGGTGAAAAGTATTCGCCGGAACGATTTTCGGTACCCTGGAACATCAGATGCTCGAACAGGTGCGCGAATCCCGTCCTGCCCTCCGGTTCGTCCTTCGATCCGACGCCATACCACATGCCGACGAACACGGTCGGCACGGCATGGTCACTGTGCACGATCACGGTGAGGCCGTTCTCGAGCCGGAACATCTCGTAGTCTATGTCGACGCGCGTTGGGGCATCGTCGTCCGCACTGGCGCCGCTGACGAGCGCAACCAGCAGAAAGCCCGCAATACGAAAGTACTTTTTCAAATGGCCCTCCGCAGGATGGCTGGAAAGTGTGCGAGAATGGCTTCGCTTCGAGAGACGCCTGATGCAGACCATCGTAGCCCGGGGTGGTTCAACCGAACAGACGCCGAGGAAGTAAATGCGCGAGACCGCAATCCACACCGCACAGCCTGTGGCCGCGATAACGCCGGATTACGCGGCCGACCTGCGCAACCTGCGCAGTTCGTTCGAGGGCGGCAGGACGCAATCGCTCGCCTGGCGTTCGGCGCAGCTGTCGGCGCTCGAGACGCTGCTCGGCGCCTGCGAGAAGGAGATCATCGCGGCGTTGCGCGACGACCTCGGCAAGCCGCCGCAGGAAACGTGGATGACCGAGATCGCAACCGTCGCTCGCGATGCGGCCTACTGCCGCCGCCATCTCGGGCGCTGGAGCCGGCCACACCGCGTGCTTACGCCGCTGATTGCCCAGCCGGCACGCAGCTGGCTGCTGCCCGAACCCCTTGGCGTGGTGCTGATCATCGGCGCCTGGAACTATCCCATGCAACTCACGCTCGCCGGACTCGCGGCCGCTGTCGCGGCGGGCAACTGCGTGGTCGTCAAGCCTTCGGAGCTTGCACCGAGAACCTCCGCCTTGCTGGCCCGCCGCATTCCGGAATTTCTGGATGCGGACTGCGTCCGCGTCGTCGAGGGCGGGGTCGCCGAAACGACAGCGCTCCTGGGATTGCGCTTCGACCATATCCTGTATACGGGCAATGCACGCGTCGGGCGCATAGTGATGGCGGCGGCTGCGAAGCACCTCACGCCGGTTACGCTCGAACTCGGCGGCAAGAGCCCGTGCCTGGTCCTGCCCGATGCGGACCTCGAGGTAGCCGCACGCCGCATCGCCTGGGGCAAGTTCACCAACGCGGGGCAGACCTGCATCGCGCCCGACTACCTCCTCACCGATGCCGAGACGGAGACGCAGCTGCTGCCACTGTTGCAGGAGGCCGTGCGCGACATGTATGGCGACGATCCCTTGCAGTCGCCGTCCTACGGCCGAATCGTCAATGCTCGCCATTTCGAACGGCTCTCCCGTCTGCTCGGCTCCGGAACCGTCATGCTCGGCGGCCAAACGAGCGCGGCAGACCGTTACATCGCCCCGACAATACTCACGCATGTCGGCGCCGACAGCCCGGCGATGCAGGAGGAGATTTTCGGGCCGATCCTGCCGGTGCTACGTGTTCGCGACGAGGCCGAAGCCCTGCACTTCATTCGCGAACGTGACAAGCCGCTTGCGGCCTATCTGTTCACCGACAATCATTCCGCCGAACACCGGTTCCTGGAGGCCGTCAGCGCCGGGAACGTCTGCATCAACGACACGATGATGTTCATGACCGTACCTGAGCTGCCGTTCGGCGGCGTCGGCGAAAGCGGCATGGGCGCCTATTCCGGGGAGCGTGGTTTTCGCACATTCAGCCACATGAAAGCCGTGATGAAACGCGGCTGGTGGCCCGACGTCGCCTTGCGCTACGCGCCGTATACGGACGACAAATGGCGCTGGCTGCGCAGGTTGCGTTAGGCGCTTCGGTCGAACCGGGTTCGACGGTTTCGTCGCGCACGCGCCCGGTTCGATGCCGGTGACAAGAATCGACGACATCGAAGTTCGCCTGCTGACGCGCGGCGAGGCGGATGTGCTAATGCGTGTCGATGACGACGTGTTCGACGGCCCGGTTTGCCGGGACTATGCCAAAGCCTTTCTCGCGGATCCGAACAGCGTGATTGCCGTTGCGATCAACCGGGACACGGTCGTGGGCATGGCCAGCGCCCTCACTTACTGGCACCCGGACAAGCCGCTGCAGATGTTTGTCAACGAAGTCGGGGTCGCATCCGCCTACCTCCGGCGCGGCCTCGGCAAAGCCCTGGTCTCTTGCCTGCTGGAGGCCGCCCGCGATCTCGGCTGCACGGAGGCCTGGGTGGCGACCGAGGAAGACAACGATCCGGCGCGGGCCCTGTACCGGGCGCTGAGCGGAGAGGAAAGCGAAGACAAAGCGGTCGTTTATACCTTCGACCTCTCGAGTCCGTCCTGACCTCGTGCCTGCGCACTCAATACGACTTTCCGCAGAAGTCCGGCCAGCTGTTTTTGCTCCTCTTCGCTGAGCGCAGCCAGGCTCCGGGCGGCCGCGTGCAGCCGGTGCTGTATTGCACGGTTGATCTCGCGGATGCCATTGGCAGTCAGTGAGACGTTCACCCCGCGCCGGTCTTCCTCGTCCTGCGCCCGCCGCACCAGGCCGCGCTCCTCCAGGCGGTCGATCCGGTTCGTCATCGCGCCGCTCGACAGGTCCGTCTGTCGCGCGAGGCGGGTCGCGGACAACTTGAACGGCCGGCCCTGGCGGCGCAGCGCCGACAGGACGTCATATTCCCAGAGCTCGAGGTCGAGTGGCTCCAGAGCCTGCGTGGCATCGCGCAGGAAGCGCCGGTACAGGCCCATGATGCGGATGACGACCCCGAGCGAAGCCGTATCAAGCTCGGGACGTTCTGCGGACCACTGGTCCAGGATGTCGTCGAAAGCGTCCTTGTTCATGGGCGGGATTCCGTCAGTTACTTTTATGTAAAAATACTTGACAGCGAGAAAAAAGGGCAGATACTTTTGCGGCAAGACGACGATTTCAGCCCCTCCGGTATCCCCAAAATGGTCGCAGTCTTAAGGGATGAGCCGCACTTCGAAGTGCCGCCGCGCGCCCGTGACGCAGGCCTGCCTCATGACAGCAACAGGGCCCGCATCTTGCTTGCGGGCCGGATCGCGGAATTGCCTGGCATCCGCGCCGTGGACAACGGCCCCGAGTCCTTGCCGTCCAGCGTCACGGTCTTCCTGGAAAACGAGCACGGCCCCGCGCGGAAACGCATGCCACCCCTGCCGCTCTGTGTCATCAACCGTGACGGGCTGTCGGTACATGGACTGAGCCTTAGCGACCGCCAGCATCTCGCCACCCAAGGCTGGGGCACGCTCAGCCAGGAGCGGGTGCAGGTCTTCATGCCGCGCGACGAGCAGGAAGTCGACGTGTGCTGGACGATCCTGCAGCACGCGCACTGCTCGCTACTGAATATTTCGGCCAAATCGCCTGGCACACGCCACGCGTCCTACCGGGCATTGCCGAGTTTCTCACGCACGACCCATCAGTAACAGGAGTTCTACCATGCGACCCCCATTCGACGACCTCGACGAGTTTGCCTTCGGGGACAATGCGGCTGTCGACCGCATACTCCGCGAACAACGCAAGGAGGAGCGTCGCTACGCAAGTCGGAAGCCACACGACAGTCCGGACGATGATGAGTACCTGGACGGTATGGACGAATACGAAGATTACGAGGACTACGGCGACTATAACGAGGACGAGTTCGACGAGCATTCGGGAGTAGACACCGACCACTGACGGTCGAACAATCGATCCCACAGAGGGGCGCCGGACGGCACCCCTTTTTTTTCAACCTTTGCCGCGCGTGCGCGTACGGCCTGTCCGGGCATTCTTCTCGACGAAATCGATGATCATGCCGGCGACGTCCTTGCCGGTTGCCGTTTCGATGCCTTCGAGGCCGGGACTGGAATTGACCTCCATCACCACGGGCCCGCGTTTCGAACGCAGGAGATCCACGCCGGCGACGTTGAGTCCCATTACTCTCGCCGAACGCACGGCTGTCGCCCGTTCATGCGACGAAATCTTGACCAGGCTGGCTGTTCCGCCGCGGTGCAGATTGGACCGAAATTCTCCTTCCTTGCCCTTGCGCATCATGGAAGCGACCACCTTGCCGCCGACGACGAAGCAGCGGATATCCGCGCCGTCGGCCTCCTTCACGAATTCCTGCACGACGAAGTTCGCGCCAAGCCCCCGGAAAGCCTCGATGACGCTCTCTGCCGCCTTGCGGGTTTCGGCGAGAACGACGCCCACGCCCTGGGTGCCTTCGAGTAACTTGATGACGACCGGCGCGCCGCCGACCGTTGCCAACAGGTCCTCCGTGTCGTCGGGAGAATTTGCAAAACCGGTGCGAGGCAACCCGATTCCCTTGCGCGCCAGGAGCTGGCTCGCCCGCAGCTTGTCGCGCGAGCGGCTAATGGCGACCGACTCGTTCACGCAATACACGCCCATCATTTCGAACTGGCGCACGACCGCGGTGCCGTAGAAAGAGACGGATGCTCCGATTCGCGGGATGATTGCGTCCGGCCGCTGCAGCACCTGGCCCTTGTAGTGGATTTCGGGATTGTTGCTCGCGATGTTCATGTAGCAACGCTGGTGATTGATCACGCGCATTTCGTGGCCGCGCCGCTCGCCGGCTTCGATCAGCCGCTGCGTCGAATAGAGGCTGCTGTTCGTCGACAGGACCATAATCTTCATAGTGGCGTCCTTCGGAAAGTCGGAGCATGCGCCGGGACGGTTTCGCGCAGCCGCGTTGCAAGATAGGGAGCGTTACCCGCGCGGCCGGTCGTCGAAGGTGGCCGCGAAGGTTTCAACACCGGTTTCGGCCCTGGAAACGCTCTTGAACGCCGCGACATTGAACAGTGCGTCACCTTCGTGTGCCAGCGGCAAATTGCTGCGTCCGATGACGATACCATTGAACGGTGACCGAATCGTTTCTTCCTCGCCGCCCAGCGGATCGCCCACGACGGCCAGCCGCTGCTCCTGAGCGACTCGCGTTCCGAGCGCCACCTTCTTGCTGACGATGCCGCTCATCGGCGCACGAACCCAGCTCGTGGACTCGGCGATGACGGGGCTGAGCGACGGTGTGGCCTTCGCGGGCGGCAGCATGCCGATGTGGCGCATGACCTGCAAAACGCCGCGGAGGCCTGCCCGGATGCTCAGTTCGTCGAAACGCAAAGCCTCGCCAGCCTCGTAAACGAGCAACGGGAAATTTCTTTCCGCCGCGTACGCACGCAGCGAGCCCTCGCGCTGCGGCGACTTGAGGATCACCGGTGCGCCGAACGCCATGGCCATTTCCATGGTCGCCGGATCCTCCAGGTTGGCGCGCACCTGTGCGAGGTTCGCCCGGTTGATCGCACCGGTATGCAGGTCGATGCCGTAATCCGCCTTGTCGACCACCTCGGTGATGAAAACATGCGCCACGCGCGCGGCGATAGACCCTTTGGAGCTGCCGGGGAACGACCGGTTCAGGTCCCGCCGGTCGGGCAGGTAACGCGACAGGTCCAGGAATCCGTGCACGTTGACGACCGGCACCGCCAGCAACGTGCCGCGGATCGCTGCGAGCTTTGCGCGCTTCAGGAGACGGCGTATCACCTCGACGCCGTTCAGCTCATCGCCGTGTATCGCAGCCGACACGAACAGCACCGGCCCCGCGCGCCGGCCGCACACGACATGCACCTGCATCGGAAGCGCAACGCCGGTATACAGGTCCGCCATAGGCAGGCTGACTGACCTGCGCTCGCCGGGCCCGATTTCCACATCGCCGATTCGTATGGATCGGTTTGCGCTCATCTGCGCGCCTTCCCGCCGAGCAGATAGGACCTGCCGGGATCCACCTGCGCCCATTTCCTGAGCGCGGTGCGCCCGAGCAGCATGCGGAACAGCATCGTGTCCCGCGAAGTCAGCGTCACCTCGATCCGCCGTTCATGGCTTCCGATACGAAGCAGCGTCTCGATGACGAAGCGCCGCTCGCGGTGGCCACCGGAATCCGTGACGAAACGTTCGTCGACCACATCCGCGGTGCATTCGACAACGGTCTCCAGATCATGTTGATTGGGGTGCATGCGGAATTCCACGCGCTGCCGGCCGTGCTGCATGAACGGCCTGACCTCGAAGGCGTGCAGCGCCGACGAGCGTGCACCGGTGTCGACTTTGGCCTTGATGCGCTCGAGCCCGAGTTCCGGGAGGTTCACCCATTCTCGCCAGCCCAGCATATGTCGATCGATGCGTCCCATAGCCGCGATTATGCCCACTTTCAGAACGAAGCCGGCAATACCCTGCCTCGAGCCGATCGAGTACAGTCTCGATCTGCCCGGCCGGAGCTCGGCCGTGCAGCAATTCGCCGATCTCGATCCAGGGTTGTTCTTGCCGATTCGCCATACTTGCCGTTCCTGTTTTCCGGTCGTGCCGAGCGGCTGGATTCGTGCGTCCGTTACGTGCCGCGAACCGCGGCGCATCGCCTTGCTGCGATGAGGAAAGCGCTGGGTCCCGTTATTGCCCTGCTTGCCAGCGTGTCGATCCTGCTGACGGGCCAGGGCTTACAGACGACGCTTCTGCCTTTGCGCGCGTCGCTGGAGCACTTCCCCACGCTCGCGATCGGGACGATGGGCGCGGTGTATTTCCTCGGCTTCACGATCGGCTGCCTCAAGGGCGGTATGCTGATCAAGCGCGTCGGGCACATCAGAGTGTTTCTTGCGATGGCGGCACTCGCATCGGCGGCGCCATTGTTGCACGGCCTCATCGTGCATCCATTCGCCTGGACCATGCTGCGCCTGATCAGCGGCTACTGCTTCGCCGTACTCTATGTCGTGATCGAGAGCTGGCTCAACGAACACTCCACGAACGAGAACCGCGGCGCGATCTTCGCGACCTACGTCGTAATCACGCTGACGGTAATGGCTGCGGGCCAGATGATGAACCTCCTGTACGATCCCATGGGCCTGCAACTGTTCCTGATAGCTTCGGTACTGGTTTCGATCGCCGCGCTGCCGATCGCGCTGTCGACATCGCCGGCCCCTGCCGTCCCGGTATCGGTTGCCATCGATCTCCGGCACCTGTATCGGGTCAGTCCGATCGGCACCATCGCTTGCTTCGGCTCTGGTCTCGCCACCGGCTCGTTCTGGGCACTGGCCCCGGTGTTCACGTCCGGAATTGCGCCCGACGTGTCGCTGGCCGCCGGCTTCATGGCGGCCGCCGTGATCGGCGGGGCGATCTCGAACTGGCCGTTGGGCGTGCTCTCGGACCGCATCGGCCGGCGCGGCGTGCTCGGAATGATGTGCCTGGCCGGCACCGTCGTCAGCACGCTCCTCGTGGTCGGCGCCGAAGACTGGAGCTTTGCGGCAATCGCGATCACGGGCGCCGCCTGGGGCATGATCGGCTTTCCGCTGTACTCCATCGCCGTCGCCCATACGAACGATTTCGCGGATGCCAGCGAATACGTCAAGGTGTCGGCCGGCCTGCTCCTGCTCTACGGGGTCGGCGCGGTCATCGGCCCGCTCGTGGCTTCTGCGTGCATGATCTGGTTCGGCGCCGGAGGCTTGTTCCTGTTCATTGCCTATGTGCACGGTGTCCTGGTGCTGACGACCTTCTACAGGATGTTGCGCGGCAGGCGGCCGGCGCACGACCAGCACATCGCGTTCGGCGACGCGCTGGCAGCAGCAGCCACCGCGTCACAGGTGTACGAAGAGGAAGTGCAACAGCTGGCCATCGAGACGGAGGAAGACTAAGCACGCATTGCCGTGCATCCGGCGATTGCCGATAATCACCGGCGCGGCCATCCTGCGGATAACCTGAAGCGCGCCGCCGGAGTCCCAGATGCTGCCGCCTGAGATCAGCAAGGTCCTGAGTTTCGAGCTCGTCGGTCCCGGCGACGGCAGGTTCACCATCGGCAACCTGCTCTGGATCCTGGTACTGGTCGTGGTCGGCTACGCCGTCAGCCGGCTTACCACCTACGTCCTCGGCCGGAGGCTCGCCCGGAGCCGTCTGCAACCTGACCACGTGCAGATGATCAGCCGCCTGATCTTCTGGATCATCCTGGTCATCGTTTTTCTCACGGCGCTGAGCCTGCTCAATATCCCGCTCACGGCCTTCGCCTTCATCACCGGCGCAGTCGCCATCGGCATCGGCTTCGGCGCCCAGAACATTCTCAATAACTTCATCAGCGGGTGGATACTCATGACCGAGAAGCCCATCCGCATCGGTGACTTCGTCGAGATTGACGACATGCACGGGGTCGTCGAGGGCATCGGGACGCGCTCGACGCGGATTCGCCGCGTCGACGGCGTGCACCTCATGGTGCCGAACAGCCAACTGCTGGAACAAATCGTGATCAACTGGACGCTGGTCGACCGGATGATCCGCAGCAAGGTCCGTGTCGGCGTTGCCTATGGGTCTCCGGTGCGCAGGGTCGAGGAACTCGTGGGCCAGGCCGTTCGCGAGCAGGAAGAAATCAATGTCGAACCGGCGCCGGTCGTCGTGTTCGAAGATTTCGGCGACCATGCGCTGATTTTCGAGACATACTTCTGGTGCGACGTGTCGGGCGAGCGGGACCTGCGCAAGGTCCGCAGCAATGTGCGCCACCGCATCATTGAACTGTTCGAGGCAGAGGGCATCGTGATCGCATACCCGCAGCGCGACATTCACCTGACGGCAGCAGAGCCGCTGCCGGTGAGGCTGCTCGAACCGGCCGAGGACCGCGATGACGGAGCCTGACACGTCGCCGGGCATCCTGCATGCCTGTGTACTCGACGGCAAAGGCGGTGCACGCATGCTCGCCCCGCAGGATATCGGGCGCTGGACACCGGCGGACGGTGTGCTGTGGCTGCATATCGATTTCTCCAAGGACGGCACCTACGAGTGGCTGCAGTCGGGTCTGCCGGTCACGCTGCCCGACGTCGTGCTCGAAGTATTGACGGATCTCGAAACGCGGCCGCGAGCACTCACCGTGGACAACGGCCTGCTGGTCGCACTGCGCGGCGTCAACATGAATCCGGGTCAGAACCCGGCCGACATGGTGTCGATCCGGGTGTGGCTGGCTTCCGAATACATCATCACGTCCCGCAGGCGCCGGCTGCTTGCAGTACAGGACATCCTGGCCGACCTGCAAAAAGGCGACGGTCCGCAGACGCCCGGCGACTTCCTGTCGCATCTCGTCCGCCGGCTCGCCGACCGGATCGGCGACTACGTCGACAAAATCGAGGACCATGTCATCAAAGCGGAAAACTCTGTTGCCGACGGCGACAATTCCGAGTCGCAACGCCTGGAACTTTCACGCACACGGCGACAGATTGCCAATGTCCGGCGCTTCCTTGCGCCACAACGCGACGCCCTGGAAAAGGTGCATCGGTATCCGGCCCCGTGGATGCCGCAGGACGAGATTCAGCAATTGCGCGAGGAAGCGGACCGGATCGCGCGTTACGTCGAGGACCTCGATCTGGCACGAGAACGAGCGATTCTCCTGCACGAAGAATTCCAGGGCATGATCGCGCAACAGCAGAACAGCCGCATGTACGTGCTGTCGATAGTCGCCGCCATCTTCCTGCCGCTGACTTTCGTTACCGGTCTCCTCGGCATGAACGTCGGCGGGCTGCCCGGCGTCGACAGCCGCTTCGGATTCCTGTGGGCCATTGCGGCGATGATCGTCTGCGCGACAGTCGCCGCGCTGGTCATGCGCATGAAGAAATGGATGTAAGCGCCGCCTTCAGCCGGAGTCCATCCCCGACAGCCACTGCTTGACGAAGCTTCGTCCCCGGCGCGTCAGGAACACCCTTTTTACCCGCAGGTTCATGGGATCGGCGCGCAGTTCGAGAAGGCCGGGACCCGGCGACTTGCGCGTCGTCAGCGACGACAGGTCGGCGATGTTGCGTGAGAGAGCCGTGATCGACGTCGAGTCGAGATGATGCAGTAGTTCTCGCTGGCTCAATCCTTCGTGCAGGTACACGGCGATGAGTATGAGCAGGCGCTGCGCCGTGATGTCCGGGCTCAGCCGCGCGCGCGCAAATCGCAACGCCCGATCGAGCGCGACTATGTTCTGCCCCCCGCCCGTTTCCACCATGACGGTCCCGGAAAAGCGTTCATGGTATTGCAATAATTGCGCTGACGCAACGATCCTGCGATCAATGCGTTGCGCCTGAAGCCGATTCCTGCGCGACACCTGCATGCTCCTCCGCCGCGAGCGCCCCATGCCCCACCCCGAGCGCCCGCAGGTTCACTTGGCCTTGCCGAGCTTCTCGAGGTTCGACGCGGCGAATTTCCAGTTGATCAGGTGTTTCAGAAATACGTCGATATAGCGCGGGCGCTCGTTGCGGTAGTCCACGTAGTAGGCATGCTCCCATACGTCCAGTGTCAGGAGAGGCGTCCGGGCGGTGCCCACCGGCGAATCGGCATTGCTCGTGCTGATGATCTTCAGTTTCGGACCGTCGAGGACCAGCCAGGTCCAGCCGCTGCCGAACTGCTCTGTCGCGGATTCCTTGAACTGCTTGTTGAAAGCGGCGATGCCGCCGAAACTTTCCTCGACGAGTTCCGCGATCCGTCCTTGTGGCTTCCTTGGACCGCCGGGCGTCATGCTGTGCCACAGGAAAGTGTGGTTCCAGGCCTGCTCTGCGTTGTCGAGCAGCGCCGTATCCGATCGCTGCCGCGCCTTCCCGATGATCTCCACGAGATCCAGATCCTCGAGCGGCGTGCCTTTGATCAGCTTGTTCGTCTTCTCGACGTAAGCCTTGTGGTGTTTGCCGTGATGGAGCTCCAGGGTCTCGGCGGAAACGTGTGGTTCCAGCGCATTCTTCTCGTACGGTAGCTTGGGTAACTTGATGCTCATCGGGGCCTCCTCTCTTTTTTTCGACACTACCACGATAGTTGCGATATCGCAACGATCAAGCCGCCCTGCGCACATGCGGCGCCGGGCCTGGCTTTGTGATAGCTTGGCGTCCCCCACACTGAGCGGAAACCATTCCCGATGAACGGTGACAACAACCTCGCGCTGTTCTGCGATTTCGAGAACATTGCCCTCGGCGTGCGCGACGTGAAGATCCCGACCTTCGACATGCATCTCGTACTCGAACGCCTGCTGCTCAAAGGCAGCATCGTGACCAAGAAAGCCTACTGCGACTGGGACCGCTACAAGTCCTACAAGTCCGCGATGCACGAGGCGGCGTTCGAGCTGATCGAAATTCCGCACATCAAGGTGTCGGGCAAGAACTCCGCGGACATCCGGATGGTCGTCGACGCGCTGGACCTCTGCTACACCAAGGAGCACATCGACACCTTCGTGATCATCTCCGGCGACTCGGATTTCTCGCCTTTGGTCAGCAAGCTCAGAGAGAATGCCAAGACCGTGATCGGCGTCGGCGTGAAGCAGTCGACCTCCGATCTCCTGATCAGCAATTGCGACGAATTCATCTTCTACGACGACCTGGTGCGCGAAGCTGCGGCGGCGCAGCCGCAGCATGCCGAACCCGCAAGAGACACGGGGAAGAAGAAGAGGCAGAAGAAGCACGGCCGGAAAACGACGGACAAGGCGCAGGAAGCGATCGATCTCGTCACCGAGACGATGGAAGCGCTGCATGCCGAACGAGGCGACCGCGGCAAGCTGTGGGGTTCGATGATCAAGCAGACCCTGAAGCGCCGGCGTCCTGGCTTCAATGAGTCCTACTACGGCTTCGACTCCTTCAGCGACCTGCTCGAAGAAGCGGAGAAGCGCGGCAAACTCGAGCTCGAACTGGACGAGAAATCAGGCGGCTACGTGGTCCGCACGCTGCGCGCCGAATCCTGACCCGCCGGGCGTAGCACAACAGCGCACTTAACAAACGCTATGTGCAGCGGTACATTAGGGTGGCCGTGTACACCTTGAGTCCTAAGCGCCGCGCATGGCCGAGCCTGCTGCTCGCGGCCCTGCTGGCGACCGCACAATTCGCCACCGTGGTGCACGCGTTTGCGCACGACCCCGGCGCGCCCCAGGCCAAAACCTGCAGCACCTGCGTTACCGTCGCCCAACTTGGGGCGGCCACCGTCGACACGACGCCCGACTACGCTCTGCCGCGTTGGCACGCGGCTTATTCCCCCGAACACCGCCACCGCATCGCCGTCGCGTCCTCTCCCGCGCATCGGCAGCGCGGCCCCCCGCTCCCCACCTGAAGCAAGTCCCGGCCCGCGGGCCGAATCCGTTGATCCGGCCTCCGGGAACGGCGTGACGCCGTCCTCGCACCGGACGCGCACGCGTGAAAACCCAGGTGGTGAACATCATGAAAGCCATTACGACCGGTGTCGCGGCAATCCTGTTGACACTGACGCAGAGCCCGGCCATGGCGCAGCCGGCCGCAAACGAGGTCGCTGAACTGCGGCAGATGCTCGATGCATTGCGCTCGGACTACGAGCAGCGAATCGCGCAGCTGGAAGAGCGACTTACCACCGCCGAACGCGCCGCGAGCGGCGCACGGCGTGACGCGCAGGATGCGATCGACGCAGCGGAGGACGTCGCCATGCAGCAGGGCTCGGCGGCGTCCGCGCCGAATACCTTCAATCCGGGCATCGGCGTCATACTCGGCGGCGGTTACGCGTCCGTAGACGGTGGCTGGGATGCAATACCCGGCTTCATGCCGGGTGGCGAGATCGGCACCGGCGAGACGGGCTTTGGTCTCGGCGAGGCCGAGGTCAACCTGAGTGCCAGCGTCGACAGCCGGTTCTACGGCAACCTGACGCTCGGGATGCACGACCACGATGGCGAGGTCGAAACCGAAATCGAAGAAGCCTGGGTTCAGACTACAGGCTTGCCGGCTGCGCTGACGGTCACGGGCGGACGGTTCTTCTCTTCGGCCGGCTACCTCAACAGCTTTCACTTTCACGCCGACGATTTCGTCGATCGTCCGTTGCCCTACCAGGCATTTCTCGGCGGCCGGTACCTGCTGGATGGCCTGCGTGTGGCGTGGGTCGCTCCAAGCAGCTTGTTCCTGGAACTGGGCGGTGAGCTCAACTGGGGCGGTGCGTTTCCTGCGACCGCAAACGAGGAAGACTCTCCCGGCGCGTGGACGCTGTATGCGAAGGCTGGCGGCGATGTCGGCACAGATCACAGCTGGCAGGCGGGGATCGCGAACGTGAGCGCGGATGTGCTCGATCGGTCGGCGGCCGCGGAGCACGACGAGGAGCCGATGGAGGTCGAGACATTCACCGGAGACAGCGATCTCACCGTGCTCGACTTCGTCTGGAAGTGGGCGCCCGGCGGCAATGCAACGCTACGCAACTGGAAGCTGCAGGGCGAGTACTTCCGGCGCCGGGAAAAGGGACTCTACGCAAGCCTGCCTTACGACGGCGACCAGGACGGCTGGTACCTGCAAGGCATCTGGCAGTTCGTGCAGCACTGGCGGGTCGGTCTGCGTCACGACACCGTACATGCGGCCAACGGGGCGTCGCTCGACGACACTCTGCTGGCATCGCCGGGACGGCATGCATACCGGAACACGCTCATGGTCGACTGGTCGCCCAGCGAATTCAGTCGACTGCGCCTGCAATACATCGACGACCACGTGTTGCCGGAGCAGGGCGGCCAGTGGTACCTGCAGTACATCATGAGTCTTGGCGCGCACGGCGCCCACCAGTTCTGAGGAGGCGCCGCCATGTTGCGCATCATGTCCCTTGCTCTCGTTTTTTTTGCGCCGGTCACCGCGTCGGCGCTCGAAGTCTTCGCCTGCGAACCCGAATGGGGCGCCCTGGTGAAGGAAATCGCCGCTGATACGGCCAATGTCACCACGGGAACGACGGCTTTCCAGGATCCGCACTACGTGCAGGCGAAACCGAGCCTGATCGCGGCCACCCGCTCGGCCGATCTCGTCATCTGCTCCGGTGCCGACCTGGAAATCGGCTGGCTGCCGCTGCTGTTGAGGCGGTCCGGCAACGGCCGGATCCAGCCGGGCAGCCCGGGTTACTTCCTCGCCGCCGACCACGTGCGGAAGCTCGAAGTGCCCACGGTTGTCGATCGCTCGCAAGGTGACGTGCACCCGCAGGGCAATCCACACGTCCAGCTCAGTCCGCGCAATATTTCGCGCATCGCGGAAGCGCTGACGGACACGCTCGCCAAAATCGATCCGGCCAATGCAGAGCGGTATCGCGACGGCTATGCCGGTTTCAGCGCGCGCTGGGATAAAGCGCGCGACGACTGGGACGCGCGAGCCGCCGACCTCGCCGGCCTGCGCATCGTCACGCATCACAAGAGCTTCAGTTACCTGGCCGATTGGCTGGACATCGATGTCGTGGCGACGCTCGAGCCGAAACCGGGGGTACCGCCGAGCGGCGCGCAGCTCGCGAAGCTGCTCGAGCAGCTTCAGCCGGACCCACCCGCGGCGATCGTGCGGGCGCCCTTCGAGAACGAGAAGCCGTCGCAGTGGCTCAGCACGCGCCTGAGCGTGCCGGTCGTCGTCCTGCCCTACACCGTCGGCGGCGACGATGCGGCCACTGACCTGTTCTCGCTGTTCGACGACACTTTGCGGCAACTCCAGGAGATTGCGAAATGACGAGCGTCGAACTGAGCATCATCGCACCCGCATTGCTGGCGAGCCTGCTGGTGCTGACGACACACGTTCCGCTCGGCACCGAAGTGTTGCGGCGCGGAATCATCTTCATCGATCTGGCCATCGCGCAGGTAGCCGGTCTCGGCGTCATCGCCGCCGACATGATGGGCTGGGAGGCGCAGGGCTGGCGCGTCCAGGTCGCGGCCGTGAGTGCCGCGCTGGTCGCTGCTTTCGTCCTTCACTGGACCGACAAGAAGCTTCCGGAGATCCAGGAAGCACTGATCGGCGTGGCCTTCGTGCTCGCCGCGACCGCCGGCATCCTGCTGCTCGCCGGCAATCCCCACGGCGGCGAACACTTGAAGGAGCTCCTGGTCGGCCAGGTGCTGTGGGTCAACTACGGGCAGCTTTGGCCTGTCGCGCTGCTGAGTGCCATACTTCTGGCGGCCTGGTACCTGGTCCGGGACCGGCTCCGCGGATTCGGTTTTTACGCTTTGTTTGCCTTCGCGGTCACGGCGTCCGTACAGCTGGTCGGCATCTACCTGGTGTTCGCGAGCCTCATCATTCCGGCGCTCGCCACCCGCGGGATCGAATCCCGCCGCCGGCGCGTTACCTGCGGCTACCTGGTCGGCGGCATCGGCTGCCTGCTGGGTCTCGTGATATCGCTGACGAGCGACCTCCCGGCCGGCGCGGTCATGGTCTGGAGCCTGGCGGCGGTCGCGATCGTGTTCGCCTGGTCGTGGCGGGCACTACGGCGAGAATCGGCGACAACCGGCGTACGTTCGAGCTAGTTATCGACGTCGACGCCGGCGCTGCGCAGCGCCGCGACGAGGGGGGCCAATTGTGGAGCAAAATGCCGCCAACGGCCGACGGAACGCGTGTGCATGCGCTCGCGCACCTGCGCCGCACTGGCCGTGTTGGTGGCTGCCGGGTTGCGGTGGAACTGTAGGCACGCCTGCTCGAACGGCAAGCCGAGCCTTTCGAGCAGGACGCGCACCGTGGTTTCCGGTTCGCCGACCAGCGCCTCATAGTCGACGTCGACGATGCGGCCGGCCAGCAGCTGCGACCAGTGCGCGACGAGCCGGCGGTAGGCGGGGTAATAGCGCCCGAGGTCGGCGAGCGTGTAGGCATAGCGGAAGAAGGATTGCTTATACATCGCGAAGCAGGCGTCCATCGGGTTGCGGCGGACGTGCACGATGCGGGCATCCGGGAAGTCGCGCGCGAGGAAACCGAGGTAAAGCACGTTCTCCGGCAGCTTCTCGATGAAGTACGGTTCATCGCCCAGGCGATATTCGATGGCCGCGAGGTAGCGACCGGCGAGTGCCCCGGCAGGTGCAAGAGCCGCGGCGCGGATCACGTCGGCGCACACTGTTCCGGCTCCCGGCTCACCGGCGAGTTGCCGCAACACGGACGGCACGAAAAAGGATTCGCCGGCGCTCGCGACCGCCGAATGACTGGAGAGCACGCGCTCCGTCAGGCTGGTCCCGCTGCGCGGCAGGCCGACGACGAAGATCGGCGTACGGCGCATGTCGACCGCCTGCGCCGATCCCCGCGTGCAGCCATTTCGCATCGCAGGTCTCGATGATTGCGTCGATGAGACGCAGGTCGTCGCCGACGTCGTAGGCGGCAACGGCGGCAGCGGCATCTCCGGCTGCGCGATACCAGCGAAAGGCCTCGTCCCATTCGCCGAGGTCCTCGTACTCCTTGCCGAGCGCGTAGTACAGGTAGATATTGCGCGCCGGCGGCAGGCGGGTGGCCGCCAGGACTTCCTGCATGCGCCCGATGTGAGTGCGGTCGGTCGCCGTCACCAGGCGCGACAGCTCGTAATGGTTGCGCTGGTGCAGTGGTTTCTTCGTGAGCAGGTCTTCGTAGATCGCGATGGCCCGGCCGGTCTGCCCGACGTGCACGCAGGCCGCCGCGAGTCGCGCGCGCAGCGCATCGAGGCCCGGCTGCAGCTCGTCGGCCCGCGCATAGAGCGGCCAGGCTTCGCCCGGCAGGCCGGCGTTCGCATAGATGGTGGCCGCCATGTCGAGGTAGTACGGGCTGCCCGCGAGCTGCGTTTCGCAGGCGTGCAACAGGCGGACCGCGTTGCCGTGTTCGCCGAGCCGCTGGTACAGGCTGGCCAGTTCCACACCCGCGTCGTAGCGCCGGGGATCCAGTTCGCGAGCCCGGGCGAAGGCGCGCATGGCATCCGGCGCGCGGTGGCCGCCGGCGGCGGCGAGACCCAGCAGGAAATGTCCCTCCGCGTCGTCCGGGGCCGTGCCGAGCAGCGCCCGCGCGCAGGCTTCCACCTGCGGCCACGTTTTCGCCTGTGCTGCGCGACGTCCGGCCGCGCTCAGCCGCTCGCGCGCCTCGACGGTCCCGGCTCCCTGCGTCGCGGCGTCCGTCATCCCGGCAGGATCCCGGCGCTCTCGAAGCGGGCGCGCAGCGGTTCGAGTTGCTTCTCGTAGCGACGCCAGCGTCCCACCGAGCGGGTGTGCATGCGCTCCCGCACCTGCACGGCACTCGCCGTTGCCGTCGCCGTGAGGTTGGCGTCGAACTCCAGGCAGGTGCTCTCGTAAGCAAGACCGAGCGCCGCGAGCAGCCTGGGGACCTCGGTCGAAGGCCGGTCGACGAGCAGCTCGTAATCCACGCACACGATGCGCTCGCCGAACGTTGCCTGCCAGTGCGCCACGAGACGCCGATAGGCCAGGTAGAAGCGGCCCAGCGCCTCCTGCGTATAGGAGTACTTGTAGGCACCCGTGAATACCTGCTTGTACATGGCGAAGCACGCGTCCATGGGGTGGCGCCGCACGAGCACGATCCGTGCGTCGGGAAACGCCTTTGCGGCGAATCCGAGGTACAACAGGTTGAACGGGAGCTTGTCCACGAAGTAGCGATCCACGCCGAGACGGAACGTCAGGCGGTCGAGATATTCGGCACCAATGTCGCCGGCGTCGACGCGCGCCGCGGCGCGGATCATGTCCGCTGTCGGCTTCCGGTCGCTGTCGATGCCACTCGCTGCGCGCAGCGCCATCGGCAGGTATTGCGTCTCGCCGACGCTGCGCACCTGCGAGTGGCTGGAGAGGACGCGTTCGACGAGGGTCGTGCCACTGCGCGGCAAGCCGACGACGAAGATCGGCGTCGGGGACGCCGGGAGCGCGCGCGCCGGCGACGCCAGCCAGCCGGCATCGCAGGTATCTACGATGCTGTCGATGAGTGCCTCGTCGTCACCCACGTCGTAGTCCGCGACGCCGGCCACGGCGTCGCCCGCCAGCCGGAAATACTCGAAGGCTTCGTCCCAGCGGGCGAGATCCTCGAGTTCCTTGCCGATTGCGTAATACAGGAACACGTTTCGGTCGTGCGGCTGCGCGGATTCGGCGATGACCCGCTGCATCGCCCGGACGTGTGCATCGTCCGTCGCCGTGGAAAGCTTTGCGAGCTGGTAGTGATAGCGCTGGTGCGCGGGAAAGCGCTCAAGCAGGCTGGAGTACAGGTCGCGCGCCAGGTCGATGCGACCGACGAACACGCTGCAGGCCGCGAGGTGGGACTCGAACAGGTCGACGCCCGGTTGCAGCTCGCAGGCGCGGGCGAACAGGGGCCAGGCTTTTTCGGGCAGGCCAATCGACGCGAGTACGGTCCCGGCCATGTGCAGGTAGACCGGACTGTCGTGCAGGCGATCCTGGTAACGCTCGACGAGCGCCGCGGCTTCGGCATGCTGTCGCCTGCCGGCCAGCTGGCTCGCGAGTTCGATCGCCGCGTCGTGGCGGTTCCCGTCGAGTTCGAGGGCCCGCCGGAATTCCGCAGCCGCAGCTTCGCCGCGCTGCGCCGCTTTGAGGGCGAGGCCGGCCAGGTAGCGGCCCTCAGCGCTGCCGCCGTCGCGTTCGAGGATCGCGCGCGAGCACGCGGCCACACTAGGCCAGTCACGACGAAAGACCGCGCCGCGCGCGGCATCGCTCAGCCTGTCGAGTTCGGCCTCGGTCCCGCCCATGAGCCGGCCGTGGGTATGCATGCTTCGTTTCGAACGGCTCCGGGCGGCAAAGTTCGCGGCCCGACCGGTCCGGGCGGTGAAATCGGGGGCCGCGCGGGCGCGACCCCCGGATTGCCGACCTTACCGCCCCGCCCTCAGAACGTCTGCGAGATACGGAAGAAGTATCCGCGGCCGAACATCCTGTAGGTCGTCGGGTCGGTGCTGGCGTTGAAGGCGCTGTCGATGTAAGGCGGCTCCTCGTTCGTCAGGTTGGTGAAGCCGAGCGACAACATCGTTTCTCCGACCAGATCCAGCCGGTAATCGAATACCAGGTCGTGGTAGAGCTGAGAGTCGATGTGCTGGGTGTAATCGGTTTGAAACGTCGCCTGGGCATCGATGGAACCGATGTACTCGGCGAGGTAACCGACCGACAGGTCGCCGAGCGTCCAGTGCACGGAAGCGTTCATCTTGTCTTCCGCGTAGGTGCCCCCGTCTTCCGAACTGCTGTTCAGGAAATGCGTGCCGAGCATCTCCTCAACGGGCGCGCCCGGGTAGGGTGTGCGCTCCCGCTCGAGCAGGTGCGCCCAGAGCAGTGCGGTGTCGAAGGTGCCGAACCCGGTGTCGATCGTGTAGCGGATCTCGGTGTCCACGCCTTCGCCGTTCTGGCTCGCCACGTTGACGTTCGTGTCGATGATGTCGCGGATCGTGTAGTCCGCGTCGGCACGTCGCGTGATCAGCGCGCAGGAATCCGCGGCCCCGCTCACATAGCACTGGTCGAGTGTGAACTGGACGCCGTAACTGCTGATCGCTTCCTCGAGCTCGATCTGCCACCAGTCGACCGTCAGCGACAGGTCGCCGTCACCGAATTCCGGCGTCCAGACCAGGCCGGCGGTGAACGTGTCGGCCGTCTCCGGCTGCAGGTCCGCGGACCCGCCGATCAGGGAAGTCGTCTGGGTGTCCGTGCGGGTCGCGATCTGGCCGCAGCCTGGCGCGACATTCGTGCCGTTGCCGCCGTAGTTCGACTGATAGTCCTGCGGATCGCATGGATCGACGTAGGTCGGTGCGTCGTCCCGGAGTCCGTCGAACAGCTCCTCGATCGTCGGGGCCCGGAATGCCGTGCCGGCGGTGCCGCGCAGTTTCAGCGACTCGATGACCTGCAGTTCCACCCCGACCATCCAGGTCGTGTCGTCGCCGAACAGGTTGTAGTCGTCCCAGCGGACGCCGCCCTTGATCGCCAGCGACTGGCTGCCGTTGTCGAACACGGGCGCGTAGAGCTCCGCATACAGGGCTTTCGAGTACAGGGAGCCGTCCGTGCCGGCGCCGGTGCCGCCGGTCGCGGCGCCGAGCACCTTGGCGGAGTCCGGCGTGTACTTGAAGGATTCACCCCGGTAGCCGGCGCCGACCGCCCAGCCGAGCGCGCCGCCCGGCAGTTCGAAAACGTCGCCACTGACGCTCGCCTCCACGATGTCCTGGTCCCAGACGCGCGTGTCGACGAGTTCCACGCCGACATAGTCCAGCATCTCCTGCGTGACGGTGCCTTCGCCGCCGAACAGGTTGAGCGGTACGCATCCGGTAATCAGTGAAGTCGGGTCGCCGACGTCGCCGTAGCATTCCGGCGCGCCGTCGCCGTCGAGATCGGCGGACGGGCCGAGCGCACTCTGCAGGCGTTCTCCGGAGAACTGGCCCAGGTCGTTGTTGACCAGGCTGCGGTAGCCCTTGTTGTAATAGAGTTCCCAGTCCATGCCGCCCAGCACGCCATCGAAGCCGAGTACGGCCTGGTATTGCGACACGTCCTGTGAGAAGTGCCGCGGCGTCTCAGTCATGCGGCGTCGGGCATTGGTGACGGGTTCGAACGCCAATGGCGCACCCGGGTTCGCTGTGTTGTAGCGTTCTATTGCGTCGCGCAGGTAGAAATTGTCCGGCGAGACGCCGGTATACGCCGATCCGTTGAACACGCCTTCGTATCCGGGATCGATATTCGTGTCGTAGGGCAACGGTGCGAGTTCCTGTGCGGTATTTCGCGAGGTGCCACGCACAGCGGCATTGAAGCGCACGCTCGGGCTGAGGTCGAAGCTGCCCTCGCCGAAGACATTGGTCCGGTTGTACGGCGTCTGGATGTAATTTACCGGCGCGAAATTGTACGTGCGGCCGTCGTAAGGCGACATCACGCCGCCCGGCTCGGGAACCATGAAAATGCCGCTGCCGGGGAACGTAAGGCGTGATTCGGGAATGCGCGACGACCCCACGAAGGTGCAGGTTGTCGGGTCCGACTCGCAACCGAAGTCGGTTTCGTAATAGATGTAGTACTGGCCCTGGAAGTAGTCCCAGGGTGCATCGCTCTGGAAGGCCTCTTGCTGGTCGATGTACTCGGCGCCGAACACGAAATTGCCGCGATCGAAGTTGGTTCCGCCGATCAGCGCGATGCTGTTCTGCACGCCGCTATCCATGTCGAAGAAATCGGCAGTCTGCGCGTCGATATTGACGCCTTCGAAGTCGTTGCGGGTGATGATGTTCACGACGCCGGCGACCGCATCCGCGCCGTAGATCGCCGATGCACCGTCCTTCAGGATCTCCACGCGCTCGATCATGATCGCAGGAATGGTCGTGAAATCGCCGCCGTCCACCGTGCGCTTGCCGTTGATCAGGGTCACCGTGCGCTCCGGCCCCATCCCGCGCAGGTCGATCTGCACCTGGCCTTCCTCGCTGTTGCCGTTGTTGGTCGTCGTGCCGAGCGGCGTGCCGGACATCGAGGGCATGCGCTGGATGAGGTTACCGACGTCAGTTATGCCCTGGGCCATGATGTCTTCCCGCTCCAGCACGGTGACGGGGCTCGCGGTATCGAGGTCGGCGCGTTTTATGCGTGAACCTGTCACCGTGATTTCTTCCAGGGGAGCCGCAGTACTTTCCTGCGCCAGTGCCGGTGCGGCAGTGACCAGCGCCAGCGAACCGGTGCCGGCGCCGAGGGCGAGTCGCACTGCGGCGCCTATCCTCGTTCTCTGTTTCATCGTGATGCCTCCGTTATATGCCACAGGGTTTATTCCCAACGGATCGAAACGATTGCCGTCTCCGGCAATCCAACTGATCTGTGGTGCATTCGCACCCGCGTTTCAATCCAACGTAGCTACGGTCCAACAGGCATGGACATCAGCGAAATATCGTTGTGTTATTGCGACAGCCCTGTCTTATTTCAATTTTGAATAAATAGTTGGGCTGTGGCTTTCACGCTATCATTTTGGAATACTAATAGCCGTTCGGCATAATGAAATGGCTTTCGTTGCCAGTATAGCAACGAAATTTTCGCCGTCGCTGCGCTGTCTTGCGCAAACTGTCGCGAAAATCCCCACGCCTTGCCGGCGGGTTGCGGCATCGGGCCGCAAAGAATCCGGCACCGGAAAAGCACAGGGCCGGCACCTGCCGGTGCCGGCCCTGACCTTGCCCACGCCATGGCGTGGAATAACGCGCTGTCTCAGAGCTTTTGTGTGGGGTCCCGCATCTCGATCGTGCCGTTGAACGACGCGCCGTCGTCGATCGCGATACGCGGCGCGACGATGTTGCCGGTCACTTTGCCGGTCGCGCGAATCGTCACACTCACGGTCGCGCGCAGGTCGCCCTGGACTGTCCCGTCGATGAAGATCTTGGTGGCATTGACGTCCGCGATGATCCGGCCGTTCGGCTTCAAGGTCAGGCAGCACTTGCCCTGGTTGATCTTGCCTTCGACTGTGCCTTCGATGATCAGGTCCTCGCCCGCGGACAGTTCGCCCTTGAAGTGCAGGGACTCGCCGATCACCGATACGGCGGCATCGTCCGGGGCAGCCCTGAGCTGCGGTGCGTGGGTCTCGCTGCGTCGATCTTCCTGTGCGACCGGCGCTGCAGCCGGAGCCTGCGCGGCCGTCCTGCCGAACATCGGTCGCCGCATTACTTCAGTGTCACTCATGTCTGCTCTCCTCACGCTTGCGCGTGCCGGGCCGGGGTTTCGGGGGTATGGGAGGTCAAAGCGCTTTCGGCCCGAGCCTGTGCGTGACCTTTGGCCTGAATCTGGGCCTTGCCGGACATGTCGATCCTCCCGGTGAACTTCGCACCTTCGCGCAGCGTGACCGTCGGACTGTAGAGGTTGCCGTTGATTTGCGAGGTCTCCGAAACGACGATCGACGTCGTCGCAATCAGGTCGCCGGTGACGGTGCCTTCGACGGCGATGTGCTCGGCCCGCACATTCGCATTGAGCACGCCTTCCGGCCCGATCGTCAATCGCGACGTATGCGTGATCGAACCCTCGACCTGGCCCTGGATGAGCAGGTCCTCGCTGGCCGACAGTTCGCCCTTGAACTTCAGCGTCGGCCCCAGCACCGACACCTTCTTCTTGTCCCCCATGTCGTACGGATGACTCATGGCATGCTCCCTTCGAATTGAAACCGGATTCCGGAATGCTTGTGCGCGCACAGCGTCGACCGAACAGAACGCGTCCGTGATCGCGCGCACGGTCACGCCGGGTATTCTGGAACTGGGTCACGGGAAACACCGTGAATGCGTTCACAGAAAACCCAATGGCGCCGCACGCCGATTTCAGTCGGAAACCAGGTCCCTGGCTGCGTTGGCGAGCAACAGGTAGCTCGCCCCGAGCGAGATCACGTACTCGTTCTCGCCCCACAGGAACGGCCAGTCTTCCTTGTTTTCGGGGAAATCGGGCTTCAGCACCAGCACGCCGGGCACGACGCCGCCGGGGATGAAGGAAAAGTCGGCGCGGTTCATGCCGTAGGCCACCTGCTTCGATTGCGCCCCCGCCCCCGACACGAAGGAGAGGTTCGAGTAAGGGTGCGCCCCGAGCAGGTAGTTGAGGCCCCGGAAAACGTCCTCCTTGCCGAAGATATCCGGGTAAGCCACGTGCAGGTAATAGTTTGCCGTCGCCATGCCGACAACCGCGCCGTTCCCGGCCCACCCGCCTTCCGTGATCAGCACGCCCCAGGGATTGGTTTCGGCGAGACCGTCGAGCGTCGCCCGATATTCCTGCGCAAATCGGCGCACCGCGGCCGCGTACTCCTCATCCAGGTACGGCAGCGCGCGCACGGCGAGGATCGCGTGCTGGCCGAAGTTCTTCCCGATCTCCGGGAGCAGGGCCTCGAAGCGGTCGGCGTACTTCCGCTCACCGGTGCTGACCAGCAGCTCCAGGGCCGCCTTCAGCTCTTCGGCGGGGAGCGCTCCGCCCGTCGTGTTGCCGTGGCTGAATGTGTATGGCTGGTCGAGCGCCTGTTCCTCGTCCCAAGCCGCGATCGCGATCGCGAGGGCCTCTTCCGCCAGCTCCGGGTCGAAGCGCTCGAGTGCGCGGCTCGCCGCGGCAAGCGCCGCCATCGAGCCGAAGTTGAGCGCGGAGCTGCGGCTCGTGAATGCCCAGCGGTCGTCGAAAATGCCGCTCCTCTCGCCGACTGACTCGAATTCGCCCAGCGCCGGGTCGTGAACGAGGTTGTCGGTCTTCGTCAGCCCGTCCCCCAGGTGCGTGTACTGGGTCAGGTCGGACTCGACGATCCCCGGGATGGCATGGCCCACCGCGCGGAACTGCGCGACCAGCGCCAGCGTGCCGTGCCGGATCTGTTGCAGTAGATCGTTTTTCCCGTCGGGGACGTGCAGGTCGACATACCTGCGTTCGCCGTCGACGAGCGTGACGTCGCGCTCGACGCCAAAGGTTTCCCATAGGTTCACCAGGCTATTGACGACGTAGTAGTGAGTCTGCGTCCGGATGTCATAGTCGCCCGCGTCATACCAGCCGCCGACATTGAGTCCCGGGATGTGTTCGCCGGGCGCGTACGGGCTGTCCGTCGTGGGGCCCTGTGCGTACAGGTCGAAATGTTCGCGATTGACCGGCGCTTGCAGCGCGTCGTCGAGATGCGACGCGCCGTGCCAGACGCGATAGGCCTCGTTCACTAACATGTGATCCATCTGCACCGGGAAGAAGACGTCTAAGGTCGGCTGCCAGATATTCTCGTAGACGTCGGCCGCGATGCGGAACGGCCCGCTCCGCGCGTCGCCGTATTCGAGCAGGTACACGCCGGCTTCGCGCACAGCCGAGAAATCGAAGCGCCGGTATTCATAGCGCTTGTAGCGTCCCCAGCGGGCCGGCTCCGCTTCCAGGATGACCTGCCGCGAGCCGTCCGGGTGCGCGCGGACGAGCCGCGCCGTCGCCTGTCGCCGGTCGGCGGGATCGAGTTCGATCACCGCGATCTTTTCCTGCTCCGGGTGGTAGCCGACCTGCGAATGGCCGATGACCGGTTCGCGCAGCCAGCCTTCCTGTGAATTGGCTCGCAAGGTCCACTCGAGGACGGCGCCGCTCCTGCCGCCGGGCAGCAGGCCGCGCACCACGAACCAGCCGTTCTGTGCCTTGCTGCGCCCGTCGAACAGCGCGAGTTCGCCGTCGCCGGCCGAGATCGTGACGCGCCGCGCCGGGTCCTCGGCCGCGAGCACCAGCCGTCCGCCACGGGCCAGCGCTGTCGGTACCACCTTGTCGTTCTGTTCCTTCACCCCGGTCGGATGCAGGGGCAGGAGCCCGCTCGCCTCGTCCATGATCCAGGAGCGGCCGAAGTATGCCGACGGCAGGAACTCGAGATTGAACCCTGCCTTGCCTACCAGTTCCGCGGGCACCGGCTTTGCAAGCCGCACAGAGATTCGCAACGCGTCGCCGCGGGCTTCGGCGCGAATCGAGTAGTCGAAATCCAGATCGGGATAACGCAGGAATGCCTCGACCGTGCCGTCGCGGCGATCGACTTTCTTCTCGACGAATTCGGGTATGCGGTCCCACTGCTCCGGGGTCGCATCGAGGCGCACGTCGCCGTTCGTGGCCGTGCGCACGCCGTGGTGCACGAGCTCGATGCCACTGATCTTGGAATCGCTGAACAGCCCGTCGTACCAGTTGCTGAAGACCAGGAAATTGACGCCGGTCGATTCGAAGTACTCAAGTTCGTTGAGTTCGAGATCCGCGCCGGTGACGTCGCCTGCCGGAACGATCGAGCCGACGAGGGCGGCACACAGGAATACAGCTGCAGGATGTCGCAAGATTCTCCCCCATCGCGATTCGAAGCTTCCCGAAACTCGCGGGTTCCGGGCTTGGCAGCGGCCTGGCCGCGGTTCATTATAGCCGCGGACTTCGAAGGAAAGTCTTTGAATTACAAGGATACAATCGCATGCGACGCCGCCTGCTCCCGATCTTTCTGGCGCTGCCGTTGAGCGCGCCGGCTGCGAGCCTCTTCGATTCACCGGAGCTGATCGAAGCCGAGCTCACGGGCCCTCTGACGGCGCTGCTCGACAGTGCGGACGACCGACCCGAGCTGCCGTTTGCGATCACCGTGGGCGGTGTGCCGGTGCCGGTCGACGTGCGGGTGCGCGGCAACAGCCGCCTGCGCGTCTGCGAGTTTCCGCCGCTGCGCCTCGACTTCGCGGCGAAGGACGCGGCGGAGTCGGTATTCGCCGGCCAGGACAAGCTGAAACTTGTCACGCATTGCACCGACCGACGCAAGGACGCCGGCAATGTTTACGACGAATACCTGGCTTATCTCCTGTTCAACGAGGTTTCCGGGTACGGCTACCGCGTGCGGCCGCTCGCGATACGCTATACGGACTCCGGCGGCGCGACTGACATCGCCGGCGTGCGTCACGCTTTCCTGATCGAGTCCGACGAGGAATTTGCGAGGCGCCATGGCGCGACGGTGCTCGAGGTCCCCGGCGTGTACCTGTCGATGGTCGATGAGGCCCAGGCTGCCCTGACCTATGTTTTCCAGTACCTGATCGGCAACACCGACTGGTCGCTCGTGACCGCGGACACCGAGGAACTCTGTTGCCACAACATCGATCTCTTCGAACTCGGCGGGCACACCCTGCTCGTCCCGTACGACTTCGATCTCGCGGGCCTGGTCGATGCGAGTTACGCGAAACCGGACCCGGAGATCAAGATTCACAGCGTGCGCACGCGGCGTTATCGCGGTTACTGCCTGCCGGCCCCGGTGCTGGCGCAGGCGCTCGATACGGTAATCGGGCAACGGGCCACCATCATGGAAACCGCCGCGGCCGTGCCGGCTGCCGATGCGGAGGCGCTGGACGAACGGCTCGAGTACCTCGAAGAGTTCTTCGAAACCGTTTCGGACCGCGAGCGCGTGCTCAAGGACTACGAACGCCGCTGCCTGTAGGCGCGCCCGTTGAAGCGCCCGTTGGAGCGCCCGTTGGAGCGCCCCATGGGCGCGACTTTTTTCGCCGGAGACCAGTCGCGCCCATGGCGCGCTCCAACAGCGCTCCTACAGGGCGTTTCATTTCACAATGTCGATGAAGCTGTTGATCGACAAGCGCCCCGTTGCGGGATTCGCGTCCGGCACGAAATCCGGCGCGATGGAACCCGAATGCAGGGAGTTTCGCTTGTAGATGAGCATGCGATTGAAAACGCCGTCCTGCGCCTCGATGCGTTCGAAATGCTCGTGTCACCGTTGATGTAAGCCATATCCGGACCGGTGGTATCGCCGAACTCCGCCTGCAGGGCGGCAACGTAGGCTGACTCCCGCAAGGTATTGATGGACTCGAAACCGGTCGATCGATGCCGGTAAAACGCCGTGCCGCCGAGATCGGCGCGAAACAGGTAGTGCACGGTGGCAAGACCGTCATCGCGCACCGTATCGACGTGCGGCAGGCGCTGGACCGGGGCAAGGTCGTCCGGCCGCAAGGTGACCAGCGAGTAGTGGCATAAAGATAGCGACAAGCCCTGGGCTTGCAACTCGAAGAAACGTATCAGCCGGTCCGCCAGCCTCCCGGTGAGCAACTTTCGGTACGCCGGTGGCGCCGCGGCGCGTATCCCGGGATACGCCCGCGGCACAGGCTGGAAGTCCAGATTCGCCGCGGCTTCCACCAGCGCGTCGGGATCGGCAACCACATTGTCAATCACCATCAGCGGTGCCTGTTCGTGGCCGAAGCGCAACTCGTGGAAACGAATGTCGGGATGCAATTCCATTGGCCGTGCCGAAAATCGTACTTGCTGCGCGGCGTCATTCTGGCGCCGACGATTCAGTGCCTGACATCGATGAAGGTATTGATCGACAATCTGCCTGCCAGCGGATCAGGCGGCGGTACGCGCTTACTGTCGATGGATGCGGAATGCAGTGAGTTGCGTTTGTACACGACCATTCGATTGAACACACCGTCAACCTTCGCGATTTGCTCGAACAATGCGGAATCGCCGTCGATGTAACCCGCGGCCGGGGCGTCTTTGTCGGCCTCCTGCTGTCTCAGGCAGCGAGAATACTCATCGAGACGCGACTCATCGATGCACTCATAGCCGGTCTTCCGATGGCGATAGAACGCTGTGCCACCCCAATCACCTCTGAACAGGTAATGCACCGTCGCCAATCCATAACCTCCGGCGGTGTCAATGTGTGGAATCCTTTGCAGGAACGCAAGCGATTCGGGAAGGCGCGTGACCAGTGAGTAGTGACAAAGGGGAAACGTCAGCACACCAGGGGCAATCCCGAAACAGGCCTGCAATCGCGGCTGCAGCAGTTCTTCTAATAGTTTCTCGTAGCTCACAGGTGCGCGCGCACGAATACCCGGGAACATCTTGCCGATCGGGACAAAATGCGAGCGGGCAGCCTTCCGCAAGAGACGTTCGGGATCGGCCACGAACTGATCGATGATCAGCAGGGGCGCGCCTTCCGTGCCGAGGTCGACCTGCCGAATGGCCAGGTCGGGGTGAAGTTCGAGGTGCATGACCGATGCCCTGCAGGCGGGACGCTATGCTGCCGCCGTCGGCTTATGCCGGTGCCAGACCGAGCTATCCGCTGGACAGTATTGTTCGAGAAATGCCTGGTGCGATGACATGGACTGCACGGCAGCGTTGATGGGCTTCCGGATTGCGTCGAACAAGCGCCGCATATCTGCGTCAGGCAGGGCGCGCGCCACCGGATGATAGTCTGCCGGCATGATGCCCTGGCCGGTCATGACATGGGTCCACGAATCCAGCCGAAACAATTCGTCGTCGCCCTGCCAGACGTGCGCCCGGTCCCGGAATAGCCTGATGCGTTCTGTGAGTCCGTCAGGGAGCGTCATTTCACGGCAGGCGCGCCACATCGCCTCGTCGCGCTGGTTGGCGTGATAGTGCAGGATGATGAAATCCCGCACGTGTTCCATCTCCGCGCGGCTGGCGCGGTTGTAGCGCTCGACCACCGAACTGGCTATGCCCTGCGACGGAAACATGTGGATCAGGCGCACCAGACCACTGATTGCCAGGTGAATACTCGTCGATTCCAGGGGTTCGATGAAGCCGGCCGACAAACCGATCGCGACGACGTTCTTGTTCCAGGCCTGCAATCGCCGCCCGGTGCGGAACAGCACCAGCCACGGATCCCGGACAGCCGGTGCAGCGGCGTCGCGGACCAGCTTGGCGGCCGCCTCGTCATCCGACATGTGCCGCGACGAAAACACCAGCCCGCACCCGACCCGGTGCTGCAGCGGGATGTGCCAGCGCCAGCCGGCCTCGTGCGCAATGGCCCGCGTGTAGGGCACCGCGGGACCTACGGACTCGGTCTGCAATGCAACCGCGCGGTCGCAAGGCAACCAGTTGTTCCAGTCCTCGTAGCCGGTTTTAAGCGTCTGTTCGATCAGCAAGCCACGAAATCCGGTGCAATCGATGAACAGGTCGCCTTCGACGACGTTCCCGTCCTCGAGTACCAGCGCTTCGACATATCCATTGCCGGCATTCTGGCGCACCTCGCGAATTTTGCCCTCTAGGCGCGTGATACCGCGCTTCTCCGCCATACGCCGCAGAAATGCGGCATAGAGAGCCGCGTCGAAGTGATACGCGTAGTTGACCTCGGGGCGGTCGAGAGCGGCCGGGGCCTTCGCCCACCGCACGGACCACTGGCTCGAAGGATCGCCGTCCCTGGCAAGCAGTGCGAACTGATCGGTCCGGGAGGCGACGGTCTCGAGGCAGAAATCACCAAGTTCGGACTTCATGCCACGCCGCAAACTGTCGAGCCAGAAATGGTGGAACTCGCAGGCCCAGATGCCGAGCCCGGTGTAGCCGAACGGGTGGATGTACCGATCACCCGGCTTGAGCCAGTTCTCGAAGGATATGGACAGCTTGAAACTGCCGGCCACCTGTTGCAGGAACTCCCTCTCGTCGATCTGCAGGAGTTGATGAAAGGTCCGTATGGTAGGTATGGTCGATTCGCCCACGCCCACGGTGCCGATCTGCTCCGATTCCACCAGCGTAATATCCAGGAGCTCGCGGAACTGGTGCGACAGTGCGGTTGCAGCGACCCACCCGGCCGTACCGCCCCCGGCAATTACCACCTTCCTGATTCTTGCCGATTCCTTGTTCAATGTTCAGTGTCCTCGTGCGGTCATGACGCGAAACCGCTTCAACGATTGAGCTTGCTTAAGAGCATCGCGCGCAACTGGCGCGACTGCACCTCATTCATCGGGCCCAGCAAACGACGTGCCGCTTCGGGCATGTGTCCACCCGCATGTTCACCGGGCCCGAATACGTAGTAATCGAAAACCTCGCGCCAGGCCTTTTTCTCGCGCTCCGGCCGATCGCGGATAGTCCAAATTGCATGATACAGCGCGTGCATCGGCGTCGGGATATGCGCCGGCATGCTGTTCCACCAGTAGTTTACGAGGACCGTAAATGCGTCCAGCCCCTGCACGTGATGCCACCACATGCTGGGAATGAAAACGGCATCCCCCGGCTCGAGAACGGTGGATATAGCCGCCGCCTGGGCATCACGAAAACGCGGATAACGGTCCAGGTCCGGACTGGCAAAGTCCACCAGGCTGACGGCCTGACCACCGGGCGTCGGCTCCAGCGGTCCAGGATAAAGATTGTGGATCTGCTCGGGTGGCAGGAACGTGAACCGTCGCCTGCCAACGGCGCAGCACGCGATATTGTTGGGTGCATCGTAGTGGCAGGATGCGGTAACCCGATTACCGATCCAGATATTCGGGGGCGCCTGTATGCCGTACAGCGAAAGCGGCAGGTCGTTATCGCCGCGAAACCCGGGAAGGCAGGGGTCGACCAGCAGTGACGCAATGTAATACGTGGGCGGCTGCGCATCCTGCTCATGTCCGGCAATTTCGTCCAGCACCTGGCCGAGGCTGCCGCGCCTGACTTCGACATTGAGTTCCGAGAAGTCACTTGTATAGAAGGGCCGTCCCTGCGTTTCCGGCGCGCCATACGAATACTGCACCGGGCGTTCGTTGTAGAACGCGCGCAGGTAATCCATCGCCGTTCGCGATCCCGCGAGTCCGGCCTCCACAATCGGCCAGTCCTTAATGAGCCCCTTGAGGACCGTCGGCTGCCCTGCTTCGAGCAGGTCGTCCAGCGGAATCGTATCCGCACGCGAGCCCTCGAGCACTCGGACACTACCCGGCGCAATGACCCCGGTGTTCACGCCGCGCCCTGCCGGGATTCGGACTGCTGAAGAAGCCGGCGCTGCTTTTCCGCTATCAGGCGGCGCATGTTGTACATCGACGCCAGGACCAGGTAGGCGCCTTCGAGCCATCCGGTCAGGTTGAGGCGGTGCAGCGAATTGGCATCGAGAGATTGCAGCCTTTCGCGGTCGATGCCATGCAGGCCGGTCAGGTTCGCTCCCAGCTCGTCATTGAAGCGCACGTCCAGCGCTACCGGCTGGATCAGTTCGAGGGCATCGAACGCTGCAAACATCGCTTTGCCAGCGTCCATCCCGTCGCGAATGCCCCTGAGGACGGTGGAAATATGTTCCAGGTAAGGCGAGTTGCCGCCTTGCGGCAGAAATACAGGCTGACCCGCGCCGGACGTCACTCGCGGATGCTCCACGTCTACATGTATCACCGGCTCGCGGCGCAGTTCGCCGTCGACCTGTTGTTCCTGGAAACCGATCAGAAAGGGTCCGCGTGCAACATGGCCCGGCAGGTATGTAGCATCCCAGCGATCGCCCTGCAGGAACAGGTTCTCGTCAGTCGTAAAGCCGAGCAGCGCCACGGCATGGTACTCACCGCTTTCGGGATCCCTGCGAAAGAAAATCGGGTATTCGCGTTGCAGCTCGGCAAACTCGGTCGGATATGCCGGCACCATCCCGACGGGGTCGCCGAAGCCGCGGCCGAAGCTCGTATCTACCCGCAAATCCCTGTGGGCTACATTGTTCAACAATTCATGTCGTGCCATTGGGTCTCCACGCACGAAACCTGCCGGAAAGTGCGTTCGCGCACAAACCCTCCGCGCCAGCGCCGTCCGGTATTGAACATTCCAGAAAATCCGGGTTCCCGCAAGCGAGGCATCAGGACCGGCAAAAGCAAAACCGGGCCGCTGCTCGCGCAGCGGCCCGGACACGTCATACCAACAGGCTGGCGTCGTCTGCGATCAGAACTCGAAGTTGTAGCGAGCACCGAGCATGTAGCGTGGGCTCTGCTCGAGTAGCTTGACTATCTGCTTCTCGGAGCGAGCGTGCCAGCGTACGTCCTCTCCCGTGAGGTTTATCGCTTCCAAGCTGACCGAAAAGTCGTCGGTGAAATAGTAGCTCACGCTGAGATCGAACTGGTCGTAGGCTTCCACGTAGAACGGGTTGCGGTTACTGCCGTTGGCGTTCGTCTGGGTCAGGTACTCATCACGCCAGTTGTACGCGAGGCGCGCCGAGATGCCGTATTTCTCGTACATCAACATGACGTTGGCGGTATCGCTCAAGCCCAACAGTGCGAACTGGTCGACACTCGGGTCGCCGGCATTGTCAAAACCGACGTCGCCATTGACGATCGTATAGTTGGCGTAGATGCCGAAGCCGGTGTCACCGAGGAAGTACTGGCCGCCGACTTCCCAGCCGTCAATATTCGCCTTGTTCTGGTTCAAGGGTCGATTGACATCGTACTCGTACAGTGGATCGTCGGACTCGCCGACGAGGTCGTAATTTGCTTCCATCTGCAGCACCTGCGTACTGCTACCGTTGTACGCAGCCAGCCCGCCCGTCTCGCCTTCGTTGCGCAGCAAAGCTACGGCCGTGAAGAGAGCCGTGTCGTTGGCGGAACAGGCCGCATCGACGTCGTTGCCTGCCGCGGACACCTGCGTAGCGCATTGGCCACTGGTGATAAAGTCCAGCGCAGCCTGCGCATCAGGTCCGGAGGTCGGATCCGTGAGTCCGTACAGCGTATCGCGTACCACGCTGTTGCCGATGAAGTTATCCACGCGCTTGTCCCAGTACGTGACCGACGCGTAGCTGTCTTCGGCAAAGTACCACTCCACCGCCAGGTCGAGATTCGCTGACTCCAGGGGCACGAGGCTCGGATTCTGCGATTCACCGGCCGCCCGGGTGGACGGATTGATCAGGATCGAACCCGACGGATTACCCGGGATGGGACCGGAATACAGGTTGCCGTAAGGCGCGCGTGCGATGGTGTTGCTGAATGACACACGGCCCTTGAGCTCCTCCGTGAAGTCCATGCTGAAATCCAGGCTCGGCAGGACGTGATCGTAATCGGCCGACTCGTTGAACGGCTGTACGTCGGTCGAGCGTCTGAGTTGAAAGTCGTTGTTCGAGATCCAGACGATCGAACTGGGTATGGCTATTGCAGAAACCGATGTGACGTCGGTGTCCTCGTAACGTACGCCGAGAACGGTGTTGGTCGACATGCCGCCGAGTTCCCCGTCCAGTTCGACCTGGATATAGGCCGACCAGGTCTCTTCCTCGATGTCATTGTCGTTAGCGAAGTTCGGATTGTAGGCGGTGGGTATACCGTAGGTGGCTGCGCCCCACTCGGTGAGCTCCCCGGCATTCCCGGTCCAGGCGCCAGGTGCAGCGCCGCTCGTATCCCAATCGTCGAACTGCCCGGTAATGCTGGTCGGGTGCAGGAGCGCCATCATTCCCGGTTCCTGCCCCGCAAAGTTCGCGCCCCAGTCGCCCATCGTGGCGTAGGTTTCGCTGGTCTGTCGTTTCATGGTCACCTTGGACGAATCGACGCCGAACCGGAACCGCCCTTCGTCAAACTCGAGCGTGCCGTCCAGTCGGGCCTGCGTTGCTTCCGATTCCTGCTTCGTGTACCAGGTGCGGGCGATCTGCGAGCTGATTTCGTTCTCGGCAAAATCCCTGTTCAATACCCCGTTCGTATTATCAACGGCATCCTGGAAGGAAGGGTAATGGGTCCGCGACACAATGGGCATGCCGTCGGTGAAGGTAAATTCCTGGGCCCAGAGGTTGCCTGGGCAGGCGCCATTTGTGCAAGCAGTTCCGGCAAGGCTGAAATACGTCGCACTAGCGCCGGTCAGGGGATCATTGGGATTGCTTTCTGAGGTCGAGTTGTGTGCATCGAACACAAAGCGCAGGCGGTCGTTCACGTCCCACGCCACGTTCAGCCCCAGGGAATCGAACGTGTACTCCTGGGCATTTCGTTGCTGCTCGAAACCGTAGTCTTTCCCCTCGCCAGTGATTTCTCGTATATAGACCGGGGTCGCGACGGCCTCGTCGGTGTCGAAGGTCAGGTGCGTGAAGCTGTTGCCCCTCTGCAACCAGGTGGTCTGCTCACCACGGTTTTCCGTGATCTCGTTGATACCGAAGGTATAGTCGGCGGTGATTTCCCATGCGTCCGACGGGGCAAACTGGATCACGGCCTGGCCGTTGGTCCGCTCCCGGTGAAACTCCGAGAATGCATAGCGCATATCGTTCGGCATGGCATACAGCTGGTCGATGGCCGGTGCGTTCTGGACGATGGCATCGGGTCGCAGGGCAGGGTCAGTGCCGGTCCAACGCTGGATGTTCCAGGCGTTCTCGTGCGACTGCACGGACCCGCCGTCACGCTCCTGGTAGCTGGCGTTGAGGCCGACGCCCCACGTTCCCGCATCGTTCGTAAAGCTGAAAATACCGGACAATTCGGGCGTTACATCGCTGCCGTAAACCTGCGAGTCGTCCGAGACCGCCTTCGCGCCGACATTCATTATCATGCCGTCGTGGTTGAGCGGCCGATCGGTAAGTATGTCGATTGTTGCGCCGATGCCACCGCTCGGCACGCTGGCCCGGCCCGTCTTGTAAACCGTGATGCCGGCGATTGCGTCAGATGACAATTGCGCGAAATTGAAAGCGCGGGTGCCGGCACCCGTTCCGCCGATGACCGAATCGCCGTTGCCGAAGCCGTCCGCACCCGGAATCTGACGCCCGTTCAGGGTCAACATGTTGTATTGCGGCCCGAAACCACGCGCTGTGACCTGGGCGCCTTCACCATCCCGGCGTTCGATCGAGATACCCGTGATGCGTTGCAAGGATTCGGCGAGGTTCGTATCCGGGAACTTGCCGATGTCCTCGGAACTGATCGCGTCGACAATGCCAGTCGTGTCGCGCTTGATCGTCATCGAATTTTGCAGACTGCCGCGGATACCGGTGACGGTGATTTCCTCGAGCGCCTCGTCCTGCGCGAACGCAGGTCCGGTCGTTCCGATAAGCAGCGCGGAACTCACCGCGGCGGCGATCGGCGTGACCTTGAACTTTTGTTTTCCACTCATGGAACTGGATCCCCCTTCAATTGATTTGAAGCCCCGGCGACCGGGAGAGGCAATGCCGCAACCGAAGCCTGCAGGTCTGCGCCGCAAGCCTGGTCAGAAGCCTGCGCGAGAATTGCCGGATTCGGTTTGCACGCCGGCCGTCGCGGTGCGCGACTGGATGCGTGACGTTGCGGTATCCCCCCGTTTCGCCTGTGTATTCCCCAAGTCCGCGATTGCCGCGGCGCCTGGATCGACCGGAACCGGCAGTCCATCCTGACCGCCTGTCCCGCCGTAAAACGTTTTTATTTCTAGTCCTGTCACCGGCGCTTGTCAATGAAAAAATGTTAGCGGTCACATTCTGCGGGCGGGCCTGCGCGGCGTGAAATCGGTTTCGCGCGTAATCAGATCCAGGCAGCGCATCTCCCGGGTCATCGCTGCGGACCTCGCTGGACAAGGGCTGCGCGCGGCTTCATGCCGGGTTCGGTGAAGGCGCAGCGGTGCTCTCTCGCACTACCAGCCGATGCGCCAGGATGTGCCGGCGGATGGGCACCGGCTGGCCGGCGATCCTGTCGAACAACATCGTTGCGCAGAGTCGTCCGATCTCGCGGCGCGGTTGCGCAATCGTCGTCAGGGGCGGCGAGTAGTAGCGCGCCGAGATGATGTCGTCGTAGCCGACCACAGAGACGTCGGCCGGCACATTAAGGCCTTGTTGCCGAAGTGCGTATATGCAACCGAGCGCCATGTCGTCGCTGAAACAGAAAATGGCGCTCGGCCGAATCCCGCGCGCCATCAGTTTCAATGTCGATGCATCGCCGGACCTCGACGAGTAATCGCCATGCACGATAATGCGGTCATCCTGCCCGAGCCCCGCCTCGCGCATCGCTTGGCCGTAGCCCTGCATCCGTTCGCGGCTGCTGGTCGTGGCCATATCGCCGGTGATCACTGCGATGCGGCGATGCCCGAGTTCGAGCAGGTGCCGCGTCGCATCGCAGGCGCCGGCGACGTCGTCGACAGTCACCGCGGGAAATCCGTCATGCCCGGAGAACTCGCAGGCCCCGACGATCGGCGGCAGCTGTCGCACGCTGTCGCTTTCGTCGAACGGCACACGATGGGACATCAGGATGATGCCGTCGGCCTGTCGTGAGCGCGTCATGGCAGCAAACTCGCGTTCGCGCGCGGGCAGCCCCTGCGTATCGCCGAGCAGTACCGAATAACCGCGGCTGTACGCAACCTCCTCGATCGCCTTGATGATGTCGGAATTGAAGCTATTGCCGATGTCGGGAATGACCGCGACGATGTTTCCCGAACGTGCGGTGCGCAGGTTTGCAGCAAGGCGGTTGGGCGTGTAGCCGACTTCCTCGGCGGCAGCCAGTACTTTCAGGCGCGTCGCTTCGGACACGCGGGCCGGATTGCGAAATGCATGGGAAACGGTCGCGATGGAAACACCCGCTAGCAGTGCGATGTCCTTGATGCCGACCTTCGCCACGCATCCCCCGATGTTACAGGCGGGGGATTCTAGCGCCGCCGTGTCGAACAGTAAAACGTTTTACAACGCAGCCGTGCGGCCCGCGGCCGCGAACAGGCGCTCGATGTCGAGCGCCGATTCGAGCCCGTCGGCTAACGCATCGAGCGCAGCTTGTACGCTCTCGTCGTAGCCGAGCGCGGACGACGCTGCGCCCATGCGGCGAAGATAGCCTGCGCGGTACTCGTCGCTCGCGAACAGGCCGTGTACGTAGCTGCCCTCGATGCGGCCGTCGGCGCTGCGCGCGCCTTCGCCATGACCGTCGATGAGCAGGAGCGGCCGGGCGCGTCCCGGACCTTCGGTTTCGCCGGCATGGATTTCGTAGCCGCGGACCGGGGAATGCGTCAGCGCGCAGCGGCCGCTGACCCGTCGCACGGCCTTCGATCTTCGCATGCAGGTCGTGACGTCGAGCAGGTTCAGGCCCTCGGCGGCAGCCGGCTTGCCGTCGCTGCCGTCGGGGTCCTCGATGCGCCGGCCGAGCATCTGGTAGCCGCCGCAGAGGCCGAGGACGCGACCTCCGGCGCGCACGTGCGCGGCGAGATCGTGATCCCAGCCCTCGGCGCGCAGGAACGCGAGCTCGGCGATCGTCGACTTGCTGCCGAACAGGATCACCAGGTCCGCGTCGCGCGGCAGGGGCTGGCCGGGCGGTATGAATTGGAAGTCGACAGCCGGTTCGTGCCGGAGCGGATCGGCGTCGTCGAAATTCGCCATGCGCGAGAGCATAGGTGCCACGATGCGCAACGGCCGCTCGACCGTCGCTGCCGGTGCTGCGCTCGAAACGGCGTCCTCCGCCGGCAATCGGGCGCAGGACGGCAGCCAGGGAATGACGCCGAAGCAGGGCCATCCGGTGCGGCGTTCGATGTCCGCGATGCCTGCGTCGAACAGGGACGGCTCGCCTCGGAACTTGTTGATCGCGAATCCCACGATCAATGCTGCATCGGCCGGATCGAGCACCGCCCGCGTGCCGACGAGGCTCGCGATCACGCCGCCGCGCTCGATGTCCCCGAGCAGGACCACCGGCACGCCGGCTCGTCGCGCGAAGCCCATGTTCGCGATGTCAAGCCGCCGCAGGTTCGTTTCGGCCGGGCTGCCCGCACCTTCGACCAGGATGAGTTCGTGCCGGGCGGCCAGCCGCCCGAAGCTTTGCATGACCGCCGGCATGAGCGAGCCGCGACCGTCGATGAAATCTTCGGCCGCGAGACTCGCGTGCACGCGGCCATGCACGACGACCTGTGCGACGCGGTCGGTCTCGGGCTTCAGGAGCACCGGGTTGTGATCGACGACCGGCTCGATGCCGGCGGCCAGCGCTTGCAACGCC
Source organism: uncultured Pseudomonadota bacterium (assembly GCA_963775455.1). GTDB lineage: Bacteria > Pseudomonadota > Gammaproteobacteria > Steroidobacterales > Woeseiaceae > UBA1847. The sequence continues at coordinate 297,230 of CAVZIU010000006.1, read as the reverse complement.
TGCGCCCGGCCGATCTCGCCACCGGCACAGACAGCGGCGTTGTTCGACATGTTCTGCGGCTTGAACGGCGCGACGTCGATGCCGCGGCGCCGCGCCGCGCGGCAGAGACCGGCGACCAGCACGGACTTGCCGACGTCGGAGCCCGTGCCCTGGATCATCAGCGCGCGCGCCGTCACAACGCCGTCTCGATGCGTATGTCGATGCCGCGCTCATCGGTCGCGACATGCGCGCCGACGCCATAGACGTCGGCCAGGAGCTGCGGGCTCACGGTCGATGCCGGCCCGTCGCTGACGATCCGGCCGTCGCGCATGAACACGAGCCGGTTCGCGATCCGCGCCGCGAGCGCTACCTCGTGCAGCACGACCAGCGCACCGCCGCCGCCATCGACGAATTGCCGCAGCCGGCTCGCGATGCGTAGCTGGTGGCGCGGGTCTAGTGCTGCGACCGGCTCGTCGGCGAGCAGCAACTCGGCGTTCGCGGCAAAGGCGCGGGCCAGGTGCACTCGGGCCAGTTCGCCCCCGGACAGGCTGTCGGTGGCGCGCCCGGCCAGCGTGGCGAGATCGCAGGCCTCGAGCGCGGCGTCGACGGCTCGCGCGTCGGACGGCGACAGACGCCCCGGCGCCGCGCCCCAGGCATAGCGGCCCAGCGCCACGACGTCGCGCACCGGGCTCGGCCAGGCCAGCGGCCGGCTTTGCGGCAGGTAGGCGATGCGCCTTGCGCGCACCGCGGCCGACAGCCGCCGCACGGGAATGCCGTCCAGCGTTACCTGCCCGGTGGCTGCTGCGAGACCGAGCAGCACCCGAAGCAGCGTGGTCTTGCCCGCGCCGTTCGGCCCGAGCACGGCTACGAGTTCGCCACTCCGGACGGCGAGTGACGCGCGGTCGAGGATCGCCACCGGCCCGGCCGACACGCTGACATCGTTTGCAGCAAGTTCAGTCACGCACCGCCCGCCTTTGCACGGCGATCCATACGAACGCGGGCGCACCGATCAATGCCGCGACGACACCGAGCTTCAGTTCGTTGGTCGTGGGCAGCAGCCGCACCAGGATGTCCGCGAGCACGAGAACGAGTCCCGCGAGCAACGCGGAAGGCAATAGCGTGCGCGCCGGGTCGTAGCCGACGAACGGCCGTACGAGATGCGGTGCCACGATTCCGACGAAGCCGATGGCACCCGCGAGCCCGACGGCCGCGCCGGTTGCAATCCCGGCACCGAGCACGACGAGCAGTCGCTGTCGCGCGAGGTCGAGCCCGATGCCGGCCGCAGCCTCTTCGCCGAGCGTCAGCGCGGACAGGCCGCGGCGGCAGCCGAAAAGGATTGCGATGCCCGACAACACGAAGGGCCCGGTCATCGCGAGGTCGGCGTAACTGCGGTTCGCGACCGAGCCGAGCAGCCAGTTGATCATGTCCGACAAGGTGAACGGATTGGGCGCCAGGTTCAGCATCAGGGACATGACTGCGGCGGCGAAACTCGACAGGCCCACGCCGAGCAGGATCAGCGTCACGACCGAGCTGATACGAAGCGCCGCGGCCGCAAGCAGCCCTGTCGCCGACAATGCGCCTGCAATCGCCGCAAGCGGCACGACGTACAGGCCCGAAGCGGCGAACCCGTAGTACAGCGCGATCGTCGCGAACAGCGAGGCGCTGGCCGACACGCCGAGGACGCCGGGTTCGGCCAGCGGGTTGCGCAGCAGGCCCTGCAGCGCGGCGCCGCTGGCGCCGAGCGCGGCGCCCACGACGAACGCCGCCAGCGCTCGCGGCAGCCGGATGTCGAGTACGACCAGGCTGTCGCCTGGCGTCCCTTGGCCGGTGAAGGCCGCGAGCACGCGCCCGGCGCCCATCGGCGTCGAGCCCAGGAAGCAGGCGACGCCGACGGCAGCTGCACCGGCTGCCAGCAGGACGAGGTTGAGCGTTGCGGTTCTCACTCCATGGCCGCCAGCGCTTCGACGGCGTCGAGCACGAACCAGGCGCCGCACGCGGTCCACGCCCCCGGCAACAACAGCGACGGGCGGTCCTCGAGTTGCCGGCGAGCGACGGGGTGGCGGATGGCGCTCCACCAGGCCGTGTGTTCGGCGCTGCCGTCGAAGAACGATGCCACGACCAGGTCCGGTTCGTCGTAAGCGAGGCGCTCGAGCGGAATCGTGTGCCAGCCCGGCCGGGATTCGAAGTTCGCAAGACCCGCGGACAGCAGCATTTCATGGACCAGGGTCCCGGGTCCCGCCGTCGCGCCGCCGGACGTCAGGTACAGCGCGCTCCGGGACGGCGCCGCCGGCGCGACGGCCGCGAGCCGCGCGTCCATGGCCGCGACCAGCATCTCGCCCGCCTGGTCTGTGCCGAGCCCGTCGGCCACGGTGCGCAGCGAGTCGCGTACGCCTTCCAGGTCATCTGCGTACGGCACCTGCAACACGCCGATGCCGGCGCGTTCGAAGAAATGCAGGGCCTGCGGACCGCCGCCGTAGGAGCGCAGGACGAGGTCCGGCTCGAGCGCGATTACGTCTTCGGCAACCGGCCGTACCTTGCGCAGGCCGGCGGCCCGCTCCCGGTGATAGGAAAAGTCTGCTTCCGCATCGGGCGACAAGGCCAGGATGTTTTCGCTCGGCAGGAGTTCCAGCAGATACTGGTCGGCGCAGTAGTCGAGGCTCACCACGCGCGCCGCCGGCTCCCCGATCGCCACGCGGGTTGCGAGGACGAGCAGGACAACGATGGAGCGCGCCGCAGACATCCGCGTCAGAAACGAAAACGGGCGCCGAGATAGCCCGACAAGCCTGGGGTGCCGTAACCGAGCACCTGCTGGTAGTCCTCGTCGAGCAGGTTTTCGACCCGCGCGAAGAGCTCGACTGCAGCGCCGAGTTCGTAGCGGCCGGCGAGATCGACCCGCGTCCAGGCGCCGACTTCGCCGGCCGGATCGGTCTCCACACCGTTGTAGCGCAGCAGTATCGAGCCAGCGAACGGTCCCGCGGGGTCGAGCTCCAGCATCAGGTCGCCGCTGTGTTCCGGTATGCGGACGAGTTTTTCGCCGGTGCCGTCTTCGGCGTCGATATAGGCGTAGTCGAGTTGCACGCCGAGCCAGTCCGTGAGCGCATAGCTGCCGGAGAGTTCGACACCCCTCGAGGTTGCCTCGGAGATGTTTTGGTAACCGCCGATACCAAACTCGAAGGTGATCAGGTTGCTCGTGACCTGGTCGAACCAGGTGACGCCGAGTTCGCCGCGTCCGTCCGCGGTGCGGAAATCGGCGCCGATATCCCAGCCGTCGGCAGTTTCGGGCTTGAGGTCGCTGTTGGGTCCGACTGCGCCGCAACAGAAAAAGGTCGTCTGGAACAGCGTCGGCGCCTTGAATCCCTGGCCCCAGCTCGCGCGCAGCGTCAGGCTGTCGGCAGGATTGTAGGCGACCGCGAAGCGGCCCGTCGTCTCGCCGCCGAAAACCTCGTGATCGTCCCGCCGCAGACCCGCCGTGAGGGTCAGCGCCGCCAGCGCCTGCCATTCGTACAGGGCAAACAGGCCATCGAGGGAAGCATCTCCGTCGAGTGTCGACACCGTTTCGCGCTCGGCGCCGAAGGCGAACTCGTTGGCATCGTTCACGTGCACGGTGCCCTGGTAGCGGTACTGGGTCCTGTCGCCCTCGCTGCCGTAAGCGAACACGCCGTCGGTGTAGTTGTTCCGTTCGATGTCGGCATAACCGGCGAGCAATTGATTCTCGAAGCGGTCGTCGAACAAGGCGAAGTCCAGCGTGAGATCGCTCGTGAGTTCCTGGGATTTCGCGAGTTCCTCGCCGTCGCCTACGTCACCCTGCGCGCCGAAGACGAAACTGTCGAACTCGGCGTCGGAATCGATCCAGAGCACATTCAGGCCGAGGCGTGCCGCGTCGAACAGCGCGATACCGCCGGCCAGGTTCAGGGTCGTCGCTTCATACGGATCCTCTTCGCCGTTGCCGTTGTCTTCGTCGGCCTTCGAGATGCCGTCGGTTTCGTGCCGCACGGCTGCCAGCCGGAGGTCGTAGCGCTCGTCGCCGAACGCGATCGTGCCTCCGCCGCGCAAGGTTCCGAAAGAACCGCTTTCCGCGAACAGATTGCCGCCGAAGCCGGCCTCGGGCCGCCGGGTCACGATATTGACGACCCCGCCGATCGCGTCGCCGCCCCAGAGCGTCGACTGCGGGCCCTTGAGGACCTCGATGCGTTCGATATTGGCGGCGTCGAGCGTTGCGAAGTTGTAGCCGCCGCCGGGCGACGACGGATCGTTGGTGACGACGCCGTCGATCAAGACGAGTGTTTGCTCGCTCGACGCGCCACGAATGCGCACCGACGCAAAGCCGCCGAAGCTGCCGTTCTGGTTCACCGTGACGCCGGGCACCCGGGCGAGGGCGTCGACGGCGAAGTCGACACCTAGCGCTTCAATGTCGGCGGCCGTGATCACCGACGCGCTGAAGCCGATCTCCGAAAGCGGCTGGCGGAGCCGGCTGCCCAGCACGGTGATCGTTTCGGGCACGTTCGGATCGGCGCCGTCGGCCGGGTCCGGTGTCGCGGCTGTGTCAGCCGCGGTCGATGTTGTGACCAGGAGCAATCCTGCGAATCCGGCCAGGGTCTGGAGAAAGTACATGGCAATTCCCGCATGCCCGGCCACCGACCACGGACACTTTCCGAAACGTTTCAGCTTCACTGACGATGCAGTGCGGCGCGCCGACCACATGTCGTTTCACGGGAAAAAACCTTCCGGTCCCCTGGGCTGACCCGGCCCTGGACGAACGACGCGACGGCAGGTTTCCTGGCTTGCCGATCAGCGCTTCCGGCGGCCTTCCCAGGGTTCGACCCTGGTGGCTCACTGCCCCGGCATTGCATGTGTTCGCTGCAATGCCCGGGTCCGGCCTCGAGCTCCCGGCTTACAGTTGCGGGCACAACTCCGGATTCGCACCGGATTCCCTCTTAGCTCCGTTGCCGGAGCACCATCTGGCAGCGACGCTAGAGGATGCGCAGGGGGCTGTCAATTTGCGCGCGGCTCCATTGACGGCCGCTTGCCGTTCCCTTGCCGCTCGCCTGCATTCGCCTGCTGTCAATCCGAGAGGCGCGGTGCATCCGGACCCGCCGCCGGCTTGTTGACTGCGCTCGCTTCAGGGTCGTGACGGTACACGGCGTCGCGGAAATCCTTCTGGATCTCGGTCTGCCCCCAGGGAATGTACTGGTTGAACAACACGGCGGTGACGTCGTTCTCCGGATCGACCCAGAACAGCGTGTTCGCGAGGCCGTCCCAGAAGAACTCGCCGACTGCACCGGACGCCTCGGCGTCGTTGGCCGGCGGCGCCACGCGCACCGCGAAATCGATACCGAAGCCGACCTGGCCTTTTTTCGGCAGCCAGGACCGGTCGGTCAATGACGCGGGCAGCGTGTCGGTTGCCATGAGTTCGATCGTGTCCGGCTCGAGTATGCGTACGCCGTCGAGCGCACCGCCGCCCTGCAGCATGCGCGCGAAGCGCATGTAGTCGTCGAGCGTGGACACGAGGCCCCAGCCGCCCGGCGTGAGCGGCGCAGCCTCGAGATTGAAGTCGGCGAGCGCGCGCTCCGCCGGGCGCACGAAGCTGCCGTCGGGCCGGCGCTCGTACAGTTCCACCAGGCGTTCGCGTTGCCCGGGCCCGAGCACATAATGCGTGTCGTGCATGGCCAGCGGCCCGAGCAGCCGTTCCTCAAGCACCTCGGCGTAGGGTTTTCCGGCCAGCACCTCGACGAGGCGAGCCTGCACGTCGACGGATGGCCCGTACAGCCAGCGCGTGCCCGGCTGGAAACCGAGCGGCACGGTGGCGAGTTTTTCCGACAGTTCAGCCAGGGTGTTCTCGCGCGACAGCGCAGCGACTTTGTCCAGTCGCTCATCCACGAACTCCGCGCCGCCGAAGCCGGCCGTGTGCCGCAGGAGGTCGCGCACCAGGATCGGCCGTTGCGGTGCCTCGAGTACGACGTCATCGCCCTCGCCGCTCACGTAAACCCCGACGTTTTCGTATTCCGGCAGGTATTCGTGCAGCGGGTCGTCGAGCGCGAATCGGCCTTCCTCGAAGAAAGTCATGAGTACGACACCGGTCAGCGGCTTGGTCATCGAGAAGATGCGCGCGACGCTGTCGCGGGCCATGGCACGCCCTGCCTCGCGGTCGGCCATGCCGAAGGCGCCGAAATACGCCTCGCTGCCGTTTTCGTAGACGAGCGCCGACACGCCGACGAGTTCGCCGCGCTCGACATAGCCTTCGAGCACGGCGTCGATCGCCGCCGCATCGATGAGTCCCCCGCGATCGTCCGCGGCCGGCGGCGGCGGAGGCCGGTTACAGGCAGCGAGGACCAGGGCAAGGACGATGACGGTGCGCGTGATCGGCTGCATGGCGAGAGCCCTTGTGTTGAAGAATTTCGGCGATGCCTACTGTACGCCGCTGTCCGCGGCGACGCCTGTCCGCCACGCCGCCGGCCCGCGCCGGTCGCATGCTAGACTGCCGCGCAAACCGCGGGGACAGGAACCGTGCTACACCGAAGCCACGATTTCTACGCAGCGATCGACCAGCAAGGCGTGTCGGCCAAGGGTGCGCGGCGCATCGAGCAGATCGTGAAGGCCGGTTCCGAGATCCTCCTCGAGCATGGTCTCGGGTCGGTCAGCAAGCGCCGGATCGCAAACGATCTCGGCATCAGCGACGGCAACGTCGGTTATTACTTTCCCACCCGTCAGTCGCTCTGGACCGCCGTCGTTCGCTACGAACTCGACGAATACTATCGCCGGCATCACCCGCCTTCGCAGGTCGCCGTGGACGATGTTCGTGCCCGGTTCGACGAATACATCCTGCGCTACGTCGGCGAGTACCAGGACCGCTTCGTCCGGATCTTCTTTTCGCAGATCCTGACGGTCGCCGAAGTCGACGATGTGATAGCCGGGTTCCGCGACGAGATCTACGAAGATTTTCTCGCGCAGACGGTCGACCGGGCGCGGCCGCTCGTGCCGGGCATGGACGAACAGGAACTCGAGCAGCGTGCGCTCCTCATCGTTTCACTGCTCGAAGGCCTGCATGCGGTATCCGCATTCCGCCCGAGTTCCATCGAGCCGGACGAACATTTTCGCCGGCGCGTGCTCGACGAAGTGCACGCGATACTCGCACGCGGTTCGCGCGCGCCGCACGGCTGAAAATTCCCGCTTGCATTGACCAATTCGTTTTCGTACGCTCGAAAACACAGTTTAGACCGTGTGGGCTAGACTGGCTGCGGTCCCGTGGCACACCGTGCCGAACCCGAGGGGGAGTTTGCGTATGCGTAGCAGAAATTCCGTGCCGTCTCGCAACCCGCATCCTTCAGCGCGAGACATTCAGCTGCGACGCTCGACCGTGGCGCAGGCCGTGTCTGCGGCGCTCCTTTGCGGTACGCCGTTCGCCTCCGTGTCGGCGCAGGTGCTCGACGAAATCATCGTAACTGCAACGAAGCGCGAGGAATCCGTGATGGATGTGCCCATCGCGGTGCAGGCCCTGTCGGGCGATTTCCTGCGCGAGACCAATCTCGACGACGTCAAGGACCTCGTGGCGTTCACGCCGGGTGTAACCGGCAATTCCAAGGACAGTTTCCTCGACGCCATCCGCGTGCGCGGCATCGTGACCAACGACTTCGGCAACGGCGGCGACCCGTCGCTCGGCGTATACAAGAACGGTTTCTACCAGGGCCGCAACGGCGCAGGCGTAACCAGCCTGTTCGACGTCGATCGGGCCGAGATCCTGCGCGGGCCGCAGGGATTCCTGTTCGGACGCAATGCCATCTCGGGCGCGCTGAACGTGTTCACGACGCAGCCGATCCTCGACGACTCCGACGCCTACGTCGACGTGCGCGTCGGCGAACGCGGTGTTTTCACCGGCGAAGGCGGCTTCAACGTCTCGCTGACCGACAGCATCGCGGTGCGGCTGGCCGGTTATCACTCCGAGGAAGATGGCTACGTGACCAACGAAGCCACCGGCGAGGACTACATCAAGCACGACAAGAGCGCGGTGCGCGTCACCGGCCTGTACGACGCCAGCGGCGCGCTGACGGTCAGCGCCGTGCTGGAGTACGAGGACCGCGATCAGTCCGGGACGATCTACCGCGCGACTGGCAACGACGGTTCCTACGCGCTGCTCGAATCGATCTACGGCGAGATTCCCGTGCCGGACGACCCGCGCAACATCTACATCGACGAACCGGACAACGGCATCCTCGACAACGGCGAGATCTTCGCTTTCGGCCTCACCATCAATTACGACCTCGAATGGGCCAACCTGACCTCGCTGACCGGCTACAAGGATCACGACTATCACTACACCGAGGACTTCGACGCGACGATCCTGCCGATCTTCGTGTATGAGCAGCTCCAGACCGGCGACTACTTCGAGCAGGAACTGCGCCTGACCTCGCCGACCGACGACAGCCTGAGCTGGTACGCGGGCATGTCGTATTACGACGAGAGCATCGACTCGCAATTTCTCGGACAGCAGGGCGAGGAGCTGTACTGCAACGTTTACTGGGGCAACAGCTGCCAGGGCATCTTCGATTATTACAACTACGCCAACGGCGGCGCCTACGCCTACTACCTGTACGATACGTTCGGCACCTATACCTGGGAAGCGAGCCCTACCGGCCGCATGGACGACTGGAATGAGACGAAGGGCGACTTCAGCGGCTGGGCCGCCTACGTCGACCTGAACCTGAAATTCACCGACACGTTCGATGCGAGCTTCGGCCTGCGCTACAACGACGACGAGAAATCGATGTCGCAGGAAGTCCTGTCGGCGCTGAACCCGAGCCCGGTCCTCGGCAACCGGGTGCAGACCGGCTTCACGACGCCGGACGGCCCGATCAGTGACACCCGCGACTGGAGCAAAACGACCTGGCGCGCGGTGCTCAACTTCCGGCCGGTTCCCGATCACCTGCTCTACTTCAGCGTCACGACGGGTTACAAGCAGGGCGGCTTCAACAGTTTCAACGTCAGTCCGGGCGGTCCCTGGGGAGCGGTGGAAGCGCGACCCGGCACGCACGTGCCCGGCTCCTTCGACGGCGAGGACGTGATTTCCTACGAGCTCGGCTACAAGGGCACCACGCTGGACGGTCGCAGCCAGCTGCAGGTCAACGTGTTCAACTACAGCTACGAGGACCTGCAGTCGACCTGCAACATACCCGGGAACCCGGGCGTCGTGGTCTGCAACGTCGGCGAGGTGGATGCGATCGGCGCCGAAGGCGTCTGGAATTTCGCGGTCAACGACTGGCTGACCTTCGGCACCGGCATCGCGTGGTTCGACAGCGAAGGGCGGGGCGTCCAGCCATTCTGCGAGGAGGGCGAACGCATCTTCGACGACGTGAACGCCTGCGAGGGACAGCCGTTGCCCGGCGCGCCGGAGTGGACCGCGTACGCGACGCTCAACGCCGACGTACCGGTCGGCAACGGCGCGCTGTTCGGCAATCTCGCCTGGAGCTGGGAAGACGAGACCCAGACGGGCTGGCTGCCGCTGACGCCGGAAACCACGGAATTCCCGGAGGGTGCGCGCCTCGTCAATGACTTCTCGGAGTTGCAGGCGCTGGCCGGCTACCGCTCCGATCGCGGCTGGTCGCTCGCGGTCTTCGTCGAAAACCTGACCGACGACGTCTATTACGACAGCGGCGGCAGCGGGGGCGGCCCGGACAACCCCTACGTGCAGTCGGACATAAGCCCCAGCCGCCCGCGCACCGCAGGTGTGCGCTTCATCTGGGAATTCTGATTCGCCTCGGCGGACCACGGATGCGCGACCGGCTCGACATCACCCGTCGCGACTTCCTGAACGGCATCGCGCTCGGCACCGTGGCGGGCGCGAGCCTGAGCCCCCTCGACCTGTTCGCGAAGAACGGCCACGGCGACTATTACCCGCCGCTGCTCACCGGCATGCGCGGCAGTCACGCCGGATCGTTCGAAGTGGCGCATGCCGTGGCCTGGACCGGCGCGAAGTTTCCGACGCCCGCTGCGCTGACCGACCGCGAATACGACCTGGTGGTCGTCGGCGGCGGAATCTCCGGCCTTGCCGCGGCGTTCCTGTACCGGCAGCAGGCGGGGAAGGACGCGAAGATACTCGTCCTCGACAACCATGACGACTTCGGCGGCCACGCCAAGCGCAACGAGTTCGTCGTCGACGGGCGCACCCTGATCGGCTACGGCGGCAGCCAGTCGATCGACGGGCCCGCTGGCTATTCGCGCGAAGCACGGCGACTGCTGGTTGACATCGGCATCGACACCGAACGCTTCTACGATTACTACGACCAGGACTACTTCGCGCGCCACGAGCTCGGCAACGGCATGTTTTTCAGTGCGCAGCACTACGGGCGCGACGCGACGGTGCCGGGCTTCGGACGCCGCGGCAGCGGGCCGGATCCGGCGATCGTCGATCGCTTCCCGTTGCCGGAAGCGGACCGCGCGGCACTGCGAAAGCTCCTGGAAAACGAGGCCGACCTCGCGCCGGACCTGCCGAACGACGCCAGGATCGCCTGGCTCCGGAAGACCAGTTATCGCGATTTCCTGTTGCAGACGGCCGGCGTGCCGGAGAGCGTGTATCTGCTCTTTCGCGACAACGTGCGGGGCCTGTGGGGCGTCGGCTGGGACGCTTTGTCGACGCTGGAGGCACACCGGTCCGGTATGCCGGGCACGCGGCACATCGCCGTCGACCTGCCGGAGAGCGAAGGCCACGACGACGAGCCCTACATCTTCCATTTCCCGGACGGCAACGCGGGCGTCGCCCGCTCCCTCGTCCGGCGGCTCCTGCCCGAAACCGTGCCCGGCCGCACGATGGAGGACCTGGTTACGAGCCGCGTCGACTACGCGCGGCTCGATGCGCCGGGCTCAGCCTGCCGCATCCGGCTCAACAGCACCGCTGTCGACGTGCGCCATGCGGACGGCGGCAAGGCGGTCGACGTTACCTACGTACACGCCGGCACGCCGTACCGGGTGCGCGGCCGGCACGCGATACTCGCCTGTTACAACAGCATCATCCCGAAGATCTGTCCCGAAGTGCCTGCGGCGCAGGCCGCGGCCATTGCGCAATCGACCAAGGTCCCGCTCGTCTACATCAGTGTTGCCGTGCGCAACTGGCAGGCATTCGCGAAGCTGGGCTTCAGCAACGTTTCCATACCGCAAGCCGCGCTGATGCACTCCTTCGGCCTGGATTTCCCGGTCAGCATCGGTGACTACCGTTACACGCAGAGTCCGGACGAACCAACCGTCATCCACGGCACCTTTGTCCCGGCCGTCCCGGACCAGGGACTCAAGGCCCGCGAGCAGCACCGGCTCGGCCGCCGCGCGCTCTATGAAATGACCTGGGACGACTTCGAGGACGGGATCGTGGCGCAGATGCAGGGCGCGCTGGCGCCGGGCGGCTTCGACGCGGAACGCGATATCGCGGCGATCACGGTGAACCGCTGGCCGCACGGCTATGCCTATGAATACAACGACTACGCGGACCCGCCCGATTTCGGGCCGGGCAAGGGCCCGCACATCGCGGGGCGCGCGCAGATCGCTCGCATCTCGATCGCCAACTCCGACGCCTCCGCGTATGCCTACGTGAACGGCGCAATCGATGCGGCCCACCGGGCCGTGGCCGAACAGCTGCGATGATCCGAACTCCCCTTGCGACCGGCGCCTCATGGACGACCCCACCTTTGTCTCGCTGATTCCGACCCTGCTCGTCTTCGCACTTGCCATCTGGACCCGCCGGCCCATCGAATCGCTGGTCAGCGGCGCCCTGCTCGGCCTCGTCATGCTGCACGGCTGGCAGTTCGTCGGCGGCTTCGCGGACACGTCGCTCCGGGTTCTGACCGACGAAGACGTCGCATGGGTGATTCTGGTGTGCGGTTTCATGGGCAGTCTCATCGCGCTGCTCATCAAGACCGGCGCAACTGCCGCATTTACCGCACGCATGGCGAAACACGTGCGTTCCGCGAAAAGCGCTCTGATGGCAGCCTGGGGTCTCGGCATCCTGGTGTTCGTCGACGACTACCTGAACTCGCTCGCCGTCGGCTCCGCGATGCGGGAGCTGACGGACAAGTTTCGGGTCTCGCGCGAAAAGCTCGCCTACGTCGTCGATTCGACCGCGGCGCCGGTCAGCGTGATCATCCCGTTCTCGACCTGGGGTGCGTTCTTCGGCGGGCTGCTGGTCGCGAACGGCGTCGCCGAGGAAGGCCAGGGACTCGCGGCGTACATCAGCGCCATCCCGTACATGCTCTACGCCTGGGTCGCCGTGTTCATCGTGCCGGTCGTGATCGCTGGCTGGATTCCCGACATGGGTGCGATGAAAAAGGCGGAGCGTCGCGCGCAGGAACTCGGCCAGACCGTGCCGCCCGATGCAGCACACATCGAGGCCGCGAACCTGGCCATCCGGCCGAAGCCCGGCATCACGCCGCGCATGAGCCTGTTCGTCCTGCCGATGCTGGCGCTGGTGCTCGTGACCCTGTGGCTCGACAAGGATTTCCTGAAGGGCATCTATGTCACGCTGTTCGGCTTCGTAATCGTGGTGCTCGGGCTCCGGCTGCTCGACCTCGACGAAACCTTCAACACGGTCATCGAAGGCTTCAAGATGATGATCGAGCCGCTGGGCGTGCTGGTCGCAGCCTTCATTTTGAAAGATGTCAACGATGCGCTGGGCCTGCCGGTCTTTGTCGTGGAGCAGATGCGGCCGCTGCTGACCCCGGACCTCCTGCCGGTCGTCGTGTTCGTCACGATGGGGCTCGTTTCGTTCCTGACCGGCTCCAACTGGGGCGTGTTCGTCATCATCCTGCCGATCGTGACGACGCTCGCGACCCAGCTCGACGCCGACATGACCGTTGTCATTGGCGCGACCCTGTCCGCCAGCACCTTCGGCAGCCATGCCTGTTTCTACTCAGACGCGACGGTGCTGACGGCCCAGGCGACCGGCTGCACGGCGTTTCAGCACGCGCTGACCCAGCTTCCTTTTGCGCTGATCGCCGCCGCGATTACCATCGCCGGCTATCTGCTCATCGCTTTCCTGTGACCTGAATGAATGAGGGAGTAATACCATGTACAGACTGATCGCAACCGTTACCGGCGCCGGCTTGCTCGCCGCGGGGCTCGTCATCGGAGCCGGCGGCGGCGCCGTGCACCCGGCGGAGATGAGCAAGGCCGACATCGCGGGCGGCATCTTCGACCGGGAAGCCACGGTTCGCACCGACAGTGACGGCTTCACCGTGCTCGACATCACCTCGCTGAAGAGCAGCGACGGCAAGTTCGCGTCCGGCATGTATCAGTCCGGCAAGAGCCGGTCCGAAATCACGGAGCCTTACGGCGTCGACGAATTCATGTACTTCCTGGAAGGCGGCGTCACCCTCACGTCCTCCGACGGCACGGTCACCGAGGTCCAAGCCGGAGAAGCCGTGACCATCCCGAAGGAATGGACCGGCGTATGGGACACCGACGGCTACACCAAGATCTGGGTGATCTATTCCGAGGACGGCTCGGGGCTGTAGCCCGCGGACGCTGATAACAGTTTCTCGTAGATCGACAGGTCGCGGGCTGAAAAGCAGCAGAACGTCACGTCCACCGCGGTCGTCGCGTCGAGCGCGTCCGCGACTGCGGCCAGTGCGGCTTCGGCCGCGAGTTCGGCCGGATAGCCGTAGACGCCGGTGCTGATGCCGGGAAACGCGATGCTCGTCACGCCGTGCTCGTCCGCAAGCGCCAGGCTGTTTTGATAACACGCGCGTAACAGCGCCGGTTCGCCGTGGCCGCCGCCGCGCCACACCGGCCCGACGGTGTGGATAACGTAGCGGGCCGGCAAGTGATAGCCGGCAGTAATCCGCGCTTCGCCGGTCGGACAACCACCGAGCGTCCGGCACTCCGCGAGCAGGCCGGGTCCGGCCGCCCGATGTATCGCGCCGTCGACCCCGCCGCCGCCCAGCAGCGTCGAGTTCGCGGCATTGACGATGGCGTCGACAGCGAGGGTCGTGATGTCGGCCCGAATTGCACGAAACCGCATTCCCGATGGTGATCGCAATTGGTCGCCACCATTCTACGGCTGCACGAGAAACGGCAGGTTCGCGTGCGCGGCGTTGCCCTGCCCGTCGCGGACGTATACGAACAGGCGATAGGCGCCGGGCTCGTCCGGCGCAGTCACCGTAGCGTTGCCGGCGGCGGCGTTGGTTACGAGTTCAGGGAAGGCCTCGGGTACCTCCTCCGCGTCGCCGCCGGTGCTCGTCGCCTCGCTCTCCCGCATCAGCACCCATTCCCAGACCAGCGGGTCGCCGTCCGGATCCGTCACTTCGACGCCGGCGCTCACTTCGGCGCCGGGCGCAAGCGTGACGTCCTGTCCGGCGCCGCGCGAATCGAGCAGCAGCGAGGCGATGCGCGGCGTTCGGTTGGCCGGCCACGCGCCGGTCCAGATGTAGTGCATGACGTCCACCGCCTCGGTCTCGGAACCATCCGCCAGGAACATGCCGTACCAGGTCGGCGTGCGCTCCTGTTTCTGTCCCCACATGAACGCGTAAGAACCGAGCACCTGTCCCGGCAGGGTTGCGATCCCGGCTTCGTAACTCTCGAGGTAGAAATCCGCCTTGTCGCTGCTGTCGAGTTCGATCGGCGCACCCCAGCCCGTCGTCGGCATCTCCCAGTGCCCCACGGTGCCCCACTCGGTGACCAGGATCGGCTTGTCCCAGCCGATGTCCGCGAGTATCTGCGGCAGAAGCCGCAATGCACCGTAGAACTGGATGCTGACGAAGTCGAGGTCTGGCGCACGCGTGTCGATGAGCCCTGCAAGTTCCGCGCTGAATCCCGCGAGCGCCGTCGTCGTCGGGTGCTTGCCATCGACTTCGTGCATCATTTTCGAGATGTCGTTGATGGCGTCGAAGACCTTCGGGTTCCGGAACTCGAGATTTGGTTCGTTGCCGATGACCCAGGCCAACAGCGCCGGGTGATCTTTCAGCGCGGTGACCTCGGCGCGCAGCCGGTCGAGCTGCGCGGCGACGGCGCTCTCGTCGTTGTAATCGAATCCGTGCCGCTCCTTGCCGACGTCGACGCACAGCGCGACGGTGAGTCCTTCGGCATGAGCCTCGTCGAGCCGCCGGCGCGCATCGGCGATGTCGGAGCCGATGCCCCAGGTGCGGAAGGAATTGCCGCCGTGCGCCGCAAGCGCCGCCGGGTCGCCGCCGCCGATTCCCGCCCCTTTCGGCGTGTACGGCGTGCCGTTCAGTACCAGCGTCCAGCGGCCGCCCTGTTGTTCGAGCGTGACGACGGAGCCGCCGGCCGAGTCGGAATCGTCTGGAATTGGCGGCGTATCGCCTTGCCCGCCGCCGTTGCTGCTGCACGCTGCCAGCGCCGCCGCCAGGTACAGGTATCCCGCTTTCTTCATGTTCCTACCTCCCTACCAGTTCCGTTTCGAGTTGTTCCAGGCTGCGACCCTTGGTCTCGGGCAGGATGCGCACGAGTACCGCGAGGCCTGCAACGGCAAACAGGCCGTACAGAAGGAATGTCGTCGAATTGCCGAGATTCTCCAGCTCCCACGGAAACACGAGCTGGACGATGAAACTGGTTGCCGAATTCAGGAGCCCGCACACCGATACGGCGAGCCCGCGCAGGTGGTTCGGAAAGAGTTCCGAAAAGAGCACCCACATCACGGGGCCGATCGAGATGGCAAAACTCGCAACGAAACCGAGCACGCCCGCCAGCACCAGCAGCGGGTTCATTTCGATCGCGGCACCCACCAGCGCCGCTTTGTGCTGCTGCCAGGCCGAATGGCCGATCGCCGCCGTCACCGCTACACGAAACTCGATGTCGTCCGCGAAGCTGCGGCCTGCGAGCGGTGCCAGCGCCTCGGCCTCGGCCGTGAATTCGCCCAGGGAGCTCTCGTCGAGGCGGTAGCGCGCGTCGGCGAATCCCCAGGCCAGCGCGAACATGCTGACGGCGACGCCGACCAGCCCGGTCGCGAGCAAGGGCCTGCGCCCCACGCGGTCGATCAGCAGGATCGCGACGATCGTGAACAGGAGATTGGTGAGCCCGACCAGTGCCGCCTGCATGAACGAAGCATGGGTGCCAATACCGGACTGTTCGAAGATCATCGGCGCATAGAAGAACACGGCGTTGATGCCCGTGATCTGCTGCAGCACGGCGACGACGACGCCGATCGTGAGCACGAGCCGCAGGGCCGGCGCCAGCAGTTCCCGGACCGGGCTGTCGCCGGATCGGCTGCGATGGGCGATCGAAGCGCGTACGGCAGCGAGGTCGACGCGCGCCTGCGGCGCATCTTCGACCCGGCTCAGGATCTCGCTGGCCTCCTGCTCGCGGCCGTGCATGACCAGCCAGCGCGGGCTTTCCGGCACGAAGAACAGTACGACGAAATACAGGATCGACGGCAGCGCTTCGATGCCCAGCATCCAGCGCCACGCGGCATCGCCCTGCACACGCGGCGCTAGCCAGCCTTCGTTGCTGTCGCCGAGCGCCAGGATGAGATAGTTGCTCAGGAAGGCCGCCGAGATGCCGACCACGATATTGAGCTGGTTGATGGATACCATCCTGCCGCGTAGCGCCGCCGGGGACATTTCGGCGATATACATCGGTGCGATGATCAGGGCCGCGCCGACACCGAAGCCGCCGATCATTCGCGAAATGACCAGCCAAAGGAAGTTCGGTGCCGCCGCCGAAAGCACGGCCGATATCGCAAACAGGAACGCGGCCAGCCGCAGCACCGGCCGGCGGCCGAACCGGTCGCTCAACGGTCCGGCGCACAACATCGCGATCGACGCGGTGAGCGTGAGGGAAGCGACGGCCCAGCCGAGCTCGATCTTGCTGAGCCCGAAACGCGGCTCGATGAAGGTGACGACGCCGGAGATCACCGACGCATCGAATCCCATGAGGAAGCCGCCGAAGCCGACGAAGAGCGCGATCCTGAGCCCGTACCATGTTCCGGGCCTCACTGCGGCCGCCTGCCGATTGCCCGCCCGGAGCGCATTACTCGTTCAGCGCCCGCGCTCGCACACCGATTCGCGCAGGACGAGCGCCGGCTCGAACAGGTTGCGGATCTCGAGCCCGTCCTTGCCGTAGGCATTCTTCATTACCCAGTGCGCGGCCATCGCGCCGATCGCTTCCGCCGGGTAGTCGACGGTCGAGAGCTTGGGATACAGGTAGCGCGCGAAACTGACGTTGTCGAAACCCATGATCGACAGGTCGTCCGGAAGTGCGACACCGTGCTCGCGCGCGGCGCGCATGGCACCGGCGGCCATGCCGTCGTTCGCGCAAACGAGTGCACTGAAGGCCAGTCCGAGCCCCGCGAAATACGTGAATCCGGCTGCGCCGCTCGTCTCGTGGAAATCGCCCTGGTAATAGAGCCTCTCGTCGAAAGCGACACCGACCGCCGCCAGCGCGTCCTTGTGCCCGGCGAGGCGATCCTGGGCGTCGGCTTTCCACGCCGGTCCGCCAACGTAAGCGATCTCGCGATGACCGAGCCCAAGCAGGCATTCGGTGGCGAGCCTGCCGCCCTGCCGGTTGTCGAGCGTGATACAGGCCGAAGCGATTGCGGGTACCTGGCGGTTGACGACGGCCACCGGCACCGGTCCGGCGCTCAGCTCCGCCAGGTACTCGTCCGAGACCGCATCGACGGCCAGGATCATGGCGTCGCAACGCCGGGTCGCGAGGAAGTCGATGCCGTCGCGCTCCTTGTCGCCGTCACTGTGCCCGACGGTGACGATGGCATGCTTGCCGGCGTCGCGCAGCACGCGTTCGATGCCGGTGACCAGCGTGCCGAAGAACGGCCCGTGCAGCTCGGGCATGATGATGCCGACGGAGTTCGAACGGCTCGACGCCAGCGACTGCGCGATGGAATTGGGCCGGTAGTCGAGCTCGGCGATCGCGGACAGGACCTTTTGGCGAGTGGCCTCACTCACGCGGGCGGTCTTGTTGACGACGCGAGAGACGGTCGCGAGGGACACACCGGCAAGTTTCGACACTTCGTAGATCGTTGCCATGCCTGGTCTTTGTGATCCTTCAGCCGCTTCGCCGGCGTCCGGCGCCGGCCGAAGAACCGACGATAACAATGAGCGCTTTGCTTGACCATGCGTAGAATCCGCGGACCCACCGAGGGACCGCATATGTCTCGACCGCTCCGCATCGGCGGCGTGCCGGAACACTTCAACCTGCCCTGGCGGCTGGCTGCCCGCGACGGAGCTTTCGAACGCGCGGGCTGCCCGGTCGAATGGCGGGAGTATCCGGCCGGCACGGGCGAGCTGACGCGCGCCCTGCGCGACGCGGAACTCGATCTCGCCGTCGTGCTGACCGAAGGCGCGGTGCTCGACGTCCTGGCGCACGATTTGAACCGGCTCGTGAAAGTGTGGGTCGCCTCGCCGCTCGTCTGGGGCATACACGTTGCCGCCGGGAGCGAGCTTGACAACCCGCAGGAGATGCGCGGCCGTCTGGTCGCGATCAGCCGTCACGGTTCCGGCTCGCACCTGATCCCGATCGTCGATGCCGCAGAGCGCGGCTGGGACACGTCGGCGATGCGCTTCGTCGTCGTCAACGACCTGGCTGGCGCGCGCGCCGCCCTGGCCGCCGGGCGCGCGGAGCTGTTTTTCTGGGAACGGCACATGACGCAGCCCCTCGTCGATGCCGGCGAGTTCCGGCGCATCGGCGAACGCATCGTGCCCTGGCCGGCTTTCGTCGTATCGGCCAGGCGCGATGTGATCGCCGCACGTCCGCACGAGCTCCGCAAGGTGCTCGACATCGCCGCGACGCACGCCCGCAATCTCGGGCGCCGGGTCACGGCGGCGCCGCTGATCGCCGCGACTTTCGGCATCCGGGAAGCGGACGTCGCACGCTGGCTCGCCGGTGTCCGCTGGGCGACGGGTTGGCGTTGTCCTGCCGCCGCCTTGCGGCGCGTCGTGGCGGCGCTCGAGGCGCAGGGTGTCGTTGCGCGCGGGCCGGCCGGCCTCGGCCAACTGTGGGCGAGGCTCCCGGGTTAACATCGTGCCGGGTCGGGCAGGAACTGGCAGGTCGTGGGGAACGATGCCAAGGTGAGCGAGGGGTTTTTCAGCCGTTTGCGGCGGAACCGTGTCGTCCAGTGGACGCTCGCCTATGCCGCCGGCGCCTGGCTGCTGCTCCAGGTCGCGGAACTCCTGTTCGACGTCTTCGTCTGGCCGGAACCGTGGCTGCGGCGGTTCACCGTGTTGCTGTTTTTCGGTTTTGCTGCCGTCTCCGTGCTCGCCTGGTACCACGGCCGGCGGGGCGCTCAATCGATCGCGCCGGGCGAAGTCGTCCTGCTCGCGCTCATCGCCGCCGGCGCAGCCTGGGCGCTCGCGAGCAGCGAGTTCGCGACGGAGGGCGACCTCGAACGCGGCGGCGTCGCGCCAGTTCGCCGGGAAATCGAGCCGCCGGCTGACGGCGGCGCCGGCGTACGAGAACGGCCGCCTGGTCGCCGGACAGCGCCAGTATCGTCTACGTCTCGGCCCAGTCCGGCAACCGCGACCTGTGGGTCCAGCACCGCAACGGCGACGCGCTGCAGCTGACCTCCGACCCGGCCGAAGACGCGCAACCGGCCTGGTCGCCTGACGGCAGCACGATCCTGCTCGTCTCGTCGCAGAGGCACGGCCCAAGCCTCGATCGCAGCTCGTTCTACGGTTACACCATCGGCGGCGACATTTTCACGGTGCCGGCATTCGGCGGTACGCCGAGAATGCTGTCGAGGGCGGGTTCAATCCGGCCTTTGCGCCGAATGGCGAACGGATCGCCTTCGACTCCAGCCGCGGCGGTGCGCACCGTATCTGGCTCGCAATGTCTGACGGCGACGACGCCGCGGAACTGTCGACCGACGCCGATCTCGTGTCGCATGTCCGGCCGACCTGGTCACCAGACGGCGGCTGGATCGCTTATGAACGCCAGACGGACACACAGGCGAGCGCGGCGCAGATCGTGCTGATTGCGCCCGACGGTGCCGCATCCTTCGCCATCACCGACGGCAAACACCGCGACATGGCGCCGGCCTGGGCCGGCGACCGGCGGATTGTATTCGCATCGGATCGCGGCGGGGCCATGAACCTGTGGCAGGTCGACGTCGACTTCGAGCGCCGCCGCGCGGCGGGCGAGCCGGTCCAGGTCACGCTCGGCGCCGGCGAGGATTTCGAACCGAGCGTGGCCGCCGACAGTTCGCTTGCCTATGCGAGTCTCCGGCGCCTGCAGAACCTGTGGCGCGTGGCGCTGGATCCTCGGACGCTCGAACTGTCGGGCGAACCGGAACGTCTCATGTCGGCGTCATGGAACGACCTCGCGCCATCGGTGTCGGCAGACGGCAGCGTCGCGTTCAGTTCAGATCGCAACGGCAATGCGGACGTCTTCCTGCGCGACGCCGACGGTAACGTACGCCAGCTGACCGAGCTCGCGGGACAGGACCTGCAACCGGTTTTCTCGCCCGACGGTAAGCGCATTGCGTTCTTTTCGGACGCCCGCGGCGACAACGACATCTATGTTCTGCCGCTCGCCGGCAGCAACCCGGTGCCCATCACACCGGCCGGATCGAACGAGGTCAATCCGTACTGGTCGCCTGACGGGACGCGCTTTGGTTTCGCAAGCGACCGCAGCGGGCAAAGCGAAATCTGGACCATGAACACCGACGGCAACGACCCGAAGCAGCTGACCGATATCGGCACGCTCGGTCACACGGCGCGCTGGTCACCTGACGGCAGCTGGCTGCTGTTCACCTCGCTCCACTCCGGCAATCGTGACGTCTGGGCGGTGCGCAGCGACGGCTCGGAACAGAGGCAGCTGACCCACGGACCGACTCAGGATGCGCACGGGCTCTGGTCCCCCGACGGCAGCCGAGTGCTCTACCTGTCGGATCATCGCACGCTGCACATCACCGGCTTCGACAAGGACGGCACGGACCGCGTTCTGCTCGATCTCGGCGAAACGATCGACTACACGCATCTTGCGGCGGACGGCTCGATGCTCCTGTTCACGCGCGAGCGGGTCGAAGGCGATATCTGGCTGATCGAGTGAGCGGCCGCCGTGTCAGAACCGCCAGACCACGCCCAGTGACGGTACCAGCGGCAGCCAGTTCCGTCCGTTGCTGACGAGCGCGCCATCGTCGGCCAGTGAATACTCCGTACAGCAGGGATTCGCACGATTCGAAGCGTTGCTGATCTCCAGGAAGGCAGTCAGTTTGCTGCGTGGCCAAACGAAATCCCGGCTGACCCGCAGGTCGACGCTGTAGAAATCCGCATAACGTTCCGCGTTGCGTGCACCGAGCTCGAGAACCAGCTGGCCACCGCCCGCGGACGGCAGCAATTCGCCGCTGAGCGAGGTGCCCGGCCAGCCGGTATGGCCCTCACCGGCGGCGCTGAAGTTCCAGCCGCGCCAGCGCCAACTCAGGCCGGCTTTGACAGTGTTCGTCTGGTCCCAGCTGCGGGAAACGTCACCGCCCGGCTTGCGGTCCTCGACGCGCGCCCAGGCATAGGACAGCCACCAGAGGAGGTCGTCGTCGGCATTGCCCCGGCTCAGTGTGAACTCGGCGCCAACGGCAAGAGCGCGTTGCGCGTCGATGCGCACGCGGTCGAACTGGATCTCGGGCACGAGTGTCAGCGTATTGAAGCTGTTCTCGAAACGCGGCCTCAGGTCCCGGAAGCGCTTGCTGTAAGCCGAAACATCGAGCCCGTAGCCGCCGTCAAATCGGTGTTGGAAGTTGAACACATAGTGCTCCGCCCGTTGCGCCGGAAAATAGCTGTCGATGCCATCGCTGACCTGCAGTTCGTTGATCTCCTGGGCCTGGTAGTACTGTCCCCAGCCAAAGCGCAAGGACGTCCGGTCTCCCGACTGCAGCAGTACCGCGACGCGCGGGCTGAGCTGCGTATCGTCGCTTGCGGTCGTGTAGGTCTGCTGGTCCCAGCGCAGGCCGACTTCAAGAACAAGCGGCGTGAGCGGCCGCCAGCGGAGCTCGCTGTATGCGGCATACTGCGCGCCAGAGGGTTCCAGCAGGATCTCGTAAGTGGTTTCGGGCCAATTGCCGAGGATTCCGTCGAAGGGCGTTTCGACACGCTTTTCGGAATTGAAGCGGTAGTCGCCGTCGAGCCTTTTCAGGTTCACGCCCGCGTCGAGCATCCACGCCGGCGACGGCACCCACTCCCAGTCCTGGCGCAATTCGATGACACCGAACTCACGGTCCTCGGACAGCTTGCCGGATACGATGCCCTCGAGATCCAGGCTGCCGTCGCGGCGATTGGTGATGTCGCTGTAGGAGAGGATAGTGTCGCTCGAAATTTCGTCGTTCCATTCGGCTGTCCAGCTGAGCCACGCGACTTCGTTCTTGTAGGCAGCCGTAGCCTGTTCCCCGCGCTCCGGGTCGAACAGCGACAGCTTGTCCTTCGAGTACAGGAAACTGGCCCGGATTTCCGCGCGCGGACTGAAAATCCAGCCGACGCGCCCGAGGATGTCGTGGTAGTCCGGGCTGCCGAAGTCCGGGTCCACGACATCGACTATCAGGTCCAGGTTGCCGCGGCGCGCGGAGAAGAGCCAGTCGCCGGATTCGTCGGCGCCGAAACGCCCCAGCGATAAAATGGACGCGTTAAAGAAACTCAAGGCGAGCTCGGTCTCCCGGGTTTTCTCCGGTTCGCGCAGGTCCATGCTCATCACCCCGCTCATGCGGTCGCCGTAACGCGCGGGATACGCGCCGGTGAAGAAGTCCATGCCCGCGATCGCGCTGCTGTTAACGGTGGTAGCGACCGACTGGAAGTCCTTCAGATGGTAGGGTTCGTAGAGCCTCAGCCCGTCGAGCAGGAACAGGACCTCGTTGGCTTCTCCGCCGCGGATGTGGTTGCGCGTGGAAACGCCACCGTTGGCCGTGCCCGGCAGGCGGTCCGTCAGTCGCACCGCTTCTTCCGCCACCGTCGGGATGCGCGTTGCCAGTTCGCGGTCGAGCCGGGTCCTCACCACGGCCCGGCTGTACTGCAGGCGGTGGCGGCTCGAGGTCACGACGATCTCCGGAATGGGTTCCTCGGCAGGTACCGGCGGCGTTCCGCCTGCATCGGGCGGCGCTGGCCGTGCAGGACCTGGCACGACGAGCAGGCTGCCGGAAGGTCCGGGCTTCGCCTGGAGGCCGAACTGCGCGAGCGCCTCACGGAGTCGGTCCACCGGTTCTGCGTCTCGCGGCGTTGCACCGAGGACCATGTCGTCCGTGACGAGATCGCTCGAATAAATGATCTTCAGGCCGTCGCTGGACAATGCATTCAGGAAATCGGCCAGGCGGACTTCGCCGTTCGACTGTGCGGCCGCGCCGCTGGCCATTCCACAGACGCCGAGAAACAACAGTCCGATGCAGGCGCGACGCATCGGGCGATCATAGAACAGCGCGGCATGGACCACAGCCGGCGATTCGCCGTCCGCATTCGGACTAGCGCAGGATCACCAAGCGGTCCGGTTCGACGCGATACCTGAGCCGGGTTGTGACGATGACCGATTGCAAGGCTTCCAGCGGATCGAAATCGGCGACGGAGCCGTGGAGGTCGGTTCGCATTGCCGACAGGCGCAGTTCTTCATGCTCGAACACCAGTACCCGGCCCGTTTCCCGCGAGACCCAGCGGAGGAAATCGAGCAGCGACTGGTTTTCGAGGTCGAAGGCGGGAACAAGCGCGACGGTCCAGTTCCACCACTCGTCATGTGGCGCCAGTTTGCTGATGGCCGGCGCTTCACCTTGCGTGAGCGCCATGCGTTCGCCAGCGACTGTGACGATTGTCCGGTTTTCATGCCGTACGTCGACTCGGCCTTCCCTGACCGCCACGTTGAGCGCATCGGGCGCGACAGAGACGGCGAACTGCGTGCCGACGTCCGTTACGACGCCCATGTCGGTATCGATGACGAGCCACGAGTCACGATGGATACCTTCGCCGGTGTCCGCGTAGACGCGGCCGCTCCCGAGCGCGAAGCGGTTCTTCGACACGATCTCGACCGTCGTGTTTTCATCGAGGCGCAGGGAGTCCGCGTTCGTCAGCCGAAGCGCCAGACCTTCGGCCGCGCCCGTCGCGATCCGGTCACCGACATTCAGCACCTCTCCCACAGCCTCCGCGCCACCCACGCTGCGCACGACCGTGGCGGCCGGCACGACACGGGCGTCCGGGACCGGCGCTGGCCGCAAAGCGAGAGCGACGGCCAGCACGGCGCTGGCTGTCACGGCGAGCGGCAGTACCCATTGCCACCAGGACCACACGCTTTGCCGCCACGCGCGTTTCACCTGCGTATAAACGCGGTCTTTGCCGGCTTCGGGCCGTCCGGCGGACCAGGCCTGGTGCACCTTGTCGTACACGCGCGCCGCTGTTTCCGGCGGCACCTCCACGCGCGGCCCGGTCAGGCGCAACAGGCGGGCCAGCGCTTCCTCGTCGCGCGCCGCCTCGTCGTTCATTTCCGTCCTGTCGTTCGGTTCACTCATCCGATGCTGCCTATTCTGTTGCAAGTCCCGGGTCGATATCCCACAGTGACCGGAAGCCTTCGCGAAACGCCGCCCGTGCCCTGCTCAGCACGGATTCGGCAGCCTTTTCGCCGATGCCCAGGCGCTGGCCGATCTCCGCCACGCTGCAGCCGTTGATGTATTTCAGTTCGAGCGCCGTCGCATAATTGTCGGGCAGGTGTTCGAGTGTCGCGCGCACGAAGGCGGCGACTTCCTCGCGATGGCGGAGGGCATCTGGCATGTGGTCCTGGCCCATCATCGATTCCAATGCCGACTGCACTGCCGGGTGATCGTCGAGCGGCACATCCACGCGCAGGGCTTCACCATGTTGCCGGTAGACGGCGCTCAGTTCGTTCCTGCAAATCTGGCACAACCAGGTGAACAACAGCGCTTCCCCGCGGAAGCTGCCCATCTTCCGCACAACGATGCACATCGTGCGCTGCACGACTTCTTCTGCGAGCGCAGGGTCGTTGTCCACGCGCCCGAGCGCAAAACGGTAGAGGCGCGGGAAATACTCGCGGAAAAACGCATCGAACGCCTGCTGGTTGCCGCCCGCGACCCGGGCCGCGAGGTCGCGGTCCCGGTCGATCTGCGTGCCGGCGCCGTCTGTATCCATGTCGTCCTGCCATTCCTTTGGACGTTAGAGCCCGGTAATCCCGGAATCCTTCGGTGGCGCCAGCGCTGCGGTCGTCCCCGGGTAGGAGATCGGCTGCGCGGCTGCCGGAACGCAGGCGCCGCTCAGCATGCTCGCGTCCGCCAGCACCCAGGTTCTCCGGTGCGCGCGGCCGACGACCTGCAGGGCCTCCGGCTCGAAACACCGGACTGCGAGACGATCGGGCACGAGGATACTCCGTCGCTCCGACGCCGACAGCCAATGTACGGCCTCCCGAAGTTCCTCTTCCGGATCCCGGCGATAGCCGAAGTGAAACACGCGGCGGCGCGCCTGCAGGAGAAATTGTTCCGTCCAGTCGACCAGCCCGAGTTCCCGGTCGGCCGCCAGCCGGTGCTCAACGCCGATCATCAGGCTGCGACCGGAACGATCGGCGTCGAGCAGCGGTGATACGAGCACGGCGAACCCGATCCAGAATTGAGCAATGGCCAGCGCACAACCCGCGTAATTCCAGCGCCGCGTGGCAAGAAGCGCCGATCCCGACACCAGAATGCCGATGCACAACAGGATCTTTGCGGCGGCGATCGTGACGGCCGCATCCGGCAACCACCCTGAGACCTTCCCCGGCCACCACAAGAGCCACACGGACAAGGTCGCCAGCAGGGCGCCGGACACAGCCGGCGACGCCCGTAGAAGCACAGCGGCCGCGGGTTTCCTCAGTATCGCTCGCGCGTGAAATCCCGCCAGCAATGCGAGTGCCGGCACCGCCGGGAAGATATAGACGGAACGCTTGCCCGCGCTCAGCGAAAAGAACAGCAGCACGAGCAGCAACCAGCCAGCGAACAGCAGGACCGGCATGCGCCTGCGCTCGAGATCGCGCCGCCATGCGGGAACGAGCCAGGGCAGGAACAGGGTTACCGGCAGCCAGAGCCAGGGCACGGCATTCGTGAGGAGGTACCAGGGCGGCTTGATGTGCCCCCAGGCATCCGCGTAGCGCGTGACCGTCTGGTGGAAGAGTATGTCGTCGCGATAGGCGGCCAGTGCCGGGTCACCGCTGCCGGCCACCGCGCTCAGCATGGGCAAGAGCCATGCGGATACGGGAACGAAGGTTAGCGCGGGCGCGACGAGCCAACGCCAGCCGCTCGCCGTCAAAGGCCTGCGGGGCCAGTCATGCCAGGCGGCGAAGGCCCACGGCAAGAAAACGAGGTACGGCAGGAACCCGACACCCTTGGTGATGATGCCGAAGCCCGCGGCCAGCCCACCGATCCCGTACCAGCGCCAGTCCGGTCCGAGAAGCAGGTGCCGGCAGAAACCGTACAACCCGATTGTGGTCCACAGGCACAACAGCGCATCGATCTGCCCGCCTTTCATCTGCAGCGGGAATTGCAGGAGGGCTAGCAGCACAGCACCGCACCACAAGCCGGTGCTCATGCCCCACAAACGCCGGCCGAGGTCAGCAACGAGCGCCGTCACGAGCACGCCGGAAGCCAGGGCGGGCAGAAACAAGGCCACATCGATCGCAGGGATAAGGGCGTACAGCGCAGCGACCAGCCAAAAGAACAGCGGCGGCTTGTCCGGGTATAAAACGCCGCCGACGCGCGGGAACAACCAGTCGCCGCTGAGCGCCATGTCGCGCGCGATCAGTGCGAAGCGCGGCTCGTCGGGCGCCCACGGCGAACGCAGCCCGATGCCGGCGGCCAGGATGACGAAGGCAACGAGCAGCAGGAGGAAGTAACGGCGCTGCTCCCCGGCCGTCACGTGCCGGCTTCCTGCTCGCGCCGTCGGAATTGCAGGTTGCGCAGGTAGATGAGCGCGCCGGTCGCCTGGCCAAGGATGAAGACCGGATCCCTGAGGTGTATGGCGTATGCCAGGAGCGTGACGCCGCCGACCAGGCTCAGGTACCAGAAGGCGACGGGGAACACGCTGCGGCCGGCTCGCTCACTCGCGAGCCACTGCACGAGGAAGCGGGAAAAGAAGAATGCCTGAGCCACGAAACCCAGCACGTACCAGGAAGTAGCCGAAGGCATGTTTCAGAGTCGCCGCTTCTGCAGCCACAGGACGCCCAGCAGGTCGGCGATGCCGACCCAGAGCCGATCGCCGATGCCGTACTTCGAATGGCCGTGCCGGCGGGGCCGGTGATTGACGGCCACGGCATGCACCTGCCCGCCGTTGCGCTGCATCAGTGCCGGCAGGAATCGATGCATGTGATCGAACGCCGGCAGGGCGAGGAAATCGTCACGGTAGAAGGCTTTGATGCCGCAGCCCGTATCGTTGATGCCATCGCCGAGCAGTCTTGCGCGGATCCCATTGGCAAACCGCGAGGACACCCGGCGGACCCAACTGTCTTTGCGATTCCGACGCTCACCGACAACCATCTTCAGGCGCGTGACGGCAACGAGGAGCCCGAAAAGCTTCGGAATGTCCTGCGGATCGTTCTGTCCGTCGCCGTCGAGCACCGCAACGATGGGGGCACCAGCCGCTGCTACGCCCGTACGGACCGCGGCGCTCTGGCCGCGGTTGCCGGCATGTCGCAGCGCCACGACCCTGGGGTCCTGTTCCGCGGCGCCCAGGATTTCCTGGAAAGTCTCATCCCTGCTGCCGTCGTCCACGAAGATCAGTTCGTAGCGCAGGCGCCCCTGCAATGCACGACGAACTTCCTCGACGAGTGGCTGGATGTTGCCGGATTCGTCGTACACCGGCACGACGATACTGATATCCGGCCGGGAATGACGGTGCTCCATGTCGGTTTGTCTCCTTGCGACGGTACAGCCGGCGGTGGCGCTCTGGGGCTCGCGGGCGGCTTTGGGCGTTAGAGGCACCTGGCGCAGGTTTCCTTCGCCTGCAATGCCCGGAAAACTTTTCGTCGGCTCCCGAAGGATTTTCGGCCGGGTCGACTCTCACGCTCACGATCGCCGAAAAGGCCGGAACATCACGGAGAAATGGAATGCGGGCAACATCGAACACCCGGCTCGCGAGCGGCTGGCAGCTGACACGACGCCAGTGGTGCACCGGAATCGGCCTGCTTGCACTGGCCACCCTGCTCGCGCTCCCGCGCCCCGACGCCTGCGACCTCCGCCGATCCCCTGTCCCCCCACGCCGGCAAGGTCGTGCTCGTCGACTTCTGGGCATCCTGGTGCGAACCCTGCCGGCGGTCTTTTCCCTGGATGAACAGCATGCAGCACAAGTATGAGAAGGACGGACTGGTCATCGTTGCGGTAAACGTTGACAACGACTTCGCGGCCGCGCAGCGCTTCCTGAAGGAGAATCCCGCGAACTTCCAGGTGCATTATGACGACGACAAGTCGCTGGCGCGGCGCTTCGAAGTGGTCGCGATGCCGAGTTCCTTCCTGCTGGACGCCAACGGCCAGCTCGTGACGAGTCATCTCGGTTTCAAGGTACTGAAACAGGACGAATACGAAGCGGCCATTCGCGCCGCGCTTGGCATGGAGTAGTCGGATATGCATCACCGGTGGTTTTGGATCGGCGGTACGGTTGTGCTCGTTGCGCTGTGCAGCGGCTGTGCCGGAATAGGGAGTCGATCCGTGGGACAGGGATGTGCTCGCGCGCAAGGACATGCAACTCGATCCACACCCGGTCGAAGCGGCACTCGACGACCACATCTACTTCAGCAAGGAAGCCTCGAGCGGCGGCCGCGGTTTCGGCGGCGGTGGCTGCGGCTGCAACTAGGATCGTGACATGACGAAACGCAGCACGAACGGCGTATCCGCAACGCTTGCCACGGCGACCTGCTCGCTGCTCGGCACGACCGCGATCCAGTCGGTGCGCGCCGAGGAACTCGAGCGCTGGGACTTCGACACGGCATTCCTGTACTACGGCGAAAACGAGAACCGCGTGCAGGATGCAAGTGTCAACGTCGTCGCAACCCGAGATTTCCTCGATGACCGAAAACTGAGCGTGGGACTCACTGTCGATGCCTTGACGGGCGCGACGCCGAACGGCGCGCTGGCCCAGCCTGTACCGCAGACCTTCACGCGGCCATCGGGCGCCGACACCTACATCATACAGTCGGGCGACATCCCGCTCGACGACACGTTCCTTGACACACGCGTCGCCCTGACCGGCACCTGGACGCAACCCCTCGGCCGGCTCAACACGCTCAGCGTTGGTGCGAGTTTCTCGACCGAGTACGACTATACGCACCTGGGGCTCAATGCCCGTGTCGCACGGGATTTCAATGAGCGCAACACGACGCTGTCGGCAGGTTTCGCCATTGCGACGGACGAGATCGACCCCGTGGGCGGCACGCCGGACCCGCTGGTACCAATGCGCGACGCCACCGAGGATGACGACGACAGCGGGGACGATTTCAGTGACGGCGAGCGTCGCGGTACACAGTCGAAGGACGTGCTCGATTTTGTGCTCGGTGTGACCCAGGTGCTGTCCCGTAACACGATAGTGCAGGTCAACTATTCCTACAGCGACTCCAGCGGCTATCTTACCGACCCCTACAAGGTCGTGACGGTCGTGGATCCGTCGACGGGTCTGGCCGTGCCCCGGGTTCCGCCTTCCGGCGTCGACGGCCCGGATCACCTCTATCTCTACGAAAGCCGCCCGGACGCCCGGGCCAAGCACAGCCTGTATGCGCAGGCGAAGCACAACATGGGCGGGACCGTCCTCGACGTTTCGTATCGTTACATGACGGACGACTGGGACATTGATTCGCATACGATCGACACGCGACTGCGCTGGCCGCTCGGAGCACGTAGTTACCTCGAGCCGCACCTGCGCTATTACACGCAGACCGAAGCGAACTTCTACACGGTGAGCGTGCAGGACGGTGTGCCGATGCCGGCTTATGCATCCAACGACTATCGGCTCGGCCGGTTCAACGCGATCACCGCCGGCCTCAAGTACGGATGGGAGACGCGCGGCGGTAACGACATGAGCGTTCGGCTCGAGCTGTACCAGCAGCGCGGCGACGTGCCTGGCGAGCTGTTCGTCGGCGACCAATCCGAAGCCTGGGTATTCCCCGACCTCGATGCCGTCATTGCCCAGTTCAGTTTCCGGTTCTGACCCGGCGCCAAACCACACGGCGCGGCGCAGCATCGACCTGGCCCGTGCAGGCGACGGATGGCGCGGGGCATTCTTTGCGATGGGCAGCCCTTGCGAACTCATCGCCGATACATCGACGCGCTCCCGGGCCGAAACCCTGGTTCGAATCGCCGCCGCGGAAGCCTGGCGTATCGAGGACAAGTTCAGCCGTTACCGCCGCGGCAATATCGTCGATCGCATCAACACTTCGGAGGGCATGCCGGTAATCGTGGACGAGGAAACCGCGCGGCTCATCGATTTCGCCGCAACGCTCTACGACTCCAGCGACGGATTATTCGATATCACCTCCGGCGTGCTGCGGCGTGCCTGGACGTTCGACGGCAGCGACCGGTTGCCGGACGAGGACACGATCACTGCGATACTCGCGAACGTGGGCTGGCATCGCGTGGGATGGCAGGCGCCTGTCCTGACCCTGACCCCCGGCATGCAGATCGATTTCGGCGGCATCGGCAAGGAATACGCGGTGGATCGGGCCGTCGGCCTGTTGAGCACCCGTTCGGATGTGCCCTGCCTCGTCAATTTCGGCGGCGATCTCGCCGTCACCCGGCCACCAAACATGCGTGAGGGCTGGCAGGTCGGCGTCGAGTCGCTGCAGGGCGCGGCTGCGCCGGCAGCAGGCCTGATCCGGCTGTCTGCCGGCGGCCTGGCAACCAGCGGTGATACGCATCGTTACATCCGCCGGGGCGGCGTCCGCTACTCGCACATCCTCGACCCGAGAACCGGCTGGCCCGTGCGGGACGCCCCGGCGAGCATCACCGTCGCCGCGGACACCTGTGTGCAGGCCGGCGTCTACTGCACGTTCGCAATGCTGCGCGGCGCCGACGCTGAAACGTTCCTCGCACGGGAGGGCGTACGCCACTGGTGCGTGCGGCGCTGACTCGCGCGCAAGCCGATCCAGACACTGGCGTTGGCCGCCGGCGCGCCTCGGGCGGCCGGACCCGGGCCGGCTTGCGCCGATCTGTGGTAAAACATCCACCGAGCCGTCACCACGATCGCGATCATAAAAGCGCCAACTGCAGCATGAAAATCACGACCCCGACGTCGCGTGACATCGCCGAAATCGCCGGCGTGTCGCAGGCCACGGTCTCCCGCGCGCTGCGCAACAGCCCGCTCGTGCGGCCGGAAACTCGCGAGCGCATCCAGCAGATTGCGCGCGAACTCAATTATTTCGTCAACAAGAACGCGGCTGGCCTGCGCACGCACCACAGCAACACGATTGCCTTGCTGATCTTCGACGACAGCAACGCTGCTACCGCACAGCTCAACCTGTTTTTCCTCTCGATGCTCGACAGCATCATGCGTTCGGCGGCGCGGCACGGATACGACATCCTGGTCTCGCTGCAGCAGCTGAGCGACGACTGGCACATCCAGTATCGCGCCAGCCAGCGCGCGGACGGCCTGATATTGCTGGGCTACGGCGATTATCTGGCCTACCGCGAGAAGCTCGACGCGCTCGCGGAAGCCGATACGCATTTCATGATCTGGGGCCCTATCGTGCGCGACCAGCCGGGACATTCGATCGGCTGCGACAACGAGAACGGCGGCCGCCAGGCCGCGGAGCACCTGCTCGGCCTCGGCCGCCGGCGCATCGCGTTCATCGGCAGCGCGACCTCCGGGAGCCCGGAATTCGCCGCCCGTTTCGAGGGCTACGCGGCCATGCTCGCTGCCGCCGGCCTCGAGCCCGACGCTACGCTGCAGGCCGCGGCCGGCAATTCGGAACGCGAGGGCTACAGTGCGGTGCGCCGGCTGCTCGAACGCGGAGCGCGCTTCGATGCGATCTTCGCCGTGACCGACCTGGTCGCGATCGGCGCCATGCGCGCGCTCGCCGAAGCGGGCCTGCGCGTGCCGGCCGACGTCAGCGTCGTGGGCTTCGACGACATGCCGCTTGCCGCCTACGTCACGCCGTCACTGACGACCGTCCAGCAGGACGTCTCGGCGGCGGCGGACACCATGGTTCGCTCGATCGTGGGCCTGATCGAAGGCCATCCCGTGGAATCGACGCTCATCACGCCCAAGCTGGTAGTCCGCGAGTCCTGCGGCGGCCACGGTCCCATGCACTAGGAAATAGGGCAAAGCCACCTTATTTGAAGAGCACGCGCACGCCGTGCGGCGGCACTTCGAAGCTCTGCGGCACCTCGCTATCGCGGACCTCGACCTCCGTGCCGTCCGCGTCCCGCCAGACACCCGCGGCCGGCATCGGATCAATGTCGATGCGGCGCGGCTCGTCGCTGCCGTTCAGCAACACGAATGCCGTTTCCGACTGCCCTGCATTGCGGTAGACGCGCAGGAACGCGGCCGTGTCCTCCGTGAATGCCAGGTTCACCTGCACGCCCCGTTGCAGCGCCACCGAGTTGCGGCGCAGGTTCGCGACGCGGGCCAGCGCAGCGCGCACCGGGTGCGAGCGTGCCGCGCGGATGTTGTCGCGGCCGAAATAGTCGCGATTGCCCTGGTGTTCCGCGCGTCCCGCGCGAAAGCCGATCTCGGAACCGTAGTACACGACCGGAATGCCGCGCGCGGTGAACAGCCAGTTGTGCGCGTCGATGAACCCGGCGGCGTCGGCCTGCATGCGCGGCATGTCGTGATTGTCGTAGAAGGTCATGAGTTCGTAGGGATTCGCGTACACGCCATCGTCGAGATGCAGGGCTTCGAGCAGCCGGGTATACGGCGCATCGCCCGCGAACACCTCGTCCATCGCCTGTTTCATCGGGAAGTCGAGCACACTGACGCCGCCGTTCTCCGGCCGGGTGTGCGCGGCAATCTCCCCAGCCTCGTAACTGAACGCCTCACCGAACATGAAGAATCCGGGCCGCTCGGCGCGCATGCGATCGGCGAAGGCCTTCCAGAACGCATGCGGCATATGCCGGATCGTGTCGATGCGAAATGCGGCGACGCCGTCGTCGAGTCGTCGCGCATGCGCCGCGACGAAATACTCGAGCACGGCGGGATTTTCCCAGTTGGTGTCGCCGAGTTCCGCGAGATCGGGCTGCCGCCGATAGAACGCGTGCAGCGGATTGGCCGGGTCCAGTTGTTCGGGCGGCAGGTTCTGGTGGTCGGCGACCAGGCGGCCGTCCGCGTCGTAGATCTCGCCGTACATGGGCTGGTCCGCCGGCATCGTGTAGGACGGCGAGCCGTGATTCGCGACGATGTCGAGCACGACGTCGAGTCCGTGCTCCTCACGCATCCGTCGCACGAAGTCCGGGAAATCGAGTCCCGGCGATTCCAGGTGCTCGTCGACTTCGAAGAAGTTCACGCCCCAGTAACCGTGGTAACCGGCCTTGCCCTGGTCGCCGAAGGGAATGTCGCCCGGCGGGTGACCGCCGGCGAACGCCTCGTCGGGGTTCTCGACGATGGGTGTGATCCACACCGCCGTGAAGCCCATCTCAGCGATGTAGTCCGCGTTCTCCAGAACGCCGAGGAAGTCGCCTCCGAGATAGCCGATGTTGGCGATCTCGATGCCCTCCTTCGTCAGCGGCCGGTCGAAGGTATGCCACTTTGCGCCGCCCTGCTCCGGCTGGTTGTTGCCGGGATCGCCATCGACGAAGCGGTCCGTGAGTACGAAGTAGACGGCCTCGCTCGCGAAGGGTTCGAGCGTGCCAACGACGTCGCGCCCATGGGGCGCTCCAACAGGATCACTGTCGCCACTGGGCGCTCCAACGGCAGGTTCGCCGGGCGCTCCGCCAGGCTCGTCGCCGCAGGCCGTAAGCAATGCGGCGAGTGGCAAGGCTGGCCAGTGCGCGTACGCAATTCATGCCGGCTTAGGCTCCGCGTCGCTGTCGACCAGCAAGGTCGCGAAGCCCGCCAGGATCATGGATACACCGCCGGTCACCAGTGCGAGGATGGCACGGCCGCCGAACAGTTGTTCGACGAACAGACCGAGGATGCTCGCCGCAATGATCTGCGGGATCACGATGAAGAAATTGAAGATGCCCATGTACACGCCCATTTTCTTCGCCGGCAGGTTGTTGGACAGGAGTGCATACGGGAGCGAGAGTATCGAGGCCCAGGCGACGCCGACGCCGACCATCGATACGAGCAACAGGCGCGGGTCGTCGATGAACAGGAAGCTGATGAGGCCGATGCCGCCGATGCACAGGTTCAGCAGATGGCAGCGGCGGCAACCGAGCTTGCCCGCGACGAAGGGTATGGCGATGGCGGCAAGCGCCGCGAAGCCGTTGTAGCAGGCGAACAGGACACCGACCCAGTCCGCGCCGTCGTTGTAGGCGGCGGACGCGGTGTCCAGCGTGCCAAAGTGATGGCTGGTCACCGCCGCCGTGCCGTAGATCCACATCGCGAACAGCGCGAACCAGGAAAAGAACTGCACGACTGCAAGCTGCTTCATCACGCGCGGCATGCGAAAGAGATCGCTCATGATCTCGTAGAGACCATGGCCGGTACGTCCCGCCGCCTGCATCCCGGCCGCGGCGAGCTGCAGCAGGCCGAACACCACGAGGCCGCCCGCGAGCACGTAGAGCTCCTTCTCGATACCCAGCCGCCAGATCAAAAGCCAGCCCGCGACGCCGACGGCCAGCGAGACGATGCCGCCGGTGCGAAAGCCGGACCGTGCCGGCTGCGGCGCCTCGAGCGCCGCGTTCTCCGGGGACTCGGCCTGCTCGAACGCCGACAGTTCCGCGGGCGAGTACTCTTTCGTGCGCAGCACGGTCCACAGCACCGCGCCGAGGAATGCGGCGCCGCCGAGGTAGAAGGACCACTTCACCGACGGCGGAATCTGCCCCGCCGCCGCGGTATTACTGAGTTCGAACCAGTTCGTCATCATCCACGGCAGCGCGGAAGCGATCACGGCGCCGATACCGATGAAGAAACTCTGCATCGCGAAGCCGGCCGTACGCTGGCGTTCCGGCAGCATGTCGCCGACGAACGCGCGGAACGGCTCCATCGAGACGTTGATGCTCGCGTCCATGATCCACAGCATGCCCGCGGCGATCCACAGGGTCGGCGAGTTCGGCATGACGAACAACGCCAGCGTGGCGAGGATCGCCCCGATCGTGAAATACGGGCGGCGGCGGCCGTAGCGGTTCCAGGTCCGGTCGCTCAGGTAGCCGACGATCGGCTGGACGATGAGCCCGGTGAGCGGCGCGGCAACCCAGAGTATCGGCAGGTCGCCGACCTCGGCGCCGAGCGTCTGGAAGATGCGGCTGACGTTCGCGTTCTGCAGCGCGAAGCCGAACTGGATGCCGAGGAATCCGAAACACATGTTCCAGATCTGCCAGAACGACAGTACGGGCCTATGCTGCATTCCCCCTCCCGGTGCGCAGCATAGCCCTGAAGCGCGGGTGTTCGCGTATCGGGTCGAAGTCCGGATCGTTGTCAATCCAGTCCGCGAATCCGACGCCGAGGCGAAAACGCTGCTCGAAAACGTCGAGCGCACGGTCGATGAGGCCCAGGGTCACGAGCGTGCAACCGGCGTTATGCAGGACCATGACGTCGTTCGGCGCGAGCTCGAGCGCTTTCTCGACCCATGTCAGTGCATCTCCTGCATGCCCGAGCGTCACCAGCGCACCGGCGCCGAGCGTCAGCGCACGCGTGTCCTCGGGCCGCAATTCCAGGCGCCGCCGGCAGCGCGCTGCCGCGTCGGCAGCCGCGCTACGGATCGCCGCCTTGTCGCCGAGGCGCTGCAGCGCGAGGACAGCTAGGCAGGATGCCTGGTATTCGTCGGGGCGCACGGCGCCCGCGGTCCTGAACAAGCGCGCGGCTTCGGCCATGTTGCCCTCGGCAAAGCGCGCGCGCCCGAACAGGTACCAGGCTTCGTAGAACATCGGATCGAGCTTGAGCGCAGTTTCGAACTCACGCGTCGCGCCGGCGTAGTCGCTGTGCAGGGTGAGGACGAAGCCCCGCGCGGAGTGCGACTCGGCGAGGTCCGGCCCCAGCTCCACCGCGCGCAGGCTGGCGTTCGTCGCTTCCGCGAGCAATGCGTCGCCGGTCTCCCGCCACATCCGTGATCCGGTCAGCGCTTCGGCGAGACCTGCCCAGGCCTTCGCGAAACCCGGATCCAGCTCCAGCGCCTTCCGGTACATCAGCTTCGCGTAATCGAGCGACTTGCCGTCCCAGAGATAGAAGTAATGCCGGCCGCGCAGGTAGTACTCGTAGGCTTGCAGACTCGTGGTGCCGGTTTCCGGCTTCACCAGCGAGGCGGCGGTGAGATGCAGGCGCGCGACGATCTCCGTCGCGATGTCCGCCTGCAGGCGGAAGACATCGACCAGGCGGCGTTCGAAGATTTCGGTCAGGACGTGCGAATCGTCGCGGGCGTCGATGAGTTGCAGCGCAATGCGCACCCGATCGCCGTCACGGCGCAGGCTGCCTTCGAGCACGTAGTCCACGCGGAGTTTGCCGGCGATGCTGCGGATGTCGAGTTCGCTGTCGCGGAACAGGAAAGAGGAGGTGCGCGAACTCACGCGCAGCTCGGGTATCTTCGCGAGCAGGTTCAGGATTTCCTCGGCGAGACCGTCGCTGAAGTACTGGTTCGCGGGATCGCCAGTCAGGTTGGCGAACGGCAGCACGGCGATCGAGCGGCGCGCGCGGGAAATCGCGTTCGAGGAACTCGCGGCGGAATCCGTCGGTTCCTGGACGAAACGGTAACCCCGGCCCCGGACTGTCCGGATGAAGCGCGGATTGCCGGGCGAGTCGCCAAGTACCTTGCGGGCCTTCATCACGCCGCGTGCAACCGCGTCCTCGGTGACTATCGTCCCCCAGACCTCGTCCTGCAGCTCGTCCTTGCTCACGACCCGGTCGCGGTGACGGATGAGGTAAAGCACCAGGTCGAGCGTGCGCGCTTGCAGCGCGACAGCATCACCGTCGCGGACCAGTTCCCGGCGATTCTCGTCGATCGTGAAGTTCTCGAACTCGTAGACCACGGCCGTGTCGCTCCGGTGGGCAGGGCTCGCGTGAGCGCGCATTGTAGCAAGCCGACTGGCTATACTTCGAGACGCTGAAACGATCGGCGTTCGATCAGCATGAGGTAATCGACATGAAATATGCCGTAACAATCGACGTACCGGATCTCGAGCAAGGCACTCGCTTCTATCGTGAGGCGTTCGGATTCACGGAGACGGCGCGTCCGTTCGAGTCCTACGCCGTGCTCAGGAACGGCGACGCGGAGATCGGCATCGTGGCCAAGGCCGCCGGTACGAGGCCGGCTCCCGGCGCCGATGATCTGCGCCGCTACGAGCGCCACTGGACACCGGTGCACATCGATTTCTACGTTGCCGACTTTGACGCCGCTCTCGAATCCGCGTTGCAGGCGGGCGCGCTGTGCGAGCAGCAATTCCCCGGCGGCGCGCATCCGCCGGTCGCGTTCTGCTGCGACCCGTTCGGCAACGGCTTTTGCC
Organism: uncultured Pseudomonadota bacterium; assembly: GCA_963775455.1. Classification (GTDB taxonomy): domain Bacteria; phylum Pseudomonadota; class Gammaproteobacteria; order Steroidobacterales; family Woeseiaceae; genus UBA1847. The sequence continues at coordinate 259,801 of CAVZIU010000006.1, read as the reverse complement.
TCATCGGCACGAAATAGTGCTGTTGGAGTGCCCCATGGGCGCTACCGCTCCGTTGGAGCGCCCCATGGGCGCGACAGGAAGTAGCGCGTTGCCGACGCCGGCGACGGTAACGCGCGCGGCCTGGCTCGCTGCCGCGTGCCTGGGCTTTGCCGGTGCCGCCTTTGCCGAGAATGCAGACGTGCGTGAATCTTCGCCGCTGCGGCTCTGGTACGAGCGTCCCGCGGCGGAGTGGATCGAAGCCTTGCCGGTCGGCAACGGCAGGCTGGGCGCGATGGTGTTCGGCGGCATTACGCTGGAACGCCTGCAGCTCAACGAAGACACGCTGTGGGCGGGCGGTCCGTACGAGCCGGCGAACCCGGCAGCGAAGGCCGCATTGCCGGAGATCCGCCGGCTGCTCGCCGCCGGCGACTACGCCGCCGCGCAGGCATTGGTCGACGAGTCCTTCATGTCGGTACCGCTCCGGCAGATGCCCTACCAGACGATCGGCGACTTGCTTATCTCGCGGCCGGCGAGCGAGACGGCCTTCGACTACGAACGCGAACTCGACCTCGACACGGCCGTCGCCCGGACCCGCTTTACGATCGGCGGCGTCGAGAACCTGCGCGAAGTGTTCGCGAGCCCGGTGGACGAGGTCCTCGTCGTAAGGCTTTCCGTTCGAGACGTCACGCAGCCGGCTTACGGTGGCCGCCTGCGCTTCTCGCTCGCTTTCCAGTCGCCGCTCGCGGCGACGAGCCGGAGCATCGGCGACGACACGCTGGTGCTCGAGGGTCGCAACGGCAGTGCCCACGGCGTCGCCGGTGCGCTCGAGTTCGAGACCCGTCTCAAGGTGCTGGTGGAAGGCGACGGCGCCACGGTTTCCGGCACCGGCCAGCAGGTGCACGTGGCCGGCGCCGAGGCTGTCGTCATCCTGTTGTCGGCCGCGACGAGTTACCGGCACTACGACGACGTCAGCGGTGATCCCTCGGCTCTCAACATCGAGCGCATCGACAAAGCTGCGGCGCGCGGTTACGCGGCACTGTACGCGGATCATGTCGAGGAACACCGGCGGCTGTTCCGGCGCGTCGCCCTGAATCTCGGGACGAGCGACGACGCGAATCTTCCGACCGGCGAGCGCATCCGCCGCTACGCGGCCGGCAACGACCCGGCGCTCGCGGCACTCTATTTCCAGTACGGGCGCTACCTGCTGATCTCGAGTTCGCGTCCCGGAACTCAGGCCGCAAACCTGCAAGGTCTGTGGAACGACTCGACCGATCCGCCCTGGGGCTCGAAGTACACGATCAACATCAACACGGAAATGAACTACTGGCCCGCCGAGCCGACGGCGCTGCCCGAGCTCACCGAGCCTCTGCATCGGCTGCTCGGCGAGATTGCCGAGACCGGCGCGCGCTTTGCGCGCACACACTACGGGACGGGCGGCTGGGTGACTCATCACAATACCGACCTGTGGCGGGCGGCGGGGCCGGTCGACGGCGCGTTCTGGGGTATGTGGCCGATGGGCGGGGCGTGGCTCGCCACACATCTCTGGGAACACTATTTATATGGGGGGGACAGCGACTTCCTGGCCAGGGCCTACCCGGTAATGAAAGGTGCGTCGCAATTCTTCCTCGAGAACCTCGTGGCGCTCGAGGACGGCACGCTGGTGACGAGCCCCTCGGTATCTCCTGAAAACGCGCATCATCCAGGCGTCTCGATCGTGCAGGGCCCGGCGATGGACAACCAGATCCTGCGCGACCTGTTCGCACAGACTTCCGCGGCGGCGACGGTGCTCGGGCGCGACAGCGCCTTTGCGAAGGAGGTGCTGGCGGCTCGCGCCAGGCTCGCGCCGGACCGCATCGGCGCACAGGGACAATTGCAGGAATGGCGCGAGGACTGGGACGCTGAGGCGCCGGAACAGGATCACCGGCACGTATCGCATCTCTATGCCGTGCATCCTTCCGCGCAGATCACGCCACGCGGCACGCCCGCGCTCGCGGATGCCGCGCGCCGGACGCTCGAGACACGCGGCGACAAGACGACCGGCTGGGCGATCGCCTGGCGCATCAACCTGTGGGCGCGCTTGCACGACGGGGACCGCGCGCACTCCATCCTCGAACTGCTGCTTTCTCCGGACCGAAGTTACCCGAACCTGTTCGACGCGCACCCGCCGTTCCAGATCGACGGGAATTTCGGCGGCACCGCGGCGATCACCGAAATGCTGTTGCAGAGTCACGTTCGCCTGTCGGCCGATAACGCGGCCGGCGGCGACCTACGCTTCGAACTCGAATTCCTGCCGGCCTTGCCGTCCGCGTGGCCCGAGGGTTCCGTGCGCGGGCTGCGGGCGCGCGGTGGTTTCGACGTCGATCTCGAGTGGGCAGACGGTTGTCTCGTTGCTACGACGATACGTTCCCGACTCGGGAAGGAGGCACGCCTGCGCTATGGCGACATTGTCGAAACGCTAACGATCCCCGCGGGTAAATCTCATGCGTGGCGACCAACGAAATGTGGTTCGGTCGAATGAGCGAGCTGTCGTTGATAATTCAAATGACGGCCGCTATGCGGACAATAGCTGTCGTTCGAATGACAAAATCGCAGTAGAATTCAGCGTCAGGAAATGACCCAATGCTGACGTTTGCGTATGGCTGGAAGTGGGTAGGTTGCAGTGTTACGCGGCGCGGTGCTCTTAGCTGCGGGAGCCTATAATTCGAAAGTATCGAGTGCATGCGGTGCCACGAATGAAAAAGATCAATGTGGGCGACGCCATTCAGATGGTTGCGAATATCGGGGTAATCGCGGGCATCGTCTTTCTTGGTATTGAGATTAGCCAGAACAATGCGTTGCTCGCTGCGCAGGCGAGAACAAGTAGAGCGCAAGTGAGAATTGACGCGATCGATCTCAAGACGGGTAATATCAAACTACTGCATGCTCGATTGAAACAACGCAGCGGCGCGCCACTCACGGAAATAGATCAGGCCCTGCTTGAGACAGACGCAGAGGCAAGTTTCATACGGTGGGCATATGTTTACGGTGAGTGGCAGGAGGGACTCATCAACGAAGAGGCAGTTCCCGCTGAGAATTGGCGCCAGGTCTTTTCAGGTAGTCCAGCTATGCAAAGGCGTTGGGAGGAAATAGGAAGTTTCGGTTTTACGCAGGACTTCGTTCGGTGGATGGAGGAGAACGTCGTCAACTGACTGTAGGGGTTGACCGTGCCCCAACGGCAGCGTGTGGCCGATAGCCGCCGAACACCCGCGTAAATCCGAATGACTGCTTTTGAGATTAGCTTACGGTTGTGAGTCTGTTCATGCTGCCGTATGTTTGTCCGTCGGCGCACAAACGTAGGGCCTTTGAGAACGTCTGATTGGACCAATAGCCACAGAGAACCCGATAAACCATGCAGTGATGTGCAAGCCAGAAAGATAGAACGGACTGGCCCACAGCACATATATGATCCAGCATACGACCAGGACCAAGAAGAGTTGTCTACCAGAATTCAGTCGGGTTCGATCAGCTACGAACCAGGCGGCAAAAGCGATCCCAACGGCGCTTACTACGAACATACCACCGATGAGAGGCGGGGCTGGATCGGGTTGTAGAAAAAAGTATGCAATGCCACTAGCCACAGTTGCAGCGCCGATAAGCACTAAGTACCTGATGCGACCAAGCACAGGCTCGAGATTCGAGCCAAACCAGAGCAAGAGCGTGGATACGAGTACGAAGTTGGTGATGCTCGCCGGCATTGCTGCGTATGTCAGGAATGTCCAAAAATAACCTTTGTCTGTTACGTACTTCGGAAAGAGAGCGATATGGAGAAGGCTGTCAGGAATCGCTAAGGAACAAATGAATGTCAGTAGCGATATGAGACAGAAAGCAAGTGAGACAGGAGCCCTCAGTAATGCGGGGCGGATAGACATGTCGTTTATACGTTTCTCGTCCAAGAAAATGCATCAAGCTGCTTGATATCACAATTGATCCCGGCGCGCGCGTTTGATTGACGGGCCGCTCCTGGCCTTACTCCGTTTTGCGAGCGTGCCGACAATTCGCGAAACGGAGTTTTTCAACAGAATAGGCCGTATCGCGCCGCCCAAGTGCTAGAATCGCGACCGACTCTTGATGATCCATTCCGGACGGTCGCTATTAGTGTCCGAGGAGGCGTTTATGCGGCATTCCATCGTCACGAGTGGTGCGGCAGTCCTTCTCTTCACCGGACTTGTCGCCTGCGGCGATCGACCATCCAGTCAACCGACTGCATCGGCAACGCAACCTCCAGCCGCCCCACAACGAGCGGCGCTGACGACCGAGCAGTTGACTCGACGGGCGATCGAGCGTCGCGCGGTCGAAGCGGCTATTTGGGGCATCCCGGCGGTCAACTATCGCCTGATGTACGAGGAGATGGTCCGCAAGACGAACGGCGGATTCAACCAGGTACTGTACTGGCCGCAACTCCTGGACTGGAGGAATCAGACGCTCACGCCGAACCCCGACGTGATCTATCTGATGCCGTTCTTCAACACGAAGGACGTTGGGCCGATTGTGCTTGAGATTCCTCCTGCCGACGACGGCGTGTTCAACGGCAGCATCATGGACTGTTGGCAGGCGGCGATCGAGGACGTGGGTCCCGGCGGTGTGGACAAGGGTAAAGGCGCGAAGTATCTGGTGCTGCCGCCGGGCTACAACATGGCGAAAGTGCCCTCCGGCTACATTCCGATGCCGTCGGTCACCTATCAGGGCTACGCGTTGCTGCGCTCGGTGCTGAAGAGCGGCAGCGATGCCGACGTCGCGAAAGCCGTCGAGTATGGGAAGCGGATCAAACTGTATCCCCTGTCCCAGGCGGCAAATCCTCCGCCAACGACGTTCGTCGATGCAAGCAGCGTCGAGTTCGATTCCACCATCCAGTACGACGCGCGGTTTTTCGAATCGCTCGACGCAATGATCCAGGCCGAGTCGTGGCTCGAGCGAGACAAGGCGATGATCGATCCGCTCAAGACCATCGGCATCGAACGCGGGAAGCCGTTCAGACCCGACGCCGCTACCACGCAGATCCTGAACGAAGCGATGCAGGAGGCCAAGGGCTGGTTCGACGCACGATACGACAGCCTGCCGCCCTTCTACCCAGGGGAACACTGGTTCTTCCCGACCACCGAGGAAATGGCGCGCAACGTCCAGAAGGACTGGCGCATACCGGATTCCTATCCGATCGACGCCCGTGGAACCGCCTACTCCCTGGCCTTCTTCAGCGCCAAGCACCTCGGCGAGTCCCAGTACTATTTGCTCACGGGCCGCGACGCGGAGGGCGGCGTGCTCGACGGCAAGCATTCGTATCGCCTGCGCGTGCCGGCAAACGCGCCGGTCACGCAGTACTGGTCGATGACCGTGTACAACCGCGACACGCACACCTTCATCCGGAATGCGAAATGGGTTGGCCGGTCGTCGCAGACGCCCGGACTGCAGAAGCAGCCGGATGGATCGACCGACATCTTTTTTGGGCCGGCGGCCCCGGCCGGCCAGGAATCGAACTGGGTCCCGACTGACCCCAACGGCCGCTTCGAGGTGCTCGCCCGCTTCTACGGTCCACAGAAGCCGTTGTTCGATAAGACATGGGAGCTGCCGGATGTCGAGAAGACGAGGTAGCGTCAATGCGGAGGAATGAGATCCACATGGATCGCACGATCACCACGGTCATCGCCGCTACCATCGTCGCCTCGCTGGTCCGCTTGGCCGAGAGCGAGCGGTCGCAAGAAAGCTGAATGAAGTACTTGCTTGCCCGATAGCAGCCGGCGGAGCGCAAGGAAATGGTCCGGGCCAATTCTTTCTTTGAAACACCCAGCGCAAGCAGTGTTTTCGCGAGCAGGGGGTACGATCCATGACGAAGATCCGGCATGGTTTCGCGGCATGTCGCTGCATGTTCCTCTTGCTCGCCGGCCCGCTCACGTCCGCGGCCGCCGACATAGCCCGCATTGACCCGCCGTCCTGGTGGACAGGACTTGCCGACGGCAAGCTGCAACTCATGGTGTACGGCGAGGGTATCGCCGGCTTCGAACCTTCGCTCAACGCGCCCGGGATTGCTATCGACCGCGTCGTTCGCGGCGACAGCCCGAACTACCTGTTCGTTTACCTGGATATCAGCGCTGGCCGTCCCGGGACCGTCGAGATCAACTTTGCTCGTGGCGATGAGGCCTTGAGTTACGAGTACGAGCTTCGGGCGCGCCTGCGCGACCCGCACGAAATGCGCAGCTTGTCGGCCGCCGATGCGATCTACCTCATTACCCCAGACCGGTTCGCCAACGGCGAGCCTTCGAATGACACGGTCGCCGGCTACGCGGACACGCTGGCTCGCGAGGAACCATCCGGCCGGCACGGCGGCGACCTGGCCGGCATCCGTGCACACCTCGATTACATCGCGTCAATGGGCTTTACGCAGGTCTGGCTGAATCCGGTGCTCGAAAACGCGATGCCGGAAGCCTCGTATCACGGCTACGCGACAACCGACTACTACAAAGTAGACCCGCGTTTCGGCAGCAATGCCGATTATCTCGAACTCGCGGACGCGGCCCGTGAACGCGGACTCGGGCTGATCATGGACATGATCGTCAACCATATCGGCAGCGGGCACCCCTGGGTCGCCGACCCGCCAAGCAAGGATTGGCTGCACTCGCCGGACGACATCCGGATCACGACGCACGCACGGACAACTCACCAGGACCCGTATGCGTCCGAATACGATCGGCGCGCGTTCACAGACGGCTGGTTCGTCGAATCCATGCCGGACCTCAATCAGCAAAACCCCCTGCTGGCCGACTACCTGGTGCAGAGCGCGTTGTGGTGGATCGAACACCTCGGCCTGGCCGGCATCCGCCAGGACACCTGGCCGTATTCCGACAAGGAATTCCTTGCCGACTGGTCACGGCGGATTCGCGCAGCGTATCCGGACTTCATCATCGTCGGCGAGGAATGGAGCCCGAACCCGGCCGTCGTCAGCTATTGGCAGGCCGGCAAGGACAACCACGATGGTTACGCATCCCGGCTGCCGAGCCTCATGGATTTTCCGCTGCAGATCGCATTTGCGGAAAGCCTGACCATGGACGAGCCTCCCTGGGGCAGCGTTTGGACACCGACCTACGAGATGCTCGGCAACGACTATCTCTACCCTGATCCCTTCAACCTCTTGATCTTTGCCGACAACCACGACATGAGTCGCATCGCGACGCAGGTGAGTGACGATCCGGAGCGCTTCCGCATGGCGCTCGCGTTTTATCTCACCATGCGTGGCATCCCGCAGATCTACTACGGCACGGAAATCATGATGTCGCACGCGGGCAGCGACAGCCACGGGCTGATCCGGAGCGATTTCCCGGGCGGCTGGCCGGGCGATTCCGTGAATGCCTTCACCGGCGCAGGGCTGAGCGAAGCGCAACGTGCAGCACAGGCATTCCTGAAACGCCTGCTCGACTGGCGCAAGTCGGCCGACGTTGTGCACGACGGCCAGCTGATGCAGTTCACGCCGGTCGGCAACGTCTACGTCTATTTTCGCTACGATGCGGACGACACCGTGATGGTCGCTTTCAACCGGGGCGCTGAGGCCGTCGACCTGGATCTCGAACGATTCGCGGAACGGATAGGCACGAACCAGTCGGCCACGGATATCATCACCGGCCGGCGTTACCCGTTGACGCGGACACTCCCGCTCGCAGCGGAATCCGTGCTGGTTCTAGAGCTGTCGGACTGATCGCGTAGGAAAAGGGGGTCAGGTTCACTTTTTCGTGCGAAAAAGGAAGGGTAACTTGGGGACCTTGTGGAAAAAGTGAACCTGACCCCTTTTCCTACTTGCCGGCATACGTGCGCAGGAACTCGTCGTGGCCCGGAATCTTCTCCATGGGCTGCAGCTTGGTCTTACGCATGTTCTCGAGCTTGGCCCTGAGCTCCTGCTCGTTGATCGAATCCGCGAGCGGGTGGTAGTCCTCGGGCATCACGCCCTGGCCGAGCATCACCTGTAACCACGACGCATCGCGAAACAGGTCCTTCGTGTCCTGCTCCAGCGTGCCGTTGGCACGGAACACCGCCATCTTCCGTGTGATGCGCTCGGGCACATCCATGTGTTGCAGGTCACGCCAGAATTCGCTGTCATCGCGATCGTTCCGGTGGTAGTGCAGGATTATGAAATCGCGGATGAGCTCGTACTCGTGTTTCGCGTGCCGGTTGTACTCGTCGCGAAGTTCGTCCGTGACGCCGCGATGCGGGAAATGGTGCAGCAGGCGCACGATGGCGGTCTGGATCAGGTATATGCTCGTCGACTCGAGCGGCTCCAGGAACCCGCTCGACAGGCCGGCCGCGACGACGTTCTTCGCCCACTGTTCCCGCGTCCGTCCCGTGCGAAAGGGAATTATCTTAGGCTCGGACAGCGCCGGTGACTCCAGGTTTGCGAGGAGCAAGTCCGCAGCCTCGTCGTCCGTATAGTGGCTGCTGCTGTAGACGAGGCCGTTGCCGTTCCGGTGCTGCAACGGGATGCGCCATTGCCAGCCGGCGGCATGCGCAATGGAACGCGTGTAAGGCACGGTCACGTCGAAGCGTTCGGACGGGACGGCCATCGCGCGGTCGCAGGGCAGCCAGTGTCCCCAGTCGTCATAGCCGACGCCGAGCTTCTGGCCGATCAACAAGCGCCGTCCGCCCGAACAGTCGATAAAGAAGTCGCCGGCGATCTCCCGGCCGTCACGCAGCTTCAGCGACCGGACATGCCCGGACTCCCCGTCGAGCGTCGCATCCTGGATGAGGCCCTCTGTGCGCCGCACGCCCAGCCGTTCGCTGTAGCGGCGGAGATACTGGCCGTACAGCGAGGAATCGAAATGATAGGCGTAGGGCAATTCCCAGATCGGGTCACTGACCTGCAGCTTGGCGAACCTGTTCGCTTCGGCGCACAGGTAGTTCAGGTCGTAGTCCCAGAGATTGCTATGCACGCCGCACTGTTCGGCACGCGTCCAGTAATGGTGAAAATGGCAGAAGGCCTGGCTGCGGCCGGGCGCGCCGAAGGTATGGTAGTAGCGTTCTCCCGGCGCGCGCCAGTTCTCGAAGCGGATCGCGAGTTTGATCGTCGCCTTCGTCTCTCGCAGGAATTCCCGCTCGTCGAGACCCAGCACCGTGTTGAGGTGCTGGATGGGCGGAATGGTTGCCTCGCCGACGCCGATGATGCCGATCTCGTCGGACTCGATCAGTTCAATGTCGACGACCGCGCCGAGCACGCGTTTCAGGAGCGCCGCCGACATCCAGCCGGCAGTACCGCCGCCGATGACAATGATTCTTCGGATCGCTTCCGTCATGACCTGTTCACCCCGACGCGCATCTTAGCGAAAAAAAAGCCCCGCCATCGAAATGGCAGGGCCGGGGGGATCAGGCGACAGCCGTCAGTCGAACTTGTAGTTCAGGCCGACAAGGTAGTTCGCGCCAAACGCCTGATACAGCGTGACCTGCCTCGCGTCGCCTATGTTCGACTGGACGGTATCCTCGTCCGTGATGTTCTGCGCCTGCAGGGATATCGTCAGTCCGTCCAGGAAGTTCGACCAGCTGTCCATCGCGAAGTCGTAACTCAGCTGGGCATCGAGCAATTCCGCTCCCTGGTCCACCGCCGGGACGAGCGACAGGCTGATGCCACGCGTTTCCGTCAGGAAGCTGTCGCGCTTCGTTCCGGCAATTCGGGCCTGGAACGGGCCACGCTCGTAATACAGCGTCAGGTTGTAGGACTGTTCCGAAAGGCCGGGAATAGCGCTGCCGTCATCGAATTCGCCTTCGTTGAACGCAGCGGCAGCGATGATGCCAAAGCCGTCGAGAACGTCCGCGAAAACACGGAACGGTAGCTGCGCCTGCAACTCCAGACCCGTCATGTCGCCCTTGAGCCCACCCTCCGTATAGGAAACCCTGCCGAGCATGGTCGCCGGCGTCAGGTAGTTGTTGGGGTCGTTCGGGTCCTGCACCTGGTGATAACCCGGGATATAGAACTGGGAGAAATCGTCGATGTAGGCCCCACCACGATTCCAGTTGACCAGGTCCTTGTAGAAGAGTGCCGCCGAAACCAGGCCGTCGTCCGCGAAATACCAGTCGAAAGCCAGGTCCAGATTGTCCGACTCGTACGGACGCAGCTTCGCGTTGCCAGCATTACCCGACCAGGCACTGTTGTTGGGATCCGTGGACGTGACAGCGCCCACGTTGAATCCGAACGACACGCTGTTGTTCGGTTTCATCTGGTCTATACGCGAGCGGCTGATCGTCTTCGAGGCGCCGAGCCGGATGAACCCTCCGTCGGCGACCTCGAAGTTGACGTTCACGCTCGGCAGCAGGTGATCGTAATCATCACCATCGGAAACCGGGGTTGCGTCGACGAACTGGTCGGAACCGGTGAAGGAATCGAAACCGGTGGCAGTCTGGTCGGTCAGGACGTACTGCAGGCCGACGTTACCGGTCACCGGCACGTCGCCCAACTCCGAATTGAAATCGACGGCAACAAAACCGATCGTAATTTCTTCTTCCACGGTATAGGTGTCACCGTAGCGCGCAGTCTCGATTGAATTGGCAGGGGTCCTGAGATAGTACCCGTCGCGGTACAGGCCGAGTCCGTCGTAGGCCACAACCGAACCGAGGCCGAGGAAGCTCATGTCCGCCGTACCGACGCGATACTGGTCCGGGATCGCTTCGTCGTTCGGGAAGGACGGCGCCGTCAGGCTGTAACCGCCGTTGAACTTGGACTTGCTGCGCTCGGAATACTGGACGCCGAAATCGATGCCGCTGAAGAACGACCCGTCCAGTTCGCGTCGGGCGTCCAGCCTGATGGTCGTGAGGTCTTCGTCGAAGACCGGCTCGTTGACAAAACCGTCCTGTGCATTCGACGGCTGCAGTATGGACCCGTCCGATGCGACGGCATTCTGGTACTCGACAACCGGTGCCAGGGACCCACCCCAGGCCTGCGGGCCGGCCAGCCGGATCGTATTGAAGTCGGAAAGGTCGACTGGCGCCACTGTAGGGTGAGGGCTGTACAAGGCGCCCGTGCCGGTCATGGTCCAGGTCCGGCCCGTGGCCGGGCCCTGCGTCGACAGGCCGGACCGGCCGACGCCGGAATAGCTCTCGATGTTGGTGATGGTCTTGTCGGCTTCGCCATAGGACAGGTCGGCTCCGATTGACCAATTGTCGGTGAGGTCGAATCGAAGATTGAGGCCGAAGGTCATCAGTTCACCGGCCAGGCTCTCGGCGTCGTTGCGGACGACGGAACGGAAATCGTCGAAATAGCCGGCGGTGACGAGGCCATCGTCTGTGTCGGTGACCGTGTAGTTGCCGGTACCCCACTGCGCGCCACCCTCTTCCACGCCGCGGAAGACCTTGTCTTCCTTGAAATCGATGTACAACGCGTCGAAGGTCATCGACAGGTTGTCCGTCGGGTCGAACTGCAGCACGCCCGAGAACGTATCGCGTTCAAGGACGCCCGAGCGCACGTAAGAATCGTGACCGCCGAGGATTGCATCGCCATTTCCTTCGGTCGGGTAGCCCCAGCCGCGGAAATACTGTTCCTGGCTCGGCGACTCCGTCGTGGCAGCGGCAAGGGCAAGGCCGAGCCGGTCGTCCGCGAAGTTGTGCGCCAGGCTCACCGCCAGTCGGTGGCCGCTGTCGTCGAAGTCCGGATTCGCGCTCTCGAGATCGTTCTGCTCGTAGTTCGCGTTGACGACGAAGTACGATTCCGAATCCAGCGGCCGGACGGTGCGCAGGTCTACGATGCCGCCGATGCCCTGTGTGGTCTGCGTCGCGTTCGGCGTCTTGTAGACGACCACGCCGCTGATGATTTCAGCCGGATACAGATCGTACTCGACGCCGCGATTGTCGCCGATGCCGAGCAGCTCGCGGCCATTCAGCGTGCTCGCGATGTAATCCTCGCGAAAGCCGCGTACGGAGATGCCGCTCGTGCGGCCGTTGCGACGCTCGCCGCTCAAGCCCGGCAGGCGCGCAAGCGATTCCGCGATGCTCGAATCCGGCAGCTTGCCGATGTCCTCGGCGTTGATAGCTTCGACGATCGCGGTCGAATCGCGCTTGGTCCCGATGGCATCGACGAGGCTGCGGCGGAACTTGCCGTAGGTAACCACTTCGTCGATGGTCTCGTCCGCCGTTTCCTGCGCCACCGCCGGCGGGACCAACATCGCACCGCTGAGCGCGGCAGCGACCGCCAGTGACAGGGTGCTCCGGCGCGAACGGATCGAGAATCGCACATCTGCCGAATCGGCAGCCCTACCCTCATGCTGCTTCGTTACCATGAAAGTCCCCCCAAGGGTCTGGTTCAACGAATTATCCCGCCATCTTATGAATCGGCGCGGGTACGGGGCAATGCGCTGTATACGTATTCATTTGCTGAATACGTATACATCGAATGTCGAGTGTAAACACGCGCTGCTACATTGCAATCCGTTATTTCGCGGTGATTTTTGCAATGCATCGGGACTCGCCCGACGGCCTGCGGCCCGCAGGCGAACGATTGTTACCGCTAACGCCGGACTCGGCAGTCAGCGCGAAAACGCCGTCCGTGCTGCCCGAGCGTCGCCGGGCCGGGGTGTGCCTGCACGTCACGTCCCTGCCGGGCGCGCACGGCATCGGCGAGATCGGTGCCGCCGCCCGCCGTTTCGTCGACACCCTGGCCGATACCGGGCTCGGCGTCTGGCAGTTCCTGCCGCTCGGGCCCACGGCCTACGCCGACTCCCCGTACCAGTCACTGTCGACCTTCGCCGGCAACGAGATGCTGATCGACGTCGCAGAACTCGTCGACGCAGGCCTCCTGCGGCCGGACGAGATCCGTGAGCTCGAAGCCCTGCCCCGGCGCTTTGCCGACTATGGCGCACTCATCCCGGCCAAGCAGCAGCTCCTGAAACTCGCGGCCGGCCGCTTCGCCGCGCGCGCCGATGCGGAAACGAAGGACGACTTCGAGCGCTTCGTCGCACGACACGACGCCGCCTGGCTGAGCGACTATGCGCTGTTCCGGATCCTGAAGACGCGCCACGGCGAACGCCCATGGATGGAATGGGAGCCGGCGTACATGCATCGCGAGGCGCAGGCGCTTGCGCGTACAGAGCAGCAATACGCGGCGGACATCGCGGGCATCAAGGTCCTGCAGTATCTCTTCGACCGCCAGTGGCGGCGCCTGCACGAACACGCGCGGGGCCGTGGCATCACGCTGTTCGGTGACATGCCGATCTGCATCGCGTTCGACTCCGCCGATGCCTGGGCGAACCGCGACATCCTGCGCGTGGACGAGGACGGTCGGCCGGACTTCGTCGCCGGCGTGCCGCCGGATTACTTCTGCGAGGACGGCCAGCTCTGGGGCAATCCGCTCTACGACTGGGCCAAGCACGCCGCAAACGGTTACGCGTGGTGGGTTGAACGACTGAAGGCCGCCGCATCACTCGCCGACATCGTGCGCATCGATCATTTCCGCGGTTTCGAGGCTTACTGGGCGGTGCCGGCCAGTGCGTCCACCGCCCGCACCGGCAGCTGGCAGCCGGGCCCCGGCGACTCGCTGTTCGAGGCTTTGCGCGGTGCAATGGGCTACCTGCCGATCGTCGCCGAGGACCTCGGAGTAATCACCGCGGACGTCGAAGCGCTGCGCAAGCGCCATGCGATCCCGGGCATGCACGTGCTGCAGTTCGACGTCGACATCGAAGACTTCGCACTGTCCGACGTAGCCGCGCAATCGGTCTGTTACACGGGCACGCATGACAACGACACGACCGTGGGCTGGTTCCGTGGCAGCCCCGACGATCTCCGGAGCCCGGCCGCGATCGCGGCTACGCAGGCGGTCGCGCTCAACCTGACCGGCGGCACGCCGGCGACCATACACCTCGACATGATCCGTGCAGCGTTCGCAACACAAGCGCGCATCGCGATGGCGCCACTGCAGGATTTCCTGGGCATGGGCTCGGAGGCGCGTTTCAACACACCGGGCACCTCGCAGGGCAACTGGCGCTGGCGTGTGCTCGAGTCCGAACTCGATGCGCCGCTCCTGCGGCGAATCTCGTCGATGGTCTCGGCGGGCGGCCGGAATTAATCCCGGCCAACTGCAGCGGCGCCAGCGAAGCTTTTTCTAGTATCATCGCCCGACACGCGCCGGCAGGCGCAGGTTGCCCATCAAGAGGACAAGCATTTGGCCGCGGAAGAATACGATGCCATCGTCGTCGGCTCCGGGATATCCGGAGGCTGGGCGGCCAAGGAACTGACGGAAAAGGGCCTGAAAGTCCTCTTGCTCGAGCGCGGCAAGAACATCGAGCACATCAAGGATTACGTCAGCACGCGCAAGGCGCCCTGGGAATTTCCGCACCGCGGCGGGCGCACCGTCACGATGGAAGAAGCCTACCCCGTGTTGCGCCGCGACTATGCGCTGAACGAGAAGAACCTCGACTGGTGGGCGTCCGATGCGGACAGTCCCTATACTGAAGTGCGGCGCTTCGACTGGTACCGCGGCTACCACGTCGGCGGGCGCTCGCTCATGTGGGGCCGCCACAGTTATCGCTGGAGCGCGCTCGATTTCGAGGCGAACGCGCAGGACGGCACCGCCGTCGACTGGCCGATCCGCTACGACGATCTCGCGTCCTGGTACGACCATGTCGAGAAGCATGCCGGCATCCAGGGCTCGAAGGAGAACATGCCGCAACTGCCCGACGGGCAGTTCCAGCCGGCGATGCCGCTCAACTGTGCCGAGGAAAAAGTCGCCGGCAACCTGCACAAGGCGTTCGACGGGAAGCGGCGCATCGTCCCTGCGCGCACGGCGAACCTGACGCAGGCCCTCCCCGGCCGCGCGCCTTGTCAGTACCGCAACGCCTGCTGGCTCGGCTGCCCCTACGGCGCGTACTTCAGCACCCAGTCCTCGACGCTGCCGGCGGCGGTCGCGACCGGTAACCTGACGCTGAAGCCCTGGTCGATCGTCACGGAAGTCCTTTACGACAAGGACAAGAAGCGCGCGACGGGCGTGCGCGTGCTCGATGGCGTCAGCGACGAGACCATCGACTATACGTCGAACATCGTGTTCCTCTGCGCCTCCACGCTGAATTCGACCTGGATCCTGCTCCGTTCAGCGACCGACGTGTGGCCAGGCGGGCTCGGCAGCAGCTCGGGTGAGCTCGGGCACAACCTGATGGACCATCACTTCCGGGCCGGCGCATGGGGCTCACTCGCGGACATGGGAGTCGGCGACAAGTACGTCTTCGGGCGCCGGCCCAGCGGCTTTTACATCCCCCGCTATCGCAACCTGGATGGCGAAAAACGCAATTACCTGCGTGGCTTCGGCTACCAGGGCGGCGCGTCGCGCTCGGACTGGCAGCGCGCGGTCGGCGAGCTCGGCGTCGGCGGCGCCTTCAAGGACCGCATGGCACAGCCTGGCGAATGGGGCATCGGGGGCACCGCCTTTGGCGAGATGCTGCCGAACCACGACAACAAGGTGACACTCGACGAAACGAAGACCGACAAATGGGGTCTGCCGGTGCTCAAGTTCGACTGCGCCACCGGCGAGAACGAAGCGCTGATGCGCGTCGACATGATGAACGACATGGCGGAGATGCTCGAGGCCGCCGGCGTGAAGAACGTCAGCACCACGGACGACGGCTACTCGCCCGGCATGGGCATTCACGAGATGGGCACGGCGCGCATGGGCCGCGATCCGAAGACCTCGGTGCTGAACGAATGGAACCAGGTCTGGGATGCGCCGAATGTGTTCGTCACGGACGGCGCCTGCATGACCTCCGCGGCCTGCCAGAACCCGTCGCTCACCTACATGGCGCTCACGGCGCGGGCCGCTGATTACGCCGTCGCCGAACTCAAGCGCCGCAACCTGTGAGCCAGCCGATGAAAACGCAAAAGCAAAACCCCGAACCCTCGGCCCGGCACCAAAACCCCGAGCTGATTTCGCGGCGCGAGGCGATCCTGCGGGTCTCGGCGATGCTGGGCGGTGCCGCGCTCGTCGGCGAGGCGGCGATGCTGGCCGGCTGCGACAAGGCACCCGAAACGGCGGCGCCGGCCGCCGCGGTCCGCAAGGCGGCCGGCGAGCTCTTCTCGGCCGCCGACATCGAGTACCTGGCCGAGATCGCCGACACCATCCTGCCGGAGACGGGCACGCCGGGCGCCAAGGCCGCGGGCGTGGGTCCTTTCATCGCGCTGATGGTGAAGGACACTTATTACCCGGCGGACCAGGACATCTTCACGCAAGGCCTGGCCACGCTGAACGACGCGTGCCTGGAGGAATGCGGTGCCGCGTTCATGGACGCCGCGCCGGAAAAGCGGCTGTCCCTCCTCGAGCGCATCGACCGGGAGCAGCACGAGTACATGGAGAGCCGTGCCGAAGACGCGCCGGTTCATTATTTCCGCATGCTGAAGGAGCTGACACTGCTCGGCTATTTCACCTCGGAGATCGGCTACACGCAGGCCATGCGCTACGCGGAGACGCCGGGCCGTTACGATCCCTGTGCGCCTTATGCGGAAGGCGAGAAAGCCTGGGCCGAGCATGCGTAAGGGTTTGCGCGTCGTCGCCATCGCGGCCGCACTCTGTGCCTGTTCGGCCGCGCCGGCCGATGACGAGAGCTGGGTACCGCTCTTCAACGGCCGGAATCTCGACGGCTGGACGCCGAAGATCCGCGGTTACGAAGCCGGCGTGAACTTCGCCGATACCTTCCGCGTCGAGGACGCCTTGCTCACGGTGTCCTACGACGGCTACGAGACTTTCGACAGCCGCTATGGGCATCTCTTCTACGAGAAACCCTTTTCGCACTACCGCCTGCGCGTCGAGTACCGGTTCATCGGCGAGTACGCACCCGGGACGGAGGACTGGGCGTGGCGCAACAGCGGGGCCATGATCCATTCGCAGGCGCCCGAAACCATGCCCGCGGGCCAGGACTTTCCCATTTCTCTCGAAGCCCAGTTCCTGGGCGGCCTCGTCGAGGGCGAGCCCCGCCCGACCGGCAATCTCTGCACGCCGGGCACGCACGTCGACTACCAGGGGAAATTCGAGGACGAGCACTGCCTGTCGTCGAGCTCCGACACGTACTACGGTGACCAGTGGGTGACGGCGGAGATACTCGTCGAGGGCAGCGAGCATTTCGTGCACTACATCAACGGCGAACCGGTCATCGAGTACACCAACGCTGTCACGGGCGGTGGCGTGGTGTCCGGCCACGATCCCGCTATGAAGCCCGAAGGCAAGCCGCTTGGCTCGGGTTACATCTCGGTGCAAAGCGAAGGCCATCCCATCCAGTTCCGTCGCATCGAGATCCAGGTGCTCGACGGCGCCCGAGAGTAGGTCGCCCGCACGCGTGGCCGAGGAACGGCCCCATGAACTCGAGCTGCTCGAGAACGGCGAGGAATACTACGCCCGGGCTTTCGAGGTCATACGTGCCGCCAAAAAAGAAGTCCTGCTCGAAACCTTCATCTGGTTCTGGGACGACGTCGGCAAGGCACTGCTCGACGCGCTGGAGACCGCGGCTGCAAACGGCGCCAACATCGACCTGACGGTCGACGGCTGGGGCACCGTCGGCCTGCCGGAGGAATGCCTCGCCAAACTCGCGAAGCTCGGTATCCGGCTGCACATTTTCGACCCGACGCCGCGCGTGCTGGGCTGGCGGCCCAAGTTCGTGGGCCGGCTGCATCGCAAGCTGCTCGTAGTCGACGGGGAAACGGCCTTCGTCGGCGGCATCAACTATTCGGATGAACATGTCGTCGCGAACGGTCCCAAGTCAAAGCAGGACTACGCGGTACTGGTGCGCGGCCCGGTGGTCGCCGAGATCCGGCATTTCATGCGCCTGTCGATCGACAACGGGCTGGGCTACGTGCGCCGGCCGCGCTGGCGCCGCGCAAGGCGCCTGCCAGACGCCTTGCGCGGCGTCAATCGCGGCAACGAGGTCGTGTTCGTGACGCGCGACAACGCCGATCACCAGAACGACATCGAGACTTACTACCTGATGAGCATCCGCGCGGCGCAGACGGAGATCGTGATCGCGAACGCGTACTTCTTCCCCAGTTATCGCATGCTCCAGCACTTGCGCAGGGCCGTCGAGCGCGGCGTCAGCGTCAAGCTCATCCTTCAGGGCAAGCCCGACATGCAGTATGCGCGCAGGGCGGCCAGCACGCTCTACGACTACCTGCTCGATGCGAAGGTCGAGCTCTACGAATATGTCGAGCGCCCGCTGCACGGCAAGGTGGCCGTGTTCGACAGCGAGTGGTCGACCATCGGCTCGTCGAACCTCGATCCCTTGAGCTTCTCGCTCAATCTCGAGGCCAACCTCTTCATCTTCGACGCCGATTTCGGCAAGACGCTGCGCGAGCGGCTCGACAAGCTGTTCGCGGCCAGCGTGCGCGTGACGCGCGCCGACGTTCCGAAGATGACCGGCTGGCGGCACCTGGTCCGCATCGTCGCCTTTCACGTCGCAAGACACTTTCCCCGCTGGCTCAAGAAACTGCCCGGCTATCGCCAGGAATTCGACGACCACATGACCCGCCGGCCGGGCTGAACGCTTCAGTCCAAAGCGACCTGTGCGACCAGCGCCGCATGGTCGGACAGGTGCGACCAGGGCCGGTGCGACAGCACGTGCTGGCCAAGCACATCGAGATTTCGGGTATAGATCCGGTCGAGCCGGAGCAAGGGCCAGCGCGCCGGGTAGCTGCGCGCCGATCGGCCGCACGTCTCTGCGAATGCTTCAACGAGCCCTGCGTCCTCGGCCAGCATGCCATTGGCGCGGCTGCGCCAGTCGTTGAAATCGCCAGCGACGACGACGGCCGCATCCCTCGGCAGTTCCCGGTTGATGATGCCCGCCAGCTTGGCAAGCTGTTCCGTGCGATGTCTCGCGGTGAGACCCAGGTGGACACAGATCGCATGCAGCTGTTCGTGCCGGTGCGGTATGTCGATACGCGCCAGCAAGAGGCCGCGACCTTCTGCACCTTTTTCGGTGATGTCGCGGTTCTCGAACTCGAGGATCGGATACTTGCTCAGGAGCGCATTGCCGTGATGGCCGCGCGGATAGACGGCATTCTTGCCGTAGGCATAGTCCTGCCAGATCGAATCGGCGAGAAATTCGTACTGGGACACCCCAGGCCAGTTGCCGTGGCGTCCGGCGTGCCCACCATGTTCGCCGAGCACTTCCTGCAGAAAAACGAGGTCAGCGGAAATTTCGCGGATCGCTTCGCGCAGCTCGTGCAGCACGAAGCGCCGCCGGAAATGCGAGAAGCCTTTGTGCAGGTTGAGCGTCAGGATTTTGAGCATGTGGACACGAGGCGCGGTGCGAATATTGAGTTTGCCATGCGTATGCCGCATGTTAGCAGCTTCCGACCGCACATCGATTGCACGGGAGCCGTAGTCGAGCGGCGTCGAACCCGTACTCAGCGAGGCGACGCACGCTCTTGAAGCTTTCCGCTACCGTCATCACCTGGCTTAAACGGCTGCTCACCGCCGCACTGCTCGTGCTGGTCGCCTATCTCGTCGTGAAGAACGCCCGCGAGATGGACTGGGCCGCGGTCTGGGAGGGCCTCCGGTCCTATGGCCCGCAAAGCGTCCTGCTCGCAATAGCGATCGCGTTCCCTGGCCAGCTCGCCTGCGCCTGCTTCGACCTCGTCGGCCGGCATGCGACAGGTCATCGCCTGTCGGTGCCGCGCACGATGCTGATCTCCTTCACCGGCTACTATTTCTCGCTCAATCTCGGCGCACTCGTCGGCGGACTCGCGTTCCGTTACCGACTGTACGTGCCGCACGGTTTCCGGCCGCTGCAGATCGGGCAAATCATCGGGCTGTCGGTGCTCACCAACTGGCTCGGCTACATCCTCATCGCCGGCATCGTGCTGGCATTCCGGCCGCCGGAACTGCCGGGCGACTGGGGCCCGGGTACGGCGGTGCTGCGTGGCATCGGCATCCTGTTCCTCGCGCTGAGCGCTGCCTATGTCACCGCCTGCGTTTTGCGCGGTGGCAGCAAGCTCACGATCCGCGGCACGGAAGTGACCGTGCCGGGTCCGCGTCTTGCATTGCTGCAATACGCGCTGTCGCTGGCGAGCTGGGGAACGATCGGCGCGGTCCTTGTGTCGCTGCTGCACGGCGAGGTCAGCTGGTTCGCGCTGATGCCCGTGCTGATGGTGAGCGCGCTCGCCGGTATCTGGAGTCACGTGCCGGGCGGCCTCGGCGTGACCGAGGTCGTGTTCCTCACGATGCTCGGCGGTGTCGCCGACAAGAGCGACATTCTCGCGGCGCTGGTCGTGTTCCGCGCCACTTATTATTTCCTGCCCTTCGCGCTCGCCATCGTTGCCTATCTATGGCTCGAAGCGACAGCATCCGTTGGAGCGCTCAACGGGCGCGACCCGTCGTAGAAGTTGCTGGAGCGCCCGTTGAAGCGCCCCATGGGCGCGACCCCGCATAGAGTCCGTTCGAGCGACTGTTGGAGCGCCCCATGGGCGCGACTCGCAGGCACGCAAAAAAAGCACCGCCGACGCTCGCGCGCCGGCGGTGCATCTGTCAGCCAGTCAGCGCTTGGGTACGCAGCGCCGACCCTGCTGTTCAGTCGTCTTCGACGTGGATGATACGACCCGTCGCCGCGTCAACGTGCAGCTCGAAATCCTCGCCGGTGATGTCGTCGGCCTCGGCTTTCCACACACCGCCGTCTTCGAGATAGTCGATGTCATGCACGTTGTGGAACCCGGCATCCATGACCGTGTCGGCAACGGTAGCCTCCGTAACCGCCTCCGAAACAGACGTCGAAACTGTCGCCGGCTCGGTCACCGTCGTAACACGCGTCCGGGCCACTTCCGCGGCACCCAGTACCTTCCCTTCCTCGCTGACGAACAGCGTCACTTCCTCTCCGCTGTCGCTATCCAGGCTCTTGACGCGCCACAGATCAGCGTCCTGTTCAATCAGGATCGGGTCGCCGTAGCCGGCATCCGTAATGATGGTGCGGATTTTCGCTTCATCGATGACGACGGGCGTATCCGCCAGGGTCGTGCCCCAGATGCCCAGCGCAAGCGATACGGCAAGAACGGTTGGTTTGGCATTCATATACAAATCTCCTGCTTTGAGAGTGGCAAGAGACGTTTTGCAATGTGCGTGCCAGTTACAACAGGGAATTGATTGGCGGTGATTTCTCTCGACGAAAGTGAAGCTTTCCGTACATCCGGTCAAACGACAGGAAACTTTTTACAAACAAAGTGAAAGCTTGGGTGTCGGCGAATTACGACAGGTTTTTGGTTCAAGTAAGTTGTGCGGCGCCTTGCAGCGAAAATTACTGAAAGCCGCCGTTTTGCCTCAGGTACTTGCAATCGATTTCCATTGCTGAAGCCTCTCGGCAATCAGCGCCGCACGCGGCTGCTGGTCAGGCGCGTCGAGGATGCTCAGATCCTTCGAATCCGCTCGCCAGAACACGCCGGACGTGCGCGCACTAAGCGCGGGCTCGTTGCTCGCGCGCGTGATCCAGTATCCCGCTCCGCGATCGGGGGATTCCAGTTTGATCTCGCCCGTGCCCTCCAGCTGCGGCGCGTGGGGGTCCATGGGCCGCTCGCCGTTCCAATAGTAGAAGATCGACGTCCCGTCGTTGCCCTCCCTGGCGGCTTCGCTCCAGTACCGGGCCGACAGCGTGCCGTTCTCCTGCCAGGAGCGACCCGTGAGCACCAACCCGCCCCTTCGATCGCGCGCGATGCGCAGAAGGCTCACGGCAGAGGGCTCGCGCGCGGAGCGTTCCGTGAGCGAGTATTGCCACCACAGCCCGTCAATTCGCGGGGCGCGAAGCTCGTTTTCGATGGCGCTGCGCAACTTCTGGTTGATTGCCTTGATGGCCGCGGCCGTGGTGGCCGCGTCGTAGCGTACGCAAGTGAGGCCGAGCAGGTCGCTCGGCAGCTTGGCGCCGGTGGCATGCAGAATGAAGGTGCGGCGCATGCCGAGCACGCCGCCGAACAGGCCTGCTTCGAACACGACGTTGTCGCGAGGTGACGCCTGCGCGGATTCCAAGGCGTTCGACGTGCTCGCTTCAGCACTGGTCCAGTCGTCGCGGGCGAATACGAAAGCGGCGAAGTCGACCTCGCGCGTGAGTTCCAGCAGGCGCCCCAGCGTGGTGGTTCCCGGATTGAAAACCGTCGTCCACGGCTCTACGTGCGCGATCGCTTCCAGTCCACGGGTGAGCGCCTGCAGCAGCTTCGCCTGCTTGCCGGACGAGCCGAGAAAAATGCGGGGCTTCTCCATTCGGTTCCCTCCCTCGAGAGAACCGAATTTACCTCAGCGCAACCCCGCGTTCATCAATTCAGTCAGCGCCCGTGCTTTCCGCCGGCGCCTCGCGGCTCAGGTCCAGGTCGTGGAAGTCGTAGGAGAAATCGGTCGCCGGGGACACGGACTTCATGCGTATCCGCTCGACGGTGCCGTCCGGCGCCAGCGAGAACGTCACGTACGCGTCCGCCTCGAGCCGGCGGTCGGTCCAGCGCGCGACGAAAGTGTCGTATTGGAAATGCTCCAGCGGTCCCTGCAGCGGCTCGTTACGGTCCGAGCGGAACCACAGCTTCCCGTCGTCGAGGGAGATCCGCACCGTGCCGTACCAGGGATCGCGATACGTTCCGGTGTAGGCCTCGAGCGGCAGTGCCGGCTCGCTGTCGGCTGCGCGCGCAGCCCAGGCTTCTTCGACGACCTCCTCGGCCGCGTCGCGGCGATCCTCGGCGAATGCACCGAAAATCTCGATCCAGTCCTCGTCTGCGTCCGGCACCGTGTCGCGCAGGTACAGCTCGACGATTGCCTGTACGGCCGCGCGCGGCGCGACCGACATCTGGTTGTTGCTCGCGAAAACCGCGAGCTTCTGTTCCGGCATGACGGCGATGAACGTCGTCATTCCCCACACCCCGCCGCCATGCGACAGCATCGGTTCGCCGTGAAAGGTCGACAGGTTCCAGCCGAGCGCATAGGCGTTCAGCACCGCGCCGGCGTTTTCGGCGAGAAAGCCCGGCACCGGCAGCAGCGTGACCGGCTTGACGAGTTGGGCGAAGCTTTCCGCGCTGACGAGCTGCTGCCCGTCTTCGTCTTTCCCCTCGGCCAGCACGAATTTCATCCACTTCGCCATGCTCTCGGCGCTGCAGGCTGATGCCGCCGGCCGCGGCGACCAGCGGCGTGACCCGGGTCGTGGTCGTTTCGAGCTCGCCGTCGACCAGCACGTGTGCCGTCGCGAGCGCGGCGTTCGGTGCCGCCCGGTCCGCGTAGGCGACACAGTCGTTCATGCCGAGCGGCGTCAGCAGTTCCTGCTCGAGGTAGTCCGCGAACGGCTTGCCCGACACGCGCGCCACGACCTCGCCCGCCACGATGTACAGCAGGTTGTCGTACGCGAACTCGGAACGAAAGCTCGTTGCCGGCTCGAAGTGCGCCAGCGCGCCGATGACTTCCGCGGCCGTTGCATTGCCGTCCGGGAACATCAGCAGGTCGCCGGCGCCGAGCGGCAGGCCGCTGCGATGGGTCAGCAGGTCGCGGATCGTGAATTCCCGTGTCACCCAAGGGTCGCTCAGCCGAAATTCCGGGAGGTGATCGATGACGCGGTCGTCGAATCCGAGCTTGCCGTCGTCGACGAGCAGCGCAAGCGTCGCAGCGGTGAACGCCTTCGACACCGAACCGATCTGAAACAGCGTGTGTTCGTCCACCTCGGCGCGGCCGCCGGTCTCGGCGATCCCGTAGCCCGCGGAATGAGCAAGCTCGCCGTCGTATACGACCGACACCGCCATGCCCGGCGCATCGAAGGTCTTCATGGCCCGCTCGACGGTCTCGTCGATGGTCTCGTGCGACGGCGTCGCCGCCAGCGCTTTGCCCGCGAGCAGTACGACCAGTGTCGCCACATAGACGCGCACCGCCAGAATCTTCAGGTTTCGCATGCGTACCTCGCTTTGCGGCGGCTCAGGCCACCGACTCCGGATCCGGTTCCCGCGCCATTCGGCGAATCTTCAGGACACCAATCGTACACAACGGCAACGCGAAGACGAGGATGAACACCCAGGTCAGCGTCCCGTAACCGCGTGCGATCAGGTCGATGATGCCGAAGCGCAGCGCCAGCACGACGGCGATGCACAGGGCAAAGATCGCGATGGCCGGTCGGAGCCAGCGCGGCATCGCACGTTGCTGCGCCGCGTAACGCAATGCGACGCGTTCGTTCAACGCGTGCACGAACGCGACGCCGGTTTCGATGAAGGTGCCGAATATGACGATGTAGAACACGGTCTGCAGCCAGCCCTGGTGCAGGCGCTGCATCATGAAATCCGCGGGCACGGCCACGTCGAGAATTTCCGGATAGGAGGCGGCCATCGCGATGAAGAACAACGCACCGGGGATCATCACCAGCGGGCCGGCCAGCAGGCCCGCCTTTACTGCATCGCCGCGCGAGCGCAGGTGCCGCACGCAGAACAGAACCAAAGGGATGATCGCGAGGTTGTAGCCGAAGTAACTCACGCCCTTCACAACCCATTCGCCGCCCGGCGGGCCGTCGGTGAAGTCGTCGGCGAGGGCCCCGCCGAAGGACCACAGGTAGCTCGCGACCAGCACGATGTAGGTCGCATAGAGCACGAAGGACCAGACGGCGAGTACTTTTTCGATCAGGGGCGTACCGTAGAAAGCGAGGAAGCCGATCGGCAACATCAGCAGCACGATGCCGATGTTGCGCTCGAGCTGCCACTGGGCGCTGAAGATCTCTCCCGAGGCGGACGCCAACACGGCGAGCACCAGGAGTCCGAGCACGAAATACGCGATCTCGTACACGAACCAGGCCGGGCCCAGCAGCTCGCCGAAAAAACTGCGGTAGTTGTACGTGCGGGCGAGCCTCGCCAGCTCGAAACACAATACGCTGGCAATGCTGAACAACACGGTCGCGACGAGCATGCCGAGCAGGCCGCGCAGCGGTCCCTGGCTCAGGAAGAACTCGACGAGTTCGCGCCCCGTCGCATAGCCGCCGCCGATGACCACCGACTGCAACATGAAGCCGGGCAACCAGATACGCTGGAACGTCGAGTTGCTGATCAGCCCCATAGTTCGCGACGCGGCTTCGAGACGACGCCGTGCTTGTAGCTCATCGCATGCTCGCGGTCGCTTTTCAGGAATAACGCGCCGTCGAGATCCACGAAACGGCACAGCTGCGCGACGACGAAGCCGGGAGCCATGGCGAGCGAGGTGCCCATCATGTTGCCCACCATCACGTCGAGCCCGCGCTGCAGCGAGACCTGCGCAAGTTCCAGCGCTTCAGTCAGTCCGCCCGACTTGTCGAGCTTGATGTTGATGACCTGGTAGCGCTCCGCCGCCTGCTCGAACTCGGCGACGCAAAGGCAGGATTCATCCGCGCACAGCGGCACGGGTGACCGATAGCCCTCAAGTTCGGCATCGCCACCGCGCGGCAGCGGCTGCTCGATCATGGCGACGCCGAGTTCCGCGAAGCGCGGCGCGAGCGTCGACGAGCCGGGCGAAGTCCCAGCCCTGGTTCACGTCGACGACAATCTCCGCATCGGGCCGCGCGGCGCGCACCGCCGACAATCGCTCGATGGGCAGGTGCGAATCGAGCTTCACCTTGATGCGATTGCTGTCCAGGGTCTTCGCTACCCGCCCCATGACCTCCGGCGTGTCGATGCCGATGGTGAGTACCGTGCGCGTCAGCGCCGGCTCGATCCCGGTGAGTTCCCAGATCGACTTGCCCGACAGCTTCGCCTCGAGATCCCAGAGCGCGCAATCGAGCGCATTGCGGGCTCCGCCCGGCGGCAGCAGGTCCAAGAGCTCCCGCCGGCCGGCTCCCCGCTCGATCGCGGCACGCACGCGCTCCGCGTCGGCCGCCATGCTCTCCCCGTTCTCGTCCAGGTAATAGATGCCCGCGGCTTCCCCGCGCCCCGCCTGTTTGCCCTCCGCGATCCGCACGTACAGCAAATCGGAGGTGGTGAAGGTATGGCCCGTGATCGTGAACGGCTTCAGGAATTCCCAGGTCTCCGTCGCGATCTCGAGCTTCCGCCGCGCACTCATCGCCGGCGGCTCACGTCAGGTACTGGAAGCCGAGTATGTTCCAGTAGAAGTAGAACCAGCACATGAACAGAGCGCACAGGGCGACAATCGTGTGGCGCACTCGCGCCCAGGTGCCGCCGAGCAGGCCGTTACGCCACGCCAGGAACGTCCGGTACACGAGGTAGAGACCCGCGATCGTCGCGACGATCGGCAATACCAGCCAGGCCTTGAACAGTAACGGAATGCCGCCGAACAGCTCGTCCTGGAGGATCGATATGACGATCGCGCCCACGATCACCACCAGCAGGTTGGCGGCGCTGGCCCAGAAGGCGGCGTTGGTCGCGGCCCGGTCCGGCGTCGTCTGCAGACGGATTGCCGAGCGCTGGTACCAGCGCCGAAGCACGACGGCGAGGAATACCAGCATGGAGAAGCCCAGCAGCGCGAAGTTGAAGGACGGCGTCGCGGCGAGCGGCAGCTTGCGCAAGGACATGAACGGCAGGCCGTCCAGCACGAACCCGGTGATCTCGCCCGCCTCGTTCTCCTGGAACGCCATGAGCGGCGGGCTGATGCCGCTGATGAGCGACACGTTAGGATCCATTTCCCGGAACAGGTTGTCCTCGACCTCCGCGTACTGCTTCGCGGTGCCGGCGAGGCTGACGAGCAGCGTATTGTCTTCAGTCGGTGCGACCTGCACGACGCTCGTCAGGCCCAGCGCCTTCTCGAGCTTCGAGAAATTGCTGCGCCAGAAGCCGTAAGTGCCGGCATAGCGCGCCGCGCTCTCGGCGAAGTCTTCCGGCGGTTCCGGGCGCACGAATTCCTTCGGGAAGATACTCGTTGTAGAACGCGGGCGCGAACGCCGACCGCACGACGCTGCCGCCCGGGCCGCCAAAGCTCACGAAGAACGTCAGGTCGTTCGTCGCGTCGACGCCGAGGTAGGAATGGAAATACTGAGTGTCGCCGCCGTGGCCCACGAGGCGCACGCCGTTGTGCTGTTCCTCGTAGAAACCGAGCGCCATGCCCATCAGCCGGTCGTCGTGCGAGAACGCGCGCTTCAGCATCGTATCGAGCGTTTCCTCGCCTATGAGGCGTTCGCCGTCGAGCTCGCCGCCGTCGAGAATCGCCTGCCCGAAACGCAGCATGTCGGTGCCGCTGGAGGACAGGGCGCCGGCCGGGCCGAAGTTCGAAATGATCTCGAAAGGCTTTTCGACGTAGGCCCCGTTTTCCACCGTGTAGCTCTTCGCCATCTTGGCGTCGAGCGCTTCCGGCAGAGGCTCGTCGAAGGAGGAATTCTGCATGCCGAGCGGCTCGAAAATGTTCTGCTCGACATAGTCGTTGAACGACAGGCCGGACACGTTGGCCACGATCAGTCCGGCGATGGCAGTCGCATAGTTCGAATACGCGGTCTGCGCACCGGGCGGGTTGACCCGCGCCGGCTGGTAGCGGGCCATCGAGTCGGCGAGCGGCATGATCCGGTCGGGATCGTCGATGATGAGGTAGCCGAACGCCCCGTCCTCGAAGCCCGAGGTATGCGTCAGGATGTGGCGCAGCGTTATCGGTTTGTCGAAGGCCTCGGCGATCTTGAAGTTCTCGAGGTAGGTATTGACGTCGGCGTCGAGGTCGAGCTTGCCCTGCTCGACGAGCTGCATGACCGAGACCCAGGTGAAGAGCTTGGACACGGAGCCCGGCCGGAACAGCGTCTCGGCCACGTCGACCGGAACCTGTTCCGCGACGTCCTGGTAGCCGTAGCCCTTCGCGAAGATGACTTCGCCGTCCCGGGCGATGGCGACGGTGCCCGAGGGGCTGTTGTTGTCCTTCATCAGCGACTTGACGACGCCGTCGATGAAGGCTTCGAGCTGCGCCTCGTCGTCGAGGTCTGCCGGCCGCGCGCCGGCGGCGGCTCCGAGTGTGAGCCAGAGAATAACGGCAACGAGGTGCCCTGCGAGCCTGTTCATGCTGTGCCTTCCGTCCGAATCCGCCCGTAAAGATGCAGGATGATAGCGTCGGCCCCGGATTGCGGGTTAGGCCGAACCGCCATCATAATGTGCAGAATCGGCAGGATTCTACGGACGCGGGGCCCTCGGGCCCGCATGGACCCGGCGCAACGAAGCATGCACTACGGCGACGAATACTTCGTCGAGGTCGAGCCCGGATTCGACCCGGACGAGCTCTCCCGCACACGGCTCGGCGCCCTGTTTCGCCAGGCGCAGCGCGTCACGCGCTTCGCGTCGACGCCGGACCACAACTTCATCCAGGACCTCGAGGGCACCGGCATCGACGGACTCCTGTGCTACCGCATCGATTCCGACCGCATGTTCGAGATCGACGACGCGGTCCTGCCGAAGTCGCTGGTCCTGCGCAACGAGGTCGCGGACATCGTCAGTTTCCAGTTCGTATCCTCCGTGAAGCGCTCCGAGTACCTGGGCAAGCGCAAGAACGTGCACGACCTCGGGCCGGCCCTCATCGTCAGCGTCGTGCCGGAGGCGGAGACCACCTACCGGGTGCCGAAGTCGAACGTGCCGATCCGCCACGTCGTCGTGCACACGACGCTCTCGACCCTCATGGATCGCACCGGCGAGGACGCCGCCGCCTACCCGGCCTGGCTGCGCGACACGCTGCGAGGCCGGCATCGCAAACCACGACAGCGGGTGTACTTCCTGGAAGACGTGCACCGCGACGCGATCTGGTCCTGTTTTCACCTGCCGGTTTCGGGCAGCCTGCTCGGCCACTGGATGTCGGCCAAGTTCGACGAGCTCCTGTGCATCGGTTTGCAGATCCTGAAGAACAGCCAAAGTTTGCCGGACCACAACCCGCTCGATCTCGACCTGCCCAGCGGCGACAAGGTCCGCCGGGCCCGCGCGATACTGAGCGTCGAATACGCGGACCCGCCGCCGCTGCCGGAGCTGGCGAGCCAGCTCGGCATCTCCGAAACCCGCCTGAAGAGCAGCTTCAAGTCGATGCTCGGCACCACGGTCATGCAGTTCTGCATCGACAAGCGCATCGAGGCCGCCCGGCTCCTGCTCCGTGAGAACCGGCATTCGATCTCGGAGATCGGCAGCATCGTCGGCTACGAGGATCATTCCGCGTTCACCCGCGCATTCCGCCGGCACACGGGCAGCACGCCGAAAGAATGGCGCCGCGCGCGCGGCGCATGAGCAACGGCCGTAGCCGCGGCAAGCTGCCGAATCGGCACAGTAAATAGCCGTATCGGACTACTGCCCGGCGCAGCGGCCGATTTAGACTTGGCCGCGAAGGTGCCGCGCGGGGGGTCCATTGCGCGTCGGGAATTCATGCATTTCAGGCACGGGAAAACACATATGAGCAAGTCGAACGTTCGCATTGCAGGCACTGTCGGACTGGGAATCCTGTCGGCGACCGGAGTCCTCCTGGCGGAATCCGCCGCAGCGCAAGAGACGACCGGCGCTGCGATCGAGGAAATCACCGTGACCGCCTCGCGGCGTGAGGAAACGCTGCAGAACGCGGCGGTCGCCGTGACCGTACTCGATGTGGGCGCACTTTCGGACGCCGGCTTCAACGGACTGCCCGAAGTATTGGGCTTCGTTCCCGGTGTCTCGGTCGTCGACGGCGGCTCGAACTTCAACAACCAGGTCTACATTCGCGGCATCAATGCAGTGCTCGCCGCGGGTGTCGCAACCTATGTCGACGAAATACCGTTCGGCTCATCGACCGTTTACACGACACCCGCACCCCTCGACGGCACGCTGCTGGACGTAGATTCACTGAACGTCCTCAAAGGCCCGCAGGGCACGCTGTACGGCGCCAGTGCGATGGGCGGCCTTCTCAAGTACGCAACCCGCGACGCATCGCTCGACGACTGGACCGGCAGCATGACCGCAGACCTGTCGAACACGAGTGGCGGCGGAATGAACCAGCTGTATCGCGTCAATGCCAACGGCCCGATTGCAACAGACACTCTCGGGGTCAGTTTCACCGGCTTCTGGAGCGATGCCGAGGGCTACATCGACAACGTGGCCATTCCGCTCGACGGCTGGGACGACTACGAGTATTACGGCGGATCCGGCAGCCTGCGCTGGGCGCCGACGGACAGGCTGGAGGTTACCGTGCAGGGCCTGTACCAGAATTCGACCCAGAACGGAGTGTCCACGATCCAGGCGAACTTTGCGGAAGATATGTTCCAGCCAGGTGTCGGCGCTGGCGAACCGTGGTTCGGCGAATACGAAACCGGCGAGGCCGACATCAATCCCAGCGAATTCGACGCCAGCATGGTCGGCCTTACCATCGACTATGACTTCGATTTTGCCACGTTGACGTCCGTTACGAGCACGCAGGAACTGCAATTCGTCCAGACGCAGGACTTTACGGCCATCTACGCCGGTCTCGCAGATTTCCTGTTCCCGGACAATGCGCCACACACTTCGGTGATTTTCGTCGGCGATCTCGGCTTCGACAAACTGACGCAGGAGCTGCGCCTGACGTCGGAATCCAACGATACCTTCGAATGGATCGTAGGCGCCTACTACACCGACGAGGAAGGGCACAATATTCAACGGCTCGACACGCAGCCACCCGAAGATTTTTACTTTGCCAACTTCCCGTCGAACTACGACGAGTTTTCGGCATTTGCCACCGGCACGTACTACTTCACGCCGGATTTCGACATGAGCCTCGGTGTTCGCTATGCCGACTACTCTAACGATGTCGTTCTGAATACCGTCGGCCCGCTGATAGGGCCAATTCCACTAACCAGCATCGAGGACGAAGTCACCAACTATCTCCTGAATGCACGCTGGCGGACCGGCGACAACACGGCAATCTACGGTCGCGTCGCGACCGGCTATCGGCCTGGCGGCGCGAATTTCCTGCTGCTCGATCCGGTCACCGGTGAACCTTTGACGAATCCGTTCTTCGAGGCCGATTCGCTCACCAGCTTCGAAGTAGGGATCAAAGGTACGACTGAAAACGCGCGGCTCGGATACGATCTCGCCGCGTTCTACATCGACTGGCAGGATTACCAGATCGGCATAGTTAGAGGCGGCCTGCAGGTCGCGGGCAACGCAGACAAAGCGGTCAGCATTGGAGCGGAAGCATCGCTGAGTTACGCGGCAACCGATGCGCTGACGTTCAAGGGCATGGTGTCGTACACCAATGCCGAGCTTGCTGCCGATGAACCGGACCTGGGCGGCGCGGACGGGGACCAGTTGCCGAACAGCGCAGAGTGGCAATCGGCGATCGATATCGACTATCGCTTCAATGTCGGCGAGCTTCCCGGCTATACCGGACTGTCCGTGCGCTACAAGGGAGACATGCCGGTCGGGTTCGAAGGCTACACCGACGCCAATGGCACGTTCTGGCAGCCGTCGTCGCCGCGCCTGACGATCGACGGCTACACCATTGTCGACGTGCGCGCCGGCATGACGATCGGCCCGGTCGACGTGTCGCTGTACGTCAACAATCTGCTCGACGAGTGGGCCTATACGAGTTTCGGGTCGAGCTTCACCGGTCCCTCGCTTGCGACGCCTACGCGCCCGCGCACCGTCGGTGCCGTTGCAAGGTTCAATTTCAACTAGCGCTTAGCCCCGGGTTTCGGACGCAGGCCACGGCCGGCGTCCGAAACCGCAATAGCGGCAATCCTGCTGTCCACTTACTGTTAGCCCGTCACGCAGCGCATGATGGGTTCGTCACCATCGCCGAGTTGAGCTAAAGATGTCGTGGATTCCGCCCGACCAGAACCTGGCCGTCGGCGCGGCCGTCATGGCCGTCACCGCCTTCGGCCTGTGGGCCGAACGCGCGCAATGGGGTCGGCGCCTCGGCGGGCCGCTGCTCCTGATCGCGGTACCGATGCTGCTCGCGAACCTCGGCGTCATGCCGCATGTCGCGCCGCTGTACGACACCATCGCGGGCTACCTCGTGCCGCTCGCGATCCCGCTCCTGTTGTTCCGCGCCGACTTCCGGACCATCGTCACGGAATCCGGACCGATGTTCGCCGCTTTCCTGGTGGCCGCGGCCGCGACGACGATCGGCGCGTGCGTGGGCGTGCTGCTCGTCGATGTCGGCCCGCTGGAAGCGGAGATCGCGGGAACGCTGGCGTCGAGTTACATCGGCGGGTCGCTCAACTTCGTCGCCACGGCCGAAGCGACCGGCATCCGCGATTCGTCGGTGTACGTCGCCGCCCTGTCCGCGGACGCCGCGGGCGCCGTGTTCTTTCTCATCCTGCTCATGTCATTGCCGGCACTGCGTTTCGTCCGCAAAGCGATGCCGTCGCGTTATTTCGGCACGGACGGCGCGGCTGCGCCGCCAGCCGCTGAATCGGCGCCGGCGGCCGTCCTGCCCTTCAGCCTGCCACGGGCAGCGAACGGTCTCGCCCTGAGCGCGGTTATTTGCGCGCTGTCGCACTGGCTCTGCGCCCGCTTCGGGATCGAGTCGGCATACATACTCGTCGTGACTGCGCTCGCCCTCGCGGCCGCCAATTTCGCAAAACCACTCCTGCAGCAGGTGTCGTCCGACTTCGAACTCGGCACCCTGTTCATGTACATGTTTTTCGTCTGCATCGGCGCCGGAGCGAACCTGGCAGAGGTCATCGACGCGGCACTGCCGATCCTCGCGTTCATCGTCGTGATGGTGCTGGTGCACCTCATCCTGCTGGTGTCGGCGGGCCGACTATTACGGCTCGACCTCGCCGAAGTCATGATCGCGTCGAACGCGTGTATCCTCGGTCCCGCGACCGCCGCTGCGCTGGCGGCGGGCAAGGGCTGGCAGCCGCTGGTCGCGCCGGGCATCCTGGTCGGCATGTTCGGCTATGCAATCGGGACCTTCATCGGCGTGGCACTTGCGGCATGGTTCGGAACCTGGTGATAGAGAATGGACGCACGAAGCATGGTTGATCTCACCCGGATCGTCCTCCGGCAACCCTACCTCATCCTCGTCGGCGACGAGGGCGACCCGACTTACGCCAAGACCGGACTCGGCATCGTGCAATGGCGTCGCGAGGCCGTCGCCGGGCAGTTGCGGCTGGCCGGGAAGGCGGTGAACCTCGGCGTCCCGGAGATGGACATCAAAACGGCGGCTCAGGCGGGCGTCGGCAGCCTCGTGGTCGGCGTCGCGCCGGTCGGCGGGCGGGTGCCGGAAGCCTGGTGGGACGTGATGCGCGAAGCGGCTGCGCGCGGCCTCGACGTCGTCGCCGGCCTGCACACCAAGCTCAGGGACAATCCGCCACTGGTCCAGGCCGCCACGGCCTCCGGCGCACAGCTGATCGACGTGCGCGTGCCGCCGAAGAACCTGCCGGTAGGCAACGGCAAGAAGCGCAGCGGCATGCGGCTGCTCACGGTCGGC
Source organism: uncultured Pseudomonadota bacterium (assembly GCA_963775455.1). Lineage (GTDB taxonomy): Bacteria > Pseudomonadota > Gammaproteobacteria > Steroidobacterales > Woeseiaceae > UBA1847. The sequence goes on along the minus strand of CAVZIU010000006.1, from coordinate 226,560 downwards.
ACCGACTGCGCGATCGGCAAGAAATACGCGGCACTCGCGCTCGACAGGTCCTTCCGGGCGGCGGGGCTCAAATCCACGTTCCGCGCAACCGGCCAGACCGGCATCATGATCGCCGGCGAGGGCATGCCGATCGACGCGGTAGTCGCCGATTTCATTGCGGGCGCGGCGGAAGTGCTGAGCCCGGACAATGAGCCGAACCACTGGGACGTCATCGAAGGCCAGGGCTCGCTGTTCCATCCCGCCTACTCGGGGGTGAGCCTCGGGCTGCTGCACGGTTCGCAGCCGGACGCCATCGTCGTCTGCCACGACGCGACCCGCCAGACCGTGTCCGGCTGGGAGCACTACCGGCTGCCGTCGGTCGAGGACTGCATCGACCTGCACGTACGCATGGCGCGGCGCACGAATCCCGACACGCGCTGCGTGGGCATATCGGTCAACACGTCGGCCGTGCCGCGCGAACTGCGGGCGTCTTACCTCGAGGAACTGCGCCAGCGGCACCACGTGCCGGCGGTGGACCCGCTGATAGACGGCTGCGACGAGATCGTCTCGTTCCTCAGGACGGTATTCGAGTAGCGCCCTGTTGGAGCGCCCCGTGGGCGCGACGAAGGGGGTCGCGCCCATGGGGCGCTCCAACAGGCGCTCCAACAGCATCAGCGTAGCTGGCTGTCCTTGCTGCCGCGGCGGTTGTAGCCCGCGACCGGCCCATCCTCCTTGTCCCGTTCGGATTGGCAGGCGATGCAGAAGCGCACGCCGGGCACGGCGGCGCGGCGGGCTTCGGGGATCTGCGCCCCGCAGTCCTCGCAGGTGCTGCGGCCCTCGCCGCTCGCGATGCGGCTGCGCGCACGCTCGACCGCATCCTCGATGGACGCGTCGATCTGGTCCTGGACTGCGCCGTCTTTTGCGAATCCGCCTGCCATCCCGGGCCCTGCCGTCACGGGTGAAACGACAGTCTACGAGCCCTGCCCGCGCCCCGGCAACGTTGCACCCGCTGTGCGCCAATCGCTATCGTTCCGCCAGCAAACCGGCGATCATTTGCCGCCTGTAAAGCCCGGCCCGACCCATGCCAGCGATCAGCCGTGACCCGGACGTCGAACGGTCACTCAAACATTCCCTGAAGGACGCGACCGCCTACGCCGCGATGACCGGCGTCGGCGAGACTTACGTCTCCGCGTTCGCGCTGTTCATGAAAGCGACGGCGCCGCAGATCGGGCTGCTCGCCTCGCTGCCGCCGCTGCTGGCGTCCCTGGCCCAGCTGTTCTCGGCCTGGCTCGGACGGGTGACGGGCCTGCGCAAGCAGATCGTGCTGGTCGGCGCCAGCATACAGGCGTTCGCGTGGCTGCCGATCCTGTTCCTGCCCGTGCTGTTTCCCGACTACGCCGTGCCACTGCTCATCGCGAGCGTGATCCTGTATCACAGCGGCGCGCAACTCGCCGCGCCGCAGTGGAGCAGCCTGATGGGCGACATCGTGCCGGAGCGCCGACGCGGCCGCTTCTTTGCGCTCAGGACCCGGGTCGTGTCGCTGACCTCCTTCTGCGGCGTGATGGCCGGCGGCCTGCTGCTGCACGCCTGCAACAAGGCCGGCCACACGCTGGCCGGCTTCATGCTGCTGTTCCTGACCGCCGCCGCCGCGCGCGTCATTTCCGTCTACCACCTCTCGCGCATGACTGATCCCGGCGGGCAGGTCGCTGCACTCGAAGCGCCGGTCGGCATGGACTGGTGGCGCCGGCTCAGGCATTCGAACGCGGTGCGCTTCTCCATGTTCTTTGCGCTGATGCAGTTCGGCGTAGCGATCGCGTCGCCGTTCTTCACCGTCTACATCCTGCGCGATCTCGGTTTCAGCTACTTCGAATTCACACTGAACTCCGGCGCATCGATCCTCGCGCAGTTCCTCACGTTGTCGCAGTGGGGCCGCATCAGCGACATCTTCGGCAACCGGCGCATCCTCACCGTGACGGGGCTGTTCATCCCGCTGATGCCGGTCCTGTGGACGGTCTCGACGGACGTCTGGTACCTGGTCGCCGTGCAGGCGCTGACCGGTTTCTCCTGGGCCGGGTTCACGCTCGCCGCCGGCAATTTCGTGTACGACCTGATCCGCCCGGACCTGCGAGCCACCTTTCTCGCCGTTCACAACGTATTCGCCGCGGTGGGGACTTTCGGCGGCGCGATCCTGGGCGGCTTCCTCGCGACGATCCTGCCCACCGAGGCCACGGTTTTCGGCAATCATTACACCTGGCTGAGCCCGCTATTCGGCGTGTTTGTGCTTTCCACGCTTGTGCGCGGCAGCGCGGTGCTGTTCCTGCTGCCGAAACTGCGCGAAGTGCGCAGCGTCCGGCCGATCTCGACCTCGCAGGTCATTTTCCGCGTCATGCGCATCAACGCGCTCGCAGGCATCATTTTCGATATCGTGGGCTCGCGCCGCACGCGGACGGACGATAGCGAAAGCCGGCCCTGAGCCTAGTCTCCTGTTGGAGCGCCCCATGGGCGCGACGGTGATCCTGTTGGAGCGCCCCATGGGCGCGACGGTGATCCTGTTGGAGCGCCCCATGGGCGCGACCCGGCACGACCTTTAGAGGCGCAGGCCCAGCCAGATGACTGCCTCGGTCGAGATCGCCACAACCGCGTAGACAGGCTTGTAAAACGGGCAGTCGAAACCCTCCTCGAGTGCCGCATCGCGATGATTTTCCTCGTCGGCGACGATGGCCAGGACGGCGTCGCGCGCTTCCCGGTCTCCCAGCTGCTCCAGCACCTCGATTTGCTGATGCAGATGCCGGGTCACGATGGATTCCACCGCGGCGGTGCATGCCATGACGCCCTTTCGTCCGAGCAAGGCAGTGACCAGCCCGAGCACATAGCCTCCGCTGCCGCAGAACCAGTAACTGCGGCACCGCCGGATAGCATGGCGCTCGAGATATGCCGAAAAGATCGCAAGATGCCGCTTTTCGTGCTCGAGAAACTCCTCGAGCATGCCGACGTACGGTCGGCGAAAAAATCGCGCAACCGCGATCTGGGCACGGTAGATATTGGTGGCACCGAACTCACCGGCGTGATTGACCTTGATGATCCGGCCGCCTGAACTGGTGCCCAATGCCTCGCTCACTTGATCGACGAGATCGTCTCTTTGCGGTTTTCGTCTGATGAGACCGGTCGGAATAATAACATCGGCGAGTCGCGCCCACGGGGCGCTCCAACAGGCGCTCCAACAGGCGCTCCAACAGTAACGGGCTTCGCGCCCATGGGGCGCTCCAACAGGCGCTCTAACAGCGGGCAGACATCCGCAGACGCTTGTTATAGCCTCTCGGTTTCATTCGATTGGGCCGAGTTTATGACCAACATCCTGATGCGTGTCGTCCTCGCCGTTGTCGCTTTGGGCATGGCCTCCCTCGTTGCCGCCGACGAAGCACGACACTTCGGCATCGACGAATATTTAGCCCTGAAGTCCGTATCGGACCTGAGCGCGAGCCCGGACGGCGAATTCGTCGCCTACGCGCTGTCCGCCACCGACCTCGAGGATGACTCGTACGGCGACAGCGTCTGGATCCAGCCGACCGCCGGCGGAGAGGCTTTGCGCATGTCGGACCCGGACAACGACACGAGCGGCCCGCAATGGAGCCCCGACGGCCGTTACCTCGCCGTGCTCTCCGATCGCAAAGATGCGACGCAAATCTGGCTGTACGACCGCCGCGGCGGGGACGCGCAGCAACTCACCGAGCTGAAGCAGGGCGTGAGCTCCTTCGAATGGGCGCCGGACGGCACGCGCCTGCTGTTCGTCACCGACGACGCCACGCCCGCCGATCTCGACGAGGAGGAACCACAGAACCCGCGACCCTGGGTCATCGACCGCCTGCAGTTCAAGGAGGACTATGTCGGCTATCTCGATCGCTACCGCGCGCACATCTACGTCGTCGATCTCGAGACGCGCAAGACTCGGCAGGTGACCTTCGGCGATTTCGAGGACAGCGACCCGGCCTGGGCGCCTGACAGTCGCCGGATCGCATTCGTGAGCAACCGTGCCGACGACCCGGACAGGACCGCCAACACCGACCTCTGGATCGTGGACACCGGCAAGGAAGGACTGCAAGCCGAGCAGGTGACAAGCGCGGAGACGATCGAGGCGGGCCCGGCCTGGAGCCCGGACGGCAAGAGTATCGTCTGCACGTCGACGGTGCCCGATGCGCTGCCGATCTATGCGATACCGCGACTCGCGCTCGTGGACCTCGCTTCCGGCGAGGTGCGCGCAGTGCAGGCGCTGGCGGAGACGCAGGTCTTCGAACCGCGGTTTTCCGCCGACGGCAAGTCCGTGCTCGGCATCACTGAGGACCGCGGCGAGCAGAACCTGGTGCAGGTCGAGGTGAGCAGTGGCGCAGTCCAGTCGCTGATCGACGGCGAAGACGTGGTCACCGATTACGCGGCTAGCGCCGACGGCCGCCTGTTCGCGCTCATCGCGCGGCCGCAAATGCCCGACGAGTTGTTCGCCGTCGATGACGGCGCCCTGCGCCGGCTGACGAACGTGAACCCGGACCTCGGCACCGGGATTGCGCTCGGCAACGTGGAGAAGCACAGTTACAAGAGCGCCGACGGCACCGCCATCGAAGCTTTCGTCGTCTTTCCCCCGGGCTATCGCAAGGGACAGTCCTATCCAGGCATCCTGCACGTCCACGGCGGGCCGCAGGCGCAGTTCGACTACCGCTTCGACTCGGAAGTACAGCTCCTGGCCGCGCGCGGCTTCGTCGTCGTCATGCCGAACCCGCGCGGATCCTTCGGTTACGGCCAGGAATTCGCCGACGCGATCTACCGTGACTGGGGCGGCATCGACTACCAGGACGTCATTGCGGCGATCGAGTTCGCCGTCAGCAAAGGCTGGGTCGACGAGGACCGCATGGCCGTCTACGGATGGTCCTACGGCGGCATGATGACCAATCACGTCATCACCAAGACCAACCGCTTCAAGGCCGCGATCACCGGCGCAAGCGCTACGCTCTATGCAGCCAACTACGGCCACGATCAGTACCAGCAATGGTGGGAGCAGGAACTCGGCCTGCCCTGGCTCGCCGAAAACCGCGACTACTGGGAGCGTATCTCGCCGTTCTACTCGCTCGACAAGGTCAAGACGCCGACGCTGATCGTCGGCGGCGAGGCCGACTGGAACGTGCCGATCCAGAATTCGGAACAGCTGTACATCGCGCTCAAGCGGCAGGGCGTGCCGACCGAACTCATCGTCTATCCGAACGAGAGCCACACCCTGTCGGTTCCGTCCTATGAGAAGGACCTGTACGGCCGTTACTTCGCCTGGCTCGAGCGTTGGGTGCTCTCGCCCGAGGACTGATCGATGGACCTGAAGACGCTTGCGATCGTGTTCGGCACCGTGTTCCTCGCGGAACTCGGCGACAAGACCCAGCTAGCCACGATGCTGTTCGCGAGCCGGCCTTCGGTGAGCCTCGCCACCGTGTTTGCCGGCGCCGCGCTGGCGCTCATCGCTTCGACGGCGCTCGCGGTGGCCGCCGGCAGCGTCCTTTCGAATTACGTCGACGCCAGGTACCTGTCGTATGCCGCCGGCGTCGGCTTCATCCTCGTCGGCGTCTGGACCATCGTCCAGGCCGGCGCTTAGGACTGCGATGTTGGAGCGTATCGGTCGCGCCCATGGGGCACTCCAACGTCGCGACCTTCGGCGCGCATCGGTCGCGCCCATGGGGCGCTCCAACAGTTCGTCGCCCTGTTGGAGCGCCCCATGGGCGCGACTCTGGCGCGCTCCCACGATGCTCGCGCTTGCCGGCACACTGCTCGCAGCACCGCCAACCCACGGCGCCGGATCCTACGACGTCTGTCGTGAGCCGGCGCCGGAATCCGCGTTTCGCGCAGGATACCGGCTTTACGACGACGTCCGGTTCGCCGGCGGCGACCTCGGCCGGGACAACTGGGCGGCCGACCTCGTGTTCCACAGCGGTGACGCCTGGCTCATCGGCGGCAGCTATCGCGGCACGCTGCTCGACGAGTCGGCGGTCGGTTTCCAGACGAACGGCTACCTGCACAGTTTCTATTTCCCATTGCATCGCTTGCGAACCGGGGATGAGCGCGCGCGCTGGGCGATTGCACCTGCGCTGTCGGGTTCCTCCAACGTCACCAAGGATCCCGACGAATACGACGGCGAAGCCTGGCAATTGCTGTTCGCCGCGGTCTGGGAATGGCCGGCAAACGACACGCTGACGTATCGCGCGGGCCTGTGCGCAGATCATCGCTTTGGCCGCTACCGCGCCTATCCCGTCGTGGCCGTCTCCTGGCGGGCGCATCGGGACTGGCTGGTCGAAGCCGGTTTTCCCGACACGAGAGTGAGCTTTCGTCCGGGTTCGCCGTTTCACGGCGCCCTTGCGGTCTACCCGAACGGGAACGAATGGTACGTGAAGGACCAGAGCCTCGAACACGCCTCGATGTTCGAGTATCGCGCGTGGGCCGTGGATCTTTCCTTCACCTGGCGCGCATCGCCGGCCATTGCGCTGACGCTGGTCGGCGGTGTCGATTTCGATGCCGAGTACCGGGGCGAACTCGACGACGGCACGCGCCCGGTTCTTGATGCCGGCAGCGTCGCGCGCGCCGGTATCGAGTTCGCGTGGACCTTCTGAACCGTCGATCGGCGCGCACCGGCCAGCCTCCGGGCCGTTACACGCGCGGGCACGTGACAACGGACCTGGTGTTGTCTGTACACTTGCCGCGAATTGCGTTGCAACGAGGTCCCGTATGTATGCACTGGTAGCGGTCATTTTCGTTGTTGGTTACCTGATGATCGCCTTCGAGCATCGCATCGGAATCGACAAGGCCGCTTCGGCCATCCTCACGGCCGTATTGACCTGGACGGTGCTGGTGCTGGGCGTGGAACCGGATTCGGCCCATGAAGTGCGCCATCACCTGGGCGAGATTGCGGAAATCCTGTTCTTCCTGCTCGGCGCCATGACCATCGTCGAACTCGTGGACGCGCACGAGGGTTTCAAGGTCATAACGGATCGCATCACGACGCGCAACAAGGTGCTGCTGCTCTGGGTGCTCGGCGTCATTACCTTCTTTATGTCGGCCGTGCTCGACAACCTGACAACCACGATCGTGATGGTCTCGCTCCTGCGCAAGCTCATTAGCGACAGCCACGAACGCTGGTTTTACGCAGGTATTGTCGTCATAGCCGCCAATGCCGGCGGCGCATGGACACCGATCGGCGACGTCACGACCACCATGCTCTGGATCGGCGGCCAGATCACCACGGTGTCGATCATGAAACAGTTGTTCCTGCCCAGCCTGGTCTGCCTGCTCGTGCCGCTCGCGCTATTGAGCTTCCGCCTGAAAGGCGAAATCAAAGTTGCTGACGTCGTCGAGGGGAACGACGACGGCAATGACATTGTGACCCCGTTCGAACGCAACCTGGTGTTTGGTCTCGGCATCGGCGCGTTGTTGTTCGTCCCCGTCTTCAAGACCGTCACGCACCTGCCACCCTACATGGGCATCCTGTTCGGACTGAGCGTGCTGTGGGTGGTCACGGAGATCATGCACGGCAGCAAGAATGACGAGGACAAGCGCCCGCTCTCGATCGCCGGTGTCTTGAGGCGCGTGGATACCACCACGATCCTGTTCTTCCTCGGCATCCTGCTCGCCGTGTCCTGCCTGTCGACCGCCGGTCATCTCACACAGGTCGGCGAATTCCTGAGCGCGAAGCTCGGCAACATCTACGCCATCAATATCGCCATCGGCCTCTTGTCCGCCATCATCGACAATGTGCCGCTCGTGGCCGGCGCCATGAAGATGTATCCGCTCGTCACGCCGGAACAACTGGCCGCGGCGACGGACCAGGCCGGGTGGCTCGGCCACTTCGTGATCGACGGCCATTTCTGGGAATTGCTCGCCTACTGTGCCGGCACCGGTGGCAGCTGCCTGATCATCGGTTCGGCCGCGGGCGTTGCGGCGATGGGCATGGAGAAGATCGACTTCTTCTGGTACCTGCGCAACATCAGCCTGCTGGCCCTGCTCGGTTATCTCGGCGGCGCTTTCACCTATATCGCGATGTTCGCCTTCTAGGTTTTGCTCAGTCGGCGACGATGCGGCAGAAGAAGGACTTGAGGTAGCGCGTTTCGGGGATAGCGGGATGCACGGGATGATCGGGCGCCTGCCCGCCCGTTTCCAGCACCTGCGCCAGCCGGTTGAGATGACGGGCGGCTTTTTGAATGGCGCCCTGCAGGGCGTCCGCGCTCAGGTGATACGAGCAGGAGCAGGACACGAGGATTCCGTCGCGATCGAGGAGCTGCATGGCGAGCTGGTTGAGCCGGCGGTACGCCGCTTCGCCCTTGGGGATGTCCTTCCGGCGCTTGATGAACGCCGGCGGGTCGATGACGACCACGTCGAATTTCCGGCCGGCGCCCGCCATCTCCTCCAACACCTTGAAGGCATCGCCTTTCTCGACGTTTACTGGTTAGCCCGTTGGCGCGGGCATTGGCAGCGAGCAGTTCCAGTGCCGGCGCGGACGAATCCACGCAGGTCACCTCGCTCGCACCCGAGCGGGCGGCGCCGAGGCCCCAGGCGCCCAGGTAGCTGAAGACGTCCAGCACCCGCATGCCCTGGACGTATTTTGCGAGCGAGTGACGATTCGCCGCCTGGTCGTAAAACCAGCCGGTCTTCTGCCCGTCGAACAAGGGGACGCTGAAGGAAAGCCCCTGCTCTTCGAGCGTCACCATCGACGGTACCTCGCCGAAAGCGGCTTCGACTTGCTCGGCAAGCCCTTCGACCTTCCGGGCGCCGCTGTCGTTTTTCCACAGCATCGCGCTCGGCGCTAGCACCTCGCGCACCGCTGCAGCGATCTCGTCGCGCATCGCCTCCATGCCGGCCGTGCCGATCTGCCCGACGATGACCTTGCCGTAGCGCTCGAGCACCAGGCCGGGCAGGCCGTCTGACTCGCCGTACACCCAGCGGTAGTACGGCTGCGCATAGAGCCGTTCGCGCAGAGCGAGCGCCACGCGCAGTCGTTGCACCAGGAGATTGCGGCCGGGCGGGTGATTCGGATCGCGGCTCAGCACGCGCGCGCAAATGAGCGTCTTCGGGTTGACGTAGCCGTAGCCCAGAAACCGATCGCGATGGGACAGGATGCGGCAGGGCTCGCCCGGGCCGAACGCGGAGAGCGGAGTAGCCACGGTGTCGACTTCGTTGGAGAAGACCCACAGGTGCCCGGCGGCAATGCGGCGGTCTTCGTTGCGCTTGAGGCGGAGGGCGGGAAGGTCGGTCATCGGAGTCGCGTCATTCTATACGACGCGATCCCGACGGTCTGTCCGCCTCCCCGCCCTCCGCCTGCGCCTGGCGGGGCCTGGGCTCAGAAGCTGTAACGCAAGCTCACGCCGTAGGTGCGCGGATCGCCGAGTACGGCGGCATAGTGACCCGCACCGCCGGCGGCCGGCAGAAGCTGCTCGAAGTACTCTTCGTCGAACAGGTTGCGCGACCAGAGGTAGCCGGACCAGCCGTTATCTGCGCGGAAGCCGAAGCGCAGGTTGGTCAGTGTGTAAGCGTCGATGTTCAGGTACTCCGACGGCGTCGGACTCGAGGAAAAGTCGCCGCGATAGAACACATCGAAGCCGCCGACGAGTTCGCCAGCGCTGCCGAAGATCGTGATCGGGACGGCAAGCTCACCGCCGACGTTGCCCGCCCATTTCGAGATGCCGGGCAATACACTACCCGAGATGTCCTTGATCGTAGCCGTGCCCGATGCACCGGTTTCCTCGAGCGGCACCGGGGCGTCCGGGAAAGACACGTACTCGCCGTCGGTCCAGGCAATGGCCGTATGCAGCGACCAGTAGTCGCCGAGTTCGACGTCGCCGTCGAACTCGGCGCCACGCACGCGCACTTTCTCGGCATTGGCAAGGTAGCCGCGGTTCACGCCGAGATCCGAGACGTTCTGGACCTGGGTCTGGTAGTCATGGACGTCGGTCTGGAACACCGTGAAATTCGCCGTTGACGTCTGCGTCGGGCTGGTCTTCACGCCGAGTTCGAAGTGGCGCACGTCCTCGGGTTTGATCTCTACCAGCGACAGGTCCGGCTGGCCATCGGCGTTGTTGGGAATTCCGCCGACGTTGATGCCGACCGGCTTGAAGGCAGTCGAGAAGGTTGCATAGGCACTGATGTCATCGGTCGCGCGGAAATTCAGGGTCAGCTGCCCCGACACGTTGGTGTCGTCGATGTCCGCCACGAAGGACTGCGAGCTGTAGATGGCTTTCTTGATCGCGGCCACCTGCTCGCGTTCCTCTTCGATCGGCCAGTCCGCCGGGTCCATGCCGCCATAGGCCACCCGGTCGTAGTCGACCTGCTTGCGGTCATAGTTGAAGCGCAGGCCGGGCAACAGGCTCAGCCGGTCGGTGATCGCCCAGTCGACCTCGGCGAACACGGCGGCGCTCAGCGCCTCGGAATTGGGCGTCGTCGCGATGCCGTAGCCATCCAGGACGCCGGCCGTGCCGGCCCGCTCCCACAGGTCGAAGGGCGCGATGGTCGGGTTGTAGGAGAAGCGCCACTGGGCCGAACCGGACTCCTCCGTGTGCACGGGATCGGCTTCGATCGTCTGGCCGAATGCGAAGAGGCCGATAACGCCGTTCAGGCTGGGCGACAGTTCGCCGGCCCAGCGGACTTCCTGCGTCCACTGCTCCTGGCGCGACGGCGCCTGCGACAAGGCGAGTACCGGCAGGCCGGTGAAATCGCGGTCGTTGGACGGGCCCCAGTCCCAGAAACGCCATGCCGTGGTCGAGGTCAGCGTGCCGCTACCGACGTCGATATCAGCATTGAGCGAGGCGCCGCCGAGATTCTGGTCGGACTGCCACGGCGTGTCGTGATCGATCAGTCGGTCGAACGGATTCCGGCTCGGCAGGTCGTAGCCAAAGTAGTCGATGATCGATTCGAACTGCCGGTCCGGGGCCCTCAGGGTCGGCGCAACGCCGGCAACCACCTGGGCATAACCGTCGGGACGCTGGCGCGTGTAGTCCGCGGCCAGCGTGATGTCGGTCCGGTCCGAAGGCTGGTACAGCAACTGCCCGCGAAAGCCCGTGTTGTCCATCGTATTCACGTCGTCTTGGGTCGCGACGTTGTAGAGCGTCCCTTCGCGCCGGGTGCCGGAGAACGACAGCCGCCCCGCGACTTTCTCGCCGAGCGGTCCGGTCACCGAACCCTTCGCCTGGGCAAATCCTTCGTTGCCATAGCCGAGCTCGAAGTCGGCACCGGCGGTGAAGTCGGGTTTCCTGGTCGTGATTACGATCGCGCCGGCCGTGGTGTTCTTGCCGAACAGCGTGCCGCGCGGCCCGCGCAACACCTCGAGCTGCTCGACGTCGATGAAATCGAGCGTGGTCGACGCGGGCCGCGCGTAGTAGACGCCGTCCACGTAGAAGCCGACACCCGCATCTATGCCGTCGTTGGTGAGACCAAAGGTCGTGCCGAGTCCGCGAATGTTGACGCTTGTATTGCGCGGGTTGGACGAATAGAGCTGCACCGTGGGTACCAGCTCCTTAACCCGGTTGACATTGAAAGCACCCGAGTCGTCAAGGTATTCGCCGCGCAGCACCGAAATCGGGATCGGGACGTCCTGTGCCGATTCCTCCCGTCGCCGGGCCGTCACGGTCACTTCTTCAATTCTGCCCTGCGTTGCCTCCGGGGCCGATTGTGCCGCAGCCGGCGCTGCCAACCCCGCCGCCGCTGCACCGATGAATGCCGCGGTTGCCGCGACACCCGCCATCTCCCGCCTGTTCTTCGAACGCATGAACGTCACTCCGTGAACCTGTGCCGATGTAAGTCGACGCCGGGAACTGCATCGCGGCGTCGACGGGGAGGAAGTCTATGCACGCGGGGTGACACTGTCGGTCGAACGCAGGTTAGAAAGTCATGACATTGCCGGGCGGGCGCCGAGATCCGCGCTGTTGGAGCGCCCCACGGGCGCGACCGCGGCGGGAAATCGGGTCGCGCGCATGGCGCGCTCCAACAGACCACGAACCGTTGGAGCGCCCCGTGGGCGCGACGGCGGGAAATCGGGTCGCGCGCATGGCGCGCTCTAACAGACCACGAACCGTTGGAGCGCCCCGTGGGCGCGACGCAATGCGGCGCTCGCAGCTGAGTGTCGTGCTGCTAGCGCAGCAACGCGGCACTCGCCGCCGGGTGCCGCTTGTGCTCAGTCAGCCGGATGACGATCTCGCCGATGGCGACGACGGTGACGGTGCCGAGGAGCACCGGCCACTGAACACCGCCGCCGGGCACGTACACCAGCAGCAGGATCGACAGCACCAGAACGATGAGGCACACGCAGGTCAGTGCCAGCGCGACGAGGGCGCCGCCGGGCACCCGGAACGGCCGGTGCAGGTCCGGCATGCTTCGTCTCAGTCGCGCGAATGCACAGACCAGACCTATCATCGGCAACAGCAGGATCACGGCGCTGAACGCGAACAGTGACCAGAACAGTTCTTCATTGCTGCCGGCGAGCAAACCGTACAGCAACAGCAGGACCGTGCTCACGCAGCCCATGCCCACCGCGGCACCAGCCGGCGTGCCGAACCGCGCATGCTGCCAGCCCATCGACGCCGGGAACTCCCCTTCAGCCGCAGCTTCCGCCATCGAGCGATTGCAGCCGAGCGCCCAGGTCACGCCGTTGGCGAAGAACGTATACAGGGCGCCGATGCCGAGGAGCATGACGAAGGCATCACCCGCCGCACTGCCCCCGAAGAACAGATGCAGCGTATCGACGAGACCTTCCACCAGGTTGATTTCGCCGGGCGGAAGCGCGGCCAGTATCGCCGCGGTGGCCGCCGTGTAGAGCACGATGATGATCGTCCCGGAAATGAGTATCGCCCACGGTACGTCACGACCCGGGTTCTTCATTTCGGCGCTTCCGGCACTGACGAGTTCGAAGCCCAGCATGCCGTAGATAATCACGGGCAAGTACTGGAGTATCCCGTCGCGCGCCGGCAGGATTGACTCGACCGTGAGGGCATTCGCAAGGTCGTGTTCCTGTACGTACAACAACGCGCCGACGACCAGCGCGAGGATGACGAGCACCTTGATCAGCGCGCCCACGTTCGGGATCCATTTGCCGACGTCGAGGGCAATCACGTTGATCGCCACGGCGAGCCAGGTCAGCCCGATGCCGATGCCGATCTGCGCGCCGAGCGACAGGTCCGGCGCAAACATTTGCCGGAAGATGCCGGCGAACAGAATGTAGATCGCCGGCATCCAGACGGCGTTGTTGACCCAGTAGGCCCAGGTCGCGCGCGACGCCCAGCGCCGGCCGAAGGCGTCGCGGATCCAGGCATAGATCCCGCCCTGCACCGGCAATGCGGTGCCGAGTTCCGCGCAGATCAGGGCATACGGCAGGAAAAAGATCACGCCGAGGAACAGCCACCAGAACACCGCGGGTGGCCCGATCGCCGCACCCGCCGCCAGCGTGTCGAGCAGCAGGATCGCCGAAACCGTGAAGAGGACCATGTCCCTTCGCCCGAGTGTTTTCCGGTGTTGTGCGTCCAAGATGCGATGTCGCTCCGGCAGCCTGCGGTTCCGCGGGATGGTACTTTCAAAGTCGCGACGGAGCCACCGAATGCTGCGATCGTACGAGGCAGGCCGGTGCGATTACCTCAGCCGCTGCGGCGTGCGGTCCCGAACCAACGCGGAACCTGCGCCCGGTAACGTATCCATTGCTCACCGTGCACTCGGGCCAGCCACGTTTCTTCGCCGAACAGGATGCGCAGGTGGAACGCGACGGCTATGACCGGTGTGTATACGGCAATTGCCCAGGACTGGAACAACATCGTCCAGCCCGACAGGATCAGCAGCACCGACACATACATCGGGTTTCGTGAATAACGATACGGTCCGGACACGACGAGTGCCCGCGGCGGCACCCAAGGCGCGAGCGTACCGCGTCCCGCTACGTAGAATTCCCGGACGCAGCAGGCCAGCAGGAAGCTGCCGGCCAGCAGCGGAGCGAAACCGGCCAGGGCCACGGTGCTTGGGACCCGGAGCGGCGCGGCCAGAAACAACGGGACAGCGAAGGCAACGACGCCGGGCAATGCCAGGAATGCGATCGCCGATTGCCAGAAGAGTTTGTTCATCGTTAGCAGGTCGCGCCCATGGGGCGCTCCAACGGCGCGTCAACATGATCCGCGAAAAGGTCGCGCCCATGGGGCGCTCCAACGGCGCGCCAACATGATCCGCGAAAAGGTCGCGCCCATGGGGCGCTCCAACAGCGCGCCAACATGATCCGCGAAAAGGTCGCGCCCACGGGGCGCTCTCCAACAGGGCGCTCCAACAGAATTCAGGGGCCCATCGATTCGCGGAGGTCTACCATCGCCTGCTGGCTCACGCGCAGCGTGCCCTTCTGTGCGGTATCGAGATCGGCGATGAGCCAGATCACTGCGGAAAACGTGATCGCCACCGCGAGCGCCGCGAACGACCGGTTGGTTGCCGCCAACCCGTTGTGATAGCCCATCATGCCGAAGGCGAAAAAGGCTATGGCGTAAAGCCCGTACCAGATCGTGTCCGGAATCGAGGTGCGCAAAGCGACCGCGAGGCGTTTCGCGTGGAGATCGATTACCTCGTTGAGCGTCTGTATGTACAGGCCGACGGCTTCGGAGCTCGGATCGCCGTTCATGATCACCTGCGCCTGTGCCCAGAGCGAATCCTGGATCTCTCCGGAGCGGCGGATCGCAGTTTCGACATCTCCGGTTTCTACTGCAGCCAGGCGCACGTCGACGTACTCGCGCAGCAGATCGCGCGCCGCATCGCGTTCGGAATCCGGGAGAAAATCGGCACGCAGCCAGGTCGTGCCGATCGCATTCGCCTCGTCGAGGAGTACCACGCGCTTGTTCTGGTAGTAGTCCCCCGCGAGGCCGAATGTAATCGCGAGCATGAACGCCAGCAGGCCGAGTGTCGTGCCGACCATCGCACCGACCATTCCTTCCTTTTCATCCGCTCCGCCCCGTTGCCGGAAGGCACCCAGGCGGTAGCCGATTTCTGCCGCCAGCAGCACGAGCACGAGTGTTCCAATGAAGATGCCGATCAGCGGGATTGACTTCATAGACGCCACGATCTCGAGCCCCGGGAAGAGCATGGTACTTTCAAAGGCCTGTGCGCGTCATCGACCAGCGCAAAAAGTCGCCGGCCGCCATATACTGCCCGCATGCAAACCGGAACCATTGCCTCTTCGACACGAGTGCTCCTCGCGTTGGCCTGCGCGGCCCTGGCAGGCGCCTGCGGCAACGACACTACACCGGCTGTCCCCGACTCGGCCGAGCCCGCGCCGCCGCAGGTGGCCGCGCCGGACGTCGCACCGGTGAAACGCACTGCCGGCGAATGGATGGCGCTGTTCAACGGCCGCGACCTCGACGGCTGGCGCAGCTACAACGCCACGGAACCGCAGCCAGGCTGGATCGTCGAGGACGGCGCCATCGTCCTGGACGCGGACGATACAACCGAGGAAATGACCGGCGGCGACCTCATCACCGAGCAGCAGTACGAGAATTTCGAGCTCGAGCTGGAATGGCGGCTTTCCGCCGGCGGCAACAGCGGCATCCTCTTCGGCGTCCGCGAGATTCCGGGGCAGGACGTCGCCTACCTGACCGGCATCGAGATGCAGGTCCTGGACGACGACGTGCATCCCGACGGCCGGGAACCGAAGACGAGCGCGGGTGCCTGCTATGCGCTGTATGCACCCGAGGCGGACGTAGTCCGGCCGATCGGCGAGTGGAATGCGGTGCGCCTCGTTGTCAACGACGGTCATGTCGAACACTGGCTCAACGGCCGGAAGATCGTCGAGTATGTCATCGGCTCGGACGACTGGAACCAGCGCGTCGCCGACTCGAAGTTCGCGGACTGGGAGCATTTCGCGAAATATCGCCAAGGCTACATCGCGCTGCAGGACCATACCGACCGGGTGTCGTTTCGCAAAATCCGGATCCGCGAGCTAGAGTGAAGCAGGACGATTCGTTCGATGCCGTCGTCGTCGGCTCGGGCGCGGGCGGCGCCATGGCGGCATGGGTGCTGGCCGAGCGCGGCCTCAAGGTGCTGATGCTCGAGGCCGGCCGGCACTACGACCCCTATCGCGAAACGCCGATGTTCGCGCTGAACGGGCACGCGCCGCTGCGCGCATCCGCCACCCCCGGGAAACCTTTCGGCTTCTACGATGCGACCGTCGACGGAGGCTGGCAGGTGCCGGGCGAACCCTACACGAGCGCGCCGGGCAGCGACTTCCTGTGGTGGCGCACGCGGATGCTCGGCGGGCGCACGAACCACTGGGCGCGCAACTCGTTTCGCATGGGGTCTTACGATTTCAAACCGAAGTCCCGCGACGGCTACGGCGTCGACTGGCCGATCGCCTACGAGGACCTTGCTCCCTGGTATGACAAGACGGAAGCCGTCGTCGGCGTCTACGGCAGCAACAGCGGCCTCGAGAATCATCCGGATTCCGGCCCCGGCGTCCTGCACGAACCGCCGGCGCCGAGAGTCGGCGAACGCCTGATCCAGGCCGCCTGCAACGAGCTAGGCATGCCCTGCATCACGGCACGGCGCGCGGTGCTGACCCGCCCGATCGGCCAGCGATCTGCCTGTTTCTATGCGACGGACTGCGGCCGCGGCTGCGCGATCGGCGCCGCGTTCCAGACGACCACCTCGCTCATCCCGATGGCGCTCGCGACCGGCAGGCTCACCATCGTGACGGACGCCATGGTCCACGAAGTTCAGGTCGGTGCGGATGGCCGGGCAACGGGCGTCGCGTACATCGACCGGAAATCGGGCGAGCAGCGCGTGGCGACCGGGCGCACCGTCGTGCTCGCCGCGAGCGCCTGCGAAACGGCGCGCCTCCTGCTCAATTCGAAGAACGCAATCTTTCCGGACGGCGTCGCCAATTCCAGCGGACAGGTCGGCCGGAACCTCATGGATACGCTCGGCGCCGCGATGGGCGCCCAGTTCCCGCTGCTCGAGAATCGCCCGGCCTACAACGAGGACGGCGCGAAAGGCATGCACGTGTACATCCCGTTCTGGCTGTACCGTGAGCAGGCGCGCGGTGAACTCGATTTTCCGCGCGGCTACCACTACGAATTCGGCGCCGACGGGCGCAGCGAACCCGGACTATCGATGGGCAGCATCGCGAGCTTCGCGGGCGGCTACGGCCGCAAACTCAAGGAAGACATGCGGCGCTACTACGGCAGTTTCATGTCCTTCACCTGCCGCGGGGAGATGATCCCGAATGCCGATTCGTACTGCGAGATCGACCCGGACTCGAAAGACCGCTGGGGCATCCCGACGCTACGCTTCCACTTCAAGTGGTCCGAGCACGAACTCAACATGGTCCGCCATTTCCAGCGGACGACCCGGGAGCTCATCGACCGCATGGGCGGCACCATCAACTGGGGCGGCGACCGCTCGCCGGAGGAAGCGATCTCGAAGGGCGGCGAGATCATCCACGAAGTGGGCACGACGCGCATGGGCGACGATCCCGGCACGTCCGTCACCAACCAGTACGGGCAGACCTGGGATGTGCCGAACCTGTTCATTACCGACGGCGGCGTGTTCGCGAGCAAAGCGCACAAGAACCCGACGCTGACCATCATGGCGCTCGCCTGGCGCAGCAGCGACCACCTCGCCGCGCAGTTGCAAAGGAAGGACCTGTGAGCGCCGGCCGCGACGAAGAACCGGGCGCGATGCCGCGCATCGACCGCCGCACGACGATCAAGTGGCTGGCCGCGACGCTGGTCTCGGCGCACGCGGGCTGTGCATCGGACGGCAAGTCCGTGGGTGGCGAGATACCGCGCAACACGAAGCTCTTGCTCGGCAGCGCGGCGACGCCGGGCACCGCCGGCTTCGGCACCGATCCCGACCTCCTGAAGCCCGTCGTGCCCTGGCCGCGAACCATGACGGACGCGCAGCTCGAAGCGAGCGCGGCGCTCGCCGACCTTATCCTGCCGGCGGACGAACGCTCGCCGGCCGCAAGCGCCGTCGGCGTGCCGGATTTCGTCGACGAGTGGGTCAGCGCGCCCTACGACGAACAGAAAGGCGACCGCGAGCTGATCTTCGCCGGTCTGGAGTGGCTGGAGCGCGAGAGCCGGGACCGTTTCGGCACGTCGTTCGCTGCAACAAGCGAAGCCGAGCAATCAGAGCTCGTCGACGAACTCGCAGCGCCGGGCGGAGCACGGCCTGAACTCGCCGAACAGGCCCGGTTCTTCGACCGGTTCCGCTACCTCGCCGCCGGCGCGTACTACACGACGGAAGCCGGGATGAAGGACGTGGGATACATCGGCAACGTGGCGATCGCCGGCGCGTATCCGGGCCCGAGCGACGAGGCCCTCGCACATCTCGCCGGCGTGCTGAAGCACCTGGGACTCCGCATGCCGGCCTGACCGGCGTGCGGCTCGCGCACGTCAGTCAGTCTTTGAAAACCTTGCCGCCCTTCATCACGAAGTCGACGTCGAGCAGCTCGTCGATGTTCTCGAGCGGCGAACCGTTCACGGCGATGAGGTCCGCGTGCTTGCCGGGCTCGATGGTGCCGAGTTCGTCGCTCATGCCGATCAGGTCGGCGGCATTGACCGTCGCCGCGACCAGTACCGCCATCTCCGACATGCCGCTCTCGACCATCAGCACCGCTTCCTCGGCATTGGTTCCGTGCGCCGAGATGCCGCTGTCGGTGCCGTAGGCGATGTTGACGCCGGCGGAGTGCACCTTGGCGAAGTTGCCGGCCATGTCGTTGCCGACGCGGATGGCCTTTTCCTTCACCGACTCAGGCAAATAGTCCGCTTCGACGGCGATGGCGGCCACGGTCTTGCCGGCAAGCAGCGTGGGCACGAGGTAGGCGCCGGTCTCCTTGAACAGGCGTATCGCCTCCGGGCCCGCATAAGTGCCGTGCTCGATGCTGTCGACCCCGGCTTCCAGCGCCGCGATGATTCCGTCTTCCTGGTGTGCATGCGATGCGATCTTACGGCCCATGCGCTGCGCCGCCTGCACGACCTCGCGCAGCTCGTCGGGTTCCATCTGCTGGCCGGTGCCGGTCGCGCGCTCCGTCATCACGCCGCCGGTCGAGGTGATCTTGATCAGGTCCGCGCCGTACTTGATGGCATTGCGCGTCGCGCGGCGGCAGTCGTAGGGACCGTCGCAGACGTTCTCCGAAGTCCACAGCTCCATCAGTTCCGGCTGGACGCCGCTGATGTCGCCGTGCCCGCCGGTGATGCCGACGATCCCTGCTGCGATGATGCGCGGGCCATCGATCCAGCCGCGTTCGATGGCATCGCGCACCGCGTACATCTCCTGCACCGACGACCCGACGTCGCGGACCGTCGTGAAACCGGCGAGCAAGGTTTTCATCGCGTGATGAATGCTGCGCATCTGCACGAGCTGCGGCGGCATCTTGAGCGTGTCGCGGTCGTTGTCCGGCCCGAGTTCGCCCTGCAGGTGCACGTGCATGTCCATGAGTCCCGGCAGCACGAAAGCATTGCGCAGGTCGACGACGCGAACGTCCTCGCCGAACGCGGAAGCATCCGCGTACCCATCGCGCACTTCCTTGATCATGCCATTCTCAATGACAACGGTTTGCGCGGAACTCGGGCGTTCGCCTGGCACCGCCAGCAGTTCGCCGGCATGGATGAGCGTGGTCTCCGCATGGGCGACGGCGCCGCCCGCCACAAGCGCAAGCACAGCGACATGAGTGAGAGCGCGAACAATCATTCTGATTCCCCAACGTGACAAGTGGCGGCACTGTAGCCCAATTCGGCGCAGCAGGCATCCGCTGCGGGACGGCGCTCGGTCCTAGTGCGTGACAGCCTTCAGCCCGACGATCGAGGCAATTAGAGTCGTGATGAAGAACACGCGCCAGAACGTCAGCGGATCCTTGAAGAACACGATGCCGACGAGCGCCGTGCCCACGGCGCCGATGCCCGTCCACACGGCGTATGCCGTGCCGATCGGAAGGGTCTGCACGGCCTTCATCAGCAGCGCCATACTGAGCGTCAGTGCAATGGCGAAGCCCGCGTACCAGAACCCGGCCTTGTTGCCCTCGGCGACTTTCGCCTGCGCGAGACAGGCCGTAAAAGCCACTTCGAACAAGCCGGCGACGATCAGGATGAACCAGTTCACAAGGTCGCCAACCTATTCCTTGCCCTTGCGCGCGATGAACGGCTTGATGTGGCGGCTCGCCGCCGAATCCTCGATGAGCTGTGCAAGCCGCCGCGCCCGCGTTTCCTCCCGCTTCGCGCTGATGACCCACCAGGTCGCGGGCCTGCGGTAGGACACGGGTTTAGACTGGAAATACGCCCACGCCGTCCGATTCCTGCGGAAGAGCTTTTCCTGCTCCGCGGTGAAGGCGATGTTCTGCTGTTCGCTCGAGTAGAGGTTCTGCCGCCGCGGATCGCGCCCGTTGAACACCTTGCGGCCGTGCGCCGATACCTTGTCCTCGTCGATGAGTTCGGCGATGCGCTTGATGTTCTTCGCCGACCAGATGCTCGATGACTTGCGCGGCGTGAAGCGCTGCATGTGGCGCTCGTCATCGATGCGGCGCACCACCGAATCGATCCAGCCGAAACACAGCGCCTCGTCGACCGCCTGGCTCCAGGTAATCGACGGCTTGCCGGTGTGCACCTTGTACATCCCGACCCAGACTTCCGTCGCTTCGAGGTGGCTTTTCTTCAACCACTTTCGGAACTCGGATTGGGACCGGAAAAAGATCGGCGACATGGAAGCATGGTACTTCCACGTCGCCGTCAGGTCATCGGGACTGCGTCCCGGCCCGGTTGCGCATCAAAGCGACCGCAAATACTGCTCCAGGTCCAGCCGTTCCTTGTAGCTGAGCCCCAGCATGAAATGCTCGTTGTAGTGCTTGATCACATCCATGATCCTCGGAAAGCGCCCGTCGTGATAATAGCCCCGGTCGCCCCGCGTCCAGAGCCCCTTCAGGGGCGCCGTACGATAGGCGTTCTCGGGGCTGCGGCCCGCCTGGAATTCGTCGATGCCGATCTCGCTTGCCGTATGCAGGTTCCAGCCCGGCTCGGTGAAGATCGGCGGCACATGGCAGGAGGCGCAGTCCGCCTTGCCGTTGAACAGGTCCTCACCGCGCTCCGCGGCCTGCGCATCGAAAGTGTGGCGCGGCGGTTTCGGCGCCCGCAGCGACAACTGGTAGAACTGCAATGCCGCAAGCCTGGGCGTCACCAGGTCCGGGTCGTGGCGTACGTCGGCGAAACCGGCCGCCGCGGCGATGGGAAACTGCGAGGGGTCATTGAGGCGAGGGTCCACGAAAGTGCCCTGGCCCTGCATTTCGAGGTTGGCGACGAACGCGTTCCAATGCGTCACCGATCCCCAGCCGGTCCAGGTATGCAGGTTGACGCCAGCGAGGCCGAATGCCGCGGGTATCAGCGTCGCCGCCGGTTCGCCGTCCGGCTGAAACGCTTTGCCGTCCATGAGCAAGCCGGCATCGAATTTGCCGGGACCCCAACTTTTCAGCACCGTCTTTACGGTGTCCTCATCGATGCCGGGCACGGCGAATGACAGGAGATCGACGAGCGGTTGCAGGTTCGGCGCCAGTGCGATGATTGCGCCGATATCCAGGTCACCGGCGGCCCAGCCGTCCAGCCGGTTGCCGATGCCCGGCGCGAAGGAATCGTCAACCGTCGAGTGGCACAGCGCACAGGTGATGCCGACGGACGTCAGTTGTCGGCTGCTCTCGTCGAAGAAACCGCGCACGCCGACGACCGCATTCAGCCTCAGCAGCTGGACGGTGGTTTTTGGATCCTCGAGATCGACCTCCCCTTTTCTTATTGCGACCTTCACGGCGTCGGGCAGGCGCTGGCTATCGACCTTGAGGCCGAGTTTCAAGGCGCTTACGGGACTCAGGCCCCGACCGAAACCGCCATTCTCCCTACCGGCAATAGCTCTGTGCAATCGCAGCGTATCGCCCCAGAACACTTCATCGCCGAACGTATCGTCGCGGAACGTGTGCCGTCCTTGTTCGATCATTCGGAGGGCGTGCCGGAGGTTGGTCCAGTCATTTGACGACGACGATTCCGGATGCCGGTCGTTCACGTCGGCTGCGACTGTCTGAGGTGCGTCCGCGATACCCGATGCCGACAATGCAAGCAAGGCGAAGACCGTTGTCGCGATCGTTAGTAGGATTTTCATTGCGACTCTCCCGAATGGATGGCGTTGGCGTCTGTCGTCGTGCGAATGACGGGTCGACGAAGACGACATGGGCGGCGGCCCGTGCGCCGGGCGGGAGTCGATCACGCCCCTGGAACTGCTAGGAACCTGATCGGCTCCCCATTAAAGGAACGTAGGACGACCCGGATACTTTGTCAAGTATGTGCAGTACAAAGTATCCGAAAGGCATCGCGCCGGGCGCGTCGGGCAACGCCTCCCCTGAGCCGCTTTCCGGGCCGAACGCGCGTCTCGCCGAGGGACCAAACGGGGGAACGCGCCTTGACTACCGGAATTCGAGCCTGGCTGGCCCTGGCGGTCACGGAGCCGCTCTCGATGCCCGCGGCCACCGGCTCGAGCAAGACGTTCACGGCGCCGCGCAACGACGGCGTCGATGAAACGCTCACTGTCACGGTCAAGTAGGGTATTGGCGGACAGTAGCTGGTCTGCTGTCCGAGTGCGATCCGGCGGCGACCGGCTACCTGCGCATCAGATCCCTACGCCCCTGGCGAGCAGCCAGGACAGGAATGCCCAGATGAAGATCTGCAGGGGCAGTCCCAGCCGGATGAAATCGCTGAAGCGATAGCCGCCCGCGTTCATCACCATGACGTTGGTCTGGTAGCCGAGCGGGGTCAGGTAACTCATGTTGGCGCCGAACATCACGGCGAGCACGAGCGGCTTTGGATCGAGGCCGAGCGCTTCGGCGATGCCGAAGGCGATCGGCGTCAACAGCACCGCCGCGGCATTGTTGGTGACGACCTCGGTCAGCAGCGCCGCGCACAGCATCAGCACCGTGAGCACCATCGCCGGGGACAGGTCGCCCGCCACGTACACGAACAGGCCGGCCAGCCATGCCGTCGCGCCCGTCTGCATCAATGCCTCGCCCATGCCGAGCGACGCCACGATCATCAGCACCAGGTTGGCATCGACGGCGGCGCGCACCTGGTGCCAGCGGATGCAGCGGGTGGCGAGGCACAGCACGACGCCGATCAGTGCGGTCACCATGATGGGCAGGATGCCGAACGCTGCAACCAGGATCACGCCGCTCATGATGATGCTGGCCGGCAGCGCCTTGGCCGTGAGCGGCAGGTCGATCGTGCCCGACAGCACCAGCGCCTGCCCGCTGAGCCTGAGGTCGTTGATACTTTCCGGCTCGCCCTGCACCAGAACGACGTCCCCGATACGCAGTTTCTGGTTTTCGAGCTTGCTCAGTTCTTCCGGCTCGTCATCGGCGTAGGCCTTCGGCGCGTGCATGGCAATCGGTGACAGGCCGTACTGTGCAAGCAACGGCGACTGACGGACGGTCTGCCCGTACAGCGGTGAGGACGAGGTAACGACGATTTCGGCAAGCCTTTGCAGCGTCTTGTCCTCGAGCCAGTTCTTTTCGGATGCGCTGGTCTGTCCGTTATCCTGTCTGAGCGGCGTGCCGAGCAGCATCTCGAATTCCTTGAGCTGCCACGACTGGCCGCGTACGTACAGCCGGTCGCCGGGACGCAATATCACGGTTGGCAATCGGGCCACGAACAGGTCCTCGCCGCGCTCGATGCGTTCGATCTGCATGCGGCCCTGGGTCAGTGTCCGTATCTCCGCCAGGGTCTTGCCTGCCGCAACGCTCTTCTCGCCGACCTGCAGGACACCGCGGAAAAGTCGCGGCGAGGTATCGGTCAGCGGCGCCGTGCGATCAGGCAGCAGGTAGGGCGCCAGGAACCAAATCAGCAGGATGCTCGCCGAGCCCGCGATGATGGCCGGCAACGCAAAGTCGAACATGCCGAAGCGCGGCAGTCCGTGATCTTCAACCAGGTTCGCCACGAGCAGGTTGGTCGACGTGCCGATCGTCGTCGCCATGCCGCCAAGGATCGTCGCGTAGCCGACCGGCATCAGCACGCTCGCTGTCGATGTCTGCGTGCGCAGGCAGACGGCAATCAGGATCGGCAGCACCATGGCGACGAGCGGCGTGTTGTTCATGAACATGCTGGCCGTCGCTACACCGAACATGGTGACCAGGAGCGCCGCGCGCGGTTGCTTGCTCCAGAATCGGGCAAGCTGCCGCGTCATGGAATGCAATGCGCCCGTGACGTCCAGCGCCTTGGAACAGATGAGCAGTGCAACGATCGTGATCAGCGCCGGATTGCCGAAACCCGCCAGAAAGTCGTTCGCGCCGAGCGGCCCTTTGGTACCGCTGTAGGGGAACAGTTCGAAACCGATGATCAATGCGGTTATCGTCGCGAGTCCGGACGACTCGAGCGAGAGCCACTGGCGGCTGAACAGAAAGAGCGCTGACAGCGTCAACACCATCGCGCCGATGGCATGGGCGTCGGGCGCTGCGGGAAGTGTGTTCAAGCGTTCCGGTCAGTGGTAAGGACGGCGCATCATAAGCCGCCGGGCGCCGGCATCGGTGAGACAGGCTTCGCATTCCACTTGAATACGACGAACCTGAGCGGCTCATCGCCGGTGTTGCGGATGCCGTGCTCGTCCCAGGGCGCCGCGTAGAGCGTGTCGCCGGCTTCTGCAGGAAACTCCTCGCCCTTCACCGACCAGGTACCCTCGCCCTCGAGCACCATCAGGTATTCCTCTTCCGAGTGCACGTGCGGCGGGTGGATCTCCATCCCCGGTTTGATGATCGCGATGGCGGTCAGCGAATCGGTTGCCGCGTAGGAATCGCCGGCGAAATACGTGACGAGCGTGCCCCAGTCGAAGGTTTCGGCTTTCGCGTCCGAGCCGGCACGGACCGCCGTGCCGAGCACTCCCGGTTCCTGTGCGAGGGTGGCAGCAGCCAAAAAACCGCTGGCAGCGAGACAGGCAAGGCGTCGCATGGTCGGCATTCCTCCGGATGATATTTTTGGTCGAGTCGAACCGTCGTTTCTTACTGCGCGATCACGCCGTCGCGCAGGGCCCTGTCGACGATGGACTTCGCGGTCTCGGTGAAGACCTTGTAATCCGTGCCCGGCTGCAGCTGCTCCTTGATCTTCCAGTCAGAGCGGATCGACCAGGCCTGATCCTTCGATTGCACGGAGTACATCTCACTCGACAGCGCGAGCTGGTCGGTGAACTGCGTGAACTGCGGCTCGACGTATTCCTCCAGGTCGACGGACCAGACGTTGTAGTAGTAGGTCGGCCTGAAGATGTACGTGGCATCGGGATTCGCATCGACCGCCTTGCCAGTGGTCTCGAGGGAGATGAGCTGGATGACGAGTACGCCGTCCGCATTGCTGCGTTCGGCGCGATCGATCACCGTTTCGCGGTTGATGATCGTCCGGGTATCGGTCGTCGAGGTCATTGCCGTGGCTTCCACGCCCGCTTCGGCAAGATCGGCCAGGATCTCCTTTTCCAGGTAACGACGGACGTCGAAGGACTCGAACAGCGCGATCACCAGCACGTTTCGGTAGGGAGCGTCGGTGGCCGTGACCTCCTGGGTCGTCGATACCTGCGGCTTGCTGGCGCAGCCGGCACCCAGCAGGGCGCAGGCCAGCAGTAACGATCTCAATGACAGCGAATCGATGGCGCTCACGAATGCCCTTCCCGTATGTATCCCCCAGCCGGCGGACCCGCGAGGCGGCGGCCGCTGACGTATGCTACACGACAAACCACAACCTGGTATGAGCGGCTACAATGCCAGCTTGCCGACCGCATGGGACCTCAAAAATGAAACGAATGCTGACGACCCTGTTGATGCTCGCAACCGCCCTGTCGGCGACCGCTGAAGATTATGACGTATTGATCCAAAACGGCACGGTCTACGATGGCACCGGCGCTGCGCCGGTCGTTGCCGACATCGCGATCAAGGGCGACCGGATCGCCGCCGTCGGCGAACTCGGCGATGCGGAGGCCGGACAGGTGATCGACGCGTCGGGCCTTGCGGTTGCGCCGGGCTTCTTCAACCTGCTGAGCCATGCGCATCTTTCCCTCATCACGGATGGCCGGGCGATGAGTGACGTGCTGCAGGGCGTGACCTTCGAGGTACTGAGTGAAATATCGCTTAGCCCGCTTACCGACAAGACGGTGGAACTGTGGGCCGCGGAGTTCGAGGAACAGGGTGTCGAGCCGACCTGGCGTAGCGTCGACGAGTATGTCGCGAGGGTCGAGTCCGCCGGCGTGTCGCCGAACTTCGCCTTGTTCGTGTCCGCCGCCACGGTCCGCGTCAATGTCCTCGGCCCGGATGACGTTGACCCCACGCCGGAGCAGCTCAAAGAGATGAAGTCGCAGGTCGAAGCGGCGATGCAGGACGGCGCGCTCGGCCTGACCGGTGCGCTCATCTACGCGCCGGACACTTATGCGACGACCGAGGAAATCATCGAACTCGCGAAAGTCGCCGGGCAATACGGCGGCCTGTACACGGCGCACATGCGGAGCGAAGCCAACCAGCTCGTCGAAGCGATCGACGAGATCCTGCGCATTGGGCGCGAGGGCAAGCTGCCGGTCAAGATTCATCACCTGAAGGCGGGCGGGCAGCCGAACTGGGCCAAGATGGACATCGTGCTCGACAAGATCGCTGCGCTGCGCGCAGAAGGCGTGCCGGTCACCGCGGACATGTATACCTACGTCGCCGGCGCCACCGGCCTCGATGCGGCCATGCCGACCTGGGTGCAGGCAGGCGGTTACGAGGAGTGGGCGAAGCGCCTGAAGGACCCGGACATACGCGCCCGCGTGAAGGACGAGATGGCCGTCAACGCGCAGGACTGGGAAAACCTGGGGTTTCTCGCCGGGCCGGGCGGCATGCTGTTCGCGGAATTCCGGAACGAGGCTCTGAAGAAGTACGAGGGCCGGACGGTGGCCGACGTCGCGAAAGAGCGTGGACAGGATTACCGGGACACGATCATCGACCTCGTCATCGAGGACGGTTCCCGAGTCGGCACCGTCTATTTCCTGATGTCCGAGGACAACGTCAAGAAGCAGCTGCGCCAGCCCTGGGTCATGTTCGGTTCGGATGCGGATGCGCCCGCCGCCGAGGGCGAGACGCTGAAGAAGGGCGCGCACCCGCGCACCTACGGCAACGTTGCGCGGCTGCTCGGCAAGTATGTCCGCGACGAGAAAGTCATCACGCTCGAAGAAGCCATCCGCCGCCTGACGTCCCTGCCCGCCGAGACGCTGAAGATCGGCGAGCGCGGCCGGCTCGAGCCCGGCTATTTCGCGGACGTCGCGATCTTCGACCCTGACGCGGTGGCCGACAAGGCGACTTTCGAGAAGCCGCACCAGTATTCAGTTGGCATGCTCCACGTCCTCGTCAACGGCGTGCCGGTGGTGAGCGACGGTGAGCATACGGGCGCGACGCCGGGCCGCGCAGTACGCGGCCCCGGCTGGAAGCCTGGCAAAGACTAGTCCGCACGCGCCGTGGGAATTGCGTTCTGGCTCAAGCGATTCGCCCTCGCGTTCGTCGCGTCCGGATTGTTGTTATTTGCCATTGAGCTGGTCAAGGACCACCCGGCAAGCCAGGCAATCCGGTTTGCCGCACTTTGGGGCGCAGTTTTCGCCGTACTCTTTACGTTGATCGGCAATATCCGCTTCAAACGCGACCCGGCTTGCATGCTGCCGCGTGACCGAAGCGAATGAAAACGCGGCCTGACTACCTTGCGTCCGCTTGCCGCTCGGGCGCCGCAGGTAGTCACCCCTACTTCCCGGCAGCCCGTGAGGTCGGCTCTTGACGTTGATATCAATAGTGATACCATATCGTCGTGGCTTCGATCGACAACCTGGTGGAAAAGATGCGGCGGAATCCCAAGGGCATCCGCTTTGGTCAGACAGGTCCTACTCGCGGTGGATAAGCTTGAGAATAGCGATGGCTAAGGAAGTCGATAGATTTACATACCGTGTCACGTGGTCCGAAGAGGACGAAGAATACGTGGGGCTTTGTGCGGAATTGCCGAGCCTGAGTTGGCTCGCCGAGTCGCCCGAGAAGGCGTTGTCGGGTATCCGAAAGCTGGTTAAGAGTGCAGTCGCCGATCTTCGAAAATCAAAGGAAACCATACCGGAGCCGATCTCGACGCGTTCGTACAGCGGAAAGTTTATGGTCCGCGTTCCCCCAGAGGTACATCGTATGCTTGCGATCAAGGCTGCTGAATCCGGCGTGAGCATTAACCGGCTGGTGTCGAGCAAGCTCTCGTGATGTAACCAGGCGATCCGTCTGCCGGGATCAGGTCGCGTCCGGCTGCCGCTCGGGCGCCGCGCGCGCGAAAGCGTCGAGCGCAAGGCAGGCATCGTCGATAGCGACGAGCCGCGGGAACGCCGCCAGTGCCAGCTCGAAGCGCCGCGCGTTGTACATCTGCGGCACGAGGCACACGTCCGCCATCGTCGGCTGATCGCCGTAAACGAACATGCCGCGGTCGGCAACTTTCGCGGCCAGCGCTTCGGCGGCGGTGAAGCCCTCGCGAATCCAGTGCCGGATCCAGTCTTCCCGCGTCTCTTTGTCCGCGCCGAGTTCGTTTTCCAGGTACTGGATGACGCGCAGGTTGTTCAGCGGGTGGATATCGCAGCAGATGAGATTCGCGAAAGCGCGCACGAAGGCGCGTCCCGCCGCGTCGCCCGGCAGGAGCGGCGGTTCAGGCCGCGTTTCCTCGAGGTATTCCATGATCGCGAGCGACTGCCCGGTCGCGACCTGGCCGTCGTCGTAGAACGGCACGAAGGTCTGCGGGTTGATCGCGCGGTACGCCGCCTTGCGATGCTGCCCGCCGTCCTCCACGAGTGAGACCGGCACGAGTTCGTGCCCGATGCCTTTCAGGTTCACGGCAATGCGCACGCGGTAGGCCGCCGACGAACGCCAGAAACTGTAGAGTTTCGCCGTCATGTCATTCGATACGGCACGACCGCCTGATCGATGCGCCCGAAGATGCTGTTGCCGCCGGCGTCCCGCATTTCGATGGCGACCCGGTCGCCGAACTTCAAAAACGGTGTCGTCGGCGCACCGCTTGCGATCGTTTCGATAGTGCGTAGCTCGGCGATGCAGGAATAGCCGACGCCGTTTTCGGAGATCGGCCGGCCCGGCCTGCCGTCCTGCAGGTTCGACACGGTGCCCGAGCCAATGATCGAACCGGCCGACAGCGGCCGCGTCTTCGCCGCGTGCGCGATGAGCTCGGCGAAATCGAAAGTCATGTCGGCGCCGGCGTTGGGCTTGCCGAAAGGCTCGCCGTTGACGAACGACAGCAAGGGCAGGTGCAGTTTGTGCCTGCGCCATGCCTCGCCGAGCACATCGGGCGTGACGGCAACCGGCGAAAAGGTGCTGGGGGGCTTCGACTGGAAGAAACCGAAACCCTTCGCGAGTTCCCCAGGGACGAGATTCCTGAGCGACACATCGTTCACAAGCACCACGAGCCGGATGTAGGCGCCGGCCTCATCCACAGCTACGCCCATGGGCACGTCGCCGGTGACGACGGCGATCTCGGCCTCGAAGTCGATGCCCCAGGCCTCGTCGCCGGCCGGGATGTCGTCGCACGGCCCAAGAAAGACATCGGAGCCGCCCTGGTACATGAGCGGATCGGTCCAGAAGCTGTCCGGCAGTTCGGCGCCGCGCGCCTTGCGCACGAGTTCCACATGATTGACGTAGGCCGAGCCGTCCGCCCACTGGTAGGCACGCGGCAGGGGCGATGCGCAGGCGCGCTCGTCGAACTTCCGGCCGGACAGGCCATCGGCGAGCTGCGCCGCGAGTTCGCGCAGCCGTGTCTCGACCGCATCCCAGTCATCGAGCGCCTGCTGCAGGGTCGGGGCGATGTCGTTGGCGGGCAGGCAGCGCGACAGGTCGTCCGAGACGACGACCAGGCGGCCGTCGCGGCCATGCTTGAGCGAGGCGAGCTTCACTGCGCAACGGTCACTGGCTGTCGCCGGTGAATTCGAGTTCGTGCAGCCAGGCGGCGTGCCGCGGCGCCTTCTTCGTGCGGCTCCACTCTTCGAGCATGTCCGGCGCTACGCGCTTCAGTTCGGCGAGCTGTGCCTCAGTCTGCGTGTTCGCGACGAGTTCCACGCGATGCCCGTTCGGGTCGAAGAAATAAATTGACTGGAAGATGCCGTGGTTCACCGGTCCGATTACGTCCACACCCTCGGCCTCAACGTGCTGCCTCGCCGCCTCGAGCGCGGCGTAGTCCTCGACTTCGAGCGCGATGTGCTGCACCCATTTCGGCGTGTTGTGGTCGCGGTCCATGTCGGGCTTCGTCGGCAGCTCGAAGAACGCCAGCACGTTGCCCATGCCGGCGTCGAGGAATACGTGCATGTACGGGTCGGGCTCTTTCGTCGACGGCACCTGGTCCTCGGCGAAGGCGAGCAGGAAATCCATGTTGAGCACGCGCTGGTAGAAATCGACGGTTTCCTTCGCGTCCCTGCAGCGGTATGCCACGTGGTGAATGCGCTTGACGTTCATTTCAGGCCTCCTTCGCCGCCCCTATGACACCGCGTGCGACCTGGTCCCGCTCGATCGACTCGAACAACGCCTTGAAATTGCCTTCGCCAAAGCCCTCGTCCGCCTTGCGCTGGATGAACTCGAAGAACAGGGGCCCGACGAGCGCCTCCGAGAAGATCTGCAGGAGGAGCTTCGATTCGCCGCCTGCGGTAGAGCCGTCGAGCAGGATGCCGCGCGACCTGAGCTCCTTCACGGGTTCGCCGTGGCCGGGCAGGCGTTCGGACAGCATTTCATAGTAAGCGGCGGGCGGCGGCGTCATGAATCTCATGCCGCGCGCCTTGAGCCGGTCGTAACAGGCAAAGAGATCGTCGCAGGCGAGCGCGATGTGCTGGATGCCCTCGCCATTGTAGGCCATGAGGAATTCCTCGATCTGGCCCGTTTCCTTCGAGGCTTCCTCGTTCAGCGGGATGCGGATGCGGCCGTCCGGCGCCGTCAGTGCCTTCGAATGCAGACCTGTGTACTCGCCCTTGATGTCGAAGTAGCGGATCTGGCGGAAGTTGAAGAGCTTCTCGTAGTACTTCGCCCAGAAGTCCATGCGCCCGCGATACACGTTGTGTGTCAGGTGATCGAGCGTGTGGAAGCCGCAGCCTTCGGGGTGCGCAACGACGCCGGGGAAGAACTCGAAGTCGATGTCGTAGATCGAACTGCCGGGCGCATAGCGATCGATGAGGTAGAGCGGCGCCCCGCCGATGCCCTTCAGGGCTGGCAGGCGCAGCTCCATCGGGCCGGTCGGAATGTCGATGGGCTGCGCGCCGAGTTCGAGCGCCCGGTCGTAGGCCTTGTGCGCGTCGCGCACGCGAAACGCCATGCCGCAGGCGCTCGGCCCGTGCTCCTGCGCAAAATAGGCGGCGAGGCTCTTCGGCTCGTCGTTCAGGATGAAGTTGATGTTGCCCTGCCGGTACAGGGTGACCCGTTTCGAGCGGTGCTTCGCGACGGCGGTGAAACCGAGCGCGTCGAACACCGGCTCCAGAACGCCGGGCCTTGGCGAGGCGAACTCGACGAACTCGAAGCCGTCGAGGCCCATCGGGTTATCGAAGAGGTCGGCCATGACAGATCTCCTCCGGAAGTTGCCAGTATGCGTGAGCCGGGCCGCGATGTCCCGTACCCGGACGCGCGCCGTTGCCGCTTCGCCTTGTGTATAGTCGGGTTCCCGGACCGCATGGGAGACGAACGTGCTGCACTCGACCACCCCGGATCTCCAAGGCATGAGTATCCAGACCTATCATGGCGTCGTCACGGGCGAAGCCATCCTCGGTGCGAACATTTTCAAGGACCTCTTCGCCAGCATCCGTGACATCGTCGGCGGCCGTTCCGCGTCGTACGAACGCGAGCTGAAGCGCGCCCGCGAGATCGCGTTCAGTGAAATGACGCAGCAGGCACGCGAATACGGCGCCAACGCCATCGTCGGCATCGATATCGACTACGAGACCGTGGGCAACCAGGGCGGCATGCTGATGGTCGCAGTGAGCGGTACCGCCGTCACGGCGCGCTGAGAGAATATTGCGATGCTGCAGACACCGCACGCGCTGTTCCTGCCGATCCTGGCACAGGTATTCCTGACGCTCCTCGTGTACTTCGCGCTCGCGCGCGCCAAGTCGCAGGCTATCCGGGAAGGCAAGGTGGACCGGCAGCGTGCCGCGCTGCACGCCGACGCCTGGCCGGAAAACGTTGTAAAGATCAACAACAACATCCGCAACCAGTTCGAAGTGCCGGTGCTGTTCTACGTCGTGTGCATCGTGCTGGTGGCGCTGAATACCACGGGCGTCCTCGTTCAGGTACTCGCCTGGCTGTTCGTTGCGACCCGCGTCGTGCACGCCTGGGTGCACACGCGCAGCAACATCGTGCCGATGCGGTTCACGAGCTTTCTGGTCGGCATGATCCTGCTGGTGGCGCTCTGGGTGATCGCGTTCATGCGGGTCATCTGAGCGCGCCGAGGTTATAGCAGGGAAGTCGGCTGCGCCGTGAGCGGTTTCGGAAGCTTTTCCGGGATTGGACATTTTTCGAGCTGCTTCTCCACCCAGGTCCTTGCCTGCACCAGCTCATCGCGGATCGGCTCGCGCAACTGTTCCTTGTGCTGCAGCCGCATGCGATTGTCGTAGGCTTGCTCGGGAATTTTGGAGTAGCGCGTGAAAAGCTCGCTCTCGACGATCTGTCGCAGCTGTTCGTCGCGGGCCCGGATCCGGTAAAAGTCGCAGGCCTTCGCGAGCACCTGCAGAGGATTGCCGTAGAAAATCTCGCTGTCCAGGCTTTTCAGGTTCGGGTATTTCGCAAGCGCCGCGGCGAATAGTCGGATCTGCGCCATCCACAAAGCTGCCGCACGTTCCGCATCGGGCAGGCTCTCCAGGGCAGCTTGTGGCACACCGGTGAGAGAGGCGATGCCGTTGGCCAGTTCAGCGACGACATTCCCGACCCAGCTGCGATGACCCGGCGATTTCAGAACCGACAACAGGTAATCCTCGAGACCCGCGAACAGGATCAGCCCTCGTGTGCCGGGACCAACGCTCATGAGTTGCGGAATCATGAAGTTCACGGGCACGTTCGTCTTGATCAGCGCTCGCTCGTTTTCCCGGTAGGTCTTCGACAACTGCACCGTCGACAGTCGAAAGACGCGTTGCCAGACGTCCGGTAGACGGGCTCCGGATGGCAGTTGGGCCGCCGACACGCCGAGTTGCCTCAGCGCCGCGGGCTCGCGGTACACGATGTCGGAACCGTGGATGTCCAGGGCGCGGGACAGCAGTGTCGAGCCGCCGTGCGCCATATGGAAGAGATAGGCGACTCTCGGCGCCGGCCAGTCCGTCTCCTCGAATTTGGCGAGGAGCTGTGCGAGCGGCATCTTGATGACTTCCTTATTGACCGGAAAGATCCGGTGATCGCAGAAAATCGACCTGGCGTACAGCTCCCGGTTCATGTTGACGAAATACGCCTCCGAACCCTGGTAGCCCCAAAAGAAATAGTCCGGGCTCGTGAGCAGGCCTACGCGATCGAGATTTGCATTGCGCTTCAACGTTGCCATGCTGGTTCGGGTTCAGCGTGAATCGCCGGCATATTGATTATTGATTTTGATTTGGCAGCAACCATAATGGCGGTGCGGCTCCCATCGGCATCGAACAGGAATCGGCAGACCGGACGTGGCAAGAACCATTGATGAAAATTCGGATCATTGCTATGTGACCATCGTTTCGGACAGTGAGCACGAAAGCCTGCTGGACCTCGATGCGCAATGGGTCGCGGAATTATACAAGAAGCATGGCGCGCTGTTGCTCAGGGAATTCGATCTCGATGTCGAGACGTTTCGGGACTTCACGCGCAAGTTCTGCACGCATTCAGCTTTCAATGACAGCCCCGGCCGCGAAACCGTCGATGCAGAACACAATATCCAGACGGTCAACCTGGGCGATGAAGCATTTCCCCTGCACGCGGAGCTGGCGCGGACGCCCTGGAAACCGGACGTTTGCTTTTTCGCTTGCGTGACGCCGGCGGAAACCGACGGCGAGACCTACATCTGTGACGGCGTGGAAATCGTAAAGCAAATGTCCGCCCGGCTGCGCGCGTCACTGGAGAACAGGAAGCTCAAGTACCGGCAGGCAAGCCGCTTGCAATGGGCGCAGTTCTGGCTGAGAGCAACCCGGCCAACGGCGGAAATCCTGCGTAGACCGCCGCCTGACTGTCCCTATTCGTTCGAATTGATCGACCAGAAGCACTACCAGAGCTTTACACGGCCGGCATTGCACAAACCGATGTTCTCGGACGAACCGGCATTCGCCAATTTCCTGCTGTTCTCGCGAAAGTTGCTGAAGATCAGGAACTTCCCGGTCTTCGACGATGACGGCGAGATTCCGGATGAGCTGATCGATGCGGTTGACGAAATCGGCGAACGGCTGCGGCAGCCGATTCCGTGGCAGGAGAATGACGTGGTGATGCTGGATAACACACGCTTCATGCACTCCCGCGACAAGCTGCCGAGTCCGAGCCTGCGATACATACTGACGTATTTCGGCTATCTCAGATTCGCCATTCCCTCGCCGGACGAGGGCCCCGAACCGAGGTGGCGCAAGCCTGGCGGGCTGGACCGCCTGTTCGCCTGATCTTCGGCAGGTCCCCCCGGCCTACCAGGGCAAACGATAGCCCTCTGCATGCCAGAAGCCGCCGGTTTCGGCGAGCGACAGCTCGTCGATTCGGTCGATCAGGCCTGAGGCCGCGACGGCAGGCGAGATACCGTGGCCGCCCGTCATGCCGGTCGCCACCATGCCGGGATGCAGGAGCGCGACCGCGATCCCGCGCGGCTTCAGCTCGAGGGCGAGATTCCTGCCGATCTGGTTTACGGCCGTCTTCGACGCCCGGTAACCGTAGTAGCCGCCGGAACCATTGTCCTCGATCGACCCGACGCGACTCGTGATGATGGCAACGCGTGACCCGTCGTGCAGGTTGTCCGCAAGGGCTTCGGTGACGCGCAGCGGCCCCAGGGCATTGATGCGGTACTGTTCGAGCATCACGTCGTAGTCGATCTCGCCGAAGGTATCGGTTTCGAGGATGCCGGAGTTGTTCACCAGGATATCGATCGACCGGCCGTCCAGCCGGCGCTTGAGACGCTCGATCGATTCCCCGTCGCCGACGTCGATTCCGTCGACGATATCCACTTCGAGCTCGCGGAGTTCGTCGCTGGCTTCGCGGCAGGCGGCAATGACATCGTCTCCACGTTCGCGGAACTGGCGCGCCAGCTCGAGGCCGATGCCACGGTTGCTGCCGGTGATCAGTACGCTGGCCATCGGGTACCCAAACCTGGGCTACCGGCTTCCCAGCAGCGCGGCGAGGCAGTCCTCCAGGATCTCCAGCCCTTCGTCGAGAACTTCGTCCCCGATGGTGAGGGCCGGCAGCAGGCGGATGACATTGCCGTTGATGCCGCAGGACAGGATCACCAGGCCCGACTCGCAGGCTTTCGCGACGAGCGCCTTGGTCAGCACGGCCGCCGGCATGCCGGCGTCGCCGCCCTCCACGAGTTCGAACGCGAGCATCGCGCCGCGACTCGCGCGCACGTCGCCGATCGTGGCCGGGTACTTCGCCCGCAAGGCGGTCAGGCGCTTGCCGACGCGCTCTCCGATCTCGAGTGAACGCGCGACCAGGTCTTCCTCGTCCATCACCTCGAGCACGGCAAGCGCCGCCGCACAGCCGACCGGTGAACCGGCGTAGGTGCCGCCGAGCCCGCCCGGCAGCGGTGCGTCCATGATGGCCGCCTTGCCGACGACCGCGGCCAGCGGATATCCGCCCGCGATGCCCTTGGCGACCGTCATGAGATCCGGTTCGATGCCGGCGTATTCGCAGGCGAAAAAACGCCCGGTGCGGCCGAAGCCGGTCTGGATCTCGTCGGCGATCAGGACGATGCCGTGCTCGTCGCAGAGCTTGCGCAAGGCCACGAGGAAGTCGTCGGGAGCGATATAGAAGCCGCCCTCGCCCTGCACCGGCTCGACGATGATCGCCGCGACGTCCTCGGGTGCGATGTCGGCCTTGAACAAGGTGTGCAAAGCCCGGAGCGATTCAGCGACGCCGATGCCGTGATAGGGGACCGGGAACGGCGCGTGATACACCTCTCCGGGGAACGGCCCGAACAGGTGCTTGTACGGCGTGATCTTGCCGGTGAGTCCCATTGCGAGCAGCGTGCGCCCGTGGAAACCGCCGGTGAAAGCGATGAGGCCGCGGCGCCCCGTGTGTGCACGCGCGATCTTGACCGCGTTCTCGACGGCTTCCGCGCCGGTCGAAACGAACATCGATTTCTTCGGCGTCTTGCCCGGCGCGCGCGCGTTGAGTTCCTCCGCAAGACGCACGGCGGAATCGTAGGGCGTGATCATGACGCAGGTGTGGCTGAAGCGGCCGACCTGCTCCTTGACGGCCTCGACCACCTTCGGATGACTGTGGCCTGTGTTGCAGACCGCGATGCCGGTGGCGAAATCGATGTACCGCCGGCCTTCGACGTCCCACAGCTCTGCGTTGCGGGCGCGCTCGATATAGACCGCGGCGGCGTTGCCCTGCCCGCGCGCGATGGCCGCGACCTTGCGGGCCTGCCAGTCTGCATTCATCGGGGATTTCGCGGTCTCGGCCGCGGGGACGCTGTTCATGGAGTATTCCTCCGGGACGGGATGGGGCGGGCGGTCAATTCTGCCTGAGCACCGGCATGCGGGCCAGTTTCTGCCGGCGGCGTGTAAGTTTTACAGCCTGCTTTGGCGGCGCCGCAAGACCGGCGCCCGTCCCGGCAGGCCGGCGAGATTTGCGCACCGAGCTCGTGTTGCGTGGCATGGACCTTGCAGCACCGGTCGGCAGCTGCACGCGCAGCGCTTCGAATCAACAAGCACAAACTATGCGCCGCCGGAACCCGAGACTCGATACCTATCGCGACACGCGCGATTTCTCGCGCTCACCGGAACCGCACGGCGGCCGGTTCTGGAAGGCAAGCAACAACCCGATATTCGTCATCCAGCAGCACGCGGCGCGGGCCATGCATTTCGATTTCCGGCTCCAGATCGACCGTGTACTCGTGTCCTGGGCGGTGCCGAAAGGCCCGTCGACCAATCCGGCGGACAAGCGGCTCGCGGTGCGCACTGAGGACCACCCGCTGGAATACGCCGGTTTCGAGGGCACGATTCCAATGGGCGAATACGGCGGCGGCCGGGTGATCGTCTGGGACGCGGGGCCGTTCCGCAACATGAAGGTCGACAAGGCCGGCCGCGAAATTCCGCTGGCCCAGTGCCTGGACGGCGGCCACGTGGAGGTCTGGATCGAAGGCCAGAAAATTCGCGGCGGATATGCGTTCGTCCACAGCCGCCTCGGCGGCGAAGAAGACGACAACTGGCTCCTGATCAAGATGAAAGACGAAGGCGCTGACGCGCGGCGCAACCCGGTCTCGACGCAGCCGTACAGTGTCCTCACCGAGCGGCGGATCGAGGACCTGCCCCGGCCCGAGAGGACGACCGCCCCGTGAACTGGAGTCCCGATGCCCTGCCTGACGACGATCGCCGGCGAGTGAAGTTCGAAGCGATGCCGAAGCGCGTCTCGCCGATGCTGGCGACCCTCACGCACGAACCCTTCTCGTCCGACGACTGGATCTATGAACGCAAACTCGACGGCGTGCGCTGCATCGTGCACCGCGACCGCCACGGCGCTCACCTCTTTTCGCGCAACGACCGGAGGCTCGACCGCACGTTTCCGGAGCTGCTGCCCATGATCGAACAGGCGATCGACGGCGACGTCGTCGCCGACGGCGAAATCGTGGCTTTCGACGGCCGGCTGACCAGTTTCGCGAAACTGCAGGGACGGCTCGGCATTACCGAGCCTGGCGCGGCGTTGCTGCGCGAGGTCGAGGTGGAGCTGTACCTGTTCGACGTTTTGCATCTTGACGGCTACGACCTGACCGGCATCACGCTCCGGCAGCGCAAGCGAGTCCTGCGGCAGGTCTTCGCATGGCAGCCGCGGCTGCATTTCACGGCGCATCGCAACGGCGGCGGCCGCGACTGGCTCGCGACGGCGTGCCGCAAGGGTTGGGAAGGTCTCATCGCCAAGCGCGCGGCGTCGCGTTATATGGGCGCCCGCTCCGGCGAGTGGCTCAAGTTCAAGTGCTCGGCACGGCAGGAACTGGTGATCGGCGGCTACACGAAGCCACAAGGTTCGCGCATCGGCTTCGGCGCGCTCCTGCTCGGTTATCACGAGAACGGGCATCTGCAGTATGCCGGCAAGGTCGGCACGGGCTTCGACGAGGACCTGCTCACGCGGCTCGGCGCAAGGCTGGCGAAGCTGGAACAGAAGCGCTCGCCTTTCGACGACGATGCCGACCTGCCCCGGGATACGCATTTCGTGCAGCCCGAGCTTGTCGCGGAAATCGGCTTCACGGAATGGACAGGATCCGGCAAGCTGCGGCACCCGCGATTTTTGGGACTGCGCAACGACAAGAGAGCGCGCGACGTACGGCGCGAACGGCCGCGGTAGATGCAGACAATGCAATAAGGAGTAAGCGCGTGGGATTCGCACTATCCGGAATGAAA
The DNA here is from genome assembly GCA_963775455.1 of uncultured Pseudomonadota bacterium. GTDB lineage: Bacteria > Pseudomonadota > Gammaproteobacteria > Steroidobacterales > Woeseiaceae > UBA1847. The sequence goes on along the minus strand of CAVZIU010000006.1, from coordinate 188,007 downwards.
CTCACGAGCACCGCCTTCGAGGACGGCAAGCCGATCCCGAAGAAACACACTGGCGAAGGCGAGGACGTCTCGCCGCCCGTGGCGTGGCGCAAGGCGCCGGACGGCGCCGGCAGTTTCGCGCTCATCTGCCACGATCCCGACGCGCCGCTGATCCAGCCGCGTACCTACGGATTCGTACACTGGGTGATCTACAACATTCCCGGCTCGGTACACGAACTGGCCGAGGGCGTTGAGGCGTACACTGCCGGCGTCAACAATTTCGGCAATGCCGGCTACGGCGGGCCGATGCCGCCGGAAGGCCACGGCACGCACCACTATTTCTTCTGGCTGTTGGCGATCCGTGCGGTACGCCAGTACGAAGCCGGGCTTTCGATGTGGGAATTGCTCGAACAGATCGAGCCAGACGTCATCGGCATGAATCGCCTGATGGGTACCTACCGCCGCTAGGGCTGGTTGGCTTGCCGCGAAAGCCTGTAGAGCAACAGCGCCACGCGTTTGGCATTCATGGGCAGCGTGTGCAGGTCGGCCGTTTCGTCGACGGTGTGGCCGCCGGAACCCATGAGACCCACGCCGTCGATCGCCATTTTCACATGCTCGGCCGTGAAGGAGATGTCCGCGGCGCCGGCGTCGCGCGGATCCACGGCACGCACGGGACCGAAACCGAGATCGCGGCTCGCGGTGTCGAACATCGCCAGCAATTCGAGGTTGCCCTCGCTCGCCGCCATCGGCGGGTAGCCTTCGCCGAAGGCGATCTGCGCATCGGTGTGCGGCAGGTGCTCCCCGACGATGGCTTCCATTTCCTCGCGCGCTTCGGCGAGCTGCTTCGGTGAAATCGTGCGCAGGTCGCCGCCCGTGCGCAACGTCTGCGCGACGATGTTGTACTTGCCGGTCGCGCTACCGCCCGTGGCCGGGTCGTAGCTGACGGCATCGCCGCCCGCGATCATTCCCGGGTTCACGGTCAGTAGCTCGTGCCGCGACAGCCGCTCCCGGAACGTATCGAGTATTCGCGCAGCCTCGTAGATGGCGCCGTCACCATAGTCCGGCTGGAAGATCTGCGAGGAATGCGCCGCCTTGCCGGTGACCGTCAGCTCCCAGTCGACGCTGCCGCGCCGCGCGACCACGACAGTCTCGGGATTGCCGTCGCCGTCCTCGAAGCCGATCGCATAGTCGGCCCGCACGGCCGCGTCGACGAGCGACTTGCGCGCCAGCGCCAGGGGCTCGCCCGAGGATTCCTCGTCGCCGGTCAGCACGATAGTGACGGAAAGCTCGTCGAGGAACCCGGCCTGCGCGAGCGCCCGCAAGGCCTCGAGCATCACGACGTTGCCGCCTTTCATGTCGGTGATGCCGGGCCCGCGCGCGTAGCGCTCGTCCACGCGCTCGAAATGCTGGAACGGACTGTCCGCCGGGAACACCGTGTCGAGGTGTCCGATGAGCAGGACCTTCGGCCCACCGCGCTTTCGCACTGCGATCACGTTCCCTGCCCGCCCGTACGCCTCGCCGGATTCCCAGGCCGTGTCGAAGCCGAGCTCGTCGAATTCCGCGATGAACAGCTCGCCGACGCGGCGCACGCCGGCGAAATTCGTGCTGCCGCTGTTGATTTCGACGGCCTCTTCGAGCAGTTCGAGCGCGTGAGCGGACCGGCGGTCGATCGCCGCAACCAGTGCCGCTTCGTTCGCATCGAGCGCAGCGGCCCGCGCCGCGAGCGGAACCATCGCGAGGAACAGGCAGCAAGACAGGAGCGACAGGCGCATGCAGCGGATTCTACACGGGCTTCGATCGCCGCAGCGGCAAGGAGCGCGGGCCTGCCGGTCCGGGCCGACTAGAACGCCATCGTCACGTCGAGGAAGTAGCGTTGCCCGTACCAGTCGTACTGCGATTGGAAGGAAACGCCGCCGAGCACATCCACTTCGGAACCCGTGGTGTAGCTGCTCATTCCCGGCGGCGCTTCATCGAATACGTTGCTGACGCCGAAGCGTGCGGTGAGGCCCATGTCGAATTCCCGGCTCACCGAGAACGTATGGTAGACCCGATCCTCGCCGATCAGGTCGAGGTCGACCCGCTCGTCGCCATACCAACCCGCGGTACTCGTGCCGAAGCTCTCGTAGTTGTCGGTCTCGCCGATATAGGAGATGCCCCAATAGAACGACCACCGGTCGCGCAGCAGGGTCAGGTCCAGTTCACCCACCCAATCGGGATGACCCGCCTGGCCCGCGTGGTCTTCCTCGGTGTTGTCGAAAAGGCCGATCGTGTCCTCGAACTGAAAGGTATGCTGCGTGTCGAGCGTGAACACGCCGATGCCGAGTTCCTGCGTCCAGCTGAGTGCGAAATCGAGGCCCTGGTTGAGCTGCCGGGAGACGTTGATGTAGCTGTCCCGGATCTCCGTGATGGCGCCGGGGATGACGCCGCCCCCTCCGGCGGCCCGGTCGAACAGATCGCACAGCGGCTCGTTCGGGAAGAATTCCGAGGAGTAGCACCCGTACACGATGTTCAGTGCGCCGATGACATCCACTTCGTCCTTGACCTCGATGTCGAAGTAGTCGACCGAGATGCTCAGGTTCGCGAATGCGGGTTGCCACACGAAGCCGGCCGTGAACGCATCCGAGGTCTCCGCCTGCAGCACGCCGAGGCCGCCGCCGGTTACGACAGTGGGAGACACGGTGAACAGGAAATCTTCCGGTAGCCCGTCGGCTGCGCAGTTGGCGGCGATGCGCTCCGAGATGTCGCCATTCGCCAGCGCGGTACCCCACTGGATGCAGGGATCGGAGTCCCGTGCCGAATATGGAAAGCTCGTCTGCCGCGCCAGGTACAGTTCGTAAAGCGCAGGCGTGCGGAACGAAGTCCCGTAGGTGCTGCGGACCCGGAACTCGTCGGTCAGGCCCCAGTTGAGACCGACTTTGTAGGTCGTGTCGTCGCCGTAGGAATCTACGTCCGTGTAGCGCACGGAGCCGGTGAACTCGAGCATTTCGACGAGCGGGAGATCGGCGAGCACCGGGAAATTCACCTCGCCGTAAACGGCGACGGTCGTGTCATCACCGGCGGTGACGCCCGCCGTCGACGCACCCCAGGCATTGCCGGCCGCGGTGATGGGGCCGGGGGTGTCGACGATCTCGTCCTCCTGGTACAGGAGTCCGGCCGCGAGTGCCAACGGTCCGGCGGGCAGGTCCATGAGGTCTCCGGATACGAAGCCTTCCACCGACCACTGCGTGTATTCCGTCGTGCCGGTCTCGACCGCGTACAGGTAGTCCTCGACCTCCTGCGGGACGTCGCCAGCCAGGAACGCAGGATCGAGCCAGTCGATGTCGACGCAGGGGCGGTTGGAGATCGGGCTCATCTCGCCGACGCACGAGCCGGTGCGGAAGAACTGCGACGTAAGCGCATCGGCCATTACCTGGTCGTCCTCGTACTCGCCGTCCGAAAGGCTGTACTGCAAGGACAGCTCCCAGTTCCAGTCCGGCAGGACCGCATCCAGTTCGCCGCGTAGTCCGGCGACGAAGCGTGTGTAATCGACCGTGACGCGCTGGCCGGCATGCTCGGTGAGCGTCAGCGGGCTCAGCCACTGCGCGCCCGTCCAGCCCTCACTGAACTGGTCGCTTGGCAGTCCGTAGTCCACCGAATCGTAGTTGTAAACGTAGGTCCACACCTGTCGCCAACCGACATCCTTCGTCTCGCGGCGGCTCAGCAACACCTCGCCGTAGGCGCTCGTATCGTCCGTGAGCTGGTATTCGCCCTCGAGAAATACGGTCGCGATGTCGGCTTCCGGCACCAGCGTCGTCAGGTCCTGTATGGCGGGCTCGGAATCCACCAGCGAATCCGTGAGCGGGTCGTTACGTCCCACCGGGTACCAGCCCTCCGGCGCGTGCAGCCAGTTCGGGTTGCTCCCGGTCGCCAGCGGCGGGACGCCGTTCGCCGCCAGCGCGCCGTCCCGGTCGTATTGCATCAGGTATATGGGCGGGCCGGCGTTGGTCGTGCCGTCGCCGAATTCCTCTGCATAGTCGTAGACCCAGACGTGGCCCCACGGCAGGTCGTCGCAGAAATACTCGTTCGTGCGCGGGTCGACCAGGTCGGCGCGCGCGCCGGTGTCCTGATCGTAGACGCCCCATTCGTTGCAGTCGAAGAAGTCGCGGTCGCCGCGCTGCAGGATTTCCTGCTTGCTGTAGTCGCCCGTCGCCCGGAAATAGCCACGGTCGAAGGACTTGCCCCAGGAACCGCTGACGCGGTACTGCTCGCCGCCGGAGTCGCCCGGCTGCGAGTAGAAGGCATTGAATTCGGCGCCCTCGTCCTTGCGTGTGAAGATGTTCACTACGCCGGCGATGGCGTCGGAACCGTAGATCGAGGACGCGCCGTCCTTGAGGATCTCGACGCGATCGATGGCCGCGAGCGGTATCGTGTTGAGGTCGAAGGAGGACACGGAGCCCTGCACGCCCGACGGCCCCGCGCGCCGCCCGTTCAGCAAGACCAGCGTGCGATTGGCGCCCAGGCCGCGCAGCGACAGGGTCGAGGAGCCGAGGCCGCCGTTGGTCACGTTGACTGAGGAAATGGCGGGCGTGACCTGGGGCGAGCCCGCGGCGACGGTGGTGGTCTGCAGCATCGTGGCGACGTCGGACACGCCGCGCACCTTGGCCGACTCGGTGAGTACGACGTCCATGGGCGCCGCACTCGAGAACGAGTCCTTGCGGATTCGCGACCCGGTGACGACGACCGTTTCGATTTCGGCCGGCTCGGCGGCCTCTTCGACTTCGGCCGGCTCGACGGCCTCTTCGGTCTCCTGGGCAAGTGCATTCCCAACGGGCTGCAGCGCCGCGATTACCGCAGCAGCCAGCGGGGTGAATCTCGGCATGGCACGACGGCCCGATGCCGAACGCTCGGAATTCCGCATGATCGTGTTCCCTTATGCTTTGCCTTCGCTTTATATTGACACCTTGGGCAGGCGCAGGGCAAGCCGGTCTACTTTGCTTTCGTCCGGTACTCCGGCATGCCAAGAACGCGTTGCAGCCACACGTGATGCGGCGGAAGTTTCCGGGGCGCGAGCGCGAGCCGTTCGAGCACCTGCTTCAGCACTGCGGTCGGGGGCCGTTCACGTCCGTACCATGCATCGCATTCCTCCGTGAGGAAGTCCATGCCGTAGAGCACGGCCTCGTAGCTTTCGCTGCCCCAGAGCGCGGCCGTGTCGATGGGACTGCGGTGATCGCCCGGTAGTCCTGCGGCAGGCAGCGGCACCGACGGCTGTCCCGGGAACCAGGGATCCTCGAAATCGGCCGGCGACGGCGGCTTCGCGCGCCAGAATTCGAGTTTGGCCTGGAGTCTGCCATTGATGCGTTCGGCGCGCCGGATCTCGCGCCAGAATTCCGTGTCGCTGCGGCGCGTGAGGCAATAGTGCATATTGATGAAGTCGAGAATTTCGTAGTAGCGATTCGCCATGATGCGGTTGAAACGGTACGCGAGCGGCGCGCTGTCGCCACCGCGCGGGAAATGTTCGGCCAGCATCACCGCCGCGAGGTCGCTCAAGTAAAGCCCGGTCGATTCGAGCGGCTCGATGAAGCTGCCCGCCAGACCTGCCGCGACGCAATTCCCGACCCAGGCTTTCTCGCGATGACCGACCTTGAAGCGCACGATCCTCGCATCCAGCGAATCGGCATGCGGGCCTTCGAATGCGCGTAGCTCCCGCTCCGCCCGGTCTTCATCGATGAAAGCACTCGAATGGACGTAACCGAGCGAGCGCCGGTCCTGCAGAGGAATTTCCCACACCCAGCCGGCGGACAACGCCGTCGCGGTCGTGTACGGCCGCACGTACCCGGGGTAATGCTGTTCGTACGGGACGTGCAGGGTCACGGCGCGATCGCAGAGCAGCCACTGCGAACAGTCCACCCACTGCACGCCCAGCGCTTTTTCGATCAGTAATGCCGCAAAGCCAGTGCAATCGACGAACAGGTCGGCTTCCAGACGCAGCCCTTCGCGCGTACGCACGGCGGCGATGTCGCCGTTGTCGGCCCGTTCGACGCCGACAACATGATCGCGGCAATGCCCGACCCCGCGCGCGGTTGAGAGCTCGCGCAGGTAGTCCGCGAATTTCGCCGCGTTCATGTGATACGCATAGGCGAGGCGAGGCCCGAAGTCCCATTGCCCGAACATCTGCGGCGCGAGCCCGAGCTCGCAAATCATGGGCTGGGCGGAGACCGTTTCGCAGAAGGGAACAGAACGGTCGCTCCTGAGCCACAGTTCGCCCGACCGGTCGATCGGCCCGGGGCGATTCTGCGTGAACGGATGGTGGTAGTGCTCGCCATTGCCGTGTAGCCAGTTCACAAAACGGATCGACTGCTTATAGGTGCCGTCGACGCGGCGCATGAATTCCAGCTGATCGATGCCGATTACGGCCAGCAGGTGATTGATGCTGGGGATCGTCGCCTCGCCGACGCCGATGCGCGGCACGTCGGGCGATTCGACGAGTTGCAGGTCGGCGACTTTGTGCCCGTCGGTATTCAGGGCAGCGTCGAGGTAAGCGGCCGCCATCCAGCCGGTCGATCCGCCCCCGACGATCAGGACTCTCTGGGCTGTCTGCAAGAAAAATCCTCGACTGTCGGCGATGCCCGCCGTCCCCGGTGCCTCGGGACGGCATCGCCTGTCCGATGCGTTGTATGATCGTACGCCGGCATCCGGCCGGGCCGCACACGGTCTTGAAATGCCCCGCATCGTCGCAAAACAGGACAACCTCAACAAGCGCAATGCCGAGTTCGCGCAGCAGGCGCTCACCGAACCGGTGTTTCTCAACAGCGTGCCGAAGTGCGGTACGCATCTCCTGCGCAACGTGCTCCGGATGTTCGTGCCGGTCGAGCAGCAGTATCACAAGTCGTTCATCCAGTACGCGATCCTGGGCCAGCACCTGGCCGCCTTCTCGCAACCGCCGCCGAAGCTCAGCTGGGGCCACCTGTTCTTCTCCGACGATTCGTCCATAGCACTCAAGCAGGTACGCCACATCGTGCAGGTGCGCGACCCCTACGACTGGGTGCTGGCGCGCGCACGATTTTTCCTGTCGGACACATTTCAGGGCGCCCTCGAACATCTGAAGGGCGGCAAGGTCTCAGTCGATGAAGTGCTCAACATGATGATCTTCGGCATACACGGCAAGGCGCCCTCGATGCACGACATCTTCACGCACAACGCCGTGTCCTGGCTCGGCACGAAAGCCGTGATCCTGCACTTCGAGGACCTGTTGCAGCACGTGGTGAACGTCGATGCACCGGCAGCCGAATCGTTTTTCGGACAATTGTTCGCCGACTGCGCCCTGGGCGATCTGCCGGCCGACTGGCGCGAGCGAGTGCGCATCGGCTCGGACCGCGCGCAAAGCGGGACTGCGCGGGAGAACCTGGCCGGCGGCGTGCCCGAGCTGCCGGACGAACTGCCCGAGGCACAGAAGTGACTGGTGGACTATGCCGCGCCGGGACTGCGCGAGATTCTCGGCTATCCTCTATAGAAAAAGGAGAGCGACATGAAGTACCGATTCGACCCCGAAGGCCGGCGCCTGCCGGTAAAGCTCGACTCGACCTCCAATGCCGAATACCAGCCGATACCGCTCGAGCCGAGAAACCGGCACGCCAATGCGCTGGCGCAGGAGGCCGCAACCCGGAACGCGAGAAAGACCGGTCTGGGCCGGCGCGCGTTTCTGACCTCCGCCGCCGGCGCCGCGACTTCGCTGCTCGCCATCAATCGCGCCAACGCGGCGGCCGGTTTCTCCGCCGGCTTCTTCGCCCTCGAGGCCGACGCTGCGCTCGATCCGGCCGCGGCCGAGGCGAACCTCGGCAAGAAGGAATTCATCTTCGACGTGCAGGGTCATTACGTGCCGTCGGACGTCGCCGCCGAGCGCAAGGCGGAATGCGCGAAGCTCGATTACGTGAGCCGCGACTACATGCGCTGCCTCGGCGCCGACGATTTCGTGAAGGATGTGTTCCTCGACGCGGATACCGACATGATGGTGCTTTCGTTCGTGCCATCGAAGCGGGACGAGGAACCCATCACGATCGAGGAAGCGGACGCGACGCGGCGCATCGTCGACGAACTCGAGGGCACGCAGCGCCTGCTGATCCACGGGCGGGTCAATCCGAACCAGGACGGCGACCTCGCCGGCATGGACGAGCTGGCGGAGAAATACAAGGTGTCGGCCTGGAAGGCCTATACGCAGTGGGGCCCGGACGGCAAGGGATTCTGGATGACGGACGACGCCGGCATCGCATTCGTCGAGAAAGCCCGCGAACTCGGCATCCGCAACATCTGCATCCACAAGGGCATCCCGTTCGGCCGTGAGTCCTACGAACACTCGCTGTGCACGGACATCGGGCCGATCGCGAAGCAGTTCCCGGACGTCAATTTCCTGATCTACCACTCCGGCTGGGTCCCGGAAGAAGCCGGAAGGACCCTACGACCCTGAGCGCGGCGAAGGCCTGGACGAACTCATTCGCTCGGTCGAGGCCGCGGGTCTCGGCAAGGGCTCCAACGTCTACGCGGAACTCGGCAGCACCTGGCGGGGCTTGATGCGGGACGTGGACAGCGCCGCGCACGGCATCGGCAAGCTGGTCAAGCACCTGGGCGAAGAGAACGTGCTCTGGGGCACTGATTCCATCTGGTACGGCTCACCGCAGGACCAGATCCAGGCCTTCCGCGCGTTCCAGATCGCGCCGGACGTCCGCGACGAATTCGGCTACCCGGAGATCACGGCAGGCCTGCGCGCGAAGATCTTCGGGCTCAACGCGCTGAAACCTTACGGCATTTCCGTCGACGAAGCACAGCTGCGCGCGCAGGAAGGGAGTATCCGGAACCGCCGCGAGAACTACCAGGACCGCCGCGATCCGCATCACCTGACCTTCGGGCCGAAAACCCGGCGCGAGTTCCTGCGTTTCAGTCACGTCTAGGCGCGCCGGAGGTGATCCCGCGCGAATTTGCGCAAAGGCGCAAAGGCTCGATCAACTCGAACTTCCGAATCTACGTTAAGAAAATGTGAAAAGTAACTAAGGCCACTCGGACCGGCCTTGCGCCCGAAGATCGTTGCACAAAAAAGAGTTGGCGTTGGACGAGCCGGGCGTATATTGGAGCCTTGTCAGCAGGTTCGCTTGCTGACAACCGCCCTGCGAAAGAAGGTCCGAGCCTTCTCCAGTATTGGGGGCGGTGGATGCAAAAGGCAGAACCCGACACGAAAGTGCGAAGCGAAAGCCGACCATTGGAGTGACAGGAACGTACCTGAGGAACTCGGAAAAGAATCAGGCGCGCTATGCCAGGTGGCCCAATACAAGAACTATTCGAGCGCCGGAACGGATAAGTGATCTCAGGATCGCAGACCTGAAGGAAGCCCGCAATGACGCGACGAGCAGACCTACCTTTGCATCCTCCTATCCCGAAAAGCCACCGATAAGGTGGCTTTTCTTTTAGTATCCTCCGCTTGCCGGGCTGCGCAGGGGACGCAGTGACGACTCCGGGAAGCGAAATCCTGCATCACCGCACCGTTTTCGATGGCTGGCGGTCGATGTCGATCGCGTTGTACATGACGCTGGTCGGCTACGGTGTGCTGGTTGGCATTCCCGTCATCAGCACGGCCTGGGTGAATCTCCTCGGCTTCAGCGAGATCGAAGTCGGGCGGGTGGCCGGGGCCGACCTCGGCGGCCTTTCGCTCGGCGCCATGCTCGCCTCGCTGCTGGTCGCCCGCATTGATCGCCGCCTGCTGGTGCTCGGCGCCGCGGCCATAGCGATTGCCGCCAACGCCCTGTGCCTCGTGTTCACCGCCTACGAGCAGGTGCTGTGGCTGCGGCTCGTCGCCGGCTTCGGCAGCGGCGTTTACACGGCGGTCGCGGTCGTGACCCTCGGCGCGACAACAAAGCCGGCGCGTGCCTACAACCTCATGTTGTTCGCCTTCGCCTTCTCCCAGGCGCTGGAGATGCAGGTGCTGCCACAGCTGTCGATGAACGGGATCTACCTCGTGTTCATCGGCTGTTACGCGCTCGGGCTCTTGTTCCTGCCGTGGCTGCCGGCACGGCCCGTGGAGCCCGGTCTGGACGTCGAGATCGACGTCGACGACGCCAGCGGCGAGCATCATGCCCTGCATCGGCACGTGCCGGCGTGGGTACCGTGGCTCGTGCTGGCCGCGATCGTCGCTACTTACATCAACATCGGCAGCTACTGGACCTACATCGAACTCGCAAGCCTCGCTTCGGATGCCACGCCACACTGGGTCGCCCGGGTCCTGGTGTGGTCCTCGTTCTTCTCGCTCGTTGGCTGCCTGTTTGCAACGATTGTCAGCAATCGCTACGGGCTCGCCCGCCCACTGCTCGTCACCCTGGTCTGCCACTCCGTGATAGTTTTCATGCTGGTCGGCGGCATCGACGACGCCAACATCGTCGTCAGCGTGTTCGCGTTCAACTTCCTGTGGATTTTCGTCGACGTCTACCAGATGTCGACGATCGCGAACGTCGACCGGTCCGGGCGCTTCGCGTCGCTGATACCCGGCGCGCAGGGCCTGGGCCAGATCCTCGGCCCCAATATCGCTGCGTCGCTCCTGGCCGCGGGCTTCGGCTACGACGGCGTATTCCTGATGTGCACCATCGCGTCGCTGACCGCGATGTCGATCTATCTCTTCATGTACCTGCGCCTGCGGCAAAGGATCCCGGCGCTCGCGGATGCGTCGTAAAGGGATTCCTGATGTGACGCATCACCGGTTCCTGCCTAACCGGTAAGCAGCGAGCGCCGAATCTCGTCGACCCTGGAGGCCGCCCTGTGGGCCGGCGCACCGAGGCAGTGCCGGTCCCGCGGGCAGCCCGAACAGGTACGGCAGGAACTCGACAACAACGCGCAGGGCATCCTCGGTTACGTCGTGCGCTGGATCGACCAGGGCGTCGGCTGCTCGACAGTCCCCGACATCAACGGCGTCGGCCTCATGGAGGACCGCGCGACGCTGCGCATATCAAGCCAGCTCATCGCGAACTGGCTTCGATCACGGCGAGTGCACCGAGCAACAAGTCATCGACACGTTCAAACGCATGGCCGCGGTCGTCGACCGCCAGAACCGGGACGATCCCCGCTACGAGCGCATGGCACCGGGATTCGACGGCATCGCATTCAGGGCCGCCTGCGATCTCGTCCTAAGGGGGAGAGACCAGCCGAACGGTTACACCGAGGTGCTTGCTGCACGAGCACCGTCGGCGAAAAAAGCCTTGGCCCCGGCTCTGTAGGCGCTGCCGTCAGAAGTCTCAGTTCTTGGCGGCCGGTTCGGTCATCTTCCGCATCACGTCGTCGAGGTTGAAGCTCGCCGGCTTCTGGCGCGGCGGAAACTCCTTGAAGGTCTCCAGCCACTTGGCGGCGACCGCCTGCGCGGGAACGATCAGGAACATCCGGTGGGCCATCCAGTCGCCGTAGTAGATGCTCGTCCGTGCCGCGCTCGAACGGGTCGGCTCGCAGGTTGTACATGTTCGGCGCGCGCAGGCTTGGTGAACTGGCCCTGCCAGACGCCGACCGGCGTTTCCGTGCTGATGCTTGAAGTTCTGCTCGAGGAACGAGACTTTCCAGTTGCCGAGACGGATGGCCATCAGGTCGCCGTCGTCGGACCAGTAGATGAACTCCTTGCGCGGCGATTCCTTCACCTCGCCCTTCAGGAAGGGCATGAGGTTGTAGCCGTCGAGATGCACCTTGAACTTCTTGCCGTTGGCCTGATAGCCCTTCTTCACCTTCTCGACGAGGTCGGGCTCGCCCGCGGCGGCGGCGAAGGTGGGAATCAAATCTTCGTGGGCGCAGATGTCGTTGATCACCTGGCCGGGCTTGATGACGCCGGGCCAGCGGATGAGCGTCGGCACGCGGAAGCCGCCTTCCCAGTTGGTGGCCTTCTCGCCCCGGAACGGCGTGGTGCCGCCGTCGGGCCAGGTGAAGACCTCGGCGCCGTTGTCGGTGGTGTAGACGACGATGGTGTTGTCGGCGATGCCGAGGTCGTCGAGTTTCTTGAGCAAGCTGCCCGACGTGCCCGTCGTGCTCGACCATGCCGTCGGGATAGAGGCCGAGGCCCGTCTTGCCCTCGCTCTCCGTCTTCAGGTGCGTGAAGACGTGCATGCGCGTGGAGTTGAAGTAGCAGAAGAACGGCTTGTCGGCCTTGGTCTGCCGGTCCATGAAGTCGAGCGCGGCGCTCGAGGAACTCCTCGTCGACCGTCTCCATGCGCTTCTTCGTCAGCGGACCGGTGTCCTCGATGCGTGCCGTCGGCGTAGGAGTGCATGACGCCGCGCGGGCCGAACGTCTTCTTGAACTCGGGGTTCTTCGGATAGTCGGGATTCTCCGGCTCCTCCTCGGCATTGAGGTGATACAGGTTGCCGAAGAACTCGTCGAAGCCGTGATCGGTCGGCAGGAACTTGTCCTTGTCGCCGAGATGGTTCTTGCCGAACTGCCCCGTCGCGTAGCCGAGCTGCTTCATGAACTCGGCGACGCTCGGGTCCTTGTCGCTGCAGCCCGATGTCGGCGCCCGGCAGGCCGACCTTGGTCAGCCCGGTGCGGATCGGCGATTGACCGGTGACGAACGCGGCACGCCCGGCCGTGCAGCTCTGCTGGCCGTACCAGTCCGTGAATCGTGCGCCCTTCGGCAGCGATGCGATCGATGTTGGGCGTGCGATAGCCCATGATGCCGCTGTTGTAGCAGCTCGGATTGAACCAGCCGATGTCGTCGCCCATGATGACGAGGATGTTCGGTTTCGTCGGCGGATTGTGCGAATACGGATGTGCTTGCGAACAGGAAAGCCAGGACGAGCAAACGGAACAGCTTGTTATTCATGATTGGGCTCCGGTGAGGCGAACTTGCGAAACGGCGAGTCGAGCTTAGAACGTTTGCGCTATTGCGCAAAGCGATGGCTGATGAACCAAAAAATTACCGAACGTGCAAGAACGGATCGCGAGATCGGAATTCTTACGACAGGACATTAGCTCCCTTGAGACGCATGGCGCAAATACGCGATGACGTCTTACACCACCAGCGCTTGTGTCTGATGGCGAACATAGCGCCAGCAAATACTGCTAGACTGGTGTCTTCACTACGACATGCATTGGGGGGCCAAAGGTTCGCCATGCAACCTGAGAATCCCAGGCACAACCACCTCCTCGCAGCCTTGCCGTCGAGCGATCTTGCGCGCATCGAGCCCGGCCTGGAACACGTTCGCATGCGCCTGGGTGAAGTGCTGTACGAGGCGGGCGGACATTTGCAGCACGTATACTTTCCGATGACATCCATCGTGTCGCTGCTGTATGTCATGGAAGACGGTTCGTCGGCGGAAATCGCCGTTGTTGGCAACGAGGGAGTCCTTGGTATTTCGTTGTTCATGGGTGGCGAAACCACGCCCAGTCGTGCCGTCGTGCAAAGCGAAGGCCACGGCTATCGACTCAAGTCACAATTGTTGAAACAGGAATTCAGTCGTTTTGGCCCGATGATGCGCCTGCTGCTGCGTTATACGCAGGCATTGATCACTCAAATGGCGCAGACCGCGGTCTGTAACCGGCATCATTCCGTCGATCAGCAGCTGTGCCGCTGGTTGCTGCTGAGCCTGGATCGACTTGCGGGCAACGACCTGATGATGACCCAGGAATTAATCGCCAACATGCTCGGTGTGCGTCGTGAAGGTGTCACGGAGGCCGCCGGCAAGTTGCGCGATGCCGATATCATCGAATACAGCCGCGGACATATCAAAGTTGTGGATCGCTCGCGTCTTGAACGCAGGGTTTGCGAATGTTATGCAGTGGTGAAGAAGGAGTTCGACAGACTGCTCGCGGAGATCCCCAATCTCTAATCACCGACCACTGGTATCTCCACGGTCTATTTGCAACCTATGTTGGCTAATGCACAGACTGCGCCGTCAGATTAAGGACAATCGGGCGAATGGACACGTCGTTGCACGTCGTGAATCGCAGTCCCGATACCAATGGTCTGTTGTCGGCGCTCCCTCGCATGGATCGCCGACGCGTGCTTGCCGAGTGTGAACGGGTCGATTTAGCGCTCGGCGACGTGCTCTCGGAACCCGGTCAACGTATCCGGCAGGTTTACTTCCCGCTCAACAGTTACGTTTCACAGCTGGTTCCCGTTCGCGGCCACGACAATCTGGAAGTGGCGCTGGTGGGCAACGAAGGCATGCTGGGCATATCCTTGGTACTTGGCGTGAAAACCTCGCATTTGCAGACCGTCGTGCAAGGCTCAGGCTCGGCGCTTCGGATGCGCGCGTCGGATTTTAGCCGAACGCTCGAGCGCTGTCCGTCACTACGATTGCAGCTTACTCGCTACGTCTGCGTGCTTCAGGCACAGCTGGCTCAAGCGATTGCGTGCAACAATTTCCACGCGCTCGAAAGCCGCCTTGCCGTCTGCTTGTTGTCGACACAGGATCGAGCGGGCGTGAACTGCTTCGATCTTACGCAGAAGCTTATCGGGCAATTGCTGGGCGTACGTCGAGTGGGCATAAGCAGTGCGGCTGGCGCGTTTCAGACACGGCGACTTATCCGCTACAGCCGCGGTCACATCACAATTCTTGATCGGGCTGGCCTGCAGAGGATTGCATGCGCCTGCTATCAGATCGGGAGAGACACTTACCAGGGCATTCTCGGCTGACCCACCGGCAGAATTACCGCTTTGGAGTGTCCATCCCGACGACACGAACCACATGTTACTGCGTTGCCGCGGTCGGGACAGCTGAAGTCGGGTTTTCGATGATAACTTCCACACGGCGGTTCTGCTGGCGACCGCTTTCCGAGTTGTTGTCGGCTACTGGCTGGGTTTCGCCCAGTCCGGCGGAAGTCAGGCGCGACGTTTGAATACCTTGTTGCATGAGGTACGTTTTCACTGACTCGGCGCGATTCTGCGACAGAGACTGGTTGAGATCGGCACTACCAACGTCATCGGTGTGGCCTTCAATCGCGACATCCCGATCGGGATACTCGTTTAGAAATACCACAAGCTTGTCGAGGCTAGTCACCCCGCCAGCCATCAGGTTGGCCTGGCCGGTCGCGAACAGGACGTTGCCCAATGTCAGTACCAGGCCTCGATCCGTGGCTTCGGCCTGCAGGACGTCGATCTGCCGCTGCAATTCCTTCGACTTGCTGGCCGCCTCGACCGCCGCGACCGCCGCAGCTGCCTGAGAAATGTCGACTTGGCTTTGTGCCTCGTCTGCTTCGCGTGTGCGGGCATCGAGACGTACCTGTGTACTCTGCCTGCTGAGCCCTTCCCGTTGATCCTCGGCGTAGCGCGTCGATGCTTTCGCCATTGCAATTTCGACTTTTCTATCAGCCAAATACACTCTGTGTTCGCCCAAGGCAGCGTCTTTCGGTACCGGCGTTTCAGCCGCCTGAACGGCTGCCTCGGCTTCCCTGATCTCGACCGGTGCGCGCGTACCCAGGTTTGGATCAGACTTCAGGCTCGTCAGCTTGCTGTGTACTTCCGCGTAACCCGGCGGGCTTTGCGGGGCCGTCGCGCAGCTCGCTACTGCGAAACACATGATCGCTGTGGCGGCCAGCACCCCTGTGAAACGGAGACGATCTTGGTTTAGTGTGTTCATTGCTGATCTCCTGTCCGGCGCGTCTCTTCGGTCAATGCTTCGACACTCCGGCTTAGTTCGTCGTTAACAGCCGCGGCTTTGGTTGCTTCGGTCCTGGCTGCGGCCAGTTCGGCCGTCGCCGTGGACTCCAGTGCCAGTCGGTCGGCGAGTACCATGTTTTTCGCCGTAAAAGCCGTGTTGGCCGACTTTAGCTTCTCTCGCGCTTCGTCCAGTTCAGCGGCAGCAAAGTGACTGGCGTCTTCCTGTTCGGCGACTTCGATTGCCTGTTCGGCGGCTGCGAACGAGGGGGGCGGGGCCGTGGGAGCGGTCGCACAGCCGGCAAGAAGCAACAGAACTCCCGCCATGCCAGCCCCGATGAAAAGTTGAGTGCGTCGTTTGATTCGGGATGTTCCGGACATTTCTGTTCTCCAAGGCGAGACATTTGCTCAGCGCGAATTGTCGCGCGGCAGCGGAGCCGGCGTCTGTTCGCCAGCGCACTTAGCGGAAGACATGCGACGGCATAGCGCACTCCTTTTTGCGAATACGGTTCGGTTTTCATGAATCGAGCCAATACGCTGATCATGCAGCGCCTGGCCGCCAGGAAAAGTTCGGGTTTTATTTCAATTACCACACACGCAAGAACGGATCGCGGGGCGCGCTGCATCGGCAGAATCGCGCAATAATGTCGTCATGAAGCTCGAGACGTATCTCCGCCGCATCGGTTTTGAAGGCACGCCCCGGCCCGATCCCGAGACCCTGATCGCCCTGCACCGCCTGCACCTGTTGGCTATTCCCTACGAGAACATCGATATCCAGCTGCGGCGACGTTGCGGTCTCGACATCGAACGCAGCTATCACAAGCTGGTCGAGGAGGGACGCGGCGGCTGGTGCTACGAGATGAACGGGCTGTTCGGCTGGGCCCTGCGCGAGGTGGGTTTTGAGGTGAGGCGCGTCAACGGAGCGGTGCTGCGGGCCGAACGGGGCGACACGGCCATCGGCAATCACGTGGTGTTGCTGGTGCAACTGGACGAAACCTGGGTCGCCGACGTCGGCTTCGGCGACGGCATGTTCGAGCCGATCCCCCTACGCGAAGCCGCAATCAAGCAACGCGGCTTCCGCTATCGGCTGGAACGCATCGACGATGGATATTGGCGATTTCACAATCACGAATACGGCGGCGCGGCAAACTTCGACTTCGCCGCGAAACCAGCCGACGAGGCGCTGTTCGCGGCCCGGTGCGATTCCCTTCAGACGTCTCCGGCGTCGCCGTTCGTGATGAACCTGGTGTGCCAGCGCTTCACCGACGATGGCTACGAGATCCAGCTCGGGCGCGTCGCAAAGCGCATCAGGCCCGACGGCGTGGACAGCTGGCTGCTCAACGACGCCGGAGAACTGCTCGAGCGCCTGCGGACGGTATTCGACCTGGACGTGCCGGAGGTCGGCACTTTGTGGCCCCGAATCGTGCAACGACACGCAGAACTGTTCGACATCGCGAAGCGTTGAGCAACTAGGCCTCGACCCGCGCGATGTAGTCCTCGTCCTCGCCCAGGTGAGGAATACCGTGATTGTGACCGCCGTAGGCCTCGGTGCCTTTCAGCACGGCGGTCCTGCGCGTGAACTTGACCTCGAGCTCACCGGCCAGGACCTTGCCGATTGCATCATACTGCCACTCGCTCACCGCCCGGGTAGCCGGCCGCTCGGACATTCGTTCGAACCATGCCGAGATTCGCGGATGCTTCTTCCACACCTTGCTTGGAATGATCTTGCCCGCGTCATGCGACACGAATTCGTGCAGTGCGGCCAGGTCCGCGTAACTAACCTCGTCGCCACACAGGTAATCGCGGCCCTTGAGCCAGTACCGCTCCATCACATCCATGGACTCGTAAAGTACGTGGTAGCCCTTTCTGCGCTCGGCGCTGAAGTCCTTGTCCGCCCCATAGATGAATGGAGCGAAGATGGTCCAGTGGAAAGCGCCGCCGCCGAGGCGGAGCGTATAGGCGTACCACTGTACGAACTGGTTGATCCGCGCCCGTTCCCGCAACGTGGCGCCGAACCAGTGGCGGGGGCAGTCGAACTTTTCGTTCAGGTAGCGCCCGATGGCCACGTTCTCCCAGACGATGAAGTCGCCGTCGACGAGAATGGGAACCTGTCCGGTGGGGTTGTACTTGTCCCGAAACTCCGGAGTCTCATTGATGTTCGTGGTGATGTCGACGACCTCGTCTTCGAAGTCGATGTCGTTCTCGATCATGAATTGCCGCGCTGAACGGCACGGTTGCGATGCGGGGTGATGCAGGTAACGCATTGTCGAGTCCACGGCTGCCTCCTCGGTACCGAAAGGCGGAATCGCCAGTCCGTCGATATACTCCGATCATAGTCCAGGCTCGTTCGCAGTAAAACTGAGGTCAGAACAAATACCAACGCGATCATGGCCATGAAGTTGAATGTTCTTTTAAGATGACAACTGGAACCGACGAAGGCAGGCGGCCGATTCGAAGCGCTGTTTCGTTTCTACGGCTGTGTCAGCTTGACCAGCACCTGGTAAACCTTACCCGTTCGGGTCCGCGCAAAGACGGCAAATGCCCGTCTGACGTCGCGTATTCGCGGGTCTGGCACGGTGTTTGCAGGACGGAGCAGGACGAGACGCTTCGACCCATAAGAGGAATTTCCATGCAAGCCCGCGCATCCACGCCAACAGCAAAGAAACTCGACGAGCTCTATGACCTAATCGGCGACATGAAAATCGCGCTGATGACGACACGCCGCCCGGACGGTGCCCTGGTCACGCGGCCGATGGCCACGCAGGATCACGGCCCGCTCGCGGATCTGTGGTTCGTGACCAGCAACGAAACGCACAAAGTCGAGGAGTTTCAGGCTGACCCGAACGTGTCCCTCGGTTACTACGACGACGGAAGCAAGGAGTGGGTATCCGTGAGCGGTACGGCGTCGCTCGTGCAGGACCGGGCGAAGATCCGCGAACTCTACAAGCCGGACTGGAAAGCGTACTTCGATGACGAGGGAGGGAGTCGCGACGGCGGCCCGGACGATCCGAGGCTTGCACTCATCTGCGTCGATGCATGCTCGGTGCACTATATGAAAGCGAAGTTCTCGAAGCCGCGGGCCCTGTTCGAGATCGCGCGAGGCATGATCACCGGCAAGGCCACGGAACTCGGGCGCCTCGAGCGCTTGCCCCAGGCCGAACTCGACCGCTGGTCGTGGACGATGTGATGGACTTGATCAGAGTCCTGCTGTCGATCCTCGTGCCGCCGCTTGGCGTGTTCCTCCAGGTGGGCATCGGCCCGCAGTTCTGGCTCAACATCCTTCTTACACTCCTGGGATACATTCCCGGGGTGGTGCATGCGGTCTGGATCATCGCCAAACGCTGAAAGCAGGGCTGTCCTAAATGAAATCGGCGCCGGCACTTCGCCGTCGGGGAACGCCGCGGCCGTCGGCAGTCGTTTCCCAGCTCCTGGACGACAGCCCAGCGCCATGCCACATGACGATTGGCAGTGGACGGGCATCGACCAGCACCTGGTAGAACGCATACGCATGATCGCCGTGATAGCTCTGCCCCGCCGGGTTCATCGGGTTGTACGGATCGAATTTGCCCGGCTGCGTGAGGATCGAACCGCCCGCCGCCAGGCTGCCCTGCTGGATGATGACCAACGGCTCCCCGGCTCCCGCGCCCGCGCCCGCGCCCGCGCCGACAACGGCAGGCAGAAACAATAACAATGTGCCCGCAGCGAGAACGGCGAGGCAGTGGCGAAAATTGCGATTGCTCATTGCACTCTGCCTGAATCGATGCAGGCCAGCGTATCGCCCGCCTGAAGTGTAGCGATGCAGCCCGGCGAGGTCACGCCGATCGTATTCAGCATGCCGGACCGCTTTCACACGTTCGGGCAAGGCCATCGCATCATGATCCATGTGTCGAGTACGTAGTTCCCCGTCATCGATCGCAATCCGTAGACTTTCGTGGAGAATATCTACCGGGCGACAGCCGCGGACTTCCGGCCGGCGTGGCAGCAGATCCACCGCTCCAGGGACATGGCTTCGCATATCGCGTTGCCGATTTTCGTACCTATTCGGCTCAGGTCTTTCCGCTAAGCTGGACCGGTACCGCTTCGATCAGCCGGCGTGATCGAATCATGTGCTGCGTGGCGTCGAAGTATTTTCGGAAGTGCGCCGTCTCTCGGTGGGCCTCATAGGCTGCCTCGTCGGCGTACATCTCGAAGAAGGTGATTTTGGTCGGATCGTCCTTCTCCGCGACCGCGTAGATCGCCAGCACGCCCGGCTCTACTCGGACTGAGGCTTCCATCTCCTTTTTGACGATTGCATGATATTGGTCGAGCTGGGCGGGATCGATCTCGAGCTCCGCGATGCGCACGACGCCCGCGCGCGACTGTGCGTCAATAGACGAGTGCCCGTCAGTGCCAGGGCCTTGCTCCCCCGCGGAGCAGCTGCTCAGCAAACCCAGCAGGGCCGTGCCGATTGCGAAGTAGGACTTCGATTTCATTTCACGTTTCCCTCATCGATTGGTCAGCTGCTCGTGAAGTCTTGTCGATCAGCTACTGGGCCGCTGGCTGTTGATGAGCCTGGATCGCCTGTCCGACGATAATCTGACGGTGACCCAGGAACTGATCGCCACCTTGCTCGGCGTACGCCGTGAAGATGTCACGAGGCCGCATCGCCGGAGACTACCTACCTTGCGCCGTCTGCCATCCCATGTTTGTAGCCGATTGCATATCCATGCTGATAGTCTGACTCAGGATCGCCGGATTCTCTGGTTGGCTGAATTGGACAGAATGGAACGAAAGGCTCAATAACTGATCTCTTCGATTCCTTGTAACCAACTACGTATCCTCTTTCGAAACCGTCACAGAATTCGCTGGCATAAGCGACGCCAGCAAGAGAAAGTCCCAAGAGAATGGCAAAAAGAGCTGTTCCAGGACGTGTCATACCATACCTCTGTTCACTCGAGCCTGGCCTCGATCTCGGCCGCGATGTCGCGGCTGAACTGCGCGACCGTATCGTTCAGCGCGGTGGCGACTGCGCCCGGGTCGCCGGTCCGCGAGACCTGGGCCTCGTAGTGGCTCCGTCGTGGCGGCACGATGATATCGCCGTCCGGCGTTGCAATACCCCACTGCACGATCAGCACGGCGAGTCCGGACGCGTCCGCATCGAAGCGAACGATGCTGCCCTGAAGGCGATACTCGGCTTCGACCAGGTTGCCGCCCGGAAACGCCACCACGATAAGGTCATCCACGAGATTATCGACGTTCACCGCGAGGATCCTGGGGATGGCGTCGTCCAGCGGTTCGGCCCAGCGATGGTAATCGTCGACGATCATCTCCGCACCGTCGCCTCGAGTTACGATCTGAGTTCGCGCGATATATTCCGGTAATCGCAGCGGCCCCAGGTACATCACGATCGCATCAGCCGCGTCTGCCTGATAGTCGAGATCGAGTGCTTGCAGGGAATAATAGCGCGCCGGCGGTGACGAGCCACAGGCCCCAAGGAGCAGCACGAGACACGTAACGAGCATCCGCGTCGATTTCATCATTTGCCCGTTCCTCTCATTGTTCGCGGCCTTTTAGCAGCGACTCCGGATTGCGCTCCACGTAATCGAAAAATTCGCGCATTGCGCGCGTTGCCCTCTCGATTTCGAGCAAGGTCGCCTGCAGCTGCAAAACCTGTTCCGAATCGCCCTGAAGTTGTCCTCTCGCTGCAGCGAGCGTTTGCTCCGCCTCCAGCAGCGTCTCACCCAGCCGCGCAACAACCGGCTGGAGTTCATCGGCCAGTGTGCCGATGTCGGCGTCTGCGCCACGGAACAGCTCACTCGCGTCCGCTGCGGCAATGCGCACGTCCTCGAGCGCGGCACTGACGGAGCGAGCCAGCCCTTGCGTATCTTCATCGTTCAGAATCGCGTTGATGCCGGCAAGCGACGAGCGCAGGTCATCGGAATTGCTGAGTTCATCGAGCCCACGCATGATGCTGTTCAGCCGCTTGCCCAATTCCGCGAAATCGAGGTTCTCGCGCACGTCGGCCACCCAATTCCGCACGTTGTCGAGCAGTTCCTGGATGTTCGACTGCACCGTCGGAATCTCGGGATGCGGGGGATCGGCGCCGTGAAACCTCGCGGGAGTGTCCGGTCGCAGCGCGAGCTCGACCAGAAGCTGACCCGTGACGTAGCTCTCGATCTCGAGATTGGCGCGCAGCCCCGCATCGAATATGAGCTGATCATGCGTTAGATTCACGTGCATGCCCTCACCGACGACCTCACCGTTGCGCGTCTGGATGAACGTGTCCGGAAAAATCTCGAGCGTCACGCGCGTGATTGTCTTGTACGATGTGGAATCGACGAGCAGCGCGATTTCCGATACGTGCCCGATGGGCACTCCGTTCATCAGCACGTTCGAGCCGACACGCAGGCCGTTTGTCTGCTCGTCGAAGTAAGCGACATACTGAGCGCGCTCCGCGAAGAACTTGGCGCCGCCAAACAGGGCGACGCCCGCGGCTATGAGCACGAATGCGCCGACGACGAAGGCGCCGATCAGCGTGGGGTTTGGCTTCCTGCTCATGCAGCGTCTGCCTCGGCCTTGCCACGCTGCAGGAAATTTCGCACCAGAAGGTCGGGATGATGGTCGCGCAGTTCCTTCGGATTGCCGGTTGCGAGCTGGGTTTTCGATTCGGTGTCGAGGAACACGGAATTGTTGCCGATCGCGAAGATGCTCGCCAGGTCGTGGGTGACGACGACGACCGTAGTCCCGAGGCTGTCGCGTAACTCGAGGATCAGATCGTCCAGCAGGCTCGCGCTGATGGGGTCGAGCCCGGCGGACGGTTCGTCGAAGAACAGGATCTCCGGGTCCAGTGCCATAGCCCGCGCGAGACCCGCGCGCTTCTTCATGCCTCCCGATATCTCGTTCGGGTAGTAATCCTCGAAGCCGGCTAATCCGACGAGCATCAGCTTGTACGCCGCGACCTCCCGAATCTCGTCGTCCCCGAGATCGGTGTATTGATTCAGGGCAAGCCCGATGTTCTCGGTCAGTGTCATCGAGCTCCATAATGCGCCGGACTGGAACAGCGTGCCAAACTTGCGCTTCGTCGCCTGGCGCTCCGTCTCGCTCGACGCCCAGTATGCGTGACCGTCGTACGATACGTCGCCGGTCGCCGGCGATTTCAGGCCAATCATGGCTTTCAACAGCGTGCTCTTGCCGCTACCGGATCCGCCCATGATGATGAACACGTCGCCGCGATTGATCGTGAAATTCAGGTCCCGCTGGACGACAAAGTCGTCGAACGCAATCGTCAAGTCACGAACTTCGATGTGTGCATTTTGCACCAAGTCAGATACCCAGGTTGATGTAGATGATCGTTAGCACCGAGGCGCTGACCACGATCAGGACGATGCCGTTGACCACGGCCTTCGTCGTCGCCTGGCCGACGGCCATCGCGCTGCCGCCGCAGCTCATGCCCTGCTGACATCCGGCCACAGCAATCAGGCCGCCGTAAACGATACTCTTGAACAGTCCGCCGAACAGCGTGCTCAGGTCGACGGAATTGACGGTCTGCACAGCGTACTGCACCGCAGTTACATCCAGCATCGCCAGGCCGACAATCGATCCGCCGAGGATGCCCATCAGGCTGCCATACATCGTCAGCAGCGGCAGCATCAGTACCAGCGCGATGACGCGCGGCGTCACGAGGAAGTCAATCGGGTTGATGCCCAGCGTCGTCAGCGCGTCCACTTCCTCGTTGACCTTCATCGTGCCAATTTCGGCCGCATAGGAGGCGCCGGTGCGTCCGGTCATGATGATCGCCGTCATGATCGGCGACATCTCCCGGATCATTGCGACGGCGACCAGGTCCGCCGTATAGATGCCGGCGCCGAAGTCCTCGAGTTGCATCATGCCGACGAAAGCGAAGATCATGCCGATCAGAAACGTGATCAGGGTGACAATCGGGAACGCCTCCGCGCCGGCTTGCTGGATGTACAGCCTCACGTCCGAACGCAGATAGGTTGCCGTGCCGCGTACAAAGCGGCCGAACGACAGCACCAGCCTGCCCGTGAACTCGAACAGGTCCGAAGCATTGCCGGCTATCGAGACGACGCCTTCGCCGACCTGCTCAAGGAAGGATGTATCGACCGCGGCCCGCCGCGCACCCTCCCGCTCGCGCACGGCGAACGCGAGCGCGACGAGTCGGCGCGCACCCTCCGGTAGCCCCGCGTCTTCGACGTCGACACCGTTCGCCGCGGCATCCCGGTGGATCGCAACGAGCGCGGTGATGAGCCCAGTGTCCCACTTGCCGAGATCGCCGGTCTCGAAGGTCACGACGGCGGGCTTCGGCGCTCGGCGCAATTCGTCGAGCACGGGGTCGGGTGCAGGCAGGTCGCCGCCAAGGAGCCACTCGCCCGCCAGCGTGATCGCCAGCGCGTTTTCATCGTTCTTGTCGAAGGCCAGTGCGGCGGCGCTCATCCTTACTATTCTACCGGTGTTGGCGCTCATCGGCCCACGGGCAGCTACAGCTACCTGCGGCCCGCCCCTGATTTCAGCTATTCTCTACCGGCGCTCCTACAACCTTCCCGAGAAGCGGGCCAGCTGAGCAGAAGGGCTTCCTCAATGTATGTGTCGCGCCACTACGCCCTGATCATCGGACTGACTGTCGTCTACTATCTCGCCGGTCGAGCCGGGTTGCATTTTTTTGGCCTCCTGCATCCGAGCGCCTCAGCCATATGGATTCCGACCGGGATTGCGATCGCATCCTTGCTGATATTCGGTTACCGCGTCTGGCCCGCAATCTTTACCGGAGCGCTACTCGTCAATTTCACTACGCAAGGCTCCTTGCTGACGTCCATAAGCATGGCCGTGGGCAACACCCTGGAGGGAATCCTCGCCGCTTACCTGGTCGGCCGCTTTGCGGGCGGCACCGCGGCTTTCGCCCGTGCGTCCAACATCTTCAGGTTCGCGGGTGTCGGCGTGGTCGCCGGTGCGACTGTCAGCGCCACTATCGGTGTATTGAGTTTGACGCTTGGCGGCTACGCCCCGGCTGCCGACTTCGGGGCTATTTGGTTTACATGGTGGCTTGGAGATGCCGCGGGTGCCATCGTCGTCACTCCGTTGCTCGTGCTCTGGTATGGCGACCGGCAATGGTCCTGGCCCACATGGCGCGTGATCGAGTCGGCGCTATTGCTCGGCTCACTCATCCTTGTCGGCGGCATGACGTTCTTTCATCCGCGGCTCGGGTCTTACCCGCTCGCATTTCTGTGCCTGGCACCGCTGGTTTGGGCAGCGTTCCGATTCGGGCAGCGGGAAGTGGCTACCGCCGTCGCTCTGCTGGCGCTGATTGCCACGTGGGCGACAGCGACCGGGCACGGTCCGTTCATCATGCAGACTTCCAACGAATCGTTGCTCGTCCTCCAAGGATTCATGACCTTCATGGCAATGACGACACTCTCCATGGCTGCACTTACGTCGGAGCGGGCGGCGCTGCTCGCGTGCGAGCGCAAAGCACGCGCCGAAGCGGAGGCAGCCGGTCGCGCCAAGGATGAGTTTCTAGCAATATTGAGCCACGAGCTGCGCAATCCTTTGAGCGCCATCAGCGCCGCCGGAGCTGTTTTGAATCGAACGGATGAGGCGGCAACAGGGCAGACGCGCCGCTGGAGGGAGGTTATCCACCGGCAAACTGAGCAGCTCACACGCCTGATTGACGATATGCTCGATATCGCGAAAGTAACAGTCGAAAAAATGCCGTTGGAGCGGCAACCCATGGATCTCGCCAAGGCAGTTGAGCGTTGCTTGCGCGCCCACGCTTCGGAGCGTGCATTACTGCACATCGAGGTTCAGTGCCAGCCTACGTGGGTTTATGCTGATTCCAACCGCATCGCGCAGGTCATCGATAATCTGCTCGACAACGCGGTCAAGTACACGCCGGCTACCGGCAGCATTCACGTAAGTGTCACGAGCCAGGCAGAGTTCGCGATACTGTGCGTCGAGGATACCGGGATAGGAATTGATCACGAGTTCCTTCCGCACGTGTTTGATCCGTTCCTCCAAGGCAAGCAAGGGCTGGACCGCCCCATGGGTGGGCTCGGGATAGGATTGACCTTGGTACGACGACTGACGGAGCTGCACGGCGGAACGGTGGAAGCATATAGCTCCGGAACGGGTCGAGGAAGTGCTTTCGTCGTCCGGTTACCGCGAATCGATGCGCCACTGCAGTTGACCGCCGATGTTGCGACCGGCATCCCATCTGCGGACCGTGCCTACAAAATCCTCATTGTCGAAGACAATTCGGATGCTCGCCAGGCGCTGCGCGCGCTATTGGAATTGGTCGGATGCACCGTTCACGAGGCTGAGGATGGCTCAGCCGGAATCGAATCGGCGCTTCGTCTTCAACTCGACTTCATATTGCTCGACATCGGCTTGCCTCAAATCGACGGTTACGAAGTAGCACGACGGCTCAAGGCTGCGAAACCGGCCATCCGCCTTGTTGCACTAACCGGCTACGGGCGCGAGGAAGACAAAATGCGCGTCGCC
Source organism: uncultured Pseudomonadota bacterium (assembly GCA_963775455.1). Taxonomy (GTDB): domain Bacteria; phylum Pseudomonadota; class Gammaproteobacteria; order Steroidobacterales; family Woeseiaceae; genus UBA1847. The sequence goes on along the minus strand of CAVZIU010000006.1, from coordinate 161,953 downwards.
GAAGCTGGCTTCGATGCGCATCTTGTGAAGCCCGTCGACATTAAGCGGCTGCTTGCGATCATGCACGAGTTGCAACAATGACATGTCATCCACCGCCTGCAATACAAGTTGAACAGGCCGCGGCGCTGTGCCGCGTCGGCCGCCTGTTCGGCGAGCGGCAATGGTGTCTGGCGACGGCCGGCAATTTCTCGCTGCGCGCCGATGCATGGCATTGCCTGATCACGCAGTCCGGCAAGGACAAATCCACTTTGGGCCCCGACGATCTAATGTTGTGCGATCTCGAAGGCACCGCGATCGACGCCAGTCTGAAGCCCTCGGCGGAGGCTGCCCTGCATACAGCACTGTATCGGCAGGATCCAGCCATAGGCGCCGTACTGCATACGCACTCGGTGACGTCCACCGTACTTTCCCGGGCGCTTGCGACCGACCTGGTGGTCAGCGGGTTCGAAATGCAGAAGGCGATCAGGGGGGTGCGCTCGCACGAGGAATCACTGACGATCGCCTTGTTCGAGAACACGCAAGACATGGAACAGCTGGCCGCAGCGGTCGTCTCGCGTCTCACTTCCGGCACGCTGTCGGTGCCCGGCTTCCTCGTGCGTGGGCATGGTCTCTATGCGTGGGGCGCCGACCTGGGCGAGGCGCAGCGGCACGTCGAGGGATTCGAGTTCCTGCTGGCCTGCGCCTGGCGGGAACGGCAGGCGGCGCCGTGACGACGCCACCGCGCGCAATACTTACGGACATCGAGGGTACGACCAGCTCGATCGGCTTCGTGCACGAGATCCTGTTTCCTTACGCGAAATCCGCGCTGCCGGACTTTGTCCGGGAATGCCGGCGGGATTCCGGTGTGGCGGCTCTGCTCGACGAGGTCCGCGGGGCAATCGGTGAACCCGACGCGAACACCGAGCGCGTCATCGAAGCCCTGCTCGGCTGGATCGACGAAGACCGAAAGGCGACGCCGCTGAAAGCGCTGCAGGGGCTCGTCTGGGAACGCGGCTATCGCGCCGGCGATTTCACCGGCCACGTCTATGCCGACGCCGCGCGCAACCTGCGACGTTGGCACGAAGCCGGACTACCGATTTACGTGTATTCCAGCGGCTCGACGCAAGCGCAGGAGCTGTTGTTCCGGCACAGTGATGCCGGCGACCTCACCCCGGTGTTCGCCGCTTATTTCGATACGCGCATCGGGGCCAAGCGCGAGCAGCACTCGTACGCGGCCATCGCGAAAGACATCGGCCTGCCGCCCGGCGACATCCTGTTCCTCTCAGATGTCGCGGCGGAGCTGGACGCCGCCGCCGCCGCCGACATGCGGACGATACAGCTGGTTCGCGACGACGCCATTGAGCGGGGCCGCCACCGGACCGTACATGATTTCGACGAGATAATCTTCTAGACTCGATTCGATACACAGCCATGCAAGTAACGACGATGAGCCACCTGACCGTATACGAAGAGGACCGGCCCGCGACGCCGATCGTCGATACCGGCGACGCCGGCCGGATCGCAAAAGAGCTGGGAGAGGCCGGCATCCGCTTCGAACGCTGGGAGGCGGCACACGACCTGCCGCCCGATGCCGACAACGACGACATCATCGAGGCCTATCGACCCGAGATAGACCGCCTGGTCAACGAGCGCGGCTACCAGACCTTCGACGTCGTCAGCATGCACCCGAAGCATCCCGACAAAGACGCCTTTCGCAAGAAATTTCTCGACGAGCACATCCACAGCGAAGACGAGGTACGTTTTTTCGTCCGCGGGCAGGGTCTGTTCGTGATTCACGCGAACGGCCGGGTCTACTCGATGTTGTGCGAGAAGGACGATCTCATTTCGGTGCCCGCGAACACGCGTCACTGGTTCGACATGGGGCCGAATCCGTCCTTCACGGCCATCCGGCTCTTTAACAACCCGGAGGGTTGGGTCGCCAACTTCACGGGCGACACGATCGCCGGCCGCTTTCCGCTGCTCGACAACTAGGCTCCGCGGTCGGGTCCGGTCAGGGTTCAGCATAGCGGATCGCAACGACCGTCAAGATCGATTCCCTGCCGTTGACCATTACCCGCGCCTCATGGTCGACGTGTTTGCCCAGCAGAGCCTTCGCGACCGGCGAATCTACGCTGATGGCGCACTTCGTCGCATCCGCTTCATCCGACCCGACGATGCGATACTCGCGAGTCTTCCCGTCGGCATCGCGAACCTCGACGATCGCACCGAAGTAAACCGCGTTCCCGGTGGGCCGTTCCCGCACCACGTTGAACCGGGGCAAACGCCGCTGCAGGTAGCTGATTCGCCGATCGATACCGGCCAGCTCTTTCTTGCGGTAGATATATTCGGCATTCTCCGACCGGTCGCCTTCGGCAGCCGCGTCAGCCAGCGCCTTCACGACAGCGCGGCGACCGGCCCAGAGCTCGTCGAGCTCTTTTTGCAACGTGGCGAAGCCTTCAGGCGTGATGTAAGGCGATGCGCTGCGCGTCGGCGGACGCCAACGTCCCATGTCCATTTCCTCGATGAGCGGTAATGAATTCGGATCCCGAGTGTGATCGATGCGTCAGTCGCGCCCTCAGGCGTCCGTACCAGTCGTCCTGCGCAGCGGATTGTTCGGGTGCGTCGTCCAGTCGGCCTTTTCCCGTGTGATCACGCGGCCGGTGCGCGGGTCCACGCCGTGGGTCAACGGTCGCATGGTGATGCAGCCGTCGACCGGGCACACGCTGACGCACAGGTTGCAGCCGACGCACTCCTCGTCGATCACCTCGAAATGGCGGGCGCCGTTGATCGTCTTCGTGATGGCCTGGTGCGAGGCATCCTCGCACACGATGTGACAGCGACCGCACTGGATGCAGAGGTCCTGGTCGATCACCGCCTTTTCGACGTAGTTTAGGTTCAGGTATTGCCAGTCGGTGACGCTCGGCACGGCCATGCCGACGAGCTCCCGCACCGACGTCATGCCCTTGCCATCGAGGAAATTGCGCAGCCCGTCGGTGAGGTCGTCGATGATCCTGAACCCGTACACCATCGCCGCCGTGCATACCTGGACGTTGGAAGCGCCGAGCGCGAGGAAATCGACCGCGTCGCGCCAGTCGGTGACGCCGCCGATCCCCGAAATCGGCAGGTCCCGTGTGTCCGCATGCCGCGCGATCTCCGCCACCATGTGCAGCGCAATGGGTTTCACCGCCGGCCCGCAATAGCCGCCGTGCGAGCCTTTGCCGTCGGTCGACGGATACATCGTCAGCGTGTCGTAGTTGACCCGCATGATCGAATTGACCGTGTTGATGAGCGACACCCCATCCGCCCCGCCGGCCTTTGCGGCCTTCGCCGGTGGCAGGATGTTGGTGACGTTCGGCGTGAGTTTCACGATGACCGGCGTGCGCGCATATTTCTTCGCCCATTCGGCCGCCATCTGTATGTATTCGGGCACCTGGCCGACCGCCGAGCCCATGCCACGCTCCGACATGCCGTGCGGGCAGCCGAAGTTGAGCTCCAGGCCGTCGGCGCCGGTATCCTCGATCATGGGCACGAATTTCGCCCAGGTCTTCTCCTGCATCGGCAGCATCACCGACACGACCAGCGCGCGGTCCGGCCAGTCGCGCTTGACCTGGCGAATCTCGTCGAGGTTGGTCGTGAGCCGCCGGTCGGTGATCAGCTCGATATTGTTGAAGCCGATAACGCGGCGATCGTTCGCGTGGATCGCACCGTAACGCGGGCCGCTGACGTTGACAATCGGCGGATCCTCGCCGAGCGTCTTCCACACGACCCCGCCCCAGCCGGCCTCGAACGCGCGGTTGACGTTATAGGCTTTATCCGTCGGCGGCGCGGACGCGAGCCAGAAGGGATTGGGGGAGTTGATACCCAGGAACTTGCTGGTCAGGTCAGCCATGGTGCTTGTGCTCCCGTAGCCTGTGTGCGAATTGGTGGCTACGATCGGTCCTCTTCCCATTCGCGGCTATGAGCCGCTCCGAAACCGCTCGTCTGCATCGCGGCGGACTTCGAACGGAGATAACGGTCAATGGAGTGGGCGGCAATCTTGCCATCCTGCACCGCGGTGACCGTGAGATCTTCGCCGTCGGCAATGCAGTCGCCGCCGGCCCAGACGCGGTCCAATGACGTGCGTCGTTCGCCGTTCACCGCCAGCTTGCCGCCCTGCCGTCCGAACGGATTGCCGACGGCCTCCATCAGCCGCTCGTCGAGCAGCTGGCCGACGGCCTTGAAGACGACATCCGCCTCCACGGCGAAGGTATCGCCGGTGCCGGAAAGCCGGCCGTCGTCGCCGAGCTCGGTACGTTCGAACTCGACCCCGGTGACGAAGCCTTCACCCAGGATCCGCACGGGCCGCGCCCAGTGATAGAGCGTCACGCCGCTCCTCTGCGCGTACTCCTGCTCGTATTCGCTTGCGCCCATCTGCTCCGGGCCGCGTCGATAGAGCATGTCGACCCGCTCCGCGCCAAGCTTGCGACTCTGCACCGCGACGTCGATTGCCGTCATGCCGCCGCCGATGACGACGACGCGACGGCCGACCGGCAGTTTCGACAGCTCGTGCGCCTGCCGCAGCTTCGCGATGTATTCGACCGCGTCGACGACGCCATCGAGATCCTCGCCCTCGATCCCAAGCCGGTTGACGTTGCCGAGACCCACGCCCAGGAATACGGCGTCGTACTCGTCCAGGAGCGCCGCGAGGCTCACGTCTTCGCCGAGCGCCACGCCGTTCCTGAGCTCGATACCGCCGATGTCGAGAATCCATTGCACCTCGCGCTGCGCGAAATCGTGCAAGGTCTTGTAGGCGGCGATGCCGTACTCGTTGAGCCCGCCGGGCTTGTCGTCGCGATTGAAAACGACGACATCGTGGCCCAGCATCGCGAGCCGATGGGCGCAGGAGAGGCCCGCCGGCCCGGCGCCGACGACCGCGACCTTGCGACCTGTCACTGGCGCCCGCTCGAAAAGGCGGATGTCGTCCTTGAACACCGGATCGGTGGCATGGCGCTGCAAGAGCCCGATGCGCACCGGCAGATCCTCGTGCGTGTTGCGCACGCACGCTTCCTCGCACAGCACTTCGGTGGGGCAAACTCGCGCGCACATGCCGCCCATGATGTTCTCGCGCAGGATCGTGTGCGCGGAGCCCTTGAGGTTGCCGCTCCGGATCCCCTGGATGAAGCCGGGGATGTCGATGCCGGTCGGGCACGCGGTCGTGCAGGGCGCATCGAAACAGAAGTAGCAGCGGTCCGCCTCGATCAGCGCCTCGGAGCGCGCGAGCGGCGGGTGCATGTCCGTGAAATTCTCGCGGATTTTCGCTTCGGTCAGGCGGCCGGGACGGACGTCCGGTTCGTGTCCTGCTGACGCCTTGGCGCTCATCGTCTCACCCGTCGGACCCGTGCCCGCCCGGTCAGCGGCTCTGCCGCACCTTGTCGCTCGGAACGAGCCGCCGCACCGGCTGCGGCCGCTTGCGTTCCGCCTGCTTTTGCATCGCATCGTAGTAGCTGGCGAACGGCGGCTTCTCGATGTAACGGCCGGCGCCACGCTCGACGTCGAGCTCGCCGTCCGCCCATACGACCTTGCCCTGCGACAGCGTATGCGAGGCACAGCCTGTCACTGTCATGCCTTCGAAGATGTTGAAGTCGACGTTCTGATGATGCGTCTTTGCCGAAATGGTCTTCGTCGCTGCGGGGTCCCACACGACGATGTCTGCGTCGGCGCCGACCGTGATCGAGCCCTTGCGCGGAAAAATGTTGAAGATCTTGGCGGCGTTCGTGGACGTCGCCGCCACGAACTCGTTCATTGTCAGCCGCCCGGTGTTGACGCCGTGGTGCCATAGCACCTCCATCCGGTTCTCGATGCCGCCCGTGCCGTTCGGGATCAGCCGGAAGTCGTCCCTGCCGGCCGCCTTCTGGTCGGCGCAGAAGCAGCAATGGTCGGTCGCGGTGGTCTGCAGGTTGCCGGACTGCAGCCCGTGCCACAGCGCGTTCTGGTGCTCCGGCGGCCGGAACGGCGGGCTCATGACGTGCGCGGCCGCGAACTCGAAGTCCTCGTTGCGATAGACCGTATCGTCGATCAGCAGGTGCCCGGCGAGGACCTCGCCGTACACGCGCTGTCCCTCGTTGCGCGCGCGCGTGATCGCCTCGAGCGCTTGCCGCGACGATACGTGCACGAGATAGATCGGCACGCCCAGCACCTCTGCGATGCGGATAGCGCGGTTTGCCGCTTCGCCCTCGACCTCGGGTGGGCGTGACAGCGGGTGACCCTCGGGGCCCGTGATGCCGGAATCGAAGATCTTCTGCTGCAGGCGATAAACGAGCTCGCCATTCTCAGCGTGCACCGTAACGATCGCGCCGAGCTCGATCGCTTTCGAGAAACTGTTCACCAGGATCTCGTCGTCCGCCATGATGGCGCCTTTGTACGCCATGAAGTGCTTGAAGCTGTTGACGCCGTGCTTCTTGACCAGCTCTTCCATGTCGCGCGGCACCGTGTCGTCCCACCACGTGATCGCGACGTGGAAAGAGTAGTCCGCGACGGCCTTCTCCGCCCACCCCCGCCACTGCTTGAACGCTTCCATGACGTTCTGCTGCGGGTTCGGGATGACGAAGTCGATGATCATGGTCGTACCACCAGCGAGCCCGGCCGCGGTGCCCGAATAGAAATCGTCGCTCGCGACCTTGCCCATGAACGGCAGCTGCATGTGCGTGTGCGGATCGATCCCGCCCGGCATCACGTACTGGCCGCCTGCGTCGACTACCCGCGCTCCTTTAGGCGCACCAAGCTTCTCTCCGATCTCCTGGATTTTTCCGTCGCCGCACAACACGTCGGCGCAGACCGTCTGCTCGGCCGTGACGAGCGTACCGCCTCTGATCAATACCGCCATGTCACTTTCCTCCAGTCACTTTCCCCTGGTCATTTTCCCTTGCTCATTTTCGCCTGGCCACGAGGTAGTAAATGAGCCCACCGACGATCGAGCCGGTGAACCAGCCGTAGTCGTAAAACCAGCCGAGCTTGCCGGTCGTAATCGCGACAAGCGTCAGCGCGACCGGGATCAGGAACGCGACAAAGCCCGGCACGTTCCAGGCGGGATATGCGCCGCCGTTGCGATACAGATCGGGCAGCTCGTAGGTTTGGCGCTTGATGACAAAATAGTCGACGATCATTATACCCGCAATGGGTCCCAGCAGGCTCGAGTACCCCAGGAGCCAGTTGGAGTAAAGGCTCTCGACACTGACGTCGGAGACCAGCCAGCCCATCTTCTTGGCCAGCTCCCAGGCCATCAGCCCGATACCGATCAATCCCGTGAGGAGCACGCCCTTCGTCTGGTCGATGTACTTCGGCGCCACGTTCTGGAAGTCATTGGTCGGCGAGACGATGTTCGCTGCGGTGTTGGTCGAGATCGTCGCAAGGATGATCATGAGCATCGCGACGACCACCCAGAAAGTGCTGTCGATGCGGCCAATCAGGTTGATCGGATCGGAGACCGTTTCGCCGACCAGCTCGACCGATGCCGAGGTGAGCAGCACGCCCAGGCCGGCGAACAGGAACATCGTGAGCGGCAGGCCGATGACCTGGCCGAGGACCTGGTCCCTCTGCGAAGCGGCGAAGCGGCTGAAGTCGGGAATGTTGAGCGACAACGTCGCCCAGAAGCCGACCATGGCTGTGAGGCCGCTCAGGAAATACGTCGTAATCGCGGCGCCTTCCGGCCGCGACGGCGGCAGCGCGAGCAGCTCGCCGACCGACGCCTTCGGCCAGGCCCACACGATCAGTCCGATGGCCACTGCGAGCAATAACGGCGCGGCCAGCGCCTCCAGGTGCTTGATGGCCTCCGAGCCGCGGATCACGACCCATACGTTCGCGACCCAGAAGATGAAGAACCCGATGACCTCGCCCTTGCCGCCGAGTGCCGCCCAGCCGTCGAACAGCGCGGACAGGAGCAGGTGCACGGCAATGCCGCCAAACATCGTCTGAATGCCGAACCAGCCGCAGGCGACCAGCGCGCGGATCAGCGCCGGCACGTTCGAACCGATGATGCCGAAGGACGAGCGCAGCACGACGGGGAACGGTATGCCGTACTTCGTGCCGGCGTAAGCATTCAGCGTGAGCGGGATCAGGATGATGACGTTGGCGAGCAGGATGGCCCACAACGCCTCGGCTACCGACAGGCCGAAGTAACCCGTCAGCACGCCGCCCAGCGTGTAGGTCGGCACGCAGATCGACATGCCGACCCAGAGCGCGGCCACGTGCCATTTCGTCCAAGTGCGCTCGGCGGCTTTCGTCGGGGCGATGTCGTCGTTGTAGCGCGGGCTTTGCAACAGTTCGGGACCGGGCTCGAGCTCGACGAATTCGCCGACCGTGACGACGCGCGTTGAGGAATCAGGCGCCAACCCGGCTCCCTTGTCGGAGCTTATTGGTGCTAGTCAACGAGCGGCCCGTAGAGATCCGGCCGCCGGTCGCGGAAGAACTGCCAGGTGTCCCGCACCGCGCGGATCATGTCGAGGTCGATCTCGTGCACCAGCAGCTCGTCCTCGCCGTAGCTCGCCTGCGCCTCGATCGTGCCGCGCGGGTTGACGATGTAGCTCGAGCCGTAGAACTCGCCCATCTGTTCGGCCCACGGCTCTTCCCTGCCGATGCGGTTGATGGCGCCGATAAAGACGCCGTTGGCGGCGGCCGACGCCGGCTGCTCGAGCTCCCAGAGGTACTTCGACAGTCCGGCCACAGTTGCCGACGGATTGACGATGTACTCGGCGCCGTTCAGCGACAGCGCCCGCCAGCCTTCGGGGAAGTGCCGGTCGTAGCAGATGTAGACGCCGAGCTTCACGTAGGCGGTGTCGAACACCGGGTAGCCGAGATCGCCGGGCTTGAAGAAGAACTTCTCGTAAAACCCGGGATCGACCTGGGGAATGTGGGTCTTGCGGTACTTGCCGAGATAACTGCCGTCGGCGTCGAGCACGGCGGCGGTGTTGTAGTACACACCGGGCATCGCCTCCTCGTAAATCGGGACGACGATGACCATCCGGTGCTTCTTCGCGTACTCCTGCATCAGTTTCGTCGTGTGGCCGTCCGGGATTCTCTCTGCGGCCGCGTACCACTTGCGATCCTGGCTCGGGCAGAAATAGGCTTGAGTGAACACCTCCTGGAAGCACAGCACCTGCACGCCCTTCCTGCCGGCCTCGTCGATGAACGGCCGGTGCGCGTCGATCATGACGTCCCGGATCTTCTCGGGAGAGGCGTTGATGTCGCCCTTGAATCCCATCTGGATCAGGCCGCAGATCAATTTTGCCATGCTCACCCCCGTCGCTATCCGAAGGTCAAGAATACCTGCATTTCGCGGCCAGTAGGAGCGGGCCGAGGCTTCGATCGGGTGCTCGAACAACCCGGACTTCCATTAGGATTCGGCCGCGCACCGCTCGTCCGCACAGCTGAGACGAGTTGCTTGCTCGGGATACCCCACGAAAACTGGATAATCGGTGCGCCCGCCTCCAGCACGGTCGGTAACGACGCGGGCTCAAAGGTCAACACGTAGTTGACAGCGAACGGCCTGTTGGTAGCGGCCTTGATCTTAGTAACCATGCCGCGCGCCATGTCGGGAGGAGCCCACGTCAGGCCAATCGCGCCCAGCGCGCCTGCGTTCGACACTTCTATAGTCACATCGGCGCCAGCGATAGAAGCTGTCGGGGCTTGAAAGATCGGGTACTTCAAGTCGAACAAAGACATCAAACCTTTCGTGCCTTGGTTCGACATTGGCGCTGCCCGTTGCGAATCCTCAGCCTGTGCCTGCCGAGTACCCAGCGCGGCAAGCACAGTTCCAACGGTGATGCTGTGTGCAACAAACCTACGCCTCGTGTGATCCATTCGTTTTCGTCCTTCCCCAGAACGCAAAGCACGAAACAGTCGTGCGCCGCATCGCCGCTCGGCTTCCCGTCAATGCGGCGACACTTCCTCGACGACGAACGCTTGAGCCGACCAGCGCCAGTATCTGGCGCGGTGGTTGCGGCTGCAAGCGCCGTGACAGATGCGGTTAGGCGGCTGGTCCAGCGCATGGTTTGACGGCGCCTATTGTTCGTTACAACGCAATCTCAATAGTCAGCGCTTGCTCAGAAACGCAAAGTGCCACGTCACCATCGAGTTTCTTCGGCGCCCGTATCAGTTCGGTTCGACCTCCCAACGCCCCGTGCTATCGTCCGCACAACCTGCTGCGCCGTCTGTCAGCGTCGGGTAGAAGCGCGCTTCACAAGACACGGGAGGAAAATGCATGAGAAACAGGTCGACACGGTTCGCGTTGCTGGTACTCGCTGCCGCAATTCCCTGGCAGCCTGCCCTTCCGCAAGAACCCGATTCGTCGTTGCAACGCGCCAGGGTAATACTCGACGAATCGCCCGTCGTCGACGGCCACAACGACCTGCCGTGGGTAATCCGCGAAAAGTTTGCCGCCAACGTCGAGGGCTACGACATTTCGCAGCCTGCCGAGTACGACACCGACATTCCGCGGTTACGCGAAGGACGGGTCGGCACGCAATTCTGGTCGGTTTACGTGCCGAGCTCCCTGTCGCCGGTGGAAGCCATGACAGCGCAGCTGGAGCAGATCGACATCGCGCTGCGGATGGTCGCCCTGTATCCCGACGACCTGCAGCTTGCGACCAGCGTGGCCGAGATCGAAGACGCGCGCCGAAACGGCAGAATCGCCTCACTTCTCGGCATGGAAGGCGGCCACACCCTCGTCAACTCGCTCGGCGCACTGCGCAGCTTCTACGGCCTGGGTGTGCGCTACATGACGCTGACGCACTTCCACAGCAACGACTGGGCGGATTCGGCGACCGGTGACGTCCTCCACGAAGGCCTCACCGACTTCGGCAGGGAGGTCGTCCGGGAAATGAATCGCTTGGGCATGCTGGTCGACCTGTCGCACGTGTCTGACGACACGATGCATGACGCACTGGGCGTGACGGAAGCGCCGGTCATTTTTTCGCATTCGTCGGCGCGTGCGCTGACCAGCCACGTGCGCAACGTTCCGGACAGCGTACTGAAACGACTTGCCGAAAACGGCGGTATCGTCATGGTGACGTTCATACCCGCGTACGTGAACGAGGCGCGCCGCGAATGGGAAGACGGGATGATCCCGCTACTGAAGGAAGCCACGACTGACGCCGAGTGGGAAAAGATCGGACTGCAATACCGCGAAGAACACGGTGCGCCGCCGCTCGCGACGCTCGACGACGTTGCCGATCACATCGAGTACATCGCACAGGTGGCCGGCATCGATCACGTGGGTATCGGCAGCGATTTCTACGGCGCGAAAGGTGATGAACTCATCCAGGGCCTCGAAGACGTATCGGGGTATCCGAATCTGGTCGCCGAGCTGCTGCGCCGCGGCTGGAGCGATGAAGATGTGGAAAAACTGGCTCGCGGGAACCTGTTGCGCGCATTCGCAGACGCGGAAGCGGTCGCGCGACGACTGCAGGGAGAGAGGCCGCCGTCGCTGAAGACGAGCGAGACGAAGGCGGCCGCCGGAATGTAGTCTTCGTCGCCAGCGGGCGGAATCTCGAGCACCTCGGCCACGACGCCGAGTCCTTTCGATCCCGCGCATCCGAGCAAGATGTAGCATCGCGAAGCGTTATACTGCATTTTTGCCGCGGAGGAGCGGGGTGACGCCCGAAATCATCAAGTGCTATCGCTGCGGAGAATCGCTCGCGGCGTTGACCCTGCCGTTCTCCCGGCGTGACGAATGCCCGAACTGCACGGTGCATCTGCACGTTTGCCGCATGTGTCGGTTCTTCGACCCGGCGGCGCCGAAACAGTGTCGCGAAGACGATGCGGAAGAGGTCACGGAGAAAGAACGGGTAAACTTCTGCGAGTGGTTCAAGCCGAGTGTGGATGCGTTTGATCCGGCACGCGCAAGAAAGGAAGCGAAGGCGAACGCCGAGCTGGCCGCGTTGTTCGGCGTTACCGATGAACAGCCCGGCGATGATGACGCCTTGCGTGAGGCGGAAGATCTGTTCCGCTAGCCTTGCGCGGCGCTAGCGCTTTGCTACAACAGCCCATCGCAGGCGTTTTGTTCGACTAAAAGAACAGTATTGATGTCTGCGCGCCGTCGTCGCAAAGGCGCGCTCCGAAGGCAGGGGTCGCGTGTTCGAATCACGCCGGGCGCGCCATTTTCCCCTTTTTAGTCAGTCGTTATGAGCGGCTTTCCTGCGCCGCCGTGGCTGACTCCTGCCATTTGCTCGCCGCTGAAGCTCAGGTCCAGCTCGGCTGCAAGCACAACCGCGCACGACTCTGTCACACAATTCTCACACAATATACTTGCCGGCAAAGTCGGAGCGATTCAGTATCAATACGGGATGTTCGGATCAACGTCATCGCGCTCAGCCGCCGTTGTTTTCGTGGCCGTGATTCAGTACTGAAATCGCTCACGACGCGCACCCGGCCGTGCAATGAGCATGTGTACGGTGCCTGTTGCACGTTCGACGAATGCGCTCTCGCAATAACACAGGTAGTACTGCCACATACGGACGAATACGTCTGAATAGCCGAGCTTACGTACGTCGTCAATGCGGGCAAAAAAGCGATCGCGCCAATGGCGTAGCGTCGTCGCGTAATGCGGGCCGATATCCTCCAAGTGTATGATACGCATGTCCGTGTGCCTGGTCAGTGTACGGGACATGTCGGTGACCGACGTCAGGCAGCCGCCGGGAAAAATATACCGCTTGATGAAGTCGACGCTGGTCTTGTACTGGTCGTAGCGCTGGTCGGCTATCGTGATTGCCTGTAAAAGCATTTGCCCGTCCGGTTTCAAAAGATCACAACACTTTTTGAAATACTCGTCGTGAAATTCATGGCCTACGGCCTCGATCATCTCAATCGAAACGAGCTTGTCGAAGCTGCCGTCAAGGTCACGATAGTCCCGCAATAGAAGCTTAACCTTGTCCTCCAGACCCGCTTCTCTGACAGCTTGCTGTGCATAGTCAAACTGCTGTTGCGAAATCGTCGTCGTAGTCACATGACAGCCATAGTGCTTCGCGGCATGAATCGCGAAACCGCCCCATCCTGTACCGATCTCCATCACTGAGTCGTCGGCCGAAAGATCCAGTTTTCTGCAGATACGATCGAGCTTTTCAGTTGCTGCGGCTTCAAGTGTTGTATCCGGACCCTCGAAATGCGCGCATGAATACATCATCTTCGGATCGAGCCAGAGCTGATAAAAATCATTGCCGAGATCGTAGTGCGCAGCAATGTTTTTGCGACTGCCCTTGCGAGTGTTTTTGTTCAGTGTGTGAAAGATCTTCCGCAACGGCGAACTCAGCACAGCGACGCCTGAGTTTACCTGCACCAGAACTTCGCGATTTCGGATCAGGATTCGTAACATGTCGACCAGCTCGTTGCAGGCCCAATAGCCACGCATGTAAGCCTCGCCAGCGCCGACTGCACCACCAAAAGCGATATCGCTATAAAACTTCGGATTGAGTACACGTAGATGAATGGATAACGGAAAGTCTTGGGTCAAACTACCAAACGTCATGTGCTCTCCGTTTTCGCTGACGATAATCTGTCCATGCTTTAGCTTCTCGAAGCGAGATAGCAAGATACGGCGCGCAAATTTGTTGAGCCAGGTCGTTTTTGCAACCTGTTTGGTGAGCTTGGGAGGGTGTATCGAAACGACCCTCGTGTTCATCGGACAACGACCTCTTTTTTCTTGCCAGGATGTGCATACACGGGACAGCGTTTGACCCAGAGCCGCAGCGCCTCCCAGTAAATCGCAAGTATGATTTTGCAAGTCATTAATGGAAATCTTAGCAGCACTCCGGCCAGTGACCAGCCAGTCATGCGCTTGCGGCTCATCGTCATTGTCGCATTGAAGAAGCGTTTGCCGCCCTTCGAGTTCGCCATGTATACCGACAGCCGGTCCGTGGGCATCGACAGTACCCAGTTGTACTCAATCTCCATTGGTATGAATGGCGATACGTGCATTTTCTTAGACGGACTAAAACGCCACGACGATTCGGTCACGGCAGGGTCTGTACAATCCATAACGTAAGTATCGCGCTCACCCCAGGGGGTGTTGTTGACCTCAGTGACAATGAATTGGAGCGTTTCACCATCTTTCGCAAAACAGTAGTAGAAGCTCACGGGGTTGAAGCAATAGCCAAAATACGACAGGTTCGTGAGCAACCGAATCGGTCCATCAGGTCGTCGGCCGGTTTCCCCTTCGACCAGATCACGAACAGCTTCGCCGAGGGGTTGATTGTCCGGACCAAGGTGATCGCTGCGCCGAAATCGCGCGAGCGCCGGCCGGGACGCCGACCAGAACCAGCGCCGGCCAAACAGCGTCGGCAATTCGTCAAGATCGAGATACATCATGAACAAGCGATAGCTGAACTGATGCCTTGCCGGCGTTGAACGAGTATGTCTAACTCGCCCTTCGTAGATGCAGCTGTCCATGCGATAGCCTCTCCTCAAAATGTCTAAGCGCATCTAGCGCACTAACTACGCCGTCCTCATGAAAGCCGTTCCCCCAGTAAGCTCCACAGAAAAAGGTTCTATCGCAGTTGATCTCTCTTTGCCGCTGCTGGCCTGTTAGCGACTCACGTGAGTAGATCGGGTGTTCGTACCGCACTCGGCGCATAATCTTGTCGGCGCTAATGTGTTGATCGTTGTTCAGTGTTACGAGGTATTGACTGTCCGCCGTAAGTCCTTGCAGGATGTTCATGTTGTAAGTGACCGCCACATGACGGCTCGAATCTTCCGGAATGTGATAATTCCATGCCGCCCATGCACGACGTCTTTTTGGCATTAACGAATCGTCGGTATGAAGAATCGCCTCGTTGGATTGAAATTGAATGGCGCCAAGTACTTCGCGTTCTGCGGTCGTCGAGTCTCCGACCAGCGACAGCGCCTGATCACTGTGGCAGGCAACAAATACAAAGTCGAAAAACTCTCTGCCGCCAGATGCCGAGTTCAGTTCGACGCCATCGTCGACTCTGCGAATAGACTGTACCGCGCTGTTAAGGCGAATACGGTCGCGGTGCCCTGCGACAAGCTTGTTCACGTATTGGCGGGATCCGCCTTTAATGACCCGCCATTTCGGCCGGTCGTCAATCTGCAGGAGCCCGTGATTTGCAAAAAACCGCACAAGGAACTTTACGGGCATATCCAGAACTGACAACGGCTCTGCCGACCAGATCGCAGCAGCCATCGGCACCAGGTAATGGTCGACAAACTCGGAGCTGTATTCGTTGTCGTAGAGGTAGTTGCCAAGTGTTTCTGACTCATCGAGATGGTCGACACCCGGTCGGTTGGTTTCGTTAAAACGCAGTATGTCCCGAATTATGCGATAGAACGACGGTCGCACAATGTTCCAGCGTTGCGCGAAAAGGCCGTTTAAAGACGAGCCACTGTATTCGAGCCCACCGTTCCCGGCCTGGACACTGAAACTCATCTCGCTCGGCTGAGACTCCTGCCCTATCTCATCCAGCAGGCGAATAAAATTTGGGTATGTACGATCATTAAAGACGATAAAGCCGGTATCGACCGCGAATTGCCGGCCGCTTTCATAAACGTCCATGGTGTTTGTATGGCCACCGACATAGTCGCCGGACTCAAACACGGTAATGTCGTGTTCCTGCCTGAGTTTGTAGGCGACAACATTGCCTGCGATTCCAGTACCGACGATCGCGATCTTCATGGCATTACCATTGCTGCGGCACACGTCGTAGTTTTGACGTGTCGTAGCCGATCGATTCGACCAATGACACGAGTTGCCCATAATCGAGATCGGAGATCGTTGGCGTGCGTGCCATGATCCAGACAAAATCACGATCCTGGCGACCGATAATCGTCTTCGTGTAGTCCTCGTCGAGGTAGACGATGCGGTAGTCGGCCTTGATCGGCCAGACGAAGCGCATTCCCCAACGCGCGTTCGACTCTCTGTCCAGTATGAATCCCTTCGGATTGTACTCTTTCGCCTTGCCGTCGAAGCCGCCTTTCCTGAAGGCGAAATTCGTTGCGATCGTTCCGTCATCATTCAGACTGTAGGTCTCGACGGCGTTGTACGCGTCTTTCTCGAGGAAGGTCGGAATATTGGCGATCACGTACCAGCGGCCCATGAAACGGTCGATATCCACGTGTTCTAATGTCTTCATTTCAGTCCCTTTGGCTGCGCATCCACCAAGAGTGATCACTGCAAACAAGACAAGTACCAGTTTCGATAAAGCGCGCATATCAAGACAACTCATAGCGGATAATGCGCCCGCCTTTGGCTACTGATTCGAGTGCCAACCATTCATCATCGGACGAGTACCAGAGTGTCAGGTCGACATCATCGGCGATCAGCCTGAATCGTCTTGCGTCGACCAGCTGCCCACGAACTTCGAGCATTTCATTGCCGGTGTGTTCGACGTCTACATCCACGTATTCGCCGGTTTGCGGGTTTAGTAGTTGGGACTGATCCAGAATCTCGGGATTCCAGTACGCAAATGTCATTACACATTCCGGCAGCTCGATCGGGTTGTCACCTCGTTTTACAAGAAAACCGGCACCGGTTTGCTCCCCGGACACCTGAACACGCTTGCCATTAGCGTTGGTGCTGGCGTCAAGCTCGACAACGCAGTTATCCGTCCATCGCTCGGTGGCGCTATGCTCGTATCGGTAGGCGAATTTGAACAGGATCTTGACTTTGAAGTTGGCCTCGCTCTGTACGCGCTTCCCACCGTCTGCTTTTGAAACAGTGAAATGGTGCTTACCGACCTTCTTGTCGTCCAGGTAAACATCAAAATCCCAGTTTGCGACCCCATCCCTGCGCTCTTGCGCGGGAGCGGTTGGCGCGAATGCCAGGCTGAGCAGACCAATCATTACGAGTCGCGGGAATCCGTGTCTCATAACTTCGCCTCCTTGATTGTCGTCAGGCTGCGACGGGGTCCCGGAACAAATGCGTTGGTGCGTCGAGTATATTCGGCGTACTTCGGGCGCCGATCGCTTATCGTTTTTTCGAGCATTGCAACACCGGAGACCTTCAGCAGCAGCAGGCTCATCAGAAGTGGCGATGCAATGCTCCACCAACCGCCGCATGCCAACGCAAACAGGAAGAAAGACCACCAGATACAAAAATCGCCAAAATAGTTCGGGTGGCGTGTGTATCGCCACAGTCCCTTATCGAGAACGCGCCCCTTGCTGTCCTCACGCGCTTTGAACCGCGCCAGCTGGTAATCACCGCCCGCTTCGAAGACGAAACCCACGAGCCACAGCAGTGCGGCGATAAGGTCGATTCCGTTTAGCGCGGTGTCCGACGCAATGGCGGGAAGTAGCGGCAACGCAACCAGCCAGGCCAGCACGCCCTGCAAACCGAACACGATATACAAACTCTTGAAAACGAAGCCGGGCTCGTTGCTGGCGCGGATCGACTGGTAGCGATAGTCTTCAGACTTTCCCCAGTTGCGTGCGGTGATATAGATCGACAAGCGCAACGACCAGATCGCGACCAACGCCAGAACTAACTTGCCTCTCAATGAAATTGGCTCTGCATAGAGCGCGAAGACTGCAGCGGCAATCAGGAAAAACAGCGACCACAAGCTGTCAACAAAACTGACGTCCTTCCTGATAATGCTGACCGTCCAGCTTGCCACGCCGACAACAAGAATGACCAGCAGTGCGGTTGCGTACGGATGCCAAATCATCGCTTGTGCCCCGCAATCCAGTTGCGCCGTGGGCCCGGCATGCCGTCCAAGTTCTCGGACAGCCACATCAGCATGGGCATCATGATCGCCCAACCGAGCGCGAGGGCTGCCAGCGCTGCGAACTGATTATTGAAGACGATGCCACCGAGGGCCTCGCCCGCAATGTACGACGCCGGGCCACCGTAGAACCCGAGCAGTGCGGCGAGCCTGGGTTTACCTCGAAGCCAACGCATCGAAACGTTCAGAGTTGTCGCGAACAACATCCACAACGTGATGATCCAGTAGGGAGCGAAGTAGCTGCTAAACAGACCAGCATTGTAAGTAACCCATCCAGCGGCGACGAGAATACTGTCGAAGGTCGCACCGATCAGTGCGCAACTGAGAACAAGTAGGACTTCCTCAAACGGCTTGCGTGCCGCGTTCAGGTGCATGGCTAACGCAATGAGTGCAGCTATTGGTCCTAACCATGGCATTTGCTGGGCGCCACCGATGACAGACATGAGCCAGGCGATTTGGAATACCAGAACGTTGAGCAGCAGTAGCATCTCAGCGGCAGGCCTTTTGGAACAAATAGTGACCGACATACCACTCGTGTCCTTCGCCGTAGTCGAACAACTCGGCACACGCCATGAAGAATATTCGCCAGCGCTGCCACCAGAGCGAGGCATTGTTCTCGCCGTAGCACTCGGCGAAAATCGGCATGATCCCGCCTTCGTTTCTATCCATATTGTGTAGCCATGCGTTACAGGTCTTCGCATAGTGCTGGCCGTTCCAGTGCCACCGCTTTGCAATGCTCAAGCTGTCAGCAAACCGCAACGGCAGATCGGCGCTCGGCATGATTCCGCCACTAAAGAAGTACCTGCTCAACCAGTCAGTCGGTCCCTTGTCGATGTACTCGTAAGCTGTCGTGCGATGGCAGAAAATGTGCATAAAGAACCGGCCGTCGGGTAGCAGCCACTCATTGATACGCCGAAAGAGTTCGCCGTAGTTGCGCATGTGCTCAAACATCTCGATTGAGACCACCCGATCAAAGCGTTTGGCGGTTGCAAAGTCGTTCATATCGCAGGCAATGACGTCGATGTTATCAATCGACTGTTCGCTTGCCTGCCCGAGAATGAACTCACGTTGTGAAGTCGAGTTGGAAACCGACGTAACAGATGCGCCAGGGAAATGCTCCGCGATCCAGAGCGATAGCGACCCCCAGCCACAGCCAAGATCCAGCACCTGCATTCCATCCTCGATACCGGCGCGTTCCACACTCAACTCAAGTGCCGCTGCTTCGGCCTCCGACAGGTTACTGACCTTACTCGGCCAGTAACAACAGCTGTACTTGAGATGATCTCCCATCACATGGACAAAGAAATCCGACGGCACTTCGTAGTGTTGCTCGTTCGCAAGATCGGGCACCAACGCAATCGGCGACCCGTTCATCATCGCTACGAATTGATTCAGTGAGTTGGCGGCGTATTCCACATCACCGGAGTGAATCGCCTTTCGCCTTGATTCGAGCAGCCTGCGAATACCCGCACGGATAACCGCATCAGGTACCAGGCCAGATTCGGTCCAGCTAACAGCTCGTGCCGTTAATGCGCTCATCGCGGCCTCCAGAATTGGTTGAAGGGCAATATACGGTTGGTGTTTTCGGGCAACAACGGCATTCGAGGCTTTGTTACATACACTTACAAACTGTCTTGCTTCAGTAACCTATCATCGCGTCACTACTCGCTTCGGGACTCTTGGCGATGCGCCCGGTACTGCTCTGGTTTCGACGAAATCTGCGTCTTTCAGACAATGCCGCGCTGATCGCGGCAGCCGAATCCGGCTGTCCGATCATTCCTGTTTACATCCTTGACGATCAGGATATCGGCGGTGCCAGCCGCTGGTGGCTGCACCACAGCCTTACCAGTCTCGATTGTGATCTACAACTATTGGGCGCGCCGCTGGTTCTTCGCTCGGGCGCCCCGGATGAGGCACTGAGTGAGCTAGCCATGCAATCCGGCGCATCGACGCTCTATTTTACGAAACGTTATGAGCCACTCTCACGCCGTCAGGAAACCAACGTGCTTTCAATGCTCGAGACGTCACTGGACATTCACGCGTTCGACGACAGCTTGCTGCATCCACCCGAGCGCCTATTGACGAACAACGGAACGCCGTATCGTGTATTCACGCCGTTCTGGAAGGCCGCAAACGCCATCGGCGACCCGCCGGATCCACGGCCCGTGCCGGAATCAATAAACTTCGCCACCCACTCGCTTGCATCATTGCAGCTTGCCGACTTGAAGTTGCTGCCGACAGGACATGATTGGGCCGAGGGACTCCGTGATACATGGGTTCCAGGTGAATCGAGTGGCCTGGATCGTATCGACGATCTCGAGTCCGTGGTGCCGGACTACGATCGGAACCGCGACAGACCCGACCTGGATGCTACGTCTCGCCTTTCGCCACATCTGCATTTTGGCGAAGTCAGCGTGCGCCACGTTTGGCACGCCGCACAGCAACTTTCGATACGGTTGCGCAATGCGAACGGGGCGGTTGCTTTAATCCGTCAGCTGTATTGGCGTGACTTTTCCGCCGCTCTGATATTTCACTTTCCTACTCTGCCGGACAAGCCGTTGCACAACGAGTTTGAGGACTTTCCGTGGTCGGGAAACGAATCACAGCTGCGCGCGTGGCAGCGTGGAATGACGGGTTATCCAATTGTTGACGCCGGCATGCGCCAGCTCCGACAGACCGGCTGGATACACAATCGTGTACGCATGATCGCAGCTTCGTTCCTGGTCAAGGACCTGCTTATACCGTGGCAATCGGGCGCTGCGTGGTTTCTCGATAACCTTGTGGATGCCGACCTTGCGAATAACTCGGCCAGCTGGCAGTGGGTAGCGGGATGCGGCACTGACACTGCCCCGTACATTCGGGTCTTCAACCCGACTCTGCAGACTGGAAAGTTTGACCCGCACAGCGACTACATACATCGATGGGTTCCGGAGCTGACTGAAATGGCATGCTCTGGATACCCGAGGCCGATCGTTGATCACGGCGCGGCACGACGAAGTGCACTCGAGGCTTATCATTCTATTAGAGGAATGCGAACTTCAAAACTTGCGCCCTGATCATCGGTATCGAGCAAGGTCAGCGAGCCACCATGTGCCTTGGCAACCAGGCTTGCCAGGTACAGACCGAGGCCGGTCCCGCCGGACTCCCGTGCCCGCGATGCATCGCTGCGATAGAAAGGCTCGCCGATGTGCTCGGCCTGATCGTCCGACAGGCCTGGGCCGTGATCCGTAATTGTCATTGCAAGTTCGTGGTCTGCAGTTGAGATGGTCAGTTCTATCAGACCGTCCTCTGGCTTCGAGTATCGCAGCGCATTGCTGATCAGGTTCTTCAGAAGCAAGGTGATCCGCGCTTCATCAACAGACACAGTGACGGATTCGTCGGGAAACTCAACGCAGATCCGGTCTGCCTCCCGCGAGAAGAAGTCTTTTACTAGCTTTGTGATAAGGTCGACGATGACGACCTTGGTTCTGGAAAGCTGCACGTGACGAGTGTTCAGCCGCTCCGCTTCGAGCAAAGAGACAACGATCTTCTCCATCTCGACGATTTCGACCTTCAGGCTCTGGGCATTCTCTGCATCGTCGAGAAATTCGAGAATTAGCCGCATCCTCGAGAGCGGCGTGCGTAACTCATGGCTGATCCCAAGCAGTAACGCCCGCTTCGCATCGAGCATGCTCTCCACATCACCCGCCATCCGATTAATGTCCATTGCGAGATCGCCGAGTTCGTCACGACGGACCTTCGAGATACGGAAATCAAAGTTGCCTCGGCCTATGTGTTCGGCGCCCTCACGAATCGTCTGAATCGGTCGAAATAACCACGTAACAGCCGCATAGGCCAGCAGCAGAAAAGACAAGCCCAAACCCAAGATAAGCGGAACCAGCGCGGGCCCATCAGATACCTCCGAGATTCTAGGCGTCGAGACGACGATCTCGTAACCGCCCTGTCGCATACGGAGAAAGTCGTGATCGTCCAGGTCGGCAAAATCGACCCCCTGTAGTTCGTCAGCCCACGCGCCTGGATCGTTGCTGAACCTGGGACTGGGCGCAAAATTTAGCTGTTCGAGTCTTGGAAACGCCGGATCAGATGCCCAATCGATATCCGGACCCAGAATACGAATGTCGACGGGTACTTTTTCAGTAATAGCAATCGCACGATCGATGCGCGGTGGAACTCCGATATCATCGCGCACATAACTCACGTGCAGAGATAAATGACCACTGATCAGCCCGCGTATCTGGTCGCTGTTGTAAAAGCGCTGGATCGCCTTGAATGTGCCAAAAACAAACAAACTTCCCAATACAATGAAGATAAGCAGGAGGCGAAACGACAGGGAATGCGACAGACGATTAAACATCAGTCAGTGGCACGCCCACGAACGAGTAGCCGCGGCCCCATATCGTCTGGATGAAGCGCGGCGGCTTGGCAGAGTCGCCAAGTTTCTGGCGCACACGACTAATCATGATGTCGACGGATCTCGTCAGAATTGCCGCATCAATGCCCCGCAATTCACTCAGAATATCGTCTCGTGAAAGTTTTCGCCCGTGCCTTCGGGCCAGGATCAGAAGGAGTTCGTACTCCATTGACGTCAACTCGACAGAACTGCCGTCAACCCGCACCGACCGAGCTTTGGTATCGATAGACAAGCCCTCAAAACTCAACTCACCTAACTTTGGGCCGGCAAGTTCCGAGCGCCGCAGTGTCGCCTGCACACGTGCAACCAGTTCGCGCGGTTCGAACGGCTTGCCGATATAGTCGTCGGCACCCAGTTCGAGTCCCGACACGCGATCAATCACGTCGCCCCGGGCTGTGAGCATAATGATCGGAATGTTGCTGGTCTTGCGGACCTCACGACAGATCTCGAAGCCGTCTTTTCCGGGCAGCATGACATCCAGCAATAGCAGGTCCGGCTCTTCCCGAGCCAGTTTCTTGAAGCCTTCAACTGAGTCATATGCGCACACAAGATTGATCCCATAGCGTTTGAAATACGCCTGCATCAACGCGGAGTGCTTCCGGTCATCATCTATCAATAGAACCTTTGCCATGGCGCAATGATAGCGCTTGTGAAGCAGGTAGTCGCAATTCATCAGCACTCCGAAACATCTGGAAACATTCTGAAACTCCTGCGAGACCCTTCCTTTCCCCTGCCCTGCAAGAATCGCGTTTGACTTAATCTTAACCACCAAGAAAGGGCAAAAATGAAATTCTCAAGCAAGCTCATGGTTGTCGGCAGCATGCTGGTACTGGCCGCATGCAGCTCAGATGATGACACCGTTGATGCAGCACCACCCGCCACGCTGAAGGTGCAGGTTTTGCATGGCTCACCCGACGCACCGGCCGTGAACGTTTCCGTTGATGGCAGCGAAATCCTCAACGGCGTCGACTACAAAACTGGTTCGCAGCAACTGACGCTCGACGAAGGTGCCTACACAGTTCAGGTTGACGGCATCGTGCCCGGTGGCAACGCCACTGTAATTGGTCCCGTCGATCTGGATCTCGTCGGAAATACGATTTACACAATTGCTGCGGTCAACGATGTGGCCTCGATCGAGCCCGTCATAATGAGTCAGCCAGACACGGCGGTTAGTGCCGGATCGGCACGACTCTTTGTTCTTCATGGGACGGCAGCCGCTCCGACGGTCGATGTTTTTGTCACGGCACCCGATGCTGACCTGGCGGCCAGCGCACCGGTTGGCACATTCTCATTCAAGGAAACCATTGGGCCCGCTGAAGTTGCTGCGGGCGACTATCAGATAAGGGTAACAGCAGCCGGCGATCCCTCCACCGTTGTATTCGATTCCGGAACGATTACGCTGAACGACGCTGACGACCTGACCATTGCCGCTGTACCGAACACCAGTGGCGGGACGGCGCCGATTAGCCTTGTCGCTCTGAACGGCTCGGGATCGCTCGAGATTCTCGATGTAAACACGCCGACATCGCTGCAAGTCATTCATGCATCACCCGATGCACCCGCAGTCGACGTCGTCGTCGATGGTGGTGTACTGGTTCCCGGGCTGGAATTCCCAGATGCAACCGACTTTATCGAAGTGCCGGGCGGCACCTACAACGTTTCAGTGACAGTCGCTGGCAACCCTGGTGCGGTCGCTATTGGCCCGGTTGACCTCGACCTCGTCCCTGGCGTGCGTTACTCAGTATTCGCCGTTGGTGAGCTGGCGGCCATCGAGCCTCTGATCCTCACGGACGACCCGCGCCGTGTCGCGACGAATGCCAAGGTTCGTATCGTGCACGCCTCACCAACAGCTGCAAACGTCGACATCTATGTGACCTCTGTCGGGGCCGACATCAACGCGGAGGCGGCAACACTCGAAAACGTCGCGTTCAAGGCCAATACGGGCTTTCTGGCTCTTCCGGCCGGTGACTACGACGTAACAGTGACGCCGACCGGCACGAAAACAGCTGCGATCGGTCCTGCAACAATTTCAATCTCTGATGGTGGCGTCTACACCGCCGTTGCCAGAGATCCGCTACCAGGCGCGTCCGACTTCGGACTCATAGCTCTGGATGATTTTCTGGCGAACGACTGAGTCTACCTACCCTTCCCCAGCACATGGATGCGCACCCCTATAATCCCCGCATTTCGCGGGGATTTTTTCCTCGCATGTGGCGATCTCTGTAGTATTCAGGCCTGTAACTTATGAAATCACAAAATCAAAACAAACTCGCCGTCCTGGCAGCGCTTTGTCTCACCCTGCAGAGCAGCTGCACCGGCACGCCAGATGGCGTGAGTGCGGTGACGGGCTTCGAAATCGACCGATATCTGGGCACCTGGTATGAAATCGCCCGGCTTGATCACAGCTTTGAGCGTGGCCTGTCGGCCGTGACCGCCAATTACAGCTTGCGCGACGACGGCGGGGTGCGAGTTGTGAATCGGGGCTACGACGAACAATCCGGCGAATGGGACGAGGCGATTGGCAAAGCCTACTTCGTCGGCGCCAGCGATGTCGGTCAACTCAAAGTGTCATTCTTTGGCCCGTTCTACGGCGGCTACAACATTGTCGAGCTGGACAAGAGCGACTACCAATACTCACTGATCGCCGGCCCCGACCGCGATTACCTCTGGATTCTCAGTCGCACAGCGCAAATGCAGCCGGACATTTTGCGATCACTGGTGAACAAAGCTCGTGAACTGGGCTTTCCTACGGACGAGCTGATATTCGTAAAACACGATTAAGGCACCAAATATAGATTCGGATGCAGTAACGCGGTCGTGTTTCTATGAGATTAGTTGTCCGCGGGCTTCTCCTGTTGCTAAGTCATTGTGTGCCGTTAGCTCCCGCGACGTATAGTGTGACTCACACGAGAACGTCATTTCCTGGCTCGACGCAGCACCGTTAATCGAGATGGAGAAGGGCGGCGCTCGCAAGCCTTATCCGCTGAGCTGGGCAGAGCTGGGCAGAGCAGGACCGGTTGTATCGTGAGCTACCGGCACACCTGCAGCGCATTGCGTTGTTCAAGGTGAATACCGGCTTCCGCAAGCAGGACGTTTTGCAGCTTCGGTGGCACTGGGAAGTTCGGCACAAACGTATTTGTGCTCCCGCGCAATGATGAGTTCCAGGCGACGAACAGCCAGGAGCGAATCGTCGTGCTCAACTCGATTGCCCGACGCGTGGTCGATGAACAACGGGACAATCATCCCCGTCACCGACACTCATGTCCACGGCCTTTCGACGGCACGGCTTGGATATCAACTGAGAAAAAATGGCGCGCCCGACAACATTCGAACTTGTGACCCCTGCCTTCGGAGCCCGCCTTTTCGATCGTAAGTATTGGATTTAATTAATACTAACTGGTGCGGCGCCCATTGCATCTGCAGCACCTACGGTTTGACTTGATGAATTGATGCTGATGCTGGCCGGAGCTGGCCTGACGCACCGGCCAGCGTCTCCGAAAAATCCAGGTTCGTTCAGCCAGTTGATTTGGAGATCACCAGTCCCCAACACGTACGCACGGGCCCGTCGAAAAGACGCTGGTACAAAGAAAAAGGCTGGCTGTGACATCAAAGGGAACATCGGAAGCAAGGGCAACCGCGTCTACCACACACCGGGCATGTCCTCCTATGGTGCTACGAGCATCGACGCATCCAAGGGCGAGCGGTGGTTCTGTTCCGAGGAAGAGGCGCAGTCGGCTGGATGGAGGCCGCCGGGTTGAAGCGCTGGCGCCGCTTTGGTGGACTACCCTCGAGGTCGAATGAGAACACGAATGCCTCTGGTCCTACTAGGGCATTCAATGTTTCGACACGTGCGCAGTGACTATTCGGACACGAGAGGTCGTGACCGCATAGACCCCTTCCGAAGTAAGGCATTCCTGGACATACTCTCCGGGGTTGAGGTCAATCCAATCAAACCCGGTGTCTGAGTATCGAGCAACGACTTAGCGCGAATAGCCTTCAGGAGTGGGTTACTGGACGCTGGATACTTGGCCCACGTGAATCGTGCCCGACTCGATCGTTTGACCGCCTGCGACGGGAGAGTCCATCCGGGCGTTGTACGTAACCGTACCGACTATCCCAAAACAAAGGCTCGCGCTCTCGTTCGGATCGATCGTGGTCGTTTCCTGCTGCCTTCGGAGGAAACTCGAAAATCCTGTCTGGCAGGTCACATCGGCCAGAGCGTCGCCCAGGAATTCGACCGTCACCGGTGTACTCCGTTGATTGACCCAGCGAACTTCGTCTCCGGGCTGGACTTGCAGGTTGAGCGGCGTCATACCTTCTGCGAATTTCACATCGTGAATCGTACCGGTGCGGGTGGTGTCCGAGATGCTGTCCGTGCCCCGGATACTGGCGCAGCCTGCGGCCGTCGCCAGCAGAGTTGCGCCGACTATCAATTTTCTTGCGCTGAACATATTTATTCCAATGGTTATCTAGGACAGGCAGCTTGCGCCGAAGACGGTGGCGGGTCTGTGCGCTGGCGCACTTAGTGGATCCCGTGAAGGTAACTTACGAAGCTATCCGACTTTATAAACCAGCATAAGTCGGAAATCCTGTCGTATTGGGATCTCAACTCCAGCTACTTAATGGCCAATTGCGGTGCGGCCGAGGCTAAAAGGCGGCGAGTTCTAAGCGAACAACCTTCGGCTTTTCGTCGAGTAAGCGATCGTATTCCCGCTTGACCACTGCATAACATTCGCACACGCGGCCTTCCAGTCGCGTGCGGTCAAGCACTTCGATTTGGCCGCGACTGTATTTGATCAATCCCGCCGCCTGCAATCGCCCGGCAGCTTCCCCGACCCCTTCCCGTCGCACGCCTAGCATGTTCGCAATCAATTCCTGCGTCATGGTGAGTTCGTTTGACGCCAGTCGATCGAGGCTGAGCAGCAGCCAACGGCACAGCTGCTGCTCCACCGAATGGTGCCGGTTGCACACCGCAGTCTGCGCCATCTGCGTGATGAGGGCCTGTGTATAGCGGAGCGCGAGATGATGCAGCGCCCCGCCGCTATCGAATTCCTTCTTGAGCACTGCCGCCCGCAGTCGGTAGCCGACGCCGGCGCTTTGCACGACCGCCCGGCTTGGCGTGGTTTCACCGCCCATGAACAGAGCTATGCCGACTAGCCCTTCGCATCCCGTCATGGCGATTTCCGCCGAAGCACCGTTTTCCATGACGTACAGCAGGGAAACAATGCTGTCCGTCGGGAAATAGATGTACGGCTGGCTGCCGCCGGCTTCGTATACAACCTGGCCGAGCGGCAACGATACGAGTTCGAGCGAGGGTAAAAGTCGCTGGTAGTCGCTGTCGGGAAGAGCCGCAAGTAAGCGATTCTGCTTGGGGTCGCAGGGAACAGTGTCGACGGAAGCTTTCATGGACCGATTGCGGACAACAGCGATTCTAAAGCCGAGGTCCACAGCAGTCTATTACAACTGTGCGTTAGCGTACAGAGTGGGTTCGAAGACGAGCAGCAATTGGCGCACGGGAGCAGCCGTTTGCCTCGCGGCAGCTCGCGGCTCAGGCCAGCAAGCTGCCGTATTCGCCGATCGTTGCCTCATAGCATTCGCAACAAGCCCCTTCGAGCCTTTTGCGGTCGAGTATGCTTATCTCGCCTCGCGTGTACTTGATGATCAAGCCGCGCTGCAAGGCACCGGCCGCGACGGTAATGCCACTGCGGCGCACCCCCAGCATGCCTGCCAAGCGCGCGTGAGTGGCGTGAAAATGATCGGAATGCGCACGGTCGTGGGTCATAAGCAACCAGCGGGCGAGTCTCGGCTCTAGCCGATGAAAATGGTTGCAGGCTGCGGACGTAGACAGTTGCTTCACCTGCACATAAAGGTATCGATGCAACGTCTTGCGCAGCTTTGGGGATTCAAGCAGTCGCCGCCGGAGCTGCGAAGCGCGGATCTTGAGTGCCGTTCCTTTCCCCTGCACCACGGCACGCCACGGAGCATCGTCAACGCCGAGCACCAGCGTTGCGCCTAACATGCCTTCGTTGCCGATCAGGCCCATCTCCATCGGCAGATGGTCGCCAATCGAGGTGACCAGCGAAATGAAGCCTGTCAGCGGAAAATAGGCGAAGCGTAAAGGCTTCCGAGGTTCGCAGAGAACTTGGCCTAAGGACAGGTCGACGGTTTCGCAGCGCGCAACGAGAACATCGCGATCCTTTCGTGTCAGCTTGTCAATCAGCCGGTTGACTAAGTGTTGTTTCTGCTCTGACACACGAGGTCCTGCAGCACCAAAAAGCCAACAAACTGGTACGAGATAGGTGCTTCGACGATCCCGTCCCACAGTGTCCCTTGCGCTGGAACGGCCGTCTGTTCGGCAGGGCACATTGCAACGGAGGAGGCTAGAGACGCCAGGCGGGGATTGTGGGCACTCTCAGAAGCCAAGAACGAGCCGCCTTGGAAGTGGCGGCGTAACGGCAATCAAGGCGGCGCGCCGGCTGGCTGCGACATCAAAGGGAACATCGGAAGCAAGGGCAACCGCGTCTACCACACACCGGGCATGTCCTCCTATGGTGCTACGAGCATCGACGCATCCAAGGGCGAGCGGTGGTTCTGTTCCGAGGAAGAGGGATCCAGGCTCCCCCAAACTGGAAGCCTGAAAAATAGCACCAGAGCCGACAAATTGCCCGCCCGGCCTGTTTTCGTCAGGCGGGGTCCGGACCGCGCATTTCAATGTCAGGGTTTCCGTACAAGATCCGTACGGAGGTGTTTTCGTGGCCTATGATTTTATGGCGCGCCCGGCGTGATTCGAACACGCGACCCCTGCCTTCGGAGGGCAGTACTCTATCCAGCTGAGCTACGGGCGCTTCGGAAAAGGTGGCGATTCTAGCACCGAGCTGAGGCATCGGCACACGCGGTCCGGCCGGCACGGTCCGGCGGGCGGCTAGCGCCGCCCGCCGGCCGTTATCCTTACAGCAGCCTCCAGCCGATGTCCCTCAAAACCCTGATTGTGAGGTCGAGGAACACCGTCGGAACCAGGTCGTCGTTGATGAATGGTTCCATCAGCAGGTTCGGGCTCGCGGACGTGTCGAAGTGCGATCTCGACGAACCCGGCGCAACCGGGCTCGGTGCATACAGGCGCACCCAGCCCTCGGTCGTGCCCGCCAGGAAGTCGTAGTCGTACCTGAATCTGACTTGAGTTGGCGGATCTGGCGCAACGAAATTGGCGGCCGACTTGAACAGCTCGCCGTCGGCCTGTGATACGCCGACCGCCGGGATGGTGATCGTCGGGTCGTCGCCGCCCATGGGCGGGAGCCCGGGCCCGTTGTTGACGATGACCACGCCTTTCGCGCCGGCCGCCTCAGCATTCGCCACCTTTACGGTGAAATCGCAGGCGCCGCGATCGATGATCGCGATGCGGTTCCGCACGTTGTTCGTGATCGGTTCGCAGCCATCCGCAACCGGGGCGACGTCGTCCCTCGCGTTCTTGAGGTTGCCGCTGAATCCGCCGTTCAATGGGATCTGCGGTCCGAAAGTCGCGGCCTGCGCTTCGTAGCTGTCCTCAATTGGCGACGGCGCTTGCACGAAGACGCTGAAGCGCGGGTCCAGCTGGTATTGCGCGCGCGTCGTCACTTGCTCGCCCGTCCACACGAGCCTGTTCGTGTTGACCTGGGATACCAGCCGTTCTGCAGCGCTAAGCTGTTCCCAGGACTGGTCCAAGTCGACATCGTACATATTGACGAGGTAGGCATCCGGCAGTCCGACGCCGAAATCAGCGCCGAAGAACTCGCCGGTACTCGAGCTTGCCAGCGTAAGGAAGCCGAGCCCGTGCGCCATTTCATGCATGACTACGGTCAGGAGATCGAACTCGGAGGCTGGATCTTCGTTGTTGTCGAGTCCGTTGTACCAGCTTACCCCGGTGAGGCAGTTCGGATTGACGCCGATGTCGCCGTTGAATCGCGCAACCATGTCGACGAAGCCCGGATCCAGGTCTTCGCGCGAGAGTGCATCGGCCAGCGCGCCGACGTACCAGGTGTCGAACAGGGGCAGGTCCGGGTAGCTCGCGAACACGGACGCTGGACCGGCCGAGCCGAGCACGCCGCTGGTTGCGTCGCACTCCAGCGGTCCGAAGAACGCAGCAAGGTAGATCGTTTCCGTGCTCTTGAGCTCGGCACCCCAGAGCTCTGCGGCGAATTCAAACAAGAACAGCCGCTGCTCGCCGAGCGTGGTGCCCGGGTTGCCCCCCACCGGATCGGCCGGCGCCGGGTCGTTGAAGCCGACGCCGGGCTCGTCGAAGTTGAGCACCACGATTTCGGCGGATTGCCCCGCTCCGGCTGCGAACACCAAAGCCGTGCACATCGTGCACAGCAGCTTTTTTGTAATGTTCATTGTTATTTTTCTCCCGAATCCGGTGCCGCGGCCGGTTCTTCGACGGACAGTTCGTCGAGGGTCCGGTGTGACACGCTGCGCTTCCCGTCCTTGTCGATGGTCATGACCAGGTACGTCATTTCCTTCAGGCCGACGCGCGCGGACAGGCTTCCGTCCGCGTTGCGCACCGGCGCCTGGCTGTCGACGGGCATGCCGATCCTCGCACTGATCCTGGCAAGCTCCGCCGCCTGGCGGCTCGCAGCCGCAGCCTGCGCGCCGGGTGCTGCAGCACGCGTTCCCGCCTGCGCCAGGTCGCTGTCGTCGGACGGTGTTTTCTTGCCGGTTTTTCCGTCGATGTGGGTCCGTACGCCCGCGGCCGCGGGTGCGGATTCACTGTTTTCGTCCTCGGCCTGCGCTGCAATCCCCGCCAGCATCAGGCACACGCCCAGGCACGGCCCGAGCAAATTTTGCATTCTCATGGTATCCCTCCGGGTCTTCTTATTGGATTGCGATGCCGGTCGTGCGCAGTGTCGCACCGCGTACGCCTAGGATAGTCCTATTCGAGCGAGCCGAAACTCATCACCGCGATTTTTTTTGGCACGCAACTTTACATAGCGGGCAATTACGGCCGTCCGAGCACCTCCTCCTGAAAGCGCTTCCGCAGATATTCCTCGTTTTCTGTCGGGGACGGCAGGCCCTCGGCCTCCCTGCCCCCCTCTTGGGCGAGCGCGGCGATGCGGCCCTGGCCCAGGTACAGCGTATCGGGCTCCCGTCCGGCGATCGGGTCGCCGAAGGCCTCCGTCACCGGGACGATCCGGAAGCCCCGACGACGGAATTCCGCAACGAGGTCATCGACGAACAGCGCGGCCAGGTCGTTTTCGTGCAGCAAGAGCACATGATGCGGCGAACGGCCGAGCGTGTCCCGCGCCATGGCATCGTAGTATTCCGTGCTCTTAAGGATGACGTCGACGTAGACATCCCTGAGCGCATCCAGGTCGACGTCGGTGCCGGCCTCCTGCGCTTCCCGCGTCAGGTCGACGAGGAACCAGTCCCAGGTGTCCACCGTGACATAGCCGTTGGCCAGCCCGCGTTCTGCGAGCGCCGCGCGCAGGCGGTCACGCGTTACGGCGTCACGGCCTTCGTCGAGAAACGGGAAACGAAAATACGGCAGCACCCTGTCGAAGGTCGCCAACCGCGCGATGGCGATGTCGAGGTCCGCGATGTAGTCGTCCGGGTTCGTGCGATGCAACCACTCGTGCGAATGCGAATGATTGCCGAGCACATGACCCGCCGACGCGTAGCTGCGGATGCGCTCGTCCCCGTGCTCCGCCCGCTCGACATTGCCGGTCGTGACGAAGAACATCGCTTCCTCTACGCCGGCGGTTTCCAGCGCGGCGATCAGCCTGCGCGTGCGCTCCCGGCCGTCGAACAGGGGCCCGTCCGGCAAGGTCGCGTCGTCGAAGCTGATAGCGATGGTGCGCGCCGGCGCGGGTGTCGATACGTCGGCCGTGCCCGTGCAGGCGCCGGCCACGGCAGCGGCGACGAGCAGCAGCAGTCCCGAAATGCGCATGCGCGGCAGGTTGTCTCGGCAACGAAACACGACGGCTGAGGATAGCATTCATGCCGGGACCGGCAGGACGCCTTCGACCAGGAAGTCGCGGCGCGGATACTCATAGAGGTCGCCGCCGAAACGGAAACTCACCTGCTCCGGGCGCGTTTCGCACAAACCCGGGCGCGGGTTGCGGTGCTTGCGCGAACGCAGGGCTGCGGGCGCGAACAACGCGACATTCAACGCGCGATCGCGCGTGCGCGCCGAGAGATAGGTGATCGCCTCGATTCCTTGTTCGCGCAGCACACTGCCGAGCGCCTGGCAGGGCGCGTAATTCGCCGGATGCCGTAGCACCTGCTCGTGACGCGCGAACGGCGATTGCGACAGGTCGAATCCCTTCTCAGTACGGTACGTGGCATCGAACACCGTGAACTGGCTCAGGACCCGGTCCGCGAATGGCGCCGCCATTCCGTCCAGGAAGACGAAACGATAGTAGGCCGCTTCCGCGAACAGAGCGGCAGTGGCGAGCGCGCCGTAGAACAGGCTCGGTTCGAAGCGCCGGCCGAAACGCGAGCCCCAGGGCAGCGGCGGGTAACGCCAGGGCGTGCGCAGCAGGTAGTCGAGCCGGGCGAGTTCGGGCTGATCGGCAGCGCGTGGCTTCGACGCCTCGAGCAGCGCCTCGAGCAGCTCGTGCTCCGCGAGGTTGTCGGTCAGCCTCAGGCTCACCTTCTGCGCCTGGTTTTCCACCAGGCGCTTCAGGGTTCCCATCAGCCGCCCGGGGGTGGCGCGCCCGAGGACGCGGCGCCAGAAGGTCTCGTCAAACCTTGGCGCGGATGGCATCGAGGTAGCTGCACACCGTGACCAGGCCCGCGATGCTCAGCATTTGCTCGCGCGGTACGCCGCCCGTGTGCCGGTTCGGCGTGGCCAGCCATTCACGCATCTGCCGCTCGTCGTCGTCGACCAGGACCGCCAGCGAGCGATAGACGCGAATCAGGAGCATGGCCAGTTCGCCCGCCTTGCTGTCGGGATCCACGCCGGCACGCGTCAGGCTTGTGCGGTCACGGCCGAGTACGCCGGCGAGCTCGCTCCTGGCGAGTCCCATGCGGCCCGCGGCACGCAATACCGCCTTGCCGAGCACGGCATTCGGTGCAGGGGCGATTTTCGGTCGGGGGCGGTTCACGCCACCATGCTAACGCCGATGCCAGGTTGATGCAAATGCATCACGAGTGGCACTTTTGATGAAACAGTATGAGCCAGTGCGTGCGCGCCCGCTTCAGTGCAGTACGACGGGCAGCTCGACGCCGCGGATCGCCGCGCGCTGGAAATCCGCGAACTCGCGGTACTGGTCGGCGGGAAAGCGTTCGCCCGCAGCTTCGTAGTCGAAGCGGATCTCCCAGGCATCGGCGGCCACGTCCACCGCCCGGCGCCAGTTGCCGAAGCGCGATTCGCCGGCATCCGGGCGCCCTGCGCCGCTCGCCAGTTCGACGCCCGGCGGCACCCGTACCGAGGTGCGGGCGCTCACGCGCAGCGGATAGTAGAACTCGAAGGGGAAGCGCCGGTCCGCGACCCGGTCAAACTCGAGGTAATAGGTCTCGACGAAGCCAGGCAGCTCGAACTTGCCGTCGTCGTGGATCGGCAGCTGGTAGCGAATTTCCACGACCAGATCGTCGTCCGCCTCGAACACGTTCTCGATGTAGTAGTCCGTGACTTCCGCGTCGGAATAACGGCCGGCCACCCAGCGCTGGATGGACGATTGCATGTCCGGCGCCTCGATCGCGCGCAGCTGCCCGCGCAGGTCCGCAGCCTGGTAACCGGCGAGCCTGGCAGTCTCGCGTACCGCGAGCGTCGTTGCGTCGAGGAGTTCCACCACGCGTTCGATCTCGAGTCCGCTGTCCGTCACGCTTGCGTACGCGGGGATCTGCTCGAGAACCGGCGCGTCGCCCAGGATCAGGGCGTAGTTGCCGCGCAGCGAGCGCGGCACCAGCCGGCCGAGCCTCAAGTCCTTGTCCGTCGCGTCGATGAACAGCCGTCCGGTATCGGTCGGCACCGCGACGATCATGTGGTTGAACTGGTCGGTATTCGGCAAGTCGGGATTCACCGCCTGGTGCAGGTTCACCAACGCAAGTGACGATTCGATGCCGACGGACTGGAGCAGCACGTGCAGCAGCACGGCGTGGTCCTTGCAGTCGCCGTAACGGTCCCGCAGCGTCTCGCGTGCGGTCTTCGGGACGTAGGCGCGGCGCCCGAATTCAATCGCTTTGTACGTGATTTCGTCCTGCACGTACGCGCTCAGTATTTCGATCCGCCGGGCCTGGTCCTCGACGCTGTCGACGAGTCGCGCCGCACGATCCGTTACACCGTCCGCCGCAAGCTTGTCGGCGATTTCCGCGAGGTACTCGTTGCCGACGACGGCCCAGCTCGGCCCCACCGAACCAAATTGCACCCACGGCAGGATCTGGTCGTGATGCGGCAGCAGCGGTTCCCAGCGGAAGGCCACGGGATTCTCCAGGCGCCACACGAGCGTCTCGTCGTCCCGCTCCGGTTCCGGCACTTCGTTCGACACGTAACGCAACTCACCGGCGTCGCCTACTACGAAGACGGCGCTGTGATGCACGGGCCGGTCCGTCGCGAGATAGTGCAATTCGAGCGGCAGCGTGCCTTCTTCGACGTTCGTGCGCTTGCTGACGATCGCCTCTATTGTCATGCCCGGTGCGAGATTGGGCACCGGCAGGTGCGCCGTGCGCTCGCTGCTGGCTTCGTACCCATCCTCGTCGCTGGTGATGAAATAGGACTGCAGGTTGCCCTCGGCGATCAGTTCGCCGTCCGCGTTCCGGACCCGGAGCGCGTTCACGAAGAGCTGTTCCGCCGCGGCATCGAAATCGAACTGCAGCGTGCTGAAGGATTCGACGCCGTTGTCGTCGAATACGTGGATCTTCTGGTACCAGGTGGTGACCACCGTGTCGGATTCGATGGCGGAGATGCCCTTCATGCGGCTCAGATACTCGGAACCGTAGCCCGAGTTGTCCCGGGCCGGTGCGGATTCCGCGAAAGCTTTCTCGAGAGAGCGCGGCAGCGGCACGGGCTCGATCGGCCGACTGATGAGCGTAACGTCGCCTTCGCCCAGCATCGCATCGATCGCTTCCAGGTATTCACGCACGGCGCTGTTGCCCGGCGCGTACTTGAGCGCCTCCTCGAACGACACCCGGGCATCCCGGTAGGACTGCAGGCGGTATTGCGCACCGCCCTTGTAATAGTAGCTTTCCAGGGAACGATAGTTGTTCGCGATCAGCAGGTCGGCAAGGCGCAGCACCTCGGCCGGGTTGTCCATCTGTTCGTGGATCGCGATCCGCGCATAGGCGAGATCGGGATTGAATCCGCGGCCCTTGTCCAGCTCGTCGAGTTTCGCGAGCGCCCGCTCGTACTCGCCGCGGCGCCCGAGGAGTTCGGACTCGAACAGCTTAAGTTCAGCGCTCGCACCGCCCGCCGAGTAATCCTCGAATACACGATCGAATTCCTCCCAGTCGCCGGCGTCTGCCAGCACGGTCGCGTAGGCCCTGAAGTCGTTGTCATCGCGATAACCGGCCGCGAACAATTCGCCGTAGATTCGCCGTGCTTTGTCGTGTTCGCCGGTCTTGAAGGCGAGCCACGCGTCCCAGCTCCGCACGCCGGCGTCGTCCGCCACCGGTGCGAGCCGCGCAATCAGCCAGTCCGCCGCTTCCTGGTATTCGGAAAGTTCAGCCAGTGCCTGTACTGCATTGACCACGTACGCGGCGTCCGCCGGCTCCAGCGCATTCGCATCGTCGAACAGTCGGAACGCGTCGCGATAGCGCTTGACGCCGAATTCCTGCAGGCCGAGTGCGTTCAGCGCCAGCGCGTTCCGGGAGCGTTCCACGGGCAAGGTAAAGCGGCCTTCGGCAGCCGTCGCGTCGCCGAAGACATCGAAGTCGCGCCACAGATCGTCGAGCCGCTCGCCGACCTTTGCATCCGAGGTCAGGCCCCAGGCGGCGAAGAGGTAAGCGCAGTCCCCGTTCGCCAGCATGGCGATGTGATAGAGGTATTCCTCGCCTTCGATGACGTCCGTGCCTGCGAACAGCCGCCCGGTGGCCTCGCCCTTGCGAACCTCCCGCTCGGCGGTGATGAAGTCGGACGGATAGTCTTCGCCGAACTGCCGGAGCGCCAGGCGATAGAGCGCATTGGCCTGCGGCGGCTCGCCGCGCCAGCACAAAGGCTCGACGAGCATTCCGTAGCCGTCCAGCGCCAGCGCGCCGAAGTCGGCAGCGGCCACGCTGTCTCCCAGCGCCGCCCAGTCCATCCATTGCTTGCCGCGCGCGCGAACGCGGTAACCGAACGTCTCCGAACGGTAGTCGGCGACCGAGCGCGGCGCCTCCTTGGCGGACCTGCGCCGCGGAGCAGCATCCGGGATCGAGAAACCTTCGAGCAGGCGGTCGGCTTCAGCGACGACCTCGCCTTCCGTCGCCGTGGTCGAGAAGGTCAGCAACTGGTAGGCCATGTCGCCCTCGACGATCGCCGAAACGACATAGGTGATCGCCTCGGATCCGAGGTCGGCGTAGAAAACCTTGCGCGCCGCGCTCAGGCCTCCATTGTCGCGGGTGCCGAGGTCGCGGTGGCCGAGAAACGTCGCGCTGTCATTGCCGGCAAGCCGGCCTTCCATCGCCTGCTGCACGGCTTCGGCGTATTGCGCCGAGTCCATCCCGCCGGTCACTTCCTCCGCGATGACCAGCGCGACGGCGTGGGGTCCGACCCGCAATGCCGCGAAGCTCGCGTCCGGGTACAGGATCGAGCCGTCGACGAGTCGGTAGCCCGCGCCGGTCAGGTCGATCCGGTAGTTCTGGTCCGGGTTTTCGAAGACGGTCAGAGGCGTGCCGGAGGCATCCTGCGACGGCGTCATGCCGGTCGCACCCGCCGGTGCGGCAAGGGCGAGCCATGCCGCGGTCATGATCGAGGCAGGCAGTCTCATGCCGCTGGATTTTACGGATGCGGGGATGGCGTGCTGTGCGCGACTCGTCAGTTTCGTGCAGGACCGGAATTAGGGTGACAGTTACCCTGATTCCGGTCGAATTGGGGTAACTGTCACCCTAATTCCGTCGGTCCTACAGCTGGCTGCGTATCGGCAGCACCCGCATGAAGCCGGCCAGGAACCGGTCCCACCAGCTCGTCTGCGGCTCCTTGTCCTCGACGTACTCTTTGCCGTCGGCGTCCCAGCCGCGCCAGTGCAGGTCGCCGTCATCGTCCAGGAACAGTTCGTAGGCATCGCCCTTGAGCCTGTCGAACACCCGGTCCGCCATCTCCGATGCCAGCCCGGGATCCCGGATGATCACGCCCATCTCGGTGTTCAGGTTCGCCGAGCGCGGGTCGAAGTTGAAGGAGCCGATGAAAATTTCGTCCCGGTCGACGACGAACGCTTTCGTATGCAGCGTCGCCTTTGCGCCGCTCGCCGCCACCAGTTCGGCGCCGGCAATGTCCGAATCAGGACGTGCTTCGTAGATCTTCACCCCGTTCTCGAGCAGCGGCTTGCGCGACGGCGCGTAGCCGCCGTGCACCGAAAACTGGTTGTTCGCCGCAAGCGAGTTGGTAATGACCAGAACGTCGACGCCCTTGGCCACCTGGGCAGACAAAGCCTCGATACCGCGTTCTCGCGGCACGAAATACGGAGAAACGATAATCATCTGCTGCTTCGCGGTGATCAGCTCCTCGACGAGCTCCAGGGCGATCAGCTTGATATCGCCGGAATGCGACTTGACGCCCTTGTCGGGGGAATCGTAGACCAGCCGGTAGCCCGACCAGCGAAAGATGCCGGCATCGGTGCGCGCGAACTTCGTATAACGATCGAGCACCGCTTCCCGATACGCGGTGTTCGGTACATTGGCGTACGCGTCCGCGAGCGTCTCCCGAAGCGTTTGCAGGTCGCCATCCGGGTTTTCCGATTCGTCATAGAACGCCGCGACAGGCAGGGCTGCCTGGTGATTCCAGTACAGGTCGAACATCTGCGACACTTCGTGCACCACCGGCCCGATGCCGATGACATCGAGATCTCCGAAGTTGACGTCCGTACGCGCGGCAAAATACTCGTCGGCGATGTTCCGGCCGCCGACGATCGTCACCTGGTTATCCACGGTAAACGACTTGTTGTGCATGCGCCGGTTGACGCGCCCGAAATCGGCCACCGAGCCGAGCGCGCGCCCGGCGAAGCCGCGATTGAAGGGGTTGAAGATCCGGATCTCGAAGTTGGGGTGGTTCTGCAGCGCGGCCATGCCGACGTCGTAACCAGCCGTGAACACGTCGTCGAGCAGCAGGCGTACGCGCACGCCCCGATCCGCCGCGCGCAGCAGTGCGTGCAACAGGGCCCTGCCAACGATGTCGTTCTTGATCAGGTAATACTGCAGGTCGATGCTCTGTTCGGCTTGTTCCGCCATCAGTAGGCGCGCCGCCAGGGCATCAATGCCGTCCGGCAATGGGTAAAATCCGGATTCCCCGTCCGCGTGACCCGCCGCTTCCGCTGCGTACTTCCGACCGAGCACGGTATCGTCGGTATCGATGAGGGCCACGGACTCGGTTCGCGGGACGTCGAAATCGATGGTCGAACAGGCAGTCATGTTGAGCATGGCGACGAGATGCAGGAATATTCCGGTCGACCTATTCATGCTGCAATCATACGGTGGGCCTCTCCGTATTGCTCTACACCGGCATCGCTTTTTTCATTACCTGATTGTCGCCGTGTAAGGGGCCGGGATGGATCGGTCCCGAGCCACCTGATATATAATGCGTGGCCTTCCGCCGGCCTATCCGATTCGGCACCGCACAAAGCTCCGGAGCAGTACCGTGAACAGGGACCAGAAATTCTTCGACATGTACTCCCTCGTCATCGGCGCCCTCGGCGCGGTCGGCCTCGCATTCCTGGTACTGGCAATGAAGCTGTCCGACCTCACGCAGGAGGTCTATACGCAGGACGGCGAGGAGTACCAGGCGGGCATCGAGGAGCGTATCAAACCGCTGAGCGAGGTCTACCTGCCCGGCGAGACCGTCGCATCCGCACGTTCCGCCGCGGTCGCACCGGCGGCACCGGAACCGGTCGCGACCGTCATGACGGGACCGCAGGTCTACAACAGCGCATGCATCGCCTGTCACGGCACCGGCGTCGGCGGCGCGCCGAAATTCGGCGATGCCGCGGGCTGGGCCGAGCGCATCGCAAAAGGCACCGACGTATTGCACCAGCATGCGATCGAGGGATTCACCGGCTCCACCGGCGTCATGCCTGCGAAGGGTGGCCGCACCGACCTGTCCGACCAGGAAATTATCGACGCCGTCGACTACATCCTCGCCGAATCGAAATAGAAGTGCTGTTGCAGCGCCCCTGGGCGCGACTTGTTGGAGCGCCTCGTAGGCGCGACCTCGCTCCGAAATCATAAGTAACCTTCGCGCCCATGGGGCGCTCCAACAGGCGCGAACCGGTCGCGCGCATGGCGCGCTCCAACTAGCGCGACCGCCTCTACCAGCGGCGACGCTCGCGGTCACCGAGCCCGCGGAGGCTGATCGCTTCAGCAACATGTGACGTTTCGATCCGGTCGACGCCGGCGAGATCGGCAATCGTGCGCGCGACCCGCAGGATCCGCTGGTACGCCCGAACCGACAGTCCGAAGCGCTCGGCCGCCGCGTCGAGCAGGGTCCAGCCCTGCGCGTCCGGCCGGCAGCTCTTTTCCGCCGCCGCGGCCGGCAGGCGGGCGTTGCAGACGCCATCGCGGGCCAGTTGTCGCTCACGCGCTGCGATGATCCGTTGCTGCATAGCGGCGCTTTTTTCGGCAAGTGGCGCGGGACCGCGCAGCACCTCGCGGGGCGGCCGCCCGACTTCGATGCAGAGATCGATGCGATCGAGCAAAGGCCCCGAAATGCGCCCGCGGTAGGCGGCGACCCGGTCGGCGCTGCAGGCGCACTGCCCGCCTTCGTCGCCGAGGTATCCGCAGGGACAGGGGTTCATGGCGGCGACAAGCTGGAATGCTGCCGGGAAGTCATCCTGCCGGCTGGCCCGGGATATGGTGATGTGCCCGGCTTCGAGCGGCTCGCGCAGGACCTCCAGCACATTCCGGCTGAACTCCGGCAATTCGTCGAGAAACAGCACACCGTTGTGCGCACGTGACACTTCACCCGGCCGCGGCTCGGATCCGCCGCCGATCAGCGCCGCGGCCGATGCCGTATGGTGCGGCGCCCGGAACGGTCGCAGTCGCCAGCGGTCCAGCGGCGGCGGGCGATTGAGTACCGAATCGATTGCCGCGGTCTCCAGTGCCTCGCTTTCGCTCATCGGTGGCAGGATGCCGGGCAGGCGCGCGGCGAGCATGCTCTTGCCGGTGCCCGGCGGGCCCGTGAAGAGCAGGTTGTGCCCGCCGGCCGCCGCGATTTCCAGCGCGCGTTTCGCATGCGCCTGGCCGCGGACCTCGGCGATATCGGGCCCCGCGTGCGATGCCATGGCCGGCATCGTGCGCGGCAGTGTGGCCAGCACGCGCACGCCCCGCAAATGGGCCACGACGTCGAGCAGGGAACGCGCCGGATACACGACATCGCTGACGAGTGCCGCTTCACTGCCGTTGTCCTGCGGCACGATCATGCGCCGGCCGCTCGCCGCCGCTTTCAGCGCCGCAGGCAGCACGCCCGGCACCCGGCGCAACGTCCCATCCAGCGACAGTTCACCGTAGATCTCGTAGCCGTCGACCGGCGGTGCCTTCAGTTGCCTGCTCGCCAGCAGGATGCCGAGTGCAATCGCGAGATCGAAGCGGCCGCCGGTCTTCGGCATGTCGGCCGGGCCGAGGCTGACGGCGATGCGTTGCAGCGGGAACTCGAATTCGGAGCTCAAGAGCGCTCCGCGCACGCGATCCTTGCTTTCGCGTACGGCGGTTGCCGGCATCCCGACCAGCGAGAAGGATGGCAGCCCGCCCGAGAGCAACACCTCGATCGTCACCGGCGGCGCGGCCGTTCCAAGCTGCGCGCGACTGTGCAGTATGGCGACGCCCATTGCGGCCCTCCCTGGCCTGGTGCGTGCGGGACGCTCCTATTTCTCCAACTCGTCGACCTTGCGCTCCAACGCTTCGAGTTTCTCCCGTGTGCGCGCGAGCACGGCTTCCTGCACGGCGAATTCCTCGCGCGTCACGAGATCGAGTTTCGACAAGCCCTGCGCGAGCACCGACCTGAAGTTCCGCTCCAATTCGGAACGCATGGCATGCAGGTCGCCCGGCAGGCTGTCCGCGAGGCGGCTCGCCAGCCGCTCCAGCTGTTCGCGGCCCGGCACGAATCCGGATTTCATATGCAGTTCCCTCGCATCCGATGTTGGATTGCGCCGCCCGGCCACCCCGCCGGCTGTTCGCTGTTCATTGCAACCGAATGGCGGCGACTGCTGCACGCGCCATTTGCCGGCGAAGGCACTGGTTTCGAACGCAACTCATCGAAACGGGGCACGGCCCGCACGAGAGCGCACTCACTTGGTGCGGCCGGCCGCACCGGAAAATTGTAAGTACCTGTTTTCATAAACACACAGTCGCTTGGCACGATTGCTGCTTTGTAGCCTCGGGGACGGGAGTGGCTTGGCGCCGACCCAACTTAACGGGAGTAAATCCAAAATGAAAGTAACGACGAATGCGGGTTTCGCAGCGACGCTGATATTCGCCAGCGGCCTTGCACAGGCAGACTGGTCGGCAAGCCTCGGCTACGCCAGCGAATATCACTACCGCGGCATCTTCCAGAAGAACTCCTCGGCCAATGGCGGACTGAACTTCAAAGCCGGCGGCCTGTATGCCGGGACCTGGGCGGCCGACGTCGGCGACGGGCTCGAGGTCGACGGTGTCTTCGGCTATGGTTTCGATCTCGGCGAACTGAACCTGTCCGTCGGTTACACGGGCTACTTCTACACCGGCGATTTCGACGACACCTACCAGGAAATCAATCTCGGCGGCGGCTTCGGCATCCTGTCGGTCGAAGCGGCGATAGGTCAGTACGAGAATTTCGACGGCCCGACCGAGGACTACCTTTACTACGCGGTCAAGCTCGCCCACAACGGCTTCTACGGCAAGTACGCCGGCTTCTCGGACGACTTCGACGGCAACTATCTCGAACTGGGGTGGGGCACCACGGTGTCCGAGATCGATCTCGGGATCATCCTCTTGTTTTCCGATGAAGACCTGGTCGGCGAAGACGACGAGAACCTGATCTTCACGATCGGCAAGTCGTTCGACCTCTGACCGGCGCTACCTCGGAGCGTCCATCGCTCCCGTGCAACAGAAGCAACACACGTACTTAGGGGAATCACATGAAAATGATCACGGCGATCATAAAGCCCTTCAAGCTGGACGACGTTCGTCAGGCTGTCGCCGACATCGGCATACAGGGCATCACGGTGACCGAAGTCAAGGGCTTCGGGCGCCAGCGCGGCCACACCGAGCTCTATCGTGGCGCGGAATACGTCGTCGACTTCCTGCCGAAAGCCAAGATCGAGCTGGCGGTCGACGACGCCATCGTGGAACAGGTGATCGAGGCCATCGCGAACACCGCCCGCACCGGCAAGATCGGCGACGGCAAGATCTTCGTCACCGAACTGACGGAAGCCATTCGCATTCGCACCGGCGAGACCGGTCCCGAAGCCGTCTAACGTATTCCATAGGGAGGACTACTGATGGAAGACCAGATTGCACAGGTTTCGGCGTCGGTCACTGAACTGGCTTACGCCCTGGACACCTTTTATTTCCTCGTCATGGGCGCACTCGTGATGTGGATGGCCGCGGGCTTCACCATGCTCGAGGCCGGGCTCGTGCGCGCCAAGAACACAGCCGAGATCCTGACCAAGAACATCGGCCTCTACGCCATCGCGAGCATCATGTACATGCTGTGCGGCTACGCCATCATGTATCCCGGCGGCGATTTCGCGGGCGGCGTATTCGGACCGCTGTCGACGATCGGGTCGGGGCTGCTCGGATCGACCGACCATGCGGCCGCGGATGTCATCGCGAGCGGCGGCGAGACTTATTACTCGGGCTTGTCGGACTTCTTCTTCCAGGTCGTGTTCGTGGCGACGTCGATGTCGATCGTCTCGGGCGCCATCGCGGAACGCATGAAGCTTTGGTCGTTCTTCCTCTTCTGCGTGGTCATGACCGGCGTCATCTACCCGGTCGAAGGCTACTGGAAGTGGGGCGGCGGCTGGCTGAACGAAGGCGGTTTCGTCGACTTCGCGGGTTCCGGCATCGTGCACCTGACCGGCGCCACAGCCGCACTGGCCGGCGTCCTGCTGCTCGGAGCGCGCAAAGGCAAATACGGTCCCGGCGGGCAGGTCAACGCCATCCCCGGCTGCAACCTGCCCTTGTCGGCGCTCGGCACCCTGATCCTCTGGCTCGGCTGGTTCGGGTTCAACGGCGGTTCGGAACTGAAGGTCTCGAATATCGGCGAGGCGAACAGCGTCGCACTCGTGTTCGTGAACACCAATATGGCGGCCGCGGGCGGCCTCCTGGCTGCGCTGGTGCTGGCGCGGTTCTG
Organism: uncultured Pseudomonadota bacterium; assembly: GCA_963775455.1. Classification (GTDB taxonomy): domain Bacteria; phylum Pseudomonadota; class Gammaproteobacteria; order Steroidobacterales; family Woeseiaceae; genus UBA1847. Next base: position 118,440 of record CAVZIU010000006.1, on the reverse strand, counting down.
GTTCGGCAAGGCCGACCTGACGATGGCGCTCAACGGCGCACTCGCCGGTCTGGTGGCGATCACCGCGCAACCGCTGACGCCAACCCCCTTGTGGGCGACGATGATCGGCGCCGTCGGCGGCCTCATCGTCGTGGGGTCGATCGTGCTGCTCGACAAGCTCAGGATCGACGATCCCGTCGGCGCGATCTCCGTGCACGGTGTCGCCGGCATGTGGGGCCTGCTGGCTGTCTGCATCACCGATCCCGCCGCGACGCCGAAGTGGCAGTTGATCGGGCTGGTTTCCATTCTGGGCTGGGTGTTCGTGACGAGTTTCATCGCCTGGTTCCTGATCAGGCTGGTGCTCGGCATCCGGGTATCCGAGGAAGAGGAATACGAAGGCGTCGACCTGTCCGAGTGCGGCCTGGAGGCCTACCCGGAGTTCTCGTCGGCTTCCGAATAGTCCCGCTGGGGACCGCCCGGATTTGCCATAAGCGCATCCGGGCCGGTCCTCCGGATCCGTTTTCTGGATGCTTTTTCCCCGGGAAAGCAAGACCTGGCGGGCCCATGGCCCGCCTTTTTTTGGGCGGCACCTGGCCGCGCCCGGACGGCGGCCCGGACCCCTCGCGCCGGGCGCGCCGGCGCGCGAGAATACCCCTGTTTCGCTGTGATCAGGGTCACAACAGGCACCAGCGCCACATGCTCTAATAGGCTGCGCAGGAGTAACCGGCCCGCGGCAAGAGCACAAAGGCAGGATTCCCATGAAACGCACGACATGCATCGCGACGCTGGCGCTCGCCACACTGGGCGCAGGCACGGTACTGGCCGGCGACATCTATCGCTACACGGACGCCGACGGCAACGTGCACTACGGCGACCGTCCCGCCGGTGTGCCCAGCGAGGAGCGCGTCGCGATTTCATCGAAGCCCACGAACCCGGCCGAAGTGCAGGCGCGCGCACAGGCCAACTCGCGCAACGAGACGGCCGAGGAAGACGGCAGCGGCGCGGATGCCGTCGATGACGACCGCCCCACGCGCGCGGAACGTGCGGCTGCGGAGCGCGAGCGCGCCGAAAAATGCCAGCAATACCGCGACCAGCTGGAAACCTACGTGACGTCCCGGCGCCTGTACCGCGAGACAGAAGATGGCGAACGCGAGTACCTCGACGAGAAAGAGGTGCTCGACGCCCGGTCCAAGGCCGAGGAGAGCGTGCGCGAGCACTGCGACTGACGTTCGGCATCCGCCGCGCGTCACTGCTCGACAACCCCTCGCATCGCCGTTGCCGGCGATCGATTCGTGTCACCTGACCTCTCACCCGGCCCAGCCCCGCCGGTAGCCGCATCGCCACGCCACTATGGTGTAAAGTGCCCGCTGCTATGCGAGGAAGGCCGGTTTGAGCGAGGGTCCTGAACAGCCAGGCGCTGGCAGCCACGCATTCCTGCCTGATTTCTGCGCGGCCGGTACCGTTTTTGTGATCGTCCTGATCGCCGAACTCGTGGCGATCGTGCTCACTCTCGCGTCGAATGGAACCGGCAGGTTCTTCGTCAACCTGTACGAGACGTCGTTTTTCGTGTTGTGGTTCTCGCTCCTGGCGTGCGTGCTCATGTGCCAGTTGCGGGAACGACTCGAAGGCGCGGGCAAGACGCGCGCATTCGTCGTCAGTTTCTTCATCCTGCTGCTGCTCTGCCTGGTCCTGGCCGAGATCGCGTGGCAGCTCGCCCGGCGCTTCGACGACCTCCTGGTGATCGAGAGCGGCCACGTCGCATTCGTCGGTCGTACCTTCGCCATCGGCGCTATCGTGATCGCACTCGCCATGCGCTACCTGTACGTATCGAGCGAGTGGCGTCGCAGCATCGTGCTGGAAGCGCAGTCTCGTGTCAGCGCACTGCAGGCGCTCATCCGTCCGCATTTCCTGTTCAACAGCATGAACACGATCGCTTCGCTCACCCGGACCGACCCGCGTCAGGCCGAGGAAGCCGTCGAGGACCTGTCTGACCTGTTGCGCGCGAACCTGGGCGGCGCCAAGGACAAGACTTCCCTGAAGCAGGAGTTCGAACTTGCGGCCATTTACCAACGAATCGAGAAGCTGCGGCTAGGCGAGCGCCTGGAAATTCGCTGGGACATCGGCGCGCTTCCGATGCGGGCGGCGATCCCGAGCCTCACGATCCAGCCGCTGCTCGAGAATGCGATCTATCACGGCATCGAGCAATTGCCCGACGGCGGGCGGATCACGGTCAGCGGGCGCCGGGACGGCGAGTACCTCGAAATCTCGATATCGAACCCGGTCTCCGCGACCGCGAGCCGCAAGCGGGAGGGTAATCGCATGGCCCTCTCTAATATTCGCCAGCGTTACGAGCTTGCCTACGGCAATCGTGCCAGCGTGGACGTGCGCCAGGAATACGATACTTACACGGTCAGCCTGCGCTTTCCGGTGGCCGAGGCTGCCGCGTGAAAGTGCTGATCGTCGACGACGAGCCGCCGGCGCGCGAACGGCTGCGGCAGATCGTCGAGGATATCGACGGTTACGAAGTTGCGGGAGTCGCCGCCAACGGCGAGGAAGCGCTGCGCCTGGTATCTGCGGCGTCGCCGGACATAATCTTGCTCGACATCCGTATGCCCGGCATGGACGGAATCGAGACCGCACGCTACCTCAACAAACTCGACGCGCCGCCAGCGGTCGTGTTCACCACCGCGTACGACCAGTACGCGATCGACGCCTTCGAAGCGCGTGCCATCGGCTACGTCCTGAAGCCGGTACGGCGGGCGCGTTTGGAGGGTGCGCTGGCGCACGCGTCGCGGCTCGCGAGATCCAGTCTGCAGGCGCTCGGCGAGGGCTCGGGTATCGGCGGCAAGCGCCAGCATGTTTGTGCAGGCTCACGGGACCGACTGCGGCTCATCGGCATCGCCGACATCGACTTTTTTTGCGCGGACCAGAAGTACGTCGCCGTGCATCACGACGACGGCGTCAGCCTCATCGACGACTCGCTGAAGTCCCTGGAGGTGGAATTCGCGGACGAGTTCGTCCGCATCCATCGCAGCGCACTGGTCGCCGTCGCGCGCATCGAGTCGCTCGCGCGCATGCCGGATGGCCGCCTGCGAGTGGCGCTGCGCAACGGCTCGCATCATGACGACAAACAATTGATAATCAGCCGCCGGCACATCGCCGACGTGCGCCGCCGGCTCAAGGGCAACTGACCTCAAGGAATCGGAACGGCCGGTGAAGCTGCGGATCGCAACGCGCAAGAGCGCCCTGGCGCTGTGGCAGGCCAGGCATGTCGCAGACCGATTGCGTGCACTGCCGCAGGTCGAAGACGTGGAACTCGTGCCGATGACCACGCGAGGCGACGAGATCCTCGATCGCAGCCTGCAGAATATCGGCGGAAAGGGTCTGTTCATCAAGGAACTCGAACTGGCGATGCAAGCCGGCAAGGCCGACCTCGCCGTGCATTCCATGAAGGACGTACCGGCGGCGCTGCCCGCCGATTTCGTGATCGCAGCCGTGCTGCCGCGCGCCAATCCCGCCGATGCCCTGGTTGGCCGCAAGCACATGCGCCTGGAATCGCTGGATGACGGCGCACGCGTCGGCAGCTCCAGCCTCAGAAGGCAGGCGCAGCTCAAGCGTTTGCGGCCGGATCTGCAGGTCGAACCACTGCGCGGCAATGTCAACACGCGAATTGCGAGGCTGGAGGCGGGCGAATACGACGCGATCGTGCTGGCCGCAGCAGGCCTCGAACGCCTGGGCCTCGCCACGCACATCAGTCAGCTGTTTACGTTCGAAGAAATGCTGCCCGCGGCGGCGCAGGGCGTACTCGGCATGGAGTGCGTGGCGGGCAACGATGCCGTGATCGAGCTCGTCGCGGCCCTGGACGATCCGGCCACGGCGGCCACCACCGCAGCCGAACGGGCGGTTGCACGAGGATTCAACGCGAGCTGCCAGTCGCCGGTCGCCGCGCATGCCTGCCTGTCCGGCGACGAACTGAAACTGACTGCCCTGGTCGCCTCGCCGGATGGCCGTGCATGCTTGCGAGACAGTTTGTGCGGACGCCGCGAAATGGCGGAAGCGATCGGCCGCGCGCTCGCCGAGCGCATGCTCGGACACGGTGCCCGCGAGATACTCGATCGCGCCGCGCTGGCGATAGCCGGGCACGACGGTGACTGAGCGCCTGCCGCCCGGCTACGGTGTGCTCGTCACGCGGCCGCGCGACCAGGCGGGAGACCTCGTCGACGAAGTGCTGCGGCGCGGCGGAACGCCGCACCTGTTCCCGGTGATCGAGATTCGGCCGCGGCCACGCGACGCGGTGGCCAGCGAGGCGGCCGCATTGCCCGCGGCTGATATCAGCATTTTCATCAGCCGCAACGCTGTCGTGCATGGCCTCGAGTTCGCAGCCGGCCAGCTCGCCGCGATCGGGCCGTCCACGGCAGCCGAGCTGCGCCGGCACGGGCGCACAGCGGACATCTGCCCGGCGGACGGCTTCGACAGCGAGAGCCTGTTGGCCGAGCCGGCGTTTGCGGCGGTGCGCGGCCGCTGCATACGCATCCTGCGTGGCAGTCCCGGCCGCGAGCTTCTCGCGGGCGAACTGCGGCGGCGCGGTGCCCGTGTCGACTACCTGCAGGCCTACACGCGCGCGTTGCCGCACTACACCGGCGCGCAACTGGAGACGCTGGCGCAAAGCTGCCGTGAAGGCGCGATCGCCGCTATCGTGGTCTCGAGCGTCGAGGGTCTCGCCAATCTCGCGCGATTGTTGCCGGCCGCCTGTCGACCCGGGCCCGCCGGGCCGCTACTGGTGACGTCCGCAGCTCGTGTGTTAAAAGAAGTGCAGCTTCTATACCCGGACTGCCCCGCGATAATGGCCACCGGTCCCCGGGCGGACGAACTCGTCGACGGTATCGTCGCGCGGGCGGGATCGACGGCATCGGATCCGCAGCCGGACTGACGACATGAGCGAAACCGAGAACCAGAACCGACAATCGCCGGTCGTCGATGCCGATTTCGACGAATCCGCCTATCGCGAAGCTGATGCGCCCGCCGCAGCGCCGCCGCGCAAGCGCAGCCTCACGCGCTGGCTCTGGATCCTGCTGCTGCTTGTCGCAGCCGCCGTTGCCGGCTACTGGTACTTCGCCGGTTTGCCGGGCGGTAGCTGGAGCGCGTTCACGGACGAAGACGCACTGGCGGCGCTGCGCCGCGACACCAGCACCGAGCTCGCGTCGGCCCGCGACAGCCTCGCCGATATCGATGAACGCCTCGCGGCCATCGAGTCCCGCGGCAGCGGCGATGAGGAAGATCTGGACTCGCTGCGTGAATCCCTCGCCGACGTCGGCGATATGTCGGCTGCCATCGAGTCCTTCGAGTCCCGGCTGCAGAGCGTCGAGCGCTCGCTCGCCACGCTGCAGGGTATCCCGGCTGATGCGCGCAATGTATTCCTGCTGGCCGAGGCCGAGTACTACATGCAGATCGCCAACGCACAGCTGCAGCTCGCCGGCAATCCGGAACTCGCCGCGCTTGCGCTCGAACAGGCCGACGATCGTTTGTCGCAACTGGCCGACCCTGCCCTGACCGATGTGCGGCGGGCGCTCGCGGACGAGCGGGCGGCGCTCGAAGTCATGGAAAAACGCGACATCGCGGGCGTGGCGCTCACGCTGGGCAGCCTCGCGCAGGTCGTCGAGTCGCTGCCGGTGCAGACTTCGGATGCAGAGCTGCCGGACACGAGCGCTGTGCCGGTCGAAGACGAAAGCGGGCTCGACCGGGCGTGGCAGTCCGTGAAAAACGCCTTCGCCGGCGTCTTCGAATACACGGCGCCGACGGACCCGGACCGGCCGCTGCTCACCCCCGGCTCGGAACCGCTGATCCGCAGCAACCTGGCGCTGCAACTGCAGGCGGCGCGGCTGGCCTTGCTGCGCGGCGAACAGGAACTCTTCCGGCAGAGCCTCGACGATGCCGAACGCTGGCTCACCGCTTATTTCGATACGGGATCGGCGTCGGTTGCAGGTGCGCTCGACACCGTCCGCGACATTCGCGACGAGTACCGGCAGAGCGAGCGGCCGGAAATATCCGAATCCCTGCGACTCCTGCGGCAGTACCAGGCGCTGGCGGAAACCGCGCGATGAAATTCGGCCTGATCGTGGTGCTCGTCGCGCTCGTCAGTGCGATCGCGTTCCAGGCGATCCTGTCCGACCCCGGCTACGTCGCCATCGAGATGCGCGGCCACGTCCTGCAGATGTCGGTGCCGGCATTGCTCACCCTGATAGTGCTGGCCGTGTTCGCAATCCTGTTCCTGCGCTGGCTGTTGTTGGCGCCAAGGCGCCTCGGCGAGGCGGCGGGACGCCTGCGCGCCGGCCGCTCCGGGCAGAAGCTCACGCAAGGCATGATCGAGGTCGCGGAAGGCAATCTCGAACGCGGCGAACGACTCCTCGCCCGTGCGGCGGGCAGCAGCGATGCGCCGCTGTTCAACTACCTGCTCGCCGCGCGCGCCGCACACCTTCAGGGCCACGACCAGCGCCGCGACGAATGGCTGCGCCTGGCGTATTCGGAAACGCCGGCCGCAACGAATGCCGTATTGCTCACACAGGCGGAGTTCCAGCTCGATCGCGGTGAATACGAACAGGCGCTGGCGACGTTGCGCAAGATCGAAGAAGGCCATCCCGACCACGCCTACGCGAACATCCTGCTTGGGCGCATCTATTACCGGCTCGAAGACTGGGACGCGCTCGCCACATTGCTGCCGCGCCTCGACAAGCAGCGCAATCTGCCGGAGGCGACGCGCAAGCTCTGGTCGGTGGCCGTCTACCGCGACCAGCTTGGCCGGGCGTCCACCGGCGAGGAACTCATTGCAACCTGGAAAGCGGTGCCGCGGCCGCTGCAGTCGGACCTCACCCTGCTCGACGCCTACTACGGCGGATTGATTCGGGCGGGCAGGGACGACAAGGCGGAGAAGGATCTGGTACAGGAGCTGAAATCGGACTGGCGTGGCCCGCTGGTGCGCCTCTTCGGCCTGGTCCAGGGCAAAGATGCCAGCAAGCAGCTCAAGCGCGCGGAAACCTGGCTGGGTGCCCATCCGAACGACCCGGACCTGCTGCTCGCGGCAGCGCGCCTGTGCCTGCGCAACGAATTGTGGGGCAAAGCCCGGAGCTACCTGGAGTCGGTGCTGGCGCTGCGTCCCACCCCCGAGGCCTACCAGGAGTATGCGCGCCTGCTGACCCGGCTCGGCGAGTCGGAGGGCGCCGCGGAAGCCTGGCGCGATGGCTTGACGCTGGTTGCTGGATCGCAGGCTACCGCGCTGCCGCATCTCAAATAGGTGTAGGCGCGGCGGTAACGCCGGAATCAGGGTGAATAAGGGAGAAGAGCCTCGAAGCGCGGCTGCCCTGTGACAGACGATCAGGGCTGGCTTTTCTTGCTCCCGAGCCACTCGATCAGGGGTTCCCACTCCGCCAGGTCGGGCCAGGCGAGGTATTCGGGCAGTTCGACGATGCCGAGACCGCGCGTGTAGGCACGAATGTAATTCTGTGCTTCACGCAGAGCGGCGATGTAGGGCACGCGAGTCTTCTCCAGGAATTCGTCGAGGTCGTCCCAGATGAGCGTGTTGTCGCGAACCCGGTTTGCGACCGTTCCGATTTTTGCCTGTTTGCGCTCGATCTTGCCGACGTGCCTGAGTTCCTCGACGAACCGGGCTGTCGCCTGCATGTCGATGGTCGACGGCAGCACGGGTACCACAATCGTGTCTGCGTGATTGACGAGGTCAGTGAGCTCGGAGCCGTGCGAGCGGGCCGGGGCGTCGATCACCAGGACATCGGCATTGCGCGGCGCGTGCCTCAGGCCTTCCTGGAACGCGGCGATACCGTGTATGGCGGGCCGTTCGGCCGGACGGCGCTCCAGCCAGTCCAGGCTGGACCGCTGCGAGTCGTAATCCGCCAGGACAACCGATGCCCCTTCGCTTGCAAACCAGGCGGCGATGTTCGTTGCGAGTGTGCTCTTGCCGCTCCCCCCTTTCGAGTTCAAGACCATGATGTGCCGCATGTGCTACCTCGCGCTTTTCTTATCGTTGTCGGCCGGGCCGTGCCGGATCGTTGCCGGGACGCAATTTATGTAAACTACAGACGCAGCAAGAAAAAGTCCATTCGCGACGCCGGTGCAAAAACAGGCGCCGACACCTCGTTCGTCGTCCCCGGCATGCAGATTCGTTACCTGAAAATGGAAGGTGCAGGCAATCGCATTCTCGTCGTTGACGAGCGTGACGACGCGCGTGCACCACCGTCGTCCGAAACGATTCGCACGCTCGGCGATCCGGCGACCGGGCCGGGATTCGATCAGCTAATGTGGGTACTGCCGCCGAAGTCGGCGACTGCGATCGCCAGCTATCGCGTCTTCAATCGCGACGGGGGTGAAGTCGAGCAGTGCGGCAACGGCGTGCGCTGCGTCGCCCGCATGCTGGCGGACGACGGCGGGTCGTCGGGACGGCTGTCACTGGACGGCCCGGGCGGCCCGATCGAGGCGCGTTTGTGTGCCGGAGGGCAGGTCTCGGTGGACATGGGTGTACCTGTCTTCGAGCCGCGAAAAATCCCGTTTGTCGCCGATCAGGCCGCCAATTGTTACGATCTTGAGGTGAATGGCGAACTGCTCAGGATCGGCGCCGTGTCGCTGGGTAACCCGCATTGCGTCCTCGAGGTCGACGACGTGGCCCGGGCCGAGGTCGGGCGGCTGGGTCCGCTGATCGAACATCACCCCCGCTTTCCGAAACGGACGAACGTCGGCTTCATGGCGATCCTCGCTCGTGATCTCGTCGATCTCCGGGTGCATGAACGCGGTACGGGGGAAACGCTGGCCTGCGGCACCGGCGCGTGCGCGGCGGTTGCCGTCGGGCGCCGTCGCGGCGAACTGGACGGCGAGGTCCGTCTGAATCTTCCGGGCGGTCAACTCGTGGTAAGCTGGCCGCGGGACGTCGACCATGTTTGGCTATCGGGCAACGCCGAACTGATTAGCGAGGGAACGATCGATCTATGAGTACCCAGCGCAATCCGGAGTACCTCGAAGAGGGACTCTCCGAAGACCTGATCCAGGACTACCTGAAACTGCACCCGGACTTTTTCGAACGCCATGCCGGACTGTTGAGCTCGCTCCGGTTGCCGCACGCGTCGGGTGGCGCGGTCTCGCTGGTGGAGCGCCAGGTCTCGGTACTGCGGCAGAAGGACCTGAAGCTCGAGCGCCAGCTCAAGGATCTGATCGAGGTTGCGCGAGCAAACGACCTGCTCGCGGCGAAGATACACGCCCTCGCGCTAAGGCTGCTGACGGCTGCGGACCTCGGTGCATCGGTCGCCGCCGTCGAGCAAGCGGTGCGCTCCGGCTTCGGCGCCGACCAGTCGGTGCTGGTCGTCTTCGGCGACCCGGCGGATTTCGGCGCGCTGCCGGACGGACGCTTTTTCCGTGCAGTGGCGCATGACGACCCGGCACTGAAACCCTTCAGCACCTTTCTCGCGAGCGGCAATCCGCGCTGCGGGCAGGCACGCGATTCGCAGCTCGAGTTCCTGTTCCGTGCCGACGCCGGCGAAATCGGTTCGCTTGCACTCATCCCGCTCGGAGAGAAGTCGGAGACGGGTTTCCTCGCCATCGGCAGTGCCGATTCGAATCGGTTCCATCCCGGCATGAGCATGGATTTCCTGGCCCGGGTGGGCGACCTCGTCGCGGCGGCGCTGGCGCGCTACTGACGACGCCGGTATCCGTGCGCAGCACTCGTGGACGACGCTGAGCGCGGCTGGATCGACCGTTTCGTCCGCCACCTGTCCCTCGAAAGGCGGCTCTCGCCACTGACTTGCAGGCACTATCGCCGCGACCTCGACGCGCTCGCGGACTGGTGCGGCGCGAGCGGTTTGTCGCGCTGGGCGGAACTCGACACCGGACACTTCCGCGACTGGGCTGCGGCGAGTTTTCGCGGTGGCCTGTCCAGCCGCAGCATCCAGCGCAGGCTGTCGGCGGTACGCAGCTTTTTCCGTTTCCTTGTGCGTGAAAAGCAGGTGCAACACAATCCAGCGAAAGCCGTGTCCGCGCCAAAGGCCGGGAAGCGCCTGCCCGGCAACCTCGATGCCGACAGCATGGCGCGGCTCCTGGACATCCGCGATTCCGGTCCGCTCGTCGATCGCGACCGTGCGATGCTGGAACTCCTTTATTCCTCAGGCCTCCGGCTCGCGGAGCTGATCGGCCTCGATCTCGGCGACGTCGATCTCGGCGACGCCACCGTGCGCGTCACCGGCAAGGGCAACAAGGACCGGGTCGTGCCGGTAGGTCGAATGGCGCGGCAGGCCGTTTCCGCATGGATCGGCACACGCGGAGCGCTCGCGCCCGCAGGCGAGAAAGCGCTGTTCGTCAGCACGCGCGGCACGCGTCTCGGGCAGCGCGCCGTGCAGGCTCGGGTGAAGCACTGGGCGCGCCGGCAGGGCATCGACCGGCGCGTGTACCCGCACCTCTTCCGCCATTCATTTGCAAGCCACCTGCTCGAATCGAGCCATGACCTGCGCGGCGTGCAGGAATTGCTCGGCCATTCGAACATCTCGACGACGCAGGTTTACACGCATCTTGATTTCCAGCATCTGGCCCGGATATACGACCAGGCACATCCCAGAGCCAGGGCAAAATCAAAAACTTGAGCAGCCCAGGCCGGCTGCCGCAGGATTCCCGCATGGAACAGTTCAGAGGGACGACCATCGTCTCGGTGCGCCGCAATGGCAAGGTCGCGATCGCGGGCGACGGCCAGGTGTCGCTCGGCAACACGATCATGAAAGGCAACGCGCGCAAGGTTCGCCAGCTGGCCGGCGGACGTGTCATCGCCGGCTTTGCGGGCGGCACGGCGGACGCGTTCACGCTATTCGAACTGTTCGAATCGAAGCTCGAGCAGTACGGCAATCTCACCCGGGCCGCGATCGAACTCGCGAAGGACTGGCGCACCGATAGGAGGCTGCGTCGACTCGAAGCGCTCCTGTGCGTTGCGGACAAGGATGCGTCATTCATCATCTCCGGCAACGGCGACGTCATCGAGCCCGAGTACGACCTCATGGCAATTGGCTCCGGCGGAGCCTACGCGCAGGCCGCGGCACTGGCGCTCCTGAGAAACACCGATCTTTCGGCCCGGGAGATTGTGGAAAAATCGCTCTCGATCGCCGGCGACATCTGCGTCTACACCAACCAGAACGTCGTCGTAGAAGAACTGTAGGAGCGTCCGGCGGACACCCCATGTCGCAAATGACCCCTCGAGAAATCGTCCAGGAACTGGACAAGCACATCATCGGCCAGGTCGAAGCCAAGCGCGCCGTGGCCATCGCACTGCGCAATCGCTGGCGCCGTGTGCAGATCGACGAACCTCTGAGGAGCGAGATCACGCCGAAGAACATCCTGATGATCGGGCCGACCGGTGTCGGCAAGACGGAGATCTCCCGGCGTCTTGCGAAACTGGCTAAAGCACCGTTCATCAAGGTCGAGGCGACGAAGTTCACCGAGGTCGGATACGTAGGGCGCGATGTCGACTCCATCGTTCGCGACCTGATGGACGTGGCGGTGAAGATGCTGCGCGAGGACGCAATGACCAAGGTCCGCCCGCGCGCTGAGGATGCCGCCGAGGAACGTGTCCTGGATGCGCTGCTGCCACCCTCGCGTTTCGGCGATGACGACCCCCGCCAGAGCGACACGCGGCAGAAGTTCCGAAAACTCCTGCGCGAAGGCAAGCTCGCCGACCGGGAGATCGAAGTCGAGGTAGCTGCCGTCCCCTTCGGTGTGGAGATCATGGCGCCGCCGGGCATGGAGGAAATGACCAGCCAGCTGCAGGGCATGTTCCAGAACCTGGGCGGCAACCGGAAAAAATCCCGCAAGTTCAAGGTGACCGATGCGCTGAAACAGCTGACCGACGAAGAAGCCGCGCGCATGGTCGACGAAGAGGAATTGAAGGCGCACGCGCTCGAAGCCGTGGAGCAGCACGGCATCGTCTTCCTCGACGAGATCGACAAGGTGGCTCGACGGTCCGAAACCCAGGGCGCGGACGTTTCGCGCGAAGGCGTTCAGCGGGACCTCCTGCCGCTCGTCGAAGGTTCGACGGTCAACACCAAGTACGGCATGGTACGCACCGATCACATCCTGTTCATTGCCTCCGGCGCATTCCACGTGTCCAAACCTTCGGACCTCATTCCGGAATTGCAGGGCCGCTTCCCTATTCGCGTCGAGTTGAAATCGCTCACGGTCGAAGATTTCGTCCGGATACTCACCGAACCGGACGCATCGCTGACCGACCAGTACACGGCGCTGCTGGGCACGGAGGACGTGGGGCTTGCATTCACCGAAGGCGGCGTGCGCCGGATCGCCGAGGTCGCATTCCAGGTCAACGAACGGACGGAGAACATCGGCGCGAGGCGTCTGCACACGGTGATGGAGCGGCTGCTCGAGACGGTGTCGTTCGAGGCGTCGGACACGAGCGGCAAGCACATCGAGATCACGGCGGACTACGTCGACGAACACCTGGCGGAACTCTCCCGCGACGAGGACCTGAGCCGCTACATCTTGTAGGAATTGCGGTGACAGTTACCCTATTTCCCTGAGTGAATGATTAGGGTGACAGTTACCTTAATTCGAATCGAATTGGGGTAACTGTCACCCTAATTCCTAAATTAAGGTAACTGTCACCATAATTCGCTCATGACACCGACAGAGATCAAGCTGAAGCGTGGCTCGCGACTTCTGGTCGTCACCTTCGATGACGGGGTGAGTTTCGAATTTCCGTTCGAATACCTGCGCGTGCATTCACCGAGCGCGGAATTGCGCGGACATGGTCCGGGCCAGGAACGCCTGCCGCTCGGCAAGGAAGGCGTCGCCGTGACCCGCATCGAACCTGTCGGCCACTATGCCGTCCGGCTGGTATTCGACGACGGCCACAACACCGGGCTCTATACCTGGACCTATCTTCGCGAACTCGGCGAAACGATGCAGGACAAATGGCAGGCCTACCTCGACCGGCTGCAGGCGGCGGGGTATCCTCGAAATAAAGCCACTTGAGCAAGGCCATCGAGCCCCGCCATGCCCGACCCGACCGACGAACAGGCCCGGACACACTTCGGCTACACGACCGTGTCGAGCGCGGACAAGACGCGGCTCGTGCGCGGCGTTTTCGATTCGGTTGCGTCGAAGTACGACCTCATGAACGACCTCATGTCGGGCGGACTGCACCGGTTGTGGAAACGGTTCGCCGTCGCGGAAGCCGGCGTCCGTCACGGCCATGTCGTGCTCGACCTCGCAGGCGGTACCGGTGATCTTGCCCGCGCCTTCGCGGCGCGCGTGGGCGACGAAGGGCGCGTCGTGCTCGCCGACATCAATCGAGCGATGCTCGAACAGGGGCGGCGCCGGCTGGTCGACGCGGGCGTTGGCGGCAACTTGTCGATCGTCCAGGCCGACGCCGAGAACCTTCCGTTCGCGGACGGCAGTTTCGATCGCGTCAGCATCGCGTTCGGCCTGCGCAATGTGACCGACAAGGCTGCTTCCCTGGCCTCCATACGCCGCGTGCTGAAGCCGGGCGGGAAACTGCTGATCCTCGAGTTTTCGAAACCGCTCGAACCGCTGCGCCCTGCATATGACCTGTATTCGTTCCGCGTGCTGCCCCTGCTCGGCCGCCTGGTGGCGAACGACGCCGACAGTTATCGCTACCTGGCCGAGTCCATCCGCATGCACCCGGACCAGGACACGCTGCTCGCGATGCTGGAGGCGGCAGGCCTGGAACGGTGCCGCTACCAGAATCTTGCCGGCGGCGTGGTTGCCCTGCACACCGGCTATCGTCTCTGACGCGCCGGCATGAATCCGCTCGACGCACTGCTGCGGCCGGCCGCAAGACTCCTGAACGAGACCATCGCCGAGACGACGCCGGCGCGCGAACTGTGCCGCGAACTCGACGGAACCGTGGCGACGCTGCGCGTGCGTAACACGGCGATTGCCGTCAGCTGCCGAGTGCATCCCGACCATGTCGAACTCACGCCCGGTACCTCGGACGCGCCGGACGTCGTGCTCACCGGTTCGTTGTTCGCGCTCGCGCGACTCGCCGCGACGCACGACGAGAACGCAATCCGTGACGGCAGCGTGGAACTCCTGGGCGACGCCGAGAAAGCCAGGTCCCTTCAGCGCCTGCTCGTCTACGCCCGGCCCGATCCGGAGGAACGGCTGTCGCGCCTCGTCGGGGACCCCGCAGCGCATGCCGCCGGGCGCTTCGCGCACGGCCTTCGTCGATGGGCTGGCGACGCACGGTCGACGATGAGTTCGAACCTTCGCGAGTACCTCCAGGAAGAAAGTCGCGACGTGCCGAGCCGCTACGAGACAGAGCGCTTCGGCCGCCAGGTCGATGCGCTGCGTGATGACGTCGAGCGCCTCGCGGCCCGCATCGACCGGCTCGGGGACGGCCATTGAGCAGGACCCGGTCCCGCCCCTTGCAACGGGTGTTACACATCCAGCGCGTCCTGGTGAAGTACGGTCTGGACGACGTCATTTCAGAAACCCACCTGCTCAGGCCGTTGCGCTTCCTCTTCCATGCTTTCCCGCGCCGCCGCGATCGCACGGCACCGCTCGGCGAGCGCATTCGCCTCGCCCTCGAGGAACTCGGGCCGGTATTCGTGAAATTCGGGCAGACGATCTCGACGCGCCGCGACCTGCTGCCTCGCGAGGTCGCCGACGAGCTGGCGAAATTGCAGGACGCCGTGCCGCCTTTTCCCGTCGAAGAAGCCGAAGCGACGATCGAGCGCGCTTACGGCAGACCGGTGCGCGACGTGTTCGCGCGATTCGACCGGGAACCGCTGGCGGCCGCGTCGATCGCGCAGGTCCACACCGCACGGCTCCACGATGGCACGGAGGTCATCGTCAAGGTACTGAGGCCCGGCGTCGAGGGGCAGATCCGGCGCGATCTCGATGTCCTGCACTGGATCGCGGACCTCGCCGACCGGTACTGGGAGGGCGGGAAGCGCCTCAAGCCCAGGGAAGTCGTCGACGAATACGAAAGCACCATACTCGACGAACTCGATCTCCTGCGGGAAGCGGCCAACGCGGCGCAGTTGCGGCGCAATTTCCAGGGCTCGGACCTGCTCCTCGTGCCGGAAATCTACTGGGATTACTGCCGTCCGGAGGTCATGGTCCAGGAGCGCATCTACGGCACGCCCATCAGCGACCTCGAATCCCTGCGCGCGGCGGGCACGGACATCCGGCGGCTCGCGGAGAACGGTGTCGAGATCTTCTTCACGCAGGTCTTTCGCCACAATTTCTTCCATGCGGACATGCATCCGGGCAACGTGTTCGTCATTACGACGGATCCGGCGCGGCCCAGGTATGCCGCCGTCGACTTCGGCATCGTCGGCACGCTGAGTCCCTGGGACCAGCGCTATCTCGCCGAGAACCTCCTCGCATTCTTCGATCGCGACTACCACCGCATCGCCAGGCTGCATCTCGATTCCGGCTGGGTACCTGCGGGGACGCGCATCGACCAACTGGAATCTGCCGTGCGCACGGTCTGCGAACCGATTTTCAACAGGCCGCTCGCCGAAATTTCCTTCGCGCAGGTGCTGCTCAGGCTGTTCCGGGTCGCACAACGCTTCAACGTGGAGATCCAGCCGCAGCTGATCCTGCTGCACAAGACGCTGTTCAACATCGAGGGCCTAGGCCGTCAGCTATACCCGGAACTCGACCTGTGGAAGACGGCGCACCCGATCATGAAGCGCTGGATGCAGGACCGCGTCGGGCCACGGGCGATGCTGGCCGACCTGCGCGAGAACCTGCCACACGTCCGCGAGGCCTTGCGCGAACTGCCGGCGGCGATACATCGGCTGGCCGAGCAGGCGGCACACGGCGAAGTGCGCGTGAGCGTCGACGCCGAGGAGATCAAACACCTGTACGCCGAATTGGTGCGTGCCCGCCGGCAGCGGCTGTGGCTTACGATCGCGGCGACTGTCGCCATCGCGGGCTCCATCGCTCTCGCCATACTGTCGCTCGGCTGATGCTGAGCTTCTTTGCGCGAACATTGTTGCGCGTCGGCGGCTGGACGCCGGTCGGCGGCACGATCGATGTGCCGAAAGCGCTTCTTATCGCAGCCCCGCACACGTCCAACTGGGACGGCATCTGGGGCCTCGTGTACCGCGTCGCATTTCGCCTAGACATACACTTCTTCGCCAAGGACACGCTGTTCT
Source organism: uncultured Pseudomonadota bacterium (assembly GCA_963775455.1). Lineage (GTDB taxonomy): Bacteria > Pseudomonadota > Gammaproteobacteria > Steroidobacterales > Woeseiaceae > UBA1847. The sequence goes on along the minus strand of CAVZIU010000006.1, from coordinate 102,286 downwards.
GGTTCCCATTGGACAGGCTCCTTCGCGCTCTGGGCGGCGTCCCCCTCGACCGCGGCCGGCCGGGCGATGCCATGCCGGTGGCAGTCGCGGCCTTCAAGACCCGTGACAGTTACCTTTTCGCACTGGCGCCCGAAGGCACGCGCAGGCGCCAGGACTACTGGAAGTCGGGCTTCTACCGCATTGCACGCGAGGCCGGCGTGCCCGTCGTGCTGGCCTTCCTCGACTATGGCCGCCGGCGCCTCGGCACCGGGCCGACGATCGAGCTGAGCGGCGACGTCGATGCCGACATGACGAGGATCCAGGCTTTTTACGAAGGCATCGAAGGCCGCCATCCCGAGAACGCAACCCCGCCCCGGCTGCAGCCCAGGGCCGGGGACGTCGGCTGATCGCGGGGTCGGGAGGCATGGCCGGCACGAGCGACACCGGGCAGCGGCGCATTCGAAGTTTTGTGCGCCGTGCAGGGCGGCTGACCGCTTCGCAGGCGAAGGCCCTGGACGAACTTTGGCCGCGCTACGGACTCGCCTTCGACGATCATCCGCTCGACCTGCCGGCGATTTTCGGACGCGTCGCGCCGACCGTAATGGAGATCGGGTTCGGCAACGGCGAATCGTTGACAGAGCAGGCCGCCGCGCATCCGGAATGCGACTACCTGGGCATTGAAGTCCACGAGCCCGGTGTCGGACATTGCCTCATTCGCATACGCGAGCTCGGCCTCGACAACCTGCGCCTCATGCGTCACGACGCAATCGAGGTACTCGAGCGGCAGCTGCCACCGGGTTCGCTCAGGCGCATCAACCTGTACTTTCCCGATCCGTGGCCGAAGAAGCGGCATCACAAGCGCCGCATCGTGCAACCGTCGTTCGTCGCTTCATGCACGCGTGCACTCGAGGCAGGCGGCACGCTGCACATTGCGACGGACTGGGCCGACTACGCGACGCACATCGACGAAGTCATGGTGGCCAGCACCGCATTCGAATGCCGCGAGATGCGCCAGCACGACGGAGAAGCGCCGCTGGACCGGCCGCGCACCAAGTTCGAACAGCGCGGCTTACGCCACGGTCATCGCATTCGTGACTGGATTTTTGTGTCTGTACAGTAATTGCGCCTTTCCTTGCTAATCCCGTTCGGTGCTCTATAAATAGAATAGAAGAACACCAATAATAATTCGACGCGAGGAGAATCCGGCCGTGGCCGTACCCTACCCGGTAATTGGACAGTGGTTTCGCCGAGCCGGCGGACCACAGTTCGAAGTCGTTGCCATTGATGAGGAATCCGGCAACGTGGAAATCCAGCAATTCGACGGCACCGTGGACGAAGTCGAAATGGAGGCATGGCCGGACCTGTTGCTCACCGAAATCAGCGCCCCGGAAGACTGGTCAGGGTCCGTCGATATGGATCCCGATGACGTCATAGCCCGCAGTAACAAGGATTTGCCGACCGGATTTCACGATCCGCTCGCCTTTCTCGACAAGCTGTAGGGGCGTCGCTCGCCGCGAATTAGGGTGACAGTTACCTTAATTTCCCGAAGATGACCTTGGCCAGGAGCGTTTCCAGAGCCGAATTAGGGTAACTGTCACCCTAATTCCACCCTAATTCGCGGCCGTCTGTCCGCGGCGCACGACGATGATCGCGAGAACGATCGAAGGAATGCCCATCGCGGCGCAATAAATGAAGAATCCGGTGTAGCCCACCGCTTCCTGGACATTGCCGGAATAGCCGGCCACGAGCTTACCGAAGAATACCGACAGAGAACTGAACAGCGCATATTGCGTGGCCGTGAACGAGATGTTCGTCAGGCTCGACAGGAATGCAATGAAAACAGTGCCCGCGAAGCCCTGGGCGAAATTGTCGAAGCTGATTGTCAGCGTCAGCGCCCAGATATCCGGGCCCGTCCAGGCGAGGAACGCGAAGAACAGGTTCGTTACGGCGATCAGTACGGACGCGGCGACGAGCGTCGCCGACTGGCCGAAGCGCATCACGGCCCAGCCTCCGGCACCGATGCCGAGGAGGGCAACCCACAAACCATAAAGCTTGGCGACGCTCGCAATCTCCGCTTTCGAGAACCCGATGTCGAGATAGAACGGATTGGCGAGAATACCGAGCACGTAGTCACTGATCCGGAACACTGCAATGAATGCGAGCATCGTCAGCGCGAAGCCGCCGTAACGCTGGAAGAAGTCCGTAAAAGGTCCGGCGACGGACTCCGCGAACCATCTTGCAATACCCTGCTCGAAGATTCGCCCGCCCGACGTCACCCCAGCCGGCAACGGAGGTTCCCGGCACAGGAGCGTCGTCGCCAGCCCGATGAGCATGCACGCCGCCATGCTCTGGTATGCGAGCTGCCACGAACCGTATTCCGCGATGTAGAGCGCCCCGGCCCCGCCGACGATGATCGAGATCCGGTAACCGTACTGGTAGGCCGCCGCGAGCGGCGCCTGAAGTTCCTTGCCTGCACACTCGATGCGGTAGGCATCGAGCGCCAGATCCTGAGTGGCCGATGAGAAAGCGACCGCCACCGCGACGAACGCAAAAGCGCCGGTCGCTGCGGCAGGATCGATGCTCGACAGGAAGACGAGGCTTGCGCCGACGGCTATCTGCGATAGAAGCAACCAGGCGCGCCGCCTGCCGAGCGATTTCGTGAGCAGCGGCAGGGTGAGCCTGTCGACCAGCGGCGACCAGAGGAATTTCAGCGCATAGGCAAAACCGATCCAGGCGAAAGTGCTGATTGTTCTCTTTTCGAGTCCCGCGTCCGACAGCCACGCGGTGAGCGTCGCATAGACCAGGGGAAACGGCAGGCCGGCGGAAAAACCCAGGAAAAAAATGACGAGGAGCTTTTCCTGCAGGTAGTAGCGCCAGCCTTGCGCGGGCGCGGCCTCGATCAATGGGTCAGCCGCCATGCGGCCAATCGTAATCGATGACAAGCGGCGCGTGGTCGGAAAAGCGCTCGGCCTTGTAGATGTCCGCGCGCAGCACCTTTCCGGCGAGGCCCGGAGTCACGACCTGGTAGTCGATGCGCCAGCCGACGTTTTTGTCCCAGGCGCGGCCGCGATTCGACCACCAGGTGTAGTGCTCTTCGCCCTGCTCGACGACCCGGAAGGCATCGACGAAACCATGGCGCCCGAAAACTTCGTCCATCCAGGCGCGCTCCTCGGGCAGGAACCCCGAGTTCTTCCGGTTCTGTTTCCAGTTCCTGAGGTCGATCTCCCGGTGCGCGATATTCCAGTCGCCACAGATGATGTATTCCGCGCGCCGCCGCCGCAGCTTGCCGAGATGAACGGCGAACGTCTCCATGCAGCGGTACTTCGCCTGCTGCCGGAGTTCGTGGGACGAACCCGAGGGCAGGTACAGGGAGACGACGTTGAGGCCCCCGAGTTGCACTTCGAGATATCGTCCTTCGCAGTCGAACTCGGCGTCTCCGTATCCACGCACGACACGTTGCGGTTCGTGCTTCGTGAAAACCGCCGTGCCGCTGTAACCCCGCTTGTCGGCGTCCTGGTAAAAGCAGTGAAAGCCGGTCGGCCGGAAGTGTTCGTCGGCGAGCTGGCTCACATGCGCCTTGGTTTCCTGGATGCAGACGACGTCCGCGTCTTGTGACGGCAGCCAGTCGAAGAAACCCTTGCGGGCGGCGGCCCGAATCCCGTTCGCGTTCAGGCTGACGACTCGAAACATCGGTGCTGCGTCTCCCGTGGCAACCCGGCCGCGCGTTCCGTGCCATACTTCGGCTGCCGTGAAAAGGCGGCATGATACCTAAGTTTCATCGATGCGCCCCTACCAGAGAGAATTCATCGAGTTCGCGCTTGAACTCGGCGTGCTGACGTTCGGCGAGTTCACGTTGAAATCCGGACGCGTCAGTCCGTATTTCTTCAACTCCGGCCTGTTCAATACCGGCTATGCGGCTGTACGTCTCGGGCGTTTCTATGCCGCGGCGATTGCCGAATCGAAAGTGCCATTCGACATGGTGTTCGGCCCGGCCTACAAAGGTATTCCGCTGGCGACACTGGCGGCGGCGGCGCTGGCCGAGCATCACGGCGTCGACGTCCCGTTCTGCTACAACCGCAAGGAATCCAAGGATCACGGCGAGGGCGGCAGCATCGTGGGGGCGCCGCCAGCGGGACGCGTGCTCATAGTAGACGACGTGATCACGGCGGGCACGGCGGTGCGGGAGGCCTACCAGGTGATCCACGGCGCCGGCGCGGCCATCGCGGGACTGGTCATATCGCTGGACCGCCAGGAGCGGGGCAAGGGCACGCAGTCAGCCGTGCAGGAACTGCAAAACTCGCTCGGAATGCCCGTGATCAGCATCGTGCGCCTCGACGACCTCGTGGAAACACTCGAGGATTCGGGCGATTACGGCATCTACCTCGAGGCCGTGCTGGCCTACCGGCGAGCGTATGGTGTCGTATCGTAAATGACTGATATTTGTAGGCAAATGCGCGTTTGCAGCCTTGCGGCGCAGGGACTAAGCTGCGAATTCGCGAACTGCGTCGCGGTTCGTACGGCGAAACATGGCAATATTTGCGAAATGCGTTCGGTACAGCTTGCAATCGGGCTACTTGCATTCTCGATCGCGGCCCTGGCCGCCGAGAAGGATGACGGCCGTCACTACAAAGTTGTGGACGAGGACGGCAACACCTATTACGGCGACAGCATCCCGCCGGAACTTACCGATTACGACAAAGAGGTGGTCAATGACCATGGCGTGACCGTCGGCGAGATCGAAGGCCGAAAGACTGCCGACGAACTCGCGGCGGAGCGTCGTGCCGAAGAGCTACGCCTGCAGAAGGAACTGCAGCTGCGCGCCGACCAGGCTCTGCTCGCGACCTACCAGACCGTCGAGGAAATCGAGATGCATCGCGATCGGCGCATCGAGTTGTTCAAGGCGCAGTCGAGCGTCACCCGACTGTACCTCCATAACCTGAAGGTCGAGCTCGAACATCTCGAGCGCGAGAAATCACGCTATGCCCCCGATTCTGGCGATGACGACGCCGAGATCATCGCGTCGCTCGACGCGGCGATACAGGAAACGAAAGACACTATTGCCCGCCATCAGGTAAACCTGCAGAAGTTCAAGGACGACGAGTATTTGATCATCGCCCGCTTCGCCGGCGACATCACCCGGTTCAAGACGCTCAAAGGTATCGAGTAGCAGCGGCCCTTGCCCGCGCTGGGCCGTCAGCCGGAGCCCGAATGGCCGAAGCCGCCGCTGCCCCGTTCGCTGTCGTCGAAGTCCCCGACTATGTTGAAGCGCACCTGCTCGACGGGCACGAACACCATTTGCGCGATGCGTTCGCCCGGCTGGATCTCGTAGGATTTCGAACCGCGGTTCCAGACGGAGATGAAGACCTGCCCCTGGTAGTCCGAGTCGATGAGCCCCGTGAGATTGCCGAGCACCAGCCCGTGCTTGTGGCCCAGACCGGAGCGTGGCAGCAGGACTGCGGCGAGCGACGGATCGGCAACATGGATGGCAAGACCTGTCGGCACGAGTTCCGTGGCGCCGGGAGCGAGAACCAGCGGCGCATCGAGCACGGCCCGCATGTCGAGCCCGGCAGAGCCGTCCGTCGCGTACTGCGGGAGTGGGATCGTGTCACCGACCCGCGGGTCGAGTATCTTGAGATCAATGCTGCGCAAGTAGGCCGTCTTTGTCAGTTCTTCGCATGATCACATATGCGCACGACAGAAGCCGCCGCTTGCTTCCCGCCCCCCGCCGCATAGCGCGCGGCGATCAGCTGCACGAGATCGCGGGCCAGCACCGACTTGCTGGCCGTGGGGAATGACTGCCCGCCGCCATGCCAATAGACATCGATTGCATTCTCGTCGCTGTCGAAACCGCAATCGACGCCGACGCGATTCGCGACGATCAAGTCCAGCTTCTTGCGCTCGAGCTTCGCGAGCGCATAGTCCCGTACGTTGTTGGTCTCGGCAGCGAAACCGACGGTGAAAGGCGCCGGCTCGAGCGCGGCAACCGACGCGAGGATGTCCCTCGAGCGCGTGAGTTCGAGCGTCATGCTGTCGTCGTCGTCCTTCTTCTTGATCTTCTGCGTCGCAGTAGTGACAGGCCGGTAGTCGGACACGGCGGCGGCACCTATGAATATGTCCACACCGGCGAGGTGCGCGTGCGTCGTGTCATACATCTGCTCAGCCGTCAGGACGCGGTGCAGGGTGACGCCGCGCGGCTCCGGCAGCGACACCGGCCCGCTCACGAGAATCACGTTCGCGCCTTCGGCGGCAGCCGCTGCGGCGACCGCATAGCCCATCTTCCCGGAACTGCGGTTGGTGATGTAGCGCACGGGATCGATCGGTTCGCGTGTCGGCCCCGCCGTCACCATGACGGTCTTGTCCGCAAGAAGGCCCGCGCCCGGGCGGCCCCGTCTCACCAGGCTGTCGACGGCCGCGGCGATGTCGCCGGGCTCCGTCATGCGTCCGGCACCGGTCTCGCCGCAGGCCTGCGAACCGCTGTCGGGCCCGATGACCGTCACACCACGGCCCTCGAGCGTCCGTACGTTCGCCTGCACCGCGGCATTGTTCCACATGACGTGGTTCATCGCGGGCGCGATTGCGATCGGCGCTTCGGTTGCGAGACACAGCGTTGTCAGGAGATCGGGTGCAGCGCCGCCCGCGAGGCGCGCGATGATTTCCGCCGTCGCCGGGGCGATAAGAACCGCATTGGCCCAGCGCGCGAGCTCGATGTGGCTCATCGCGGCTTCCGCTTCCTTGTCCCACAGGTTATTGCGAATGGGCCGGCCGGACACGGCCTGCAGCGCCGTTTCGGTGACGAATTCCGCGGCCGACGCGGTCATGACGATCTGGACGTCGGCACCGTGGTCCTTGAGGCGCCGCACCAGTTCGGGCGTCTTGTAGGCCGCGATCCCGCCGCTGATGCCGAGCACGATGTTCATGTACAAAGTGTCCAATGATTCCGGCCATCCCGTCCAGATTATTCGCTTGTCTCCCCGGTGCGGGCGGCAGGATGCTGGGCGTGCCGGGACCGTGGCGACAGGGAAGGTCGATGCAAGCGGAAAACGTCAAATCGCAGTGCGACGCGGAATTGCTGGCGACGCTCCTCCATTGCGGCGAGCATTCGCCGGCGGGCCGCCTGCTGGCGGAAGAGCTGCTGCGGCAGTTCGGCGGCCTGCGGCCCCTGTTGCATGCGCCATCCCGGACTTTGCGAGCGCAGCGCGGCATCGGTCCGGCACGTGCCGCGGTGCTGGCGGCGTTGCCGGAGATCGCCCGGCGCTACTTCGCCGCCGCCATCGTCGTCGGCGAGCCGATCCGGAGCCCGGCGGACACCTCGGCTTTCCTGCTCGCACGGATGCGGCATCTCGATCACGAGCTGTTCGGCTGCCTGTTTCTCGACAACCGCCATCGCGTGCTCGAATTCAAGGAGCTGTTTCGCGGGACGATCGACGGGACTTCCGTCTATCCGCGGGAAGTGGTCAAGGAAGCCCTGAGGGTCAACGCGGCGGCGGTCATACTGGCCCACAATCATCCAAGCGGCGTCGCGGAACCCAGCCAGGCCGACGAGCGCATTACGCGGCGGCTCAAGGCGGCACTCGAGCTGGTTGATATCCGCTTGCTCGACCACCTGATCGTCGGAGACGGTGGCACGACCTCGCTCGCCGCCCGCGGGCTCTTGTGACCGGGCCGGCAACGCGGACCGGCGTGCTTGAATTGCATCGGCGACGCTGGTATAAAGTCTCGCTCTCCGCCCGCCCTTCGCGGGCAACTTTAATACAAATCAGAGACTTACGCGCCATGTCCAGAGTGTGCCAGGTGACTGGGAAGCGCCCGCAGAGCGGTAACAACGTTTCCCACGCCAACAACAAGACTCGTCGCCGTTTCCTGCCGAATCTGCAGTCGAAGCGCTTCTGGCTGGATACCGAAAACCGCTGGGTACGGCTGCGCGTCTCGCATAAGGGTATGCGCATCATCGACAAGCACGGCATAGAGAAGGTCGTCGCCGACCTGCGTGCCGCCGGCCAGCGCATCTAGCGCTACCCGTCGACGAGTCCCAGGAGTCAGCCATGGCCAAGTCCAATCGCGAAAAAGTCCGCCTCGTATCGAGCGCCGGCACAGGTCACTATTACACGACGACGAAGAACAAGCGCCTGCATCCCGAAAAGATGGAGACGAAAAAGTACGATCCGACGATCCGCAAGCACGTCGCGTACAAGGAAGCGAAGATCAAGTAATTCCGTCGATCGCGACCTTCAGATACTGGAAAAGGCCCGCCACGAGCGGGCTTTTTCGTATGCGGTAAGCTCACGGTATGCCCGAGCTACCGGAAGTCGAAACCAGCCGCCGCGGGATTGCGCCGCACATCGAGGGGCAGACGGTCACCGGGGTAACGATCCGCGAGCGGCGCCTGCGCTGGCCCATAGAGCCCGGCCTCGAACGCCGGCTGACTGGCGCCACGATTCAAAGTGTGGGCCGGCGCGCAAAGTATCTCCTGATCGGGACCGACCGCGGCAGCCTGATCCTGCATCTGGGCATGTCCGGCAGCGTGTTCGTCGTGGATGCCCGCACGCCGGCCGGCGTCCATGACCACGTCGACATCGAAATGGCTTCGGGGAAGGCGCTCCGGCTCCGGGATCCGCGCCGCTTCGGGTCCCTGCTCTTCAGCCGCGAGCCGCTCGCCCATCCGCTGCTCGCGAATCTCGGCCCGGAGCCGCTGGACGCGGTGTTTACCGGTGCCCACCTGTGGGCGCGCTCGCGCGCCCGCCGCGTTGCAGTTAAGTCTTTCATCATGACGCCGCAGATCGTGGTCGGTGTGGGCAACATCTACGCCAGCGAGGCCCTGTTCGCCGCCGGCATCCATCCCAAGCGCGCCGCCGGCCGCATTTCGACCGACCGCTACGAAAAGCTCGCAGGCGCGATCCGCACCGTGCTCGAGAATGCGATCCGCGCCGGCGGTACGACCTTGCGCGACTTCTACGGCGGCAACGGCGAAGCGGGTTATTTCGGACAGGAACTCGCCGTCTACGATCGCGAAGGGCTGCCCTGTCTCCATTGCCGCCGCCCGTTGCGCGCCGCCGTCATCGGTCAGCGCTCGAGCTACTACTGCCGTTACTGCCAGACCTAGGGAATTAGAGTGACAGTTTCCTTAATTCCATCGATACCGGCATGACAGCAGCGTCGTGGCCAACGAATTAAGGTTACTGTCACCCTAATTCCCGCGGCGGGCGATGCGATCCATCAAGGCCTTCCTCACCGATGGCGAGACGAACTCGCTGATGTCACCACCGAGTTCCGCGACTTCCCGCACGAGGCTCGAGGAAATGAAGTTGTATTTCTCGGTAGGCGTGAGGAATGCGGTTTCGACCTCGTCCGTGAGGTGCCGGTTCATGTTTGCAAGCTGGAACTCGTACTCGAAATCCGACACGGCACGCAGACCGCGGATGATGACGCGCAGGCCGCGTTTACGGGCGAACTCCACGGTAAGTCCGTTGTAACGAGTCACCTCGACATTGTCGATGTCCGCAAGCGCCGAGCGGGCCATCTCTACACGCTCATCGACCGAGAACAAGGGGACCTTGCTGCCGGTATTCGCCGCGATTGCGACGATCACGGTGTCGAACAGCTTGGCCGCACGCCTGACGAGATCCTCGTGTCCCAGCGTGATCGGATCGAACGTGCCCGGATACATCGCGTCCACCGGCATATGACTCTACCTCCCCTGTTCAGGCACCGGCCGCGCGCGCTGCCAAGGCATAGCGCACGTTGCCTGCGGTCTGGTTCTTGAGAACGGTCCACCGAGGCGGGAGCCCGGGCAATTCCCGCGCCCGGTCCTGCTCGAGGTATACCCTGCCGCCCGGCGAGAGGACCCCCCTTTCGTCGAGCAGTCTACACAAGTCACCGATGGCGTCGTGAGCAAACGGCGGGTCGAGGAATACGACGTCGAAAGGCCGGTCGACTGCCTTGCCGAGAAATGCATAGGCATCGCCCGCATGGACGAATGCGCCGCTTGCATCCAGCTTGCCGATGTTCCGCCGCAATGCGGCGAGCGCCTCGGGCGACTGCTCGACGAAGACGGCTTCGCGGGCCCCGCGCGAGAGCGCTTCGAGGCCGAGCGCGCCGGTTCCGGCGAACAGATCCAGGCAACGCGCACCGACTATGCGTGGCGTGAGCCAGTTGAACAGTGTTTCGCGCACGCGTTCCGGTGTTGGCCGCAAGCCCGGCACGTCCGCGATTTCCAGGACGCGGCTGCGCCACATTCCGGCTACAATACGCAGCCGTCCGGTAGGCGACGCCGGAGACTTTCGCGATCGTTTCTTGTCACCAGCCTGGCGTGCCGCCATGGTCGAATCCGGTCAGGATGACTTTTCTTGCAGAGTGTAGGGTAACCAGGCAACGGCTTCGACTGCTCATGTTCGGAAAAAAGGAAGACGACAGCAGCGACGGCGAACCACGCGAAGGCTGGTTCAAGAAACTGCGCAAGACCATCAACCGGGGCGACAGCTGGCTCACCTACGACCTCGCGAACCTGGCGCCCGGCGGCAGGATCGACGAAAGCTCGCTGGAGGAACTCGAATCGCTGCTGGTCACGGCAGACGTCGGCATCGAAACGAGCGAGCGAATCATCGGCGAGTTGCAGAAGCGCCTGGCACGCCGGGAACTGCGGGACATCACGTCGCTCAGGGCCGGACTGCACAGTGCGATCGTCGAAATCCTCGAACCGGTCGAACGGCCACTCGAAATTCCGGACCAGGCCGACCCGTTCCTCATCCTGATGGTCGGCGTAAATGGCGCCGGCAAGACGACCACGATCGGCAAGCTGGCTCGCCGTTTCCGGGACCAGGGTCTGTCGGTGATGCTCGCTGCGGGCGATACCTTTCGCGCCGCCGCCGTGGAGCAATTGCAGGCCTGGGGGGAACGCAATGGGGTTCCCGTCATCGCTCAGCAGCATGGAGCCGATCCGGCGGCGGTTATTTTCGACGCCTGGCAGGCGGCCCGGGCGCGCGGCATCGACGTCATACTGGCGGACACCGCCGGGCGGCTGCAGAACCAGCAGGGGCTGATGGCCGAACTCGCCAAGATCAAGCGTGTCATCAGCCGGCAGCACCCGGATGCGCCGCACGAGATCATGCTGGTCCTCGACGCGAGCCAGGGACAGAACGCGCTGGCGCAAGCCGAGAAATTCAATGAAGTACTCGGTCTTACCGGCGTCACGGTCACGAAGCTCGACGGTACGGCGAAAGGCGGCATCCTGCTCGCGATCGCGCACCGCCTCGGCGTGCCGGTACGCTTCATCGGCATCGGCGAAAAGGCCGAGGACATGCAGCCGTTCGCGGCCGCCGAATTCGCGGATGCCCTGATGGGAAACACACTCGATGGCTGACCGTGGCGGCCCGATGATCCAGCTCGAGAACGTGAGCAAGCGTTTCCCCGGCGGGCAGGAAGCGTTGGCCGGTCTCGACCTCGTGATCGACAAGGGCGAGATGGTGTTCATCACGGGTCATTCGGGCGCCGGCAAGAGCACCCTGCTGCGCCTCATCGCGCTGATCGACCGGCCGAGCGGCGGGCAGGTGATCGTCGACGGCAAGAACACCCGGCGCGTCGGCCGGCGGCGTATTCCCGCATACCGGCGGCAGCTCGGCATGGTCTTCCAGGATCACAAGCTCCTGTACGACCGTAGCGTCGCAGACAACGTCGCGCTCCCGCTCATCATCGCCGGTGTCAGCCGGCGCGACGCCGGCAAGCGCGTGCGCGCAGCGCTCGAGCAGGTGGGGCTGTTGCACAAGGAAAACCGCAACCCGGAGCACCTCTCTGTCGGCGAACAACAGCGCGTCGGGATCGCGCGGGCGATTGCCACGCGGCCGAAACTGCTGATCGCCGACGAACCCACGGGAAATCTCGACCCGGACCTCTCGCTCGAGGTCATGCGGGTCTTCCGGCGCTTCAACGAGTTCGGAGTCACGCTGCTGATCGCGAGTCACGACATCGCACTCATCGACAAACTGGGATGCCGGCGTGTGTCCCTCGTCGAGGGGCGTCTCGAACACGACTCGAACCGTCGGGCGGGCGAGGAAGCCTTCGTTATCGAAGGGCACGAGGGGTGGCAATGAACCGCCACGCGGAGGCCACGGCACCGGTCCGTTCGTCCGGCCCGCTGGCGACCTGGCTCGGGCGGCACGCGACGACGGCTACGTCGGCGCTGGGCCGGCTGGCACGACAACCCTTCGCCAGCCTGATGATCATCCTGGTCATTGCGGTGACGCTGGCACTGCCGGCGGCGCTGAACCTCATCGTGAAGAATGCTGCGGCCGTGAGCCGGGGCTGGGACAATGCCCTCGACTTCTCCGTGTTTCTCGAGCAGGACCGCACCCTGGACGAAGCGCGCAAGCTCGCGGCGCTGATCGAGGGGCGCGCCGATGTGGCCTCAGTGCAGGTCATTCCGGCCGACGAGGCACTCGCTGAATTCAAGTCGCAGTCCGGCTTTGGCGACGCGCTGGATCAGCTCGGCGAGAACCCGCTGCCGCACACGCTGGTGGTGCGGCCCAGCCCGGAGAACACGGGTGCGTCGATCGGGCTCCTGCGCGAGGAACTGGAGAACCTGCCGGAAACGCAGCTCGTGCAGGTGGACACGGAATGGGTACAGCGCTTCCACGCCATCCTCGACATCGTGAGGCAGGCAATCTTCATCGGCTCCGTGCTGCTCGCCGCCGCGATCGTCGTGATCATCGGCAATACGATCCGGCTCGATATCCAGAACCGGCGCGAAGAGATCGAGGTCACGAAACTGATCGGCGCGAGCAACGGCTTCGTACGCCGCCCGTTTCTCTGGACGGGCTTCTGGTACGGCCTGTTCGGCGGCTTGCTCGCGATCGGGCTCGTCCTGTACGGCGTGTTCCTGTTGCAGGCGCCGATTGCGCGGCTCGCCGGGCTTTATCACAGCGGCATCGACGTGCTGAGTTTCAGCCCGCGGGAGATCGGCGCGATCCTCGGCATCGGCGTCGGCCTGGGGCTGGTCGGTTCCTGGTTCGCAGTCGCGCGGCACCTGCGTCGCATCGAACCGAAATAGGGTGACAGTTACCCTATTTATTCTCCGTCCCCTATTTCGTCAGCGCAGCGAGGATCCCGTCGACCACGGCGGCCAGGGATTCGCGGTCGGCGGTACCGCGGCACATCACGCGCATGCCCCACAGATTGTTGACGAGAAAAGCAGAGAGCGCGTCCGGCGTCCTGTCCGGCGCGACATCGCCGTCGGCCTGTGCGCGCGCGATCAGCTCCGCAAAGGCCTGCCGCACCCGCCGGTTGTGCGTTTCCAGCCGGCTCGCCACGTCGGGTTCGTGAGCTGACATTTCGAGCAAGGCGTTGACGGCCAGGCAGCCCTGCCGCTTGCGGTCATCGACGGTGTCCTCGACGACGGACTGCAACAGGTCCCGGATACACCCAAGCGCGGGCCGGCCATCCTCGCCCAGGTGCCGGATGCGCGCGAGGAAGTTCGAGTTATAGGTCTCGAGGACCGCCAGGAAAACACCCTTCTTGCTGCCGAACGCGGCATACAAGCTGCCCGGCTGCAGGCCGGTCGCCGCCACCAGGTCCGTTACCGTTGTCTGGTTGTAGCCGCGCCGCCAGAATACGCGCATGGCGCGGTCCACGACGACGGCACGATCGAATTCGGGGGTCCTGGCCACGCGCTGCTCCTGAAAAAAAGCCTTGGCCCTCAGTCACTTGGAGCCAGGTCGCGGCCTATTGTAATGATACTTGAATGATCATTCAAGATCGCATATGATGCCGCGGTAATTCCGGCCGGACGCCGGTTTTTTTTCCGACTCCATATTGAACGGATATTCAATTATGGGGTCGAACAGCCTGGTAAAGCCAGATTGGGTGCCCTTTAGCAGACTCTGGCATCGAGTGCTAAAATCGGACCCCGGATAAGGGAGGAATGATCTGATGACCACTGCGCTTGCCGCGAAAAACTACGAGCTGGTGCTGGCCGGCCCGGTCGGCAGCCTCGACGCCTACATTCAGGCCGTCGGCGCCGTTCCGGTGCTGTCCAAGGAGGATGAGCGTGCGCTGGCCATGCGTTTTCGCGACGACGACGACCTCGATGCAGCCCGGCAGCTGGTGCTCGCGCACCTGCGCTTCGTCGTGCATATCGCCAAGGGCTACCTCGGCTACGGACTGCCGCTCAACGACCTCATCCAGGAAGGCAATGTCGGCCTGATGAAGGCGGTGAAGCGTTTCGACGTGAACTACGACGTCCGGCTCGTGTCCTTCGCCGTGCACTGGATTCGCGCCGAGATTCACGAATTCGTGCTGAAGAACTGGCGCATCGTCAAGGTTGCGACGACCAAGGCGCAGCGTAAGCTGTTCTTCAATCTGCGCAAGTCGAAGCAAAGCCTCGCGTGGCTGTCGCACGACGAGACCCGTGCGGTTGCCGACGATCTCGGCGTGTTGCCGGAAGAAGTCACGGAGATGGAGAAGCGCCTGAGTTCGCGCGACGCGATCTTCGACCCGGCTCCGGATGCCGATGACGAAAACAGCTATACGCCGGCGGCATACCTGCCGGCGGCCAATGCGGATCCCGCGCTCCTCGTCGAAGACGAGGACTGGCACGAGGATGCGACGGCGCGCATGTCGGATGCCATCGACACGCTGGACGAGCGCAGCCGGGCAATCGTCGAAAGCCGCTGGCTGATGGACGAAAAGAAGACGCTGCACGAACTGGCGGACGAGTACGGCGTTTCCGCCGAGCGCATCCGGCAGATCGAGGCTGCTGCCATCAGAAAACTGCAGGTTGCGATGGCGGCATAGCAACGCAGTCAGGAAAAGCGGCGGGTATGGAATTCAACGTACCCGCCTTTTTCTATCCCCAGCGGATCGTCGTGGGTCCAGTGCACGAGCCCGCCCTGCTCGTTCCATTCATACATCCCGCGGAATTTCACGCGGTCGCCGATGCCGACAGGCACCCGCGCCGAAAGCTCGAGGTTGTGGGCGATCAGCACCGTCTGGCCGGCGCGCAGCCGCAGGATGAAGCGCTGGTGACGCGAGCCGTGCACGTCGTCGGCGATCAGCCGCACGACGAGGCCCGAGTCCTCGATCCAGGTATCGGTCTCCCGTTTTCCGTAGCGGTCGGTCACCAGGCGCTCCCGCGGCCCGCATGACCGGAAAATAGCGCAATGGCCCGTCTTTGGGCCATTACGCCGTCAATGGGTCGACCGCGTCAGGCGGTCAACGGCACCAGAGTCAGTTCGACGCGACGATTCGCCTGCCGGCCGTCGACGGTCGAGTTGTCGGCAACGGGATGCGATTCGCCGAGGCCGACGGTGATCAGGCGCTCCGGGATCACTTTCTGAGAGCGCAGGTAAGCAGCGACCGAGGAGGCACGGCGCTCCGACAGGGTCTGGTTGTAAACGTCGGTTCCGGTGCTGTCGGTATGGCCGGCGACCTCGATTACCGTCTTGTCGAATTCGCTCAGCACCTTGCTGACGGAATTCAACACGTCGTAAAAGCCGGCGTTCAGGTCGGCGCTGTCGGTTGCGAAGGTGATATTGCCCGGCAGGTTCAGCGTGATGTTGTCGCCGTCGCGGCTCACGCTCACGCCGGTGCCTTCGAGTTCCTGCCGGAGCTTCATTTCTTCCTTGTCCATGTAATAACCCACGGACCCGCCCGCGAGCGCGCCAACGCCCGCGCCGATCATGGCGTGCTGGCGGCGCTCCACGGCGTCGTCACCGGAAATAAGGCCGGCAACGACACCCGCCGTGGCACCGATCAGCGCACCTTTCGTGGCATTGCTGGTCTTTTCTTCGCGGGTGTAGGGGTCGAGGGTCTGGCAACCGGCCGCCAATACGGCGAAGCCGGCCAAGCCTGCGATTAATCTGCGGTTCGATGTGTTCATAGTGATTCCTGATTTGCCCATGCGGACCATCGGTCCAGCGATGTACCGATATTAGTGCGCCGCTTCGCGCACGAACCGGACATGCATCACGCTTGGCGTCGATTTCACTCCACGGCGGCTGAACGTGGCCTTAACCCGGTAGAATGCCGCCTGGCACGGGGACGACCGCAATAAACGCCGGCGCTGGCTGCCCTCGTCGAAGACGTGCAGTAGCTGATGCTTGGACCGGCATGGCTGCTGTCTGTAATCTACCGCCGCCTCGGCATACCCTATTGATACCCGCTCGTACAGGCTCTTATTCCATGACCACCTCCAATTCCCGCCTCGATCCGCTGGATCTCTTCGACATCCGCGGCGAACTGACCGACGACGAACTCCTGGTGAAGGAAAGCGTCGCGCGTTTCGCCGACCAGAAGGCGATCCCGCTCATGCGCGAGGCCTTCGAGAACCACACGTTCCCGCGCGAGCTCATCGCGCAGGTGGCCGACCTCGGCCTGCTCGGCAGCTCGATCGAGGGCTATGACTGTGCCGGCATGAACAGCGTGTGCTACGGCCTCATCTGCCAGGAACTGGAACGCGCCGACTCGGGCTTGCGGAGCTTCGTATCGGTGCAGAGCAGCCTGGTCATGTATCCCATCTATACCTACGGCAGCGAAGAGCAGCGAGAGCGGTGGCTGCCGGCGATGGCTCGCGGCGAGGCGATCGGCTGTTTCGGCCTCACCGAGCCGCACGGCGGTTCCGACCCGGGCAACATGAAGACGCACGCCAAGCGCAACGGCGGCGACTGGCTCCTGAACGGCGCGAAGATGTGGATCACGAACGGCACGATCGCCGACGCCGCCGTCGTCTGGGCGCAGACCGCAGATGGCATCCGCGGGTTCATCGTCGAGAAAGACATGCCGGGCTTCACCGCGCAGGAGATCGAGAACAAGTTCTCGCTGCGGGCCTCGGTGACGGCAGCGCTGTTCTTCGACAACGTGCGCATACCGGAAGGCAACGTGTTGCCCGGCGTCAGCGGCCTCAAAGGGCCGCTGTCCTGCCTGACGCAGGCGCGCTACGGAATCACCTGGGGCGTGATAGGCGCGGCGCAAGCCTGCCTCGACGAAGCGCTCGCCTACGCGCAGGACCGAGTGCTGTTCGGCAAGCCGCTCTCGCACACGCAGGCGATCCAGATTCGGCTGGCCGACATGGCGCGCCGGATTACGACCGCTCAGCTGTTGTC
The DNA here is from genome assembly GCA_963775455.1 of uncultured Pseudomonadota bacterium. GTDB lineage: Bacteria > Pseudomonadota > Gammaproteobacteria > Steroidobacterales > Woeseiaceae > UBA1847. Next base: position 85,220 of record CAVZIU010000006.1, on the reverse strand, counting down.
GCTCAGGCTCGGACGTATCAAGGACGCCGGCAAGCTGAGCGCGACCCAGGTCTCGCTGGCCAAGTGGAACAACTGCCGCGCAGCGCTCGACATTGCGCGAGACGCGCGCGACATCCTGGGCGGCGCCGGCATCAGCGCCGAGTACGTGCCGATCCGGCACATGCTGAACCTCGAGAGCGTGATCACCTACGAAGGGACGGAGACGGTGCATCAGCTCGCCGTGGGCCGCGAACTGACGGGCGTCAACGCTTTCGGCTGAGTGCCTGGGCGGAGCCTCGCGGCCCGGGTCGCGAAAGTGCGACAGAGGTCGCGCCTGCGAGGTGCGGACGATTGGCTATAATGCGTCGCATCCACTGTCCTGAGCTCCAATGAGCGTGCCCAGTCCCGACAAACTTCGCCTGGCGATCCTTGGCGCCGCCCTGGCCTGCGCATCCTGCGGGGGCGATGCGCCCGAGCAGCCCGCCCGTACGTCGGAGGAGGCGCCGGTCGGCAATTTCTTCGCGGGTTCGGAGCCCGTGTACGCACATCTCGCCAATGCCAGCGGCGGCAGCTGGGTGTTCACGACCGTCACGCGTTCGGATGCACCTATCGATTCCGGGTTTCTCGTCCGCCTCAACGACCTGACTCCGGCGTTCGACATACGCGTCGCGGAATGCAGTCCGCAGGCCTACCCCGAAGCGCATCGCTGCAGCCTCACGCATCCGTTTCGCGAGAAGGATGCCGGCGTACTCGACAAGCTCATCAACAGCGGCATTGCCGTCGGCACGGCGGGCAAGGTCACCGAGATATCGCAAACCTACGATACAACCTTCAACGAGCCCGCGTTCAACCAGGCTGTCGATGAGGCGCTGGTCAACACCGGTCTCGACCTGTCGCGGCGCCCTCTGATCGAATCGCTCGACAAATACGACGCACTGCTCGCTCGCGGACAGGCGGACCTGGAGCAGCTGACGCGGCAGGCAACGGCCGTGCGCGCCAGCACGTCGAACGTCACTCTAAGGATCCGTCCGCAGCTCAGCGGCGTCACTGACTACTACTCGAAAGACATCGATTTCACGGAGATCGTGGACTTGAGCGTGCGGGGCGACGGCCTGCCCGAGTCCGCATTGCAGGCCGGTACTGGCATATTGCCCTGCGATGCACGCTACTGCGCCGCTGCCGCCGATAAATCCCTTCGCGAGCTCACGGCAGCGATCGAGGCGCAGAAGACGCGATTGTCCGCGATGATCACACCGGACACGCGCGCTTATAATGTGCAGTGCGAGTATTCGGCGTACAAGGGTTATCACCTGACCGTCACCTGCCCCGACGTCGTCGAAATCGTGAACGAGCAGCCCGCGGAAGTGCCGCTCGGCGTGACGATACTCTCGCGCGACTTCGAGAACCTGTATCCCGAGTTCACGCTGGCGGACGAGCTACTCGAGGTGCGCGTGACGGGCGACAGTGTGAGCTTCCGGAACGCGACGACGGACTACCTGACGCTGACCGCGCAGACGGTCTACTACAACTCGAAAGTGCACACGACGAGCATGCCGATCGACCTGCCGCCGGGCGTGTCGATCGAGCGCGATCTCGCGGAATTCATCTCCCCGCCGATCAGCATCGAAGCGAGTTACCTGCAGATGACGCCGGACAAGGCCGCCGGCGCGACTTTCGGCTTCGGCTACGCGGTCCGCTACCGCGTTGCGTCGACGGCCCAGGAAGTGACGCTGCACGACACGGGCAGGTTCAATGTCGGCTGCGTGATCCGCGTGCGCCTCGGGGCGACGATGGACGACTGCCGGCTGCCGGAACCCGCGCCTGTGCCCGGAGAGCCCCTCATCGAGGCGGATCAGACGCCGGAGACGTCCTGAGCAGGTATTCTCTTGGCCTCCGACGCAGGGCTGTCGGGCCGGGAGGAGCGTGTGAGTGAGAATCGCGTGGTTCGTGCGGTCGCCGGTTTCTGGCATGCGCTCAGGCGCGTGCTGGGCCCCGTCGGCGCCGTGCTAGCCGGATTGTTCGGCTTCGTGGGCCGCTGGCTGCGCTGGGTCGCGATCCGACCAGCCGACCCGCACGCGCCCGGCGGACCGCGGCCGGCCCGGTTCTCCGTTCTGCGACTGCTGCGCAACCTGGCACTGAGCGCGCTGGTGTTACTGGCGCTGCACATCCTGTGGCGCGCCGCCTATTACTACGGCACGTCGTTCGAGGAAACGGTGTACGTCACCGGCAAGCAGGAGATCGTTACCGGGGAGCTGTACCAGTTCGGCGGCTGCATGACGCTGCCCTGCAGCACCGAGTCGGACAACGGCAAGTTCTACCTCGTCGAAAGCAGCTGGTACCTGCCCGCCCTCTGGTATCCGGAGGAGGACGTGTTCGCCAACATCCCGCACCAGGACGCAGCGTGCACTGTGCGCGGATACGGCGTGTACTTCCGGTCTCTGCGCTGGCTTTACAAGACCTTCCAGCTCTACCAGCACGTCGTCGACGTCTCCTGCCGTCCCTATCGGGCGGAAAGCCGGCCGGCAATCGCCGAAGGCGAGATCGACCCCGACTAGGCCGCCGCCGCTGCCAGGCGGCGCACCGAGTGCGTCGCCCACCAGTAGGCCCCGGCGCCCGTGAGGATGTTCGCCGCCGCGTAAGCCGCGAATACGCCCGCGATCCCCATGAACGCCGCGCCGGCGAGCGCCAGGGGCACATACAAGAGCAGAATGCGCGTTACACTGATCCAGACTGCCGGCATGGGGTGGCCGAGACCGTTGAAGGACGCGTTCATGATCATCACCATTCCGTAAGTTCCGTAGCTCACGGGCACGATCAGGAGAAACAGCCGCGTGACTTGCGCCACGCCTTCGCTGTCGGTGAACAACTGTGAGATGCGGCCGGCGAATAGCCCCAGGACGAGTCCGAACGCGGCGCTGCTCGCGAGACAGAAGAACGTACAAAGCTTGAGGGCGCGGAGTATGCGGTCCTCCCGTCCGGCCGAGAAATTCTGCCCGACGAACGGCCCGATGATCGCCGATAGCGCGTAGAAGATCACCAGCATCAGCGATTCGATGCGGCTCGCGACGCCGAAACCCGCCACGGCTTCCGGACCGAAGCGCGCGAGCAGTGCGGTGACGATCGCAGCGCCGAGCGGCACGATGATGTTCGTGCCCGCCGCCGGTATGCCGACGTGCAGTATCGCGCGCCACGATGAGCGCAGCTCGTCGCGGGTGGGCCTGTGCAGGCTCACCAGGTCGAGGTGACGGCGCATCAGGTACAGCGTGCCGACGAAGATCGCACCGCGTGCGAGCAGCGCGGCCGTGGCCGCGCCATTCAGGCCCATGGCCGGCAAGGGTCCGACGCCGAAGATCAGCAACGGGTCGAGGATCACGTTCAGTACGGCCGCGACGACCATCAGCATGCCCGGCAGGCGCGTATCGCCGGTGGCGCGCATGCTCGCCATGCCCACCATCCCGACGACGATGAACGGCACGCCGATGTACAGGATCGTCATGAATTCCCGGATCAGGGGCAGCATGTCCTCCGGTGCACCGAGCAGCCGGAACAGCGGTTCGATGGTGAGGATGCCGAGAACGCAGATGGTCGCGGTGATCCCGAAGGACAGGAGCAGGCTGTCGGTGGCCAACCGCCGCGCGCGTTCGTAATCGCCGGCACCCAGCGCGCGGGCGACCACGGACGAAGTGCCGGCACCGAGGCCGATGGCGACGCTGGTGACGATCAGCAGGATCGGAAACCCGAAACCGAACGCTGCGAGTTCGCGCTCCCCAACCATGCCGATGAAGAATGTGTCGACGAGACCCTGCGCCATCATCGTGGCGATGCCGGCGAGCACGGGAACGGTCATGTCGACGAGATGTCTGCCGACCGAACCTTCCGTGAGTCTGGACCTGACTGTGTGCATGGCGAGGCCCGGCAAGGTAGCACGAAGCCCTCGCCCGCCGTACTCAAAAACTGACGTCCCACTGCAGGCGCCAGCGGACGTCGTCCGCGCGCCCTATGCCCGGTTCGGTCACTTCCACGCGACTCACCTCGCTCGTGAGCTTGTTGTTGTGACCATCGAAGAAGACGTTGCCGACGAGGCTCAACTCGCGTTCCGCGCGATCGACCGGCGTATCGTCCCAGTCGACTTGCGCGAAACGAAGCGCGAGACCTGCCGGCAGCCCCCAGCGACCGAACGGCGCGTTCCACAGCTTGCCGAACTGCGCATACCCGCCCCGGAGCGTCCCCTCGCTGCCCTGTTCCCGGTCGTCGACGCGCTTCACGTGGTATTCCTGCTGGATCTCGAATCCGAGGTAATGCCACGCGAACTCCTGCAGAAATTGCGAGAGTTCGTAGCGGTCGTCGCCGCCGATCTCGTAGCCGTCGAGTTGCCCGCCGCCCGAACTCGAAAATCGCGTGTAGGGCCCCTCGACGGTGGCCGCCGCAAAAGCGAGTGTCGCCGCCGGCGTCTCGCGGAACTTCAGGTCGCCCTGGGAAAAAGGCAGGTCCGGCCCGAGAAACGCCCATTGCCAGCGGGCGACATACATCAGCCCGTCGCCACGGCGCTCCGGGTCACGGCTGTCGCCTTCGTAGACGCCGAGCATGAGCCACTGGTTGGCGCGTGTTCCCGCGCCCCACTGCTTTGCGAGCCCGAGGCCGCGCTGCCGGTCCAGCGTGAAGGCGTAGGTCGCGATCGAACGTTCCGCAAAAGTCTGCTTGCCGGAGGAATCGATGCGTTCGCGGTTGTAGAGCACCTTGTACTGGCCAATGCGCGCATGCAGCGACCCGCGCCAGCTGAGATCCACGCGCAGGTCCAGGAGCGGATGGTCGCCGGTCAGTTCGTGTTCGTAGTAATACGTGACATTCGGACTGCCCAGCTCCCCTTCCATCTTCAGGCGCGCCCGGCGGAACTCGAATTCGCTTTCTCCTTCCTCGTCGAAATCGGCAACGCGCAGCCGGTCGCCGTCGAAGGGATCGAAATAGCGTAGCTGCGCGCGCAGCCAGGGGTTCACCGTGAAACGGCCGTTCGCGGAGGACCACTCGAGGCCGAGATCGCGCTGTGTGGGTATCCACCATTCGGAGCCGCCTTCGACGGCCAGGCCGCCGAGGCCGCCGGTCACTTCGTGGGCTTCCTCCCGTTCCGCGGCGGCCTCGGCGTCGGTCCCGGCGGCAGGTGCTTCGTCGGCCGCGGCTTCCGCAGCGTCGTCCGCGGCCGCGCACGGTGCCGGCCGCAAAGGCCAGCAAGGCGAGAAATACGCTTAGCCTCATCGCACCGGAACCGGTCCGGGTCAGAGACTGTCGTAAGGGACCTCGAAGGTATCCCCGTCCTCGAGTCGTCCGCTCTGCAGGCCGCTATTGAACCAGCGCATGCGCTGCTCCGACGTACCGTGCGTGAAGGCATGCGGCATGACCTGGCCCTGCGTGCGCGACTGGATGGCGTCGTCGCCGATCTGGTTCGCGGCGCGCATCGCTTCTTCGATGTCGCCCCGGTCCAGATAACGGCTGTTGTGATTGGTCCACACGCCGGCCAGGTAGTCCGCCTGCAGCTCGAGGCGCACGGAGTACTGGTTGTAATCCGGGCTGCCGCGCATTGCAGCGACCTGTTCGGTTATGCCGAGCAGGTTTTGTACGTGGTGGCCGACCTCATGGGCAATGACGTAGGCCTGCGCGAAATCGCCCGGCGCACGGAACTCCTGCTGCAGGGCCTGGTAGAAGCCGAGATCGATGTAGACCTTCTGGTCGAGCGGGCAGTAGAAAGGCCCCATGCGCGCATCGCCGACGCCGCAGCCGGTCGGGTACTGGTCGCGGAAGACGACGAGTGCCGGCGGCCGGTACTGCGCACCGCTTTCCGCGAACTGCTGCGTCCAGACGTCTTCGGTATCGGCCAGCACCACGGTGACGAAATCGAACAGGTCCTGCTCTTCGGCGGAGGGCTGGTATTCGACTTCGCGGACCTGGCCGCCGCCGATCAGCGCCGCGGGATCGATGATGCCGAAGATCCAGCCGAGGACACCGAGGCCGACAAGCACCATGATCCCCTTCATCCCAAAGAGCTGGCCGACGAAGCGCATCAGCAGGCCGACGCTCGCGGTGCCGACGACCATCTTTTGGCCGCGCGCGTCGTCGACGTTGGTGCTTTGCCTGCGGCCTTTCCATTCCATAGCGCGATTAGCCTGCCGCTCGTCGCCGGATTAAAGCGAAGTCCGGGAACTTGAATTGTTATTTCGTTGTCTTGATTTATGTGCAGTAGAGCGGCCACTATGGTCACTCAAAGAACCCCGGGCAGGCAAGCAGGACCGGGCCGCGCACCGCGACGAATTGTTTTTCCTCTGCTCAATAACAAGCGGTGTCCGACGCCGCAAACTCAAGGAGCTACACCATGCAACAAGCACATCGGCGGCCTCTGGCCTGGCTAACCGGCATCCTGCTGACGAGTCTGGCCGTCGTTCCGGCACAGGCCCAGGACCGGGCCGAGACCTGGGAATTCGATGCGGGCCTGATCTGGTCCGATTCGATGTCGCTCGACGGCGAGATGGGAACCGGGCTTGAAATAGACGACGAGATCGGATTCACGCTCGGGGGCACCTACAATTTCACGAACCGACTGGCGGCCGGTTTCGGCATCAGCTGGCTCTCGCCGGACTACGAAGCGACCTTCCTGCCGGAGGACCAACTGGGTTTCGAATCGGTGCGAGCGGACATGGATACGTTCACGATCGCGGCCAAGGGGACCTTCAATTTCCTGGAAGGCCCGATCACGCCGTATGTCGAGCTCGGCTTCGGCTGGACCTCCGTCGACTCGAACATCGCGGATGGCCCGCCGATCACCGGCTGCTGGTGGGACCCGTGGTGGGGCTACGTCTGCGCGCCGTACTGGGACACCTATACCGAGGACCTCACGTCCTGGTCCGGGGCCCTCGGCGTGCGCTGGGACGTGAATCGCTCGTGGGGCCTGAAAGCGTCCTACAACATGCTCGAACTGAACACCACCGGTGACCTCGAGGACGCGTCGCTCGATACGATCAGCGTCCAGGCGGTTTTCCGCTACTGAGAGCGGCCCGCGAGGCAGCGGCCGGGAATTCGGCGTCCTTGCGCGCAGTGACGACGTAGCGCAGGGGCCCGCCCGGCCGCACCGCATCGAAGGGATAACAGGTCACCAGTGTCAGGAGCGCGTCGTCGCTGTCGAGCAGGACGCTCGCTCGGCGGGCATCGACCACCTCGAGATCGACGACCACATAGCGATGGCGCGTGCCGTCGGCGGACTCGACGTAGAGCAGATCGCCGAGCGCCAGGTCGCGCAGGAATCGGAAATGCGTGTCCCGGTGACCGGCGATCACGCTGTTGCCGCTCTCTCCAGGCAGCGCGCTGCCGCCCAGGTGTCCCGGGCCGAAGGCCAGCGTCCGGCCGGAGCCGCCTTCCAGCACGATGAGGTCGACGCTGCCATTGTCCGCAAAGAGCCTCGCGACCGGCCAGGTGTCGGCCCACGGCCAGGGCGCGGGTTCGGATTCGCCCGCGGCGGCCCGGTCCCAGGCTTTGCCCATCAATTCCTGCGCAAGCCAGGCCTTGGCCGGGATCCAGGCGCCGCGGCCGAGCTGCCAGAAACCGAGTGCCAGCAGGCAGGTCACGAGCAACAGCTGCCGGCTAACGCGCCGTGCCATGACGGCACTCGCGGCGGCGGCCCGGCATGCACAGCAGCAGAGCCAGGGACAGCGTCGCCGCGCCGGCGAGCAAGAGTACGGCCGCACTGGTTCCCGTGGCCGGCAGCCCGAAGATCGCCCCCAGGTCCTGGCCCCAGGGCAGCAGATTGGCGATCGCGTCCCGGCGCAGCGGGACATCGGCCGTGCGCGCGGGGGTCCGGTCTACGGCGACGAGGCTCGTATATGGGCTCACGAGGTGGTGGCGCAGCGCGGTGTCGATGATGTCGGGCTTCACGGATTCCTCGGCCAGGCCCCGGCGCTTTGCGTCCATGAGCGCTTCGATGCGGCCGCGTGCCCACAGCGCTCCAAGGCCCTCGCCAGGTCCGGTCGGGAGGCCGGCCGACAGCGACAGCTCGCGACGCCATGCGCCGCTCACGGAGTTGCCGCTCAGGAGCACGGTACCGGTCGCCGGCGACGAGCCGGTGACGCGCACGCGCACGCTGATCGGCTCGTCGGCGTACAGGTCGGGCACGACGGCCGGGTAAGCGTCGACGCTCACGCCCGCCGGCCAGTCGACCGTGATGCCGGTGACCTGTGGCCGTTCGAGCTTCGCAAACAGCTGGTCCATCTTCTCGCCGACCTCGCTCTGCGCACCGATCATCGTGAAGCTGCCGCGTCCGACTTCCGCGGCCTTGCGCATGAACCAGCTGTTCGGCGCGGAACCGATGCCGATCGTGAACAAGCGCCCGGCGCCCAGCCGTTCCTCGATCAGCGTGAACAGCTCCTCTTCGTTGCCCACGGCGCCATCGGTGATGAACACGATCTGACGGAAGTGGCTCTCGGACGGTGCGTCGTGCAATGCCAGTTCGAGTGCCGGCCGCATTTCCGTGCCGCCGTCCGCGACCAGCGAGCGCACAAAATGCTGCGCCGCCTCGACGGCCGCGGGTGTGGCGGCGACGCTGCTGCGATACATCGGCCGCGCTGCGGAATTGAATTCGATGATGTTGAACCGGTCGTCCGGACCTAGACCGCTCAATGCGCGCGCCAACGCGGCGCGCGCCTGCTCGATCGACGTGCCGAACATGGAACCCGACGTGTCGACGATGAAGATCATCTCGCGCGGCTGCAGCGACTGCCGGTCGGGCAGAGACGATGGCGGCATGACCATCAGCAGGTAATAGCGCTCACCCTCGATCGTTTCGGCGAACACCAGGGCCTGGGGTGCGTGGCCCACGGCTGGCCGCCACAGGAGTTCGAAATCGTGATCCATCGGCACCGACGCAGCCGCGAGCGTGACGGTGTACCGCCCCTGAGCTTCGCTCACCGTGACCGGGTGGTAGCGGCTCGCGACGAGGTCGAGCGGCAGTCCGGCATCCAGTACCGCTTCGATTCGGACCTCGTGATTCGTGCTCGCCGTAATGACCGGCGGCGAGATGCGCGATGCATCCGGCACCGCCGCCGTGTCGGTGGACCAGCCACTGCCGCTGCGGTCGGGCAGCGCTTCGCCCGGCAGGTAGCGCGGCGTCAGCGTCAGCGGGAATCGCAGGCTGAACTGGCCGTCGGCGTAGCGGAGTTCTTCCAGATACTCGATCTGTACGACGACGGTTTCGCCGGGCGCAATGTTCGCGACCGACGTGGTGAACAGGTTCGGCCGCTCCTGTTCGACGAGGCTCGTGCGCCGGCCTTCCTCGCGCGCTTTATCGTAGGCCTTGCGCGCTTCTTCCTTCTCGCGGATCTCGCCTTCGATCACGCGTTCGCCAATTTCGAGCCGCATGCGATCGACCGCCGAACTCTCCGGCAAGGGAAACACGTAAACGCCTTCGGCCCACTCGCTGCCGGTGTTCGCGAAGCGCTGGCGCACGGAGACCCGGGCCACGAGCCCGGTCACCCGCATGGACACTTCCGTGTCGAGTGCCGTGCTCACCTCGTACCCGGACTGCATGCGCAAGAACAGGCTGCCGGACCGCACCCGGTCGGGCAGCTCGTCCTCGGCACGCGTCGCCACCGATGGCAGCGTCAGGAGCAACACGAGCAGCGCGTGCCAGTTCCAGCGGCGTCGGAACAGCCGGGCGAGCCGGTCGCCGGGCGTTTCGCACGGCGGATGCCAGCACCGGTGCATGCGAACTTCGACAGCGGATTTCCCTGCGATGGCGGCCATGTGCGATCTCCCGTTTCCGGCCCTGATTACGGCAGGGGATCGCGACGGTGCGCCGGCGGCGCAATGGCAATGCACCGACCGAATGTGGCAAATTGTGATCGGGACTCGCGGGAGAGAACGGTGGCTAAACGGATTGCAATCGTCGAGGACGAGGCCGCGATCAGGGACAACTACGCGGCGGCTTTCCGGCGCGAGGGGTACGCAGTTGACGCGTACGACGCACGCAAACCGGCGCTGGATGCGTTCGCGAGCCGTTTGCCCGATCTCGTCATCATCGACATCAACCTGCGCGACGACGTCGAAGGCGGCTTCGAACTGTGCCGCGAACTCAGGGCCCGCGCTCCGGAACTGCCGATCATCTTTCTCACCGCGCGCGACAGCGAATTCGACGCGGTCTCGGGCCTGCGGCTCGGGGCCGACGACTACCTGACGAAGGACATCAGCCTGCCGCACCTGATGGCGCGAATCGCGGCGCTGTTCCGCCGGCTGGACGCACTGCAGCAGCCACAGGCAGCCGGCAGCCGAATCACGCGGGGCGACCTCGAACTCGACTCCGACCGCATGAACGTGCACTGGCAGGGGCGGCCGGTCGGCCTGACGCTCACCGAATTCTGGCTGGTGCACGCGATGGTCCGGTATCCAGGCCACGTCAAGAATCGCCAGCAGCTGATGGATGCGGCGCAGGCGGTGCTCGACGACAACACCATCACCTCGCACATCAAGCGCATTCGCCGCAAGTTCCTGGCGATCGACCCGGGCTTCGATTCGATCGAAACGGTCTACGGGATGGGCTATCGCTGGGTCACCGCCTGACGCAGCGGCCGGCCGCACACCCCACATGACCCTGCGGCGCCAACTCCTGCTCGTGAGCCTGCTGGCGCTGCTGTTGCCGTGGGCGGGATGCCAGTTCGTGCGCGAGACGGAATCCGCGCTCCGCGCAAGCCAGCAGCAGATGCTGGCCGGGACTGCGCGCGCGATTGCAGACTCGTTGTCGCAGTACCCGGACGCGTTTCCAGCCGCCGAGGCTTCGACGTCGGTGCCACGCCAGCTCTATGCGCATGCGCTCGAGACGAGTCCGGTCGTCGACGGCTATTTCGAGGACTGGCCGATCAGCGAGTCCTCGCTCGTCCCGCTGCCGGCGGATGCGCCGCGTGCGCGCTATGTGCTCGGCAGCCACGCGGGCCAGCTGTACCTGTTCGTCGCCGTCAGCGACCCGACAGTGGTGTACACCACCTCGGCCTCGCTCGCGCCGTCTGCGCGGGCACCCTGGGCCGACCGGGTCGTACTGGCGAGTGTCACGCCACCTGACGACGAGGTACACATTGCGTTCGCGGCCGAGGCGCCCGGCGCCGTGATGCCGTTTGTGGAGAACGCCTTCGGTTTTGCGCTCGAACCGACGATACGCGCCGTCTGGCAGGACGTGCCCGGTGGCTACCAGCTCGAAGCGCGCTTGCCGCGTGCGCAGATCGGTACGCATGCGGGGCTGCTGGTCGAGGACGTGAGCGATGCCGCTCGCCCAGGCCGGCGCGCGGCCAGCTGGGAAGGCACGCGCCTGCCGGTGTTCGTCGGACCGGCCGATGCCCTTTCTGACGTGGCCCGCGGGCTCGTGCAGCCCGGCCTGCGGCTGATCGTGACCGACGCCGCCGGGTGGCGCATCGCCTCGGTCGGCAGTCTGCAGTCGGCGGGGGCTGCAACTCCGACGGGCGTATCGCGCTGGCTGCGGAGCACCTACGACGCCGTCGTCGAGGACGGAACCCCGCGCGCTTATGCCGAGCCCGATCCGGGCGGCCGCGAACGGCAGGATTACGTCGGCGCCGCGCTGGCCGGTGAGGCCGGCGCCGACTGGTTTCGCAGCCGCGAGGGCAGCGAAGCCATCGTCGCCGTGGCCCAGCCGATCGCAAGCGGCGGGCGGACGCTCGGTGCCGTGATCCTGCAGCAGGGCACGGACGCCATACTGAGCCTGACCAATCGCGGGCTGGTGCGGCTCCTCAACACGACGCTGATCGCGATGCTGCTCGTGGGTGGTGGCCTGCTCGGCTACGCGACCTGGCTGTCGCGCCGCATCCGGCGCCTGAGTGTCGCCGCTGCCAGCGCCGCCGACACCAGGCGGCCGGTCACGGTGCTGCCGAGCGCGGCGGCGATGGACGAAATCGGCGACCTGTCGCGCAGCTTTTCGAGCGTGCTCGGGCAGCTCGGCGCCTACAACGAATACCTGCGCACGCTGGCTTCGAAGCTGTCGCACGAACTGCGCACGCCGCTCGCCATCGTCACTTCCTCGCTGGAGAACCTCGAGCAGGAGCCGCTCGGCGAGGCGTCGAGGAGCTACACCTCGCGGGCGCGCGACGGCGCAGAGCGCCTGCGCCGGATACTCGGCGCGATGAGCGAGGCAAGTCGCGTCGAGGAGCTGATGACGAGCGTCGAGACCGAGCATTTCGCGCTCGACGCGGCGATCGCTTCCGCCGTCGGCGGTTATCGCGACGTCTACCCGGCGCGCCACTTCGGGCTCGAGGTTGACGCGGGCGCCGGTTACGTCGTCGAGGGGGCGCCGGAACTCCTGATCCAGCTGCTCGACAAGCTCATCGACAATGCCGTGAGTTTTTCGCAGGACGGCGACACGATCGAGATCGGCGTACGGCGCGACGGCGGCGCGGTGCGCATCGACGTCAGCAATCCCGGGCCGCCCTTGCCGGCCCATATGCAGGGGCAAATGTTCGACTCGATGGTTTCGGTGCGGCCGCGCAGCGAGAACACGCACCTCGGCCTCGGGCTGTATGTTGCCCGCCTGATTGCCGACGGCCACAATGGCCGCATCGAAGCCAGGGATATCGACGGTGGGGTACGCTTCTCGGTGTGGCTGCCTGTGGCTGCTGCTCGCGACCTGCGCGCACGCGACGGAGCCCGCGACTGACATCGCCGAACTGATCGCCGCCGAAGGCGTAGATCCGGATACATCCGCCATGCTCGTCTTGCATCTCGGCGACGGTCGTCGGTGGCAGAGCAACGCCGCGCGTGTCGACCTGCGCTTCGTACCCGCATCGACGTCCAAGATTCCGCACACCCTGATCGCGCTGGAAACCGGCTACGCGGAGGGTCCTGATGAATTCTTCGCCTGGGACGGCATCGAACGGGAGTTCGACGTTTGGAATCAGGATCAGACACTGGCGACCGCGTACGCCCATTCGGCCGTCTGGGTATACCAGCGCATCGCGCACGATCTCGGCAGCGAGACAATGGAGAGCTGGCTCGAGCGCTTTGACTACGGCAATCACGACGTCGGCGGGCCGGAGGATCTCACGCGTTACTGGCTCGAGGGACCGCTTGCGATCTCGGCGCGCGAGCAGGTAGCGTTTCTCGCGAAGCTCGCGACCGGCAAGCTGCCGCTCGCGTCCGCGACGCTTACCACCGGCCGGCACATCATGCAGGCGGATGCCGGCCACGGCTGGACGCTGTACGGCAAGACCGGCTGGGGCCGACGGCCCGGCGCCGCGGACATCGGCTGGTACGTCGGCTGGGTCGAGCGCGAAGCCGGGACGATCTGGGTGTTCGCCGTGAATCTCGACATGCCGAACGAAGCGTTGCGTGCAGCGCGTGTGCCCCTCGCGCGCGCGGTGCTCGCCGGGCTCGGCGCCATCGACACGAACAACGAGAAGGAGAACTGATCATGCATCGCAGCAAACTCGCCGGCTTCATCATCGACTGCGCCACGGATGATCTCGATGCCGCCGCAGATTTCTGGAGCGCCGCGCTGGGCTACGACAAGAAACCGTCGGACGATCCCGCCGAATCGAGCTACGTCAAACTGGAAACCGGCAGCGGCGGACTGCACGTCGAGGTACAGAAGGTGTCACACCCGAGCCGTGTGCACCTCGACATCGAGTCGGACAACATCGAGGCGGAGGTCGCGCGACTGGAGAAACTCGGCGCGAAGCGCATCGGGAAGGTGCGCACGTGGGTCGTCATGGAGGCGCCGACCGGACAGCGTTTCTGCGTCGTTCGCGTACAGGGCCCCGCGTTCGAAGACGAGGCCAATCGCTGGCCGTAGGCGCAATAATTTGGTGACAGATACCCTAATTTCCGGAATCAGGGTAACTGTCACCAAATTGTGAGGCAGGATCGAGAGTGCGGAAGGCGACGGACGCGGCCCTTGGGGCCACGCGCAAGTATGACGTCAACCGACGGCGTCTAAACGACGAAACTAACGCCGACGAACAGCAGCACCCAGAACGCCGTGCTGAGCAACAAGGCCGTCCGGAATCCGGAGATCGAGTTGCGATTGCTGTCCGCCGCTGTTTCGCGCAGTTCGCGGCGCAGCGCCTTGGTTACGATGGATTCGTCCAGTACCTGCGACAGGGTCCCGTTCATGGTATGGAACACCTCGTGCAGGCTGCCCTGAGGCAGTCGAGAGCGTGGCATTTTTTCCCCTCCCCATTTTCCAAGCGGACAAATGGTCGCAGATACCGACCCGTTTGTCATTGACATTCGTCACGCAATGCGATCCATGCAATGTGACCCGCCGCACGTTTGGATCCGTGGGCCGTGCGTCGAGTCGGCCCCGAAAATGCGGCAGGTTTCGCGACATAATTTGGAAGCGTCCCTCCAGCCCGTCTGCACTCTCCCCTCGAGCTGCCGTTGTGGCTGCGACACGACACGCGGGCTCCGACTACAAACACGATTTGCCGGTCGCGTATCTTCTGCACAACAAACCGGCGCTGCCTGCGTGCCCGGCCCGGGTCCGAGCCGGGGCACGCGCCGACCGCTGACGCTGGCAATTAAGCACGCGTACCGGCATCCTGAAGTCGACGCCGTCCGCCGGCAGCACTCTGGAGTCTGTCCATGACCTTCCTGCTCGACTGGCTGATCCTGTCCTTCGCGGTATGGCTCACGGCAAAGGTCCTGCCCGGCTTCCACGTCAATGGCTTCGGCAGCGCGATCTGGGTGGCGGCCCTGTTCGGCATCCTTAACTTCCTGATCGGCTGGTTATTCTTTGCGATATTCACGGTGCTGACCCTCGGCATCGCCTGGCTGCTGGCCTTCATCACGCGCTGGATCATCGACGCGATCATCCTGAAGATCGTGGCCGGGATGACGCCGAGACTTACGATCGACGGTTTCGGCTGGGCGCTGGGCGGCGCATTGATGATGTCGCTGCTCGGCACGCTCGGGCAGTGGCTGGTGCACTGAGCATCCGGCAAGGCCTGCGAGAATCAGTCGGCGGCACGATTACAAGGCATCCGTCACGGCGCCGACCGCAAGAAGTCCGACGGACGTCACGCGACTGCCCACCATGTCGTTGACGCGCAAGCGAACGTTCCCGAGCATCGATTCGTCGCCGATAGCAGGCGTGCTCAGTTGCTGCTTGATCACTTGCTCCAGTGTGTCGTCCGCGCCGGACGCCAGAATCAGACCATAGGAAAGTCGGATTTCATCCGCGGTGGTGGCGCCTTTCAGGCACAGCTCGTGCCCCGGCAATGATTCCGTGCCGGCCTGTGCCGATTCCGAAAACACCATGTCGACGAACACCCGGTTGGCAGGACGCAGTACGACAAACAGGTTGTCGCCTTCCCTGAGCCAGGTGGATCCGCGCGGTGCGATCACAGCCTTGCCACGCGTGATCATTGCGACCACGGTGTTGTCCGGAAGTGCGATCTTCGAGAGAGCCCGGTTGGCTGCCCGGGAATCCTCGCCCAACGTGTACTCGACGATCTCTGCATCGACATCACTGAGTGCGGTGATCTCGAGCGTCGCGGCCGGCGAGGCTGGCGGTCTTTCGGTCAGTCCCAGCTTGCGTGCAACAATCGACAAGGTCGAACCCTGAAGTATCGCGGAGATCAGGACGACGAAGAATACGACGTTGAATATCAGGGCCGCGCCTGGCAGCTCGAAAATGAGCGGAAATATGCCCAGGATGATCGGCACGGATCCGCGCAGGCCGACCCAGGATATGAGCGCCATTTCGCGCTGACGAAAACCCAACCCGCTCAGCAGCGGCCAGACGGCCAGGGGCCGTGACACCAGGATGAGTACCAGCGCGATCGCCAGACCTTCCAGCCAGACGTCCAACAGGGCAATTGGATTCACCAGGAGACCCAGCATCACGAACATGACGATCTGGCTCAGCCAGGCCAGGCCGTCGTGAAAGAGGAACGTGCTCCGTTGAAACACGAAGCGGCTGTTGCCGATGATCAGGCCCGCGAGAAATACCGCGAGGAAGCCGCTGCCATGCAGGTTGGCTGCCAGCCCGAAGGCGAGCAGGCCGAACGACGCCACCATCACCGGGTAAAGGCCCGACGCGGCGAGATGCACGCGATGCAGCGCCTGTACCGCCAGCCAGCCAACGGCCAGGCCGACTATGGTGCCGATGCCCATTTGCAGCAGGAACAGCTGCAACAGGCCGGGGCCCGGCGGCATGTCGTTGACGAGGATCTCGAGCATTCCAATGGTCAAAAATATGGCCATCGGATCGTTGGTCGCGCTTTCGATTTCGAGGATGGCCTTCAGCCTGGCATTGATATGAATGTCGGCGTTGCGCAAAAGGGAGAAGACCGCGGCAGCATCCGTACAGCTCACGATCGCGCCGAGCAGTATTCCCTCCAGCAGCGGCAGATCGAGAATCCATGCGGCCGCGAGGCCCGTGACCGCCGCCGTGATGAGCACACCGGCCGTCGCGAGTACCGCTGCCGGCTTCCATACCGCCCGAACGGAGGAGAGCGGCGTCTGCAGGCCGCCGTCGAACAGGATCAATCCCAGGGCGAGAGTGCCCAGCGCATGTGCCACGACCGCGTTGTCGAATTCAATGCGCCCGATCCCTGCCTCGCCGGCCAGCATGCCGATCATCAGGAACATCACGAGGACGGGCAGCCCGAGGCGTGCGGACAGCTTGCTGGAGGCAATGCCGGACAGGACGAGTATCGCCGTCAGCAAGATGAGTTTGTCGATCAGGAACAAAGGACTTGCATCTCGGTCGGTTCCTTCCCGGGTCGGCTTGCCGGGCCAGCGTAGGGCGCATCCCGCCGCCGTACAAGTTGCGCGACGGACCTGCCGCGCTCGGTACCTTGTCGCGTGTATCCTCTCGGATTCAATAACTGCGAACGCACCTCGGAAGCCTCGATGTCCGACCGCCTGGACGACATGTTCCCGGTACTTTCCCCTGACCAGATCGGCGAGATCCGCGCGTTCGGCGCGGAACGGCGCTACGGAAAAGGGGCGTACCTATGGAATGTGGGTGACCGCAACGTGGATTTCCACGTCGTGCTCGACGGCGTCCTCGAGATCGTGCGCCGTGACGCGTTCGGTCACGAGTCGGTGCTGTTCACGGAGCAGCCGGGCCAGTTCAGCGGCGACATCGTCGCGCTGTCGGGCCGCGCGCGCGTGGTGGCCGGCCGCGCGGGCGACGATTTGCGGGTGCTGGCCGTGCCGCCGGGGCGACTGCGTGACCTCGTCGTAACACACGCGAAGCTTGGCGAGATCATCATGCGCAGTTTCGTCCTGCGGCGCATGAAGCTGATCGACGAGAAAGCGAGCGACACCCTGATCGTCGGCTCGCGCTATTCGCCCGGCACACAGAACCTGCAGGACTTTCTGACGCGCAACGCGCAGCCCTACACATTCCTCGACCTCGAGACCGACCAGATCCTGCCGGACCTGCTCGAGCACATGGAATTTGATTGCGCCGATATCCCGCTCGTCATCACGAGCGGCGGCGAGCCGTTGCGCAACCCGGACCTGCGGACCGTCGCCCGCCGCATCGGCCTGTCGGAGGAACTCAACGCCTGCCAGGTGCACGATGTCGCAGTCATCGGGGCCGGCCCGGCGGGTCTCGCCAGCGCCGTGTACGCCGCATCCGAGGGCCTCGACGTGGTCGTCATCGACGAAGTGGCGCCCGGAGGACAGGCGGGCACCAGCTCCAAGATCGAGAACTACCTCGGGTTCCCGACCGGCATCTCCGGCCAGGCGCTTGCCGGCCGCGCTTTTGTGCAGGCGCAGAAGTTCGGCGCTCAGATCGAGATTCCGGGGCGGGTCGTCGGCCTGCATTGCGGCAACCCGTACCACGAGCTCGAACTGGACGGCGGCACGCGGGTCCGGAGCCGCACGGTCGTCGTCGCGTCCGGTGCGCACTACCGCAAGCCCACGCTCGCGAACCTGGGTCGCTTCGAGGGCGTCGGCGTGTATTACGGCGCCACGCACCTCGAGGCACGTTCCTGCAAAGGCGACGACGTCATCGTCATCGGCGGCGGCAACTCGGCAGGTCAGGCGGCGGTGTTCCTCGCCGAGTCCGTGACATCGGTCCGGATCCTGGTGCGAGGTCCCGGTCTCGCCGACACCATGTCGCGCTACCTGATCCGGCGCATCGAGACGACGCCGAACATCGAACTCTTGCCGCACACGGAAGTGTGCGGCGTCGAAGGCGAGCGCCAACTGGAGTCCGTGACCTGGTGCAATCGGCTGAGCGGCGAGCAGACGACGGCCAGGGTGCCGCATCTCTTCGTGTTCATCGGCGCGACACCGAACACGGACTTCCTGCCGGACAGCATCGTCATGGACGAGAAAGGTTTCGTCTGCACGGGCGACGAAATCGGCCGCAGCGGCAACGCCGCGCGCTGGCCGCTGGACCGCCCGCCGTATCTCCTGGAAACCAGTTGTCCGGGCGTATTCGCCGCGGGCGACGTCCGGGCCACGTCGACGAAACGCGTCGCCTCCGCCGTCGGCGAAGGTTCCGTCGCCGTGCAGTTCATCCACCAGGTCCTGGCGGCGAGAGGAGCCTGATTCGATGGCGAACGACTGTCATGACTTCGACGAAACGCGCACGGTCGCGGCCCGCACGATCGGCTGCGAGGAGTGCGAGAAGAGCGGCGACCAGTGGGTACACTTGCGCATCTGCCTCGTCTGCGGACAGGTCGGCTGCTGCGACAGTTCACCGAACCGGCATGCGACCCGGCACGCGCAGGGCACCGGGCATCCCATCATCGCGTCCTTCGAGCCGGGTGAGAACTGGGCTTTCTGCTATCCGCACGACCGCTACCTCGAGACGCTGCCCGCCGGTTTCGGTTTTCGGCGCCTGTTGGAGCGGCGGTAACGCCGCGACCTGGTCACGGGGCAGCCGCTCCAGGGTCGTCAGGCGGCGCTTTGCTCCAGCAACAGGCCGTCGAGCAGCTGGTAGCTCATCTCCATCCCGTCGGTCATGCCGGTCGACATCGCGGCCTCGCGGTCGGCCTTCGACTTGAAGCGCATGTTCGTCGTCAGGGTCGTGACACCGCCGGCCTCGTCGAAGGTCAGGCTCACCGTCGTGCCCTCGCCCATGTCGCCGCCGATGTCCATCGGATCGAAGAACTCGCTGTGCACGATGCGTTTCGGCGGCTCGATTTCGAGAAATTCGCCATGGAAGCCGAATTGCTTGCCGTCTTCGTCGTTCTGCCAACGCCAGACGAAATTGCCGCCCTCGCGCAGGTCCATCTCGCACACGGGGAAACTCCAGCCCGGCGAGCCGACCATCCAGCGCTTTAGCAGCGCCGGCGTCGTGTAGGCTTTGTATACGAGCTTGCGGGGAGCATTGAAGCGTCGGGTGACGCGTGCTTCGGTATCGGAGGGCAGCGTGACCTCCGCCTTCGCGGGTTTCTTCATTTCGATTCCTCTCGTTTTCTCGGTTTGTTTTTTGATGCCCGGTTTCCTGAACGACCTCTCGTGTGGTCCCTGAGTTCCTCAGGCGCGGATTCCTGGCGCGAAAGTTCCGCAAGCAGGACGTCCAGGCGCTCGAAGTTCGCTTCCCAGACTTCGCGATAGCGCTCGATCCAGGCGTGCGCATCGGCGAGAGGATGCGCCTCGATCCGGCGCGGGCGCCGCTGGGCGGACCGGCCGACCGAGATCAGCCCGGCCCGCTCGAGCACCTTCAAGTGCCGCGACACGGCCGGCTGGCTCATCGCAAAGGGGCTTGCCAGTTCTGCCACCGAGGCCTCGCCGTCGGCGAGTTTCGCCAGGATCGCGCGACGCGTGGGGTCGGCGAGCGCCAGAAAAGTGGCGTCGAGTTGCTGGTCCGGGTTCATTAGATAACTACTCCTTTATATAATCTGTATGTTATTTAATGCGACGGCATTGTCAAGCCCGGGAAGCTTCGCCCCGGTTGAAAGGCCTTGGCGAGTCTGTTAAAAAAACGGCCCGCTCGCTGGCCAGGAATGCCCAACAACATGATCGAACTCGCAGGCCTCACCAAGTGGTACGGCCGGCACAAGGTCGTTGACGACCTGACTTTCCGTTGCAGCCCGGGGGAAGTGCTCGGCTTCCTCGGCCCCAACGGCGCCGGCAAGTCGACGACCATGAAGATGGTCACGGGATTCGTGGCACCCAGCGCCGGCACCGCCAGCGTCTGCGGCCACGACATCCGCACGGATACCCTCGCCGCCCAGCGACGCACGGGTTACCTGCCGGAAGGAGCCCCGTTGTATGCGGACATGACGCCCCGGGAATTCCTGGGCTTCGTCGCCGACGTGCGCGAGCTGACCGGCGCGCGCCGCCGCGAGCGGCTCGACACGGTCATTGGTCTCCTGCACCTCGAGCCGGTGCTCGACCAGACGACGGAGACGCTGTCCAAGGGCTTCAAGCGCCGGGTCGGCCTGGCGCAGGCGATCCTGCACGACCCCGAGGTCCTGATCCTCGACGAGCCGACCGATGGCCTCGATCCCAACCAGAAGCATGAGGTGCGCGAGCTGATCCGCTCCATGGCGGCCGACAAGCTGATCGTCATCTCGACGCACATCCTGGAGGAAGTCACCGCGGTGTGCACACGGGCAATGATCATCTCCGACGGGCGCCTGCTGGTGGACGACACGCCGGCCGCGCTCGCGGCCCGCGGCGCCGGCGATCTCGACCGCGTGTTCCGGGACATCACGAAAGGCGCGGAGGCGGCGACATGAACGCAGTGACGTCGGTATTCCGCCGCGAGCTCAAGAGCTATTTCGCGACGCCGGTCGCATACGTGTTCATCGTCATCTTCCTGATGCTGGCCGGCGCGTTCACGTTCTATATCGGCAATTTCTACGAACGCGGCCAGGCGGACCTGCGTCCGTTCTTCGAGTTCCATCCCTGGCTGTACCTGTTCCTGATCCCCGCCATCGCCATGCGGCTGTGGGCCGAAGAACGCCGCGCCGGGACGATCGAACTCCTGATGACGCTGCCGGTGACCGCCTGGCAGGCGACGCTCGGCAAGTTCCTCGCGGCGTGGGCTTTCGCCGGTATCGCGCTGGCACTGACCTTCCCGATCTGGATCACGGTGAATTACCTCGGCGATCCCGACAACGGCGCCATCTTCGCGGCCTACGTCGGCAGCCTGCTGATGGCCGGCGGCTTCATCGCGATTGGCACCTGCATTTCGGCCTGCACCCGCAACCAGGTGATCGCGTTCGTCATCACCGTGTTTGTCTGCTTCGGCTTCCTGCTCTCGGGTTTCCCGCTGGTGCTGCACCTGTTCTCCGGTTGGGCGCCGCAGCTGCTCGTGGATGGCGTCGCTTCGCTGAGTTTCCTGACGCACTTCCGTGACATTTCGCGCGGCGTCATCGAACTCAGGGACCTGGTGTACTTCGCGCTGGTGATCGGCACGGCGCTGTTTGCCAGCACGATCGTGCTGGACTGGAAAAAGGCGGATTGACGATGTCGGCACCTGCACACACCCGGCTCGGGGCATCCAGCCTGATCCTGCTCATCGTCGCCTTCGTCGCGGCCGTGATCCTGTCGAACACGCTGTTCAAAGGCCTGCGTGTCGATCTCACCGAAAACAACCAGTACACGCTGTCCGACGGCACGAAGCGCATCCTTGGCGGCATCGAAGAGCCCGTCAACCTGTACTTTTTCTTTTCTGACCAGGCAACGGCGGACGTTCCTTCGCTGCGCGACCATGCGACCCGCGTGCGCGAGATGCTCGAGGAGTTCGCGGATGCGAGTCGCGGCAAGCTGAAACTCGAGCTCATCGATCCGGTGCCCTTCTCGGAGGAGGAGGACCAGGCCGCGCAGTTCGGCCTGCAGGACGTACAGCTCGCCGCGACGCCGGACCCGATCTACCTCGGGCTCGCCGGCACCAACAGCATCGGCGACGAGGAAGTCATCCCCTTCTTCCAGCCCGACCGCGCGGAGACGCTCGAGTACGACATCGCGAAGCTCGTCAGCGGTCTCGCACATCCGGAACGGACGGTCGTGGGACTCGTCTCCGGCATTTCGATGGCGGGCGACTTCGACCCGCAGATGCAGCGCATGACGCCGCCGTGGGTGGTCTACGAGCAGGCGCGGCAGATGTTCGAGATCCGGGACCTCGGACCCTCTTTCGAGAGCGTGCCCGAGGATGTCAGCGTCCTGTGGATCGTGCAGCCGAAGAACCTGTCGGTCGACACTCAATACGCCATCGACCAGTTCGTGATGCGCGGCGGCCGGGCGCTGATCTTCGTCGATCCGCTGGCCGCGGTCGACGCGACGGTCGAGCCCGGCATGCCCCAGGGCATGCCGCCGGTCGGCCAGTCTTCCGACCTGCCCGCGCTGTTCAAAGGCTGGGGCATCGCCTACGAGCCGCAGACGGTGGTCGCGGACGCGGCGCTCGCACTGCAACTCAATGCCGGCGGCGGGCGGCCCGTACGCCATTACGGCTACCTCGGGATCGACCCGGAGCACATGAGTCCGAGCGACGTCGTGACGACGGAACTCGGTTCGATGAACGCCGCGATGGCCGGCGCGCTTTCCGCCGCTGAGGACAGCGGCATCGGCTTCGAGCCGCTGCTCACGAGCAGCACCGATGCCGCGACCCTGCCGGCCTCGCGCTTCTCGTTCCTGCCCGATCCCTCGCAGCTGCAGCAGGGCTTCTCGGCCTCGGGAGACATTTACGTCGTGGCGGCGCGCATCACCGGCACGCTGAAGAGCGCATTCCCGGACGGTGCACCCGCCGCGGAAGCACCGAGCAATGAACCGGAAGAAGGCCCGGCCGGCGTGGATGCCGAAGAACCGGCGGCAGACGATGCCGAAGAACCGGCAGCGAACGAGACCGAAGCTGCGGCCGACGAGGACGCATCGGACGACGCACCGGAAGACACGGCGGCAGACGGCAAGGACGATACGCATCTCGCCGAATCGAGCGGGCCGGTGAACCTGGTCGTCGTCGCCGACGTGGACCTTTTGAGCGACTCGCTGTGGGTCTCCGTGCAGAACTTCTTCGGGCAACAGCTCGCGACGGCCTTCGCGTCGAATGGCGCCTTCGTCGTCAACGCGCTCGAAAGCCTCGCCGGCAGCGCGGACCTCATTTCCGTGCGCAGCCGCGGCAGCTGGTCGCGACCGTTCACGCGGGTCGATGAGCTGCAGGCCGATGCCGAAGCGCGTTTCCTCGAGACGGAACAGCGCCTGCAACAGCAGCTGTCCGAAACCGAGCAACGCCTGGGCGAACTGCAGTCGACGCGCGAGGACACCGGTAGCCTGCTCCTGACCGACGAACAGCAGGCGGAGATCGACCGCTTCATCGAGCAACGCGCGGAGATCCGCAAGGAACTGCGCGCCGTGCAGCACGGCCTCGACGAGGATATCGAGGCGCTCGGGACGCAGCTCAAAATCCTCAACATCGGCCTGATTCCGCTGTTGCTCACGTTCGGCACGGGCTTTCTGCTCTGGCGCCGCCGGCGGAGGGCCACGCCATGACCCGCCGCACCGTCCGCACGCTCGCGGCGATTGCCGCGGGACTCGTACTGCTGCTGGTCGTCGTCCGCTCCTTCAACGGCAGCACGGATGACGACGACTCGAGTCTCCTGTTGCCGGACTTTGCCGAGCAGGCCAACGAGCTCGACGAAATCCGGATCAGCGGCGCCGAGAACCCGGAAGGCACGACGATCCGGCGCAGCGATGCCGGCGGCTGGGTCGTGAGCGGCCAGCACGACTATCCGGCCGATCTTGCGAAGCTGCGCCAGCTCGTCATCGCGCTTTCCGAAGCGACGATCGTCGAGGAAAAGACTTCGAATCCCGAATACTACGAGCACCTCGGGCTCGGCGATCCGGACGACGGCGGCAACGGCACGAAAGTCACTGCAAGCGCCGGCGACGCGACCTCGACCGTGATCTTCGGCGAGACCGCCCAGGGCGAACGTCGCTATGCGCGCAATCCCGAAACCGCGGCGAGCTATCTGGTCGACCGAAACCCCGAGCTGCCACTGACGTCGACCGCATGGCTCGAACCGAACGTCGCCGACGTTCTGCCCGGCGACATCAGCCGCATGGTCATCACGCACGCCGACGGCGAGCGCGTGGAACTCGCGAAAGGCGAAGTGGACAGCGCGGACTACGCAGCGGTGAACCTGCCGGAAGGCCGCGAGCTCAATTATCCGTCGATCGGCAATGGCATAGCCGGGGCTCTCGGTGGCCTGACGCTCGAGGAGGTACGCCCGGCGAGCGACGCCGAGCCGGCGACGACCGCGGTGTTCACGACCAAGGACGGGCTCGAAGTGACCGTGCGCGTGATCGACACGCTCGTCGAACCGGCCGAGCCCGGTCCCGAAGCCGAGGAGGAAGCGCCGGCCGGGGCTGCGGCGGAGGGCGAGACCGCGCCCGCCGAACCCGAAATCGAGCACTGGCTCGGGCTTTCGGCCAAGGCTTCATCAGACGAAGCGAAGGAGCGGGCCGATGCCATCAATGCCCGCGTCGAAGGCTGGGAATACCGCGTGCCCGCCTACAAGGCCGAACTCCTGACCAAGCGCTGGGACGACCTGCTCAAGCCCGCGGAGTAGGCGCGCTCCAACCGTTGGAGCGCCTCACAGGCGCGCTCCGACGAGCACGCAAGTCATAATCCCGTATCAATTCGCTTAGGAATAATTTATTCTTACCGCTGCTGACCGGCCGTGTGCCGCGTGGGCGATCGTCTGCGGAGGCAATTTGATCACCAGCGGCTTCACTTATCTCGCAACGCTCACGTTCTTCAGCGGTTGCCTGATGTTCGTGGCAAGCCGCAGTCGCAGCCGAATCCTCGAGTACGTCCCGGCAATTGTCCTGCTCTATTTCGGCGTGATGTTGCTGGCCAGTGCCGGGCTGTGGGAGCGCAACGAAGACACCCATGCCGCGTACCTGCGTGTCAGGGACAATCTCGTCCCCGCCATGATTTTTCTCATGCTGTTGAAGAGCGACCTGCGGCTGATACGCAAGCTGGGCGCGAGGATGCTGCTCGGATTCTTCGCGGCAACGGTCACGATCGTCGTGGGGTTCACCGTCTCGTTTGCGCTGTTTCACGAGTTTCTCGCGGACGATTCGTGGAAGACCTACGCGGCGCTGAGTGGCAGCTGGATCGGCGGCACGGCAAACATGGCGGCCGTCCAGGCGGCACTCGAGGTACCTGACTCGAGCATGGGCTACGCGCTCCTCATCGACTCCATCGATTACGCCATCTGGGTGGCGATCCTGCTGGCGCTAGTGCCCTATGCGAAAATTTTCAATCGCTGGACAAAGGCGGATGACACCGAACTGCAGCACGTCGGGATCCGGCTCGACGCGCCCGCCGCGGACTCGGGCCGGCCCGCCGGCGCGGCGGACCTCACGTTCCTATCGGGGATTGCGCTGCTGGCCTCGGCCGCCGTCCAGGCCTTGGCGGTGCTGCTTCCCGCCGGTGAAATCCTGACGACCAACGCATGGACCGTCCTGGTCATCACGCTGGCCGGCGTCGCAGCGGCATCGACGCCGCTGGGCCGTATGCCGGGCTCGCAGGAAATCGCCACGCTGCTCCTGTACCTCGTCATTGCTCTGATAGCGTCCCGGGCGGATTTCGCATCCCTTACGCAGGCGCCGGTCTACATCCTCTCGGGGATGGTCATCCTGCTGGTTCACGCCGTGCTGCTGACGTTCATCGCGAAACTGTTCCGGCTCGACCTGTTTACCTGCGGCGTTGCATCGCTGGCCAACATCGGCGGCGTCGCCTCAGCACCGATCCTCGCCGCTTCCTATTCGCAATCGCTGATTCCGGTCGGCGTACTCATGGCCATGCTCGGCTACATCATCGGTACCGGCGGCGGGCTGCTTACAGGACGAATTCTGCTGTTCATCGCATCATGAAAATAGAATCCCTGAAATTCGGCAAGCTGCGTGTGCCGCTCAAGGCACAGTTCAAGACCGCGCTGCGCACGGTCGACCACATCGAAGATGTCGTAATAATCCTGGAAACTGACACCGGTCTCCGCGGCTACGGCAGCGCGCCCGCGACCGCGGTGATCACAGGCGAAACGCATGGCTCGATCATCGAAGCCATCCGGACGATGATCATGCCGCGGATACTCGGACAGGACATTCGCGACCTGAACCGGATCGTCGAACTGATCAAGCATTCCATCTTCCGAAACTTCAGTGCGAAAGCCGCGGTCGAAATCGCCGTGTACGACCTGTTCGCCCAGTCGTTCAACGCGCCGCTGTACAAGGTACTCGGCGGAGGCGAGCCGGTCATTTCGACGGATGTGACGATCAGCATCGACTACATCGACAAGATGGTCGCCGATGCGAAAGCCGCGGTCGCCCTCGGCTTCGACGCCCTCAAGATCAAGGTCGGCAAAGACCTCGCGCTCGATATCGAGCGCGTCAAAGCAGTCTACAGCGCCGTGAGCGACAAGGCGCTAATTCGCCTGGACGCGAACCAGGGCTGGACACCGAAGCAAACCGTGTCTGCGCTGCGCGAACTGGAGGCCAGCGGCGTCGAAATCGAATTTATCGAGCAGCCCGTGCGCGGCGACGACGTCGACGGAATGAAATACGTAACCGAACGTGTCTCCACCCCGGTCATGGCCGACGAAAGCACCTTCGGCCCGAAGGAAGTTATCGACATCATCCGCATGCACGGCGCGGACATCATCAACATCAAGCTCATGAAGACCGGCGGCATTTCGAACGCGATCAAGATCGCGGACATCGCCGCAATCCACGACGTCGAGTGCATGATCGGCTGCATGGCGGAGACCAGCATCGGTGTTTCGGCCGCCGCGCACGTCGCCGTCGCCAAGTCGAATGCCATCACGCGAGTCGACCTCGACAGCCCGGCGCTGGCAGCCTCGAACCCGGTGCACGGCGGGGTGAACTTCAACAATTCGGAAATCACGATCGGCGACGCGCCAGGCCTGGGCATCCAGGGTATCGATGGCCTCGTCCTTCTTGACGTCGGCTGAGCGATGAACCGAGCGAACGGCGGGTCGGGTGCCGGCATAGTGCGGTCGTGACAATGCCATTTTTCGCCCACCGCGATGGCCGTTACCATGCGGAAAGCGTGCCTCTGCATCGAATCGCGCAGAAATGTCCCACACCTTTCTACTGTTACTCGCGAGCCACCATCGAGGACGCATACCGGACCTATGTAGACGCCTTCGCGGGCACGGACACGCTGATCTGTTATGCGGTCAAGGCGAACTCGAACCAGTCGGTCATCGGGATCCTCGGCGCAGCCGGTGCCGGCGCCGACGTGGTCTCCGAGGGTGAGCTCAGGCGAGCGCTGCTCGCGGGAATTCCAGCGGAGCGGATCGTTTATTCCGGCGTCGCGAAAACCTCGCGGGAGATCGAGTCGGCCCTGGTCGCGGGGATCCTGCGCTTCAATGTCGAGTCGATACCGGAGTTGCTCGAAATCAGCGCCGTTGCCGCGCGCCTCGGCAAGACCGCCAGGATCGCATTCCGGATCAATCCGGACATCGACGCCTGCACGCACGAGAAGATCGCGACGGGCAAGTCGGAAACCAAGTTCGGCATTCCCTGGCAGTCGGCGCGGGAAGCCTGCCGGCAGGCGGCCAATCTGCCGGGCGTGGAAGTCTGCGGACTCGACATGCATATCGGCTCGCAGGTACTACAACTCGAGCCATTCGACCGTGCCTTCGGCCTCGTCGCGGGAATGGTTGCCGAGCTGCGCGCCGACGGGCACCAGATGGAAACGCTCGATCTCGGGGGCGGCCTCGGTATCAGCTACGACACCGAATACGGCGTGGCCCCGTCGGTCACGGCGTACGCCGAACTGGCGAAGCGGCATTTCGCAGGCCTCGGGTGCCGGCTGATCGTCGAGCCCGGCAGATCGATCGTCGGGCACGCAGGTATCCTGGTCAGCAGCGTCATTTACGTCAAACCAGCCGGGTCGACGAACTTCCTGATCATCGATGCGGCGATGAACGACTTCCTGCGGCCGAGCATGTACGGCGCGTACCACAACATCGTCGCGGACGTCCCGGACGGGCGCGAGTTCATGCACTTCGACGTGGTGGGGCCGGTCTGCGAAACCGGCGATACATTCGCCCGCGCGCGAAAGCTGCCCCGGATGTCGCCGGGCGACCTGCTCGTCATCGAGGGCGCGGGTGCCTACGGAAGCGTGATGGCCTCCGGATACAACACGCGCCAGCTGGTTCCCGAGGTGCTGGTCGATCGTGCCGAATCCTGGGTCATCCGTCCGCGCCCGCACTACGATTCGATCATCGGCATGGACGTGCCATGGACCGCGCCCCTGTAACCGGCGACGCGGCGCGCCAGTCGCAGATCGACCGCCTGCTGGCTCCGTATCGGGGTGACGGCGTACCGGGGGTCGCCCTGGCCGTCATCCGTAATGGCGATGTGGCACTCGTGCGGACGCACGGTTGCGCGGACCTCGCTAGCGGCATTCCGGTACTGCCCGGCACGAACTTTCGGCTGGCCTCGCTCACGAAACAGTTCACCGCTGCCTGCATCATGATGCTGGTCGAACGCGGCTGCCTGGACCTCGACGCCCGCCTCCCGGAACTGTTCGGCGACTTTCCGGCATTCGGACACGAGGTCCGCCTGCGCGACCTGCTGCAACACAGCTCGGGGCTCATCGATTACGAATGCGTGATTGGCTCGAACTTCGCCGGACAGCTGTCGGACCGGGACGTGCTTCGCATTGCCCGTGAATCGGGGCGCACCGACTTCGAGCCCGGCTCGAAGTTTCGCTACAGCAACACCGGCTACGCGCTGCTCGCGGTACTCGTCGAGAAAGCATCCGGCACTGGTTTTGCGCGGTTCTTGCACGACAACATTTTCGCCCCGTTGTCGATGGGCGGGACGGTGGCGTTCGAGCTCGGAAAATCCGACGTCGAAATGAGGGCGCTCGGCTACGCCGTCGCCGCCGACGGCAGGGCCGCGCTTTCCGACCAGGATGCCACCAGTGCGGTGCTGGGCGACGGCGGGATCTATTCCTCGCTCGTCGACTACTGCAAGTGGGATGAGGCGCTGTACACCGAGTCTCTGTTGTCCAACACATCGCTGACGGCGATGTGGACGCCCGGTACCGGCCACTATGGTTACGGCTGGCGCATCGATACGTTCGACGGCCGCCGCCGCCTGCATCACGAGGGCTTCTCCTGCGGCTTCCAGAACCACGTGATGCGCTTTCCCGAGGAGCGTTTGACGGTCCTGGCGCTGACTAACCGGCGCGAGCCCGCGGTGCAGTTGATTGCCGAGGCCGTCTCGAGCCTCTACCTGACGTGAATGAGCTCGTCCGCCTACCGCTTCCCGAGGTTCTCGATGCGTTCCAGGTTGCCGGCAAAGGTCGCGAGCCGCCCGTTGCCGCTGTCGCTCAGGATGAGGAACAGCATGTCGAGGAGGTGACAAAGAGCCGACTGATATAGCAGCGGTTCGATCTGCGGGCGTTCGTCGTGCGCGGACACGAGCAAGGACAGGTCCGCCTGCGCGCGCAAGGGGTTGGCCGTGTGGCGGGTCACCGACACCACCTTGACGCGCCGTTCGCGAAACTGCCGGCTGATCTTCGACAAGGTCGACTGCTGGCCGTATTGCGAGAAGGCGAACAGCACGTCGTTGGCTTTCGATGTCGCTATGCTGATTGCCATCAGGGCCGCGTCGGAACAATGTACCGTGTGGAAGCCGAGGAGAGACAAGCGCACGGCGAAACCCTGCGACAGGATGCCGTCCTCGCCCGTGCCGAAAACGAATACCTGCTTGGCGTGGCGGACAACGGTCGCAATGGCATCGACGTTCGCCGACGGGTTGATCAGCCGCGTCTCCTGCTCCGCAAGGGACTTGCTGCGCCAGAGGCTTTCGGCGAGCGCCGAATGTGCATCGCCGTTTCCCTGCTCCTCGTGATTTTCGCGATCAACGCCGTCGCCGCGGGCGATCGATTCACCGATGGAATATTTCAGGTCGGGATAGCCCTTGAAGCCCAGCTTCTGGCTGAACTTGACGACACTCGACTGGCTGATGCGCAGCGCATTGGCCAGCTGCTGCGACGAGTAGTCGCGCAGTAGCTGCGGTTCTGCGAGTATGAAGTCCGCGATCCGTCGCTCGATCGCCGACATCTGGTCCCGTTCCGCACGAATTTTCAGGAGTGGCAGCATCGTCTTGTCGGCACTCGGCGGCTCAGTGTACGGGTTCCAGCCCGCGTATCTCTCGAATCCCCAGACCGGCGGTCTCGGGCACGCTGATTTCGGACCCGTTGAAGTAGACGCCGCCGTCGATCGGATTGACGGCGCAAAGCGACGGTCCGTCGAGATCGATCTTCGTGATGGCGTCCGACTTGGCCACCGCAACGTGGACGGCCGCGGCGACGCTGATGCCGGTTTCGAGCATGCAGCCGATCATGCATTCGACGCCGTACATCGCCGCGATGTCGGCAATCCTGACGGCGTTCGAGATGCCGCCGGTCTTCATCAGCTTGATGTTGATGATGTCGGCAGCCCGCATGCGGATCAGCTGCACGACCTCGGTCGGACCGAACACGCTTTCGTCGGCCATGATCGGCGTGTTTACCCGCTCGGTGACGTACTTCATGCCGTTGAGATCATGGGCCTTGACCGGCTGCTCGACCAGCTCGAGCTGCACGCCGGCGTCCTCCAGCGTCTGCACCGCGTGCACGGCCTGCTTCGCAGTCCAGCCCTGGTTGGCGTCGAGCCGCAACAGGGCGCGGCCTTCGACGGCCGCATAGATCGCCTTGACGCGTTCGATATCGACGCCGATATCCTTGCCGACCTTGATTTTCAGCGCCTCGAAGCCGCGTTCGACCGCGGCGACGGAGTCCGCGACCATCTTGTCGATGTAGTCGACGCTGATCGTGATATCGGTCGTGATGCGGGGGTGGCCGCCGCCCAGCAGCCGGTACAGCGGCGCGCCATAGAGCTGTCCCCACAGGTCGTAGATCGCGATTTCGACGGCCGCCTTGGCGCTGGAGTTTCTTTCCAGGGCCGTCTGAATCAGCTGCGTTATCCGGTTCAGGTCCTCTATGTTCTGGCCGACTACCCGGGGCCAGATATAGTGCCTGATCGCTTCGACGATCGAGCCTCGCGTATCCCCCGTTATTACCGCCGTTGCGGGTGCTTCGCCGTACCCGACGTGGCCGCAATCGGTGCTGACCATGACGACGATGTCCTCGATGCTGTCGATGGTTCTGAGCGCCGTCTTGAACGGCGTGTGCAGGGGTACGCGCAGTGTGCCAAACCGGATATCGGTGATTTTCATGGAAGGGGCACGTTCAGGTGGTGGGGGCCGGGACGACTCGTACGATGCTCGTCATGATATCGACATAGCTTTCCGTTTCGCTGGATCGCAGCGGCAACAGCGGCGTCACCGACACGGCATTGAAGGTGGCTCGCACCAGCTGCTCGTCGGCGTCGAAGTAGCTTGCGCCAGTGGTATCGTGTATTACCCAGGGCGCGCCGCCATCGACGCCGATGACCATCATCACGTGCCCGGGAATGTAGACGAGGTCTCCAACGGCTAGCGCCCGGACCGCCGCCAGCCGCCGGTCGCTGGCGTCGTCCTCCCCGAATTGCGTAACCTGCAGTGCCGGGCTCACGCTCTGGTCTGACGTATTGCGCGGCAGCTGCACGCCCATGCTGCGATACACCTCGGACACGAAACCGCTGCAGTCGCGACCGTTGTAGGAATGTCCCCAGCCGTAGCGTTCGCCCAGGAACTTGAATGCCTGGCGAACGATGTTGCCGCGGGTCAGCGGCAGGTAATCAGTGCGGGTATCGGCGACCTGCTGCAGCAGCGCGGGCGCAAGGCTCAGTCGTCCGTGTTCGTTTCGCACCGGCAACTCGATGACGAGCGTACCGGAACTGCTTTGGCCGTTGACCGGTTCCTGCAGCAGCCAGTCGGCCAGCTGCGGCACACGCACGCCCATGTCGAGCTGCAGCTCCGACAGCGCCGGCTGTTCCGGCGTGAAGACCGTCTTCGCCGTTGCACCCGTGACGATCCGGTAGGGTTCCTTCGCCTGGTACGCGAACACCTCATCGGCATCGCCGAGGGCGACAAAAGCCTTGCGTATCCAGGCTGCGTAGCGCGGCGAGACGACGAACCACCATTCGCCGTCCTTGCTCTCGTGCGCGACCAGCACGGGCGTGCCCGGAAAGAGGGCGTCCTCCTGGAAGCGGTCGATGTCGGTATTGCCGACAGAGCGGAACACGCGCCGGTCAGTCGGAAACGTGCGCAGGGCGCCCCGTTGCACGACCAGCCCGAATTGCCGCGGCTGTAACTCCGGGACGGCATCCAGGTTCCGGCCGTCGAGTACGTCGTCCAGGAACTCGTCGGAGACGAACGCGCCGGATGCGTCGTACAGCGGGTTGTCGGGACGGCCCGCCAGGTCCTCGATCCAGGCGACCACGGTCGACCGCGGAATGGTCTCCGGCACGGCGCCGAGATCGTGCATGGACGGATCGAGTTCGAGAAGCTTCTCGTTCTGCGCGTCGATCTGTGCCCGGCCGAACACCGTCTCGTCGGGATCCGGGATCTTCGCGAGCCAGAACTCGGGCTGGTGCCGGTCATCCGAGTTGCCGAGGACGCCCTCGAGTGGCGGCGGCGCCTGCCAGGCGCGTTCGGAGACTACCGCGATCGCCGCCAGCACGACGATCGCGGCCGCCGAAATCGCGATGATGCGCAACCGTCCCGCTGTCATCCGGCACCCCCCACAAGGCGTAGGCCAGCATATGTCTTTCGGCGCCCCTCTATGTCTGCAGGAGGGCCTTTTTGTGCTCGGCCAAGCGGTTGCAGAATATATGATTCCAACTGAATGTCAAAGACGCATAAAATATTGACCGTGCCGTTCCGCGCGTGATAAACAGGTGCACAGCCATCAGTCGGGCGACTCATGGCGCAAGTCAATTCAGTCGAAAGCAGGCAGTCGGGGGACTGAATTTCGGTGAGTCGGGTGTTTCCACGTATTGCCGGCCCTGCGGGGCACGACCGGGTGCGGATGGCCGATCCGCGCCGGGCACAGCCGCTCCTGCTCGCACTCCTCGCAGCGGCCCTGTGGCCGCAGGCGGGTAGCGCCGGCGGTCCGGAAGACCTGGGCCAGGTCATCCAAAGCATCGACGCGGGCCAGTTCCGGGCCGCCGAGTCCGGCATTGCCGCGGCGCTCGGGAAGCCGGGCCTCACCGCGGAATCCCGCGAACAGCTGTTGTTCCAGCGCGAACGCATGCGCCGGATCTTCATGGATTTCTCGCTCGATCCTGCCGCCGCGCGCGAGCGCGTCAGGACCTACGTCCCGGACCTCACCGAGCAGGAGTTCGAGCGCTGGGACGAGCGCGGCCTGATCGAGCATCGGCTGATCGACGGCCGCCTGCTGTACTTCAACCGTGCGCCGTCGAACCTGTTTCGCCTCAGTACCGAAGCGCGTGCCCGCAGGAAGGAACCGACGCCGCTCGTCGACGGCCCGATGGAAACGCCGAACGACTATCACCGTCAGTTGCGCGAGGCCGCGATCGCCGGGGAAAGCCCGAGCGCGCTGCCGCAGCGCGTACGCGTCAACCAGACGCTCACCGTCGACGCCGACGCCGTGCCGGCCGGTGAAACCATCAGCGCCTGGATTCCCTACCCGCGTGATTTGCCCGGCCAACAGCAGGACATCCGCTTCCTGGACAGCGATCCGGCAAAGCGGCAACTTGCCCCGGAATCGACCGGCATGCGCACCGCCTATCTCGAGAAGCCTGCGGTGGCAGGCCAGCCGACCGTATTCTCGATCACATACGAACTGACCGTGCTCGGCCAATACCATTCGGTCGATGCAGACCAGGTCGTGGCGCCCGATGCGTCACCCGACCTCGCATCCTTCCTCGGCGAAGACCCGCCGCATGTCGTCTTCACGAATCCGTTGCGGATCTTCTCGGAACAGGTGGTCGGCGACGAAACCAACCCGTGGCGGATCGCACAGAAGCTTTTCAGCGCCGTCGACGAGATTCCCTGGGCGGGCGCGCTCGAGTACTCGACCATCACGAACATCAGCGAACACGCTCTTCAGCAGGGGCATGCCGACTGCGGGCAGCAAACGCTGTTGCTGATGACCCTGATGCGCATGAACGGCATTCCCGCGCGCTGGCAGTCCGGAATGGTCTTTTCCGACGGCGAGTACTGGAACCTCCACGACTGGGGCTGGTTCTACATCGCGCCTTACGGATGGATGCCGATGGACGTGACTTTCGGCCGCTTCGAGGAAGCGCCCGAGATCGAGTGGCTTTACCTGGGTGGCCTCGACGGCTTCCGCATCGCATTCAACGACGATTTCGGTGCCGACTTCGACCCGCCAAAGAAACACTTCCGCTCCGACACCGTCGACTCGCAACGCGGCGAAGTCGAATGGGACGGCGGCAACCTGTATTTCGATCAATGGGACTATACGTTCCAGGCCGAAATCATCGGAGCGGAAGCCGATATCGCGACAAGCAACACCGACTGACCTGCCTACAGGCTCGTAATCCCGGAGAGGACCATGAACGAACAGACATCGCACTGCACAACACGATCCATTGCACTGTCGCTACTCGTGTCACTCAGCCTGGCAATATTCGGCCCGGTTGCCATGGCCCAGTCGCAGGACGGCTCGGTCGCGGGACGGACCGAGGCGGGTGCGACCGTGACGGTCATCGACCCCGGGACCGGCTTCAGCCGCACGATGGTCGCGGGCGACGACGGCGATTTCCGCTTTCCCTTCCTGCCGGTCGGCGAATACACGCTGGAAGCCAGCAAGGACGGGGCGTCGCTCGCAGGCCCGTTCCCGGTCACCGTCAGCCTCGGCAAGACCACCGTCGTCAACGCCAGCGCGATCGACGAGGTACAGGTGGTGGGTTCGCGGACGTCAAGGGTCATCGACCTGACCTCGACGGAAATTGCCACCAACCTCACGCAGGAGCAGCTGGAGTTGCTGCCGGTCGAGCGGGACCTGCAGTCCGTCGCCGAACTCGCGCCCGGCGTCGCCAAGGGCGATTTCGAAGGCCTGTCCTTCGGCGGCTCGTCGGTAGCCGAGAACACCGTCTACATCAACGGCTTGAACGTCACCGATTTCTACCGCCGCATCGGCTTCTCGTCGGTGCCCTACTCCTTCTACGAACAGTTCCAGGTCAAGACCGGCGGCTACTCCGTGGAGTTCGGCCGGACGACGGGCGGCGTGATCAATACGGTCACCCGCTCCGGCACGAACGAATTCGAGTTCGGCGCCGAAGCCATCTGGGAACCGTCGTCCCTGCAAAGCGAAGGCGACAACCATTTCGATGCCGATGGCAATCCCGTCTACATCGCGAGCCACGATGAATCCGAGAGCCAGAGCGTGAACCTGTACGCGGGCGGCCCGATCGTCCGCGATCACCTGTTCTTCTTTGCCATGTACGAGGCGCGCAACTTCGAGCCCCAGAACACCGATAACAGCGGCTCGCAACTGGACAAGGACTCGTCGGACGACGCCTTTTGGGGCGGCAAGATCGACTGGCAGATCAACGACAACCATTTGCTGGAGTTGCTCGCATTTTCCGACGAGGACAGCACCGCGACCGACACCTATGAGTTCGACCTGGACACCGGCGAGACCGGCGAGTACCAGGGCACGGAATACTTTGACAATGGCGGCGTCAACTGGTCGACGACCTACACGGGATACCTGACCGATGCATTTTCGGTGCGCGCGTTGTACGGCGAGAACGACCGCGAATCCGCCCTGTACAGCCCGAGCGACATCGATTGCCACCGCATCCGCGACTTCCGCCTGGTCGGCGGCGACGCCGACCTCGGCTGTTCCCAAACCTCGAGCGTGACCGCGCGCCTCGACAACCGCGAGCAGGCCAGGCTGGACTTCCAATGGGCCCTCGGCGACCACCGGGTTCGCTTCGGCGTGGACCACGAGGTCAACACGTCGAACCACTCCCAGCACTATCCGGGGCCGGAACGCCTCGTCTATGAAATCAATGACACCGCGCCGGGTACCACGCTCGAGAACGGCGGCGTCGTGCCGGCCGGCGTGGATGCCTATGTCCGCACCCGTCGGAACGAGGTGAACGGCGAGTTCGAGACGACCGCGACCGCTTTTTACCTCGAAGACAGCTGGCAGGTGACCGACGACCTGGTGCTGGAAGGCGGCCTGCGCCTGGACGAGTTCGATAACAAGAACTCGGACGGCGAAAGCTACATCAAGATGGACGACATGCTGGCGCCGCGCTTCGGCTTTGCCTGGGACACGAGCGGCGAAGGCCGCAGCAAGCTGTTCGGCAACATCGGTCGCTTCTACCTGCCGGTCGCCAACGTGATCAACATCAAGCAGGCCGGCGGGTTCGCCGACGTGCGGACCTTCTACGTCTTCGAAGGCCTCGAGGACTTCGAGTACAACGGTGCCACCTTCCAGCGCCCGATCCTCGGCGACCAGATCGGGCCGGTCGACGATTCGCAGGGCGACGGCACCGTCGGCGACCTGCGCGGCGAAGTCGATGCCGACATGGACCCGGTTTACCAGGACGAGGTGATCCTGGGTTACCAGGCGATGATCGACGACTCCTGGTCCTGGGGCGTGCGCGCGACCTACCGCGACCTCACCAACGCCATCGACGACATGGAGATCATCTCGAACGGGCTCGTCTGCGACGGCGACACGGGCTATGTCGGCTGGGCCATGGCCAACCCGGGCGAACCCCTCACGATCTTCACGGACACGAACTGCGACGGCGAGTCCGACGGCTTCGTCACGATCGACACGGCCAATGCGGGCTGGTCGCTGTACGACGACGACGGCAATTATGTCGGCGAGGTCGGCTTCCCGGAGCCGGAACGCACCTACAAAGCCCTGGACTTCGTCATCGACCGGGCCTGGGACTCGAAGTGGGCGCTCAACGCGACTTACACCCTGTCCTACAGCGAAGGGAACGCCGAAGGCCCGGTGAATTCGGACACGAACTTCTCCGATACCGGCCGCACCGAGAACTTCGATGATCCCTGGGTCAACTACATGGGCGAGGGTTACCTGCCGAACGATCACCGGCACCAGGTGAAGATCCGCGGCGCCTACGGCATCGGCGAGCACTGGCAGCTGGGCGCGACCCTGAATGCGCAGTCGGGCGCGCCGGTCAATGCTTTCGGCGTCGGCAATCCGTACGACGGCCAGAACTACGTCAGCTACTTCGTCTGCACGGCAAACTGCGAATCCGACGTCCTTTCGGAACGGCAATGGGAGCACCGCCCCCGCGCATCGGGCGGGCGTCTGCCATGGAGCTACGATCTCGGCCTGAGCGTGAGCTATGCGCACTCGTTCAACGACATCGACTTCCGCGCGAAATTCGCGGTGTACAACGTGCTGGACCAGCAGAAGACGCTGCAGGTGGACGACCAGTTCGAGTCGGACATCGGCTTCCTGAACCCGGAATACCGGTTCGGCACGGCCTACCAGTCGCCGCGCTATGCCCAGCTCCTGTTCACGATCGACTTCTGATCCTGCGTCGGTTTCGTGGATTGCCGCCCTGGCATTGTTCCTCGGCGGCATCCCCGCGGCCGCCGCGGAATCACGCTACGACGAAGCCTTCGATGCGGTGATGACGCACTATCGGCTGCCGGGGCTGGCCGTGGGCGTCATCGAGGACGGCACGATCGTCTACCGGCGCACCGCCGGCGAGCGCATTGCCGGCAGCGGCGATGAAATAGGCCCCGACACGCTGTTCAAGATCGCGTCCAACAGCAAGGCCATGACTGCGAGTGTCCTCGCCCGACAGGTCGATGCCGGCAAGCTCGACTGGGACGACCCGGTGATCGAGCACCTCCCCTCCTTCCGGATGTACGACCCCTGGGTCACGCAGAACCTGCAGGTGCAGGACCTGCTCATACACAACAGCGGGCTGCCTGCAGGCGCCGGCGACCTGATGTTCTGGCCGGAGCCCAACTCGTTCACGCGCGCCGACGTTCTTGCCGGCCTCGCCCGTCTCGAGCCGGAGTACGGTTTCCGTTCCGGCTACGCTTACGACAACACGCTGTATATCGTCGCCGGGGAAGTCGCGGCTGCAGCCGGTGGCGCGAGCTACGAGGAACTGGTGCGGCGCGAGATCTTCGAGCCGCTCGAGCTCGGCTGCAAGGTGGGTGAATGGCGCCGAGAGGCTGACGACGACATTGCCCAGCCCCACATCCGGGTGGAAGAGCGGAACGTGGTCGCGCTCGAAGACGGCGACGTGATCCCCGCGATCACGATGGCCGCGGCGGGCGGCATCCGGTGCAGCCTGAACGACATGCTGGCGTGGGCCGGCAACTGGCTCGACCCGAGCCCGGCGCAACGGGAGTGGCTGTCGGAAGAGCAACGGCTTGCCCTGTGGACGCCGCGGACGCCGATGCCCGTGCCGGATCTCGCCCGGCGATGGAACGGGACGCATTATTACGCCTATGCCTACGGATTCCGGCTGGCGGACGTCGACGGCGAATGGACCGTGTCGCATACCGGTTCGCTGATGGGCATGTACTCGGTCATGTTCCTGCTGCCGGACCGCAAGTCCGGATTCGTCATGCTCACGAACGGCGAAGGCAGCGATGCCCGCACGATCCTGTCCCAGTTACTGACCAAGGCCTTCACCGCGCCGGACGACACGCATGACGCTTCCTGGTATATCGCCGATCTCGAGCGGGACCGCGCTGCGCCCGACGAGCCGAAAGCGCCGGATACGTCGGCGCGAGATCCGGTTGCCCCGGAAGAAATGCTGGCGTTCACAGGTGTGTGGCGGGATCCGTGGTTCGGCGACGTGCTGATTTGCGCCGAGGGCAGCCGCGTGAAATTCAGTGCCGTGAAGTCGCCGATGTTGACGGGCACCGTGATGACGGTCGACGGTCGCAAGCTGGTCGACTGGGACGACGTCAGTGTGTCCGACGAAGCCTGGCTGGATTTCGCGATCGGGCACGACGGCACCGCCGCGGCCCTGGCAATGTCGAAGGTCGACCCGGAGGCCGATTTCAGCTCCGACTACGAAGACCTGGCCTTCACGAAGGTCGCCGGCTGCCCCGCGAACTAGGGTAGCTGCGCTCCAACTGTTGGAGCGCCCCATGGGCGCGACGAGTCGAGCCGCCATCGCCGCCGCGATTGGCGCAGTCGGCTCCGTTATAGTAGGGCAATGGCCGTGACGCTGAACCACACGATCGTCCATGCCCGCGATCCGGCAGCCACGGCCCGTTTCCTGACCGGGATCCTCGGGCTGCCGGCGGCGAAGGAACTCGGCCACTTCACTGTCGTCCAGGTCGGCGAAACCTCCCTCGACCTCCTGCAGACGGACGAGCGGATCTCGTCGCGGCATTTCGCCTTTCTCGTGGACGACGACGAGTTCGACGCGATTTTCGAACGCCTGCGCGCACGCGCGCTGCCCTACTGGGCGGATCCGTTTCACCGCGAACCCGGCCGCATCAATCACTGGGACGACGGGCGCGGCCTGTACTTCGAATCTCCCGATGGGCACAACCTGGAAATCATCACGCGGCCGTACGGCAGCGGTGGCACCGACGCGGAACATCCCAATCCGCTGTTGTCGCGCTGATTGCAGAGCTAAAGCCTGCGGGACCGGTCGGCCGGGCTACCAGACCAGATTGAGGCCCAGCAGGTCGTATCGCTTGTCCTCTATGTGCCGGACATAGGCAGCCGCGATTTCCTGGGCCGCCGCGAACTGTTCGACGCCGCCGGCGTTGTGTCGTATGACCGCCAGCATGTTGTCGAACTGCCCGCACTCGTCCGTCATGTACAGGCAATAGTCCTCCATGGACTCCGGGACACTGCAGTCCGTGCCGTAGTGGCAGGTCACCAGCTTCCACGCCGCCGTCACCGTCGGCGACATGTCGTCGCGCATGCCGGGCGTCGATTCTCCGGCCTCAGCGAGGATCGAGAACATGCGCGAGTCGCGGTTTTCGATCGCCTCGATGAGCCACGCCGCAGGCGAATAGCTGAATGCCTCGCGCGGCACATCGTAAAAGTGTGCGTAGAAAAAGTACTCGCCGACCAGCATGACCCGGGATCCACGGTCGCCGGCCAATGCGGCTCGCAACCTCAGGTCTTCCCAGCCCAGGTAGTCGTCGTAGTGCTCGACCAGATTCCGGCACCTGTAGAAGATTCCCCGTCCGTAGACCAGGTTATTGGGATCTTCGCGCCGCATGAGTGTCTCGAACTCGTTGATATCGTCGGACTCGCGAATCTTGTCGCTGAACCACGAACAGTCATTGAGCGCGTTGTAGACCACAATCATGGCTTCGATATCGCCTTGTGCCGCACGCGGCCAGTAGCTTTGCACGACACCGAGATAGTCGTTCGACCGCAACAGCATCTGCTTTATTGCATTGTCGCTATCAGCAGCCCGGATCGGAACCGTCGCGAACAGGCAGCAAACAGCCACGATTGTCGATATTCGACAGTGAATACTCACGAGGGTCCTCCAGGCCGCGTGGCGCGATCATGCTACTTCGCCACTGCCTCGTACAGTCCATCAGCGATATTGCGCGCTGGCGCCCCTCCGGTATTGCTACCAGACGCCGAGGTACTTGGAGATCCCCTTCGCGGCCTCGCGGCCCTCGAACACGGCGGTGACGACGAGGTCCGAGCCGCGCACCATGTCGCCGCCGGCGAAGACCTTGGGGTTCGTGGTCTGGAACGGGAACTGGCCGTGCGTCGACACGCGCGTGCGTCCGCTCGGCAGGCACTCGATGTCGTGCTCGGCGAACCAGTTCGGCGGATCCGGCCGGAAGCCGAACGCGATGATCACGGCGTCGGCCGGCAGGATTTCCTCGCTGCCGGCGACCGGTTCCGGCTGGCGCCGTCCGTCTGATCCCGCGGCGCCGAGCCGCGTCTCGACGACCTTCACGCCTTCCACCTTCGCATCGCCGAAGATCTCGACCGGCTGCCGGTTGAACAGGAAGCGCACGCCTTCTTCCTTCGCAGTTCGTGACCTCGCGCTTCGAGCCCGGCATGTTCTCCTCGTCGCGGCGGTAGACGCAGGTGACGCTCTTCGCGCCCTGGCGGATCGCAGTGCGATTGCAGTCCATGCCGGTGTCGCCGCCGCCCAGCACGACGACGCGCTTGCCCTTCAGGTTGACGAAGCGCTTCCGGTTCCTGTCGATGCCGAGCTCGCGATTGATGTTCGAGATGAGGTACGGCAGCGCATCGACCACGCCGGGCAGCTTCTCGCCCGGCAGGTTGCCGGCACGTACTTGTAGGTGCCCGATGCCGAGGAACACCGCGTCGTACTCGTCGAGCAATTGCTGGAACGGCAGGTCGGTGCCGATGCGGTATTCCGAGGCGGAACTCGACGCCCATGCCCTCGAGTATCCTCGCGCCGCCGCTCGACGACTGTCTTTCTCGAGCTTGAACGGCGGAATGCCGAAGGTGAGCAGGCCGCCGATCTCGCGGATAGCGCGTCGAACACCACCGGGCTGGATGCCTTCGCGCGCCAGGATGTCCGCGCAGCCAAGGCCCGCCGGGCCCGCGCCGACCACCGCGACGCGCTTGCCGGTCTCGACGACGTGGGACATGTCCGGCCGCCAGCCCTGGCTGTAGGCTTCATCGGTGATGTACTTCTCGATGCTGCCGATCGTCACCGCGCCGATCGTCGTCGAGCGTGCACGCACCTTCGCACAGCCGGTCCTGCGGGCAGATGCGCCCGCAGATCTCGGGCAGCGAGTTCGTCTGGTGCGAGAGTTCGGCGGCTTCGAACAGCTTGCCGGCCTCGATGAGCTTCAGCCAGTTCGGGATGTAGTTGTGCACCGGGCACTTCCACTCGCAGATACGGGTTGCCGCAATCGAGGCAGCGGCCCGCCTGCTGCGCGGCATCCGCCGCGTCGTAGTGCCCGTAGATCTCGCCGAAATCGCTTCGTCCGCTCCTCGGCGGGCTGCTTCTCGGGGTCACGGCGCGGTATCTCGAGGAACTGCAGGGGCATGCTCCGACATGGCTACGCCGCCCTGCGCAGCGATGTCGATGAGCGTGCCGAGCTCGAGCGCCTTCGGCTTCACCAGCCAGAATCGCTGCAGGTAGGTGCGGAAGTCGTCCTGCACGATCTCCGCGCCCCACTCGCTGCCGGTCTCGCGCGACGTGCCGGTCGATCAGGCTGCTGCAGGTGCTGCAGATGCGCCTTCCATGCTCTCCGGCGTGATGCGGTGGATGTCGATCAGCTCGTGGTTGTAGCGGTCGACGAAGTCACGATCGAGGTCGAGCACGTAGGCGAAGCCGCCGGTGATGCCCGCGCCGAAGTTCACGCCCGTGCGGCCGAGCACCATGATGACGCCGTCGGTCATGTACTCGCAGCAATGGTCGCCCGTGCCCTCGACGACCGCGGTCGCGCCGGAATTGCGCACTGCGAAGCGCTCGCCGGCGCTGCCCGACGGCGAACAGCTCGCCGCCGGTCGCGCCGTACAGGCAGGTGTTGCCGATGATCGCCGTGTCGTGCGCGACGATAGCGCGCGCTCGCGCGGCGGCCGGATCACGAGCTTGCCCGCCGGTCATGCCCTTGCCGACGTAGTCGTTCGCATCGCCGTCAGCGTGCAGGTTGCAGTCCGCCGGCGTTCCAGGCCCCGAAGCTCTGGCCGGCGGTGCCGGTGAGGTCGCACGTCGATCGGCGCATCGCGCATGCCGTGGTTGCCGTAGCGGCGCGCGATCTCGCCGGACAGGCGCGCGCCGATGGAGCGGTTGAAGTTCTGCACGTCGTATTGCGAACTCGCCGCCGCTGCTGGCCGTCGATCGCCGCGCGACATGGTCGTCGAGCATCTGCTCGGCGAGCTCGCCCTTGTCGAACGGCGCGTTGCGTCGGCACGCTGCAGAACTGCGGCGCGTCCTTCGCGAGGCCGCTGTCCGACAGCAGCGGCGAGAGGTCGAGCCGTCGCTGCTGCGGCGTCTGCCCCTCGACGAGTTCCAGCAGGTCGACGCGCCCGATCAGCTCGGCGAGCGTGCGCACGCCGAGCGTCGCCATGATCATCGCGCACTTCCTCGCGCGACGAAGCGGAAGATAGTTGATCACCATCTCCGGCAGGCCGATGAAGTAGTTGCTGCGCAGCACGTCGTGCTGCGTCGCGACGCCGGTGGCGCAGTTGTTCAGGTGGCAGATGCGCAGGTACTTGCAGCCGAGCGCGACCATCGGCGCGGTGCCGAAGCCGAAGCTCTCCGCGCCGAGCATCGCCGCCTTGATCACGTCGAGGCCGGTCTTCAGGCCGCCGTCGGTCTGCAGGCGCACCTTGTGGCGCAGGTCGTTGCGCGCGCAGCGTCTGGTGCGTCTTCGGCAAGACCGAGTTCCCACGGCGACTGCCGGCGTACTTGATCGAGGTCAGCGGGACTTGCGCCGGTGCCGCCGTCGTAGCCGGAGATCGTGATGAGGTCCGCATAGGCCTTGGCCACGCCGGCGGCGATCGTGCCGACGCCCGGCTCGGCCACCAGCTTCACCGAGACCAGCGCCTTCGGGTTGACCTGCTTCAGGTCGAAGATCAGCTGCGCCAGGTCCTCGATCGAATAGATGTCGTGGTGCGGCGGCGGCGAGATCAGGCCGACGCCGGGTCGCGCAAAGCGCAGCCGCGCGATCAGCTCGTTCACCTTGTGGCCGGGCAGCTGGCCGCCCTCGCCGGGCTTCGCGCCCTGCGCGATCTTGATCTGCAGCACCTCGGCATTGACGAGGTACTCCGGCGTCACGCCGAAGCGGCCGCGAGGCCACCTGCTTGATCTTCGAGATTCTGCTCGGTGCCGTAGCGCGCCGGGTCCTCGCCGCCCTCGCCGGAATTCGAGCGCCCGCCGAGGCGGTTCATCGCGATGGCGAGCGCCTCGTGCGCTTCGGGCGACAGCGCGCCCGAGCGACATGCCCGCGGTGTCGAAGCGCGGCAGGATCTGCTCGACGGCTTCCACTTCGGCGAGCGGCACGGGGTCGCCCAGCGGGTTTGAGCTTTCAGCAGGTCGCGCAGCGTCGACGACCGGGCGTTCGTTCACGAGCTTCGCGTACTCCTGGTAGCGCGCGTAACTCGCCGGTGCGCACCGCCGCCTGCAGCGTCGCGATCACGTCCGGGTTGTACAGTGGTACTCGCCGCCGTGCACGTACTTGAGCAGGCCGCCCTGGCTCGAGCGGCTCGCGCGGCTCCCACGCGCGT
Source organism: uncultured Pseudomonadota bacterium (assembly GCA_963775455.1). Classification (GTDB taxonomy): domain Bacteria; phylum Pseudomonadota; class Gammaproteobacteria; order Steroidobacterales; family Woeseiaceae; genus UBA1847. The sequence continues at coordinate 41,170 of CAVZIU010000006.1, read as the reverse complement.
GCGGCGAGCGCTCTCTGGTCGTCGCTGCAGGTCCTCGAAATCCGCGCCCTGGATGCGCGACTCGCGTGCCGCGGAAGCAGCAGCGTCGACGATCTCGCGTCGACAGCCCGACGATCTCGAAGAGCTGCGCGCCGCGGTAGCTGGCGATCGTCGAGATGCCCATCTTCGACATGATCTTGAAGCAGCCCCTTGCGGATGCCGCGCCGGTAGCTGCGGCCGAGCTCCATGCGCTCGTCGTGTCGAGCTTGCACGCGCCTGCGCATCATGTCGTACAGCGTCTGGTACGCCAGTACGGATACACGGCGGTGGCGCCGTAGCCGATGAGGCAGGCGAAGTGATGCGGGTCGCGCGCGGTGCCGGTCTCGACGACGAGGTTGGCAGTCGCAGCGCAGTCCCTTCCGGACGAGGTGGTGATGCACTGCGCCGGTCGCGAGCAGCGCGTGCACCGGCAGTTTGCCGCGTTCGAGATAGCGGTCGCTCAGCAGCACGATCAGCGCGCCCTTCCGCACGGCTTCCTCCGCCTGCGCGCAGATGGCATCCAGCGCCTCCGGGATCGGCAGGTTCTCGTCGACGTTGAGGTTGATGAATTCGTGCCGGTCCTTGTACATGTCGGGGCCGACCAGCTGGCGCAGCTTGCGCTGCGACAGCACCGGCGAGTTCATGATGACCTGGCTGCGCATGCTCCGGCGCCGATGTCGAACAGGTTGCACTCGCGGCCCGATCTTCGTCTGCAGCGACATCACGATCGGCTCGCGCAGCGGATCGATCGGCGGGTTCGTCACCTGCGCGAACTGCTGGCGGAAATAGTCGTAGAGCGAGCGGACCTTGTGACGACAGCACCGCCATCGGCGTGTCGTCGCCCATCGAGCCCACGGCTTCGTTCTCCGTCCTCGGCGAGCACGCGCGACGATCTCGTTCGCGCTCCTCGCGCGTGAGGTTGAACATCTTCTGGTAGAGCGCCAGCGTCGGCGGATCCATCGGCTCGGCCGCGAGTATGCGGGTCGATCAGGTCCGAATCGAGGTAGCGCATGCCCTGCTTGAGCCAGCGCTTGTACGGGTGCGCGCGCCTTGAGGATGTCGTCGATGTCCTCGTTCTCGAGCAGCACGCCCGTTCACGAGGTCGACTGCGATCATCTCGCCCGGCCCGAGGCGGCCCTTGCGGACCACGTCCTCGCTCGTCGTAGTCCCACACGCCGATTTCCGAGGCGATCGTGAGGTGGCGGTTCGTCGGTGATCACGTAACGCGCGGGCCGGAGGCCGTTGCGGTCGAGCGCGCAGGCGGCGTAGCGGCCGTCGGTCAGCACGATGCCGGCCGGGCCGTCCCAGGGTTCCATGTGGCAGTCGCGTAGAACTCGTAGAACGCGCGCAGGTCCGGGTCGATGTCGTCGACCGTCTGCCACGCCGGCGGCATCAGGATGCGCATGGCCTGCAGCAGGTCCATGCCGCCCGCCAGCAGCACCTCGAGCATGTTGTCGAGGCTCGGCGAATCCGAGCCGTGCATGCCGATGATCGGGTCGAGGTCAGAGACGTCGTCGAGCTTGTCGGAGCGGAAGTTGCGGCGCCGCGCGCCATCGCCCAGTTGCGATTGCCCTGCGATCGTGTTGATCTCGCCGTTGTGCGCGAGAAACCGGAACGGATGCGCGAGCCGCCACTGCGGCAGAGTGTTGGTCGAGAAGCGCTGGTGGAACACGGCAGACCGACGAGTCACATGCGCTCGTCGCGCAGGTCCGGGTAGAAGTCCGCGAGGTGCGGGGGCATGACCATGCCCTTGTAGGACAATCGTCACCGAGGACAGGCTCGCGATAGAAGGTGTCCGTGCCATCGAGCTGGTTTTCGGCGCGGCGACGCGCGAGGAACAGGCGGCGGTTGAATCGGCCGCGTCGGCATGCCGGCGGGCGCATTGACGAACACCTGCTCGATGCGCGGCAGGGTCTTCAGCGCGAGCTCGCCACAGGCCGACGCGTTGGTCGGTACGGCGCGCCAGCCGGCGACCTCGAGCCCGATCTCGCGCACGGCCTTGTCGATGGCGCCGCGTGCCCGCGCCGCGGCGGCCTCGTCCTGCGACAGGAAGACAGCGCCGGCGGCGAAACGCTCGGCGAGACGAAAGCCCTGTTCGCGGCCGATCGCGCGCAGGAAATCGGTGGGGACTTGAGCAGGAGGCCGCAGCCGTCGCCGGTCTGGCCGTCGGCCGCGACGGCGCCGCGGTGCGTGAGCCGGGCGAGCGCGGAGATCGCCGTCTTCACGACCCAGTGGCTCGGCAGATCGTCGAGGTTGGCGATCAGGCCGAATCCGCAGCTGTCGCGCTCGAAGGCGGGGTCGTAAAGACCGTTGGCAATTCGCTCCGTCATGCGTCCCCTGAGACACGTCAGGCACGTGCCCCGTTTCCTGTGTTGTCCGTTGGAGCGCGCCATGCGCGCGAATGCGGCGCCCGGCGCAGCGGCGGGTATCGCGGGCTGACTCCCGCGTTTACCAAAACTCACTATAGCGGCTGGTCAAGCGCAGCCGCCAACAGACCGCAATATTACGATTGAAACTTTGTGTTTATCAGAACGTTACGACGCCCGGCGAAAAAATCGTCCGCGCTCGAAAATGTAGGTTTCGCGCGTAACCTAATTACCGGTCCTGGAGACGGACCGCGCCGGCGCTCGCAAAGTGCACCGGCCGGGCACCCGGGATCGAGGTGTGCAACTCGCCTTCGAGGCTGTAAGGAATGTCCCGGTCCATGCCGTTCCTGAGTACGAACAACAGGTCGGGAACAGTGCTTACGAGGTCCATCTCCACGCGGATCGCAAACTCGCTGTCGCTGCCGGCCGGGATGTCGAGACTGGCCGGAGTCCTGCCGCTCGCGAATCGCATGCCGTCGAGTTCGATCCCGTAGCGGATCTCGGTCAGCGGCAGCGGGAAAGGATTCGGATTCGTAACGTCGAAGGACAACAGGAAGGTCTGGCGCTCGAAGCCGAGTTCCTCCGCATGGACGTTCCGGAGGCTCACACCCGGCGGGCTGACCAGGTCCTCGAGGCTCGCGCAGGCGGCGATCAGGAGTCCCGCGATGGCGATCGTGCTGCGCTTGGCGTTGAACCGGTGCATGTTCGTCCGCTGGCGCAGCCGGCCTAGCGCACCGGCTCGCCGAGTTCGGCCCAGCGGGCGGAAAGCAGGCGCCAGTCAGCGTACGACTCCGGCTCGCCCTCGGCTTCGAGCTCGAGTTCGAAGCGATATGCATCCGCCGACAGGCCCAGTGCACGACCGTCGGTGCCTGCCATGCCGACGGTCACGGTCATCATGGCGGCGTTGCCGCCGGTGACGTCGATCTCGTCGATGGCAGTCAGGAGTGCAATCGTGTCCTGGCGCAGGAAACACAGCCGCAGCAATTTGTCGACGTCGTCGCGGGCATGGCCGCGCGCGTCGTTGTAGGCGACGGCGATGAGATCCATGATCGGCGCACGTGACTTGTCCTCCGCAGCGCTCTCTACGGCGGCGACCCATGCGTGCAGCTGCTCCTCCGGAGTCCCGCGCGCGGCGCCACAGCCACTCGCCAGCAACAGCAGGGCGAGCGCCATCAGCGAGGCGGCAATTCGAATTGCGAGTGCGAGCCGGTCAGTCCCACTGGCTCGCCATGGACGAGTAGTCATTTTCGTCGAGCGGTTCAAAACCCGCGAAGCCGGAACCTGTTACAGTCTACTGAGCCCGGAATTCGCGTCCTCGCCTCGGCCGCGGATACGTGAACCAGGTCGCACTTTAAGGCGCGATCATCGGCATTTCAGGGCGACATTGGGTGGATGGCGGGGCCGCACTGGCGCGGCCGGGAAGGAACAATGGCAGTAAAACTGTTGAGTGAAGCGGGCGAAGCGACGATCACCGATGTCGATCAGGTCCGCATCGACAAGATTCTCGAGTTCTGGTTCAAGGAACAACAACTGTCGGCGCCGAAGATAGACCGGCGCATGGATCTCTGGTTCGGAGAGGACGAAGCCTTCGACCTGGAGATCGAACGCGAATTCGGGGACGACGTTCTTGCGGCGTCGGAAGGGAAGCTCGACCACTGGGCCAAGGCGCCGCGCGGACGGCTCGCGCTGATCCTCCTGCTCGACCAGTTCCGCCGCAACATCTACCGCGGAACGCCGAAGGCTTTCGACAAGGACAAGGCGGCCCTGAAGCTCTGCGTCGAGGGCGCGATGGGCAAGAACGACAAGGGACTTCTGCCGATCGAGCGCGTGTTCTTCTACATGCCACTGCAGCATGCGGAATCTTCGAAGATCCAGGCGAAGTCGGTGGAGCTCTACACGAAGCTCGCGGAGTCGGTGTCGCCGACGTTCCGCGAGACCTTCCAGACGGTGGCGTACTACGCGGAGCTGCACCGCGACATCATCGAGCAGTTCGGCCGCTTTCCCCATCGCAACCAGATGCTGGGCCGGCAGAACACACCCGCCGAGGACGAGTACCTCTCGGCCGACAGCCCGGATTTCGGCCAGGTAACTCCGTAGCGCCGTTGGAGCGCCGGTCGCGCGACGGGTCGCGCCCATGGGGCGCTCCAACAGCGCGACCGGTCGCACCTACAGGGCGCTCCGACATTTCGAAGGGAAGAGACTCAGCTATGCACATACTGTTCGGCCTGCTGAGTGCGATCGTCACGATCCTCTACATCCTCGATCGCGTCGGCATCGACATCGGCTGGTACAACCCCTGGTCCTGGCGCCGGCGGCGCTCCTGGGCGAAGAAGTACGACGGTGATCCGATCTACTCGGTCGAGGATCCTATCCATGCCGCGGCGATCCTGGTCACCGGCGTGGCGAAACTGGACGGCGATCTCAGCCAGGAGCAAAAGCAGGCGATCCGCGACCTGTTTGCGAAGCGGTTTTCGCTGAACGACAAAGAGGCTTCCGGCCTGCTCGGCTCGGCGGCGCACCTGCTCGGCGCACCGCAAATCATCGAAATGCAGCTCAATGGCCTGGCCGGAAAGCTCAAGGACTCGTTCTCGCCGGAGCAGGCGCGATCGTTGCTCGAGATGATGGAGAGTATCGCTGCGGTCGGTGGCGGCCCGACGCCGGTGCAGCAGGAACACCTCCAGCGCATGCGTGCCCTGCTCGAGAAACCGGACCCCGTGCGCAGCTGGGCCTGATCCCGGGGGCGGGCCCTGCCCGCGCATCGCGCCCTTCGAACGCTGCTACGACCGGTCCGGCAACAGGAAAGTCCGGCGTGCCAGCGCGCTCCCGAGCCGCGCGCCGGAGTAGTACCGCGCCAGCTCATTCGCCGCGAGCCCGGGGTTGGCGGCGAGGAACGCGGCAAACGACGGATACGGCCGCGCCGCCATGCGCTCGGCGATGACGCTCAGGAACGCGATGGTCATGGTCAGGTTGAACTTGTCCGCAGCGCCCGCCGAGCGCGCGAAGCCGTCGATCGCTCGCGTGTAGCGGACCGCGGCGTCGAGAAACGGTTCGCGCTCCAGCAGTTCATAGGCCGCCTGCAGGTGTTCACGGTGGCCGAAGTCAGCAGGCTCGATGCTGCGCGCCTCGAGCCGTTCGAAGAGACTGATGCTGCTCATTTTCTCCCCTTCGTTTCCCTGAGCCGATGGCTGTCGGCCGCGGTCAGGTCGAGGTCGTAGACCTCTTTCAACTGCGCGATCTTGTCGAGCGTCGCCTTGCCGAAGGGCGGCTTGTTCTCGAAGCTGTGCAGGACGACGCCCTCGATCAGGTCGCCCAGGGAAAGGTCCAGGTGTTCCGCCAGGCCTTTGAGTACTTTCAGAAGGCGCTTTTCGAGGCGGACGCCGGTCTGGATGCGTGTCACGGTCTTCATGGCTGGTATATTGGTACATTGGTACCTTGATTGCAAGCAGAGCGGGCGCATGGAGCTGCTGGCACAAATCTTGCTGCACCAGAGAGCCGCCGTGATACGAACACGAAGACTGCGGCGCCCGCGCAGTCTGCCGGGAATCTTTTACAGAGCATCAGGCAGGAATTGCCGGTGCCGCTTCGAGGAGTCGAAAATGCCAACCGCGTGGTCAGAAAAAGACGAACGCAAGTACGAGCACATCAAGAAGAGCGTCAGGGAGGAAGGCAAGAGCAACAAGCGGGCGAAGGAAATCGCTGCCCGCACGGTAAACAGGGACCGCCGCAAGGAAGGCCGTACACCGAACCGCGAAACCCAGGGCACCGGCAACCCCAACACCGGCCTCGAGGGACGCAGCGTGCGGGAACTGCGGAACCGGGCCAGCGAGCTCAATATCGAAGGCCGCAGCAAGATGAAGAAGGATGAGCTGATCAGCGCCATCCGCAAGCGCGCGTGACGAGCCGGTCCGCGCCGTGAACGCCGCCGTATCGCTGCCTGCACCCGTCGCCGACCGGAAGCTGCGTATCGCGCAGCTTGCGCCACTCGCCGAGAGCGTCCCGCCCGCGAAATACGGCGGCACGGAACGCGTGGTGTCCGCCATCACCGAGGAACTGGTCCGGCGCGGCCATGAAGTGACGCTGTTCGCGAGCGGCGACTCGATAACCTCGGCGCGGCTCGCGCCCACCGTGCCGCGCGCGCTGCGCTCCGAACCAGCCTGCGAGCACCACATGCCTTACCTGGTCGTGCAGCTGGAACAGGTCATCCGCCGTGCCGGCGAGTTCGATGTCATTCACTGCCACGAACCGTTCCTGAATTACATCGCGGCAGCGCATTGCTTCCCGCCGAACGTTACGACGGTGCACGGGCGCCTCGACCTGCCGGACTTCCTGATCCTGCAGAAGGAGTTCCGCACGCTGCCGCTGGTGTCGATCTCCTATGCCCAGCGCGAGCCCATGCCGTGGGCGAACTGGGTGGAGAACATCTACCATGGCTACGACCCGGCGACATTCGCCTTTTCGCCGACGCCGTCCGAGAGCCTGCTGTTTCTCGGCCGCATCGCACCGGAGAAGCGTCCCGACCGCGCCATCCGGATCGCCACCGAAGCGGGCCTGCCGCTCAGGATCGCGGCGAAAGTCGATCGCGCCGACCAGGCCTACTTCGAAACCGTCATCCGGCCGCTCCTCGACAATCCGCTGGTGGATTTCGTCGGCGAGGTCAACGACGCGGAAAAACAGGCGCTGCTCGGCGATTCGCTCGGCGTGCTGCTGCCCATCGACTGGCCGGAACCGTTCGGGCTCACCATCATCGAGGCGCTGGCGTGCGGCACGCCGACCATCGCCTTCAATGCCGGCTCGGTGCCGGAGCTGATCCGGCACGGAGAGACGGGGTTCATCGTCGATGACGTCGCCGGGGCTGTCGCGTGCGTCCCGCAGCTCGCCGGACTCGACCGGCGCGCGCTCCGCCGGGAGTTCGAGAAGCGCTTTAACGTGAGACGCATGGTGGACCAGTACTGCACAGTGTACGAAGCGCTGCTCGAGCGCGAGTCCACGATCCGGATCGTCTGAAGTCCGGCGCGGGCGATGGAAGCGTCGACTCGCCCGACCACCAAGGCATACGTCCTCAAGTGCGACGACGCTTTCTGCGTACCCGATGACTTCGGCGATGTGCGTGCCGACCTGCATGCCGATCAGGGCTTCTACCTCAACGATTGCCGGCACCTGTCGCGGCTGGAGCTCCGGATCGGCGCGGTGACGCCGCTACTCCTCGCCTCGAACGTGACGCCCGACGGCGCGCTCCTGTCGGTCGATCTCGCCAACTCCGATGTGTACGGCATCGGCAGCCAGGAACCGCTCGTGCGCGAGACCATCCACGTCGTGCGCCAGCTGTTCATCTGGAACGACACGCTGCACCAACGCCTGAAAATCCGCTCCTATTGCAAGGAGCCGCTGTTGCTCATGCTGCAGCACGTGTTCGATGCGGATTTCACGGATATCTTCGAGATCCGCGGCACGCCGCGCTCCGGCAGGGGCCCGCGCGCGCCGGCGGAGACCAGTCGCGACTCGGTCGTCCTGCGCTACACCGGGCAGGACGGCATCGCGCGCAGCACGACTCTGCGCTTCGTGCCGGCACCGCAATCCCTCGCCGCGAGTTCCGCCGTGCACAACCTGAAGCTCGCACCGGACGCCGAATGCGTGGTGCACATGCTCGCCGAAGCACGCCAGGTGCTGGACGGCGCCGCGGCGCTGCCGGCGCAGGACCTGCGCGAAAACTATCGCGGCATGCGGCGCCGCGCGCTCGACGTCGAGCGCGACCGCCCCGCCCTCTCCAGCAGCAACGAATTGTTCAATGGATTTGCCGGCCGTTCGGTGAGCGACCTGCACATGCTCATGTCCGAGACACCACAGGGACTCTATCCGCACGCCGGCACACCGTGGTTCAACACCGTGTTCGGGCGCGACGGCCTGATCACCGCGCTCTTGTCCCTGGTCTTCGAGCCCGGCATCGCGGCGGGCGTACTGCGCCACCTCGCGGCGGTGCAGGCGACGACGGAGGACGCTTTCCGCGACGCGACGCCGGGCAAGATCCTGCACGAATCGCGGCGCGGGGAAATGGCACGTACCGGCGAGGTGCCGTTCGCGGCCTACTACGGCAGCGTCGACGCAACGCCGCTGTTCGTGATGCTCGCGAGCCGTTACTGGGAGCGCACGGGCGACACGGAACTGATCCGTGCGATCTGGCCGAATCTCACGAGCGCGCTCGAGTGGATCGATCGCTACGGCGACTTCGACGGCGACGGCTTCGTCGAATACCAGCGGGAATGCGACACCGGCCTGCGCAATCAGGGCTGGAAGGATTCGGAGACGGCGATCAGCCATGCCGACGGGGAGCTTGCGCCCGGGCCCATTGCGCTCTGCGAAGTGCAGGCCTACGTGTACGCGGCCAAGCAGGGCGCGAGCACGCTGGCGGCGATGCTCGGCGAGGCTGCCCTCGCGGATCGCCTGGCCGGCGAAGCGCGGGACCTCGCGGTGCGCATCAATGCGGCGTTCTGGGACGATGGGCTCGGCGCCTATGCACTGGCACTCGACGGCAACAAGGAGCCGTGCCGCGTCATCACCTCCAACGCGGGTCATCTGCTCCTGACCGACGTCGTCGACCCGGACCGCGCACGCCGGCTGGTGGACACGCTGAGCCGCGCCGGCATGTATTCCGGCTGGGGCGTGCGTACTCTCAGCGCACGCGAAGTACGCTACAGCCCGTTGTCCTACCACAACGGCTCGGTGTGGCCGCACGATACGACGCTCGTCGCGCTCGGCATGGCCCGCCATGGCTACCGCCGGGCGGCCGCACGGCTGCTCACCGGCCTGTTCGAGGCCTCGCTCCACATGCGCCTGAACCGCCTGCCCGAATTGTTCTGCGGCTTCGCGAAAAAACGCGGACGGAGCCCGGTGAATTACGCCGATGCCTGCTCGCCGCAGGCCTGGTCGAGCGCCGCCTGCTACGGCCTTGTGACCGCCGCGCTCGGGCTGTCGATCGACGCCGCGGAGCAGCAGGTGCGCATCGAGGGGCCGGTGCTGCCGCCGTTTCTCGGCATGCTGCGGATCGGATCGCTCCGCATCGGCGAGGAATTGCTGAACCTGAGCTTCGAGCGCGATGCCTCCGGCGACACCAAAGTCGTCCCCTCGGGTCTCGGGGGCGGCGTGGAACTCGTGCTCAGTCCTTGATATTGGAGCGCGCTGTTGGAGCGCGCCATGCGCGCGACTTTGCCTGGAAGAATCGTCGCGCCCATGGGGCGCTCCAACAGCATTACTACAAGTCTTCTAGAAATCTCGCGAGCGCCGACTCGGCCTCGCTAAGTCCCTTGCGTGCTTGTCCGAACGACGTCGGCAAGGCGCCTTCGAGATAGACCTCACCGATCGCGGGGTGCACATAGTATTTCCGGCACACGGCCAGCGTGTTGCCGAGCCTGCCGGCCGTGTCCAGCAAGGCGGCGTTCAGGTTGCGCATCCCCTCCGCCTTGGACTCCGCCGGCCCGACCAGGACGAGGCGCTCGAACGCATCGCTCGACGCGCCCCAGGTGCGAAAGGTTTTCGCCGTGAACGATTCGCCGGTGAGCTGCTGCAATGCGTCGTTGACGTCGGTCGAGCTCAGCGCGACGAGCTCGCCGTCGTCCGCCACGTATTGCAACAGCTGGTGGCCGGGCAGCTCGTGGCAGTGCCGCACGGCGCGAGCGGCGCGCGGATCGTCCAGCCAAAGCCGCCGCCGCTTGCCGCCCTTTCCGGCGAACGTGAACAGGATGCTCGAGCCGTCGAGCTGCACATGGTGGTTTCGCAGCGTCGTCAGCCCGAAGCTGCCATTGGCTTCGGCATAGGCTGCATTGCCGACGCGAATGAGCGTCGTGTCTAGCAGGTGCAACGCGATTCCGGTGACCTGCGCCTTGTCCAGCTGCCGGCGGCGAAGCTGCGCATCCACGTATTCGCGAATCGGCGGCAGCTTGCCGGCGAACGCGACGAGCCGGCCAAAGTCCCTGAGCTTGTTCTGCTCGATCCACAACGGGTGGTAGCGATACTGGCGGCGCCCGCGCGCATCGCGACCGATCGCCTGCACGTGCCAGGTGGCAAAGGCCGCAATGCGCACGTCTTCCCAGGCGGGCGGGATCGCAAGCGCTCTTATCCTCCGGCGTACCTGCTCATCGCGCACGGCGGCCCCGGCGGCGTCCCGGTAGGTGAATCCGCGCCCGCAGCGGACGCGCCGGATCGGCAGGTTTGCCGTCTCGCTGTAGGTGATGGTGCCGGGCCAATCGAAGGCGGATGCCATGGAGCGATTCTAGCGGCTGTTGGAGCGCCCCATGGGCGCGACGTCGCGCATGGCGCGCTCCAACGGCGTGCTATCGTCCCGGTATCACGACGTCCCGCGCGAGGCAGCGTCATGCAATACACCGCTATCCGGCTCGTCAAACGTCCCGAGCCGCTCATCACGCCGGATCTCTTCGAAGTCGTGCGACTCGACGCACCGGCGCTGACCGAAGGCCAACTGCTGATCCGCCAGACGCACATGTCGCTCGACCCGGCGATGAAGGGCTGGATGTCGGCCGACCGCGGCAGCTACATCCCGCCGGTGGAGCTCGGCGCGGTGATGCGTTCGACTGGATTCGGCGAAGTCGTCGAGAGCCGCAATGCGCGATTTCCCGTCGGCACGCGCGTAATGGGCATGTTCGGCTGGGCCGAATATGCGGTGAGCGACGGCACGCGGCTCAACCCGGTTCCGCCCGGCATCCCGGCCGAGGCCGCGCTGTGCGTGCTCGCGCTCCCCGGCGTCACCGCCTGGCACGGGCTGATGGTGCTGGCCGAACCGAGGGCCGGCGAAACCCTGCTCGTGTCGGGGGCCGCAGGTTCCGTCGGCTCGATCGCCGGCCAGCTCGGCAAGATCGTCGGCCTGCGCGTGATCGGCAGCGCGGGCAGCCGGGAAAAACGCGACTGGCTGACCGGGGATCTCGGCTTCGATGCCGCGCTCGATTACCGCAGCAAGACCTTGAAGGAGGAGCTTGCCGCGGCGGCTCCGGACGGCGTCGACATCTACTTCGAGAACACCGGCGGTCCGATCCAGCTCGCCGCTTACCAGCGGATGAACGCGCACGGCCGCATCGTCGTCTGCGGCATGATCTCGGACTACAACAACCCGGCGCCGGCGCCCGGCCCGAACTGGCTCAACATCATTCGCAAGCGGCTGACGATACGCGGCTTCACGATGCCGGATCACTGGGACGAGATGCCGGCGATGTCGCAAAAGATCGGCGAGTACCTGCTGGCCGGCAAGCTCCGCTATCGCGCGCACGTCCTGCACGGCCTCGAAAGCGCGATCGACGGCATCAACCTGCTCTTTAGCGGCGGCAACCAGGGCAAGCTGATGGTGGAACTGTAGGAGTGACCGTACTTTCCCCCTGGTCGTCGGCCCGCGCTTACAGAATGTCGTCGTTAGACCTGGCTGGCTCTGCATCTGCGTCGCGCTTGATGAAACTCATCTTGCCGCGCGGCTCGAGGATGGCCCAGTCCACGTCATCCAGGTGGGCGATCCCGGCCAAACGCATCTCGGACAGGATTTCCGCGCGCGTCAGGCGGTCGCGACGCAGGTTCTCCTGCACGATGCGCCCTTGCTTCACGATCACACGCGGATAGCCGTCGAGAAAGGTTTCGATTGTCGGATGCCAATGGACCAGCCAGCTGATCGCGAGCGCCCAGAAAGCCATCGTTGCAATCGCCAGGATCGCGCCGACCAGGGAAAAGTCATTATGCGTCACACCCTGCTGGATCAGGTCGCCGAAGACGATGAGAACGATAAGTTCAAATGGCGTCATCTGCCCGAGTTCCCGCGTCCCCATCAGTCGGATCAGCAGGAACAACACGAAGAACATCACCGTTGCACGCAGCACGATTTCCATCAGGGAAGCACCTCCAGAGCGTAATCGGCCGTTACCAGTACCGCGTCACCATCGGCCAGTGTAATCGTTCCGGCATTCGTGCCTGGCCGCCGGCCGGAGTTGACCTGGGCATCGAACACTATGACAAGGTTCTCGCCCGCTTCGAATCTTCCGAAATGCAATTCGTATGCGCCATCGCGAAAGCCGTACTCGGAAGGTTCCGGACGAGTAGAGTTGACGGTCATTTCGTGCCAGATGTCCTCCTCGACGAGGACGACAAGGTCGCGAATGTTGCGCCGGATATCGATGGCCAGGCGGGTTTCGTAAAAATTTCCGTTGCGAATGCGGGCAGGGCCCTCGACGACAAGATCGATGCCGTCGCCACTCGCCACAATCCTGCCCTTGGCGCCGAAAACGCCCAGCAACGCGAGTAGTAGAAGCAGCCCGAGGCCGGCCAGGCCGAACGGCCAACGTACGAAGAAAGAGCCGTGGGCATCGTGAATGTTGCGTTCCGAGATGCCGTCCGGACGAGCCGATTCACCCATGACCGTTCTCTCCTGCCGCCAGCGCCGGGAACCGGTCTCTCAAGCGGGATTCACCGGCTCCTCGCTATCGGGGAGCAAGAAGCATGCCACGGAGATCAGGCGCGAGGGAATGTGACCTCACAATTACGGTGACAAAAGTTACCCTAATTTCTTCGAATTAGGGTAACTGTCACCGTATTTGATTACGAGGTGTGTGCGTCGATCAGCTGACGCGCAATCACGGACACCGAGCGCACCGGGCCGAGATCGTCGAAGCAGAGACGGGACAGGAAGGAACCGCCCATCAGGAGCATCAGCGCGTCGCCGAGCTGGTCGGGATCTCGCGCGCCCATTTCCGCCGCCATCTCGCGCAGGCGTTGCAGCATCTTTCGGTGATGCTCGACGACCAGGAGCCGCGCCGGGTGATCCGCCGCGGTGATTTCGACGGAGGCGTTTGCGATGGGGCAGCCGCGACAGGAATCGTCCTCGCTCGTAATGCGCTCGAACTCGCGGAACAGGCATTCGATCTGCGCCCGCGGGTCGCCGGCGTAGGGAGCAATCGTTGCGTCCCACCATTCCCAGAACAGGCGGTCCTGTTCCTTGATCACCGCCGCGACCAGGCGGTCCTTGGAACCGAAGTTGCGATACAGGCTCATCTTCGTCGTGCCGGCCGCTGCCGCGATCGCATCGACGCCGATCGCACGAATGCCCTGCTGGTAGAACAGCTCCCGGGCTGCCTGGAAGATCTTCTCGCCCGCCGTGTCCGGCGTTGCTTCCTTGGCACTTAGATTGAAGAGGTCTGCAGTCATGACCAAATTGCCCCTTGACAGGTGAGTGACCGGTCAGTATCGTCGCAATGGTACCGAACGGTATCGTAACACCGGAAATAATGGTCTCCGTAACGTACGCCTGTCAAGTCAGTTTTCCCGGGCGCACAAGAACAGGTAGCTCCGAACAAAAAGGATTTTGCCATGCATGCCAGATACATACTGATTCCTGTCCTGCTCGCGTCGGCCGCCGGCGTGGCCGTCTTCGCGAGCCAGGATCCCGGCGCTGCACAGCCTGCCACGCCACCACCTCCCGCTGTGACGGTCGCCGAGGTCGAGCTCCGGCCGGTCACGGACTGGGACGACTTCACCGGGCGCTTCGCCGCGGTCGAGACGGTCGAGATCCGGCCGCGCGTGAGCGGCTACGTCGAGTCCGTGAATCTTCGAAGAAGGCGCGCTGGTCGCGGCGGGCGACCTCCTGTTCCAGATCGATGCGCGCCCATTCCGCGCCGAAGTCGCGCGCCTCGAAGCGGAACTCGCGCGGGCCGACGCCCAGCTCGGGCTCGCGCGCTCGAACCATGCCCGCGGCGTGCGGCTGTTCGAACAGCGCGCGACCTCGCGCGAACAGCTCGAGAGCCTCGCGGCCGCCGAGTCGACCCAGGTCGCCGAACTCGCGGCGGTTGAAGCCGCGCTCGAGGCCGCGCGCCTGAACCTCGAGTTCACGCGCATCGAGTCGCCCATCGACGGCCGCGTGTCGCGGGCGCTGGTGACTGCGGGCAATCTCGTCGACAACGCGAGCTGGCTCACGACCGTCGTCTCCGGCGATCCGATCCACGTGCATTTCGACGCGGACGAGCAAACCTTCCTGCGCTATGCCGGTCTTGCACAGGACGTGGGCACCGACGCCGTGCGCGTACAGGTCGGCCTCATCAACGAGGAAGGCTTCCCGCACGAAGGCCGCCTCGATTTCGTCGACAACCGCGTCGATCCCGAGAGTGGCACGATTCGCGGCCGCGCGGTGCTCGACAACTCCGACGGCCGTTTCACGCCGGGCCTGTTCGCGCGCGTGCGGCTCCTCGGCAACGACGTGCATGAAGTCGCTCTCGTGGACGACCGTGCGATCGGCACGGACCTCGACCGCAAGTACGTGCTGGTCGTCGACGAGAACAACGTCGCCGAGTACCGCGGCGTCGAGATCGGGCGTTTCGTGGACGGCCTGCGTGTCGTGACCGACGGCCTCGCGGACGGCGAGATGGTCGTCGTCAACGGCCTGCAGCGCGTGCGCCCGGGATCGCCCGTGACGCCGAACCCCGTCGACATGGCGAGCCTCGCACGCGGCGCCGACGACGCGGCGGACCCCGCGCTCTCCCTCGCCGAGGCGGGCGACCGCTAGGCGGCTCCGGGTCCCCTCCCTCCCGAACCCACGCTACAAGCTCCGGACAAGAACATGAACTTCCCGCAATTTTTCGTGAACCGGCCGATCTTCGCCGCCGTGCTGTCGATGATCATCTTCATCAGCGGCGCGCTGTCGCTCCGGCTCCTGCCCATCAGCGAGTACCCCGAAGTCGTGCCCCCGACCGTGGTCGTGCGCGCCACCTATCCGGGTGCCAACCCGCAGGTCGTCGCCGAGACCGTCGCCTCGCCGCTCGAGCAGGCAATCAACGGCGTCGAAGGCATGCTGTACATGTCGTCGCTCGCCACTGCCGACGGCCTGATGACGCTGACCGTCACTTTCGGCCTCGGCACCGACCTCGACCGCGCGCAGGTGCTGGTGCAGAACCGCGTGCAGCAGACGCTGCCGAAGCTGCCCGCCGAAGTGCAGCAACTCGGCGTCGTGACCGAGAAGTCCTCGCCGGACCTGACGATGGTCGTGCACCTGGTATCCCCCGACCAGCGCTACGACATGCTGTACCTGTCGAACTACGCCACCCTGCGCATCCGCGACGAGCTGGCGCGGCTCGACGGTGTCGGCAGCGCGCAGGTGTTCGGCGCGGGCGAGTACTCGATGCGAGTCTGGCTCGACCCCGAGAAAGTCGCGGCTCTGAACCTGTCGGCGAGCGAAGTCGTGCAGGCCATCCGCGAGCAGAACATCCAGGTCGCCGCCGGCCAGATCGGCTCGCCGCCTTCGCCGTCCTCCGCGCAGTTCCAGCTCCTGATCGACACGCAGGGCCGCCTGATCGACGAGACCGAGTTCGAGCGCATCGTGGTGAAGACGGGCGATACCGGGCAGATCGTGCGCCTGGGCGACGTTGCGCGCATCGAACTCGGCGCAAGCAGCTACTCGCTGCGCTCGCTGCTCGACAACCAGCCCGCCGCCGGCATCGGCATATTCCAACGGCCGGGGTCGAACGCGCTCGACATTTCGGATTCGGTGCGCGCGCGCATGGAGGAACTGAAAGCGGAATTCCCGGCCGGCGTCGATTACGCGATCGTGTACGACCCGACGACTTTCGTGCGCTCCTCGATCGAGGCGGTCGTGGAGACGCTCGCCGAAGCGCTCCTGCTCGTCGTGCTGGTCGTCGTGTTGTTCCTGCAGACCTGGCGCGCGTCGCTCATCCCGCTGGCCGCGGTGCCGGTCTCGCTCGTCGGCACGCTTGCGGTCATGCACCTGTTCGGCTTCTCGCTCAACACGCTGTCGCTGTTCGCGCTCGTGCTGGCGATCGGCATCGTCGTCGACGATGCGATCGTGGTGGTCGAGAACGTCGAGCGCAACATCCGCGAGGGACGCAAACCGATCGAGGCGACCAAGCAGGCGATGCGCGAAGTCACCGGGCCGATCCTGGCCACTACCTTCGTGCTGGTGGCGGTGTTCGTGCCGACCGCGTTCATCAGCAGCCTGACGGGCCAGTTCTATCGGCAGTTCGCGCTGACCATCGCGATCAGCACCGTGATCTCGGCGATCAACTCGCTGACGCTGTCGCCGGCCTTGTCGGCGCTCCTGCTGAAAGAGCACGGCACGCGTGCCGACCGCCTGCAGCGCGGCATCGACCGCGCGTTCGGGTGGCTGCTGAAGCCCTTCGACCGCTTCTTCGGCCGCGCGACGGAACGCTACACGGAGGCTACGCGCAAGAGCCTGCGCCGCCCCGCGCTCGCGCTCAGCCTGTACGCCGGCCTGATCGCGCTGACCTGGCTCGGCTTCACCCAGGTGCCGGGCGGCTTCATCCCGCAGCAGGACAAGCAATACCTCATTGCCTATGCGCAGCTGCCGGAAGCGGCGACGCTCGACCGCACCGACGAAGTCATCCAGCGCATGGGCGACATCATCCTCGAGCAGCCCGGCGTCGCGCATGCGGTCGCGTTCCCCGGCCTGTCGATCAACGGTTTCGTGAATGCCCCGAATGCCGGCATCGTGTTCGTGACGCTCGACGAGTTCGCGGATCGGCACGACGAAACGCTGTCGGCCGGCGCCATTGCCGGCGCGCTGAACCAGCAGTTCGGCGCGATCCAGGACGCGTTCATCGCGATCTTCCCGCCGCCGCCGATCATGGGCCTGGGCACCGTCGGCGGCTTCCGCATGCAAATCGAGGATCGCGGCGGGCACGGCCACGCGGCGCTCTACCAGGAGACGCAGAACCTCGTGCAAAAGGCCTGGCAGACACCCGGCCTCACGGGCCTCTTCTCCGGTTTCCAGGTGAACGTGCCGCAGCTGCACGTCGAGGTGAACCGCGAGAAGGCGAAGGCGCAGGGCGTCGACCTCGATGCCCTGTACGAAACGATGCAGATCTACCTCGGCTCGCTGTACGTGAACGACTTCAACCGCTTCGGCCGCACCTACCAGGTGACCGCGCAGGCCGACATGGACTTTCGCCTGCAGCCGGAGGACGTTCTGAAGCTCAAGGTGCGCAACACGGACGGCGTGATGGTGCCGCTCGGCAGCTTCGTGACGATCGAGCACCGCGCCGGGCCGGACCTCGTCCCGCATTACAACGGCTATCTCAGTGCCGAGATCAACGGCGGGCCGGCGCCGGGCTACAGTTCCGGCCAGGCCGAGGCCCTGATGGCCGGACTCGCCGCGAGCGAGCTGCCGAACGGCATGAGCTTCGAGTGGACGGACCTCACCTACCAGCAGGAGCTCGCGGGCAACACGGCGGTCTGGATCTTCCCGCTGTGCGTGCTGCTCGCTTTCCTCGTGCTCTCGGCACAGTACGAGAGCTGGAGCCTGCCGCTGGTCGTGCTGCTGATCGTGCCGACGGTGCTCCTGTCCGCGATCGCCGGCGTGTGGCTCACGGGCGGCGACAACAACATCTTCACCCAGATCGGGCTCATCGTGCTCGTCGGCCTCGCCTGCAAGAACGCGATCCTGATCGTCGAATTCGCGCGGCATGCCGAGGAGAACGGACGCTCGACCTGGGAAGCCGTGGTCGAGGCCTGCCGCCTGCGCCTGCGCCCGATCCTCATGACTTCGCTCGCGTTCATCATGGGCGTCACGCCGCTGGTGTTTTCGAGCGGCGCCGGCGCCGAGATGCGGCATGCGATGGGCATCGCCGTGTTCTCCGGGATGATCGGTGTCACGCTCTTCGGGCTCCTCCTGACGCCGGTGTTCTACCTCGTGGTGCGCAAGACGGTGCTGCGCCTCAAGGCGGCGCGGAGCGCGCCGGAAGCGGAGGCGGTATGAATCACGTTTCGACGATTCGCGTTTCGACGATTCACGATTCGACGAGCGCGATGTTGACAAGGACCGGCCTCGCATTGGCGGCGCTGCTCCTCGCTTCCTGCGCGGTGGGCCCGGACTACGAGACGCCGGACACCGCGCCGGCGGAGTTCCTGAACGATGCGAATGAAGACCTTGTCGCCGCGCCCCTCGAAGCGGAATGGTGGCAACAGTTCGGCGACCCGGTGCTCGAGCAGCTCGTTTCGCGCGCGCTGGCCGGCAGCCCGGACCTGCGCATCGCCGAAGCGCGCGTCGCCGAAGCGCGTGCGCTGTTCAGCGAGCAGCGGCTCGACTACGCGCCGACAGTGACCACGCATGCGGGATTCAGCCGGCAGGACTCGCCGGTGCCGCAGTCCGGATCGGTCGTGCCCGTGAATTACGACGTGTACGACATCGGTTTCGACGCGGCGTGGGAAGTCGACATATTCGGCCGAGTGCGGCGCAGTGTCGAGGCGGCACGCGCGGATGCCGAAGCGGCGGAGGCCGACTACCGTGCGGCCCAGGTGCGGCTCGCTGCCGAAGTGGCGCGCGAGTATTTCGAGCTGCGCGGCGCGCAGCAGCGACTCGACGTGGCGCGTTCGAATCTCGAGAACCAGCGAGAGGCGCTGCGGCTCACGCGCGTGCGTCTCGAGCTCGGCGCCGGCCAGGAACTAGACGTTGCGAGCGCGACCGCGCGGCTTGCGGAGACCGAAGCTTTAGTGCCGCCGCTTTCCGTGGCCGAAAAACGCGCGGCGTACCGGCTCGCGGTGCTGCTCGGCGAGCGGCCCGGCGCACTCGACGCGGCGCTCGTGAAGACGGAGGCGGACCCGCGCATCGAGGAGATCCGCATCGGCGATGCGGCCGAACTCCTGCGCCGCCGGCCGGACGTGCAGGCCGCGGAGCGCCAGCTCGCGGCGCAGACGGCGCGCGTCGGCGTTGCGACCGCGGACCTGTTCCCGACCCTGAGCGTCACCGGTTTCGTGGGCTTCGTGTCGGGCACCTCGTCGAACCTGTTCGACAACGAATCGGAAGCGTGGTTTGTCACGCCGCGCCTCGACTGGGCGGCGTTCGACATCGGCAGCGCGAAGGCGCGCGTGCGCGCGGCGGAGGCCGGCGCGGATGCGGCGCTCGCGATTTACGAGCAGACCGTGCTGTTCGCACTCGAGGAAACCGAGAACGCTTTCGTGGCATACGCCGAGGAGCAGAAACGGCTGGCGTCGCTCGTCGACAGCGCGGCAGCATCGAGGCGCGCGGCGGACCTCGCGCGCATCCAGTACCAGGAAGGCGCGGTCGATTTCCTGCGCCTCCTGGATGCGGAAAGTACCGTGCTCGAGGCGGAGGATGCGGTCACCGCCGCCGAAACCGCGGTCAATACCAACGCCGTCGCGATCTACAAGGCGCTCGGCGGCGGATGGAACCTGTAGGCGGATGGGCGCTCTAAGTACAAGAAGGGGGAGCCGTCATGCATGACGACAAATCACCGGACGACATCGAACCGGCGGCGGTCGGTTTAGGCATCGTCGTTGCCTTGCTGTTGGTCACGTTAATCCTTCGGCTGCTGTAGCCAGGCTAACCGTTGGAGCGCCCCATGGGCGCGACCGGAACGCGACTCAGAAGCACCGTTGGAGCGCTCCGTGGGCGCGACCGGAACGCGACTCAGAAGCACCGTTGGAGCGCCCCGTGGGCGCGACCGGAACGCGACTCAGAAGCACCGTTGGAGCGCCCCGTGGGCGCGACCGGTCTCACCCGATAAGGTCGCGCGCACGGCGCGCTCCAACAGGTGCGACCCTGTGTGCTAGATTCGTTGCGCCCGTGGGTGCTCCAACAACTCGTGAAGGTCGCGCGCATGACGCGCTCCAACAACATGGAATATCTCGTTCCCCCGATCACACTGAACAACGGCGTTCGTATGCCGGCGATCGGCCTGGGGCTGTTTCTCGCCCCTGCCGCACAGACGGCGGCGAGCATGGCAGTCGCGGTCGACGCGGGTTACCGGCTGTTCGACACGGCTTCCGCCTATCTCAATGAACGTGCAGTCGGCGAAGGCATTCGTCGCGCAGGCATCGAGCGGTCCGAGTTATTCGTTACCACCAAAGTTTGGGTCACGCAGTTCGGTTATGACGCGACACTCACTGCATTCGAACAAAGCATGGAACGGCTCGGGCTCGACTATCTCGACCTGTACCTGTTGCACTGGCCACTGGCAGGCGAGTTCGACAAGACTGTCGCGTCATATCGCGCGCTCGAAAGGCTGCTCGGTGATGGACGAGTTTGCGCCATTGGGGTCAGCAATTTCATGCCGGAACACTTGCGCGCTTTGGTGAACCGTTCCGAAGTCGTGCCGGCGGTCAACCAGGTCGAACTGCATCCCTACTTCACACAGACCGAAACCCGGAAGGCGAACGACCGGCTCGGTATCGTGACGCAGTCCTGGGCGCCGATCGGCGGCATCTACAATCGCAGGCCCCTGGAATTGCCTGCCTCGGCGAAACATCCGCTGGAGCACCCCGTGATCGCGGAGCTCGCCGGGAAATACGGCAAGACGCCCGCGCAGGTCGTCATCCGCTGGCACCTGGACCACGGATTCTCCGTCATCCCGAAGTCGGTGAATCCCGGGCGCATCCGGGCGAACTTCGACGTCTTCGATTTCAAGCTCGGCCGCGACGATCTGGACCGAATCGACGCACTCGATACCGGCCGCCGCGCCGGGCCGGATCCGGTCACTTTCAAGGTCGGAACTTACGAAGTTGACGTCGACGCGCAGTAGGGAGCGGCGGTAACGCCGCTCCTTCGGGCGTCTATAATCTGATAGGCGCATTATTTCGGGAGCGTCAGCCATGAGCACAGGACCGACCGCAATTACGGCGTGCGCGATGGTACTCACCGTCACTGCGGGCTGCAGCGTCAACGGCCCGACCTATCCGGAAGTCATCGGACACGAGACCGCACCGGCACCGGAGCAGGTGCGAATCGTTTTCCTGCGTCCCGATGACCGCTACGACGACTACAGCGGCAGCGAAGCCGTGATCCGGGTCAACGACGGCAAACTCGGCGAACTCGGCTACGGCGGCTTCCTGTATACCGACGTGCCAGCGGGCGCCGCGAGCATCGAAGCCGGGACGTCGAATCCGCTGCGCTTGCCATGGGTCAAGTCCTGTCGATTCCAACTCGAACTGAATGCCGGAAGCACGGTCTTCTTCGATGTCCGACCTCGCCCGTCCAGTGTCGCCATTGGAGTCTTGAGTGCGATCGTCGGATTCGGATTGATCGGAGCCGGCCCGACCACCTATGGCGTCGGGGAGGTGGGCGAAATGTTCGTCGACGAGATGGCGCAGTCAGCGCAGGGACCGCAGCCACACAAGCTGCACAGACAGCGGAGTCTGCGGGCAAGGTCTGCGGCGGACCTTTCCAGTTTGCGAACGTCGACCGGGAGCTGGCGCTGCAAAAACTGGAAAGCCTTTCCTGGTCGCGCTGATCGCGGTCGCAGCCGTAAGCCGCTGCTACAGGTTGTCCGGTTTGAACTTCGAGCGCCGCGACCGCACCTTGCCTGCGACCATGAACTGGCCGTCGCCCCGGTAATGGATCGTGCGCGGCTCCCGCAGGGGAGCGACATGCGCCTTGACGACGCGCCAGATGAATACACCGTAGGTCTCGACGATAACGTCGTCATGCAGCCGGCATTCGAAGCTGGCATAACATTCGTCGATCAGCGGAGCCGCGACCTTGTCCGCCGTCCGTGGCGTGAGCCCGAAATCCTCGATCTTGTTGTGATCGCTGCCGTGCGTGTTCCCTATGGCAACGACCGTATCGAGAAGCTCTACGGTTGGGACATTGATCACGCATTCGCGGGATGCGCGTATCAAACGATAGCTCCGGTTCTCATTCCATATGTAGCAGGCGAGCAGCGCGGGTTCGAACTGCAGCATCATGTGCCAGCCCATGGTCATGACATCGACTTTGTCGCCTCTTTTGGAGGTCACGAGGACGACCGGCCCGGGCTCGAGATGCTCCCGGACCTTGTCCAGCGGATAGTCCTTCTTGCTTCGGTCGGTCACAAAACGATAGTGCACATGTTGCAAGCCGCCTGTGATCAGCGAAACTTCGTCCAGCTACTCTGCGGGTTCATCCTCTTCCTGTGAATCCGCGGTGCTCGGATCCTCGGCGGTGTCGGTCGGAACCGAGTCATCCTCCTCGAGTGTGCTGTCGATGCGCTCCTCAGCTATTCGATCGTCGCTTGGCGAGTCATTCCCGATAACGTCGGTGTCGAGAGAACTGCCGTCATCTGTGGGTGTCGACGGATCGGGTGACGGACTCACCGCTTCCTCAACCGCTTCTTCGACCTGTTCCGGTCGCACCGGGTCACGCTGCAAATCCGGCTGCAGCGGTTCCCGATCGGGCGGCCCCGGCACAGTTTCCGGCGGTGGCAGGTAGTCCGGCGGGACATTCGGGTTGACCGGATTTTCCTGGGCGATCACGCTGCCACCAGCGAGCGCAATGGCGGCGGCAATCGCCGACACGGAATTTTTGATCACGTTGTTCATCGCTCATCTCCTGTCAAATGGCGTACTGGAGATGATGCACATGACATGCCAACGCGGCGAAAGTCCTGCCTTGCAATACAAAACTTTGCAACCGGAAAAGTGATCGTATTTCCGGGAGCGTCGTTATCGATCACAATCGGGTATCACGGTCCCCTGTCCCCGGAAAAAGCCATGCTGAATGGCAGATGCCACTGCGGGAAACTCGGCTGGGCGCTCGAAGGCGATCCCGGCCCCATCACCGCGTGCAATTGCACCTTGTGCCGGCGCTACGGCGCGCTCTGGGCCTACGACTACGAGAACGAGCGCATCCGGA
The DNA here is from genome assembly GCA_963775455.1 of uncultured Pseudomonadota bacterium. Classification (GTDB taxonomy): domain Bacteria; phylum Pseudomonadota; class Gammaproteobacteria; order Steroidobacterales; family Woeseiaceae; genus UBA1847. The sequence continues at coordinate 18,157 of CAVZIU010000006.1, read as the reverse complement.
TAGAGGGCCAGAGCAAGGTTTACACGCGGCAAGGCAAGGAAAATCCTGCACTCGAGATCCACTTCTGTCCCGCTTGCGCCTGCGTGCTCTGCTGGCGCAGCACGCACGTCGACGAGGACGGGCGACGGCGCATGGCCGTCAATATCCGGCTCGCGCCGCCGGAAGCTGTCGCGGACCTCGTCATCGATCACTTCGACGGGCTGGATTCCTTCGACGACCTGCCGCGCGACGGGCGTTGCGTCAAGGACCTCTGGTTCTGATGGCGGGCTGACGGGGAACTGTTGGAGCGCCCCATGGGCGCGACTTCGCGCGGGAGATCGGTCGCGCCCATGGGGCGCTCCAACGAGTCAAAATTTACGACACTGGCCTTCCTTGTTGCCATCGACCATGTTTCGAGCGCCGACCGGCTCCGGCTCGTTGTCCCGGCACCGCAGATCCTGACCGACCTTGTTGTCGAAGATCCGGACCAGGCGGTTGTTCTCTTCGACCTTGATTTCGCCGATCACGCTGTTGTAACGGATCAGCATCTCGGCGTCGTTGTCTTTCCAGTCGGGTAGCCACCCACTTGGTAGTAGACCACGAGCGAACGAGCTCTCGATCCGGTTCAATGGTGTAGCAGCGACGCGCCGGGACCTATTGGAGCGTTGTTGGAGCGCCTCATAGGCGCGACCGATCAACCGGGCGAAGAAGTCGCGCGCATGGCGCGCTCCAACTACACGATTACGGATCGTCGGTCGGGAAACCCACCCAGCTCAGTGGTTCTTTGCTTACCGAATCGCGGACCTGCACGCTCGCGGCGCTGCCGTCGTCTTGACGGCCAACACACCGATATCCGTTACACCGTCGTCATTGCTGTCGAGGCTGGCGATCGCCGAGGCATCCCAGTCCTGGCCCAGGAAAGTCACTTGTCGAACGAACTCGCCGGTCGCAGCATTGCGGACTGTCACGATGCCCTGTCCGTCTGAACCGGCGAAACAGTACGGCAATGGCCGGCGCGCCTCCGTCGCTGACGGCAGCGAGGCCGCCAGCCTGCATTCCGTCGACATTGAATTTCACCGACTTGATATGCACCCCGGTCTCGCTGTCCTTGATGATCACCTCCTGCTTGCCGCGACGCTGGGTACGCAGGGCGGCAATTTCCGGCGCGCCGTTGCTGTTCATGTCGGTCAGGATCGTGAGTCCGGCGTAAGCGTCGCCGGGCTCCGCAGGAAACCTCATCCCCTTCACGAGCACCTGGTTCACGGCATCCCGGATCTGCACGTGAGCTGAGCTCATATCGTCTTTCAAGGCCAGGACGGCGATGTCGGGAATGCCATCGTCGTTGGCATCGAAACTGGTCACGGCACGGGCTTCCCAGTCCTTGCCGAAGAAATGCAGCTCCTGGATTTCGGTGCCGGAGACGGCATCGCTAAGCTGCACGATGCCCTGCCCGTCGTGTCGGCAGAACAGCACGGCTACTTCCGGCGAGCCGTCGCCGGAAATGTCCGGCAGGGTTGCCAAGCCACGGATCATTCTGTCCGACGTTGCGGAAACCTCACGGAGCTGATCAAATCCTCAGTGACGCTGTCCTTGATCGTCACCTGGACATTGCCGTCGTCCAACACCCGGAGGGCGACGAGTTCCGGCGCGTCGTTGCCATTGACATCCGTGATCGTGGCCAGCCCGGTGTAGGCAAGGACGCTGCGGTTACGCACAAAGATATCTGGCTTGTCATTCGTGTCCTCGTCGACGAGATTGGTGGCATAGGACCGAAAATGCCACGTGGCGCCCATCCGCGTTGATCGACGGGCGCGGCGCTGAAATGTCTTGCCACGCAACCATCGGAGTCGACGTTCTCACGCGTGGTAACGCCAGTAAGAAGATCATGCACGAAGACGTCCTGGGAGAGTATGCGCGCGTCCCCGGGCACGATATTCTTGGCGACGGATAAAATGTGACAAAACGGCCATTCGTGCTGATATGTCGGTTGGAAACCCTTGTCGTAGGCATAGTACGCTGCGCGCCATTGGAATCGACACTCACCCGGCGGGTTTCACCGGTCTTGCGGTCGTGAACGAATACGTCGATCAGATGCATTGGTATCGCCATCGACGAGGTTGCTGTGCACTGACTGGAATACGATGCGCCGACCTTTGTCGATCGATCGCCCCTGATGTTGCTGTGTGACCATAAATATCGTGGTTCGCCGGAACGCCGTTCGAGGACACACTGACTCGCTCTGTAGTTCCGGTCCTGCGGTCGCGCACGTACACATGAAGATATCGGTTTTTATCGTCCGCCACAAGATTGTCGGCTGGTGAAACGAAGGAGACGACCAATCCGTCGGAACTGATCGACGGCGAAGAACTTCCGCCAGGATGGGATCGGTTGGGAACAGTCTGTGTTCCGTCGGTCGCGATGCTGACCCGCTCGGTCGTTCCCCTTTTACGGTCGCGGACGAAAATGTCGATTAATTCGTTCGTATCTCCGGGCACGAGATTATTGGCCTCGTGACTGATAGGCGACGTATCTTCCGGTGCCACTGATGGTGGGACAGCAACTACTGCCGTTCGCCGCTATACCGTTTGAGCTCTTGTCGACGCGTTCACTCGTCCCGGTCTGCAGGTCGTACACGATGATCTGCCCGTTTCGGTCCGTATAGGAGAGGAAGCGGCCATCGGTGCTCAAACTCGCGCTGGTTTCCACGGGAGCAACCATTTGCGAAACGCCGAGCGAACGATCGTGCACCCAAAGCTGCCTGGAGCCGGTCGAGAATGCGACGGAACGGCCGTCGGGGCTGATAGTCGAGATTGAACTTCCCGCGTTAAGCTGTTGGCCTCGGATGCCGACGCTCACGCGCTCGGTAGTGCCGGGCTCGCCGATCAGCAAAGCGGTCGAGTCGGTGTCGGAGAATACGGGCGGGCCCAGCGATACACCCAGTGCGGCAACGGAAAGTACAGCCAGCCTTATGGTTATTGTTCTCATGGTCATGCTCCGGAGCATGGGAGGCATGACGAAACTATAGGCGAACCGACGAACTCTGCCAGCGAACTGTTGGAGCGCCTCATAGGCGCGACCGGGGCTACGCAGGAACTGTTGGAGCGCCTCATAGGCGCGACCGGGGCTACGCAGGAACTGTTGGAGCGCCTCATAGGCGCGACGGGGCTACCGGGTAAAGTAATCGCGCCCATGGGGCGCTCCAACAGCGCGCTCCAACGGCGCTTCAACTGTGCATCTGGAACGGGGTCGCGCCCTTGGGGCGCTCCAACAGAGCGCTCGAACGACGGACCCTAGTTTCTGCGATTCGGGTTCATGCTCGACATCATGTTGACCATGAGCTCGGTCAGGGTTCCGGTGCCCGCCTGGGTCAGGATGCCGACGGACCCAAACTCCTTCAAATTCGGCTTCGTGTATGCCGCTTTGACGGGCGAGCCGTGTTCTTCTTGCGGATGTTGCTTGATGTTATTCATCGGAATGCCACGGTCGCTGCATGTCGCTCTTCGAGAATCGAGCGCATTGCGTGTGCTCAATCGAGCGAGGATTCCCTTACTCTAGCCAAACCCCCGACCATTAACAATCGGTCGTCGGGCGGTTTGGGCTAGCCAGAGCGACAAAATATAGGCTGTATGGACGGGTTCGCACGCCCCGCCCGCCTCGAATTCATGCCACGCGCGGCCCAGCGCGCCGGAATCGACGTAGGCTCCGAGCGCGGCACGCAAGCCATCGAGACTCAGTCTACCCGCCAATCTTTCCCGCTTGAGAAAATTCTTGTTATAGACCCCGCCGATATGCGGCTTGCCGCGGCCCCAGCGGACGGCGTCGGGCAGCCGGCCTTCCATCGCATTGCGCAGCAGGAACTTGGGCCAGCCGTCCCGCGCGAGCTGGTTGTCCGGAAGGCGCGAGCAGAAGTCGACGACCCGCAGGTCGGTGAATGGATCGCGCGCCTCGATGCCGGCGGATGCGGCGATGCGCCCGTAGCGCTCACGGCCTGCCGTCAGGTTCGGGCGGATCTTTCGAACCCGCTCGAGGCCAGGCTCGCCTGACTGGAGGCCGGCGAATGTTTCGCGCATGCGCTCGAAGCGTGCCTCGATGTCGACGTGTTCCGCAAAAGCCGGACTGATCAGGGATGCCTTGACCTGACTTCGCTCGTTCCTGCGCTGCGTGGGTCGGCGGAGCAGCCGCTTCACAAAGCCCGGCGTGAAGGCGCTTGCGCAGTAACGAAGAAAAGCGGGCGCCGGCGACGAACCGCCCCAGAACGCCTGCTCGCCGACAGTCTCATGCCAGGCCTGCGCGATCCTGCCGCGGCGCATGAGCCTGGTGACATACGCGCCTTCGTTGAACACGAGATCGCCGGCGGAACCGTCGAGGACGGCGTTGAGCCCGTCGCACTTCGCCGTTTCGTAGATGGCCTTCAGGAACAGGAAGTGGCCGTCGTAGGGTTCTGCAAGATCGGCGCCGAGATCCTCCAACAGGCTGCCGGGCTCGTCCGCGATGATCTGCTTACCCTCCAGGCGCAGGAAGTCGAGCGTCGCATAGATACGGCGTGACTCGTCGCAATCCATGCCGCGCCGCCTTGCGAGCGAGTAGGTGTGCAGCGGTTTCTTCGCGAGGGCGACGATCGAGCCCGAATCCAGGCCGCCACTGAGCATCGAGCCGGCTTCGCTCGCTCGAACGCGTTGCCGCTCGGAAACGGCGCGCGAAAATACGTCGAGGAACGCCTCGTTGTAGTCCACGTCCGTTGCCAGGTTCAGCAGCGGCCCGCACGCCGGCGGCCGGTATTCGGTGATCTTCAGACCCGCCGCATCGATCGTGATCCTGTGCGCCGGCGGCAGGCGATAGATGCCTTCGTAGAAGGTACTCGTGAGGTCGAGCCATTCGAGTTCCTCGACGATGAAGTCGGCGATGCGCCCTTCGTTGATCGCAAACGGAACCTGCGGATTGCGCAGCACCTCGCGAGCATCCGACGCAAAGACAAAACGCCCGCCCTGCGAGTAAGCCGGCGAATAGCCCGGCGAATAATGATAGTAGAGCGGACGCATGCCGTAGGCATCGCGCGCACAGAACAATTTGCGCTCGCGCGGGTCGTGGATGACGAACGCGAAATCGCCTTCCAGGTGTTCGACGCATTCCTCGCCCCAGCGAAGGTACGCGGCGAGGATCAGTTCGGCGTCGCCGGTCGACCTGTCGTCGAGCAAATTGTCCCGCGGCCCCAGCGCCGAAAGCAGTTCGTCGCGGTAATACAGGGTGGCATCCGCGGTAATGCTGCAACCCGATTCCGCGTGCCGGATCGCCGTCGTGCCGAGTTCCGCCTCGTCGACGGTCGCGTTGCCGGCGCTGAAGATGCCGCAGATGCCTCTCATAAGTCGGCTACTATTACCACATGCCACGGCTCGACCCACGGCTCAATAATTACCAAACGGCGCTCCTGGCCGCGCACGTCGACGTACCCGATGACACGCTGTTGGCGGCGCTCGACGAGCGCTCTGCGGATTTCGTTTCTTTCATCATCGATCACGGCCTCGGGCCGCTGTGGCACGCGCGTACCGGGCGCGCGGAATTCCACGAGTCTCGCATGCAGGCAGAGGCGATGTTCCTCGCCCAGGACAAGGCGCTACGCGAGATCGGTGCCGCGATGGATGCCGCCGGCGTCGAGCACGTCGTCTTCAAGGGGGCCGCAATCCGGATGCTGTGTTACGCAAACCCGGCCGTCCGTGCCTGCCTGGACCTCGACCTCCTCGTCCGGCCAGAAGACAAAGTCCTCGCGGCGAAAGCCCTGGTCAATCGGGGATTTGCCGCGGTAGCCGATGAAGCAGGCATCAGCCGCGAGCTGGTATTGACACGCAGCGATGCGAACGTCGACCTGCACTGGGGCTTGTTGCGGGAAGGCCGGCTCGGCACCGACCCGACCAACGGGATGCTGGCGCGGCGCAGGCGGCTTCACGACATGTGGATGCAAAACCCCGAGGACGCGCTGTTCACGCTCCTCGTGCATCCCGCATTCGGCAAACACCTCGCGGGATGGAACATGGGCTTGCATCGCGTGGCCGATCTGCTCGAGTGCTTGCGCGGCCTGCAGTTCGACTGGCCGCGCGTACGGACGCTGCTCGAACAGAACGGCGTGCGCGTTGCCGCATGGGCAACGTTGCGCTGGGTGGACTTGCTGGCCGGAAGATACGCTCCCGCGATGCTGCCGAAAATGCTGGCTGACCTCGAGCCGGGGCGCTTGCGCCGAAGCTGGCTCGACTACTGGCTGCAAAACGACCTGCCGGGCCGCACGTCGCACGCCCGCTGGACGCGCCTGCTGGGCTTTACGCAGTTCCTGCACGACACGCCTGGCGACGTGCTGCGCGCCGCGCGCGGCCGTCGAACGGCGAGCCGCCGCAGCAAGACCGATCTCGACGCGTTCGCGGACCTGTTAGTCGAGCGGTCTGTGGGCGAGTAAGCCGCGTTCGACGAGGCGCTGCGCGAAGCCGATCACGTCGCTCCGCGCCTGTTCCTCGCCGACCTCGTACTCCGCGACGATCGCATCCACGGTCTCGGCAAGGGTCTTGCCATCCGAGACGGACTCCCAGATACGCTTGCCGACGCCGTCGAGACCGAAGTACATACCGCTCGCGAGATCGAGCAGCACGGTCTCGTCGCCGACGGGGCGCGACATGACCTGCGGCGGTACGGAAAGGCGGGTATCGAGGTCCACGTGTTAGTTTATCCGGGTTTCGCGACTTGCCGGCGCACCGCATCGCGAACCTCGGCGAGCATGCCATAGTCGCGCGGATAGTCCAGCCGCAACGTCGGCACGCGATCGGCGACCCGGTACGTCCAGTCGAAATGCCGCGCCAATAGATCCTTGTCCTCGATGTCGAGCAGGAACGAATTTTCTATCCAGGCCATGTGCCGTTCGGAACCTTCGAGCGGCTGAATTCGTATGTCGTCTACGTCATTCCACTGGAGTTGGAACGCGGCGAGCAACGCGACGGGCTCGTTCGTGTAGCGCAAGGCGTCGCCGGCGAGCAAACGCGCTTTGCTCGAGTAACTGATGGCCCCGGCCTTCGGCGTGTCTTCGGGTATCAGCGCTTCGATGCTGTCTTCCCAGAGGCGCAACGAGGCGTGGCTCGGCAGCGCGCGTATGCCGTGGCTTTCGTCCATAAGTGCTTCGTCTATAAGCAGTGCGTCGTCGGTCAGGAACGTCGCATCCTCGAGGGCGAAGGATGCCGCGAGCGTGGACTTGCCCATGCCGGTCTTGCCGAGAAAGGCGACAGCGCCGCCAGGCACCGTGACGACGCTCGCGTGAAAAGCCGGACGGCCCTGCCGACTGAGCGCGAGGGGAACGAGCTGGTTGATGTAGAGATGCTCGACCGTTGCCGCGTCGGTGCCGGTGGCCGGGTAGGCAATGACCTTGTCGCCGCTCGCCGATACCTCGAAGTCGGCAAGCTCGGGAAAACGCAACAGGTAACCTTGTTCCGAGCGATAGAACTCGGTCCAGACCGAGCCGTCCTGGTGCGTATAGCGGTGAAAGGGCTTCGTCTCGATGCGTTGCTGCGGCCGATCGGGCGCCACCGAGTAACGAATCATTCGCCGGTGCTCCACGCCAGCACGCTTCTTACGAGCTTCTCGGCGGCCCGGGCCGAGGGGAACAGGTCCGGGTGCTCCTTGCGAACGAGTGCCTCTATTTCGGCGACGGTTCGCGTCCCGTCGCAGTAGGACAGCGCGATCTGCTGTGCCCGGCCGCGCTCATTCAGCCGGGCGATGCGATCCGGCCGGCTGCGCTTGAGCGCCTCGTCGTCGAGCAACAGGCCGTTGAAGGTCGTGAGGGAAAAGCGCCGGTCCTGTTCCGGCAGTTCGACGGTCCAGGCCAGAATGTGGTCGTCAGGGCGCACCATGACCGTGGCGCGGATCGGCTCGCCTTCGCAAACAATAATGGGGTCAGAGTACATTTCGAGCAGTGGCAGGAACGCCTGCGGGCGCTCGAGCTTGTCCGCCGACAGCGGCGAATTGCTCATGCGAATGTCGTCGCAAAGGCGCGCGTCGAACCAGCCGAGCAGGCCGTCGAGGGTGCCGCTGCGCGTGCACGTGAATTCCGCCTGCCAGCTCAAGTATTCGGCGGCATCCGTGCCGGGCTCCAGGGTCGCCAGCAACGCCGCATCGGCAAGCAGGTTCTCTGCCGTTGCCTCGATGGCGTGCTTCGTATTGGCGGCCGATGCACCGACCCAGGCGTAGTCGTCCGGCACGGCGCCATTCTTCCAGCGCGCCACGAGCTCGCGGCCGCTTTCGGTTTCGATCGGCGCGAGTTCGAGGTCGATAGCAGCAGGTAGCAGGATGCCGCCGGGCTTCAGGAAGCGCAGCCTCGCATCGGCGAGCAGGGCGAGGATGCTGTAGTCGAACCCGAAGTAGCCGAGGTGATCGCAGACGATGATGTCGGCGCGCTCTCGCACTTCGAGCTCGAACGAATTCGCGAGGAAGAACTCGGCACGCCCTGCAAAGCCCGCCCGCGCAATCGTCTGCCGCGCGACCTCGATGATGGCGCTTTCGTCGACGAACACGACCTTGCCGGCACCCGCCCGCAACGCCATCAGGCCGAGTACGCCGCTGCCGCAACCGAGGTCCATCACGACCTGCCCGGGCTTTACGAGGCGCTCGATTGCCGCGCGGTAGCGCTCGAGTTTCACGCGATCGGCGAGATACCCGTAGTGTTCGTCGAGTGTTTCGCTCATGGCCGGATTATGCCTTGCGGGCGCATAATCCGGCCATGCAGCCCTCGCACTGGCAAAGGAAACTGCGCCGTTTCGGCGACTTGCAGACCTCAGACAAGGGGCTGTTCCTGCGTGCTGTCATCGAACTGGCAATCGCGCGTATTCAGCTCTCGACCATGCCTTTCGAACGCCTTGCGGCTCGCTTGTCGGACGGCGGCAAAGAAGGCGCCGCAGATCACGACCCGGAACTGCTGCGGCGAATCGCTTTTGCCGTGACCTCGGCCGCCGCAAATGTGCCCTGGCGTTCGACGTGCCTGCCGCAGGCGCTCGCGGCGCGCGCCCTGTTGAAACGCTACGGCCACTTCCCGACGATTCATCTCGGCGTCGAGCGGCCCGGGGACGACGCGCTGGCCGGTCATGCCTGGCTCACCTGCGGCGACGCGGTGGTGATCGGCGGCGAACACCTGGGCCGATACACGGAAATCCACCGCTTCAGCGGCTGAAGTGGACCGTTGCGCCCATGGGCGCGACGACACGACTCGCGCCCATGGGCGCGACGAGTAGGCTCGCGCCGTCGGCGTTACCACCGCTTCGCGCTGATCGCGATGACGCGATCGGCGAGTTCGAGGAGCTCGTGCCGATGCGTGATCAGTACCACGCTCATCGTTTGCTCGAGGCCAGCGAGTGCTTGCATCAGTTTCGCCTGGGTCGCCGAGTCGAGTGCGGCGGTGGGCTCGTCGAGCACGAGGAAGCCGGGTTTCCTGAGCAATGCACGTGCAATACCGATACGCTGGCGCTCGCCGCCGGATAGCCAGCGCCCGCCCGGGCCCGCCTGCGTAGCCAGCCCCTCCGGCAGGCGCTCGAAGACGAACTCGGCCGCCGATTGCCTGAGCGCTGCCTCGAGTTCGGCGTCCGTCGCGTCGGGCACATAGAGCTTCAGGTTGTCGCGGATCGATGCATCGAACAGCACCACGTCCTGCGGCACGTAAGCCGCCTGGTTGCGCCAGCGGCTCGCGAGTTCGGCGTCGACCTCGCGGCCGTCGATGTGCAAATGTCCCGCATCCGGCCGCACGAGCGTCAGCATGACGTCGGCCAAAGTCGTCTTGCCGGCGCCGGTCGGCCCGCTCAGTGCGATCCACTCGCCGTGGCGTACTTCGAGGCCGATGTCGTGCAGTATCCAGCGCCGGCCCGAGTCGCGCAGCGTGTCCTCGACTCCCACGGCGGTGAGTTCGAGCGCCTGCCACGCCAGCCGCTCGGTTGTCGGCGCATGCACCGCCGGGTCGCGTTCGAGCTGTTCGGCAAGATCCGTGATCGCGCGTACGGGCGCGACGGCGCGGATCACGCCCTGGTAGTTGGAGTGAATGCTGACAATGCGAGGCAGGACCCGCACGAGCAATACCAGGCCGAACGCCAGCAAGGCCGGGGGTGTCCCCAACTTCCAGGCGATGGGCACGCCGGCGAGTATCGCGATGGCAGCGGCCGCGTCGTACGTGATCCGGGTAAAGGCGAAAGAGCGGGAGATCTTCACGGCATGGCCGGCCGCCTGGCGCGCATCGTTCTCGAAGCGGCTGGCGAGTTTCGAGGTATCCATGCCGAACGACGCAATCCGACTGATCGCCACCCAGTCTTCGTAGCGCTGGTGGAGGTCCTCCTGGGCCGCGTAAAAATCCTCGGCATGTTCGTATACCCGCCCGGAGCTGCCCTTGTTGAGCCGCCACATGACGACGACCATCACCAGCACCAGCGGCACTGCGAGCGGGAAAACGAACGCGGCCGAGATGAGGTAGCCGATGACCAGCAGGACATCCGTCGTCATCAGCACGAGGGAACTGAAGCCATCGCCCGCGGAGTACGCCTGCGTTTGCAGCGCGTTGGTCAGTGTCGGCGGCGAGATGCGGCGTACCGCGTCCCAGTGCGCACGGGAAAGCGCGCGGTAGAGCCGGCTTTGCAGTGCGACCGTGAGCTCGTGAAAGCCGCGGTCGTCCTGGACGGAGGACTGCCAGTTCACGAACGAGCGAACGAACGCAGCCGCGGCGAACAGAACCAGCCAGCCTGCCGGCGACAGCTTGTCGATGAAATTCCCCAACTCCTCGCCGGCGTCGACACCAAGAGAAGCCAGGATCGGGAGGAAAGCCAGGGCGACGGCGATCTCGCTGGCGGCAGCGACGAGCGCGAGCGCGACGCAGATGGTCGCTCTGCGCCGCAGGGCCTCATCGTGCCAGATCAGATCCAGGAAATGGCTGGCGAGCATTCATGCCTGCTGTTGGAGCGCCTCATAGGCGCGACTCTAACATCGCCCGCAGGAGCGCCCCTCCGCCGCGACCTTCAAGGCTGTTGGAGCGCCTCATAGGCGCGACCGCTTTCACGCGAAAGGTCGCGCGCACGGCGCGCTCCAACAGGCACGACGTCACAGAGTTGGAGCGCCTCACAGGTGCGACCTGGTCGCGCGCATGGCGCGCTCCAACGCGCGCTCGACCGAGGATCGATCTTAGGGAGTGAGCTTGTTCGGACGATGGGTAGTAGAATATACTACCAAGTAGGGAAGTCACAGTTGCTCTTAGGGAGGACGACCGGTGCCGATGGTGAAGAAAAGTATTTCCCTAACTGACCAGCAAGACAGTTGGATCAAGGCGCAGATCAAGTCTGGGCATTACGGCAACGAAAGCGAAGTCGTTCGCGAGTTAATTCGGGAGCGTCAACTTCGCGAATCGGAAACCCCTGCTGAGATTGAAGCTATCCGGGCCGCGTTGATAGAAGGCGAGAAGAGCGGATTTAGTGATCGCAGCGTCGATGAAATATGGGAAGAAGCTCGGCAAAGCCACCGAGCAAAGGATGCGTAGGTATCGGTTAGCTCAGCGCGCCAAAGACGATTTGATTGCCATCGCGAGATACGGCGACGAGCATTTCGGGATTGCCCGGTCGGATCGATACCGCGAGCAACTCAAGAAACGTTTTTCGATCTTGGCAGAGCAGCCGCAACGATATCCCGCCGTTGACCATATTCGACCAGGCTACCGCCGGAGCGTATGCGGTGTACATTCGATCTATTACCGTGTCGCCGAAAACGGTGTGGAGATAGTGCGTATTTTGAAGCATCAAAGCTTGGGCGACGCATTCTAGGTTTTTTTTGGTCTCTCAGGTTACTCACTCGTCACAGAGTAAGTCGCGGAAACAGGCGCGAAATTAGATCCGTTGGAGCGCCTCATAGGCGCGACGTCGCGCGCATGGCGCGCTCCAACGGGCGCGAAGCTCTGCAGCGCCTTGTCAGGCCGCTCTTGCCACCGCCGCACGAATTTCTTCCGGCAGTTTCGCTTCGACGAAGAACTCTGAAGGATAGAGGTAGTCCTCGCCAGATTCGTCGATTACCCGTATCTGGCCGTACTTCTCGGCATTGGAGTCTGCAAGCACTTCGTAAATCTTTCGCTTTTCCAACGAGGCCGGATAGTTTGTGTTGTCGATACAGATGACAAATGTCGCGTTGTTCATAAGCTCAGTTGAGGAAGCAGTTAACTTTCAATTCCTTCTTTCCGATTCCGAACCATTCTAACGTTGGAGCGCCCCACGGGCGCGACGCCAGAATAAGGGGGTCAGAGTACATTCTTGCCGTATTCGGCAAAAATGTACTCTGACCCCTTATCCCTAAGCTACGGACGAACCCCGGTCGGGCCTGGCGACGGTCTTGAGTTCCACGACATTGTCTTCGGCGCCCGCCTTTTGCGACCCGCGCTGGCCCCAGATCAGGTCGCCGATGTCGTTGGTCGGCCGATATTCCTTCACCGTGTCGCGCAGGATGTTGCGCATGCGTTCGCGGTCGAGCTGGTGGGCGGCCAGCACGAGATCGCCGAGCAGGGGCTTTAAGGCCTCCTCCGGAATGAAGTCCTCTTCGGCGCGCATGATGCGCGGGTGCCGGGTGCCGGATACGTTCTCGCCGATCAAGAGTTCCTCGTAGAGCTTTTCGGCGGGCCTTAAGCCCGTGAACTGGATTTCGATGTCGCCTTCCGGGTTGTCGGCGTTGCGCACCGTGAGTCCCGTCAGGTTGATCATGCGCGTTGCAAGGTCCTTGATCTTCACCGGCTCGCCCATGTCCAGCACGAAGACGTCGCCGCCCGTCGCCATGGCGCCGGCCTGGATGACGAGCTGTGCCGCCTCGGGGATGGTCATGAAATAGCGAATGATTTCCGGGTGGGTGACCGTGACCGGGCCGCCATGACGAATCTGTTCGCGGAACAGGGGCACGACCGAGCCGGACGACTCCAGCACGTTGCCGAAGCGCACCATCGAGAAACAGGTGGAGTGCGACGGCTTTTGCATCGACTGCAGGATCTGCTCGGCGAAGCGCTTCGTGGCGCCCATGACGTTCGTGGGGCTCACGGCCTTGTCGGTGGACACCAGGACAAAAGTCTTGACGCGGTTGGCAATGGCGGCTGCCGCGGTGGTCACCGTGCCCAGCACGTTGTTGCAGGCACCCTCGATGATGTTCTGCTCCACGATGGGCACGTGCTTGTAGGCCGCCGCGTGATACACCGTGTCGACATGGAAACTGCTCATCACTTCGTTGACGCGGCGTTCGTCCTGCACCGAACCCAGCAGCGGCACGATCTCGCACTGCATGCCGATCTTGGCCGCCAGAGCGCGGAGGTCCCGGTCGATAACGTACAGCGCCGGCTCGGAAATCTCGAACAGCACGAGCCGCCTTGGACCCACCCGCACGATCTGCCGGCACAGCTCCGAGCCGATGGAACCGCCGGCGCCGGTCACGAGGACCGACTTGTTCAGCAAGGTGGCTGCCATGAGATGTTCGTTCGGCGCCACCGGCGGGCGGCTCAGCAGGTCCTCGACATCCACGTCGCGGATGTCATCGACGCGTGCTTTGCCGGTGATCAGGTCGACGAAGTCCGGCACGGTCTGCACATGCACCGACAATTGCTCGAGTTCCGCGATGATGTCCTGGCGTTCCCGCCGCGAGGCACTCGGGATCGCGAGCAGCACGCGCGCGACGTCATACTTTTTGATCAAGAACGGCAAACTGGAACGCGGATAGACCGTCAAGCCGTCGATCTGGATGCCCTGCAATACCGGCTTGTCGTCGATGAAGGCAATCGGGCGGTACGAAGCGGCGCCCTGCATGGCCTGTACGACCCGCGCACCGGCTTCGCCGGCACCGTAGATGATGACCTTGCTCTTGCCCAACGAGCGCCGCACCAGGAAGAACTGGGCCAGGTAGCGGCTGCTGACGAGGTACAGGCCGCAATACGCGGCGTAGACCACGGCCAGGCGGCCTGGCTGCGCAGTCATGCCCGACATCCAGGCAAATAGCGCCAGCGCGATGGCAGCGCCGACAGCTACCCGCGCGGCCGCCGTGAGCAGCCCGATGCCGAGGTAGCGGACGATGGAATGATAGAAGCCGAGATACCGGGTCAGGGCCAGCGCCACGAGAAGTGTCGCGGTCGCGAGCAGACGCCAGGTCGCCGAGCCGAGACCGGAATGATCAGGTTCAGCCAGAGACAAAGCGCGAAGCAGCCAAGGACACCGGCAACGTCGGTGCCCAGCATGATGAGCCGCTTGGTAAGGCGAGGAAGCTGGATCAGCGAGATACGGAGCGCTCGCTCCCTTGAAAATCGGGGATCTTGCTGACCTGGACGATCCATCATCCTGGGCTCCCTTGGGGTTCGCTCCGGCGGATGTAAGCTACCGCTTGTTGTTTTTGTCATACCGGTACCGGCAATTGTTTTTGTTATCCGTACGGACCAGAAACTTAGCACAAATGCCGGTCCGGAAGGCAGAAGTCTTGGCGCTAAATTGACCGGGTGGGTTAGACTGGAACAGGGATGGATGAGCCACGTTAAGCAACAACAGGGAGGCCGACTCCCGAGTCTCCATCTTCGTGAGATATACAGTGCCTTGAACGCCGCTTTAAAGTGGCTGGTTCTTACCGTCTTCGATATCCAGTCTTGTCTGCTATTTGTTGTGCATTGCATCAAGTATGCCAAGCCGGCTTGCCCGATCGCGACGGTTTACGTGCCACCCGACACTATTGAATACTCAATTGAGTCTTCGAAATTCGTCCGGAAAAAGCTATATCGATTCAGTGGATTGATCCGAAGGAAAGAGTGGGAGCGCATGATGCTTCTCCCTCCGAAGCACAGCAGACTAGTGGATCAGTTCAGGAAACTCTTTATCGCCGAATCACCGCCACCAAATCAGAAACCACCGGACCTTATGCGTTATCAGTTGCTTTTCGAGACATTGTCCACTGAGGGCTTTGCGACCTCTAAATGGCCGAATCGCACAATGGAACCATTCTATTTGAGCATCGGGGCTAACGGTGAATTCCTCTTCATGACTGGAAAACATCGATTGGCTTTAGCAAAGGTTGCGAGAATAGCGGCAATACCAGCTCGAATCTCTGCCAGGCATTGGAAGTGGCAGGCATATCGCGATGAGCTGTATCGGAAAGGACACGACGGTGAAATATCCTTGGCTCAGCTCGAGACAATCGAACACCCTGACCTTCAGGACATTGTTGTTGCTGTTCGGAATCGACGCGCGGCTCATGCTGAATGACAGCCCGATGACATCGTCATGTGCAGCTTGCAGGATCCAGATCCGCACAAGATACGAGATCTGTAGAACATGAGGATAGTTTGTTGACAGCCTATTCGGAAGTTCAGGCAAGGAACTACGACCGTGCCCGCTTCGCCACTCCGCAGGGTCGATTGATACATTGGATAGAAGATCGGCAGGTCGAGCGTGCGGTTAGTTATTTAGCGCCCGGTGCACGTGTTCTTGAAATTGGTGCCGGCACAGCTCGATTCGCTATCGAGCTCGCGAAGCAAGGTTTCAATGTTACGGCTCTGGATCCCTCGGAACATATGCTGGAGGAGGGCAAGTCGAAGGCGAGAGATCTCAACAACCTATCTTTTGTCGTGCGAAGCGGGCAGGACACAGGATTCGACGATGGTGCGTTTGACTTTGTTTTTTCTACTCGCGTTCTCAACAGGTTGGGTACGAAACAGGCTGCTATTGACGTTGTCAAAGAGAAAATGCGGGTAGTAGCACCGGGAGGCTATGTACTAATTGATTTCGCAACGTCGGGTTTTCCCCTACCGAGGCCAGGACACCCTCCGCTCTTCTCATTCAAGGAGCTAGCCGCGGTGGCAATCGAAGGTAACTGCGAAGTTCTGGCCAGCCACGGGTACTTTCTCCTTAGCAGTCACTTCATTTCGGCTCTGCCCAAGTTTGCACTCCCGGCCTGGAAGCAAGTTGAGATGCTGTCATCAAAGTACCTGCCAAAGCTGGGATCAAAGGGTTCTATGCTCTTGCGTAAGCGTTGGCCTTAGATATAGGTCAAGCAGACGCATTTCTCGAGTTGCGTAGAGTAGCGTTCCATTGCTAGCCCGGCACGAGCCGGGGTTCCGGACGCAGAGAACTGATTTGATGGAATCCCCGCATTTGATAGAATTCGGGCGGGGGCGTCCTCAGGCTAGACTGGTGCGATGGGGCAGCGGAAAACCACGATCCAGGACGTGGCGGCGGCGGCGCAGGTGTCGGTCGCGACCGTCGACCGCGTGCTGAACGGCCGCGGCGGCGTGCGCGGAGAACGGGCGCGGCGGGTGCTGGAATGGGCCCGCAAGCTCAAGATCGACCGCGCGCTCGAGGACCTGCCGATGCGCTGGCTGCGCATCGCGATCCTGGTGCAGAAATCCGAGCAATCCCTATCACGCCAGCCTGAAGACCGCGATTCCAGCAGCGCGCAGCGCGCCTATGAGGCGCAGCGCGTCATGTGCCTGCTGCACCTATTTCGACAGCCTGGAGCCGGCGGCGGTGGCGCGCGCGATCCACCGCGCGTCGGAGAAGCGCAGACGGGCTGGTCATCCTGCAGCTACGACCATCCGCGCATCACCGCGGCCTTGCTCAAGGCCATCAGCAAGCGCATCCCGATCGTGACGGTGGCGAGCGACCTGCCGGCCTGCGGCCGCATCGCCTATGTCGGCAGCGACAACCGCGTCGCCGGGCCGCGTCGCCGGCGAGCTGATGGGACGGTTCCTGGGCGCCGCAGGGCGGCCAGATCCTGGTGGTCAGCGGCATGCACGACTATCATCGGCCATGAGGAGCGCGAGAGCGGCTTCCGCGGCGTGCTGCGCCGGCGCTTTCCCAACGTGCGACGTAGTGGCGACGGTCGAAAGCCAGGAGCAGCAGGACCGCACCGAGAAGCTGACGCGCGAGACCTTCAAGCGCTTTCCCAACCTGCGCGGCGTCTACAACATCTCGGTCGGCAGCCGCGGCATCGCCACCGCCCTGAAGGCGCTCGGCAAGGGCGGCGAGGTCGGTGCATGATCAGCCACGAAATGACCGACGTGCACCGCGAGCTGCTGACCGACGGATTGATGGACGCCGTGCTCGACCAGAACCCGCAGGTCGAGGCGCTGCGCGCCGTGCAGCTGCTGCTGCACTACAACCGCCGCGTCCCGGACAGCGAGGTGCAGCTGGAGACGCCGGTCACGAATTTATCTGCGGGAGAACCTTCCGCAGGGGTGAGGCGCTTCCTAGAGGGGAATCCCCCTCCCCCCAACCTGGGGGAGGGTTGGGGTGGGGGAAGCGAGCGAAGATAGTCTCCCACCGAAACACGGCTTCCCCCTCCCTACCCTCCCCCGTATCGGGGGAGGGGAAGCTCCGACGGGAAAAGCCCTACGCCGCCAGCTTCAGCTTCGCCCCCGCGCACAGCTGCGCCAAGGTGCGCGCGGCCCAGCGCGGCGTAGCTGGCGGGGTGCGCGACGCGGGGGTCCTGCTCGGCTTCCTGCACCAGCCAGCCGTTGTATTTGGCCTTGGCCAGCACATCGAACACGCTCTTGAAATCCACCAGGCCATCGCCCGGCGCGGTGAAGATGCCGCACAGCACGGCTTCGGAGAAGCTGACGTCGCGCTGCTTGCAGGCGGCGAGCGCGTAGCGGCGGATGTCCTTGCAATGCACATGCTTGATGCGGGCGGCGTATTTCCTGGCGACCGCGATCGGATCGCCGCCGGCGAAGGTCATGTGCCCGGTGTCGAGCAGGAGGCCCACCGCCTCGCCGCTATTCTCCAGCAGGCGGTCGACGTCCGCTTGCGATTCCACCACCGTGCCCATGTGATGATGGACCGCCATCTGCACGCCCTGGTCGCGCATGTAGGCGGCGACCTCGGTGAAGCGGGTGCCGAGGCGCTTCCATTCGGCCGCGCCTTTCACCGTGGGGCGACGGCTGATCGGCGCCCCGACTTGGTTGATGATCTCGCCCGTTGTCTCCGCGAACACCATGACCTCGGCGCCGAGCGACTTGAGCAAAGTGAGATGCGGCTTCATGGCGGCGACCTCGGCCTTGGCATCGCGCTCCAGGAGGTTGGCGGAATACCAGCCGGAGACCAGCTTCAGGCCGTGCCGCTTCAGGATCGGCGCCAGCTCCTTGGGCGCGCGCGGGAACTTACGCCCCAGCTCGACGCCGGAGAAACCCGCG
>CAVZIU010000005.1:0-8370 GCA_963775455.1 uncultured Pseudomonadota bacterium | reverse complement strand
TAGACGAGCATGCGGTTGAATGCTGCCGGCCAGACTTCGATGCGCTCGAACAATGGCGTGTCGCCATTGATGTAGGACGCATCCGGACCGTCCGGGCCCTCGAATTCGGCCTTCAGTGCAGTTACGAACTCCCGCTCTCGCGACTCGTCGACATATTCGAATCCCGTTGCACGATGACGATAGAAAGCCGTGCCGCCGAGGTCAGCATGAAACAGGTAGTGAATCGTGGCGACACCATCGCTGCGCACCGAATCGACGTGCGGTACGCGTTGTATAGGTGAAAGTTCGGCGGGATGAGTCGTGACCAGGGAGTAATGGCACAGGGACAGCTGGAGTGCTCGGGCGTCCAGGGCGAAGTAGCCGATGATGAGCTCGCGCAGATCCTCGGTCAGGAGGCGCTGATACTCAGACGCTGCCGGGGCGCGGATGCCCGGGAACGCGCGCGGTACCGGCCGGAAGGTCAGGCCCTGCGCCGCGCCGGCAAGGGCTTCCGGTTCCGTGACGAAATGGTCGATAACGAGCATCGGCGCCCGCTCGCGTCCGATACGGCATTCGTGCACGACCCGGTGTGGTGAAAGCTCCATGCGTCACTCGTCGGTTGAGCAGTACCGGTCGAGGAACTCCTTGTGCGTCGGCATTTTCTCGACGGCCGATGCAATGTTTCCCTTGAGCGTCGCGAGCATGGTCCTCAGGCGCTCGTCGCTCAGCATACGCGCCATGGGATGGAATGCCCTGGGCTCCAGCCGCTGACCGGTCATCACCTGCAACCAGGAATCGACCCGGAACACGTCCTCGCCGTCGGGGAACACCATGCCAGTTTCATGGAACAGCTTGAGCCGGTGTGCCAGTGTGTCGGGCACCGACATGTCGCGACAGTCGCGCCAGTAGGCTGTGTCGTCACGCTCGGTGGCCTTGTAGTGCAGGACGATGAAGTCTCGGATCCGCTCGTACTCGACCTGCGACTCCTGGTTGTATTGCCGGGTAAGCGAATCGGTGCAGCCGTCGAACGGGAACAAGCGCAGCAAGCGCGTGATGCCGCTCTGTATGAGGTGAATACTCGTGGACTCCAGCGGCTCGACGAAGCCGCCGGCCAGCCCGACGGCCACACAGTTCTTCATCCAGGCTTTCCGCCGCCGCCCAGTGCGAAATTTGAGGAGCCGCAGTTCCACGCGGACATCACCTTCGAGATTGCCCAGCAGGACCTCGCGCGCTTCGTCGTCGGTCGTGTACGCGGTCGAATAGACATGCCCAGTGCCCTGCCGGTGTTGCAGGGGAATTTTCCACTGCCAGCCCGCGTCGTGCGCAATCGCGCGAGTGTATGGCGGGATGTTGTCCAGCGGGTAGTCCGTCTGCAGCGCAAGTGCGCTATCGTTGCGCAGCCAGTGACTCCAGTCGTCGAAGCCCGCTTTCAGTGCCTGTTCGATGAGCAGCCCGCGGAAACCGGTGCAATCGATGAAGAAATCGCCGTCGATGCGCTCGCCCGACGCCAGGACCAGGGCTTCGATGTCGCCGGACGCGGAGTGCTGAACGACTTGCGAGATCTTGCCTTCCATGCGCCGGACGCCGCGGGCCTCGCTGCGCGATCGAAGGTAACGCGCGTACAGCGCCGCGTCGAAGTGATATGCGTAGTTGATCTTCGAGTTCTCGGACGTGAAGAAGCGGTGCGCCTTCGCGGCCTGCAGTTCGAAACAATAGTCGCCGAGCTCGTCGCCGAAGCCGGCGGCCTTCGCGGCCAGCCAGAAATGCTGGAAGCCGCCGAGCCACGTATGCTTGCCGATCACACCGAAGGAATGGATATATCGGTCGCCCTTGCGCGCCCAGTTCTCGAAGGAGATCGCGAGCTTGATGGAGCCGCGCGTGACGCGCAGGAATTCGCGTTCGTCGAGGTCGAGGATCTTGTGGAAGCTCAAGATCGTCGGGAAGGTCGCTTCGCCGACGCCGACGGTGCCGATCTCCTCGGATTCGATCAGCGTGATGTCGAGCACGGTTCCGAGCTGCTGGGACAGTGCCGCCGCGGCGCACCAGCCCGCAGTCCCGCCGCCGGCGATGACGACCTTACTCATCTTCGGTTTTTCCACGTCAGTTCTCCGCCGGGCAATAGCGTTTGATGAAGTCCTTGTGCGTCGGCATTTTCACAACGGCGCGCGCGATGTTCGATTGCAACGATTCCAGCGCCCGGCGCAAGCGCTCCTCGCCGAGCAGCGCCCCCATGCGGTGATGGTGGCGGGGCGTCAGTCCCTGGCCCACCATGACGAACAGCCAGGAAGCGACACTGAAGAGGTCGTGCGGCCCGCGATAGGCGTATCCGCTGTCGCAGAACAACTCGATGCGCTCGGCGAGCGAGTCGGGAATCGCCATGTCGCGGCAGGCCTGCCAGAACGGCGTGTCATCCCGCTCGGTCAGTTTGTAGTGCATCACCAGGAAGTCGCGAATGCTCTCGAACTCCCGGCGTGTCTGGTCGTTGTAACGTGCGGCGAGTGCCTCGAAATTGCCGCCGAACGGGAACAATTGCATGAGGCGCATCACACCGATCTGTATCAGGTGGATGCTGGTGCTCTCGAGCGGCTCGAGGAAGCCCGCGGCGAGGCCCAGGGCAATGACGTTCCGCTCCCAGGCCTTGCGCCGCCGCCCCGTGACATAGCGGATCAGCCGTGGCTCGAACAGTCGCTTGCCGTCGAGGTGCGCGAGAAGTTCCGATCTCGCGTCATCCTCGGACTGGTACGCGCTGCAGTACACTAGGCCATTGCCGACACGGTGTTGCAGCGGGATGCGCCATTGCCAGCCCGCCGAACGCGCCATCGCGCGCGTGTACGGAGGCACGCTGCCGGTGGATTCGGTCTGCACGGCGAGTGCGCTGTCGGTCGGCAACCAGTGCCGCCAGTCCTCGTAGCCGGTTTTCAGTGTTTGTTCGATGAGCAAGCCGCGAAAGCCGGTGCAATCCAGGAACAGGTCGCCGGCCACGCGCGCGCCGTTCTCCAGCACGAGCGCAGTGATCAAACCGGTCGTCCCATGCTGCTCGACCTCGGCGATTTTGCCTTCGATGCGCCCGACCCCCTTCGCTTCGAACTTGCCACGCAGGTAGCGGGCGTACAAGCCTGCATCCAGGTGATACGCATAGTTGATCTGTGACGACTCGCTGACCGCGAACTTGCCGGACTCCGCCGCCTGGTGCTCGAAGCAATAGTCACCAAGCCGGCCGCCGTAGCCCGCCGTTTTCGCCATGAGCCACATGTTCTGGAAGTCGCCCATCCAGGTCGATTTGCCGATGTCGCCGAAAGCGTGGATGTAGCGGTCGCCCGCTCGCGTCCAGTTCTCGAAGGCGATGCCGAGCTTGAAGGTCGACTTCGTGACGCGCATGAATTCCCGCTCGTCGAGCCCGAGCAGCGTGTGGAACGGCCGGATCGTGGGAATCGTCGCCTCGCCGACACCGACGGTGCCGATCTCGTCTGATTCGACGAGCGTAATCTCCAACAGTGAACCGAGCTGTTGCGCGAGCGCGGCGGCCGCCGTCCAGCCGGCGGTGCCTCCGCCGGCGATCACGACCTTCCTGACGCTTTGTCCCTGCATCCGTCGCCCGTCAGCGATTCAGGCGCTTGAGCAGCCACGCGCGAAGCCGCCGCGCTTTCATCTCGTCCATCGGCGCGAGATTGCCGCGGGCGGCTTCCGGCAGATGCGCCGCGGGGCGCCCGGACGGCCCGAACACGTAGTAGTCGAACATGGCCTGCCATGCGCGCTTTTCCCGGTCAGGTCGATCTCGCAGACTGAGGAGCGCGTGGAGCAGCGTGTTCTGCGGCGTATCCATGAACTCGGGAGACGTGTTCCACCAGTAGTTGATCATCACGTTGAAAGACGTGAGCGCATTGACCTGGTGCCACCACATCGCCGGGTAGAGCACGGCGTCGCCCGGCTCCAGCTCCGCAATCTCGCCCGCCGCGAGCGCTTCACGCAGTCCCGGGAAGCGCTCGAAATCCGGCTTGTCGATGTCCGCCATGGTGACGACCTGTCCGCCGGGCGTCGGTTCGAGCGGCCCGGGATACAGGTTCGCGACCTGCTCGGGGGGGAAAAGTGCAAATCGCCGGCGCCCGACGGCGCAGCAGGCGATATTGTTCGACATGTCGTGATGCGCCAGCGCTGTCGTGCGATTGCCGATCCAGGCGCCCACCATCGGCGGATTGGCCGCGAATGTCGGGTGATCGAGCACCAGGTCGTTCTCGGCCCTGAAACCCGGCAGGTAGGTATCCACATCGGTGGATCCGATGTAGATGGACGGCGCTTCGTCGTCGGCGCGTTGCGCGAGTAGGCGATCGAGATACTCATCGAGCAGACCGCGATCGGTTTCGAAATCCAGCCGCGTGGCGTCGGCGGTGTAGCCGAATCGGCCCCGGAGCTCCGGCCGGGCGACGAAAGCTACGATACGCCGGCCCTGGTAGAAGGACTTGAGGTAGGCCGCCGCTGCGGCTGGCGACTCTGTGCGCGCGAGTGGCCAATCGCGCACGAGCCCCTTGAGCACGACCGGCCGTTCCGCAGCCATAAGTTCATCCCAGG
Source organism: uncultured Pseudomonadota bacterium (assembly GCA_963775455.1). Taxonomy (GTDB): domain Bacteria; phylum Pseudomonadota; class Gammaproteobacteria; order Steroidobacterales; family Woeseiaceae; genus UBA1847. The sequence goes on along the minus strand of CAVZIU010000005.1, from coordinate 3,825 downwards.
GCACCGCGTCCGGCGAGACACCTTCGATCACACGGCTATTGCGAAGGATTTCCACGATTGCCGGGACCTACTCGGCCGCCCGCTTTTGTTTCTTGAGCTCGACCAGCCAGCCGATGTTGCCGAGCGAACTCACGATGTGAATCGCGAGGTGCAGGAAGCCTTTCTTGTTCAGGCTCTCGAGCGTTGCGCCGTCGAGCGCGGCCAGGCGTTCCTGGCGGATGCCGAGGAATCCCGGCAGCTTGTATTTCACCCGATCGTCGAGCCCGATCTCGATTGCCATTGGTTCGACCAGTCCGGCGTCCTCGAAGGCCGCGAACATGGGCTTCGAGACCTCGGTGCCGGCAATGATCATCTGCAGCGCACGGTTGGCATGCTCGAGATACGGCGAATTGCCGCCGTGACGGAGAAAGACCGGCACGCCGTCCGTCTCGCTGATGCGCGGATGCTCAAGGTCGACGTGGACCATCGGCTCGCGCGCTGCCTGCCCGCCATTGTCCCGCTGCCGAAAACCGATGAGGAACGGGCCCCGCTGCTGTATGGCGGGAACGTATCGCGCGTTCCAGCGTGAACCTTCGAGATACAGGTTTTCGTCCTTGTCTAAGCCGAGTAGCGCCACGGCCTGCAGGTCTCCATTCGAATCCTTGCGGAACAGGATCGGATATTCTCGCTGCACGAAGGCGAATTCCGTCGGGAAGATCAGGACCTGGTTGATGCTGTCGCCGAACTCGGCGGAGTAGCCGGTTCGAACCCGCAGGTCCTTGTGAGCAACGTTATCGAGCGGAACGGTCTTGGTCATCGGGATTTCCGGGCGGCCGGCGGCCGGCGCTGTGCCGGCGGTTCGTAGCAGGCCGGCGTCCGCGCAGAGTGTAGCAAACGCATGGCGGAGAATGGCGCGTTGCAGCGTAGCCACACCCGGAGTCGGCGACGCGTTGCATTCCTTCAGCCCTGAAAAAGGAGGGCCGCCATGCGGCGGCCCTCCCATCTGGCTTTGCGTAAGGGACTCAGAACCGGTAGCGCGCACCGAATGAATAGCGCGGCTCGTATTCGTAGGCCCACTTCGTCATTGATTCCTTGCGTTGGTATTGCCGCATGTCCTCGCCGTTCAGATTGATGCCTTCGAAGGCCAACTGGAAGTGGTCTGTGAGATCGTAGGTAAGGCTCGCGTCGATCTGACCGTATTCCTCCGTGTACTGCGAACTCCGGCCGCCACCCTGGTTGGTTGCGTTCAGGAACGAATCGCGCCAGTTGTAGGCGACTCGCGCCGAAAATCCGAAGTTCTCGTAGATCAGCGTCAGGTTCGCCGTGTCCGAGAGGCCGACCAGCGCGAACTGGTTCACGTTCGGATCGCCCGCATCGTCAGCCTCGACATCTCCGTCCACCATCGTGTAGTTGGCGGCAATGCCGAATCCGGTGTCACCCAGGAAGTGCTGCCAGGCGAGTTCCCATCCGTGGATATTGCCTTCTTCCTGGTTGATCGGCTGCTCCACTCGGAAAATCATCTCCGGGTCCGCCGCGTCGCCGGACACGTCGTATAGTCCGAGGATCTGGTCGACGTAGCTCTGCGGCAGCACGCCGCCTACCAGGTTGGCTTCGAACTCCGCCTGCGCTGCCGCCCGGTCGCCGCCGTTCGCGTCCATCAGTGCGACCAGCGTGAACAGGTTGGCTTCGGACTGGTCGACGCCCAGCTCGTTGATGATGCCGAGCGCATCGCCGGACCGTGATCCCGCAATACCCGAGGTCGGGTCGCGCAGTCCGAACAATGGCCGTTCGAACACGCCCTGACCCAGGAAGTTCTCGACGGTCTTGTCGAAGAAACCTACCGATACGTAGCTCGCGTCGCCGTAGTACCACTCCACCGACAGGTCGAAGTTCTCCGACTCCAGCGGCAAGAGGCCCGGGTTCTCCGAGTTGCCGCCCGTCACGCCACCGAGCACGGTCGGGCGGTTCGGTGCGCCAGCCGTGGTCGAAGCGAACAGGTTGCCGTAGGGCACCCGGCCGACGGTCTGGCTGTAGGACATGCGCGCAACGAGTTCGTCGGTGATCCCGAGCCTGAAGTCGAGGTTCGGCAGCACGTGGTCGTAGTCACCCTCGCCGGTCACGTTCTCCTGCCCGGTTCCGTACTGGATCAGGAAGTCGTTGTCCGCGGTCCACAGGATGCCCGTCGGCACCGGCTGCAGGGCCGTCGACGCCACATCCGTCTGCTCGTAGCGCAGGCCGCCGTTGATCTGCAGCGACCGGCCCATGAACTCGGTTTCCGTCGTGAACTGCGCGTAGACCGAGAATATGTCCTCTTCCACCGAGTTCTGCGTGTCGGCAACCGTGATCGCCGTGGCCCAGGTCCTCGTAGATCGGTGTCATGATCCTGAAGAGTTCCGTCGCATCGGCGCGGAACGCGACGTTCGTATCGCCAGCCGGGAAATCGTCGAATTCGCAGGCCATGCAGAACTCCTCGACGACGCCGGGCGCGTACTGCTCGATGTCCAGACCGCTCGCCATGCCCCAGCTGCCGAGGTCCTGCTGCGTGTTGCGGCTGCGCACGAAGATGTCGGAAGTGCGCATGTTGGCACCGAAATTCAGTTCGCCGCCATCACCTTCCAGCGTGTACCGCAGGTCGAACTCGTCGAGGTCCATTTCCTGCCAGTTCGACGAGCTGCGCCAGACCTGGGAGGCGAGGTCCCCGACGTCCAGCACGCCGTTGGCGTTGCCGGCGATCGAGTCGTCGTAGGTATACGACTGGACCGGCAGGGCCTGCGAGTAATCGGTCGAATGCTGCGCCACGACCGGTGCCGCGATGGCGGTGAAGGTCGACGAATGTCCGAGCGGATTGTCCGGCGTGGATTCGCCGGATGAGGTGTGTGCATCGAAACGGAACGACGAGGCATCGTTCAAAGCCCATTCGGCATTGAAGCCGAACCCGTCCATCTCGTCCTTTTGCTGGCGATAGGTCTGCTCGAAGCCGACGTCCTTCGTCCCGTTGTTGTTCTCCTGCATGTAGGTCGGGATCGACACCGGACCGGAATTGTCCATGACGATCTCGTCCATCGGCGTCGCGTACCAGTTCGTCTGCTCGTAACGCAACTCCTGCGACTCGTTGCTCATGTACATGTAGTCGGCGGTCAGCGTCAGGTCGTCCGTCGGCCGGAACTGCACGGTCACCTGGCCGTTCAGGCGCTCCTCGCTGATATCCGAGAAGTCGTTGCGGCTGTCCTGCGGGATGGCCCACAGCTGGCCGTCGCCCGGCGTGTTGGTCACCGCGGTGGAACCGTCGCCGCGCAGGTAGCCGGAGGACAGGTTCGGCCCGTAGCCGAACAGGTAGTCGTTGACGTAACCACTGGCACCGCCGGAATCGCGCTCCGCGTAGGAACCGAACACGGTGACGCCGAAGCTGTCCTCGTCGTTGACAAAGCTGTACAGGCCGGTCACTTCCGGCGTGACGCTGCTGCCTTCGCTGACGCTGGTGTCAGAGAGCGCCTTCACGCCGAATGAGCCCTGCGTGCCGCCGGTCTCGAAAGGCTTCAGAGTATCGATGTTGACCGTCGCGCCGAGGCCGCCTGACGGCAGCAATGCCTGGCCGGTCTTCATGACCTGGATGCCCGACACGCCTTCCGACGCAATGTTCGAGAAGTCGAAGCTGCGGCCTTGGCCGCCGGCATAGCTGTCCAGGCCGCCGACGAGCCCGACCTCGGCGGTCGGTATCGTGCGCCCGTTCAGCGTGACGAGGTTGAAGCCCGGGCCGAAGCCGCGAACGGTGATCTGGGAACCTTCGCCGTTCACGCGGTCGATCGACACGCCGGTGATGCGCTGCAGCGATTCGGCCAGGTTGGT
>CAVZIU010000004.1:0-677834 GCA_963775455.1 uncultured Pseudomonadota bacterium | reverse complement strand
ACAGTGGCTCCCGACCATGGGCGATCGACCCGTCACGGCGATCTGGGGCATCGGCGCTCGCACCGCGCAGCGGTTGGCCGAGCTCGGCATCACGACCGTCGTCGAGCTCGCCGCCTCCGACCACCACGAGCTGGCCCGCCACTTCGGTCCCCGCATCGGACCGAGCCTGCGCGTGCAGGGCCTCGGCGGGGACGATGCACCCGTCAGGGACGACCCACGTGGCCAAGTCCCGCAGCCGCGAGGTCACCTTCGAGCGCGACCTCGTCGACCCCGCCGCCGTCGAGGCGCAGGTCGTGCGCCTGGCGCACGAGGTGACGGCCTCCGTCGTGGCCGAGGGCCGGGTCGTCACCCACGTGTCCGTCAAGCTCCGGACGGCCAGCTTCTTCACCCGCACTCGCAGCGGCAAGCTCCCGACGCCGACCACCGACGCCGACGAGGTGGCGCGGATGGCCCTCGTGGTGCTCGACCGCTTCGAGGGCGGCCGGCCGGTCCGGCTGCTGGGGGTGCAGGTCGTCCTGGCGCCCCCGGATGCCGACGCTGACCCCCCGAGCTGACTCCACCCGGTGACCCTCAGCCGCCGAAGCGGAGCCGCCGGAACGCCTCGGCGTGCTCGATGCCGGCCCGGCGACCTTCCTCGGCGGCGCGGTGCTCGAGCAGCTCGGCGACGAGCTCGGGATCGCCACCGAGGCGGCTCTCGTGGCAGGCGACGGCGGCGACCTTGGTGGTGAGCACGGTGTCGATGTCGACCCACGCGTCGGCGTCGAGGGTCCCGGACAGGAGCACCAGCCCGACCTGGTGCGCGGCGCCGGCCTCCGGCACGTAGAGGGGGCTGGCGGCGGGCACGATCGTGTCGAGCACCGCCCAGCCGAGCTGCTCGGTGGTCGCGGTGGTTCACGTAGCTGTCGCCGAAGAACACCGCGGTGGGGTCCGGCGCCACCAACGCATCCGGTTGCCGCCGCCGGACGACCTCGATGAGTCGGGCGCCGCAGGGCGGCGTCGTTGTCGATCTCACCATCCGGGTACCCGAGGTGCTCGACGCTGGCGAGCTGCAGCACCTCGGCCGCCCGAGCGACCTCGTCGGCCCGGCTGGCGGCGAGCTGGTCGGGATCGGTGCTCGGGTCGAAGCTGCCCTTCTCGCCCCGGCAGGCGATCACCAGGTGCACCTCGCATCCGAGCGCCGCCCACCGCGCGAGGGTGCCGCCGCAGGCGACCTCGGGATCGTCGGGATGGGCGTACACCGCGAGCGCTCGCTGGGCGTCGTCGCCTCGATCACGGCGCCGACTCGATCGCGGCGATCGCCCGGTCGACGTCGGCGTCGTCGACATCGGCGTGGGTGACGAGCCGGACCGTGTCGGCGCTGCCGGGCACTGCGAGCACGCCGTGCTCCGCCAGGTGGGCGAGCACCGGGCCGAGGATCGCCGACGGTGACGCGGACGATGTTGGTGTGGACCAGTGCCACGTCGACGCCTCCAGGCCAGCGCGCCGCCGCCGCCTTGGCCAGCCGGCGCGCCCGCTCGTGGTCCTCGGCGAGCCGGTCGACGCGGTCGAGGGCGAGCAGGCCGGCCGCGGCGAGGATGCCCACCTGCCGCATCGCCGCCCCCGAGGCGCTTCCGTTCGACGCGCGCCCGCGCGACGAGGTCGGCGGGACCGGCCAGCAACGAGCCGACCGGTGCCCCCAGCCCCTTCGACACGCAGCAGGTCACCGTGGTGGCCGACGCGGCCCGCTCCGCGACCGTGGTGCCCGAGGCCACCGCCGCGTTCCAGAGGCGAGCTCCGTCGAGGTGCATCGGCAGCCCGGCGGCGGCCACCGCCTCGAGGCGCTCGAGGGGCCAGACCCGTCCACCCACCTCGCCGTGGGTGTCCTCGACGAACACGGCCGACGGCTCGGACCACCCGACGCGGGCGTCGGCGACCCAGCCGGCCACCTCGCCCGGGTCGATCGTGCCATCGGCGTCGTCGAGCGCCACCAGCTGGGCGGCGGCGTTGCGACCGGCCGCGCCCGCCTCGCGGACGACCACGTGCTGGCGGCGGCCCACGAGCACCACCGTGCCCGGCGGGGCGAGCAGCCGCAGGGCGATCTGGTTGGCCATCGTGCCGGACGGCACGAACAGCGACGCCTCCTTGCCCACCCGCTCCGCGAACGCCGCCTCCAGGCGGGCGACCGTCGGATCGTCGCCGAAGCCGTCGTCGCCGACCTCGGCGTCGGCCATCGCCCGGCGCATCTCGGGCGTCGGTCGGGTGACCGTGTCGCTGCGCAGGTCGACGCGGCCGAGAGGGATCGGGCACGGTCGGAACCTAGTGTCGGAGCGATGGCACCGACCCCGACCCCGAGGAGCTGCGCGCCCTCGCCGAACGGGTCGCCCGATCGGCCGGGGGGCTGCTGCGGGAGGGCCTCGGCCGCGTCCGGCTCGAGGTCGGGACCAAGAGCACCGGCACCGACATGGTCACCGAGATGGACCGAGCCTCGGAGGCGCTCATCGAGGCCGAGCTCCTCGCGCGTGCGGCCCGACGACGGGATCCTCGGCGAGGAGGGCGCCGAACCGAAGCGGCACGAGTGGCGTCCGCTGGGTCGTCGATCCTCTCGACGGCACCACCAACTACCTCTACGACTTCCCCGGCTTCGACGTGGCGATCGCCGCCGAGGTGGAGGGGCGACACGGTCGCGGGGGCGGTCTACGACGTCGTCCGCGACGAGCTGTTCAGCGCCCACGTCGGTGGCGGCGCCACGCGTGACGGCACCGCCATCGCCCCGTCCGACGCCACCGATCTGGGCCACGCGCTGGTGGGCACCGGGTTCTCCTACGACCCGGCGCGCCGCCGCACCCAGGCCGAGGTCCTCGTGCACGTCCTCCCCCACGTCCGCGACATCCGACGGCAAGGCGCCGCCGCCCTCGACCTGTGCTCGGTCGCGTGCGGCCGCCTCGACGCGTACTACGAGCGCGGGCTCGCGCCGTGGGACCTCGCCGCGGGAGGCCTGGTGGCCGCGGAGGCGGGCGTCATCGTCACCGACCTCGCCGGTGGTGCGCCGCGCCCGGACTCGGTGCTGGCTGTCGCCCCGGGGTCAGCGTCGCCCTGCTCGAGCTCCTGTCGCAGGCCGACCGCTGACCGGCGCTGACGTCATCGCGCCGGCATCGCTCGGAGCGATGGGAGGTGACGGCAGGATGGATGTCATCAGATCGCAAAGAGAACGGCACCTGAACGCCGATCGCGCCCGCCACCCTTCCCGCCCATGACGCCCGTTGCCGCCCGGCGCGCCCCGGTGACCGTCCGCACCGAGCCGGCGGCCATCGTGCTCGAGCTCGCCGACCTGCTCGACGCCGCCACCGGCGCCGCGCTGCTGGCGGCCGCCGAGGCGGCGATCGCCCAGGCGCCGCCACGCGGTCGACATCGACCTCACCGCCCTCCAGTCCTGGACCCAGGAGGGCGCCGCCGCGCTCCTGCGGTGCCGGGAGGTGTGCAGCGACCTCCCCGACGGCCTGCACTACCGCACCGGCCGTGGTCCCGGCCGAGCGGCCCTGCTCGCGGCGTACACATAGGTCGCCCCTCGTCGGGCCGCTCCGCTGTCGTCGCTCCGGGTCTCGCCCATGGCGCGCTGCGCGCGCTCAGCTGGCTGCGCGCCGTGCTCTCGGCTTCGCCGCAGTCGGCGCTGGGCCAGCCGCGGTGTCTCGCTAGGGTTCTCCTCATGAGCACTCGGATCCTCGCGGTCGAGGACGACGAGCGCATCCGCACCGCCGTGCGCCTGGCGCTCGAGGACGAGGGCTGGGAGGTGGCCGAGGCGGCCACCGGCGAGGACGCCCTCCTGCACTTCCAGAGCCAGCCGTCCGACGTGGTGCTGATCGACATCATGCTCCCCGGCATCGACGGCTTCGAGGTGTGCCGTTCGATCCGCCGCAGCTCCGACGTCCCGATCGTGATGGTCACCGCCCGAGCCGACACCCACGACGTGGTCGCCGGCCTCGAGGCCGGGGCGGACGACTACCTCACCAAGCCGTTCGCGCCCAAGGAGCTCTCGGCCCGGATCCGTGCCCTGCTCCGCCGGGCCCGCACGTCCGAGGTCAGCTCACCCCACCTTCGCTTCGGCGACCTCGAGATCGTCCCCGACGAGGGCGTCGTCCGCCGCAACGGCCGCGACGTGCACCTCACCAAGACCGAGTTCCGCGTGCTGGTCGAGCTGGCCCAGAGCCCGGGGCGGGTGTTCAGCCGTGAGGTGCTGCTCGAGCGCATCTGGGGCTACGGCTACTTCGGTGACGGGCGTCTCGTCGACGTCCACGTGCGCCGGCTGCGCACCAAGGTCGAGGCCGACCCGGCCAACCCACGCCACGTCGTCACCGTGCGCGGCCTGGGCTACAAGCTCCAGGTCTGACCGGAAGGCCTTCGAGCGCCATGCGCCGGTTCCCGCTCACGCGCCGGCTGGGCCTTCGGGCCCGCATCACCCTCGCCTTCACCGTCGGCGCGCTGCTGCTGTCGGTGATCCTCTCGATCACCACGCTCGCCCTCACCCGCGAGAACCTGCTCAACCAGCGCGAGGACGCCGCCGCCGTCATCGTCTACGAGAACGCCGGCATCGTGCAGCAGCAGGCCGGCAACGTGCGAGCGACGCCGCGCTGCTCAGCTCCCTGCGCACGCCGCTCGGATCGCGGCCCGTCCTCTACGACGGTCAGCGACTTCGTGTCCGCGCGACCCGCAGTTCGGCCAGGACGCCCTGCCCGAGGAGCTGCGGACGTGGTGCGTCGACGGCCAGCCGAGCCGCATGCGCTTCGAGCTGCGCGGCGACATGCACCTGGCCGTCGGCATCCCGATCCCGTCGGCGGACGTCGCCTACTTCGAGATCGTGTCGCTCGGACGACCTCGAGGACACCCTCGGCGCGCTCGGCGTGAGCCTGGTCGTCGCGTCGATCGTCACGACCCTCGCCGGCGCCGGCATCGGCTGGTGGGCGAGCCGGCGGACCCTGCGGCCCCTCGCCGGCGTGTCCACGGCCGCCACCGCCCTGGCCGCCGGCCGCCTCGACACCCGGCTCGAGTCGAGCGACGACCCCGACCTGCGACCCATCGCGGAGTCGTTCAACGACATGGCCCAGGCCCTCCAGGACCGCATCGAGAGCGACGCCCGCTTCGCCTCCGACGTGAGCCACGAGCTGCGGTCGCCGCTCATGACGCTGGCGGCGTCGATCGAGGTGATGGACAACCAGCGCGACGAGCTCCCCGAGCGCTCGCGTGCCGCCCTCGACCTGATGGTGGCCGACATCGACCGCTTCCGGCAGCTGGTGGAGGACCTGCTGGAGATCTCGCGCTTCGACGCCGGCGTCGTGCGCCTCGAGCTCGAGGAGGTCCACCTCGCCGAGCTGGTGATGCAGGCCGTCAGCCACTCCACCGACGCCGACGTGCCCGTCGACCTCGACGCCGAGCTGGCCGGCGTGGTGGTGCAGGCCGACAAGCGCCGCATCGTGCGCGTGATCGCCAACCTCCTCGACAACGCCGCCAAGTACGGCGGCGGCGCCACGAGCGTGTCGCTGCGCCAGGTCGACGACGGCGTGCAGATCGCCGTCGAGGACCGCGGCGAGGGCGTGCCCGAGGAGGACCGCGACGTGATCTTCGACCGCTTCAGCCGCGGCGGCGCCGCCGGCCGGCGCGGCAGCAGCGAAGGCGTCGGCCTCGGCCTGGCGCTCGTGGCCGAGCACGTGAACCTGCACGGCGGGAGGGTGTGGGTGGAGGACCGGGCCGACGGCGAGGAAGGCGCCCGGTTCGTCGTGGAGCTGCCCGGTCGAGGAGCACGAGTGATGCGGCCGTCGCGATCTCCGCGCTCGTTGCTGGTCGGCGCATCTGGCGACGCTCGGCGCGCTGGGCGGCTGCGGCGTCCCGGCCGACGGCGGTCCGCAGGCGATCGCCCGCGCGGACCTCCCGCCCGACCTGCTCGACCCGAACCCTGGCTCGAGCACCACGCTGCCCGAGTCGGCCGGCACCACGACCGTCGACGTGTACCTGCTGGAGGAGACGCCGACGGCGTGCGACTCGTCGCCGTCGACCGTGAGGTCACCCAGGCCGACATCCCCAACGAGCGGCTCGCGACGCTCTTCGGTGGCGCGACCGAGACCGAGATCGAGGCGGGGATCACCAGCGGCATCCCCGCCGACACCGTGCTGCTCGACGTCACCACCGACGAGGAGAACCGCGAGGTGATGATCGACCTCTCCGACGACATCTTCACGATCGAGGGCGAGGCGCTGGCCCAGGCCTTCGCCCAGATGGTGTGGACGGCCACCGAGCCCGACGCCGGCGGCTACCGGCAGGTCCGCTTCCTCGTCGACGGCGAGGCCGACCACCGGTCCTCGACGGCGACGGCGTCGAGCAGGAGCGCCGGTCACGCGCGCGCGACTACGGCGAGCTGGCCCCGCTCGGTCCGCTGACCGCGTCGACGCCGGCTACTCGAAGAACACCTGGGCGACGTCGTAGAGCTCGGGGTCGACCAGCTTGAGCTCGCCGACCGCCTCCGAGAGCGGCACCCGCACGACGTGCCCGGCCTGGAGGGCGACCATCGTTCCCCACGCCTCGTCGTGCACCGCGTCGATCGCCGCCACGCCGAACCGGGTGGCGAGCACGCGGTCGAAGGCGGTGGGCGTGCCGCCGCGCTGGACGTGCCCGAGGGTGGTGACGCGGGTCTCGTAGCCGGTGCGGGCCTCGATCTGCTCGGCCAGGCGCGTGCCGATGCCGCCGAGCCGGACGTGCCCGAAGGCGTCCAGCTCGCCGGACTGGAGCTCCATCGTCCCCTCCTTGGGGGTGGCTCCCTCGGAGATCACGACGATCGACGCCAGCCGCTTGCCCTCCGTGTGCCGGTGACGGATCGCCTCGCACACCGCCTCCACGTCGAAGGGCTGCTCGGGGATCAGCGTGATCGTGGCGCCGCCGGCGATCCCGGCCCACGCCGCGATGTGCCCGGCGTGGCGACCCATCACCTCGACCACCATCACCCGGTCGTGGCTCTCGGCGGTGGTGTGGAGCCGGTCGATGGCGTCGACGCAGATCTGCACCGCGGTGTCGAACCCGAAGGTGAGCTCGGTGGCCGACAGGTCGTTGTCGATCGTCTTCGGCACCCCGACCACCGTGCACGCCCTCGCCCGCCAGCCGGTGCGCCACGCCGAGCGTGTCCTCGCCGCCGATGGCCACCAGCGCGTCGACGCCGTGCTCGGCGAGCACCGCTCGCACCTGGTCGGGGCCGCCGTCGACCTTGTACGGGTTGGTGCGCGACGACCCGAGGATCGTGCCGCCGCGCGGGAGCGTGCCGCGCAGCTGCTCCACGCCGAGGGGCACGGTGCGGCCCTCGAGCACGCCCTTCCACCCGTCGAGGAAGCCGATCAGCTCGTCGCCGTAGACCCGCTCGCCCTTGCGGGCCACCGCCCGCATCACCGCGTTCAGCCCGGGGCAGTCACCGCCGCCGGTGAGCATCGCGACCTTCATGTGCGCGCCTCCTGTCTCCGCTGCCCAACGCGCGAACCTAAGCGATTCGGCGCCTAGGTTCTCCGCCCGATGTCCGTCGTGGTCGCCATCGATGCCGGCACCACCGGCGTGCGCTCCTTCGCGGTGCGCGACGACGGCACCGCGGCCGGCTTCGCCTACCGCGAGTTCACCCAGCACTTCCCCCGGCCCGGCTGGGTCGAGCACGACGCCGCCGAGATCTGGGCCGCGGTGCAGGCGACGCTCGCCGAGCTGGTCGACGCGCCTCGACGAGCCCATCGCCGCCATCGGCATCACCGACCAGCGCGAGACGGTGGTCGCCTGGGACCGCCGCACCGGCCAGCCGCTGCACCGCGCCATCGTGTGGCAGGACCGGCGCACCGCGGCGCGCTGCGACCAGCTGCGCGAGCGAGGGCTTCGAGCCGACCGTGCGCGCCACCACCGGCCTCGTGCTCGACCCGTACTTCACCGCCACCAAGGCGGAGTGGCTGCTCACCGAGGGCGGGGTGCGCGGTCGACCCCCGACCTCGCCATCGGCACGATCGACGCGTGGGTGCTGTGGAACCTCACCGGCGGCCCGGACGGCGGCGTGCTCGCCACCGAGCCGTCCAACGCCAGCCGGACGATGCTCTTCGACATCCGCACGCTGGCGTGGTCCGACGAGCTCCTCGATCGCTTCGGCGTGCCCGGCGTCCGCCCTGCCCGAGGTGCGGCCGTCGAGCGGCCGCTTCGGCGTGACGGCCGCCGGTACCGGGCGTGCCGGCGGGCATCCCGGTGTCCGGGATCGCCGGCGACCAGCAGGCGGCCCTCTTCGGCCAGGCGTGCCTCGAGCCGGGCATGACGAAGAACACCTACGGCACCGGCAGCTTCGTGCTCATGCACGTCGGCGACACCTGCCCGGAGCCGGTCGACGGGCTTGCTCACCACGGTCGGGTGGACGCTCGCCGACGGCACCACGGCCTACGCGCTCGAGGGCGCCATCTTCGTCACCGGCGCGGCCGTGCAGTGGCTGCGCGACGGACTCGGGCATCATCGAGTCGGCCGACGAGATCGCCGCGCTGGCCGCCACGGTGCCCGACACCGAGGGCTGCTTCCTCGTGCCGGCGTTCACCGGGCTCGGCAGCCCGTGGTGGGATCCGTACGCCCGCGGCACGATCGTCGGCATCACCCGCGGCACCGGCCGCGGCCACCTGGCCCGCGCCGTGCTCGAGTCGATCAGCCTGCAGACCCGCGACGTGGTGCTCGCCATGAGCGAGGCGTCCGGCCACCCGATCCGCGCGCTCAAGGCCGACGGCGGCGCGGCGGCCAACGACCTGCTGCTCCAGCTCCAGGCCGACGACCTCCAGGTGCCCGTGTCGCGCCCGGTGGTGCAGGAGACGACCGCCCTCGGCGCCGCCTACCTCGCCGGCCTCGCCGAAGGGGTGTGGTCGTCGCCCGGCGAGATCACCGCCGAACTGGCGCCTCGATCGAACCTTCGCGCCGCAGGTCGACGAGGGCGACCTCGACGCGCGCCACGCCGCCTGGCGGCGGGCCGTCGACCGGTCTCGGGCGTGGGCCACCTGACCTGATCGTCGCGGCGGTCGTCGGTACGCGGTCGTCGTCGGTGCGTACCGCTTCCCGGCCATCGGAGCGACGGCGCGGACGCCGCCGGTCGGCTGGCGCCAGGCGACCATCGAGATGCGGCCGAGCTCGGGCGACGGCTTGGGCGTGGGCGCCCGGCTCCCGCCGGTGGGGCTGACGTAGGGCATCGGATCTCCTTGGACGCTCGAGGTGCTCGGGGTGTCAGGGGGCGGCGGATGGGTGGTGACGACGGGCCGAATGTCGGATCAGCTCGCGCAGGCGGGTGTCCACGATCCGGGCCAGCGCGGCGACCTGGCGCCGCTCGCGGGCTCGGTAGGCGGTGCCAGAGCGGCCGATGACGAGGGCCAGCCCGGCCGACGGGAGCGGTGACCACACCACGTCGTCGGGTCCGGTCACGCCCACCGCGACCCGCGACGACGTGCGGCTGCCCTCGACGAAGGCCGCCAGCCAGGCCGCGGAGGGCGCCGGCCCCTCCTCCGCCAGCACGGTGCCGTCGTCGAGCTGCACCACCGCCGACCACTCGGCGCCGACCGCCCGGCGGGCGTGCTCCACGACGGCGTCGCACGAGCTCGTCGCGATCGCTCGCGCCGACGAGGATCGCGGCCGTCTCGAGGGCGTCGAGCCGCGGATCGTGGAGGCGGCTGGCGAGCGGCCGCACCTCCTCGACGTCGACGCCGTCCACCTGCTGGACCTCCTCGACGAGGAGGTCGACGAGCGACGGGTCGGGCAGGTCGACCACCAGCTCGTCGATCGCCCGACCGGCGCCTCGCTCGAGGATCTCGATGCCGACGATCTCGCCCCGCACCGCTCCGATCCGGCTGGCGACCTGCCCGAGCGCACCTGGGCGGTCGGGCAGCCAGAGGCGGACGACGAAGGTGTCCATGCCGAGGAACCTACGGATGGCGTGTGAACCGGGTGTTTCCCGAAGGGCACGGCCGTGAGAAGTCGAGGTCTCGGACGTTCTTGACCGAACGGTCAAGTCGAGTACCGTTCGCGCCATGGCACGGCGGCTGACCCAGCGGGGCAAGGAGCGCCGCGAGCAGCTCATGGAGTTCGCCGCCGCCCGCTTCGCCGAGCAGGGCTACCACCCGACCTCGGTCACCGAGATCGTGTCCGGGCTCGGCGTCGGCAAGGGCGTCTTCTACTGGTACTTCGACTCGAAGGAGCAGCTGTTCCTCGAGATCCTCAAGGAGGCCCAGACCGACCTGCGGCGCAAGCAGCAGCAGGCGATCGGCGACGAGGAGGACCCGATCAAGCGCATCGAGCTCGGCCTCCGCGCCTCGATGGCCTGGGCCGAGGCGCACCGCGACCACAACAAGCTGATCCAGTTCGCCGCCACCGAGACGACCTTCATGCCGGCGCTGCTCCGCGGTCAGGACATCGCCGTCGCCGACGTCGTCAAGCACGTGAAGGAGGCGATGGCGCAGGGTCGCATCCGCGACACCGACCCCGACGTGCTCGCCCACGCCATGGTCGGCGTGGTGGGCCACCTCACCCGCATCTTCATCTACGACCGCGGCGAGCCCGCCGAGGGCGTCGCCGACGCCGCCGTGGCGTTCTGCCTCGAAGGGCTCGGCCCCTCCTGACCTCGGTGGGTCACGTCCGGCCCGCACCGCGATGACGCTCGGCCGCGTCGCGCTGCTGCTCCCAATCGCCACCGCAGCTCCTCCGTCTGGGCGCTGGTGTCGCCTGCACCGGCGAGCGCCTCGGCCTCGGACCGCGCTGTTCGGCGCGCGGCACGCTTCGGTCATGGCGATTCGGTCATCGGCCAGCTGATCCTGGTCGGCATCACCGAGGTGCTGAACCTCTGGCACCGCCTGACCGGGGTCGGCTGCCGCGGCCGCGTGGCTGCTGTGTCATCGCTGGTGCCGAGCGTGGTGCTGGTCGCAACCGGGGGCTCGGAACGACGCCAAGGCCTGGCATCCGTGGCGGAGGGTCGGACGGGCGGGGCGCCCTCAGGGCCAGGAGCAGCCCCGACGATCCTGCTCGCGCTGGTGGCCCTCGTCCTGATCGGAGCAACCCTGGTCCTACACCGCTGTGGACCTTCCTCGCCGAACAACTCCGACTCGCTGGCCTACCACCTCGTCCGAGTGGCGCACTGGTCCAGGAGCAGTCGGTCGACCACTTCGCCACCCACTACCGATGCGCAGATCCAGCTGGCGCCGCTGCACGAGTACGACATGCTGCACCTGCACCTGCTCGCGAACACGCGACCGGCTCGACGGCTTCCCGCAGCTCGCGTCCTTCGTGGTCTGCGTGGTCGGTGCCGGCGGAGGTCGTGCGCCTGCTCCACGGTGGACGCCGAGGTCCAGGTGCTCGCCGCGGTGATCGCTGCGACGATCCCCTCGTTCGTGCTGGAGGCGACCAGCACCCAGAACAACCTGTTCCGCCGCGGCGATCGGCCTCGCGTTGGTGATCCTCGCCATGGCCTGGCAGCCCCTCCGACCCGCGGTGCCTCCCCGCGCTGCTGCTCGGCGCGGGCGATCGTGCTCATCGTCCTGAGCAAGGGCACCGCCATCCCGCTGGTCGTCCCTGTCGTCGTCGGCCTCGGGCTGCGGATCCTCGTCACGGGAGGTCCGTGCCTCGTCGTGGCGTGCGGTGGCCCCGCGACTGCTCCTCGTCGGCGCCGTCGCCGGTGTCGTCGCGCCTCCCTCGTGATCGGTCCGTTCTGGAGTCGCAACCTGGACGTAGGCTGCGCAGCCGCCAGGCGGAGCAGCACGACCGATGACACCCGGATGGCCGAAAGCCGGAGCGCGGCGTCCACCGCTGACCTCTTGCGGCGGGCTCGCCGTCGTCCTGCTGGTCGTGGGTCGCCCGCCGCTCGTGGACAGCTGGGCCTCGAGTCCGCTCCTGGATCGCCCGCCCGAGACGCACCGACCTCGACCCCTACGTCGTCGCGCTGCCGACCGCGACGCCCGCTCGATCGCAGGCCCAGAACTTCGTCGATGCCCGGGATGCCATCGTGGCCGCCGAACGGCGACCGCGGTCGGCGTGGACCGTGATCCTGGTCGAGTACCTCCTGTGGGTCGGAGCTCGACGAACGTCGACTGGAACGGCGAGATCCAGCACATCGGCCCGTTCGCCGATCGCAGTGGCGAGCTCGAGGATCGGTCGTTCGAGCCCTGCGCGGCGCGTGAACGACGCCTCGATGGCGCAGGGGGCGACCGGTCCCGACGGCTGGCCGAGTCAGCGTCGCTTCGGTCAGCCTCATCGGTGTTCCTCGTCACCTGAGGGGGCCGCGGCGCGGGTGGGACTGCTCGCCAGCCGAGCTTCGTCAGGGACTTCTTGAGGTTGCGCATCGCCTGGTTGATGCGCTGCTCGTTCTCGATGAGGGCGAAGCGGCAGAACGCGTCGCCGTCGGGGCCGAAGCCGACGCCCGGCGAGGTGGCGACCTGGGCCTCCTTCACGAGCATCGAGCAGAACTCGATGCTGCCCATCTCCCGGTAGGGCTCGGGGATCGGCGCCCAGGCGAACATCGTGCCCTTGGGGCGGGCCATCTCCCAGCCCATGCGGTCGAGGCCGTCGCACAGCGCGTCGCGGCGAGCCTGGTAGATCGACAGCACCTCCTTCGGGAAGTCCTGCGCCTCGTTCATCGTGACGGTCGCAGCGATCTGGATCGGCTGGAACGAGCCGTAGTCGAGGTACGACTTCAGCTTGGCCAGCGCCTGCACCACCTCGCGGTTGCCCGACAGGAACGCCATCCGCCAGCCGGCCATCGAGAACGACTTGGTCATCGAGTAGAGCTCGACGGCGCACTCCTTGGCGCCGTCCGCCTGGAGGATCGACGGCGGCTCCCAGCCGTCGAAGCCGAGCTCGGCGTAGGCGTTGTCGTGCACGACGATCACGTCGTTGTCGCGGGCGAAGTCGACCAGCTGCTGGAAGAAGTCGAGATCGACGCACGCGGTGGTGGGGTTGTGCGGGAACGAGCACACGATCACCTTCGGGCGCGGCCACGAGTGCTCGAACACGTACTTGATCCGCTCGAGCAGCTGGCCCTCGTCGTTGGCGGCGGTGGTCATCGGCACCTCGCGCACCGCGGCGCCGGCGAACAGCGGGCCCCAGATGTGGATCGGGTACGACGGCGACGGCACCATGCACGCGTCGCCGGGGCCGAGCAGCACCCACATGAGGTGGCTGAAGCCCTCCTTGGCGCCGATGGTGGAGATCACCTCGGTGTCGGGGTCGAGGTGCACGTCGAAGCGGCGCTTGTAGAGGTCGGCCACCGCCTCGCGGAGCTTGGGGATGCCCCGGCTGGCCGAGTAGCGGTGGTTGCGGGTGTTGTGAGCGGCTTCGGTGAGCTTCTCGACCGCGATCTCCGGCGACGGGATGTCGGGGTTGCCGAAGCCGAGGTCGATGACGTCCTGCCCAGCTCGCCGCGCCTCGATCTTCAAGCCGTCGATGATCGTGAAGACGTACGGGGGCATCCCGTTGATGCGGCGGAACTCCATGGAGCGAGGGTACTGGGCCATGATCTGCGGGTGAGCAACGAGATGCGCGACCCCTGGCCGCAGCCAGGAGATCGACGTCGTCATCGAGATCCCCCGGGGCAGCCGCAACAAGTACGAGTACGACCACGAGCGCCACATCTTCAAGCTCGACCGGCGGCTGTTCACGGCCACCACCTATCCGGCCGACTACGGCTTCATCCCGGACACGCTCTCGGAGGACACCGACCCGCTCGATGCGCTGGTGCTGCTCGACGACCCGACCTTCCCCGGCTGCTGGGTCGCCGCCCGGCCCGGTCGGCGTGTTCTGGATGACCGACGACGCCGGCCCCGACGCCAAGATCATCTGCGTGCCGGCCGGCGACGCGCGCTGGGAGCACGTCACCGACCTCGACGGGCTGCCGGACTTCCTCACCGACGAGATCAGCCACTTCTTCGAGGTGTACAAGGCCCTCGAGCCCGACAAGTACTCCAGCGTCCGCGGCTGGGAGGGCGCCGAGGTGGCCTGGCCGGAGATCGAGGACTGCCGCGCGGTTCCAAGACCAGCACGAGTGATCGCTAGGGTTGCTTCCTGACACTCACGTCAGGTTCCGACCACCGCTGATCACTCAGCTCCCGACACTGCTCCCGGGGGGCCGCCATGGGCGACTACCAGTTCCTGCAGTACGAGACGCACGACACAATCAGGAACAGCGCAGTCATGACGACCTCGCAAACCAGGGCGGCGAGCAGCGAGTAGCCGCCCGGCGACTGGCTCCGTAGCCGTTCGAAGCGATCCTGCTGATGGATCGAAACCGTCAGCACCGCTTGCGATGATAAACAACACGCCGCCGGCAGCGATGGCGCCGGCTACCTGAGAAACAACGTAGGGCACCAGTTGACTCGCACTGAAACGACCGCCCGCCCACAGGCCACCGACACCGCGGATTCCGTGACAGCCCGATATGTGGCCGATGGCGAAGGCCATCGTCAGCACTGTTAGGCCAAATGCCAGCGAACGCCCACCAGGCCGATCCCTACCTCAGGAAGCCCGCGGCAAGCACTGCGCTGCCGCATCCGCAAGCACAAGCCCGAATGTCCCGATGGAGTTCTGCTCCATACGCTTTCATAATTTACCCCGCCACTATGCCTACGATGGTGAACTGCCTCTCGCCGTCCAGGGCGTAAGATATCGCTAGCCCGCTTCCCTGCGCGGCCGAAGCGTGACCGTACCGGCCTGTGATCGGAGCTGATGTTCGGGCCCGTTGCTGTAGCCCGTGACCTCGACATCCTCGGACACCAGGAAGTGGTCGATCGGAATTATACGACCGGGAAGAAGGTCGGCCAGGTCGGTTCCACGCCGAAGCCTTCGCGCGCATTGCGCAGACCGCTTTTTGCGACGAGGTCGGCGGTACTGATGAACCAGACCGAGACGTTGAGATCCCCTGCGACGACCAGCGGCATCGGCAATCGACGGCGAGTTCGCCAATCCCGTCGAGTTGCAGGTTGCGCGCGTGGTAACCGCCGTTCACCACGGATTCGCCGGATGCGCGGCGATCGACTGCAGTCGCCAGTCGTTCGCCACCGACGGTGGCGACGATCTCGGATAGCCTCGCGGATCGGCCTGCCGCACGGCACTGGCTTCGAGCGGAAACCTCGAGAAGAGTTCGATTCCGAACGGATCTGGCGCGCCTCCACGACCTTGTGCGGAAGCGCTTGCGGAAGCCGTCGAGTGACTGCACCCGGCATCGGTGACTTCCTGCATGATGACGATGTCCGGCTGCGTCGCCTCGACGAGTTTCCGGAAGTCCTCGTAATTGCCGTTCGTCGCCGAGCACGTTCGATTCAAAATGCGGCAGGCCGAGTCCGCTGCCGCGCCGCGCTAACCGGCAGGTACCAGGGCACCACGAACCAGGCGTTAGGGCGATCGCGGCTGCACCGAGCACGGCATGGCCCGGCCAGCGCAGCCAGAGAAATGCCACCGTCGGCAGCACCGACGCCGAGAGCTGCCCCCGGAGGCCGGAAGAGTTCGATCAGGCGACGCCGGTCGTCGAAAACGGTCAGCACCGAGACGACGGCGGTGACGAGCAGCGCAGCTCGAGAAACCCGTACCACATACGATTTCGTCGCGGCCCCCGATCGACATCTGTTCGTGGATACTATTCAGCTGGCTCGTCGACGGTCACGGACCGAATTTCCACCGCGTCGACCGGCACGTCCTGGTGCCCGCCTTGCGCGCCGGCTTCACCTTCGCAATCGCATCGACAACGTCCAGGCCGTCCTCACCTCGCCGAACACTGCGTAGCCGTAGTCACGGGTACCGTGATCGAGAGACGCGTTGCCCGCAGGTTGATGAAGGACTTCGGCGGTGGCACTGTCGACGGCCGAAGTGCGCGCCATCGCCAGCGTACCGCAGCAGTTGCTCTCGCCGTTCTTCGCCTCGTTCTTTGATCGGCTCCCGGGTTCGCTTCTGGCGCATATCGGTGTCGAACCCGCGCCCTGGACCATGAAATTCGGAATGACGCCGGTGAAAGACCGTGCCGTCGAAGATCCATCGCTCACGTACCGGCGAAAGTTCTCGCAGGAGATCGGGGCCCTGTCGTCGAAGAGGCTGACCTTGATGTCCCCGCGGTTCGTGCTGATCGTTATCATGTCGATCCTGTTCCCGGTGTCTTTCATGCCTGGCGGCCCGGTCGTACGCGCGGCCGTAACCCGCGGCAGGCCGGCGTAGTCGCGGGTGCAGTGTATCCCCTCGTAGCCGTGGCCGCGAAGTATCCCGGCGACCTCGGCCGCCTGTGCGGCACCGTGCTCGACGAGCAGGAGCCCGCCGCGCGTCAGCAGGTCCGGCACATCGCGCGCGATTGCTCGGATGGCGGCCAGCCCGTCAGGCCCGCCGACCAGTGCCTGGCGCGGCTCGCGGGGGAGGGCGGCCAGCGCGACATCGTCCTCGCGTACATAGGGCGGGTTGGACATCACCACCTGGAACCGCCGCCCCCGCACCGGCGCAGTCCAGTCGCCCTCGAGGAATTCGATATTCGGCAGGCTCGAGCTCTCCCGCGTTGTGGCGGGCCACCGCCAGCGCCGCCCCGCTGGAATCCGTCGCGACCACCTGGCACAGCGGGCGCTCCCGCGCTAGTGCGAGCGCGATGGCGCCGCTGCCAGTGCCGAGGTCCAGCACCGCCAGTCAGCGTCGCGCGGAATCTCGGCGAGTGCGAGCCCGACCAGGATCTCGGTCTCCGGTCTCGGCACCAGCGTGTCCGGGGTCACCATCAGTTCCATCGACCAGAATTCGCGCGTGCCCAGTGATGTAGGCCATCGGCTCGCCGGCCAGACGGCGGGCGACCGTGCGTTCGAGCCTTTCCACCGCGGCGGCGTCCGGTGCGTCCTCCGGATGCGCGAAGAGGTAACTGCGTGGCATATCGATCGCCCGGCCGAGCAGCAGTTCGGCGTCGAGGCGCGGCGACTCGCTCACGGCCGCGAGCCGCTGGGTCACGGTGTCGAGCAGTGCGGCGATGTCGGGCGCGTTCGTCATGCAGGCTGGTTAGGTGTATTCCGGGTCGCGTACACTCGCCGATAATTTCAGATGAAACGCGGAAACTGAAGCCCGCATCATGCACGTCTATTCGAACATACTGGAGATGGTCGGCAGGACGCCGATGCTCCGGGTCAACCGCCTCGACACCGGGCCTTGCCAGTTGTTCCTGAAGCTCGAACTCACGAATCCCGGTGGCTCGATCAAGGACCGCATCGGCGTCTCCATGATCGAGCAGGCTGAGAAGCGGGGCGAGCTCAGCCCGGTGACACGCTCGTCGAGGCGACGGCGGGCAACACCGGCCTCGGTCTCGCGCTTGCCGCCGCGCAAAAAGGCTACCGGCTGATCCTCGTGCTGCCCGACAAGATGAGCCAGGAGAAAATCTTCAATCTGCGCGCCATGGGCGCCGAGGTGGTGCTGACGCGCTCCGACGTCGGCAAGGGTCATCCCGAGTACTACCAGGACCTCGGCCGGAGAATCGCCGAGGAACGCGGCGCGTATTTCATCAACCAGTTCGGCAATCCGGACAACCCGCTGGCGCACGAGACGACGACCGGCCCGGAGATCGTCGAACAGCTGGATGGCGAGCTCGATGCAATCGTTCTGGGTGTGGGTTCGAGCGGCACTGTCTCCGGGCTGTCGAAGTACCTGCGCGAACACGCGCCGGACGTCGAGCTCGTGCTGGCCGACCCGGAAGGCTCGGTGCTTGCCGCCTACATCAACGAAGGCCGGCTGGGCAAAGGCGGCAGCTGGCTCGTCGAGGGCATCGGCGAGGACTTCATTCCCGACATCGCCGACTTCTCGCAGGTCCGCAAGGCGTATTCGATCAGCGACGCCGAATCCTTCGCCACCGCGCGCGACCTGCTCAAACAGGAAGGCCTGCTCGCCGGCTCGTCGACGGGCACCTTGCTGGCCGGCGCGCTACGCTACTGCCGCGAACAGAAAACGGCGAAAACGGTGGTGACTTTCGCCTGCGACACGGGCAACAAGTATCTCTCGAAGCTGTACAACGACTTCTGGATGGAGGATCAGGGCTTCATCCGGCGCACGGAACACGGCGACCTGCGCGACCTGATCGGCCGGCCGCACGGAGAGCATGCGACCATCACGGTCGGGCCGCGGGACGTGCTGACGACCGCGCACAACCGCCTGCGCAATGCCGGTTTCTCGCAGCTCCCGGTGATGGACGGCGGCCGGATCGTCGGCGTCATCACCGAGGACACGATCCTGCAGTTCGTTTTCGGGCGGCCGGAACTCATGACCGCAACGGTGGAGGAGGCGATGGAGTCTGCATTCATCCAGCTCGACAAGTCCGTCACTCTCAATAACCTGGTGGCGATGCTGCGGGTGCAGCCCTACGCCGCGATCATGGACGGGGAGGAGTTCCTGGGACTCATCACCCGGTCCGATGTGCTGAACTACCTGCGCCGGCAGATCTGAGGGGGAGCATGCGCGACGAGGACAGGAAATTCGACACGCGGGTCATCCACGCCGGGCAGCGGCCGGACCCGACGACCGGCGCCATCATGCCGCCGATCTACGCAACGTCGACCTACGTGCAGGAGAGCCCGGGACGGCACAAAGGTTACGAATATTCACGGACGCACAACCCGACGCGACAGGCTTACGAACGCTGCATCGCCGACCTCGAGTCGGGCACGCACGGTTTCGCGTTCGCGTCGGGCATGGCGGCCACGGCGACCATACTCGAGTTGATCGACAGCGGCTCGCACGTCGTGGCCATGGACGACCTGTACGGGGGCACGCGCCGCCTGTTCCACGGCGTGCGGGAACGCAGCGCCGGGCTCGAGTTCAGCTTCGTCGACCTGACGGACCCGGACGTCATCGAGGGCGCGCTGCGCGAGAACACGCGGATGATCTGGGTCGAGAGCCCGAGCAATCCGCTACTCAAGATCGTCGACCTCGAGGCGATCGCGGAACTCGCGACCGCGCGCGGCATACTCGTCGTCGCCGACAACACTTTCGCGACGCCCTGCCTGCAGCGGCCGATCGAATATGGCGTCGATATCGTCATGCACTCGGCGACCAAGTTCATCAACGGGCATTCCGACATGATCGGCGGGATAGCGGTCACGGCAAATGCCGCACTGGCCGAGCGGCTGGCCTATCTCTCGAATTCGATCGGTGCCATCGCCGGCCCGTTCGACAGCTTCCTCGCCCTCCGCGGTGTGAAGACGCTGGCCGTGCGCATGGAACGGCATTGCAGCAACGGGCTCGCAATTGCCGAATGGCTGGAACGCGACCGGCGGGTGGAGCGTGTCATCTATCCGGGCCTGGCGTCACATCCGCAGCACGAACTCGCGATGCGCCAGATGTCGGGATTCGGCGGCATCGTCACCTTTTTCATCGACGGCGATCTCGACCGGGCCCGCCATTTCCTGGAACGCTGCCAGCTCTTCGCGCTGGCCGAGAGCCTGGGCGGCGTGGAGAGCCTGGTGGATCACCCGGCCATCATGACCCACGCCTCGGTGCCCGCGCCGAGCCGCGAGGCGCTCGGCATCGACGACCGCCTGATCCGCCTGTCGGTCGGCATCGAGGACGTGAACGACCTCATTGCCGACCTCGACCAGGCCCTCTCCAACTGAAAAATGGGGTCAGAGTACTTTTTCGGTTCCATTCTTTTGCTCGGCAGGTCCTGCGCAAGCGACTAAAAAAGTACCCTGACCCCATTTTTCAGTTGGACAGAGCGGCGAGCTGGTCGGCCTGGTGCTCATTGATGAGCGGCTGGATGACAGGGTCCAGGTCGCCGGCCAGGATGTCATCGAGCTTGTAGAGGGTCAGGTTGATGCGGTGGTCGGTTACGCGACCCTGCGGAAAGTTGTAGGTCCGGATACGTTCCGACCGGTCGCCCGAGCCGACCAGGAGCTTGCGCTTCTGCGCCTGTTCGTTCTGCTGCGCCGTCACCTGCATGTCGAGCAGGCGTGCCCTCAGGAGTGACATCGCGCGCGCACGATTCTTGTGCTGCGAACGTTCGTCCTGGCACTCGACGACGATGCCGCTCGGGAGGTGCGTCAGGCGCACGGCGGAGTCGGTCTTGTTGACGTGCTGGCCGCCGGCGCCGGATGCGCGATAGGTATCGACCCGCAGGTCCGCCGGATTGATCTGCACGTCCTCGATCTCGTCCGGTTCCGGCAGCACGGCCACGGTGCATGCGGAGGTATGGATGCGGCCCTGTGATTCCGTTGCCGGCACGCGCTGCACGCGATGGGCGCCGGATTCGAACTTGAGCCAGGCATAGATGCCGTTGCCGCTGACGCGGCTGATGACCTCCTTGTAGCCGCCGTGCTCGCCGTCGCGCGCACTCAGCACCTCGACCTGCCAGCCCATGTGTTCCGCGTAGCGCGAGTACATTCGGAACAGGTCGCCAGCGAAAATCGCCGCTTCGTCGCCGCCGGTGCCCGCGCGGACCTCGAGGAACACGTTGGCATCGTCGTATGGATCCGCGGGGATCAGCGCTTTCTGCAGCTCGAGCGAAAGTTCGTCGCGCCGCGTCGTCAGCGTCTCCAGTTCTTCCGCGCCCATGGCGCGCACGTCGGGATCGTCATCACCCGCCAACTCCTCGGCAGTCGCAATGTCGCGACCCAGCGCCTCGTAGCGGCGAAACAGGTCGACCACCGGCTCGACCCGCGCGTATTCCTTCGAGAGTTCGCGGAACCGGTTCTGGTTGGCGATCACCGCGGGATCCGCGAGCAGCCCGGAGATCTCCTCGAAGCGGTCGCGCACGGATTCCAGTTTGCTGCGAATGGACTCCTTCATAGGCCCGATTCAGTCCTTGTCGACGCCGAACAGGCCGCGCGCTGCGGCGATCGTGTCCTCGTCGGAGGCTTCACCGGCTTCGCGCAGTCGTACGCTCGGCAAGTGCAGGAGTTTCTTCATCAGTGCCGCGGTTGCGTACTCGAGCACTTCGTCGTGGTCGGCGCCGCTCGCCAGCCGGCGGCGCGCCTGCGCCAGGACTTCCGCGCGCATGGCCTCCCCCTGTTCGCGCAGTGCCGTGATAATCGGCGCGGCCTGCTTCGAGCGTTCGATCGACAGGTACCGCGCGATTTCATCGTCGAGGATCCGGTTCGCATCGAGAGCCGCCGCTTCGCGACTGCCCTGGCCTTCGAGAATCACTTTGTCGAGGTCGTCGATGGTGTACAGGTACACGTCGTCGAGCTGCGCGACAGCGGGCTCGATGTCGCGGGGCACGGCAATGTCGACGGCGAAGATCGGGCGGCGCCTGCGCTGCCGGATCGCATCGCGCATGGCATCGGCGGTCACCACCGGGTGCGGGCTGGACGTCGATGTGATGAGGATGTCGGCCTCGGGCAGTGTGCCGGCAAGTTCGGAGAGCGGCACCGCGTAGCCGCCGGCTTCCTGGGCGAGCGCCCGGGCGCGTTCGACATTGCGGTTGGCGACGAACAGCCGCCCGATGCCCTTGCGCTTGAGATGCCGGGCCACCAGTTCGATCGTGACGCCGGCGCCGACGAGAACCGCCGTATGCTGCCGGAAGCCCGCGAAGAACTGCTGCGCCAGCGTCACGGCCGCATAGGCGACCGACACCGGGCTGGCCCCGATCTCGGTGTCGGTGCGGACCTTCTTGGCAACCGAGAAGCTGTGCTGGAAAAGGCGGTCGAGCTGCGACCCCAGCGTGCCGGCCGTCTCCGCCTCGCGGTAGGCATCCTTGAGCTGGCCGAGTATCTGCGGTTCGCCGAGCACCATCGAGTCGAGGCCGCAGGCCACGCGGAAGATGTGCCGAATCGCATCGTCGCCGGACTTTTCGAACAGGGCGGAGCCCAGCGCCGCGGACAGCCTGCGGTCGCCGTGCAGCCATTCCGCGATCCGCTCGTGACCGGTGTCGTCGCAGATGACATAAAACTCGGTCCGGTTGCAGGTGGACAACAGCAGGACTTCGTCGACACCGGGCAGTCCATGCACGCCCTGCAACGCCCGCCCAACGTCCTCTCCGGCATAGACCACCTGCTCGCGAATTTCGACAGGTGCCGTGTTATGGTTCAGCCCGAGAATTTTGAGCGGCATAGCAGACTTTGGCGTGCTGCCTGCCCGGCAGCCGCAGGCAAATGCGTTGGCAGCGCGTATGATAAGCGAACTGACGACGCAGTTCCTTGTCTCTATAGGCCATGGAGACGATGATCGCGTCGCAAATACCGGCACAGTCCGGATGGCGTTCCTGGGACGCCGCCGGCATCCGTAAACCCTAAGGACATCATGACAGCACACCTTTCGAGGCTGACCGCAGCACTGGTCGCCGCAGCAAGCCTGACTTTCAGTTTCGCCGGTGCCGCCTACGGCGACGACGTGCGCGATTCCGATGCGAGCGCGCATGTCCTGCAGGCGGAGATCGCTCTGCACCGCATGGACTACCTGGAAGCCGCCCGTGAGTACCGCCTCGCGGCCGAGGCCAGCGAGAGCGTCGAAATCGCTCGCCAGGCCACGAACATCGGTACCAGTTACGGCTTCTATGACGATGCCATCAAGTCGGCGGAACGCTGGCTGGAACTCGACGCGGACAACGACGAGGCCTTGTTTCACCTGGCGCGCCTGCAGCTCAGGAGCGGCGACACGCGCGGCGCCACCAAGACCTACAAGGCACTCCTGGCGCACGGCGAAGGCCCCGAAGACCAGCGGCTGCTGTCACTGACAGGCGTGCTCGGCGAGGAACAGGACACCGAGGCGGCCTACGAGGTCATGCGCGCGCTCGCCAAACCCTACCCGGATTCCGCCGCGGCGAATTACGCAACCGCCGTCACCGCCATCCAGGCCGAGGACATCGAGGCGGCCCGCAAATACGTGGAGAAGGCGCTCGAGTCGGGCCCGGATGAATGGCTCGATATCCGCATCAAGCTCCTGCACGGTCGCATCCTGCTGCTCGAAGGCAAGGAGGATGAGGCGATCAACTATGTCGCGGGCATGATCGGCGACGACCCGCAGCCTGATCCGAGCGCACGCATGGAGCTTGCCCTGCTGATGCTGTCGGTCGGCCGCGACGACGACGCGCTGAGCCAGGTAAACCAGATTCAATACGAAACCGGCAGCAACCCGGATGCGTTGCGGCTGATGGCGATCATCAATTTCCGCCAGGACAACCTGGACGCTGCCCGCGAGGACTTCGAGGACCTGCTGGCCAGCGGCCAGCACAGCATGGATGCGCTGTTCTACCTGGCGCGCATCGCGGACAGCGACGGCGAAACGGATCGGGCGATCAGCCTCTATTCGCAGGTCACCGAGGGCGACAACGCCGTGACCTCGCAGCGCCGCGCGGCCGCGCTGATCGCGATCGACAAGAAAGCGCCGGCGATGGCGCTCGACAAACTCGACGAGTTTGCGCGCGAACATCCGGCCTACGCGGTCGACATGGTGCAGTCCAAGGCGCAGCTCCTCGCCGCCCTCGAGCGCTACCCGGAAGCACTGGAGTACTACGACCGGATGGCCGAGTTCCGGCCGGATTCGGAGAGTGTCGTCCTCGGTCGCGCGGAACTGCTCCTGCGCATGGGCGAACTCGAGGATGCGATCGACCAGTACGAAATTGCGGTCAAGCGCTGGCCCGACAGTGCCTTGTCGCTGAACGCACTGGGCTACACGCTGGCCGACCGTACCGACGAATACAAACAGGCGGAGAAACTGATTCGCAAAGCCGTCAAGCTCGATCCGGAGAACCCGGCCATCATCGACAGCCTCGGCTGGGTGCTCTACAAGCTCGGCCGGTACGAGGAAGCGCTCGCGGAACTCGAGCGGGCCTACGAAAAGTTCGATGACCCGGAAGTCGCCGCGCACATCGTGGAAGTGCTGGCCGCCATGGAACGCGACGACGACGCGCTCGAAATACTCGAGAAGGCGGAGGAGAAGACGCCGGACAGCAAACTGCTCGCCGACGTCCGCGACCGCATATTTCCCGAACTCGACGAGTAGCGCGAGTGCCCGAAGTCTCCGGCCGGGGCGGCGGGGCGGCCAGGACGGGCGGACGCGTGCGGTTCGGACTTTGCGCGGTACTGCTCGCGGCCGGCTGTGCGACACAGCACGGCACCGAGCTCCCGGACATCAGCGCGTGGGACAGGCGCACGGACGTGCTCGGCCAACTCGACGAGTTCGAATTCAGCGGCAGGGTTGGCGTCAGCTACGCGGATGACGGCTTCAACGCCAGGCTGCGCTGGCAACAGACAGGCAGTGCGTACGACGCCAGGCTCAGCGGCCCGCTCGGCGTCGGCACCGTGCTGATCAGCGGGGACGGCAACGAAGCCGCGATCACCGACAAGGACGGCGTCACGACCGTGCTGCCGGATGTCGAAGCGGCGCTGTACGAGCGCTACGGCTGGACGATCCCGGTCGACAGCCTGCGCTACTGGGCCCTCGGCATTCCCGACCCGAGGGTCGCGGCGGAGACCGAGTTCGGGGCCGATGGCGCGCTCACCGAACTGCGCCAGCGTGGCTGGACCGTTGCGGTCGGCCGTTACCGAGACGCCGGCGGCGGACAACAGATGCCGGCGCTGCTCACCGCCCAGGATCCCAGGACGCGCGTGCGCCTGGTGATCGACCGCTGGACCTTTCACGAACGGCTCGCACCCTGACCGGTGTTCCGTTGACACCCCCGGGACGGCCCCGCAGAATTGCGGCCCTCACGCGAGCGCGTGCAGGTGTGCACGGCTCAAAACGGTCTCTTGGGGCGTAGCCAAGCGGTAAGGCAACGGGTTTTGATCCCGTCATCCGCAGGTTCGAATCCTGCCGCCCCAGCCATCCTGACGACAGGGGGTTTCGTGGATCTCGCAACGATGGCCGTCTTCTCCGGAAATGCACACCCGGAGCTCGCTCACGACATCGCCCGCTGCCTGCACGTGCCGCTCGCCCGGGCCAGCGTCGGCAGGTTCTCGGACGGCGAGATCAACGTCGAAATCCTCGAGAACATCCGCGGCCGCGAGACGTTCATCATCCAGCCGACCAGCCCGCCGACGTCGGAGAACCTGATGGAACTGCTGGTCATGGTCGACGCGGCGCGCCGGGCGTCCGCGGCCCGCATCACCGCCGTCATCCCGTACTTCGGCTACTCGCGGCAGGATCGCCGGCCGCGTTCCGCGCGCGTGCCGATCACGGCCAAGCTGGTCGCCAAGCTCATCGGGGCGGCCGGCGTGGATCGCGTGCTGACCGTCGACCTGCACGCGGACCAGATCCAGGGATTCTTCGACATCGCGGTCGACAATGTGTATGCATCGCCCCTGTTGCTCGGCGACGTCTGGAAACAGAAGTATGACGACATGGTCGTCGTCTCGCCGGATGTGGGCGGTGTCGTGCGCGCCCGCGCGCTCGCCAAACGCCTGGACGATGCCGACCTCGCCATCATCGACAAACGCCGCGACCGCGCGAACCAGTCCGAGGTGATGAACATCATCGGCATCGTCGAGGACAAGAACTGCATCATGATCGACGACATGGTCGATACCGCGGGCACGCTGTGCAACGCCGCCGGCGCGCTGAAAGCCCGCGGCGCCAGAACTGTCGCGGCGTACATTACCCACCCGGTGCTGTCCGGTTCGGCCGTGAAGCGGATCACGGACTCGGCGCTCGACGAACTGGTCGTGACCGACACGATTCCACTCAAGCAGGACGCGAGGAGCTGCCCCAAGATCCGCCAGCTTTCGGCCGCGAATCTCCTGGCCGAGACCATGCGCCGCATCTCCGACGAAGAATCCGTCTCCTCCCTCTACGTCGACTGACCTGTTGGAGCGCCCCATGGGCGCGACGACCCGATACTGTTGGAGCGCCCACGGGCGCGACCGGTCGCGCGCATGGCGCGCTCCAACAGCGCGCTCTTACTGGTGCGGGGAGGGCCGATCGGTTAGACTTCGCGGCCCCGAGCGGGCTGGTCGCGGCCCGGCGGGTGCCGGTCAACGGCAAATCCACTGAAATCAAACATTTACGGAGTCCAGTCATGGCTGAAGAAGTTGACCTGATTGCGGAATTCCGGGACGACGGCCAGGGGAAGGGTGCGAGCCGCCGCCTGCGTCGCGAAGGAAAGGTTCCGGCAATCCTGTATGGCGGCGGCCGCGCACCGCGCTCGCTGGCGTTCGATCACAACAAACTGATGCAGCAGAGCGAGAACGAATCGTTCTACTCCAGCATCCTCAGTATCCAGGTCGGCGACAAGAGCCAGGCCGCGATCGTGAAGGACTTGCAGCGGCATCCGGCGAAGCCGCAGATCATGCACATCGACCTGCAGCGGGTCGTTGAAGACGAGGAAATCCGCATGAACGTGCCGATTCACTTCAAGGGCGAAGAGGTCGCGCCGGGCGTCAAGATCGGCGGCGGCGTCGTGTCGCACCTGATGACTGACGTCGAGGTGGTGTGCCTGCCGCGTTACCTGCCCGAATACCTCGAAGTCGACATATCCGGCCTCGAACTGAACGCGATGCTGCACCTTTCGGATATCAAGCTCCCCGAGGGCGTGGAGCTGCCCGAACTCGCACAAGGCCCCGAGCACGATCACGCGATCGTGTCGATCCATGTGATCAAGGTCCAGGCGGTCGAGGAAGTGCCGACGGAAGCACCTGCGGCCAGCGAGGTTCCGGCGATAGCGCAGCCGACCGAGAATGAAGAAGGTGAAACCGGCAACTGACCGGGATTACATCGTCGTGAAAAGACCGCCTCCAGGCGGTCTTTTTGTTTAACATCCGCACCCTATGTCTGCATCGGTCAGCCTCATTGCGGGCCTCGGCAATCCCGGCGGCCAGTACGAACGTACATTGCACAACGCGGGCTTCTGGTTCGTCGACGCGCTCCTTCGCCGCTATGGCGGTACGCTCGCGCTCGACCGGAAGTTCAACGCCGAAGTCGGACGCACGACGATCGAGGGCAAGGACGTATGGCTGGTCAAGCCGCAGGCTTACATGAACCTGTCGGGACAGCCGATTCGCGGCGTGCTCGACTACTATCGGCTCGATGCGGGCGAATTGCTGGTCGTGCATGACGAGATCGATTTGCCGCCGGGCACCGTGCGCCTGAAGAAAGGCGGCGGGCACGGCGGGCACAACGGGATCCGCGACATCATCCGGCATTGCGGCCCGGATTTCCTGCGCCTGAGGCTCGGCGTCGGACATCCGGGAGACAAGGAACAGGTGACCGGCCATGTTCTCAGGCGCGGTGACACCGAGGTCGAAGCCTCGGTGGAGCGGAATATCGACGAAGCGCTTGCTGTGCTGCCGCTTTTGTTCGACAAGGGGCCGGAGGCAGCAATGAAAGAACTGCACACTAAGACGACGGACTGATGGCGATAACCTGCGGCATCGTCGGCCTGCCGAACGTTGGCAAGTCGACCCTCTTCAATGCGCTCACCGCGGCGGAGATCGCGGCGGAGAACTACCCGTTCTGCACCATCGAGCCGAACGTCGGCGTCGTGGCGGTGCCCGACGCGCGACTTGCCGTGCTGGCTGGCATCGTGAATCCGCAGAAGGTGATTCCGACCTCGATGGAATTCGTGGACATCGCGGGCCTGGTCGCCGGCGCCTCCAAAGGCGAAGGCCTCGGCAACCAGTTCCTCGCGAACATCCGCGAGACGAACGCCATCGCACACGTCGTGCGCTGTTTCGAGAACGACGACGTCACGCACGTGGCGGGCCGTATCGACCCGATCGACGACATCGAGACTATCAACACCGAACTCGCGCTGGCGGATCTCGAGTCGATCGAGAAACAACTCGCGAAAGCGGAACGCACCGCAAAGACCGGCCAGAAGGACGCGCTGTTCCATCGCGACACGCTGGCAAAAGTGAAGGCGCACCTGGACGAGGGCGGGCCCGTGCGTTCGCTCGGCCTGTCGGAGAAAGAGGCGGAACTTGTGAAGGGCTTGCATCTCATCACCGCCAAGCCGGTTGTGTACATCGCGAACGTCGACGAAAACGGTTTCGACGACAATCCGCACCTCAGCGCCGTACACGCCCATGCAAAACAGGAAGGCGCCGAAGTCGTTGCGATCTGTGCCGCGATCGAGGCGGAGATAGCGCAGCTCGACGAGGCCGACAAAGCCGAGTTCCTTGCCGATCTCGGTTTCGAGGAAGCGGGGCTGAACCGGGTAATCCGCTCGGGCTATGCATTGCTCGGGCTCCAGACTTTTTTCACCGCCGGGCCGAAGGAAGTGCGTGCGTGGACGACGAAGGCGGGCGCCACCGCGCCGCAGGCGGCGGGCGAGATCCACACGGACTTCGAGAAGGGCTTCATCCGGGCAGAGGTGATCGCGTACGAGGACTATGTCGCCGGCAAGGGCGAGCAGGGCGCGAAGGAAGCCGGGCGTCTGCGGCTGGAGGGCAAGGAGTACCTCGTCAGGGAAGGCGACGTCATGCACTTCCGCTTCAACGTCTGACGCCTGCCTGGCCGGCGCCTTGACAGGCATTGACGCCAACCGGACAATTTGCGCCCCTCGCAGGGCCTTCCATCCCGCGGCCGGATTCGGTGATGTAGCTCAGTTGGTCAGAGCGGCGGACTCATAACCCGCAGGTCGGTGGTTCAATTCCACCCATCACCACCAAGCCGAAAAGCCCTGTTGATCAATTGGTTAACGGGGCTTTTCAATTCCCAGAAGTGGAATTGAATTGGATCCATTCGTGCGCCAGTAACCCCTTGTGCCGCCTACGTTTGATGCGTCCGAAGCCGTACGGTAACTGCCGTAGTCGTCCACTACCGTCCTGCACAATCGGTTGCCCACTTGGCCTTTCGGACGTCGAAATGTCGGGGCAGCGACGGCGATCTGGGGGCAAGTTTGGGGGCAACTGTTGACCGAAAAACTGCAGTTGCCCCCAAGTGAAGAACCGAGCAGACCAACCATCGGGTTGGGTACCAGGCGACCGATCTGCGGGCCGTGCGGGCAAATTTACTTTCGGTTGAAGGCGGCAACGGCGAAATGCGTTTCATACAGTGTTTCTTGGCTTGGCCGCCCACTGATCCTTCCTGCCTCGCATGCCTTTCGGCAGAGCAATCCCGATGCGATGACGTGACATCGTGTTGGGAGAATCGATATTTGCAAGCATCAATGCTGCGGCATCGGTGTACGGCACGATCATCTGCGGAACCAAATACGCGAAGACCGGCAATAATAGCGGCCCCCGGAGCCCGCGAGCTAATGTCGGGACTTGCACCGGCAACCTGTCGAGCGCAATCCGGAGCCTGCTGAGTAAGAGGGCCGGTTCCTCCACCATTGGTCCCGGACACAATAGGCGCCAGTCCAGGCGCGACCGGCTGAGGCGCTCGAAATTGACTCGGTGTGGCCAGTAAATGGACTTGACCTTGGGCAGGTCGACTCCTTTGCGACCGGGGACGATGTCCAGAAGCGCCGCCCCGGCAAGGAACCAGCAGACCGGGCGCATGGCCGTCGGCAGTGACTCGATGGCCGTTACGAGATGATCCATGAGGTCTACGAAGGTTTGGCCTTCGGTAACCAAACCAGCGCAGTTTATGAGCGCGTCATGTCCGCTGATGAGCTGAGCGAGGTCATCGAGCGCGATTGTGCTGAGATCGCCCTGATGCACTGAAACATTGCCCTGAGCCTTGAGCGACAGCCTCGACGGATTGCGCACGAACACGGTCACCTCGTGCTCAGCGGCGAGCGCCAGGCGAAGCACATGTCTACCCAGAGATCCCGTTGCCCCAAAGATGATGAGCCGAGACATGCGTTATTCTGCCGCAGGCTTGTGCTGGGCCGCATCCACGATCGTTTGTCTGCTAGGTCTCTTCATCGATTCATGCCGGCATTCGCTAGAAGTACCAGGACATGCTCAATGTCCCGAACTCGGCGTTCTCCTGCTGCGTCTCAAAGGCCTCAGTAGAAAACGTCGCAGCAAGACTCAGCACGAAGCCGCCCCGTCGGACGGCGACGCCGATCGACGTATTGCCGACGAAGGGTTCCGTGTCTACGGATCGACTATCGTTGAACACCGTGCCGTCCAGCGGCAGGTAATGTGCAATCGCATGACCTCCGATGCCGCCGAAGAACGAAACGGACCAGCCGTGCACCGGCCCCACGCCGACGGTCGAGGCGGCATTGAACCCTTCACGCAGGCCGGTACCGCCGAGCGCGTCGACCAGATTCCAGCCGATTTCCCCGTACAGGCCGAGACCGACACCTGTGAAGTAGGTCCCGAGACCCGCATGTCCCATGGGAACGAGTCGCCACTCGGCCGATTCGCCGACAAAACCGGATTTCCAGAGGTAGGCGCTCGTCAAGCCCACGTTGATAACCGGTTCGTCCGGCAGTTGCGTATGCCAGCCCTGCGGCTCGTCAGCTCCGATCTTGTCGTGGACCCACTTTTGCGTGTCGTCAGCTTGCGATGACGGGCCTACTGTTCCGAGTTTGAGCTCCCATGCATGTGCCCATCGCCCGGAACGCGCATAGAGCAGGCTGTCCACATACAAGACGCCGGCATAGGGCTGGTCGCCCTCGGGCGGATCCGCCACCTTGATGTCGTCGGCGGTATGCATCTCCTGGGCAACGGACCATGCGGCGTACGTCGTGTAGCCATCATCTCCGACGAACGGAAGGAAGGCCCAGAAGTCGCCCCACTTGCTGACGAAGCTGTCATCCTCGTAGCTGTCGAGGTCCGCCGTTACCCATGTGACCCCGATGCCGTTTGTGTAGTTGTTGTCAGATCCCGTTAAGGTGTCGTTCTCAAGTGTGACTGTCAGTGCACCGTCATAGTCAGAAGTTGATTGTGCCGGGCAGTCGACCACGGCCAATGACAGCAGGGCCACCAGCGCAATCCTCAAGTGCATGGTCATTTGTTGCTCTCCTTGTTGCTTTAGACATCCGGCCGACCAACTCGTATACGAGCGGCGCACGGGTGACTCGTAGAATGGACAAACGCAAAACATCGCAATGCTCCAGGCTTTTGCTCACGAAGCGCCAACGACGCCGGCGGGCACAAGGC
Source organism: uncultured Pseudomonadota bacterium (assembly GCA_963775455.1). Lineage (GTDB taxonomy): Bacteria > Pseudomonadota > Gammaproteobacteria > Steroidobacterales > Woeseiaceae > UBA1847. Next base: position 646,926 of record CAVZIU010000004.1, on the reverse strand, counting down.
CAGGATCAGTGTCGTCGACAACCTGCCTCGCAACCCTGAACCAGGCTGCGTACAGTGCCGGTACGAAAAAGATCGTCAACAGAGTGGCAACGGTCAGGCCTCCCATGATCGCGATTGCCATCGGGCCCCAGAAGACGCTGTGGGTCAGCGGAATCATCGCGAGCACGGTGGCGAGCGCCGTGAGCACGACGGGGCGCGTCCGATGCACGGCCGCGTCCACGACGGCATTCCACGGGTCGCTCCCTTCGGCGATCTCGGTCTGCACCTGATCCACCAGGATCACCGAGTTCCGCATGATCATGCCGCTCAATGCGATGACGCCGAGGATCGCGACGAAGCCGAGCGGGGCGTGGAACAGCAGCAACGCGGGAACCACGCCGATGAGCCCGAGAGGCGCCGTCAGAAATACCAATCCCAGGAGGGAGAAGCTCTGCAGCTGCAGCATCAGGATCAGCAGGACCGTCAGTAACATCACCGGTGCGACCGCAACCAGCGCACGGTTGGCCTTGTCGCTTTCTTCGACGGCGCCGCCCACGTCGATGCGGTAGCCGGCAGGAAGCGTGGCCGCGATTTCATCGACGCCCGGCCGGATCGCCTGCGTGACTGACACACCCTGTTCGCCGTCCTTGACGTCGGCGCGGACCGTGATCGCCATGTCGCGATTGCGGCGCCACAGCACAGGCTCCTCGAGCTCGTATCGAACCCGCGCAATCTGCGACAGTGGCACGACCGTTCCCTGGCTCGTGTAGACGTTGACGTCCTCGAGTGATTCGACGTCGAGCCGCTCGGCGGGCACCGCGCGGGCGACGATGTCGATCAGGTCCTCACCCTCGCGCAGCTGCGAGAGCGTCGCACCACTTGTCACGCTCTGGGTGACCAGGGCCACGTCGGCAGGAGTGAGTCCGAGTGCGCGGGCCTTGTCCTGGTCGACATCCACGCGGAGCGTGCGAACCGGATCGTTCCAGTCGAGCTGGACGTCGCGCACCTTTGGACTGGCCGCTACCACGCGCTCCACTTCGCGTGCGATCGATCGCACGAGTTGCGTGTCGGGCCCGACGACCCGGAACTGCACAGGGAAGCCCACTGGCGGTCCCAGCTCCAGTCGAGTCAATCGGACCCAGGCTTCTGGAAACTGCTCGTCGACGGTCGCCATCAACCGTGCACGCAACCGTTCGCGTGCCTCGAGATCCTGCGTCATGACCACGAACTGCGCATAGCCAGGGTTAGGGAGCTCCGGGTTCAGGGCGAGATAGAATCGCGGCGCGCCGGCGCCCGTGTAGGCCGTGAAGAAGCGAACGTCCTCGTCTTCGGAGAGAACCGCCTCCATCTGCTTCACTTGCTCGGTCGTCGCCGCGAAGGACGCGCCTTCCTTCATGCGGAGCTCGACGATGAGCTCCGGCCGCGAACTGCTTGGGAAAAATTGCTGCGGAACGAACTTCATGCCTGCGAAGGCAAGAACCAGGGCTACCGCGGTGGTGCCGATCACCCACCAGCGACGCTCGATTGCGACGTCGATCAGCCGGCGCAGTTTCTTGTAGAACGGCGCCTGGTACGGATCGCCGCCGTGCTGATGCTTGCCGAAATCTTTCGGTAGCATCGAGACGGCGAGGTACGGCGTGAACAGGCCGGACACCACCCAGGAGAACAGAACCGCTATGCCAACGATCCAGAAAATGCCACCGGCGTACTCGCCCGAGGTCGATTTCGAGAATCCGATCGGCATGAAGGCGGCGACGGTGATAAGGGCGCCGGTGAGGCGCGGTATTGCCGTCGCCGAGTAGGAAAAGGCCGCAGCCTTGACCCGGTCCCAGCCCCCCTCGAGCTTCACTGCCATCATCTCGAGGGCGATGATCGCGTCGTCCACGAGCAGGCCTAAGGCAATGATCAGCGAGCCGAGCGAGATGCGCTCGAGGTTCCACCCCATCGCGAACATCACGATCGCGACGAAGCCAAGCACAAGGGGCACGGACAACGCGACCACGATGCCCATGCGCCAGCCGAGGCTCAGGAGGCTGACCGCGAGCACGATGGCCAGGGCCTCGAGCAGCGAGCGCTCGAACTCCCAGATCGCTTCGCTCACGGTCGTCGGCTGATCGGCCACGCGCTCGAGCTCGACGCCATACGGCAGCTCCGCCTGGATGTTCGCAACCGCGCTCTCGATCTCTTTGCCGAGGTCCACGATGTTGCCGTCATGAGTCATCGAGATGCCGAGCATCAGCACCTGTTGACCGTTGTGGCGCACGGTGTAAGTGGGCGGATCCTCGAAGCCACGCGTGACGGTTGCGATATCTCCCAGCTTGATCAAGCGGCCGTCGGCCGCGATCGGGACATTGCGTATGTCCTCTACGGTCTCGAACTGGCCGCTGACGCGCACGAACACCCGGTCGGCCTGCGTGTCGATCGAGCCCGTCGGCAGCACGCTGTTCTGGGACTTGAGGCTCTCGATGATCGCGAGCGGCGTGATGCCGAGCGAGGCAAGACGTTCGTGCGAAAACTCGAGGTACACGCGTTCCGCCTGCTTGCCGAGCAAGTCCACCTTCTTCACTTTCGGTACTTTCAGCAGGTCGCGCTTGACATCCTCGGCCACGTCGGCGAGTTCGTCGAGACCGAAGCCGTCGCCCTTGACGGCATAGAGCAGCCCGTACACGTCTCCGTACTCGTCATTGAAGATCGGACCGATGACGCCTTCGGGCAGCTCGAGCTGAATATCGCTCAGCTTCTTGCGCGCCTGGTACCAGGCCTCACGCTGGTCCTCCTTCGAGGTGCCGCCGACGACGGTGATGGTCATGCCGCCGAACCCCTGGCGCGCGAAGGTCACAACCTTCTCGAAGTTGTCCAGCTGCTCGAACTTCTTCTCCATGCGGTTGAGCAGCTCGTCCTGCACCTGCTGCGCGGTCGCACCAGGCCAGATGACCATCGCGGTCATCGACGGCACCGAAAAGTTCGGGTCTTCGAGCTGCCCGAGCTTCGAGACGGAGAACAGGCCGCCAGCCGCGATGGCGAGAATCAGGAACAGCACTACGGCGCGGTGATTGAGCGCCCACTCGGTGAGATTGAAGGCTTTCATTGCATCACCACGGCTTGCGCAGCGGCAGGCAGCGCGACGCGCAACCCCGGCGACATCTTCTGTATACCGGCCGTGACCGCCAGCGCGCCGGCCGGCGGCCCGGAAACGAGGATTTCATCGTTGTGGTACCCGTGCACCGTGATCGGAATCAGCTCCACGGTGCCGATCGGATCGGAACCACTGCGACGCACGACCCACAATGCCGGCTCGCCCTGGTTCTGCGTGATGGCAGAAGCCGGGATTGCGGCCACGGGCGGGCCCGACGAGACGCGCTCGGCGACGAGCGTCGCCGTCGAACCGAGTGGCAGCGTGCGCGGTGTCGCCGCCTTCAGGCGGGCACGATACGTGCGGGTCTGCGCCGCCGCCTGCGCCGACAGCTCGCGGAGCACCACTTCGAACCGGTCGTCGGGCGCGCTCGCGAGCGATGCGCTGTAGCTTGCGGTCTTGAACGCTTCGAGGTGGGCCTCCGGCACGTCGACGACGATCTCGGGCTGGCCTTCGCTCGCGATCGCGATGACCGGCTGACCGGCGGCGACGACCTGGCCGACCTCGAGCCGCAAGCTCGTCACGACACCGCTGCTCGACGCATACAGGATCGTGTACTTCACCTGATTGCGCGCCAGGGCGAGCTTGCGCGTCGCAGCCTCGGCCGCTGCGCGCGAGGTGAGCAACTCGCTCTGCGCGTGCTCCTCGTCCGACTCGCTCACCGATCCATCGAGCTTGAGCGCCTGCAGGCGCCGCCAGTCCGACTCGGCCTGGCGCGCGCGTGCCTGGGCTGCCTCGAGCTCCTGATGGGTGGCCTGCTCCGTGAGCCGGTAATCGACGTCGTCGAGCACGGCGAGGACGTCGCCCTGGCCCACGGTCTGGCCGACGTCGACGCGCCGTTGCATGACCTTGCCGCCGACGCGAAACGCCTGCTCGGCTTCATGTCGCGCCTGCACGGAGCCGAAGTAGCGGCTCGTGTCTCGTGCGTCGTCGTAGTGCACTTCGATCGTTCGCACGGGCCGAAGGGTCTCCTCCGTTGGCGCGGGCGATTCGCACGCGGCCAGCAGCGAAGCGACGGTTACTGCGACTGCAGATAAGAAGAGTGTTTTCAAGACGATTCTCCCTTGGGGTTAACAGGTTCGAAGGCCTCCCAGCCGCCGCCGAGTGCCTTGAAGAGCTGCACGCTGTTGAGCAGCAGTTGCGTGTTGCTGTCATTGGCGTCGATCCGGACGGTGAGGCGTGTGCGCTGTGCATCGAGCAGCGGCAGGAGGTCGATCTGGCCGCGATCGTAGAGTGACTGGGCACGCGCGAGTGCTGCGTCCGCGGAGTCGGCGGCGCTCTGCAGGGCCTCCGCGCGGTGGCGTTCGTCGCGCAGCGCGACCAGGGCGTTCTCGACATCTTCGAGTGCGCGCACGATTGCATCCTCATAGCGCAGCAACGACTCGCGCTGCCCGCTTTCGGCCATCTCGTTGATCGCGCGCGTCCGTCCCCAGTTGAAGATCGGCATAGTCAGGAGGCCGGCAGCGTTGGTGAAGCGCACCGTTCCGAGGTCGTCCCCGTTCATCTCCACGTCCTGGCGGCCGAACTGGGCGTTGAGGAACAGCCGCGGGAACCACTCCGCCGCCGCCTCCCGACGCCGCCAGTTGGCGGCCTCGAGCTGCGCGCGGGAGGCGAGCAGATCCGGGCGGCGCTCGAGGAGCGTCGCCGGTTGTCCGGCTTGAACCTCCGGAACGACCGCCGTGCCGCTCCACGGGGCGACGGCTGCCGTGGCATTCGATGCCTGATCGCCGCTCAGCACGGCAATCCGATGCCGCGAGACGTCGACCAGCGTTTCGAGCGGCGGTATCGCCGCCCGCGCGATCGACGCGTCTGTCCGCGCGCGCTCGACGTCGAACGTGGATGCAAGGCCCACGCGATGCCGTGCGGTGACGAGGCGCAGCGTCTCGTCCTGTGCCGCCGAGATCGCTCGGACCGTCTCGAGCTGGCGCAGGGCGCCGACCAGCGTGAAGTAGTTCGTCGCGACGTCCGTCAGGACGAGCAGCCGGACGGCGCGTGCACCGCCTTCGGTTGCGATCCTCTCGTAGGTCGCGGCGGACGCGCCGGCGCGAAGCCCACCGGCAACATCGATCTCCCAAGACACATCGAGCCCGGCCGAGCCGCTCTCGAACGCGGGGGCACCATCCGGATCGTTGTCGATCCCGGAGATCGTGGCGCCGAGGTTCGGCAGCAGCGAGGAACGCCGGATCGTCTCGCCGGCTCGCGCGGCACGCACGCGCTCGGCCGCCATCTTTACGTCGCGGTTTTCGCGAGCCGCGCGCTGTATGAGATCCGAAAGCACGGGGTCGCCGAAGCGTTCCCACCACGCGACCTCCAGCGCAGCCTCGGCCTCCGTGGCTGCTGCGAATCGGCCCGGCACATCGACTTCGGACTGCAAGGCCGGGGTCGCACATGCGCCCAGCGCGAGCACGACGAACCCCGGCAGGATGGCGGGTATGGCGCGTGCAAATACGGAAAGTCGTGGCATTCGAATCGTCCTTCTCTGTGAAACCATTCGGGATCTAGCGTACGAAGCGGCGAGGGCAAAGTGGTCAGGGAAGCGTCGCCCTTCGGTCGTCATTGTGTGAATCTCACCGTGGGCGCCTCGTGTTGCCGGCCGGGTCGCGTCAGTTCGTGCGGCCATTGCTTGCCCCGGTTCCGCTGGAGGCGCCATGGACGTCACTGCCGGGTCTCCGGCGGCCTCAGTGCATCGCGCGTGCAAAACTGCGACCGCGCATGAGCTGCACCGCCTCGGGACACGTCTCGGCGAGCTCGACGAGCGACTGCATCACTACCTCGTACAGAGCCCGTCCAGGGGTGCAGCCCGGCCAGGTGAAGACCGACAGCTCGGCGACCTCGAGGTCGGGCCGCATCCAAAAGCCCACCAGCATCGGCAGGCGCCTGAACATTTCGCGCACGTGGCGGGCGACGATCGCCTCGGTATGCCGGCGACGTGCTTCGTTCAGGTGTTGCTCAGAAATCTTCATGGGAGACCCCCTGGGCTAGGAATCGTTGAGAACCGGGCGCTCACGATCCAGCGTGGCGGCAACCGCCCGGATGAGGTCGGCGAGTGCGGCATCGCCGCGGCACAGCGCCGTGAGCGCCGCCAGACCTGGATGGACCGAATTGCCCGCGTCCTTCCGCTCTGCGGCAGTCGCGCGTTGCCTGGGCGGTCTGTCCAAGGTGGCGATGAAACGATAGCCGCAGCGCGATACCGTCTCGATGTAGCGCGGCTGCTTCGCGTCGTCGTCGAGCGTCGCGCGCAGTTCGCTGATGGCCGTTTTGAGCGCCGACTCGGTGATGAAACGATGACCCCAGACGAGGTCGAGCAACGCGTTCTTCCTCACCAGTCTGCCGGGGGTTCGCGCCAGTGCGCAGAGCACTGCGAAGGGCTTCGGCGCGATCGATACGGGTTCTCCGGCGCACGTCAGCCGCGCTTCAGTCTCGTCAAGCTCGAAATGGTCGAAGCGCAGCCGTGCGGGTGATGGATTTGTGACCATGCGAAGGCTCCTCCTCACTGCTCCCGAGTCGATGTAACGGGGTGAATGTGAGACTCATGGTGCAAACTTAGACGCAGGCCGATCTGCACGCCATTGTGTCGCGGTACACGTTTACCATGCAGGCGCATCAGGCGACTGGCGCGCCGGGTTACCGTCTAAGACTTTGGTATAGTGCGGCCCGTTTGCGACTTCGCGAGCGCTTCCCGTACACACTCGAGAAGTTTGTCCGGTTCGAATGGCTTGCTGAGGTAGCAGGTGATTCCCGCTTCGCGTGCGCGCGCGCGCATCAGCTCTTCCGGGTGGGCGGTGATGATAACGGTGGGAATGTCATGGCCCGATGCGACGAAGTTCCTGATGCAACTCGAGTCCCGTCATGCCGGGCATTCGAATGTCGGCGACCAGGCAGTCCGTGCGCGTGCGACTCGCCGAGCCGAGGAAGCTCTCAGCGTCTTCGAACGTGGCGGTGGAGAATCCCGCTGCCTTCAGCAGATCCTGTGTCGCGTCGCGGATCGACTTGTCGTCGTCCACGACCGCGACGAGCGGCCCTTTGTGCATTTCGCCTCCGAGGTTGAGGGGCCAGCCTAGCCCGCCCGGCGCCACCGGCCCATTGCACCGAGGCGTGCCGGCCCTACACCTTGGTATAACGCGCTAGGCGGCGCCCGGCACGCCGAGCCGGTCAGCCATGCGCACCAGCTCGGCAACCGATTTCGCCAGCATCTTGCGCATGACCTGTCCGCGGTGGACCTTCACGGTGACGACACTCAGCCCGAGCTCGGCCGCGATCTGCTTGTTCACCCGTCCCGTCACGACGAGTTTCATGACCTGCCGTTCGCGCTCCGTGAGCTTGTGGTAACGCGCCTGCAGCGACGCGAGGCCGGCGGTGTCGCGGCGCCTTGCGCGATCGCGCTCGATAGCGGCATGGAGCGCATCGAGCAGCGCCTGGTCGTCGAACGGCTTGGTGAAGAACTCGACCGCGCCCGCCTTCATCGCACGCACGGTCATAGGAACGTCGCCGTGTCCGGTGATGAAGATGACCGGCAGCATGATATCTGCCTTCATGAGCTCCTGCTGAAACGTAAGTCCGCTCATTCCGGGCAAGCGCACGTCGAGCAGGAGGCAGCCCGGTGCGTCGGGCCGCGCCGCCTGCATGAATTCCTGGGCGGAGGTAAAAAGGCGCACGTCGTGGCCTACCGACCTGAGAAGAGACTCGAGGGAACGGCGCATGGACGGATCGTCGTCGACGACGAACACGACGGCTCGATCCTCGCTCATGAGACTGCTTCCTGCGCGACGGGCAGCGAGAATCTGAAGACTGCCCCATCAGGCTGGTTCGGCGCCGCCCATAGGCGGCCACCATGCGCCTCGACGATCGAACGGCTGATCGACAGGCCGATGCCGATGCCTTCGGCCTTCGTCGTGTAAAATGCCTCGAATACCTGCTCGGCGCGCTGCGGATCCAGGCCGGTGCCGGAATCGCGCACTTCGACCAGCACGGCGTCAGGGTCGGCTCGTCGCGAAACGACCGTCAACACGCGCACGCGATCGTGAACGGCGCGCATAGCCTCGATGGCGTTTACGATCAGGTTGAGCACCACCTGCTGGAGCTTCTCCCAATCTCCGGTCACGCCCGGCAGCGTCTTCTCAAGATCTTTCCGAAGCACGACTTCGTGGCTCCCCAGCTGGAGATTAACCTTCAAGTTCGAAGGCGAAGACGCAGTCTTGGTCGACTATCGAGAGTATCACTGAGAGCCCACGATATGGGACGAATGTTCAATCCACCGCACCCCGGTGAGTCGATCCGTGAGGACGTCTTGCCGGCCTTGGGCATCACGGTGACGGAGGCTGCGAAGCAGCTCGGTGTTGCGCGAGTGACGCTGTCGCGGCTGATCCACGGACAGTCCGGGATTTCCGCCGACATGGCCCGGCGACTGGAAGCGTGGCTGGGAGGCCCGAAGCACGGCCCGAGCGCCGAGAGCTGGCTGAGAATGCAGGCCGACTACGATTTGTGGCAAGCGATGCAGCAGCCGCCGCCGAACGTCATTAGGGCACGAACGGCGTCCTGAGCGTTTTCGTATGTGGGGATTCCGTGGCCCGACGTGGCGCAACAGCTCAAACCAGCCCGCTCGTCACCGGAAGCTGGAGCCCATCGTCACTTCGGTGATAGCTTACCGCGACCGAATAGGCACGTCGGGCGGTCCGAGCTGACCACCGCCAAAGGACTGTTGATGAGTCATCCGCGTCCTCATCTGTTGTTTGCTGACTGCATGAGTCAGCTGAATGGCCGAAGACGAAGCGGCATCGTGCCCGGCCTGGTGCTGGCTTGGGCAGTGCTTGTTGCGCACCCTCCCGCCCTCGCGCTCAACCCCTCGTTGAAGGTCGACCAGTTCGCGCACACCGCGTGGACCGTCCGGGAGGGGTACTCGCTGGGCGCCGTCTTCGCGATGACCCAGACACCGGATGGCTATCTGTGGCTCGGCGGGGAATTCGGATTGTTTCGTTTCGATGGAGTTCGCTTTGTTCGCTGGGAACCTCCCGCAGGTCAAAAGCTCCCTGACAAACCATACAGCTTGCTGGTCACGCGTGATGGAGTTCTCTGGATCGGCACCTTCGCGGGTCTAGTTAGCTGGAACGGGACCGAACTGACGCACTATCCGGAGCTCGACAAGCTCTTCGTGACATCGCTGCTCGAGGACCGCGAGGGGACGGTATGGGCCGGCGTACTGGGGACGGAAGGTCAGCTGTGCGCGATCCGCAGCGGGCGGGCGCAATGTAATCTGCAGGGCGGCGGCTTCGGCACGTTTGTTTGGAGTCTGGCTGAGGACGGCTCGGGCGTTCTATGGGCGGCCGCGGAAACCGGACTATGGCGATGGAAACCCGGGCCCGCAAGACGCTATGAAACCCCCGGAATGCGGCTGGGTGACCTGAGCACGTCCGAGGACGGACGTCTCCTCGTCGGCGTGCAGGGCGGAGGACTCAAACAGCTCGCGGGCGACAAGCTCGAGCCGTATCCGGTTCGAAGCGCGACCGATCCGGGTGCGCTGCTCCCGGATCGAAATATCAACTCCAACAAGCTGCTCCGCGATCGCAACGGCGGTCTCTGGATAGGAACCATGGAGCGAGGGCTGGTCCATGTACATGATGGCACGGCGGACGCGTTTACGAAGGCGGACGGCCTTTCAGGCAACATCTCGTGCAGTCTGTTCGAAGATCGCGAAGGCAATATCTGGTTCGCGAGCGCCAGCGGCCTGGACCGCTTTAGCGAACTGCCCGTCATCACGGTGTCCGCGAAACAGGGCTTGTCGAGCGATGCCACCAAGTCCGTGCTCGCGTCCACCGACGGCGGCGTGTGGGTAGCTAGTCTCGACGGATTGACGAAGTGGAAGGACGGTCGTTTTACCGTTTTCCGGAAGGCAAGCGGGCTGCCGGACGACGCAACGCATTCTCTATACCAGGATTTTCGCGGGCGAATCTGGGTGACCACGAAGAGTGGTCTGGCGTATTTCGAGCAGGACAGGTTTATCTCTGTAAATGGCCTGCCAAGCGACGAGGTGGTGTCCATCACTGGTGACGATGCCGGCAACCTCTGGTTCTCCGGGAACAAGGGTTTGTCGCGCTGGCAGAACGGACGTTTTGTCGAGCACCTCCCTTGGTCGGCGTTTGGACGTCAGCAACAAGCCAAGGTCGTCGTAGACGACAAGGGCGGACTTTGGCTGGGATTCTGGACGGATGGCGGCGTGTTGTACTTCAAGGACGGTCAGGTCCGTGCCTCGTACACGACTGCAGATGGGCTCGGCCAAGGTCGGGTCGCAGGACTCAGGGTTGACCAAGAGGGGGCGGTGTGGGCCGCAACCGAGGATGGCGGCCTGAGCCGAATCGAAGATGGCCGCATCCGCTCGCTCACGACCGCCAACGGTCTGCCGTGCAACACGATTCACTGGTCGATCGAGGACGACAGCCGTTCGTTATGGATCAACACGGCGTGCGGACTGATTCGTATCACGCGCAAAGAGCTCGACGCGTGGCTCGCCGACCCGGCGCGCAGGATCGAGACGAAAGTTTTGGACTCAGCGGACGGTGTCCAGCTCAGTCGCAATTTCGCCTAACTACTTCAATCCTCCTGTCGCGAAGTCTGCCGACGGCAAGCTCTGGTTCCAATCGAGAGAAGGTGTCCAGGTTGTCGATCCACGACAGCTTCCCGTCAACACCATCCCACCTCCGGTCCACATCGAGCAGGTCACCGCCGACCGCAAGACTTACGACGCAACTAGCGGCTTGCGCCTGCCCCCGCTGATCCGCGATGTCTCGATGCAGTTCACGGCGCTGAGCCTCGTCGCGCCGGAAAAGGTCCGTTTCCGCTACCGGCTCGAAGGCCATGACGACGAGTGGCAGGAAGCCGGTGATCGGCGGCAGGCGTTCTATATGAATCTTGCGCCGGGAAGCTATCGCTTCCGCGTCATGGCATCTAACAACAGCGGCGTGTGGAACGAAGAAGGTGCGTTGCTCGACTTCTCCATTGCGCCCGCCTTTTACCAGACGAACTGGTTCCGCTTGGCCGTCGCGGTCCTCCTTCTGGCCTTGCTTTGGACCGGTTTTCAACTCCACACCCGGCGGCTTCGGCGCGAAGAAAAGCGGCTTCGGGACGTGATCGAGGGAATACCGGCGATGGCGTTCTCTGTCCACCCGGATGGGTCGCCAGACCTCATAAACCAACGTTGGCTGAATTACATCGGGTTTTCGGGATCCCCGACGGCGGACGGTCCCGACTGGGAGGCCGCCATCCACCCCGATCGATGCGGAGAAACACCTCAACAAATGGCGTGCGGCTCTCGCCAGTGGCGAGCCGTTCGAGAACGAGGCGCGCCACCGCAGCGCGAGCGGCGAGTACCGCTGGTTTCTCGTGCGGGCTGTGCCGCTGCGCGACAAGCAGGGCAAGATCGTTAAATGGTACGGCGCCCTGACCGACATCGAAGAACGCAAACGTGCTGAAGAAGAGAGAGAACGGCTGCGACGACTGGAAGCGGAACTGGCGCACACGAATCGGGTCAGCATGCTCGGGGAGCTGGCCGCCTCGATCGCGCACGAGATCAACCAGCCCATCGCCGCCGCCATCACGAGCGCGGGCGCAGCCTTGCGCTGGCTCGACCGAGACCAGCCTGAGGTGTCGAGCGCGCGAGAGGCGGTCATGCGCATCAAGGATGACGGAAAGCGCGCCGCCGACATCATCGCCCACCTGAAGTCCTTCTATAAGAAGGACGCCTCTCCGGAGCGCGAGGTGGTCGCGGTCAACGAGGTGGTCGGCGAGATGCTCGTGCTGCTGCACAGCGAGGCCGTCCGCCATTCGGTCGCGATGCGGACGGAGCTGGCGAAGGACCTGCACCCTGTGCGGGCCGACCGGGTGCAGTTGCAGCAGGTGTTGATGAACCTGATGCTGAACGGCATCGAGGCGATGAGGGAGGCCGGGGGAGAACTGACGATCAGGACGCGGCCTGAGGAGGGGGGGGTGCTGGTGTCGGTGAGCGACACGGGGGTCGGGCTCCCCGCCGACCAGAAGGAACAGATCTTCAACGCGTTCTTCACGACGAAGGCCGGGGGGACGGGGATGGGGCTGGCGATCAGCCGGTCGATCGTGGAGGCGCACGGGGGGCAGCTGTGGGCGGCGGACAATGAGGGACGGGGCGCGAGCTTCCACTTCTCGCTGCCGGCCGCCGGTGAGACTGCCGCCGCGGTCGCCTGATCTGAACGCCTTTGCGGACGATTCGTTCGCTCGGTGAAGGAGGAGTGCGTCGGCTGATTGATTTCGCACCTGGTGGTCGAGTGAAGCGCAGGCGGCGGCTCGGGGCGGAGTTCTCGATGCTCGCGATCACCCGCAGCCGCCCGCCGCAAAAGACCCGCTTGAGGCGCTGCGCCGCGGTCATCGCGTGATGCGTGTCGGAGACCGTCTTCTCCGATCTATCGCCGCCGCCAACGCGCCCTTACGGAATGACCCGCGGCCGCAAGGCGCTCGGCGGCGCGAACACGCCATGGGCGCGCGAGCTTGCCGACCTTGATCGCCGCGCTGACGCCATGGCCGCCGACGGGCGCATGGAAGATCCGACATTCACCCCAGCTTGGCCATGCGGTTTGCTCGACGACCGAGCAGCACTGCACCGCCATAGGTCAGCGTGTCGCGCCAGACGTGTCGGCCATCACTTATTGCGAGGCAACTCGTGGAGCACGCGAACAATCCACGGATTGACAGTCTCCTTGTTCAGCAAAACAACGTCTCTGTGGACGTGCCAGGAACGCCAGCGAAAAGATCGCCAACGAGAACAGCATACCCGTCAAAGCGTCCACGTACGGAAACACATGGCTGGGAAAAACCACGACCGACGCAATGGCGTAGACGAGAAAGTCGAAGGACTCGGAGGTCCTTCCGATGACCACGCCGACCGCCATGTCGGCGGGCTTTGCATCGCCCGCGTGCGTGTCATGCATCCGCCGGCCTTCGCGCTCGAGCAGCGAGGCAGGCGCGTCGGTTCGCGCGACGGTCATTGCTCTCGCTCCGCCGAAGTACGCAGGGTTCCTGGACCGGCAGCCGGAATCACACCGACGCGCCCCTCGACGACGCAGGCGCGTCGGCCCGGATATTTCGAATCAGCGCTCAGGATCATCGCAGGCGTTTCCGCGTCAACAGAAAGGAAACAGTGTACAAACCGCCGCCGAGCGAGTGGTCAGTGACCCGTCTCCGTCCGGTCGGAAACGCCTGCTGTGATCAGGGTACGAGGACGGTGACTTTCTCGTATTGGCAATACCAAAGTCGTAGTCGACTAGTACTCGGTGTCATGCGGCCCATGCGCGCGTGAGGGCTGGCTCGACATGGGTGCAATACCCGCGCGCGAGCGATCGGCATAAGGTCGTATCCGTCACGGTTCAATGAATGCGCGGACGATGGACACACTGATACGTATCGCATCGCCTCACGTCGGCATGCGCGAGACTGGAGGTCAGCGCGATGTTCGAACTTCGAGGCGTGGAGGGCGCGCCCAAGGCGCGCTTCGTCCGAACGATCGGCTCTTGGCTGAAGGTGAGGAACCCGCGTTGGGCTCACACGTCGTTACGCCACGGCTCGCGTATGCTCACCACGGCATTTACGTGGGCGGCGGCCGGGTTGTCCATTACGCCGGATTGAAGCGCCCCCTTCACCGGGGATCGGTCGAAGAGATTTCGGTCGCGCGTTTCGCTCACGGGCACACTCTCTGGCTTCGACCTCATGAGGGCTTCCGCTTCGCCTGGCAGCAAGTGATACGTCGAGCGCGCTCGCGGATCGGCGAGGACTGTTATCGCCTCCTCACTAACAACTGCGAGCATTTCTGCGAGTGGTGTGTGCGCGGCGAGCCTCGCAGCGAGCAGGTGGAGCGGGTGCTCGTGTTTCCCAGACGTCTGGCGCGCATCGCAAGTGCCGCCGTCGCGGTATTGCTTGCCGTTCCACCACTGCGCGGGGTCCGGAGCTGACGCAGCCGCGTTACCGTGCCAGAGGCGACGACGGCTCGCGCCGTGAGCCTAGGTACGCCGACCATGCTGTTCCAGCTCGAATGTGTCGGCGGCGCGTCCACCAAAAGAACCACGGACTTCGCTCCTGGCCAGACACCTTACCTTCAGCGCCACGAGCGGGGGAAACTCGGTGAAGTGCGCTTCAGTTTCGGCTGCGAAGTCCGTGGCGTAGTAATTCACTGGTCCATCTGCACCTCCTTTCGTCTCCCAAGAGCTGTGTAACCGTTCGTGAACCAGCATACGTAGCGCGGAGGGCCAAGTGGTCAGGAAAGCGTCGCCCTTGGGTCGTGAACGTCGTCTCAGCCGCGTCGCGCTGCACGCCGGGTCAACGGCGGCGCTCGCGTGGCCATGGCGTGCCGCCCAAACACCTGCTGCAGAGTGATGACGCGCTCTGCGCGACCGCCGCCGAGCAGGCCGACGGTCCAGTTGAAGATGACCGACAGGCGGTGCTTGAAACCCGTGAGCGCTGCGAGGTGAACGAAGAGCCAGAGCAACCAGGCGGGGAAGCCGGTGAGGCGCAGCCGGCCGATTGCGGTTAGCGCGCGGAACCGCGAGATCGTCGCCATCGAGCCGTAGTCGCGGTAGACGAACGGCCGGCGTGTCGTGTCGCCCTTCAGCCTGCGGCGGATGGTGTCCGCAGCATGCCGACCGGACTGGAGCGCAACCTGCGACACTCCAGGCAGCTCGCCGAGATTCATCAGGTCGCCGATGACGAACACCCCCGGATGGTTCGGAAGCGAGCAGTCGTCCTCGACCTTCACACGGCCAGCCCGATCGAGGTCGGCACCGGAGGCGGCGGCCAGGAGCCGACCCAGCGGTGAGGCCTGGACGCCAGCAGCCCAGATCTTCGTCGCCGCCTCGATCCGGCGCAGTGACGCATCAGTCGCGTTCGTATCCAGGCCGCGCTCGTCGACGTATGTGACCGCCGTGCCCAGATGGACCTCGACGCCGATGTCCTGCAGGTCCCGCATCGCCCGACGTCGGAGCGACTCGGGAAAAGCGCCGAGGACCGTCGGCGCAGCGTCGAGCAGCACGATCCTGGCCTCGGTCGGATCGAAGTTCCGGAAGTTGCGGCGCAGCGAATGGCGGGACAGCTCCGCGAGCTGCCCCGCGAGCTCGACGCCAGTCGGGCCTGCACCGACGACGACGAACGTAAGGAAGCGGCGCCGGGAAACCGGGTCCGGATCGGCCTCGGCCATCTCGAACGCGCCCAGGATCCGCCCACGCAGCTCGAGCGCGTCATCGATCGTCTTCATGCCGGGCGCATCGTGCGCGAACTCCGGATGCCCGAAGTACGACTGGCTCGCGCCGGTGGCGACGATCAGGCTGTCGTAAGTCGATCTCGCTGCGGCGATCCAGCATTTCGACCGCGAGGCGGCGAGCGCTGAGTCGATGGCGACGACCTCCCCGAACACCACACTGGCATTCCGCTGGTCGCGCAGCACTTCGCGCAACGGCGGCGCGATGTCGCCCTCGGACAAGATCCCCGTCGCGAGCTGGTAGAGCAGCGGCTGGAACAAGTGATGGTTGGTCCGGTCGATGAGCGTGACGTCGACGTCGGCCCGCCGCAGCCGCCTGGCGGCGGTGAGTCCGCCGAAACCGCCGCCGACGATCGCCACGCGGTGGCGACGTCTCGTCTTCGCGCGATTCATTCGAGTACCCGTCCTTTCCGTTCGAAGCCTGAGTTCGGATCAGCATAGGAGGGCGCGACCCGGAAGTAGTCCGGGAAGCGTCGGCTTTCGGTCGCCAATGAGTGAGCGTCAGCACAACACGTACGCGCTACTCGTAGCTCAGCTCGGTACTGCGGCCCCAGAACACGCGGTAGGCGAAGATCGTGTAGCCGACGATCGCCGGCAACGAGATCATCACCCCGACCAGGATGAATTTCAGCGCGGCCGGCGCGGCTGCCGCGTCCCAGATCGTGATGCGGTCCATCACCAGGTACGGGAAGAGGCTGTAGGCCAGACCCGTGTAGGCGAGCACGAACAGCAGCACCGCGGCGGCGAACGGCGCCCACGGCGCCGCAGCGTCCCCGCGCGCCATGCGCCGCAGCGCGCTGTCGCACCAGGCGAACGCCAGCGCGGTGAGTAGGGGGATCGGCAGCAGCAGGAGCAGGTTGGGCAGCGCGAACCATTTCGCGAAGATGCGCGGGCTGACCGCTGGCGTGACGATCGATACCGCGGCGATGCCCAGGCCGGTCAGCCACAGCGCGCGCTGTGCCCAGTGCACGGCGCGCCGGACCAGCTCGCCGTCGGCCTTCATGATCAGCCAGCTCGCGCCCAGCAAGGCGTAGCCGGCGCACAGGCCGAGCGCGATGCAGGCGGCGAACAGCAGCGCCACCGCGTCGCTGCGGAAGCCCAGGATGTACTGGCCGAGCATGAAGCCCTGCGCCAGCGAGGCCAGCAGCGAGCCGGACCAGAAGGCGAAATCCCAGATCCGCTTGTGCTCGTCGTGCGCCTTGACCCGGAAGTCGAAGGCGACCCCGCGCAGGATCAGCCCGATCAGCATCGCCGCCACCGGCAGGTACAGCGCGCCGAGGATAACGCCGTGCGCACGCGGAAAGGCGATCAGCAGCAGGCCCACGCCCAGCACCAGCCAGGTCTCGTTGGCGTCCCAGAACGGCCCGATCGAGGCGATCATGCGGTCCTTCTGCGCCTCGTCGGCGCGCTGCAGCAGCAGGCCCACGCCCAGGTCGTAGCCGTCGAGCACGACGTATACGAGCCCGGCCAGCCCCATCAGGCCCAGGAAGATCAGCGGCAGGGCGGCGTCCATGATCAGGCCTCCTGCGCCGGGCTGGCGGTGGCGGGCGTCCTGCCTACTCCCGCCTTGTGGAAAAGCACCGACGCCGAGTCGGCGGTGGCGGGCATCTTGCCCGCTCCCGCCTTGCGCGCCAGGTGAAACAGCACCGAGACGTAAGCCAGCAACAGCACCACGTACACGGTGAGGTAGACCGACAAACTCAGGCCGATCAGCGGCGCCGGCACGGCCGAGGCGGCCTCGGCGGTGCGCAGCACGCCGGTCACCAGCCAGGGCTGGCGGCCGATCTCGGTGACGTACCAGCCGGCGATGGTGGCGACCCAGCCTGAGAAGGTCATCGCGACCAGCACGCGCTGCAGCCACGGGCGCAGCGTGCCACCGCGGCGCAGCTGCCAGGCGCAGAGCCAGGCCACGGCCAGCATCAGCACGCCCGTCCCGACCATGACCCGGAAACCCCAGAACAGCGGCGCCACCGGCGGGTGGTGCCGGGAATTCATTCAGTCCCTTGATCTCGCCGTCCAGCGAGTGGGTCAGGATCAGGCTGGCGCCCTTCGGGATCGACAGCTCGAAGTGGTTGGTGCGCGTCGCCTCGTCCGGAAAGGCGATCAGGCGCAGCGGAGCGCCGCGCTCGGTCTCCCACACGCCTTCCATCGCCGCGATCTTGGCCGGCTGGTGCTCGAAGGTGTTCAGGCCGTGCAGGTCGCCGACGAACATCTGCACCGGGATCAGCAGTGCCGCCGCGGCCACCGCGCTGCGCAGCGCGGCCGTGACGTCGCCGCCGCGGTCGCCGCGCATGAAGCGGTAAGCCGACAGCCCCGCGATCAGGAAGCTGGCGGTCAGCCCCGAAGCCAGCAGCACGTGCGTGAGCCGGTACGGGAACGAGGGATTGAAGATCACGCCCCACCAGCTGGTCGGGTGCGCCTGGCCGTCGATCATCACGAACGCCGCCGGCGTCTGCATCCAGGAGTTCAGCGCCAGGATCCAGAACGCCGAGGCGGTGGTGCCGACGGCGACGAGGAAGGTCGCCAGCGTGTGCATGCGCTCGCCCACGCGCCGGCGCCCGAACAGCATGATGCCGAGGAAGGTCGCCTCGAGAAAGAACGCGGTCAGCACCTCGTAGCCGAGCAGCGGGCCGGCGATATTGCCGACCGTGTTCATGTAGCCGGGCCAGTTGGTGCCGAACTGGAAGCTCATGGTGAGGCCGCTGACCACGCCCAGCGCGAAGGACAGCGCGAACACCTTCACCCAGAAGCCGTAGGCGGCCATCCAGCGCGTCTCGCCTGTAGCGGCGAAGCGCAGCTTGAAGAACAGCAGAAACCAGCCCAGGGCGATGGTGATGGTCGGAAACAGGATGTGGAAGGTGATGTTAGCGGCGAACTGCACGCGCGCCAGCGCCACGGGATCGACGACCGGATCCATCACGCGGTCTCCTTCGTGTTCTGGAACAAGCGATTCACTTGAGTGCCAGTCCTTTCAGTTCGAACTCCTGAGGTCGGGATGAGGATAGGAGGGCGGGACGCGGAAGTAGTCCGGGAAGCGTCGGCTTTCGGTCGCCGGTAGGTGAGCATCAACCGTTCGCTGACCGCCACGGCGATCTCACGGCTCGAGGCGAGCGCGCGGTGCGTTCCACCCCCTCCTGGCCGTCGATCAGCTCGCGGATCATCTTTTCCGCCTTCGGAACGCGGTTCGTGTGCCTGATGGTCGCGAGCTCGTAGCTGCCCGGCGCGTAGTGGCCGAGTGCACGAATCCGGTCGCCGCAACAGCTCGTCGAGAACGCGCGCCGGGCGACTGGCGTCTCGCCGCGCTTCCGTCAGGCTGAGGGAACGTCCCGCCGGACGCGTTCTGCCTGCCCGCTCAGGGGTAGTCCGAGCTCGATGGCCGCGAGCACCGCTGCGTGAACGAGCACCTCGGCATAGGTCGGAAAGGACACCGCAACCCGCGCCAGGTCGTCGACCCGCATGTCGGCGGCGACCGCGACCGCCGCGAGCTGCGCGATCTCCACGGCCCGCTCGCCGACGACGTGGCATCCCAGGATGCGACAGCTCCCGCGGTCCGCGACCAGCTTGCAGAAGCCGAAGGTGCGTCCTTCGATGATCGGGCGCACCGCAGCCTCGAACGGCACGAGCGTGGTGACGACGTCATGAGTCTCGCGCGCCTTCGCCTCGGTGAGACCCACCTCCGCATATTCGGGATGCGTGAAGCTGCCGGACGGCGTCGCCCTGCCGGGAAGCGGAAGCGTCGGACCTCGAATGGCGTTGGTCGCCGCCACGAATCCGTCTTCGATAGCTCCCGGCACCAGCATCAGGCGGCCGGTCACGTCGCCGGCCGCGAAGACGTGGGCCGCGGTGGTCTGCAGGAACCGGTCCACCCTGACGTTGCCGCGCGGATCGAGCTCGACGCCCGCCACACCGAGATTCATCTGAGCGGTATCGGCGACCCAGCCCGCGGCCATCACGACCAGCGCCGCCTCGGCGCGACTCATCGCGCGGCCGTCGCGGAAGTTCATGCGCACTCCGGTCGGCGTCTGCTCGAACGACGTGATCGCGCCGAAGTGTTCGTGCACCGCCACGCCCGACTCGCGAAGACCGGCTGCGACAGCAGCCGCGACTGTCTCGTCCGCCGCTCGCAGAATGCGCGGGCCGCGCTCGAAAAGCTGTACCTTCGAGCCGAAGGCATGGAACATGGAGGCGATCTGCACGCCCGTGTCCCCGCCGCCGACGACCAGCAGCGACGGCGGCACGCCGGTCAACTTCCATGCATCGCTGTGCGTGTGCGTGAGCTCGACGCCGGGAATGGCGAGTCGTCGGCTCACGCCCTCCGGTGCAGAGGACGAACTTCTCCGCTTCGAGGCGGCAGCCGCCTTCGGTCTCGATCGTGTGCGGGCCGGTGAAGCGGGCCGCGCCGGCCTGCTCGTAGACCGTCACGCCGAGTTCATCGGTTCTCTCGCGCAATGCCGAGTGCGTGCTCACCTCGTGCACGATTTCGCGCATGCGCGCCAGCAGCCGGTCGTAATGCAACGCAGGTTCGGTCGTCGCTGATGCCGTACCGAGCGAGCTGCCGCGCGTCACGCATCAGCCGCGCGGCGAATGCCAACGTTCGAACCGGGACAGGTCCGTCGTTGGCGGCCATGCCGCCGAACTCTGCGGCGGTCACGAGTGCCGTGCGCGCGCCCAGCTCGGCTGCTCGGATGGCGGCAAGCACGCCTGCAGGTCCCGCGCCGAGTCACGACGACGTCGAAGCGATCGGGACGGCACCGGCTACGCGTGTGCAACATGAATCACAGACCTCCGAAGCATCCAGTAGCCGCCCACGGCGACGGCGACAAGGGAGGAAAGACCAAGCAGCGCGCTCTGCGCGCGCGGGCCGCTCGCGCCCGGCCGGTTTGCGATCCAGCCGACGAGCGATGCAAACGTGCCCATCGCGGCGACGCTGCCTGTGCCGAAGAGAAGAAGATACGACCCCGCCGCGAAATCCGAGGGCAGGGCGAGCGCCGGCAGAATGCCGAGAAGATGTGCACTGCCGGCGAGGCCGTGCAGCGTACCCACCGCGAATGCCGCATGACCGTGGACGTGCACTGCGTAGTCGTGCGCTGCGTGGTCGCGAGGCCGCGGGCTTGCGCGAGCCAGCGCCGCGCAGATTCCCCAGAGGCCGATGCCGATCAGAGCGAGCCCCACCAGGTGCTCACCCCAGGCAGAGACGGCCTCGACCGGCAACGCGTCGCGCAACACCAGCACCAGGATCCCGACGCCGAACACTCCCGTGGCGTGACCGAGTCCCCACCGGACCCCGGTCCGCCAGGCGCGGCTCTTGCCGTCCACCGCGTAAGGCGCGATCGCGGCGAGGTGATCAGGGCCCCGAAAGCACGTGAACGAACCCGGCGACAAGACCCGCAAACATGAGCGTCATGCGACCCTCCTCGCAAATGTGAGATCACGAGATGCTCCGCACGCGTTCGTTGCGCGACCCGCTGCGCAGCGCTGCGCCCTGGCGAGAAGACTGCGCGAGCGTGGCGTGTCGCGAAGCACCCAGTTTCTTGCAGCCAGCGCAAGGGCGACCAACGGTCGATTGCCGACCCCCATGAAGAAAGCCGCCGCGTGGTCGGCGTACGCTTCAGGCCGTCGAGCCAGCAGCGAATCATAAGCAGCCGCTGCACGTTCCGCTTCGCTCGCAGCCTGGGAGGCGTCACCCCGGGCAGCGAGGATCTCCGCATGGATCGCGCGATACTCGGGGTCGTCGGAGATTTCGATCAGCGGCGTGATGAGCGCCAGGGCGAAGTCCAACTGCCCGCGCGCCACCGCCACCTCGGCGCGATGTCCACGTGCGGGCACGTGTTGCGGCAGGACCACGTCGAGCTCGCCGAAAAGCCCTTCAGCCCGGTCGAGTTCGCCGCGCCGCATGGCGTTTACGCCCCATTCGAAGAACAGTTGTCCGCAGGGCAGGGGCGAGACGCCCGTGTCGGCGTCGAGTGCGGCCGCGTAGGAGGCCTCGGCCGCCGGCCAATGACCCATTTCCGCCAGCAGTGACGCGAGCGCGCCCAGCGTGTGAATCCCGGATTCCTCATTCGCCAGGCGCTCGCGAAGTGCCAGCGCCTTGGAATACCGACCTGTTGCCTGGAACAGCGCCGCCCGTTCGGTATCGATCTCGCGACCCGGATGGCCGGCGGCGAGGGCGCCATCGAGCAGCGCGGCCGCCTCGTCGAAGCGGTGAAAGCGCCCCGCGAGCCGTGCTCGAATATAGAAGGCGATCGCGCCATCCGGCGCCGACCCTGCAGCCTTGATGGCAACCCACTCGGCCCGGTCATGGTCCGCGATCCGCCCAAGGAGGTCGCCGCGCGCGAACAGAAGCTTCGACAGACCAAGTAGGTCATCGAAGCTGGCACCTGCCGCGCGACGGCGCTCCAGGCTCTCGATCGACGCCGACAGATTGGTGACAGCGATTCGCCCGCTCGTATAACGCGTGGTATCGATCATCATGAGGCTTTTTTCAGACCGGTCAGCAGCGCTGGATAGCCGCGCGTCAACGAGCCGCCATCGATCGCGATCGTCTCGCCGTTTATGGATCTGGCGTGTTCGGACGCCAGGAACACCGCGGCGGCCGCGATCTCCTCCGCCGCAACTGCCCGCTTCATCGGGATGACGCCGAGGAAGAGCTCGCGCATCGAGGGGTTTTCCAGTTCGTGGCGCGTCAGCGGCGTTTCCACCAGGCCTGGCGCGATGCCGACGACACGGATCCCGTGGCTACCGAGCTCCAACGCGCCACAGCGCGTCAGCATGTCGACGCCGGCCTTCGCCGCACAGTAGGCCGATTGCCCTTCGCCCGGCTGGCGCCCGTTCACCGACGAGATGTTGATGATGACGCCGGCGTGTCCCTGCTCGAGCATCTGCCGGGCGCCATGCTTCACGCCGTAGAACACTCCGCCGAGCGTCACGTCCTGGACGGATCTCCACTTCTCGCCGCTCAACTCGGTGAGCGGGGTAATGGCACCAAAACCCGCGCAGTTGACCACGATATCAAGCGACCCGAAGGCTTCGCGTGCTGCGCGCATCGCGCCCTCGACCTGAGCCTCGTCCGACACGTCGGTGATGCGACCGATCGCACGATCGCCAAGCTCGCGGGTGGCCGCATCGAGTGCTTTCGCGTTGCGGTCGCAAAGCACCACGCTGGCGCCAGCTTCGATGAACGCCGTGGCGATCGCCTTGCCGATCCCGGAGGCAGCGCCGGTCACGACCGCCCCTTTGCCCTTCAGAATATCCATGTTCAACTCCTCAAGAATGCGGGCAGAGGCAAATCCGTCCGCTTGTTGGGCTCCCGCACGTAGGGAAAGGTCAGGCTGGGCGGCTTGGTGGGAGCGTCCACGCCGTCGCCGTATCGCTTGCCTCGTCCACCATTCACCATCAGCGTGAGCAGGTCGTCGAGGATGTCTTCGTTAAGCCAGCGCCCGCCCGCGGTCCCGTGGGGGCGGACGTCGAGCAGTGCGCGTTCGATCTCTAGGAATCCGCCATGGGTGAAGGCGTGCGCGAGATCCAGAATCAGGAAATCGTCCATCAGGAGATCGCGCAAGGGATGGCGCCCGTCGGGCCCGGGCGGCCATGCGGTGTCGCCGTCCAACGTGTCGAAAAACGCCAGGTTCGCATCGAAACGCGACTCGTAAAGTGGCCGATAGACTTCTGACAGCGCGAACGCGTCTTCGCGGTTATAGAGGTCGCGAAGCTCGACGCCCTTCGTGCGTGGATCGCGAGTCGGGTTAGCCATGATGACGTTCTTGATCTCGGGCCGTCCGAGACGTTCCAGCCGAATCGGGTTGCCGCGACGCGTGACGAGGGTCTCCGAGATCGCGGCAATCAGGGTCGCGCCATTGAATCCTCTAACGATTCCCGCAATCGGAATCTCGACGACGATCGCCAGGACGTCGCGAAACTGGACGGTATTCGCCGATGTGTCGAAGGACAGCTTGCCCGAGATATCTGTGCGGAGCGCCGCCTCGACATCCATGAAGAACGGATCGCTGACCAGGCCCGCGAAGACGCGCATACCATCGTGTTCCCACGGTGTACCGGCGACGAGGGTCATCCGTCGCCCATCCGATGTGACGACGGAGCCTTTCTGGGAAACGCTTCGTTCCCGGACGTCACTGAAAGTGACGTCGATCGAGTATTCCGTCGCGCCGGGCGTAAAGCTGCCGCCTGACCGGCTCAGGGGCCGCAATCGGAACCGATGGGTGACGACATCGCTGAAGCAGGACTGCGCCGTCGCCATCGGGAACACGTCCATGATCAGCACGAGGTTTCCCGGCTCGTTCCGGGCTCGGAAAGGCGTAGAAGTCGGTGATGTCCACGGATGGATCGCCGATCACCGCGGGCCCGCTGAAATGGTCTGACACGGTCGGGTGCCTCCTCTTTAGAACTTCTTTTCGATTAGTCCGCGGAGCGCGTTGAGCCCCGGGACGAACAGGTACTCGCCGCCTTTGACCTTGACAAACGTCGGCAGGTCGAACAGGAACGGTCGCTTGGCGCCCGGTACGGACAATTGCGAGCCTTCGCCGCCGACGCCGTTGATCGGGTCCTGCTCGCTCGGATCGAGCCCGATGAACTCGCCGCCCTTCATCCATTCTTTCTGCACGAACTCGAACTGCCGCTCGATGTCGGCCTGAATGAAGAGATTGATCAGGCCGCGATCGACGCCGTCGTCCTCCAGCGCACCTTCCGCGAGGTGCGGGCCGTACTCAACGCCTCGCCTGAGTAACCGGTGGCGTTGCACCGCTGTGGCGCGCTTGAGCGGCGTCTCCCGTGGATTACTGCGACGCAAGTGCGAACCGAGCGGGCACCTGAGGCCTTGCTCATCGCCGGCATAGGTGAAGTCGTTCCGACGCTGAGGGTCGGCGGCGATCGCGGGATTGTCCTTGTCGGGAGACAGATCAATGGGGCAGCCGCTGCGCCAGCGCCCCATCATCTTGGCTGCCACCAGCTCCTGATGATGAGCGTCATCGGAACCGTAGAGCGCCTTCGCGGCGGTCACGAGATAGCGTCGAAATGCGGCCGCGTCCTGATACAGCTTGCGGAAGACCACATACGTACCGTTGAGCCGGAGCTCCGGAGGGTCAGGCGCCTGTGTACCCTCGGGGCCGGCCTCGTCCTCATAGCCCAGCAGGAATTCGCCCGGCTTCACCGGACGCCACGTGCCATCCGGCCGCAGCACGCCGTCGCCAGGATACGAAGGCGTATCCGCGCCTTCGATCGGCGGCTGTGAAATCGGATCCGCAAATCCGAAATGTTCGCCTTCCGATCCGATTCCGTTCGCGTGCGCAAGCGCCGTCGTGTCCTGCACGAAGCGAATCTCGACTCCGCCGAACGCGTCCATTTCGGAACGAATGATCCGGGTCGCCTCTTCGCGGCCTTCATCGGAATCGGTTCGAATCAATCCCATGGCGTGGATGTCGGGACCGCCGAGACCACCCTCCCAATATTCCGGCGCGTGCGGTCCGACATCGCCCACGGCGCGCGCACGGCCCCGCATCCCGACGCGGAACGCCTCGGGGAAGCTTGCGAGCGACGGTCCGGAGACCCCGAGCGCCTTCAGCCCCTCGTAGGTGAACCCGATGTTGACCGTGAATCGCGTGCCGTGCACATCCTGCCGCGCGTTTACGCGGTCGAGCATGTTGTGCAGCCAGGCACGCGCCCTCGGGCCGTCCGTGAACTTGACAAAGATATGGCGGCCGTAGCGCATGAGGATGGGCGCGACCACGTTGTCTTGGATATCGTGAAGCTGGGCCTTCAGGTCCGCGGCAGTCAGACTCCGCCTCGCTGCTCGAGTGCTCATGATCGCGTTCCTTCCACAGGACACCGCTTACGCGGCCTGCTTCACGCCCAACCGCTCGGGAACGTCGGTGTACTGCGGCTCGTTGACGACGTCGGTGTCGATGGCGGCGCCGCTCCGCACGAACTCGTACGGCTTTGCCAGCTCGGCGAAGAAAGCGTTGATCTTGTCTTCGAGGCTGCCGTCGCCCGCGTAGACTGCGCGCTGGAACTTCTGTGTCTTCTGGTACCAGTCGGCCATCTTCTGGATCTGGCCCAGGTTGAGGCTTGGAAGCGCGTCGTAACAGGCCAGGGTCTTGATCTGCCCGCGCGCGATGTACTGCACGACGTCCCGCGCCGTCGCGTCCGGGCCGGTCGGACAGCCGATGCACTGGCCCCAGACCTTCTCGAGGTTCGCCTTCCCGTTGAGCACGAAGTCGTCGAAATACTTCTCCAGGCTGCTGTCGAACTGCGACACAAAGTAGAGGGTCGGACCGAACTCGGTGCTCGTGCCGACGAACCAGCGTGCCGTCCGGATGAGCCCGAGCATCGTCGTCGCCTCCGCGAACGTCTTTCCAGGGCCTCCCCAATAAGGGGGCTCGCGGCTCAGCCCATCCGTGGTCACGACCAGGTCGGCATCGGGCTTGAGGGGCCACATGCCCGTGAACTCGTGGATCTCTTCGCCGTTGCTGCCCCTCATGATCAGGCCGGGGTGACGCAGGTCCCAGGAAGCGGCGCTCTTGGTCGCCTCGGGCTTGGTCATTGGTGAATCTGTCGACATTTCGGGAGTCTCCTTTTTAGCGTTGATGAATCAGTGGTCGTCCGACCGCGGACTGTTCGCGATCGATTCAGCCGAATACGGGATTGAGCGTACGAGGCCGCGACGGGCGAGTGGTCAGGGAAGCGTCGGCATTCGGTCGCAATGGCGTGAGCGTCGCGGGAACTCCGTGCCCGCAACTAACCACTAGAGCCGCGCCTGGATCGAGTTGAACTCTGCCCTGCAGGCCTCTCCGAATGCCTTGAGTGCATCCGCGTGTCCCGAACGCACAAGCTCACGCAGTTCCTGTACGGACAGGTTGCTCGAAAAGTATTGGTCGGTGATGCGCAGCACGAGGTGCTCTGCCTCGGTCAATACCGGAAGCGTTGCGCAAAGGCGGATGCGATTGATCAGCGCGAACACAGGTACGAATGCGTCGGGTTTCTCCAGCGTATTCTGGAACGCATCCATCAGCAGTTTCGCGCATTCGGTGATGAACTCACCGTACAGCGTCTGCCGTATGCGCATCTCGTCCCGAATCAGCTCACGGTGGGTCAGTGTCTTCTGGTTGATCCAGGCAATGAGCACGGTCGCAATAATGCCCACGAGCGTTCCTGCGAGTGCGCTAACTATCTTCATGTCCATACGATTCCCCTACGGCGTCGATTTACTGGTCGCCCGGCGTTGCCGGGTCGACGATGTCGCCGGCGATCAGGCGGAGCAGCTCGCGAGCGGACGTGAACTCGCACCGCCTGCCCGTGACGAGGTTTTCCAGACGGCCGGCGAGAGCGTCCGGGGTTGCGTCGTTGCGCACCTTTACGACATAGGCGCGGCGCGTGGGGTACTTGGAATCGGCATTCAGGATCATCGCAGTTGCTTTGCTCATAGGTAGTATCGGCGCAGCGTAATGTGCGCCGACTTCCCAGTCGTGAGGGAAAGGTCGCCGTTCGGTCGATTCATCAGCCGCGAACGGGCTGACCAGCCAAGCGCAAGCGTGGCTTGTGCTTGGGTATGGACTGCGCGGCCCTTGGATTGCTGGATCCACAAGGTCGCCAGCACCTCGCCGCGTCGATTCTCAACGCAGCTCTGCGTGACGGGTCTGATTAGCTATTCTGCGGCACTTCGCGGTTTGGGCATCGCACCAAAGTCAACGACACGAGAAGTGCGCTTATCCAAGCAGTGCTCGCGCACGGGTGAGCATGGTCGTATCGGTTGCCTCGTCGAGCCGGTCGATCAGCGTGGCGAGCGCGCGTCGATCCTTGTCCTTAGCCGCGCCGCGTTCGCAGAGCTCGGTGAGCGCCAGAAGCTCCAGCCAGGCTGCGCCCTGTACTCGCGCTTCTTCGATCGCGCGCCGGTTTGATGCAATGGCGGCATCGGGCTCGCCGCGTGCGTGGGCGATCGCGCCCTCGGTGAGTAGCAGTTGCGGAAGATAGATGCGCTCGCCGTACGTCTCGACGATTTCAAGCGCCTGATCGAGTTGCTCCTGAGCGGCCTGCCAGTCGCCGTGCAGTAGTAGCGCCTCCGCGCCATAGCCGAGGTTCTCGCTGGCGCCTGCCAACATCCCGAGCGCCGTGTTCTCGTCATGTGCATCTCGAATCTGCGTGAAGCCCTCGAGTGCGTTGCCCTTCCGGGCTTCGGCCCACCCACGGAACCAGCGACATGCCGCCTTGCCCTGCGCCAGTGCGAACTCGTCGACGAGTGCGCGCATTTCATCCGCGATCACGGCCACGCGATCCACGTCCCCAAGTCGGACCTGCAACAAAGCATCGAACCAGGCGGTCACCAGGAGTGCCATCGGCTGCCCGAGCCGACGGGCTCGTGCGTATGCCTGCTGCAGGCGCTCACGCGCTTGTGCCACCAGGCCAAGGTGCGCAAGCGGCAGGCTGAGCATCGCGAGCAGTGTGACGTATGGGTCGGCGATGAAGTGTCCCTCGAAAGCGGTCGGCGCTGCCTCGATGGCCGGGAGCGCCTGTTCCAGCACCTCCCGGGCAGCGCCCGGCCGGCCCTGGTGCGTGTACACGTGTCCACGTACGGTGCAAGCGGCAAGTGGCAGAAACGGATCTCCGGTCTGTAATGCGAGCGTCTTCGCTCTATCCGCTATCGCAAGTGCTTCATCGAACTCCCCGCGGACCGTGAGCAGGAATCCGAGTCCATGTAGTACCAGTCCCCGCATGGGATGCGCCGGATCGTCGGGAAGCAGCGCGCAGCCGCGTTGCAAGGCGGTTTTCACCTCGTCACCGGCGCCGAGCACATGAAACACGGACAGACCGCGCAGCGTTGCGAGCGTGATCTCGAGTGACGTGCGCTCCGTGCAGGCGGGCGTATGCTCCAGCAGGGTCAACGCACGCTCGGTCAGGCTCATGCACTCGGCCGGGCTCAAGTTCAGCAGAGCGGTCTCGGCGCCTTCCGCGTAATAGCGCAGCGCAGCCGTCGGTGCGCGGCCACGGTCGAAGTGCATTGCGAGCTCTGCGGCGGTGACGGTGAGACCCGCCGCCCGCTCGTCCTCGAGTGCGGCCCCGACATTGCGATGGAGTTCCGCACGCGTCGATGGCGCTGTGCGCTCGTAGAGGACTTCCCGAAGGAGTGCGTGTTGAAACGAGTACGATTTCTCCTGCAGATCGATATAGTCGCTATCACGAGGATGGATGAGCCAGCGCTGCTCGCGGACCAGCTGTTCGCACGCCTCCGAGATGTCCGTCGCATCGCGCTCGAGCACGCGCGCCAGCGTATCGCTGCGAAAGTCGACGCCGCAGACCGCTGCCGCTGCGAGCAGTGTGCGCCGTTGGTCGTCGAGTCTGTGCATGTAATGATCGATGATCGCCGTCAGGTCCTGCGGAACCGGCATGCGTTCGAGCGATACCGTTTCCCCAATAGGGATGCCGCGCTGCTCGGCACGCGCAATGACGTCGTTCGTTACGGACGCCACGAAGAGCGGCACGCCGTCCGTGCGTTCGTGCAATGCGCGCACGAAGTTCTCGTCGCCGGCGATCGACGGTGAACGCTCAGCGAGGTACGCCGAGACCTCGGTTTCCGAAAACGGATCAAGTACAATCTCGTCGCACAGGTCGTGGAGGCGGAGCTCGTGTCGTATTGTGTTCAGGGCCTGATTGGAAATGACGACCTCCGCCAGTCGAAAGCTGGATAGCCACATCACACGGGCACCGCCGCGCCGACGGGCGATATAGTCGATAAGTTGGATCGTCGCACGATCGGCCCAATGCAGGTCCTCGGTCACCAGCAAGAGTGGTCGCTGCTCGGTATAGCGGTCGAGAAGCTCGCCCATTTCGCGTACCATCCGATCCGGGCTGACGCCGACGAGCTCCCGACGCAGGCTCTCGCGTTGGTCAGGGGTGCTGAGCCAGGGCAGCTGCAGCAGCCACGTCGGAGCGACGGCGCTTAGAAGGAGTGCAACCGAGGCGTCGACCCGGCACAACTGCCCGAGCGCTTCGAGTACCGGGAGGTACGGTTCGCCGGTACCGTAGTGCTCGACGCACTGCCCGCGAACGCATGCGATGTCACCCAGGCCGGTAATGAACTGCTCGATGAGTGTCGTCTTGCCGATTCCCGGCTCGCCCGCGATCCAGACGACGTCGGGCTTGCCGTGAATGGCGCGGTCCCAAGCTTGCCGAAGCTGCCCGAGTTCTTGCGCGCGACCGACGAAAGGCGGAGCGTGCGGATCACCATTGAGAGGGTATGCCGCACTCGGCATATTGCCTGCTCCCTGCGGGATCGCCTCGGATCGCGCCTTTGTGACCGAGATGAAGCGGTACCCGCGTCGCGCGACGGTTTCGATGTATTTTGGCTGGCGCGGATCGTCGCTCAGTGCGGTACGCAGATCGCTGATGGCCGTCTTCAGCACCGAGTCGCCTACGTAACGATGGCCCCAGACCGCATCCAGCAGCGCGTGCTTGGTCAACAGTGCCCCCGGTTGCCGAGCCAAGGCGCACAGTAGATTGAACGGCGTCGGCGCCAGAGTGACCGCGCGCCCATCGCGACGCAGAAGTGCATTCGCCTCGTCGAGTTCGAATTCGCCGAAGTGCACGCGAAGAGGGTCAGAGCCTACCGAGTGAGTCATGCATCCTGCCCCAACGACGCCGAAGCGACCATGCGCCGTTCATTCTCGCGCGATGGTTTAGTGCGGGCAAGCAAAGGTCGCACAGTCAGCGGCTTTGTCGAATGCCGGAAAGAGACGGGCAGTCCAGGCCGGAGCGGGAAGAGGCGCACGGGCACCGCCGATGGGCGCCCGCGCCTGACCAAAACTCTCCGCCAGCCCCTGACTTACCTCAACCGTCCGTGGCAACGGTGCAAAACTCGATAAGGGCGGCGTGTGTTAGGGACGGCGGTCCATAGCCAGTTCATCGCCGACTACCGTAGCGACCGGCTTGATTGTGCGGATGCGTTTGTTCTCGATCGAGAGCTTCTGACGTGAATTCCCCAGCTTAATTTCGCGGAAATCGGGGAGAAAGTGCCTGCGACGAGGCGGTGATTCCTGCGGAAGCTTTGCTATTTTCCCTGGAGGTCCACGTACGTTCGAAATCGTCCGATTACAGCCTTGAGTTCAGGTGGCAATTCTGGGGGCAGCTAATCCGACGCCATCGAAAAAATTGATTTCTTATCAAATAGATACCATACAAGTTCGATAGCACCCATCACCACCAAGCCAAAAAAGCCCTGTTAATCAATTAGTTAACAGGGCTTTTCAATTCCGGAATTCGGAATTGAATTGCGGGCTTCAACCAGCCCGAGATCGTTGTCCCGCCTGGTTTTGACTCGTCCGAGGACATACTGAAATCGACGAGACGGTCCATAGGCGTCTTGCAGCGCCGGCCAGCAACAAAGCCTATTGGAGGCCGCGAGCGGGGTGCAGCGACTGCATTCTGGGGGCAACTTGGGGGCAACTCTTGCGGGATAAACCGCCGTTGCCCCCAGGTACAATCCCGCAGGATGTGTGAACTGTTTTTGTACATGATGGCCCTACTTTTGTAGGCTATGCCAATGCGTGACCTCATTCTCAAACTTGTGATCACCGCGATGCTCTTCGTATCCATGGAGGGCATGGCCGAGCCTGTTGATGAAACGAGTTTTCACAAGACGCATCACGCTCATGCCGATGATGGCAACCAGTGGTATCCAGACTCTGATGGCGCCGAACACGACGGTGACGCTTGCGAACATTTCTGCCACTTTCACGTCACCGCACTGGTACAGCAGATTTCAGTTCCTGCCCTGCCCAAGTTTCGTGAATCGCTGCTCGCACCATCAGTTCATACAGTTACTCGCAGCACCGTCCCGCCCACACCTCCCCCAAATATCTAGCTCCTGACGTTTGTTTCGGTCACCCGGCGCCTGAGCGCCAGGTGTCGTATTCAACATAACAGGACTGGATAGATGTCTACGAAAGCGAGATGGGTCGCCGTATTTCTGGCGACCCTGACTATTACCTCACCCGCACGTGCACAGTTGGCGCCTGCCGAAGTAGAGCCTGAATCGGCACAACCTGCGAGACAGGTCGAACTATCGGAGTTCGTAAGAGCCATCGTCGACGCCAATCCGCGGGTCAACGCGGCTCGGGCCGCGCTCGATGCCAGCGTGGCTATGGAAAGTGCGGCCGGTCGACCCCTGTACAACCCGCAACTGGAGTTCGAAGCAGAGGATGCCGACACGGAGACCCGAGCATTGGGAATCAGCCAAACGCTCGATTGGGGTGGCAAGCGCGGAGCTCGGACCGCAGTCGCCGAGTCCGAGAGACGGTCCGTCGAATCGGACTACCTGGCAATTCGATGGCAGGTGACGGCCGATCTGGTGTCCGCGCTCGCGTCGTACCACACAGAATCAGACAGGAGCACATTGGCCGCAGTTCGCGCGGGCACGATGCGAAACTTTGCCGATCTTGCCGAACAGCGATTCGATGCCGGCGACATAAGCCAGATAGAACTCGATCTGGCAGTACTGGCATTCACAGATGCTCGCATCAAGACGGCGACAGCAATGGCGAAAGTTGCAGAGGCAAAGCAGGCTGTCGGCAGTGTCGCGGTGGGATCGCCACCCACTGAGTGGCCCACAATTCAAACTGAACTGCCACCTTTGACCATCGCGCCATCGCAGACGAGTGATCTTGTGATGTCCTTGCCTCATGTGCGAGCCGCCCAGTTACGCGTTGCGGCGGCTGCCGCGCGCGTGGATCTGCGCCAGCGTGAGCGTCGTCTTGATCCCACTCTCACGTTGCGCGGTGGTACCGAAGACGACGAAACCCTCGTGGGGCTGAACGTCACCATTCCGTTGCCCGTGCGAAACCGGTACGCACATGAAGTAACAGCGGCGAGCGCGGCGCGCCGGCAGGCGCAGCAGGAGGCGGCCGACATTTCGCGGCAAGCCTATGCCCGGTTCCAGGGCGCCGAGGAGCGGTATCAACTATCACGAACAGCCTGGGAGGAGTGGCAACGGACAGGCGGCGTCAGCCTGCAACGGCAAACCGACCTTCTGTGGCGTCTCTGGGAGGCCGGCGAACTCAGTGCTACCGAATTTCTTGTGCAGCTCCAGCAAACCCTGGACACGCGTGAAAGCGTACTGGAACTCCGCGAGGCGCTTTGGCGCGCGTGGTTGGAGTGGCTGATGGCCTCGGGGCAGATTGATAACTGGCTCGGCAAAAGCACTGAATCCTGATTCGGCACGTACCGATGCAAAGCCTAAGGAACAAGAAGATGAACATATTCAAATACATCGTGCCAGGTTTGGTGCTGTGCGTGACATGGCCGGTCTACGCCCAGGATGAACACGGTCACGACGACGAACAGGTCGAGTTCATTGTAATGACGGCCACCGAGAGAACCGCGGCCGGGATCAGCACCAGGCAAGTCACTTTTCGGACGCTCTCTGAGCAGATATTGATGCCTGCCGAAGTCGTCGTGAATGCGTATCAGTCAGCCAGCGTGACGACCCGAATCACGGCGCAGGTGGTGGCGCGACACGCCAGGCTTGGCGACGTTGTCGACGAGAATCAACGACTGGCAACGCTATCCAGCGTCGAAATGGCCGAGGCGCAAGGTGCGCTCATTCTTGCCGATGCTGAATGGCAGCGAGTAAGCACCCTTGGTAAGCAGGTAGTTTCGGATCGCCGGTATACCGAAGCGGAAATCGCGCGGCGCCAGGCATTCGCCAAGGTGCTGGCGTACGGAATGACCATGCACGAGGCCAACCGGATGCTAGCGTCCGGAGATGCGGCGCTTGCTACCGGTGAATTTGACCTCTTGGCCTCACAGCATGGAACCATTCTGAGCGACAACTTCATTATGGGCGAGTTGATAGAGCCTGGTCGCGTGCTCTTCAGGATCAGCGATGAATCTACACTTTGGGTCGAGGCCAGCACGGTGCCAAGTGACCTGACCGAGTTTGAGGTAGGAGCTCCTGTACGCATCGCGCATGGTGAGGGTCACTGGATTGAAGGCCGTGTCGTGCAGTTGCATCACCAGCTTGACGAGACCACGCGGCGTCAGGGGCTACGCATCGAAGTGGATAATACGGACGATCATCTGCATCCGGGGCAATTCGTCGAAGCGGAGATTAGCACGGGTGAAGGGCCAACCGTTCTGGCGGTTCCCGATAGTGCTGTCACGCTGATTAAAGGCGTGTCAACGGTGTTCAGGCTGGAGGGCGGTGAGGAATTTCACCCCGAACCGGTGAACGCAGGTCGGAGCGCAGACGGTTGGACCGAGATTCGTCAGGGCCTGACTGAGGGAGACGAGATCGCTATTGAGGGTGTGTTTCATCTCAAATCGCTGATCCTCAAATCGTCAATTGGCGACGAGCACTAGGAGGCTGCCATGTTGAATAAGCTGGTTGAAGCCTCGCTGAAATACAAGTTCCTGGTGCTTATTGCATTCGGCATCGTCGCCGTTTTAGGGTGGCGCGCGGTGGTGACGGTGCCGATTGACGCGTTCCCCGATGTCACGCCTGTGCAGGTCAACATCTATACCGAATCGCCGGGACTGGCGGCGGAAGACGTCGAGCAACTCCTCACGTTCCCGATCGAATCCGGCATGGCGGGCCTGCCGAGCGTGCAGGAGATTCGATCGGTCAGCCTGTTCGGGCTCTCCTACGTCGCCGTTTACTTCGACGACGACATGGATATCTACTTCGCGCGGCGACTGGTGATGGAGCGACTGCAAGAAGTCGCCGATCGGATTCCGGAGGGCTATGGAACGCCTGAGATGGGTCCCAACACATCCGGTCTGGGACAGGTGTTCTGGTACACCCTGGAGCGTCAGGACGCACAGCTGAAAGACGCCGTTACGGATATGGATCTGAGGACACTTCACGATTGGACCGTGCGGCTGATCTTGCGAACCGCACCGGGTATCGATGATGTCATGTCCTGGGGCGGCCAGGAACGACAGTATCAGGTAATCATCGAACCACTGAATCTCATCAAGTACGGGCTGACATTCAGGGACGTCATGCAGGTCATCGAGGCCAATAATCGACAGGTTGGTGGCCAGTACATCAATATAGGAGCGGAGCAGTTCCTGGTGCGTGGGCTCGGCCTGGTCGAGAGCGAGCATGACATCGGGTCGATGGTCGTCTCTGTGGAGGACGGCGTTCCTGTCTATCTGCGCGACATCGCGACAGTTGAACAAGGTCCCGCGCTGCGATTTGGCGCGGTAACAAGAGACGGCGAAGAAGTCGTTTTCGGCATGGCGTTGTCTCGAATCGGAGAAAACGCCGCGAATGTGGTCGACGCCGTCAAAGGCAAGGTCGATATCGTCAATGAGGCCCTGCCGGAAGGTATAGCGCTACGCCCCGTTTACGAACGGACCGACCTCGTCGACAAAGCCGTCAATACGGCGGTAAAGGCGCTTATCGAAGGATCGATTCTGGTCGCCATCGTGCTGTTTCTGTTCCTGGGTGATCTCCGCTCGGCCTTTGTCGTGATCACCGCATTGCCATTGGCCATGCTGATCGCATTCATCTTCATGGGCGAAGCTGGATTGTCTGCAAACCTGATGTCGCTGGCGGGCCTGGCAGTCGGCATCGGCATGATGGTCGACGGAGCCGTCGTCATGGTCGAGAACGCATTTCGCATCATGGCGGAGCGCAAGGAATCTGGGGAGGTCGTCGACAGAACCAGCGCAGTTCTCGCCGCGGCACGCGAGGTCGCAAATCCGATCGCATTCGCGATCATGATCATCGTCGTCGTGTTTCTGCCCCTGTTCGCCCTTGAGGGTCTTGAAGGCAAGTTGTTCAAGCCAATGGCATTCACGATCAGTTACGCCATGGCGGGCTCGTTGCTGCTCACACTGACGATCATTCCGGTATTTGCGGCGTTGATACTCAAGCCACGGGAAGAGCGAGATACTCTTCTGGTTAGAGTCCTGAAGAAACGCTACTTGCGGTTACTTGAATGGAGTCTCTCGAACAAGCGAACAGTGGTCACTTCGGCCATCATTGCACTGGCCGTCAGTCTGGTCCTGTTCCCCTTCCTGGGCAAGGAATTCATGCCGACTTTGCAGGAGGGTTCGATCATGTGGCGTGTAACCTCGATTCCCTCGACGTCGCTCGAGCAGTCCATTGAGATCTCGAAAGACATCGAAAATATTTTGAACGAATTTCCAGAGGTAAAGACGACGATCGCAATGATCGGCAGGGCGGAGAAAGGTGAGACTGCCGACGTCAATTACATGGAGATCTACACCGAACTCAATCCGGAGGCCGACTGGCCCGAAGATCGAACCGTGCCCGAACTGGCAGAGGCAATGCGAGAGGAGCTTGAGAGGGCCGTACCAACCGCCGTGGTCGCATTCACCCAGCCGATTCAGATGCGCGTGGAGGAGCTCATTTCAGGCGTGCGTGCGACGCTGGCCGCCAAGATTTACGGTGAAGATCTCGAGGAACTGGATCGCCTGAGCGAACTGGTCAAGGACGCTATTGCAGAAATCCCTGGCGTCGCCGACCTGTCGCTGGAAGCCAACGTCGGCAAACCCCAGGTGCGGATAAGAGTCAACCGGAATCAACTGGCTCGGTACGGGCTAAATGCCGACGACGTATTGTCCGTGGTACGTACCGGGATCGGCAACGAGCCTGTATCCACTCTGATCGACGGTGTTCGGCGCTTTGACATCACGGCCAGGCTCGTAGATACCTCAAAGTCGTCGGTACAGGCGATTGAACGCATCCCAATACGAACAGGATCGGGAGCTATAGTGCCCTTGGCGGCTGTGGCCGACGTGACCGTCGCCGAAGGGTATTCGTTCGTCAGGCGCGAGCAGTTGCAGCGCTACGCGGTCATCCAGATGGACGTGCGCGGTCGTGACGTCGACGGTTTTGTCGAGGATGCCGACGAGGCGATAGCCACGAGTGTCGATCTTCCACCGGGCTATTGGATCGAATGGGGCGGCGCGTTCGAGAATCAACAGCGCGCACTGGCACGCTTGTCCCTCATTGTTCCGCTGACGATTTTGTTTATCTTTGTGCTGCTGTACACGGCGTTCAACTCGACGAAGTACGCGACGATGATCATTGCAAACGTGCCCTTTGCGACCATTGGAGGCATTTTTGCCCTTTTCGTTAGCGGGCAATACATTTCGGTACCGTCCGCCATCGGCTTTATCGCGGTTTTCGGCGTCGCAATGTTGAACGGCATCGTCCTGATCAGCTTCATCAATGAGTTGCGCGAGAAAGGCTATTCCGTGGCTGAAGCAGTGCGCCAGGGTGCGGAAATGCGATTGAGGCCCGTACTCATGACGGCGAGCGTCGCCATTCTCGGTCTGGTGCCGATGCTGCTGTCCTCGGGCGTGGGCGCGGAAACACAGAGGCCGCTGGCCTCGGTCGTAGTCGGCGGGCTGATCACCTCCACGTTGCTTACACTGATACTGTTGCCCGCAATCTATGAATTGGTTGAATTGCGTGCGGAAAAGCGAGACTCGTAGTGACCGATTTCGGAGCCAAGTGAAGGTCGCTGGCTGTGAGGCCCATTCATCGCTATAAGGTGGGAAAACGCCGTGCGCTGAACCAGGAGCCGCCGCCGGTATCAATTCTTGCCATTTCGCAGGCCTCGCGAACAGTAACAATAACGTGGGAGCAAGATTTGTGAGCACGATGAAATCGACCCTTTCACGCCGTCAGCTGCTGACATTGTTGAGTGCGGCAACCGGCCTCAAGGTCTTGCCTGCGTGGGCAGCAGCGGAAGCGGATAACATCGAGCCGCAACCCTTTTTCGCCAGTGTGATGCGGGCTGTAGCTGCCTTGACTGAAGCGGGGCAGCCGATCGTCAAGTCCGACGCCGATCAACTTGTCATGTTCGCCGCACAAGGCGATGCAGGGGCGGTCGTGGCTGCGGAGGCCATTCTCGACCGCTACACGCTGGCGCAGTTGTCCTTCGATGGCGAAGGAGTAGGAACGGCCGCATTGGGCAAAGCGAAGCGCGAACTGGTCGAACAAGGGTGGCGTTCCTTTCTTATTCGCCTTTGCAACGCCGCTGGATCGATAAGAAGCCTCGAAGCCCTGTCTGGCGGGATAACGCAGACATCGAGCGACGAGCAGCGCGCCACATTGGGAGATACGCTCAACAAGGCACCAGGATTGGAGAAGGCGTGGCTCTACTATGAACTTGCGAATGCGCAAACATTATCCGGGACTTCAGTCGAGTATCTGGTAATCGACCTTTTCAGCCGGGATCGAGGGCATCGCGTCGCCTCTGTTGCATTCGAAGGATCCAATTCGCCCTTCGGAATCTTCGCCACGCCGCCGGCCGATTTTATCTGCCTGCCGTCTCGAGACGTTTCCTTGAGCATACTCGACAGCGATGGGATCGGTTGCATGGCGTCGCTAATCATCAAGGATGCTCGCAATCACATCTATCCGCCACAGGTCCGCCGGATCGCTCCCGACATGGCCTTCCATCCGCAAATCTATCGGGCAGACGGTGAAAATGTGCTTCTTCCCGACGGCGACTACGAAGTGTCGAGTTGGCGCGGACCGGAATATTTTCGGCAGTCGCAGCGGATTCGAATATCGAGCGACACTCAGAAGATTACGATCGAGCTGCAGCGGTGGATTGATCCATCTCAATGGGGCTGGTATTCGGGCGACACGCATATTCACAACGCAGGCTGTGCGCACTACGTGCATCCCACGGAGGGCGTGTCGCCAGAAACTATGATCCGCCATGTGCGAGGGGAAGGACTGGCCATCGGCAGCTCACTGAACTGGGGTCCAAGTTGGTATTACCAGAGGCAATTTTTCTCAGGTCATACCGTGAGCCCGAAGGCGGAACTGGAACATCCAGATTTACAGGCCGCCAACAAAACGGCGCTGAGACCCAGGTCCACGCCCAAGGATAATCAGAGCCTGTTGCGCTACGAAGTGGAAGTATCCGGCTTTCCATCCAGCCTTTCCGGTCACGTCGTCCTCCTGCAGTTAAGGCAGCAGGATTACCCCGGCACCCAATCTATTGAGGATTGGCCCTCTTTCACCCTCCCGATCATGAAATGGGCGAAGAGCGAAAGTTGTCTGGTCGGGTTTGCGCATTGCAGCTTGGGGATGCAGACAGCTTCGAGTGCCATTCCAAACTATGAAATCCCGCCTTTCGATTCGATCGGCACCAACGAGGCGATTGTCGACATCACCCATGACGCCTGCGATTTCCTTTCAGGTTGCCAGGGGCAGCCAGCGTCCGAGCTCAACGCCTGGTATCACATGCTCAATTGCGGATTGCGACTGGCAATGCTCGGCGAAACCGACTTTCCATGCTTTTACGACGATCAGGTCGGGATGGGGCGCAGTTACGTCCAACTCGATCAGCGGCCGACAGACGATGCAGGCTATGCGGCGTGGTTGAATGGGATCAAATCCGGCAAACTGTACTGTGGTGACGGAAGAAGCCATTTCTTCGAATTCTCCGTAAACGGCCAGCGACAGGGAGGGTCGGATGTTTCTTTGAACGTGCCACAGGAGACCGATATTCGCGCAACAATAGCGGCGTGGCTTGATCCCGAGCCTGTGAAGAACATTCGCACCACACGCGATGTTCATCCAAGTTGGCATATCGAATATGCGCGGCTCGGCGAAACCCGAGCCGTACCCCTTGAGCTGGTTGTCAACGGCGAGCCGGTCGAGCGGATGGAGTTCCTCGCCGATGGTAAGCCGCGTCCAGTGGCGTTCAAAACATGGATCGAGCGCAGCTCATGGGTGGCCCTTCGCATCCTGCCCTCAGGCCACACGCATCCGATCTTTATCGCGGTCGGAGGCCAACCAATACGTGCCTCGCGGCGCAGCGCCGAGTGGCTGCGCAAGTGCGTCGATGCACTCTGGCAAGAGAAGCATCGCTTGATCCGCAAAAGCGAGCAGTCTGCCGCTGCCGAGGCTTACGATCATGCCAGGCGGACCTATGACCGCATCATTGCCGACAGCAACGTGGCGTGAAGTGGCTGCTGATCCTGCTGGCGCTGGGAAGCGTGGTGGCGAGCGCCGAGGATCATGCGGATCATCCCGACCCTTTGGCCCCTGGTGATGCGCAGATCGTCGTGACCATCAACCCGGAGGCGCGGGTCAGCGCCGTGCTGGATGCGCCGCTGCCAGCATCCGGCACCTGCGGATCAGCAACAGCACTCAAAGTCAAAGTGATCAATCAGGGCTTCGTGACGGCGCCGCTTCGAGCCTCGATCGTCGGGGATGGTGTCAAACACGTTGTCGTGCAGATGGACGACACGAAGTTGAGCGGTGAGCCTCAAGAAAGCCGGACGTTGCATCTCATCCCACTCAGATCGGATGCCGTGGATGTGACCATTGCGTTTAGCATCGATAAGAACATTGGTGATCTCGGTGGGCGCGATCGAGTGCATTTTCTCGTGCGTTGTTCCGTGCCGATGCCTATCGGCTGAAGGGAAGCCGTCCATCCCGTGATCGTTTACATCCACGGTGGCACGCTGATCATGGACAATCGCGAGATACCCACTCCACTCGGTTCCGCGGGAGGATACCGGGCACTGGTTACCGGCTATCGCGTAAATCCGAAACCTTAAAGCGCTGGTTTCCCTTGGCTATGGCGAGCTGAATGCCGATTGGTTAACAAAGCCGATTCATCATAGTCGAGGAAGCTTCCTGCGAGAGATGTTCGGGCGTCAAGTGCGCATAACGAAGCATCATCTCTCGACTTCCGGACTGCCAGCTCCACTAGCTCTAACAGACTTGTGACCATCCTGGTGCTCGAGAAAGAAATAGGCCGGAGGCGCGGGCAGTCCCTGATTACTCTGGATGAACACTGGCCGAGATCCTTCAAGCCTCGCTTTGCTCGTACCGATGCCGGGCTGCTCCTGGTCCCGGATCAAAAGCCCGCCCCGCGTGCGCGCGCCCCCAGACGTTTTGACGGTTGCGCCAAGGATCAGCACTTTGGCGCGGTTGTGGCTGCCGCCCCCGCCGATGATCGAGATCTCGTCGGGCGTGTCAGAGGAGTCGCGGATGAAGTGGCTGTGAATGAATTTGGCCTCAAGCCTGCTGTCCTGCGGGATGTCGTCGATCTTGCTTGGACCAGCGACGAGACGCACGTTTGCAAGCGCTTCCCCGAACGTATCGTTCTCCGACCACACGTTGAGATGGTTACCGACCATCGGAGTGTCGACATTCCCACCAGAGCCACCTGCAAAGCCCTGAAGATTCCCATCGTTGTTCCTGAACACGTTGCCGCTCAAGTAGAGGTTCACCGAGCCCCCATCAGTGCCCCGGCCGCCGCCTGATGTAATCAGCGCCCTGCGGTTGTTGTAGAAGAGGTTGGAGGTGAGCATCGCCCAGATGATGGGGCCGTCTGAGCTGTCATTGTCAGCGTCTCCCGTCAAAAAATTCTGGATGAGGACATTCCCGCCGCGTACGACATTGTGTGAGAAGGTCAGGACCGAGCGCGCTCGGCGCGCGGCGCATTCGGAGTTCGAAAACCCCATCGCAAGCAACGAACTTTCCAGGACCGAATTCGTAACCTTCATCGACAGATTTCCGTTGGGATCGACCGGATTATTCGTCGGTTCCGAGATCCCCACATTGTTTCCGGCGAAGATGGTCAGACGGGAAATCAAATTATTAACGCCGACGTGGATTACTGGATTTGGCGCAATAAATAGCTCGCCTGCGCAATCCATGCGTTGTTCGAATGGCAGGTCCAGCGCCGAGCCATCTATGACCGTCTCGGTCCCAGGCACTGCGAAATCGTCCGGGGTCTCCTCACTGACCGGATCGGGCACGCCATCGCCATTGATATCGACGCGCTTTTCGGATCCCACGAGCGACATGCCCCGCGGCATCCGCAACGCGCCCCGATTGCGACGAAGCGCATTATCCTTGGTGTACGTGGACAACAAATAGATTCCAGGCGCGAGACGAACCGTGACATTGCGATTCGCGGAATTGTTGACCGCGGCATAGAGTTGACCGACGGTTTCCACGTTGATCACTCGCCGGCGCTCTTCCGT
Organism: uncultured Pseudomonadota bacterium; assembly: GCA_963775455.1. GTDB lineage: Bacteria > Pseudomonadota > Gammaproteobacteria > Steroidobacterales > Woeseiaceae > UBA1847. The sequence continues at coordinate 605,551 of CAVZIU010000004.1, read as the reverse complement.
GTTCTGCGCGGTCGCTGCAGAGGCGACCAATAGGCACAGACACGCCGCACAAAAAATTTCGCAACACTTGATTGTTATCGTATTCATGAGCCTTCCCTCTACATTCTGGATATTCGTCGAGTAGTCTCTTCGATGAGGTCACAATCGTATTTGTCATGCAGGTGTTCGTACCCACCGCAAGAGCGGCCGGTCGAAACCAGAATTCCTTTGCGGAGAATCGAGTGGTCAGGACTGACTGACCCTCGTATCGAGTGGCGCGGCAGATCTCTCGTGGGAGGTCCGTCGCTATTTTTGTTTGCGCCATCATGCGCTCGTTGGAATCCGTGTCAAGTGAAGGCTGTTGGTGACATCAAGTACAAGCAGGAATTTGGGCGCAATGACACGTCAAGGAACGGTTCTTGGGGCCGATTCCACCCCGCCCAGACCTGGCCCTCGAATCCGCATTTTCGTGCGCGCGCTGGGGCCGCCCGGGAATGGCGTGACAGACTATTGACAGTAATGGCTCCTGCGTCGGGTCAAGCGATGCGCCATCGTCGTCACGCTGTGTGGCGCCTTTGTCGGGCAGTCGCCGGTACTGGCACATTCCGAAGAGGCCGAGGAAACAAGCCCGCAATCTGATTTCGATTCGATTGAAAACATAGTCGTCACCGGAACCCGGTTCAACGATGATGTTGTCGAAAGCGCCTATAAGATGCCTCTGGAAGCGAAAGACAATTCTCGACCTCAATCTGGTGAAAGCCTGGACGCGACTGCCGGCAAGTTCGCCTCGCCGATTCCCGCAACGGACCTCGTTTGGGACGGCGACGTCAATCCCTACGGAGCGGGCGGAGACGCTGTTCTCGCGGCGTTTTCACACGACAACACGACCTACGCGACGAACTACCAGCAACACGCGCTCGACGTGGACTACGCGGTGTCGCTGCAATCCGTCCTGAACCTCACCGCATACTACTACCGGCGAAAGGACTTTGCCTTGGCCGTTCAGCCCGGTGACAACGACTTCATAACCCGCTTGCGGCTGAACCTGCAATACAGCTTCGACTGACGAGCTATACTTGACGCGCGCCCTGACACGAGTCCGTCGGCCGTACGGAAGCCTTGCAGCGCTGCAGTAAAATGCCATTACGGGAGGTCAGAGATCATGACATACCGAACCGCTGACATTCGCAACATCTGTCTCGTTGGCCTCAGTCATTCCGGCAAGACGCAACTCACCGAAGCATTGCTGCACGCCAGCGGTGCAATTTCCCAATGCGGAGCCGTCGAACTCGGGAACACGGTGTCGGATTTCCGGGGACGCGAGCGAGAGCTCGGGCACTCGCTCCATCCTTCGGTGTGCCATTTCGATCATGCCGGTATCCACGTGAACCTGATCGACACACCCGGTCATCGGGACCTGCAAGGACGCGCGCTTTCTGTATTGCCGGCCGTGGAGACGGCAGCAGTCGTGGTCGATGCGCAAACCGGCATCGATACGGACACGCGCCGGATGATGCGGGCCGCCAAGGCGCAACGACTCTGCCGCATGATCATCGTGAACAAGACAGATGTGAGGGAGGCGGATCTCGGCCGTCTCGTCCAGGATATCCGCCGGACGTTCGGGCCGGAATGCCTGCCGATCAACCTGCCCGGCGCGGATGGTGACGCAGTGGTCGACTGCTATTTCAGGCCGGACGGCGCCGCCACCGCGTTCGGCGACGTGGGGTCGGCACATGCACAGATCGTCGACCAGGTCGTCGAAATCGATGACAAACTGATGGAGCTCTACCTCGATCAGGGTGAGGAGCTAGTGCCGGAGCAGCTGCATGAGCCCTTCGAGAAAGCCTTGCGGGAAGGTCATCTTGTGCCGATCTGTTTCGTTTCGGCGAAGACGGGTGCGGGCGTTCCCGAGTTGCTCGAGGTATTCGAACGCCTGATGCCGAATCCCATGGAAGGCAATCCGCCGACGTTCCTGCAAGGCGCAGGCGAGAAGCTTCAGGAGGTGCGGATCACGACGGACCCGGCTGACCACGTCATCGCCCATGTGGTGATGCTGAACGTCGACCGGTACAAGGGGCGGCTCGCGGTCTTTCGAATTCATCAGGGCACCATACGCCCCGGAATGCAGCTCTATGTGGGGGATGCGCGCACGCCGGTAAAGGCCACCCAGTTGCTGAAACTCAACGGCAATGACCTGATTCGGGCGGACATCGGCGTGCCTGGCGACATCTGTGCGATCCCTCGGGTCGACGAGGCACACTACGATGCCGTGTTGCACAATTCACACGACGAAGATCACCTTCACCTGAAGGCCGTCCGGCTGCCGGCGCCGATCTATGGACTTGCGATTCGGCCAGCCAACGACACCGACGTGCAGAAAGTGTCGGATGCGCTACGCACGCTGCAGGCGGAGGACCCGTCCCTGAGACTGGAACACATCTCGACACTGAACGAGATCGTGTTACGCGGCACGGGGGAGCTGCATCTACGAACGGTGCTCGAGGACATCGCCGAACGCTACGGTATTCGCGTTGAGACGATGCTGCCTTCGATTGCGTATCGGGAAACGATTACCCTGCCGGCGGAAGGCCACCACCGGCACAAGAAGCAGAGCGGTGGCGCCGGCCAGTTCGGCGAAGTATTTCTGCGCGTGGAGCCGCTTCCGCAGGGCACGGGCTTCACGTTCCGAAGTGCCGTCGTCGGCGGCGCTATCCCGTCGCAGTTCATTCCCGCCGTGGAAACCGGTGTTCGCCAGGTCGTTGCAGCGGGAGCGATCGCCGGGTACCCATTGCAGGACGTCGGGGTGACTGTTTACGACGGCAAGCACCACTCTGTCGATTCCAAGGAAATTGCCTTCGTCCAGGCAGGCAAGAAAGCGTTCCTCGACGCAATATCCAGGGCCGCGCCGATCGTCTTGGAGCCGATTGTCGACGTCGCCATCACCGTACAACCCGCTTGCGTCGGTGGCGTGACTGGCGATTTGCTGGCGATGCGTGGCATCGTGAACGGAACCTTGATGCTCCCCCACAACCGGATGGAGGTCTCGGGCCAGGCGCCGCTCAAGGAAATCCAGGGCTACCACTCGCGACTCAAATCCCTGACCGGCGGCGAAGGCAGCTTCACCATGGAGTTCAGCCACTACGCGCGAGTGCCGGAGCAGACTCAGCAGGAGTTGGTCGCCACCTTCCGCAATCATATTGCAACCTAGGCCACCCCAATAAAGGGTGGCCTGTTGGCCGGGCGCACGATGGGCGCCGCAAGAGATTGAACAGACCGAGCGCGGGCTCGGTGTGCTGCTCGCGAATTCACTGCAGTACGTTCGCGACGGCGTGCGCCTCGTCGACATGACTTCCGGACATTTCGGGGATGTCTTCGCCGGACCGCCGGCAAAGAACTGCCTGATACTAATCGAGATCAAGCGCTACTCGCGACAGGCATTTCTGATCGCGAAGGAAGCCGCGGCGCGCAAGATTCCACTGATCGTGATAACCGACAAGTACTGGTTTAGTGGTGTTTCGGTAGTGGCGATGCGTGCATTCTCGGAGCTTTGATTCGTCCCGCTGAAACACACGGGCGGCGCCCTACGTTGGAATCAGGGGGAAGGCGATCGAGACTGACTAGAATGCGAACCGAATGCCCCCGTAAATGTACCGTCCCCGGATATTCGACAAAGCGGGGTCGTACCCCTGGCCCCACAGGTCGATCAGCGGGACCTCCTCGTCCCAGAGGTCTTCGATGCCCAGCCAGACGGAGGCTCCGCCGAGTAACGAGTCGGAGTACCGGCCGCTATCGCCGAAATTATAACCAAGGTACAGGCTACCGACGGCATAGCTCTCCGTTTCCTCGGTGACGTCGTACACGTAATCCTCAATGTCGGGATCGAAAGTCGGAATGTCCACGCCGGACCGGTAACTGACATCGAAAGAAACGTTCCAGGCCTCGTGCATCCATTCGATTCCGGCGAAAGTGGAGACCTTCGGCAGCGGCCCGCCCCAGTTGTACAAGCCGTCGAGCTGCTGGTCCCCGATCTTCGCATCGGCGATGTAAGTCATCGTCAGGAAGGCCGAGAGATCGTGATCGCTCATCTGCCACGCATAGTGAGCGCCGACGTCGATGCCTGATTCCTCGTGTGTGCCGCCGTTGGCGACGCGGATATCTATGATCTCAGGCAGCCCGGTAACGGGGTCTCGCACCACGCTGCCGGCATCGGAAATGCCGAGGAGGACTTCGTAGTAGTCTGGATATGTAATGCGGTCCTCGACGGTAACTTGCCAGAAGTCCAGGTTGAGTCTCAGTTCGGGCAGTCCGGCCGGTGAGTAGGTAGCGCCGATCGTGATGTTTTCCGCGTCTTCCGGCTCCAGGTCGGCGTTGCCACCCTCGATAAAGGTCACGATGACCTCTTCGCCGGTAACCGGGTCCAGTATGAGTTCATCGAAACTTTCCGCCGGCAACAGCAGTTCCGGCGGCGTCGGCGAAACGAATCCTCCGCCATAGGCTGCGCGCAGCCGCAGGCTGTCGTCGAAAAAGCCGACCAGGGCCGTGAACTGCGAGATCGTCGTGTCGAACTCGGGTTGCGTGCCGATCAGTTCCGATTCGCAGGGCTGCGCCGGACACTGGAAATACTGGCTGCCGGTGTCGTTGAATTTCTCGTAGCGAGTGCCGGCCCCGAATTCGATGAAAGTCAGGAAAGCCGAGTCGTCCGTCGAGCGGTAGGCAGGAATGAGAAGCTCTCCGGCATAGGCGTCGACTTCCCGCTTGATCCAGACGCCGTTGTATTCGATCTCGCGAAAGAATTCGTAGTTGCCCTCGTTGTTGAGCGATTCGAACTCGCCTTCCCGGTGCTCGATACCGACGGAGAACATCAGGTCGCCGGCCGGCAGCGCAATGATCGGACCGGAAAGCCGTGCGTCGATCTGCGTGAGCTTGTCATCGTTCTCGACAAGCCCGTGCACGCTCATGTCTTCGAGTTGCTCCGGTGAATTCGCGAAGTTCCCGAACAGGTTCACGCCCGTGCCGTCAGTCCGGTTCAGCGACTCGACCAGGGGCGGACCGGAAAAATCGCGATACTGCGCGCTGTTGCTCGAATCGAAATAATTGAAGCCGACGTCGTACTTGAACTTGCCGAGTTCGCCGCGCACGCCGGTCGCGCCCTGGATGGCTTCATTCGCCGCTTCGGAGAACAATTGAATTTCATTGGGCCCGAAGCTGTACAGCAGTACGATAACGTCTTCGCCAAAGGGGTTGTACGGATTCGAGGCCGGTACGAGCGATTCGTCGCCGCCCTCGCTCGGATACACCGTCGGATAAAAGATAGCCGTCTCACCAACCGACATGTCGTCATAGAAACCCTGGGCATAGAGCTGCACGCGCTCGTCGAGCAGGTCATACTCGACGACGAAGTGCCCGCCGATGCGCTCACTGGGTTCATCGACCCAGCCGTAGTTGTCGCCTGCCGCATCCCGATCGACGTCGAGCGGCCGGAAATCGTCCGGCGAAGTGGCGGTTTCGCCAAAGGCAACCCGGTCTGTGTCGAGCGTCAGCAGCGTGTCGGGATCCGATACGGTGCTGAGCACGACCGGCTTTACACTGTATTCGCTGCGCCAGTCGTGACCGCCCCATGGCGTCAGGATCTCGGTCGACGTCAGGTCCCGGTCCTGCCGCAGGAATCCGTCGCCCTCGAGGTACTGGAAGCTGCCCACCAGCCGGAAGCGCTCGCTGTTGGTGCCTGCCAGGACGCTGTAGCGCACGTTCCCGGCATCACCTTCGTCGGCCTGGCCATACTCGGCGCCGACCTGGATGCCTTCGAAATCCTTCCTCAGCCGGACGTCGACGACACCGGCCACGGCATTTGGCCCGTAAATGGAGGACGCACCGCCGGTCAGGATATGCGTGCTGTCGACCGCTTCCGTGGGCAATGCGCTCAGGTCGGCGGGCGTGGTCTCGCTGGAGAACCTCCGGCCTTCGACCATGACCTGGGTGTATTTCTCGTCCATGCCGCGCAGGTTAACCGTCGACCTTGCGACGTCGCCCCACATGCTCCGGATCTGCGAGGGCTCGAGGTTCGCACCTGCAAAGGCCGGCTGTTGCTTCAGGATTTTCGACAGGCTTTCGCCGGGGTTGTGTTCGATGTCGGCACGGGTCACGACATCGATCGGCATCGCGCCGCGTTCGATTTCGGCGATGGTCGCGCTCTTGATGTTCGACCCGGTTACGACGATTTCCTCGAGAACTCCTTCTTCGTCCTCTTCGTCCTCGACTTCATTCTCCTGGGCGAATGCCTGGCCGGCTGCGAGAATGCACAGGATCACGGCATTACGGTACAAGTCGCCACCGCGTTGTTGCGTGTTCATTGTTTTTCCCCCTTTCCGGATTGGACGGTAATCGTTTGCACATCGATCACAAGCCGGGGACACGCCTGGCTTCACCTGAATCCCGCTTGTAGGGCCGACGCCTTCGGGAGCCGATTACCGGTCTGATTCCAGAATACGAGGTACCGCTACCCCGGTCAAGGGCGCGGTCCGGACCAAGGCTCTCGGCATCAGGCGGACCAGGGCGCTGCGGATTCCCGCTTGACGAGCTTCAGCTTCACGACCTCTTGGACCCGCGTCGGTGGCTTGCCGTTCCGCCGGTTGCGGATTTCGTCGATGAGCATGGTCAGGGCCAGCTTCGTGATCGCATCGATCGGTTGCCGAATCGTCGTGAGTGCCGGCCAGATGGTGCTGGCGAGAGGTGCGTCGTCGAACCCGACGATGCTGAGGTCGCCCGGCACGTCCAGCCTGAGTTTGTGCGCAGCCGCCAGGACGCCGGCCGCCATTTCGTCGTTGCTCGCGAAAATCGCGCTGGGCGGGGAGGGCCCGGCCAGCATTTCCTCGGCCGCCGCGAGTCCCGACCGGTAGGTGTACTGTCCCTGCCTGACGAGGTTCTCGTCCAGGTCGAGCCCGGCCCGGCTCATTGCTTCCTCGAATCCCTCGTAACGCTGCTTGCTGTCGATCATGTCCGGATGGCCGACGATGAAGCCGATCCTGCGGTGACCGAGCGACAGCAGGTAACGCGTCATTTCTGCGGCCGCCCGGCGGTTGTCGATCCGGATCGACAAGCCTTGCGCATCTTCGCGGCCCGTGCCTGCGGCGAGGGTAGGGATTCCTGCATCCTCGAAGTGCCGAAGAAGGCCCATCGAATCACACAGCGGCGTCTGCAAAATGACGCCGCCGACGTCCTGGTCGATCAGGTGTCGTGCAGCGGCGCGTTCGCGGCTCCTGCTCGAGCACTTTTCGATGAACAGCTGACAGCCGATATCGCCGCTGCTCGCCAGCAGGGAGACCAGCAATTCGCTGCTGTAACTCGCGCTCGGGTTGCCGTACATGATTCCGATGCGAGGTGTTCCCGCACTCGCGAGGGTTCGTGCCGCAGCATTCGGCTGGTAGCCGAGTTCGCGGATCGCCGCTTCGACACGCTGACGATAGTTTTCCCCTACGCTCGGTACGTTACCGATGACGCGTGAGGCGGTCATCGGCGACACGCCGGCGTGTCTTGCGACATCGCGGAGATTGACTCCCTCATGGCCGCGGCGCTGTCTCGATTTCTTTTTCAACAAAGCCCTCGGACGGGTTGACGATTCGCCGGGAATTCTCGCAGAACGGCGGGAGTCAGGACAGTTCGACGTGTGCTTCACGCAAGCCCTGGGCGAGGAACACCTTCCGCGGCGCCGTTCCTTGACGGAGGTAGCGGTACCTCGTATGCTGCCTCGGGCACGCTGCCGGTGAATCGGAAGTCTGAGGAACGCACCCAGATGAGCTTGTCACCAAAGACCATTACGCCGTCATTTCGCACAGGCGTTGCGGCGTCCCTCCTAATATTCCTCTGTGCCTGCCAGGACGAACCGGATGAAGCGCCGGTCACTGGCGGCGAAACCGTGACAACGACAGGCGCCGCCGGCGCTGATGACACGGCGGACCTTCGGGTATCGCGCAGCGAATATCGCGACCGCCTGACTGGCCTCTGGCTGGCGGAGAGCATTGCCAACTGGACCGGGCTCATTACGGAAGGCCGACGAATCGCAGCGCCGTTTTACACGGACGAGGACTGGGGCACGCTTCAGCATTACGACGACGAGGAAGAGGGAATCGTAATCGACTTCCGGATCCTGGATCCCTGGCCAGCCGACGACGATACCGATGTCGAATATATCTACATCGACGCGATGCAGCGGCGCGGCGACTTGCACCTCACACCCGAGGACATACGGCAGGCATGGCTCGCGCACATCGTTCCCGCCGACGAGGGCGAGCAGTACATCTGGGTATCGAATTGGAAGGCGTACGGACTGATGAGCGGCGACCCGCCGGCACTGCCGCCGTCGACCTCGTTGTTTGCCGCGAACGACCAGTCGCTGATGATCGATGCGCAGCTCACGACGGAGATCTTCGGAGCGCTGGCGCCGGGCATGCCCGCTGTGGCGCTCGAACTCGCGGATCTGCCGATCCGGACCACGGCTTCCGGCTACTCGGCACACGCGGCGCAGTTCCATGTGGCGCTGTACAGCCTCGCCCCGGCGGTGGATCGGTCGCTGGCGCCGCGCGAGCAAGTGCTGTGGCTTGCGCAGACGGCACGCCGGCTGATCCCGGATACCTCGAAGAGCGCGGATGTGATCGACCTGGTGCTCGAGGACTACCTGTCGAACCCGGATCGCAGCGACTGGGAGCGGACGCGGGATCTCGTCTACGACCGTTTTCACGCGAACGACGAGGCCAACGGTTATCGCTACCTGGAATGGTACGAGGCGCCGGTGAACCTGGCCGGCGGACTGATCGCGCTCCTGTACGGGGAAGGTGATCTGAAGGACACGATCCGCATCGGAACGCTCTCGGGCTGGGACTCGGACAACGGCACGGCGAGCATGGCCGGGCTGCTGGGCCTGCTGCTCGGCGTCGAGGGCGTGCGTGCCGCCTTTCCCGACCACGAGCTGTCGCTCGAGTACAAGATAGACAGGACCCGCAAGGGCTTTAGCGAGCCCGTGGTATCGATGGAGGCGATAGCCGATCGACTTCTGACACTGGCCGACAAAGTGGTCACCGAAGCGGGTGGTAGCGTCGAGGATGACGTCTACCGGATTCCGCGCCCGAACTACGATGAGCTGACGGCCGCCGGCGGGAATCCGCTCAACCGCGCACACCGGCTGAGCGCGAACAATGCAACGGGATCTGCACCGGCGATCCGGGTCCGGGGCGGCAAGGCCGGTGCGGACAGCGCGCCTGAAAAGAACCTCGTCGACGGGCTCGAGTTCGACTACTCCGGTCGCGACCGCCAGCTGTATGCCCTGGAAATCGACGCATACCAGGAAGAAACGCCCGAGAACATCTGCGTGCGCCGCGACGGCGCGGAGCCGGTGAGCTTCGAGGTCGAGTGGACCGAACCGCAGCTACTCGAAGGGCTTCGTTTCGTCGAAGGCGCGCAGGGAGAGGACGGGGGGTACTTCGAATCCGTGGAACTCTCGGTACGGGCCGATGGCGAATGGCGGACCGTCGAGCCCGCCGCGGCTTATTCACCGAATACCGACCGGGCATTCGATATCCATGACCTTCGCTTCAACGAAGCTTTGACCGCGAGTGGCGTGCGCCTGGCGGGGACGCCGGGCGGCAGCGCCCATTACGTGACGCTCTGCGAGATCGACGGCTTGCGCGCCTTGGAAGAATGACAATAAATCAATAGCCCGCATCCGGCACTTGTCGACGGACGAGCCGGGCGCACAAGGGGAGTCAGGACATGTTTTCACCGGAGTCGTTCGGCGTTGCGCTGCTACTGACGATCCTAAGTGCCGTCTGTTGGGGCTCCTGGGCCAATACGTTCAAAGGCGCAAGAAACTATCCTTTTGCACTCTTCTATTGGGATTACATCGTCGGCGTCGTGATCTGTGCGCTGGCCTTCGCCCTGACACTGGGCAGCCATGGCGCTACAGGAGAGCCGTTCCTGCAGAACATGGCCAGTACGACCGACTCCAACCTCGTCAGCGCACTGGTCGGCGGAATCATCTTCAATATCGCGAATCTCCTGCTGGTCGCGGCCATCGATATCGCGGGATTGGCCGTGGCGTTCCCGATCGCCATCGGGATCGCCGTGGTGGAAGGCGTGGTGCTGAGTTACCTGCTGCAGCCGAAGGGTGATGCCGGCTACCTGGCCGCCGGCGTGATCCTCGCGCTCGTTGCCGTGCTCCTGAATGCACGGGCCTACCGGGAACTGAGCAAGAGGAACAATCCGGGAGCCGGGCCGACCGGTTCGCGAGGCGTGAAGATCAGCGTGATCGCAGGTCTCCTGATGGGCGCATTCGCGCCGTTCGTGGCGCGCTCGATGACGCACGGGCACCCGATGACGCCCTACAGCGTCGCGGTGATGTTCACGCTCGGTGCGTTCCTGTGTTGCTTTGTCGTCAACGTCTGGTTCATGCGGCGGCCATTGCACGGCGCTGCTGTCTCGTTCGGCGAGTTCTGGCGCGCGCGTCCCGCAAACCATCTCCTCGGGCTGCTCGGCGGCGTCGTGTGGTGTGCGGGCACGTGCTTCAATTTCATCGCGGCCGGCTTCGTCGGCGTGCCGATCTCTTACGCCATCGGGCAATCCGCGCCGATGATCGCCGCATTCTGGGGCGTATTCGTGTGGAAAGAGTTCAAGAATGCGGGCACCACCGCCTGGCGCGCGCTGAGCCTGATGTTTGTCTGCTATGTGGTCGCAATCGGCCTGATTGCGCTCGCGTACCGGGCATGAGATCCGCATCGATCTCTCGCCTGGGGGAGTACTGAATGCCGAAAATCGTCGTCGCAGGCAGCCTCAACATGGATCTCGTCGCCGTTTCGCCGCGCCTTCCGGCAGCGGGCGAAACCATCACCGGCAGTTCGTTCTTCACCGCTCCCGGCGGCAAGGGTGCCAACCAGGCCTGTGCGGCGGCGAGACTCGGCGGTGACGTCGGCATGCTCGGACGGGTCGGCTCCGATTCCTTCGGCAAGGAATTGAAAGCCTCGCTGGCTGCGGCAGGCTGCGATGTGTCGGCGGTCGCCGCGACGGAGGGACCCAGCGGCGTGGCGCTGATCTATGTCTCGGACGCCGGCCGCAACATGATCGTCGTCGTTCCGGGTGCGAACGGCCGCTACGACACAGCAGCATTTGACGTCGACCGGGACCGCCTGAGCGGTGCGGCGGAGGTCCTTTTGCAACTCGAAGTGCCGCTGGAAACCGTGTGTGCCGCGGCCGCGGCCGCGCGCGACGCCGGCGCGGAGGTCATCCTCGACCCGGCGCCCGCGGTCGAGCGGCTGCCCGAGGAATTGCTGCAAGCGACCGACATACTGACGCCGAACGAAACCGAAGCGTGCCGGCTGACGGGCAGCCAGGCTTCCGAGCTGAGCATTCGTGACGCCGAAGCCATTGCATGGCGTCTGATGGACCTGGGCGCAGGTTCGGTCATCATCAAGCTGGGCGCACAGGGCTGTGTCCTCGCATCCGGCAATGGTTCGTTCCTGATCCGTGCGCCCAGTGTCGTTGCGGTGGATACGACCGCCGCCGGAGACGCGTTCAACGGCGCACTGGCCGTGGCGCGGGCGGAGCGCATACCCCTGCCCGAGGCCTGCCGGTTCGCGGTCGGGGCAGCGGCCTTATCGGTTACTCGCTACGGCGCCCAGCAGAGCATGCCGGCGCGCCATGAAATAGACGAAATGGTGCATCGGGCTTCGGTGGAGACCCTGTCCTCGGACCGGACGGTCCGTTCCGGGACTTGATGCGATGAATCATCCCGTCAATATCGCGATCGCCGGACTCGGCTTCGGCGCCGAGTTCGTCACGATCTACCAGCGGCATCCGGACGCCAGCCTTTACGCGATCTGCCGGCAACCACCGTCGACGAGTGCCGGGAGATCGTATCGCTCGCGACATCGAAAGGCCTGGTCTACATGATGGCCGAGACCGTCGTGTATGCGCGCGAGGACCTGTACATCAAGGAGCCGCTCGATAAGGGCAGACTCGGCAAGTTGCAGTTCGTGCAGGCCTCGCACCAGCAGGACATGGACGGCTGGCCCGACTATTGGCCGGGCCTGCCACCGATGTGGTATGCAACTCATTGCGTGGGCCTGGTCGCGGGCCTAATCGGCCGGCCGGCGGAGACGGTATCCTGCTTCGGCAGCGGCACGATACGCAAGGAGCTGACCGGCAACTACGAATCGCCGCATGCCGTGCAGTCCGCGCACGTCCGGTTCCGTAAAAGCGACGTGTGTGCGCGCATCATGCGCTCATTGTTCGACACGGCCAGGCAGTATCGTGAGAGCATCGACGTCTATGGCAGCTGCGCACCGCTGGTACTGCATGTCGCGAAGCGGCCCGAAGCCGAGATCCCGGAGCACGTTCGCGCCCCGGACTTCGGCGGGCGCCTGCCGGAACCGATCCGTCCGTTCACCACGAAGGGCGTTTACGATCTGGCCGGGAAAACGCACGCCAGCTTCACACAGGGCAGCGGGCACGGCGGCTCGCATCCGCACCTCGTGCACGAGTTCGTAAGCGCGCTGACGGAAGGGCGGCCCGCCTTTCCCGATGCGGTACAGTCGGCCAACTGGACATGCGTCGGACTGTGTGCGCATCAGTCTGCGCTTCAGGGCGGCGTGATCGTCAGGCTGCCGGAATTCTCGCTGGGAGTATCATGATCATGGACAACAACACGGCGCCCAACTCGCGGCGCCTCCTGTGGGCTGGTTTCGTTGCGATTCTTGCTGCCGGAATGGGTTTCGGCATTCGCGGCGGGATATTCGACAACTGGGGCGCGGAATTCGGATTCACCGGCGCGCAGCTGGGCGCGATCGGTGGCGCCGGCTTTTCCGGTTTTTGCTTCGGAATCATTCTCGGCGGCCTTGTCTGCGACCGTATCGGTTACGGCAAGCTGGTCATCGCCGCATTTGCGTTGCACGTCCTGTCCGCGATCGTCACCGTGAGCGCCGAAGGTGCGACTGCGTACACGACGCTGTACATCGGCATGTTCATATTCGCGCTGGCGAACGGGACCCTGGAAGCCGTTGCCAATCCGCTGGTCGCGACCTTGTTTCCCGAGAATCGCACGCACTACCTCAACATACTGCACGCAAGCTGGCCGGCGGGTTTGGTGCTCGGCGGCGTCATCGGCTGGGTGCTCGATGACCGGATGCAGGTCGATTGGCGCATCGCGCTCACTTTGTACCTCGTGCCGACGGTCGTCTACGGCGTGATGTTCTTCAGGCAGCATATGCCGCAGTCGGAAGCGGCGAAGAGCGGTCTCCGGCTCGGCGAAATGCTCAAGGACGTGGGGATACTGGGATCGCTGGTCATCTGCTACCTGCTGGCGCTGTTCGGCCAGAGCGCCATGGGCCTTGCGCCGCCCGTGGCCTACGCAATCGCGGGCGCCGTCCTGTTGGCTGTTGCCTGGATGACCCGCTTCGCACTCGGTTCGTGGCTGCTGTTCGTCCTGTTCATTACCCATTTGCTGATTGGCGCTGTGGAACTCGGCACCGACGGCTGGATACAGAACATCACCGGCAACCTGCTCACATCCGAACAAGGGAAAATCCTCTTCGTGATCACATCTGCGACGATGTTCGCGCTGCGTTTCTGCGCGGACTTCATCGAGCGGCGGCTCGGGCTTTCCCCGATCGCGCTTCTGCTCGGCTGTTCCGTGCTGGCCTGCATAGGACTCAACCTGACCAGTGCCATTACCGGATTCGGTGGCGCATTGTTCGCCCTGATCGTGTACGCCGTCGGCAAGACTTTCTTCTGGCCAACGATGCTCGCGGTTGCGTCCGATCGTTTCCCGCGCACCGGCGCGGTTGCGATATCCATCATGGGTGGCATCGGAATGATGTCGGCGGGTCTCGTCGGAACACCGGGACTGGGCTATGCGAAGGACCGTTTCGCCGGTGAGGCGCTGCGCGAGTCGGACGCGACCGTCTACGAAGCGTATCGGGCCCCGGAATCCAGCCGCTTCCTGTTCTTCGACGAAGCGTACGGACTGGACGGCCGCAAACTGGGCGAAATCCAGTCGGAGCTGGCCGCGCAGAGCCGAATGCTGGCGGCGGAAGGTGAGTCGGATCCGCGCGTGGCGCTGAGCCGGCTCACGCCGGAGAAGCAACTCGTGCATGCATCGAGCGTCGTCGGCGACCGCAAGGCACTCAAGGTCGACGCTTACGTGCCGGCGGCGCTGGCGGTGATCTTCCTCGTGCTGCTCCTGTACTTCAGGTCCGTCGGCGGATACCGGCGCGTCAGCATCGTGGCGACCAGCCAGCAGCGGTCGTGACGCCCGGACCTGTCGTGTGTAAGCGTCGTACGTCGCCGGGGATTTGCCCTGAATGAGCGAGCGCGATGTGACGGACACTGCGGGACCTGCAACGCAGCGCTGGTCGTGGATCGGCGGAACGATCGCTGCGGTCGTTCTCGCGTGGCTTTCCACAGAATTCGGTCCGAACGCCGACGCGATCACCGCTGAAATCGACGGCCAAAGCGGCACGGTCGAGCCTCAGGACCCGGAGGCTGCGCGCAGCGAGCAGCTGGCTCTCCGGCGGGCGGCCTCCGATCATGGTGCGAGTTTCGACACCCGTCGCCTGTCGCAACACTACTGGACCGAAGGCGCAGGGGTCGGCGACATCGATCGTGACGGCGCAGTGGATATCGTGGCAGGCCCGTACTGGTACGCGGGCCCGGGTTTCGCGGAAAGTCACGAATACTATCCCGCGACCGAGTCATTCGAGCGCAGGAAGGCCGACGGTTCCGAAGAGCAGGTTCCGGGTTTCGAAGGAGCGCTGGGCGTCGAAAACGAGTACACCGACAATTTCATTGCGCATGTTCACGATTTCGATGAAGACGGCTGGCAGGACATCCTGACCCTGGGCTTCCCGGGAAAGCAGGCTGCCTGGTACCGGAACCCGGAGGGCGGCGTCGGACGCTGGACCCGGCATGTCATGCTCGAGCCGCTCGACAACGAATCGCCGGGCTTCGTCGACATCGACGGCGACGACCGGCCGGACATTCTCGCCACCTCCGAAGGCTATGTCGGCTACGCAACGCGCAACGACCGTGATCCCGAGGCGGCATGGACCTTTCATCGCATTTCGCCGCACGGCGAATGGGATGCCTATACGCACGGCCTCGGCTCAGGCGACGTTAACGGCGACGGACGCGCGGACATCATCGAGGCAAACGCGTGGTGGGAACAGCCGGCAAGCCTGGCCGGCGATTCGGAATGGACGCGGCATCCGGTCGAGCTCGGCTACGGCGCGCAATTCCACGCCTACGATGTAAACGACGACGGCCTGCCGGACATCGTCGGCAGCATCGAGGCCCATGGCTACGGTCTCGCCTGGTGGGAACAGGTACGCGATGCGGGCGAAACAATCTCCTTTCGCCGGCACCTCATCCTGGGAACGGGGCAGGGCGACGGGACCGACGGGATCCAGTTTTCGCAGCTGCATGCCGTCGGCCTCGCGGATATCGACGGCGACGGACTGAAAGACATCGTCACGGGCAAGCGCTTCCTCGCGCACGGCTGGGACGAGGATTCGGACGCTCGGGGCAAGCCGGTCATTTACTGGTTCAAGCTGACACGCGACGGCGGGGATGTCGCGTTTGAGCCGCACCTCATCGACGACGAATCCGGCATCGGCGTGGACGTGGTCATTGCCGATGTGAATGACGACGGGCTCGAGGATATCGTCACGGCCAACAAGTCCGGGCTGTTCGTGCACACCCAGGAGTTCGGCGGTTACTCGCCGGAAGACGCGGCCCGCGCGATGACCCTGCCGGAGGGCTTCAAGGCCACGGCGTTCGCGGGCGAACCGGACATCCGGCAACCGATCGGCTTCGCGATCGACGACCGCGGGCGGCTATGGGTGGCGGAAGCCTACACCTATCCCGTGCGCCGGCCGGAAGGCGAAGGAACGGATCGTGTCATCGTGTTCGAGGACACGGACCGAGACGGGCAGTTCGATCGCCGAACGGTGTTCAAGGACAAGCTCAACCTGGTCAGCGGCATCGAGGTGGGTTTCGGAGGCCTGTGGGTGGGCGCCGCACCTCACCTGCTCTTCATCCCGATCGCCGATGGCGATACGCCGCGCCCGGCCGGCGAAGCCGAAGTCATCCTGGACGGCTGGGGCTGGGAGGACACGCACGAGACGCTCAACACCTTCTCATGGGGTCCGGATGGCTGGTTGTACGGCGGCCACGGCATCTTCACGAACAGCAACGTCGGGCGTCCCCGGGCGCGCCGGACAGCGAACGTGATCAAGCTCGACGCCGCCATCTGGCGCTACCACCCGTCGAAAAAGCGCTTCGAAATGTTCGCGGAGGGCACCAGCAATCCCTGGGGCTACGACTTCGACGCAGCACGGCCGGATGATCGCCGAAGCCTGCGTCATCGCGCACCTGTGGCACATGCAGCAGGGCGGCCGCTACCTGCGGCAGAGGGGTTCGCCCGATAACCTGACCCATTTCAACCCCTATACTTATGCGGACATCGACACGATCGCCGATCACCTGCACTTTCCCGGCGGAAACCCGTACCTCGACATCGAAGAGCACGGAGCCCTGGGCGGCGGCCACGCCCATGCCGGGCTGATGATCTACCAGGGCGGTGCGTGGCCGGAGAGCTACGGTGACTACGCGCTGATCAACAACATTCACGGTGCGCAGATCAACATGGACGAACTGCTGCCCAAGGGCAGTGGATTCGTCGGCGCAGCACCGGCCCTTCGTTCATCAAGTTCAACGACCCCTGGTCGCAGATCGTCAACTTCCAATACGACCAGGACGGCGCGGTCTACATGATCGACTGGTACGACCAGGAACAATGCCACGTCGAGGATCCCGGCATCCCGGATCGCGGCAACGGGCGCATCTACAAGCTGAGCCTACGGCGACACGCCGGCGACGGCCATCGACATGCAGTCACGCAGCCGACGCCGAGACTGCTGACCGACCTTCTCGACCGCCGCGAATGGCGCGTCCGGCACGCCCGGCGTGTCCTGCAGGAACGCGCAGCGGCGGGGAAACTGGACGAGAAAGTGCCGCAACAGCTGCGCGCGCTCCTGGGACTCGGCGGCAAGGATCCGGCGCTGTCGCTCACCGATCGCCACCGTGATCCCGCAAGCAGCGAAGCGCAGCTCCGTTTGCTGTGGACGCTGCACAGTATCGGCGGCCTCGACGAAGCGGATGCGATGGATCTCACGACGCGGGACGACGAATACCTGCGCGCCTGGGCGATCCAGCTCGCGGCCGAGGACGAGAAACTTTCGGATACGGCCGTCGCGCGGCTCGCCGACCTGGCACAGAGCGACCCGTCACCCATAGTGCGGCTATATCTCGCCAGCGCCGCACTGCGTATTGCGCCGGGGCAGCGTTGGAGACTGGTCGAAGCATTGCATGCGCGGGCGGAAGACACCGAAGACCAGAACCTGCCGTTCCTGAACTGGTATGCCCTCGAGCCGCTGGCGGCAGAAGACCCCGCGCGCATGATGAACATCGCCCTCGCGTCGCGGATGCCGCGCACACTGGAATTCTCGGCCCGGCGCCTGATCGCCGAGGAAAAAGAGCCGGCCATGGCCGCCGTTGTGGACGGGCTCAGGCGGGCGCAATCCGACGCGCAGCAGCTCGCCATACTGTCCGGCATGTCCTTCGGCATGCGCGGGCGCGTCGACGTGCCGATACCGGACGGCTGGACCGAAGCCGAAGCTGCGGTCCGCGCGTCGGCACCGGACGAATCCGTGCAAAGAGAGCTGCTCGCGGTCTCGCTGTTCTTCGGCAGCGGCGAGGCGTTCGTACGCGCGCGGGAGGTCCTCGCCGACCCCGACGCCGAGATGGCAACACGCGTGAGCGCCCTCGATTCGCTGGTAGAGGCGCGCGATCCGAAGCTGTTACCGCTGCTGCCCGGGCTCCTTCACGAATACCCGCCGCTGCGCGGCGCGGCGATACGCGCTACGGGCGCATACGCGGATCCGGACACGCCGGAACGGCTGCTGGAAATCTATCCGTCGCTCAGCGCCTCCGAAAAACGCGACGTGGTGGCTGTCCTTGGCTCGCGACCCGAGTACGCGGAAGCCCTGGGCGACGCCATGCAGGAGGGGATCATCCCGCCGAGCGAAGTGTCCGCCGATGTCGTTCGCCAGGTGCGCGGCTTCAATCTGCCCGACACGACGGCCCTGGTGGAATTCGCCTGGGACGGCGGGCGTGACCGGGTGGACGACATGGACGTCGAAACCGCGCGCTACGTTGCGCTGGTCGAAGCGGGCGCAGACGCAGCCGACACGTCGAACGGGCGCAGGCTGTACGGGCAGGTCTGCGGCGCCTGCCACCGGCTGTTCGGCGAAGGCGGCAACATCGGTCCCGACATCACGGGCTCGAACCGGGCAGATCTCGACTATCTCCTGCGCAATATCCTGCAGCCGAATGCCGAAATCGTCGACAGCTACCGTCTCACCACGCTGACGCTCAACGACGGCCGCGTGCTCTCCGGGTTCGCCGATGACAACGACAGCCCCTTCGTGACCATGACGACCACCGGCGGCGAGATGAGGATCCCGCGCTCCGAGGTGGCCGGCATCGAACAGTCGGACGCGTCGATGATGCCGGAAGGCCTGCTGACGCCCCTCAGCGATGCGGAGGTGCGCGACCTGATTGCCTACCTGCGCAGCCCGCAGCAAGTGCCTTTGCCCTGAGCATGGACATCGCCCCCGACATGGCGGCCAGCGAACCGGCGCTCGATGCGATCGTCGTCGTCGAGTCGCGTCTCGCGAGCGACGAATATCGCGTCGGCACTCAGGTGTCCGTCGATCGAAAGCAGATTGAAGCGATCGCGCCCGTGGAGGTCGAGCAGCTGCTGAAGCGGCTGCCCGGCCTCTCGGTCTACCGACCGGGCGGCCCGGGCGGTGTGTCGGAGATCTTCCTGCGCGGGGCGGAGTCGAATTTCACGGCCGTGTTTCTCGACGGCATCCGCATGAACGACTCGTCGAATACGCGCGGCGGTGCCGTCGATTTGTCGATGCTCGCATCAGGGGAGCTCGAAAGACTCGACATCGCCATGGGCGCCATGTCCGCCATATACGGCTCCGACGCCATGGCGGGCGTGATCCGCATGGATTCGGCCTACCCGGACGACGGGCGGACGACGGTCTATGGCGAGGCCGGTACTGCCGGGGACTGGCGCGCCGGCGCGTCGGCGTCGCTGCCGCTCGTCGGCGGTTCCCGGCTGGGCTTGAGTGCCGGCCGTCTCGACGGCGGCGATGCCGTCGAAGGATCTTCACTCGAGCTCACGAGCGTTTCTGCGCGGCTCTCCGGCGACTGGGACATCGGCGAAGGCTGGCGCATCGATCTCAGGCAAGCGTGGCGGGATCGCACGAGCTACCCGGAAGTCAGCGGCGGACCCGAACTCGCGGTCTCGCCGGAGCTCGAGCGGGCCGACGGTGCGCAGTCATCCGTTTCGATGCGCGCCGCTTTCGCGCCCGGAAACTGGCAAAGCGAGCTGCTGGCGAGCTACCTCGAAGCCGAGGACGACGTGAGTACGCCCGCCGTGGCGCCGGGCGTCCTCGAGGGACAGCCGGCGTACACGTCCGACACCCGCTATGCACGGACGGAACTCTTCTGGTCGAACCGGCTGAAGACGGACGGCAGCCGCGACTTCGCCGTCGGCCTCGACGTCGTCGGCGAGAAGGGCCGCGACGACGGCACGGTGGATCTCGGTTTCGCGGTGCTGCCCAACGCCTACCGCCTCGACCGGACGACGGTGTCGGGCTTCGTCGAATACGGACAGGACCTGTGGCCGAGTGTGAGTTCCACACTGGCCCTGCGCCTGGACCACGTGGACGGCGATACACGGATCTCCGGCAAGTTCGGCATCGCGAAATCGCTGGTCGCCGCCGATGGCCGGCTCTGGGCACGCATCGCCAATGGCTTCAAGCTGCCGAGCTTCTTTGCGCTGGGCAATCCCCTCTACGGCAATGAAAACCTCCGTCCGGAGGAAGTGCAGAACCTGGAGCTCGGCTTCGACCAGTCGCTTTCGCAAAGCATGGATTACTCGATCTCGGTCTTCACGAGCCGCTACGACAACCTGGTCGACTTCGACTTCGAAACCTTCACGAACGTCAACCGCGGGCGCATCGACATCGACGGCCTGACCGTGGCGGCTAGCTACCTGCTTAGCGATTCCTGGCGCCTGGCGGCGGATGCCACGTTCGCGAACATCGACAGCGCGTCCGGCGAACTGCGGCGGCGCCCGGAACAGACGGGCGGCATCGGGCTCGCGTGGGAGTCCGGTGGTGCCTGGTCCGCTGAGGCCGCGCTGCGCTACGTCGGTAGCCGGCTCCTGACCTCGATCCCGACGGGCGACCTCAGCGCGGACGGGTATGCGTACGTCGACGCCACCCTCTCGTATGCGCCGAAAGAAGCCGTGGACTTCTGGTTCGCCGTCGACAACCTGTTCGACGAGGACTACGAGGACGCGCCCGGCTTTCCGGCGCCGGGGGTGACCTTGCGGCTCGGTGTTCGGCTGACGATGTGAGGTGTGTCCGTTGTGGCGCACGCCGGTGCCATTTTTTTCGAGAGGATCGGAACATGACGACCAAAAGCCAAAGGCCGGTCCGCGCGAAGGCTCGCGAAGCCTTGTGGCTCACGATGCTCGCCGGAACCGTGCTTGGCGCTTCCTTCGCGTCCGCGACGGCGGGCGCCGAAACCAACGGCGAGGCGGTGTCGCTGTTCGACGGCAAGTCGCTCGCCGGCTGGGACGCGCGTGAGGAATCGCTCTGGCGGGTGGAGGACGGTGCGATCACCGGCGGCTCGCTCGTGGAGACGATCGAGGAAAACAGTTTCCTCTTGTCCGACGGTAGTTACGCGGATTTCGAGCTGAGCCTGAAGCTCAGGCTCGCCGGGACCGAGGGCTTCATCAACTCCGGCATCCAGGTGCGCAGTGAGCGCGTGCCGAACAGCAACGAAGTCATCGGTTACCAGGTGGACGCGGGCGACGAGTGGTGGGGCAAGCTGTACGACGAAGCGCGCCGCGATCGCGTCATTGCCGAAGCGGCGGACCTTGCCGCCGTCGCGGCCGCCGTCGTGCCGGGAGGCTGGAACGAGTACCGGATCCGCTGCGAGGGGCCGCGCATCCGCACCTGGATCAATGGCGTGCCCGCCATCGACTACGTCGAGGACGATCCGGGCATAGCCCTCGAGGGTCGGATCGGCATCCAGGTCCACGGCGACGGCAAGGCGCTCGTGCAGGTCAGGGACATCACTTTCGTGGAGCTGTCTTCGTCAAAGGGAGCGGAATAATGAATCGACTGTTTCTTGCAGCGGCACTGGCCTGCATGTCCGCATGTGCCGCTGCCGGCACGCCGGAGGGGAAGCCACTTGTTGTGCTCATCGCCGGCAAGCCGTCGCACGAGCATGGCGCGCACGAACACAACGCGGGCGTGCAGCTCTTCGCCAAAGCGCTCGCGCAGGGCGCGCCGGAGCTCGTCGTGAAGGTGCACCTGAACGAGGACTGGCCTTCGGCCGGGGAACTCGACCAGGCCGACACCATCCTGTTGTACGCCGATGCGGGCGGCAAAGTCCTTACGAAGGACAAACGGCTGCGCGAAATCGGCCGGCAGATGGACCGCGGCGCGGGATTCATCGTCCTGCACTGGGGGCTGGACCTGCGCGAGATGCCGAAGGAGGCGCTGGCCTGGCTCGGCGGCTTCAAGGACCCGGGCTGGTCGGTCAACCCGATGTGGCACGCCGAGTACAAGTCCCTGCCGGAACACCCTGTCACCCGGGGCGTACAGCCCTTCGACACCGTCGACGAGTGGTATTTCCACATGCGTTTCAGCGACGGCGGCGGCAAGCTCCTGCCGATACTGACCGACCTGCCGACGGTGGCGGAAGCCGGTCGCGGCTGCTGCGACTACGAGTCGAACCCGGATGTGGTCGCGGATCTCGAGGCCGGCAAGCCGCAGACCACGGCCTGGGCCTGGGAGCGGACGGACGGGGGCCGCGCCTTCGGTTTCACCGGCGGGCATTTCCATATCGGCTGGGGGCAGGACGACCAGCGCAAGCTGCTGCTGAACGCGATCCTGTGGACGGCCGGAATCGACGTTCCGGCGAACGGCGTCGAGAGCAATCTCACGGCCGCCGACCTGCAGGCCAACCTCGACCCGGTGGAATTCGACGACGACTGAACACAGAGATGAAGATCGGTATCAATCTCCTCCTCTGGACCGGGCATGTCACTGCCGAACACTACCCGTTGTTCGGAGAGCTGAAGCGCGCGGGCTTCGACGGCGTGGAGATCCCGATCTTCGCCGTCGCCGATCGCGGGCACTATGCACGGATCGGCAGGGCCGCGCGCGACGAAGGCCTGGAGTGCACGGCCTCCACGGTGCTGCCGGACGAATCCTGCAGCGCCGTCTCGGCCGATCCCGCGCACCGCCGCGCCGCCGTCGATCGCCTGCACGCCGCGATCGAGTGTGCGGAGAAGCTCGGCGCCAGGATCCTGATGGGTCCCTACTACCAGGTCATCGGCCAGTTCACCGGTTCGGGCCCGACGGAGCGCGAGCTAGAACACGTGGCGGAAGTACATCGCGCGATCGCGCCCGCTGCGCAGGCTGCGGGCATCCGCTGCGCGCTCGAGCCGCTCAACCGCTTCGAGGCGCATGTGCTCAATACGATGGAGCAGGCGGCGCGCTACGCCGAGCGTGTCGATCACCCGAACGTCGGCATCACGCACGACACCTTCCATGCGCATATCGAGGAAAAAGATCCCGTGGCCTCGCTCACGACGATCGCCAGGACGGGCAAGCTGTTCCACGTGCACGTATCCGAAAACGATCGTGGCGTGCCCGGCAGCGGGCACGCGAAACTCCGCGAGACACTCGGGGAACTGAAGCGCCTCGGTTACGACGACTGGCTCACCATCGAGGCGTTCGGCAGCGCAGTGCCGGGCCTGTCCGCCGCCACTCGCGTGTGGCGGCCGTTCTTCGCCGATCCTGCCGAGGTCTACCGCGAAGGCATCCGGTTCATTCGCGATGCCTGGCATTGACGGGCGACACTCGAGATTTCCAACCCCACGGACGACTATGAAATACACGATTCCTGTTTCGATCCCGATGTGCGCAATTCTCGCCGCAGCCGGCGGCTGCTCCGACGGCGTCGCGCCGCAGGAGCCCGAGGCAGTTGCAGGCTTCGACTACGTGAACTGGAGCGCGCCGCACGGTGATGATGGCAACTCGCATTACTCCGAGCTCGACCAGATCAACCGGAAAAACGTCGACCAGCTCGAGGTGGCCTGGGAGTACCGCTCCGGGGGATCGGATGAGATCGGCATGTGGTGGTGGACGGGCTCGACCATCGAGACCAACCCGATCGTGATCGACGGCGTGCTGTACACCGCGACGCCCGACATGCACCTCGTCGCGCTCGACGCTGCAACGGGCCTGGAGATCTGGCGTTACAACCCCTTCGGCGACGATTCGGGCGGCGGCGTCAACCGCGGCGTCGTGTACTGGGCGGAGGAGAACGGCGAGAACGGCCGTATCTTCTACGGCGTCGACGAGCATTTGCATGCCGTCGATGCGAAGACGGGAAAAACGGCCGCGGGCTTCGGCGAAGGCGGACGCGTGCTGCTCGGCTTCGGCACGCACGAGGAAGGCGGCGAGATGGGCGCCCCCGGCGCGCCGGTGATCTACAAGGACCATGTCATCGTCGGCGAAAATGCCGGGCACATCAGCGGGAACGTCTCCTCCTATGACGTCCGGACCGGCAAGCGCGACTGGAGCTTCCGAACGATCCCGGCGCCGGGAGAAACCGGCTACGATTCGCACGGCGATCCCGACTTCTGGAAAACCCACGGCGCGGCGAATGTATGGAGCGGCCTTGCCGTCGACCCGCTCAATGAGATGCTGTTCTTCGGGACCGGATCGCCGGAAGACGACTTCTACCGGCCGCACAATGCGGGCCAACAACTGTTCGGCAATTCGGTCGTGGCGCTCGACGCGAACACCGGCAAATACCTCTGGCATCACCAGGACCTGCACCACGATTTGTGGGACCTGGACCTCGCCGCGCCGCCCATACTCGCCACTTTCGTCCGCCGCGGGAAGACCGTGCCGGGACTGATCCAGCTGTCGAAGACCGGCAACACTTACCTGTTCAACCGCCTGACGGGCGAACTCCTGAGCGACGTGGAGGAACTTCCCGCGCCGCCGTCCACGCTGGAAGGGGAGACGGCCTACCCGACCCAGCCGGTGGTTCACAACCCGGAACCGTTCACCCGCGTGTTCGAGGTGACGGAAGACGAGCTGACCGACATTTCTCCCGAGGCGCATGCGTATGCGCTCGAGCGCTTCCGTCAGTACGAATCGGGCTGGTTCCTGCCGCCGTCGGAGAAGGGCGTCGTCTACTACGGCGTAGCCGGCGGCGCGGAATGGCCCGGCGGCGCCTACGACCCGGAGCGCAACATGATCTACGTGAACGGCAACAACATACCGCACGTGATCCGCCTGCAGCGCGCGTCCGAGGTCGAGGACTCCACGCATCCCGGCCTCGAGATCTACCGCCATCAGCGCTGCGTGAACTGCCATGGCCCGGACCGCCAGGGCGTGGGCAACCTGCCGGCCCTGACGAACCTCGACGAGAGGTACGATCTCGAGGAAGTAAAGGCCGTCATCCGCGACGGCAAAGGCGCGATGCCGGCGCACGGTTATTTCGAGGACGAGGAACTGGAGCTGCTTGCCGGGTTCCTGCTCGGCATCGAATCCGGTGAAGAAGGCGACGAAGAGCCGGAAGACGGGTATGTGATGACCGAGTTCAACCTGTTCGAGGATCCGGAAGGCTATCCCGCGACCAAGCCGCCCTGGGCCACGCTGAACGCCATCGACGTCGACACCGGCAAGATCGCCTGGCAGGTGCCGCTCGGTGAGCACGAGGCGCTGACGAAGCGCGGCGTGCCGCAGACCGGCACGATGTCCTTCGGCGGTCCGGTGGTGACGGCCGGAGGGATCGTGTTCATCGGCTCGACCCAGGACGAGAAGTTCCGCGCATTCGACAAGGACACGGGCGAGGAACTCTGGGAAACAAAGCTCCCGTTCGCGAATCACGCCACCCCGTCGACGTACATGGTGGACGGCAGGCAATACTTGGTCGTGCCCTGCGGCGGCGGCGGCAAGCTCGGCACGCCATCCGGCGATGCCTGGGTCGCCTTCGCGCTGCCGGACAACGAGTGATGCATGGAGGTGACGCGGCAAACGCCCAGGCGCGCCGACGCAGGAATTGCCGCCGTCCGCCACCGCTCACCGCCGGACTCATCGCGGCTTTCACGGGTGCTGCAGGCGCCGGCGAGCCGATACCCGCCGACCATTTCGTCGTGCCGGAGGGATTCGAAGTACAGGTCTGGGCGCAGTCGCCGCAGCTCCGCAACCCGACGAACATCGACATCGATCACAAGGGACGCGTCTGGGTCGCCGAGGGCGTCAACTATCGCACGCACGCCGGTCGCGACGAGGACGGTGACCGCGTCGTCGTGCTCGAGGACACCGACGGCGACGGGCGGGCGGACCGGAGCACAGTCTTCGTCCAGGACGAAACCATTATTATCGATACGGCAATGCCGGCCGCATCGTGGCGTTAGAACTGAACGGCGGCGCAGTGCCCCTGCCGCCCGTCGTGGAGCACCGGCCGCTGGTCGCACCGCCCGAGGTGCCGAGTTCGGCGGCCATGATCGAACGCGGACAGGCCCTGTACGACACCTACCGACGCTCCACCCGACGCGAAATGGCGACGGAGTGACGGTGCCGGGCCGGGGCTTAGTGGTTTCGAGAGCCGCCGCGATGTTGAGCTGCGCTGCCATGGCGGGCTGCACGGGTCAGTCCGGATCGGCGCCGCGCGCGGACGCGCCTTCCGCAGCAATGGGTCCGGCGCAAATCATCAGCGAGGGTGTCGTGGGCGCTCGCGGACTGGGTGTCGCAGACCTCGATGCGGACGACTACGTGGACGTGCTCGCCGCCTCTGAATACGAGGGCGAGGTGTTCTGGTTCCGCAATGAAAACGGCAAGAGTTTCGCGGACGGCGTCGTCATTACCGACACGTTCGCGAGCGCACTTACTGTCAACGCCGGCGATCTCACTGGCGACGGACTTGCGGACGTGATCGTCGGTGGCGACGAACGTATCGAATGGTATGAAAACACAGGCGGCGGCAGGTTCGCGACCGGCCAACTGGTCTCCGCGGGCTTGCCGAAGATCATCCGGGTGTCGATAGCCGATCTCGATGCCGACGGCGATTCCGACATCATCTCGGCGTCTAAATGGAAGGTCGCCTGGTTCGAGAATCGCGGCTCCGGCGCCTTCGGCCCGCCACGTGCCGTAAATCTCGACGTAAGGCACGTCAACTGGACGGATGCCGCGGATTTCAACAACGACCGGCGCCTCGACATCTTTGCGATCTCCTACGAATACGAATACTCCGAGATCAATGACGATCCGTCCTTGCCTGGACGCAGCGCCAGGAACGACAACGTCGTCTGGCACCCCAACCTGGGCGGCGGCCGGTTCGGGCCGGCAGAGCTGGTCTGGGGCGACGCGGGCGCCATCCAGTCGCACGTCAGGTCCGGCGATCTCGACGGCGACGGGCGGGAAGACCTGGTGAGTTGCCTGTTCTTCCTCGACCAGGTCGTCTGGTACCGGAACCAGCCGAATGGCGGCTTTTCGGGACCGCGCATCATCTCGAAGACGACAGACGGGCCCGAGGCCCTGCTCATTGCGGACCTCGATGCCGATGGTGACGCCGACATCGTTTCGGCGTCTCTGTTCGACGGGATGTTCATGCTCCATCGGAATCTCGGCGGCGGCACGTTTGGCGACACGTCCGTGCTCGCACGCGACGTGGACGGCGCCACCGCGCTCGAAGGTGCGGACGTCGACAGGGACGGAGACATCGACGTAATCGCCGCGGCAGAGTTTGTCCATACGATACTCTGGTTTGAAAACCCTCTACGCAGACCGGAGGACTGAATGCAGAAAAAGAAAAACGTTTGGAGCGACAGTGCGGATGACGAGCCTCGTCGCCGTGACGACGGCGGAGGACCTGATGCACCCTCAACGACTATGGGTTCGCGCTCGATCACTCGGAGTACCGGGGGCTGACGACGATCGACCACTCGGGCGCGGACGCCGGCTACGTTCGCAGCTCGTGCGGTATCCGGATGAGAACTTCAGCGTCGCCGTGCTGTGCAATACGAACGAAGTCGATACGGACGAGCGAATCGAGCTTTACACCCCGACGGCGGAACAGCTGCAGCAGTACGTGGGTCGCTACGAGAGCGACGAGATCGAGGCTCTGTACCAGGGTGACGACGCCCGCTACATGTTCGTACGGCGCGATCCCTGATCCAGCAGGACTGATGCAACAGGCGGGGCTGTCAAGCGAGTGAGGGCTAGTCCCTGCTCGGCCAGTTCGACGTGGCGCAGATGAAGAGGGCGCCGAAGACGATCGCGGCCGAGAGCGGCGCGGCCTTGACGAACAGTGCTGCACCGTAGCCGATGCTGTGGCAGACGAGTGCGAATACCACGAGTAACGCGCAGCGTGCCGCGAAGGCGAGTTTCGATGCCGGGCGCACGGACAGGTCGAACAGGTTCCGGAAGAAGCGCACGCGGCGCGGCTGCTTGTCCCACACGATTGCCGGACGACGGGCGGGTTGGCCGGTACGAAGGCGGCAGGCAGCAGCAACGAGCATCATCAGTTTACTTCCTTGTCCGAATTCAGAGAGTTCGACTTCCAGGCGTGTAATCCAATTATCGGCCGACACGCAGTACGCTTGCCGCGAGACAGCTCACAGTTTGCAACATGAAAGTCGCGGGAATCGTCCCGCATCGATGCCGCGGCCGGTGTATGCGCCTAAGTCGCCGTCGCTGGCTGCTCCGGCCACCGACGCTGTGCGTCGGGATCGGGGACGAGTTCGCGATACAGCGCCACGGTCCTGCGAACCGTTTCCGCGTTGTCGAAGTCAGTACGAATGCGCTCACGGGCTGCCTGACCCAAGCGAGCCCGCAGCGCCGCGTCACGGTACAGCTTTTCGAAGGCCCGTGCCAGCGCCGTGGCGTCCCGGACCGGCACCACGTACCCGGACTGGCCGTCGACGACGAGTTCCGGGCTGCCGCCGCTATCGGTGACTACCGGCGGCACACCGTAGGCCATCGCCTCGATGATGGCCCGCGCCAGGCCCTCGCGTTTCACCGAGGGCAGGCAGAAGACGTCGCAGGCTGCGCTCCATTGCGGCGCGTTCGGCTGGAATCCCACCCGGTGGATTCGCTGCCGGGCCGGGCTGCGCTCGATGCGCCTCGTCAGCCGCCTGGCATCCATGTTGCCGATCAGCACCAGGTGCGCCGGGACGTCGGCGGGCAGCAGCTCCACCGCCTCGATCAGGTACTCGATGCCCTTGCGCGGCCGGTACGCGGCCGTGCAGCCGATCGTGAACGCGCCAGCCGGGACGCCGGCGGCCGTGAGTTCCACCGGCGGCGCCGAGTACCACTCGAGCTTGTGGCCCTTATGGATTGTGACCGGGCGCGTCTCGGGCATGCGCAGGAAGGCCGGCCGCATCTCGAGGAACCAGCGCCGGATTGCCTCGCACACGCACACGATGCGGTCGATCCGCGGATTGAGATAACGTTGCCAGGACATCGGATCGACAAAGCTCTGGTTGCCGACGATCCCTCGATAGGCAACGACCTTCACCGGCAGCCCGCGCACGGCGCGCAAGCTGTTCATCAGCGCCCGGCTGTTGAACGTGTGCACGATGTGATAACGCCCGCGCAGGAGTTCGTCGCGCAAGCGTGCCCGGCCCTCGCGATCGAAGTTCTTCTTCAGCGGGATGTCGAGCAGGGGCACGCCGGCGGCCGCGAGCACGCCGTAATTCGCATTGTCTGGCGGGCAGACGACCCGGAGATCCACGCCGGCCTCGTGCATTCCGATGAACATCGCCACCGTCGGCCGGTCACCCCCCTGGGTTACGCACAAGGATCGAATCGCCATGCCGCGGAAAGTATCATAGCAGCCGGTGCGCGCGCGCAGGCGGGAGTGCGTTCACCTGCGCGTTCATCTGCTACAGTCCGTCCATGCGTTCCTTGTTTCCGATGCTCATCGTGTGGCCCGCGCTGGCCACGGCCCAGTCGATCTCAGCCGGCGACACCGAGACCTCGAATGACAATGAACTGATCGAGAACCGCGGTGCGGACCAGGATCGCTGGTGGGACGAACTGCCCCTGCCGGAGTGGGCGGCTTTCGAGCGCGTCGACGTCGGCAGCGGCTGGTTCGAGGTGTTTCGACTCGACGACGACCTCTATGCGATCTACGAGCCCGGGCAGTTCGAGCTCGTGATCTCCTATCTCATCGTCGGCAGCGAGCGGGCGCTCTTGTTCGATACCGGCCTCGGCATCGGCGACATACGGGCGGTCGTCGGGCAATTGACGGAACGCGACGTCGTCGTGCTCAACTCGCATAGCCACTACGATCACATCGGCGGGAATCACCGGTTCGACCAGGTCGTCGGCCTCGATAACGCATACACGAAGCAGAATGCGGCCGGCTCGACGCCGGCGGCGGTCGCAGAATTCATCGGCGAAGGCTGGGTCTGGAAACCGTTTCCCGCGGGATTCGACGCATCCGCGTGGCACACCAGGCCGTGGACGATTGCGCGCTTCGTCAAGGAAGGCGACCGCATCGACCTCGGCGATCGTGAATTCGAAATCCTGGAGACGCCCGGCCACGCGCCCGACGCGATCTGCCTGCTCGATCGCGAGAACCGCATGCTGTTCACCGGCGACACCTTCTATCTCGCGCCGTTGTACGCCCATCTACCGGGTTCGGACCCTGACGCGTATCGCGCGACTGCCGCGCGGCTGGCGGCGCTGGTGCACGAGGTGGACACGCTGGTCACAGCGCACAACGTGCCGTACGCGACCGCGGATTACCTGCTCGAGTTGCGCGATGCATTCGACGACATCGCATCTGGTGAAGCCGGCTTCATCGGCACGGATGGCAATCGCGAATACGCGTTCGGGGATTTCTCGATCATCCTGCCCGAACCCGCCGAATAGCCGGCGAGCGCGAAAGGGGAGCCAGGGGACGGTCCCCAACAACGGGGCTACTGTCCCCTATTCCTCGATCACCCGCAGCGACACGCGCCGGTTCTGGGCTCGGCCTGCCTCGGTGTCGTTCGTGGCTATCGGCGCAGTCTCGCCATAGCCGCGCACGGTCATGCGCGACTCGTCGATGCCCCTGGATGCGAAATAGTCGTTCACGGCCCGCGCGCGCCGTTCCGAAAGCCCTGCGTTGTAGTCTTCGGAGCCGGCGTTGTCGGTGTGGCCGCCGATTTCGAAACGCAAATCCGGATAGCGCTTCAGCGTCTCGACGGCGCCGTCCAGGATGATTCTCGCGTCCGGCGTCAGCCGGTCCGAGTTGTACTCGAATGCGGTGCCCTCGAGGACGTATTCCCCGCGCAGCGTGCAGCCGCGGCGATCGACCGGGTCCCCTGCCGGCGTGTTCGGGCATTCGTCAAGGCGATCGACGATGCTGTCGCCGTCGCTGTCGAGTTCGCAGCCCTTCTCGTCGACCTTCGCGCCGGCCGGCGTGTTCGGGCACTCGTCGCTATCGTCGGAAACGCCGTCACCGTCGCTGTCGAGGGGGCAACCCTTGCTATCAACGCGGACGCCGGTCGGCGTGTTCGGGCATTCGTCCGTGCCGTCCTTCACGCCGTCGCCGTCGCTGTCGAGTTCGCAGCCGTAGGCGTCCACTTCGGCGCCGGCCGTCGTGTTCGGGCAGCGATCCATGCCGTCGCTGACCCCGTCGCCGTCGCTGTCTACAAAGGCCGGCTCCGCCGCGCCGAATGGCAATTGCAGGCCGACGCTGATCAAATTGTCGGCGAGATTCTCCGGGCCTGCGGAATCGACGCGATAGCGCCATTCGCCGCGCAGTGCGACGTTGGTCGAGAACAGGTCGAAGTAAAAGCCCACGCCGGCGGAATACATCGCGCCGTCGTTGCTGTCCCTACCGGCCGGGTCGTCCATGAAATAGCCGACGCCGGCGTGCAGATAGGGACTGAAGCGCTGTTCATGCCAGAAGACCCGCTGCAGGTCGAGGCCGATGCCGCTGTACGAGTGGTCGACGCCGCCTTCGCCGCGCGCAGCCTGAAACAGGCCTTCGATGTTCCAGCCTTCGCTCAGACCGTAGCCAAATCCGAACTGCCCGCCGTTGACGCCGTCCTCGATATCGCGGTCGTCGTCATCATCGACGTAGGTGCCCATGACCGAAAAATACGCCTGGCCCTCGGCGGCGTCCGCGAAAGCCGATCCTGCCGGAACTGCAACCAGGATTGCCGCGATCACGCTCAGGAAAAGTCGCATTATCATTCTCTCCGTCAATGATGGGACATGCGCACAGTCATCGCCGCGAGGCGATTCCCGTTAGTTTTCACGGGATTGTACATGGGACACACTGCGTTTGACACTCGGCTGCGGAGATAGCAGTGTTACCGGATGCGCGCCGATTTTCGGCGTCGAAAAAAATAGTTTAGCAAACGAGAAAAAGGAGAGGGTCATGAGTGTCGCCAAAGTCGTCGAGATCACATCGTCGTCCAAGAAGAGTTTCGAGGACGCCATCCGCAAGGGCGTCAAGAAGACATCGGAAACAGTCCAGGGCATTCAGGGCATCTGGGTGAAGGAGCAGAAGTGTGTCGTCCAGGACGGCGAGGTCGTCGAATTCCGCGTCGACATGAAGCTGACCTTCGTCGTCAAGTAGCAGCGACCGCGACGCAGCAGAAGTTTTCGCTGTCCCGTTGGAGCGCCCCATGGGCGCGATATGATCTATTTGCTGGCCATGCCCGCTGCGGCCCTTCAGGGCCCATTGCGTATCACGAGCGCTTCGCCGCGCTTGCGCGGATCTGAACCCGCGTCCCAGCCGGATTCCGTGCGCCTGATCATCTGCACGTCGCCGTAGTCGTAAGAGTGTGGCTTCGCGCGGTAGCCCAGGTCACCGAGCTGCGAGATGGTTTCTTCCGGCAACGGCACGCTCGGGCTGTAAGTGATGAGGTCCGGCGGCAGAAGCTGGTGATGGAATCGCGCGGCGCCTGCCGCTTCCGCCGAACTCAGTCCGTAGTCGATCGTGTCGGCGATCATCTGGAATACGGTCGTAAAAATGGTCGAGCCGCCGGGCGTGCCGACGACGATCTCCACCTCGCCGTGCCGGGTGAGGATCGTCGGTGACATCGACGACAACATGCGCTTGCCGGGCTGGATTTCATTTGCCGTGTTGCCGATGACACCGTAAGCGTTGGGGACGCCCGGCTTGACGCTGAAATCGTCCATCTCGTCGTTCAGGAGGAAACCCGCTCCAGTGACGATGACACCGCTGCCGAAATCGAGGTTGAGTGTGGTCGTCGTGGCGACGGCGTTGCCGGCGAAATCGACGATCGAATAGTGCGTCGTATCCATGGATTCCACGGGACCGAGGCCGGGTGGCACGTCATCGATGGTGGAAATGCGATCCGACTGCACTTCGGCGGCGCGGGCGCTCAGGTACTCGTCGCTCAGCAGGCGCTCCATGGGCACGTCGACGAAGTCGGGGTCGCCCAAGTATTCCGCGCGATCCGCGAACACGCGCTTTTCGATTTCCGCGATCAGGTGCACGTACTTCGCCGAGTTGAGCGCCAAACCGTCGAACTCGTGCGCGAGCAGGTCCTTGATCTTCAGAAGCTGGATGACGGCGAAGCCTCCGGAACTCGGCGGCGGCGCGGACCAGACGTCGAAGTCCCGCCATGCGGCGTGCACGGGTTCGCGCCAGATAGCCTCGTAACGCTCGAGGTCTTCGTGGGTGACGAGCCCGCCGCCGCGCGCCATCTCCGCAACGAGCAGCTCCGCGGTCTTGCCGCGATAGAAGTCATCGACGCCCTCGTCGGCGATGCGCTGCAGCGTGGCCGCGAGTTCGGGCTGGCGGAACAGCTCGCCGGCGCGAACTTCTGCGAAATAGTCCGCGAAATTCGTCCTGCCTCTGAAGGTTCGCAGGCTGTCCTCGACGTTCTGCGCGAGTTTGGGATGCACGATGAATCCGTCGCGTGCCAGACGCACGGCCGGCATGACGACGTCCTGCCACGGCAGGACGCCATAGCGTTCGTGCGCGGCCCACAGGCCGGCGACCGCGCCCGGAACGCCGACCGACAGAGCTCCCAGCGTGCTCGCGTCTTCGATGACCTCGCCGTGCTCGTCGAGGTACATGTCGCGGTCCGCTGCAAGGGGCGCCGTCTCGCGGAAATCGAGGAACGCGGCCTTGCCGTCCAGCCAGAACAGCATGAAACCGCCTCCGCCGATGTTGCCTGCCTCGGGTTGTGTCACTGCGAGCACGAAATGCGCGGCCACGGCCGCATCCACCGCGTTGCCGCCGGCCTCGAGTATCGCCGTCGTCACCGCGGCACTCGGCGAGTCCGGCATGGCCACGGCAGCCTCGGCGCTAGCGGCAGGTGTAACAGCCGCCGCGGCCGTAGCTGCCGGCGGATCCTGCGGGCCGGGCGAACACGCGCAGGCAAATACGAGCGTGAATGAAGTGATCAAGGCGCGGAGTCGATGCACAGGGTTTCTCTCAGGTTCGCAGGTTCATGCTCAGGCCCGCCGATACCAGCGAATCCCGTCGGCGTCCGTCGTCGACGTGATCTCGTCCAGGGCCTCGAGGTAATTGAGGTGGGCGACGGCTTCGCCGGTCGCGAAAGTCAGATTGTCGTCGCTGATTTCCCGGCGGTAAAGCGCAGGGAAGGCATCGACGGCGCGCCGTGGTTCGGCGCAGTGCGCCAGGAGTGCGTCGAGCCGCGCTTCGTGCGTCGCGAGGAGTTCGTCGATGCGCGCGTGCGCGCCCCGGTACGGACGGCCGTGCGCAGGCAGCACGAGCACATCCTCCGGAATGCGCCCGCGGATCGTCGAGAGCGTGGCGAGCCAGTCCGCCAGCGGATTCGCCGCCGGTTCCGTCGGGTACACGCTGACGTTGGCGCTGATCGTCGGCAAGAGCTGGTCGCCGCCGATCAGGAGCCCGCGCTCGGCGCAATACAGGCACGCATGTTCGGGGGAATGGCCCCGTCCGACGATCACTTCCCAGCCGGACCCGTCGATCGAAAACCGCTGGCCGTCGGCAAGCCGCCGATACGCTTCAGGCAGCGGCGTGATGTAGCGCCCGAAGTAACCAAACATCTTTCGATAGCGGGCGAGCGGCGCTTCGGGCCAGCCGGCCGCACGATAGAAAGACAGACCTTCCTCGGGCGCGGACCGGCCGGTGTCGGCCACCAACACCCGGCACAACAGATATTCTTCGCGCGTCATCAGCAATGGGACCCCGAAATGCCGCGCCAGGAAACCGGCGCAGCCGACGTGGTCCGGATGCAAATGCGTGACGATGACCCGGGTCAGCGGATCACCCGCGAGCGTCGTGTCGAAGAAATTTCGCCAGTGCGCCTGGCTGGCCTCGTCGCCGAGCCCCGTATCGACGGCGACCCAGCCTCGGCCGTCGCGCAACAGCCAGAGATTGATGTGATCGAGCGCGAAGGGCAACGGCATGCGCAGCCAGTGCGCGCCGTCTGCAATCGCCATGCTGGTCCCGGACTCGGGCTTCTCTTCGAATTCGTAGCGGAGCTCAGCCTTGCGCATCCGCGCATCGTCGCATGTCCCTCAGCCGGGCCGCCACCAGCGGTCGTGCGGTCAGAACCGCGGCGTCCTTGACCGGTCCGAAACCACGAATCTCGAGATAAGGCGCGACGACGGCGGCCGCCTCCGCCGCGCTGGTACCGCCGAGTGCGGGCAGCAGGGCATCGATCGTTTCTTCGAATTCGCGGATCAGCGCGCGCTCCATGCGCCGCTCTGCGGAATAGCCGAAAACGTCGAAGGGACCGCCGCGCAGCCGCCGCATTCCGGCGAGCGCGTGAAAGACGGGCAGCAGCCACGCCCCGAAGGACCTCTTGAGTGGCCGGCCGCGTGCATCGCGCCGGCTGTTCAACAGCGGCGGCGCCAGGTGAAAGCGGATCCGCGCATTCGGACCGTAGTTGCGGCGCAAGTCGTCGACGAAGCCGGTCCGCGCGTGCAGGCGCGCGACTTCGTACTCGTCCTTGCAGGCAAGCAGCCGGAAATACGCCTGGGCTACGGAGCGGGTGAGCGCATCGCCGCCGGGCAGTGCATCGCCTGCCATGCGCACGCGCTCGACGAGTGCCCGGTAGCGGCTCGGCGAGGCGCACATCCTGGTAGTCCACGAGGAAGCGTGCCCGCCGCTCGATGTAGGCATCGAGCGGTTCCGCCGCCGTTCCCGCCGCCGCGAGTTTCGGCAACCTTTCGGCATCCGCGCAGGCTATGCGGCCCCAGGCGAGCGCGCGCTTGTTCTCCGCCACCTTGACGCCATTGAGCTCGATGGCGCGCTCGAGTGCACCCAGTGTCACCGGCACGAGGCCGGCCTGGAAGGCCGCGCCGAGCAACAGCACGTTCGCGTAGATCGTGTCGCCCAGCAGCTCTGCGGCGAGCCGGTTCGCATCGAGCGTCGTCAGGGATGCGACGGCCGCGCCGACCGCGGCTACGCGCTCGCCGGCCTTGAGATTCGCGTCACGGTGCCGGACGAAGTCTCCGGTCGCCATCTCCGCCGTGTTCAGCACCGCGCGCGTGTGCCTGGAATCGTAGGTCCGCGACGCCTGCGGCGACGAACTCACGACGAGGTCGCAGCCGATGAGTGCGTCCGCGCGTCCCTGTTCGATGCGCACCTGGTGGATGGCGGCGGGATCCTCGGCCAGGCGGATGTAACTCAGTACCGGGCCGAATTTCTGCGCGAAGCCCATGAAGTCGAGCACGCTGGCGCCCTTGCCCTCGAGGTGCGCGGCCATCGTGATCAGTGCGCCGACGGTGACGACGCCGGTACCGCCGACCCCCGTCACGAGCAGGTCGTGGCAATCCTCGATCGGACCCGGCATGGGTGCTGCAATGCCGGTGAGGTCCGGCATCGCGGCCGCCGGCGCCGGCAGCTTGCGTACGCCGCCCTCGACGGTGACGAAGCTCGGGCAGAAGCCGTTCAGGCAGGAGTAGTCCTTGTTGCAGTTGTTCTGGTCGATCTGCCGCTTGCGGCCGAAAGGCGTTTCTTTCGGAATCACCGACAGGCAGTTGGATTCGACCGAGCAGTCGCCGCAGCCCTCGCAAACGAGGTCGTTGATGACGACGACGCGTTGCGGGTCATCCATGAGTCCGCGCTTGCGGCGGCGGCGCTTTTCGGTGGCGCAGGTCTGCGCGTAGATCAGCACCGTGACGCCCGGTACTTCCCTGAGCTCGCGTTGCAGCGGGTCCAGGTCGCGGCGATGGGACAGTGTCGTTCCGCGCGGGAAATCGGCGAGGTCGAATCGTTCCGGCTCGTCGGAGACGAGCGCAATGCGCGTAACGCCCTCGGCGCGCACCGAATGCGCGATCGACTGCACGCTGACCGGCCCGTCGACCGGCTGGCCGCCGGTCATCGCTACAGCGTCGTTGAACAGGATCTTGTAGGTGATGTTGGTGCCCGCGGCGACGGCCTGCCGTATGGCGACCGAGCCGGAGTGATAGAACGTGCCATCGCCAAGGTTCTGGAACACGTGCCGCCGGCCGTTGAACAGGGAACGCGATACCCAGTTGACCCCTTCGCCGCCCATCTGGATGAGACCGTCGGTGTCGCGGTCCATCCAGTTCGCCATGAAATGGCAACCGATGCCGGCCAGCGCCTGCGACCCCTCGGGCACTTTCGTCGAGCTGTTGTGCGGGCAGCCCGAGCAGAAATATGGGATGCGCGTCGCTCCGCTGATATCGATCAGGTTTCGCTGCGGGTGAAGCGCATCGGCACGCGCGGTCAGGCCGAGGCCCGGGAACTCGGCGTCGAGCCGCCGCGCCACGATGCCCGCGAGCTGGATCGGCGCGAGTTCGCCAGTCCAGGGCACGAGCCGCGCGCCGTTTTCGTCGGCCTTGCCGACCATGCGCTGGGGCTTCCGGCCCGGATAGTCGTAGAAGTATTCCTTGAACTGGCTCTCGATGATGCCGCGCTTTTCCTCGACGACCAGCACCTCGTGCTTGTTCTTCACGAACTCGAGCGCGCCGTCGTGTTCGAGCGGCCAGACCATCCCGACCTTGTAGACGTCGAGGCCGATGCGCCGCGCTTCCTGCCGGCCGATGCCGAGCAGGCGCAGCGCTTCCATCAGGTCGAGGTGGGCCTTGCCGGTCGTGACGATGCCGTAACGCGCATCGCGAACGTCGAAGATCTTGCGGTCGATCGGGTTCGCGGCGGCGAATGCCAGCGTCGCCGCCTTTTTCGCTTCGAGGCGTTCCTCGATCTGCGGCCCGGGGAAGTCGGGCCAGCGGTAATGCAACCCGCCGGGCGGCGGCTGGAATTCGGGCGTCGAGAACCGTGGCCAGGGCGGCAGCATGACCGACATTGCCGACTCGACCGTCTCGGAGACTGCCTTGAAACCGACCCACATGCCGGAGAAACGCGACAGCGCGAAACCGTACAGGCCGAACTCCAGGTATTCGGCGACGCTCGCCGGATTGAGGTGCGGCATCATGAAGGTGAGGAATGCGACGTCGGACTGGTGCGGCATCGACGACGATACGCAGCCGTGGTCGTCGCCCGCGACGACGAGCACGCCGCCGTCGCGGTGAGCTGCCGTAGGCGTTGCCGTGCTTCAGCGCGTCCCCGGCACGATCGACGCCCGGGCCCTTGCCGTACCAGATGCCGAACACGCCATCGACGGTGCGATTCGGATCGGTCTCGACCTGCTGTGTGCCGAGCAGCGCCGTCGCGGCGAGGTCCTCGTTGACAGCCGGAAGGAAGGTGATGTCATGCCGCTCGAGATGCTGCCCGGCGCGCCACAGTTCCTGGTCGAAAGCGCCGAGGGGCGAACCGCGATAGCCCGAGATGAAACCCGCCGTATTGAGCCCGGCCGCGCGGTCGAGTGCGCGCTGGCTGAGAGCGATGCGCACCAGCGCCTGGGTGCCGGTCAGGAACACGCGCCCGGTCTCGCGCCGGTAGCGGTCCTCCAGTTCGTAATCGTCCAGCGCAGGGCGCGGGATCACGCGGGCAGGGGCGGCCATGGGCGACTCCGGTGCGACAGGGGAAGCGCCCCAGTTTCGCAGAGTCCGGGCGCAAAAGGCTTTCTAATGTTTCAGTATTCGGCGAGTTTGAGAAAAATAATTCCAGTCAAAGCTGGAAAGTCGGATAGAATTTCGAAATGGCTCGAAACCCCGCATCCGAACTCTCTGCCCGTGACCGGCAGATCCTCATCGCGCTGCAGGAGGACAGTCGCGTCACGGTGCAGGACCTGGCGGCCCAGGTGGGGCTCTCGACCTCTGCCTGCTGGCGCCGGGTAAAGGCGCTCGAGGAATCCGGCGTGATCGAACGCTATGCCGTGATCCTCAACACGCGAAAGGCCGGCTTCGGCCTGTCGGCGATGGTTCACGTGTCGCTCGCGCGGCACGAGCAGGCCAACGTCGAGCAGTTCGTGCGCGAGGTCCGGCGGCATCCGGAGGTGCTGGAATGTTTCGCGACCAGCGGCGAGGCGGATTTCCACCTGCGCGTAGTCGTCGAGGATATCGACGCCTACAACGTCTTCCTCGACAGCTTCATCTTCAAGGTGCCCGGCGTGTCGCAGGTCCGCTCGAATATCGTGCTGAAGGAAATCAAGACGGATACGGCGCTGCCGTTGCGCCGCGGGCAATAGCGCAGAATACGTGAACGAAAAAAACGGGCCCGGGCACTGGACCCGGGCCCGCGGACTAGCTTTCGAGATCAGGAATAACGACGCCGAATTCGGAACCCGATCCAGCCGAACACGCTTCCGATCGTGGCAAACAGCGCGCCCAGGAGCCCGACGAGTGGCATGAAGCTGGCGGTAGCCGGCAACATTTCTTCCTCTTCTTCAACAATTGTCGCGGGATAAGTCGCCACGGCCGGCGCCGCCACGAACTCCTCTTGGGTCTCATACACAGCGACTTCAAAGCGGTCATGCGGTACCCAGATATCGAGGGTGTCGCCCCGGTTCATGTCCCGCATCCGGTAGTTGCGGCCGTCGATATTGACCCGTTGATCGTCGGGCGGCGTAATCTGGATCGAATCAGAAAAGGTGCCGTCGGGCCTCTTGACGCGCAGCACGATATCCGACCCCGACCTGCGGACAAACTCTGCTTCGAAATGGGCAAAGAGGTCGCCGTCCTTCAGCGCGACTTCGAGGCAGTAGTCCTTTGCATTCGGAAACCGGCTCAGGACGGCATCAGTGAACACGATGCTGTCACAACTCGCGGTTGTCGCGGCGTCCGTTTGAGCCATCGCCGGCTGTGCAACCGCTGCGACGAGCAAAGCGCCTGCCAATGCTATCTTCCTGTATTCGCTCATAGTGGAAATCTCCCAATTCGTCCATTTGGACAGTTTTTGTTTATGCTGCGCGGCGCGTTGCGGTACCGACGCTCCCACGCCTGCATTCTAGTCTCACACCCGGCCGGAGCCATACGGATTTTTACTCACAGACTGATTCAGGCTCGGCGTTCGGGCCTCAACCGACAATCCGGATCGTAACAAAAGCAACGAATACGCGCCGTCTAGCTCGGCCGCGAGCGCCAAACTACCTCGCGGATGTCCGTGATCCCGGCCTCGCGAAAGCGTGGTGGCGAGTTCGGCAGGTCGTCGCCAGTCTCGATCCACTCCAGTCCCGGCCAATAACCCCGAACTTCGGTGCCTGGCACCGAATACGGGGGACCGTCGATGAGCGACTGGTCGTACTCGACCGTGATGACGAGCCGGAACGCGTTGGGTGCGAGCAGGGACTCCGTCTTGCGGACGTAGTCCGGGCGTTGATCGGGCGGCAGTGCGATCAGCGCGGCGCGGTCGTAGTGAGCATCGCACGTTCCCGCATCGAACTCGAAGAAATCCGTGCAGTGGATCTCGATGCCCTGTCCGGACGCCCGGTACACCGTGCCGTTCCGGTCACGCCGGGCCTCGATACCGTTTTCGGCGAAGAAGGACTGGACAGCGCGTTCGGAATACTCGACGCCGATGACTTCGTTGCCCTGCGCGGCGAGCCACAGGAGGTCCTGCGATTTGCCGCACAAGGGCACGAGTACGCGCCGGCCCGATGCGTGCCAGTGCCGCCTGAGGGCTGCATTGCCCGCCGCTTCGTGCCAGCCGATGCGTCCTTCCGCCCAGCGTTCGAGCCAGGGTTCCGTCATCCTGCAATATCGCGATTCAGTTGCCTGCCTTGAGAATACTGATGTCGCCACTCAAAGTCTTGAGGCGGATCACGGGCCCGCCGCCGTTCACCCGGGCGACGATGGTGTTCTCCACACGCACGGAAATGCCGTCGCCGCTGTCATCGCGTTCGACGACCGGCTTCGACGGCACTACCTCTACCTCGAAATCGGACAGGATCTCGCCCTGCGAGCTGTCGAGGTGCAACTCCGCGCCCGCATCCGCGGGCAAACGAACGATGAGGTTGCCGCTGACCGATTCCATCGACATGGCCACGTCGCGGGGCAGGGACGCGAAGCCAATCTCGATGTTGTCGTTGATGCTTTCCGCGATGACCGACCCGCTGATGCCGGTGGCCGTCACCGGTCCGTTCGTGTTCCCGAGTTCCAGCGTGCCCGTGATGTTCCTGACGATGATCTCGCCGTCGTTGACCGTCGACAGGTTCAGGTCGGCGCGACGCGGCACGCGTGCCGTGACGGACACCTGGTCCACGCGATGGTCGGTTTCCACGGATATTTCGTTGTCTTCCTCTTCGATGTCGAAAGCGAAAGTGCCGCCGCTCAGCGCCTTGGTGCCGGACGGTGTGACGATCTTGCGCCCCGAGTCCTTGGCGGTGATCTCGAACTCCGCGTCGGTGCGATCCTCGCCGATGACCTCGATGCGCGCCGAGAGTATGCCGATCTCGAGGACGATCGGCTCGCCGGGCCGCGACAGCGGGATGTTGACGACATAGGGGTCGGTCTGCGCGGCGGCGCCTGTCGCTGCAAGCAGCGACGCGAAGGCCAGGAAGTTTCGTAGCATGTACATCTTCATTGCGGCTCCGTTCAGAGTTTCCGTATGCGGACGTCGCCGTTCAGTGACGAGATCCGGTAGCTGGGTCCGCCGGCGCCGACCCTCAGGCCGGCGGGCTTTTCGATGCGGTAGAGATGGCTGCCGTTGTCCGTAAGGTGCTCGACCGTGGCCGGCAGCGCCACCGGTTCGACTTCGAGTTCGGAGACGATCCGGCCGTTGAACAGGTCGACCGCCACGTCCAGCCCGGCATCGCCGGGAACGGCGAGCGT
Source organism: uncultured Pseudomonadota bacterium (assembly GCA_963775455.1). GTDB lineage: Bacteria > Pseudomonadota > Gammaproteobacteria > Steroidobacterales > Woeseiaceae > UBA1847. The sequence goes on along the minus strand of CAVZIU010000004.1, from coordinate 564,248 downwards.
GATGTCGCCGTTCACCGATTCGATCGTGCAATCGCTCGCCGGTCCCATGGCGAAATCCAGCCTGATCGGCCCGTTCACGTTCTCGACGCGCGCGCAGTTGCGCAGCCCGTCGACGTCGATCGGGCCATTGACGTTGCTCGCGCTCACCGTGCCGAGCCGGCCGGAGACTTCCACGCGCCCGTCGACGACGGTGCCGACGTCGACATCGGTGCCCTCGGGAACGATGACGTCGAACTGGTAGTCGACCCGGCAGTTGTTGCAGCGATTGAATTCCTGCCAGTTGCGCTCGTCGTGGCCGACGCGGATTGCGACCCCGTGGTCATCGGCGTCGGTATCGAGGAAATAGATCGCCATCGAGCGTTCGAAGAGTTCCTCGCTCGGCGCTGCGCGACGTTCGTTGATATTCACGGTGATCTGATCGACGTCGGCGGTGCGCACCTTGATGCTGCCCCAGACGTTGTCGATCGCGAACCGCGGCGCAGCGGCGCTCACGGGATAGTGCTCGGTCCAGGCGTTCTCCTGGATCACGGGCTCGGATGCCGCCGAAGTCCCGGCCAGCAGTGCGCCGAGCAGTGCGACAGAGGTTCTAGGTTTCATTGCTTTCCCTCCCGAGGGACTGGTCGATGTGGCGTACGAGTTCCGGATGCAGCCGGTCGGCGCCGGCGAGTTCCTGCAGCGCATCGAGCTGTGCCTGGTTGCCGTAACGGAGCACGAGGTCGACGAGCGCGAACTGCACGAGCGGTGATTCGGCGTCGGCGAGCAGGGTCATCAGCTGCCGGCCGACGTCGGGCGAGGACATGCTCGGCGCCAGCGCATCGATCGCGGCTGAGCGGATCGACGCCACCCGGTCGTCGGATGCGCGTTCGAGCAGCGCTGCCGTGATCTGCGGGTCGTCCTGGACGAGGTAGGCCGCGTCCATGATGCCCTGCAGGCGCTTGCCCGGCTCCGCGTTGTTGATGCGGTCCAGGATGAGACTGCGGTTCAGTGCCTGGACATTGTCTTCGAGCGCCGCCAGCCGATCGTCGTCGCCGTTGGCGCTGTCGAACGCACGGCCTGCGAACAGGCCCACGAGCAGGCAGGCTGCCGCGGACGCCCAGCCGAGGTTGCCCGAAAAGCCGAACAGGCCGCGCAGGCGCGCGGCGAGGGATTTCTGCCGCGCCCGGTGGAGCTCGCGGTGAAAGCGATGGCGCATGGCCGCGCCGGGCTCCTCGAGCGGCAGTTCCGCGAGCGCGTCCCAGATGGCGTGTTGGCCGGGCGTTTCGCCCTCGTAGGGCAGTTGCGAGCGGTATTGGTCAGGCATGGGTCAGGTCTCCCGTCGGAGCACCGAGTTCGGCGGCGAGCAGTTGCATTGCGCGGTGCATCCGAACGCGCGCGGCGCCCGGCTTGCAGCCGAGAGCCAGCGCCAGGTCTTCATAGCTGTCGAACTCGAAACGGCCGAGCCAGATGATTTCGCGCGCGGCGAGCGGCAGCCGGGCGAGCGCCTCCGCGACCTGGCCGACGAGCTGCTGGCCGCTCGCCACCTGCTCAGCGGAGCGGGTGTCGACAGGCTCGCTGGCGGACAGGTCGTCGTCGAATGCGCCGGCGGAGAGCTTGTCGCGGCGCAGCTCGTCGAAAGTGACGTTACGCGCGACATTGTAGAGCCAGGCCTTGAACGTGCCGTCGCCGCGATACGAGCTGGCCTTGCGCAATACCTTGATGAACACGTCCTGCACGAGGTCCTCGCTCTGCGTCCGGTTGCGGGTCATCTGCAGGCAGAATCGGTACACGCCCTTGTGGTGCCGTTCGAACAGGGTTGCGAGACAAGAAGAATCGCCGTCTGCCACCCACCGAATCAGTTGTTCGTCCGTTACCGCCTGCATGCAAATTTCCCGGATTTACCTCAACCGACGAACGGCAGCGAAATTCGTTACAAGGGATTATGCCCGCCGGCCGGAAACCGGCCCGGCGTCAGGCGGTCACTGGCCGGAGCGCGGACCGTGGCCAGGCAGGCTCTTGTGGAACCGGTGCCTCAGACCTGGTTACAAGCGCCGGCCGGCTCGAGGATGTGCAGGCGGATTTCAGGCGGAAACTCGACCGTCGTCGGGCTGCCGGCGTCGAAGATCACCTGCCAGCGGCCGTCGGACTGCCGTTGCCAGGTGGAGTTGAAAGTGCCCCATACCTCGATCGCAACGCCGTTCTCATCGATCGTCTGCAGGCGGTAGGGTCCGCGCGAGAGGGCGAGGTCGCCACTTTCGAGTACTTCGACGATCATCGGGCGCCAGATCAGGCGTGGTCCGCCTTCGTCGAAGAACGGGGCCCAGGTGGCGAGCACGGCTTCGCGGCCCCGTGAAATGCCGCCGCCGATGAAGCGCGCGTCAGGGTGGATGAACTCGGCGAATGCCTTCTCGTCGCCGTGTTCGACGGACAACGCGAAACCGATCTCGGCGCAAGTGACCGCGTCGCGCAAGGCCTCGTTGGCTGCATCGTCAGCCAGCACGCTGCCGGATACGAGCGCGAGCAAGCAGGCCGTAGTCGTATTGGTGATGCGCATGTACGCCACTCCCCGGGCCGCAACGTCAGTTCATTATCGGCTTCATGCCGCGAAATAACAGCCAGAACCCAAGCGATATTTCATAGATGCCCATCGGAAGCATTGGGATGTACAGCATTTGTCGGGCATCGGAATGAACGATCGTCACCAGAACGAATGCGGACAAAAGCAAGGACGCGCAGACGCCGAAGCCGGCCAATACTCGGGGCACGCAGCGCGACTTGAACATGAGGTACGCGAAAAGAGCCGATCCCAGGCCCAATGGGATAAATCCCACTCTCAATCCCTCCCCTTGAACCCCCAGTGCGTGCTGTGCAAGCGCCGCCAACAGGGCCGGATCGATGTTTCCCAAATACTCGGCGCCGCCGAGGAGTCGAAGCACCGCCAGGCTGTTCAACGTCACATTGAAGTGAATTGATAACTCGATAAGTCTGAAGAAAAGCGCAAGCAACGCCAAATTTCGACTGACAGGCCGCAGGAGGACATAGAGGGCCCATGTTGCGATCAGCACGGCACTGTAGGTAAGCAAATCGCTCGCAATCCCAATGCGAAACAACTGCTCGGACGACATGATGTTATGTGCGGTCTGAGCGGCGTCGTCGCCCACGACAAACGGACTTCTCGCGACAAGCTCGGAGAATGTGCCTGTCGTAATCTGGATCAGATACATCGCGCCGGCAAGGCGCGCAATGCGCAATGGTGTACTCGGGGTCGATTCTGTCATTCGAGGTTCTCAGTCGCCCTGTGCGTCTTGAAATGACTATACTTATTCAATGGAGGTGTTACCAATGGCTCACGAAATGATCGACGGAACTTACAGGCAGACAAATTTACCGAATGAATCAGCAGAGTATCTTGCCAAACGTGAAGAGCTGCGTCTCGCTGAAATTGAATTGCTGAACCAGCGCGAAAAGGTCGCTGTGCTGCGCCGGAAACTACCGGCGGGTGCGACATTGAAGGACTACGAATTCGTAGAGGGTGCGCAGTCTCTTGACGAAGGCGACTCGCCGACCAGCACAGTTCGACTTAGTGAACTTTTCTCCGATTCGGATCGTGCGCTGGTTATCTATCAATTCATGTTCGGAAAGAAGAATACCAGTCCGTGTCCGATGTGCACCTCCTGGATCGATAGCTTTAACGGCGTTGCGCATCACCTGGCACAGAATATCGACCTGGCGATCGTGGCAGCGGCAGATTTGCCTGCGCTGCGCGCACTCGCTCGCAAGCGAGGGTGGAACAAGCTACGGCTGCTGAGCGCGGGCAAGAGCACTTTCAAGTACGATCTCGGGAGTGAAGATCGCGAAGGAAATCAGGATGCGGCGATTTCGGTTTTCACGCTCGACAAGGACAGAAAAACGGTGCGGCACTTTTACAGCGTTCATCCCAGGCTTGCCCACGACATTGATAAGCGCGGTCTCGACGAGTACAACCCGATTTGGAATGTGCTGGATCTCACCCCGCAGGGCAGAAGACAGTTTGATGCTTCGCTCGATTATGGTACGAAGGTGCAATCTGGTAGGAAAGTAGCACGCTAAGTCTTTTTGCCCGCGATGATATGGGCGGAGACACCAAATGCGGCCGTTCCATCGGCGGCGACATACGGTCTCAGGTCATGTTCGGCCTGATCGAGTATCTGAGTGATCTGCTCCTCGGGCAGAACCACGCCCATCATGGGTAGCCAGCCCCTGAGATCGGCTTCAACCATAATCCGTACGTTGGGAAATCGAGCTGTGCCATGATGGGTAGTCACCTCGACGCTCTCGATGCCGGCGTCCCCAAACAATGCATCCAGATCATGTCGCGCGCCAAGAACGAAAGGTGCACGCAGGACATCGCCGGCTCGCCGACCAGCCATACGGTCGAGCAATGCCACCTCCGCGGCGTAGGCAGGTATGCTGTCCAGAGAATCCCACACCGCAATCGCCAGGCGTCCCCCGGATCCCAGTACCCGCAGCATCTCGCCAAGCGCCTGGCGTCGATCCGTGAAGAACATCAGACCAAACTGGCTGACGACTGCATCAAATGACCGATCCGGGAACGGGAGTGACTCGGCAACGCCTTGCCGCCACTCCAAGCCCGGTGCAAGCCGCTTGGCCACCTCGAGCATGCCCGGGCTGGGATCCAGCCCCACGACGACTCCGGTCGGCCCCGTACGCGACGCGACTTCACGACCAAGGACGCCGGTGCCGCATGCGACGTCCAGCACCCGCCCACCCGGTCGTATTTTCGCTGCGTCCGCGACCTTCGACGCCCATACAGCGAAGAGTGCCGGCACCATTAACGCCTCGTATGCGTTGGCAGCATCGATCTGAGCTTGCAGTGTGGGTTCTGTCATTGTGTGTTCTGCTTGTCGAGCCGAATGCCCCTAGCTTTGCGGAGCCGGCATGCTGCGGCGCCATGCCATAACGAACGCGCCTGTCATGAGCAGATGAATGACAAGGAACAGTTTCGCTGCGTCACGTGCGCCACCACTAAATACTCCCCAAATGTCCATCAAGGTAACGCAAGCAAATCCGACGATATTCGCCAGGACAATCGCGTTACGCGTTGCAGAGGGCTCCGCGTTCCGGGTCAGCCAGTTCAAGACTGCAATCCCAAGACATGGCCCGCCGAAAATGCGGAGATAGGCGATCAATGCCGGCGACGCATCGGCCGGTACAGCATCAATACCGATCTTCTGCGGAACAAGCATGAACCCGACGCCGAGTACCGCCAGGTAGATCGCCGAGATCGTCAGCACTGGCTTGACTTTCATGTGATGGTTTCCTCTGTTCGCTGCATCGAATTGTTAGGCGACAACCATGGCTTTGTTGTACTTGGCAATGTGGACGAGTCAAACTCAGTCCTCGATAGCTTCAACGCCAAGTTGCTTGAGACGCTCGAGGTGGTCCTGCATGACTTTGAGTTCTTCGGGCGAGTGCCCCTTCCAATCCGTGACCTCACCCGTGACCCGGAGCGGATCCCGGGAGCGATATGACTTCGTCGGATTGCCTGGGTACCTCTTGTCGGTCAGATTGGGGTCATCTGCAATCGGGCCGGTAGGTTCCACTATGTAGATTCTGCCGGGATCTTCGCCGAGGGCCAGTTCGGCCCCCCAGGTGGCCGCATCCAAGGTTGCGGTCAAGTAGACGTAGGCCGCCTTCTTCCTCGTACCGTAGTTTGAGTTGTAGCCGGGCTCGATGAGGTCCCCCGGCTTCAGGGCGGTCTTCGTACCATGATAGTACCGCTGCGAACTCTGGTCGTCGGAGCTTGGCATCGGCGTGTCTCTCATTTCTTCGGTTGCGCTGCTGCAAGATGCTGTCATCTGCTTCCATGTCCCGGTCGTCGCGTACATGATTGCAGTAAATAGACCATACGTGCAGATGAGCAGGCTCGCAAGACCGCTTGACTTGTGCGACAGTCGCAGCCGTGCGTAACTCCGAAACGAACACCGACGATCGCTATCGCCAGATGGCGAAGATACTGCACGACGTGTCCAAGCCGCTGCGAGTCCTGGCGGCGCTCAACTGGCCTGGCGAGCTCCGCACGCAGTTCCTGGATTCCGAAGGAACGAAGCTCCCCGAGCCGCGCTACAAGCCGATCGACCCTGCCCGCACCCTTGCTGGTGTGGCAGAGGTGCGTCGCTTGCTCGGAAGCGGCACGGTCGACAGCTGGTTCGAACGGGAGGCCAATTCCATCGAAGCAACGGCATTGATGCTGTCCACGGTCGGGACCCCGGAGTTCCACACTTACAGCAGCAAGCTCTACGGCGTACCCACTCGCCAGATGTTGCTCGACCCAGCGACGCCGCTCGGGCTCGCACAACAGGTCCACAAGTCCATTGCAGAGCTCTCCGCGATCAAGTTGTTCGCACCTGCCACGCGCGATCGGACGGCGGTTCAGGTGGCGAGTGAACTCGAGGTCGAAGTGAAGCGCCATTTCGGCGCCGCAGCCCCAGTCGTCGAGATCGTCGACGAACTGTCGGCAAACGCACTCGCTACTGCGAGCCGGATCAAGGTGCGTCGTGACGCCATGTTCACTCGGCGAGATGCGGCGCAGCTGTTAAATCATGAAGCCTACGTTCATGTGCTTACGGCGCTGAACGGGAAGGCTCAGCCGGACCTGCCGAACCTGGCCATCGGTCACCCGGGAACGACCCGCACCCAGGAAGGTCTCGCAGTCTTCGCCGAGTTCGTGTCGGGAACCCTTGAACTCGATCGCTTGCGGCGCCTCGCAGACCGGGTGATCGGCGTTCAAATGGCTTGCGATGGCGCGAACTTCATCGAGCTCTACCGCTGGTTTCTCGAAAGAAGTCCCTCGCGGGAACAGGCTTACGAATCCACTCGACGGATCTTCCGCGGTGCACCCCTCACGGGCGGTCACCCGTTCACGAAGGACGTTGGCTATATTGCGGGCCTGCTCGGTGTGTCGGTATTCGTGCGGGCGGCTTTTTCAGCGGACCGCGCCGATGTCCTGGGCCTGGTTTTCGCCGGCAAACTCGATCTCACCTCAATCCCGGCGCTGGCGCTCTTGCGCATCCGCGGACTGTGCCGGGCGGGGAAGTTCCTGCCACCCTGGGCCATCGACCCGGGCTGGCTGCTGTCGTACCTCACGCTCGGCAGATTCGAGGCACAGGTTGATCTGAGCACAGTGACGGCGGCTGTTCGCGGCATTCTTGCCGAGTGCCCGACGCTCGAGCTTCGCACCGCCGAAGAAGTGCTGAAGGGGCAGGCGAACTAGGATCGGGCGAGACAACGGCGGTACAATCTGGCCGCAACGGCGATCCAATAAAAACAGAATGCGCCGGCCGGGATCGCGCAATGGCTACAAAGGCCAATCGGGGAGAAGAAGAATGAGCGAACCAACACAAGGGGAAGTGAAATCCGTACCGGCCGCCGGGGCCGGCAAAAAATCCGTGTTCACGAAAGCACGAATGGTGGCCGCTGCCGTAGGGCTCGGCGGCATGGTGCTCGGATCGATCGTCGCCATTGGTGTGCAGAAAGGTGTCGAAAGCACCGGCATCCTCGGGCCGTCGGTCGACGCCCTGATCGCCGAACAGCAATCCAATTTCAACGACATTACCGCACGCCTGGATGAGCTCAAGACTCTGCCGGTCGACAATGAAGTAAAGACCGGCCTTGACGAACTCGGAAAAGTGCTCGCCCGCCAGGACGAGCTTGCCAGGCAGGCGAATGCGGAAATTGCCTACCTCAACGACCAGGTGGCGGGCATGCGCCAGCAACAACTGGCAGAGACGGGATTTTCGGGTGGAGCCGACTTCTGGCTGAAAAGCGGCGAGAGCGTCACGGTCGGTGCGGACCGGCAGGTTTTCGGGCTGCTGGGCGCGCGTTCCACTTATGCCGACGTCAATCTCAGCGGCACTCGCCAGCGGGCCTACATCGGCGATGCAATTCCGCTGCCTGGCGATCAGAGCCCGTGCACGATCTTCTACAAGCAGGCGACACCTCGCGCCGATGGGCGGATCGGATTCGACCTCACCTGTAGCTGACCCGACGCTACTATTCAGTTATGCGCACGAGCTTGCTCGTATACAGGACAGGGTCACCTTGTTTCAGCCAATCTTCGGGCAGATTCAGGAGCAGCTCGGTGCCAAGGCTGAACGTGAAGCCCTTCCTGCGCAGATATCGTGGCGGGCAGGACGAACAAGAAAAGGACCAATAACAGAGATGCCGCATCAGCGGCGGCGCCAGGCGCCGTCCGCTTCATGCTGTTGTCAGCCGGTGATCGTTTCGACATAGGCAACCAGCCGTGCCGCTAGTTCTGACGGTTGACTCAGCGCAACGAGATGCCCGCCCGGCATCTCATCACCCGAGACGCCGAGACGTTCACGAGCTACCTGTAGTTGGAAGTCGGCTGGAAAAAAACGATCATCCTTGCCGACGAGAACGCGGGTGGTCACGGCCGGCCAAACTTTGATTGCGCAAGGTGACTCAAACACCGTCTCCGATTGACGTGGTTCGCCGCGAGCCCACGCGCTGTCAATCACGGGCTGCGGCACGTCATGGAAGAAGTCGATGAGCGGATCAAAAGCGTCAGCGCTGCGACCATCGCGCAGGTTTCGTTTGCGCTTCGCCTCGGCGTGACCGGTATTTGCCCACCACTGACCCGGTGTCTCGCCTGGCAGCGGGATCATCGCGTTCACCAGCACGAGCAAAGCGACTGGCAGCTTTTCACATGCGAGCGGCGCCGTAAACCCGCCGAGTGATTGAGCGATCATGGCTGTACGCTGCGGGTCCCGTCCCCGCATCGCGCCGACAACGGCGGCTGTGTACTCAGGCAGACCGGCACGTCTGTCCGCCGCGGGCAGGTCGACCGGGATGGTCGCGTGGCCTTGCTCCTCCAACTTTGGGGCGAGCAAGTGCCAATACCATGCATCTCCGCCCGCACCTGGAATTAGAACGAAACTGAAGCTCTGCATGTGATAGCCAGCAAGGGACTAGAGGTGTCGGGTCTCGGCGGGTACGTGAAACCAGTCATCGTCGCGCCCGTTCATGTAACGCACGGGTGCTGCTACGAGTTCGGCCGTTGACAGATTGTCGAGCGTCGAGAGCGCGACAGACACATAGTCGCCGCCGACCTGCTCGACGTAGCCGTAAGTGTAGATTCGTACGCCACAACGATTGCAGAAGACATGATGGTTGACGCTGTCCTCGCGAAAGCCGTACTCATGGGCGTTCTCCTTGCCGGAGAGCAGACGGAACGCGTCGGGCTTGATTCCGATCGACCAGTTGCGAACCTTCCAGCAGTAACTGCAGTTGCATTTGCCGGTGCCTTCCGCGAGGTCGAGATCGGCTTCGAATCGGAGGCTTCCGCAATGACAGCTTCCTTGATAGGTTTTCGTCGCCATCGCGAACTGATACCACGGTCACGGACGCTCGACAACCGTTACATGACTAAGGATTTCCTTTGCGGCCACACGCCCGCTGTTGCTCGAACCATTGCATTACCGTCCGCTGCAACCCCTTGTCATTCGGCAAGGCAAGCTCTCAGACGCTGGACGATCTTTTCGTACTGCTCGGTGACCAACCCAACTGTTGGATGATAGCGAAGCCCGGAGTGCTCGGTGCCCAACGCTTGCAGCGCTTGCTCCGCGTTTGTTTTCGCGACGGCAGATTCTCCGGTATCGGCAGCAACAAGGCAGTGCGCCGCGAACCAACGAAAGCGGTCAACAGGAAACCTCAACCGGTTCCGGTGCGTATCAAGTAGTTCCGTGGCTTGGTTGTAGCGCGGCTTAATGCCTTGAGTTGCAATGAGATAGGGCAGATCCAGCCAAGCCTGGGTTTGCAGGTTCGGAAACGTTGCTTCCCGCGCCAACGCGGCTTCGTACGAGCGAATCGCATCATCGACTCGATGCAATGTGAGGAGTGCCTGCGCCTGGTCGACGTAGGCTTGTGCCTGATCAAACTGATCGGGCAGCGTGAAATAGCGTTCCAATAGATCGATCGCAACCTGCGGATGCGAATCTGCAAGGCTGTTTGCCTGGATGCGCAAATACTGCTCCTTGCGTCGCGCGCGCCGCAGCTTGTCCTCGAACACCTGCGCCACGGATGCGTTCCACGTCGTGTTTCTATACCACTCAGGCACCTAGGTTCGCCGGTATTGGTCAGCACCGCCTGCGAACTCTACCCTGACTTCTCGGGCATCGGCGGCAGTGGCTGGGCCGTATCGCTTGATGGCATGGGCGCCCGTCGTCAGCGGTGATTGTCTCAGGATCGGCTCTACGGCTGCGAACAGCTGATCCGCATTGGGGCCGTACATGTAAAGCGTGCAGACTCCCCCTCCGAACTCGTCGCCATCGAACTCGCCGGCGCGTTGAACAGAGATTGCCGTCTCGAGTTCGTGCGTCAGCGAGTGGATCGCCTGTCGCTCACCTTCAGTACCAAATCCCGTGTCGGAAAGCTTCAGATATACGAAGACTGCATGTTCTGGAACCGCGGACTCTGTAGAGTGTTTCGACGACTTCCCGAAGAGTTTGGAGAACAACGACATTCCTGGCGCCACCGTGTCCGGCTAATTTCCTGGTTCGGCGGACTTGTTCTTGTCGTCCCAGGTCATCGGCTCCCAGAGCTCAACCTTGTTCCCGTCCGGATCCATGATCCACGCAAACTTGCCGTTCTCGTGGGATTCGGGTCCGCCGATGACTTCCACACCGCCCGCCCGGAGTTGTGCCAGCATTTCGCCGAGATTGTCGACCCGGTAGTTGATCATGAAGGACGAATTGCTTGGACTGAACCACTGGCTGTTTCCTTCCGCGACATGCCACACAGTGAGGCCCAGGTCTTCCGCTGTATCGTCGGGCCACCTGAGGATCGCGCCGCCGAACTCCGCCAGCGGCATCCCCAAGTGCTCCTGGTACCAGGCTGCCAGCGCGGCGCTACTACCCTTGCTCTTAAAGAAGACTCCGCCAATTCCGGTGATCTTCGCCAACGTCGCCTCCTGCCGCTTGCTTGTCTATTTGACCTTTGCTTCATCGAGTGCCGCTGCAAGCAACTCCGCCCATTTGCGCAGCACGCGCTCCGCTTCGGCACGATTGGCTACGTGATTTGAATAACCAATCGATCCATCTTCGTTGTCCCGCTCCCGGTCAATGACCTGCCCTATCCTGGCGCCGCTGGCGGAGTCGACCAGGTCCATGTTCAGGGTCATTTCGCCGGCCGAGGCCGTAAAGGTACGCGTGGGCCCGGTCGTACTGGTGCGCAAGTCCGGCGCCGTCACATCGAGATCGACGATCGCGGGGCGCAGCGTCAACACGTCCTGCGTGCTTCCAGCCGGGACCACCCGGTACCCATGGCTTTCAAGTACCTTCGTGAATTGCTCTTTGAATGCAACGGACATTTCGCTCGCGATGCGATCCACATCCGACTGCCGAACCGTGTTTTCCGTGCCGAGTCGGTCCAGGTTCTGGTCCCGCATCCAGTTCTTTCTAAAGGAGACCTTGCATTCCTCGATATACACCGCCGTGTAGGACGCGAGCGACGCGCCTTCCTTCCGGTATGCCACATCGACTGCGTTTGACGGCACGCGCGTGAGGCCGTCTTCGGTGACTGCAGGCAATTCTTCCACGGCCGGCGGCGTCGTCGACGCGCAGGCGGAGAGGAAGATCGATGCCATTAGGAGAACGGGGAATCGCAAGCGTGTTACGGAATTGCTCATTTTCAAAGCCTCAATGTTTAGCTTGGCTGATGGGCGGCGTTATCAAGCCCCGCATCATGCGCGACGGCGTGAGAACCTGCAATCGGTCCTGGTTCCGGTGTAGACGGCCGCCCACATGATCCGATCGAGCCCAATCCTGCCGCCGAATCATAGAGACCGAGCAACCCTGAAGCCGACATTCGTGTATCGGTCCTGCTGGCGGTCGCGATCTCGCATCGCGGCGCGAAGCCCGCGCCAGCTGTTGAGCCAGGAGCCGCCCCGGATAACACGGACCGTGCAGCCTTCGCTCGTGCGCGCGGACCCGTCGGTCGGAACGTCAGTGTAGCCGCCCTCCACGAAGCAATCCTCCGTCCACTGGAACACATTCCCAGTCGCGCCGTGGATACCGAACGCGTTGGCGGGAAAGGCCTCGACCGGAGCAGTGTTGACGTAGCCGTCATCGCAGTCGGCGCCAGGCCATTCCGGATGCGCGAGTTTTGCCGCGGTGTCGAAGCTGTTGGCATGCGCGCAGATGTCATGTTCGGACGCGCCCCATGCGAAGGCTGTCGTGGCGCCGGCGCGGGCGACGTACTCGAACTCCGCCTCGGACAATAGCCGGTACGTCTTACCGCTCGTCGCACTGAGCCATTGCGCGTAGGCCCGGGCATCCTCCCAGGAAACGCAAACGACGGGATGATCGGCCGCCTGCTCGAACCCTGGATTCCGCCAGCTCAGGCCGGATGTCCTGATCCAGCGACCATCGTCGTCCATGCTCGCGCAGGCGCTCGCGTCACTGCGCCGAGTGGTTTGGACGAAGGACTCATACTGCGCACGCGTGACCGGTGTCCTGCTCACGGCGAACGACTGCGCCAAGCTGACCGCATGCTGCGGCCCTTCGTCCTCAAACCGTCCGGCCTCAGAGGCAGGAGAGCCCATGAGGAATTCTCCCTTTTAAAGACGGACTGGTTCATTGGTCATGGAAGTTTGTCGTGCTGCCGAACGCGGTCAAAGCCACTTGGCTTTCCGGAAACGCCAGAACAGAAAGGCGTCGATTACCACCATCAGGCCAAGCGCGAACGGATAGCCCCACGCCCACTTCAGCTCCGGCATGTGCTCGAAATTCATGCCGTAGAGACCGGCGATCATTGTCGGCACCGCCAGCAGCGCGGCGCAGGCAGCGAGCCGCTTGACCGTCTCGTTCTCACCGATCGTGATCATGGAGAGGTTCACCGACAGCGCCGTGATCGCCATGTCACGCGAACTGTCGATCGACTGGTTGAGCCGCATCAGGTGGTCGCCCACGTCACGGAAGTATTCCTGCGTATAGGTGCAAATCGCCGGCACGCGCCCGCCGTAGAGTCGCCCCACGGCATCGTACAGCGGGCCCACTGCGTGCTTGAGTACCATAAGCTTCTGCTTGATGGCGTAGAGCGCCTCGATGTTCTCGCGCCCCGATGCGCCGTCGAAGATACGCGACTCGACGGCCTCGAGTTCGTCCACGACGGCGTCGAGCACCGGGAAATAGCGGTCCACCACCGTGTCGATCAGCGCGTAGAACACGAATGCAGCCCCTTGCTTCAGCAGGTGCGGTTCGGCCTCAGTGCGTGCGCGCACGTTGGCAAAGCCCTGCCCGGAATGGTTACGCACAGAAAGCACGTAGTTCTTGCCGACGAAGATGTTCAGCTCGCCGATGCTGAGCTCGTCGCCGCCGGGCTCGATGGTGTGCAGGACCGCGAACAGGGAGTCGCCGTACTCCTCCAGTTTAGGACGCTGATGGCCGTGGTGCGCGTCTTCCACCGCGAGCTCGTGCAGTCCGAATTGCTGCTGCAACTCGGCGAGTTCGTCGGGCGACGCGTCCTTCAGCGCCACCCACACGAAGCAACCGGGTTTGGCGAGATAGTCGTGGATCTCATCCTTGCGGATGTCGCCCAGCTTCTTGCCGGATTGGTACGCGGCGCAGTTGACTAGCATGATCGGCTCCCGGTTTTGCGGGCCATGATAGTTCCGCCACAGAAAATTGGGGAGCCGATTACGAGGTCTTATTGCTTCTCGAAAACCATGTCCTCGCCGAAGGCCCGGGTCGTGAGGTTGCCATCCACAATCGTGAATATGTCGAGGTCGCCGTCCGGCATCGTGACCGTGATGTCGTCTCCTTCGACGCTGTAAGTACCCTGGACCGAGCTCAAGCCGGTGATCGAGACCACGGCGACGTTCTCGTCCCGCAGTTCGACAGTGATGCCTTCATCGTTCTCGCCGTAGAAGTAACGCCCCTCGACGCCGCCGCCGCAAGCGCCGAGCATAGCGGCAGAGATCGCCACAGACGCCCCGATGACGTACTTGCGCAGGGCTCGACCATTATTGTTCCGCATTCTGAATCTCCTCATTTGGATGCGATGTACTCACTCTGAAATCTGCCGCCCGAAAGCACGTTATCCATATAGCCCGTCAACAACAGGCCTTCAGGCACCTGAACGCCAACCCACGATGTGCGCACATTGAGCGGGACAGGGGCGTCCTCAGGCAGCAGCGCGCTGATCGTCACGACCGGAAGCCCATCGGCCTCGGCGAGTTCACCGTTGTAAGGCGTGCCGTTGAAATGGCGGTTCTGTCCTGTGGGGGCAACCATCTGCCCGCTGATTGTTTTAGTCGCCGGATCGAGTTTGAGCCGTAGCACGGTCGCTGAGTCAGCAGGAATCTTCGATTGGAAGTCCACGCCGGCCGTGAGCGCTTCGGTGAACGCGAGCAGCTGCTCGGCACGCCATTCGGCCGTCATCTCATGAAACTCGAGCGGACCCAGGTTCGTGGCCGAGCCGACGAGGGTGCGCCGCCCGTCGACGGGCTCGCCGACGTCGAGCGTCCATACCTGGGGTCGGATCGCATTGATGAAGGCCGGATTGGCCTGGGGCGCATCGTCGACCTGAACGCTTGCATACGCGAGTTCGAGCATCGGGCCTGAGTCGAGAGTGTCGACTATACGGCCGGTCATGTGTTCCGTGACCCGATTGCCGGGGAATCGGACTGTTGCCGTGAAGGTTTCGTTCGGCTGCGGCGTGATCGTCAGTACGGCGTATGGAATCTGGCCGTAGTCAAAACCCGGCGCATTATTGATGAAGCCGGCGAACTGAGTCGATGCGTCGATTTCGAGCAACGCCGCGCGCTGCTCCTGGTTCTCACTCGCGAGCGCCTCCGCGCCGGTGGCGCGAGCGATCGTGAATTCGGCCGCGTATCCCTGGTCGAAACCACTGCGAAAGTAGCCGCCGGCAAGCTTGCCGCCGTCGGCGCTCAGCTGGTAGCGATAGACGGGATTCTGGATGATCAGCATCGGTGCGTCTTCGACGATTGCGACTTCAGCGGAGACGCTCGGGAATTCCATCGACTGCCCCGTGCCGACATTGGTCCAGACCGAGCTGCCTGAGTACATGCCGGTCTCGGGGTCTCGCGTCAGTGCTATCCGGTCGCGGTAGCCGTCCGGATTGACACCGTCTGACGCGAGTACGCCGTCGAGAACCACGAAGTCCTTGAGCAAGTCGGTCACGGGCTTGCGCAGAGCTTCCTCGCGCGCCATCGCTTCATCGAAACGCTCGACGATCGCGTCGTATTGCCCACTATCGCGGCGCATCGCAAGTTCGAGATCCCGGCCGCCGTAATTCACCTGGGCCAACAAAGTTGGATCGCTGTAGTCGCCCGACGTCGCAAACGTGATCGTGCCGCCGCCGCTCTGGTCGTTCGTCGCGGGGCGCAGTTGCGCGCCGAACGTCACGTTCACGACCGGCTCATTGCGGTCTGAATCGAGTGCGAAGGTGAGATAGTTGAGGTGCGGCGGCTCCTCGTCGTACCAGGCCCGACCATTGCCGAGCTCGCCATAGTCGACCGCGATTGCCGCCGGTCCGTCGGGCGACGGCGTGCTCGGTGCGATGACCAGGCCCGGCTCGCTCAGGAAGGCCGTCAGCGCGTCATGACGCTTCTGGTACTCGGCTTCGCGAAGCTTCATTTGTGCCTCGAGACCCTGCTCGAGCGTCTGGCCTTCGGGCAACCGCATGAATCGCTGCTTGTTGACGAAGCCGTCGATCTCGAGCCGGTCGCCGTCGATCTTCGTCGTGTAGACCTCCTGTCCGACGCCGTTCGCTCCGACCAATGCGAGCCGCCCGTCGTCGAGCACACTGTAGTTGTAAAACGCCTGCCCCGGTTCGCCGTATTGCGCGGCAAGGAGCGTCGCAAGCGCGCGGCCGTCGTCCATGAACTCGAGGCCGATGAAAGAGCCCTCGTTGAGACCGAGCCAGACGCCCTCGAGCTCGCTCGCGCCGCGCAGCGCGCGGCCTTCGACCGGCTCATTCGGGTCGACGGGACTCTCACTGCCACCCCCGCAGCCGACGAGCACGATCGCGCCCAGAACCCCGGCACACAGATATTTACGCTTCGACATCGCGACGACTCCCCCGGCAATTCGATGCCGGCATGAATGTTGTTATCGTTGTAAGACCTTGACGTTGTCCGGCTGCTCGAAGCGATCGACGTACCCTGCGCTTACGAGCGTTATCCAATCCTTGATGCAGAGCGGCAGCGCGTCGTAGCCCGCCGCGCGCGTGTAGATCGTGATTTGTCCGGCGGAAAGCATCGCGGCGTGAACCTCTTGCGTCCCCGGCAAGACACAAACGACGGCTTCCTCCTCGGTACCGCCGTGTGGCGCGTTGCCGGCTACGCTGAGCGCGCCGCGGACCATGTCGATATCGCCTTTGACGTCGAGATTGTGAAAGAGAGGCCCGAGCTCGTCGCCGAGCAGCGCCTCGAGTTCGCTGCGAATTCGGGGCACCGCGAAAAACGCATCAATGTCATAGCTGCCGGCCCATTGGTCGACGAAGTCATCGCCAGGCCGCGGATCGTCCCGCGGGCCGGCGGTCTGTTGCGCCCCGCACACAGTCGCGAATGCGACCAGAGCGGCGAAGGCCGCAGCCATCCGGGATACTCGTTTGCGAGTCGACACGGGCTTCGTTACTGCGCCAGGGCCGCTTCGGCTACTGCTTCACCCATACGACTGTCGCGCCGTGATCAGTCTTGCTGAGGTTGCCGTCGTCGTCGATGGTGAGGACGTCGAGATCGTTCTCCGCCATGACGATCGTCACGCGATCGCCGTCTACTTCATAGCGGCCTGTTGCGCTCTGTCCGGCGGGCGACGTCGAGACCACAGCGGTACCGTTGCTCGCGAGCGTGATCGTCGTGCTTATCCCCGGAGCAATGTCCCAGACGTACTCGCCCGAGGCACCGCCACCGCATCCGGCAAGCAAACCCGCGCCAAGGGCGCAGACGAAGAACGAGGCGTGCCTGGACATCGTGAATCCCCCCCGGCGGCCTGTCGAATGGGCCGCTCTTGTTGTTGCTTATCGTGCAAGTGTCGCCAGCGCGACAGCGTGTGGATTTTGCGCCGCGCCGCGAGGAAAGTCGAGGCCGGAGCGGCTCTTGAAACGACTCTGGCTTGCGGAATGGCCTGAGACTGGAGGATCATACTGGCGCCTTGGGCCGGGCGTAGAAGTGCATACGAAATGTCCGACTTGCCGCCGGAGACCACCAAACCGGCTAGCCGGTTGAAGCTGCCACACGCCTTTGTCCTCCTGCTGGCGGGCGTCATCGTCGCCATCGGCCTGACGTGGGTACTCCCGGCCGGCGAGTATCAGCGCCGCACGGACGAGGCCAGCGGACGCGCAGTCGTCGTTCCCGATACGTACGCGCAAGTCGAGCCGTCACCGGTCGGGCTGGTGTCTGCGATCATGGTGGTTCCGCACGGCGTCGTCGCCGGCGCAGACGTGATTGTCACGATCCTGTTTGTCGGCGGAGTGTTCGGATTGCTCGACGCGACCGGCGCGCTCGGCCGGCTGGTCGGATCGCTCGTCGGGCTCACCCGTCAACCGCGGATTGTCGTCGTGGCGGTGTGCCTCGCCTTTGCGACACTCGGCGCACTCGAGAACATGCACGAGGAAATTGTCGCGCTGATACCGGTGATGTTGGTGCTGAGCCGCGGACTGGGATTTGGCGCGGTCACCGCGCTCGCGATGAGCATCGGCAGCGCGGTCGTCGGCTCCGCCTTCGGCCCCACTAATCCATTCTGCACGGGCATCGCTCTCAGGTTTGCCGAGTTGCCGGCACTCAGCCAGCCGGCGCTTCGCTTCGGCATGTTGGCCGTCGCCGTGGTCGTCTGGATCGTGTGGACGCTGATGATGACATCGCGCGACGACGTCAGGCCTGACGTGACACACGCATCAATGGGACCGGCGACGTCGCGCGATTTTCTGCTTCTGGCGATCGCGCTCGTGCCATTCGTGCCATACGTGGTCGGGGTCCTCAAGTGGGACTGGGGTTTCAACGAGCTTTCCGGTCTGTTTCTCGTGGCTGGCTTCGCGATCGGGTTCGCATCGGGCCGAGGACCGTCGGCGACGGCCGTAGCGTATTTGAAGGCGATGGAGGGCATGCTTGCGGCGGCGCTGTTCGTCGGCGTCGCGCGAGGTATCAGCGTGGCGCTGACCGACGGTAAGGTGCTCGACACGATCCTCTACGCGCTGGCGACCCCGCTGTCACAGCTATCAGGCAGTGTGGCAATGCTGCTGATGGTGCCGATACAGGCCTTACTGCACATACCCGTGCCGTCGATAAGCGGACAGGCCGTGTTGACGATGCCGATCATGGCGCCGCTAGGCGACTTGCTGGGCCAATCACGCGATGCGGCCGTGATCGCGTATCAGACCGGCGCTGGCTTGATGGACATGATAACGCCGACCAACGGTGCGCTACTCGCGATGCTGTTCGGCGCGCAGGTCAGCTACGGGCGCTGGCTGCGCTTTGCCATTCCCGGTGCGCTCCTGGTGTCGGTCGTCGGCTTGATTGGCATCGTGCTCGCAGGCTAGCGCACACGCTCATGTTCTGGATCTCACGCCGCAGGGTAGAAGGTTTGTGACGGGCTCTGCGGATGCCGCGCCGGCCGAAGGCGTCAAAAAGAAAGTCGGCAACTACCGCTGGGTGGTGGTGGCGCTGCTCTTCACCGCGCTGGTCATCAACTACGTGGATCGCCAGCAATTCGGCGTTCTGAAACCGACGCACCTGCAGCCCGAATTCGGCTGGAGCGAAACCGACTACGCCACTATGGTGATGTGGTTCCAGGGCTCCTACGCGTTCTTCTATTTGCTGTGGGGCCGCATCATCGATCGCATCGGCGCCAAGTGGGGCTTTGCCGCGGCCTTCACGCTTTGGACCATCGCCCACATCGCCCATGCCGGCGCGCGCAACGCCATGCAATGGATCATGGTGCGCGTGGCGCTCGGCGCCGGCGAGGCCGGCGGTTTCCCGGGCGGCATCAAGGCGGTGACCGAGTGGTTTCCCAAGCAGGAACGCGCATTCGCCACCGGCATCTTCAACGCCGGTACCAATATCGGCGCCATCATCACGCCACTCGTCGTTCCGTTCATCGTCATCGACCTGGCGCTCGGCTGGGAGATGAGCTTCATCATTATCGGCGTGGCCACGCTCCTGTGGCTGCCGGCCTGGTTCCTGCTCTACGAGCATCCGCGCAAGAGCGGCCGAGTCTCTCCCGCCGAACTGGCCTTCATCGAGCAGGATCCGTCCGACCCGGCCGAAAAGATCTCCTGGATCAAGGTAGTCAAGACCAGGGAAACCTGGGCCTACGCCATCGGCAAATTCATGATCGATCCGGTCTGGTGGATGTTCCTGTTCTGGCTGCCGGATTTCCTGCACCGCCAGTACGACATGAACCTCAAACAGTTCGGCCTGCCACTGGTGGTGATCTATCTGATCTCCGACGTCGGCAGCATTGGCGGTGGATGGCTCTCGTCGGCCATGCTGAAGCGAGGCATGAGCCTCAACGCCGCGCGCAAGAGGGCCATGTTCATCTGCGCGCTGTTCGCGCTGCCGATCTTCTTCGCCGCCAACGCATCTCAAGTGTGGGTCGCCGTACTTATCATCGGGCTCGCCACCGCTGCGCACCAGGGCTTCTCGTGCAATCTGTACACGCTGCCGAGCGACGTCTTTCCGCGTTCGGCCGTGGGCACGGTGATCGGCGTGGGCGGCGCGCTCGGCGGCGTCGGCGGCATGCTGTTCTCGAACTACGTCGGCCGCGAACTCGAGCGCCTCGGCGGCTATCAGACGATTTTCGCGGTGGCTGGCCTCACGTACCTGGCTGCACTGCTGGTAGTGCACCTCATCACGCCGAGATACGCGCCGGCGAAAATTTGAGCGGACGGTTCTATTCCGGCTTCGGCCACCACTGACCGTTCTCGAGTCAGCAATTTGCACGGCATTCAGTGGCGTCGCTGCAACAGCCGGCTGTCTCTGTAGCCCGACACCCGGCGGCGGAGGGAATTTTCGTCGACTATGCTTGGTCTACGTCCCTGAACAGCGGCAACCGCGCTCATCGGCGGCTGTTGCGCAACCGGTAATAGGGAGAATCCCAGTGAATCATTCATCCGATTATTGTGGAAGCCGTTCGAGGCAGCGGTGCTCCGTACTGATGGTCGTGTGCACGCTCGGTCTGCCGTCGACCGTGTTCGCCCAGGCGGACGACGACCAGGCGTTGACCGAGGTCATCGAGGAAGTGGTCGTCACCGGTACGGCGGGCGGCGCGGAGATTCGGAAATTCGATGCCAGTTTCGCAATCACCTCCGTGGACGATGAGGCCATCGCCGAGTATTCGCCACAAAGCACGGCCGACCTCCTGAAGCTCGTCCCGGGGGTCTGGTCCGAAAGCTCGGGCGGCGTGTCCGGGGCCAATGTCATGGTGCGCGGCTTCCCGGGCGGCGGCGACGCACCGTATCTCACCGTGCAGGTGAACGGAGCGCCGATCTATCCACCGCCGTCGTTGGCGTTCATGGAGAACACGACGCTGTTCCGGATCGACGAAACCGTGCTCAGGCTCGAAGCCTTGCGCGGTGGCCCGAACCCCGTGTTGTCAAACGGCCAGCCCGGCCTGACCACCAACTTCATCCTGCGCGAAGGCCACGGGGAGACGGAAGGGCTGGTCAAGTACACGACCTCGGACTACGAGCTCCGGCGCTTCGACGGTTACCTGAGCGGCGAGTTGGCCGACGACTTCTATTACATGATCGGCGGCTACATCACGAGCTCGCCGGGTCTTCGTGATGCCGGCTACAACTCGGACGAGGGCAACCAGTTCACGATCAATCTGACCAAGG
This sequence comes from uncultured Pseudomonadota bacterium, assembly GCA_963775455.1. Lineage (GTDB taxonomy): Bacteria > Pseudomonadota > Gammaproteobacteria > Steroidobacterales > Woeseiaceae > UBA1847. The sequence continues at coordinate 543,395 of CAVZIU010000004.1, read as the reverse complement.
ATCTCGACAACGGCACGATTAACTTCTTCCACCGGCAGACGGACGATTACGGCCAGTGGTACCTGCCGGTGGCGCTCAACGTGCCGGGCGTGGATGCCGGGTACAACCAGCTCGGCACCATGAACCGGCAGCGCCAGATCATGACCGACAACGCCAGTGCCGCCTTCCCGAACGGCGGCGATTCGGCGCACCCCAACCCGACGATCAAGACGCTCGATCTCGACGAAGGCCGCGGGTGGCGGGGCGGGATGACGGGTGGCTCCGTCGCGCTCGACATTGCCGACGACTGGCAGCTTATCGATCGTTTCAGCACGACGAGCGGAGACGCCGACACCATCGGACTCGTTCCGGACGGTGGCGCCGTGCAGGTGGGCGCGCTGCTGGCCGATCCGGCTACGGATGCGCGCGCCGTGGTCGTCGGCCCGATCTCGGGCGCGGTTACGGGACGCGCGATCGGCGCTAGCGAATTCATCCAGGCGTTCGGCGCCTGGGAGGTTCGCAAGGACCTCGAGGCGTTCACCAACGACATCAGCCTGACCAGGGCCTTTGACCGGGGGACGGCGACCTTCGGCTTCTACACGTCCAATGCGTCGAGCGACGATCTCTGGACACTGGGTAACGTGAAGTACGAGGTCGTGCAGCAGGGCGGCGAGCTCGTAACCGGCATCGAGTGCAACGACCCGGCCGTCGACAGCTGCAACAACAACAACTTCGACATTGACGGGAGCGGCGACGCCACGACGAACGCGTTGTACGCGTTCACGACCTTCGACTTCACAGACGCGTTGCGGGCGGATGTCGGCGTTCGCTTCGAGAATTACCAGATGGACTACACGATCGACGACGGCAGGGACGGCGACGTCGATTTCGGCGCGTCGACCGACGAGTCGGAAGTCTCCTGGACGGCGGCCCTCAACTGGCTGCTGACCGACTCGATGGGCTTCTTCGGCCGCATCAACCAGGGTCACAAGATGCCGATCTTCGACGATTATCGGGACGGTCGCGCTGCCCTCGCAAGCGGCAATGACCTGATTCAGGATATCAACCAGTACGAGCTCGGCTTCAAATGGGTGACGGACAACTTGAGCGTGTATGCGACGGGTTTCTACACGGACGTCGATCCGAGAGTCGTTAACTTTACGTTCGGCGGGGACGCCATTCTCACCGCCCAGGAATCGCAGGGAGTCGAGCTCGATGCTGTCTGGGAGACCGACGTCGGGTTTTCGGTGTCACTCAACGCGACGTTCCTGGATTCGGAGATCAGTGTCGTCAGCGGGGACGATTTGCAGGGAATCGACGGCAACGAGACGGAGCGGCAGCCCAGCTGGCAAGTGCGCCTGACGCCGGCCTGGGGCTTCGACTTCGGCAGCGTCGTCGGCCTCGACAACCTTCAGGGGACGATCTACGGGACGCTGAGCGCGGTCGACGACCGCTACGGCGAGGCGCAGAACGTCAATGTGCTCGACGGCTACGAGAAAGTGGACGTCGGCGTTATTACGCGCGTCAACGAGGCATTCGTGGTGCAACTCTCGGTCGACAACCTCACGGATGAGGATGCGCTGACCGAGAGCGATCCGCGCACGATCCTGGCGCCGAACGGCCGTTTCATCATGCCGCGGACGGTCGAGCTCAGCGTCGGCTACGAGTTTTGAGTAAGGAGCCAAGGAACATGACACCCAAGAACACGATCTGCCTCTGGTTTGACGATGACGCGCACGAGGCGGCGCGCTTCTACGCGGAAACTTTTCCGGACAGCAAAGTGACCGCTGTTCACAAGGCGCCCAGTGACTATCCGGGTGGCAAGGCGGGTGACGAACTTACCGTGGAGTTCACCGTCCTGGGCATTCCCTGTCTTGGTATCAACGGCGGTTCGGCGTTCACGCACAGCGAAGCCTTTTCCTTCCAAATCGCCACGGACACTCAGCAGGAGACGGACCGCTACTGGAATGCGATCGTCGGCAATGGCGGACAGGAGAGTCAGTGCGGCTGGTGCAAGGATCGCTGGGGCCTTTCCTGGCAAATTACCCCGCGCGTGCTCACTCGAGGCGATGGCGGCCGGTGGCGGCGAGGCGAAGCGTGCCTTCGAGGCGATGATGCCGATGAAGAAGATCGACATCGCTACCATCGAAGCGGCGCGGCGGGGAGATCGGGTCAGCGCGCCGGCTGCGCGGCGATGACTTTCGCGGGACAGTTGCCACCCGTGTAGGGCCCGATCTGCATGTTGGCGGTCCCGACCTGGCCCGGCTGCAACACGGCGCGCACCGGTTGCGTGATCCTTTGCCCGCGGCCGCTGTTGTCGACGAAGTCCACCGCAACGATGACCCCGGTCACCGGCACCGGGGCGCGGTTGCGGACAGCGACGACGAGATTGCCACCCGCGTCGGCGCCGCAGCCGATTTCGAAGTAGCTGCCGGGGTTGCTCGGCATTTCCAGGCGCGCCAGTCCGACACGCGCAACCTCCCCGTACTCGCCGCCGGAGCTGGCGACGACACGGTAGTGCGCCAGCGCTGCATCGCGCTGCCCGCGCTGTTCGGCAATTTGACCCAGTGCGAGCTCCGCCGGAGCGGTTGGCATCAGCTCCCGGCTGCGCTCGAGGTCGTCGACGGCGGCATCGCGATCGCCGAGCGCTTTGTTCGCAAGCCCGCGCTTGAGCCAGTAGTAGAAGAAGTTCTCGCGCCGATCCAGAGCGGCGGTGTAATCGGCGACCGCTGCATCGTAGTTCTTGTCGGCCAGGTTCAGGTCGCCCCGTAATGCGTGGAAATGAGCCTCTTCAGGCAGTAGGCGCAGCGCCTCGGCGACTTTTTCGCCTGCTTCACCCTTGTCGCCTTTCGCCAGCGCCTGACGGCCCTCGTCGTAAGCCTTGTAGGCAGCCTCGCGGTCGCGTGTCGGCTGGATGCGCGCCCGGTACGCGTCGGTACCGAGATTGCCACCGGTCGGCAGCCCGGCCGCGGTGACGCGGTTTGCCGCCACCCGGTCCGGCGACGGCGGGTGACTGGCGAAGAGCCCGCCCAGCCAGTCCTCGTTCTGCCCTTCGCTCAGCTTTACGAAGGTCTCCTGCAGCTGCACCGCACCCGCCGGGTCATAGCCGGCGCGCGACATGTACAACATGCCATATTCGTCCGATTCGAGCTCGGCGCTGCGGCCGTAGCGCGCATTGACGAGCTGGGCGCCGAGGCCAGCACCCCCGACCGCCAGCATCCCGTAGTCCTCGTCGCTGGCCACGATCGCGGTGGCGAGTACCAGCGCCTGCGACAGCATGCCGCGTGTCACGTGCTGCGCCGAATGACGCGCGGCCGCATGCACGATTTCGTGACCGAGAACCGCCGCGAGTTCGGCTTCCGAATTCAGTTCGGTGAGCAGGCCGCGATTCACCGCGATCTTGCCGCCCGGCAGGGCCCAGGCGTTCGGTACCGAATTGTTCAAAATCACGAACTCGTACGGCAGCTCGCGGTCGCTCACGGACGCCAGCTTTTGCCCGACGTCGCGTACGTATTGAGTGAGCTCCGGGTCGAGATCGTATTCGCCGCCTTCGCCTTGTTGCGTGGCGAAATAGGCCTGCTGCCCCATCTGCAGTTCCTGCTCTTCGCTCACGAGTATGAGGTCGCGGTCGCCGGTGACCGGGTTGACGGAGCAGCCTACGGAGAGTGTCGCCGCGGCAAGTGATAACAGCAGGGATCGATGCGATGCATAGGCCGGGTCGCGCGTGAGATTCTTCAGGAATCGGTCGGGATGACGTTCTGTTCCATCCAGGTTACGAACCGCGGATTCGCGCGTTCCTTGAATACCGGCCAGGCAAGGGGCATTCCAAAGTTCAGGTGCGGCCGCTGCCACACGGCCTTGATCGTTCGTCGCAGAGCTTCCTCCGTTGCCAGCTCCTGCTCCATGTCCTCGAAGGCGTTCTGGAGGTTCGAGAGGCCGCGATTGCCGAGCAGCACCAGTGCATCGTGTTCCGTGGGTGACAGGGACTGCGGGTCCTCGTGCAGCAGTTCCAGCAAGTACGGATTCTCGAGCACGATGTCGGCGGCGCTGATCTGTCGAGTCAATGCATTGCCGCGAACCTGCAAGTTGAGAAGTTCGTTGTTCTGCTGGAGCTGGACGGCAAGAAAAATGATGCTTGCGATCACGCCCAGGTTGGCGACGACCTGGATGCCCTGGCCCCAGTCGAATTTGCGCATTAGCCGTACCCGCGTAGCGAATATCCTGAGACTACGCCATTCTCATGCAACCGCCGAATGTCCGGCAATAATAGTAGGGTATTTGGCGACTGCCCCCGGACGTTGTCGAGGCGGCTCGGATACAGCGCGTTTGCGACCTGAATGTGTCGTAACATAGGTCGCACAATGTCCCGTCGCCTGAGGATCTACCTGCTAGCCCTTGTCGCGCTGGCGTTGGCGCTGCTCCTCCGCCGCGCGTTGGATCCGATACTCGGGGCCGACCTGCCCTTGGTGACGCTCTTTGGCGCGGTCGCCGCGGCTATTTGGGTTGGCGGGTATCGACCCGCTGTCCTCGTGACCGTCCTTGGCTACCTGGCCGCCAACCTGCTGTTCATGGAGCCACGGGGTATTTTCGAACTCACAGGCCTGGCACGGATGGTCGGCCTGATCGCATATCTCTTCACCTGTTCCCTGATCATCGCCTTCGGGGAAGCGATGCGCCGAGCCCGGGCCCGGGCCAACCAGCGCCGGGAAGTCTTGCGGGTCACGCTCGAGAGCATCGGTGATGCGGTGATCACCACTGACGCCTCGGGCCGAGTCGCCACACTCAACGCCGTCGCGGAGGCGCTGACCGGGTGGAGCCAGGCGGAGGCGATTGGCCGCCCGCTGGAGCAGGTGTTCCACATCATCAACGAGGAGTCCCGCCAACCGGTGGAAGGTCCCGCCGCAAGAGCGATCCGGGATGGGATCGTCGTCGGCCTCGCGAACCACACGCTCCTCATCCGTAAGGATGGGAGCGAGTGCGCCATCGACGACAGCGCCGCGCCCATCCGCGACGAGACCGGGCGTGTGTCGGGCTGTGTCCTGATCTTTCGCGATGTCACCGGCGCGCGGCGGCTCGAACACGAGAAGATAGATCAGTTGCAGGCGGCCCGGCTGCTGGCCTCCATCGTCGAGTCCTCCGACGATGCCATCATCAGCAAGTCGCTCGACGGTATCATCCAGACCTGGAACCGCGGTGCCGAGCGGCTCTTCGGCTATCGCGCCGACGAGGCCGTCGGGCGCCACATCTCGTTGGTGATTCCGCCAGACCGCATCGGGGAGGAAGACGAGATCGTCGCCCAACTCAAGGCCGGGCAGCGGATCGATCACTTCGAAACCGAGCGGGTGCGCTCCGACGGCACGCGGATCTTCGTCTCGCTCACCATCTCGCCCCTCATGGATGACCAGGGGCGAGTGACCGGTGCCTCGAAGATCGTGCGCGACATCACGGAGCGGAAACGGATCGAGGTCGAACGGGGGGAGCTGGCCGACAATCTGCGGCGAGCGGCCGCGGACCTTTCCGAGACGAATCGCCGCAAGGATGAATTCCTCGCCATGCTGGCACACGAGCTCCGGAATCCGCTCGCTCCGATAAGCAACGCGGTCCAGGTACTGCGGATGGGAGACGCCGCCGGCGCGACGGTGCGGGACATCACTGCCCTGCTCGAGCGACAGGTACGCCTGCTGTCCCGACTGGTGGACGACCTGCTCGACATGAGCCGGATCACGAGGGGACGGATCGAACTCCGCAAGGAGCACATCGCACTGGCGCCGGTGGTGGACCAGGCGGTCGAGGCGGCGAGGACCTCGTGCGAGGCGATGCACCATGAGCTGACCGTCTCGATGCCCGAGGAACCCCTCACCCTGGACGCGGACCCGGCGCGGCTGGTCCAGGTGATCGGCAACCTGCTCAATAACGCGTGCAAGTTCACCGATCGCGGTGGCCGCATCAGCTTGCACGTCGAGCGCGACGGCGAGCACGCGATAATCCGGGTCCGTGACAATGGCATAGGGATCACCACGGAACAGCAGGGTCGCGTTTTCGACATGTTCTCCCAGGTTGATACGTCGCTCGAGCGCTCGCGTGATGGGCTGGGCATCGGCCTCACGCTGGTGAAGACCCTGGCGGAACAGCATGGCGGCAGCGCGACGGTGATGAGCGAAGGGCTCGGCCTCGGCAGCGAGTTCGTGGTGCGGCTACCGCTGGTCGAACCGCAAAGCGTCACGATCCCGGAGGAGCCTGCCGATCTCAGGTTCGCAGGACGTCATCGGATCCTGATCGTCGATGACAACGAGGACAGCGCCAGCTCACTCGCACTTCTGCTGGAACTGTACGGACACGAGGCCCACACAGCATCCGACGGTATCGCAGGCATTTCGCTGGCCGAGCGCCTGCTGCCGGACCTGTTGCTGCTCGACATCGGGTTGCCCGGCCTCAACGGCTACGAGGTGTGCCGGCGAATTCGCGCGGAACCCTGGGGGAAGGAGTTGGTCATCGCCGCGCTGACCGGGTGGGGCCAGGAAGAGGACCGCCATCGTTCCCGTGAGGCGGGGTTCAGCGCCCACATGGTCAAGCCAGTCGAGCTACCGATACTGCTTCGGCTGCTGGGCTGTATAAAACCTGCGACGTGAGAGGCGTTCAGCGTCACCGCGTTGCGGCGGAGTTCCCAGAGCCGCCCACTTCGTCGTTATCAGCACTCATCGCAGCGGATTCGCGCGTTCCTTGAATACAGGCCAGGCGATACGCCATTCTCATGCAAAGACGAATGCCTGGCGACAGGGGTGGGAGATGCAGCACATACTCGTATTGTTCGCGACCCGGGAGGGCCAGGCCGCAAAGGTCGCGGCCCGGATTGCCGGCGTGCTGCGGTCATCGGGCGCAGAAGTACGCATCGTCGATGCGAAGGAAGCCGCCGCCGATAAGCTGTCTCTGAGCTCGTTCGACCTGCTGGTGATCGGGGCTTCGATGCATGCCGGCGGACTCGAACGGGAGCTGGTCGCTTTCGTGAAATCGCACGCGAACGAAATAAGTACCAAGCCCCGGTACTTCTTCCTCGTCCTGCTGAGTGCTGCGACCCGGGATCCGGCATTGCGGGCACCGTGGCTGGCCGATGCCCGAGCCAGGATGACACAACAGCTTGCGGTCGAATTCGATGATGTCGAGATGATCGCCGGCGCCCTGCGATACTCAAAATACCCTGCGCCCTTGCGCTGGATGATGCGGCGCATCGCGCGGAAAGCCGGTGAAGACACCGATACTAGCCGCGACTACGAGTATACCGACTGGGACCAGGTCGACGGTTTCGCCAGACGCATCGCCGACACCGGCGTCATGAACCGGAGATAGCGGCGACCATGAGAGCGACATTGCCGCAGATTCCGCAACCGAGCTTCGCGGAACTCTTTACGCCCAAGCTCGTCACGGTCTTTCGTGAAGGCTATGCCTGGCGGCACCTGCGCGCCGACGCTGTAGCCGGCCTGACCGTGGCCATCGTCGCCTTGCCGCTGTCGATGGCGATCGCGATTGCCTCGGGCGCCGCGCCGGCACAGGGGCTGTATGCCGCAATCGTCGGCGGGTTCCTGGTCTCGGCGCTCGGCGGAAGCCGTTTTCAGATCGGCGGGCCGGCCGGCGCGTTCATCGTGCTCGTGGCCGCGACGGTGCAAGCGCACGGCATTGACGGCTTGATCCTCGCCACGATGCTGGCGGGATTGATCCTCGCCGCGATCGGCTTCCTGAAGCTTGGCACGTATATCAAATTCATCCCGTATCCGGTGACGGTCGGCTTCACGGCCGGCATCGCCGTGATCATCTTTGCGAGCCAACTCAAGGACCTCATGGGCCTGAGGCTCGCCGAGCCCGAGCCCGGCGCGCTGCTCGACAAGCTGCCCGTGCTCTACGAATACGCGGCGACGTACAACGGTGCGGCGATCGCGCTCTCGCTTGCGACGATCGCCACCATCGTCGGCACCGGGCGCTGGCGGCCGCACTGGCCCGGCATGCTGCTCGCCGTCACCGGCGCCGCGGCCGTGGCCGTGAGCGCGGATCTCGACGTCGCGACGATCGGGTCGCAGTTTGGCGGTATTCCGCGCGGGCTGCCGGTTCCGGCGCTGCCCGACGTCGGCTGGGACAAGGTGCGCGCCGTGCTGCCGAATGCCATGTCGTTCGCGTTGTTGGGTGCAATCGAGTCGCTGCTATCGGCTGTCGTCGCCGATGGCATGACGGGCCGCCGGCATCGCTCGAATTGTGAGCTTGTCGCGCAGGGTGTGGCGAACGTGGCGTCCGGTCTGTTCGGCGGCATTTGCGTTACGGGCACGATCGCACGCACGGCGACGAACGTGCGTGCCGGTGCGCACGGACCCGTGGCGGGCATGCTGCATTCCGTGTTTCTGCTCGCATTCGTGCTGCTCGCGGCACCGCTCGCGAGTTTCATTCCGCTTGCGGCTCTGGCGGCCGTGCTTGCCGTCGTCGCGTGGAACATGGTCGCGCGCAGCGCCGTCGCAACGTTGCTGCGGTCGTCGCGCGGAGATGCGGCGGTATTCGCGGCGACGTTTTTGCTCACGATCTTCGTCGGCCTGACCGAGGCGATCGTGGTCGGCTTCGCGCTTGGCGCGGTTCTGTTCATTCACCGAATGGCGCAGACGACGGAGATTGCGGCGTACCTGCCGTTCGCCGAGCAAACGGATCGGGCCGATACGCCGCGCGGCGAGCGCTCGCCGTACGACGAGACGCTGGCGTCGGACCCTGACGTCGTGATCTTTCGGATCACAGGCGCGTTCTTCTTCGGGGCGGCCGCCGCCGTTGGGCCCGTGCTCGACCGAATCTCGACGCGCCATCGTGCGCTGATTGTCGACCTCTCCGCCGTGCCGTTCCTGGATGCCACGGCGGCGAACGCGCTCGAAGGGCTCGCACGGAAAGCTGCCAAACGACGGTTACGTTTCGTACTGACGGGCACGAATCACGAGGTACGCCAGGCGCTGTTCGTTCACAGCGTGAAGCCGCCGCTCGTGCGCTACGAGCGCTCGATCGATGCGGCGCTCGCCAAGCTGCGGACGGTTCCGCCGTAAGGTATCAGTGCACCCGTTCGAGTTGTGCACGCAGGCTCGGGCCGATGGTCGCGCCCATGGGGCGCTCCAACGGATCGCCCCATGCGCGCGACGGCGCGCGGTAGGACTCTTGTTGGAGCGCCCCATGGGCGCGACCTCGCGCGACCTCGCGAGGTCAGGACACGCTCGCCCAGTGCGCATCGGTGGCGACCATAGTCAGTACGTCGTACTGCGCGACGATCTCGCCGTCCTGGTTCATGACTTCGGTGTCCCAGCGCACCTCGCCGTAACCGCTGTCGCCACGCAGGGTCTTCTGCTTGCAGGTCAGCCGCACCCTGAGCGCGTCCCCGACGTTGACCGGTTTCATGAAGCGCAGGTCGTCTACGCCGTAGTTGGCGAGCACCGGCCCGAATGCCGGGGTCGACGAACAGTCCGGCGGCGAAGGACACGATCAGGTAGCCGTGAGCGACGATGCCGTCGAAGAATGGATTCTTTTTCGCCGCCGCCTCGTCCGTGTGCGCATAGAAACTATCGCCGGTGAACTCGGCGAAATGCGCGATGTCCTCCGCCGTCACGGTGCGTGCTTGCGAGCGGAAGGTGTCGCCCAGTTCGAGCTGCTCGAAAGTTCTCCGAAACGGGTGTACGCCCGGATCGCGTTCGTCCGCGCCGCGGATCCAGCGCTTGCCGATCACTGAAAGCGTCTGTGGCGCGCCCTGCAGCGCCGTGCGCTGCATGTAATGGAGCACGCCGCGCACGCCGCCCATTTCCTCGCCGCCGCCGGCGCGGCCGGGGCCGCCGTGCACGAGATGCGGCAAAGGCGAGCCGTGGCCGGTGGATTCCTCGGCACAGCGCCGGTTCAGGATCAGCAGGCGGCCGTGGTAGCCCGCGGTGCCGAGCACCAGTTCGCGTGCCACGGCGTCGTCGTTCGTGACGATCGAGCCGACGAGGCTGCCCGCGCCGAGGCAGGCGAGTTCGATGGCCTCGTCGAGGTTTGCGTACGGCATCACCGTGCTCACCGGCCCGAACGCCTCGACGGCGTGCACTGCCCGCGACGACAGCGGCTTCTTGCACAGCAGCAGGGTCGGCATGAAGAACGCGCCTTTTGCGGCATCTGCGTCGACGAGCTCGAAATCGTCGCGGCCGCCGTAGACCAGTTCCGCTTCCCGGCCGAGTTCCGCAACGCGCTCTCCGACTTCCCGCTGCTGCCCCTTGCTGGCCAGCGCGCCCATGTCCACGTCGTCGGCGGCAGGATTGCCGATGCGGATCCTGCCGAGGGCCGCGGACAGCTCGCGGACGATGTCGCCGGCATGGGCCGCCGGCGCGATGATGCGGCGGATGGCCGTGCATTTCTGCCCGGCCTTGCTGGTCATCTCGCGCACCACTTCGCGCACGAACAGGTCGAATTCCGGCGTGCCGGGTTGCGCGTCCGGACCGAGAATCGACGCGTTCAACGAATCGGTTTCCGCCGTGAATGCGACGGATTCCGAAACCACCCGCGGATGCCGCTGCAGTTTCTCCGCCGTGGCTTTCGAACCGGTGAAGGCGATCGTGTCCTGGCAGTCGAGGTGTTCGAAGAGGTCGCCGAGATCGCCGCAGACGAGCTGCAGTGCGCCGGGCGGCAGGAGACCGGATTCCACGATGCGCCGCACCATGCGCTCGGTGAGGTAGGCGGTCGCGGACGCGGGCTTCACGATCGCCGGCACGCCCGCCAGCAGGGCAGGGGCGAGTTTCTCCAGCATGCCCCAGCAGGGGAAATTGAATGCGTTGATGTGCACGGCCACACCGCGCTTGGACGTACAGACGTGCTGGCCCACGAAGCTGCCGTTCTTCGACAGCATTTCCGGCGCGCCGTCGAGATACACGGTGTCGTTCGGCATCTCGCGCCGGCCCTTGCTCGAAAACACGAACAGGGTAGAGATGCCGCCGTCGATGTCGATCCAGCTGTCGGCTTTCGTGGCGCCGGTCATAGTCGACAGCTCATAGAACTCGCGCTTGTGCTCGAGCAGGTACTTCGCCAGTGCCTTGAGCAGGTCCGCGCGCTCGTGGAACGTGAGTTTGCGCAGGTTCGGGCCGCCCACCTTGCGTGCATGGACGTGCATGCCGGCAAAGTCGAGGCCCGCGCTCGTGATCGCCGCGACCTCGGCGCCATCGACGGAGGAATGCAGCATCCGTCCGGCGCCGCCGCCGTCGAGCCAGCGTCCGGCGACCAGGTTGCCGAGTTTCATCATTACAGAATCCGGTTTCGATTGAATTATTTTGTATCGCATTGTACGTTCGGCCATTGTAGTTCAGCAAATGCGAACGCAAGCAGGCCGCCGATGTCGCCCGATCGTGCCGCGCAGAAACTCGTCGAGGAATTCCGGTCTCGGCCGACCTTGCGTGCCGGTTCCCTGATCACGACGGTGTTCGGAGATTCGATCGCGCCGCGCGGCGGCGTCGTCTGGCTCGGCAGCCTGATCCGCGTGCTCGCGCCCTTCGGGATCAGCGAGCGCCTCGTGCGGACTTCCGTGCACCGGCTCGCGAAGGACGGCTGGCTCGAATCGGAGCAGGTCGGACGGCGCAGTTACTACCGCCTGACCGAGACCGGCCGCGAACGCTTCGCGCAGGCGACACACCGCATCTACGGCGACCCGGTGCGCGCCTGGGACGACGAATGGTGCCTGCTCCTGCTCGCGGCTCTCGCGACGGCAGCCCGCGAGGCTGTTCGCAGGGAGGCCGGCTGGCTCGGTTTCGCGGCGCTGTCGCCGAGCGTGCTGGCGCACCCCGCGCCCGACCTCGCCGACCTCGACCTGACACTCCGGCGGCTCGGAGTCGCCGACGACGTCGTGGTCATGCGCGGGCACGCGATGCGCAATGACGCCGCGCTGCGCCGGCTCGCGCAGTCCGGCTGGAACCTCGCCGATGTGGATACTCGCTACGCACGCTTCGTCGCCCGCTTCCGGCCGGTGCTGAAAGCGCTCGACACGGCCGGCAAGGTCCGGCCGGAGAGCGCATTCCTGCTGCGGACGCTGCTCGTCCAGTATTACCGCAAGGTATTGCTACGCGATCCGCACCTGCCGGCGGGCCTGTTGCCGCCGGGCTGGCATGGCACCGCGGCGTACCAGCTTTGCCGCAATATCTATCGCGCCGTGTATGCGCCCGCGGAAGACTACCTGGGCCTCGCCGTGGAAAACGCCGACGGCGCGCTGCCGCCCGCAAGCCGGGGTGCGCAGTCGCGTTTCGGCGGCCGGGACGAGGCCGTACTGAGCCTCGCGCGATGAGCGACGCCCGTGATGATGCACTGCGAACGGCACGCCGTTGTGCCCGGACGATGCTCGAGCGCGACGCGTGCACGCCCGCGCTCGGCATCGAGATCGAAGTGCCCGCCACGGGCCAGGCGGTGGCATCGATGACCGTCCGCGGCGACATGCTGAACGGTTTTGGCGTGTGCCACGGCGGCGTGCTGTTCACGCTCGCCGATACCGCTTTTGCGTTCGCCTGCAATGCGTACGACGACGAGACGCTGAGCGTCAGCGCGGACATCGAGTGGCTCGAGCCCGTAGGTGCAGGAGAGCGCCTCGTTGCGACCGCGACGGAAGACGAGCGGCGCGGACGCCATGGCTACTACACCGTGCGCGTGCACCGCCGCGACGGCGGACTGGTGGCGCTATTCCGCGGCCATGCCGTGAGCCGGGGCCGGCCGTTGGCCCAGTCCGGCAAAAGTGACACAGACTAACTTGAATATGAACATTATCCGTGTCACATTGCCGAAACCGGGTCGCGCGCATGGCGCGCGGAATGCCGACAGGCTCCATGCCGAGGAATGCCTGTTGGAGCGCCCCATGGGCGCGATGGAAATGCCTGTTGGAGCGCCCCATGGGCGCGACGGTGACTCTCGATGTACACCCAGGGACTCGACCAGAAAGACCAGCAACGCGCGGCCGCGCCTCGCGCGGAATCGGCCGAGCGCCTCGAGGTGTTCCAGCGCCGGGTCGACGCCGAGGACAAGATCGAGCCCAAGGACTGGATGCCCGAGGCCTACCGGCGCACGCTCGTCCGGCAGATCTCCCAGCACGCGCATTCCGAGATCATCGGCATGCAGCCCGAAGGGAACTGGCTCACGCGTGCGCCCAGCCTGAAACGCAAGGCCATCCTGCTCGCCAAGGTGCAGGACGAAGCCGGCCACGGCCTCTACCTCTACGGTGCCGCGGAAACCCTGGGCGTTTCGCGCGAGGAAATGGTCGGCGACCTGCTCAATGGCAAGGCGAAGTACTCGAGTATCTTCAACTACCCGACGCTCAGCTGGGCGGACATCGGCGCAATCGGCTGGCTCGTCGACGGCGCGGCGATCATGAACCAGATCCCGCTGTGCCGCTGCTCCTACGGGCCGTACGCGCGCGCCATGGTGCGCATCTGCAAGGAAGAAAGTTTTCACCAGCGCCAGGGCTTCGAAATCATGCTGGAGCTCTCACGCGGCAGCGCTGAACAGAAGGCGATGGCGCAGGACGCGCTCGATCGCTGGTGGTGGCCTTCGCTCATGATGTTCGGCCCGGGCGATGCCGATTCGAAGCATTCGGCGCAATCGATGGCGTGGAAGATCAAGCGCTTCTCGAACGACGAGCTTCGGCAGAAGTTCGTCGATGTGACGGTCCCGCAGGCCGAGTTCCTGGGATTGCGGGTGCCGGACGATGAGCTCCGCTTCGACGGGGAAACCGGTCACTACGTGTTCGGCGAGATCGACTGGCAGGAATTCCACGAGGTGCTCGCGGGCAACGGCCCGTGCAACCGGGAGCGTCTCGCGATGCGGCAGAAAGCCCAGGACGAGGGTGCCTGGGTGCGCGAAGCGGCGCGGGCCTATGCGGCCAAAAATGAGGTCAGAGTACGTTTTGGCGGCGAGCCTCGTTGATCAGCAAGGTCGCTGACCAAAATGTACTCTGACCCCATTTTTCGCGTGCATCCGGACGACGAACGAGGCGAACGATGACGAACGACTGGCCCCTATACGAAGTCTTCATCCGCAGCAAAGCGGGACTGAGCCACCGGCACGCCGGCAGTGTGCACGCGGCCGACGACCAGATGGCGCTCGATCACGCACGTGACACCTATACGCGTCGAATGGAAGGCGTGAGCCTCTGGGTCGTGCGTTCGGATCTCATCGTCGCGTCGGACCCGGCCGAGAACGCCGCGTTCTTCGAGCCGGCGGAAGACAAGATCTACCGGCACCCGACTTTCTACGAGATTCCCGAAGGGGTCGAGAACCTGTGAAGGAGGCCGACGCACTGCTGAGTTACGTCCTGCGCCTCGGCGACAACGCGCTCGTCACCGGGCAGCGCATGACCGAGCGTGTCACCGGCGAGCCGGAACTCGAAGAGGAACTCGCGAACGCGAACTTCGCACTCGACTACGTCGGGCAGGCGCGCCTGTACTACGGCTACGCGGGAGAACTCGAAGGCGAGGGCAGGACCGAGGACGATTTCGCGTTCCTGCGCGACAGCCAGGCATTCGGCAACTTCCTGATTGCCGAGCAGCCGAACGGGCATTTCGGCGATGCAATCGTCCGTCAGGTGCTGTTCGAGACCTTCTACATCCTGCAACTGGAGGCCCTGGAAGCCTGCAGAGACCGGCGCCTTGCGGAAATCGCGGCCCGCGCGGTACGGGAGATCCGCTATCACCTGCGGCACGCCACGCAGTGGCTCGTCCGGCTCGGCGACGGCACGGCGGAAAGCCATGAGCGCGTGCAGGACTCGCTGGCCCGTTACTGGCGATACGCGGGCGAGTTCTTCGCCGGCGACGAAGTCGACGCCGTCATGCACGCGGCATACGACGGTCCCGATCTCGCGGCAATCGAGGCAGGCTGGCGGGACCGCGTCGCGAAGTTGCTCGGCGAAGCTACGCTGCAGATACCGGCGGATGTGGCACGACCGGCCGGCGGCCGCGGCCGGCACAGTGAGCACCTGGGCTATCTCGTCGCCGAGATGCAGCACCTGCACCGCGCTTATCCGGGGGTCCGGTGGTAGTCGCCGCCGTCACCGCCGACGAAGTGCGCGCCTGGCTCGCGGCCGTGCCGGACCCCGAGATTCCCGTGCTTTCGATCACCGACCTCGGCATCGTGCGCGACGTGCGCGTCGACGACGGCGTCGTGGTCGGGCTCGCGCCGACCTACACGGGCTGCCCGGCGACGGAAGTCATCGAGCAAAGTGTGCTCGACGCGTTGCGCGCGCACGGCGTCGATGAGGTCCGCGTGGAGCGCCGGCTGTCGCCGCCCTGGACGACGGACTGGATCACGGCGGCAGGTCGCGAAAAACTCGCCGCCTTCGGCATCGCGCCGCCCGCCGGCCGCGCAGGCAGGAAATCGATCCTGGGCGACGACCGGCCCGCCGCCTGCCCGCGCTGCGGCAGTGCCGACACTGCCCGTGTGAGCGAGTTCGGCTCGACGCCGTGCAAGGCTGCCTGGCGCTGCGGCACCTGCCTGGAGCCTTTCGAGTATTTCAAGTGTCTCTAGGGCAAAGAATGGGGTCAGGTTACATTTTTGAGACTGGGCGTCAGTGTCCAATTCTCCCGCAACAAAAATGTAACCTGACCCCAGGTACGGCATCGGGATCATGCACCGCTACCACCCGCTGACCGTCGTCGACAAGCGTCGCGAAACGCGCGATTCGCTGCGCGTGTCGCTCGACGTGCCCGAGTCGCTGCGCGCCGAGTTCGCTTTCGCGCCCGGCCAGCATTTGCCGTTGCGCGTCACGCATGAAGGCAAAGTCCTGCGCCGGACCTACAGCATCTGTTCGCCGCCGGGGCGGTGGCCGCTCGAGATCGGCATACGCATGCAGCCGGGCGGCGCGTTCTCGACCTATGTCGACGAGATCCTCGCACCGGGCGGCACACTCGAGGTCATGCCGCCGTCCGGGCGTTTTCATGCGACACCGGACGCGGCGGCTGCGAAGTCTTACCTGGCGTTCGCCGCGGGCAGCGGCATCACGCCGATCCTCTCGATCGTAACCAGCCTGCTCGAGAACGAGCCGGGGAGCCGGGTGGCCGTGTTCTACGGCAATCGGCGGCACGCGAGCACGATGTTCGTCGACGACCTGTACGCCCTGAAGAATCGCTTCCCGGCCCGGTTGCTGCTGCATTTCCTGTTCAGCCGCGAGGCGCAGGAGTTCGACGTTGCGGCCGGGCGGCTCGACCGCAACAAGGTGCGCGAATTGTGGACGTCGTTTTGCAGGGACCGCCGGCCGGACGAGGCTTTCGTCTGCGGACCCGACACGATGATAGACACCGTGCGTGCGGCACTTGTCGAGCTCGGCATCGATGCCGCGCGGGTCCACGCTGAACGATTCGGCGTGCCGCGGCGTGCCGGCGAGACGGCGCCACAGCCGCGCGCGGTCGAGGCGCATGCCACCGTCACCGTAATCCTCGACGGCCACCGTCGGAGCTTCGAGATGGACGCCGCCGATCCCAATATCGTCGACGCGGCGGCGGCCCGTGGCATCGAGTTGCCCTATTCGTGCAAAGGCGGCGTCTGCGCCACCTGCCGCTGCCTGCTGGCGGAAGGCCGGGTCGACATGGCGGTCCACTACGGCCTGGAACCCTGGGAGGTCGAGAAGGGCTATATCCTGGCCTGCCAGTCGGTGCCGCAAAGCGCCTCGATTGTGCTCGACTACGACAGCCCGTGAGGCCGCTGCGGTTGGCGCGTTTTCAAAAGCGGGAGCTGGGCCGGCGAAGTACAATCTTTGCAAGTGTGCCTGCGCTTCGCGGGCCCCGCCTGCAGCGCGACGTCACGGGACATTCCGCATGAGCAATACCGGCAGCCACGCCATCGCAGACCTGCCCGCGCCGCAGAGTTCGTACGATTACGACGACCTCATCCGCTGCGGGCACGGCGGCCTGTTCGGCATCGAGAACGGCAAACTGCCGCTGCCACCGATGCTGATGCTCGACCGCATCGCGCGCATCGATGCCGACGGCGGCAAGTACGGCAAGGGACAGATCCAGGCGGAACTCGATATCCGCCCGGACCTGTGGTTCTTCAAATGCCATTTCGAGGGCGACCCGGTCATGCCCGGCTGCCTCGGGCTCGACGCGATGTGGCAGCTCGTCGGATTCCACCTCGTCTGGTCCGGCCGCCAGGGCCGCGGCCGGGCACTCGGCTGCGGCAAGGTGAAGTTCTTCGGTCAGGTGCTGCCAAAAGCAAAACTCGTGACCTACCAAATCGACATGAAGCGCGTGATCTCGCGCAACCTCGTCATGGCGATCGCGGACGCGTCGATGTCGGTCGACGGGCGCGAGATCTACAGCGCCGAAGACCTGCGCGTCGGGCTCTTCTCGTCGACGGACGACTTTTGAAAGGACAAGTATGCGCCGTGTAGTCATCACCGGCCTTGGCGCGGTGTCGTGCCTCGGCAATTCCAAGGAAGAGATCGTCGATGCGCTCCGCGCCGGGCGCTCGGGCATAGTCTTCAACGAGTCCTTCCGCGACATGGGACTCAGGAGCCAGGTGTCCGGCAGTGTCAAAATCGACGTCGAGGAACACATAGACCGCAAAGTGCTGCGTTTCATGGGTGACGCGGCTGCCTATGCGTACATCGCCATGCAGAAGGCAATCGAGGACGCAAGGCTGACCGAGGACCAGGTATCGAACACGCGCACCGGCCTCATCGCTTCCTCCGGCGGCGCGTCCAGCGAAAATATCATCGGCAGTTCCGACACCCTGCGCGCGCGCGGCGTGCGCAAGATCGGACCGTACATGGTGCCGCGCTCGATGAGCAGTTCCGTGTCCGCGTGCCTCGCGACGCCGTTCCGCATCAAGGGTGTCAACTACTCGATCACCTCGGCATGCGCGACGAGTGCGCATTGCATCGGCGCAGCCGCGGAACAGATCCAGCTCGGCAAGCAGGACCTGATCTTCGCCGGCGGCGGTGAGGAAGAGCACTGGAACCTCTCGAGCATGTTCGATGCGATGGGCGCGCTGTCGACCCGGTACAACGACCAGCCGACGAAGGCGTCGCGGCCGTATGACGTGAACCGCGACGGCTTCGTGGCCGCGGCCGGCGCCGGCATGCTCGTGGTCGAGGACTACGAACATGCGATGGCGCGCGGCGCGCCGATCTATGCGGAACTGGTCGGCTATGGCGCCAACTCGGACGGTTACGACATGGTCGCGCCATCGGGCGAAGGCGCCGCGCGCTGCATGCAGATCGCAACGGCCAAGGTCGAGGGGCGCATCGACTACATCAACACACACGGCACCAGTACGCCGGTGGGCGATGTCAAGGAGCTCGAAGCGATCCGCGAGGTGTTCGGTGACGACGTGCCGGCCTTCAGCTCCAGCAAGTCGATGTGCGGTCATTCGCTTGGCGCGACCGGGGCGCAGGAAGCGATTCACTGCCTCCTGATGCTGCAAAACGATTTCATCGCGCCTTCGATCAACGTCGACGAGCCCGACCCGGCCGTTGCCGGGATGCCGCTCATCACCGCGACGGTGGAAAACGCGGGCCTCCGGACCGCGATGAGCAACAGTTTCGGTTTCGGCGGCACGAACGCGACGCTCGTTTTCCAAAAGCTCTGATGAACGTCGAGACCCTGTCCGAAACGAACAGTTTCGGCGGCCGCATCGGCTTCTACCGCCATCCGTCCGCGAGCAACGACTGCGACATGCGCTTCGCGGTCTTCGTGCCGCCGCAGGCGGCACGGGGCAGGGTGGCGGTGGTGACATTCCTGTCCGGGCTCACCTGCACCGAGGAAAATTTCATGGTGAAAAGCGGCGCGCAGCGCATTGCCGCCGAGCTGGGGCTGATGCTGGTCTCGCCGGACACGAGCCCGCGCGGCGAAGGCGTGCCGGACGACCCGGAAGGCGCCTACGATTTCGGACTCGGCGCCGGCTTCTACCTGAACGCCACCCGCGCGCCCTGGTCGCGGCACTATCACATGTACGACTATGTCGTCGGCGAGTTGCAGGAGGTCGTGTTCGAGAACTTTCCCGGCGATCGCGAACGGCACGGGCTAACCGGGCATTCCATGGGCGGGCACGGCGCGCTGACGATCGGTTTGCGCAACATGTCGCTGTTCCGCTCCCTGTCGGCCTTCGCGCCGATCTGCACGACCCTGCATTCGCCCTGGGGCCGCAAAGCGCTCGGCCACTATCTCGGCGAGGACCGCGCACACTGGGCGGTCTATGACGCCTGCGAAGTCGCGCGCAACTGCACCGATGCGACGCACTACTCGAGGATACTCGTCGATCAGGGTGGCTCGGATGCCTATCTCGCGGAACAACTGAAGCCCGAGTTGCTGGTCGAGGCCTGCGCAGCTAGCGGCTTGCCGCTCGAGCTGCGAGTGCGCGACGGCTACGACCACGGCTATTACTTCATTTCGACATTCATGGAGGAACACCTGCGGTTCCATGCCGCCGAACTCGGCGTTTGAATCGACGGTGTCCTGATGCACGACCTCGTGCTGTTCGGCACCGCGATGCTCCTGACCGGCTGTATCGCCGGGGTTCTGGCGGGCCTGTTCGGCATCGGCGGCGGCATCGTCATCGTCCCGGTGCTCGAAGCGGCGCTCGGATTCGCGGGTGTCGATCCGGCGATCCGCATGCACATCGCCGTTGCGACCTCGCTCGCGACCATCATCCCGACCTCGGTCTCGTCGGCGCGCGCTCACCATGCACGCGACTCGGTGGACGTCGGGCTTGCCCGCCGCTGGGCGTTGTTTCTGCTGGCCGGCGCCGTGGCCGGCGCGTGGCTGGCCTCGCAACTCCACAGCCGTACGCTCGCGCTCGTGTTCGCCGTGCTCGCCCTGCTCGTCGCGATCAAGATGCTGCTGCTGCCAGACACCCGCAAAGTTACGACGGAGGTCCCGCGCGGCTTGCTCGTGCCGGTCATCCCGGTCGCGATCGGCGGCGCGTCGAGCATGATGGGTATCGGCGGTGGCACCTTTTCGGTGATGTCGCTGAGCCTGTTCGGCATGTCCATCCACCGTGCCGTCGGCACGGCATCGCTGTTCGGGCTCGTCATCAGCCTGCCCGCAACGCTGGCCTATGTGGCAAACGGCTGGGCCGACCCGCGGCTGCCGCCCTGGAGCCTGGGGTACGTCAACCTGCTGGGATTCCTGCTCATCGCACCTGCCACCTGGCTGACTGCACCCCTGGGCGTACGTATCGCGCACTCGTTCGCGCCTCGTACGCTCGCCATTGCGTTCGGTACGTTCCTGCTCATCGTCGCCGCTCGCCTGTTGCTCCGCGCTTTTGCGTCGTAGAAGCCGTCGCCGGTTGCGGAGCGCGGTGTTCCGGCGACGCCGTCCAGACCGCGAGGCAGCGCTACATGCACCGTGTTCTTTCGAAGAGAAAATCCGCCTGTATCAGGTTGTGCGCCTTGTCGCGGCTGACATGGGAAATGTCGACGATGCCGAAACCCTGAGCGATCAGGAAGCTGATCACCTGCCCGGCGAGCGCCTGGCCAATGTAGAGTTCCACGAACGAAAGCTCCACCAGCGCATGGGTCACATGTCTGAGCGTGTCCCGCGCTCCCTGCAAAGCCGACAATTCCATTCCCTGGACATCGACTTTCATCAGCACCTGCCTCTGTGCCGCGATCGATTCGGGAGCGGTGAGGTCCACGAGGTCGTCAATGCGCTCCGTGCGGATCTCTTCGGTCGCGACGGCATGGGTGCCCGGAAAATGCAGCGTCTGCAGCGGTCCGATTGCAAGCAGGGACGACGAGTCGTCGGCTTTCGCGACGTTGATGACGGCCGTGCCAGTTCGATCGCTCGCTGCACAGCGATGGAGTACGTAATTGTCCCGAAGCAGCCGGTCCCTGGCGATCCTGGCGGCCGCGCGAGCCAGCGGTTCGAAAGCGATGATCGTCGCGTCCGGAAACAACAGGCGGGACAACAGTGAGAACTGGCCGCGATTCGCACCGACGTCGAGGATCACCTCAGGGCTCAAGTGTCGCAGCGTGCTGCGGTGCTCGAAGCTGGGCGCGACGCCCTGCGCGAGACTCGGCAACAGTTTCGGACTCATGAGACTGAGTGCGAGTTTCCTGGCTTTGCCCAGCATGGCGGCGGTGCTTGTCCTCGATCGTGAGCAGCATTCCGGGGCGGGTTGCACCCGGAAGCCCGGGCAGTGTAAAGGATAGTTTCCGGACGCGGCAGTGCGTAGATCCAGATGAGCCGCCGGCTAGTCCAGACTCTTATGGAAACGCAGCGCGGCGGCTGTCATCGCGACGGTCAGGAACAGGCTTAGTGCCAGCACCTCCGGCAACAGGTCCGCCAGCGTCGCTTCGCGCAACATGATGCCGCGGGTCATGCGGATGAAATGCGTCGTCGGCAGCATCTCGCCGAGCCATTGCGCGAATCGCGGCATGCCGTCGAACGGGAACATGAATCCGGACAGCAGGATCGATGGCAGCAGGATGAAAACCGTGAGTTGCATAGCCTGGAACTGCGTCCTCACTGCCGTGGAGATCAACAGGCCGAGCGAAAGATTGGCGGCAATGAACAAGGTCGCTGCGACGTACAAGTCGATGATGCTGCCGCGCACCGGGACCTGGAACAACAGGTTGCCGACGACCAGGATCAGTGCCAGCTGGATCATGCCGATGAGTATGTAGGGCAACACCTTGCCGATCATGAGTTCGGCCGAGGATACCGGTGTGTTGATGAGCAGCTCGAGGTTGCCGCGCTCGCGCTCGCGCACGATGGCGACACCGGTGAACAGAATCATGGTCATAGTCAGGATCACGCCCATCAGTCCCGGGACGATGTTGACCGGCGTGCGCCGCTCCGGGTTGTAGTAGGCGCGCACCTCGAATTCGCTCGACGGCGGCGCAACGGTCCCCGTATCGAACACGACGGTCAAGAGCCTGAGCTGGTTCGCCACGCCGAAAATCGTAGGGTCGGTGCCGTCGACGAGGAGTTGCACCGCGGTTCGTTGGGGGTCGAGCACACGGCGATCGAAATCGGGCGGGATGAGCACCCCGATCGATATGTCGCCGGTGCGCAGCCGTTCCTCAAGTTCGGCGGCGGACGCCACTTCCGCAACGATCTCGCTCACCTGCGTCTGGCCGAGCCGGGCCACGAGTTCGCGTGACAGGTGCGTCTGTGCCTGGTCTGCAATGGCGGTGCGCAGGTTGCGCACGTCCGTGTTGATTGCATAACCGAATAACAACAGCTGCACGACCGGGATGCCGACGATCATGCCGAAGGTGAGCCGATCCCGCCGCAGCTGGCGAACCTCCTTGCGCAGGATTGCGAGAATGCGTCGAGGCGACATCACGCGGCCCGCTCGCCCGACGGCAGGGTCGCAGCGACGAAAACGTCCTCGAGGCTCGCTTCGACAAGACGTGTGCTCGCCGCTATGCGATGCTTTTCCAGCGCCTGGCGCACGACGCCTTCGGGCTCGGCGACCCGCTCGGGGACCAGTGCCCGCAAGCGCATCCCGAGCTGGGTGACGGACGCAATCGAGGCGATGCCTTCCAGTGCGCTCTGCGCTGCGTAGGGGTCGTCGGCAATGATCTCGACGACCTGCATGCCCGTGCGCTGGCGCAGGTCTTCGGGCGTGCCGTCGGCGACCTTGACGCCGCGGGCGAGGATCGCAAGTCGGTGGCAGCGCTCGGCTTCATCCATGTAATGCGTGGAAATCAGGATCGTCGTACCCGCTTTCGCGAGGCGGAACAGGTTCGACCAGAAACTGCGCCGGCTTTGCGGATCGACCGCACTGGTCGGCTCGTCGAGCAACAGGAGTTCCGGGTGGTGCAGCACGGCGCAAGCGAGGGCGAGGTATTGACGCTGGCCGCCGCTCAGTGTGTTAGCGAGTGCGTTCCGCTTGCTCACGAGCATGTAGCGTTCGAGCAGGTCCTCGATGCGAGCTTTGCGCTTGTCCTGCGGATAGGAATAAATGTCGGCGATGAATTGCAGGTTCTCGATCACGGTCAGGTCGCCGAACAGCGAGAACGACTGGGTCATGTAGCCGATCTTCGGTTTGAGTGCGTCGGTGTCGCCGGGGATCGTCGTACCGAGCACGTTCGCCGAGCCGGCGCTCGGCGTGAGCAAACCGCACAACATGCGGATCGATGTGGACTTGCCGGACCCGTTGGGACCGAGAAAACCATAGATATGGCCGCGCGGCACGTCGAGGTCCAGTGAGTCGACCGCCGTCAGGCTGCCGAAGCGCCTGGTCAGCCCGCGCGCCTCGATGGCGATGTCGGACTTCATTGGTCGACCGTATTTGCCAGGAACTCGACTTCGACGGGTACGCCGTCGGGCAAGCGCTGTTCGTAATTCAGGATATCGACCTTCGCCGCGTAGCTGAGCCGTCCGCGGTCCCGCTCGGTCAGCGCAAAGTAAGGCGTGAACGCGGCTTCGCTCGCCACCCAGCGCACCCGGCCGGCTAGCGGCGCGTCGACGCCATCGACGTAGACGCGCGCCGCCGTGCCCGGGCCGACCCTCGCGCGCAGCGCTTCGGTGACGAACACGCGTGCGTAGGCCTGTTCCCCAGCCAGCATGATCATTACGGGCTGGCCTGGCGCCGGCCGTTCGCCGATCTCGAACAGGCGGCTGTCCGTGACGCCGTCCGCCGGCGCCCGCAGTGCGAGCCGGTCCAGTGCGACCCGCGCGGCATCGAGCCGCGCGCCGGCCGCAGCTGCTGCCGCCTCGGCCTGGTCGAGTTCCTCCACAGTGGTGCCGGTCAGCAGTTCCTCGAGCTGGGCTTCGTAAAGGTCGAGGTTCGTGCGCGCCGAATCCAGGGCCGCCTCCGCCTCGTCGCGCAGGGCAGCGGTTGCCAGGTCGCGCTCGTAGACTTCCCGGATGCGTTGGTAGTCTGCCTCGCGGAAAGCGAGCTGCTCGCGGGCCCCCGCGACGTTGGCGCGTGCGACGGCGATCTTCTCGCTGCGCGGCCCGCGGACGAGTTCGGCAAGCCGGGCGCGGGCTTGCGCGAGATCGGCGTCGGCGGTCGCAACACCGGCTGCGGCGCGCGCTGTATCCTGCTGCACGAGCAGGTCGCCGCGACTGACACGTGCGCCTTCCGCGACGGCGATGGCCACGATCGGCTCGGCGGCGTCGGCACTGAGTTCGATGCGATCCGACGCGGTCTCGCCGACGGCGCGACCGGGATCGGCGGCCGGCTTGCATGCGCCCAGGCAGCACGCGAACGCCGACAGGAGAAAAAGCGTACAGCGCATCAGGCGGCCTCCGGTCGGGATCGTATGTAATCGAGCAGCATGTCGATCTGCGTCGCCATCAGTCGGTCGGTATCCAGCGCGCGTTTTGCGAACAGTATCTTCCAGATCACCGACAACATCATCGGTGCCAGGAACAGCTGCGGCAGGTCGTTGATCGCCGTCGGCCGGAATTCGCCGCGCTCGATCCCGCGCGCGACGAAGCGCCGGATTGCCTCGAGGCCCCGGCTGACCACCTGTTCCCAGTAGTAGTCGACGAGATCCGGGTGCCGTGGGCCTTCGGCGAGCAACAGGCGGATCACTACCGGCACGCGGGAGTTCGGGATTTGCTTCATGAACGTGAGCATCGGGCCGCGCAGGAACGCCTCGGAGCTCAGGTCCGTCTGTTCGACCAGCCGGATGAGGGCTTCGACGCGGCGCGTCACGACGTTGCGGATGACAGCCTTGAACAGTTCTTCCTTGGTATGGAAGTACAGGTACATGAGCCCTTTGCTGACGCCGGCTCGCTGCGCGACGTCCTCGACGCGGGTCTGCGCATAGCCATGTTCGGCGAACGCCTCGAAGGCCGCCTCGGCGATTTCCTGCGGACGGTCCTCCTTGCGGCGCTGGTAGCGCGGTGTGCTCATGACGGTTCTCCGGCGATGCCGGCGGGATTATAGTTACTGACTGACCAGTCAGCAACAGGCCGGGTCCGGACCCCGCGCGCGGCGGCCGATTCCGGCATAATCCGCGGCATGTTCAGCTACATCGACCCGGGCGTCCGCAAGCGCTTGATTGCGGACGGGAAATTGTTTCGCATCACGCAGGATGGCGAGCGTGTCGCGAGCGACGCGCATCCGGGCAGCGAACGGACCATCAGCCTGCTGGGGCCGATTCCGCTGCCGCTCGATCTCGCCGAGGGGCGTATCGACGTGCTCTGGTACGCCGCCGTGCGCAACACGGAACTCGCCAAGCTGCAGGAACTCGCCGACGAGCTGCGCGAACAACAGGCGCAGGCGTCGTTCGCGACCCTCGCGACTTCGATGGCAGTCAACAGCGTGCTCGTACTGGGTGATCCGGCGGCCTGGACCGAGCCGCTGGTGCGAGTGCATTCGAGCTGCCTCACCGGCGATGTCTTCGGTTCACTGCGCTGCGAGTGCGGGCCGCAGCTGCATGCGGCGCTGGAACGCATCCAGGGCGAGCCGGGCGGCGGCCTGCTCGTCTACATGTCCGGGCACGAAGGCCGCGGCATCGGCCTCTGGGCCAAGGCCGCGACCTATCTCCTGCAGGACGCCGGCGAAGACACCTATCAGGCGAACCGCTCGCTCGGCCTGCCGGACGATTCGCGCGACTTCAGCGATGCCGCCGCGCTCCTGCGCTATTTCGTCGGCGACCGGCCTATCCGGCTTCTGTCCAACAATCCCAAGAAGATCGACGATCTCACGGCGCACGGCGTCGCGCGCGTGACTCGCCTCGCGCACGTCTTCGGCGTCAACCCGCGTAACCGGCGCTATCTCGAGGCGAAGAAAACCTGGGGTCACAAGCTGGACATCGTCGACGGCGAGGATTGATTCCGAGGACCCGCCGGCAACCGGGCGAGGGGGCCTGTTCGACCGAAATAAAGCGCAGCGCAGCGAGCCATTCGGAAGAACAGGCCTGGAGCCCGGTTGCCTGTCGATGCGTGGGCTCGACGTGCTCCTACTGGCGCCACAGCCGCAGGTTCGGCGGCCGGCCCGGTTCGGTCGAGCGATACGGGTTGATGTCGATGCCCCCGCGCCGCTGGTAGCGCGCGTACACGGTCAGGGAGTCCGGCCTGCAACGTGCGCTGATGTCGAGGAACATCCGCTCGACGCAAGCTTCGTGAAAATCCTGGTGCTGGCGGAAGGACACGACGTAGCGCAACAGCGCCGCCGGGTCTATTCGCGGTCCGCGGTAGCTCACGAGGACGCTGCCGCTGTCCGGCTGGCCCGTCACCGGGCAGAGGCTGCGCAGCAGGTGCGTGTGCAGGCTTTCCTGCGCCGGCACCGCGGGTTCCGCGGCCAGCAAGCCGGGGTCCACGTCAAAGGCGTTGCATGCGACGTCGGCCTCGTCGATGCAGACGCCGGGCAGGCTCGCGAGGACCGGCAGCGGCGGCTGGCCCGGTCGCCGGAGCGCAACGTCCACGGGCGCGCCGGTGACGGTGGCAAGGTCCGTCCGGAGGGTCGCCGCCACGGCTTCCGCCGAGGCGAAACGGGTCATCGCGAAGGAATCGAGGTACAGCTTGAGCGACTTCGACTCCACCAAACAGCGGCTGTCGGCAGGCAC
This sequence comes from uncultured Pseudomonadota bacterium, assembly GCA_963775455.1. Classification (GTDB taxonomy): domain Bacteria; phylum Pseudomonadota; class Gammaproteobacteria; order Steroidobacterales; family Woeseiaceae; genus UBA1847. The sequence continues at coordinate 516,949 of CAVZIU010000004.1, read as the reverse complement.
ACGGAGTTCCAGGTCCGCGACCTGCGGGCAGCCCGATTCCGCGAGCCAACTGAGTTCCCAGGCATTCCAGAGGTCCGCGCCTTCGAAGGGCAGGGGCGCGGTCAGTCCGAACCGGCGCCGGCTGTCCGCGCGTGCGATCGGGAACAGCACCTCCGGCGCATACACCGGGGGATAGGGGACGGTCTTGCCGAGGGCGATCTCGGACATCGCTGACGAATCTCTTATTTTGAGCGCCGCAGTGTACAATACGCGCCATTTTTCAGGGCCCCTCTACCCTCCAATGCTCCGCCTACTCGCCAACGCCCACGTGTATGCGCCGGACGACCTCGGCTTGCGCCATGTACTCGTCGGTGCCGGCCGCATACTCGGGATGGTCAACGATCCGGACGACGTGAGTGCGCCCGGACTGGAACTCGTCGACCTCGACGGCCGCAGGCTCGTGCCCGGCCTGATCGACGGACACGCGCACATTACCGGTGGGGGCGGAGAATCGGGTTTTGCGAGCCGCGTGCCGCCGGTATTCGTATCGCGCTTCACGCGCGCCGGCGTCACGAGCGTCGTCGGCGTGCTCGGCACCGACGACACGACGCGCGACACGCGTGCGCTGGTCGCACAGGCCTGCGCGCTGCGCGAGGAGGGCATCAGTGCCTGGTGCCATACCGGCGGCTACCATGTGCCGCCCGTGACGCTGACCGGCAGCGTGCGCGACGACATCGTTTTCGTGGAAGCCATCATCGGCGTCGGCGAACTGGCAGTCAGCGACCATCGTTCCAGCCAGCCGACCCTCGACGAGCTGTTGCGCATCGCGAGCGATGCGCACGTCGCCGGGCTGATCACGGGCAAGGCCGGCATCCTGCACCTGCACGTAGGCGACGGCCCGCGCGGACTCGCGTCGGTACGCAAGATTCTGAGCCAGTCGGAACTGCCGGCTCGAGTTTTCAATCCGACGCACGTGAATCGGCGCGAAGCGCTGTTCGAGGAAGCACTCGAACTCGCGTGCGCAGGCGCCGTCATCGATATCACGGCGTTCCCGGTCGCCGAGGGCGACGGGGCCGTCGACGCCGCGGCCGCGCTCCGCCGCTACTTCGCTTCGCCGGCACCGGCGACGAACGTCACCGTGAGTTCCGACGGGGGCGGCTGCTTGCCGCAGTTCGACGACGACGGCCGGCTGATCAGCATGGACGTGGGCAGTCCATCCTGCCTGCCGCGCACGCTCAAGGCGTTGCTCGATGCCGGCGTTCCACCGGAGCGCGCGCTCCCGCCCTTCACCTCAAACGTCGCAAGGCTCCTGCGCCTGCCCCACAAGGGCCGGATCTCTGCCGGTGCCGACGCCGACCTCGTCGTGCTCGACGAGTCGAACCATGTTCGAGACGTGATGGCGATGGGCGTCTGGCACGTCAGGGACGGCGAGGTCGAGATCGCGGGACGATTCGAAACGGATTCGGGGAACTAGCGGAAGTCAATGTCGCCAGCACAGAAGGTCGCCGACTGCGAGCGGGGTTACGTCATCCCGATCGGTGGCGCTGAGGATAAGCTCAACAACCCGGAAATCCTTGATCGTTTCGTCGAGGTTTGCGGCGGCACATCCTGTCGGATCAGCATCATCCCGACCGCGTCGGAGCTGGCGGACACCGGCCGCGACTACGAGAAGCTCTTCAAGACGCTCGGAGTCCGGCGCGTGCGGGTGTTGCCGATCGAAACGCGCAAGGACTGCCAGTCCGGCGAGTACCTCGAGATCATCGATCGTTCCGACGGCGTGTTCATCACGGGCGGCAACCAGCTGCGCCTCTCGACGACGCTGGGTGGTACCGAGATGGCGACCCGCATCCGCCGGCGCAATGCCGCGGGCATGCATGTCGCGGGGACGTCGGCCGGCGCGGCCTTCATGCCCGAGCACATGATCGCCGGCGGCATCGAGGGGAGCACGCCTTCGCCGGACATGGTCACGATGGCGCCGGGCCTCGGGCTCACCAACAAGTTCGTGATCGACCAGCATTTCCGCCAGCGCGACCGGCTCGGCCGCCTGCTCACCGCGCTTGCCTACAATCCCTTCGCGGTCGGCCTGGGACTGGACGAGGACACGGCCGCGTTCATCCGGCCGGGCGACGACTTCGAAGTGGTCGGCAGCGGCGGCATCACCGTGATCGACCCGACCGAACTGAGTTATTCTTCGATGGACCGGGCGCGCCGCGGCGAGCCGGTGAGCCTGATCGGCGTCAAGCTGCACATCCTGGTCGGGGGCGGGCGCTTCGATATCGCGTCCCGGAGAGCGTCCGCCTGACGGGTGACACCCACGAAGGGAACAGACATCATCAGAATAAGAAGAAGAACATGAAGATCGTCAGCAGCAACGTCTACGTCGGGCCGAACGTCTATGCCCACTTTCCGGTCATCCGGCACATCCTCGATCTCGGCGAACTGGAGGGGTGGCCGACCTCGCGCCTGGGCGACCCCTTTGTCGCCCGCCTGCTTGAAGCCCTGCCGGGCCTGCACGAGCACGGCTGCTCCTATCGCGAACCCGGCGGCTTCGTCCGCCGGCTGCGGGAAAACGAGGGTACCTGGCTCGGCCACGTGATGGAGCACGTCGCCATCGAATTGCAGAACGTGGCCGGGTCGCCCGTGACCTTCGGCCGCACTCGCTCGATCGACGGCCAGCCGGGCCACTACAACATGGTCTACCAATATAAGGACCGGCCGGTCGGCCTCGAAGCCGGCGAGCTGGCGCTGAAGCTCCTGCGCAGCCTGTTGCCCGACGAAGTGCGGCCGGCCGACGCGCCGCGCGAAGACTGGAACTTTGCGGAGGAACGCGATTCCTTCATCCGCTCGGCGCAGCGGCGCGCGCTCGGTCCGAGCACGGCCTCACTGGTCAGGGCGGCCGAAGATCGCGACATCCCCTGGCTCCGGCTCAACGATTACAGCCTGGTGCAGTTCGGGCATGGCCGCTACCAGCAGCGCATCCAGGCCACGACCACCGGCAACACGAGCAACATCGCCGTCGAAGTGGCCGCCGACAAGGAAGAAACGAACGCGATCCTGCGCGACCTCGGCCTGCCGGTGCCGCGCCAGATGCTCGTGCGGTCGGCGGTGCAGGCGGTACGCGCGGCCGAGCGCATCGGCTACCCGGTGGTGCTGAAGCCGCTGGCCGGCAATCACGGCCGCGGCGTATCGATCAACCTGAAGACGCCGGAAGAGGTCGAACTCGGCTTCGAGAAGGCGCTGGAACACGGCCGATCGGCGGTGGTCGAGAGCTTCATCGAGGGCTTCGATCACCGGCTCGTCGTGATCGACGGCAAGCTCGTTGCGGCTGCCAAGCGCGTACCAGGGCACGTCGTCGGCGACGGGCGGCACACGATCGAGGAGCTCGTCGACATCGTCAACCAGGACTCGCGCCGCGGCGTGGGACACGAAAAGGTGCTGACGCGCATCGAGTTCGACCACCAGGCCGAACGCCTGCTCGCCAGGCTCGGCTACGACCGCAAGACCGTGCCACCGCAGGGCGAAACCGTCTACCTGCGCTCCACGGCCAATCTTTCCACCGGCGGCACCGCGATCGACGTGACCGACTCGGTGCATCCCGACAACCGGGAGATGGCGATTCGGGCGGTGAAAGCCATCGGTCTCGACATCGGCGGCGTCGATTTCCTCACGCGCGACATCACGGAGTCCTATCGCGATGCTGGCGGAGGCATCTGCGAGATCAATGCCGGTCCCGGCTTCCGCATGCACGTAGCGCCGAGCGAAGGCAAGTCGCGTGACGTCGGCGGCGCCGTGCTGAACATGCTGTTCCCGCCCGGGAAACCGAGCCGCATCCCGATCGCTGCGATCACCGGCACGAACGGCAAGACGACCACCTCGCGCATGCTCGCGCACGTCCTGAAGATGACCGGCAAGACAGTGGGCCTGACCTCGACAGACGGTGTGTACATCGACGGCAACCTGAGCGTGCCCGGAGACATGACCGGCCCGGTTTCCGCACAGATGATCCTGAGGGATCCGTCCGTCGATGCGGCGGTGATGGAAGTGGCGCGCGGCGGCATGGTGCGCGGCGGGCTCGGCTTCCAGGAATGCAACGTCAGCGCCTGCCTGAACATCAGTTCCGATCATCTCGGACTGGGCGGCATCGACACGCTCGAACAGCTGGCGCGCGTCAAGCGCGTGCCGATCGAGATCGCGACGGATGCCGCCGTGCTCAACGCGGACGACCCGCTGTGCCTGCAGATGGCGGACTACACGGAAGCCAGGAAACTCTGCTACGTCACCATGAACCCGGCGCACCCGCTCGTGAAGCAGCACATCCGTGCAGGCGGTCAGGCCTTCGTGCTCGAGCAGGGTATGAACGGCCACATGATCACCATCTACGACAACGACAGCCATACGCCGCTCCTGTGGACGCACCTGATCCCCGCCACGATCGAGGGGCGGGCGATGCATAACGTGCAGAACGCCATGTTTGCGGCGGCGCTGGCGTTCAACCTCGGCGTATCGCTCGAGGGCATACGCCAGGGACTCCGGACCTTCGACTCCACGTTTTTCCAGGCGCCGGGGCGGATGAACATCTACGACGAGCATCCATTCCGCGTCATCCTCGACTATGCGCACAACCCGGCCGCCGTTCGAGCGATGTGCAATGTCGTCGATCGCTTCGACGTGGATGGCCGCAGGATCGTCGTTCTGTCCGCGCCGGGCGACCGTCGTGACGAGGACATACGCGAGATCGCCGCGATCGCCGCGCCGCACTTCGACTATTTCATTTGCCGCTGCGACGACAACCGGCGAGAGCGCGGCAAAGACGAAGTCGCCGTCATGCTGAAGAACCAGCTGCTGGAGAAGGGCGTGGCATCGGACTGCATCGAAGTCATCCCGGATGAACAGGAGGCGACCACGCGGGCGCTGGAATTCGCCGCCGCCGGCGACCTCGTGCTCATCCTGGGCGACAACATCAAGCGCACGTGGAAGCAGGTCATCTATTTCAATGCCGGCGCCCGCGGAGAGGGGCACATCGGCAAAGCTCCCGCGCCCGCCGATCTGCCGGACGTGGACAGTTTCTCACTGGCTGCGGACTTCGAGATCATCAGCGACGAACGTGGAGTTCGGATTGCACGCGGCGACGAAGCCGACTGACCCCGGACGATGAAATTTCTCGACGCGCGCCGCCTGACCGGGCCCAACCTGCATTTCGACGTGCCGGGCACGGTGCTCGACGTCGCCTGCACGCTGGCGGAAGCGGATCGGCTGGCGCCGGCCTGGAAAGCGGAAGTTTCGGCCCTGTGGCCTGCGCCGGATGCTGCACCCGTGCGTTTCAGCCGTCTTGATCTCGAAGGTGGCGTCAGCCTGGCTTTCGCCGCGCCGATCGATGCACTGCACGCGGCGACCGAAGCCGCGGAGTGCGCGTTTGCGCGCGCGTGCACAAGCACCGAGGGCGGGCCGCCGGACGACGATGGCGCGCGTGTGCGCGACAAGTTTGCCCGGGAGAGCAACCCGGACCTTCTGACGCTCGAGTCGTTCGCGGCTGCGCACGGCGTGACGTTACTGTGGGACGAGAAAGCCGTGTCGCTCGGTACCGGCCGAAGTGCGCAAACCTGGCCGGCACGTGAGCTGCCCGACGCGGACGGGCTCGACTGGCAGCGTTTTCAGGACGTGCCGGCCGGGCTGGTTACGGGCACCAACGGCAAGACGACGACCGTGCGGCTCGCACAACACATCCTGCGCGCGGCCGGCAAGGTCGTGGGCGTGAGCTCCACGGACTGGATCGCGGTCGACGACCACATCGTCGAACGCGGTGACTGGTCCGGCCCCGGTGGTGCGCGCACGGTGCTCCGGCTGCCGGTCGATGTGGCCATCCTCGAGACGGCGCGCGGCGGCCTGCTGCGTCGTGGCCTCGGTATCACGCACGCCAAGGCGGCACTGATCACGAACCTGGCCGCAGATCACCTGGGTGACTTCGGCTCGCGCAATCTCGTCGAACTGCTGCAGATCAAGTGGCTGGTGAGTCGAGCCGTCGAGTCGGGAGGAACCCTGCTGCTCAATGCGGAAGACGAGCAGCTCGTGGCGAAGGCGCAGGGCTATGCGGGCCGCATCGAGTGGTTCGCTCTCGACGCGAACAATCCGGTGGTTACGCAACACGCAGCGGCGGGCGGCCGCGCCTGGGTTGCGCGCCGCGCCCGGTTGCTAATGGTGCAGGGCGATCGCGAAGAGTTCATCTGCGAGGAAGGTGCAATCCCCGTCACGCTGGGCGGCGCCGCGCGTCACAATGTCGCGAACGCGCTGGCCGCTGCGGCATTGGCCGCCGCGCTGGGCGCCGGCATCGCGGACATTCGTCGCGGGCTCGCCGGCATGACGCAGGCAGAGAACCCCGGCCGCTGCAATATCTACGACGTAGGGCGCCGCAAGGTGCTCGTCGATTTCGCGCACAACCCGCATGCCATGCGCGCTTTGCTCGACATAGCGCGGGCCATTCCGGCCCGGCGCCGCGTCCTGTGTTTCGGCCAGGCCGGCGATCGTCCGGACGAACTGATCCGTGCGCTGACGCGTGACGCCTGGGCCATCGGCCTCGATCGGGTTTACGTCTCCGAACTCGCGCCCTACTACCGCGGCCGGCAGCCCGGCGAAGTATTTGCGCTGATACGCGACGAATTGCTGGCGCTGGGAGCTGCGCCGGATGCGATCGAGCACCACGCACTCGAGAGGGACTCGCTCGCAGCCGCGATGGACTGGGCGGCGGACGGCGATCTCGTCATCATGCTGGCGCTGGGCGGCTTCGCGCCCGTGCACGCGCAGCTCGAGGCGCTCATTCGTACGACAGTCTGATCCCTCAGCCCGTCCTGACCTGGTCACGAATTTCGTGAACGGACGCCGACCGGAATTGTCTCAGCCAGGTCACGAACGAGTCGGCCGGGAGGGCGGCGCTGTAACGGTAACCCTGCGCGTAGTCGTAGCCGAGCGCGTGCAATTGCGCCGCGTCGGCGGCCGTTTCCACGCCTTCAGCCACGATTTCCAGTTTCATCGCGTGCGCCATCTGCACGGTCGACGCGACGATGATTCTGTCGCCTTCGTTGCTTCGCATGCCGGCCACGAAGGATTTATCCAGCTTGAGCGCTTGAATCGGCAGGTCCCGCAGGTAGGCGAGCGACGAATAGCCGGTCCCGAAGTCGTCGATGGAAATGTAGGTACCGAGATCGGCCAGTTCCTTGATGACACGCAGAGCACGCTGCGGATCGTTCATCATCGCACTCTCGGTGATTTCCAGCTCGAGACCCTCCGGCGGAATGCCCGCTCCCTGCAGCATCAGGCCCAGGCGCCGCGGGAAGTTGGCATCCTGCAATATCCGTGCGGACACGTTGAGGGCGACCCTCAGGTCGATGCCCAGAGCGCGCCAGCCGGTCAACCGGCGCAGCAGCTCGGCGAGCGACCAGTCGGTGAGCGGCCGGATCAGGTCCGTGGACTCGGCCAGTGCGATGAACTCCTGCGGAGCGACCGCGCCAAGCTCGGCGTCGTTCCAGCGTAGCAGCGCTTCCGCGCCGCAAACGCGACTGGTTCTGAGGTCGATCTTCGGCTGATAGTGGAGGTCGAGGCCGCCGTCGGAAATGGCTCGCCGCAGTCGTGCGGCTATCGTCAGCTTGCGCACGCTGTGCCGGTCGTTGCCGGCATCATAGTACTCGAAGCCGGAGGCGCCGCGTTTTGCCACATACATCGCGACGTCCGCGTTCTTGAACAGGGTCTCCGCGTCTCCGGCGTCATCCGGATACGTGGCGATACCGATACTGAGGCCGACGTCGATCGCAAAGCCGCAGGTTTCGATCGGCTTCCTGACGCAGTGTATGAGCGAGCGTGACAGTGCCGCGAGCTTCGCCCGGCCCGCAGGACCGTCGCAGTGTTCAAGCACGAGGGCAAATTCGTCGCCGCCGATGCGCGCGATGAATCCATGGTCCCGCGCCGTTCGTTCGAGCCGGCTCGCCACCTCGTAGAGGACATAGTCTCCGACATTGTGCCCCAGCGTGTCGTTGACCTCCTTGAACCGGTCGAGATCGATCATCATCAGCGCTACCCGCTCCCCGGATTTTCCCGCCAACAGCGAGTCGAGGTGCGCCGCCATGGCCGAGCGGTTCGGCAAGGTCGTCAGTGGATCGTGTGTCGCCTGGAACTGCAACTGGCGTTGTTGCGCCTTGCGCTCGCTGATATCCCGAATGATTGCGGTATAGAGCCGCTCGTTTTTCAACCTGACGCGGCTGAACGAGAGTTCGACAGGAAATTTGTCACCGTTTGCAGACCTGCCCGTGCATTCCCGTACCGAATCAGCGAGCTCGTCGAATCGCGGCGGTGAGTCGGTCGACAGTGAAGGAACGAGAGTGAGAAACGACGTTCCGGGCAGGTCGGCTGCATTGCAGGCAAACAACGTCGCTGCTGCCGGATTGGTGGTCTTGATGATTCCGGCGCCGTCGATACAAATGATGCCGTCGGTCGAGGACAGGACGATACTCTGCAAGAGCGCGCCGCGGCGGCGGAGGCCGATGGCGTACGCGAGCGCCCGCAGGGTTTCGCTCTCGAGAGACCGAAGCGTCGCCAATAGCCACGCGACAACAGCCGTGATGCCGAAGGTAGCGAACGGCACTATTGTTCGAAAAGCGGCGTAAGCGACGAGCGCCGCGACAGCCGCCAGCACGAGCGCCACTCCCAGTACCGCGATGTTGTGGCGCCATGTCCGACGGCAGAACCCGTATGCGAGCAATGTCGTCCATGCCGCGACCAGGGACCAGTACACGAAGGGCGCGGGCGACGCATGTCCGCCGCGCCGCGCGGACTCATAGGCCAGCGCCTGTACCGCAACGCCTGGTAGCGCGCGATGCACAGGTACCGGGATCATGTCGCCGAGTTCAATGGCCGTCGCCCCGACGAAGACAATTCTGTTTGCGAAGTTTTCGGCCGGCACGTCATTTGCGAGCACGTCTTTCAAGGATACGTAGCGGAATGACGACGGGTCGATTGTAAAGTCGAGCCAGATACCGCCGTCGTGGGTCCGATGGCCGCGATGCAGCAGCGTTGCCAGCGTGGGCGGCGCCGGTAACTCCGTGCCCGCCGTCGATGGGACAGTCCGGACGAGGCCGTCTGCATCCGGCCGGAGGACGACCGAGGCCAGCGACACATGCGGCAGCAGTCGTTGCATCGGTTGCGACAGCACCAGGTCCTCGCCCGAACCGGATGCATACTGGTAGAAAGACGGCAATATGACTGGCGGCCCGGGCCAGCTTGCGAGTGCGGACTCCAGCGCAGCGTCGTCGAACTCGCTGGATGGCGAGCTGAAGTCAATGTCGATGAAAAGGCGCGCCGGACGGGCTGTTGCAAGGCGGCCGATCAGTTCCGCATGAAGCCGGCGCGGCCACGGCCATTGCTTCAGCGTGGCGATGCTTTCGGCATCGATGCCCACGATGACGACGTCGCTCTCGATCCGCTGCAGAAGCATCCGTGCGCCGGTGTCGGCGAAAGCGTATTCGAGCCGCTGGCCGAATTCGGTTGTTGCGGCGAGGATTGCCGCGGCGAATGCCGCTGCGGCGACGAGCGGCCAGCCGAAGCGACGCAGAGGCATCGCCTATAGCCCCAGGCGATCGAGAATATCGGGAATCGGAGTAATGTCGGCCGGCTCGTCTTCGGTTTCTTCTTCGTCGAGCGGATCGTCCAGATCGAGTTCGAGATCGAGAATACTGTCCAGGCCGCTGTCGAGGTCGAGTCCCAGATCCACACCCACGTCCAGATGGTCGCCCGCGAGCTCCGTTTCGACATCGATGGCCACATCAATGGCCCCATCGCCCGCGTCGAGGCCGGTATCGAGGCTTGCGTCGCCCAGCTCCGCGCCGATGGAGGTGTCGAGCGCTACCTCTGCGCCGGCCAGGTCGACGCCCGCGTCGAGGCCGGCATCCAGGGTGGCGTCGCCCAGCTCCGCGCCGACGGAGGTGTCGAGCGCTACCTCTGCGCCGGCCAGGTCGACGCCCGCGTCGACACCAGCATCGATGCGTGCGAGACCGGTATCGGCGGTTCCGGTGAATTCGGCGCCGAGCTTTCCGTCGCTGATTGCCACACCGACGTCAATCGATACATCGGCAACGTCGTCGAGGATCACGTCCGCTCCAACTCGGGTGACGCCGGTACCGCCGTCAATGACTACACCGGTGCCGGCTTCCCTGCCGTTGTCGACCCGCCCGTCGTCGGCGGGATCGCCGCGTGGCATGTCTCCGAAAGCGTCGCCGCCGTCCACGTCTCTGCGGCTACCGGCAGCACTCGGGTCGTTGGGACTGCGGCCCGAATCGCCGACTGTCGCCGGGCGTGCTACCGGTTCGCCATCTTCCATGCGAATGACGGTGATCCTGGGATCGTTCCTGTGACGGCGCGCGATGTGGCCTTCGAGTAGGTCGACGACGTCCCCGACATCCGGTGCTTCGATCTGCAGCCGTCCCTCGAACAAGGCCACGGTCGATACTTCCGGCGAGACCGTGACGTTGAATTCAGTACCTTTGATGACCGCGACCAGGAACGGCGTCTCTACTCGCAAGCGTTTGTCGCCGCCCGGCGCGATGTCGTAGAACACGCTCCCGCGATCCTGCACGACGCGCTGCAAAGTATGACCCGCCGGACCTTCGTACAATTCCAGGGCCGAGTTCGCGGCCACCGCGATGGCCGTTTCTCCCTGCCTGAGAAGGATCGAACCGTCGCTGCCGGTCGACACGACGGCTGGCAATTTCACCATCAGGCCCGCATAGGGCGACTCCCACGCATCGGCCTGGCGGATCTTTACCGACCCGGCAGCGCTTTCCACGAACAAAGGTTCCGCTGCTATCGCCGCAGGCGGGAAAATCAGGAGGATCAACCACAGCGTGCTCGAGAGGGCGGGCACCAACGCGGTCCGTCGAAAATTCATCACGTCATCCTGACGATCTTGTGAGCGAAATATTAGGCGTTCTCAGGCCTTTCTGGCGACGAACCGAGTCACAGGTCTGCATGTCGATCTCGTCGGCTGTGAGCGCAATCACGGCGAGGTAATGTCAAGTCGGACACAATGTCCGGCATGAAAACGCCAGGCGCTTACCGTTCGCTTGCCATAACGAGCGCCGAACCGGGCGGGCGGCGTCTCGGAGTTCAATTTGTCATAAACCTCCTGGCGACAGCCGCCGTCTCGACGCCAGCCTTGGCCGCCGAACCGCTCGCTTCGGTCGTCGTCCTGGACAGTTCCGTCTACGAGGCTGCCGAACTCTATGCCGAATACCAGTACCATCTCGGCAAGCCGGCAACTGCAAGCTCCGCGGCAGCCATTGCGGAAGGGCTGCAACAGAAATACGTCGACGACGGCTATACCCGCCCGGCTTATGCGGTTTTGGATGCCGGCAGCGAAACCGGCATCGCGCGCATTCGATTCGTTGAAGCCCGGATCTCGGAAGTACGGATAAGTGGCGACAGCGGGCCGTGGCATGAACGCCTCGCGACCCTGGTGAGCGGGCTGGATTCGGAACAATCCCTGCGACCTTCGCTGGTACGGGACGCGCTCAGGCGAGCTCGTCGGCTGCCTGGCCTGGCGCTCACCGCCGCGACGGAACCCGACTCCGAGCAAGGCGCTTACGTACTATCCGTCGAATCCACGTACAAACCGCTCGAAGGCGGCGTAACGCTGTCGAACCGCGGTACCCGCGAAATCGGCCGCATGCTGCTGACGAGCAGGCTGGTGTCGAACGGGTTGCTGGGCAGCGGTACGTCCGCCGGCGCCTTCGTAAGCACGGCAAAAGACAGCGACGAGTACCGCGGCGGCGGCATATTCACGACGTCGCCGCTAGGCGTCGACGGGGCATCCATGCAGCTGCAGGCCGCGATTACGTCGCTCGCAATCGATATCAACGAGGCTCCGATGCGTCAGCGCCGCGAGCGTTTGCTCATGCGCTACTCACAGCCGATGGTCGAATCGGACACAAGCCAGCTGGCAGTTCACGTGGGACTCGACGTGGAAAATCTCGAGGTCGAGCACAATTCATTGGATAGCCGCACGGAACGACTGCGCAGCGTGCGGACCGGGCTCCTGTTCGATTCGCGCCGCCGCAACAATCAGCAACATGCAAGTCTCGATATCGAGCAAGGCCTGCGCGGATTTGGTGCCCGAATCGGTCAATTCGACTCCGCGGATGACATACCTGACACCGACTTCACGATCCTCGATTTTCGCTATGCGTTCGTACGCCGCCTGGGCGAACGCTGGAGTCTGCGCTGGGACGCAGTCGGCCAGTACTCAGCGGACGTACTGCCGTCCATCAAGCGATTCAAAGTCGGCGGCGGTCGTATTGGACGCGGTTTCGAAGCGGCCGCTGCCAGCGGCGATCGAGGAATCGGCAACAAGCTCGAGCTACGACGTCCTGTAGGACATGCCGTCAACTGGCTCGAGCGCACCGATCTTTACACCTACTTCGATCTGGGCACGGCTTGGAAGAACGGCGCGCCGGGACGCGAATCCGCGTCTTCGGCGGGCGTGGGTTTCGCATGGGGTACAAATAATCTTTCAGGATATGTCGAGCTTGCGCAGCCGCTAACGCACGCCGACGCCGACGGGCAAACCGACGCGACCATTTTTGCCGAGCTCGGCTGGCGATTCTGAATCGGTGCCAGCCGAAAACGCCAGTCTTCTGGCGAATCGACCCGCTCATTCGAGTGACAGGATGAGTTTCCAGTGCGCGGCCTCGATCGGCATGACGGACAGCCGGTTGCCGCGCCGCGTCAGCGCCATGCCCGCAAGGCCCGGGTGTTCCTTGATTTCGGCGAGCGTTATGATGCGCTCGAGCTTGCGCACGAAGGCCAGGTCCACCAGGATCCAGCGCGGATCGGCGCGGTCACTTTTCGGATCGAAATACGGGCTGCGCTTATCGAATTGCGTCGGGTCCGGATAGGGCGCGCTCGCGACTTTTGCGATGCCGGCAACGCCCGGTTCCGGGCAGCTGGAATGGTAGTACAGGACCTGTTCGCCGATGCGCATTTCGTCACGCATCATGTTGCGGGCCTGGTAGTTGCGTATCCCGTCCCACATGGCGGAATGGTCGCGCGCAAGCTCGTCGATGCCGTAGACATCCGGTTCGGACTTGACGAGCCAGTAAGTCATGCGCGTGTTTCGCGGTCCGCTGCGAAGACAAAGGAGTCTAGCACGCTCCTGCGGCCTGATGCCGCGTCGTCCCTGCGACGGGACGGAAAACTCTACTGCAGAAACGCTGTGGTAGCATTGCTGCCGGCGCACAAGGTGCATGTACCCACGGCTTTGGACTTTTCCAGTCCGCCGGGATGAGGATCGTCGGAAATGGCAACCATACTGGCCAACTTGTTCGGCTCGTCGCCGGTGCAGCCGCTCGAAAAGCACATGGACGTCACTTACCGTTGTGCCCGGAAGCTGCTCGATTTTTTTCCGGCGGCGATTGCGGGCGACTGGGACGCGGCCAAGTTGGCCCGGGACGACATCGAGGCGCTGGAAAACGAGGCAGACGATCTCAAAAAGGAGATTCGACTCCACCTGCCGAAGAGCCTGTTCATGCCGGTGCCACGCGAGGACGTGCTCGAGCTTCTGCTTGTCCAGGACAAGATCGCCAATCGCACGAAGGACGTGTCGGGACTGGTTCTCGGACGCAGGATGTCATTCCCCGAAGCCATTGCGCCCCAACTGCTCGAATTCGTCGAACGCAACGTGGATGCCGCGAAGCAGGCCCGCAAGAGCGTGCGCGAACTCGATGAGCTGTTCACGGCTGGCTTTCGCGGGGCGGAGGTCGACCTCGTTTCGTCGATGATCGAGGAACTCGATCGCATAGAAACCGACACCGACAACAAGCAGGTGGCGTTGCGCGCGTCGCTGTTTCGAATCGAAGCCACGCTGAATCCGGTGGATGCGGTGTTCATGTACAAGGTCTTCGAGCTCACCGGTGAAATCGCCGACATGGCCGAACGGGTCGGGCGCAGGCTGGAAGTGCTGCTGTCGCACTAGTCGAATAACAACAACAGGTGGAGCGCAGCGTTTGGTGCTCCGAGGGGAACGACTCGATGGAAGGCGGCCTCATCTACGTCGTGCTCGCCGCGGTGTTCGGAATTTTCATGGCGTGGGGCATCGGCGCCAACGACGTGGCGAACGCAATGGCTACCTCGGTGGGCTCGAAGGCGCTGACGATCCGTCAGGCAATCGTCGTTGCCGCGGTTTTCGAGTTCACCGGCGCTGTGCTCGCGGGCGGTGCGGTTACCGGGACCATTCGCACGGGCATCGTGGATGCGGAGCTTATGTCGGACGCCCCGGAGCTGCTCGTGTACGGGATGCTGGCTTCATTGCTGGCCGCCGGCATCTGGCTGCTCATCGCGACGAAGAATGGCTGGCCGGTGTCGACCACCCATTCGATCGTGGGTGCCATTGTTGGTTTTGCCGCGGTCGGCATTGGCGTCGATGCCGTGCAATGGAACCAGGTCGGCACGATCGTGGCGAGCTGGATCGTGTCGCCGCTGGTGGCCGGCCTGTTCGCATTCCTGATCTATATGTCGGTGCAGGAGCTCATTCTGCGGCACGCCGACCCGCTCGAACGCGCCAAGCGATACGTGCCGGTGTACATGTTTTGCGCCGCCTTCACGATTACGCTCGTCACCATACTCAAGGGACTTGACCACGTCGGCCTGAACCTGAGCGTGCCTCGCGCGTACATGCTCGCTTTCGGCATCGCGACGCTGATCGCGGTCACGGGCGGTTATCTCGTGCACCGGATCCAGCATGATCGCAAGGCAGAGAAGCGCCAGCACTTCGTCATAGTCGAACGTGTGTTCGGTGTGCTGATGGTGGTCACGGCCTGCGGCATGGCCTTCGCGCACGGTTCCAATGACGTCGCCAACGCGATCGGTCCGCTCGCTGCCGTCCTTTCGGTCGCACAAAGCTGGCTTCGTCGAAACGCAATCCCCTGTGCCCTTGTGGGTGCTGCTGCTCGGTGGCGGGGGAATCGTGATCGGACTCGCGACATTCGGACGCCACGTCATTGCCACCGTCGGCGAACGCATTACTCAGCTGACGCCGAGCCGCGGCTTTGCCGCCGAACTCGCCGCAGCAACGACGATCGTCGTCGCCTCCGGTACCGGCATGCCGATCTCGACTACCCACACCCTGGTCGGCGCAGTACTGGGCGTCGGCGTTGCACGCGGCATCGAGGCCATCGACCTCAGAGTCGTCGGGCGGGTCTTCTTGTCCTGGATCGTGACGATACCGGTCGGCGCAGTCCTGTCGATACTGTTCTTCTACCTGTTCCAGGCGATCCTACCCTGATGCTCGCGGATCGCGCGCGGCGTTACGCGTTGGTGGTTCTCACCATCGTCTACATGTTCAATTTCATCGATCGGCAGATCCTTGCTATCCTGCTGCCGGCGATACGATCCGAGTTCGACGTCAGCGATACGATGCTAGGTTTCCTCGCAGGCCCGGCTTTCGTCGTCTTCTATGTGACGCTTGGCGTTCCGATCGCGCGACTGGCCGACCGCTCGAACCGACGTAACCTGGTCGCCCTGGCATTGGCGGTGTGGAGCGGCATGACTGCATTGTCGGGGTTCGCGATAAACATCTGGCATCTGACTCTTGCCCGTATCGGCGTCGGCGTCGGCGAGGCCGGTTGCAGCCCGCCGGCCCATTCCATGATCGCCGACATGTACCCGCCGGAACAACGATCCACGGCCATGGGTTTCTACACGCTCGGCATCTCTGCAGGCATCATGCTCGCGTACCTCGCCGGCGGTTGGGTCGCCGAGAACATCGGCTGGCGCGAAGCCTTCCTGATCGTCGGAATCCCCGGATTGCTGCTTGCATTCGTGGTCAGGTTCACCGTCGCCGAGCCCGCGCGCGGCGCCTCGGAAGGCCGGGTGGATTCCGGCCGCCAGCCCGCGATGCTCGAGGTCCTGCGCTTCATGCTGCGCTGTCGCTCGTCCCTGCACATGGGCGTCGCAGCCGGGCTGAGTGCTTTAGTCGGCTACGCCGTGATCAGCTGGATGCCGAGCTTCCTCATCCGCAGCTTCGGCCTGGGACTTGCGAACATCGGATTCTGGCTCGGTATCATCGTCGGCATCTTCGGCGGCATGGGATTCTTTTTCGGTGGCTATATCTCGGATCGCATCGCCCGGGCCGGTCACGGTCGCGCATTCCGCTTCATCGCCATCGCGATGTTGCTGGCCGCTGCGGCGAATGCGGTGGTGTTCCTGTCGACCTCGATCGCCTGGTGCCTGACGTTGTTCGCGCTGCCAGCAATGGTATCGAACTTCTATCTAGCCCCGGTGTTGTCACAGGCCCAGGGCCTCGTGTCCCTGAGAATGCGGGCGGTGGCATCCGCCCTGGTCCTGCTCGTGATCAACACGATCGGGCTCGGGCTGGGCCCTGTGCTCACCGGCTGGTTGAGCGACCTGCTCGTTCCCGCATTCGGCAACGAATCCCTGCGTTACAGCCTGCTGATCATTTGCGTACTGATACCGCCATGGTCCGCCTGGCACTATCTCCGCGCCGGAAAGACAATCGAGGACGACTTGCGCCGCGCCGCGGACCGGGACTGAGGCCGCTACTAACTAGGGTAACTGTCACCCTGATTCCGGACGCTCCTACAGTCAGACCGCCCGCAGGTACCATTCGAAGTCGAGCAACGGAACGACCGCGTGGTACTGGTTGCTTTCCGCACGACGATTCTCGGCGAACATCTTGCAGAAGTCGGCGCCGAGACTACCGGGCAGGACCTTGCTGCGCGCAAATTTGTCGAGCGCCCTGTCCCACCGGTTCGGAATGCTCAGCTTCGGGTGGATCACTTCGTTCGGCACGATCATCCGCCCCGGATCGACTTTGTTGCGGATTCCGTGGTCGACACCGGCAAGGATTGCGGCCGTCACGAGGAAAGGATTCGCATCCGCACCGGCGACGCGATGTTCGAATCGCAGGTTCCGGCTGTCGGAACTGGGGATGCGGATCGCGACCACGCGGTGATTCACGCCCCAGTTCGGCTCGACCGGGGCAAACACGTCCGGCCGCAGCCGGCGATAGGAGTTCATGTTCGGCGCGAACAGTGCCGTCGATTCGGGCATGATCTCGAGCATGCCTCCGACGGCGTGACGCAGGCGCGCCGAAAACGGCGGAACGGCGAGCGTGTCCTTGCCTTCCGAAAACCAGTTACGGCCGTCCTTGTCGTACATGCTCATGTGTATGTGCAGCCCGTTGCCCGAATCGTCTGCAAACGGCTTGGCCATGAAGCAGGCGACCATGCCGTGCTTTTTCGCGGCAGCCTTGACGACACGCTTCAGCAACAAGGCGTGGTCGCAGGCGAGCGCGGGATCGTCGACATGTCGCAGGTTGATCTCGAACTGACCCTGGGCGTACTCCGAAATTGCAGTGTCGGCCGGAATGTTCTGTGCTTCGCACCAGGCATAGACGTCGTCGATAAACGGTTCGATCTCCCACAGGTCGTCGGTGTTGTAGACCTGCGCACCGGGCTGCGGCGTGCGCATGCCCGGAACGTTGGCGATGCAGGGTGTCGGCACGTCCGAGTCGCGGCGCAACAGGTAGAACTCGAGTTCCGTTGCCATGACGATGCGGATCCCCCGCTTGCGGAACGGCTCGAGCGACTTCTCGAGGACCGCACGCGGGTCGCCGAAAAAAGGCCGGCCGTCCTCGAAACGCAGGCGGAAGAGGGCCTGGCCGGTGGGGAGTTTGGCCCAAGGGACCGGCGAGATCGAACCCGGCACCAGCTCCGCCGGCACATCCGGGTCGCCGTCGGTTTCCGTGTACGGCATGCCGGTGATCGTTTCACCCAGCGCGCTCAACATCGCAGCGCCGCCGCAGAAGAAGAACCCGTCGCTGCAGACCTTGCCGAAATCGTGATTCTTGATCCGCTTGCCCTTCAGGATGCCGTGTATGTCCGGCAACAATAATTCGATCGTTTCCGTGCCCGGCTGCCGCTTCAGGAAACTGTTCATTTCCCTTCTCGTCGACACCGGTTTCTTGCTGGACATACGGGCTCCCACCGCGATGAATGTCCGGTCGAGCTTCGCGTATTCGACGCCGTCTCGCAAGCGCCGGCCATCCGCTTCCGGGTCGCATATGTGTCGTGAACACGCACGGCTTGCACGGGCTGCTTCGGCGGCGCCGCGCGCGGGATCGGCGCAAATCCAAGGAGTCACCCGGCCTGAACCGACGTGAGCCGGCCCGTCCGCCTGGGGGGTGGTGGTTCCGGCGTCGCGCCCCAAGTATCCTAGGCGGCCCCTTGCGATACAGGAGAAACGGGGTTCGTCCCCCTATGTGTTCCCGACCGGTCATCGGCGTACCGGCAGACCGCCGCGTACTCGACCCGCACCCTTTTCACATGGCGGGCGAAAAATACCTCAATGCCGTGCTGTCCGGCGCCGGCGGTCTGCCACTGATCGTACCTGTGCTCGCCGACGGCGTGGACGTCGACGAAATCCTCATGCGTTGCGACGGCATATTGCTGACCGGCAGCCCATCGAATGTCGAGCCGCACCATTACGAAGGCGAGACGTCGCGAGCAGGCACGCTGCACGATCCCGAACGCGACGCGCTGACGCTGCCGCTGGCTCGCCGCGCCCTCGATACCGGCGTGCCGCTGCTGGCGGTCTGCCGGGGCTTCCAGGAACTCAACGTGGTCCTGGGCGGCACCCTGCACCAGCACGTGCACGAAGTGCCCGGCTATCACAGCCACAAGGAAGTTGCCGGGGATCCCCTCGACTTGCAGTACGGACCGTCGCACCCCGTGACACTGGTGGCCGGCGGACTGTTGCGCAGGCTGGCAGGGACGGAGACAGTGATGGTGAATTCCCTGCACAGCCAAGGCGTGCGCCGGCTGGCAAATGGGGTGACCGTCGAAGCGGTCGCGGACGACGGCCTGGTCGAAGCCTTCACGGTGGACGAGGCGCCGGCGTTCGCGCTCGCCGTGCAGTGGCATCCCGAATGGAAGGTGACCGAGAACCCTTTTTCCCTGAGCATATTCAAGGCGTTCGGCGATGCGTGCCGGGAGCACGCGGCCGGACGGCAGGTGTAACGTGAATGACATCGATTTTTTCCAGGACTGGTTCCGCGAACGTGACATCGAAGACGTAGAAGCGTTCGTTCCCGACATGGCCGGCACCGCGCGCGGCAAGGTATTGCCTGCGCACAAATTCGGGACCACCGGCCCCATGAAACTCCCCGAAGCAGTCTTTAGCCAGACGGTCTCCGGAGACTTCGTCGACAACAAGAAGAATGTCGAGGACCGCGACATGCTGCTCGTTCCGGACCCGAAAACCTTGCGGCTGGTCCCGTGGGCGAAAGATCCCGCGGCTTCGGTGTTCTTCGATTGCTACCGGCGGGACGGAAGCACTGTCGAAACGAGCCCGCGCAACGTGCTGCGCAACGTCCTGGCGAAGTATGCCGAGCACGGCTGGACTCCGGTCGTGGCGCCGGAAGTCGAGTTCTATCTCATCAGTCCGCATTCGGATCCGAACCTCGAGGTGGAGCCGCCCGAAGGCCGGCTTGGCTGGACGGACGGCGCGCGGCACCCGTACAGCATCGACCAGATGAACGACTTCGACCCGTTCATCAACCGTGTTTACCAGTTTTGCGAGGCGCAGGGGATCGACGTGGACGCCCTGTCCCAGGAAGCGGGCCCCGCACAGTTCGAGATCAACTTCCTGCACGGCAATGCTATCGAGCTGGCCGACCAGGTCTTCCTGTTCAAGCGGACCATTCGCGAAGCTGCAATCGAACACGAAATGCATGCGACCTTTCTCGCCAAGCCGATGTCCGAGGACGCGGGCAGCGCGTTGCACATACACCAGAGCGTGGTGGACCAGAACGGCATCAATATCTTTTCCCGGCCGGATGGCACGCCGAGCGATTATTTCTACGGTTTTCTCGGCGGTATGCAGACGCACATGCCCGGCGCGATGCTGGTCTTTGCGCCTTACGTCAATTCCTACAAGCGCTTCCTCAACCCCTGGGATTCGCCCGTGAATCTCGCGTGGGCCATCGACAACCGGACAGTCGGCTTGCGGGTGCCCGATTCGGGGCCCGAAGCGCGCCGGATCGAGAACCGGCTGGCCGGGTCCGATGTGAATCCCTACCTGGCCCTGGCTGCGACGCTCGCCTGCGGTTACCTGGGGATGGTCGAAGGCCTGAAACCGACCGAGCCGGTCACCGGCAGCGCCTATGGCAGCAAGTTCGATCTGCACCGGCACATCCTGTCCGCGATCGAGGCATTCGGACGCAGCGATGCTATGCGCAGCATGCTCGGCGACGAATTCGTGAACCTCTATGCGTCTTTGAAGGATGCGGAATACATGGAGTTCCAGGAAATCATCACGCCGTGGGAGCGCGAGATCCTGATGTTCAACGTGTAAGGTTCGCGGGGGACGCGGGCCGGGTCCGTCGGCTAGAATCCGGCACTCTTACAGGAAGAATCGGGCCCGGCAGCGGGCTCATCGAGGCGACTATGGCGGCTATCGAAAAGGCTAGCGACAAGGCGGCACGCTCGCGGGCGGACTGGCAGGACCTCGACCGGGAGCATCACCTTCATCCGTTCACGGATCACAAGGACCTGCACCGCAAGCGGTCCCGCATCATCGCGCGCGCCGAGGGCTGCTATATCTTCGACGTCGACGGCAACAAGATCCTGGACGGGATGTCCGGACTCTGGTGCGTCAATGCCGGCTACGGGCGTGAGGAACTCGTCGAGGCGGCGGCGCGGCAAATGCGCGAATTGCCGTACTACAACAACTTCTTCCAGTGTGCGCATCCTCCCGCGATCGAACTCGCCGCCAGGCTTACGAGGATCAGCCCGCCGCAATTGAAACACGTGTTCTTCGCAGGTTCCGGCTCGGAGTCCAACGACACGATCGTGCGCATGGTGCGCCGGTATTGGGATCTGCTGGAGCAGCCCGGGCGGCGCATCATCATCAGCCGCAAGAACGCGTACCACGGATCGACCGTGGCGGCAGCGACGCTGGGCGGCATGAAGCCCATGCACGATCAGTCGGTGCGGTTGCCCGATGTGGTGCACGTGGACCAGCCGTACTGGTTTGGCAGCGACCGCAGCGGCTCGCCCGACGAATTCGGCATCGCTGTGGCGCGGCAGATTGAACAGTTCATCAACGAGGCCGGCGCCGACAGGGTCGCTGCCTTCATCGGCGAGCCGGTGCAGGGCGCCGGCGGTGTAATCATCCCTCCGAGCAGCTACTGGCCGGAGGTGCAGCGCATCTGTGACGAGTACGGCATCCTGCTGATCTCGGACGAGGTGATCACGGGTTTCGGTCGCCTGGGTGCCTGGTTCGGCGCCGATTATTTCGGGACCCGACCGGATTTCATGCCCTTCGCAAAAGGCGTGACCTCAGGCTACCTGCCGCTCGGCGGCGTGTTCGTCAGCGACCGCGTGAGCGACGTGCTGATCGACAGGGGCGGGGAGTTCTTCCACGGCTACACCTACTCGGGCCATCCGGCCGCCTGCGCTGTGGCGATCGCCAATCTCGGGATTCTCGAGGACGAGAAGCTGATCGAGCGCGTGCGCGACGACATAGGGCCTTATTTGCAGTCCCGTTGGGCGACGCTCGCCGAGCATCCGCTGGTCGGCGAGGCGCGCATGGTGGGGCTCATGGGTGCGTTCGAGATCGTCAAATCGAAGGAAACGGCGGAACGCTTCCCGCAGACCCAGCGTGTCGGCATGATGTGCCGCGATTTCCTGGTGGCGAACGGCGTGGTAATGCGTGCGGTCGGCGACACGATAATCGTTGCGCCGCCGTTCATACTGTCGCATGCCGAAGCCGATGAACTGGTCGAGAAAGCCTGGCTCGGCCTGGAGCTGACGCGCAAGGCTCTCGCCGCCTGAGCGCGGCGCTGCTGAAGGTCCGGATCGCTTTGGTACTCAGGCGACGGCGCGTTCGATCGCGGCGGCGTAATCGCTCTTCGTCCGCACGCCGACGAAGGTGTTCACGATCTGGCCTTTGTCGAACAGGATGACCGTGGGAATCGACCGTATCCCGTAACGAGCGGCGACCTCGTGATTAGCGTCCACATCGACTTTCGCGACGCGCACCCGGCCGGCAAAATCTTCGGACAGTGCATCGATGATGGGGCCGAGCATGCGGCAGGGCGCGCACCATGCGGCCCAGAAGTCGACAAGTACAGGTTGTTCCGAGCGCAGGACCTGCTCGCCGAAGTCGGTGTCCGTCACGGCTAACGGCTTTTTCGCGGCTTGATTCATAATCGGGTTCCTTTGGCGGTTCCGTGCCCGTGCAATCACGCGGCCATTTCGGTCGATGTGGGACTCGTGCACCGACTTTCAAGTATGGCTGGGCACCGCCGTGCAAGGGATCGAAACAGAACTGAATGAGCTACTGCAAACTGAAAGATTTCCTCGAACGGCATCGTGCGGCCGGCGCGCCGCTCGTCATGGCCACGGTGTTCGAGACCCGCGGGTCGACTTACAGCAAGGCCGGCGCGCGCATGCTCATCGACGGCGAAGGGCGCTTCCAGGGCATGCTCTCCGGCGGCTGCCTGGAGGGTGATCTCGCCATGCGGGCCCGGGTCGTCCTCGAATCGGGGCAGGCCCAGTTCGCGACCTACGATCTCGCGTCGGAGGCTGATGAACTGTGGGGCATGGGGGTCGGCTGCGCCGGCGTCATGCGCGTGATCCTTCAGGCACTGGACCCGGCGCGCGACTATGCGCCCGCCGTACAGATACTCGATCTGCTGGCGGGCCGTGATGCGCTGACGGTGGTCACGTGCCTCGAATCGACGGATCCGCGGATAGCGGCCGGTTCGACTATCGTACGCGCCGGTGCGAGCCGCGGTGCGGGGCCGGCTACGGCATTGCTCGACGGGATCGTGGGTGACTCGCTCGCCGCCCTGGGCCTTCGGCCGGGGGAAGCGCGCATATGCAGCTTCGATAGCGCGCGGGGGACGCTGAGCGCGCTGGTAGCCGGCGAGGCACCGGTGCCGCGCCTGCTCGTACTGGGCGCAGGCGCGGATGCAGAGCCGCTCGTTCGATTCGCCGCAGAGCTCGGCTGGCTGTGCACGATCAGTGATCACAGGCCGGCCTACGTCGACGCAAACGACTTTTCGGGTGCGCAATCCCGGCTTTGCATTGCCGTCGACGCAGTGGCGGAGTCACTCGCGCTCGACGATTTCGACCTGGCGGTGGTGATGAGTCATCACCTGGCCAGCGACCGCGCATACCTGCGGCAGCTTGCATCGTCGGCAATACCCTACATCGGACTGCTCGGCCCGCCGGATCGGCGCATGCGTCTGCTGGCGGAGTTGGCGGACTGTGCGCCGCGGCTCGAGGACCGGTTGCACGGGCCGGCAGGACTCGACCTCGGTGGCCGCGGTCCGGCGGCGATCGCATTGTCGATCGTCGCGGAGATGCAGCAGCATCTCGCGTCGTCGATGGGGCAGGTCAGGAGTGAATGCGTCGGGTGACGCGACTCCGCGAGATCAGGCGACCTCGGCGTCTTCGCGGCGCTGGCGGGGCAGGAAGCACTGGATGATCATGTCGGAGAGTTCCTGCAATGCGCCGTCGGAATCGAAGTCGATGTTGCTGGTGCCCTTGACCTCGAGGCCGAGCGCCAGCAGGCCGCCGGCGGACACCCTGATCATGTTGTAGAGCAGCGCCGGGTTGCCGCGTTTGGCGATGCCCAGCCGCTGGAGTTCCTCGATGTAGGCCACCGATTCGCGGAACAACGGCCGCAGATGCTTTTCGATCAGCCAGTCGAGACGTTCGCTCGGGTAACTCGCTTCCTGCATGACGATCTTATGCAGCGCCGCATGGTTGTGTGCGTACCGGACATAGGTGCGGACCAGCGTTTCCGCACGACGCCTGGGCTCGGAAGCGGGTATGTCGCTCATGACTTTACCGAGCGCCTTGTTGAAATCGCGGAATATGCGATCGGTCGCTGCTCGCCAGAGCAGCTCCTTGTTCTTGAAATGGTAGGTAATCAGGGGATGGTGCACACCGGCGCGATCCGCGATCTCTCGCGTCGAGGTTCCCTTGAAGCCGTTCTCGGAAAAGGCCTGAGTCGCCGCATCCAGCAGCTTGTGCTGAGTTACGATCGAGCGCTGCTGTTGCTTCCGCGATGCGCCGGTCTCGGCCCCAAGTGCTTGATTCGCCACAACTTAGCTACTCTTTTGACCATGTCTACGATCCTAGAGTAGCCGGATTCGCGGGTCTCGTCCACCCGGATTGATTTCTAAGTATGGGTCCAGGTGACCGTGGCGCGCGCTACTGCAATGCAAACATCATTCGCACGCCCGCCCGCCGCTCGACGATTTCGCCATTTTCGACGATCGGTTCGAACTCCCATTTCTCGACAGCGTTAATCGCGGCGCTGACGAAAGTGTCGCCGGGATCCGAACCTCGCACTTCGATTTCGCCGGTCGTGCCGTCGGCGCGCACGATGAAGACGACATCGACCCAGCCTGAGACGTTCTTTCGCTCCGCGGCCCGCGGATACTTCGGCGCCACGTATTTCACGCGCGTGAGTTCGCTGATTCCGAGCACAGTGCCTTGGTCCGCGGCGTCTTCTTCGCGGCTGCTGGTCGCACCGCCTTCACCGTCGAGCGCCGTACCGTCCGCCGGTGCAGCGTGCGCCGCGCGTTGCTCTTCCTCGGCTTTTTCATTGGCAAGTCGTTGCTGCTCGGCTTCCCGCTCGGCAGCCAGTGCCGCCGCTTCGCGCTCCTGCTGTTCCGTCAGCGCCAGTTCGCGGGCGGCGTCGAGGGTCGCCGACGCTTCAGCGAGTTCCGCACTGGACGGGTCCAGGCTGCGCGCATCGTCGAGCAGGCTGCCTGCCTGGTCGAACTGCCCTGCATCGATTTCCGTGCGTGCCTGCAGAACGAGCATTGCTGCGATTGCCGACAGGCCCTGTTGTGCAACCAGGTTGCCGGGATCGTTCGAAAGGACGAGCTCGAAATAATATCGGGCGTTGTCGTTGGCCGGCGTCACCAGGCTGCCCTGTTCCAGGCGCTCCGCCGCGCGTGCGAGCACTTCCTCGGCGCGCTGCTGGCTGCGTGCTGTCGCGAGCTCCCGTGCAACCGCGTCGATCTCGGCGGGATCCGTGACGTCGAGTTGCCGTGCCGCGGCGACCGCGTTGGCCGCGTCCTCGAAACGCGACTCGCCGATCGCCACACGCGCCGTGTCCAGGTAATCGCGCAACTGCATTTGCGAAACCTGCGCAAACAGGAATGGCAGACGCCCGCTGCCGGGATCCGCGATGGCGACGCGGTCCAGCGCGGCGGCCGCATCGGCCGTCCGTCGTTCCAGCAGGGCAGCCTCGGCCATGCGCAGCGCTTCGTCGACGACGGCCGCGAGTTCAGCGGCCACCACCGGGTCCTCCGGCGACTGGCGCAGCGCCTCGAGGTAGATTTCGATGGCATTGCTGCCCGGCGGATTGAAGATCTGTCCCGCCTGGCGTGCGACTCGCGCTTTGTCGAGCAGCGCGCCGGTGTCCGTGGCATCACCAGCGTTGGTTCGGCCGGCGTTGGGGATGTTCGCCTTGTCGGACGCAGACCCGCGCCGCGACGGCTCGTCCGACCCATCGAACAGGAAGAAGCCGAGTGCAGCAAGTACGACGATCGCCGCGGCGGCGCCGAGTATCTTTGGATTCGCGCGCCGAGCGACACCGTCCTTGTCGCCGCCGGCCGTACTTGCGGGCTGCGTCACTGCCGCGGGCGCTGCCTCGCGTCGCGGAGTGCTGATGACGGGTTCGATGCGCGATGGTGCTTCCGCCGGCTTCTGCTCCGGCTTGTCCTTGCGCTTGGTCAGAACCTTGCCCAGGTTCGTCACGATGCCGGTCATCGTTTCCGCGAACCCGGCATCGGCGCCGGCGAAGGCATCGTCGATCGGCAAGCCTTCTGGTTGATCGTTCCGGACCGCCGGCTTGCCGCCCTTCGCGGGCCTTGCCGGAATTGCAGACGTCGCGGCTTTCTCCGTCGTGGGTTTCGGCGCCGTTCTTGGCGCAGGTTTCGGCGCGGATTTCGTGGCGGATTTCGTGGCGGATTTCGCGGCGGATTTCGCGGCGGGTTTCGCCGGCGCCGCAGTGACGCCTTCTGCCTTGAAAGCGGACTCGGGTGCCTCGAGGTGATGCTTGACGGACGCCTCGATGGCAAGTCGGGCGCGGCCAGGCGAAACGGGCTTCAGAAGGAAGCGGTACACCTTCCCGCGATTGATCAGGTCCATCAGCATTTCGCCGTCGTCGCGCCGGCCCGCGACGATGTTGACCAGGCGTGCCGTCTTGCGACGCAGATGCTGGGTCAGCTTCTCGACGTTTTCGCCGACCATCGCCGCATCCACAACGGCCACGCCGACCTTGCCACCGGTAATTGCCTGTTCGGCTTGAGCCAGCGTATTGGCGTAGTGGATCTTGTGCACGCCCCGCATCGACTCGCGAATCGTTGCAAGAAAGTCCTCGTCCTTGGTCAACACGAGCACATCGACTTTGCTGGAATCGGCCGAAAATGCTGACGCGACTTTCTTCGGATCGAGCACCGGCTGCGTGCCGGTGCCGTCCGTGATGATCGTCGCTCCGTTCTCGGAGGTCTCCATGACGATGTGTTCGCCGGATGGTTCGTCCGGGCTCGCGGCCACGTCGTTCGCGGATTCCGCCAGGGCGAGCAGGCGAATTTGCCGCGTGGCACTGTCCACCAATCGCGTGAGTTCCTCGGGTTTCACGCCGCCGCGGACGATCTGGAATACTTCCTTGTCGCCGACCATCGCTTCGAGGTCATTGTCCGCGTCGTCGGCGAGCAGGATGCCGATGGTTTCCGGCGAGCGCTTGCGCGCTTCGCGCAATGCTTCGACGCCGCTCATCCCCGGCAGGTCGCGAGCGGTAACGATCACGTGGATGGGCGTGTCGCCTAGCGTATTGAGCGCCTCCGTGCCGGAGGTCGCACAGTGAACCGTATAACGATCGTCGAACCCCGAACTCAGGCTGTCGAGGGTGCTTTGTTCGCTGTGCAGCAGCAATACCTGGGTTCTGACTCGGTCCCGGACCACGTCGGACTCTCCGCTCGGTTATGTTGAATTGCCAGCGCGTTCGGAGCGCCCATGAAGTATATCGCCGTGCTTCCGAGGCGGTGTCGCGGGGGCCCGACAGGATGACGTTTTTGTGACGCGTCGCACAGTCGAAGTGCCGGTCACGTCACGTTTGAACGGCGACTCCGTTGCGTCCTCGGGAGGAGACTTCCCGGACCAGTTCCTCGACGGCTTCGTCGACGCTCATGATCCGCTGGTCCGGTGACCCGAGCCGCCGCAAGGCGACGCGGCCGGTGTCGACCTCGCGTTGGCCGACGGCCAAGAGAACCGGAATCTTGGCGACGCTGTGTTCCCGCACCTTGTAGGAAATTTTTTCGTTTCTCAGGTCCGCCTCGGTACGCAGGCCGGCCTCACGCAAGCGAGTTGCGACCGCGCCCGCGTAGTCGTCCGCGTCGGACGTGATCGTCAGGACTTTCACCTGCACCGGCGCGATCCACAATGGGAGGTTGCCCGCGTGGTGTTCGAGCAATATGCCCATGAAGCGCTCGAGCGAACCGAAGATCGCCCGGTGCAGCATCACCGGCACGTGCCGGTTGCCATCCTCGCCGACATAACTGGCCCCGAGGCGCCCCGGCATGTTGAGATCGACCTGCAGCGTGCCACACTGCCAGTCGCGGCCGATCGCGTCGCGCAGCACGAATTCGAGCTTGGGCCCGTAAAACGCGCCCTGGCCGGGATTGTGTGTGTACTCGAGGCCCGCCGTGTCAAGCGCTGCAAGCAGCGATGCTTCGGCCCGGTCCCAGACCTTGTCGTCACCGACCCTCACCTCGGGCCGGTCGGCGAACTTGATGCGGATGTCGTCGAACCCGAAATCGTGATAGATGCCGAGGATCAGCTTGCACACCGCGATCGACTCGGACGTGATCTGCTCGGCGGTGCAGAAAATGTGCGCATCGTCCTGGGTGAACGCCCGGACGCGCATCATGCCGTGCAGCGCCCCGGAGGGCTCGTAACGGTGGCACTTGCCGAACTCGGCGAACCGCACCGGCAATTCCCGGTAGCTGGTGATGCCCTGCTTGAAGACCTGGATGTGGCAGGGGCAGTTCATCGGTTTGATGGCGAAAACCCGTCCGTCCGCAGTCTCGGTCGTGAACATGCTTTCGCCGAAGGAATCCCAGTGACCGGAGGCTTCCCACAGCGATCGGTCGACGATCTGCGGGGTGTTGATCTCGCGGTAACCCGCCTTGTTCTGTTGTTCGCGCATGAAGCTGGTCAGGTCCTGAAACAGCGTCCAGCCCTTCGGGTGCCAGAATACGGCGCCCGGCGATTCCTCCTGGAAGTGAAACAGGTCCAACTGCTTGCCGAGCCGGCGATGGTCGCGTTTCTCGGCCTCCTCCAGCATCTGCAGGTACTGTTTCAGCTGCTTGTCGTTCGACCACGCGGTACCGTACACCCGTTGCAGCATTTCGTTGTTCGAATTGCCGCGCCAGTAGGCGCCGGATACGTGCGTCAGCTTGAATGCCTTGCCGAGCCTGCCGGTCGACGGCAAATGCGGTCCGCGGCACAGGTCGACGAAGTCGCCTTGCCTGTAGAGGGTGATCGGTTCGCCGCCCGGGATCGAGGCGATGATCTCTGCCTTGTAAGCTTCGCCGATGCTCCTGAAGTACTCGACGGCCTCCTCGCGCTCCCATACCTCGCGGCGGATGATCTCGTCCCGGTCGACGATCTCCTGCATGCGCCTCTCGATCGTCGCGAGGTCCTCGTCGGTGAAGGGTGCCGGCCGTGAAAAATCGTAGTAGAACCCGTTCTCGATGGCGGGCCCGATCGTCACCTGGGTCTCGGGCCAGAGTTCCTTGACGGCCTCTGCCAGCACATGCGCGGCATCGTGCCGGAGGAGTTCCAGTCCGGCGTCGGAATCGCGGGTGACGATCTCGATGCGCGAGTCTTCCGCGATGTCGCGACCGAGGTCCCAGAGTTCGCCATCGACACGGACGGCGACGGCATTTCGCGCGAGACCCTTGCCGATCGCTTCCGCGATCTCGGCGCCCCGCGTCACGCCTTCGAATTCCCGCACGGATCCGTCTGGCAGGGTGATGTTCGGCATCGTCTTACCGGTAGTGCTGGTGGTACAGGTTTATCGGGCCTGCGCGCCGGCGCTGGAACGCGCCGCCGGGCGGGCAAGGCGCGCTATTGTACAGGACCACGACTGCACATGGCCTAAATGTTTGCTTGTCACTACAATAGCGGCCCTCATGAACGAAACTGTAGCGCGGGACTTCATCCGCCAGATCATTTACGACGACCTCGAATCCGGCAAGCATGCTGCGATCGTGACGCGCTTCCCGCCGGAGCCGAACGGCTATCTGCACGTCGGGCACGTGATGTCCATCTGCCTCAACTTCGGCGTCGCGGAGGAGACCGGCGGCAAGACCTACCTGAGATTCGACGACACCAATCCGGGCAAGGAAAACGAGGAATACGTGCGCGCAATCAAGGACGACGTGCACTGGCTGGGCTTCGGCTGGGCCGGGCGGCTCACGCATGCGTCCGATTACTTCGAACGCCTGTACGAAGCGGCGGAGCAGCTGGTCGAGGCGGGCCTCGCCTACGTCGACAGCCTGAGCGCGGACCAGATCCGCGAATATCGTGGCACGCTCACCGTGGCAGGTCGTAACAGTCCCTACCGCGATCGCAGCGTGGGCGAGAACCTCGGCCTGTTCAGGCGCATGCGGGCGGGCGAATTCGCCGACGGTGAACTGGTGTTGCGGGCAAAGATCGACATGGCATCGCCGAATATCAACCTGCGCGATCCCGCCCTGTACCGCATTCGCCACATCGCTCACCAGACGACAGGCGACGCCTGGTGCATTTATCCGATGTACGATTTCGCGCATACGCTGTCGGACGCTTACGAGGAAATCACGCATTCCCTTTGTACGCTCGAGTTCGAGGATCACCGGCCGCTGTACAACTGGTTCCTCGACCAGCTGAAGCCTGCGCACCGTCCGCGCCAGATCGAATTCTCGCGGCTCAATCTCGCCTTTACGATTACCAGCAAGCGCAAGCTGAACGCGCTGGTGAGCGACGGCATCGTGAACGGCTGGGACGATCCGCGCATGCCCACTATCGCCGGCATGCGCCGTCGCGGCTACCCGCCGGCGGCACTCCGCGATTTCGTGCGTCGGGCCGGTGTTACCAAGAAGGACAAACTGATCGAAATGGGCATGCTGGAGAACAGCGTGCGTGAAGCGCTGGGTGACGCGCCGCGGCGCATGGCCGTACTGCAGCCGCTCAAGCTCGTTCTGATCAATTACCCGGAGGGGCAGGTCGAGACCCTGGACGCGCAGAACCACCCGAACGATCCGTCGCTCGGCAACCGCAAGCTGCCGTTTTCGCGCGAACTGTGGATCGAGCATGAGGACTTCATGGAAGACGCGCCGCGGAAGTTCTTTCGCCTGAAGCCCGGCGGCGAGGTTCGCCTGCGCTTCGCGTACATCATCCGCTGTGACGAGGTGGTTCGGAACGAGCAGGGCGAGGTCGTGGAATTGCGTTGCAGCTACGATCCGGAAACACGCAGCGGATCGCCGGCCAGTGAGCGCAAGGTGAAGGGCACGATTCACTGGGTGTCGGCGGCGCACGCCGCGGACGCCGAAGTCCGACTCTACGATCGCCTCTTCAACGTTGCCAACCCGAACGCCGTTGAGGACTTTCGGGAAGTTCTGAACCCTGCCTCACTGGAGAGTGTGGCGGCGAAGGTCGAACCGGCACTCGCAACAGCGGAGCGCGGTGTGGCGGTGCAATTCGAGCGGCTCGGTTATTTCTGTCCCGACTCCGCCGACGACCGACCCGGTGCCCGGGTCTTCAATCGAATCGTCACCTTGCGCGATTCCTGGGCGAAGATCGAACAGCAGGAGTTCGCGTCTCAGGATTGAGCACCCGTGACCTGCGGGCGGGCCTTGCCGGACCGGCGCTGCGAATTTGCGGGAGCGGCCGGACAGATACTGCCGATCGGCGAGAAATGAGGGCGCGAATTGGGCAGAATGGACCCATGAACGCGCCCGACGTCCAGCCAACACCGATGCAGCGCACGGCACCCCTGCGCGACGCCCTCGGGCGACCATTGCACGACCTGCGCATTTCGGTACTGGACCGCTGCAACTTCCGCTGCCCGTACTGCATGCCGGCGTCGGAATATCATGCGGATTACCGGTTCCTGAACAAGACGCAGCGGCTCACCCACGACGAGTTTCTGGCGCTCGCCGCCGCCGCGGCCCGGCTCGGCGTCTCCAAGCTGCGCCTGACCGGCGGCGAACCGCTGCTGGACAAGGCATTACCCTCGCTCGTTGCCCGGCTCGGCGCGCTCGCGGGCGTCGAGGACCTGGCGCTGACCACCAATGGAATGCTGCTGGCGCCGCTCGCCCAGCGGCTTGCCGACTGCGGCCTGCACCGCGTAACCGTGAGCCTGGACAGTCTCGACAGCGAAGTCTTTCGGCGCATGAGCGGCGGGCGCGGCGACCTGGACAAGGTGTTGGCCGGCATCGAAGCCGTGGAACGCGCCGGCCTCGCGCCGGTCAAGATCAATACGGTCGTGCAACGAGGCGTCAACGATCACACCGTGCTCGATCTGCTCGAACGCTTCCGCGGCACCGGGCGCATCGTGCGACTCATCGAGTACATGGATGTCGGCAACCGCAACGGGTGGCGCATGGACCAGGTCGTTCCCTCGCGCGAACTGCTGGCAGCCATCGGCGCACGCTGGCCGGTACGGCCGGTCGGCCGCAATTACCCCGGCGAGGTCGCGCGCCGCTACGAATACCTGGACGGGCAGGGTGAAATCGGCTTCATATCCTCCGTGACGGAGCCGTTCTGCGGCAGTTGTTCGCGCGCGAGGCTCTCCGCGGACGGCGTGCTGTACACCTGCCTGTTCGCGACTCACGGTACCGACCTCAGGCAGCCGCTCCGCGATGGCGCGACCCCGGACGACCTCGACGACATCCTGCGGCGCGTTTGGCTGCAGCGCGCGGATCGTTACAGCGAATTGCGCCGGCCGGAACAGGCAGAAGCGCATCGACTGTCCAAAGTCGAGATGTACCGCATCGGTGGCTAGGGGAATTACCCGCGAATGAGCAACCTGAGCCACATCGACGAGCGCGGCCGGCCAGCCATGGTCGACGTGAGCGAGAAATCGCCGACTCTGCGCGAAGCGCGGGCGCGTTCGGTCGTCGAATTGCCTGAAGTCGTGTTGCAGGCACTGTCGGGCGACGAGATCCTGAGCCGCAAGGGGCCGGTGTTCGCCACGGCCATCATCGCGGGCGTGATGGCGGCGAAGCGCACCCATGAGCTGATCCCCTTTTGCCACCCGCTTGCGCTGGAGAAATGCAGCATCGACATACGAGTAGAAGAGAGCCGCGCGGTCATCGAATGTGTATGCAGTGTCCATCACCGCACGGGCGTGGAGATGGAGGCGCTGACCGGTGCGACGGTGGCCGCCTTGACGATCTACGACATGTGCAAGGCCCTGTCGCACGACATCGTCATCGGCGAGACGCGCCTCATCGCCAAGACCGGCGGCAGGAGCGATTTCCGGCACGACAGCGAGCGCTGAATGGTCGCCGGCACAGGTAAACATATAAGAGTGTGCGGACTGGTGCTGGCTGGCGGCCGCAGTCGCCGGATGGGACGCGACAAGGCCTTGCTTGATCGCCGGGGCGTCACGCTGCTCGAACATGCCTATGGCCTCGTCGATGCCGTAACCGACGGCGCATGGGTCTCGGTCCGCGCGGACCAGGCCGGCGACGAAGTGCGGCGCCGCTTCCCGCAGATCGTCGACCGTTACACGGACCTGGGACCGGTCGCCGGAATCCTGTCGGCGCAACAGGAGATGCCCGACGTCGACTGGCTGGTGGTCGCCTGCGACCTGCCGAACCTCGATCGGCGTACGCTCCAGTTCCTGCTCGAGCATGCGCCCCTCGATGCACCGTTCACTGCCTACCGCAGCAGCGTCGACGGCTTGCCCGAGCCACTGTGCGCGCTGTATCGCGCCGGCAGCGCGACACGAATCGAGACATTCCTGGCCGCGGGCATAACCTGCCCCCGCAAGATGCTTATCCGGAGCGACGCGGTCCTCCTGGACCTTCCGGATGGCGATGCACTGGCCAACGTGAACACGCCCGAGGATTTCGCGGCGAACCTGTCGAGAGCGTCGCCGTGAAGACCGTTACCGTGCGCTATTTCGCCATGTTTCGCGAACATGCCGGCACCGCCAGCGAGACACTCGTGCTCGATGCGGCGACGGCACGGGACGTGTTCATGGCGACGCGCGGGCGCCATGGATCGCGCGAGCCGGCGGCGCATTGCAAGGTGGCGATCAACGACACGCTGAGCGACTGGGACGCGCCGGTGCAGGACGGCGACGAAGTCCTGTTGTTCCCGCCGGTCGCCGGAGGCTGAGATGATCGAGATCAGTGCGACGACGCTCGATCCGCACGCGCTGCACGCACGTCTCGGCGACGCCGCCGCCGGTGCGTATTGCGGCTTCGAGGGCTGGGTACGCAATCACAACGAGGGACGCCGGGTTCTCAGGCTCGAGTACGAAGTCTATGAGCCCGTTGCGATCTCCGAAGGGCGGCGCATCCTGGACGAAGTGCGAGCGAAATTTCCCGTGCTGCATGCCCACTGCGTACACCGGTCCGGCATGCTCGAAATCGGCGACTGTGCCGTCTGGGTCGGGGTGAGCGCGGCGCATCGCGATGCTGCCTTCGAAGCGGCGCGCTACGTCATCGACGCCGTGAAAGTGCGCCTGCCTATCTGGAAGAAGGAGTACTACTTCAACGGCGATTCCGGATGGGTCAACTGCGAGCGCTGCGCCGCGCACGCCTAGCAAGCCCGTCCGCGCAGATTTTCGAGATCGTCCTCGCCGTCGACGTCGACGCCCGCGGCCTCGCAGGGAACCTGTTGCAAGCGGCGGCGGCCGTCCAGAATCAGGCTGCGCGCGCCATGATCGCCGCTGAGCCCCATCAGTTCCGGAAACGTGTTTCGCGCCATCAGGACCGGCGGCCCCGTAGTGCCGGCAAAGGCGCTGGCCACGATCTCGTCCTCCGCGCCGCTCCAGGTCTCGGTCAGGCGCCGCAGGTGAGCGGCGTCGATCAGCGGCTGATCGGCGAGCAGCAGCAACAGAGCGTCTGCACGGGCCGCCAGCTGACGGGCAGCCAGCGCGATCGACGAGCCCAGCCCGTCGCGATACTCGCGATTTTCGAGGACGATCGCGCAGTGACCGCCGGACGCCGCCGCGACCTCCGCCGCCATGTGCCCGGTGACGAGCACGCTGCGTTCGCCGCAGCAGGCTCGCGCAAGCCGTGCGGCACGGCCCACCAGCGTCTCGCCGTCCAGTGTTTCCAGGAGTTTCGGGCGTCCGAAGCGACGGGACTCGCCGGCCGCGAGTACCACGGCGAAAATCGCGGGTACGTCCGTCGCTCGCGCATTCATGGCCTTACTTTACACTTGCAGCTGCCGAGGAATGTGTGCTTTTCTAGCCACGCACGCAGCGCTGCGGCGTCGAGCAGGATCCGGGATTGCACGTAATCAAATCGATCGAGGATGCCAGGGTACTCGAGGGGACCGAGGTCGGTTTGTCGGACTGGACGGTCATCGACCAGAACCGCATCGACCAGTTCGCCGAGGCGACGGCGGACTATCAGTGGATTCACGTCGACACCGAACGCGCGGCGCGCGAAATGCCGGACGGAAAGACCATCGCCCACGGCTATCTCACACTGGCGCTCATTCCGGCGCTGACTGGCAATTTCGTACACATCGAGAATCTGACCCGCGCGATCAACTTCGGCGTCAACAAGGTCAGGTTCTACACGCCGGTGCAGGTCGGCGACCGCGTGCGCGCCCGTGCACGTATCGTGCAGGCACGGCGTCGCGCCGGGGCGTTGCTGCTGACCTCGGAGGTCAGCATCGAGGTCGAGGCCGCGCGCAAGCCTGCCTGCGTGGCCGAGACGCTCGGCATGTACTTCTTCGAGGGCGCCTGAACGCTCAGTGTCTGGCGTGCAGCCAGCGCGGCAGGTAGCTGTACGGGTCCGTGTCGACCTCGCGGTTCCACTGCACGCCGCGCTCTTCCATCAGCGCCTGCGCCCGGCCGTCGCGCAGGGCATCGAAAAATTCCGTGGCGCCGCCGATGTGTGTGCCGCCGATGAAAATCTGCGGAATGGTTTTGAGGCCGGTGTGTTCGCGGATCGCATTGCGGATTTCGCCGCCGAGATTGTCCTTTTGGAACGGCACCGAGTCGAGGTCGACTGACCTGTATGGTATGCCGTAAGCGGCCATCAGCTTGCGCACCGACCAGCAGAACTCGCACCACTCCAAAGCGAACAGGACGACCGGAACCTCCGCATCCGCGATGGCGTCCGACAAGTACCGGCGGCCAGCTTGCGAAGCAGCGGCCGGCGCCTCGTCTGCGGCGGGCGCAGCAGGGGCGGGTGCATCGAATCGAGCTGATGGCGTGGAGCGGGCGATCTCGAGTTCTGCTTCGTTCATGTCGGCGTCGATGCCCTCGAAGAGCGGCGTGCTGAGATAGCGCTCGCCCGTGTCCGGCAGCATGCAGAGGATGTTCGTGCCAGCCGGAGCATCCGCTGCGATCGCGAGCGCGCCGGCCAGCGTGGCGCCGGCCGAGATGCCGACGAAGATTCCCTCGCGCCGTGCGAGGTCCCGCGCGAGGCGCAGCGCTTCGTCGCCGGCGATCGGCACGATCCTGTCGCAATAGCCCGCGTCGATCGCGTCCTCGGTGAGTCGCGGGATGAAATCCGGGCTCCAGCCCTGCATGAGATGCGGACGAAACAGCGGATGACTGTCTTTTGCGCTGCCGTCCGGTCGCCGTTCCTGGCGTATGCCGCTTGCGAGCACCGGGGAGTTGTCGGGTTCGCAGACGATGATGCGGGTCAGAGGACTCTGCTTGCGCAGCACGCGGCCGACGCCCTTCAACGTTCCGCCGGTGCCGTAGCCGGTGACCCAATAGTGCAGCGTCTCCCCTTCGAACGCCGCGAGTATCTCGGGAGCCGTCGTCTTCGCGTGCGCTTCGGCATTCGCCTCGTTCTCGAACTGGCGCACGAGGAACCAGCCATGCTTCGCGGCGAGTTCCGTGGCCTTCCCTAACATTCCCGACCCCTTCAGGGCTGCCGGCGTGAGGATCACCCGAGCACCGAGGTAGCGCATCATCTTGCGGCGTTCGACACTGAAATTTTCCGCCATGACGATGACCAGCGGATAGCCCTTCTGGGCGCAGACCATCGCGAGCCCGATGCCCGTATTGCCGCTGGTCGCTTCGATGACGGTCTGGCCCGGGCGGAGCGTGCCGCGCTTTTCGGCGTCTTCGATGACGCTCAGCGCCAGCCGGTCCTTGACGGAACCCATCGGGTTGAAAGCTTCGAGCTTGGCGTACAGGTTGACGTGCGATGGGGCGAGCTTGTTCAAGCGGACGACGGGTGTCCTGCCCACCGTCGCCAGTATGTTGTCGAATCGCCCGGGCATGCTGTCTACTCCTGCTGATACACTCAGCGGGTCGACCCGAATTATAGGGAAAAGGAGTGCGACATGCGTGAATACGGCTTCCTCGGCATACTCATACTGATCGCCGACATCTACGCCGTCATCCAGATCATCAAGAGCGCCGAAGACAACACGGCCAAGATACTCTGGGTCCTGATCGTCGCATTGCTGCCGGTCGCGGGACTCGTGGTCTGGTTCCTGCTCGGCCCTGGCTCACCGCGCCAGCGACCCGCCGGCGGGATCTGAAGCGACGCAAGAAACAGGGGCAACGGATTTGCCGTTGCCCCTGCGCCGTTCAGCCGCTCAGTCGAACTTCTTGTTGAACGTGATGCCGTAGGTCGCGGGTTCGGCCGGGTACGAGTTCATCCGGCCGAGCTGGATGGGAGCGTCGAACGAACCGGCGTACCAGCGTTCGTCCGTGACGTTGCGGCCCCACAGGGTGACGCTGGCGTCCCAGTCGGTGACGTAGTAGCCGGCCCGCAGGTTGAGGAGGCCGATGTCGTCCTGCACGGTGAACGGATCGAGGTCGCCGTCCGTGAACTGTTCCGAGGCCCAGGTGTATTCCCCGCGGAAGTAGAGTTCGTTGTTGCCGAGGTTGAATTCCTTGGTCAGTGCGACGAATGCGCGGTCCTCGGGGTTGTAGCCCAGCGGGAAGCCGGTACGGTTGCAGACTTCGGCATTGACGTCGCCGTTGCCGCCAGGATCCGGCATCCCGGTGTGGAATACGGCCGTGTCCCAGCAGGTGCCACCTTCGAAATCGGTGTATTCGCCTTCGTTGCGCGCGTAGTAGGCCTGCACCTCGAAGCTGTCGAACGGGCGCCACAGCACCTCCACTTCGCCGCCCTTGGTTTCGAGCTTGCCGGCATTCTGCAGGTTGAAGCCGGTGCCCGTGAAGGCCTGCGACTGGAAGTCGTCGTACTTCGCATCGAACAGGGCGGCGTTCACGCGCACCGGGCCGAGGAAGCCCTTGTAGCCGACTTCGATCGATTCCGAGGTTTCGGGGCCGAACACCGAGCTGAACGCCGGGCTTATGCGTTCCGTGTTCGTGCCGCCCGACTTGTAGCCGGTCGAGTACGAGGCATAGAACATGTGTGCATCCGACATGAAGAAGGACAGCTTGGCCGTCCCGGAAAACTGGTCGTCGTCGAGCGAGACGTCCTGGTCGGATCGCGGCGCGAGCGGCTGGAACAGGTACGAGCCCCAGCCGGTGTTCGGCTCGGTCACGGCGAATATGGGCGTCGGGTCGAAGGGCATGCCCTGCGAGGCGAGGAACAGGTTCGTCGCGATCGCGGTGAGATCCGGCGGCGGGCCCTGTGCGGTCTGCGTGTACACGGCGCTCATTTCCTTGTGTTCGTCCGTGTAACGGCCGCCGAGCGTGACGATGAACAGCTCGGAGAGCGCGAAGTCGACCTGCCCGAAGGCCGCCCAGGCATCCTGGTCCTGTTTGATGTCATCCAGGGCGAACACGCCGGCCGGGAAGGGTGCCGCCGCCGGCGGGATCGCCCCGCCGGTCGCGGCCGACAACTGGTTTACCCCGTTGATCAGCATCGGCAGCTGGGGTTGCGTCAGGAGCAGGTAGGGCTCCAGGTACGGGCCGCCATTGGTCGTGGTGTCGCTGTCGATCTCCTGCCCGTAATAGTAGACGCCGGCTACCCAGTTGCTGCTGCTGCCGAATTCGCCGGCAAGCCGCAGTTCCTGCGACAGCGACTGCTGGCGTGCATCGTTGATCCGCTCGATCAGGTCGACGTTCGTGAAATCGGCGTCGATGCGGTCGTAGGTGTCGAAGGCGCGGTAGGCCGTGATGGAGGTCAGTGTCAGGCCGTTGCCGAAGGTCTTGTTCAACTCGACCGACAGTCCGCGATCCTCGTTTTGCGACACCGGCTTCTGGTTGTAGCTCACCCGGAAGTCGTCGAAGCCGACGCCGGCGACGACGTTGCCCGGCAGCGGCGCGAGTGCATCCAGGAAAGGCTGCGGATAGCCGAAGTCGGTGTACACGGTGCCGCCGAGGCCCACGAGCGCGGCGTCGGATCCGTTCACCGGCACGCCCGACAGGCTGGCGCGGGAATACAGGCCATCGACACGGGCCACGGCGGCGCAGCAGGCCTCGTCGACCTCGGCGTAGTCCGCGATCACCCGCAGGTTGAAGTCGTCGCCCGGATCGTAGCCGAGCTGCAGGCGCATCCCGAAGCGGTCGCGATCGTTCAGGACATCGCTGCCGAGATTGTCGTCGCTGACGTAACCGTCGCGTTGCGAAGCGAAAACCGTGCCGCGGAACGCAAGCGCGTCGGTCAGAACGATATTGGTGGCCGCGCTCAGCTTCGCGAGTCCGTAGTCGCCGGCGGTCAGTTCGAGCAGGCCGTCCGGACCGCCGGTGTTCGGTGCGACAGTGCGCATCTGGATCGCGCCCGCAGCCGTGTTCTTGCCGAACAACGTGCCCTGCGGTCCGCGCAGGACTTCCACGGCCTCGACGTCGACCAGTTCGTTGATCAGCGAACTCTGGCGGGAACGGTAGACGCCGTCGACGTACAGGCCGACCGAGGATTCGACGCCGAAGTTGTTCGAGGTACTGCCGACGCCGCGGATCGAGAAGTTCGAGGTGGTCGCGGTCTGGCTTTGGCCGACGATGAGCCCGGGAACGTTCTGCTGCAGGTCGAAGACATCCTTGATGCCCGATGCCTCGATTTCGGAACCGGTCACGGCCGTCAGGGCGATCGGGACGTCCATCATGTTCTGATCGCGCTTCTGCGCGCGAACCACGATTTCCTCGAATACTCCCTCTTGTCCGGAGGCCGGCACGCTCAATGCAACGCCGGTAAACGTCAAGGTGACCGCCCCGATGATCCGGACCGTTCGTTGCCTGCTCGGATTCATATTCCCCCCTGCTTTGGAAAAACCTGCTGCGGAAGTCGGGACCGGTGCCCGCGCGCGACGGTGGATTTTGCCAGAAGAAACAAACGCTTTTGCCGACAAGTTCCGGTCCGATTGTGGTCAGAGCATATCACGGAATTTTCGCAATGCGGTCCCGAATCCGGCTGCCGGCATCTGGTAAATTAGCCGGCGACGCGAGCTCGCGTCGTGCAGGGGGAAAGCCCGGTGAAAGGTTTGATGATGGACAGGCCGCTGTTGATTTCGTCGATAGCGGAACACGTGGCCAGGTTTCACGGCGAGCGCGAAATCGTGTCGGTGACCGTCGATCAGCCACGCCACCGAAGCACCTGGGGCAGAGTGGTTCGTCGCGCTGCGCAGCTCGCGAATGCGCTCCGCGGCCTGGGTATCCAACCGGGCGACCGCATCGGAACGCTCGCGTGGAACGACCACCGCCACCTGGAGCTCTATTACGGAGTCAGCGGGGCCGGCTACGTTTGCCACACCATCAACCCGCGCTTGTTCCCCGATCAGCTCGTCTACATCATCAATCATGCCGGGGACCGCTGGCTGTTCGTCGACCCGCTGCTCGTCCCGCTGGTCGAGAAGCTCATGCCGGCCCTGCGCGGCGTCGAAGGCATCGTCGTCCTCACCGACGACGCGCATCTGCCGGCGACGTCTCTGGCGGCGGTGCGGAGCTACGAGTCGCTCATCGCCGGCGAAGACGAACGCTACGCGTGGCCCGACCTGGACGAACGAACCGCGTCGTCGCTGTGCTATACCTCCGGGACGACCGGCGACCCGAAGGGAGTGCTGTACGACCACCGCTCGACCCTGCTGCACGCCTATGCCGGCGTGGCGCCGGACGTGCTCGGCCTGTCCGCGCGGGACACGGTGTTGCCGGCGGTGCCGCTGTTTCATGTGAATGCCTGGGGCATTCCGTATTCGTGCGCGATCACCGGCGCGAAGCTCGTGCTGCCGGGGCCGAAGATGAGCGACGGCGAGACTTTGTGCGACTTGCTGGAGTCCGAGCAGGTCACCGTGGCACTCGGTGTCCCGACCATCTGGATGGCGTTGCTGCAGTATCTCGACAAGACGGGCACGCGCCTGAGCAGCCTCGAGCGCACGGTGATCGGCGGCGCCGCGGTGCCACGCAGCATGATCGCGGCGTTCCGCGACCGGCATGGCGTGGAAGTGCGGCAAGGCTGGGGCATGACCGAGATGAGTCCGATCGGCACGGTGAACACGCTGAAGCCCGGTGCGGAGACGCTGGATGACGACATGAAGCTCGACCTTGCGACCAAGGCCGGGCGCGGCGTGTTCGGCTGCGAGTTGCGCATCGTCGACGATGGGGGTGAAGAACTTCCCTGGGACGGCGAGACCTTCGGCGCACTGCAGGTGCGCGGCCCCTGGGTCTGCAGCGACTATTACCGCCTCGACGGTATGGCGGGCACGCACACGGCCGACGGCTGGTTCGACACCGGCGACGTCGCGACCATCGACGCCGACGGCTATGTGGGGATCACGGATCGCAGCAAGGACGTCATCAAGTCCGGCGGCGAGTGGATCAGTTCGATCGAGCTCGAGAACCTGATCATGGGCCACCCTGATGTCGCGGAGGCTGCGGTGATCGGCGTGCCGCATCCGAAGTGGTCGGAGCGTCCGCTCCTGATCGTCGTGCCCGCAGACGGCGTGTCCATCGACAAGGCGGCGCTGCTCCGCTGGTATGACGGGCGCGTCGCCGAGTGGTGGAAGCCGAGCGACGTGGCCGTGGTCGACGAATTGCCGCACACTGCCACCGGCAAGGTAAGGAAGATCGAATTGCGCCGCCGTTTCGCGGACTTTAAGCTGCGCGACTGATTCGGAATCTCGCGACGAGGATTGAATGATGGGCGATGCGCTCCGACTTTACGGGCTCAAGGCGCTGGTTACGAACGCCGCCGACGGAATCGGCGAGGCCGTCGCGCGTACCCTCGCCAAGCACGGCGCCAACGTGCTCGCCGCGGACGTCGAGGTCAGCGGTGTGGAGCAGCATTTCCGGTCGGTCAAGGGCGTCGCCGGCATGTTCGCCGACATGCACGACCCGGATCGGCAGGAAGCGCTGGTCGAGGCCGCGGTGCAACGGCTGGGCGGACTGGACATACTCGTGTGCGACTATCCCGTGCGCATCGACACGCCGATCGCTCGCGCCGACGATGCGCTCGAGACCCTGCTCGCGTCGCGCGCCGAACTCACGCTTGCCGCAAGCCGCGCCGCATTGCCGCATCTCAAGAAAAGTCCGGCCGGGCGGATCGTGAGCATTGGCCTGGTACGCAGCGTATTCGCCATCGATGCACGCGATGCAGAGCAGCGAGCCGAGCAGAACCTCGCCGACGTCACGCGCGCGCTGGCGGTCGAGACCGGCGATTTCGGCATTACCGCCAATTACGTGCAGCCCGGCGGCATCATGACGCCGCTGGCACGCAAGATCTTCCGCAAGAACAGACCGCTCAGGGACTACTGCATCGCGAACTCCGCCGCCCGGCGCCTCGGCGAACCCATCGACGTGGCGAAAGTCGTGCTGTTCCTGGCCAGCGACGACGCCGTGTTCGTGAGCGGCACCGGGGTAGCGGTCGACGGCGGCCGGTCCGACGTGTAGATCCCGGCACATGCACCCCGCACTGGCGGACCTGATCGAGCTGCTGTCGCTCGAACGTATCGAGGACAACATCTTCCGCGGTGTCAGCCGCGACATAGGCAGCCCGCAGGTGTTCGGAGGTCAGGTGCTCGGCCAGGCACTGTCGGCAGCGCAATTCACGGTCGAGGGCCGCGTCGCGAATTCGCTGCATGCCTACTTCCTGCGCCGTGGTGACAGCAAGTCACCCATCGTCTACGAGGTCGACCGGGCGCGCGACGGCGGCAGCTTTTCCAACCGCCGGGTCGTCGCAATCCAGCACGGCCGCCCCATCCTGAACCTGGCTGCATTGTTCCAGCAGCCGGAGTCCGGGCTCGAGCACCAGGCTGTCATGCCCGACGTACCGCAACCGGAGGAGCTACGGGCTCTGCACGAATTCGCGGCGGAGCTGCCCGAGGGAGTGCCGTTGAAACTCAGGCGCTTCCTCACGGAGAAGCGTCCGTTCGAATTCCGGCCCGTGCGCCCGGTCAATTTCGTCGAGCGACTGCGCCTGCCGCCGGTTTCGCACGTGTGGATCCGCGCAGTCGACACGCTGCCCTCCGACCTGGCGTTACAGCAAAACCTCCTGGCCTACGTATCCGACTACGAGCTCCTGGGCGCCAGCACGTTGCCGCACGGGCTGTCCTTTGTTGCGGACAACGTGATCATGGCGAGCCTCGATCACGCGCTCTGGTTTCATCGCGATTTCCGTATCGACGATTGGCTCCTGTATTCGATCGACAGTCCGAACGCGGCCGGCGCGCGAGGTTATGCGCGCGGCCAGTTCTTCACTCGCGAAGGCAAGCTGGTCGCCAGCACCTGCCAGGAAGGCCTGGTCCGGGTCGTCGACCCCGAACGCGCACGCCCGCGCTCGCACCCGAAGAGCCAGCGCTGAGGTTTCGAGTGCCCGCGAGTTGCCCACGAAGGCAGCCGGGCTCCAGGCCTGTTCTCCCGAATGGCTCGCTGCGCTGCGCTTTATTTCGGTCGAACAGACCCCCTCGCCCGGCTGCCGGACACTCCGGGCGGGCGTAGCGGGTGTTGCTGCAGGGAAATCAAGCGCAGGCGAGCACAGCGAAGCCGAGCCATTCCCGGAAGCAATGCCCGCTACGCCCGCCTATGTTTGCTCCAACGGGCGCACCTATATCGCGTTCAGGGAAGTCCGATAGCGCGCGGCGTTGGCGACGTAGATCGCAGCGGAGCGCGCAAGCATCGCGATCTCGTTGGCGTCGAGTTCGCGCACGAAGCGGGCCGGTGAGCCGAGGATCAGGCTGCCGTCGGGGAAACTCCGGCCTTCCGTGACGAGGGAATGCGCGCCGACGAGACAGTGCGAGCCGACCCGGGCGCCGTTGAGCACGGTGCTGCCGATGCCGATCAGCGATCCGTCGCCGATGGTGCAGCCGTGCAGCATGACCCTGTGACCGATCGTGACATCCTTGCCGACCACGAGTTCGATGCCGGGATCGGTGTGCAGCACGCTGCCGTCCTGGACATTGCTGCGCTCGCCGATGTCGATCCGGTCGTTGTCGCCGCGCAGGACGCAGTTGAACCAGATGCTTGCGCCGGGCCCGAGGCGCACGCTGCCGATCAGGGTCGCGTTTGGCGCGATGAAGTGTCCGTCGCCCTCGAGGACCGGCGCCCGGTCGCCGAGTGCGTACATCATCTTGTTGCTTTGCCTTGCGCCGCCACGGCCGCTGCGGCCGTGGCGATTTCGTCGGCGTCGCCCAGGAATGCGCGCGAGGTCGGCGACAGATCGTCGTCGAGTTCGTAGGCCAGCGGCACGCCGGTAGGAATGTTGAAGCCGACGATGTCCTCGTCGGAGATATCGTCCAGCATCTTGACCAGTGCACGCAGGCTGTTGCCATGCGCGGCGATCAATACGTTCCTGCCGGCCTCGAGTTCCGGCGCGATGACGTCGTACCAGCAGGGCCGAACCCGCTCGAGCGTCGTCTTGAGGGACTCGGTGGCCGGCAGGTGCCCGAGCCCGGCATAGCGGGGATCGTGCAGCGGATGTCGCGTGTCGGACTCCTCGAGCGGCGGCGGCGGCATGTCGTAGCTGCGGCGCCAGATCAGCACCTGGTCGTCGCCGTATTTTTCCGCGGTTTCGGTCTTGTTCAGGCCCTGCAGCGCGCCGTAGTGGCGCTCGTTGAGACGCCAGTCGCGCACGACCGGAATCCACATGCGATCCATTTCATCCAGCATGAGCCACAGGCTGCGTATCGCGCGCTTCAGCACGGACGTGAAGGCGACGTCGAACACGTATCCGTGCTCGAGCAGTAGGCGGCCCGCATCACGCGCTTCGCTGATCCCCTTCTCGGTCAGGTCGACGTCGGTCCAGCCTGTGAACAGGTTCTTGAGGTTCCAGTCGCTTTCGCCGTGCCGGCACAGTACGAGCTTGCCCGCCATGGTCGCTCCGCTCCAGTTGGAATCAGGACGATGTCAGGCCGCGCAGTTCCTGCGCGGCGACCGTCAGGGTAGCAAAATCGATGTCGCCGCGAAGTTTCATTTCCTCGACCATGCGTTTGAAACGGCCGACGTCATCGGCATGTTGGTCC
This sequence comes from uncultured Pseudomonadota bacterium, assembly GCA_963775455.1. GTDB lineage: Bacteria > Pseudomonadota > Gammaproteobacteria > Steroidobacterales > Woeseiaceae > UBA1847. The sequence continues at coordinate 472,325 of CAVZIU010000004.1, read as the reverse complement.
AGCCACTCGTTGGCGCGGACGGCGATGTCGCGCTTGCTGCGGCCGGCGAGGAGCTTGGACGCGAGGTCGCGCCGGATCCGGTAGAATTCTTCCCGCAGGTTGCTGCGCGCAATTGCCTGCCAGCGTCCTGCGACGTGCAGGTCCTCGACGCTGGTATGCAGCCAATAGAGCCCGAGGCGTTCGTTGAAGGTCGAATAGACCTTGGCGGACGCGAGGACGTCCTGCTTGTAGATGGCCGCGAGATCCGCGATGTCGAGCGCCGCGCGCGTCAGCAGCAGCGAAGACATCCGGTGCGCCAGTTTCTCGGGCACGCCCATCGCGAGGTAGTGCTCAGCGGCGTTCTGGTGCCGTTCGCGCGCGGCCGTGGACATGATCGCGCCGGTGCGCGTGTAAATGGTGGTCATGCGTTCCTGCAGGCGCTCCACCGCCGGAGCGATCTCGAGCTCGTTGCCGAAGCGTTCGATCAGCCAGTAGCACACGTGCCTGAGTGTCCGGCTGACTTCGAACATCATGGACATCTGCGTGGATGCCGGAATCCTGAAATCCAGCGCTTCGATCGTCTCCAGCAGATTCGCTGCCCTGACTATCTGGCGCGCGACAGTGTAGGCGCGCGCAATCGTCACGACGTCCGCATTCGTGTCGACCTGGACGCGTTTGACGAAGGAAGGTCCCATGCGGTTGACGATGTTGTTCGCGATCAGCGTGGCCAGGATCTGCCGGCTCAGCCGGTGCGTCGGCAGAAGGTCGGCATAGCGGCGGCGCAGCACTACCGGAAAATAGCGCGGCGGGTCCGCTTCCAGGAAATCCTCGAAGGATGCATCGGACGCGATGAGGCCGTTGTAGAGGTCGATCTTGGCATAACTCAGGATCACGGCGAGTTCGGGTCGCGTGAAGCCTTGTTTCTGCGTACGCCGCTCCTCGACCTCCGCATCCTCCGGCAGGAATTCGATCGCACGGTTGAGCAGGCCTGTACGTTCGAGGTTTGAAATCAGTCGCGCGGTTTCGTCTATGCGTTCCACGGAACGGACTTCGCTCATGCTGATCGCCTGCGTCTGCAGGTAGTTGTTGCGCAATACGAGTTCCGCCACTTCGTCCGTCATCGACGCAAGCAGCAGGTTGCGTTTCGTCCGGGTGAGTCCCTTGTGCTTCTCGGCATCCGACAACAGAATCTTGATGTTCACTTCCCGGTCGGAGCTGTCGACGCCCCCGGAGTTGTCGATGAAATCGGTGTTGATGCGGCCGCCGTTGAGGCTGTATTCGATGCGCGCGAGCTGCGTGAGTCCAAGGTTGCCGCCCTCGGCAACGACCTTGCAACGCAGTAAGCTCGCATTGACGCGCAGGTTGTCGTTGCTGCGGTCGCCGACATCCGAGTGGCTCTCCGCGCTGGCCTTCACATACGTTCCTATGCCGCCGTTCCAGAACAGGTCCACCGGCATGCGCAGGATGCTCCGGATCAGTTCGTCCGGCTGCATCGACGACTGATCGGTACCGAGCATGGTCCGGACTTCGTTGCTGAGTTTTATCGTTTTGGCCTGGCGCGAGTAGACGCCGCCGCCTTTCGAAATCAAGGCTTCGCTGTAGTCGTCCCATCCGGAGCGGGGCTTCCGGAACAGTCGTTTCCGTTCCTGGTAGCTCGTCGCCATGTCCGGGTCCGGATCCAGGAATATGTGCAGGTGATTGAATGCGGCCAGCAGGCGGATTTTCCGCGACAGCAGCATCCCGTTGCCGAAGACATCGCCGCTCATGTCGCCGATGCCGATGACCGTGATCGGATCCTTTTGCGTATTGAGGCCCTGTTCCCGGAAATGTCGCTTGACTGCTTCCCAGGCACCGCGGGCGGTGATCGCCATCTTCTTGTGGTCATAGCCGACGGAGCCGCCCGACGCGAATGCGTCGTCCAGCCAGAATCGGTACTCCGCTGCGATGCCGTTGGCGATGTCGGAAAAAGTCGCTGTGCCCTTGTCGGCCGCGACCACGAGGTAAGGATCATCCCCGTCGCGGCGCACGATGCCCGGCGGCGTGACGACCGCACCGGCGACCACATTGTCCGTCACGTCGAGCAGGCCGCGAATGAAAGTCTTGTAGCATTCGATGCCGCCCGCCTGGCGCGCCTCGCGGTCGCCCGCCGGCAGCCGCTTGCAGAAAAACCCGCCTTTTGCGCCGGTCGGCACGATGACTGTGTTCTTTACGACCTGCGCCTTCATGAGGCCGAGCACCTCGGTGCGAAAGTCCTCGCGCCGATCCGACCAGCGCAGGCCGCCGCGAGCAATGTCGCCGGCGCGCAGGTGCACGCCTTCGACTTCAGGGGAATAGAGGAAGATCTCGAAGGCGGGGCGGGGCAGTGGCGCTTCGCGAATCTGCCTGGGGCTGAGCTTCACGGATATGTAGCGCTTCGGCTCGCCGTCCGGAGTGCGCAGGAAATAGTTCGTTCGCAACGTCGCCGCGACGGTGCCGGCGAAGGCATGCAGGATCCGGTCCTCGTCGACGTTGCGCCCGCGCGCGACGGCGCGCTTCACGGCGGGCAGCAGGGCGTTGAGCCGCCGCTTGCGTACGGCGGGGTCGAAACCCGGGTCGAATTGCAATTCGAATTGCTGGACGAGCAGGCGCACGAGTCCGGCGTGCGCGACGAGGACGTCCTCCATGTACTTCTGGCTGAATGGCATCGCCAGCTGCTGCAGGTATTTCGTGTAGGTACGCAGCAAAGCTACTTGCCGCCAGTCGAGCCCGGCGGCTAGCACCAGGCGGTTCAGGCCGTCGTTCTCGAGGTCGCCGCGCAAGACGCGCATGAAGCATTCCTCGAAGCGTGGCGCCGCGGCCGCGACATCGGTGTCCTCGCCGGATTCACGCCGCAGGTGGAAGTCCTGGATCCAGAATGCGTCATCGGCCAGGATCGTCAGCTCGTAAGGACGCTCCGTGTAGACCTTCACGCCCATGTTCTCGAGCACGGGCAGGGCGTCGGACAGACCGAGTGGCCGTTCCTCGCCGTAGATGATGAAGTGCATGTCGCCGGGCTCGACGCCGGCGGGCCGGTACAGGTTGACCGATTGCAGCTCGCCTTTTGCTCGCATGCTGTCGATGCGTTCGATGTCGCTGCAGGCTTCGGCGGGCAGCGTGGCTTCCTGGAAGCCCGCCGGGAACACCTGTCCGTAGGCAAGGAACAGCCGCTGACCCTCGTCCTGTCCGAACTTGCGCAACAACTCCTCGCGCAGACGGTCGGTCCAGGTGACGACGACTTCCGCGATCCTGGCCTCGATATCGCGGAGGCTGATGCTCGGCTGCTCGCCGGGCGGGGTACGCACTATGATGTGTACGCGTGCGAGTGGCGAGTCGAATATCTCGACGCTCGAGTCGAGTGAAATGCCGTCCAGGGCTTCCTTGAGGATGCCTTCTATCTTTTGCCGGACTGCGGTGGTGTATTTCTCGCGCGGCACATAGACGAGGCAGGAATAGAACCGCCGAAAGGTGTCGCGCCGGACGAACAGCCGCACACGCTGGCGTTCCTGGAGGTTCAGGATGCCGAAGGTCGTGCGCGACAGGTCTGCGACGCTGCTCTGGAACAGCTCGTCGCGGGGAAAGGTGTTGAGGATATGCAGCAGCGCCTTGCCGCGGTGACCTTTCGGGTCGAAATGGCTGCGATCGAGCACGCGACGCACCTTGTGTCGCAGCAGCGGAATGTGCCGCGGGCTCTCGCTGTAGGCGGCCGAGGTGAACAGGCCGATGAAGCGGTGCTCGCCGACATTCCTGCCCTTGGCATCGAAGATCTTGACGCCCACGTAATCCAGGTATGCCTGGCGATGCACTGTCGATCGCGAGTTCGCTTTCGTGAGAATCAAGAGGTCACGGGATTGCGTCAATTTACGCATCTCGGGCGTCAGTTCGATGACGTGACTGCCGCGATCGTCGCGCGACAGTAAACCAAGGCCGCTGCCGGCGACGGCATGCAGGAACAGGTGCTTAGCGTCCTTCCGCAGTGCGTACTCCCGGTAACCGAGAAACGTGAACCGGTCGTCGATCATCCAGTCGAGCAGCGCCTGCGATTCCTGTCGTGTGGCGTCATCGACCTTGGCTGGCGCGACCGCGAGGCTGTCCCGCGCTGCGACCATCTTGTCGCGCATCGCGGCCCAATCGCGCACCGCGATACGTACGTCGGCCAGCACTTTGAGAATTTCGTTCTCGAGCACACGCAGGCGCTGCGGATCGCTTTCCCGATCGACGACGAAACGAACGAAGGATTCGAACCGGCCTTTGCGGGAATCGGGTTCCTCCACGGACTGCAAACGGCCACGCGCGTTGCGGACGACCCTGATTACCGGGTGCACCGTGATGTGAATCGCGAGCTCCTGGCGCGCGATGGCTGCCGCCACCGAGTCGACCAGGAAGGGCATGTCGTCGTTCACCATCTCGATGATCGTGAACTTCGATGTGTAGCCGTGATTCCGCTCGGTCGGATTGAAGATTCGCAGGCAGGGCCGGCTTTCCTTGCGCGTCGCGGCCATTTCGAGATGGTCGATCGCGATCTGCGCCATCACCTGCTCGGAGCGGCCGGCCAGGTCCTCTACCGGGACATCGCGGAAATATTGCCGGAGGTAGCATTCGATCTGCGCGCGGCCGTCGAGGATCTTGCTCGAGACCGGGCTTGCGACGATCTCGTTGGCGATGCGCTGCTTCGAATCGCTGTCGCGGCGTAGATCCTGCATCGTCACTCGGTGGGGCTCCGGCCGATAGCGGCGGGCGCATTATACATTAATATCAAATGAAACTATCAACGCAGGCGCGACTGGAGCCCAGCTCGCCATACGCCGAAAGGTTCTAGAGTTTGCCGGCCTTGTCGAGCAGATGATCCATCACCGCATTGAAGCGCCGGACTTCCTCGTTGTCGAGACCCTCGAGCAGGTCGCGTTCGAATGCGAGCGCGAGTTCTGCGACCCCATCGTGCACTTCGCGGCCTTTTTCGGACAGGTTGAGGATGGAGCGACGGCGATCGGCGTCCGCGAACTGCCTGTCGATGCGCCCGGCCTTGATCAGCTTGCTGACCGCACGGCTGACCGCCACCTTGTCGAGGAACGTCTGTTCGGCGACCTCGACGGCTGACAAGCCGGGATGGCGGCCCAGGATGGCGATCACCCGCCATTCCGGAATGGACAGACCGAACTGCCGGTCGTACGCGCGCGCGACCGTCGCACTGACGGTGCTCGAGAGCCGCGCCAGCCGATAGGGCATGAATTTTTCGAGGATGAGGTCGTCGCTCATGATGTCATCGCCGTTCGCCGGCATCCGCCGGAATGCAGGACAAACAGTAGCGACAGTTACCGTTGCATTCAACTGTCATGCAAGGTGTGGCCGGGCAAGGTATTCGGCGGACTGCATTTCGGTCAGCCGGCTCAAGGTGCGTTCGAACTCCGGGGCCAGGCGCTCGCCGCGATACAGCTGGCCGATGGCGACGGCAGCGGACAGGATCAGTTTCACGCCACGATCGTAGAATTCGTCGACCAGCGCGATGAAGCGGCGCGCCGGGTCCTCGAGGCCTGCATCGAATTGCGGCACCCCCGACACGATCACGGTCGGGTACCAGCGCGCCAGTTCGATGTAATCGGCCTGGCTGCGCGGGCCGTCGCAAATCGCCGCGAATTCGAACCAGACGATGCCCTTCGCGGACTTCCGGGTCGGAATCGCGCGGCCGTTGATATCCAGTGCCTCGCCGCTGCGGATCCGGCTCGACGCCGCGTCCGAGAACAAGCGATCCAGCCGGCGCTCGGCGGCCGCGTCGTCTGGCGCGATGTAGGTGCCGGCCTGTTCGAGCAGCCGCAGGCGGTAGTCCGTGCCGCCATCGAGCCGGACGACGTCCGAGTGCGCCTTGAGCAGTTCGATCGCCGGCAGGAAACGGCTGCGCTGCAGCCCGTTCCGGTACAGGTCGTCGGGCTTTGTGTTGGACGTCGCAACCAGGGTGACGCCGCGCGAGAACAGGCCTTCGAGGAAGCGGCCGAGGAGCATGGCATCGCCGATGTCGCTCACGAAAAATTCGTCGAAACAAAGGACGCCAGCTTCACGGGCGATGTCGGCGGCAACACGGTCCAGCGGATCGGCGACGCCGTCGAGCGCGGCGAGGCGTGCATGGACGTCGGCCATGATGCGGTGAAAATGATTGCGGCGCTTCGCCGGCAGGTTCAGCGTTTCGAAGAAGAGGTCCATCAGGAAGGTCTTGCCGCGGCCGACGTCGCCCCACATGTAGAGTCCGCGGACGGGCGCCGGGCTGCGGCCGGTCAGCCGCGCGAGCCAGCCACGCCGGCGGGCAGCGTGGCTTTCGAGTGCCTGCGCCAGCGCGGCGAGCCGATCGACCATCGCGGCCTGCGCGCCGTCTCTGACGTGGCCTTCGCGACGCAGGCTCAGTTCCCAGGCCTCTCTGATGTCCATGCGGTTCCAGGTCCGGTTGCGCCCGTGTGATGGCGTGGCAAGATTAGCGCACCCGGCGCGTCAGCGCCGCAGCACAGGAACGACAGGCGACCGATGTACGAGCGCAGCACTCCCGGCGAACGCGAAACGATGGAATTCGACGTGGTGATCGTCGGAGGCGGCCCCGCCGGCCTTGCGGCAGCCTGTCGGCTGCTCCAGCTCGACAATTCTTTGTCGGTCGTGGTCCTGGAGAAGGGCTCCGAGATTGGCGCGCACATCCTGTCGGGCAACCTCTTCGATCCGCGGGCGCTCACGGAACTGTTCCCCGACTGGGCGGCGCGCGGCGCACCGCTGTCGACCGCAGTGCATCACGACGACGTGCATTATTTGCGCACGGCGAGGTCGGCGATACGTGTACCTGCGCCGCTCGTACCGACGCCGATGCGCAACGACGGCAACTACATCATCGGCCTGGGCCGGCTGTGCCAGTGGCTCGCGGAACAGGCCGAAGCGCTCGGCGCGAATGTGTTTCCCGGATTCGCGGCGGCCGACGTGCTGTACGACGGCGCTGGCCGCGTCACGGGTGTTGCGACCAGCGACCTGGGGCTCGACAAGCAAGGCCGCCGCAAGTCGTCCTTTCAGCCGGGGTACGAGTTGCGCGGGAAGTACACGATTTTTGCGGAGGGCTGCCGCGGCAACCTCGGCGAGCAGCTCATGCGCCGCTTCGACCTCCGGGCCGGCGTGGACCCGCAGCACTACGGGATCGGCCTCAAGGAGATCTGGGAGATCGATCCCGCGCGTCATGCAGCCGGCACGGCCGTGCACACGCTCGGCTGGCCGCTCGACAACCACACGGAAGGCGGCGGATTCCTCTATCACGCGGCCGGCAACCAGGTGTTCCTGGGACTGATCATCGCGCTCAACTACCGCAACCCGCACCTGCGGCCCTTCCAGGAATTCCAGCGCTGGAAAAAGCATCCGCTCATCCGCGCGACGATCGAGGGCGGCAAGCGCATCGGCTACGGCGCGCGCGCCGTAAACAAAGGCGGGCTGCAGTCCTTGCCGAAGCTCGTCTTTCCCGGCGGAATGCTCGTCGGTTGCGACGCCGGATTCCTGAACAGCGTGCGTATCAAGGGTGCGCACACTGCGATCAAGACGGGCGCGCTGGCCGCGGAAACCGTGCATGCCGCGCTCGCCGGCGGAGATCCCGGACAGCAGGAACTCACCGGCTTCGAAACGCGGGTGCGGGATTCTTGGGTCCATGACGAACTCCATCGCGGCCGGAACTTCACCCCGGCGCTGGCGAAGCTCGGCACGCTCATGGGCGCCGCGTTCACGTACGTCGACCAGAACCTGTTCCGGGGCAAACTGCCGTTCACCTGGCACAGCCGCATACCAGATCACGAGTCCATCGACGAGGCCGCAACGGCAGCACCCATCGACTACGCGGCACCGGACGGCGTGCTCACTTTCGACCGGCTGTCATCTGTGTTTGTCTCCAGCACCAATCACGAAGAGGACCAGCCGTCGCACCTGCTGCTCAAGGATCCCTCGCTGCCCATCGCCTACACGCTGCCGAAATACGACGAACCGGCGCAGCGCTATTGTCCGGCCGGGGTCTATGAAGTGGTCGAAGAAGGCGGCGAGACTGTCTTTCGCATCAATGCGCAGAACTGCGTGCACTGCAAGACCTGCGAAATCAAGGACCCGCCGCAGAACATCGTCTGGGCCGTCCCCGAGGGCGGTGGCGGCCCCAACTACTCGGGTATGTAGGAATTCCTAGCGCGGCTGCATGCGGATCGCGCCGTCGACGCGGATCGTCTCGCCGTTCAGATAGGCGTTCTCGTAGATGAAGGCGACGGTCGCTGCGTACTCCGCGGGCTGGCCGAGTCGCGGCGGGTAGGGCACCTGTTTCGCAAGAGACGCCTGCACCTCTTCCGGCATGCCGGCCATCATCGGCGTCATGAAGATACCGGGCGCAATCGTGTTGACCCGGATCCCGAACTGCGCGAACTCGCGTGCGAGCGGCAGCATCATGCTGACGACGCCGCCTTTCGACGCGGCGTACGCCGCCTGGCCGATCTGGCCTTCGTATGCGGCGATCGATGCGGTGCCGATGATCACGCCCCGGTCGCCGTTGGCATCCGGCTTGTTGTGCTGCATGAGCGTCGCGGTCTCCTTCGAGACGATGAAGGTCCCGACGAGATTGACCTGGATGACGCGATTGAATTTTTCGGCAGGCCAGGGCCCGTCGCGGCCCACCGCCCGGCCGGCGGTGGCGATTCCTGCGCAGTTCACGACCAGCGTCAGGCCGTTCATGGCATCGCGCGCCTGCGCCACGGCGCGGCGCGCACCAGCTTCGTCCGCGACGTCGCAGCGCACGTAGGCGGCACGCGGGCCGAGTGTGCCGGCGCTTTCGGCACCCTGGGCGTCGTTGACGTCGAGCAATGCGACCTGGCCGCCCGCATCGATGATCCGGCGAGCGCTTGCGAAACCCAGGCCTGACGCGCCGCCGGTGATTAGCGCCTTTGCCGCTGACAGTTCCATCCCGTCCCCTTCAGATGATTTCGATGCCGATGGCGACCGCTTCGCCGCCGCCGATACACAAAGAGGCAATGCCGCGCGCGAGTCCGCGTGCGCGCAAGGCATGAATGAGCGTGGTGGTGATGCGTGCACCCGTCGCCCCGATCGGGTGGCCGAGTGCGCAAGCGCCACCGTTCACATTGACCTTCGAGTGTTCGATGTCGAGATCGTGCATGGCCGCCATCGTCACGACTGCGAAGGCCTCGTTGATTTCGTACAGGTCGACATTCGCCGGGCCCCAGCCGAGGCTTTCGTGCAGGCGCGCGATCGCGGACACCGGCGCCGTCGTGAACCACGCGGGCTGCTGCGCCGCGCTCGAGTGCCCGGCGATGCGAGCGAGGGGCGCAATCCCGCGCCGACCGGCTTCCCGCGCCGACATCAGCACCGTGGCGGCCGCGCCGTCCGAGATCGAGGACGAGCTCGCCGCAGTCACAGTGCCGTCGTTGGCGAACGCGGGTTTCAAACGAGGAATGCGGTCGATGCTGACTGTGCCCGGTGTTTCATCCGACGCGACCAGGATCTCGCCCTTGCGCGTCGCGATCGTTACCGGCGCGACTTCCACGGCGAACGCACCGTTCGCGAGCGCGGCATGGGCACGGGTAACGGATTCGATGGCGAACTCGTCCTGCGCCTTGCGCCCGAAGCCATATTTTTGCGCCGTCTGCTCGGCGAAGTGCCCCATCATCTTGCCTTCGTAGGGGTCCTGGAGCCCGTCGAAGAACATGTGGTCGAGGATCTCCTGGTGGCCCATCCGGTAACCCGCGCGCGCGCCCGGCAGCAGGTAGGGCGCGTTCGTCATCGACTCGAGTCCGCCGGCCACCACGATGCCGGCGCTGCCGGCACCGGATGAGGTCGTGGCCGAGCATGATGGCCATGAGGCCCGAACCGCACATCTTGTTGACGGTGGTGCAGGGCACGCCGACCGGCAGTCCGGCCGCGAGCACGGCCTGGCGCGCCGGTGCCTGGCCGAGGCCCGCCGACAACACGCAGCCCATCAGTGCCTGGTCGACCGCCTCGCCGGCGACGCCGGCGTCCGCTACGGCTGCCGCGATCGCCGTTCCGCCGAGCGCCGTCGCGCTGGCGCCGGCCAGGGCACCCTGGAACGCGCCGATCGGCGTGCGGCGGGCTGCGACGATGACGATGTCGTCTGGCTGCATGGGGTTACCTCCGGGACCATTGTCGCGACTGCGGCAAAGCGTCGCTACTTTCCAAGAATCACTGCGGGTTCGCAACCGCGCCGGCCGGGGCCGGCCTCAGGCGGAGGCGGACGCCGCCTCCTCGAGCAGGGGTTCGGCGGTCGCCCGGGCGATCCGTGCCCGTGCGCATTCGGCCAGTGTCCGGTGGTCCCGGAATGCCGGATCGTCGGCGGCGATCGGTTCCAGGATCTCGATATGCAGGCGGCAGGGCTTCGGCAGCAGCCGGCCCGCCGGCAGCATCTGCCGTGTGCCGGTGATCGCAATCGGCACGACCGGCAGGTTGCCGCGGGCCGCCGCGACGAAAGCACCGGGCCGGAACCGGCCAATGCCCGGCGGGGCGCGGAAAGTGCCCTCGGGAAAGAATGCGAGCGATTCGCCACCCTGTGCCGCCATGACGATGCGCCTGGCGTCCCGGGCGCTGCCGGCCGCGGCGTAGCGTTCGACGAACCGGGAACCGCCGCGGCGGAGCAGGAAATGCACGATCGGCATGTCGCGCATTTCGCCCTTGATCACGAAGGAGTAGCGCGCCGGCAGGAAACCCTTTAGCAGTGGCCCGTCCACATAGCTCGCATGGTTCGCGACGACCACCGAATGTCCCTCAGGCAGCCGTTCCAGCCCGGTCACGCTGACCGGCACGCCCGAGCAACGGAACACCGCGCGGCTCGCCAGGGTGATCGCCTGCTGGCGTGCGCCGGTTCCGGGCACGAATGTGACGACGATCAGCGCAATAAGCGCGCAGATGAGGAACACTAGCCACGCGCAGATACCCCAGACGCCCTGGACGAAGCGTGTGACGTGATTCACGTTATGTAAATGCCTTGACGAATCTGTGATCCCGGTCACGCCGACTGATGCGTGTGGTCATGATACTCAAAATCCTGAAAAATCTGCGGGTTCGACCGCACGGTCGCTCGCGCCGGCACGACGGATCGTCCGGAGACGCAAACGGAAACCATGGCCAGTAGCAACGGAAATAACCAGGACTCAGTCGAGGTCGGCCGATCGGAACAACTCGTCGACCGCTTCCTCGACGCCATCTGGATGGAGCGTGGGCTGTCGCAGAACACGCTGGGCGCATACCGAGCCGACCTGATGACGCTCGGCAGGGGCCTGTCGGAGCGCAACAAGTCCATCGACACTGCCAACAAAGCCGACCTGCTTGCGTTCCTGGCGAAGCGCGTCGAGGACGGCGCCAAACCGCGCTCGACGGCACGCCAGCTGTCGAGTTTCCGAAGATTCTTCCGGTACATCATGCGCGAGGGCCTGCGCGACACGGATCCGACGGCCGACATCGAAATGCCGCGGATCGGCCGGTCGCTGCCGAAGTCGCTGACCGAGGACGAGGTCGACGCGCTCCTGCACGCACCGAATACGGACGAGCCGCTCGGCCACCGCGACCGCGCGATGCTCGAACTCCTGTATGCAACCGGACTGCGCGTGTCCGAGCTGATCAATCTCAGGCAATCACAGGTCAACTTCAACCAGGGCGTGTTGCGCATCGTCGGCAAGGGCGATCGCGAACGCCTGATCCCGCTTGGCGAGGAGGCGCTGCGCTGGCTTCGTGATTTCATCGACGGACCGCGCATGGAAATCCTGCTCGAACGCCAGACCGATTGCCTGTTCCCCACGCGGCGCGGCGATCGCATGACCCGGCAGGCCTTCTGGCACATCATCAAGCGTTACGCGGAAAAAGCCGGAATCGAGAAAAAGCTTTCGCCGCACAGCCTGCGGCATGCGTTTGCGACCCACCTGTTGAACCACGGTGCCGATCTCCGGGTCGTGCAATTGCTGCTCGGACACAGCGACCTGTCCACGACGCAGATCTACACGCACGTGGCCCGCGAACGGCTCAAGGACCTGCACGCCGAACACCACCCCCGCGGCTGAAGCGAGCGGGGCTTGCAACAAAATCAGTCCTGTCCGGGTCTGAGCGTAAGTAACTTTGCTAAACTCTCGGCCCCGGAGTTCCTTCAGTGACCGCCTTGACCCATTCATTCCAGCTGCGCGTGGCCGCCCTGGCGGTCCTGCTGACCGCATCACCGCTCCTCCTTGGCGCCAGCGATGCCGAACTCCAGGCGGTGCGCGAACGCGTCGCGAAGGAATTCGACATCGTCGGCCCGGAACACGTGAAGCCGAGCCCCGTCGACGGCTGGTACACGATCCAGAAAGGCACGATCGTCGCCTACGTCTCGGGCGACGGGCGCTATCTGCTGCAAGGCGACCTCATTGACCTCGAAGCGCAGGTCAACCTGACGGAAGTCGCGCGCGACGATGCGCGCCGTGCGTTGCTCGCGGGTCTCGGTGACGATCGCGTGATCAGCTTTGCGCCCGAGAAGGTCAGGCACAGCATCACCGTTTTCACGGACGTCGGTTGCACTTACTGCCGGCGGATGCACAACGAGATCGACCAGTACCTGGCCGCCGGCATCGAGGTTCGTTACGTGCTGTACCCGCGTAACGGTCCGGAGTCCGCTGACTGGCAGGAATCCGAAAAGGTCTGGTGCGCGCCGGACCGGAACTCGGCCCTCACCGCGGCAAAACGCGACCAGCCGTTCCAGACCGCGAGTTGCGACGCCTCGATCATCCAGGCCAACTATCAGCTGGGGCATGAGATCGGGCTGTCGGGAACGCCGGCAATCGTCCTCGAGAACGGCACCATGATAGGCGGTTACGTACCGGCCGACATGCTGGCTACCCAGCTCGACAAGTAGACCGGTTTTTCGCCGGTCGGGGGATCCGGGGCAGAAACAGGGTGACAGAAATAGGGTGACAGTTACCCTATTTCTCCACAACCGCAATTGGAATTAGGGTAACTGTCACCCTAATTATCAGAGGCGGGCGCGGCGCAGTTCGTGGATATGCACGCCGTGGTTCGCGCCGCAGTCCTCGACGTACTTCTTGAGCGCATAGCGACCGCTCTGGAAAGCGAGATCGTCCCAGGGAATCTCGTCCGGCGCGAACAGTCGCGCATCCATGCTTTCCTCGCCGATGCCGTAACTGCCTTGCAGCCGGCCGGTGAAGAATATGTGCACCTGGCCCGCATCGATGACGTCGATGGACGCGAACATGTGCCCGATCACGACTTCCGCCAGCGCTTCCTCCCGCGCTTCGCGCGCAGCGCCTTCGGCCAGCGATTCACCGAGTTCCATGAAACCCGCCGGCACGGTCCAGTAGCCGAGCCGCGGTTCGATGGACCGCTTGCACAGCAGAATCCGTCCGTCCTGCTCCGCCACGCAGCCGACGACGATGAGTGGATTGTGGTAATGGACCGTGTCGCAACGCGGGCACACCCAGCGTTCGCGCGCATCGTGTTCCGGCACGCGGCGCACGACTTCCGTGCCGCAGACGGGGCAGTATTTCATCGCTGGCAGCATGTGTTCCTTCGGGGCACTGGTACCGGGAGGGGGACTTGAACCCCCAAGGTGTCGCCACCGGTGGATTTTGAGTCCACTGCGTCTACCAATTCCGCCATCCCGGCCCGGAGCGGAGGCGGGGCATTCGGAGGGGCCCCGCGCGCGGCGCACAGTATAGGCGCGCCGTAGTGTTGCCGCCACACGAGCCGACCGCGAGCCTGCGACCCTTTTTGCCGGGCCCGCATCTAAGATGGCAGGTATGGGCAAGTTCGCGGATATCTGCATCGACGAGGCGATCGTCCGGCGTGCGGCGCGCGGCGACGTGCGCGCGCACGAAATTATCTATCGTGCCTACGCGTCCGCCGTTTACACGCTGTGCCTGCGGTTCACCAAGGTGCCGGCGCACGCGGAGGACCTGACGCAGGAGACCTTCATCGAGATCATGCGCTCGATTGCGGATTTCCGGGGCGATTCGGCCCTCGGCAGCTGGGTCCGGCGGATCGCGGTGAGCAAGGCGCTGATGTTCCTGCGCTCGGCCTGGACGGCACGCAGCCAGTCCCTGGCAGAGAACTGGGACGACGTGACGCCGGGTGACAACCTGAGTCACGGGATCTCGAGGCATCCCGATGATGCGATGGATCTCGATGCGGCGCTCGCGCGCCTGCCCGATGTCACGAGAACCGTGGTCTGGCTGCACGACGTCGAAGGCTTCACCCACAAGGAGATCGCGGCGTTCATGGGCAAGACCGAGAGTTTCTCGAAATCGCAGTTGTCCCGTGCCTACCAGCGGCTGAAGCCGCTGCTCGCAACGGGAACCGTCGTTGTCGAGGGCGATGCTCAAGCCTTGCGGAGTTGCTAGATGAACGATGCGGACAGGCCCGATGACGGGACGAGGAAGGAAGAGATGATTTATGGACTGACGGCCGACGAGCGCGTTGCGCTTCGGACCGGACTCCTTGCATTGCCCGACACCATGCCGCCGCGGGCGGTATGGCACAGAATTCGCGAGCAGGCGGAAGCGGAAGGACTGCTGCACCGGCGTCCTTCCGGTGGTGTGCCGCGCTGGCTGGCCGGCGCCGGCCTGGCGGCGACGCTCGCGCTCGCGGCGCTGCTGGTGCGCGAACAGGCCGGGACGCCCGAAGAGGTGTTCCCGGTAATACCGCAGCCCGCGGCTGACTATTCGCAGCGGATCGACACCCTGCAGGCCCTGATGGTGGAGTCCCGGCAGCTCGAGAACGACCTGCGCGCTCTGCCGGCGGATCCGCGAGTGGTGCGTGCCGGCACCCAGGCAACGATCCTGGAACTCGAGGATCGCATCGCCACCATCGACTACCAGCTGAGTGACCCGGTCGTGCGACTGTCGGACGGCGATCGTGAGATTTTCTGGCGCGAACGCGTCAGGTTGATGAAATTGCTGGTCCAGCTGCGGTATGCGCAGACGCAGCGGGCCGCTTTGTGACGAGGAGCGTGAACCCCATGAATTCGGTTGACAGGAACCTGCTTATTGCGCTGTCGGCGGCGGCCCTGCTGCTGGCCGGTCAGGCGTATACGCAGGACGAGAGCGGCCCGGTCGGAGACGAACGAGCGCCGATGCCCGATGCAGACCACTACGCACAGGAAATGAAGGAAGCCGAAGAACAACTGGCGGATGCCGCACGACGCGTGGCCGAGCTCAGTGCCGAACGACTCGACCAATTCGGCGACGAGCGCGATTTCATGTACGAGATCTCCGACAAGCCGCGTCTCGGCGTGAATATCGCCGCCGACGGCGGGCCCGGGCCGGTCGAAGGCGTCGGCGTGCAGAGCGTGACGCCGGGCAGCGCAGCGGACGACGCCGGCCTGCGTGCTGGCGACGTCATCACGACCATCAACGGCGAATCGCTGAACGCCGGGTCGCAGCAGGTTGCGACCGATCGCCTGCTCGACTTCATGCGTGGTGTGGAGGAAGGCGACTCGCTGACCGTCGAATACCTGCGCGACGGCAAGCTCGAGTCGGTGGAGATCGTACCGCGCCCCGTAGCTAACAACTTCGTTTTCTGGACGCCCAATGGCGGGAACTTCACCATGCCCCGCGCGCCGGAGGTGCACCCTGCGCCTGTGGCCGTGGACCGGTTCCGTTACTCCTTCGGCGGTTGGCGTGACGGCTGGGGAGACATGGAGATCGTGGAACTCACCGAGGGGCTCGGCCGCTACTTCGGGACGGATGAAGGACTGCTGGTGATCAGCGCGTCGCAATCGAACGACTTCAAGCTCGCGGAAGGCGACGTGATCCAGAGTATCGACGGCCGCAAGCCGAACTCCGTGGACCATTGCATGCGCATACTCGCGTCCTACCAGCCCGGCGAGTCGCTGGAACTGAAGATCATGCGTGACAAGGAGCCGCAGACGATCCGGGTCGCTATCCCCGAAGAGCGCATGGGCAGTGCGACGCCGGAGACACCGGTGCCGGCGGAAACGCCGCGGGCTGCATCGCCCGCGAGGGCACCGGCGCCGCCCAAATCGCCGCAGGCCGACACGACCTGAGACGCGGCGGCGGGGACCTGGGAACGTAGCCGGCGCGGATGCCCCGGCAACCGTGCACTCGTGAGCCCGCTCTCGAGTCCCGGGATCGCGCGGCCCGGCGCCGGGCTTTGATACGCTGTGCGCCCATGTTACTGGCCGACTTCGACTTCGAATTGCCCGACCGGCTCATCGCGCGCTACCCGGCCGCCGAACGCCGCGGCAGCCGGCTGCTGGAGGTCGGCACGACGCTGGTCGACCGGCGCTTTGCGGACCTGCCGGCTCTTCTGCGACCGGGCGATCTCCTGGTCTTCAATGACACGCGGGTCATGGCTGCGCGGCTCGCGGCGCGCAAGGACACGGGCGGGCGCGCCGAGATATTGATCGAACGCATACTCTCGGCTGGCGACGCGCTGGCGCATGTGCGCGCGAGCAAGCCGCCGCGACGAGGATCCGGCCTCAGGCTGGCCAACGGCGTCACCGCACAGGTTCGCGCGCGGCACGACGAGTTGTACGAACTTCGTTTCTCCGCCCCGGTGAACGAGGTCCTGCAGGAAGTGGGGGAGGTGCCCCTGCCGCCCTACCTGGAGCGCGTACCGACACCGGCGGACGCGGAACGTTACCAGACCGTGTATGCGCGAGACCCGGGCGCCGTCGCGGCGCCGACGGCCGGACTGCATTTCGACGAGCGCATGCTCGCGGAAACTGCGGCGCTCGGGATCGGGCACGCGTGGGTCACGCTGCATGTCGGCGCCGGCACCTTCCAGTCCTTGCGCGCGGAGCAGGTCGACGAGAACCGACTGCACCGCGAGCGCGTTCGGGTGAAAGAAAGAGCATGCGAGCAGGTCCGCGCCACGCGGCGGGCCGGTGGTCGTGTAGTTTGTGTCGGTACGACCGCGGTTCGCGCACTCGAGTGCGCGTCGTCCGGCGGCGAGTTGCAGCCTTTTGAAGGGGACACCGAGTTGTTCATCCGGCCCGGCTATCGCTTTCGCTCGGTCGACGCCTTGCTCACGAACTTTCATCTGCCGCGTTCGTCGCTGCTCCTCCTGGTCGCCGCATTTGCGGGACGCGACCGTGTACTCGACGCATACCGGCACGCGGTGGCCGGGGAATATCGCTTCTTCAGCTACGGTGATTGCATGTTTCTCACGCCGCCATGAAGTTCCGGGTACGTCACGAGGACGGCCGGGCCCGCGCCGGGGAACTCGAATTTCGCCGCGGTCTCGTGCAGACGCCGGCTTTCATGCCCGTGGGCACCTATGGCACGGTGAAGAGCGTAACGCCCGAGGAAGTCGCGGCGGACGGCGCGGAGATCATTCTCGGCAACACTTTCCATCTGCTGTTGCGGCCGGGCCGCGAAGTGGTGCGCCGGCACGGCGGCCTGCACGAATTCATGCACTGGCAGGGCCCGATACTCACCGATTCCGGCGGCTTCCAGGTTTTTTCGCTCGCGGCGATGCGCAAGCTCACGGAAGAAGGCGTCGGATTCCGTTCCCCCGTCGACGGCGCGAGCGTGTTCCTGAGCCCTGAACTGTCGATGGACGTGCAACACGACCTGAATGCCGACGTCACCATGGTGCTCGACGAATGCACGCCGTATCCGGCAGCGGAATCGGAGGCGCGCACATCCATGGAGCTGTCGCTGCGCTGGGCCCGTCGTTCGCGCGCGCGCTTCGACGCGCTGAAGGCTGCCGAACCGGATCGCGGCGAGGCGTTGTTCGGCATCGTGCAGGGCGGGGTACACGAGGGTCTGCGGGAAGCCTCTCTCGCCGGCCTGGAGGTGATCGGTTTCGACGGCTATGCCATCGGCGGGCTCGCGGTCGGCGAGAGCGAAGCGGAGCGCAATGCGGTGCTCGAGCGGTTGCTGCCGAAGATGCCGGCGCACGTGCCGCGTTACCTGATGGGAGTCGGGTTTCCGCTCGATATCGTGGAAGCCGTGCGCTGCGGCGTCGACCTGTTCGACTGCGTGATCCCGACGCGGCATGCCCGCAACGGTCAGTTGTTCACGTCACGCGGAACCGTCAAGTTCCGGCATGCCCGCTATGCCGACGACACCGGACCAGCGGACCCGGCATGCGTCTGCTACACCTGCCGGCATTACAGCATTGCTTACCTGAGGCACCTCGAGAAATGTGGCGAGATACTCGGGCCGCGCCTGGCGACGATCCATAATTTACATTATTATCAAAAGCTTATGAGAGAAATTCGCGGCGCGATAGCGAGCGGGACGCTGGCTGTACTGTATCGCGAGCTGCGTGCGCAACTAGCAGAAAACTGAGCCAGTCTTGTGTTCCGCGCGCCTGCCCATATCCCGCAGAGTCTGTGCCATAATACCGCGCTCTTTTTCCCGGGGGGTTGTGTGCGCGAGCCGACATGGCTGGCCGAACCCGCCGGTCGAACGGACCCATTCTTTCGGAAAGATCTATGGAATTCTTGATCAGTAACGCGTACGCGCAGGGCGCGCCGGCAAGCAATCCTGTCGTTACGCTGCTGCCGATGATCCTCATACTCGTGTTGTTCTGGTTCATCCTGATCCGCCCGCAGCAGAAGAAACAAAAAGCGCATGCGGCTCTGGTCGCGGCGCTCAGCGTCGGCGACGAGGTCATGACCGCCGGCGGGATCCTGGGCAAGGTAACGAACGTCTCGGAGCATTACGCCGCCATCGAAATCGCGGACGGTACGGTCATCAAGGTGCAGAAAACGAGCGTCTCGCAGGTCGTGCCGAAGGGCACCTACGACGCCGCCTGACCGACCTGCCGGCCGCTCGATGAACAAGTACCCCGCGTGGCTTTATGTGCTCGTGCTCGTCATCATCCTGGCGGGCACGCTCTTTGCGCTCCCCAATGTCTTCGGCAGCGGGCCCGCGATCCAGCTTGCCGATCCGGACGGCAAGCCGCTCACCGAAGACCGCCTGGCCGAATTCGTCCGGATCGTCGGCAATGCCGGCATTGAGCCGGAGGCCGCCTATCTGAATGACGGCCGTGCGGTACTGCGATTTGCCGGCCACACGGACCAGGCTACCGCCAGCGACCGCTTGCGCGAGAATTTCGAGACCGAATTGAGTGTGGCGCCGACGCTCGCGCCGCGTATGCCGGCCTGGGTTCGCAAGCTGGGACTCAACCCGATGAGTCTCGGCCTCGACCTGCGGGGCGGGGTACACGTCCTGCTCGAGGTCGATATGGCAACGGCCGTCAACAAGCGACTCGAGCTGTACCAGGAGGACTTCGACGATCGCCTGCGGGAAGCGGACATCCGCCATCGCGTCGAACTCGACGACGGCGGCTTGACGGTGCGCGTGACGACGCCGGATGACCTCGAGGCAACGCGCGAGATGATACGGCGCGCGGACCCTGACGTGATCGTGACCGACGGCGCCGACGGCCGTTCACTTCGCGTGCGGATGACCGAGGCGCAGGTCCGCGGGCGGCAGAACCTCGCCATCGAACAGAACGTCACGACGCTCAGGAATCGCGTCAACGAGCTCGGAGTATCCGAGCCGATCGTGCAGCGGCAGGGCGAGGACCGCATCGTCGTGCAACTCCCGGGCGTGCAGGATCCGAGCGAACTCGACCGCATCCTGACGGCGACCGCGACGCTCGAATTCCGGCTTGTGGACCCGACGGGCGATGAACCGGGATCGCGTCGTTACGCCGGGCGCGGCGGGGAACCCGGGCAGATGCTCAAGCGTCGGGTTGTTGCCTCTGGCGACCAGATCGTCGATGCGTCCGCCGGCTTCAGCCAGGGACAGCCGGCGGTCAACATCAAGCTCGACGCGGCGGGCGGCGAAAGCATGCTCGAGACGACGCAGAACAACCTGAACAAACCGATGTCGACGGTGTTCATCGAGACTGCTCGCAAGTCGATGCTGCGCAACGGCGTCGAGGAAATACGTACGATCAAGACCGAGGAAATCATCAACACCGCGACCATCCGCGGCGTATTCAAGAACAATTTCCAGATCACCGGCCTGAATCCGGCCGAAGCGCACGACCTGGCGCTGCTCCTGCGCGCCGGCGCCCTGGCTGCGCCGGTGTACAAGGTCGACCAGCGCACGATCGGCCCGAGCCTCGGACAGGACAACATCGATCGCGGCTTCGAGGCCACCGTCATCGGCTTCGTGGCGGTGATCGCATTCATGGCCCTGTATTACAAGTGGTTCGGGATGATCGCGAACGTTGCGCTGTTCTTCAATCTCGTACTCACCGTAGCGCTCCTGTCACTGTTGCAGGCGTCGCTGACGCTGCCGGGCATTGCCGGCATCGTGCTGACCGTGGGCATGGCCGTGGACGCGAACGTGCTGATATTCGAGCGCATACGCGAGGAACTGCAGGCGGGCGCGGGTCCGCAGGCGGCCATCGAAGCCGGCTACGACAAAGCTTTCTCCTCCATTGCCGACGCCAATATCACGACGCTGATTGCCGGGATCGTGTTGTTCGCTTTCGGCACCGGACCCGTCAAGGGCTTTGCAGTCACGCTGTCGCTCGGCATCGTGACTTCGATGTTCACGGCGATTATCGGCACCCGCGCGATTGTGAACCTGGCATTCGGCGGCCGCCGCCGCAGCACGCTGCCGGTGTAATTTGCCGCCGATCTCCCGGAAGGATACCTGACCATGCGCTGGATCAAGGATCGCACCAACTTCGACTTTCTCGGCCCGTCGCGCCGGCGGCTGGCGCTCGCGTTGTCCGCGCTGGTCACCATCGCAGCCGTGGTCGTCATCGGGCTGCGCGGCCTCGATTTCGGCATCGACTTCACTGGCGGCATCCTGCTCGAGGTCGGTTACGAGGAGGCCGCAGATCTCGACGGCATCCGACAGAACCTGGCGTCGGCCGGCTTCGAGGATGCGCAGGTCCAGCGCTTCGGTGCGGACACAGACGTGCTCGTGCGCCTGCCCCCGCAGGGCGACGCCGAACCGTCAGCGATCCGCGAAGAGTTCCGGCGCGCCCTGAGCGTCGACGGCGGGGAGGTCGATCTCCGCCGCCTCGAATTCGTGAGCCCACAGATAGGCGAGGAACTCACCGAGCAGGGTGCGCTCGCGATGCTCTACGCCACTCTGATGATCTTCGCGTACGTCATGTTCCGGTTCCAGTGGAAGTTCGCGGTGGGGTCGGTCGTCGCGCTGGTGCACGACGTCATCGTCACGGTCGGATTTTTCGCATTTTTCCGACTGCCGTTCGACCTGACCGTGGTCGCCGCGATACTGGCGGTGATCGGCTATTCGCTGAACGACACGGTCGTCGTGTTCGACCGGATCCGCGAGAACTTCTTCAAGCTCCGCGGCACGTCCGCCGAGGAGGCGATGAACGTATCGGTCAACGAAACGCTGTCGCGCACGATCATCACGGGACTCACGACGCTGCTGGTGCTGGTCGCGCTCCTTGCATTCGGCGGGGAATCGATAGGCCCGTTTTCGATCGCGCTGATCGTCGGGATCCTGGTCGGCACCTATTCGTCGATCTATATCGCCAGCTCCGCCACGCTGCTGCTCGACATCAGCCCGAAGGACCTCATCGAGCCGGTCAAGGATCCGGAACTCGTCGACGACCTGCCGTAGAAGCGCCTGTTCGAGCGCCCCATGGGCGCGACAGTCACGCCTGAGTCGCGACGAGCGCCTTGATTTCCCGCGTGCAGAGTTTCGCGAGCTCGGCGTAAATCTTCGGTGTGCCGCAGAGTACGTGACCGGATTCCAGGTAGGTCTCGCCGCCGTCGAGTCCCGAGATGATGCCGCCGGCCTCGCGGATGATGAGGCTCCCGGCCGCCAGGTCCCAGGGTGCCAGCCCGGTCTCGAAGAAGGCGTCGAGCCGGCCAGCGGCGACGTAGCAGAGATCCAGCGCAGCCGCGCCGGCTCGCCGTACGCCGGACGTGTTGCCGAGCACCTTGCCGAGCATTGCCATGTAGGGCCCGATGTCCAGGTCCGCCTGGCGGAAAGGAAAGCCCGTACCCACCAGTGCACGCGACAGGAGCTTCTGTCCGCTGACCCGGAGGCGGTGTCCGTCGAGCAGCGCGCCGTCGCCACGCGTGGCCGTGAACAGTTCCTGGCGCAACGGGTCGTACACGCAGGCGTGCTCCATGCGCCCGCGCACCTGCACGCCAATCGACACGGCGAACACGGGAAAACCGTGCAGGTAATTGGTCGTGCCGTCCAGAGGGTCGATGATCCAGACATGGTCGGACTCGCCGGTGACACCGGACTCCTCGGCGAGAAACGCGTGATCCGGGTAGTGCTTCTGGACGGTGCTGATGACGGCCTGTTCCGCCGCTCGGTCCGCGTCGCTGACGAAGTCGTTGTGGCCCTTTTCCTCGACCTTGAGTTTTTCGAGGCTCACCATCTTTCGGATGAGCGTCTCGCCGGCGCGCCGTGCGGCCATGACTGCCACATTGAGCAATGCATGCATGTGCGGATTCCGTACAGGACAAAGAACGCGGGCGTCGGCTCGGCCAGCCGCAGCCGGGGCGGTAGAATACCGGACTTCCGAACCCCGAGATAGCCGCGACCGCGCGTCGGAGAGCATGAAGAATATTCGCATCGTACTGGTCGGCACGACGCACCCCGGCAACATCGGCGCCGTGGCCCGGGCCGTCAAGAACATGGGACTGTCCGAGCTCGCACTCGTGCGGCCGCGTTATTTCCCGCACGACGAGGCGACGGCTCGCGCTTCCGGAGCCGACGACCTGCTGACCCGGGCCCGCGTGTATGACGCGCTCGCGGACGCGGTCGCGGACTGCGTGTTCGTCGCGGGCGCGAGCGCCCGTTCGCGGACGATCAGCTGGCCGACCCTGAATGCGCGCGACGCTGCGTCCAGGCTCCTGGCCGAAGCGCGACACGGGCCCGTGGCTGCGGTATTCGGACCGGAACAGGCGGGGCTCAGCAATGCCGACCTCGACCTGTGCGATGTCCTTCTTTCGATTCCCTCGAACCCCGAATTCAGCTCGCTCAATCTCGCGATGGCCGTGCAGGTCGTCACCTACGAGATCTGCGCCGCGATGACCGCCGCCGGTCCCGGGTACCAGCCGGAGGTGCCGTTCGCAAACAGCGCCGAAATGGAACACTTCTACGCTCATCTCGAGCGTACGCTGACCGCATCCGGCTTCCTCGATCCGGACAACCCGCGCCATCTCATGCGGCGTCTGCGGCGACTGTTCCAGCGCGCCCGTCCGGACCAGAACGAATTGAACATCCTGCGCGGCATCCTGGCTTCGGTGGATCGCGTGCTGGCTCCGCCGGACCGGATCGGGCCGTGAACGGGCGCCCGCTGTACCTCGACTATGCGGCCTCGACACCGGTCGATCCGGCGGTAGCCGCGCGACTCGCGGACCTGCTCGGCGCGGAAACCTGCGGCAATCCGTCGTCGAGCCACGCGGCCGGCCGGCTGGCGCGGGACCTCGTTGCAGTCGCGGCACGCCAGGTCGCGGCAGTCCTGCATTGCGATCCGGCGCAGCTCACCTGGACATCCGGTGCGACCGAGTCCGACAACCTGGCGATCCAGGGCGCGGCCCGGTACCGGGCGCCGCGCGGCCGTCACCTGGTCACGATGCGCACGGAGCACCGCGCGGTCACGGACGTATTTCGCCGGCTCGAAACGCAGGGTTTCGAAGTGAGCTGGCTCAACCCGGCTCCGGACGGGCGGCTGGACCCCGGGCGGCTGGCAGCGGTCTTGCGCGGTGACACGCAGCTCGTGTCCGTGATGCACGTCAACAACGAAACGGGCGTGATCCAGGACATCGCCGCAATCGGCCGCCTGTGCCGTGCCAACGACACGCTGTTGCACGTCGATGCCGCACAGTCCTTCGGCAAGCTGCCGCTCGATCTCGGCGAGTTGCCTGTCGACCTGCTGTCGGCGACGGCGCACAAGATCTATGGTCCCAAGGGCGTCGGTGTCCTGTTCGTTGCCGGCCGGCCGGGTGCCCACGTCGAGCCGCTCCTGTTCGGCGGCGGGCAACAGGGCGGGCTGCGGCCGGGCACGTTGCCGGCATGGCTGATCGCCGGTTTCGGGCTGGCTGCCGAGCTGGCGGGCCTGCGTATGCAGGACGACCTCGGACACGTCACGCGCCTGCGCGACCGGCTCTGGGACGGGATCCGGGACCTGCCCGGCCTCGTCCGCAACGGCTCGGCCCCGTACGGCTACCCGGGCATCCTGAACGTGAGTGCCGCGGGTGTGGACGGCGAAAGCCTGCTGCTCGATCTCGAACCCTTGTGCGTCGCGACCGGCTCCGCCTGCAATTCGCAGGACCGCGAGCCGTCCGGCGTACTGCGGGCGCTGGGCCTGAGCGACGAGGATGCGCAAAGCGCCATACGCTTCAGCTTCGGACGCCAGACGACCGGCGCGGAAATTGATGTCGCGGCCGCGGCTTACCGCAGGGCCTTGTTGCGACTGCGTGCCCTGGCGCCGGAGCGGGCTGCATGAAGTCGGCCGCCGACCCGTACAGCCCGGAGGTCAGGCGCCTGTTCCGGGCACCCGCGCACGCCGGCAGCCTCGCCGGGGCGAGAGTCGCCCGCGCGCAAGGGCAGGGGGTGGCGGTGGAGCTGTCCATGCTGAGCGACGGTGCACGGATCGGGGCGCTGCGCTTTCGCGCCTACGGCTGCCCGCACCTGCTCGCCGCGACGGAAGCCTTCTGCGGGGACTTCGAAGGCCGCCCGCTCGCGGACCTGCATGCGTTTTCCGCGGTGGAAGCCGCCCACAGGCTTTCTGTACCCATCGAGAAGACAGGCCGTATACTGGTGCTCGAGGATGCTGTCCGGTTGCTTGGAACCTGACGCCGCCGCCCCCATGTCCATTCCCCCTACCGAACGAAAATCGATGGCTATTTCACTGACTGAATCGGCAGCGAACCGGGTTCGCAAGCTCCTCGACGGGCGCGACGACGCCGTCGGCCTGCGGCTCGGCGTCAAGAAGACGGGCTGCTCGGGATATTCCTACGTCATCAACTACGCGGACGAAGTCGGTGCCGCGGACGTGGTTTTCGAGGACAAGGGTGTCAAGGTCGTGGTCGATCCGGAGGCCCTTAGGCTCATCGACGGGACCGAAGTCGACTTCGTCAGGAACGGCCTCAACGAAGCGTTCAGCTTCCGCAACCCGAATATCACCGGCGAATGCGGCTGCGGCGAAAGTTTTAATATCTGAGCCCCGCCGGATTCGTTGCCGGCCTCCTGTTTGCCACGTAAAATCGCGGGTTTACGTCGAAATCCGGAGCGAATCACAAGGATTCGGTCCGCGGCCCGCTGCCACCATTCGAGTACCAAGGATTACCCATGGCCGTTGAGCAGACGCTCTCCATCATCAAGCCCGATGGCGTGCAGAAGAACCTGATCGGCGAGATCTATTCCCGTTTCGAACGGGCGGGGCTGCAAATCGTCGCCGCACGCATGATGCGTCTCAGCAAACAGCAGGCGCAGGGCTTCTATGCAGTGCACAAGGCTCGGCCGTTTTTCAATGATCTCGTCGCGTACATGACCTCCGGCCCGGTCATGGTGCAGGTTCTTGCAGGCGCCAATGCGATTGCGAAGAACCGCGAAATCATGGGTGCGACCAATCCGGCGGACGCGGCGCCCGGGACGATACGTGCCGATTACGCCGACAGCATCGAGGAAAACATCGTGCACGGCTCCGACGCTGCCGCGACGGCGGCCACCGAGATTGCGTTCTTTTTTCCCGACGGGACCTGCGGCCGTACCCGTTGACAGCAACATGACGACACGCGCGGACAAGACCAATCTGCTCGGCATGCCGGAGTCCCGGCTCGGGCGTTTTTTCGAAGGCCTGGGCGAGAAGCCCTTTCGCGCGCGCCAGTTGCTGCAGTGGATGCACCAGCGCGGCGTGACGGATTTCGCGGCGATGACGGATCTGTCGAAGAAACTGCGGGACCGGCTCGGGCTGGTCGCGGCGGTGCAGGTACCCGTGCCGGAACTGGAGCAGCGCTCCGTGGACGGTACCGTCAAATGGTTGTTTCCGAGCGGCTCGGGACAGGCGATCGAGACGGTGTTCATCCCGGAGACGGCGCGCGGCACCCTGTGCATTTCGTCGCAGGTAGGCTGTGCGCTGGATTGTGCGTTCTGCGCGACGGGTGCGCAGGGATTCAACCGCAATCTCGAGCCCGCGGAGATCGTCGGCCAGGTGTGGTACGCGATGCAGTCCCTGCCGCGGCGCCCGAACGGCGAACCGGCCGTGACCAATATTGTCTTCATGGGCATGGGCGAACCGCTTGCGAACTACCGCAATATCGTCCCGGTCCTCGAACTCCTGATTTCGGACTGGGCCTACGGCCTGTCGCGCCGCCGGGTCACGGTCAGCACCTCCGGTATCGTGCCGAACATCGACCGGCTCGGCGACGAATGCAACGTATCGCTCGCGGTGTCCCTGCACGCGCCGGACGACGAGCTACGCAACCGCCTGGTACCGATCAACAAGATGCACCCGATCGCCGAGCTGCTCGAGAGCTGCTGGCGCTACGCAGCCAGGCGCTCGAATCGTTTCATTACTTTCGAATACGTGATGCTGGACGGGGTCAACGATTCGATCTCCCACGCCGACCGGCTCGCGGCTCTGCTATGCGACCGGCCGGCGAAAGTGAACCTGATACCTTTCAACCCTTTCGAGGGCAATGAATTCGAGCGATCGGCCCCCGACACCATCCGTCGGTTCCAGGAGCGACTGCGTTCCCAAGGCCTGGTCACCACGATACGCAAGACACGCGGCGACGACATCGACGCTGCCTGCGGACAACTGGCTGGCAAGGTGCGGGACCGGCTGCGCGTGCGGCTCGGCGAAAAGAAAGCGCGGCCGGCGGTCGCCTGAAACTGAAACGAGGGAGAGCGAATTGATCGAGGCCAGCAGGAAAGTCATAAACGTCTGCCGCGGCGTAGTGCTTTGCGTTGTCCTGAGCAGCCTGCTGGCCTGCGTGTCGACGACTACCGGCCCGGCGAGACCGGAGGCGGACGTGGCGGATGCGGCTTCTGCCAATTTCCAGCTCGGCGTGCGCTATTTCCAGAACGGCAACTACGACCTCGCCAGGGACCGCCTCGAACAGTCGCTCAAGCTGGACCCGAAACAGGCAGTCGTGTGGTCGACGCTCGGCGCGACCTACGAAATGCTCGACAACATGCGGCTCGCCGAAGAATCGCACGACAAGGCGATCCGCCTTGCGCCAAAGGACTTTGACGTGCAGAACGCGTACGCGGTTTTCCTGTGCCGGCAGAAGCGTTACGACGACGCGGAAGCACAGCTGGACCGGTCGATTAAGGCGGCGACGAACGACAACCCGGAAATCATGATGACCAACGCGGGCGTTTGCATGATGCAGAAGCCCGACTACGTGAAGGCCGAAGAGTACTTCCGGCAGGCACTCGAGCGGCGCCCGACGTATGCGGAAGCCCTGCTGCAGATGGCCGTGCTGAAGCACGCCGTGGGCGACGGCCTTGGCGCGCGCGCGTTCCTGCAGAGGTACAGGACCTCCAACAAAGACAGTGCCGGCGTGCTGTACCTCTGCGCGATCATTGAACAGGAACTCGGCGACGAGCGCGCACGTGCGGAATGCGAGAACCGGCTGCTGGAGGAGTTTCCGCGCTCGGCGGAAGCGAAAAACCTGATCAGCAAGGGCGCGTCATGACCGAGCACGGCGACGGACGATCGGAAACGCAGGCGAGTACCGCGGATTCGGCGGCTCCGCTGGCCGGTGAACGGCTTTCACGCGCGCGCCGCGAGAAGCAGATCAGCATCGACGAGATCGCCAAGGAACTGCACATCGATGACTACAAGGTGCGCGCGCTGGAGCGCAACGACTTCGAAGTACTCGGTGCCCCGGTGTTCGCCAAGGGCCACCTGCGCAAGTACGCGCAGCTCGTCGGCGTGCCCGTCGGGGACGTGCTGGCCGACTATTACGCACTGAACCGGTCTGTCGGCCTGCCGCCGCTCGTCGGCCGCGTGCGCCCGGAGTCCCGCGAAATCAATCTTGGCCGCTGGCTCATCGTTTTGCTCTTGCTCGGGCTCGCCGCCGGCGCCTACTGGTGGTTCGTCGGGCAGGAGTCGCCGCGACCGACGGTCGCAGCCGGGGACAGCGGGCAGGTGAGCCTCCCGCCGGCGGCCGACACGGTCGTCACCGACGCCGTCGACGTCGTCGACGCCGCCGATGACCGTACGCACAGCGACACCGAAGCGGGCTTGCAGGCACCGGCCGCCACGGGAGAAACGACGCCCCCGGTGGCCGCGGCAACCGAGGCCCCCGCCGAGATCTCTACGCTGCCCGCTGGCGACGTCTCGGAGCCGCCACCTCCGCCACCGGGGCCGGCCGGCACCGAAGTCCGGCTCGCCGTCACGTACTCGGGCGACTGCTGGACGGAAATCACCGATGCATCCGGCGTGCGGCTCTTTTTCGGCCTCGGCAGCGCCGGCCGCACGATCAACGTCAGTGGCACCGCGCCACTGTCGGTGCTGTTCGGCAACGCCGACAACGTCGCGCTCGCAGTCAACGATTCCGCCTACCCGATCACACCCGCCAACCGGCGCGGGCTGACCGCGCGCTTTTCGATCCCGGCACACTGAGCCGAGGGGCGAACTTGTCGACCGTGAACGCCGTGAAGGGTATGAATGACATCCTGCCGCAGGCGGCTGCCGCTTGGCAGTACCTCGAAGGCGTCGTCCGCGACATCGTGCAGTCCTACGGCTACGACGAAATCCGCCTGCCCTTGCTCGAGCACACCGAACTCTTCCGACGCTCGATCGGAGAGGAGACCGACATCGTCGAAAAGGAGATGTACACCTTTGCGGACCGTGGCGGCGAGAGCCTGAGCCTGCGCCCCGAAGCGACCGCCGGGATGGTGCGCGCCGGCATCAGCAACGGGCTCCTTTACAACCAGCGTCACAAGCTGTGGACCTCGGGTCCGATGTTCCGGCGGGAACGCCCGCAACGCGGCCGTTACCGCCAGTTCCACCAGTTCGACGTCGAGGCTTTCGGCTACGACGGACCGGACGTGGACGCGGAGATCATCCTGATGTCGGCGCGTCTCTGGAAACGCCTGGGCATCGACAGGATCCGGCTCGAGATCAATTCCCTGGGCACCGCCGGGACACGCGCCCGCTACCGCGACACGCTGGTCGGGTACTTCTCGGACGTGAAAAGCCGTCTCGATGAGGATAGTATTCGCCGCCTCGAGCGGAACCCGCTGCGGATTCTCGACAGCAAGAACCCGGACATGCGCGACATCATCGATGGAGCCCCGGTCATGCTGGATTTCCTCGATGCGGAATCGGCCGGGCACTTCGCGGAACTCCGGAGCTTGCTGGACGCGGCGGGCGTGCGCTATGCGGTGAATCCGCGGCTGGTCCGCGGGCTCGACTATTATTGCCGCACCGTGTTCGAGTGGAGCACCGAC
Source organism: uncultured Pseudomonadota bacterium (assembly GCA_963775455.1). Classification (GTDB taxonomy): domain Bacteria; phylum Pseudomonadota; class Gammaproteobacteria; order Steroidobacterales; family Woeseiaceae; genus UBA1847. The sequence continues at coordinate 442,938 of CAVZIU010000004.1, read as the reverse complement.
GCACTCGGCGCGCAGGGTGCGGTGTGCTCCGGCGGGCGTTACGACGGGCTGGTCGAGAAGTTCGGCGGACAGCCGACGCCGGCAGTGGGCTGGGCGATGGGGATCGAAAGATTCGTCGACCTTTACCTCGCTTGCGGCGGGAACGCCCCGGTTGCGGCACCGGACGTGTACGTCGTCGCCGCCGGCAATGGCGCGCTGCAACAGGCATTCGCCGTCGCCGAAGAACTACACGACGCGCTGCCGGCCCTGAAGGTCGGACTCAATCTCGGCGGCGGCAGTTTCAAATCGCAGATGAAGCGCGCCGACAAAAGCGGCGCAGCCTGTGCCCTGGTGCTCGGCGAACAGGAACTCGCGGCGGGCGGCATCGGCATCAAGCCGCTGCGCCGGGATGCACCGCAGCACCAGGTGGCTCGCAGCGCCCTGCTCGCGGCGCTCGCGACAGAACTGAAGGAATCGGCGGCAAGCGCCGACTGAAGGAAGGCAGGATCGTGGACGATTTATTGTCAGAGAAAGAGCAGATCGAACAACTGCGCAGCTGGTGGTCCGACTACGGCAACTATGTCCTTGCCGGCGTCGTGCTCGGTGCGCTGGCCCTGTTCGGGTACAACTACTACCAGTCGAGCCGGCTCGAGTCCGCTTACGCCGCATCCGGATCGTATGACGAACTCGCCGACGCCGTTGCAGACGGCAAAGTCGACGAAGCCGAGACGCTCAGCGCACGGATCGTGAGCGAGTATCCGGAGTCGGCCTACGCCGCGCAGGCCCGCCTCGCGATGGCACGGCTGTACATGGACCAGAGCCGCGACCAGGACGCGGCCGACGCACTGAAGGAACTCGTTGGCAGCAGTGCGGACGACAAGTACCGGCAGGTGGCCCGCCTGCGCCTGGCCCGGATCCTGCTGTACCAGGAAAAAGCGGACGAGGTGCTCACATTGCTGGGTGAACCCGGCGCCGGGGACGGCGCCTTTGCGGCGCGCTACGACGAAGTGCGCGGCGACGCCCACGTCGCCCTCGGCGACCTCGATGCGGCGCGCGAAGCATACCGGAGCGCGCTGTCGGAGGCGGGACGCGACACGACGATCAACCAGGAATTCGTGCAGCTCAAGCTGCTCGACCTGCCGATCGAGGAAGTGCCTGCGGCAAACCAGCCCGCGACGGACCTGCCGCCGGTCGACGCCGGCGACGCACCTGCGGAACCGGATGCGCCTCCGGCACCGGAATCCGCCGAGTCTGTCGAGCCCGACGATTCCACCGAGTCCGCGAAGCCGGTCGAAGAGAACGGCGAGTGAGCTTGCGTACGCGACTCCTGTTCGTCTTCGTCGCGGGCGGGCTGCTCAATGCCTGCGGCATGTTCGGCGACGAGGACGAACTCGAACCGGCAGAGCTCGTCGACGTCGAGCCCAAAATCGAGCTCGATCGCGCCTGGCAGGCAAAGCTCGGCGGCGACTCCGAATTCCTGCGGCTCGCATTGCGGCCGGCGGGCGACGGCACGCGGATTTACGCGGCAAGCGTCGACGGGAAGGTGTCCGCCTTCGACCCCGCGAGCGGCGACCGCCAGTGGCGTACCGATCTCGAAGTCGAGCTGACTGCGGGTCCCGGCGTCGGCCAGGAGCGCGTCGTCGTGGTCGGCGCCGACGGTTTCGTGATCGTGCTCGACGCCGCGAGCGGCGAGGAGGCATGGCGGCTGGAGATCAAGGGCGAATCCGTGGCGACGCCGCTGGTAGCCGGCGGCGCGGTCGTCATTCAGACGGTCGACAACCGCTTGCGCGCCCTCGACCTGTACAACAGTCGCGAGCTCTGGACGGTGAACCAGACGACGCCGGCACTGACCCAGCGCGGCAACGCCAGCCCGCTGCTCGTCGGCAGCACGGTCGTCGCGGGCTTCGACAACGGCCACGTGCTCGCGATCGACCTCGAGTCGGGCACCACCGTCTGGGATGCGCTGCTCGCGCCGCCGACGGGCCGTTCCGACCTTGAACGGCTGGCGGACGTCGACGGTGCGCTCGCCACGGTCGGGCAGGACGTCTACGCGGCCGGATACCAGGGCCGGCTCGCAGCGCTGGCCGCGGAATCCGGGCAGATACTGTGGGGCCTCGACATTTCGACCTTCGAAGGTGTGTCGGCCGACTGGACCAGCGTCTACACAGCGCAGGACGAGGGCATCGTCATCGCGTTGTCGCGGCGCACCGGCGCGGAGAACTGGCGCCAGGACCTGCTCCTGCGGCGCGAGCCGACCTTGCCGGTACCCTTCGCCACGACCGTCGTCACGGGCGACTACGACGGTTACCTGCACTTCTTCAGCAATGTCGACGGCGAGTATGTCGCGCGGGTTCGCACCGGCGGCGCCGCGGTGAGCAACCCGCCGGTGGTCATCGGTGACGCGCTGTACGTGCAGACCGACGGCGGCGAAATCCTCGCCTACCGCATCGAAGAACCGAAGCAGCCGGCGCCGGACGACGCCGACACTTAGGCAGAGTCTCCCTAACGTGCTGCCCGTCGTCGCACTGATCGGTCGTCCGAACGTCGGCAAGTCGACGCTGTTCAACAGGCTGACGCGATCGCGCGATGCCATCGTCGCCGACTACCCGGGGCTGACCCGCGATCGCCAGTACGGCTTCGGCAAGCTCGGGCCGGTACCCTACCTGGTCGTCGATACCGGCGGTGTCGCCGGCGGCGAGCAGGGCATCGAAGAGCTGACGGTCGAGCAGACGGTGCGTGCGCTCAAGGAAGCCGACGTCGCCATCGTCCTCGTGGACGCGCGCGAAGGCGTAACGGCCGCGGACGAACACGCGGCCATGCTCGCGCGCCGGCATGCGCGTCGGACCTGGCTCGTGGTCAACAAGGCCGAAGGTCTCGATGCCGACATCGCCGCCAGCGAATTCCATCGGCTGGGCCTCGGCGAGCCCGTTGCGATTTCCGCGGCGCACGGCGATCGTGTGGCGGCGCTGATGGACGCGGTCCTCGACGGGTTCGCGGACCTGACCGACATCGAAGCGGGCAGCGACGAACCGGCGGATGCGCTGCGCATCGCAATCGTGGGTCGGCCCAACGTAGGCAAGTCGACGTTAGCGAACCGCCTGCTGGGTGAAGACCGTTTCGTGGTCTTCGATGAGCCGGGCACGACTCGCGACAGCGTCGCCGTGCCCTTCGCACGCAACGGCCGCGAATACATCCTGATCGACACCGCAGGCATCCGCCGGCGCTCGCGTGTGCACGTGACGGTCGAGAAATTCAGCGTCGTCAAGGCCCTGCAGGCGATCGAGAAAGCGCAGGTCGTGGTGGCGGTGCTCGATGCGCATGACGGCGTCACGGAACAGGACGTGAGCCTCCTGGGCCTGATCCTGCAGCGCGGCCGCGCGCTGGTAGTCGTCACCAACAAGTGGGATGGACTCGACCCGGAAGCGCGCAAGCACGTGCGCGACGAACTCGAGCGCCGGCTGCCCTTTCTCGACTTCGCGGAACGCATCGCCATCTCCGCGCTGCACGGGACGGCCGTCGGCGACCTGCTGCCCGCGGTGCAACGAGCCTACGACGCGGCGATGCGGGACATGTCGACGACGGAACTCACGCAGGAACTCGAGGCCGCGGTGACCGCACATCCCACGCCGCTGGTGCACGGACGCCGCATCAAGCTGCGGTATGCACACCAGGGCGGACGCAACCCGCCGGTAATAGTCGTCCACGGCAGCCAGACGGAAAAACTGCCGGAGTCGTACCGGCGCTATCTCGTGAATCGCTTCCGCAAGGCATTCAAGCTTAAGGGCACGCCGGTACGACTGACATTCAAGAGCGGCGAGAATCCGTTCAAGGGCCGCCGCAACAAGCTGACGCCGCGGCAGGTGCGCCGGCGCAGGCGCCTGATAAAACACGTGAAGAAATAGGCCGATGGGGAAAGCGACCAGGACAGTCACATTCGACGGGAGTTTTCGCATGCATCGCGGCGGGACGCTAGCCTCGCCGACGCTGGCCTACGAGACCTGGGGAGAACTCGACAAACAACGCGGCAACGCCGTGCTGGTCTTCAGCGGCCTGTCGCCGTCGGCGCATGCGGCCTCGTCGGCCGCCGACCCTTCGCCGGGCTGGTGGCAGGACATGATCGGTTCCGGCCTGCCGCTCGACACCGACCGCTACTTCGTGATCTGCGTGAATTCGCTGGGCAGTTGCTTCGGCTCGACGGGGCCCGCCTCGCTGAATCCGCAAAGCGGTCGCGTCTACCGGCTCGAGTTCCCGGTGCTGACGATGGAGGACATCGCGGAAGCCGCGTACGGCGTTGTCCACCACCTCGGCATCGAGCAGCTGCACACTGTTGTCGGCTGCTCGATGGGCGGCATGAGCGGGCTCGCGTATTGCGTGCGCCATCCGGGTACGATGCGCGGCTTCGTATCGATTTCGTCCGCGGTACGCGCCGAACCGTTTTCGATCGCGGTTCGATCGCTGCAGCGCGAAATGATCCGGTCCGATCCGAAGTGGCGCAATGGCGACTACGATCCGGCAGACCCGCCGATCGTCGGCCAGCGGCTCGCGCGCAAGCTTGGCATGATGACCTATCGTTCAGCGGAGGAGTGGCGCGGGCGCTTCGGCCGCGAGCGCGCGACAGACGAGGGCGGCGGCGAGCGCTTCAAGACAGAATTCGCGGTCGAGTCCTACCTGGAAAACCATGCGCGCAAGTTCACGGGCGAGTTCGACGCAAATTGCTACCTGTACCTGTCACATGCATCGGACCTGTTCGACCTGGCGGAATACGGCGGCTCGCTCGCTTCCGGTTTCCGCCGCACGCGGCTGGAGCGGGTGCTGGTCATCGGCGTGCGCACCGATATCCTGTTTCCGATGCACCAGCAACAGGAACTCGCGGACGGCTTCAAAGCCGTCTGCACTGACACCGAGTTCGTGAAACTCGATTGCATCCGCGGCCACGATTCCTTCCTGGTAGAGATGGATGCGTTCCGGCCGGTGCTGTCCCACTATTTCGCGAGCTGACAGGTTGGAGCGCGCCATGCGCGCGACCGTCGCGCCCACGGGGCGCTCCAACAGCTACCGGTCGCTCCAACGCGCGCCCCAACAGCACCGGTCGCTCCAACGCGCGCTCCAACGGGCCGTGCCTAGGGCGCTGCTGCCAGCACCAGCGCCGGATCGACGGCGGTGCCATTCAGGTAGACGCCGAAATGCAGGTGCGGGCCGGTGACCCGGCCGGTACTGCCGACCGCGCCGAGCGTTTCGCCGGCCATGACCTCGTCGCCCGGCGCGACGGCAATTTCGCTCAGGTGGCAATACATCGTGAGGTAGCCCTGGCCATGATCGACGATGACCGTACTGCCGTTGAAGAAGAAGTCACCGGTGACGCTGACCAGACCCGCACGCGGTGCCGCGACCGGCGTGCCCTCCGCGGCGGCTATGTCCATGCCTTTGTGCGGCGAGCGCGCTTGGTCATTGAAGAATCGCTTCAGCCCGAAACTGGCACTGCGTTGTCCTGAAACGGGCGCGGCCAGCACGATGCCGTCGATCTCGACGTCGCGATACGCGGCGAGGGCTTCATCGATGATGCTCCGCTCGCGAGCGATGCGGGCCAGCTGCTCCGCGTCCGGGGACACGTGGTCCGGGTTCTGGACCGTGAGACGTTGCTCGTTATAGGCGTGCGCGTTGACCGGGATGCGTATGCTGCGGCCGTCCGCCTGCACCACGATCTCGACCTGGGCATGTTCCAGGGACACACCCACCGCCGCACGCCAGGCATCGCCGTCGCGATAGACCAGCACCGGCAGTGCACCGAGGGCGACCGACGGTCGCCGTCCGGTCGCCGGCCCGAGGTCCAGGAATGCGATGCCGCCGGGACGTGCCGTGCCAGGTTCGTCGGCCGCCGCACAGAGCGCCGCGCCGAGCACGAGCAGCGTCAGGAGGCGCCGGTGCAGTGAGCCGCCGCGGCTCATCGGCGCACCTTCGTCACCGTCGCGTCGAGTTCGCCGCGGAACAGCTTCGCCCGAATCGTTTGCCCGGGACCGGTGGCGGCGGCATCGGTGAGGGCAGCGCCGCTGTTCGCATCGAGGACGATTGCGTAACCGCGTTCGAGCGTGGCCAGCGGGCTCACCGCGTTGAGTCCGCGCGCAGCCAGTTGCAGGCGATGTCCGGCTGCATTGATCCTGAGACGGATCGTCGCGTCCAGTCGCTCCGCCAGTGCCGCGTGCAGGCCCACGGCGCGGGCGAGGCGGACCGCCGGTGACGCCGCGCGCAGCGCGCCCTGCAATTGTTGCAACAGCCGTGCGCGGGACAACAGCTCGTGGCGCAGCGCCATGGCGAGCCGTCCGCGCAGCTCGCGCAGGCGGTCGGCGCGGCGCGCCAGCCGGGCGCCGGGGCTCGCGGCCGCGAGCCGGCGGGCGACCCAGTCGAGTGCCTGGGCACGGTCATTCAGCAGGCGGTTCGCGGTGCGGGCGAGGCGCGTCGCGCAGAGTTCTACGCTGCGCGACCAGGTGGCGCAGTCCGGCACGACCAGTTCCGCGGCGCCGGACGGCGTCGGGGCGCGCAGGTCGGCGGCGAAATCCGCGATCGTGAAATCCGTCTCGTGCCCCACGGCGGACACCACCGGGATCGGGCTCGCCCGGATCGCGCGGGCCAGCGACTCGTCGTTGAAAGCCCACAGGTCCTCGAGGGAGCCGCCGCCGCGCGCCAGGATCAGGACGTCGCATTCGTTGCGACGTGCGGCCGACGCCAGCGCTGCGATCAGTTCCGTCGGCGCCGTCGCGCCCTGCACGGTTGCCGGGTAGATCATGACGGGTGCGGCCGGGAAGCGCCGCCGGAGCACCGTGAGGATGTCGCGTATCGCGGCCCCGGTCGGCGAAGTGATGACGCCGATGCGACCGGGGAGTTTCGGCAAGTCTCGCTTCAGTCCGGCATCGAAGAGGCCTTCCGCGGCCAGCTTCATCTTCAGCCGGTCGAACTCACGCTTGAGCGCACCTTCGCCGGCAGGCTGGAGGTCTTCAACGATCAGTTGATAGTCGCCACGCGGTTCGTAGACACTCACGCGCCCGAACGCCAGCACCCGGTCGCCGTTCTTCACGCCGATCGTCGGTCCGCGCTGGCGCTGCCGGAACCACGCAGCGCGGATCTGTGCTGCTTCGTCCTTGAGTGTGAAATAGAGGTGTCCGGACCCCGGTCGCGCGAGGTTCGAAATCTCGCCTTCGACCCAGAGTCGTGCGAGTCCGCGCTCGAGCAACAGGCGAACCCGCCGGTTCAGTTCGGTGACAGAGATCGCCTGCAGTTCCGGCACCGGTTCGGGGAAGTCGTCCACGCCCGGCAGTATAGAGCGTGCCGGCAGGCCCGTTACAGGTCCCGGGCGTTTACCCGAAAAATCGAGGAGCGTAGAATCCGCCGATTACACCCCGACCACGGATCGATGGGCCTCTGCGCAGGCTCAGGGCATACGGTTAACTCACGATTCTGCCCTCGACCGTCAGCGGCATGCCGCGGGTTCGGAACGCGATCGGGCAGGAGACACGGGCGAAATCTATGAGAGTGTTCCATGACCAGGGTTGACGACACCGGCACTGCGGGATCCGAAACAGCGCTCAGGATCGCCGCCGATGCGCTGACCTTCGACGACGTGCTGTTGCAGCCGGGATACTCGGAAGTGCTGCCGGGCCAGGTCGACCTCAGTACACGCCTCACCGGCCGCATCACGCTCAACATCCCGATCCTGGCTGCGGCCATGGACACCGTCACCGAATCACGGCTTGCCATCGCGCTCGCGCAGGAAGGCGGCATCGGCATCATTCACAAGAACATGTCGATCGAGGAACAGTCGCGCCAGGTGCTCAGCGTCAAGAAGTTCGAGTCCGGCATCGTGCGCAACCCGATCACCGTCGATCCGGACATGACGATCCGCGACGTCATCGATCTGACCAAGGCGCTGGGTATCTCGGGCATGCCCGTCGTCAGCGGCAAGCAGACCGTAGGCATCGTCACGCATCGTGACCTGCGCTTCGAAACCCAACTCGACGCGCCGGTATCGACGGTGATGACGCCGCAGGACCGGCTGATCACGGTGCGCGAGGACGCAGACAAGGACGAAGTGTTGTCGCTTCTGCACCGTCACCGCATCGAAAAAGTGCTGGTCGTCGGCGACCGTCTCGAACTGAAAGGCATGATCACCGCGAAGGACTTCCAGAAAGCGAAGGACTACCCGCGCGCCTGCAAGGACCAGCGTGGTGCATTGCGGGTCGGCGCGGCCGTGGGCACCGGCTACGACACCGACAATCGCGTCGACGCGCTGGTCGAAGCCGGCGTGGACGTCATCGTCGTCGACACGTCCCACGGCTTCTCAAAAGGCGTACTGGACCGCGTGCGGCGTATCAAGAAAGCGCATCCGGACATGCAGGTCGTCGGCGGCAACGTGGTCACCGCAGCTGCAGCGCTCGCGCTCGTGGACGCCGGGGCCGACGGTGTAAAGGTCGGCATCGGACCAGGCTCGATCTGTACCACCCGCGTCGTCGCGGGCGTCGGCGTGCCGCAGATTTCCGCGGTCGCGGAAGTCGCGCACGCGCTGCGCGCCAGCGGCGTGCCCTTCATAGCGGACGGAGGCATCCGTTACTCGGGCGACATCGCCAAGGCGCTGGTGGCCGGCGCGTATTCGGTCATGATCGGCGGCCTGTTCGCCGGCACCGAGGAATCGCCGGGCGAAGTCGAGCTCTACCAGGGCCGTTCCTACAAGTCGTATCGCGGCATGGGTTCGGTAGGGGCGATGGGCCAGTCGCACGGCTCGAAGGACCGCTATTTCCAGGACGCGACCGAGGAACTCGAGAAGCTCGTCCCCGAAGGCATCGAGGGGCGGGTCGCGTACAAGGGACCGCTCAGGGCGATCGTGCACCAGCTGATCGGTGGCGTGCGCGCGGCGATGGGCTACACCGGCTGCGGCACGATCGACGAAATGCGCAACAAACCGAAGTTCGTCAGAATCACGAGTGCCGGCATGGCGGAAAGTCACGTGCACGACGTGACGATCACCAAGGAAGCACCGAACTACCGGGCAAAGTAAGGGCAGCGACGAGCATGAGGCAAGCAGCGACGGAACGGCAGCAATCGCGACCGGACATACACGCCGAACGCCTTCTGATCCTGGATTTCGGCGGACAGTACACGCAACTGATCGCGCGACGGGTCCGCGAGTGCGGCGTCTACTCCGAGATACATCCCTGGGACATGTCGGAGGCGGAGCTCGAGGCTTTCGCGCCGAAGCGGCATCGTGCTGTCCGGCGGACCGGAATCGGTACGTTACGACGATCCGCCGCGCGCGCCCCAGGCGGTGTTCGAACTCGGGGTGCCGGTGCTCGGCATCTGCTACGGCATGCAGACGATGGCGGCGCAGCTCGGCGGCGCGGTCGAGAATTCACAGCACCGGGAGTTCGGCTACGCCGAGATCCGGCCGCGCGACTCGGGCCTCATCGGCGGGCTTGCGGACAACGAACGGGGCGAGCCGCTCCTCAAAGTGTGGATGAGCCACGGCGATCGCGTCGAGAAAGCACCGCCGGGATTCCGCGTCACGGCGAGCAGCGCGAACTCTCCGCTCGCGGCGATGGAGGATCCGTCACGGCGCTTCTATGGCGTGCAATTCCATCCGGAGGTCACCCACACGCCGCAGGGCCAGCGCATCATCGAACGCTTCGTGCGGGACATCTGCGGCTGCGCGGGCGACTGGACGCCGGGAAACATCGTGGCCGACTCCATCGCGCGCGTCCGGGAACAGGTTGGTGACGGCAAGGTATTGCTGGGTCTTTCCGGCGGCGTCGATTCCTCGGTCGTAGCAGCGCTGTTGCACGAAGCGATTGGCGACCAGCTCGTTTGTGTATTCGTAGACCACGGCCTCCTGCGCTACCGCGAAGGCGACCAGGTGATGGAAACTTTCGCCAGGCACCTCGGGGTCAACGTGATCCGCGTGAACGCCGCGCAGCGCTTTTTCGCCGCGCTTGCCGGGGTGAGCGACCCGGAGGAAAAACGCAAAATCATCGGCCGGCAATTCGTCGAGATTTTCGACGAGGAAGCCCACAAGCTCGAGGGCATAGAGTGGCTCGCGCAAGGCACGATCTATCCCGATGTCATCGAGTCGGCCGGCGCGAAGACCGGCAAGGCGCACGTGATCAAATCGCATCACAACGTCGGCGGGCTGCCGGCCGACATGCGCATGCGCCTCGTCGAACCGCTGCGCGAGCTGTTCAAGGACGAGGTCCGCCGCATCGGCGTCGAGCTCGGACTGCCGCGCGAGATGGTGTACCGGCATCCGTTTCCCGGGCCAGGCCTCGGCGTGCGCGTACTGGGCGAAGTGAAGCCCGAGTATGTCGAGATCCTGCAGCTCGCCGATCACATCTTCATCGAGGAACTACGGCGGCATGAGCTCTACGACCAGACGAGCCAGGCGTTCGCCGTATTCCTGCCGGTGCGTTCGGTCGGTGTAATGGGCGACGGCAGACGCTACGACTATGTCGTCGCGTTGCGCGCCGTCGAGACCATCGATTTCATGACCGCGCGCTGGGCACGGCTGCCGTACGAATTCCTGGAACACGTGTCGCTCCGGATCATCAACGAAGTCAACGGCATCTCGCGCGTCACCTACGACATCTCCGGCAAGCCGCCTGCGACGATCGAATGGGAATAGATGGGCTGGGCAACGGCTGACCTGGCCGCCATGCGGGCGGCACTCGCAGAGGCCGGCCACGCGCTGGCGACCGGCGAAATCCCGGTGGGGGCCGTCGTCGTCATCGACGGCCAGGTGGTCGGGGCGGGGCACAACCGGTCGCTCGCCGATCACGATCCTACCGCGCATGCGGAAATCGTCGCGCTGCGCGCCGCGGGGGCGGCACGCGGCAATCACCGGCTGACGGCGGCGACTGCCTATGTCACGTTGGAACCTTGCCTAATGTGCATGGCGGCATTCGCCCAGGCCCGCGTCGCGCGCATCGTGTTCGGCGCCTACGATCCGAAGGCCGGCGCGGCCGGGTCCGCGATCGACCTTGTGGAGTCGACGGCACTCAATCACCACCCGGAAATCAACGGCGGCCTGCTGGCAGAGGAGTGCGGCACGCTCCTGAAGACGTTCTTTGCCGCGCGCCGTGCTTGACGCTCAGGACGAGGATGCGATTGCGGCTTCTTCCACTTCCGGTATTTCGTTGGCAGTAAGCCAGACCAGGATCTCGTAGTACGAGCGGATATTGTGGACGTACATAACCGGCTCCCAGCCGCGCGCGTAGCCGTAGGGCAGTTGGACATACCATTTCTGCTGCGCGAGCAGTGGCAGGGCCTGCTCGAGTTCCAGCCAGGAGTCGGGGTCACCCCCCCGTTGTTTCACGATCCAGCGCGCGTCCTTGATGTGGTTGAAACCGACGTTGTAGGCCGCCAGCGCCATCCAGGTACGGTCCGGTTCGTCAACGGTGTCGGGAATTCGCTTCGTCTGGCGCGCGTAAAATCGCGCGCCGCCGAAAATGCTGTTGCCCGCGTCCACGCGGTCCTCGAGGCCGAGATAGTTCGCCGTGTCCTCGGTGAGCATCATGATGCCCTTCACGCCGGTGGGCGAGATCGCCTGGGAGCGCCAGTGAGACTCCTGGTACGCAATCGCCGCGAGCAGGCGCCAGTCGACGTCCCATTCCGTGCCCGCCATTTCGAACATCTCGCGGTAGCGCGGCAGGCGGCTCTCGTAATGGCGGATGAAGTTTCGCGTGCCGACGTAGTCGAACTTCTTCGTGTGCCCGTAGTAGCGATCGTGAATGCGGTCCAGCGTGCCGTTTCGCTTCTGCTCAATGAGGTAATCGTCCGCCTTCGCAAGCAGGCTGTTGCCGCTGCCTTTAGCGAACGCCCAGGCCAGCGGGTCACCCACCGCGAGGTCCAGCGCAACACGCAGGTCCGGCTGGAAATTGCGTTGGATGTTGAATTCGGTGCTGTCGGCGATCGTGTAGTCGATCTCATCGGAAGCGACCTTGCCGAGCAAAACCGTGACTTCGGCATCTGCGTTCTCGGTCCAATCGAGTTCCGGATAGCGCAGTTTGAGCGATGCCAGCATGTCGGCGTGGCTGCTGCCTGAGAGTACCTCGATGCGCTTGCCGATGATGTCCTCGACACTGTGTGGTTTGCCTTCGCCGAGCCGGTAGATGAGCTGCATGTCCACCGATTCATAGGGGTGGCTGAAATTCAGGTACTCCTGACGCGACTCCGTGATCGACAGGCCGGCAGCGGCCATGTGCACGCGGCCCTGGAGCAGGCGGGGCACGATCTCCGATACGCTCGCAACGGACTCGATGACCAGCGCAACACCGAGCTCGTCGGCGAAGCCTTGAACCAGGTCGAACTCGGGGCCGGAAGGGCCGTCGGGACCGATGAACGCCGCGGACGGGGCGTCCCGGGTCACGACACGCAGCTGACCAATCTCCCTGATCTGGTCCAGGAGCGCCGGCGGCGACGAGCAGGTACCGATCAGGCTCGCCACCACGATGTAGAGCAACGGTCGCATCCAAGGAAGGCTACACGAGCGACAGGCCGGATGCAGTGACTTGCAAGCGGACCGCAGTCGGGACGCGGATTTCGGCTGGCTTTTCGGACTTTAAGACGCGTAAAATCCGCAGCCCGGACCGTGTCGTAAAATATCGACAGTTACCATATTGACTTGACTTAAAGTGAATATGGCAAAAAAAATCGGAGAGGTGCCAGAGTGGTCGAATGGGCTTGACTCGAAATCAAGTGTACGGTTTCCGTACCGTGGGTTCGAATCCCACCCTCTCCGCCAAGTTAGCGCGTGTGAAGTTCCAATAGATGGGTGACACATTAAGCTCTTTTCTCAAGGCTAAGTAACCTGCAGCGGAGAGCAATGACGAAGGCAGAACAGGCACGGGTCACGGCGACGGCGGCGATGCTTGCCGTGGCTATCTCGCTGATGTCGCCTCAGAAAGAGGCAGCGATGCGCGTAGACATCAAGAACGTGGACTTCAAGACGGGCACGGGATTCAACGTTGCCGCGTTCATCATCATCGCCAGCCTGGCCGCGTTGTACTAAATGTGGTGGTAGGCGGCTGATTTCATCATGCGGTCCGCAGAGGCGTCTTACTCGAACGCCTGAGGCAGCTGTCTGTAGACCGAGAGGTCGTGGTGATAGTCAATCTGCTGGCGTGAACGCGCTCGCTCGCTCCACGACACCGTTGCAACAAACGGCGCGAACTGCCGCCCCTGCGAGAGCAGCGATGGCGCAGCGTCCCAGAAGATCCGCAGAGTACGTCCCGGTCGAAGTACTCCGAGCTTCGTGAAGATCGGCAGGTCGGAGATACGCATCGATCCACCGAGGCCGACGAGCGCCCGCGAAAACGTCACCTGAACGTCTGTCGCGACAGCGTCACCACAATTCGCCAGAACGAGGTGCACGCGATCACTTTCGACCTCGACGTCGAGCACGACTTCGGCCGATCGCGCGCCCACCGGCGATGGCTCCGCCGCCTTCGCCGGAAGACGCGTCCGCGCGGCAGGCTTACTCGATTTCGAGGCCTTCATGACAGATCTCGAGTGTCTCGATGGCAATCTCATTTCCCTTCGCCTTCAGCGCGGGCCCGGTCAACTTGCACGGCCAGCCGCGGCGGAACCGCCATACCATCACTGCCTCGCGATTGTCGTTGAGCAGCGTAATCATCCCGTCGGCTCGCTGTACCTGACCATCCAGCACGGTCTTGACCCACTGCCACAGCGTCAGGTCACCAGTGATGCCGCGCTTGAGTACGATGTTCGGGAATTTCTTCAGCCCCGGAATTTTTCTGACAGTGATGTCTTCGGATCCGTTGCGGTACTCGATCGGTGTGACCTCCACATCGAGCCCGGACACCTCGGTGAACGAAGCTCGGACGCTCCGGCCATCCTCGAGGATCCCCTGGATAACGACCATGAAGTTGCCTGACGAGTACGGATCGTCACGAAAAACGGCCATGGGGCGCTCCTGTCATTGAAGGGGAACGACATAGTACCCTGCCCCTGACCGGATGCCACCACGGAACTCAAGCTCAAGGAGATAGCACGCGCCCTCAAGGCCGGCATCGAGGTCATCGTTCGTACCCACAGCGACGACGCGGCGGTGTTGCTGAAGAAGAAGCACGTCAGCGCGGTGTTCATGGGCGAGCACTAACTCGCCGTCAGCATGACACGCCGCGTGCTGGAGTTGATCGACGGCTAGCTGCTTGTTTCGGACGCTCGGCGTGGCGCTTCCAAACGGGCAGAGTAGGCTAGAATGCCCTCGGCCGTGAAAACGAGAACAGGTATTCGATATGAGGTTCCGTTTGACAATTCGGGCAGCACTGATCCTGGCGCTGTGCGCGCTGCTGCCGATGACCCGCGTTTCGGCCCAGGAAGTGGTCGTGCTCGGCGGCATCGAGGACGCGAAGCAATGGCTAGCGGACAACGACTGGTGGGGTGAAGAGAAGCGTGGCGAACAGCTCGAGGTGCCCCGGGCGATCGTCACCGGCATCCATCCGAGCTGGCGCAAGACGTCCCAGGCTTTGCCGGTTTCCGACAAGAAAGAGATCTTCTACCGCTTAATGCTGCCGCTCGTCGTGCACGCCAACAAAATGGTGCTCGATCGCCGGTCCCGGCTCGAAACCGCACGCCGGCAGATCGAATCTGGCGAAGGCATTCCGACGGAAGAGCTGCAGGCGATCGCGGACGGCGCCGTCCTGCTCCGGGTGCTGTCGCGCGAGGAGGCGGATGCGCTGAAGCCGGGCGATTCCGGAATCGGCGACGTCATCGACGAGCTGCTCTATCGGCTGGACGTGATCCCGCCAGGGCTGGTGCTGGGCCAGGCGGCCTACGAAAGCGGCTATGGGACCTCTCGCTTCGCGGTCGAAGGCAATGCGCTGTTCGGCCAATGGACCTACGGCGGCCAGGGGCTCAAACCGGAGCAGCAACGCAAGGAACTCGGCGATCACCGCATCGCGGCGTTCGACTGGCCGTTCGACAGCGTGCGTGGCTATTACATCAACCTGAGCTCACACCCGGCTTACGAAGAGTTCCGCAAGCTCCGTGCCCAACTCAAGGCACAGGGCAAGCCGCTGACCTCGCTGGCTCTC
This sequence comes from uncultured Pseudomonadota bacterium, assembly GCA_963775455.1. GTDB lineage: Bacteria > Pseudomonadota > Gammaproteobacteria > Steroidobacterales > Woeseiaceae > UBA1847. The sequence goes on along the minus strand of CAVZIU010000004.1, from coordinate 427,870 downwards.
GCGGACGGTCTCGAAAGCTACTCCGAGCGGGGCCAGGAATACGTTGACACGCTGAAGGGCATCATTCGCACCAACAAGCTCGACATCTGCGACGACGCCGTCTCGCGCGACGAACCCTTGCGCTTCCTGGTGGGTGCCGGCGATCCCGCCGCGGCAGAAAAACTGCGTTCGGAGGTCGAGGGCCTTCGCGCAAGCGGCGAAGTCGAGCACATCGTGCAACGGATGCGACTCGACTGAACCGCGCTTTCCGTCCCGATGCAGACAGGCCCGTAAGCCGAGAGAGTTCAGCGTCAGTTCGAGTTCCGGATGGTGGTGCCACTGAAACGGGATCCCGTGCTGGAGCCGGCGGTTCAACATGCTCCAGGAAGCGTCCACCGGCTAATTGATATTTTCGAGAAATGGCTTCATGACGCGCCTTTACCATCGCACACGCCAGGATAGTTTCAATAGTGGCAGTCCTGCGACCACACGGTGAAGCGCTCCTGGTGCAAGCTACTCCGTCGCATCAAGGATTCGTGCTGTTACGGACGCCCGCTTGCGTGAACGGTGGTAGAGTCGCGCCACAGCCCTAGGTATTTTCCCGTAAAAGTCGGTCAGCGGGTCGTCGGCATGACAAGGGAAGGATGAACCATGGCGACCGTAGAAGTGGATGTTCGCGATCAGATAGTGGCGTTCAAGCGGGCGCTCGCTCCAAGGCGCGACGTGTTGAAACGCGCGTTCGCAGGCGTGCGGGATCATGTGAAGCGGGCCGCCGACCGCATTCTTCAAGAAGTAGACGCGGGGCGTCCCGTAATCCCAGAGCTCAACTATCAGGACATCCGGGATGGCAACGTCCCGGGGAACCTGCGTCAATCGATCCGCAGCACTGGCTGCGTTGTTGTGCGCGATGTGTTTCCGGACAATCTCGCGAGCGATTGGTTTGCACAACTGGGCGAGTATCTCCAGACGAACCGTTACGACGAGCGGGAGGTCGAGAAGCGGAACCTCGATAAGTACTTCGCCGGGCTGAAGGCTGCAAAGCCGCAAATTTTCAACGTGTACTGGTCCAAGCCGCAGGTCATGGCCCGCCAGGATGCGCGACTAGCCGAGACCCGGGCGTTTCTCGATCGCCTGTGGAAGTACGAAGGGGTGTTCGATCCGGACCTGCAGTGCACGTATGCGGATCGGGCGCGACGGCGACAGCCGGGAGATAAAACGCTTGGTCTCTCGCCACACGTGGACGCGGGGACGGTAGAACGCTGGATCGATCCCGGCTATCAGAGGGTCTACGAGCACGTGTTTGCCGGCGACTGGCGCGGGTACGATCCATTCGACGCCACTCACCGATTGCGGACCCACGAGATCCCCTCTCCAGCGGTCTGCAGCATGTTCCGCACGTTTCAAGGTTGGTCGGCGCTAACGCGCCAAGGGCCAAAGGACGGTACCCTCCGCCTGATTCCTCTCGCTGAGGGAATCACCTATGTACTATTGCGCGCGCTCCAGGACGACGTCCACGAGACGGATCTGTGCGGGGCGGCTCCCGGCCGCGCCCTCGGCATGAGTCCGGAGTGGCACCCTGACCTCATGGCGGCCCTGGTCTCGATTCCGGAAGTCATGCCCGGCGACACGGTGTTCTGGCACACGGACATTTGCCATGCTGTGGGCGACGAACACGCAGGCAGCGAGTACGCCAGCGTCATCTACATCGGATCCGCGCCCGACTGCCCGAAAAACCGCGCCTATCTTCCCAAGCAGCGGGAAGCATTTCTGGAGGGGCGTTCGGCTCCTGACTTTGCTCCGATGGACTTTGAGGTCGATTTCAAAGGGAGAGCGACTCTAGCCGATCTGACGGAACTCGGTCGCGCGCAAATGGGCTTTTGAGTGGTGTATGTCTTGAATGGTTCGTTGATGGGAGACGGAACCACGGGAACGAATCCTACCCTTTCCGCCAGTAAAAAAAATCGGAGGCCCTTGCGGCCTCCGCTGTTCATCGCCCGGACTTGGTATTGACGACCTCGTCGAGCAGTTCGTAACGCGCATCGTGCTCCGCAGGTCCGGCCGCGCTCTCGGCATCGAAGTACATCACCTGCCCGGACTTTGCGAATTCCGGCCACTCCGGAACGCCATCGCCGTTCGGATTGCCCGTCCTGATGAAATTGGCGAACGCGTTCGCCATCACTCGCGCGGTTTCCCGATCACCCGGCTGCCAGTCCGCTTGTTTGGAATCCAGCGTGTTGAACGCGTATTCGATGTCCGATGCATGCGGTGCGCCGAACTGACCCGCGGGATCGCCGGGCAGCACGCGGTCGAAACGATATCGGTATACCGCCGCGTCGCCGGTCGCCGCGTGTACCTCGATCCATTTCCAGGTCGAATAGCTGATGAACAGGTCGCTGGCGAGATCGGCGGCCGACTGGAGGGCCGCGTTGTCGTCCCCGGCAGGGTAGGCTTGCAGTGCCGCATCGGCGTGCGTGCCGAATCGCTTGCCGACTTCGGCAGCGAACGAGCTGGCCGTCGGCTTTTCAGGATTGAACGTGATCGACATCCCGAGTTCCGACGAGGTCCAGCCGGCCAGCAGCGGAATCTTTGCCTGCTCGCCAGCCGCATAGGTCTCGGGCGCCGGCTTCCCGAACAAGTAGCCGTCCAGGCCAGGCGCGTAGCCCCAGCCGCCGGTCTTCATTACCTCGGCCAGCAGCTTCTCGGCCGGCACTGCACGCAACTCGGCGAGCGAATCGACGCCGAGCGATACGGCGAAGCTGAGCCCGTCCCGCTCCTTCTCGGCCAGCGCCTTGATTCCCGGGCTGTCGGACGGACTGGGAAAGTAGGCACCGCTCTGGCCGATCGCCTTGTGGAGGAGATCTTTCGAAAGCGGCGATGCCATCAGCGCAGCGACCGACATCGAACCCGCGGATTCGCCGTTGACGGTCACATCATCCGGGTCGCCGCCGAAGACGGCGATGTTGTCACGTACCCATTCGAGCGCGGCAACCTGGTCGAGCATTCCATAGTTGCCCGAACCCTTGCCGCCGGATTCCGCGGTGAGAGCCGGATGCGCGAGGAAGCCGAATACGCCGAGTCGATAGTTGGCTTCCACGACGACGATCCCCTGCCGCGCAAACCATTCGCCATCCGTGCGGGGTTCCGATGCAGACCCGGCCGCGAAGCCGCCACCGTGTATGACAACCAGCACCGGCAGTTTTTCCCCAGGTGCTCGCGCGGGGGTCCAGACGTTGAGGTACAGGCAGTCCTCGCCCATCGAATCGTCGCGGGTCACGAGCGGACCGTCAAACATCGCACCTTGCATGCAATGCGTTGGCCAGGCATCGGCGTCGCGCACGCCGTCCCAGGGAATGACCGGAGCAGGCGCGAGCCAGCGCAGTTCGCCCTGCGGTGGCGCAGCGAAGGGTATGCCCTTGAAAATGTGGACCGAGCCGTCGGTGACGGTCGTGCCTGCGACGGTGCCGCCTGTCACGCTGACACGGTCGCCCGCGTTCGCGTACACCGACAGCAACAGAACCGTGAAAAAAAGAACCATAACCCTGGCATAGAAACCCGGGCGGCATTCGCTCATCTCGTGCCCTTGATTCAGTAACAAACAGATTGGGCATTGTATCGGCCGGGTGATGTGAAACAAATGCGCATCGTTCCGGTACCATTGGCAGCCGGGGAGCAACAGGGTATCGTCCTGTGCTGGTGATCAAGCCATATTCAAATCCATGAAATTCCTGATGAATTCGGCAAGGAAGCTGACCCGGCGCAGGCCTGGCTGCGGCCGGCGTGAAGATGCATCGCCCAAGCTGCGCCACGATGGCTGACCCGCTCGTCATCGTCATCGTCGGCGGCGGCACCGCCGGCTGGATGACCGCCGCGGCGCTCGCCAGTGCGACGGACCGCCGCTTGTGCCACGTGCTGCTCGTGGAGTCCGAGGAGATCGGCAGCGTCGGCGTGGGTGAGGCCACGCTGCCGCAGATGAAGGACTTCAACGATTACGTCGGCATCCTGGAAGCCGACATGATGGCGCAGACGAATGCCAGCTTTAAGCTTGGCATCGAGTTCCGCGACTGGGGCCGCACCGGGTCGTCGTACATACACCCGTTCGGCACTTTCGGTCAGCCGATCGGCGGTGTCGAATTCCTGCACCAGTGGGTTCGCGCGAAGCAACAGGCCGAGGTCGACAATATCGAGGCTTATTCCTACGCGATCCAGGCATGCCGTCACGCGCGCTTCGAGTTTCCGGTCACCGATGTCGAGCAACTGAATTCGACCTACTCCTACGCCTATCATTTCGACGCGAGCCTGTATGCACGCTTCCTGCGGCGCTTCGCGGAGCCGAAGGGCGTGGAACGCATCGAGGGACGGATCGTCGATATCGAGCGGTCGGCCGAGTCGGGTCACGTACTCTCGCTGCGACTCGCGTCCGGTGCGACGATCTGCGGCGACTATTTCATCGATTGCTCCGGGTTTCGATCGCTGCTGTTCGACAAGATCCTCAACGTGCCATTCGAAGACTGGTCGCAGTGGTTAGTGTGCGACCGGGCCGTCGCGGTCCCGAGCGCGCGTACCGAACCGCTCATCCCGCACACGCGCTCCACGGCGAAAGCCGCGGGCTGGCAGTGGCGGATACCCCTCCAGCACCGCACCGGGAACGGTTACGTGTACTGCAGCGAATACCTGAGCGACGACGAGGCGGCAGCGAGCCTCTTGTCGGGGCTCGACGGCGCGGCGCAGGCGGAGCCTCGCGCGCTCCGTTTCAAGGCAGGCCGTCGGAGGCGCTCGTGGCAGGGCAACTGCATCGCGATCGGGCTCGCCAGCGGCTTCCTGGAACCGCTCGAATCGACCAGCATCTACCTCATCCAGGTTGCGATCCTGGCTTTCATGCGGCTGTTCCCGGAGCGCCAGCCCGATCCGGCGCTGATCGCCGAGTTCAACCGGCTCGTCGACTACGAGTACGACCGGGTTCGCGATTTCCTGATCCTTCACTATCATCTCAACAGGCGCGAGGACTCCGACTTGTGGCGCTATTGCCGAAACATGCCGGTGCCCGACAGCCTGGTCGAAAAGATCGCGCTCTTCCGGCACCGCGGCTTCGTCGACACCTACCGGTACGGCCTGTTCGCGCCGCCGAGCTGGATCTCGGTGTTCGTCGGCCAGGGGCTGGAGCCGGCAGGATTCGAACCCGCGGCACGCAACGTCACCCTCGACCGCGCGCTCGAGCGGATGCGGGCGCTGTCCGGCGCGATCCGCGACCGCGTCGGGCTGATGCCGGAACACGGTCGGTTTCTCGCCGACTACTGTCCCGCGGCGGCGTAGGCGGGCACGATTCGCTTGGACGGGACAGTTTCGAAGGTCGTCATCGTCGGTCGCGATGCGGCGGCGTGGCTCGCGGCATTGACGCTGCAGCAGCGTTTCGGCCAGGGGCCGGAACGCATCGACGTCGAACTCGTGGAGCTGCCGTCGGCGCTGCGCCGCCAGGACGCATACCTGGCCCTGCCGGCGCAACAAGCGCTGCATCGCCTGCTGGGACTCGACGAGACCCGCTTGCTGCGGGCCTGCGCGGGACTTTATTCGCTGGGCCAGCGTTTTTCGAACTGGTCGGGTCCGGACACCGCTTTCCTGCACGCCTACGATACGCACGGCATCTCCTTGAGCCATGTCGGCTTCTTCCAGTACTGGCTCAAGGCTCGTGCACAGGGCCTCAAGGTGCCGCTCGAGGATTTTTCGCTCGGCGCGGCGGCTGCCAAGGAAGGCCGTTTCGTGGTGCTCGACGATGCGACCCGCGCATTTTCGAATGCGACCTACGGCTACAACCTCGGCGCCGTGGATTATCTGCGGTCCATCGGCAAGGTTGCGCTGTCCGCGGGCTTGAAACACACGGTCGGCGAGCCGGCAGCGGTCGAAACGACGGACGGGCGTATCGTCGCGCTCAGGCTGCGCGACGGCGCGCTGGTCAGCGGCGACCTGTTCGTCGATGCCAGCGGGCCGGAGGCTTGCCTCATCCGGAAGCTGGAGGCCAGCGACAATTTCGAGAGCTGGAGCCGCTGGCTGCCCTGCGACCGCCTGCTGATTGCCGCGGGACCGGTTCTGCGGCCGATCCCGGCGTTCAGCCAGGTGTCCGCATTCAACGGCGGCTGGCTGGGCCTGTTCCCGCTCATGGACAGGACGGCAATGATCGCTTCCTACGGTTCTCGTCATACGAACGCTGCAGAAGTGCTGACGACACTGGAGACGCTGTCCGGCTTGAGGACGGACGGCAACGTCGTCGTCGATAAGATCGAACCGGGCGGGCGCCGAAGGCCGTGGCTCGGCAATTGTGTGGCGATCGGCAACACGGCACACTGCCTCGACCCGCTGGACGCTGTGCAGCTGCACCTGTTGCATACGGCGTTGTCGTTCCTGGTATCGCTGTTTCCCGTCGATCGTATCGAGATGCCGGAGGCCGAGACCTACAACGCCAAAATGCGCTCGTACGCCGCCGGCGTGCGCGATTTTCAGGCCGCGCACTACAAGCTCAACCGGCGTTTCGGAGAAGCATTGTGGGACGCCGTCCGCGACCAGGAGCCGCCGCCCGGCCTGGCGCGCAAGCTCAGCCTGTTCGAGGCACGCGGCGTCGTTTCGATGGACGAACACGAAACTTTCCAGGAGGAGAACTGGACCTCGATCTTCGTGGGGCATCGCCTTCTGCCGCGGACCTGGGATCCGCAGGTCGACAAGGTGCCCGATCAGGAACAGATTGCGAACTTCCAGCGCATGCTGAAGTTCATCGCGACCGAGGTGCAGTCCATGCCGTCGCTGCAGGCGCACCTCGAACTGAATACCTCACCGTCGACCTCGGACTACATATTCTGAAACCATGACGAACGACACGACAATAAAGCGAATCGTCATCGTCGGCGGCGGCACCGCCGGCTGGATGACGGCGGCGGCACTGGCCAAGATTCTCGGCACGCACAAGCACGAGATCACGCTCGTCGAATCCGAGGAGATCGGCATCGTGGGCGTCGGCGAAGCCACGATCCCGATGATCCAGCTCTACAACAAGGTGCTGGGACTCGACGAGAACGAATTCGTCCGCGAAACCAAGGCCACCTTCAAACTCGGCATCGAATTCGTCGACTGGCGCCGGCTGGGCCACAGTTATTTCCACCCCTTCGGCATGTTCGGCGTGGATATGGATGGCATCGGGTTCATCCACTACTGGCTGCGCTGGCGTCGCTCCGGTGGCAGCCTGAACTACAGCCAGTTCAATGCCGAAACGGAAGCGGCTCGCGCGCAGCGCTTTCTGCGCACGGGCGGCGATACCGGTCCGATGACGATGCCGGCGATTAACTACGCATTCCAGTTCGACGCGAGCCTGTATGCTGCCTACCTGCGGCGCTTTGCGGAAAAGCGCGGCGCCACGCGCATCGAAGGCAAGATCGTCGATGTCGCGCAACACGCGGAATCCGGCGACATAGTATCCGTCAAGCTCGGTAATGGGCGGGTCGTCGAAGGCGACCTGTTCATCGATTGCTCGGGTTTCCGCGGGCTGCTGATAGAACAGGTGTACAAGGCGGGCTATGACGACTGGAGTCACTGGCTGCCCGTGAACCGGGCGGCTGCGGTACCTTGCGAAAGTACGGAAGAGCTGCTGCCGTATACACGATCGACGGCCCGCGAGGCAGGCTGGCAATGGCGCATTCCGCTCCAGCACCGCATCGGCAACGGCTATGTCTACAGCGACCAGTACATCAGCGAGGACGAGGCCGCGGCAAAACTGATGACCCGGCTGGACGGCGTGCCCCGCGCGGAACCGCGGACCCTGCGTTTCGTAACCGGCCGCCGCCGCAAGACCTGGGTCAACAACTGCCTGGCCTTCGGGCTGGCCAGCGGCTTCCTGGAGCCGCTGGAATCGACCAGCATCCACCTCATCCAGGTGGCGATCGCGAAGCTCCTGGCCATGTTCCCGAAGGACGGGATCAGCGAGCGCCTGGTGAAGCGCTACAACGACGAGATGGCGTTCGAGTACGAGCACGTCAAGGATTTCCTGATCGCGCACTACAAGATGACGGAACGCGAGGACACGCCCTTCTGGAAATACGTCAAGCACATGTCGATCCCGGAATCGCTGCAGGAAAAGCTCGACATTTTCCGGGCGCGCGGGGAGGTCATGGCGCGGCAGACAGAACTGTTCAAGGAGACGAGCTGGTTCGCCGTGCTGGCCGGGCAGGGCTTCGAACCCGAGTCCTATCACCCGGTCGCCGACGCCATTTCCGAGGACGAGCTGCGCCTGCGGCTGACGAAGATCCGGACCGGCGTGCAGAGCAGGGTCAACGGCATGCCCGGCCACAAGGAATTCATCCGCGTCAACTGCGCATCGGCCACTGGCAAGATTTCGTAGCCGCCAGTCGCGCGCGTGGCGCGCTCCAACAGGATTCGCTCACGCGCCGCAACAAAAAGGCCCGGTTGCATGCCGCAAACCGGGCCGTATGTCGGACAGACGGCAGGGCGGGGCCCCGCCGTCGAACCTAGTTGAAGTACCTGAATCCCAGCGTGAGCCGACGGTCGTTCTGGAACCAGGCGTTCGGCATGGTCAGGCCGCCATCCGCGGAGTCCACGACCTGCTGTGTCAGCACGGTCTCCGTGTTGAGCAGGTTGCTGCCCGACAGGCTGAGCTCGATCCTGTCGGTCACGTTCCAGCGGATCGAAGCATCGAGGGAGCCGTAGTCGTCGGTCCAGATCGGGTAGGCGACGCAGCAGTCAATGGCCGTCTGCAGGTACTCGGACCGCCAGCTGTAAGCGATGCGGGCACCGATGTTGCCCTTCTCGTACATGCCGATGACGGTGTACGAGTTGTCCGACAGTCCCTCGAGCTTGTCCACCTGGATCGAGTCTGGTGCCTGACCGGTGATGGTCGAGCCTCCGCCGACTTCCGTCACGTTGGTGTTCGTGACGCCCTTGTTGTCGATGAAAGTGTAGTTCGCCTGAATGCCCAGTCCGTCGAACGGTGCCGGCAGGAAGTCGAAGAAGCGCTGGAATGACAGCTCGAAACCGCTGATCTCCGCACCGTCGCCGTTCAACGGTCCGCGGACCTCGACCATTTCCGTCACGCCGTTGTTCGTCACCTCGCGATTGAATGTGCCGAACTGGATGTAGTCTTCGAACGTCTTGTAGAACACGGCAAAAGCGGCGTAGCCCACTTCGTCGAAGTACCACTCGAGGGATACGTCGGCCTGGTCGGCGATCACGGGCGCGAGGTAGGGATTCTGCGCGCTGCCTGTGTATTGCACGTTGGCGCCGACGATCGTGCCGTTGGCGTCCTTGACCCACAAGGGATCGTTCGCGTCGTCCTGGCTCGGCAGGGTCGCGCCGACGTCGACGAAGTTCTTCATGTTGCCGATGTCCGGACGTGCCATCGCCCGAGACGCGGCGAAGCGCAGCAGCCACTCGTCGCTGAACTCGAACTTGATATTGAAGCTCGGCAGCCAGTGCTCGTGATCCACGTCCACGGTCGAGAGGTCGTCGGAGCCGTCCATCATGTTGTAGTCCGACTCGGAGAGGTAGCAGCCGAGGGTGTTCGGCACAGCCGGCGGCGGCGCGCCAGGCGGTGTCGGGATCGCGTAGCAGCCGAGATTCTCGTAGGCCCGTGGCAACTGGTTCACGAGGAACTGGCCCGGGTTGTTCGGATCCGGCACGACTTCGAAGAAATACTCATCGCCGAGCAGGGGATTGGTGACACCGCCGGTGCTGACGTTGTTGGTTTTCACGTACCGGATGCCGACGTTGCCCGAGACCGGTACGCCGAAGAGCTCCGCGTCGGCGCCGCCGAAATTCAGCTGTGCGTACAGGGCCCCCGTCTCTTCCTGGATGTCTGAGACTTCCGCCGGCGTGAAGCAGGTGCCGGGCATTTCGCCCGCGCGGTCGCCGACGTTCGAGCAGATCGGGTCCCAGCCCCGGCCGAGTGTGTTCAGCCCGAGGGCCGTCGCCCCCATCGCATCGGCGAAGCCTGCCTGGTCCTGCAGGAAGCCCATGTTGGCGAAGACATAATCCAGGGGGGCAAACTGGCCGCCGCCGTAGAAGTCGCTGTTGAACGGCCGGTTTACATACAGGTTGTCCGGGTAGCCGGTGAAATTGGTGAGGCCGCTGGTGTCGGCGTCATGCCGGTCGATGTTGTAGTACGGGTACTGGTTACCGCCGGTCCAGTTGTTGGCAACGTTCTGCCAGTTGTACGTGCTCCAGCGTACCGTCTGGTTGCGGTCCGCATAGCGCACTCCCACCTTGACCGATTCGAGCCAGGTCGTATCCAGGTCGAACTCCAGGTCGGCACGCAATGCGAGTTCGTCGCCCTCGCTGTCCTCGAAATGGTCCATGATCGAGCGAATGTAGTAGTTGTTCGGATTTGAGAATCCGCCCGGCGACTGGTTCACGTTGAGCGGGGCGTGCAGCAGCATCGACGGGTGTTCGCCTGCGAGGCTGACGTCCGCGACGGCGTAGGACCAGAATGCGACCTCGATATCGTAGTTCTCGACCGTCGCATCGACGTACTGCGCGTCGAAGTTGGCCCGCATCCTGTCGTTGATTTCCCATTTCAGATTCAGACCCAAATCCTGGGTCATGTTTTCGTTGTTGTTGGACCGGGTGATGGCGGCGGTGTCGATGCCGCGCTGAGTCGGCGAGCAGCCGGCCCAGTCGTAGCAGGGGTTCACCATGTTCCCGCCGGACGAATTCTGTGCAAAGGTGGCCGCCTCCTCCGGACTTGCGCCCCACCAGCCGGAGCCGGTCGTGATCACGCCGTCCTGGAACAGGCCCTGGTCGTTGAACGTGAACGCCGGGGTGCCCGGTGCCGGGATCGGGATCGTCGAATCCTGGTTGGTCGCGTCGATGGTCGGGCCTTCGATCTCGTAGTAGACGCTTTGCGCAAACGACAGGTCCGCCGGCGAGGCCTGGACCACGTATTCCTCCCAGGCGTTGTCGTATTCAGAGCGGTTGTACTGGGCCGAGAAGACGAGGGTGTCCTCGGGGCTTGCGAACTGGAAGGCGAGCGCTGCGCCTTCGCGCGTGCGGTCGTAGATGTTGTCCCGCATGCCGACGATGGCAGGGATGTAACGCAGCGTGTTGTCGCCGTACACGTCGCGGAAGCGGTTCATGCGATACAGCTGGATGCCTTCCGTGCGCGTCTGCACTTCCGAATAGGCCGCATTCGCCATCACGCCGATTTCGGCGCCGCTCGCGAGTTCCCAGCGGTCGCTCCACAAGCCCGAGGCTTCCGGCGTCACTTCTTCAGACAAATCGCCGTAGTTCGCCGCGAGCGACAAGGGCCAGGGTCTGGTCGTTCTGGTCGAAGGGCAGGCGCGTGCGCATGTTCACCGTCCCGGCGATGCCGCCTTCGATGAGCTCCGCCATCTGGTTCTTGTAGGTGTCGACACCGGACATCAGTTCCGGCGACACGTCGCCCCAGCTCAGCCCGCGCGACGAATTGGCGCTGAACGAGTCGCGGCCGTTGAATTCCGTGCGCACCATGTTCAGGCCGCGTACGACGACGCCGGAGGGCTCGGCCGAGAAATGCGCGGTGTCGTCGGAGGCGGCGAAACGGTTGACCGTGATGCCCGCGACACGCTGCAATGCCTCGGCAATGGACTTGTCCGGGAAGTCGCCCAGATCGTCCGCGGTGATGGATTCGATCACCGTGTCTGCATTGCGCTTCAGCGCCTGAGCGCTCTGCAGGCTCGAGCGTATGCCGGTGACGACGACTTCCTCGACGTCCTCGTCGGCTTCTTCCTGTGCGTACACCGGTGTGACGGACAGAGCACTCGCAACCGCGATGGCCAGCGCGGATCGCTTGCCGCTGGCACGCAGCGCCTGGGCGCCCGAAAATTCCTCGGTCAGATCTTTCTTCGACACCACTGTTCGTACCCCCCGTGCAGTGTTCAGAAAATTGCAGTGTTCGTTCGACGGCTAAGCTCTGTTTCCTAGTAGCGGGTCGGATGCATCCGGCCGGCGACAACGCAGGACATTTTCTATTGTTGGAGTTTCCGCGTGCGCCGCAGCGTGTGCCGATTTCCCCCGTCTCCGGACCGGTGCCGTTCGGGCGAATGCCCCGGCGGGTCACGGATGATTGCGCTACCATACTACTCCCGCGTTTCAAGCTCCGTCAAACGTTTTACAGGCCGGCGAAATGGCTGCATTCTTTGGCCGCCGCGCAGGTCGTCTGCCTCTCTTGATCATGCAGTTTGCGGGCAACTCGTGCCAGCCAACATGAACTTAGCGGGTCGCAGGGAAGTCATGAATCCGATTCGGGAAATCGACGCCGTTACGCCTTCGCGCTTTCGCGAGGAGATACTTGCCGCCGGCCAACCGGCGGTGCTCCGCGGTTTGCTTCGTGACTGGCCGCTCGTGCAGGCAGCTTCGGAGTCGGATGAGGCCTTCTGCACTTATGTCAAACAATTCGAGCGCGGCTACGACATCGACACGGCTTACGGCGCGCCATCGATCGGCGGGCGATTCTTCTACAACGCCGACCTGAGCGGTCTCAACTGTCGCATGGGCCGTGCGCGCCTCTCTGCGTCGCTCGACTATGTGCTTGAGCATCGGGACGACGAGCCCGCGCCGTCGCTCGCAATCCAGTCCGTCGTCATCAGCGGATTCCTGCCGGGAATGCAGGATCGCAACCGCCTGCCCGCGGGCTACCTGCCCGAAGGGACCGAGCCGCGTTTCTGGGTCGGCAGCCGGGCGACCGTGGCGGCGCACTACGATGCCTCCGAGAACATCGCCTGCTGCGTGGCGGGCAGCCGCCGCTTCACGCTGTTCCCGCCGGAACAGGTGTCCAATCTGTATGTCGGCCCGTTCGAGCTCACGCCGGCCGGCGCAACGATCAGCATGGTCGACTTCGATCATCCGGACTACGACGCTTTTCCCCGCTTCCGGGACGCAGAGGCGGCGGCCCAGGTCGCCGACCTGGCGCCCGGAGACGCCCTGTACATCCCATATCTTTGGTGGCATCACGTGCGCTCGCGCGGCTCAGTCAATGCGCTCGTCAACTACTGGTGGGAGCGCGTGCCGGCGATCGCCGGCGATCCCCGCAACGTGCTCCTGCATGCGATGATGGCGATGCGCTCGCTGCCGGCATCCTATCGCGAAGCGTGGCGCTCGCTGTTCGAACATTACGTGTTCGCCGAGCCGACGGCGGCGTCGGAGCACCTGCCGCCGGCCCGGCGCGGCGTCCTCGGCGAGCTGGGGCCGGAGGACGTGAAACGCATGCGCCTGGCGCTGTCGCGGGCTCTCAGCCGGAACTGAAGACGGATCGCGCCGGCGCGGCGCACACTCGCGAGGGGGATGCATGAAACGCAGGCAATTCCTGGCCGCCACGACCGCCACCATCGGGATGACTGGCCTGGTGGGGCCGTTACGAGTGGCGCGCGCCCGAAACGACCGGCTGCAGGTCGGAGTCATCGGCTGCAACGGCATGGGCTGGAGCAATATCGAGTCGCTGCTCAAGGTCGAGGGCGTGGACCTCGTCGCGATCTGCGACGTGGACCGCTCCGTGATCGACCGGCGGCTTGCGGACTACGCGAAGCTCAGGCGCAACGTCCCGTCCGCATTCGGCGACTACCGTGAACTGCTCGCACAGGACGGCCTCGACGCCGTCGTCATCGGCACGCCCGATCACTGGCACTGCCGCCAATTGCTCGACGCGGTCGGCGCCGGCAAGCACGTGTACGTCGAGAAGCCGGTGGCGAACAGTATCGAGGAATGCCGGCTCATGGTCGCCGCGGCGGAGGAAGCCGGGGTCGTCGTGCAGGCCGGGCAATGGCAGCGCAGCGGCCCGCATTACCGGAAGGCGCGCGACATCGTCCGCTCGGGCGCGCTGGGAGACATCCGGCTCGTGCGCACCTGGGCCTACCAGGGCTGGATGGAGCCCGTCCCGGTGCTGCCCGACGAGCCAGTTCCGGACGGCGTCGACTACCACATGTGGCTGGGTCCCGCGCCGGAGCGGCCGTTCAATCGCAATCGCTTCCACTTCACGTTCCGCTGGTTCTGGGATTATGCCGGCGGGCTGATGACCGACTGGGGCGTGCACGAGATCGACATCGCGCTGTGGATCATGGGCGCGACCGAGCCCAAGTCGGTGATGGCCTCGGGCGGCAAGATCGCGTACCCGGACGACGCGTCAGAGACGCCCGATACGCTGCAGGCGGTATTTGAGTACCCGGACTTCAACATGGTCTGGGAACACGCCACGGGCATCGACCAGGGGCCGTACCGCATGTCCGAAGGCATCGCATTCGTCGGCAACAACGGCACGCTCGTCGTGAGCCGCGGCGGCTTCACGGTCACGCCCGAGCACGAGTTCGTGGGCTGGGACGAGGAAGGGCCGCCGAGGATGGAGTCGATTGCGCCGGAGGGTCCGCCCGAGGGCGTATCGTACCTGGACCTGCACACGCGCAATTTCGTCGAAGCGGTACGCGCGGGCGATCCGGGCAGGCTGAACACGCCGATCGAGTCCGGCGCTCTCGCGGCGATCAACGCGCAGATGGGCAATATCGCCTATCGCACCGGGGACAAGCTCTACTGGGACGCCGCTGCCGGCACTTTCCGCGACAACGAAGAGGCCAACCGCCTCGTCCGGGCCGACTATCACAATGGCTGGCAATTAAGGAATTAAGGTGACAGTTACCTTAATTCCACCTTAGAACTTGATCTGGATGCCGGCCATGGCGTTCCAGGAGTAGATCTCGTTCTCGGCCAGCCGGCCGCTTTCCTTGCCGCTGTACATCCGGAGCGGCGCGTCGGTCATGTTCAGCACCTCGAAGTACGCGTTGAAGTGCTCCGAGAACTGGTAGCTGGCCTTGAAATCGAGCTGCCCGCGATCGTCGAAATACAGGTCCTGGCTCTCGTCGTCGCCGATCGCGTCGAGATAGGTGCTGTAGTAGGTGTAGGCGAGGCGTGCCTCGAAGCCGGCCCATTCATAGAACAGCGCTGCGTTGCCTACGTGCTCGGACTGCAGGAAGAACGGCACCGGGTCGTCGCGATCGAAAACGGTCGCTTCGCTGTCCGTGTAGGTGTAGTTGAGCGCGACGCCGAAGCCGGCGAACAGCGACGGCAGGCCGAGGAACTGCTGTTGGTAGTTCAGCTCGACGCCGAAGATCTCGCCGGAATCCGCGTTGTCCGTCGTCGTGATCTCGAGTTCGCTGAAGAATCGGCCTTGGTAGTCCTCTTCTTCGATTTCGGTGATGCGCGTGAAGATCGGGTGCTCGATGTCCTTGTAGAACACCCCGGCCGCGAGAATGCCGCCGGACTCCAGGTACCACTCCAGCGCCGCATCGAAATTCATCGATTCGAGCGGCACGAGGTTCGAGTTGCCCTGTTCGGCCTCGCCCTCGAAGACATCCGGATCGTCTTCATCCTCGTCGATCTGGAAAATTCGGAACGGAGCGAGGACCTCGTACGACGGCCGGCCCAGGGTGTTTGTCCAGGCCGCGCGCAACAGCAGGTCGTCCCTGAGCGCCCAGCGCAGGTGAAGGCTCGGCAGCGTGTGGTTGTAGTCGTTCTCGCCGCTCACCGGTGCCGGCGGTTCAGCATCGCCGTCGACGAACACGAGGTCGTAAGCTGAGTAGCTGGTGTCCGTCTGCTCGTAGCGCACGCCGCCGATGATCGTGGCATTACCCACATCGAATTCGGCCATGACGTACGCAGCGTCGACCTGCTCCGATACTTCAAAATCGACGCCGAAGGATTCCGCGATGGTGTCCGCGTCGCTCAGCTCGAAGCCGTCGGTGTTGGCGTCGTAGAAGTTCTCGAGCGCGGGGAACACCATGCGTGGCCCGAAGTCGTAGTATGGCCGCTCGCTGTCGTAGAAATCGGACTTGCCCGGCTCGGTGAAGCCGGTCAGCGTGAGGTCGCCGTCGAAGCCGTCGAATACCTCCATGTCCTGGTCGGAGGTCTTGTCCCGATCCGTGCTCTTGGCACCGAACCTGAGCAGCACGGGGGTGTCGCCGATATCGATTCCCCGCTCGAAGTCGATTTCCAGCGCGGTCACGTCCTCGACAATCGTTTGGCCGCCGCGCAGGTATTCATTGAATTCATACAGCGACGGATCGTTGAACGCGTCCGGGTCCGATGCATCGACATGCCAGAACTGGTCCGACGTATCGAAAGACATCGGTTGCGTTTCGTCCAGCTCGAACGACCACTCGCGGTCGCGCGGCGTGTCCTGTTCGGCTTCACCGACCGTCAGCTGTGCGTCGATGCCCCAGTTGCCGAGCGTGAACTCACCGCCGAGCGAACTCGTCTGTATCGTCTGCGTCTCGTTGCGATCCGATACAAGCCGCTCTCCTTCGCCCTCGGTGAACGTGCCGGACGTCGGCGTCAGGTTTTCGAGATCACCCTCGCGGTACGCCCAGACCGTTTCGGACTGGATCTCGGTGTCCTCGTAGTCGTTGAAGAGATTGCGCAGGTACAGTGTGGCGTTGTCAGTCGGGCGCCATTCCAGGTTGGCGACGATGCCGCTGCGCTCGCGGGTGATCCGGTAATCGCGCAGGACCTGCTCATCCGGGACCAGAATCCCGGAATCGTCCTCCGCTTCGTCCCACGGGTCGCCGCCCTGCAGGTTCTCGGTATCGTACTCGCGGTCCGTGTAACTCGCGGACAGCAGGATGCCCCATTCGTCGTTCGCGCCGAATACCTGCCCCCACGCGGCGGAGAGACCGGTCGGGCTCTCGCCGTTCAGGTCGTAATAGCCGAAGTCGCCCGATGCGGAGAAAAAGAATCCGTCCGGATCGTCGAACGCGCTCGGCGTGATGATGTTGATCGCACCGCCGACGGCATTGCCGTCCAGGTCCGGCGTCACGGCCTTGATCACTTCGACCCGGGCAAGGACCTCGGACGGAATGGTGTCCAGCGCCACCCGGCGCGTGGCCTCCGGCGAACCGATGACCTGGTTGTCGACGGTAACGTTGGTGTAGCTCGGGTCGACGCCGCGAATCGTGACGTAGCGACCTTCGCCCTGGTCGACCGTGGACGTGACGCCGGTGACCCGCCGGAGGGCCTCCGCGACGTTCTGGTCCGGCAGCTTGCCGGCGTCGTCGGCCGTGATCGCTTCCTTGATGTTCGGGGACATGCGCTTGTCCTGCAGCGCATTGGCTGCAGCGGCGCGGTAGCCGGTGACGACCACTTCGTCCGTGATACCGGATGAGTCCAGCGCAAAATCGAGCGTGGCGCTGCCACTGGCCGGTACCTCGACCGATTTCTCGGTCGTCTGGTAGCCGACGGAACTCACGCTGACCGTGTAGTTGCCGGGGGGCAGGTCGCTGATGGTGTAAGCGCCGTTGGCGCCCGCGGCAATGCTGCGGCCGGTCTCTGCTACACGGACTTCAGCAAAGGCGAGCGGCCTCGCGGTGGCCGCATCGGTGATGTCACCACGCAGAGCGACCTGGGCCTGCGCAACTTGCGCAAACAACACGCAGGCGGCGGACAGGACGACACGAACGAATTGCGACTTTCCGGCTTGCATGTTTCCCCCTGGCAATGTGCCTCTCACGGTCGAGCACGGCAGCCTAAAGGGACCGCATTACGCTTGCGTTACAAAGCGACCCGCGGGAATCGGGGCACGCGCTGCGGCGGCTCCGACTACTGACGGATCGCCGCGGCCCCCGACCCGGCGTGTCTGTCGAAAATGTAACGATCCGGTCGCTTTGGAGTATAGAATGAATATTCTGTACTATGCAAACTTGAAATTACTGTTTCAAACCGGCCCGATCTCGTCCAGCGAGCGCCGGCCGACCGGCGAAATTTTTGTTTGATGTGTGGAACACCTGTTGCAGCGCCGTTAGCATCGGCGTCCAGGCCGTTCGTCACGAGGAGTAGTGCCTTGCGTGCGCCGCGCGACATTCGCGAACTGCGGGACGCCATCGTGGCCCGGCACGACGAGCTGAGTCCGAGGCTCCGACAAGTGGCGGCCTACGTGCTCGACCACCCCAACGACATGGGTCTCGAGACGCTCGCGGTAATTGCCGAGCGCTGCGGCGTGCAGGCGTCGACGATCGTGCGCTTTGCCAAAGCGCTCGGCTATGCCGGTGCGAGCCAGATGCAACGGCTCTTTCGCGAGGAACTCATCAGCACGACGCCGAGCCCGAGTTATGCCGAGCGTGTGCGCCAGTTCAATTCGCGGGGGGACGACGGAGCGGCGCTGACGCCGCACACGCTGCTCGCGGAATTCTCCGACAGCAACATCATCGCACTCGAGCACCTGAAGGAATCGGTCGCGGCCAGCGAACTCGAGCGGGCGGTCGACCTGATCGTCAAGGCGAGAAATGTCTATCTCGTCGGCCTGCGGCGCTCCTTTCCGGTCGCCGCGTACCTGGCCTATGCATTGCGGCACATCGACAAGCGCGCGCACCTGATCGACGGGCTGGCTGGCATGCTGGTCGAACAGAGCTCGATGCTTTCGAAGGACGACCTCCTGTTCGCGATCAGTTTTCGACCGTACGCGAAGGAAACCGCGGAGATCGTGGACCGCGCCCGGGAAGCCGGTGCGGCCGTCGTCGCGATCAGCGACAGCCAGCTGAGCCCGATCTCGCGCGCCGCCGACATCTCGTTCGACGTCAAGGACGCGGAAGTGCGCCAGTTCCGGTCCCTGACGGCCTCGCTGTGCCTCGCACAAACGCTCGTAATCGCTTACGCACACCGCCTCGAGGGGACGAAATGACGATCGGAATCTGTGTCATCGGCGCAGGACGCATCGGCCAGATTCATGCGGGCAACATCGCACGCCACGCGGACGCAAACGTGCGCTTCGTGGTCGACGTCAATGCGCAAGCTGCACGGAAACTCGCCAATGCCTGCGGCGCCGAAGTCGCCGATGCGGCGAGCGCGCTCGGCGATCCCGGCGTACACGGCGTGGTGATCGCGAGTTCGACCGACACGCATCTGCCGCTTATCGAGGCCTGTGCGCGCAACGGGAAGCCCGTGTTCTGCGAGAAGCCGCTCGATCTCGAAACCGCGCGGGCCGAGCGTTGCCAGGCGATCGCCGAGTCGGCAGGCCTGGCGCTGTTCGTGGGCTTCAATCGCCGCTATGACCCGTCATTCCGGCGGATCCGCGACGAGATCGTCCGCGGCACCGTCGGGACCGTCGAAATGGTCACTGTCACCAGCCGCGACCCATCGCCGCCGCCGATCGACTACCTGAAGCGTTCCGGCGGCATGTTCCGGGACATGATGATTCACGACTTCGACATGATCCGCTGGCTCACCGGCGGCGAGCCGCTCACGGTCTACGCCGCGGGTGCCGCGCGGGTGAGCACGGATGTCGCGGAGCTGGGCGACGTGGACACCGCCGCAGTCATCGTTGAAATGGACAACGGCGCGTACTGCCAGATCAGCAACAGCCGCCGCTGCGTCTACGGCTACGACCAGCGCATCGAGGTGTTCGGCGCCGAAGGCATGCTGCGCGCGGCGAATGCGACTGAAACGCGGGTGGAAGCGGCGAATGCCGGGGGCTTTGTCACCGAGCCCGCGCTGCCGTTCTTCCTCGAGCGCTATGAAGCGGCCTACCGCCGGGAGATCGATGATTTCGTCCGTGCACTCGAGGGCCGTCCGCACTCGCTGGCCGGCGCCGCGGACGGCGTGCGCGCGCTGCAGCTGGCCGATGCGGCAGAGGAGAGCCGGCGGACGGGCGCCGCCGTGTCCGTGCCGTCATGAAATCGGAATTCTATCGCAGTGGGATTTGAAAAAAATGTTCCATGTCGGTATCGTGCACCGCTTGGGATGCATTCCGTCCACTCCGCGTCGCTGCGAAGAACAGGCGGGCACCGGACACAGCTAAGGTTCTGACGATGTCGCAACAAGGATTCGGCCTCATCGGCACCGGCTTCATGGGCCGCGCCCATGCCATTGCACTCGGCAGCGTCGCGCGCGTGTTCGACGGGGTTACGGCGCCGCGTTGTGTCGCGCTGGCCGACAACGATGCCGCGACGGCGAAGCGCGCCGCCCGCGACCTCGGCTTCGAACGCGGCACAGGTGACTGGCGCGAGCTGCTCGACGACCCCGCCATCAACGTCATCGACATCTGTACGCCGAACTACCTGCATGCCGAGATGGCGCTCGCGGCCATCCGGGCCGGCAAGCACGTGTACTGCGAGAAGCCGCTGGCGCTCGACGTCGACGAGGCCTCGCAACTGGCGCGTGCGGCGGCGGAAGCCGGCGTCGTGCACGCCGTAGGGCTGAACTACACCACCAACCCGATGATCGGCGTCGCACGCGACATGATCGCGGCCGGTGAGCTCGGTGACCTGACGGCGTTCTCGGGCAGGTATTTCGAGGACTACATGTCCAGCGCGGACGTCCCGTACAGCTGGCGTTGCGAACGCCGCCTGGCAGGCTCCGGTGCGCTCGCCGACCTCGGATCGCATCTCATCAACCTGCTGCACTATCTGCTCGGCCGGCCCCGGGAGCTGGTAGCCGACCTCAAGACGCTGGTGCCGATGCGCAAGGACCCTGCGACCGGACAACTACGCAAGGTGGAGAACGAGGACATCGCACGGGCGTTGATCGAACTGGAGTCCGGCATGCCGGCGACCTTCGAGATCAGCCGCATTGCGACGGGTTACAAGTGCGGCCTGACCTTCGAACTGTTCGGGACGCGTGGCGCCATCGCTTTCGACCAGGAACGCATGAACGAGCTCAGGGTATACCAGGCCGGCGATCGTGCCGGGCGCCGTGGCTATAAGACGATCCTCGCCGGCCCGGAACACCGCGACTACGGGCGTTTCTGCCCGGCGCCGGGACACGGCCTCGGCATCAACGACCTGAAGGTAATCGAAGTCTACCGCCTGCTCGCGGCGATCGAGCAAGGCAAGCCGTTCTGGCCCGATTTCGAGGAAGGGCTCGCGGTACAGAAGGTGATGGCGGCGATGGAAACGTCCGCCGTGTCAGGCGAGCGGGTCACGCTGGACTGGCGGGATTAGGTGACGAATGACAGGCGCGACGGGCGGCAGGTTCATACCGAAGGGTGAGCGCTCCGGCACAGGTGGCGAACAGGGCATCGCCGACTACGCCGGGCTCAGAGTGTCGTCGCTGGCGCTCCGGGCGGGCGAACGGATTTCGCTTCGGGCCGCGAGCGAGACGGCCTGGCTGTTGATGACGGGTACGGTGCGGGGCACCGCCGGCAAAGCGGCGTTCACATTCGAGCGCAGCTCGCTGTTCGACGAATCGGCAAGCTGCATCCATGTCTCGGCCGGCACGAAAGTCGAGATCGAGGCTGTCCGTGACAGCGAACTGACGAGCTATGCTTGCGCGAACACGAAGCGCTTCGACGCGCGCGTGTTTTTGCCCGCGGACGTGCCGAACGAACACCGGGGGGCGGGGCAGGTCGCCGGGCGCTGCCTGCGTTTCGTGCGCACGATTTTCGACGGGCGCAATTCGCCGGCGGACGCGGAGCTCGTGCTCGGCGAAGTCGTCACGCTGCCCGGTGGATGGTCGAGTTATCCGCCGCATCACCATCGCCAGCCGGAGATCTATCACTATCGCTTCACCGAGCCGCAGGGTTACGGCCATGCCGAACTGGGCGAGCAGGTCTACAAGGTGCGCGACGGCGACACCGTCTGCATCCCGCCGGGCGAGGATCACGCGCAATGCGCCGCCCCCGGCTACGGCATGTACTACTCCTGGGTGATCCGGCACCTGCCCGGCGATCCGTACACGGTTCCCGACTTCACCGACGACCATGCGTGGACCATGGACCACGACGCCAAGTTCTGGTGGCCTGCCGGCGTCGATCGTGACTGAACGGTCGCTCGACATCATCTGCCTGGGTCGTGCCGCCGTCGACCTCTACGGGCAACAGGTCGGCGGGCGACTCGAGGACATGCAGTCCTTCGCCAAGTACCTGGGGGGATCGTCCGGGAACCTCGCTTCCGGGCTCGCGCGTCTCGGGGCGAAGAGCGCCATGCTGACACGCGTCGGCGACGAGCAGATGGGACGCTTCGTCCGCGAGGAACTCGCGCGCCTCGGCGTCGACGTCAGTCACGTGCGCACCGACCCGGACCGGCTGACTGCACTGGTGATCCTTGGTATAGGGAAGAGCGGCGACATCCCGCACATCTTCTATCGCGAACGCTGTGCCGACATGGGGCTCAGCGAGGACGACGTCGACGAGGATTTCATCGCATCGGCACGCCTGCTCGCGATCACCGGCACGCACACTTCGACGACGACGACACTCGCAGCGGCAGGCCGGGCAATCGAGTTCGCGAAAGCGCGAGGTACGCAGGTCCTGCTCGACATCGACTACCGTCCGGTGCTCTGGGGTGTCAGCAAACCGGGCGACGGCGCCAGTCGTTATGCGGAGTCGGCGGACGCGAGCGCAACGCTGCAGTCGCTGCTGCCGCATTGCGACATCGTCGTCGGCACGGAGGAGGAATTCGCCATCGCCGGTGCCGACCGCGACGTGCTCGCGGCGCTCCACAACGTGCGCAGGCTGACGGCTGCGACGCTCGTCCTCAAGCAGGGCGCACAGGGCTGTACGGTGTTCGATTCCGATGCAATCGCGAGCCTCGATTCGGGCGTGCATGTCCCCGGCTTTCCGGTCGAGGTTTTCAACACCGTGGGTGCGGGCGACGCTTTCCTGTCCGGCTTCCTGAAAGCCTGGCTCGACGGGGCCGCCTGGGACGCCTGCGGACGGCTCGGCAACGCCTGCGGAGCCCTGGTCGTCGCGCGGCACGGCTGTACGCCGGCGATGCCGAGCCAGGCGGAGCTCGATCGATTCCTGGCGATGCGGCCGACGCCGTTCAGGCCGAGATTCGACGACGAACTCACGCACCTGCATCGCGCGACGACCTGGAAGGACGATCCGCGGCCGCTGTGCGTACTGGCATTCGACCATCGCAGCCAGTTCGAACTGCTGGCCGGTCGCCACGGGCGGCCGCTTGCGGACATCGGCCACTTCAAGGGTCTCGTCGCCGACGCCTTGCTCGACGTCGCGGGCGACGGCAGCGGCGCCGTTCGCCACGGTGCGATCGTCGATCACCGGCACGGCAACGACGCGTTGAACCGGCTCGCGAGCAGCGGACTCTGGACGGCGAGCCCGGTCGAGGTTCCGGGTTCGCGCCCGCTCGAGTTCGAGGTCCAACCCGCGACCGGCGCGGAGCTCAACACCTGGCCGGCGGCACAGATCGCGAAATGCCTCGTGCACTATCATCCGGACGACCCCGGCGAGCTCCGCCGGCGCCAGGAGGAACAGGTACGGGCGCTGTACGCCGACCTCGTCCGGCAAGATCGCCGGTTCCTGCTCGAGATCATCTGCCCCGCGATCGAGAACGCAAAGCCGGAACCGGTAGTGCGCGCGCTTCGGCGCTTCTACAATCTCGGTGTGCGGCCCGACTGGTGGAAGCTCCCGACCCAATCCGCGGACACCTGGCGGCAGATCGCCGAGGTCATCGCCCGCAATGATCCGCACTGCAAAGGCGTGGTCATTCTGGGACTGGGCGAGGCCATTGCGACCCTGCGTGACGGCCTTGCGATCGCGGCGCCGTTCGGCATCTGTCGCGGGTTTGCGGTGGGCCGCAGCATATTCGCCGATGTGGCGGAAAACTGGTTCGCCGGCGAGGTCGATGACGCGGCCGTTTGCGACGACATCCGGCGACGTTATCGCGCGATGATCGACCTGTGGTGCGACGCGGTTGCCCGCGCGGCCTGAGCCGGGGACGGACACGCAGGGGACCAATCATGCGAAAAACGATACGGTTGACGATGGCACAGGCGCTGCTGCGCTACCTCGCTGCGCAACGCATCGAGCTCGACGGCGAGTCGCAACCGCTCATCGCCGGTGTATTTGCGATTTTCGGGCATGGCAACGTCGCAGGCATGGGCGAAGCGCTGAATGCGGCAGAGCCGCGGATCCCGGTGTACCGTGCGCACAACGAGCAGGCCATGGCCCATGCGGCGATCGCCTACGCGAAAGCGAAGGGCCGGCGGCAGCTGATGGCCTGCACGACCTCGATAGGGCCCGGCGCGACCAACATGGTGACTGCCGCGGCGCTCGCGCATGTCAACCGGCTGCCGGTACTGCTCCTGCCCGGCGACATCTTCGCGAGCCGCCGCCCTGACCCGGTGTTGCAGCAAATCGAGAATTTCTCGGAACCACAAGTCACCGCGAACGATTCGTTCCGTCCGGTGTCGCGCTTCTGGGACCGAATCATGCGCCCTGAGCAGTTGCTCGCGTCGCTGCCGCAGGCGCTTTCGGTATTGCTCGATCCCGCGGACTGCGGGCCCGCCGTCATCGCGCTCCCGCAGGACGTGCAGGCGGAAGCCTGGGATTACCCGGTGTCGTTCTTCGAGGAAACTTTGCGAACGATCCGTCGGCCGCGGCCCGACCGCGACGCCATCGCGAAAGCCGCAGCCTTGCTCGATGCAGCGGAGTGCCCGCTCGTCATTGCAGGCGGCGGTGTGCATTACTCCGGCGCGCAGGCACAGCTCGCTGACTTCGCGGCAAGAAACGGCATCCCGGTCGCCGAGACGCAGGCGGGGAAGGGCGTACTGGCCTGGGATAATCCCTGCAATCTCGGCGCGATCGGCGTGACCGGTTCGTCCGCCGCGAACCGAGCCGCGCGCGAAGCGGACCTCGTCATTGCGCTCGGCACGCGCCTGCAGGATTTCACCACCGCGTCGCACACGTTGTTCAATCCGAATGCGCAGCTTATTGCGATCAACGCGGCAAGACACGACAGCATCAAGGCCGGTGCGCTAGCCGTGCAGGCCGACGTCGGGGCCGCGCTGGACGAGCTAGACGAGCTGTGCCGCTCGGCGCGCACGTCGGCTGGCTGGCAGCGTGACAATGCCGCCGCAATCGCAGCATGGCAGGAAGAGGTCGATGCAGCGACCGCAGCGGGTGACGCCGGCTTGCCGAGCGACGCGCAGGTACTGGGTGCGGTCAACCGCGCAGAGACGGATGCAACCACCGTCGTGTGCGCCTCGGGCGGATTGCCGGGCGAGCTGCACAAGCTATGGCGTGCGAGCGGGCCGGGCGCCTATCACCTCGAGTACGGCTACTCGTGTATGGGCTACGAGATCGCCGGCGGGCTCGGCGTGAAAATGGCGGCGCCAGAGCGCGATGTCGTCGTCCTGGTCGGCGACGGCAGCTACCTGATGATGAACTCGGAGATCGCGACCTCGATCATGCTCGGGCAAAAACTCACCATTGTCGTGCTCGATAACCGTGGCTTTGGCTGCATCGAGCGTCTGCAGGCCGCCTGCGGCGGCGACTCGTTCAACAACCTGCTGTCGTCGGCGCCGGCGGCGCCCGCCATCGATTTCGCCGCGCACGCGGCGGCGCTGGGTGCGCTCGCGGTGAAGGTGTCGACCATCGGGGAACTGGAACGCGCCGTCGTCGCTGCGCGAGATGCGCAACGCACGTCGGTGATCGTCATCGACACGGACCCGTCGAAGTCGACGGCGGCGGGCGGCGCCTGGTGGGACGTACCGGTCGCGGAGGTCTCATCGCGGCCCGCCGTGCGGGACGCGTACCGCCGGTATCGCAAGGAGCGCGACGAATGAACGCACGCATAGGCATCAACCCGCTGACCTGGACCAACGACGACCTGCCGGCGCTCGGCGACGACATCCCGCTCGAGACATGCCTCCGGGAGGCGGCGGAGGTCGGCTACGCCGGCGTCGAGCTCGGCCGCAAGTTCCCGCGCGATGCGGCGGTGCTGGGCCCGCTCCTCGAAGCCCACGGGCTCGCGCTCGTTTCCGGCTGGTACAGCCTGCGCCTGCTCGAGCGCGGCGTGGACGCCGAACTCAAGGAAATGCAGGCGCACTTCGATCTGCTCGCGTCACTGGGTTGCACGGTGATGGTGTGCGCGGAAGTGAGCGGCTGCATCCACGGCGACCTGAAGGCCAGGCTCAGCAGCCGGCCACGGATGTCGGCGGCGGAGTCCGGCCGCTTTGCCCGGCGGATCGACGAACTCGGGATACGCATGCAGGAACGCGGCATGCGGCTCGCCTATCACCACCACATGGGTACGGTGATCCAGACGGGGGAGGAGGTGCACGAGCTGATGGCTGCGACTTCGCCGGCTGTCGGCCTGCTGCTCGACACCGGGCATTTGACCTTCGCCGGCGGTGATCCGCTCGCCGTCGCCAGGCAGCATGTCGGGCGCATCGCGCACATGCACTGCAAGGACGTGCGGCGCGACGTGCTCGATCGTGTCCTCAACGCCGACACGAGTTTCCTCGAGGCCGTGCTGCAGGGCGTATTCACGGTGCCTGGCGACGGTTCGATCGACTACCCGTCAATCTTCGACGTGCTGCGCCACGCCGGATATGCGGGCTGGCTGGTCGTCGAGGCGGAGCAGGATCCGGCGATTGCCGATCCGCTGACCTACGCTACGCTCGGTTACCGGAATCTCGAGCGCTTGAGTCGGGACTAAAGCGGCAAGATGCCTGACGAGCGTTTTTCAGGCAGCGGTTTGCGTGACGATCTGTTCGTTCTCGGCGGCGAACCGTCCGTGCAACTGGTGCGTATCGGAGAGTTCATTCCCGCACTTGTCGTCGACGACTTCTATGCGCAGCCCGACAGCGTCCGCGATGCAGCGTTGGCACTGGAATTCCAACGCCCATCGTACGTGTATCCGGGACGTATCGCCAAATTGCCACCGGATAATCCGTCCTTATTGTCTGCGATCGACTGGATACGTACGCAGGTCAATCGACACTATGTGCCAGTCGCACCGTTGACCTGCGATGGCAAACGAATTGAAACCTTCGATCGAATCGCAACGGATATGGCTGTGACCGAAATCCATCCGGTCGAGCTCTCTGCGGACCAGCAGCGGCCGCATGTCGATCCGGTTCCGGTCTTCGGTCTTGTCTATCTGAACCGCAAAGCGCGGGGCGGAACGCTTTTCTTTGAGCAGAACTCAATCGTGCACGGACATCGATCACAAGCAGGCTATCCTGCCGTCGACAGTCCAGGTTTCAAGTTGCTCGGTCGCCTGGACGGCAAATTCAACCGATTGGTGATCTACCCCGGAATCGTTCCGCATAGCGGCGAGATAGGCGGGGAATGGATACATGGTGAGGAGCGTTTTACGTATCCGCGCCTTACGCAACGGTTTGCATTCTTGCCGGCGCCTTGAAAATGCACGACGCACCGTCTGTATGTCGTCCGCAGTAAGTCCCCGTCGAGCGCGGAGCGTCGTCGCTTCTCAGGCTGGTGTCCCGGGACCCGCCCAGCCGGTCAGCCAATGTGCGATCGCGACCCAGGTGTCGGTGCGTGCGAGGGCGGCGCGAGCCGGCCAGGACAGAACCAGGACCAGGCCGCCGAAGGCGAACACCGGTTCGACCAGGCGGTATTTGATCCAGTCGTGAATCAGCACCCATGCGACGAAGGCCGCCGCTACGGCTGTCTGGATGGCGAGGAAGTACTCTGTCGGCCCGGCGAGCCGGATCAGCCGTGCGACCGCCGGACCCATCACCGCGATCATCGCGAGCACCATCAGCCGTTTGTGCAGTGCCGCGCGTTTGCGCAGTGCGAGCGCGCCGCCGACGCACGCCGCGAAGAAAGCGATTGCGGTCAGCGGAAAAATCAGGAACTGCATGCCGGTAAATCCCATCGGCCGCGGACGCGGCGTCGGCGCTCCGACCAGGGCCGTGTATACGCCGATCGCCACCACCAGGCCCGCGAGCACCATGCCGGCAATGCCCACTTTCTGGTGCAGGCGGTAGTTTCGCCCGGCGATCAGGCGCGTCTGCACCACGAACAGCAACAGCCAGGCACTGAACACGAAGCCGTGCAATTGCAACAGCGTGCTCAAAGGCGGCAAGTCGAAGATTGGGCGCAGGTAGTAGGTGCGCGTGAACCCCGCGATGATCACGGCGCCGAACACGAGCGCCAGCACCGAATAGAAACGACTGCGAATGACGTTGGCCACAGCTCGTGTCCTCAAGTTTGAGTTCGATTCGCGCGTAACGCTTCGGCACGGGATCCCGTGCCATTGCCGGCTTGTTCGCGAACCATGGACCGGTAGTGTTTCTCGATCTCTGCGCGGCCCGCGGCCTGCGCTGCATTGGCCGCGCCGACGAGCGCATTCAGGCGGTTCGGCGAATGACCGAGCACCGCCTCATACTCCGCCAACGCGCCGCCCGGGTTGCCGGCCTCCATCAGGAGATCCGCATACAATTCCCGCGCCGGCAGCACCTCGCCAGGCGTAACGGGGTGCTTGTCGACCGAGTCCTCCCTGTCCGCAGCGGCCTGCGCCGCAACGAGCGCCTCGTCCATGCGAGA
The DNA here is from genome assembly GCA_963775455.1 of uncultured Pseudomonadota bacterium. Taxonomy (GTDB): domain Bacteria; phylum Pseudomonadota; class Gammaproteobacteria; order Steroidobacterales; family Woeseiaceae; genus UBA1847. The sequence continues at coordinate 399,639 of CAVZIU010000004.1, read as the reverse complement.
GCCGTCGAACAGTATCCAGGCGTTCAGTGCATCGATCTGTACCTGCAACTGCTCTCGCCAGTAGGCCGGGGTCGTGGCCGGCAGCGCGGGCTGAATCTTCCGGAGTGCCTCGAGCTCCGACTGTGCCTTCTCGACCTGACCGCTGCGGGCCGCACCGATGCCGCGAGCGAAGTGATGGACCGCCAACACGTAACCGTAGTCATCCCAGGGAAAGTCCGGTCGAATCAGCACGAGATTCGCCGCCTCGGCCCACGCGCGGCGCTCGAGGGCGAACCTGGCCGGTGAGGAGACATAGGTATACGCGACCTTGAAATTGTCCTTGTTCGTGCGCTCGATCCCGGCCAGATCGGCCAGCAGGCTTGCCGCTTCTTCATCCCGCGCCGTTTGCAGCATGGCGTACATGAGGTAGTCGATGCTGTGCAATTCCTCGTCGTAATGCCCCGGCAGGTGTGCCCGATGCATGTAGGCCACCGCCGAGCGCGTCGAGTCGTGATTCGATGCCAATGACCGGTCCCACAGGCCGAGCCGGGTGAAAATGTGGGATGGCATGTGCTGGGCATGTGCCGAGTCCGGGGCGGCATTTGCGTAGGTGCTTGCGGCACTGAACGCCAGATGGGCGAGACCGGGATAATCGTAGGCATGGATGAGGTAATGCAGTACACCCGGATGGGTCGGCTGCGACTCTCGCACCCAGTTGAGCAATCCGGCTGCCCTGAATTGCTTGCCGTAGGCCTTGTCCCTGGGGTCCGCGGCCGCGATCAAGGCAAGTGCGTAGAACACCGCCGCTTCGGGGTCGGTTTCGTAGTGGGCCGCGTAGACCGCCGACATCGCCGTCGCGTACGCTTGCACGCGCTGACGGTGTGTCGCGGAATCGTCCGAGGAGAAAAATGCGCCCAGGGCTTCGATATAGTCCTGTTCCCTGGCAGTCGCCTCGAGCTTCCTGGCGCCAGCCAGCAATTGAGCGCCGCGCCGGACATCCTCCGGACCCGGTGGTTCCCACAGCGGGTGCCACACGCTCATCGCCGCGCCCCAGTAGGCCATCGCACAATCCGCTTCGTCCTCGATCAGTTCCTCGAAGATCCTTGCCGATTCCGGATACTCGAAAGAATGCAACATCGTGATCCCGTCGTCGAACCGGGTCGTCACGCCGGACGAACACGAATTTTCGAAATGCACGACGGGCCCGGCTGCGTCAGTCGCTGCGGACATCAGAAGCAGGGATGCCAGGCCCGGGCCAAGACAAGGATGCACAGTAATCATGTGGTCGCCGTCCCGGATTCTCTCAGGAATTCCAGTGCTGTTGCATCGCCCGGCGTGTCCAGCAGGAACCCCCCGGACTGGCGCTGCCACAGCTGCGCGTAGAGCCCGCCCTTCGCCACCAGCACGTCGTGCGTGCCTTCTTCGACGATGCGGCCGAGATCCATCACGATGAGGCGGTCCATGGCGGCGATCGTCGAAAGCCGGTGCGCGATCGCGATGACGGTCTTGCCTTCCATGAGTTTGTACAGGTTCTCCTGGATTGCAGCTTCGACCTCGGAATCCAGTGCCGAAGTGGCCTCGTCGAGGACCAGGATCGGCGCATCCTTCAGCATGACGCGCGCGATGGCAACGCGCTGCCGCTGGCCGCCGGACAGCTTCACGCCACGCTCGCCGACGTGGGCATCGAATCCCTTTCGTCCCTGCGGATCGGAGAGCCCGGCGATGAAATCCATCGCTTTCGCGCGCTGCGCCGCCTTGATCATCATCGCCTCGCTCGCGTCGGGCCGGCCATACAGAATGTTGTCGCGCACGGACCGGTGCAGGAGCGACGTGTCCTGCGTGACCATACCGATCCGGGCGCGCAGCGAGTTTTGCGTAAGCCCGGAAATGTCCTGACCGTCGATGAGGATGCCTCCGCCCTCGACGTCGTAAAAGCGCAGCAGCAGGTTTACGAGCGTCGACTTGCCGGCGCCAGAGCGTCCGACGATGCCGACCTTTTCACCGGGCTGCACGGTCAGCGAGAAATTTTCGAGGACGCCCTTCCTGCGCCCGTAGTGGAAGCGCACGTCCTCGAAGCGGATTTCGCCTCTCGTGACGGCGAGATCCTTCGCGCCCGGCAAGTCCTCGACGAGCCGCGGCATGGAGATCGAGCTGATACCGTCCTGCACCGTGCCGACATTCTCGAACAAGGCCGACACCTCCCACATGATCCATTGCGACATGCCCCAGAGTCGCAGCACGAGCCCGATCACCACGGCCACCGCGCCGATGGTCACGATGTTGCCCAGCCAGAACCGGATCGAAAGCGCCGAGACGGAGATCAACAGCAGCGAGTTGAGCAGGTACAGGCACCCGTAGAGCCCGGTTACCAGCCGCATCGACCGGTAAACCGTGTCCATGAAGTTCGCCATTCCTTCCCTGGCGTATCCCGATTCGCGCCCTGCATGGCTGAACAGCTTGACGGTCTGGATATTCGTATAGGAGTCCACCACGCGCCCGGTCATCGTGGAGCGCGCGTCAGCCTGTTCCTTCGAGACCTTGCCGAGGCGCGGGACGAAAAAGGCGAGCAGGGCGATGTAGCCGGCCAGCCAGGCGGCGAGCGGCGCGGCCAGGCGCCAGTCGGCGGAGCCCACGATGATCAGCATGCCGAGAAAGTAGACGACGACGTAGTTCAGTACGTCGACCAGCTTGATGACGCATTCGCGTACGGCGAGCGCGGTCTGCATCAGCTTGGTCGCGATCCGCCCCGCGAATTCGTCCTGGTAGAAGGTCATCGACTGCTTGAGCAGGTAACGGTGCACCTGCCAGCGGATGCGCATGGGGTAGTTGCCCATCAGAACCTGGCTGTGCACCAGAGACTGCAGGACCACGGTGACAGGCAGCACGACGAGGACGACGGCAGCCATGCCCGCAAGTTTCCACCGCTCGGTCACCAGGAAGGTTTCCCGGTCTTGCCCCGCCAGCCAGTCGACGATGGAGCCGAGGAAGCCGAACATCCACACCTCGGCGATCGCAATCGTAGCGACGAGGACTGCATCAGCCGCGATGAAGCCCCACGCACCCTTCGTGTAGTGCATGCAGAACGCGATCAGCGTTTTCGGCGGCTCGACCGGCTCCTCGGGCGGAAACGGATCGAGGCGTTTCTCGAACCAGCGGAAGATCATGCCTGCTTCCTGTGTGTCTTGCCGCCAGGCTGCGCCGGCAATGCCCGATCGACATTGGCGACGTGCCTGCTGCGTGCTCTTATACTACGATCAAACGCCGGTCTGCAGCGTTCATGTACCTGATCCCGGTCTCCCGGAAGGAATCGCCAAGAGGAACGTAATGAGGAGGATATTCTCACTGTTCGCATTCGCAGTGATTGCCGGCATGGCGGTCAGCGCCAGCGTCGCAGCAGAGCGAGCTACCGTAAGCCGGTTTCGCGACCTGAACGGCGTCATGTGGTACTACACGACGTACAACGAGTATCGCTTCAAGGACATCGAAGCGAGTCTCGACGAACTCAAGGGCCGGGGTATTCGCGTCCTGGGCATCTACGCGCCGTATCACGGCGATGCCCGGAAATGGCACGGCTGCGATCCGCTCGATTTCTACAAGCCACCCCCGCAGAATGGTACGGTCGAGGACTGGAAGGACCTGGTCGCGGCGGCACATGCGCGCGACATGAAGGTCATCAGCTACTTCGTCAACATCTACATGGATTCGAATTCCGAATTCTTCCGCACCGCCGAAGCGCAGTACGCAGACGGGATCCGTGACGCGCGCGAGGTTGCGACTTTCCGCTGGGCGGAGTTCGAATTCGGCGAGCAGCTTGAGGAACCGCTGCCGCTGCCGGCGGCCGGTCCCAGTACCTGGCGTTACAGCAGCCGGGCCGGCGCCTATTACTGGTCGCTGTGGGGCGAGGCCGGGCTGGACTTCAACCTGCCCGGCGCACGTGCGGAGATCGAACGCCTGGAGAAATTCTGGCTCGATACCGGTCTCGACGGCTTCATGTGGGATGTGGGTTCGATCAATGACAAGTTCCGCCATTCGATGGTCGAGCTGCCGGCCTCGCGCAACGGCGGCGACATGTGGATTACCTTCGAATCGACCGAGGGTGAACTGGGACCGGATTACGACCGTTTCGGGCTTACGGCGTGGTTCAACCATGCGGACGAAGATCTCGAGAACGACTACTCCCTGATCGCCTTGGGGGAACGCAGCGCGGACGAACTCGAGGAAGCCCTGGGTCGTTCGGACTTCGCGCGGTCGCGCGGCAAGACGACCTATGCGTGGACGCTGTCCCCCGACGATTCCACGGCCGCCTACCACAGCAATCCGCGACTGTACGTGCAGGAAGCGGCGCTGCTGGCGGGAGCGGGAATCATGTACGGCCACAGCAACTACGAACGCTATCGCAAGTGGGACGCCGAATTGCGCAGCGCCTGGGACCGGGTGCTCGTCACGGTGAATGCGCACAAGGCGCTGCGGCCGACGGCCAGCCGCACGCGGGTACCGGCAGGCACGGATCCCAAGGTGTACGCGATGCGGCGCACCAGCGAAGACGGCGGACAGACTGCATTGCTGGTCTACAACTTCAATGACAGCCCCGCCACGATCACCCTGGATCTCACCGACACCGGCATTTCGTCGCGGCAGGTCCCGCTGGATCTCTATGAGAAAAGTCCGGCGCCGAAGATCGAGGGCCCGCGCTATACACTGACCCTGCCGGCCTACGGCTTCCGCCTGCTTCAGGTTGCGGCGGTATCGCCATAGTCGGGACTACGTAGTCGGTCCCGACGCGGGGAATCTTTCTTGTTCGAGCGAGCAGGAGCATTGTTGTTGCTGCCGGCACTGGGGGCCGGCCCGGCGTTCGCGGCTGCCGATCCCGGGGCTCTCAAGGCAATTCCTGGCGTGTATACGGAGCACGCACCGCGGCTCGACGGCTACCTGGACGATCCGGCGTGGCAGAACGCGACCGTCGTCGAAGACCTGCACGTGGTCTCGCCGAACGAAGGCGATGCGCCCTCCGAGTCGTCCCGCTTCTACGTGGTCTACGGCGATGACGCCATCTACATTGCCGCCGAGCTCGACGATCGGGAACCGGACAAGATCACGGCGCGCGTACTGCGACAAGGCGACTATTCCGACGGCGAGGACGGTGTGCAGCTGATCCTCGACCCGTTCAACCAGGAACGCAGCGGTTACGCCTTCTACCTGACCGCGAATGCGGTGCGCTCACAGGCATTGTTCACCAACGTCACCGACGAGAACTGGAACTGGGACGGCATCTGGCACGGCGCGACGCGCCTGACCGATGACGGGTGGATTGCGGAGATTGCGATACCGCTGCGCACCCTGTCCTTCGACCCGGAAAACGAAACCTGGGGCATCAACTTCTACCGTTACATCGGGCGCCGCACCGAGGAGATCGGCTGGGTATCGCACAACCGGGAGGTGAACCCGGCGAGTTCGGGCAAGATCACGGCGCTGCAAGGTCTCGAACAAGGCCTCGGGCTCGAGTTCGTGCCGGCACTGGTCGCGTCGGAGAGCAGGGATCATGCGGCCGACACGACGGAGTCCGCGCTGGAACCGTCGCTCGACGTTTCCTACAAGCCGACCCCGGCACTGACGGCGACACTCACCGTCAACACCGACTTCACCGGCACGGGCGCCGACCTGCGCCAGGTCAACCTGACACGCTTCGATGTCTTCTACCCGGAGCAACGCAGGTTCTTCCTGCAGGACATGGATATCTTCGAGTTCGGCCGGATCGGCGCGGAGGACGGGGCCGCGAACCCGGCGACCAGCGAGTCGGGCAGGCCGTTCTTCTCGCGGCGGATCGGCCTCGCCCCGGACGGCGAGATCGTCGACATCGACGGCGGCCTCAAGCTGAGCGGCCGGGTCGGCCGTTTCGACTACGGTTTCCTCGGTATCCGCCAGGACGATTTCGGCGCGATACGTGCGCAGGATCTGTACGCGGCCCGGGTATCGGCGAACGTCCTCGACGAATCCGCAATCGGCATGATCGCCACACGCGGTGACCCATGGTCGAACGAGGACAACTCGCTGCTCGGCGTGGATTTTCGCTATCTCAACACCCGCTTCGAGAGCGGCAGGACGCTCGAAGGGGCGGCCTGGTACCAGCAGACCAGTACTTCCGGGCTGGAGGGTGACGACGCCGCGTTCGGCGTCAACCTCGGTGCGCCGAATTCCGAAGGCTGGGAGGGCGAGATCGACTATCGGGAGTTCCAGGCGAACTACCGCCCCGCGCTGGGCTTCGTCAACCAGCTCGGCGTGCGGAGCCTGCTGTTCGACGCCGGCTATGTCTGGCGCCCGGAGTCGGCGTACCTGCGCTCCATCGAATCGGGCATCGGCGGCACGCGCATCGAGACGCTGGATGGCGAGCTCGACAACCAGGAACTGGTGTTCGAAGCGCTGGAGCTGACGAACCACACCGGGGACAGCATCAAGGCAAGCCTGCACGAGTTTCGCGAAAACCTGGCAGAGCCGTTTTCCATCTTCGAAGGAGTATCGATACCGCCGGGCGACTATTCATGGACGCAATACTGCCTCGAACTGGATACCGGGGCACACCGTGCGCTGTATGTCTCCGGCCAGGTCTGCGACGGCGAGTTCTACGACGGTACCCTGCAGGGCGCCGGCACCTCGCTGACCTGGCGGCCGAACAAGCACGTCGCTTTGGCCGCCACCTACGAGGTCAATGACGTCGAACTGCCGGACGGTGCGTTCACGGCCAGGTACGCGACCTTGCAGGCGGACATTGCATTTACGTCCACGTGGTACTGGGAGAACCTCGTCCAGTACGACAACCTGTCCGACAGCATCGGCATCAACAGCATAATGCGCTGGGCACCGCTCGCCGGTCGCGAGCTGGTCCTCGTGTTCAATCACGAGTTGCAGGAAGGTCTCCTGGCCTCCGAGGACTTCGAGCCTGCTTATTCGGAGGTATTGCTCAAGTTCTACTACACCTTCCGTTACTGACGCACCCGCGCGGATGCAACCCGCGCCAGGTTGCTGGTTCAGCGCCCGCACGCACTGGCGGGCATCGCAATCTGAGCAACAGCAGCGCCAGCCAAAAGACGAGCTCCGGCCAGGAAACGCTGCCGCCACCGCCGTTGTCGGCGCTGTCTGCCGGTGCGTCGACCTGCGGGGCGCTCGCGGGCGAGACGACGATGTCGACCTGCTGCCAGCCGTTGTCCAGGGCCGTGTCGATGCCGCCAGAGGCGTACGCCTGGGTGCTGAGCGGGTAGCGGTCCGGCGAGCTGGCCGTATAGCTCACGGACAGGTCGACATGGCCGCCGCTGTCCAGCCGGTCGATGCGGCAGTTGAGCCAGACGCCTTCCGTGACGCACGCCCCCGCGCCGATGCTCCAACTGCTGAATTGCAGTCCATTCCCGTTGGCCAGCAGGTACACGTCGGCGGCAGCGTCCGGTCCGTTGTTGCCGACTCGAACCTGGAAGCTTCGTGCCTCCCCGGCGACCAGTCCCTCGGGCGCCTGCACGAACACGAGGTCGAGATCGTGGATCGAACCCACCAGCTTGAGCGGGAGCGTGGCCCAGTCGTTGCCGATATCGATGTCGTGCAAAGTGCTCGTCGCTTCGACGTAAATGCGGTCCTGCCGCACCTGGTCGAGATCGAGTGCGAGACCGGGGTCGACCTCGAGCTCGAACGGGACCGACTGCCGCCCGCCGGGTGCCAGGATGCCGAGCTCGCAACGCATGTGATAGGGGTCGCCCTGCGTGCAGCCGGCAGGCGCCAGGATACGGTGCGTCGCGTCCGTCGAAACGCTGATCGTCGCGGACGTTTCGAAGTCACCGCCATTCGCTGCCGCGGCCGCCAGCGGAACGGTCCATCCCGGCTGGGCGTACGGCAGGCTGCCGGTGAAGGCCGCTTCGGCCGCAATGTCGGTTGCAGGGAGCACCTCGACCTCCAGAGTGGAGACATTGTTGGATGCATCGGCGTCGTTCGCAGCGGTCACCGCTGCATTGATCATGAGGGTTTCAGTCGTGCCCGGCGTGATGTGGACGACGATCGGGAACGCCTGACCGGCATGTATGCTCTGCAAGTCGCATGTCGTTGTGGTGCCGGCCGTTGAAATCGACGCGCAATAGTGATTCGCCATGTCGTTGATCACCACGGCGTCCGGATTGTTGCTGTCGAAGCTGACGAGGTTTTCGAGGGCCGATTCCGCTCCGGCGTTGTAGACGCTGTAGTTGAGTTGCAGCGCTTCTCCATACCAGGCCGGTCCGGCCACGTCCGGAGCGGCCAGCCGGACATCGCTGGCGAGGATCGCCGACTTGCAGCTGGCCCCGCTGATCACCGGCGTCATCGACTGGATGCTGCAGGGCGAGAAGTTCCGGGCGTAGCTGAGCCTCGCCGCCATCAGGTAGGTGGCGGGCGTCGTTGCGCACGCACTGCCGGCTTCGCCGTCGTGTCCGGCGCCGAAGTTGTGACCGAGTTCGTGGGCCATGATCAGTGCGGTAGTGATGCCGCCCGACGCACGTGTGAGACCGACGCCCTGCTGGTCCTCGCAGACGCGGCCGATGGTCGCCATGCCAATGATGTCGCCGTCGAGCTTGGTTCGCGTCAACAGGTGCACGAGACCCAGGCGGCGCAGGTACGGGTTGCCGGACTTGAGTTCGGCAAGCTCCTCGAGCAGCGCATCCCCGCTCGTCGAGGTGAATGCGTAGGTCTCGACGTGTTCAACATCGATGTGCAGGGCGAGCTGCGCCACGAAGATGCCGTCGACGACGTTGGCCATCGCCATCGCATAGGCCGTCGGGTCCGAAAAGTCGGTGATGAAACCGGTATCGAGCACGAGACCGACGGGGAACGCCCCGCTCAAGCCAAATGCCCCGGTCGCGGCGGCCGGAGAGGGTGCCTTCTGCAACTCCGCTTGCACAGGGCCGCCGGGCGGCTTCGCCGCGAAATGCAGCACGTCGATCGGGACCTGTACGTCGCTGGCGCGAACCACGACGGTGGCTGTCGCGGGGGACGGTGCAGCCACGTCGAGTCGGCTCGCCTTGTCGATCAGGAACAGTTCGCTGCCGTCCCAGATCGCTCCGGCGGGCTGTCCATCGATGATTGTGAGTCTCGCCCAGGTGTCCGGCAGGCCATGCAGGCTTCCGCGATAGACCTGCGGTACGCTCGCGGCCGGCTCAGCCAGTGCAAGCCAGCCGGCGATGAGCCGGTCATTCCGAACGAGGTCGACGGAGAAATCGCGGCCGAACGCGGAGAATTGCAGGCTGCGGCGCGGGCTGCCGCCGGTTTTTCCGGCGGCGTCCGCGGACGACGGCTCGTCGAAGCGCAGCCCGACTGCCGGCTCGTGGTAGGAAATGCGCACAGGGCCCTCGGCACGCGCGGCTGCTGCCACGACGATCAGGACGGCCACGAATGCGCCCAGGGCCTGTCTTGTCATTGGCGGGCTATTCTTTTCATTATGGGACCCGTGCAGGTTCTCCGACCTGCTTCCCGGCGATTATAGGAAGCGGGGCGCGTGCGCAGCAACCGGGCGCCCGGGGCGCACGCAAGTCGTTCAGCCGCTGATCCGGCCGGCTCGCCCGGCGATTCCCTGCTTATACATAACCCTGCAAAGCCCGCGGCCGTCGCTGGTGGCTTCGGGCCCGGATGAATGGATTGCCCCCGAGGCCACGCATACACTCGGCCGTCGCCAAGGAGGTTTTCATGCGATTGCCGATGCTCGTGAGTTGCGTGTCCTGGTCCGTCATCGCCCTGGGTGGCCCCTTGCCGGGGCACCGCTTGCCGGAAGGTGCCGAGCAGCGTGTCCGGGAACGCGAGGTCGACATTCGCAAGCTGTCTGTCGAACTCACCGTGGATATGCGCCGGCAACGCATTGCCGGCGCGGTCGACATAAGTTTCATTCCCTTGCGTGACGACATCGTCGAGGTGCAATTCGATGCTGCTGGACCGGTCGTTAGCGAGGTCGAACTGTTATCCGGGGCGGCGAACACGAAACTCGAGTTCCGGAGCGCGGATCGCCGCTTGCGAGTCGGCTTGCCACCGGATGCGGCGAACGGCGAAGAACTGCTCGTGCGGATTCATTACAGCGTGGAGCCGGATACGGGCCTGTACTTCTTCCCGGAGACGCCAACGGAGCGGGCAGAAGCGTGGAACTACGGCGAGGGCGGTCGCCATTACGGCTGGCTGCCGCTGTACAACGACACGAACGATCGCTTCGCCGTGGAATCCCGGATCACCGTCGCGAAGCCATACGTCGTGCTCGGCAATGGCAAGCTTCTGGAAACCCGCGAGAATCGTGACGGCAGCCGGAGCTTTCACTGGGCGCAGGATGCGCCGATTCCCAACTACCTGCTGGCGCTCAATATCGGCGAATTCGTCGCTGTTCCCCTGCGCAGTGCCAAGGTCGGCGGCAGGGAAGTCCCGCTCACAGTGTGGACTCAAGCTGGGAACGAAACGGCCGCTGCCTACAGTTTCCAGGCTACGCCGGACATGGTCGAGTATTTCTCCGAACTATTCGGCTACGACTACGCATGGGACAAGTATGACCAGGTAACACTGAGGAACTTTCCCGGCGCGATGGAGACGACGACGATGGTCGGCTTCACGCCGCTCACGCTCACCGAAGAGGACAGCCTGCTCGACAACAGCCCGCAACTCGACTTTGCCTATCCGAGCTGGACCAACGACGACACGATCTCGCACGAGCTTGCGCACCACTGGTTCGGTGACCTGGTCACGTGCCGGTCGCTGGCCTCGATCTGGCTCAACGAGTCGTTCGCGTCGTACGCACACACGGTATGGGCGGGCCATGCAAACGGCGAGGACGATCTCACCTATCAGCGCTGGCGCTATCTGCACCATTACCTCGATTTCGTGCATGAGACCGGCACCGTCCGGCCCCTCGAGTACTACCGCTACGATGCTTCGGATGACATTTACACGGAGGAGATCACGTACCTGAAAGGTGCGCTGGTCCTGCACATGCTGAGGCATTTCCTGGGCGACGAGCCTTTTTATCGCGCACTGAGCGCCTACCTTGCCCGGCACCAGTTCGGCGAAGTCGAGTCCATCGATCTCCAGCGCGCGCTCGAGGACGTAACCGGGCGCAAGCTCGACTGGTTCTTCGGGGACTGGATTCGCGGCGGCGGCTATCCGGCGCTCGCGGTGTCCTGGCAATGGGCGCCCGAGCGCAAGTCGGTCGACCTGTCCATCGAGCAGCTGCAGGCGGATCTGGCGTTCGAGAACCTGTTCGAGGTACCGGTCGATGTGGAGGTCGTAACAGCGGGCGGAGCGCAGCAGCACACCCTGTGGCTGCGCGAACGATCGTTCGCGGTGGCGTTGCCCGTTGACGGTGAGCCCCTGATGGTCAACGTGGACAAGGGCAACTGGCTGGTTGCGGACATACACGAAGACGAATCGGAGGAACAACTGGTCTATCAGCTCGAGCACGGCGACGTCGCCGCCGCGTTGCGTGCGGCGCGGCAACTGGCCGAGGACTTTCCCCGCCGGCCGGTGGCGGTCGCGGCGCTCGCCGAAGTGCTATCGAGCGCGAGGCACTGGGGATTGCGCCAGGAAGCGGCACTCGACCTCGGGACGATGGGAGGAGACACGGCGCAAGCCGCGCTGGTCGCCGCACTCGAGGATCCGGACCGGCGCATCCGCCGCGCCGCGGTGCTCGGGCTCGGCCGGCACGGAAGTGAGCAGAGTGCGGCAGCGCTCGAGCGGGTGATCGCCGGCGACGATGCCGAGGAGGTGGTCGCCGTCGCCGCGGTCGCGCTCGGGCGCATGCAGGCGCCGCAAGCCACACCGGTGCTCGGGTCCCTGATGAAACGCGACGCGCGCTATCACGACCTGTTCCGGCTCGCGGCGCTCTCCGGGCTGGCCGAGCTCGAGGACCCGGCGCTGGCGGACACTTTTGCCGCGCACGTCGGCGCGGAATTCAGTCAGGCCGTGCGGCTCGCCGCCATCGACGGATGGCTGCGCGCAGCGCCGCACGATTCGCGCCTGTCGCCGGCATTGCGCACGATGGCCGTCGACCCGGATGCCGAGATCCGAGGAAGTGCGCTCGAAACACTGGGCGAGCTGCACCGAACGGAGGATCGGGAATTCCTGCTCGAATACGCCGAATCCGCCGCCGATCCGAACCTCCAGAAACTGGCCCGCGACGCCGCGGAAACGATAGGTGGCTTTGCGCCGGATTGATCGTTCCGGCCGCCGGCGTCAGCGCATCGAATATCGCTCGGGGCGAACGGGCCGAAGCGGGCTCCATTGAACCTGCGCCACCGGCGCCGGCTACTGACACCGTAGGGCGATCGACGAAGTTCGATCGCCCGCACTTTCGGCGAAAGGGAACCGGTGTCAGAGAAGCGATCGAACTACGGGCGTACGCGGGCGCCGGCCGACATCGTCATGGCGGGCGCTTTTCCACCCCCGGTGCGCGGCATGCAGCTGGTGACCATCGCCGTCCGCGAACGCCTCGTCGCGGCCGGCGTGGAACCGCGGTGCATCGACATTTCGTCGGGCAGCCAGGTCCTGAACTGGCGCTCGCGGGCCAGGCGCATCCCCAAGGTGATCGCGGGTCTCATCCGGCTTTGCGCGACCCGCCTGCACCGGCCTGCCAGGTTCTACATCAGCCTGTCGGCCGGCTACGGCCAGCTGTACGACGTGCTATTCCTGCTCGTTGGCGCGGGCCCGGCGCATGGAAATCTTCACGCACCATCACAGCTTTGCCTACCTGCATTCGTCACGGGTGCTGACCCGAGCGCTGATCTGGGTCGCGGGCCCCGAAGCCCGGCATGCCGTGCAGTCGCGGACGATGGGCGAGGCGCTCAGGCGCTTGTATGGTGCCCGGGAAGTGTTCGCCTTCTCCAACGCCGTGTTTCTCGAGCCGCCCGATCCGGCGAGCCGGGAGCGGACTTCGCTGCGGACGGTCGGCCTGCTCAGCAACCTGAGCGTCGACAAGGGTGTCTGGGACTTCGTCCGGATCCTGGAGTCGGCGGCGGAGGAGGGCCTGGATATCCGCGGCCGCCTCGCCGGTCCCTTCGACGATCCGGCCACGGAACGCCGGGTGCTGGAACGCCTGGCCCGCCTCCCCAACGCCACTTACGACGGTCCGCTGTATGACGCAGCGAAGTCCCGCTTCTTCGATGACATCGACCTGTTCCTGTTCCCGACCCGCTACGACAACGAGACCGAGGGGCTCGTCAACCTGGAGGCGCTGCGCGCGGGCGTGCCGGTGATTGCGTACGGCCGCGGCTGCATCCCGGAGATCGTCAACGCGGACTGCGGCCTGGTCGTTCCACCCGCCGATGCGTTCGTACCGGCCGTCCTCGTGCAGATCCGGGATTGGCGCGAGCATCCGGACGAATTCTCAGCCCGGTCGCGGGCCGCGACATTGCAGTTTCGCCGGATCCTCTCCGGCAGTAAGCCGCAATGGCGCAATTATCTCGATGCGCTCGCGGTACAGCAGACGGGCAGGACATCGACCGTAGCGCTTCCGGCCGACTAAGCGCGAGGCGTACCATCACCGGGCGTGATGAACGCCACCTGTCGTCAATACCGGGACGGAATCGCCCGACTCTGCAACTTTTCCAATCGGATCCACTGCCCCTAACCCGCATCGCGCAGGATCTTGCTCGAGCGCTCGCGGTACAGCAGACGGGCAGGACATCGACCGTAGCGCTTCCGGCCGACTAAGCGCGAGGCGTACCATCGCCGGGCGTGATGAACGCCAGTTGCCAGTCGGCATGCTTGAACTTCGTCCGCACTCAGCAACTTTTTCAATCGGCTCCGACTCGCCATAGAATGGCGCCCCCTCAGTTTGCTTTTCCATGCACGAGAAGGAATCCGCATGCCGATCCCCGAGCCGACCTGCAGTCGTCGCCTGTTGTCTCTCGCCCTGCTTGAGCCTGTCCTCGCTCGCAGTGGCCGAACCCTTCGGCGGACCCTACGGGCCGGTGGACCGGACCTACGATATACCCGAGGCTGACCACGTCTACTACGTCGCCCCGGACGGCAAGGCGGACGCGAGCGGCGACTCGCCGGAGCGCCCGACCACGATCGAAGCCGCGATCGAGCAGGTCGTCACCGGCGACGCCATCGTCCTGCGCGGCGGCGTATACCGTACCGGCAGCCTGCAGCTCAGCCAGGGCATCACCATCCAGCCCTTTGGCAGCGAGCGCCCGGTACTGAAGGGCACGCGCGTGGCCAGCGAGTGGGAAGCGCTGCGCGACGGCGTGTGGCGCACGAAGTGGGAAACCCTGTTCCCCGCCGCGCCACTCGGCTGGTGGCGGCGCGAGCGCGAGAGCATGCGCACGCCGCTGCACCGTTTCAACAACGACATGGTGTTCGTCGACGGGCAACTGCTCAAATCCGCCGGCTGGGCAGGCGAACTGGACGCCGAGCACTACTACATCGACTACGAACAGGGCTACGTCTACCTGGGTGCGGATCCCGCCGGCAAGCAGGTCGAAATCACCGCGCACGACGCCGCGCTGGTGCGCACCAGCCTGATGGCGCATGGCAGGAAGAACGACCGAAAGGGGCCCGTGATTCGCGGACTCACCATCACGCAGTATGCGTTCCGCTGCCTGGAGGTGGAGGGCAAGAAGCAGTTCACCTCGAAGGACGAGCCCACCGACGAGCCGGTCGGCCTCGCGGACCCGGATACCTTCGGCAAGGAGGTGACCGGCACGGTGCTGGAAGACCTGACGATCTCGCATTGTTCGCGCGTGGCCGGATACTTCCGCGGCGACGGCCTGATCATCCGCAATACGTTGGTGAGCGACACCGGTACCGAGGGGCTATACGTGATCGCCTCGTCCGATGTGCTCCTGGAGCACAACATCATCCGCCGTAACAACGTCGAAGAGCTGACCGGCTACTACCCGGCCGCGGTGAAGATCTTCAACCAGACGCGGCGCGTGACCTTCCGGGACAACCTGATCACCGAGCAACCGTACTCCAACGGCGTCTGGTACGACGTCGGCAACCGCGACGGCGTGATCGTCGACAACTGGATCGAGGACACGGAGGATGGCTTCTTCTTCGAGATCTCGTACGGCGCCACCGTCGCCGGCAACGTGTTCGTCAACAACCACAAGGGCGTGCGCATGCTGAACGCCGCCGGTGCGCACGTGTACCAGAACACCTTCGTCAACAGCACGGCCTCGTTCGAGCGCAACGAGCGCAGCGCGGTCGGCGACCACTTCGGCTGGCATTCGTCCACCGGCCCGGACGTGGACGAGCGGGAGGGCCACGTGTTCGTCAACAACCTGCTGGTCGCCGACGCGGACTTCGACCGGCCGCTACTGAATTTCGAGCAGCCTGCGGCCCTGTGCACGGACCTGTCGCGGCCGATGGTCACGCGCCTCGACGGCAACGTGTATGCACGGCCGGCGGCCGCGGATATCGAGAGCCCGCTCGTCCAGTGGAGCCCGGCGCGCACGGATACCTGTCTCGCCACCGTCGCGAACCTTGCCGACTTCCGCAAGCTCGCCGCAGGTTTCGAAGCCCACGGCAATCAGCTGGATCTCGGTCCGCGTGGCGTCTTCAAAGGGCCGGACGTTGGACGCTATGAGCTGCTGAATCCAATTCCGGCCGGTGCGCCCGACTTGCTGCCGGACGCCGTGCGCGACTTGCTCGGCTGGAGTGAGGCCGAGGCAAACGCGGCAGGCGCATGGCCGGCCTCGCGTTGAGCGCTACCAGACTCGCTTGCCAGTCGTAGGTCCGCCGCAGGCACCGGACTAGTTCGATGGCGGCTCAGCGTAGGGCCGGTGGTGGTAGTACTTGGGCCGTGAGTCGAGTCGCAAGTGTAGCCAAGCGACCCCGCTGCCTTCCGTGTTGAGCCAGATAGGCGCCGCGCCGAAACGCGCTGCAAGCGCCTTTGCGGCGACTTGCCACAACGCACGCACCTGCCCGGCCGAGGCATGCCGGACGAAGGCGGCGAGATGCGCGAAAGCGTATTCCGGGCCGGACGGCCGTGGCACGATCAGCATTGCGTCGCCGCCGAGGTTCGGGAATGCGATGACCTCTCCCGCGAGTTCCGCGAACCTGGACGCGAACGGCGCGCAATCGGGTTCCGATCGCGCGAGGGCCGGCGCATCGAGCAACACGAATTCCACCGCATCGTCGACAGCCGCCGTCATCGGCCGGCATTCGAAGTAGAAGGCCTCGGCGTCGTGTGCTGCGAGCAAGCCGGAGTACCAGTCCGCAAATTCCTCATCCGATCGGAGCAACCCGACGAAAATCCTGGATGACATCGGCGATTCGCGTGCGAGGAGCCGATAGCGCATTCCGCCGGGTATTTCGTGTGTCTCAGACCGCCACATGACCTTGCGTTGTAACGATGTAAGAAGCGCGGCAAGTTTGCTTTCTCGAGCCGCTCGAACGGGGTTTGAGCACTTGATTGTGGCACAGGTCCGGACCTGTCGAGAGACGGACGGAAATAAGCCCACCTAACCCACGCCGAGCCTCCGCGTGGCTGCTGTGGTAATGTGCCCGGCGGTGCGGGAAGCCTGGGGGACGATCTGATGCCGGCAAGAAATCGTGTCGTGAGCGCGGGGACAAGCGATCGCATGGAAGGCGGATCATGAGTAGCACCGCGGAGAAACTCTCGGTCACGGAAAAAGTCGGCTACAGCCTCGGCGACCTGGCCGCGAACCTTATCTTCCAGACCTTCATTACCTTTCTTGCGTTTTTTTACACGGACGTCTTCCGGATCCCTGCATCGACGGCGTCGACGATCATTTTCGTCGGCGGGATGCTCGGTGCAGTCGTCTTCACGCCGCTCATGGGATTGCTTGCGGACCGTACACGCACCCGCTGGGGCAAATTCCGGCCGTGGATCCTGTGGACGGCGATCCCCTTCGGCGTCCTGTCGTTGCTTGCGTTCTCGACGCCTGACCTCGGGCCGCAGGGCAAGGTCATGTACGCGCTGATCACCTACACGCTCCTGGTGCTGGTCTACGCTGCGAACAACCTGCCGTACGCGGCGCTCTCCGGCGTACTCACCGGCAACATGGCCCAGCGCAACAGCCTGTCGGCCTACCGTTTCGTCGCCGTGATGGTCGCGCAGTTCGTCATCCAGGCGCTGCTCCTGCCGCTGGTGCTGATCCTGGGCGACGGCGACCAGGTGCAGGGCTTCCGGAACACGATGTTGCTGTTCGCGGTGGTCGGCACGGTGTTCTTCCTGATTACTTTCCTCACCACCCGCGAGCGCGTCGTGCCCGCGCCGGAGCAGCAGTCAAGCGTGCTCCAGGACCTGTCCGACCTGGTGCGCAACCAGCCCTGGCTCGTCATGCTCGCTCTCACGATCCTGGTGTTCGTCACCCTGGCGCTCAAGGGTGGCATGTACATCTATTACTTCAAGTACTACCTGAGCCAGCCGGCGCTGGCCGCCTTCCTCGACAACATCGGTTTCAATGCCTTCATCGGTGGCCTGAACGCGATGCTCACCGGCATGGGTCTCACCGAATTCCGCTGGCCGGAGGACGCGCCGACCTCGGCCTTCAGCCTGTTCAATGCCGGCGGCATCATCTGCATGATCATCGGCATCGGCTTCTCGAAGCCGCTCGCAGACCGTTTCGGCAAGCGCGACGTGTTCGGCGGCGCGCTGTTCTTGTCCACGCTGTTCCTGCTCGCCTTCTACGTGTACCCGCCCGATGCCATCGGCCTCGTCTTCGTCTCGCAGATCCTGCACGGGTTCTTCTACGGCATCACGATCCCGCTGCTGTGGGCGATGATCGCCGACGTCGCGGACTACTCGGAGTGGAAGAACCACCGCCGCGCCACCGCCATCAGTTTTCTCCGCGATGCTTTGCGGCCTGAAGGGCGGCCTCGCGATCGGCGGTGCGCTCGTCGCGGGCATCCTCGCCTACTATGGCTACGACCCGGACCTGTCCGGCGCAGGCGCCGGCGACCGTCGACGGCATCCGCATGGCGGTCAGCGTGTATTGCTCGATCCCGTTCCTGATCGGCGTGGCGCTCCTGTTCCTGTACGAGATCGGCAAGCCGCTGGAGACCCGGATCGAACAGGACCTGGCTGCCCGCCGCGCGGGACAGACGGCCTGAAACCGCAAGACAAAGGCGACCCGATGACGGAAGGCCATAGCGAAGCGGAACTGCGGCGGCTGGCCGCGAAGGCAATTTCACGGCCGCTGGTCACGCACATCTACACCGCCGATCCCTCGGCACACGTGTTCGAAGGCCGGCTCTATGTCTATCCCTCGCACGACATCGATGCGGGCATTCCGTTCGACGACGAGGGATCGCACTTCGGCATGGAGGACTATCACGTGTTGCGCATGGATGCGCCGGACGCTGAAGCCGAGGACTGCGGCGTCGCGTTGCACGTCAAAGATGTGCCCTGGGCCGAACGCCAGATGTGGGCGCCGGATGCGGCGGAGAAGGGCGGCCGCTATTACCTGTATTTCCCGGCCAAGGGCGCCGACGACCGGTTCCGCATCGGTGTCGCGGTAGGTACGCGTCCCGAGGGCCCGTTCGCACCGGCACCGGACGCGATCGCCGGCAGTTATTCGATCGACCCGGCGGTGTTCGCCGACGATGGCGAGCATTACCTCTATTTCGGCGGCCTCTGGGGCGGGCAGCTGCAGAAGTATCGCGACAACGTGTATGACGCTGCCCATGTCGAACCGGCCGCCGACGAGCCGGCGCTGGGCCCTCGCGTAGCGCGGCTCACGCCCGACATGAAGCAATTCGCCGAGGCGCCGCGCGAGGTCGTCATTCTCGACGAAATGGGCGCGCCGCTCGTGCCGGCGACCACGAGCGCCGCTACTTCGAAGGCCCATGGATGCACAAGTATCGCAGCAAGTACTACCTGTCGTACTCGACCGGCAACACGCACTTCCTGTGCTTACGCGGTGGGCGACGATCCTTATGGACCCTTCGTCTACCAGGGCAGGATCCTCGAGCCGGTCGTCGGCTGGACCACGCATCATTCCATCGTCGAGTTCCGCGGCCACTGGTACCTCTACTACCACGACTCGCTCCTGTCCGGCGGCGTGACCCACCTGCGTTCGGTCAAGGTCACGGAATTGCACTACGACCGTCGCGGCAGGATCGTCACGATCGATCCTTACGGCGCCTGAGTTTCGCAATCCCAGGCATTGGTGACGGTAAATCCGCCGATGATTGAGAATGACATCGTGGTCCTCGGCCTGGTCGCCGCGACCCTGGGGGCGATTTTCTGGACGGCGGGCCATCCGTCTCCGTTCTGGAAGCGCTTCTATACCTATGTACCGGCCCTCTTGCTGTGCTATTTCGTGCCGGCGCTGTACAACACCATTGGCCTGGTGGACGGCCGCGCGACCTCGCTCTACAACCCCATCGCGCGCGACGTGTTGCTGCCGGCTGCGCTGGTACTGCTGACGCTGTCGATCGACCTCAGGTCGATGCTGAAGCTCGGGCCGAAGCTCTTGTTCGTATACTTCGCCGGCACGCTGGGCGTCATGCTCGGCGGACCGATCGCGTTCCTGGCGATGCAGGCGATCAATCCCGCCACCGTCGTCTGGCGACACCTGGGGCGGAATGGCGGCGCTGGCCGGTAGCTGGATCGGCGGCGGCGCCAACATGGTTGCGATTCGCGAAATCTTCGAGGTCGACGCCGACATCTTCGGCCGCTTCGCGGTGGTCGACGTTGCCGTCGCCAACCTGTGGATGGCGACGTTGCTGTTCCTCGCTGCGCGCGCGGCCCGCATCGACGCGCGCAACCGCGCCGACACCCGCGCCATCGAGGAGATCCAGAACAAGGTCGCCGAATTTCACGCCCGGCATGCGCGCATCGCGAGCATGAACGACCTGTTCATGATCGTGGGCATCGCCCTCGGCGTGGTGGCGCTCGCGCACGCGCTGGCGACGCCGGCAGCCGGCTGGCTAGGAACCAACACCACCTGGGCGTCGCGCATGAGCCTCGATTCGTCGTTCGTGTGGATGGTGCTGTCGGCCACGGCGATGGGCATCGGCCTGAGCTTCACGCCGGCGCGGCGGCTCGAGGGCGCCGGCGCGTCACGCGTCGGATCGCTGTTCCTGTACTTCCTGATTGCCAGCATCGGCCTGCAGATGGACCTGAAATCGCTGTTCGATGCCGAAGGCGCGTGGCTCCTGCTGCTCGGCGCGATCTGGATGGGCGTGCACATCGCGGTGCTGTGGTGCGCGGCCAAGCTGGTGCGCGCGCCCTTGTTCTATTTTGCCGTCGGCTCGCAGGGCAACATCGGCGCAGCCGCTTCGGCGCCGGTGGTCGCGGCCGCGTTCCACCCGAGCCTTGCGCCGGTCGGCGTGCTGCTCGGCTCGGTCGGCTACGCCACCGGCACGTATCTCGCCTACCTGGTCGGCCTGCTGCTCAAGGCCATGGCGGGAGCTTAGGACTGCGATCGCCCGCGGGCGCGGCTAGTCGATACCCAGCTCCGCCGCGATCGTCCGCCCACGATACGAATTTGAAATTCTGCCGTTCCTCGGGCGCGATGTTGCGCCCGTCTTGCACGACCAGCAGACCGCCGGGGAATGCGCTGCCGAGTGCCGCCGACGAAACGTCGAGCCCGTCCGTCTCGGAAGCGCCGTCGATGCCGGCGGCGGCGTTCGCGACGATGTGGACGAAACCGACGAACTCGTTGTCGCCTTCGCGGCGATAGACCGCGTAGTCGTTCTCGCCCTGGTTCGAGACGACGAGAAAACCCTTGCCATCGCCGCTGTCGAAGAGGGCGACACCCTCGACGTCGTCGGTGAGCCGGCCCGAATCGCCGGTCGTGTCGATGGCGCTGCGCGCGTCCCCGCCGTCGGGTTCGGCCGAGTACTTCCACAAGCCGACATCCTCCTCGGCGACATACAGCGTCCCGTGCTCATCGTCGGCGACGCAGCCTTCGGCCTGCGAGCCCACCGCGAACTCGCGCACGAGCTCGGCGGAGACCCGGCCCTTGCCGTTGTCGGCCAGCCGCCACTGGCGCACGTCGCCGTTGCCGCCGTCGTTGACGAAGACGTAATGCGCACCGTCGCTACGGTTGCGGTAGAGGCAGAGCCCGTAGGGATCGCCGAAACCGGTGGTCAGCACGCCGTCCGCGACGTCGACGAGTTGGCGCGTGTCCGGGTCGATCCGGTAGAGCGCGATGCCGTCGTTGCTGCGATTGCTCGCTGCGACGATCGGCACCGTCTCGCCGCCGAGCGTGAAACCGTCGCGGACGTCCACGTTGTTCATGCGGCCGTCTTCGAGGACCTGCAACGTCCTGCCGTCCAGGTCAAACACGTAGAGTCCCGATTTCTTGCCGGTGCCGATGACGAGGCTCTGCGCGGCATCGTCGGGATGCACCCAGATCGCCGGGTCGTCGGCGGAGTCGCCCCAGGTAGGGATGACTTCCGTCTCGACGGCCGGGCGCACGACCTTCGGCGCATCCGGTGCCGCAGGCGCCGCCGCGGACGGGAGCCCCAGTGCCGTGGCCAGCGCGGCGAGGTCGAACAGTTTGATGTCGGAGCCGCCATCGGCAGGGTCCTCGTCGGCGATCGCGAGCAACGCGCCATCGCCGGACACTGCAAGTCCCTCTGCTTCGGACAGGCCCTCGACCGCGAAGGCCGCAGCCGGCTCGCCCTCGGGCAGCCCGTACACCGCGATGCGTTCGTTGCCGAGGTCGGCGACGAACAGGTAGGAGAGGTCCGCGCCGGCGGCCTGGATTGAAATTCCCTTGATGTCGTCGCTCAGCGCGCCGAAGGGCACTCTCAGGTCGACGGCTTCGCGCGTGGTGTCGGCCTCGGCCTCGGCCCCGATGCGCCAGACGCCGTTGCTTTCCTCGGAGACATAAAGCCAGCCGTCGCGCGGGTCGACCGCGCAGAAGCCGCTGCCCTTGGCGGATGGGATCGTGCGGAGCAGGCGCCCGGCGATGCCGCCCGGCACCGGGTACAGTTCGTAATGGCGGATCAGCCCGGCGTCGGTGACGGCGTACAGGTAGTCGGTCCCGGACAGGCGGCTCTTGTAATGGCACAGGCCGGTGACTTCATCGGCCACGTCCAGGGGCTGCGCCAGCACCGGCCGAAAGATGGCCCGGCCGGAGTCGAAAGCATATGCCCGCAGCAAGGCCTCGGTCGCGTCGTAGGCAACGATGACGTCGGCCGTCTCGTCGCCGAGGCGTATCCCCGGGACCGTCGCGACCAGGCCGGCTTCGAGCGAATCCAGCTTCGCGGCGCGCGTGCCGTCGGTCCGGTACAGCTCGAGGCCCGCGATGCCGGCGGCGCCGACGACGTACAGTTCGCTGTTCCCGGGGTCGCGCCAGAACGCCGCGTTGACCAGGCTGCCGTGCAGCGTCGGCGCCGTCACCGCGGCAGGCGCAATGGTCATAGCCTCGGTGCTGCCGGCGGCCGGGTCGGCGGCGTCGACGGCGCAGCCGGCGAACGCGATGGCGGCGAGCGAGGTCAGGAACAGGTGTCGCATGAGGCACTCCGGCAAGGACTGGTGTCCGGCGCGAACCGGGTAGAACAATTATTCTAACTTCTAGTATAATTGAATGAAAATTTCAATCTGATGACCTGGCCGTTCATGCGGGAGTTAAGCGGGTTGCGGAATTTGACGTCGATCTTTGCAACGGGGGCGGACCGGCCGGCGCTGGCCGACGGCGATGCGGTCGACCAGCTGTATCGACGGCACCGGCTGAGGATACTGATCGCCATCACGCTGGGCTACGGCCTGGCGTACACCTGCCGCCTGGCGCTGTCGGTGGTCAAGAAGCCGCTCATCGACGAAGGCATCTTCACCGCTCTCGAACTGGGCACGATCGGCGCGGCTTTGTTCTACGCGTATGCGTTCGGCAAGCTCGTCAACGGCTTCCTCGCCGATCACGCGAACATGAAGCTGTTCTTCGCCTTCGGCCTGCTCATGTCGGCATTGGTCAATGTGGGCATGGGCTTTTCGACGGCCGTCGGCGTATCCGCGGCGCTCTGGGCGCTGAATGGCTGGTTCCAGGGATTCGGCGCGCCCGCAGGCATCGTTTCGCTCGCGAACTGGTTTTCCAACCGCGAGCGCGGCCGCTATTACGGCATCTGGAGCACCGCGCACTCCATCGGCGAAGGGCTCACCTTTGTCGTGGTGGCGGCGGTGGTCGCGGCCTTCGGCTGGCGATACGGCTACTGGACGCCGGGCCTCATGTGCATCGCGGTCGCGATCGGCATCTATTTCCTCATGCAGGACCGCCCGCGGACGCTCGGCCTGCCGGAAGTGAACGACTGGAAGAGCGACCATTGGGAAAAGTCTCCGGGCAGGGAGCGGGACGACCTCTGGAAGAAACAGCTCTCCATCCTGGTCTACCCGTCGATCTGGATCCTGGCGCTGGCGAGCGCGACGAACTACGTCGTGCGCTACGCGATCAACAGCTGGGGCATCCTGTACCTGCAGGAGGCGCGCGGCTATTCGCTGGTCGAGGCCGGCACGCTGCTGATGGTCAATACGCTCGCCGGCATCGCCGGCTGCATCGCGTTCGGGTACCTCTCGGACAAGGTCTTTGCGGCACGCCGTCCGCCGGCGAACCTGATCTTCGCGATAATCGAGATCGTCGCGCTGCTGCTCATCTTCTTCGGGCCGCAGAATACAGCCATGCTGTACTTCGCCTTCGTCCTGTACGGCATCGGGCTCAACGGCCTCGTGACTTCGCTCGGCGGCCTGTTCGGTGTGGACATCGCGCCGAAATGTGCCGCCGGCGCGGTGATGGGATTCGTCGGCATCTTCAGCTACATCGGCGCGGGCATCCAGGAGAACGTCAGCGGCTACCTGATCGAGAAGGGCACGACGATGGTCGACGGCAACCGGGTGTACGATTTCTCGGACGCGATACTCTTCTGGGTGGGAGCGTCCGTCGTCTCGATGCTGCTTGCCGCGGCCCTGTGGCGGGTGCGCCTGCGTGACTGATGTGAACAATCCAGGGAGTGCCTTGTGAAGTCCTACGACCTCGTATCGATCGGCAATTACACCAAGGACACGATCGTGTCGAAGGCTGGCGTCCGCTACGTGGACGGTGGCGGCTACAGTTACGCGGCGCATGCCGCACACCTGCGAGGCCTCAACGTTGCCGCCGTGACACGGCTCGCTGCCGAAGACCGGAAATCCACGCAAGCGCTGGTAAACAAGGGCGTCGACGTCTATGTCATCGAATCGCCGCAATCGACGCTGATGCGGCTCGAATATCCGACCGACAACGTCGACGAACGGATCCTGACCGTGGAGTCCGTCGCCGAGGCATTCACGCCCGAGCTGCTCGCCGACTTTGCCGCGCGGTACTTCGTCGTCAACGGTTCTGCGCGCGGCGAGGCATCGCTCGAGGTCTTGCGGTCCCTGAAAGCACGCTGCGAGCGCCTGTGCGCCGACGTGCAGGGGTTCATCCGTGTCGTCGGCCGCGACGGCCGCCTGCGCTACGAACCCTGGCCGGAGCAGGGCGCGATCCTGGGGCTCATCGACGTACTGAAGACCGATGCCGTCGAGGCGGAGTTCCTGACCGGCGAGACCGACATACACAGGGCGGCGGAGACGCTCGCCGCCTGCGGGCCGCGCGAGGTCGTGCTGACGCATCGCGACGGCCTGCTGGTGCTGGCCGACGGCAAGTACCATGCGGCGGGCTTCCACCCCGAAGTGCTGCGTGGCCGGAGCGGCCGTGGCGACACCTGCATGGGCTCCTATGTCGCGGCACGCCACGACCTGGACCCGGGCGACGCGACGATCTGGGCGGCGGCGGCGACCAGCCTGAAGATGGAACAGGAAGGCCCGATCATGCGCAGCGCAAAGGACGTGCAGGCGCTGATCCGTGCGAGGTACGCCAACGGCGGGGACGAGGCATGAGTCGACTCGCGCAGATCGGTCTGCCGCTTGCGGCAGCCGCACTCGCGGCCTGCGTGAGCGGGCCGGACAGCGTGCCTGGCACGGCCGCCGAGGCGCAATCGGGTGCACAGGCCGGCGAGAGCACGAGCATCCTGCTCATCGGCGACACGGGCTACGACTACGACTGGCTGGAACAGGACGACTACGAGGACCGGTTCACCGGCCGCGAGTTCATCGTCAACGAACTCGACGACTGGATCGAGGACAAGCTGCCGATCGCGGAATTCCGCCTGCCGCCGATGCATTTCGCCGAGCAGACGGGTGGCTGGGTGATGGCGAGCGGCATGTGGCCGGTCGCGAGAGCCGTTGCCACGTGGTGCAGCGCGTCCGTGCGTTGCGATTTCGGCGTCATGCTCGGCGACAACATCTATCCGTCCGGCGCGACCCTCGGCGCCGACGGGCGCGATGATGCGGAACGCTTCCGCGAACTGCTCTGGGAGCCTTACAAGGGCCTGCGGGAACAGGATCCGGAGTTCGTCCTCTATGCCGTGCTCGGCAACCACGACTGGGAGACCTCGCGCGCAGGCGCGAAACTGCAGGTCGATTACATGGCGGAATCGCCGCTTTATCACATGGACGGGGTTCATTACCGCGCCCGCCCGGCACCCGACGTCGAGATCTTCGCCATCGACACCACCGTCCTGCTCGCCGGGCAGACCGTGTACAAGGACGCACTCGACGACTCAGGTATCCCGCAGGCGTCGTCGGAGCTCGAGCCCGAAGTCGCGTGGGCGGCGCCCGAAGGCGAGGAGAAGGAGATGTTGACCTGGCTCGAGCGATCACTGCGCGAATCGGATGCGCGCTGGAAGATCGTGTTCGGGCACCATCCGCTGTGGTCTTCGTCGGGTACGAAGGTCGAGGAGGAGATCGCGCTGCGGCGCATCCTGCGGCCTCTGCTGTGCCGCTACGCCGACGCTTATCTCGCGGGCCACGATCACATGCTCGAAGTGCACACGGACGATTGCCGCGGCGAGGTTCCGGCGGATGCCGGCATGCCGCCCTTGCTGCACATCGTCTCCGGTGCGGCGGGCAAGCAGCGGCCGGAACATTCCGCGTTCATGGCCTGGCAGGACCGGACCTACCCGGAGAAGCGCTCGCTGTACGTGCGCTCGCTGGTCTGGGGCTTCGGCGAACTGGTGCTGCGCGGCGACGAGGCGCGAGTCCTGATGCTCACGACGCCGAACGACGGTTCGGGCGGCGCCGAAGTCGGGTTCGACCAGGTGTTCGCGCGGCGCTCGCACGCGCCCGGCGCCACAAGCGAATGATTGCCCGATGGTAGTCGCCGGCTTCGTCGGCTTCACCGCGCTGGTCGCGCTGATCACCTGGTTCGGAACCCGGCGGCACCGGGTCACGGAGAGTTCGGAGGGCTATTTCCTCGGCGGCCGCAGCCTGACCGGGTGGGTCATCGCCGGCTCGCTGCTCATGACGAACCTGTCGACCGAGCATCTCATCGGCCTGAACGGCGATTCCTTCAAGCACACCATCGCGGTCATGGCCTGGGAGACCACCGCGGCGCTCGCCATGGTGCTTACCGCGCTGGTATTCCTCCCGCGTTACCTGAAAACCGGAATCACGACGATCCCGGATTTTCTCGAACAGCGCTTCGACCGCAGCACGCGCGTCATCATGTCGCTGCTGTTCCTCCTGTCCTATGCGGCAGCGATCCTGCCGGTCGTGCTGTTGTTTGGAGCGAGCGGCATCGAAAGCCTGTTCGATCTTGCGACCACCTGGGACCTGGGCGCGGACCGGGCGCGCTGGCTCCTGGTCTGGGGGATCGGCATCCTCGGCTCACTGTACGCGATCTTCGGCGGCCTGCGAGCTGTCGCGATCTCCGATACCGTGAACGGCGTCGGCTTCCTGATTGCCGGCCTGCTCGTCACCGTGCTCGGGCTGGCGGCCGCGGGCGACGGGAACCCGGCAGCCGGATTGCGCGAGATCTACACCGCGGAACACGCGAAGTTCGACATCACCGGCGACGAGCCCGGCAGCTTCCTGCCGTTCGGCGTGCTGTTCACGGGGCTCATCGTCAACCAGGTGTTTTTCTGGTGCGTCAACCAGTCGATCCTGCAGCGGGCACTCGGCGCGCAAAGCCTGGCCGAAGGGCAAAAGGGTGTCCTTATCGGCGCTTTCCTGAAACTGCTCGGGCCGCTGATCATCGTGTTGCCCGGCGTCATAGCCTGGCACCTGTTCAAGTCGGAGATGGGCCCCGACGACTACCTCGAGGCCTATCCGGCGCTCGTCCGGGCCGTGCTGCCGCCGGCGCTCTCGGGCGTATTCGCCGCGGTCATGGTGGGCGCCGTGCTCAGCACCTTCAACAGCGTGCTGAACAGTGCCGCGACCCTGTGGAGTCACGGCATCTACAAGGCAGCCTTGAAGCGCGATGCGAGCGACCGGCAACTGGTGGTCGCCGGGCGCGGCTGCAGCATCGTGCTGGCGATCGCGGCAATGCTGATTGCGCCGACCATCGATACGAGCGGCAGCCTGTACAACTACCTGCAACAGATCAATGCGACCTTCTTCGGGCCGATGCTGGCCGTCGTGCTGGCGGCCCTGTTCACGACCCGGATCTCCGCGCTGGCCGCGAAAACCGCACTGCTGGTCGGTCCGCTGCTCTTCTACTTCATCAATTTCGCGTTTTACGAACCGATACAAACCTGGCTTGCCGCGGCCTTCGGCCTGGACGAGCCCGCGCACTTCCTGCATTTACTGGCGTTCGTGTTCCTGCTGACGGCGGTGCTGATGGTCGCGATCAGCGCGGTCCGGCCGGCCACCGCGGTCCCGGCTGCAGCGGCACCGGCGCCGGTCGACCTTGTGCCGTGGCCGCACGCGCGCCGGGTGTCCGCGATCGTCGTGGCGCTGACCCTGGCCATCTACGTATTGCTCGCCCAGTAATTAGGGCGACAGTAATCAGGGTGACAGTTACCCTATTTACGAAATTCGGTGACAGTTGCCCTAATCTTGATTGCGTGCGCGGGGCCGCAGAAATAGGGTAACTGTCACCCTAATTCACCGTAATTGCGCCGGCGCCCGGTTGCGGCGGTATCATAGGCGCCCGTCCTGTTCTCCGATCCGCCCGTGTCCGCCGCAAAATCCCTGTACCACTACGATCGCTACTGGGCCGAGTGCTACGGCACCGCCCCGTTCCTGCCGATGTCCCGCCAGGAGATGGATGCGCTCGGCTGGGATTCCTGCGACGTCATCATCGTGACCGGCGACGCCTACGTCGACCACCCCACTTTCGGCATGGCGATCATCGGCCGCTTGCTCGAGGCACAGGGTTTCCGCGTTGGCATCATCGCGCAACCGGACTGGCAGTCGAAGGCGCCGTTCGAGGCGCTCGGCCGGCCGAACCTGTTCTTCGGCGTGGCCGCCGGCAACATGGACTCCATGATCAACCGCTACACGGCGGACCGGAAACGACGCAACGACGATGCGTATACGCCGGGCGGCGTCGGTGGCCGGCGACCGGATCGATGTTCGCTCGTCTACGCGCAGCGCTGCCGCGAAGCATTCGGCGATGTGCCGATCGTGCTCGGCGGCATCGAGGCTTCGCTGCGACGTATCGCGCATTACGATTACTGGAACGACAAGGTGCGCCGCTCGATCCTCGCGGATTCGCACGCCGACCTGTTGCTGTACGGGAATGCCGAACGTGCAGTTGTGGAGCTTGCGCACCGGCTCGCGCGCGGCGAACCGATAGCCTCGGTCATGGACATCCGCGGCACTGCGTTCTTCCGCGACAACACGCCGTCGGGCTGGTGGGAAATTGACTCGACGCGCATCGATCGCCCGGGCCGCGTCGATAACATCGTCAGCCCCTATGTGAACACGCAGGACGCCGCCTGTGCCGCGAAGTCGGCCGAAGCGGAGGCGGGCGAGGTGTCCAACGTGTTGCGCTTCGTGCCCGATGCGCGCAGGAACCGCGCGCATTCGGTGATCCGCCTGCCGTCGTTCGAGAAAGTGCGCAACGACCCGGTGCTCTACGCGCATGCAAACCGTGTGCTGCACCTCGAGACGAATCCTGGCAACGCGCGCGCGCTGGTGCAGGCGCATGGCGGCCGCGACCTGTGGCTGAACCCGCCGCCGATACCGCTGACGACGCCGGAGATGGACTACGTGTTCGGTTTGCCGTACCGGCGCGTGCCGCACCCGGCATACGGCGACGCCAGGATTCCGGCGTACGAGATGATCCGCTTTTCGGTGAACATCATGCGCGGTTGCTTCGGCGGCTGTACCTTCTGTTCGATCACCGAGCACGAGGGGCGCATCATCCAGAGCCGCTCCGAGGAATCGATCCTCGAGGAAGTCGCGAAGATCCGCGACACCGTGCCAGGCTTCACGGGCGTCATCTCGGATCTCGGCGGTCCGACGGCGAACATGTACCGCCTTGCCTGCAAGAGCCGCGAGATCGAGTCCGCGTGCCGGCGCCCGAGCTGTGTCTTCCCCGGCATCTGCAGCAACCTGAACACCGATCACTCCGCATTGACCGCGTTGTACCGGCGCGTCCGCGCTCTGCCGGGCGTGAAGAAGGTGCTGATCGCTTCGGGCCTGCGTTACGACCTGGCCGTCGAAGACCCGGAGTACGTGAAGGAACTCGTCACGCACCACGTCGGCGGCTATCTGAAGATCGCGCCGGAGCACACGGAGCGTGGCCCGCTCGACAAGATGATGAAGCCGGGGATCGGCAGCTACGACCGTTTCAAGGAACTGTTCGAGAAGTTTTCGGCCGAAGCGGACAAGGAACAGTACCTGATCCCCTATTTCATCGCAGCCCATCCGGGCACGACCGATCTCGACATGGTGAATCTCGCGCTGTGGCTCAAGAAGAACGGCTTTCGCGCGGACCAGGTGCAGGCGTTCTATCCCTCACCGATGGCCACGGCGACGGCGATGTACCACTCCGGCAAGAATCCGCTGCGCAAGGTCACGTACAGGAGCGACGAGGTCGACGTCATCAGGAGCCCCGCGCAGCGTCGCCTGCACAAGGCACTGCTGCGCTACCACGACCCGGACAACTGGCCGCTCATCCGGAAGGCGCTCACGGACATGCAGCTTGCGCACTTCATCGGCAACGGTCCGGACAAGCTCGTGCCGGCGCGGCAGCCGCGCGGCGCGTACGCGGACTCGCCGCGGCGCAAGAATTCGAAGGCGGCGCATGCGAAGCGCCTCGAGAAAGGCCGGCTGCTGACGCAGCACACGGGCCTGCCGCCGCGGGATTAATCGTCGTCGAGGTAACGCCGGCCGAGGCCCGAGTAGGCGTCGATGCGCCGGTCGCGGAAGAACGGCCAGCCCAGCCGCACGGTCGTCATCTCGGCGAGCGACAGTTGCTCGACGGCGACGCATTCGTCGTCGGCAGGCGCCTTCCACACGATCCGCCCGTCCGGCGCCGCAATGAAACTCTGTCCCCAGAACTCTATGCCACCATCGCTTACGGGGTCCGGCTCGAAGCCCGTGCGGTTGACGGCGACGACAAAGCAGCCGTTCGCCACCGCGTGCGAACGTTGCATCGTCTCCCAGGCGCTGTGCTGGGCGGCGCCGACCCGGCCCTTTTCCTCCGGGTGCCAGCCGATCGCGGTCGGGTAGAAGAGCAGTTCGGCGCCCTGCATGGCCGTGAGCCGCGCGGCTTCCGGGAACCACTGGTCCCAGCATATCAGGGTCCCGATTCGAGCCTTGTCCGTACCGAAGGTCCTGAATCCGAGATCGCCGGGCGTGAAGTAGAATTTCTCGTAGTAACGCGGATCGTCGGGAATATGCATCTTGCGGTACTTGCCGATGTAGCCCTTCTTTCCGTCCACGACCGCCACCGTGTTGTGGTACAGGCCGGCGGCGCGCCGCTCGAACAGGCTGACGATGATGGTGCTGCCGGATTCCTTCGCCAGTGCCGCGAACTGATCCGTCGTCGGTCCGGGTATGGGTTCGGCGAGCTCGAAGAACTTCGGGTCCTCGGTCTGGCAGAAGTAGCGGGAGCGGAACAGCTCGGGCAGGCAGACGACCTGCGCGCCGCGGCCGATCGCGTCGCGGGCCATGGCGAGCGCCTTGTCCGTATTCCCGACCGGGTCGTCGCTGCAGCGCATCTGCACGACACCGACACGCAGCGGTTCTTCGGCTTTCTCTTTCATCACGGGATCCTCAGTAGCCTGCGCTCGTACCGTTGTTCACCGAATCGACCTCACCCGTCCGAGTTCGTGTCGTAGTAGGTCTGCTTGTCGAAAAAGGCCATGTACTGGTCGAGTATCTGCATGGCGCGTTTCGGGCGCACCGCGCCGGCATCGATCTTCTGCTTGATCAGTTCCTGCATGCGGCGCCTGAGGTCGTTCGGGAAATATTGCACCTGCGCGAGCATGTCGTGCACTTCGCTGCCCGGGATGACCTTCTCCAGCCAGAAGTTGTTCTCTTCCTCCGCGTCGCCGTACACGTGCACCTCGCTGACGCGCCCGAACAGGTTGTGTTCGTCACCCATGATGTCCTGGTAAGCGCCCATGAGGAATATGCCGAGGTAGTAGGGTTCGCCGTCCTTCAGCGGGTGAAGTTCGAGGAAGCTCTTGTCCTCGTTCGCCGACACGTACCGGCTCACCTTGCCGTCGGAATCGCAGGTCAGGTCGACGAGTATCGTGCGCCGGGTCGGGCGTTCGTCGAGCCGTGCGAGCGGCAGGATGGGGAAGGGCTGATCGATGGCCCAGTGATCGAGCATCGACTGGAACACGGAAAAATTGCACAGGTACTGGTCGGCGAGCAGATCCTCGAGGTGCTGCATCTGTACGGGTGCAGGATCCGGGTCGAGTTCGCGCATCCGGGCGAGGGCGGCGGCGCAGGCGCTCCAGTAGAGCCGTTCGACCTGGGCATTGCCTTCCAGCGACAGGTAGCCCATGCCGAACAGCGCCGACGCCTCCTGGTGGACGACCTCGACGTCGTGGTAGGCCTCGACGATACCGGCCATGCCATCCGCGGCCGCCTGCGGCCCGCGCAGCCAGGTGAGCGTGTCGTGCAGGGCGCGTACCAGCCGGTGTGCGTTGCGCGGCGGACTGTAGTCGTCGCCCGCGCGATCCTTGCGGAACGCTCCGAGCGCTTCGACGACCAGCACCGAGTGATGCGCCGTCATCGCCCGGCCGCTCTCCGAGACGAGCACCGGGTGCGGCGCCTTGCGCTCGTCGCACACCTCCATCACGGAGAACACGATGGTGTTCGCGTACTCCTGCAGGCTGTAGTTGATGCTGTTTTCATCGAAGCTGCCGGTGTAGTTCACGCCGACGCCGCCGCCGACGTCCAGGTAGCGTATTTGCACGCCGCGTTCGACCAGTTCCGCGTAGATCTGCGCCATTTCCTTGGCCGCGGACCGGAGCTGCTGGATCTGGGTGATCTGGCTGCCCAGGTGGAAATGCAGGAGGACGAGCGAGTCGCGGGCACCGGCGGCCTCCAGCCGTTCGACGATGTCGATGAGCTCCGGCAGCGAAATCCCGAATTTCGAGCGGTAGCCGCCGGACTCCGCCCACTTGCCCGCGCCGCTCGTACGCAGGCGGATGCGCACGCCGAAGGGCGCGCGCACGTCGTCGCGCTGTGCAATGGCCATGAGCTGCTCGAACTCGACGTGTTTTTCCATCACGGGAATGACGTTCTTGCCGAGCGACTGCGCGGCCACGATCAGCGACAGCATCTGCGGGTCCTTGACGCCGTTGCAGACGAGCAGGCTGTCGTCGTCCCTGAGGTGCGGCAGCGTCGCAATCAGTTCCGCTTTCGATCCGCATTCGAGGCCGAGGCCGAAGGGCCTGCCGGCGTCGATGACCTCCTCCAGCACCTCGTGCAGCTGGTTGACCTTGACCGGATATACGCCGCGATACACGTTCCGGTAGCCGCTGCTCTCGATAGCCTCGGCGAAAGCGCGGTTGAGGCGCCGGACGCGTGCATGCAGGATGTCCTGGAAGCGCAGCAACAAGGGAAAACGGATGTTGCGTGCCCGGGTTTCCTCGAGCACGTCCATGATGTCGATCGTGAGGGGATCGCCGTCGATCGGACGAACCACCACATGCCCTGTCGGGCCGACATCGAAGAAACCGTCGCTCCAGGCGGCGACGCGATACAGCGCCGCGGCGTCCTCGACCGACCAGTCGTCCGTGTCGCTCATGCGCGGGCGGACGTCAACGGCCGAGCACGTCTGCGAAGATGAGCGGTGCGACGATCGTGGCGTCCGATTCGATGATGAATTTCGGCGTGTCCGCAGACAGCTTGCCCCAGGTGATCTTCTCGTTCGGCACGGCGCCGGAGTAGGAACCGTAGCTGGTGGTCGAATCGCTGATCTGGCAGAAGTAACCCCAGCGCGGGATGTCCTTCTTCCCGAGGTCCTGTTGGAGCATCGGCACGACGCAGATCGGGAAGTCGCCCGCGATGCCGCCGCCGATCTGGAAAAAACCGATGGAAGCATTTTCCGACACCGTCGAGTACCAGTCGGCCAGCATGATCATGTACTCGATGCCGCTCTTTACCGTGTGCACGTTGCCGATCTCGCCGGTGATGCAGTGCGACGCATAGATGTTGCCCAGCGTCGAATCCTCCCAGCCGGGAACGATCACGGGCAGGTCGCGTTCGCAGGCGGCGACGAGCCAGCTGTCGGCCGGGTCTATCTGGTGAAACTGCTCGAGCCGCCCGGAGCGGATCATCCGGTACATGAATTCATGCGGAAAGTAACTTTCGCCGGCACCGTCGGCCGCCTGCCAGAGTTCGAGGATGACGTCTTCGATGCGCCGTATGGCTTCTTCCTCCGGGATGCAGGTGTCCGTCACGCGGTTCAGGTGCCGGGACAACAGCTGTTCCTCGTCATCGGACGTCAGTTCGCGATAGTGGGGGACGCGCAGGTAGTGGTCGTGCGCCACGAGGTTGAATATGTCTTCCTCGAGGTTCGCGCCCGTGCAGCAGATCGCGTGCACCTTGTCCTTGCGAATCATCTCGGCGAGCGACAGCCCGAGCTCCGCCGTGCTCATCGCGCCGGCGAGGGTCATGAACATGACGCCGCCCTCGTCGAGGTGCCGCTTGTAGGCGTCGGCGGCGTCGACCAGCGCCGCCGAGTTGAAGTGCCGGTAGTGATGGTGGATAAAATCGCGTATTGCGGTCATACCGGCTCTCCGCTCAGTATCTCGAGGCGGACGGCGGAGCCGGCCGCGGGCTCACTATTTAAACACAGGTACCTGCTGGCTCAAGCAATGGAAGGTGCCGAGGCCGAGCACGAGATCCGTGCAATCGATTGCGACGATCTTACGGTCGGGAAAAACCTGTGCGAGCACGCTCTGCGCGGAGTCATCCGCCGGGTCGTTGAACGCCGGCATTACAACGGTGCGGTTGCCGATGTAGAAGTTCGCGTAACTGGCGGGCAGCCTGTCGCCCTGCCAGAGGACCGGCGCCGGCAGCTGCATTTCCATGACCCTCAGGCGCCGACCGCCGGCGAGACGGACCGACTCGAGCCGCTCGCGATTCTCGGCCAGCGCGTCGTGGTTCTCGTCACGCGGATTGCGTTCCACCACGGTGACGACGCAGTCTTCCGCGACGAAGCGGGTCAGGTCATCGACGTGCCCGTCGGTATCGTCGCCGACGATGCCGTCGCCGAGCCAGATGACCTGCGCGACGCCGAGATTCGCGCGAAGCCGATCCTCGATGGCGCTGCGGCCGAGCGTCGGGTTGCGATTCGGGTTCAGAAGACAGCTTTCCGTCGTCAGCAGTGCGCCGGCGCCGTTGACGTCGATCGAGCCGCCTTCGAGGACCATGTCGATCGAGCGGACGGGTACGTCGAGTTCCCTGGCCATCTGCGCCGGGATCGCGTCGTCGAGGTCGTAGGGCGGGTACTTTTCACCCCAGGCATTGAAACGAAAGTCGAGCGCCAGTCCCTGCGGCGCGCCGTTGCCCTGCCGGGTGACGAAAATGGCGCCGTGATCGCGACACCAGGCATCATTCGTGCGAAAGCGGTGGAACCGGACATTCGCCGCATTGACATGACCCTCCAGCAGCGCGGCGACATGCCGCTCGTGCGTTGCATCGAGCACGTTGATCCGCACCAGCTCGTCGGCGGCAAGGGCGGCGACGAAACGCACCATCACGGGTTCCACGGGTTCGAACTTGCCGGGCCAGCTCTCGCGCTTGTGCGGCCAGGAGAGCCAGGTCGCCTGGTGCGGTGTCCACTCCGCCGGCATCGCATAGTCCAGTGCAGCCGGCGCCAACGCGTTGCTTATTCGTTGCTGCATGCCGGCATTGTACGGACCACGGACTGCGCTCGCACCGGTCCACTGTCCGGAAGGAGATTTGCAATTCCCGCCCGAATGTTGCAGGAATGACAATGCATCGCGGCCAGCGGGGCGCCACGCCGGGTGCCGCGGGCAGTTTCGCGACGGCACGCGACTTGCAATATTTCGGTTAGGCCCAGGTAACAGGAGTCATGCAGCCATGCAGCCACTGTCGAACTCCGCAACGAGCGATATCGTTCGAGACTGTGAACCGGAACTGCGGGCCATCACGCGGGCGCTGGAAGGCGCGCACCTGCTCATCGGAATCGCCGGCCTGATCCTTGGCCTAAGTGCGGGCGGCCTGTTGCTCATGACGGGCGTGGGTCCTTTCGCCGCGAGCCCGGCTTTGACTCTCCTTTCGTCCACCATCCTCGGCGCCGCTCTCGGCCTGTGGTTCGGCGGCGCGACCGGACTCGAACGCGACGCCGCCGGCCTTGCGCCGGGGACGCGGCGCCGCTACCACCAATACCAGTAGAGGGCTATCAGGATCGCCGCGATGATCGCCGCGGCCAGGTTGAAGGACGGGTGGGTAGAGAAGTCGACCCGGCCGACGTTCACGGCTTTCTCCTGTACGCGCCCGCCCTGCAGGAGTGACACCGCAACCGCGATTGCGACACACAGCAGGAATACGTAGCCGACCCGGTTCATGAACGGCACCTCCGGCCACCAGATCTTGTAGGCGAGCGACAGCACCGCCGAAGCGATGGCCGCCGCAAAGGCTCCCGCCGACGTCGTGCGGCTCCAGAACATGCCCAGCACGAACAGGGTAACGACTCCGGGCGTGAAGAAGCCCGTGAATTCCTGCAGCCACTGGAAAGCCTGCTCGGCGTTGCCGAGCAGGGGCCGTGCGGCCAGGGCGGCGATCACCAGTGCACTGAACGCCGCCACGCGACCGGTGAACACGAGGGAATGTTCGGATACCTGCGGGCGCATCGGTTTGTACAGGTCAATCGTGAAGATGGTGGCGATCGAGTTCATCATGGACCCGAGCGACGAGACGATGGCTGCGATCAGCGCGACGAAAATGAGCCCGCGGATGCCGTTCGGTGCGAGCGACATCAAGGTCGGATAGGCTTCGTCGGGACGTTCGAGCTCGGGCAGCAGCACGACGGCGGCGATGCCGGGGAAGACGACCAGCACCGGGATCAGGAGTTTCAGGAATGCCGCGAACACGATGCCCTTCTGGGCTTCCTCGACGCTCTTCGCGGCCAGTGCGCGCTGGATGATGTACTGGTTGAAGCCCCAGTAGCTCAGATTCATGATCACCATGCCGCCGATCAGGACGGACAGGCCCGGCAGGTAGCGGTAGTTCGGATCCGCGCGGTCGAGGATCATGTCGAACTTCTGCGGCGCGACCCGCAGCAGTTCCGAGAAACCCGCGATCGCACCCTGGCCGTCGCCGACGGCATCGAGCGCCAGCCAGGCAATGAGCAGGCCGCCTGCCACGAGCATCGCGACCTGGATGATGTCGGTCAGCGCCACCGCCTTCAGGCCGCCGTACAGCGAGTAGACCGCGGCGAAGGCGGCGAGTGCAGCGATGCCGGCGTTGAGGTCGAGGCCGGTCATCGAAGTGATGGTGAGCGCGCCCAGCCACAGGATCGAGGCAAGGTTCACGAAGGTGAAGACGCCGAGCCAGAACACCGCCATGACCGAGCGCACCGCGCCGTTGTAACGTTGCTCGAGGAACTGCGGCATCGTGTAGATGCGCCGTTCGAGGAAGATCGGCAGGAAGTACTTGCCGACGATGATCAGCGTGATCGCCGCCATCCACTCGTAAGAGGCGATGGCCAGGCCGATGGCGTAGCCGGAGCCTGTCATGCCGATGACCTGTTCTGCGGAAATGTTCGCCGCGATCAGCGAGGCACCGATTGCCCACCAGGGCAGGTTGTTGCCGGCCAGGAAGTAATCCTGCGTATTCTTGTCGTGACCCGATTTCTCCCGGGACACCCAGGTCGCGATCGCGACCAGCGAGATCGCGTAGATCGCGACGATCAGGTAATCGATTGCGGCAAGACCCATGTTGCTTCCCCTTTGTCGGTAATTCCGTCAGCGTTTGCCGCGCACGGCCGCCACGAGTTGTGCGGCCGCCGTCGCGACCTCCGCGGCGCCCGAGCCGGCGCGGTACAGCGAGCTGCCCGTACCGAGACCGCCGGCCCCCGCGGCCAGCCACTGTTTTGCATTCGGCGCATCGACGCCGCCGACGGCGACGATCGTGATGTCCGGCGGCAGGACGGCGCGCACGGCGCCGATGAAGCTCGTGCCGAGGCTCGCGGCCGGAAACAGCTTGAGGATGCGCGCGCCCGCACGGATCGCGCGCAGCGCTTCGCCCGGCGTCGCGAAGCCAGGCACGGCGTCGAGACCGTGGCCGCGCGCGGCGCGGATGACGGACGGCCGCGTGTCCGGCGCGACCACGAATGTGCCGCCCGCACGTGCGACCGCGCCGGTGTCGTCAGGCGCCAGCACGGTGCCCGCGCCGATCGCCGCCCTGCCGGCCAGCGCCTGCGCCAGTTTCCCGATGCTGTCGAAGGGGGTGGGAGAATTGAGCGGCACCTCGATCGCCACGATGCCCGCTGCGACCAGTGCTTCGCCGATCGCAATGGCTTCTCC
Source organism: uncultured Pseudomonadota bacterium (assembly GCA_963775455.1). GTDB lineage: Bacteria > Pseudomonadota > Gammaproteobacteria > Steroidobacterales > Woeseiaceae > UBA1847. The sequence goes on along the minus strand of CAVZIU010000004.1, from coordinate 361,947 downwards.
GGGCCTGACGCCGCGCAGGATTGCGATTACCGGCATCGCGGCCAGTGCGTCTTCAAGTCGCATACGGCGCCTCCCCGGCGAGCAGACGCCGACAGGCATCGAGGCCGGACAACGTGCATTCCTCGGCATCGAGCGGTTGGCCCGGCACGCCGAATGCGTGCAGGGCGCGGGCGTACAGGGCAGCGAGCTGCGGCTCGCCGATTACCGTCACCGGGTGCTCGACGGCGTGCCGGCGGACGAGCGGCAGGCCCACGTCCCTGACGTCCGCTGCCACGAGAATTCCGGACAGGCAGGACAAGGCCTCGTCGGCTGCAAGTTCGCCGCTCACCTGCCGGCAGCGCACGGAAAAGAGTGCTTGTGAGAGCGCCAGGTCCGCGTCGGCCCGCAGCAGGTTCACGCCCTGGTCGAAGGCGTGGGCAGCGACGGGCAGGCGCCCGTGCGCCAGGCGCGCGCCGGGCGGGACGAGCACGCTGTGACTCGACAGGATGTCGAACAGTTCGCCCGACATCGAGGTCGCAAAGGCGTCGAGAGAGTGGTTCTCCACCAGCACCCACTTGCTGTGCGTGCCCGGCAGGCAGACGAGGTGCCGTGCCGTGTCGATGGCGCCGACCCGGAGCGCGCCGAGCACTTGGACCTCCTCGCCGCGCATGATGTCGCGGTAACCGAACGCGTTCTCACAGGACATGCCCGGCAGGATCGAAATCCGGTAGTCGCGGACCGCGAAGCTGCGGGCGGACGCGGCATAGTCCCGCCAATTCGCCGGGCAGGGCACATAGCCCGTCGCGTGCCAGCCGATGTTCGAACCGGCCATGCCGGCGATCACGACGTCGAGCGCGCCGTGCGGCGGAAGGCGCGCGGCCTGTTCCAGGAACACCTGTTCGAAGCGCGCATCGAACTTGACGCCGGGACCGGATACGGATGCGACGAGTCGCGGCACCGACTCGCCGTCGACGCTGCAAAGGTACAGGCGCAGGCGGGTCGTGCCCCAGTCGGCCAGCAGGCTCGGCGTACCGCTCAATCGTGCCGCCTCCGCGCGTCGCACGTGCGGGCAAACCTGCAATGCAGGCCGCACCTCACCTCGCAGGCGCTCATCGCGGCCTCTTGATCGCGATTTCGACGCCGCGGTAGTCGATCGCGGCATCCGGCTCGGGATCGGCATCCGGCGGCGGACCGGGACCGTCGATCCACCGTACCGTGATGCGGCGCTCATCCTGCATGCCCTCGAAGCGGCCCTTGCGTTCGCCGATGGTGACAGTCCCCGATTCGTCGTCATAGCGCACCGGGATACGCGACCATGCGCCGTTCTCGTAGGCGTAGCTCAGTCCATCGTCCTCGTAGATATCGAACGCGCCGTCCGTACCGGCATACACGTTGAGCAACAGGGGTGCGTTCAGGCTTTCGCCGCTGTGGCGGAGTTCCGGGCCGGTGGGCAGAATTGAGCCCGCGCGCACGAAGATCGGCATGCGAGTAAGCGGCGCCGGAGCCTCGATGGTTTGGCCGCCGGCGTGCCGGGTGCCGGTGTCGAAGTCGTACCAGTCCGTGCCTTCCGGCAGGTATACGGGCCTGCTCACCGCACCCTGCTCGTACACGGGATTGACGAGCAGCGCGGGCCCGAACAAATACTGCGTCGCGACGTCGCGCGCGTCCGGATCTTCCGGAAAGTCCATGGCCAGGCCGCGCATGACGGTGCCGTCACGCTGCCACGCGTCGCCGGCCAGCGTGTAGATATACGGCATCAGCCGGTAGCGGAGCTTCGTGTAACGGACGAGGCTGTCGTAGACCGCCGAGCCCTCGTCGGCGAGATTGAAGATCTCGCGATAGGGGTTTTGCCCGTGCGAGCGGAACAAGGGCACGAAAGCGCCGAACTGGAACCAGCGCAGGTTGATCTCCTGCCATTCGGCGCGATGCGCGGCCGGGACTTCGCTGAAGTGGCCGGCGGCCCCGCCCTCGAAATACTTGTAGCGGTCCTCGGGCGTGAAGCCGCCGATGTCGAAGGTCCAGTAGGGCATTCCCGCGAGCCCGACACCGATGCCGGCGGCGATCTGTTCCCTAAGGTTCGACCAGCGCGTCGCGATGTCGCCGCTCCAGATCGCCGCGCCGGTGCGCTGGATGCCACCGAAGCCGGAGCGTGTCAGGATCAGACTGCGTTTGGCGGGATCTGCTTCGCGATCGCCGAGATGGACCGACTCGGCGTGCGGCAACGCATAGGCATTGAACAATTCGGCACCGGTGCCCAGCGCATTCGGTGTCATCATGTTCGCGCGATGTGCGAAGGACAGGTTGGAGTGCATGTCGGGCTCGACGGCGTCGAGCCACCACGCATCGAAACCGAGCACGTTCAGGGAATCGCGGACCTGGCGCCAGTAGATGCGCCGGCAATCCGCGTCGAAGGCGTCGTAGAAGGCGTTGAGATAGCCCGGCGCGATCCAGTCGATGTTCCGCTCCTCGATGTTCTTGTTGAACATGCAGCCGGCGGCGTTCAGTTCCTCGTAGTGCGCCGTGCTCGGATAGAACTTCGGCCAGACCGAGATCATGATGCGTGCGTCCAGTTCGTGGACGCGGTCGACCATCGCTCTCGGGTCGGGGAAGAACTCCGGATCGAACGTATGGCTGCCCCAGGCGTCGACCGGCCAGTACGACCAGTCGAGCACGATGTTGTCGATGGGGATGCCGCGCTCGCGGTACTCCTCGAGCACGCCGACGAGTTCGTCCTGCGACTTGTAGCGTTCGCGGCTCTGCCAGAAGCCGTAGGCCCACCTCGGCAGCATCGTGGCTTTGCCGGTCAGGCGACGGTAGCCGCCGATGACTTCGTCGGCGTCGTCGCCGACGACGAAGTAGTAGTCGACGTTTGCGCCGGCCTCGGACGCGAACGACAAGGTTTCGGGTGCGGATGCAGGCGCCGGCGCGTGCTGGAGGAGGCGGAAGTACCCGCCCTGGGCGCGCCAGTCGACCGTGATCGGGTAGCGCCGTCCGGCCTCGAGTTCGACGCGGGCATCGTGAAACCACGGGTTCCAGTTCACCCGCCAGCGGTCCAGCAGCGTTTCGCCGCTGACGGCGAGGTGGGCGTAGCCGCTCGAATACATGTTGAAGTCGTAGGCCCCGCTCGTTTTCGGGACGAGCGCGCCCGACCACTCGACGCGCAGGTCCTCTGCATCGGCGACGTCCTCGGGGAAGGGATGCTCGCGGGCGCTGCCCTGCGCCAGGAACTGGTAGTCGAGATCGGCTTCCGGACGTTCGAGCAGCAATTGCTCGCCGTCGTAGTAACGGGCGGTCAGCGCCCCGGGCTTGCCGTCTGTGTCGAACAGGTCAAAACCCGCGGCGAGCGGCTGCGGGGGCGCCGGGTCGCCGAACCGCGAAATCGAGGCGTTGTTCCACAGGATGCCGTAGCCGTTCGTCGAGGTGAGGAAGGGAATGGCGATGATGATGTTGTGCGTCGTGATTTCGACGTTGCGCCCGGCCAGGTCGGCCAGCCCGTCCTGGCGTTGCCCGAGCCCATAATAGGATTCGCCGTCGGCGCGCTCGAACTGCTGCCGCACGGACCAGCCGGCGACGCCGTTGCCACGGCTGCGCGCGGCTTCCGCCAGCAGCAGGCGGCCGTCGGCATCACGGAAGCGGATGCGGCCGGTGTCGAGCGCTATCTCGGCGCTCATTGCGCCGGTGCGGACGATGAGTGCGCCGTCGCGTTCCTCGGTCGCATAGCCGTCCGGCCGCGCGCGGGCGACGACCATCATCGTGTCCGGCGCGGCGTCGAACTCGCCATCCGGACCCGCCGTTACCCGTATCGCGCGTTCGTCGATGACCTGCAGCCGCACGACGCCGAACTCCCCGTCGCCGGTCTGCACGTACACGCCGTCGTCCGCGGCGCGCCAGCTGCTGTCCGTCCGCGCGTCGTCCCTGTCGCAGGCCGCAATCAGGCATGCGGCACAGAGCGCCGGCAGAACCGCTGGCGATGGTCGCGTCCTCATCACGATCCGTTGCCGCCGGTGTCGTAGGTTGCGAGTTTCACCCTGAGCACGTGTGGCTCGGCCGTGAAATTGAGGCCCCAGTCGGTCTGGTCACCGTTCCAGACCCGTTCGAACACCCACACGCCGTCTTCGTAGCGGCCTTCCTCGACGCGTTCGAGAATCATCTGCGCGCCGACGAGTGGCTGCGCCGGTCGGAAGCCGACGCGGGCCCTGAGTCCCGTGACGAGATACTCGTCGGGACCGAGCTCGGCGATGGCGACGCCGCCTGACGGCGGATCGTTGCCGGCCGGCGCCGGATTCCCGAACGCCGGCCGGCCGTAACTGATGTCGGCGGCCCAGCGGCCGAGGTCGATTTCCTGGGTGTGCGCCGCCGCCGCATCGTCGACGTCCGAACCACCGGTCGTCTCCCCGGCTTCGGCCACCGCCCAGGTCCGGCCCTCGTAGCCGAGCTTCGCCCATTCGCCGGCCATCGGCGCGAACAGGCGATAGATCTCGGCAAAATGGGCAAGCGTTTCGTCGTCGAAAGCCGCCGCGCCGAGCGGGTAATTCGAATAATCGCTGAAGTCGGTACCGAAAGGCGCAAAGCCGATCGCCTGGCGACCCAGCGCCTCGAAGTAGTAACGCGCGAACGGCTGGTCGTTGCCGATCTCTGCGACATACAAAGCGTTGTCCGGGCGGCGATAGAGGTCCATCACGCGGGTGACCGTCCGATGATCGCGAAAGTAAATGTCCGGCGCGATGAGATCGATCGACGGCGCCGCCGACTGCCACACCGGGATCACGTTGTCCGTCGGGCCGCCGCTCGAATACTCGCCCGGGCGGCCCGGCTCGAACGGATTGCGCAGTGCGGCATTGACGTACATGGGCAACGGATAGACGTCCTTGCCGGCGGCAGCGATCTCTTCGCAATAGCGTGCAACATGCCAGGCATGGAAGAACTCGTCGGCGTCATTGCCGAATACCGCGCGCCAGGTGCCCTGCGCCAGGCCGAGGTCGGCGGCCAGTTCGCGCGGCACCGGCCTGGCGAACTCGGCTTCGGCGGCCGGGGAGAAATCGCGCGGCGAGCCATAGGTGCCGGTCTCGTTCTGCACCTGCAGCATGATCACGGTTCGCTCTTCATCGATGCGCCGGAGATGTTCCAGCAGCGCGACGAACGCTGTCCGGTCCGCATCGAGCGTGCTTCGGTGGTGCGGCGACAGCGAATTGAGGGTGCGCCCATCGCTGGTCAGCACTCGCGGATAGCGGACGTTGTCGAGCTTGACCCAGGCCGGGGTGTAGTTCGGGCCATTGTTTTTCCAGGTCGCGAACCAGAGCAGCACCAGCCGCACTTCGTTTTCCCGTGCCTGGCCGAGCAGCGTATCGACGTACGAGAAGTCGAAACGGCCCTGTTGCGGTTCGATTTGCTCCCACGCGACGGGGATCGCGACGGTATTGGCGTGCAGTGCGGACACCGCCGGCCAAACGCGGGCCAGCATTGCGGGGTAGTTCGACGAATTGTTGGTCTGTGCCCCCAGTATCAAAAACGGCGCGCCGTCGACCATGAGAGCGTGGCGCCCGCCGTCGGTGACCAGCTGCGGAACCGGCGACTCGGCATCGGCCATGCCTGCGCCGAAGCAACTCGCGACCATCGCCGCGGCCAGTAGCGCGCGCTTGTCCATCATCGCTGCAGGTCACCCGCACCCCAGAAACCCGGCGCATCATACATCATACAAATCGCACGAGGCATGCGGCACGGCCGGCACCTTCGATGCAGTCCCTCTGCACGGTCCGGGACGGCGCTGTCAATTCGACGCGAAACCGGCACAATACGCGGCGGCCGGCGCCCGCGAACTTCCTTCAGGCAAGCCGGGCACAGGACACGAACATGCGAATCGACGCGATTTCGATCGGCTACCAGCCACCGGATGACGTGAACGTCATCATCGAATGTCCCCTGGGCGGCCAGCCCATCAAGTACGAGATGGACAAGAATGCCGGAACGCTCGTCGTCGACCGCTTCCTGTACACGGCCATGTCCTACCCCGGCAACTACGGTTTCGTTCCGCACACCTTGTCCGACGACGGCGATCCGATCGACGTGCTCATCTGCAACACGCGGCAGCTGCTGCCGGGATGCGTGATCAACGTGCGCCCGATCGGCGTGCTCATCATGGAAGACAACGCGGGCCAGGACGAGAAGGTGATCGCGGTGCCGTCGGAGCGCACGACCCAGCGCTACCAGCATGTCCGGGACTACGACGACCTGCCGGAGATCACGTTGAAGCAGGTCGAGCATTTCTTCGAACACTACAAGGACCTCGAGCCCGGCAAGTGGGTCAAGATCGGCGGCTGGCACGACCGTACGGTCGCTCAACGGCTCATTCGCGAAGCGATCGAACGCGGCCGGCGCTGAGGGCCCGGCAGCGCGGCGCCCGAAGCCACTATACTAGGACCGGCACTACCTGCCGACCGAGGATGAAGAGACGATGCCGGGCCTGTATTTCGAAGAATTCGTGGTGGGACAGGTGTTCGAGCACCCGATCAGGCGCACGGTCACCGAGACGGACAATGTCCTCATCACCACGCTGACCCACAACCCGGCGGCTTTGCACCTCGACGCGGAAACAATGAAGGATTCCGAGTTCGGCCGCGTGCTCGTCAACAGTTGCTTCACCCTCGGGCTCATGGTCGGCATCTCGGTGAACGACACGACGCATGGCACCACGGTAGCCAATCTCGGCTGGGACGAAGTGCGATTTCCGCTGCCCGTATTCCAGGGCGACACTTTGCATATCCAGACGGAGGTGCTCGAAACGCGGGCGAGCAACTCGCGGCCGGCAAACGGCATCGTCGTCTTCGCGCACCGGGCGTTCAACCAGCGCGACGAACTCGTCGGGTACTGCAAGCGCACCGCACTGATGCTGAGGCAGCCGGCCTGATGCGCAGTTTCCTGTTCACGCCGGCGGACGACGCCCGCAAGGTCGCCCGGGCGCTCGCCGGCACCGCCGACGCCGTCATACTCGATCTCGAGGATTCGGTGACGGCCGCCGCCCGCCCCGCGGCCCGGCGAGCGGCGGCGGATGCGCTCGCCGCCCGCGGCGACGCCGGCCGCCCGGAGGTCTGGGTGCGCATCAATCCGCTGGCCAGTGAGGACGCGGATTTCGACCTCGAGGCAATCGTTCCCGCGGCGCCGGCCGGCATCGTGCTGCCGAAGCCGCAAAGCGCAGCCGACGCCATCGAACTCGCGGCCCGGCTCGACGAATTCGAAGCGGCTGCCGGATTCGACCGCGGACGCATACGCATCATCTGCCTGTGCACCGAACGGCCGGAGGCCTTGTTCACGCTCGGCGGCTATCGGCACGCGACCCCGCGCCTGGCCGCGCTGACCTGGGGTGCGGAGGACCTGTCCGCGCTCGTCGGCGCCCAGGCGAATCGCGCGGGCGACGGCAGCTGGCTGGCTCCTTACCAGCTCGCGCGCTCCCTGTGCCTGTTCGCCGCTGCCGCTGCCGAAGTGCCTGCGATCGACACGGTCTACACGGACTTTCGCGACGCCGACGGCTTTGCGCGCCATGCCGCCGCGGCGCGCCGCGACGGATTCAGCGGCGTACTCGCGATACACCCGGCCCAGATCGAAGCGATCCATGCGGCATTCACGCCGACGCGCTCAGAGGTGGATCGCGCGCGCCGCATCGTGGACTTGTTCGACAGCTCCGGGGGCGCCGGCGTGATCGGTCTCGATGGCGTCATGCTCGACCACCCGCACCTCGTGCAGGCGCGCCGGACGCTGCAGCTCGCCCTGCGCGCGGCGACGAATCGATGACACCCAAACAATAGGGAATGCTTCAAAGGCCGAAACGATGACCGAGCTCTATCCCGTCGACGACGCGACCCGCGCCCGGACCCTGATCGATGCGCAGCGCTACGAGCGCATGTACCGCCGATCCGTCCGGGACAACGAGGGCTTCTGGGCGGAGCAGGCCGCTCGCATCGACTGGATCAGGCCCTTCAGCAAAGTGAAGGACGTGTCGTTCGATACGGACGACCTGCACATCCGCTGGTATTACGACGGCACGCTCAACGTCTGTTACAACTGCGTCGATCGGCACCTCGATGCGCACGGCGACGACGTGGCGATCGTCTGGGAGGGCGACGATCCTGCACGTGCCGCCCGCATCACCTATCGCGAACTGCACGCGCGCGTATGCCGTTTCGCGAACGTGCTGAAGTCGCTGGGGGCGAAAAAAGGCGACCGGATCACGATCTATATGCCCATGATCCCGGACACGGCCATCGCGATGCTGGCTTGCGCGCGCATCGGTGCCGTGCATTCGGTTGTCTTCGGCGGGTTCTCGCCCGAGTCGCTCGCCGGACGCATCGAAGACTGCGCGTCGAATCTCGTTATCACCGCCGACGAGGGCGTGCGCGGCGGGAAGACCGTGCCGCTCAAGGCCAACGTCGATGCGGCAGCGGCAAAGCCGACGGTCACGACGCTCGCGGCGGTGCTCGTCGTACGCAACACCGGCAACGACGTCGCCATGACCGAGGGTCGCGACGTCTGGTTACACGACCTGGAGCGCGACGTCGGCGCGGACTGCCCTTGCGAGGAAATGAACGCGGAAGACCCGCTGTTCATCCTCTATACCTCGGGTTCCACCGGCAAGCCCAAGGGCGTGCTGCACACGACCGGCGGCTATCTCGTCTACGTGTCGTTGACTCACGAGGCCGTCTTCGACTATCGCCCCGGCGAGGTGTTCTGGTGCACCGCCGACGTTGGCTGGGTGACGGGACATTCCTATGTCGTCTACGGGCCGCTCGCGAATGCGGCCACGACGCTGATGTTCGAGGGTGTGCCCAACTACCCGAGCAGTTCCCGCTTCTGGGAGGTCTGCGACAAGCATGGCGTGAACATCTGCTACACGGCGCCGACCGCGATCCGCGCCCTGATGCGGGAAGGCGATGAACCGGTCCTGAAAACCTCCCGCAAGTCGCTGCGGCTGCTCGGATCGGTTGGCGAGCCGATCAATCCGGAAGCGTGGGAGTGGTATTACAGGGTGGTCGGCGACAGCCGCTGTCCGGTCGTCGACACCTGGTGGCAGACCGAGACCGGCGGAATCCTGATCAGCCCGTTGCCGGGTGCGACGCCGCTCAAGCCAGGTTCCGCGACGCGGCCATTGTTCGGCATCCGCCCCGCGATCGTGGACGGCGAGGGCCGGATCCTCGACGGCGCGACGGAAGGCAACCTCGTGCTGCAGGACAGCTGGCCGGCACAGATGCGTACGGTCTACGGCGATCACCGGCGTTTCGTCGACACTTATTTCTCGGCCTTCCCCGGCTGCTATTTCACCGGCGACGGCGCACGGCGCGACGCGGACGGCTATTACTGGATCACGGGCCGGGTCGATGACGTACTCAACGTGTCAGGGCACCGCATGGGGACGGCCGAGGTCGAGAGCGCGCTGGTCGCGCATCCGGACGTGGCCGAGGCCGCCGTCGTGGGTTATCCGCACGACATCAAGGGGCAGGGCATCTATGTATATGTCACGCTGATGCAGGGCGTGCAGCCGACAGACGCACTGAAGTCCGAGCTCGAGGGCTGGGTGCGCAAGGAAATCGGTGCGATTGCAAAGCCCGATCTCATCCAGTGGGCGCCGGGCCTGCCGAAGACGCGCTCGGGCAAGATCATGCGCCGGATCCTGCGCAAGATCGCGGCCGACGACTACGCCAATCTCGGCGACATCTCGACGCTGGCCGATCCGGCAGTCGTCGAAGACCTGATTCGGAATCGTCAGAACCGGAGCTAGGCCGCGTCGTCGTCGTCGAACAGCGCGCTGAAGGAATCGTCGAATTCGATCGACGGGACCGCGTCGTCCGACTGGTCGTCGGCGGCGAACACCGGTTCCGCGGCAGCAAGTGGCCTGGCGACGGGAGCGGGTCCGGCGGGCAGATCGAGCGGCAAAGCGGCATGCCGCGGCTCCAGTCGAACGGTCGCCTTGAGGTTCGGCACGGAATCGACGCGCTTGTATTCGCCGACCTGCCGCTCGTACGTGCGTACGAATTCCTCCACAAACACCTGCGGGAAACGGCTGTCACCTTTCGCCATCAGTACCGGGTAGAGATCGCAGTACATCTGCCAGTATCTGAGCCGGTCGAGGAAGCCCAGGAACGGCTTCTGAGCCTGATCGCGACGGAAGGCACCGACGAGTTCTTCGGGATCGAAACGGTCGACGAATTCACCGAAGGCCGCATGCATCGCATCGAGCAGGGCGTCCTGGTGATGCACGAGGTCGCGACAGGCCTCGCGGGCCGAATCGCGCGGGCCGAGATACTCGCCATCGCGGCCCACGAGCAACTTCCGCAGCGACTCGGCTTCGTCTTCCGCGAATTTCAGCGGGTTGTTCTGGCGGGGCAGGATCGTCGTCTGTTCCAGTCGAAAGCTGGCCTTGAGATTGCCGCGGCTCTTCAGCATCCGGCCGAGCCCGTTGACCAGCTCACGGAGCACCTGGCCGGCATTCTGCAGGACTTCCACGGGGTCGATGTCCGGATCCAGGTCGGCGCGGCTCAGGCCGACGCCGTCGAGAAAGGTATCGAAGAGATCGTCCGCGGTGATCCGCACCTCCTGCGGCGCCGGGTCGTTCGCGGCCGGCGGATTCGACGGCCGGCTCGCCACGGCGACCGGCGCCGGCGGCGCTTCGGCTTTCGCCTTCGCTTTCGCGGCAGGGGCGACCTTGACGGCCGCGACCGGCGTCGGCGTCTCGGTTTCGAGCAGGGCCGACATGAAGTCCGGCGCGCCGGCCAGTTCCTCCTCGTCGAGCATCTGCACGCCGGACCGCGCCGAGACTTCGGAAACACCGAAGCCGATCGGCTCCGGCAGCTCGGTTCGCTCACCCTCGAGCGGCATCGCGATGCTCTCGCCGCGGTCGATGGCGACGACGACTTCGAAGTCGCCCATGCGCAGGTGGTCGCCGTTGAAGAGTCGCCGCGGATTGCCGCGGCCGAGCGGTTCGCGCTCGCCGTTCAAGTACACGCCGTTCGTGGATACGTCGGCGAGATAATAGATACCGCCCTTGAAGTCGACGGTCGCGTGCAGGCCGGAGATGTACCGGTCCGGGTCCGGCAGGATCCAGTCGTTGTCGAGCGATCGGCCGATCGTTCCGCCGCGTTCGTCGAATTCGTGTACGGCGTCGTAGCCGACGAGATCACGGTGTTCGCTGATGATTTCTAGCTGTAGCGGCATTGCGGGTCCCGATGTTGCCGATGCCCCCGTGCCGGGCGCATTGGCCGGCGCCGGGGATTGCCGGGAATCTTGCCGCCGAACAAGGACTTCTGCTGTCGAGCAGTTCACATAACGGGGCACTGGCAACCGCAGGCTGGGCGCAAGTGGGAATTTCGGCCCATATCGGCGGAGCCGGCGGGCCAACCGGGCTGCGAGGACCCGGCAGCCGGATTTGGGTACACTACGCGCCCTTCGTTTTTGCAGGCACCGCCGCCGCGGGCCTACGGTTCCCGGGATGAGCAGGAAACGCGTGTACAAGGTCATGTTCATGAACCAGGGCCAGGTCTTCGAGATCTATGCCCGGCACGTGAACCACGGCGAGCTGTTCGGCTTCGTCGCGGTCGAGGAACTTGTGTTCGGCGAACGCACGACCGTGGTCGTGGATCCTTCCGAGGAAAGAATCAAGGCCGAGTTCGAGAACGTGCGGCGCACCTACCTGCCGCTGCACTCGATCGTCCGCATCGACGAAGTGGACAAGCAGGGCACCAGCAAGATCTCCAAAGTCGAAGGCGGCAACGTCGCTCAGTTCCCGATCCCGATTTATACCCCGGGTGACGGCAAGTCCTGAGCCGCCGACGGGCGCGTGTTGCGTCCGCGAGTTGCTCCGGTATCATCGCGGTCTGTCCCGCCCCCGACCCGAACCTGGCGACGTTCTTGTCCGATCCTGCAGCATTGGCGAGACCTTCTTCGACGATCCTGGAGCTGGCCGGGCAATCCGCGCTGTCCCGGTTCCGGCTCGACAAATGCCTGCGCGAGCTCAGGGAGGTCGACGAACGCGTCACCGGGATCGAAGCGCGCTATACCTATTTCGTGCACCTCGCCGGTCCCCTGGGTGCCGAGCACCGGCAGCGACTCGATGCCTTGCTGCTGTCGGGTGACGCTCCGGCGATCCTGCAACCGAAGGCGCAGCGGCTGTTCGTCGTGCCGCGCCCCGGAACGATTTCACCCTGGTCGTCAAAAGCCACCGACATCGCGCATGCCTGCGACCTCGACGAAGTGCGGCGCATCGAGCGCGGCATCTGCTATGCACTGACGATTCGCGCAGCGGCTGCCGACGCGCTGGCCCGGCTCGCGCCGCTCCTGTACGACCGCATGACGGAGACCGTCCTTGCGCATGGCGACGAGGCAATATGCCTGTTCGAGGAGCATGTGCCGGCGCCACTCGGCATCGTACGGCTGGCCGACGACGGACACGCTGCGCTGGCCCGCGCGAATGCGGAATTGGGTCTTGCCTTGTCCGGCGACGAGATCGACTACCTCGTCAGGAATTACGCCGCGCTGGGACGTGATCCGACCGACGCCGAACTCATGATGTTCGCGCAGGCGAACTCCGAACATTGCCGGCACAAGATCTTCAATGCGGACTGGCAGGTCGACGGGAGAGCGACCGGCGAACGTCTGTTCGGCATGATCCGGACGACCACCGCGGCGAACCCGGCGGGCATCCTGAGCGCCTACGCCGACAATGCCGCGGTGATCGAAGGTCCGCCCGGCCAGCGGCTGATGCCGGAGCCCGGGAGCCGCGAATACCGGTACGCGGACGAAGCGGTGCACATCCTCATGAAGGTCGAGACGCACAATCACCCGACCGCGATCTCGCCCTTTCCCGGCGCCGCCACCGGCGCAGGCGGCGAGATTCGCGACGAAGGCGCGACCGGCCTCGGAGCGCGGCCCAAGGCCGGCCTTACCGGCTTCAGTACCTCGCACTTGCGCATTCCCGGCTACGCACAGGACTGGGAGCCCGATTTCCCGCATCCCGAACGCATGGCGACCCCGCTCGAGATCATGCTGGACGGACCGCTCGGCGGTGCCGCCTTCAACAACGAATTCGGCCGACCGAATCTGGCCGGCTACTTCCGGACCTATGAAGCCCGCGTGCCGGGACTGCCCGCGAACGAAATCCGGGGTTACCACAAGCCGATCATGATCGCGGGTGGCGTGGGCAACGTGCGGCCGGCGCATGCCTGCAAGATCGAAGTCGCGGCCGGCGCGAAAGTCGTAATCATCGGCGGGCCCGCGATGCTCATCGGGCTCGGCGGCGGCGCCGCTTCGAGCGTGGCGAGCGGGTCTTCGAGCGAGGATCTCGACTTCGCTTCCGTGCAGCGCGGCAACCCGGAGATCCAGCGCCGCGCGCAGGAGGTGATCGATCGCTGCACGGAGATGGGCGACGACAACCCGATTCTGCTGATCCATGACGTCGGCGCCGGCGGCCTGTCGAACGCCGTTCCGGAAGCCGTCAATCACAGCGCGCTCGGTGCCCGCATCGAGCTGCGTGACGTGGACAATGCCGAGCCGGGCCTGTCGCCGATGGCAATTTGGTGCAACGAGGCGCAGGAACGATACGTGCTGATCGTGGGCAGCGCACGCATCGAACAGTTTCTCGCCGTCTGTGGCCGCGAGCGCTGCCCGGCGTCGGTCATCGGCACGCTGACGGATGACGGACGGCTCGTCGTCAGCGATCGGACCTTCGGCAACCGGCCGATCGACATGCCGATGGCGATGTTGCTTGGCAATCCGCCGAAGTTGACCCGCGAAGCGACGCGCCTTGAGCTGACGACGGCGGCGCTCGACCTGTCGGACATCGACCCGTCTGCCGCTGCCCTGCGCGTGCTGCGCTTCCCGGCCGTTGCCGACAAGTCCTTCCTCATCCACATCGGCGACCGCACCGTCGGCGGATTGTCTGTGCGCGACCAGCTGGTCGGTCCCTGGCAGGTGCCGGTCGCCGACGTCGCGATCACATCGTCAGGATTCGGCGCCGTGACGGGCGAGGCGATGGCGCTGGGCGAGCGTACGCCGCTCGCGACCATCGATGCGCCGGCTTCCGGGCGCATGGCAGTCGCCGAAGCCGTGACGAACATCGCCGCGGCGTCCGTCGACAGCCTGGCGCAGGTACGGCTGTCCGCGAACTGGATGGCGGCCGCAGGCCAGCCGGGCGAGGACGCGCGCCTCTATGACACCGTCGCCGCCGTTACCGGCCTCTGCAAGTCGCTCGGCATCGCCATCCCTGTCGGCAAGGACTCCCTGTCGATGCGTGCCCGCTGGACGGCGGACGGCGAGGAGTACCAGGTCGCCGCGCCGGTATCGCTCATCGTCAGTGCATTTGCACCCGTGACGAATCACTCCCGGCACCTTACGCCGCAACTGCGCCGCATTGACGAGTCGAGTTACCTGGTGCTGCTCGATCTCGGCGGAGGCAGGAATCGGCTCGGCGGCTCCTGTCTCGCACAAGCGTACTTGCGCAGCGGCGGGCAGGTGCCGGACCTCGACGATGCGGCGGCGCTCGCGCGCTTTTTCGCCGCAGTGCAGGAACTGAATTTGTGTGACCTGCTGCTTGCCTATCACGATCGCAGCGATGGCGGGCTGTTCGCTGCGGTGGCGGAGATGCAGTTTGCGAGTCGCCTCGGCGCCGAGCTGACGCTCAAAGGCCAGGGCGAAGCGCTGCTCGCCGCGCTGTTTAACGAGGAAGCGGGGGCGGTCGTGCAGGTGGCCAAGTCCAGGCTCGCGCAGGTGCAGGCGCTGCTCGACCGGCATGGCGTCGCGGCCGAAGCGATCGGCAGGGTGGACGATTCCGGGCGCCTCACCGTGCGTGGCGACGACGGCATCGTCCTGGACCTCGATCGCAGGACCCTGCAGCGGGAATGGTCGGGCATGAGCTATCGCATCAAGGCGCTGCGCGACAATCCGGCGACGGCGAAAGAGGAGTATGACGGCATCCTCGACGACGGCGACCCGGGGCTCAATGTCGTCCTGACCTTCGACCCGGGCGACGACATCGCCCGTCCATATTGCGGCGCCGCACGACCGAAGGTCGCGATCCTGCGCGAGCAGGGCGTGAACAGCCAGTACGAGATGGCGGCGGCGTTCATGCGGGCCGGATTCGCTGCTGTCGACGTGCACATGAGCGACCTGATCGAGGGCCGGGACCAGCTGTCGAATTACCAGGGGCTGGTCGCCGGAGGCGGTTTCTCCTATGGCGACGTGCTCGGCGCCGGTGGCGGCTGGGCGAAGTCGATCCTGTATCACGGCCGCGTATGCGACCAGTTTGCGGAATTCTTTGCGCGTGGCGACACATTTGCACTTGGGGTCTGCAACGGCTGCCAGATGCTGTCGCACCTGAAGGAGCTGGTCCCGGGCGCCCAGCACTGGCCGAAATTCCTGCGCAACAAATCCGAGCAGTTCGAAGCCCGGTTCAGCCTCGTCGAGGTGCTCGAAAGCCCGTCCCTGTTCCTGGCCGGAATGGCCGGCTCGCGCCTGCCCATCGCCACCGCGCACGGCGAGGGCCGCGTTGCCTTCGAGCGCGAGGCGGATCGTTATGCCGCCTCGTACACGATTGCCGCGCGTTACGTGGATAACTACGGCGAAGTTGCCGACCGGTACCCGGCCAATCCGAACGGTTCGCCGGACGGCATCTGCGCGCTGTCGAACGAGGATGGCCGCGTCACGATCATCATGCCGCACCCCGAGCGCGTCGCGTTCACCTCGCAGAATTCCTGGGCTCCGGACGAGTGGGGCGCCGAAGGCCCGTGGATGCGGATTTTCCGCAACGCCCGCGTCGCCGTGGGCTGACCGCGTTGCAGCGCCCCATGGGCGCGACCGTCGGGAAGTGTGGACAATGAACACCATGCGCCTATCGCTCGTCATCGTACTGAGCTTTCTCTGCTGTTCCGTGACGGCCGAAGCAGAGGACGAATCACGCGCAACGCACAACGTGGTTCTGGTGACGCTCGACGGCGTGCGGGTTCAGGAGCTGTTCGGCGGCCTCGACGAGGTGGTCGCATCCCACGACGAGAAACAGCTGTACTCGGACATGGCCGCGATGCGCGAGCGGTTCGGTGCCGGCACGCCGGAGGAACGCCGTGCGAGGCTGATGCCGGAACTGTGGACCCGGCTGGCAGTGCAGGGCGCGGTGTTCGGCAATCCGGCGCACGGCAACCACGTCAGGGTGCAGAACGGCGTCTTCTGGTCGACACCGGGTTACGTCGAGATGCTGACCGGCGCGCCGCGCAAAGAAGTCGTGGACAACGAATTGCGACGATCGCCGAATCGGACCGTGCTCGAACATGCGCGCGCGGAACTCGGTCTCGACTTCGGGCAAGTGGCGGCGATCGGCAGCTGGGACGGGTATGCGCACGCGGCTTCGGCCAGCGACGGCGCATTTGTAATGGTGGGTGCCTACGACGACGTGCCGGAATCCCTGCGCACGCAGGACATGGTCTTCCTCAACGAGTTGCGGCGCGACGTGATGGGTTTGTGGCAGGAAGGCAGCAACGACGCATTGACCTACCGCCTGGCGAAGGCCTACCTGGTGAAGAATCGGCCGCGCGTGCTGTGGCTCGCGCTCGTGAATTCCGACGACTGGGCGCATGCCGATCGCTATGACCGCTATCTCGCGTACCTCCATCGCGCCGACGCCATGCTGGGCGACCTGTGGACGACGCTCGAATCACTGGACACGCATCGCGGGCAAACCACGCTGATCGTGACGACCGACCATGGGCGCGGCCGGCACGGCGCGGACTGGGCTGAACACGACGCGAGCATTCCCGGCAGCGAAGAAGCCTGGCTGGCGGTGATCGGTCCCGACACGCCGGATATCGGCGAGGTCACGGTGCCTGGGGCGCTGTACCAGGGACAGGTGGCGGCCACCTTGTTGCAGTTCCTGGGTATCGACTACCGCGGGCTGGGCGCGGACGTGCGACCGCCGATCGACGTGCCGAACACAAATTGAGGTGACAGTTACCTTAACTGTCACCCTAATTGGTCAGGCGCTGCTCGCGAGGTCGCCCGAACCTTCCTGGACGAAGAACTGCCGCACCTTAAGCGCACGGGTCAGTTTCCCGCGCCGCACGAAGGACTGGTAGAACAGGTCCTTCATGACTTCGAGCAGGATGCCGGCCTGTATGCGGTTCAGCACCGGCAGCGTCGACTCGCCGCCCGGATCGAAGATGACCGCTTTGATCGGTGCGAAGCTCTCGTCGTCCATGCCCGTGATGTCCTGGGCAACCATCACTTCGTCGAAAGCCCTGAGCTTGCTGCCGTCGCCGAGCGTGCGGAATGCGCTGGTCGCGGCGCGCCTGCACATGGAGGCGAAGGCGTTGAAACTGTTGTTCGAGTAACACGACAGCGCTTCGCGGAACAAGACCTCGGTTTCCGTCGGCAGGTAGGAGTGCGGGAAACGCTCGGCGGGTCGCTCCAGTTCGGCGAAGTTCCGGTACAGCTCGACCGTATCGTCGGTGAACTTGCGCACGGCGAAGCGCAGGAAGACCGGCGCCCGGCACGCGTCGCACTGGTACACGAGACCGACGTGTTTCGGTCGCGTCTCGATGAGTTGGGCCGCTTCGGGAACCGCCTGCGGCGCCATGTTCGCGTAGACGCCGCAATACGGGCATTCGAGCGCCAGGCGCTCGCCGTCGTCGCTCGCCAAGCCCTCAGTGCGGTGCAGCCGTATCGCCATGCCAGGCCATCGCTCGTCCGGTGGTTATCGCGGGCCGTTTCTCGTTCTTGGTCGTCCCGAAAATCCAGTATGCATCAGTGCCTTAGCGGCGCCTGCATCAATGGACATAATACGGCGCAATTTGCGCTCATGCCGTCAGGCGCTTGTACTTGATGCGATGCGGGTTGCCGGCGTCGGTGCCGAGACGGCGCTTCCGGTCCTCCTCGTAGTCCGCGTAGTTGCCGGGGAAGAACACGACCTCGCTGTCACCTTCGAAGGCCAGTATGTGCGTGGCAATGCGGTCCAGGAACCAGCGATCGTGCGAAATCACGATGGCCGAGCCCGGGAATTCGAGCAGCGCCTGCTCGAGCGCACGCAGCGTCTCCACGTCGAGGTCGTTGGTCGGTTCGTCGAGCATCAGGAGGTTGCCTCCCGACCGGAGCATCTTCGCGAGGTGCAAGCGATTGCGCTCGCCGCCGGACAGGAGCCCGATCTTCTTCTGCTGTTCGGCGCCGCGGAAATTGAAGCGCCCGACATACGCCCGAGACGGAGTCTCGTAGTTGCCGACCTTGAGGATGTCCTGGCCATTGGAAATCTCCTGCCAGACGGTCTTGCTGTCGTCGAGCGCGTCGCGCGACTGGTCCACGGCCGCGATCTGCACGGTATCGCCGAGCCGGATGGTGCCGCCGTCCGGCTGCTCCGTGCCATTGATCATGCGAAACAGCGTCGTCTTGCCGGCGCCGTTCGGTCCGATGACACCCATGATGCCGCCCGGGGGCAGGATGAAACTCAGGCCGTCGATCAGCAGTTTATCGCCGTAGCCTTTCTTCAGGTTTGCGACCTCGAGCACCTGGTCGCCGAGCCTCGGTCCCGGGGGTATGAAGATCTCGTTGGTCTCGTTGCGTTTCTGGTAGGTCTGCGACTGCAGTTCCTCGAACTGCTTCAGGCGAGCCTTCGACTTGGCCTGCCTGCCTTTCGGATTCTGCCGCACCCACTCGAGTTCGGCCTGCATCGCCTTCTGCCGGGCTTTTTCGGTCGATTCCTCGCTGGCCAGACGTCTTTCCTTCTGTTCGAGCCACGAGGAGTAATTGCCTTCCCAGGGAATACCGTGCCCGCGATCGAGTTCGAGGATCCAGCCGGCCACGTTATCGAGGAAGTAGCGGTCGTGGGTCACAGCTATGACCGTACTCGGGTATTCGTCGAGATAGCGCTCGAGCCAGGCCACAGATTCAGCGTCGAGGTGATTGGTCGGCTCGTCGAGCAACAACATGTCGGGCTGCGACAGCAGCAGGCGGCACAGCGCGACGCGGCGCTTCTCGCCGCCGGACAGCTTCGTCACCTCGGCGTCCCAGGGCGGGAGCCTGAGCGCGTCGGCCGCGATCTCGAGCCGGCGGTCGAGTTCCCAGGCGCCGGCCGCTTCGATCGCATCCTGCAGCCTGCCCTGTTCCTCGAGCAAGGTCGTCATCGCGTCGTCGTCCATCGGCTCGGCGAACTTCATGCTGATCTCGTTGTAGCGATCGACCAGAGCCTTGGTCTCGGCGACGCCTTCCTCGACGTTGCCGCGCACGTCTTTCGCCGGGTCCAGTTCCGGTTCCTGCGGCAGGTAACCGATGCGGATGCCCGGCTGCGGCCGGGCCTCACCCTCGATCTCGCGGTCGATGCCGGCCATGATCCTGAGCAGGCTCGACTTGCCCGCGCCGTTCAGGCCGAGCACCCCGATCTTCGCGCCGGGGAAGAACGAGAGCGAGATGTCGCGGAGGATGAACCGCTTGGGCGGAACCACCTTCGCCACCCGGTTCATCGTGTAGATGTATTGCGCCATGACCTGCCTGCTTGGAATAAAGCGCGCATTATCCGGTATGCTGCGCCCTTCGCAACCGAGACAACCGAGGCACAGTCGATGCAAAGCCCGGTGCAGGTCTACAAGGGAGACGCCATAGCCCGCTACGGCTTCGGCGATCCGCATCCCTTCGGGACCGACCGGCACGACGTGTTTCACGCCGAACTCGCGTCAGCGGGTCTCGACGGGCGCATCGCCTATGCGCATCCGCGGCGCGCGACGGTGGACGAACTGCTGCTGTTCCACACCGCCGCATACATCGATCGCGTGAGCCGGATGTCCGAGACGGGCGGCGGCTTCCTGGATGACGGCGACACGCCGGCGGTGCGCGGTATTTTCGAGGCCGCATCGGATGTGGTCGGTTCGGTGCTCGCGGCGGCCGACAGCATCATGCACGGCGATGCGACGCGCGCATTCGTGCCGATCGCCGGGCTCCATCACGCGGCGCGCGACCGGGCGGCCGGGTTCTGCGTTTTCAACGACTGCGGCGTCGTCGCGGAATATCTGCGCCAAAAACACGGACTGGCGCGCATCGCCTACGTGGATATCGATGCGCATCATGGCGACGGGATGTTCTACGGCTTCGAGGATGACCCGGATCTCCTGTTCGCCGACATACACGAGGACGGCCGCTTCCTGTATCCCGGCACCGGCGCCGCGACGGAGACGGGCCGCGGGGCGGCGCGTGACACCAAGCTCAACCTGCCGCTGCCGCCCGGTGCCGACGACGACGACTTCTCGCTGGCCTGGGCCCGCGTCGAGGCCTACGTCGATGCGGCGCGGCCCGAGTTCATCCTTTTCCAATGCGGTGCCGACAGTCTCGACGGCGACCCGATCACGCATCTCGCGTTCACGGAAAACGCGCACGCAGGCGCTGCGGCGGCGCTGTGCCGGCTTGCCGACCGGCACTGCGGCGGACGCATCATCGGCACGGGGGGCGGCGGCTACAACCGGCGCAACCTGGCTCGGGCCTGGACCCGCGTGGTCGAAGCTTTCGTGGCGGCGGGCTGAACGAGACGAGCCGCCCTTTCGCGGCATCCGGCGGCTCCCAAGGACCGGAACGGCCGGGCCCGGCGACCGGCCAGGGATGCTGGGACGCGGTCCGGTCAGGTAACATCGCCGCTTTTCCCCCCGCCCGGAATGGAGACCCGCCCGATGCTGGACACCACCTCGACGCTCGTTGCGTTCGATCCCGAGATTGCGCGCGCCATCGACGCTGAAGAGCGCCGCCAGGAAGAGCATGTCGAACTCATCGCGTCGGAAAACTACGCGAGCCCGCGGGTACTCGAAGCACAGGGCTCCGTGCTCACGAACAAGTACGCCGAGGGCTATCCGGGCAAGCGCTATTACGGCGGCTGCGAATTCGTCGACGACGTCGAGACACTGGCGATCGACCGTGCGAAACAGCTGTTCGGCGCACACTATGCCAACGTCCAGCCGCACTCGGGATCACAGGCGAATGCCGCCGCGTGCATGGCGCTGCTCGAACCCGGCGACACGCTGCTCGGCATGAGCCTCGCCGAGGGTGGGCATCTGACACACGGCACGAAAGTCAATTTCTCGGGTCGCTTGTACAACGCGGTGCAATACGGGCTGGTCGCCGAAACCGGCCTCATCGACTACGAGCGCGTGGAGTCGCTGGCTCGGGAACACCGGCCGAAAGTCGTCATCGCCGGCTTTTCGGCGTATTCGCGTGTGGTCGACTGGCAACGCTTCCGCGAGATCGCAGATGCGGTCGGCGCGTATCTCATGGTCGACATGGCGCACGTGGCAGGGCTGGTCGCAACCGGGCATTACCCGAACCCGGTCGGGATCGCCGACGTCGTCACGACCACGACGCACAAGACACTACGCGGGCCTCGCGGCGGAATGATCCTGGCGCGCCGGAACGACGAGCTGACGAAGAAAATCAATTCGCTGGTTTTTCCCGGTATCCAGGGCGGGCCGCTGATGCACGTCATCGCCGCGAAGGCCGTCTCCTTCAAGGAAGCCCTGCAACCGGAGTTCGCGGACTACCAGGGCCGCGTGTGCGCCAACGCAAAGGTGATGGCCGCGGTGCTGGCGGAGCGCGGTTATCCGATCGTGTCCGGCGGCACCGACAATCACCTGATGTTGGTCAGCCTGATCGCGAAAGGCATCACCGGCAAGGCGGCCGACGAAGCGCTGGGCAACGCCAACATCACCGTGAACAAGAACGCGGTGCCGAACGATCCGCAGTCGCCCTTCGTCACGAGCGGGCTGCGACTCGGCACGCCGGCAATCACGACACGCGGCTTCGGCGAGAAGGAGACGCGCCTGTTGACCGGCTGGATTGCGGATATACTGGACGACATCGACAGTCAGGAAACGATCGACCGCGTGCGCGGCCAGGTGCTCGCGTTGTGCCGGCGCTTTCCGGTCTACACGGGCTAGCGGTGGCGGATCGATGAACGGCCATGCATTGCCCTTTCTGCAGTAACGAGGAAACCAAGGTCATCGATTCCCGGCTCGCGGGCGATGGCTCGCAGATTCGCCGTCGCCGCCAGTGCCTCGCCTGCAACGAGCGCTTCACGACTTTCGAGTCCGCGGAACTCGTGATGCCGAGAGTCATCAAGAACGACAGCAGCCGGCAGCCCTTCGACGAATCGAAACTGCGCAACAGCATGGCGCGTGCGCTCGAGAAACGGCCGGTCGGTGCGGATCAGGTCGAGGAAGCGATCGGCCGCCTGGTGCACAAGCTCCGGACCATGGGCGAAAGGGAGGTCCCGTCGCGCCTCGTGGGCGAACTCGTGATGGAAGAATTGCGCGCGTTGGACGAAGTCGCGTACGTACGCTTCGCGAGCGTCTACCGGCGCTTCCAGGACGTGACCGAGTTCGCCGAGGAGATCCGACGCCTGCAGCGGATCTCCGATGCGGCGGCCAGCCGCGAACAGATGTCCCTGCTGCCCGAACTGCTGGAAACGAAGCCGAGGTAGGCCGAGCCATGCGTGCATTCAACGCCGACGACCATCGGTACATGGCGCGCGCGCTCGAACTGGCCGCCCTCGGACGCTATACGGCACGGCCGAATCCGATGGTCGGCTGCGTGCTGGTCCGCGCGGGCAGGATCATCGGCGAGGGCTGGCATCGCCGCGCCGGCGAGGCACACGCCGAGATTGCCGCCCTGGCAGGCGCCGGCGATGCGCGCGGCGCGACGGCCTACGTGACGCTTGAACCCTGCGCGCACCAGGGCCGGACGCCGCCCTGCGCGGATGCGCTGCTCGCCGCAGGCGTCAAGGCCGTCGTGTGCGCCATGCAGGATCCCTATTGTGAAGTCGACGGCCGCGGCATCGCGCGACTGCGCGATGCCGGCGTCGACGTGTCCTCCGGCCTGCTCGAGGACTCCGCCCGACGGCTCAACCGGGGCTTCATCACGCGGCAGAACCGCGGGCGGCCCTGGGTGCGCGTCAAGATCGCCGCGAGTCTCGACGGTGCAACGGCGATGCGCACGGGCGAAAGCCACTGGATCACCGGCCCCGCGGCCCGTGCGGATGTGCAGCGCCTGCGTGCCGCATCGGGCGCGGTCCTGACCGGCGTCGGGACCGTTCTGGCCGACGATCCCGCGCTCACCGTTCGAGATGCCGCGATCCCCGCAGACGTGCAACAACCCTTGCGGGCCGTCGTCGATTCGGGCCTCAGAATGCCCCTGTCCGCCGGCATGCTCTGCCTGCCGGGCAACACCCTGATCTACTGTCGCGACGACAGCGGCCGCGGCCCGCTCGAAACCGCCGGCGCCGAGGTGGTGCTCGTGCGCGCCGACCGGGAGCGGGTCGACCTTGCCGCGGTACTCGAGGATCTCGGTCGCCGCGGCGTCAACGATCTGCTGGTCGAGGGCGGGCCCGCACTGTCAGGCGCGCTGGCCGAACGGCGACTCGTGGACGAACTTGTGATATATCAGGCGCCCCATATCATGGGCAGCGAGACTTTGCGGATGTTCGAGACGCCGCGCTGGGCAGACCTCGCCAGCCGGCGCCGCCTGCATATCACCGACCGGCGCCAGTTGGGCGTCGACACGCGAATCACGGCGGAATTCGCCGACTGAACGGAACCCGAACCACCAGCTCACATGTTCACCGGCATCATCCGTTACCAGGGCGAACTCACCGCGAACGAGGCACGGGGCGGCGACCGGCGCCTGACGATCCGGTCCGCAGAACCCGGCGATGCTGCACTCGCGCTCGGCGACAGCATTGCTGTGAACGGCGTGTGCCTTACGGTGGCGTGCCTCGTGCAGGACGGCTTCGCCGCGGACGTTTCGCAAGAAACGCTCGGCGTCACGACACTCGGCGCACTCGGAAGCGGCACACGGGTGAACCTCGAACCGGCGCTGGCCGTCGGCGACCGGCTAGGCGGTCATTTCGTCAGCGGCCACGTCGACGGCACCGGCACGGTGCATTCGGTGACGCGCGACGCGCGTTCCCTGCGCGTGGCGATCGGATTGCCGGCGGCGCTCGAACGCTACGTCAGCCGCAAGGGCTCGATCTGTATCGACGGCGTCAGCCTTACCATCAACACGGTATCCGGCAGCACGGTCCACTTGAATATCATTCCGCACACGGCCGCGGTCACGAACATCGGCGGCTATGCGGCGGGTACCCGCGTAAACGTCGAGGTGGACCTGCTGGCCCGCTACCTCGAAGGCCTCCTGCGGGACGAACGGCCGGACATCAGCGAGGATTTCCTGAAGGCGCATGGTTATGCCTGACAAGACGACCCTGCATCCGCGCGCGCGCGACTCCGGTTTCGCCGCCATCGACGACATCATCGCAGACCTGCGGGATGGCAAGATGGTAATCATGGTCGACGACGAGAATCGTGAAAACGAAGGCGACCTCCTGATGGCCGCCGATCGCGTTCGGCCCGCCGACATCAATTACATGGCGACGCACGGACGCGGCCTGATCTGTCTCACGCTGACTCGCGAGCGCTGCGCACAACTGCGACTGCCGCTCATGGTGCATGCGACGGACGAGCATCACGCGACCAATTTCACCGTGTCGATCGAAGCCGCCGAAGGCATCACCACCGGTATTTCGGCGCACGACCGCGCACGCACGATCCAGGCCGCCGTGGCGCCGAAGGCCAGGCCCGAGGACCTGCGCCAGCCCGGGCACATCTTCCCGGTCATGGCGCAGCCGGGCGGCGTGCTCACGCGCGCCGGGCATACCGAAGCCGGCTGCGACCTGACGCGGCTCGCGGGTCTCGAGCCGGCGGCCGTGATCGTGGAAATCCTGAACAAGGACGGCAGCATGGCCCGCCGGCCGGACCTCGAGCGCTTCGGGCGCGAGCACGGGATCCGCATCGGGACCATCGCCGACCTGATCCGCTACCGGCTCGAGAAGGAACGCAATGTCGAGCGTATCGCCGTCATGCCGGTCGAAACGGAATACGGCGCATTCACACTTTATTGCTACGACGATCACGTGAATCGCGCCGTGCACGTCGCGCTGGTGAAGGGCGACCTGAACTCGGTTGATAATCCGCTCGTGCGCGTGCACATCCAGGACACGCTTGGCGACGTCATCGGCGTCCGGCACCCGTCGCTGGGCTGGCCGCTGGACAGCGCGATCAAGCGCATTGCCGAAGAACGGATAGGCGTCGTCGTCCTGTTGCGCGAGCACGAGTCGTCGCGCGATTTCATGGATGCCGTTGACGGTCTCGGGGCGGCCACCGACGATATCCGTGACCGCCGTAAGGGGGATGCCGTGCTCCGGACCTACGGTGTGGGCGCGCAGATCCTGCGCGATCTCGGCCTGAGCAGAATCCGTGTATTATCGGCGCCCAAGCAAATGCACGCGATCTCCGGGTTCGACCTCGAGATCACAGAATACGTATAAGCGGCAACGCCGCCGCGCGGCACTCGAGCACCGGCATGGACAAGATCAAAACGACGGAGGGTGACCTCCAGGTACGGGACGCGCGCTACGCCCTCGTTGCATCGCGGTTCAACGATTACATCGTCGAATCGCTGCTGAAGGGCGCGGTGCAGTGCCTGCGCCAGCACGGCGCCGCAGAGTCCGACCTCGAGATCGTGCGCGTGCCCGGCTCCTTCGAGTTGCCGCTCGCCGTCGCGAAACTCGCCGCCACGCGGCGCTTCGACGGCATCGTGGCGCTCGGCGCCGTTATCCGTGGCAGTACCCCGCACTTCGACTACATAGCGGGCGCCTGTGTCAATGGCATCGCCGCCGCGGCACGGGAACACGGGGTGCCGGTCGGTTTCGGCGTGCTGACCGTCGATACGATCGAACAGGCGATCGAACGGGCCGGCACCAAGGCCGGCAACAAGGGCGCGGATGCGGCGCTGGCGGTGATCGAAATGGTCAACCTGCTGCGTCGCATCGACTGAGCATGTCGACCCCCTCCGCAGCGGGCGCGCGCACCCGGGCGCGCGAACTGCTGCTGCAGGCGCTCTACCAGAAGCAGATCGCGGACCACGGACTGGACGAGCTCAAGCGGCAGTTCCACGAACAAACGGCGTGGCAACGCGTCGACCAGACATACTTCGACGACGCGCTTACCGCTATCTGCAGGGATGAGCGAGCGCTGCTCGATGCCGTCGGCAAGGTGGCGGACCGGCCGGTCGGGCAACTCGATCCCGTCGAGTTCGCAATCCTCGAAATCGGTGTTTACGAGCTCACCGAGCGCATCGACATTCCCTTCCGCGTCGTCATCAACGAGGCGGTCAACCTCGCCCGGCGCTTCGGCGCGGAGGACGGCCACAAGTACGTGAATGCCTGCCTCGACCGGGCGGCACAGTCCTTGCGTTCCGTCGAGATCGAAGCCAAAGGCAGTGGATGAGTTCGAGCTGATCCGGCGTTACTTCGTCCGTTCCGGCGGGCGCGGCGCCGGGAACGGCATCGAAGTCGGCATCGGCGACGACGGAGCAGTCCTCGCACCGACGCCGGGACTGCACCAGGTGCAGGTGATCGATACGCTGGTCGAAGGGGTGCATTTCCCCGCACATCTCGATCCGTCCGACATCGGCTACCGCGCGCTTGCCGTCAACCTGTCCGACATCGCTGCGATGGGCGCCGTGCCACGCTGGATGACGCTTGCGCTGTCGTTGCCGCAGGCGGACGCCGTCTGGCTCGAGGCCTTCGCGGGCGGCCTGTTCACCGCCGCCGGCGAATTCGGCGTCGAACTGGTCGGCGGCGATACGACCCGTTCGCCGGTGCTGGTCGCGAGCGTCCACGTCACGGGCGAAATCGCACCCGGCGCGGCGCTCCGACGCGACGGCGCGAGACCGGGCGACACCATCTATGTCACCGGTACGGTCGGCGATGCCGCTGCGGGCCTTGCCGGGCTGATGGCCGGATCGCCGGTCCGCGAGCTGCTTCTGCGCTTCACGCGGCCGGCGGCGCGCGTGCGCTACGGCCGCGCCCTGGTCGGTCATGCCACGGCGGCGATCGACCTGTCCGACGGCCTGTTTGGCGATCTCGGCAAGCTGCTCGCCGCAAGCGGGCAGGGTGCGGAACTCTTCCTCGACCGGCTGCCGCTGTCGCCGGCGCTGGTCGCGAATTTCGCCGTCGACGAGCAACGGCGCTTCGCGCTGTCCGGCGGCGACGACTACGAACTGTGTTTCACCGCTCACGGAGCACCGCCGGACGCCGGCATCGTGCCCGTGACCGCGATAGGAACCGTGACCGCAAGTCAGGGCATCGTGTGCCGCGACGGCGATGCCGTGGTCCCGTACGCCGATCCGGGTTACCGGCACTTCGGCGCGGCGGAGGCTTAAGTGGCACCGCGTCCGGCGGTCGAGGATCTCGCCCGCAAGGTGCTGCGGAGTCCGGTCAATTTCCTGGCGTTCGGCTTCGGCAGCGGCCTCGCGCCGGTCGCGCCCGGCACTTTCGGCAGCGTTCCCGGGCTGCTGCTCGGCTGGGCGACGCTCGGGCTCGGCACTTATGTCCAATTGGGTATCGCCGCGGTGCTGTTCATCGCCGGTATCTGGCTGTGCGGACGCTGTGCACGAGACCTCGGCGTGCACGACCACGGCGGAATCGTGTGGGACGAGATCACCGGGATGTATGTCGCGTTGCTGCTTGCGCCACCGACACTGCCGGGTTTCTTACTCGCCTTCGTGCTGTTCCGCGCGTTCGACGTCGCCAAACCCTGGCCGATTCGGGACCTGGATCACAGACTCGGCGGCGGCCTCGGAATTATGCTCGATGACCTCGCGGCCGCCCTTTACGCATTGATTTTTCTCGCTTTGTACGGGTGGCTCATGTCCTGACTGTGAGACCTAACGTGGCCAGCACGGTAAGTGAATTGAAGCCCGCCAATGACGTGCTCGACAAGATCGGCAAGTACGTCATCATCAACAAGATCGGCAGGGGCAGCACCGGCGACGTCTATCTCTCCCACGATCCGTACTACCGTCGCGACGTCGCGATCAAGGTGTACAACATCGAGAAGGACTCCAATGCCGATCGCGCTCGCGTGTCGCGCAAGATGTTCTTCAACGAAGCGCACATGGTCGGCATGTTGCAGCACCCGAACATCATGCCGATTTACGACGCGGGCGAGGAAAACGGCTCGTATTACGTCGTCACCGAGCACATCCAGGGCGCGCGCACGCTGGCCGCCTACTGCCGCCCGGACAACTTGCTGCGCGTCGACGACGTCGTCGAGATCATCTACAAGTGCGCAAAAGCGATGCATTACGCGCATGGCAGGGGCGTAATCCACCGCGACATCAAGCCGTCGAACATCATGCTCACGACCGACAACGACGTGCGCATCATCGACTTCGGCATCGCGATCGTCAGCGATTCGGAAATCTCGCGCATCGAGGGCATTGCCGGCAGCCCGAGCTACATGTCGCCGGAGCAGGTACAGTCCGAGGAGCTGACGCCGCGTTCCGACCTGTATTCGCTCGGCGCCGTGATGTACGAGCTGCTCACCGGTTTCCGCCCGTTCCGCGCGGACAACCTGTCGAAGTTGCTGCACCAGATCGTGTACGCGACGCCGCCGCCCATCCACACCTACCGGGACGACATCCCGGAGGCGCTGGAAGACGTCGTCGTGCGCTGCATGCTGAAGAACGCCGACGTGCGCCCTGCGAGCGGCGCGGTGATGGCGGCGGACCTGACCCGCGTCTACAAAGACCTGCGCCAGAAGTACGACAGCCTCGACAACCAGGAGCACTTCGACCTGCTGCGTAGCCTGGTCTTCTTCCATGAGTTCTCGCATGCGGAGATCTGGGAGGTACTCCGGGCGTCCGACTGGCACGAATACCGCAACAGCGAGGACATCGTCAGGGAAGGCGAGATCGACGACCGCTTCTATATCATCGTATCGGGCACCGTTTCGGTGACGGCCAACGGCAAGAAAGTCGGCGCGCTGTCGAACGGCCAGTGCTTCGGCGAAACGAGCTACGTGCGCGGCGCCAAGCGACAGGCTTCTATCCAGGCCGACGGCGCCGTCACGATCCTGCGCGTGAGTTCCACCCTTATGGAACAGGTTTCCTCGAGCTGCCAGCTGCGCTTCAACAAGGTGTTCCTGCGGTCGCTGATCACGCGCCTGCAGGGCAACGGCGGCGCCAACACCTGATCCGGCAATCCCCGGCCCGGCCGGTTCGTTCTCAATAGTTGTGCCAGCCCTCGCGGCTATCGCCATCCAGCGTATAGCGCGACGACGGCGCGTCCGCCTCCACGATCCAGGCTTCGAGCGTGGATGAGGCGACTATGCGGTCGAGCTGGCTCTGCGTGATGCGCGCCCCGTAGCTCTGTTCCGGAGCGGCCGCCCGGCCGTAGGGCGCGGCGCTTGCTGCGCTCGACCAGGGTTCGAGTTCGAGTGCCATCGGGACGTTGTCGACCACGAGCACGATCGAATCGACCTCCGGCGCCTGCGCCCCTTTCAGCTCGCGGTCGATGGACGAGCTGAGCTCGCACCAGAGCCAGGTGACCGGCGCGCCGCGCCCGCTCACGGTGACCGGGCTTACCGACAGATAGTCCCGACCGATCGCGGACAGCCCCGGACGTTCGGCGACGAAAGTCGTCGGCGCGGCGGGATGCGACAGCAATTCTCCGGTTGTCGGATCGAAGGACGAGGAGGGCGCCGGCCGGTCGACCAGGGCACAGCCACTCATCGCGACCAGAAACAGGGCAGCAGAAAGTCGCAGCACCGTCACGTCAGAACTCCATCTGGTAGCCGAGGTTAAGGTACACGCCGGTCAGCTGTTCCTGCCCGTCGGGACTGAAGGGATCCCAGGCGCGAGCCGGGTTCTCGCGTTCGGCGTGCCGGATGCCGGCTTCGGCGTCGATCAGGATGCGGTTCCAGCGATACAGGAGCCTGACCGCGGGTTCCAGCACGAATTCGCTGCCCGCCGGGGAGT
Organism: uncultured Pseudomonadota bacterium; assembly: GCA_963775455.1. Taxonomy (GTDB): domain Bacteria; phylum Pseudomonadota; class Gammaproteobacteria; order Steroidobacterales; family Woeseiaceae; genus UBA1847. The sequence continues at coordinate 332,106 of CAVZIU010000004.1, read as the reverse complement.
GATAGTCGAGCTGCGAGACCAGCAGCGACGGGCGCAGACGCAGGCGGCTGCCGAGGCGCAGGCGGCTGTCGATGAGCAGGCTCAGCTTGTCGCGGGTGTAGGACGCGTCGTAACGCAGGCTCAGGGTGTTCAGGTCGTCGCTCGCGAACAGCGCGGTTGATACCAGCGTGGCAGCGACGTAGGTTTCCGAGCCGGACGCCGGGATCGCGGCGACGCCATCGGATTCGACCGTACCGCCGAAGCTCCGCACGGCGGCATCGAAGGACAGATCGACACGTTCGGTGAGGGGCAGGGCGAGCGCGAAGGCCACACGCTGCGCACTGCCGGTCCGGTCTTCCGCCAGCTGGCGAATCTCGTCCTCGGAATAGGCCTGCAAGAGGTCCTCGATCGCGGCGACGCCCTGGCCGGCGAGCGCGTTGCGGGTAGTCACGAACGGCGCGACGCCGGTCTCCGCGCGCAGGTTCAGCGTCCAGCCGGCCGCCGTGAGCCACTGTGCATTCACGAGTGCGAGATTCAGTGTGCCGTAGGACAGGTCGTAGTCCACAGTGCCGTAGAGGCTGATATCGCGGACCCGGGCGCGGACTTCGCCGCCCAGCGCTTCGCGATCGGCAATCCCGTCGACGGTCTGGGCCTGCGCGAACAGGTTGAGGTCCGCGTCGCGCCACAGGTCCTGGAAGCGGGCGCTGGCCGCGACCTGCGCGCGATGCGCGCCGGTCCGATAGCGCGGCGAATCGATCGGCATACCGGCACTGAAACCGAGACCGATCGCCGGCGTCAGTTCGTAGTCCAGCGCGGCGCCGTCGAAGCGGCCGATGACCCCGTCCTGGTAACGCGACTGGCGGCCGATTCGGCCCCGGAGGCCTGTTCGCCGGTCGGACGCGTCGAGGTAGGCATTCGAAATCCAGCCGGTGTTGTCATTGCCGTCGTACTCGATGAGGTCGACCTGGTAGGCGCCATTCACACGAGCCAGCAGATCGAAGCGCGTTCCCGCTCGGCTTGCGGTCACGTCGGCGAGGCTCAGGATGCCGCTCGAACTCACCAGGTAATTCCCTTCGTTGACCAATTGTTCCTGGTTGCGCCAGTAGTACTGGGATACGCCGCCGAAGACCGACCATCCCGCTTCCGTTTTCGAGAGTCCGGTCGCAGGGCTGCGTGCAGGCACAGCGATGGCCTCGGTCAGTCCGCGCAAGCGTTCCTCCACGCGCACCGCGCCCGCGTCGCCGGCGAACTCGCCGAGCCATGCGCGATATTCCGCCACCGCCTGATCGGTGCGGCCGCTCCGTTCGAGCGCCACGCCGATATGTTCGCGAGCGGCAGCCCGGTACGGATGCGCCGGCACTTCGAGCACGCCCGTGTAAGCGTCGATCGCGTCGTCGTAACGCCGCTCGACGATCGCCGCCTGGCCTGCCGCCATGAGGGCCTCCAGTTCGCCTTCCGAAGCCTGCGTGCCGGGCCGGGGGTTCACGGCGAGCGCGTCGTCGCCGGCGTCGAGGGCTCCGTCGCGTTCCGCGCCAGCGCGTTCGTCGGTCTCGATGTGGCGTACCCAGGCATCGGGAAACACCAGGGCCAGCCGTTCGAGCACGCGGCCGGCGTCCTCTTCCGATTCGAAGAAGCCGACCTGCAGGCCGTACCAGTCGCGTTCGCCGAGTGGTATCGGGGTGGTGTAGGCGAACCCGGACACGTCCGCGGCCGCCAATGCGGCCTGCGCCTGTTCCGGCGCGGAGAAGACGCCGAGCTGCACGACGTAGGTTTCCTCCACCGGCACCCCCGATCCGAACAGCGGCGTAGCCTGGCCGACGCGTCCGGCCGGGCGGCCTGCCGTGGGCGTGGACCCGCTGCGGGTCGCAACGGCCGGCTCCGGGATGGGCGGCGGTCTGCTGGCTGCGACCGGCGTTGCGCTTTCCGAAACGTCGATTTCGATTTCGAGCCAGCCCGCGGGGTGCGGACGGACGGCGTACCGAACCGGGTTTGCGAAGTGCAGCGTCAGGTGCCAGTTGCCGTCGGGAGCCGTGTCGACCTGCACGTCCTCGATCCCTCCGAGTTCGCGGCCGGCCGGCAGGTAGGTGCGCGTGCTGCCGGGATCCTGCGACGCGCAAGCGGCGTCCGGTCGCACGGTCACCCTGAGTTCGACGCCGGCTTCGGCAGGCGCGTGCGATTCGTAGGTTGTGCGGCAGGCCGTGAGTATGCGTACCGAGGCGCGGTCCTCTTGCCGGCTGACGACGATATTGCCGAGCGGGTCGGCCGCGCGTGCCGGCAAGCCGGCACAGCAGGCGAGCAGCGCGAGCGCAGCTTTGCGGCCCTTGGCGGCGGCGTGGCTCACCAGGTCACCGTCGTGTGGCAGCCGTCGCATTCGGCCGTCGTCGGAATGTGGTCCGGCGGTTTGCCCGCTGCCGAGACGCCGTTATGGCAGCCGGAGCACGGGCCGAGCGCCTGCAGGTGATCGAATGCCGTCACCAGGCTGAAGGTGTCGACGCGGTGGCAATCCTCGCAGAAGTCCGTCGTCGGCAGGTGGCCGGGGGGTTTGCCGGCGGCGTCCTGGCCGTCGTGACAGGTGACGCAGCCGGAATCGATGCCGCTGTGATCAAAACGCAGCACCGGCGAGAACGCGACGGTCAGGTGGCAGTCGCCGCACTGGTCGCCCGTCGGCGGGTGATCCGGGGGCTTGCCGGCGGCGGTCCGGTTGTCGTGGCAACCCGCGCACTCGCCGAACACCTCGCGATGGTCCATGGACTCGAGCGGCACGAAGCTGCGCACCGCGTGACAGGCATCGCAGGCATCGGACGCCTGGATGTGCAGCGCCGGCTTCGCGGTCGCTCCTGCGAAACCGCCGTCGCTGTGGCAGGCCGCGCAGCGCGACGGCGTGCCGACGAACTGCCCGCGGCTGTGGCACTCGCCGCAGCCGGCGATCGCATGCGCGCCGTCCAGGCTGAAGCCGGTGGACTCGTGGTCGAAATCCGAGCGTATCGGCACCTGGGCCGCGGCGCCGGCGCAGAGGCACAGGAGTACGACCGCGAAAGCCGTAAGCGTTGAGCGGGCCATCACGGCGGCGTCCGGCCGGGACCGGTGATGACGGAGAACGAGGAGCTGCCATGACAGCTGCCGCAATTCGTGCCGAACTGCCCGTCGTGCATGTCGTCGGCGCGGTGACAGGCTCCGCAGCTCACGGAAAGCGCCTGCGCGGCGGACGCCGGATCCGCGTGGCAGGCTGTGCATTCGAGGGCATCGTGGGCGCCGGCGAGCGGGAAGTCGGTGTCCGTGTCGTGATCGAACCCGCCTGCAGCCCAGGAGTTGCTCGAGTGGCAGGCGGCGCAGGCTTCGCCCAGCGACCCGCCGTGCGGGTCGTCGTCCTCATGGCAGCTCGCGCAATCCCGCGGCGCTCCGCGGAAGCCGTTGTCGGCGTGACAGCCGGAGCAGGCGACGGCGGCGTGCATGCCCAGCAGCGGATAGTCGGCCAGGTCGTGATCGAAGCGTACCGGGTCCGTCCAGGCCTGCTCGCTGTGGCAGCCCGAGCAGTCACCGTCCAGGCGACCTTGGTGCACGTCCTGGAGCGCATGACAGTCGCCGCAGCTCGAGGGCGGTGGCTCCTCGAGCCCGCTCTTGTGACAGGCCGTGCAGTTCAGGTTCGCATGCGCGTCGGCCAGCGGGAAGTCGGTGGCATCGTGGTCGAAGGTGGTCAGCGCCCAGGACGCGGCCGAATGGCAGCCCGCGCAGTCGGCGCCGAGACGCCCCTGGTGCAGGTCGTCGCCGGCATGGCAGGCGACGCAACCCGCGGCAAAATCGTCGCGGTGGTCGCTGCGCTCATGGCAGTCGCCGCAGGCGAGCCCGCCGTGGCCTTCACGCAGCGGGAAGCCGGTCACGCGTGCGTGATCGAAGCCGGCACCGCCCCAGGTCCTCGTGTTGTGACAGCTGCCGCATTCGCTCCCGCGGCTGCCGTCATGTGCGTCGTCCACTGCGTGGCAGCTCACGCAATCGGCAGTGGCCTGGTCGAAGCGATTGCGCTGATGACAGTCGCCGCACGCGACCTCGACGTGTGCGCCGGTGAGCGTGTAGCCGGTAGACGCATGTTCGAAGAGCGCCTCCTGCCAGCTCGTGCGGGCGTGGCAGTCCCCGCAGTCGGTGCCGAGCTGGCGTTCGTGCGCGTCGTCGTCGGCGTGGCAGCTGCCGCAGGTCTGCGGCGCGTCGCGCATCGCTGTGTCCGCCGCGTGGCAAGCACCGCAGGCAGCAGCCTGGTGCGCGCCGTCGAGCGGAAAGTCGGTCAGGGCGTGGTCGAAAATGCCGGAATCGAGATTCACGATATCGGCGTCGCGACCTTCATGCTCCCCATGGCAGGCCGTGCAGTCGCTGCGGCGCGCCGCGTCGAAGCGGCCGTGAAAGCCGTAGCCGCCGGTGCGATCGGCGCCGATTCCCTCGTGGCAGGTCGTGCACAGAAGCGGCCTGGCTTCCTCGGACTCCGCATCGTGGCAGGCGCCGCAATCGTCCTCGAACTCGGCGTGACCCGAGATCACGCGGCCCGGCATCACCAGTTTTTCAAAGTTCGCCGCCATCGAAGTCTGGAGCAGCCCGCTCATCGCCAGCCATGTCGCCATCGCGGCCGCGGCGGCTGCATGGAAGCGACGATGTGCCGGCGGCGATGTCATATCGAATAGGCATGCACGGCCACGACGTGGATGATGGCAGTCACGATCAGGAGCAGGAAAAAGGGCAGGTGCACCTTGTGCCACAGCGAGAACAGTCGCTCGTACGCGACGAATGTAGCGACCCGCCGGACGCGCCGCAGGTGCTCGCCGACGTAGTTGCCCGCGAGTCGCAGCAGCCGGTCCTTGTGCGTTGCAACGACCACGGAGCGCTGCGCCTGCGCCGCCAGCTCGGCGGCGACGTAAGCAAGGATGCGCCGGTGGCCCGTGCGCGTCTGCACGGCCAGCCGGAAGGGCAACAGGAGCGTGTCGAGAATGCCTTTCGGCGGCTGCAGCACCTGCCGATCGAACGCGGCAATCTCCTTCATCAGGCCGGGGACGAACTGTGCGGCTGGGCCGGCGTCCTTCATCGACAATCTCACCGTGCCTAGCAGCTCCCGCAGGTTCGCCTTGTGACCGTACAGTCCGTGATGCACCTTGCCATACAGGAATCGGCCGATGAGCCCGCTGGCAGCGACCAGCAGCATCGACAACATGGCCGCGGCGCTGTTGATCGAACCGAAATCGAAATTGCTGTGATACAAGATCGTGATCGGTGCGACGACGCCGATGAGCATGTGCGTCTTGAACCAGTTGCGCACCTGACCGAGGAACGCGAGTGCCCGGACCCGCTTCCGCAATGGGTACAGGGCGAGCGACAGGAGCAGGAGGCTGCCTACGATGCCGAGCAGGTAGCCGAGCCCGTGATCGGGAAAAAGGCGGCGGTCCTCGCGCCCTACGTAACCGACTATCAGGGTCGCCGTCGCGGCGGCGAAGCCGGCCAGGCTGCCGTACTCTTTATAAATAGAGCGCCAGACGGAAGGGCGTGGCCGCGCGCGAACCGGGCCGGGCTCCGCGGCGGCGGCGCCGGAACGGTTCACTTTCATCGTATCGGGATTGGCGGCCAAGACGGTCCTTCGTCAGTTCCTGCCGGCGCGTTCCGTGTGCGCGGCCACGAGCCGGCGTTGCAATTGATCGGCGTCCGCGCCGAGTTCGACCGCGCGTGCCGCGGCGTCGTGCGCTGCATCCATGCGGCCGAGGAATGCGTAGGTCTGCGCGAGCAGGGACCAACCTGCGCGATCGGCGGGCGTCTGTTCCAGGCGTTGCTCGAGGCCTGACAGCAATTGTTCGACGGGCAGCGCCGCGCGATCCGGGGCCGGGCTCGCTTCAGTCGCAAGCTCGCGCCGTTCTCCCAGCCAGCGATCGACGGTCGCCTGTTCAGCAACTGACAAACTGTCGTCGGCGAATACGACGACGCTCGCGACAGCCAGCAGGTTTCCCAATAACAAGCGTTCGAACATTCGCTGTCGCCTCGCGATGTTTGTTATGCCAAAGATTCCTTGCCAGGGCGCAGTGAGTTCCGACTGTCTTGACCAGGGTCACAACCGGTGCCGCCGGGGACTTCGCAGCCGCCACCGCACGAGAACTCACCATAACCCACTGCGAAGCGTGTTCCCGTGACCGGAATCACATTAAGTCTGTGACCAATCCGTAGACTGTGACGCACACGGTTGTGATCGATGCACGGTGTCGCCGCTTCCGTCTTGCCGGCTCCCCGAGGTGATTATGAAAAATGCCGCCGGTTCGCTCATTGCGGTCCTGTTGCTCGCCGCTGCCGGCGTACTCAACGCCGCGACGGAGGCCGACGGGCGCGCACTGGATAGCGCGCTCGATTACCTGCGCGCACGGCAGTTCGAACGCGCCGCAGTCGAACTGCGACGCCTCGCGGACGAGGGGAACCCGGCAGCGGCCTACTATTTCGCCGGCCTCCAGCGCCGTGGCCTCGGCGTGGACGGTGATGCTGCCGCGGCAGCGCGTCTCTACGATGAACTCTCGGCGCGCGGCTACGCCGAGGCGGAATCGGCCGTACGGGTCGCAGCAGATTGGCACAGCACCGGCGACATCGAAGACCCGGTCCGCGCCCTGCACTGGGCGGCCCAGACGGGTTCGGAGGAATTGCTGGCGTCGCTGCTCGGCCACGCCGGGTCGCTCGACTCCCCACTTGCTTTCGGCCGTACGGCGCTCATGGAAGCTTCGGAAGCCGGACATGCGGATATCGTGCGCATGCTCGTCGCAGCGGGTGCCGAGCCGGACGTACGGGATCGCGCGGCGGATTCGGCGCTGATTCTTGCCATCCGGGCGGGCCACGTCGAAGTCGTGCAGGCGCTGCTCGAAGCCGGCGCCGATCCTGCCCAGGCCGGCGCTCACGGCGATACGCCGCTCATCGCCGCGGCGCGGGCAGGCGAATCCGGCATGGCACGGGCACTGCTCGAGGCCGGCGCCCCGGCGGCGGTCACGAACGAATCCGGACGCAACGCCCTGGGCATCGCCATCGTGCGCCGCCAGGACGAGATTGCCGACCTGCTCAGGGCCGGCGGCGCGGAGCCCCTGGGCTTTGCGACGACGATCCGGCCGCCGTCTGGCGGCGGGGGACTGGCCGCGGCGGGCGCCGGCGACCGGCCGCTGTGGTTCGTGGCGGCGGACCGTGGCAACAGTGCCGTCGTCGAATCGCTGCTCGGTGCAGGCGAACGCATCGACCGGCAGGATTGGGACGGGCAGACCGCATTGCACATCGCGGTCGCACGCGGCCACACGGAACTCGTCGAGCGCTTGCTCGATGCCGGTGCGAGCTGGCGCATCGCGCGCAACGACGGGCTGACGCCGCTGCAGCTCGCGGTGCTCGGTGCGGATCCGGAGTCGACCTCCCGGTTGCTCGCCCGACTGCGCGGCGCACACCCGCTGACCGAGGACGGCCGGGACCTGCTCATGCTCGGCAGCCACAACGTGGACATGAAAGTCGCGCGCCTGCTGCTCGCGAACGGTGCGAGCGTACAGCGGCACGACGCCGGCGGCAGGACGGCGCTGATCCACGCGGTGCAGCAGGACAATGCCGAACTCGCCGAACTGCTGCTCGAAGCGGGCGCCGATCCGGACGCACGAGACGCGGAGGGGCGCACCGCGCTCTGGTATGCGGCCGACGACGATACCGTGCGGACGGTGAGCGTGTTGCTGGCGGCGGGTGCGGTGGCCGAGTCCGCCGACGAACAGGGCGACACACCCATCCATCGCGCGGCCATGCACGGCAACGCCGACAGCCTGCGCGCATTTGAACGTGTCGGACAGCTGGCTGAATCCGCGAACGCCGTGGGCATGACACCGCTCATGCTGGCCGCGGTCAACGGCCACCTCGCCGTTGTCGACAGGCTGGTCCGGCTCGGCCATGACGTCGATGCGCGCAATGCGAAAGGCAACTCGGCACTCCTGATCTGCGCGCAACGCGGCGACGTGACGGCGGTGCGCAAACTGGTGCAGCTCGGCGCCGATCCCGCGCTGGTCAACCAGAGCCGGATGAATGCGACAGACCTCGCCCGAATGCTGGGCCAGGAACAGGTCCTGGCGGTACTCGCCGACTGAACGCCGCCCGCGACCCGCGAAATTCACGGCGGGAACGTTGTGCCCGGCGGCTTGTGACGCGAGTCACAGAAGGGCCTGTGGACTAGGCACTATGGTTGGTGGCCTCGGATTGCAGTTTCACGGACCGAATCCCCGCACAGGCATGCGCAGCTCCGACCGACATCAGGCAGGCCGCCGCGCCGTAATCCGGGCGCTCACCGGGCTGCGCGGCGGGCACGCACAGCTTAAGGTTGCGGTCTGCGTCGGCCTCGCCGCGCTGGCGCTCGCCGGCTGCGTCAGCGAGGAGGATCTGCTCAGCGATTCGCAGTCTCCACCGATCGACGACGATGACCCGACGCCACCCGGCGACCTCAGCATGCTGGCGCCGGACGATGTCAGCGGCGAGGCGACGGGTATCGCGACGGACGTCGACCTCGGCGATCCCGACGCGTCCGGCGGCGACGGGCAATACACGTTCGGCAACGATGCGCCGGCCGGCGGCTTCGCGCTCGGCAACAGCGTCGTCACCTGGACGGTGACCGACGGCAATGGCGCGACGGCGACGGACGCGCAGCAGGTCGTGCTGGTCGATACGACAGCGCCGGTCATCGAGGACCCCGCAGACCTCCAGACTGTCGCCAGCGGTGAATTTACGCCGGTGACGCTGGCGGTGCCGGCAGCCTCGGATGCGGTCGACGCGTCGCCGGCCGTCGTGAATGACCAGCCGGCGGGTGGCTTCCCGCTCGGCACCACCGAAGTCACCTGGACGGCCACGGATGCGAGTGGCAACAGCGCCACGGTGCTCCAGTACGTCACGATCGTCGACGGCGACCCGGGCGGTCCGCTGACACTGGCCGCACCCGCGGACCGGAACCTCGAGGCGACCGGGGCGACGACCGCCGTCGAACTCGGTTCGGCGACGGCAGGCGGCGGCATGCCGCCACTCTCGATCACGAACGATGCGCCGGCGGGCGGCTATCCGCTGGGCACCACGACTGTGATCTGGACGGTGACCGACATGACCGGCATGTCCGTGACCGACACGCAGAACGTCCTCGTCGCCGACACGACCGCACCGGCCCTGGCCGTTCCCGGCGCAATTACGCGGACCCAATCGAGCAGCGGGGGGCTGACCGCGGTCGACCTCGGCACGGCGACGGCGAGCGATCTCGTCGACCCGTCCCCGGCGCTGGACAACGACGCGCCGGGCGGTTTTCCGTTAGGCGCCACGACCGTGACCTGGACGGCGTCGGATGCGAGCGGAAACTCACGCTCGGCGACCCAGCAGGTCACCATCACCGCTTTTGCGCCGGAATCCTGCGAGTCGCTCGTCGAGGTATTCGCGGACGAGATCTACCCGCTGCTCGACCGGGCGGACCCGCTGACCTGCAACGGCTGCCATACCGGTTCTGCGCCGCTCGCGACGCCCAACGGCTTCGCCTTCCCGAACTCGCCGCCCGGCGCAGAAGACTTCGACGTGTTCCGGGCGGTGGCCATGCTCGACGCCGGCAGCCAATCACTGGTTCTCGTCAAAGCGCGCGGCGGCGCGACCCACACCGGCGGAGACCGGTTCCCGGCGGGTAACGGCGATCCGGACTTCCTCGCCCTCGCGGACTTCGTCAACCGGGCACGCGGCTGCGAGGAGGAACCCCCCGGTGGCACGGAGAAAGTCGAGCTCGGCACCCCCTACGAGCAATTGCACCGGATCGCGGGCGTGCTGGCGTCGCGGCCGCCGACTGCCGACGAAATCGCCACGGTCGCGGCCGCCACCGACCAGGCGTCGTTGCTGTCGCTGCTCGACCCGATCATCGACGGCATGCTGGGCGAGGACGCTTTCTACGAGCGCGTGGTCGAGATGTACAACGACTTGTTGCTCACGGACCAGTATGCGAACTCGACCCGCAACGTCAGCTCGAACTTCGCGCTCGATTCCTTCGCGGCACGCAACTACTACGAAACCAACTACAGCGGCGCGACGCGGGATGCCTTGCGGCGCGACACAAATTACGGTATCGCACGTGCGCCGCTCGAACTCATTCGCCACGTCGTGCGCAACGACCGTCCGTTCACGGAGATCCTCACGGCCGACTACACGATGGTGAATCCCTATGCCGCCGTGATCTTCGGCGTGAACGCGGGCGACCCGGATTTTCCGTTCTCCTCCGACGGCGTGCGCGCGAACCACGATCGCGACGAATTCCGCCCGGTGAACCGGATCGTGCAAACGGCCGGAGACCAATCGGTGGTGCCCGCGGCCGGCGTGCTGGCCACCTACAGTTATCTCAAGCGCTACCCGACGACGGCGACGAACCTGAACCGCAAGCGCGCCCGCTTCACGCTGATGTATTTCCTCGGCACGGATATCGAGGAACTCGCGCCGCGCGATGCGCTCGACCTCGACAACGAGGTCGGCGCCATTCCGACCTACCAGGACCCGCAGTGCACCGTCTGTCACGACGTGATGGACCCGGTCGCCGGTCTGTTCACGAAGCGCAACAATGGCGGCGACTACGACATCGACATTATCTACGAGTGGACCAGGACCCGTTTCGGCGTGCAGCGCATGGTGCCCGCGGGCTTCGGCAACACGCGCGTGAATTCGTCCGCGCAGCTGCCCGATGCATACCTCGAGCGGCCGCTGCAATGGCTGGGCCAGCGCATGGCCGCCGACGACCGTTTCGCCGCGCAGACCTCGCGCAAGGTACTGCGAAGCCTGACCGGCACAGCTGCGGAAAGCGCACCGGCGGTGCAGTTCGTCAACGAGCTCAGGTCGGCGTTCGTCCAGTCCGGCTACGATTTCAAGGCACTCGTCAAACGAATCGTGACGAGCGAGTTCTTCCTGGCACGCAATCTCGCGGCGACCGAGAATCCCCAGGCTCATGCCGACCTCGGCACCGGGCGCCTCATGACGGCCGAGGAACTGGACCGCAAGCTTACGGCCTGGCTCGGCACGGGCTACCGCTGGGCGGGCCCGGCTACCGGCAGCGGACTCAGGGGCATGCACTACCTGCCGTACGGCGGCATCGACTCCGATGAGATCATCAGCCGGCCGACCAGCGCGACCGCGCTGATCGACGGCATCCAGGAACGTATCGCGAACCAGGTCGCGTGCGAGCGCGTGGCGCGCGACCTGCGCAGCGGCGGCCCGTTGTTCCCGAATGCCGGCGTCGACGACACGCCGGACACGCAGGCCGGCCGGAACGCGATCCGCGCGAACATCCGTTACCTGCACCGCTACCTGCTCGGCGAGGACCTGGCGGCGACCGACCCCGAGATCGAAACGTCCTACCAGCTGTTCGTGGCCGCGCGGGCGCTCGGCGAGGCGAACATCCCGACCGAATGTCGTGGTGGCGGCGGCTCGACCGACACCCAGCGCACGGTTCTGCCGTGGATGGCGCTCGTGACTTACCTGCTCGGCGACTATCGCTTCGTGTACGACTGAGGCTGCGGAGAAACGACCATGAACCGACGAGACGTGCTGCGCATGGGTGTGACCGCCGGCGGCATGCTGCTGTGCAGCGGCGTACGCATGGCGCTCGCGCAACAGGCCTATTCCGGCCCGTTCTGGCTGTTCGTCGAGGCCGACGGCGGTTGGGACCCGACCAGCTTCTGCGACCCGAAAGGCGCCGGCCTCGGCCCCGACGGGGCGATCAACACCTACGACCAGGGCGACATCCGCCAGATCGGCAACATCCGCTATGCGCCGCCGCCGGAAGCCTACGCGAACGACACCTCGCTCTACAGCAACCGGGACTTCTTCGAAGCGCATTACCAGCGGCTGCTGGTCGTCAACGGCATCAATTACGGCACCAACTCGCACGTCGTCGGGCGGACCGCGAGCTGGACCGGCCGGCGGGCCCCGGGCTATCCCTCGCTGCCCGCGCTGATCGCTTCCCAAACGGCGTCGGACCTCTCGATTCCGTTCCTCACCAACTCGAGCAACGAATCCAGCGAAACGGACGGGCTGGTGCCGAAGACGCGGGTGCGCCGCGAGGACGTCGCGGCGATCCGGGAAATCGCGCGGCCCTATCGCCGCAATCTCAGCCAGGCCCCCGAATACCATTCGCCGGCGATGCGCGCGCTGCTCGACGACGCCAGTGCGGACCGGCGCAGCCGGCAGCTCGCGAACGAGCGCCTCCTGCGGGTCCAGCAAGCGCTGGCAGGGCACAACAGCGCCCGCAACCGTGACGCGCAGGCGCTCGAGGACTTCGCGACCCGGCTCGGCAGTGCGTCGGCGCCGAATGCGTACGTCGCCGCGCGCGCCTCGGCCCGGCGCCTGTTCGACCAGGCACAGACGGCTTTCGCGGCCTTCGAATCCGGGGCCGCCGCGACTGCGCAGATCAACCTGGGTGGCTTCGACACGCATACGAATCACGACAACCTGCACTATCCGCAGCTCATGGACTACCTGGCCGCCGTCGACAACATCATCGACGACGCGCAGGCACGCGGAATCGCGAACCGGCTGGTCGTCGTGATGGCCTCCGACTTCGGCCGCACCAACCGGTACAACCTCGACGACGGCAAGGATCACTGGCCGCATTCGAGCGTCATGGCCTGGGCCGCGCCGGCCTGGTTCGCCGGCAATCGCGTGGTCGGCGGCACCGACGACCTGCAGGTATCGCGGCGCGTGAACCGCAATACGCTCGCGCTCGATCCGAACGGCATCGAGATGACGCCGGAACACGTGCACCAGTCGCTGCGCCAGCTCGCCGGCATCGCACAGAATCCGCTCGTCACTTCGAACTACCCGTTCGCCGAACCCGTGCTGCCGCTGTTCGCCTGAGCGCGCAAGCAGACGCGTGACACGACTGCGGGCGTTCGCCGCCGGTGCGCTACACTGGCCGACCACGAGTGCCATCCCGGAGTCGCCGATGCCCCGCCTGTTGCGCCGTTTTGCCCTGCTGAGCTTGCTGTTCCTGCCGCCTTCCGCAGCGTTTGCGGACGAGCTCGGCGATTCCGTTCGCCAGGACTATGACGAATACCTGTGGCCACTGTTCGATCACTTCCATCGCAATCCCGAACTGTCGCTCCTCGAACACGAGACCGCGGCGCGGATGGCCGCCGAGCTGCGCGGGGCCGGATTCGAAGTGACGGAGAAGGTCGGCGGGACCGGTATCGTGGCGCTCATGAAGAACGGCGACGGGCCGCTGGTGATGATGCGCGCCGACATGGACGGCCTGCCGATCGAGGAAAAGTCCGGGCTCGAGAACGCCTCGGTGAAGCAACAGCAGGACCCGATCACGGGGGCCACGGTGTACACGATGCATGCCTGCGGCCACGACGTGCACATGACGAGTATCGTCGGGACGGCACGCCAGATGGCGGCGCGCAGGGACCAATGGCACGGCACCCTGATGCTGCTCGTGCAGCCTGCAGAAGAGCGCGGCATGGGTGCCCGGGCGATGCGCGAGGACGAAGTCTGGGAGCGCTTCGGCCGGCCGGATTATGCGCTGGCCTTCCACGTCTCGGCGAATGACGTTGCCGGCGTCGTGAATGCGACGGCAAGCCCCTATGCCGGCGTTGATTCCGTCGACATCATCATCCATGGTGTGGGCGCGCACGGCGCGTCCCCGCACCAGGGCAAGGATCCCATCGTGCTCGGCGCGCAGATCGTGCTCGCCCTGCAGACCCTGGTGTCGCGCGAACTCGCACCCCACGAGCCGGGTGTGGTGACGGTAGGCTCCTTCCACGCAGGCACGAAGCACAACATCATTCCCGACGAAGCAGTCCTGCAGTTGACTGTGCGCAACGTCAATGACGAGACCCGCAAGCTCCTGCTCGAAGGCATCGAGCGCATCGCGGTCAACATGGGACGGGCCGCAGGATTGCCCGAGGACCGTTTGCCGGAGGTCGTCGTGTCCAAGGAAAGCACGCCGCCGACCGTCAACGATCCCGGGCTCACGGCGCGGCTGCGCGAGGCCTGGACTGCGAAACTCGGCGCCGAGCGGGTGGTGGACATACCGCCGCGAGGCATGGGCGCGGAGGACTTCCCGTTCCTGACCAACGACCCGCACATTCCCGGAATGTACTGGGGGATCGGCGGAACGCCGCAGGACGATTTCGATCGCGCAAAGGCCGGGGGTGCCGCGGTGGCGGGCCACCATTCGCCCTTGTTCAGGATCGCGCCGCAGCAGTCGGTCACGGCGGGCGTCGAGTCGACCGTAGTTGCATTGCTCGAACTGATGGGCGGCGGCTGAACGGGCGCCGCGGACGCTCAGTCCTCGTTCTCGTCCTCGACGTCGAAGTCCTCGATGAGGTCCGCGCCGCCGGCACTCTTCAGCAGGATCTCGACACGCTGTTCCGCGTCCTTGAGCGCAGCCTGGCAGCCGCGCGTGAGCCGAATGCCTTCCTCGAACTTCTGCAGGGCTTTTTCCAGTGGCAAGTCGCCGCCTTCCAGTTCCTCGACGAGCGCTTCGAGGTCGGCGAGGGATTTCTCGAGATCCGGCTTTTTCCTGGTGCTCATGTCGATGGTCCGATGACGACGGCCGCCGGTGCAGTGCACGGCGACCGACGAGCATTGCTGCGCATCCGATCGGTGGCGGCGCGGCGCTACGCTACCGGCCAAGGTCCGTATGGTCAATGGTTTTCACGGTTGCTAAACTTCGACTCCCCGTGCGTTGACAGTATTCGTCGGCGGGACTACATTGGTGTTACTTAGACCTGGTCTAAGAATGCACTCACAGCGCTTTGAGGGGTCGCCAGAATGTCATTGAAAGGCAGCAAAACCGAAACCAATCTCAAGGAGGCCTTTGCCGGCGAGTCGCAGGCGAATCGCCGTTACCTGTACTTCGCGGCCAAAGCGGACGTCGAGGGCTACAACGACGTCGCAGCCGTGTTCCGCTCGACGGCCGAGGGCGAGACGGGACATGCCCACGGGCACCTCGAATACCTCGAGGAAGTCGGTGATCCCGCCACCGGCCTGCCGATCGGAGCCACCAGCGCGAATCTCGCGGCGGCGATCGCCGGCGAAACGCACGAGTACACCGACATGTACCCAGGCATGGCCAGGACCGCGCGCGACGAGGATTTCGACGAGATCGCCGACTGGTTCGAGACGCTCGCCAAGGCCGAACGCTCGCACGCCAATCGCTTTCAGAAAGCACTCGATACGCTCAACGACTGATGGCATGCCGCGGGGCTGCCGTGTCCGGCCGGGCTTCGTGGCATGAGCGCTGACGGGGACAAGCGCGAGGGCAGCCTCGAGGCGCCGGTGCGGCATCCGATCGAGTGGCGGTCGCCGGGCTACTACGACGAAAACTCGCTGTTCGACGAGCTCACGCGAGTCTTCGACATCTGTCACGGCTGCCGTCGCTGTTTCAATCTTTGCAACGCCTTCCCGACGCTGTTCGACGCCATCGACGGTTCCGAAACCGCGGAACTCGACGGCGTGCCGCGCACGGTGTACTGGAAGGTCGTTGACCATTGCTACCTCTGCGACATGTGTTACATGTCGAAATGTCCGTACGTCCCGCCGCATCCCTGGAACGTCGATTTTCCGCACCTCATGCTGAGGGCCAAAGCCGCGCGCTTCAGGGAGCAGGGCGCATCGTTGCGGGACCGGGTCTTAAGTTCGACGGACGCCGTCGGCAGGTTCGCCGGTATACCCGTTGTCGCCGAGGTCGTGAACCGGGCGACCGCCAACAGCTCCGCCCGCAAGCTGCTGGAGACGGCACTCGGCGTGCATCGGCACGCGCCGGTACCCGCCTATCACTCGATACCGGCGCGCAAGCGCCTCGCGCACCTTCGGGCAACGACGGGCGAAACGGCCGAGGCCGGTACCACGACCCGCGGCAAGGTCCTGTTGTATGCGACCTGCTACGGCAATCGCAACCGACCGTCACTGGCCGAGGACCTGGCGGCCGTGTTCGAACACAACGGCATCCCGGTGGCCCTCGCGGGCAGGGAGGTCTGCTGCGGCATGCCCAAACTGGAACTCGGCGATCTCGAAGCGGTGGCAGCGGCCCGGCAGGTGAACATTCCCGAACTCGCGTCCTGGGTCGACCGGGGCTGGGACATCGTCACGCCGATTCCGTCCTGCACGCTGATGTACAAGCAGGAATTGCCGCTCATGTTCCCTGACGAGCCGGAGGTGCTGAAAGTCCGCGACGCGATGTTCGACCCGTTTGAATACCTGATGCTTCGGCACCGTGACGGCAAGCTGCGGACCGATTTCACGACCTCGCTCGGCAAAGTCTCATGGCAGGTGGCGTGCCACCTGCGCGTGCAGAACATCGGCATGAAGACGCGCGACGTGCTGCAGCTGGTGCCCGGCACGACCGTCGAGCCGATCGAGCGCTGTTCAGGCCACGACGGCACCTACGCCGTCAAGAAGGAATTCCACGAAGTGTCCAGGAAGATCGCCCGCCCGGTGGTGAGCAAGGTGCGGAAAAGCGAGGCCGCCCATTTCGTGAGCGACTGTCCCATGGCGGCCGAACAGATCGCACAGGACCTCGACGAATATGCCGCAGGACATCCAATGAGTCTCCTGCGTAAAGCGTACGGGATCTAGCTGATGCGCAAACTCGTGCGTGCCGACCTGATGAGCCTGGAACAGTACGCCGAAGCCCGTCCGGCGTTCAAGGCGCAGGTGATCGAGCACAAGAAGACCCGGCGCATTGCCCTCGGCACGAATGCCGCGCTCTATTTCGAGGATCGACTGACGATGCAGTACCAGGTGCAGGAGATGCTGCGCATCGAACGCATCTTCGAAGCGGACGGCATCCGCGAGGAACTCGATGCCTACAATCCGCTGATCCCGGACGGCAGTAACTGGAAAGCGACTTTCATGGTCGAGTTCCCCGAGGCCGGAGAACGCCGCGCAATGCTGAGGCAGCTGCTCGGCATCGAGGACTGCGTGTACATGCGTGTCGAGGGACAGGCCCGCGTACCGGCGATCGCCGACGAGGACCTCGAGCGTGCGGATTCCGAAAAGACTTCCGCGGTGCACTTCCTGCGCTTCGAGCTCGATGCGGCGATGATCCAGGCGCTCAGGGCCGGCGCGAGCCTCGCCGCAGGCATCGATCATCCCGCTTACCAGGTCGAAGTTTCGCCGGTCGCGGAGCCGGTGCGGATCTCCCTGCTCGCCGACCTGGCCTGATTCCGAGTCCGCAATTCGCGTCATACGGCGCGCTTACATCTTCGTGCAATCGATCTCGGATGCGGGCTAGAATCGCGCCGTGCTTTCGCTTGCGCAACCACGGATCGAATCACCCCATGAGCAAACGCTACGACGCTGCGGACATCGAGGTCCTTAGCGGGCTGGAGCCTGTCCGGCGCCGGCCGGGGATGTACACGGACACCACGCGCCCCAACCACCTGGCGCACGAGGTCGTCGACAACAGCGTCGACGAGGCCCTGGCCGGACACTGCAGGAAGATCGAGGTTACGGTCTACCACGACGGTTCGCTGGAGGTCGAGGACGACGGGCGCGGCATGCCGGTCGATATCCACCCGCAGGAGAAGATCCCGGGCGTGGAGTTGATCCTCACGCGGCTGCACGCCGGCGGCAAGTTCTCGAACAAGAATTACCAGTTCTCCGGCGGCCTGCACGGCGTCGGTGTTTCGGTCGTCAACGCGCTGTCGAAGAATCTCGAAGTGTGGATCCGCCGCGGCGGCCAGGAATACAACATGAGTTTTGCCGGGGGCGAAAAGCGCGGCAAGCTCGAGGTCGTCGGCTCCGTCGGCAAGGCCAACACCGGCACGACGATCCGCTTCTGGCCCGACGCGTCGTACTTCGATTCCGCCAAGTTCTCGATCAACCCGCTGAAGCACGCGCTGCGCGCCAAGGCCGTGCTCTGTCCCGGGCTGGTCGTTCGGCTGCGCATAGAGAAGCCGGAAGAGAAGTTCGAGTGGTGTTACTCCGGCGGACTCGAGGAATACCTGCTCGAGACCCTGGGCGAGGGCGAGATTCTTCCCGCCGAACCCTTTGCCGACAGCATGGAAGGCAACAATGAAGTCGTCGACTGGGCTCTCGCCTGGCGGACCGATGGGAGTCAGGCGGTAACCGAAAGCTATGTCAACCTGATTCCGACGCCGCAGGGCGGCACGCACGTCAACGGCCTGCGCACCGGCTTGACGAATGCGCTCAGGGAGTTCTGCGATTTTCGCAACCTGCTGCCGCGCGGCGTCGCGCTGGCGCCCGAGGATGTCTGGGACGGCCTCAACTTCGTGCTGAGCACTAAGCTCGAGGACCCGCAGTTCTCGGGCCAGACGAAAGAGCGGCTGTCGTCGCGCGAGTCGGCCGCATTCGTAGCGGGCGTGATCAAGGACACAATGGCCATCTGGCTCAACCGGCATCCCGAGACGGGCGACGCCGTTGCGCAGAACGCCATCTCGAAGGCGCAGCGGCGCCTGAAGGCAGCGAAGCAGGTCGTACGCAAGAAAATCGTCAGCGGTCCGGCCCTGCCCGGCAAGCTCGCCGACTGCACGTCCCAGGAGCCGGAGCTGTGCGAGCTGTTCCTGGTCGAGGGCGATTCGGCAGGCGGCTCGGCCAAGCAGGCACGCGACCGTACGACGCAGGCGATCATGCCCTTGCGCGGCAAGATCCTGAACACCTGGGAAGTCGATTCGAACGAGATCCTGGCTTCGCAGGAAGTGCACGACATCAGCGTGGCGATCGGTGTCGACCCGGGCACGCCCGACATCTCGGGCCTGCGTTACCACAAGATCTGCATCCTCGCCGACGCGGATTCGGACGGGCTGCACATCGCGACGCTGTTGTGCGCCTTGTTCCTCCGGCATTTCCGCGAGCTGGTGCTGGCCGGCCATGTCCACGTCGCGATGCCGCCGCTGTACCGCATCGACGTCGGCAAGGACGTGTACTACGCACTGGACGAAGGAGAGCGCAAGGGTGTGCTCGACCGCATCGAGGCCGAGAAGAAAAAGGGCAAGGTCATGGTCACGCGCTTCAAGGGCCTGGGCGAGATGAACCCGTCGCAATTGCGTGAAACCACCATGAACCGCGACACGCGGCGCCTCGTGCAGCTCACGGTCGAGGCCCGCGACAACGCAGACCAGGTGATGGACATGCTGCTCGCCAAGAAGCGGGCCAAAGACCGGCGGGAGTGGCTCGAGTCCAAGGGCGATCTCGCCGAGGTATAGGAACAGCAATGCAGAACTCACTCAACCTCGAGGGCATTGAGCAGAAGTCCCTCAAGGAATACACGGAGAAGGCGTACCTCGATTATTCGATGTACGTGATCCTCGATCGTGCGCTGCCGTCCGTCGGCGACGGCCTGAAACCCGTGCAGCGCCGGATCATCTATTCGATGAGCGAGCTGGGGCTGTCCGCCGGCTCCAAGCCGAAGAAATCGGCGCGTACCGTCGGCGACGTCATCGGCAAGTTCCACCCGCACGGCGATGCGGCGTGCTACGAGGCCATGGTCCTGATGGCCCAGGATTTCTCGTATCGTTATCCCGTAATCGACGGACAGGGAAACTGGGGCTCCACCGACGACCCGAAATCTTTTGCCGCCATGCGTTATACCGAGTCCCGGCTTACGCCTTACTCGCGCACGCTGCTGCAGGAACTCGCGCAGGGCACCGTCGATTGGGTGCCGAATTTCGACGGCACGCTGTCGGAGCCGGTCGTGCTACCGGCGCGCCTGCCGAACCTGCTCCTTAACGGTACCACCGGCATCGCCGTCGGCATGTCGACGGACGTGCCGCCACACAACCTGCGCGAGATCGCGAGCGCGCTCGTGCACCTCGTCGACGAGCCGAAGGCAACCGTCGCCGACTTGATGAAACACATCAAAGGCCCCGACTTTGCCACCGGCGGCGAGATCGTGTCGCCGAGGTCGGAAATCCGCGATATCTACAAGACCGGTTCCGGCACGCTGCGACTCAGGGCGGCGTACCGAGTCGAAGGCGGCGACATCGTGATCACGTCGCTGCCGTACCAGGTGTCAGGCAGCAAAGTGCTCGAACAGATCGCCGTGCAGATGCGGGCGAAGAAGCTTCCCCAGGTCGATGACCTGCGCGACGAGTCCGATCATGAGGAGCTGACGCGGCTCGTGATCAGCCGCAAGCGCGGGGTCGATGCCGAACAACTCATGTCACATTTGTTCTCGACCACTTCGCTCGAACGCACGTTTCGCGTGAACATGAATGTCATCGGGCTGAACGGCAGGCCGCGCATGTTCAGTCTTGCGGACCTGCTCAACGAATGGCTGGTGTTTCGCAAGGACACCGTGAAGCGCCGCCTGCAGCATCGCCTGCAAATAGTGCTCGACCGGCTGCACATACTCGATGGCCTGCTCGTCGCCTACCTCAACATCGACGAGGTAATCGCGATCATTCGCAGCGAGGACGAGCCGAAGCCGGTACTGATGCAGAAGTTCCGCCTGTCTGACGTGCAGGCGGAGGCCATTCTCAATCTGCGCTTGCGCCACCTGGCGAAACTCGAGGAGATGAAGATCCGCGGCGAACAGGACGAACTCGGCGACGAGCGGCAAACTCTGGAACAGACGCTGAAGAGCACGGCTCGCCTGAAGACGCTGATCAAGAAGGAACTCCTGGAAGACGCAGAGGCCTATGGCGATGCGCGACGGACCGCGATCGTGGAACGGGAAGCCGCCCAGCCGATCGACGAGACGCAGCTGGTAGCGAGCGAGCCGGTCACTGTCATCCTCTCGCAGCGGGGATTCGCGCGCGCCGCGCGCGGCCACGACATCGACCCGAACACGCTGAGTTACAAGTCCGGGGATGCATTCCTGGCGGAGGCGAAGGGGCGCAGCAACCAGCTCGCGATGTTTATCGACAGCACCGGCCGGGTCTATAGCACACTGGCGCACACGCTGCCGTCGGCGCGCGGCCAGGGCGACCCGTTGTCCAGCCTCTTCAAGCCGCCCGACGGTGCGGAATTCTGTGGCGCGCTGATCGGCGCGGACGAGCAGCGCTACGTACTCGCAAGCGATGCCGGCTACGGATTTGTGACCACGCTGGGGGAACTCGCGTCGCGCAACAAGGCGGGCAAGGCGGTGCTCAAAGTGCCGGCGGTGGGCCGAGCGGTCGTGCCCGCACCGGTGCCTGCGGGCACGGAGTGCCTGATCGCGGCAGTCAGTTCGATCGGTCGCTTGCTGCTGTTCGAGCTGGAAGAGTTGCCGGCGCTCGCGAAAGGCAAGGGCAACAAGCTCCTCAATATCCCCGCGAAGAAGTATGTGTCCGGCGAGGAAAAGCTGGCGGCGATTGCGGTGCTGCCGGAAGACGGCGATCTGCAGGTGTTCACGGGCAAGCGCGTCATGACGCTGCGCTGGCAGGATACCGACGAATACTACGGAGAACGGGCGTTGCGCGGGCGGCTGCTGCCACAGGGCTGGCGCAAGGTCGAGCGGCTCGTCGGCATCGGGCCGGCGCGCGAGGAATGAGGAGGCAAGACCTCAGCGTGCCAGGCTGTCGAGCTCGGCGGTTTCGATCGTGTCGTCGGGCAGTTCGTCGTCGGCGGACGGCAGGAGCGCGGTCTGCGCATCGTCGTCGACATACAGGGCGCCTTCGAACGCGGCCGTAACCTCGAGGTCGCCGGCGTCGTCGTCGTTTCCGGCAACCAGCGGGCTGAACGCCATCAAGCTGGAGGGGGCGCCCGTTCCCACGCTTTCTGCGCGGATCTCGGCGTCGAGGCGGTCCGCGAGTTCCGCAGCGGCTCTGCCGATCTCGAGGTTCAGTGCCTGCGTGGCGGTGAGTTCCTCTTCGTAATCCTGTTCGAGCACCTGGTAGTCGACTTCCTGGCTGACGGTGTAGTTGTCGTTGATCCTCGTATCATCGGCGCCGCTGATGACGACGGCTTTGAGATCGCGTTCGGTGACGGCGACCGGATCCGGCACCTTGGTGGCGTCCAGGATGACCGACATGTCGTAATCGTCGTCATCCGGCAGGACCTCGCTTTCCAGGATCATGCTTTCTTCGATCCTGAGTGGCGGAATGACGTCGGTTCCGGCTTTGTCCTCCTCGTCCCCGGTTTCGGCCGGCAGCTCCAGGTCGAGGTCGGCGCTGGTGTCGAAACCGAAGTCTTCCGCGACCATCATGTCGCTGCCCGCGTCGAATCCCGTGCCGATCTCGAGGTCAGCGTCGAGGACGAGGTTTTCCGAGGTCGGCGAATTATCGTCGAGGTCGTAGTCGTCCGCGACGACCGGCTCGAGCACCGGCAGTTCGTCGTATATCGTGTCCGTGGCACGCCGCTGCAAATTGTCCAGCGCTTCCCGTGCCGGCGAATGCCTGACACCGAAACGACTGCGAATCGCGAAGTAGAGGAGGCCGCCGAGCAGCAGGAAGCCGCCGCCGATCATCCACCACAACGAGCGGTCGGCAGGCTGCTCGCGAACCGCCGTGTGCGTAATGCGTACGATGGGCGTGCTCGGGGATTTCACCGCGGCCGGCAGCGCGCGACCGTCTACGATCAGGTCGCCCGGCTGCAGCTCCAGGGACGCGGCTGCATCCGGGTCAACGGATGCTGCCGTCGATGTCGTAGTCGCGACGACGGTCGGGTCGAACGCGGGCGTTGCCACGGCCGTTTCGGCCGGAGCCGGCGCGAATTCGGTGGGCGGCGGGACCGCAGCCAGGCCTGCCTGGGAGAAATCAGGAACGGAGAGCCATGTGCCGGCCATGAGCCGGTTCGGGTCGCCGTCGATGAACGCGTCCGGGTTCGCGGCAAACAGCGCATCTACCGCGTCCCACAGCGGCACGCCGTGTCGCTCCAGGCGCTGTGCGATGACGGACAGGCTGTCGCCCCGTTGCACTTGGTAACCCGACCCTTCGGTCTTTGCTGCGCCGGCGGACGGGTATTCGACGGGCCGGATCGGGCGCGCCTTCGCTTTCGGCACGACGGCCTCTGGCGGTACCGAGCCAGGTGCTGGTTCGGCCGCAACGTCGCGTGCCGCGACCGGGACGGCGGGATCGACGAAAACGGTGTACTCATGCAGCAACTTGGGCGTGTACGGGCAATCGATGTCGAGCCGCAGGGCGAGCAGGGGCTCGCGCATGGGCGTCGCACCCGTCAGCACGATCCGGTTGTCCGCAATGCTCACGCTCGCCTTGCGCAGCGTGGGCGCGGAGTCGAGGGTGACCGCAGGGGCAAGCGAGATGCAATAGGGAGCAAGCTCTTCGTGCGGCGCGAGTGCATACGCGATACTGGCACGTAATGGCTGGCCCAGCGTCGATTGCACTTGCACATCGCCCAGTTCGAGCGCCGCGGCTGGCCCGCCGCCGATACCGGTACCCGCCGCCAGCAATGCCGGCAGCAGGAAGGTCTTCGAATGCGTCACTGTCATCGTCCCTGTACGTAATGTCCCGCAGATTAAAAAAGTTCGGGCATCCGGGCCACGACGCGATTCTATGTTTTGCGGATCGGAGGCAGGGAGTGCCTGGTCGGCCAGTCGGAATGTGACGCAGATCACACACCGCGGACGGGTAGCGATCGAACTTAATGCCTGGCCGCGGCCTGCAGGCTCTCGAGCGTGTTGTACCGGCCACTGTCGGTATCTTCGAGCACGACCTCCGGCTCCTGGACATAATGTCCCTGCATGTAGTCGATGCCGAGCTGGAACAGCACGGCCATCGCGTTCGCATTCTCGACGCGCTCCGCGATCGTGCGAACCTTGCGTTCCCGGGCGCCATCGACGATACGCCGGACGTTTTTCTGCATGTCTTCGTCGGTGTGCAGGGAATGCATCAGCGCGCCGTCGATCTTGATGTAGTCCGGCTTCAACAGGTCGAGGATCTGGAACTTCCTCTGGTCGATTCCGTAGTGTTCCAGGGCGAATGCCACTCCGAGACGGCGAAGGGCGGCGACGAGGTCCCGGGTCTGCCGGATCTGCCGTGCGGCGTCCTTTTCGGGAATCTGCGCAACGAGCCGGGAACTGTCGAACTTCCGCTTCTCGAATTCCTGCTCCATCCATGCCGCCGTCGTGGTGTCGAGGATCGATTGCCGCGACAGGCGGACGAACACCCGGTCGGCGTCGCTCGAGGCACAGAAATCCATCGCCGCCTTGATCATCCAGCGGTCGATGTTCTTCATCATGTTGTTGCGCTCGGCGGCCGGCAGGAACTCCGACGGCAGCACCGACTGGCCCTGCTCGTCGATCATCCGCACCAGCAGGTCGTACATTTCGACCGAGTCGCTGCGCAGCCCGGCGATCGGCAGCTGCGCCAGGCAGAACCGGTCGTCCATCAGAGCCGAGCGCAAATGCCGGACCCAGATCGCGTCGTATTCGCGCTGCTTGGTGTCCTCGTCCAGCTTGTCGCTCAGGTAGGCGGTGTTGCCGCCGTTCTGGCGGCCTTCAGCATGCGCCGCGACCGCGGCCGCAACGAACTGCTCGAGAGTGTCAAACAGGTCGCACATGCCGCAAATGCCGATTGTGCAGGTCATGGGGGTCGACTTCTCCCCGACCTCGAAACTGCGCTGGCTGACCTGCTTGACGAGCTGTTGTGCCCAGACCTGACCGTCGCGCGCGCTTCCGCGCTCGAGCAGGACCATGAGCGACGTGCCTTCGAAGCGCCCGGCAAGGTCCCGCGGGTGCATGCGCTTGCGCACAAGTTCCGAGAATTGCGCGAGGAGTTCCTCGCTGTCGATGATGCCGACCTTGTCCCGGACCTGCTTGAAGTTGTCGAGCTTCACATAGGCGAGCACGTGCAGTCCGGTCTTCGGCTTGCGCTTCAGGCGCTTCGCGACCCGTTCCAGGAACTGGGCACGGTGGAAGAACAAGGTCGTGGGGTCCCGTTTCAGCGCGTCGTGCACGAGCTTTGTCGGTTCCTCGCGCGTCTTGTCCGGCGGCACGATGCAGATCTGGGCGCAGGGGGCGCCATCGAATTCGATACGGGCAAAACGCAGCTCCAGGGTCGCGGAATCGGCGATGTCGCCCTGCGCGCGGGCCAGGAGCTTGTCCTGCTGGGGCCACTTGCCCTGCAGGGTCGCAGTGAGCGCGCCTTTCAGTGCCGCATGCGCTTCGGCTTCGAAGCTGTCCATGAGCGGCATGCCGGCGACCTCCTCGGCTTTCGCCGCCTTGAACAGATGCAGCCAGGCGGCGTTGGCCTCCACGACGATACCTTCCTGCACCAGCGCGATGGCCGCATTCGATGCCTGCATCAGGTCGCGAACCTGCTGCTTGTAGCTGGATGCCGACATGATCGTGGAATTCAGCGCGCGTTCCGCGCGCAACGCCCGTAGTTCCCGGGAGACGACGGCGAGCAAGCGCTTTTTCATGCCCAGCGATACGAGATCGACGGCACCGCTGCGCATGGCGTCGTGCATCGCGACTTCATTGATTTCCGAACTCAGGGCGATGACCGGGACCTCGGGGTCGTACTGGTCCTTTTGCTCGACGATCTGGCGGATCGACTCCCGGTAGGCCTCGGTATTGAGGATGATCAGTTCGATCTGCTGCTCGCCGAGCGTAGCGGCCAGCTTCCTCGGAGAATCGACCCAGTGGCAATGCGCTGCGTGCCCGGCGCCGCGAAGGGTGCCGTTGATCAGCTCGACGTCGTTCCGGTTCTCCGTCAGTACGGCGATGGAAATGCTGTTCGTCCCGCTCAAGCCTTGTCCCTGTGCCACGGTCGATAGCCCGCCCGTTGCACCAGTAGTCGGTAAGTCGATTGCCCGCCGGACAGAGTCTAGCCCCGCGCACACTTTGCGATGTGACCCGAATCACAAAATCGGCCGCCGCGCGAAGGCCGGTGCGGTCGGACAGCAACGCTGCGCCGCGCGGTCCTGACGTCACGGGTGCGGCTGGCGCGGCGCCTCGAGTCCGGTATGATAACCCGCTGCTGCGCGGCCCGCGCGGTGTCCACTTGAGGGAGCGACCGGCATTCCGCCGGCACGACAAATGGCCAGCTATTCCACCAGTGAATTCCGATCCGGCCTCCGGATCCTCATCGACGGTGCGCCATGCGTCATCGTCGAAAACGAGTTCGTCAAGCCCGGCAAGGGCCAGGCATTCAACCGCGCGAGGATTCGCAACCTCAAGACCGGCAAGACCGTCGATCGAACCTTCCGCTCCGGCGACAGTGTCGAAGCCGCGGACGTGATGGATACGGACATGCAGTACCTGTACCACGACGGAGAGTTCTGGCATTTCATGGTGCCGGACACTTTCGAGCAATATGCCGCAGGCGCCGATGCGATCGGCGATGCGTCGGACTGGATCACCGACGGCGACCTGTGCCAGATCACGTTATGGAACAACACGCCACTCATCGTCACGGCGCCGAACTTCGTCGAACTCGAGATCGTCGAAACGGATCCCGGTGTCAAGGGCGATACCGCCAGCGGCGGCGTCAAGCCGGCCAAACTGTCGACGGGTGCCGTCGTGCGCGTGCCGCTGTTCGTCGATCGGGGTGAAGTGATCAAGGTCGATACTCGCTCGCGCGAGTACGTATCGCGCGTCAAATAGCGGCGCCGTCCGCGAGCGCGGCCCGGCACCATGCCGCGGCGACCGCCTCGATGCCACGCTCGTCGTCCTCGCTGAAGCGGTCCGGCGACGCGCTGTCGATGTCGAGGACGCCGAACAGGCGCTCGCCGCGGAAAAGAGGCACGACGAGCTCCGAGCGGGAGGCCGTATCGCAGACGATGTGGCCGGGGAATGCATGCACATCGGGCACCCGCAGCGTCCGCCGCGAGCTGGCCGCCGCGCCGCACACGCCCTTGCCGGGCGCGATGCGCACGCAGGCCGGCAGGCCCTGGAACGGGCCGAGTACCAGATCCTCGCCGCGCAATACATAAATGCCCAGCCAGTTGACGTCGCTGAGGGCCTGGTACATCAGCGCCACGAAATTGGCCGCGTTGGCGAGCAGGTCGGGTTCGCCGGCGATGAGTGCCGTCATCCGTGCTTCGAGTTCGCGGTAGTCGGTCGCACTCACGTCAGGTCTCCGCAGAAAGTGACGACATTCTTGATGTCGTCGCTCCCGTCCGCAAGCATTTGCAGGCGTTCGAGTCCGAGCGCGACGCCGGCGCAGTCCGGCAGTCCTGACGCCAGCGCCGCCAGCAGTTGCTCGTCACGCGGCACGGCGGGCAGACCGCGCCGGCGGCGGGCGTCGAGGTCCGCGCCCATGCGCCGTGCCTGCTCGCCGGCGTCGGTAAGTTCCACGTAGCCGTTCGCGAGTTCCAGGTCGCCGGCGAACACCTCGAAACGATCGGCGCAGCGCGGGTCGGCGGGACACAGGCGGGCGAGTGCGGCCTGGCTCGCCGGGTAGTGCCTGAGTACGGTGAGTGAGTGCGTCGGGAACCGCGGCGCGACCACCGTTGCCAGCAACAGGTCGAGCCACAGGTCACGGTCGTTCCCGAGGGCCCGCCGCAGCGACGGGTCGGCGCCCGCCGCGGCCGCCAGCTCCCTCGTGTCGGCGTCGAACGGATCGACGCCCGCATGGCGCAGGAACGCGTCGCGGAAATCCGTCGCCGCCGCCGGGCGTCGGATCGGCGCGGGGAGCGCGGCCGCGATGAGCGCCAGCGTGTCGGCGACGATGTCCGTGAGGTTATAGCCACGCCGGTACCATTCCACCATCGTGAATTCACGGAGGTGTCGCGCGCCCGCCTCGCCGGCACGAAAGACCGGACAGATCGTGTAGATGTCCGGGTAGCCCGCGGCCAGCAGTCGCTTCATGAAGAATTCCGGCGAGCTGCGCAGCCAGGCGCGGTCGCCGGCCGGGACGCTCGCGATGTTCGGGTCCGTTGCGGCGGTCGGCGCGACGGCCGGCGTGTCCACTGACAGGACGCCCTCGGCACTGAAGTAGCCACGGATGCGTTCGACGAGCGCGGCGCGGCGCGTTGCCGCGGCTGCGCCCGACGCAGGCCGCCAGTCAGCCATCGGCGATGCCGAAGGTACCGATGCGTTCCCCCATGCGCAGCGCGCGGCCGGCGACCAGGCCCGGGTCCCACCCGCCGCTGCCGCGCGGCAGTAGCAGGATCACCGTGGACCCCATGTTGAACCAGCCCAACAGGTCGCCCGCTGCCAGTTGGCGGTTCGCATCGCCGAGTTCGAGATCCTCGACCACGCCGTGGCGGCGCGGCCTGATCTCGCCGGCCCAGGGTGTTGTGATGGAGCCGACGTTCAAGGCACCGACCAGCAACACGGCGAGCGGTCCCTGCGCGGTCCGGAAGTGCAGGTTCAGGCGTTCGTTGCGCGGGAACAGCCCGCGCAGCCGGGAGACGGTCGCGGCATTTACGCTGAACAGGTCGCCCGGCACGTAATGGGCCGCGACGAGTTCGCCCGCGGCCGGCATGTGCACGCGATGATAATTGTGCGGCGCGAGGTAGAGCGTGGCGTAGCGGCCGCCCGCATAGGCGCGTGCGTCGTCGAGGTCGACGGCGAGCAGGTCCTCCAGCGTGTAGTCGAGTCCCTTCGCCTGCAGCAGCCGGTTCTTTTCGATGGGGCCAGCGGCGCTGACGTAGCCGTCCACGGGCGAGACGAGCACAGCCGGGTTCGAGTCGACCGGCCGTGCGCCGGCCGCGAGCGCGCGGGTGAAAAAGGCGTTGAGCGTCGCATAGTCCTCCGGCGCCCGGCCGGCCGCCTCGGCCAGGTCGACCGCATAGACCCGCGCGAAGGCGCGGATCAGGAAATTCTTCACGGGCCGCAGGCGCAGGCGCGCAACGCCATGGACGATGCGGGTGAGCAGGAATCGCGGCAGGATGAACTGCAACAAGACGAAAGCGCGCGCTGCCATCTCAGCCGCCGTCTTCGCCGAGGTCGGATTCGACCGTCAAGAGCAGCGCGTCACGCGACCAGAACTCGAGCGTGACCCGCTCGTCGCCGGATTGCCGTTGCAGGAGCATGAGATGCATCGCGCCCGGCTCGAAGCGCAGGGTTTCGCCGGGCGCGACGACGAGTTGCGAAAGTTCCCGCATGCGCGCAATGCCGCCCTCGACGACCGTCGCGTGCATCTCGACGCGCGCATACTGCGGGCTGGTCACCGCGGTTACCGTCTGCGTCACTGAACCGGGGTTGGACAGCTCGAGATAGGCGGCGCTCGTCGAGGTTCCCGGCCGCGGCGTCAAAATCCGTACCTGCGCCCCTGCCAGCGGCGCCCGGGCTTCGTTACCGCAGGCGGCGACCAGGCCTGCCGCAGCCAGCAATGCGAGGAGCCGGCTGATCATGAGCCGGTCAGCAGCGGCAGGTCGTGCACGAAGCTCGCCACCTCGTGCGGTGCCGAAAACAGCGCCCGGTACCGGCCGTCCGGGCCGATCACGATGACTGCCGCCGAGTGATCCACGCCGTAATCGGCGGCGCTGCCGGAAGGCTCCACCCGCGCGAAATAAATGCCGAGCGCAGCCGCGAGCTTGCGGATCCCGGCTTCATCGCCGGTGATGCCGAGGACGTCGTCGCCGAAACTCCGCAGGTAGGCGGCGAGCCGCTCCGGCGTGTCGCGGTCCGGATCGACGCTGACCAGCACGAGCCGTGGCAGCACCGGTTGGCCCGCATCGGCCAGCGCCTGGCGCGCCATCGCCAGTTTCTGCAGGGTCAGCGGACAGATGTCGGGGCAGTTCGTGAAGCCGAAGAAGACCAGGTTCCAACGGCCGCGGAATACCTCGGGGCCGATTTCCGCGCCGCCGTCGTCCAGCAGGCGGAACGCCGGCAGTGCGACCGGCTCCGGGAGCAGCGTTGCGGCGGTCGGCGTTGCGGACCGGTCGGCGTGCCGGACAGCCAGCACGAGGCCGGCTGCGAGCGCGACGCCGAGTACGACCGCTGTGAGAAAATCCTTCCGCTGCATGCGTACGCTTGCGGCCCGCGGCCGCTGGCTCCAACACGGCGCGCCATTCTAGCGATTCCCGGCAGTCCACGCACAGCGGGCATTCCGGCCTCCGCGCCTGCATGGAATAATCCCGCGTTTTGACGCCGGAGTTGGGCCGCGCAGTGCAAAACCGGGAGCAACGCACCGTCGAATCCGTCATTCGCCGCTTCGCCGCGGAGTTGTCGGCGGCCGGCCTGTGCTACGGGCACGGCACCGACAATCCGGTCGACGAGGCGGCCTGGCTGGTGTTCGCGTCGCTCGGCCTCGACCACGGAGACGCGCCGTTGGCTTATCGCCGGCCGGTCAGCGACGCCGAACTCGAACGGCTCGAGCATTTGCTCACACGCCGTGTCCGCGACCGTGTTCCGGTGGCCTACCTCGTGAACGAGGGCTGGTTTGCCGGCCATTGCTTCTTCGTCGACGAGCGTGTGCTGGTGCCGCGATCACCGATCGCCGAACTCATCGGCGAGCGTTTCGAGCCCTGGCTCGACGCAGGCCGGGTCCGGCGCATCGCCGACCTCGGCACCGGCAGCGCCTGCATCGCAATTGCGCTGGCCTACGAGTTTCCGGCGGCCAGCATCGACGCGGTCGACATATCGCCCGATGCACTGGAGGTCGCCGGCGTCAACGTCCGGCGCCACGGTCTCGAGGGGCGGGTGCGCCTCGTGCGTTCTGACTTTTTCGCCGAACTTGCCGGCGAATGCTACGACCTGATCGTGAGCAATCCTCCCTACGTCGACGCAGGCGACATGGCGGGGCTCGCCGCCGAATTTCGTCACGAGCCGAGTCTCGGTCTCGCAGCCGGCGAGGACGGTCTGGCGTCGGTCGACGTGATATTGCATGATGCGGCGCGTTTTCTTGCCGACGGCGGTCTGCTCGTCTGCGAAGTCGGCAACAGCCGCGCAGCACTCGAGCGCCGCTATCCGGGCCTTGCTTTCGCCTGGCCCGAGTTCGAGCATGGGGGGCAGGATGTCTTCCTGCTGACGAAAGACGAACTCAACGCGATCGGGGACGGTTGATCCGGGTGTCGGGAAACAGTTTCGGCCATAGTTTCACGGTGACCACCTTCGGCGAAAGCCATGGCCGGTCGCTGGGCTGCGTCGTCGACGGCTGTCCGCCGGGCCTCGAACTCCGCGAAGCGGACATCCAGGCCGACCTGGATCGGCGCCGTCCGGGGCGCTCGCGGCACACGACGCAGCGCAATGAGCCCGACCAGGTGCAGATTCTCTCCGGCGTGTTCGAAGGCCGGACCACCGGTACGCCAATCGGGCTGCTGGTCGAGAACACCGACCAGCGGTCGCACGATTACGGCGACATCAAGGACAAGTTCCGGCCGGGTCACGCCGACTATACCTATCAGCAGAAATACGGCATCCGCGACTATCGCGGCGGCGGCCGTTCATCGGCGCGCGAGACTACGATGCGGGTCGCGGCCGGCGCCATCGCACGCAAATACCTGCACGAGCGCGCGGGCATCGTGAT
This sequence comes from uncultured Pseudomonadota bacterium, assembly GCA_963775455.1. GTDB lineage: Bacteria > Pseudomonadota > Gammaproteobacteria > Steroidobacterales > Woeseiaceae > UBA1847. The sequence goes on along the minus strand of CAVZIU010000004.1, from coordinate 300,844 downwards.
CCGCGGCTACCTGGCGCAACTGGGGCCGATCCGGCTCGCCGCACCGGACCTGGCGACCGTCGACGACAACCCCTTCTTCTGCGCCGACCCGGCGCGGATCGGCGAGCTCGAAGCGTTCATGGATGCCTTGCGTGCGGACGGCGATTCGATCGGTGCCAAGATCAGCGTGCTGGTGACCGGCATGCCGGTCGGGCTGGGCGAGCCGGTGTTCGACAAGCTGGAAGCGGATATTGCGAAAGCCCTCATGAGCATCAATGCCGTCAAGGGCGTCGAGGTCGGCGCGGGCTTCGCGGCCGTCGAACAGCGGGGCAGCCAGCATCGGGACGAACTCTCCGAGTCCGGCTTCAGCAAGAACGACGCCGGCGGGACGCTGGGCGGCATCTCGTCGGGGCAGGACCTGCTGGCCAGCATCGCACTGAAGCCGACGTCGAGCGTGTCGGTCGCGGGCAAGACCATCGACTCGAGCGGCAGGCAGACGGAGATCGTCACGAAAGGCCGGCACGATCCCTGCGTCGGCCTGCGCGCCACGCCGATTGCCGAGGCAATGGTCGCGCTGGTGCTGATTGATCATTTTTTGCGACACCGCGCACAGAATGCGGACGTACATTCCCCGACACCTGTTATAACATCGCGTTAACGGGAATATGTCGCATTGCCTGGGGAACGACGCCTCGCGGAACACAGCCCGCGCAGCGAACCGCGCCTGCAAGGACAGCTAGGGAACAGATGCCGGAGAAATTTGACGTTGCCGTCGTCGGCGCCACCGGCGCCGTCGGCGAGGTGATGTTGTCGATACTGGCCGAACGGAAATTCCCGGTCGGTCGCGTGTATGCGCTCGCAAGCGACCGCTCGCTGGGCAAGACCGTCAGGTTCGGCCGCAAGTCGCTGCCGGTGGAAAACCTGGCTGACTTCGACTTCGCCCGGGCGCAGATCGGTCTTTTTTCCGCGGGCGGCTCCGTTTCTGCGGAATTCGCCCCGAAAGCCGCCGCCGCGGGTTGCGTGGTGGTAGACAACACCTCCCATTTTCGCTACGAAGACGACATTCCGCTGGTCGTGCCGGAGGTCAATCCCGACCGTATTGCTGACTACCAGGCGCGCGGCATCGTCGCCAACCCCAATTGCTCCACGATCCAGATGCTGGTTGCGCTGAAGCCGATCTATGACGCCGTGGGCATCGAGCGCATTAATGTTGCGACCTACCAGTCGGTGTCAGGCGCTGGCCGTAGCGCTATCGAGGAACTCGCCCGCCAGGCAGCGTCGCTGCTGAACGGCAGGCCGCTGGAATTGCCGGCGGATACCAAGCAGATCGCGTTCAATGCGGTGCCGCACATCGACGTCTTCCAGGACAACGGCTACACGAAGGAAGAGATGAAGATGGTGTGGGAAACACGCAAGATTCTCGGTGACGAGCGTATTCTCGTAAATCCGACCGCGGTACGGGTGCCGGTGTTCTACGGCCATTCCGAGGCGGTACACGTCGAGACGCGCGAGAAGATCAGTGCCGCGAAAGTCCGGGAGCTCCTGCGCAGGGCGCCGGGCGTGAGTCTCCTCGATGGCGTGACGAAGGGGGCCTATCCGACCGCGGTCAGCGAAGCGTCCGGACGCGACCCCGTCTACGTCGGGCGGATACGCGAGGACATCTCGCATCCGCGTGGCATCAATCTCTGGGTGGTGTCCGACAACATTCGTAAGGGCGCGGCTCTAAATAGCGTCCAAATTGCTGAAATATTGGCAGAAAAGTATCTATAAGATATAGTTCGCAGGCAATCGTGCCGGCTGTTTGACCGCAACGGAAAGCAGGTTTTCCAGCCGAGATCCGGTGCCTGCGGTTTGGAGAAAAAGTTATGCCACGTTGTCTCACTCGACTCTCGCTTGCGCTTGTGTTGTTGCTGTCAAGCGAAGTGTGGGCACTAGGGCTTGGCGAAGTCCGGCTGGATTCTGCGCTGAACGAACCGCTGCGGGCGCAAATCGAATTGCTGGCCGCGTCGCCGGAAGAAGTCCAGGACCTCAAAGTCGCTCTCGCGTCGCCGCAAACCTTCGAACGTTACAGCCTCGAACGGCCTTACTACCTGCAGGACATCAGCTTCGAGGTCGTCCGGACCGGCCGTGCCGACGGCAACTACATCCTGTTGCGCTCGGCCACGCCGATGACCGAGCCGTTCCTCACCATCCTCGTCGAGGCGACCTGGTCGAACGGCCGGCTCCTGCGCGAGTACACCGTGTTGCTCGACCCGCCGACCTTTGCGCCGCGTGCGGAAGCGCCGGTCCAGCCGCAGGTCACGGCACCGGAACGTGCTGCACCGGCCGACAGCGGCCGGATCGAGCCCGCGGCGCCTCCGCCCGTACGCGAACCGGCCGTCACACCGCGAGCCACCGAGCCCGCCCCGGCGCCGGCGGAGCCGCCGGTTACGACCGAAACGCCGCCGCCCGTCGTGACGCCGGCGCCCGAGCCGGAGGATGACAGACCCTATGACGCCACGACCGGCGAAGATTACGCGGTCGCCCGTGGCGATACCCTGTGGGGCATCGCCAGCCGCGTCCGCCCCGACAGCCGTCTGACGATGAACCAGACGATGCTGGCCATATTCGAGGCGAACCCGGAGGCGTTCGGCGGCAATATCAACATTCTGCACGCCGGAGCGCGGCTGCGCGTACCGAGCGCCGACGAGATCTTCAGCATCGACCGGACCGTCGCCTTCGACGAGGCGCGGCGCCAGAACGAGGCATGGCTGGGCGGCGCCGCCGTCACGCCGGCACCCGCGCCGGTCGAGGAGCCGGAAGCGCGGCCAAGCCTGACGCTGGTGCCGCCGGACGAGGAGCCGGCCGAACCTGACGCCGGCGAAGTCGACGAGCCGGAGGTTCAGGCCGCCAACCGCGAGCAGGAGATCGTCGATCGCATCGCCGAACTCGAGGCGGCCGACGTACCGGTCCAGGAGTCGCTGATCGAGATCCGGAACAATGAACTGGCCAACCTGCGGCGGGAACTCGCTGAGATTCGTGGCGAAGCCTACGAGCCGCCCGCCGACGAGCCGTTCGTCGAGGACGAAGCCGCGGCGGCGGACGAAGGCGAGGCCGAGACACCGGCCGACACGCTGATTCCCGACGACGAGGAGAGCGAGGAAGCAGCCGAAACCGAGCCGCCGGTGGCGGCCGACGTAACTCCGGAGCGTCCGGAAGCCACAACGCAGAGCGCGCCGCGCGAGCCGCAACCGTCGCTGATCGACACGATCATGGGCTGGGTCACGAACGTGTGGGTCCTGCTGGGCGTGGCGTTGTTGCTCGTAATCGCCATCCTGGCCTGGTTCATGCGCAGGAGCGGCGGCGACGAAGGCGATGTCTGGAGCACCCGCATCGCGCCGGGCGACGCCCCGCAAGAAACCCTGGCGGCGACCGAATCCCTGCGTGCACCGGGCCGGCAAGAGGAATCGATCGTGGTGGTCGAACAGTCCGGACGCTTCCGCAAACGCGTTGAAGAAACGGTCGAAACGCGCCGCCCGGCGGCAGTGGTCGACGACACCGCGAAGTTCGGTTCGCTCGAGGACACGTTCAGCAGCGAAACGGCGGTCAACCTCGACCAGTCCGACCCCATTGCGGAAGCCGATTTCCACATGGCGTACGGCCTGTACGACCAGGCGGCGGACCTGATCAACGGTGCGCTGCGCTCCGAGCCGGAGCGGCAGGACCTGCTCACCAAGCTGTGCGAGATCTATTTCGTGTGGGGCAACCGCGAGTCCTTTGTCGATGCGGCACAGCGCCTGAAGGCCGCGAGCCGCGGGACGCCGGATGACTGGGACAAGATCGTCATCATGGGCCAGCAGATCGCGCCGGACGAGGACCTGTTTACCGGCGTGACCGGAGCCACCAAGGCGGTGGACCTGGCGTTCGACGAGGAGGACCACACTACGACCGGCGCGCTCGACATGGACTTCGGTGTCGGCGACAGCGCCGACGGGGACGTCATCGATCTCGGCGGCGGTGCGGAGGAGGACGGCATCGACTTCGTATTCGACGAGGACATGGCTGCGGCGAAGACCGTGGAAACGCGGTCGTCGCGATCGACCGTGGAAATGCCGACAATCGAGGATCCTTTCGGCGAGCTGGACGACACGTCGAAGCAGCCAACGCCCGCCGGCAAGTTCGGCAGGGCAAGCTCGGGCCGTTCGAGCGATGCGACGAGCGAGATCGACCTCGACGAACTCGGGCTGGATCTCGACGATCTCGCGGCAACCGAACTTGCGTCACTGGCCGACGACGACGCGACGGAACTTGCGTCGCTCGACGACCTGGATCGGACCGGGAGCAACGAACGGCTGGACGAACGCGAGGACACCGGCCGCAACCCGGAGGTCAGCGCCGACGATACGAATCTGATGGCCGCACTCGAGTTCGAGGACGACGAGTTCTCCAGCACGCGTACCGGGATGCGGTTGGCACCGGACGAGACCGGAGTACATCCTGCGCGTTCGGTGACCGAGGAGACCGACACCGACATCGACCCGGATCTGCTGGCGGCGACCGGACGGACGCAGGTGCTGTCCGACGACTATGCGGTCGAGACTTTCGGGGACAGCGAACTGTCGCTCGCCGACGATGACGGGACGACGCTCGCAAGCAGCCTTGGCAACGAAGATTTCGATTTTGCGAAGACCGAAGCTTTGCCGCCGGGGACGTATCCCGACTTCGAGGACGCGACTGGCGAGCTGCCGGCGCTCGGCAGCACGGACGTGGACCTCGACCTGGACGACCTCACGGAGGCATTGAAGCGCAGCGAGAAGGGCGACACGGTGGAACAGCCACGCGACGACGCAACGGTGGAACACCGGCGCCCGGTCCTGGCTGACGACGACACCGTCGAGACGGCGTCCTTTGCGCCGGGCGACATCTCCGCAGAGCTCGAGGAAGCGCGCACGATGACCGAGGTCGGCACGAAGCTCGATCTCGCACGCGCCTATGTCGACATGGGTGATCCCGCAGGCGCCCGGAGCATACTCGAAGAGGTGCTGGATGAAGGCGACTCGAGTCAGCGGCAGCAGGCGCAGAAGCTGCTCGATTCCCTACCGTCCTGAGCGCGGGCGCGCGTCGACCCGGATCGTCAACGAGGCCTGTGCCGGCACCGCGGTGCGTTAGGTATGCGCTACGCGCTCGGTATCGAGTACGACGGCACTGCATACAACGGCTGGCAACGCCAGGACTCCGGCATCGGTATCCAGGAACAGCTGGAGAGCGCGATCGGGCGAGTTGCCGGACACGTGGTCGAGGTGCATGGTGCGGGTCGCACGGACACCGGCGTACACGCCAGCGGCCAGGTTGCTCACTTCGACAGCGACAGCCGTCGCAGCCTGCGCGGCTGGCTCCTGGGCGCGAACAGCAACCTGCCGCCGGACATCAGCATTGCGTGGGTACAGCAGGTGCCGGCGGAATTTCACGCACGCTTCTCGGCATTGCGCCGCCGGTATCGATACCTGATTCTCAATCGACTCGTGCGGTCCGCACTGTTGCGCAATCGCGCGTGGTGGATACACCAGCCCCTCGATGCCGCGCGTATGCATACGGCGGGCCAGTTACTGGTCGGCAGGCATGACTATTCCGCGTTCCGCGCGGCCGGCTGCCAGGCATCGTCAGCGGTGCGCGAGGTGCAGTCGCTGTCCGTGGATCGCGACGGAGATTTCGTCTCGATCGACATCGTAGCGGATGCGTTCCTGCAACGCATGGTACGCAATGTCGCAGGCACGCTTGCAGCCGTCGGCACGGGAGAGCAGCCCGTCCGGTGGGTCGCCGACGTGCTGGGCCGGCGCGACAGGACGCTGGGCGGCATGGCCGCGCCGGCGCATGGACTGACCTTGGTCGAAGTGAGCTACCCTGACGACTTCGGTATTCCGCCTGTTGGCAAGCACTGATGCGAGCCCCTACCATACGCCCATGAGCTGGTTCGAAAAATTGATGCCGTCCCGGATCAGCACCGAAAAGCGTACGCGCTCGGTCCCGGAGGGGGTATGGATCAAGTGCCCGAAGTGCGACGCGCAACTGTACCGTAACGAACTCGAGCGCAATCTCTACGTTTGTCCGAAGTGCGCGCATCACATGCGAATAGGCGCGCGTGACCGGCTCGACTACTTCCTCGATCCGGAGTCACAGATCGAGATCGCACCCGGCCTGGAACCGGAGGACCCGCTGAAGTTCCGCGACAGCAAGCGTTATCGCGACCGGATCACCGCGGCGCAGAAAATGACCGGCGAAAAAGACGCGCTCGTCGCGGTGACCGGCGCGCTGTTGGGTCGGCCGGTCGTTGCTTGCGCGTTCGAGTTTTCCTTCATGGGCGGGTCCATGGGTTCGGTAGTCGGTGAGCGTTTCGCCCGTGCTGCCGATCGTTCTGGGGAAGGCAGGATGCCGCTCATTGCGTTTTCGGCGAGTGGCGGCGCGCGCATGCAGGAGGCGCTGTTCTCGCTGCTGCAGATGGCGAAAACCTCGGCCGCGATCGCCAAGCTCGGCGCGCTCCGGGTCCCGTACGTCTCGGTTCTGACCGATCCGACGACCGGCGGTGTCTCCGCCAGCCTTGCGATGCTCGGCGACGTAAATATTGCAGAGCCGGGCGCATTGATCGGCTTCGCCGGACCGCGCGTGATCGAACAGACGGTACGCGAGACGCTGCCGGAAGGGTTTCAGCGCAGCGAGTTCCTGCTAGACCACGGTGCGATCGACATGATCGTCGATCGCCGCAAGATGCGGGAAGAAATCGCGAACCTGCTCGCGAAGTTCGAGCATCGGCCGAGTCCGGTGACCAAGTAGCTCCGCGTGCTTAGCAGCGGTTCGTCACTATCCGAGTGGCTCCGGCACCTCGAGCAGCGCTCGCCACAGGAAATCGTGCTTGGCCTCGATCGTGTGGCCGCGGTTCTCGGGCGTCTGGAAGTCCGGCCACCCGCGGTCGTATTCACGATCGGCGGCACCAACGGCAAGGGCTCTTCAGTCGAGTTCGCTCACGACCTGTTTGTGCACGCCGGCCAGGTCACGGGCGCTTACACCTCACCGCACGTGCATGTTTTCAACGAGCGCATCCGCATCAACGGCGAACCTGCCGCAGATCACGAAATCGTCGCTGCGTTCGAGCGCATCGAGTCGGCGCGCGGCGACACGTTGCTGACTTATTTCGAGTTCGGCACCTTGGCGGCGATTCTGGTCTTCGAAGCGCGCGCCGTCGAAGTTGCAGTGCTCGAAGTCGGAATGGGCGGGCGACTCGATGCCGTCAATGTCATCGAGCCGACGGCATCGCTGATCACGAATGTGACCCTGGACCATTGTGAATGGCTCGGCAAGGACGTCGAGAGCATCGCCGCGGAAAAGGCGGGCATCCTGCGACCGCACAAGCCGGCGGTCTACGCGGCGCGCGGTGTGCCGCAGACGATACTCCGGGTTGCCGACGAGTTGCAGGTGGACCTGCGCGTGATTGGCAGGGACTACGGTTTCGAGGTCGCCGGCAAAAGCTGGCGCTGGTGGGGCAGGTCGCTGCAGCTCGAGCCCCTGGTCCCGCCCGGGGTGTCCGGCCGGGCGCAGGTCGGCAATGCCGCGGGCGTGCTCGCCCTCCTCGAGGCGGCCGGCTACGAACACATGCTGACGACCGGACGCGTCAATGCCGCGCTCGAAGGACTCCGCATTCCGGGCCGCATGCAGAGGATTCGCGACGGCCAGAGCTGGCTGCTCGACGTAGCGCACAACCCGGCGGCCACCCGCATTCTCGCCGACAGCCTGCGTGATGACTTCGTCGAAGGACCAACCGTCGCGATGCTGGCCATGCTGGACGACAAGGATGTCGAGGGCTGTGTCGAGGCCCTGCGCCCGCTGGTCGACCACTGGATTGCATTCACCGCCGACAACCGTCGCGCGATTCGCGCCGACGAGTTGGCGCGCCGCATCGCCAACGCGACGAACCGCGCCTGCATCGAGGCCGACGGCGTGGATGACGCGATGAATGTGGCACGCGACCTGTGCGAGCCCGGTGGCCGCATTCTCGTAACCGGTTCCTTCTACAGCGTCGGCCCCGTGCTGCAGGCGCTTGGGCTATACTCGCGCACCTGAGCCCGGGCGGTCATGGAAAGAGCCTTGAAAGAACGCATCGTCGGCGCGGTCGTACTCGTCGCGCTCGTGGTACTCGTGGTGCCGGTGTTCCTGGACGGGCCGCCGGGCAACGGCGAGATGCACACGGAACGCGTGCCGTTGCCGGGCCAGGATGCGCAGAAGACCCAGACCGTCGTGCTCGAGCGGCAACGCTCCGAGCCGGTGCCGGCGCAGTCCGCGGCTGCCTCCGCAGGCGACGAAACGGAAGCGGCGAAGCCGGCCCGCGACAATCCTGGCGACAGTCCGGCAGTGCCGGTGACGGCGGCGAGTGCGCCGCCGGAGGAGCGGAACGAGGATCCGAAGGGAAAACCGGACGCAGAACCGGATGCGAAAACGAACGACAAAACGGTTTCCGCGGATCCGCCCGAGGTCCGGACCGCCGATGTCGGATCATCTGCGGCCAGGCCCGCCGCAACCCGCGCTGCCACCGCGGCGACGATGTCGACGACCGGCATGTTCGCCGTGCAGCTCGGCAGCTTTTCGAACAAGGCGAATGCGGAGACACTTGCAGCGGAATTGCGTCGGCAGGGATTCGCGGCATTCCTGAGCCGGCTTGACGCCGGCGCGGGGCCGCTGCACCGGGTCCGCGTCGGGCCCCAAAAGGATCGGCAGGCCGCCGAATCGATGGCCGCAAGACTTGCGGCCGGCGGGCACAAGGGCCAGGTCGTCACGCATCCCTGACGCACGTTGGCTGCTGTTTCTTTTAGTCGGTGCGCCCGCCGGACGTTCTGCTAGAATCTGCGTCCGACCCAGCGCCGACACCCGCCCGTATCCCAGCGCTCAAGAATGCCGATTGTCGACATAGTCATTGCCGTGGCCGTTGTGACCTCGATCGTCGTCGGTTTCGTGCGAGGATTCATCAAGGAAGCGATCTCCATCGCAGCGCTGCTGCTGGCCATCTGGGCGGCGCTGTATCTGGGGCCGGTAGCGGGCGACGTGTCGTCGTCGTGGCTGAATTCGGAAGAGCTCCAGACCTGGTTCGGGCGGATCCTGGTATTTGCGGTTATTCTCGCGGTCGGCGGCCTGCTCGGTTGGCTCCTGTCCCGCCTCGTGCGGGTCTCGGTGCTGTCCGGGACTGATCGCTTGCTCGGTTCCTTGTTCGGCGCCTGTCGCGGTGTGCTCCTGCTCGGTGTTTTCGTGCTTGCCGGCAATTATGTCGGATTTGCGAACGACCCTTGGTGGCAGGAGTCGTCCCTGATCCCGCACGTCGAAATCGTTGCGGACTGGATTGCGGACATGGCACCACGCGGACTGGACCTGATCACGCCGGACGAGCCGGCGGAAAATCTGCCCGTCGAATTACCGACGGAAATTGTGCTCCCGGGCGGGAGCTGACACGGAGTGAACTATGTGCGGCGTCGTAGGAATCGTCAGTAAGCAGGCGGCGGGCCCGGCACTGTACGATGCATTGACGGTGATGCAGCATCGCGGCCAGGATGCCGCAGGCATCGTCACCTGGGGTGCGGAGGGTCTTGCGGAACGCAAGAGCAATGGGCTGGTCCGCGACGTATTCGAGCAGCGCCACATGCTGCGCCTATTGGGCAATGTCGGCATCGGGCACGTGCGTTATCCGACGGCCGGCGGCGCGCGTTCGGCGGAAGCGCAGCCATTCTACGTGAACTCGCCTTACGGAATCTGCCTGGCGCACAACGGTAATCTCACGAACCATGATGAGCTGACCGACCACCTCACGCGCAATGACCGTCGCCATCTCGCCACGACCTCCGACTCCGAGGTTCTGCTCAATGTTTTCGCTCACGAACTGCAGGTCCGCGCCAACGGCCGCCTTTCGCCGGACCAGGTGTTCGGAGCCGTAGAAGCCGTACACCGGCGCTGCCGCGGCGGGTATGCCGTCGTTGCGATGGTCGTGGGATTCGGGATCGTCGCGTTCCGCGATCCCAACGGCATTCGGCCGCTGGTGCTGGGCCGGCGCGAATCCGCCAACGGCACCGAGTACATGGTGGCATCGGAGAGCGTTGCGCTGGACATCCTGCAGTTCGCTCGCATGCGCGACGTGCAGCCGGGCGAGACGCTGTACATCGAAAACGGTGGGAAGTTGCATACCAGGACTCTCGAAGGCGAGCACCGCCGTACCCCGTGCATCTTCGAGTACGTCTATTTCGCGCGACCCGACTCCATACTCGACGACATTTCGGTGTACAAGGCGCGGCTCCGGATGGGCGAGGAGCTGGCCGGCAAGATCGTGCGCGAGTTTCCCGATCACGACATAGACGTCGTGATCCCCATACCGGACACCAGTCGCACCGCGGCATTGCAGGTTGCATATCACCTGGGGGTCAAGTATCGCGAAGGCTTCATCAAGAATCGCTATATTGGTCGAACCTTCATCATGCCCGGGCAGGCGGAGCGCGCGAAGTCGGTACGACGCAAACTGAATGCGATCGACCTCGAGTTCCGGCGCAAGAACGTGCTCCTGGTGGATGATTCGATCGTCCGCGGGACGACGTCTCGGCAGATCATCAAACTTGCCCGCGAAGCCGGCGCCAGCAAGGTCTATTTTGCGTCCGCGGCGCCGCCCGTTCGCTTTCCGAACGTGTACGGAATCGACATGCCCGCCGCGTCGGAACTGATAGCCAACGGCCGGAGTGTCGAGGAAGTGCAGGACCTTATTGGTGCGGACCGTCTGATCTACCAGGATCTGCACGGCCTGATCCGCTCCGTGCGCCATGACTACTCGGCGATCCGGGAGTTCGACACTTCCTGCTTCTCCGGCGAATACGTCACGGGGGATGTCACTGCCGAGTATCTGGGTGATCTCGAGAAACGCAGGAACGATGCCGCCAAGCAGGAGCGCGAGGACAAGCGCCGCGGTATACATGCCGTGGTGGGCATGTAGCGCAGTCCGCTGCGCGGCGGCTGCTTCGGCCTGCCGTTCCGATGAACGTCAAGATCATGATCATCGACGAGCAGGCGGACTTCCGTTCGCTGCTCATGCACCACGTTACGACGCACTGGCCGGATGCGATGATCACCGCTTACGACCCGGTGTCAGCCGGCTACCTGCCGGATGAGTTTTCCGGTGCCGGCAACGATTTGATTCTTCTCGGTAATCGGCTCGGGAGCCGTGATGGCGGCGCGACGCTCCGGCAATTCGTGAGCACACCGGGATTCCCGCCGATCGTCTATTTCGGCGAGGAAAACGAGAAGTCGAGTGCCGAAAAGAGCGGGGCGTCGGCGTTCTTCGTCCGCACTGCGATCCGTCACAACGCACTGGTCGTCCGGATGAGCAACTTACTGAGCGAACTGCGCGCCGTGGCGTCGACCGACAGCCTGTTCGTCGGGGACCTGCGGACAGGTATCAGCCCGTTGATCCGGGGCTATCGCTTCATTCGCAAGCTCGGGGCGACCGAGCATTCGTCGGTGTATCTCGCCGAACGCGAGTCCGCGGGAATGCTCGTGGTCCTCAAGGTTCTGCGGCAGATACCAGACGCGTCCGACGGCGTCGGCGCGTTCGATCGTTTCCTGCAGGAATACGAAATGATCGCGGAGCTTGCACACCCGAATATCGTGCGCATTCACGATCTGGGAGTGGGCGACAAGCATGCGCACATCGCGATGGAATACCTGGACGGCGGCGACCTCAAGCAGCGCATCACCGCCGGGCTGACGCCGGCGACGGCGATTCGTTACTTCCGGCAAGTGGTAAGCGCTATCGCGGAAATGCATTCGGTGGGCATATTGCACCGTGACCTGAAGCCCGCCAACATCATGTTGCGGGCCGACGACTCCATTGCCCTGATCGACTTCGGCCTGGCGAAGCGCATGCGTCTGGAGATGGCGCTGACCGGCAGCGGAGAGATCTTCGGCACGCCCTATTACATGAGCCCGGAGCAAGGCCACGGCAACGGCGTCGATGTGCGCAGCGACATTTACAGTCTTGGCGTGATTTTCTTCGAGATGCTCACCGGCGAAAAGCCGTATTCGGCGGATACGGCGATGGGCATCATCTACAAGCATGCGAAGGTGCCGGTTCCCCTTCTGCCGGGGCGGCTCGCCCGGTACCAGGCGATCATGAACATGATGCTGGCGAAGAAGCCCGAGGATCGCCTGCGGACGGCGGCGGAGATCGTCGAATGGCTGTGACGGTGCCGGCAGCAGTCCAGGACTTTCTCACCTTGCCCACGCCGGAGGCGTGGGTGCAGGCGGCTGCGGGCCGCCTGCCGGAATTGCTGCTCGACCACGCGAACTGCGAACTCCGGGCCGCGTCCACGGCACTCGGTTTCCTGTATCGCTATCCCGAACGTCCTGCGTTGTCACAACGCATGTCGCGGCTCGCCCGCGAGGAGCTCAGGCATTTCGAACAGGTCCGCGCGCTGCTGGATGAATTCGGCGTTCCGTTCCGGCGACTGTCGGCTTCGCGTTACGCAGGTGCACTGCGCGATACCGTGCGGCCGGCCGAGCCGGAGCGGCTGCTGGACTTGCTGCTCGTCGGCGCCGTCATCGAAGCGCGTTCGTGCGAGCGATTTGCTCGCGTCGCACCGCACTTGCCGGACAGGATTGCGGCGTTCTATGCGGGCCTGCTTACTGCGGAAGCCCGTCATTTCGAGCATTATCTCGCGTTCGTGCGCACGGAGTGCAGCGCGTTCGGAATGGCCGTCACCGATCGCCTGGCGGAACTGCTCGAGCTCGAATCACGCCTCATCACGCAGCCCGACACGGAATTCCGCTTCCACAGCGGCATGCCCGCAGAATAATCAGGCTCGAGGCAGGGTGTCCAGGGAGTAGCCGCCGCGATCCCAGCGCAGGACGCTGCCCTGCTCGTACCAATCCCCGAGCACGATGCGGATGGCGGGTTTGCCGTCCAGTTCAAATTCGTGAATTGCGGGGCGGTGAGTGTGCCCGTGCAACAGGATCGATACCTTGTTAGACCGCATCGCCTGATCGACCGCGTGCTGATTCACATCCATGATTTCCTGCGGCAGCATTGCGTTGCGCTGGATGCTCTTCTTCCGGCCGTAGGCCGCTATGTCGATCCGTTCCCTGAGTGTCTTTGACAGCATCATCGACTGCCAATCGGGATTGCGCGTCATGGCTCGCAGCTGCTGGTATTCGAAATCGTCGGTGCACAGCGCGTCCCCATGGCTCAAGAGCACCGCTTGCCCGTACAAGTCGACGACGCAGGGGTCCGGCAGGATGTCGACCCCGGTTTCCGCGGTGAAGCTTTCGCCAATGAGAAAGTCGCGATTGCCGTGCATGAAGTGGACGGGCACACCCCCGTCGACCACCCACCGGATCGCCGACTTGATTTCCGCGTAGTGCGGATTGGGGTCGTCGTCGCCGACCCACGACTCGAACAGGTCGCCCAAAATGTATACGGCCTCGGCAGTCGCGGCTTCATCGTCCATGAATCCGACGAACTGCGCACCAATCTCCGGCCGGCGGGCATCGAGGTGCAGGTCCGAGACGAACAGGGTGGTCATATGTGCCTAGTCGACCTGCCTGGCACTTTTTATGACGACCGGTACGACCGGCGCATCCTGGTGCTCCCCCTGGGGGGCAGTCTGAACCCGGGCGATCTTGTCGACGACCTCCATCCCTTCAATCACATTGCCGAACACCGTGTAACCCCAGCGCCGCGCAGCCGGATTCTTTTGCGGGTCGAGGCGCGCATTGTTGTCGAGATTGATGAAGAACTGGGAATTGGCGGAGTGCGGGTCATCGGTTCTGGCCATGGCAATGCTGCCGCGGCCGTTGCTCAGGCCGTTACCGGATTCGTTGACGACTGTCTGTTTGTCTTCGTGCAACTCGAGGCCGGGCGTATAGCCGCCGCCCTGGATCATGAAACCTTCGATGACCCGGTGAAAGATGAGACCGTCGTAGAAGCCGGAGTCGACCAGCTGCAGAAAATGTTCGACCGTGCGGGGTGCGTGCTGCGCTTCGAGTTCGAGCTCGATCCTGCCCTCGGAGGTTGCAAGTTCCACGCGCGGCTTGGCAGGAATGTCGTCGGCGGCGCCGGCGACCAGGGCCGGCAGCAACAGGCAGAGTCCGGTCAGAAATCTCGTCATGGGCAGCATTTCCGTACGGGAGAATTGCCCGCACGATACCAGACTGCGTGCCCGGCTTCAGGCGCCGATATCGGGCGCCACCGGGCCGCTTCATTGACTGCCTCCGGGGCCGCCCGTATCATTCGGCGCCCGCGGGCACCGGCCGCGACTTGTGCAGCGTGGCAGGGACTCTGGCGACGGGGCATGGCGCAGCCTGGTAGCGCATCTGCTTTGGGAGCAGAGGGTCGCAAGTTCGAATCTTGCTGCCCCGACCAGGAGTTTCTCGGCTACGCTGGCGCAGGCAGGGTCACAGCAATTTCGTGCGCCCGTAGCTCAATCGGATAGAGCATCGGCCTTCTAAGCCGGAGGTTGCAGGTTCGAGTCCTGCCGGGCGTACCAGACCGGAGCCGTAGTAGAATCGCAGGCTGTACAGCGGTAAACGACGGTGGGCGTAGCTCAGTTGGTAGAGCCCCGGGTTGTGATCCCGGTTGTCGTCGGTTCGAGTCCGATCGTCCACCCCAATCCCGCAGCAACAAGTGGGGCCTCTAGCTCAATTGGTAGAGCAGTGGACTCTTAATCCATAGGTTCCGGGTTCGAGTCCCGGGGGGCCCACCACTCCTTGCCAGCCATGCGAAGCCGGTGCTGGCATCGCCCCGCGGTAACGCGGCTGCTGGCAAGGTGTCGATCAGCGGGCTGCCAGCGCCGAACCCTTTCGGTATAATGCGCCGGCTGAACGGGACGGCCGGTTTATCTGCCAGGATCTCCGCCCCCGTCACCCGGATTAGGCGAAAGTGGCGGAACTGGTAGACGCGCTGGCTTTAGGTGCCAGTGGGGCAACCCGTGAGAGTTCGAGTCTCTCCTTTCGCACCAGCCATCAACCTGATAACTTATTGAAACTATTTAGGGATTTTGCATCCGGTGACAGGGCACCCCTGCCTTCCGGAGCGTTGAGGATTCGGATCGATGCAGGTCAAAGTTGAATCGACGGGCGCCCTGGAGCGCAAGCTGCGTGTCGAGTTGCCGCTCGAGCGAGTCGAACGCGAAGTCGACTCACGGCTCAAGACCGTCGGCAAGACCGCCAGGATCAAGGGTTTCCGGCCAGGCAAGGTACCGGAGCGCGTGGTCCGCCAGAAATTCGGCAAGCAGATTCGCGAGGAAGTGCTGGCCGATCTTCTGCAACGGAGTTACAGCGACGCCGTCATCCAGGAAAACCTGCAGCCGGCCGGCGCACCGCGCATTGAGAAGCAGGTCGACGACGGCAAGCATTTCGCGTATGTAGCGACCGTCGAAATCATGCCCCAGGTCGAATTGCGTGGCCTGGACACGATCGAGGTCCAGAGCCCGGAGGTCGATATCGACGACACAGATGTCGATGCGATGATCGAGAAACTTCGCGAGCAGAAAGCCACCTGGAGCACCGTCGAAAGGGCGGGCCGGGACGGCGATCGCGTCGTGTGCGATTTTCACGGAACGCTCGCAGGCGAGCCGGTCAAGGGCGGTACTGGCACGAACGTGCCGGTCATGCTTGGCCAGGGACAGATGCTGCCAGACTTCGAGAAAGCGCTGGCCGGCGTCGCAGCAGGGGAAACGAAGTCCTTCAAGGTCAAGTTTCCGAAGGACTATCACGTCGACGAACTCAAGGGCCGAAAAGTCGAATTCGAGGTGACCGTACATCGGGTGGAGGAGAAGTCGCTGCCGGCTGTCGACGACGATTTCGCCGCGAGCTTCAACGTCACCGACGGCGGTATCGGGCGGTTCCGCAATGACGTGCGTGAGAACATGGAACGGGAGTTGCGGTCCAAGATCAGGTCGGACCTGCGGGAGCAGGTCATGCAGGGCCTGCTGAATGCCAACCCAATCGAGATACCGAGGACACTCAAGCACCAGGAAATGCATGCCATGCAGCATGAAGCCATGCGGCGGCTGGGAATCGAGGATCACGACCGGGCGCCGGCGCTCGAAAATTTCGCCGAAGCCGCTGAAAAGCGCGTTCGGTTGGGCTTGCTGCTGCGGCAGCTCATCGGCGACCAGAAGCTCGTTCTGGATGAAGCCCGCTTGCGGTCACACGTCGAGGAACTGTGCGCAGGTTACGAAAGCGCGGACGAAATGGTCGACATGTATATGAAGAGTGTGGACATTCGTCGGCAGGTCGAACCCGCTGCCCTGGAGCAGGTCGCGGTCGACTGGCTCGTGGATCACGGGCGGAGCAAGGCCCGCACCGTCAGATTCACCGACTATATGAATTCGTGAGACTATTCGACCGGCAACTGAACAAGGGCGGAATCCTATGAGCGCCAAGGCATTGAACCTGGTCCCGATGGTCGTCGAACAGACGGCGCGCGGCGAACGAGCCTATGACATCTATTCCCGGCTGCTCAAGGAACGCGTGGTATTCATCGTCGGTCCGGTCGAGGACCAGATGGCAAACCTCGTGGTTGCGCAGCTGCTGTTCCTCGAGTCCGAGAATCCGGACAAGGACATACATCTGTATATCAATTCTCCGGGCGGAGGCGTTACCGCCGGCCTGTCGATTTACGACACGATGCAGTTCATCAAGAGCGACGTGTCTACCATCTGCGTGGGCCAGGCCGCCAGCATGGGCGCCCTGCTGCTCGCCGGCGGTACGAATGGGAAACGCTACGCGCTGCCACATTCGCGCATCATGGTGCATCAGCCGTCCGCCGGCTATTCCGGGCAGGCGACCGACATCGGCATCCATGCCAAGGAGGTGCTCGAACTGAAGGCGAAACTGAACCAGATCATGTCCCGGCACACCGGCCAGAGTGTCGAGCAGGTCGAGCTCGACCTGGAGCGTGACCGATTCATGGGCGCGGAAGCCGCGGTCGAATACGGCATGGTGGACAAGGTTCTGGAGCGCCGGACCGAGATTCCCAAAGCCAAACCGCGTTGAATTTCAGCCGAATCGGGCAGGTGGTAAACTAGGCGTCCGGGCATGTGACGCCGTACTTTGCACGTCCGAATCCCGCATGTTATATACGCAATTAGAGTCGTAACAGACTGATTTTAGGCACAGAGGCCGAGCTTGGATGAGTGACGATACCCGCGGCAAGAACGAAGACGGAAAACTGCTCTATTGTTCTTTTTGCGGCAAGAGCCAGCATGAAGTGCGCAAGCTGATCGCCGGGCCTTCGGTCTTCATATGCGACGAATGCGTCGAACTCTGCAACGACATCATCCGCGAGGAACTCGAGGACACCGGCGAGACCGGGCGCGACAAGCTGCCGAAGCCGCATGAGATCCGGGACATCCTCGACGAATATGTCATTGGCCAGGAGCGCGCCAAGAAGGTGCTCGCGGTCGCTGTCTACAACCACTACAAGCGACTCAACGATCGCATGGCGGAGCGCTCGAAGGACGACGTCGAACTCGCAAAGTCCAACATCCTGCTCATCGGCCCGACCGGCTGCGGCAAGACCTTGCTCGCCGAGACGCTGGCTCGGCTACTGAACGTTCCGTTCACCATCGCCGATGCAACGACGCTTACCGAGGCTGGTTATGTCGGTGAGGACGTCGAAAACATAATCCAGAAACTATTGCAGAAGTGCGACTACGACGTCGAGAAGGCACAGACGGGCATCGTGTACATCGACGAGATCGACAAGATCTCGCGTAAATCTGACAACCCGTCGATCACGCGTGATGTGTCGGGTGAAGGCGTGCAACAGGCGCTCCTGAAACTGATCGAGGGCACGATCGCATCGGTCCCGCCGCAGGGCGGCCGAAAGCATCCGCAGCAGGAATTTTTGCAGGTGGACACCAGCAACATCCTGTTCATCTGCGGCGGAGCCTTTGCAGGGCTGGACAAGATCATCCTCAACCGCTCGTCGAAGAGCGGCATCGGATTCGTGGCTGAAGTTAAGTCATCTGAAAGAGAACGCAACGTCGGCGAAGTCCTGCATGACGTTGAACCGGAAGACCTGATTCGTTACGGCCTCATACCCGAATTCGTCGGCCGCCTCCCCGTGGTGGCGACGCTCGAGGAACTGGATGAAGAAGCGCTGATCCAGATCCTGCTCGAACCAAAGAATGCGCTGACCAAGCAATACCGCAAATTGTTCGACATGGAAGACGTGGAGCTCGAATTTCGTGACGACGCTCTTCGTGCCGTGGCAAAGAAAGCCATGGAACGCAAGACCGGCGCACGGGGCTTGAGAACCATACTCGAGAACGTACTTCTGGACACCATGTACGACCTTCCGTCGACCACGAACGCCCGCAAGGTCGTCGTCGACGAGTCCGTCGTAATCGGCGAAACCAAGCCGTACGTCATCTACGAGTCGGACGAACCGCCGACGGTCAGCATCGAAAAGCCGCCGACGCGAGCCACAGGCTCCGACGGGGCCTGAATTCCTGTCGCACAAATGATGTCGGGATCCCGGGACGCAGGTCCAGGGTTCGCGCTTGATATTGAGCCATTTGAGAGGTGCCGAGTTGGCTGACGATACCTTGACTTCCATGGGCGACGACGACTACGACGAGTCCAGCATCCCCGTGCTGCCGCTTCGTGATGTCGTCGTCTATCCGCATATGGTGATTCCACTGTTCGTCGGCCGCGACAAGTCCATCGTCGCTCTCGACAAGGCTATGAACAATGGCAAGCGCATTCTGCTGGTTGCGCAGAAGAAGGCCGATCTCGACGATCCACAACCGCCAGACCTTTATGAAGTGGGAACACTGGCAACCATCCTGCAGCTACTAAAGCTGCCGGACGGCACCGTTAAGGTCCTGGTCGAGGGCGGCGAACGTGCACTGATCGACAATATTACGGTGGATGAGTACTTCCACGCGGCCATAACCGTTCTGAACGAAGATCAGCGCCATGACGAGCGCGAGATCGATGTCCTCGTGCGCTCGATCATCACCCAGTTCGAGCAATACGTGAAGCTGAACAAGAAAGTGCCCCCCGAGATCCTCACCTCGCTGTCGGGCATCGACGAGGCAGGGCGGCTGGCGGACACCGTGGCGGCGCACATGGCGCTCAAGCTTTCGGAGAAGCAGCGCATACTCGAGATCCAGGACGTCAAGTCAAGGCTCGAACAGATACTTGGGATCATCGAGGGCGAGATCGACGTCCTGCAAATCGAGAAACGCATCCGCGGACGCGTGAAGCAGCAAATGGAGAAGAGCCAGCGCGAGTATTACTTGAATGAGCAGATGAAGGCCATTCAAAAGGAACTCGGCGAGATGGAAGACGCTCCCAACGAAATTGCCGATATAGAAGCACGGATCGAGAAGGCCGGGATGTCCAAGGAGGCGCGCGACAAAGCGACGTCTGAGCTTAATAAGCTGAAGCTGATGTCCCCGATGTCGGCCGAGGCGACTGTCGTACGCAACTACGTAGATTGGTTATTGAAGGCGCCGTGGAAGAAGCGCTCCAAGGTGATCAAGGACCTCAAGCATGCAGAGGGGGTACTGGAGGCCGATCACTTCGGTCTCGAAAAGGTGAAGGAGCGCATACTCGAGTATCTTGCGGTCCAGCAGCGGGTGAAGAAACTAAAGGGTCCGATTCTGTGCCTCGTCGGTCCGCCGGGCGTCGGCAAGACCTCGCTGGGCCAATCGATCGCCCGTTCCACCAATCGTGAGTTCGTGCGCATGTCATTGGGCGGTGTGCGTGACGAAGCGGAAATTCGCGGTCACCGGCGAACCTACATCGGATCCATGCCGGGCAAGATCATCCAGAACCTGGGCAAGGTCGGCGTGCGCAATCCCCTGTTCCTGCTCGATGAAGTCGACAAGATGGCCATGGACTTCCGGGGCGATCCCTCATCGGCCCTGCTCGAAGTGCTCGATCCGGAGCAGAATGGTACATTCCAGGATCATTATCTCGAGGTCGATTTCGACTTGTCCGAAGTAATGTTCGTCTGCACGGCGAACAGCCTCAATATTCCGGCTCCGTTGCTCGATCGCATGGAAGTCATCCGAATCCCCGGTTACACCGAGGATGAGAAGCTCAATATCGCGATTCGTTACCTGATTCCAAAGCAGATGAAGGAAAACGGCCTTGAGCAGAACGAACTGCGCATCACGGAAAGCGCCGTACTCGAAATCATTCAGTACTACACTCGCGAGTCGGGCGTGCGGAATTTGGAGCGCGAGATCTCCAAGATATGTCGCAAGGTTGTGAAGCGTTTGCTTTTGAAACCGAGAACAGTACGCGTCACAGTGATGCCGAAGAGCCTGGAAAAGTATCTCGGCGTACGGCGCTTTCGCTACGGAAAGGCCGAAGAGAATGACCAGGTCGGGCAGGTCACCGGACTTGCCTGGACGGAGGTCGGTGGCGAGCTCCTGACGATCGAAGCCGCCGTCGTGCCGGGCAAGGGCAAACTGACGCACACCGGCAAGCTCGGCGAAGTGATGACCGAATCGATACAGGCAGCGATGACCATCGTTCGCAGCCGCTCAGCCGGTCTCGGCATCGATGCGGACTTTCACCAGAAGTACGACGTACACGTCCACGTGCCGGAAGGCGCAACCCCGAAGGACGGCCCAAGCGCTGGCGTCGCCATGTGCACTGCGCTGGTGTCGGCATTGACGGAAGTGCCGGTGAACAGCGACGTTGCGATGACCGGTGAGATCACCTTGCGCGGCGAGGTATTGCCGATCGGTGGGCTGAAGGAGAAGTTGCTTGCGGCGCATCGTGGCAGCATTTCAACGGTGCTGATTCCGCAGGAGAACGAGAAGGACCTTGCAGAAATACCGAAGAACATCAAAGACAAGCTGACGATTATTCCAGTGAAATGGATCGACCAGGTCCTGGAACATGCGCTCACGCGCATGCCCCTGCCCGACGAGAAGTCGCAAACGACGGAAGCACCAGCTGAAAAGCCGGCGAGCGATCCGAAGGGCGAGGATGTCGTGCGGCCGCATTAGGAAGTCGATCAGCTTGCGCAAGCGCCGCATTTGACCGTCATTTTGGCGCTTGGTATAAGCATCGCTGCCGTGAGCGGTGGCACGGAGCCGAAAACGGCGATTCAGCGGATTGCAAACTCGTCGGGGGAGCGCGCTGGATTGATTCCACTTACCATCAATCTGCAGGGGTAATCGACTATGAACAAGGGTGAACTGATTGAAGCGGTTGCGGGCTCGGCGAACCTTTCGCGTGCGGATGCGACGAAAGCGGTCGATGCCGTACTAGACAGCATCACGGGCGCCCTGGCGAACGGCAGCGCCGTTTCGCTCGTCGGCTTCGGAACTTTCGCGGTCAAAGCGCGCGCAGCACGCACCGGACGCAACCCGCGGACCGGCGAAGCCATCGATATCCCGGCCAGCAACGTGCCCGGATTTAAGGCTGGCAAAGCCCTTAAGGATGCCGTAAACTAGCGCGCCCTGCGGGGGCCGACAGTCCCGAAAAGCCCGTAATTACGGGCTTTTCGGCCATCTGGACGGCGTCGACCCGGGTGCTTAGCTCAGCTGGTAGAGCATCGCCCTTACAAGGCGAGGGTCGGCGGTTCGATCCCGTCAGCACCCACCAGATTCCGGAGCGGTAGTTCAGTTGGTTAGAATACCGGCCTGTCACGCCGGGGGTCGCGGGTTCGAGTCCCGTCCGCTCCGCCATTTTTGTGTTCCACCGGCAGTTCTTACGAGCTTCTGCAGAACACAAGCGCTTGAGATCTTGTAGACCAGGGTCTGCCGACGTTCCTGATAGTCTACGAATAGCCAGAGCGCGCAATCCTGTCCGCGATCCTTCTGCCATTCTGGCAGTTCACTCAGCTGATCAGCATGGTCTTGTCCCAAGTGCAGCGATCCTTCACTGGGCCGGGACGATTCTCGCAGCAACTCGCTTGCGCTCGAAACAGGTTGCGGTAACTACGCATACACGCTGGGCGCTCGAAAAACTCACACCGTTTTGTCTGTCACTGCGCGCGGCGCCAGCGCAGGATGGTGGCCTCTTTCGGGAGGTTCGCCATGAGCTCGAAATTGACGCAATCCGTCTCGCTGGTACCAGCGCTGGTACTGGCGTGCGCCGTACAGGCAGACGATAGGCAGCACACAGTTTCTGCCAATTTCGGCGCGCATTCCCAGTATGTGTTTCCGGGTTCAAGAAGTCCTGGGACAACAGACTTACGGCGGATGTCGGCTGTCTGCGGTATCAGTATCCGGGGTCTTACCCGTCGTTGCCTGCCGGTACGGTCGAGCCGCACACCGACGAGGCGTATGTCGCGTTCGGTTGGAAATGCGCGAGACTCAAGTATTCCTACGCCTCTAGCGATCTCTTCGGCGTCGACGACAGCGACTCCGGTTATACGGTGCTCGGCAACAACATTGGTGACGACCAGCTGGTCGTGGGATGACGCAGCTTCTGGATTGATTTGACTGTCAGGAATGTCTATTCACACCGCGCTTACGTTTGAGTAGCTCAAAGGAAATAGGTATTACCGGGAGAGTACCGTGGAAATGCCCATTGAATTGACCATTGCCGTCGTCACCTTGCTGTTGTTTGGCTCGACGTGGTTGCCGTGTCGGCTCGCGGACAAACTGCGGGTGCGGTCATGAACGCATTGGACTGGATTGGTCTCGCCCTCGCGCTGGGGCTGGGAGTCTATCTCGTAGTGGCGCTCTTGAAGCCGGAGAAATTCCAATGAGTGCGCAAGGTCTCTTGCAGCTCGCCGTGTATCTGGCCGTCCTGTTAATGCTTGTCAAGCCGCTGGGCGCGTTCATGGCGGCTGTCTACGAAGGCCGCCGCACGTTACTTTCGCCGGTACTCGCTCCAGTGGAGCGTGGCATCTACCGCCTCGCAGGCGTGGACGATAAAAAGGAAACCGGCTGGAAGCGCTACGCGCTGGCAGTATTGCTGGTCAACATCGTTGGCTTCCTGATGGTCTACCTGCTGCAGCGCACGCAGGGTTTCCTGCCGCTCAATCCGCAGCACTTCTCCGCTGTTAGCCCTGACTCGTCGTTCAATACGGCAGTGAGTTTTGCCACGAATACGAACTGGCAAGGGTATGCGGGCGAGACTACGATGAGTTATTTCACGCAGATGCTGGGCCTTGCCGTACAAAACTTCCTGTCGGCCGCTTCCGGCATGGCGGTGCTGATCGCGCTCATTCGCGGCTTCGTTCGGCGCCAGGCGAGCGAGATCGGTAACTTCTGGGTCGACTTGACCCGCAGTACACTTTATATCCTGCTGCCGCTCTCGCTGATACTCGCGATTGTACTGGTCTCTCAAGGCGTGGTGCAGAGCTTCTCGCCCTATCGCACCGTCGCCTTGGTCGAGCCGGTGACGATTGATATGCCGGTGATGGACGCCGCGGGTGAGCCGGTCCTGGATGCTGCCGGACAGCCTGTAACGAAAGCAGAGCAGATCGTCGAACAAGCCATTCCACTCGGGCCGGCGGCCAGCCAGATCGCCATCAAACAAATGGGAACCAACGGCGGCGGGTTCTTCAATGCCAACTCCTCTCATCCGCTGGAAAATCCGACGCCGCTGACTAACTTCCTGGAGGTGTTGGCAATTCTGCTGATTCCGGCGGCATTCTGTTACACCTTCGGCCGCATGGTGGGGGACCGGCGCCAGGGCTGGGCGGTGTTGGCAGCAATGCTGGTCATCTTCGTACCGCTGCTTCTGTGCTGTTACTCGGCTGAGCAGGCGGGCAATCCGCGTCTCGCAGCATTCGGAGTGGATCAAACGGTTTCCGAGCTGCATTCCGGCGGCAACATGGAAGGCAAGGAAACGCGCTTCGGCATCGCAAACTCAGCGCTGTGGGCGACGGCCACCACCGCCGCGTCGAACGGCTCGGTCAATGCCATGCATGGTTCGTTTACACCGCTCGGCGGGCTTGTACCGATGTGGCTGATACAACTGGGAGAAGTCGTGTTCGGCGGCGTCGGTAGCGGGTTGTACGGCATGCTGATGTTCGGCATCGTCGCAGTGTTCCTCGCGGGACTGATGGTGGGCCGCACGCCGGAGTATCTGGGCAAGAAGATCGAAGCCTATGAAGTGAAGATGGCTGCGATCGCATTGCTGGTGCCGTGCCTCGTCGTGCTGATCGGCACGGCTATCGCGAGCGTAATTCCAGCCGGCACGAGCAGCGTCTTGAATCCAGGGCCGCACGGCTTCTCTGAAATCCTGTACGCGTTCTCTTCGGCCGGCAACAACAACGGCAGCGCCTTCGCCAGCATCTCGGCGAACACGCCTTTCTATAATGTCGCGCTCGGCATTGCGATGTGGTTATCACGGTACTGGTTGATGATTGTGGTGCTGGCCATTGCCGGGAGCCTCGCGGCAAAACGCGCCACCGCGGTGACCGCCGGCACGCTGCCGACGCACACACCGTTGTTTGTTGTCATGCTCGTCGGCACGGTGCTAATGGTGGGTGCGCTCACCTTTCTGCCCTCGCTGGCGCTGGGTCCCATCGTCGAGCATCTGTTGATGACCGGTAAAGGTTGAAATCATGAACAGTACTAACGCTCGAACCGACGTATTGCCGCGCTCGCAAGAACGTAAGCCTCGGACCCCGATGGTGACGCGGCCCATCGTTGTTGCCGCCATCCGCGACTCCTTTCGCAAACTCGATCCCAGGGTTCAGTTCCGCAATCCCGTAATGTTCGTTGTCTATATCGGCAGCATTCTGACGACCGCGCTCGGCTTCGGTGAAATGGCTGGAGCGCTCTCGAATGCAGGCGATCCGGGGTTCGTCTTCGCTGTCGCCGCGTGGCTGTGGCTGACAGTGCTGTTTGCAAACTTCGCAGAATCGGTGGCAGAAGGCCGCGGCAAGGCGCAGGCCGCGACGCTGCGTTCGATGCGACGGCACGTGCAGGCCAAGCGGCTCATGGTCAAGCAGGATGGTCGCTACAGCCGTGCGGAGTATCAATCGGTGGAAGCAGGCTCGCTGCACCGCGGCGATGTGGTGCTGGTGGAAGCGAACAGCATCATCCCCGCGGATGGCGAAATCATCGAGGGTGTCGCTTCAGTCAACGAGAGCGCGGTGACGGGCGAGTCCGCGCCCGTATTGCGCGAGGCTGGTGGGGACTTTTCCTCCGTCACCGGCGGCACCCGCGTCTTGTCGGATTGGATCGTGGTGCGCATCAGTAGCCGCGAAGGCGAGGGTTTCCTTGATCGCATGATCGCGATGGTCGAAGGTGCCAAGCGCGGCCGAACACCGAATGAGATCGCCTTGTCCATCCTCCTGGCGATGCTAACCTTGGTGTTCTTGCTCGCCACCGCGACGCTCGCGCCATTCTCTCAATATGCAGTCACGAGCGCGGGACAAGGGACCGTCGTCACGCTCACCGTCTTGATCGCGCTGCTGGTGTGTCTGATTCCCACAACCATCGGGGGTTTGTTGTCCGCCATCGGGATTGCCGGCATGGATCGCATGATTCGCGCCAATGTCATCGCTATTTCGGGGCGCGCGGTCGAAGCCGCGGGTGATGTGGACGTGCTGCTGCTCGACAAGACCGGCACTATTACCCTGGGCGATCGGCAGGCGACGGAGTTTCATGCGGCGCCGGGCATTCCGACGCAGGAACTCGCGGACGTGGCGCAGCTCGCTTCGCTGGCAGATGAGACGCCCGAAGGACGTTCCATCGTGATCCTGGCCAAGAAAAAGTTCGAGCTGCGTGGCCGCGACCTGGCCAGTACGCAGCATACTTTCCACAAGTTTTCGGCGCAAACACGCATGAGCGGCGTGGACCTCGACGGCCGGCGCGTTCGCAAGGGCGCGGCCGACGCAGTACGCCAGTTCATCGAGTCGGAAGGCGGCACTTGGGCCGCCAAAGTCACCGAGACAGTGGATAAAGTCGCCCGTGCAGGATCGACACCGCTGGTTGTGGCTGACGGCCGCCGCGTGCTGGGCGTTGTGGAATTGCGCGACATCGTCAAGCGCAACATCCGCGAGCGGTTCGCGGAGCTGCGTCAGATGGGCATCAAGACAGTCATGGTGACGGGCGACAACCGCCTGACCGCGGCGGCCATCGCCGCGGAAGCCGGCGTCGATGAGTTCCTGGCCGAGGCGACGCCCGAAACCAAACTCGAATTGATTCGCCGGCACCAGTCTGAAGGGCGCTTGGTGGCGATGTGCGGCGACGGTACCAACGATGCCCCCGCACTCGCTCAGGCGGACGTCGCGGTAGCGATGAACACCGGCACGCAGGCGGCCAAGGAAGCCGGCAACATGGTCGACCTCGATTCCAATCCGACCAAGCTCATCGAGGTCGTAGACGTCGGCAAGCAAATGTTGGTTACGCGCGGCGCACTGACGACATTCTCGGTCGCCAACGATGTGGCCAAGTATTTCGCCATCATCCCGGCGGCGTTTGCCGCGACCTATCCTTCGCTCGGCGTGCTCAATGTCATGGGACTTACGAGCCCGGACAGCGCCATTCTCTCAGCGGTCATCTTCAATGCTCTCATCATTGTCGCGCTGGTGCCGCTCGCGCTGCGCGGCGTGAAGACGCGTGCCGCTTCTGCCGCCGTATTGCTGCGGCGTAATCTCCTGGTCTACGGGCTTGGTGGCTTGATCGTACCATTTGTCGGCATCAAGCTGATCGACCTGCTGCTCACGGCCGCCGGCTGGGTGTGAGACCATTTGCAGAGTGAGGAACGATCATGATTCGCGAATTGCGTCCCGCACTGGTGGTTTTCGGAATTCTCACGATCGTCACCGGTCTGTTGTATCCCGGGCTCGTAACAGTAGTCGGGCGGGTATTCTTTCCTTACGAAGCTGCGGGCAGTGTCGTACTGCGTGACAGTCGAGAGGTCGGCTCGGATCTAATCGGCCAGTCCTTCTCCGATCCCAAGTATTTCTGGAGTCGGCCTTCGGCCACGGGACCGCAGTCCCATAATGGCGCAGCCTCCTCGGGGTCGAATCTCGCGGCCACCAGTCCCGACTTGGAAAAAGCGGTAGGTGAGCGCGTCGCGGCGCTCCACGCCGTCGATCCGGGGAATAGTCAACCCGTGCCCATCGACCTGGTCACTGCTTCGGGTAGTGGGCTCGATCCGCACATTTCACCTGCGGCGGCCCAGTACCAGATTCCCCGAATAGCTCGCGTGCGCGGACTGAAGGATGCGGATGTGAATGCTTTGATCGAAAAATCGACCCAAGGCAGAACCTTTGGTGTGCTGGGCGAGCCGCGCGTCAATGTGCTGCAATTGAACCTGGCTCTCGATAAGCTCAAATGAACTAGGCTCAATACATGACTGAGGGCCGACCCGATCCTGACCAACTGCTCGCGCATCTGCGCGCCGAGGAGGCGCGTGCCCGGCGCGGGCGGTTACGTATTTTTTTCGGTGCCTCAGCGGGTGTGGGCAAGACTTACGCCATGCTCGAAGCCGCCCGCGGTGCCCGCGCGGGCGGAACGGAAGTCGTGGTGGGGTATATCGAGCCTCATGGGCGGGTCGAGACGGAGCGACTCATCGAAGGCATGGAACGGCTGCCGACGCTCGCGGTGCGATATCGGGACATCGTGCGACAGGAGTTCGATCTCGACGCCGCGCTGAGTCGCGGTCCGGCCATACTGCTGGTCGATGAACTGGCACACTCCAATCTCTCGGGCGGTGATCCGGAGCCCCGGCATCCAAAGCGTTGGCAGGACATCGAAGAGCTCCTCGACGCCGGTATCGATGTTTGGACGACGGTCAACATCCAGCATCTCGAAAGCCTGAACGATGTCGTTGCTCAGATCACGGGCGTGCGGCAGCGTGAGACGCTGCCGGATCGGGTCTTCGACGAGGCGGACGAGGTCGAGCTGATCGACCTGCCGCCCGACGACCTGTTGGCGCGGTTGTATGCCGGCAAGGTGTATATACCGGAAGAAATCGGCACGGCCGTCGAACGCTTTTTCCGTAAACCCAATCTCATAGCCTTGCGCGAGCTGGCGCTGCGGCGCATGGCCGCTCGCGTCGAAGCTTCGGCGCGGCGTGTTTCGTATGTCGGTGATCAGAGTTCGCGCCCCTGGTTGGCGCGTGATCGAGTGCTGGTGGCAATCGGGCCGGACACTCAGGCCGAGCAGGTGATTCGCGCCGGCAAGCGCCTTGCTGATGCGCTCAATGCCGAATGGTCCGCGGTATATGTCGAGACGCCGGCGCTGCTCAAATTGTCCGAGGTAGAGCGCAACCGCCGTATCGATCTATTGCGTTTGGCGGAGTCCCTCGGCGCGGAGACCGTTACGCTTGATGGCCCTACCGCGGCCGAGGCGCTGCTCGAATATGCGAAGACTCGGCGTGCGACGCGCCTGGTCGTCGGTGCGGTGAAGCGTCGCGGCTGGCGGACGTGGTGGCGGCCATCCACAACTCTCGAACTGGCTCGTCTGGCGCGCGGTTTTGACGTCATTGTCGTGGCGGCTTCGGATCGGGTGGAACCGCAACGACCTGCATCGCCTGTTACATCGACCACCTATGGAAAGTCGCCGGTTAGCCTGGCCCGATATGCCTGGGCGCTCGCGACGACCGCGATATGCACGGCGCTCGCATGGTTCATGCACCCACACTTCGAGCTGGCCAATCTCGTCATGGTGTTTCTGTTGGGCGTGACCGTGGCGGGACTCAAGTTCGGTCGCGGACCGTCTGTCTTGACCTCCGTGCTGAACGTGGCTTCGTTCGATTTCTTCTTCGTGCCGCCGCGCTTCACATTCGCGGTGAGTGACGTCCAGTACCTTGTCACTTTCTTTGTCATGCTGCTCATCGCGCTCACGATTGCGAGCTTGATGGCGAATGTTCGTCAACAGACACGTGTCGCCGGCGCGCGCGAACGGCGCACGGCTCTCCTCTACGCCATGAGCCGGGAGCTCGCGGCCACGCGTGGCTTCGAGACCATGGCGCGAGTCGCAGTCAAACACGTGGCCGAAGTCTTCGACACTCAGGCCGCAGTGCTGTTGCCGGATGAAGCCGGTCGCCTGCGAGAGCCGTCCGATGCCAACGCCGCGCTGCCCGAATCCTTCCATGGTGCTGATCTCGCTGTGGCGCAATGGGTGCTCGACCACGGCCATGCCGCGGGCCTGGGCACGGACACCTTGGCGGCATCGCCAGGTTTGTACCTTCCCATGGAAGGCGCAACGATGAACGACCAGCGTCAGCGTCTCGGCGTACTTGCCGTGCTGCCGTCCAATCGTCGCCGCGTGCTGCTGCCGGAGCAAAGGCATCTGTTGGAGACCTTTGCCGGGCAGATCGGATTGGCGCTGGAGCGCGCGCGGCTCGCAGAGATTGCAGAATCGACGCGCCTGGCCGTGGAAAGCGAAAGTTTGCGCAACACTCTGCTGGCCTCGATTTCGCACGATCTGCGTACTCCGCTCGCTGTCATGGCGGGCGCAGCCAGCACGCTTGCGCAGAAAGGTGCCGCGCTCGATGAGTCCAAGCGTGCAGCGCTCGCGCAGTCGATCGAGGACAAGGCGCAGGAAATGTCGAATCTGATTTCCAATGTGCTCGATCTAGTGCGCCTCGAGGCGAGGCAGGGGCGGTTGCGGCGCGACTGGCAGACGCTGGATGATCTTCTGGGCGCTGCTTTGGAACGCTTCGGCGAACGGCTGGCACAACACCCGATTGAAGTCGATTTTCCTGCGGAACTGCCGCCAGTGCATGTCGATGCAACGCTTGTGGTTCAGGTGTTCTGCAATCTATTCGACAACTTACTGAAGTACACGTCAGCCGGTACCCGCGCGCAGGTCTCGGCCGTAGCCGATGATGCGTTTGTGCGCGTGACCGTGGACGATGACGGCCCCGGCTTGCCGGGCGGAGATCCACAGCGCCTGTTCAAGAAATTCCAGCGTGGCGAAGAAGAGCCGGCGGCGGTGGGCGTCGGTCTGGGGCTGGCGATCTGCCAGGCGATCGTGCGTGCGCATAGCGGCGAAATTACCGCCCAGCGCCGTCCCGGCGGCGGCGCACGATTCGAATTCACCTTGCCCGCGACGGAGCCGGCAGCGTGACGCACGCCATGCACCAGGTGCTGATAGTCGAAGACGAACCCGGAATTCGAACGGTGCTTCGGACACTGCTCGAAGTCGAGCAGTACCGCGTCGTCGAAGCGGACACCGCCGAGCGAGCGGTATCCGAAGCGCGTGCACACAAACCCGATTTGCTACTGGTGGACCTGGGGCTGCCGGATGGCGATGGACTTACCGTGATTCGCCGCGTTCGTGACTGGTCGCCGGTTCCTATCGTCGTGTTATCTGCGCGCAATCTTGAAGAACAAAAAATCGCCGCTTTGGATGCTGGCGCTGACGACTATGTCACAAAGCCGTTCAGTGCGCCGGAACTCCTGGCGCGAGTGCGTGCCGCACTGCGACGCAATGTGCGCAGCGCGGAGCAAACGCCGCTATTAACAGTGGGTAAGACCAATATCGACCTTGCACAGCGCGACGCACATGGCCCGGAGGGTGACATCCACCTGACCCCGTTAGAGTACAGAGTGCTGGAGTGCCTCGCGCGCCAGGCGGGTTCCATCGTGACCCAGGACCAGCTGATACGCGAGGTCTGGGGACCCGATCGCCTGGAAGATACCCGCAACCTTCGCGTCTGCATCAAGAACCTGCGGCAGAAACTCGAACCCGATCCGCGACGGCCGCGATATCTGCGTACCGAGACGGGGTTGGGCTACAGGCTGACTCTCGATTCGTAGCCACGGGCCGTGCGTTGCAGTTTTCCTGAGAATTGAGCAGCTTGGTCCCTCAATGCGCTACGCCCTTTGTTTTCAACAACTTACGGGGTACATCTTGTCCCGCACGCTCCGCAAGTTCCCTGGAACGCCGAAACCCGCGGGGTTCGGCATTTTCGTTGCTCGCCATCGCAGCGGCAATGCGGCACGACTGCGCGGTGTAATTGCATTCCGGGATCTGGCGAACCGTGCCACGACTCGGAAAATTGAGCTAGAATGCCCGCCTTTTAGCAATCCGGTTCGTCGGTAGTCATGCTGCAAACCATTCGCGACAGATTCCTCGGCACGTTTGCCATTGCTTTGCTGGCCATGATCGGCCTGTCGTTTGTCTTTTTCGGCCTCGATTACAGTTTCATCGGATCCGGCTATGCAGCCAAGGTCAATGGCGAGAAGATCGACGTGCTCGCGTTCGAGCAGGAATACCGCGATGCGCTGCAGCGAAATCCGCAGCTTGCTTCGGTGACCGGCGAGGTCCGCACACAGATTCGACGCAGCTTGCTCGATCAATTGATCGCCCGAAAGCTCATCGACAACTATCTCGACGAACACCAGTTCCGCATCACCGATGACCAGGTCAGGTCCTACATACGCGAGCAGGAAGAACTTCAGACCGAAGGAAAGTTCGATCGCGAGGCATACCAGGCGTTTCTGGCGGAGCGCGGCCTTGACGCCCGGAGCTTCGAACAGCTTCAGCGCGATGCTCTCCGGCAGCAACAGCTGCAACTCGCGATCGCTGCGACCGCTGTAATCACGCCTGCCGAATACCGCCGCTACCTCAACCTCGTCGCGGAACAACGTGTCGTCACGATCGCCAGCATCGACGCGGAGGACGTCGAGGACGAGATCGAGATCTCCGGAGAAATGATCGACGCCTATTATGAGAATCATCCGGATGAGTTCCAGCTGCCCGAGGCGGCGGATATCCGCTATATACAGATCTCCCGCGACGCGGTGGCGCAGGACATCGCTGTCAGCGACGAGGATATCGAAGCCTACTACTCGGAAAACCGTGACCGCTGGCTGCAGGACGAGCAACGGCGGGCTCGCCACATCCTGGTTCTCTCCGGCGAAGACGAAACGGCAGCACTGGCGAAGTCAGAGAGTATCCTGGCACGCGTGCAGGCCGGGGAATCGTTTGCAGATGTCGCCAAGGAGGTGTCGGAGGACACCGTCACGGCGGAGCAGGGTGGTGACCTCGGGTCGTTGACGCGCTCGCAGTTGCCGAGCGAACTCGGCAGCGAGGTTTTCTCGATGGAAGAAGGCGAACTCCGCGGGCCGGTCAAGAGTGAATTCGGCTACCACATCGTGCAGCTCGACGAAATTCGGGAACCTGGACCGCTGCCGCTCGCGGAAGTGCGCAGCGAGTTGCTCACCGAGCTGCGCCAGCGCGAAGCCGAGAACCTGTACGAGGAAATGGAACAAGCCCTGTCCGACGCCTTGTTCGACAGCGGCACGCTCGAAGAAATTGCCGAAGCAACGGATCTGGAGATACAGACCACGAGAGGCATTACGCGCTCAGGCGGCGAACCTTTCGGCAGCAATCAGGCGGCGATCGACGCAATTTTCGAGGCGTCCGTGCTCTCTGGCGACCGGCTGTCCGACGTCGTCGAACTGGACGCCGACACAGCTGCGGTCTTCAAGGTCACCGCCCATCGCCCAGCGACGCGTCAACCTCTGGAGGACGTGCGCGACGAAGTCGTCGCGGCGCTCGAGGATGAGCAGGCGGCAATGCTGATGTCGTCACGTGCGGAACAGATGCTGGAAGCCCTGAAGGGCGGCGAGGATTTCGAAGTCGCGGCCGAGACCGCCGGCCTCGAGGTCGCCGAACCGCAGATGTTGACCCGCGACAGCCAGGACGTCGACCAGTCGCTGTTGTTCGATGCATTCGCGGCCGGCAAGCCAAGCACCGAAGAACCGGTATTCGGGCGGGTGGACATGCGGGACGGATCGTATGCCGTATACGAGCTCAAGGCTGTCTTGCCGGGGCGCCCGGAATCAGTTCCTCTTGCCGAGCGCGACCGCGGCAAACTCATGCTGGCCCAGGAATCCGGAATCGGCGACTTCCAGGCTTTCGTGCGTGCGCTGTTCGATGAAGCCGACATCGTCATCAACGATGACGTGTTGGCCGCCGACGACCTGTTCCAGTAAGCTGTCCCCGGTCGCGGCAGACGCATGCCATGGGCGCCGACCGGATCGCACACCTGAACCTGGCGAAGGAGTTTCGCGGCGGAGAGCGCCAAGCCTGGCTCCTGATGAGCGAACTCGCGAAGCGGGGCTGGCTCCAGCGCCTTGTGACCGGCCGCAGCAGCGAGCTCGCGGAGCGCGCCGCCGAAATTCCGGAACTCGAGATCCGGCGGGTGAGCGGCAATCCACTGGAATGGGTGGCCGCTACCCGCAGCAGCGCCATCGCTCATGCCCACGAAGCACGTGCCGTATATCTCGGACAGATCGGCCATTGGACCAACGGCAGCAAGAGCGTAATCACACGCAGAGTCACACGGCCGCAAAAACCTTCATGGCTGCGCAACCATGCCTACCGCTCGGCTGACGCCATCGTCGCGATCTCGGCAGCCGTGGCGCGACACCTGCGCGAAACCTATCCCGACATCGAACCTGTCCTGATACCTTCGGCGCACGCGCTGCTGTCTGTGGACGCGCCGACCTCGGCCGCGATCCGCCGGCGCTACTCCGGGAAGCTGCTGATCACGCACACTGGAACCTATCATCATCCGGCAAAAGGACAGCTCACGATCATCGAAGCGGCACATCGCGCCGCCCAAGAGCAGCCGAATTGGCATTTCCTGTTGCTTGGGGCCGGGCGTGACGAACAACTGTTTCGCGATCGCATCGGCGACCTTCGGAATATCGAGCTCGTCGGCTTCGTAGACAATGTCGGCGACTATCTGTCGGCCAGCGACCTCTTCGTTTTTCCATCGCCGGACGAGGCCCTGGGATCGAGCCTGCTCGACGCCCTGCAGTTTGGTTTGCCCATCGTCGCCACCCGTGTGGGCGGCATACCCGAGCTGATAGAAGACGGTGTGAACGGCATACTCATCGATGCCGAAGCACCGGCCCAGTTGTTCGACGGTATCCAGCGCCTGTCGGCGCCGACGCCGGAACGCGTTGCGATGCAGCGCGCAAATCGCGAGAAGGCGGCGGAATTCAGTGCGACCCGCATGACGGACGCCTACGAAGTGCTGTATCGGCGCATCCTCGCCGCAAAGCTGTGAACTCGGTTAGACTATCCGTCCGCACGTCCACCGGGGATTCGAGATGGGTTTCATGGCCGGCAAGAAGGCACTGATCGTCGGCGTCGCCAGCGACCGGTCCATCGCGACTGGAATCGCCGAGGCTTTCGCCCGCGAAAGCGCCGAACTCGCATTCACTTATCAGAACGACAAACTGAAGAGCCGCGTCACGGATCTATCCGAGCGTCTCGGGCAGGACACGGCATTGTGTTTTCCATGCGATGTCTCGAGTGACGATGAGATCGCTGCCGTGTTCGAGGCCCTCGGAAAGCAATGGGACGGGCTCGATGTGCTGGTACATTCCGTGGGTTTTGCGCCGCGCGATCAGCTCGAGGGCGGATTCACCAAAGCGATCACCCGCGCAGGATATGCCATTGCGCACGACATTTCGGCATACAGTCTCGCTGCGCTGACGAAGGCGGCGTTGCCCATGCTCGCAGGGCGACGTTCCGCGGTGCTCGCGCTCACCTACAACGCAGCTGTACGCGTCGTGCCGAACTACAACGTCATGGGACTTGCAAAGGCGAGCCTGGAGTCCTGCGTGCGCTTCCTGGCCGCGGACCTCGGCCCGCAGGGCATACGTGTCAATGCGATCTCTGCGGGCCCCGTGAAGACGCTCGCCGCTGCCGGCATTGGCGGCTTCCGCAAGATGCTCGCGTATGCGGAGAAATCGGCACCGCTCAAGCGCACGGTGACGATCGAGGAAATCGGAAACACGGCGGCATTCCTCTGTTCCGACCTCGCGAGCGGCATCACGGGCGAAACCACGTTCGTCGACGCGGGCGCGAATATCATGGCGATGCATTTCGACGAAGACTGAAATAGGGTGGTTTTACCCTATTTCTCGATGCGTTTCGAGCGAGGAAAAGCCTTTTGGAACAATAGTTTACTGCCAGAGCTTGGGATGAAATAGGGTAAAGTCACCGTATTTCAGGAGGATTGGGCGGTGACGTCGACGAACATCGTCAGTCGTTGCCCCGGACGCAGGATCTTATCCGTGTCCACATCGTTCCAGCGCGCGATTTGCTGCACGGTGACGCGAAAGCGCTGTGCAATGAGATACAGTGAATCGCCGCTGCGAACGGTGTAACGAACCTTGCGCGTGGTGCTGCCGTGCGCGGCCACCGGTGACGTGATTGCGACCGACGGTGCGGAGCTCGCCCAGACCACGAGTTTCCTGCCGACGGCCAGCGGATCGCCCGGGGCCATGCCGTTCCAGGCGGCGAGTTGTCGGGTGTCGACCCGGTAACGCCGACTGATGCTCCAGAAGCTTTCGCCCGCGGCGACGACGTGTTCCAGGCGACTGCCCGGCCGCTCCCGGTTCTGCGTCTTCTCGAGCCGCGCGTCGGCGCTGCGAGTGTAGGTGGACAGCGGCTTCGTCGACACCGGGATCATCAGGTACTGGCCCGCGCGTATGGTATTGCCGCGCAGGTTGTTCGCTTCGCGGATCGCCGCGATGGTCGTGTGATATTTGTCGGCGATGCCGGAGATCGTTTCGCCGCCGCCGATCTGGTGTCGTGTCCAGCGGACCCTTTCCGCCGGCGGCACTTCGGCGACCGTAATGGCGAAATCGTCGACGATCGCGGCGGGAACGAGCAAGGTGTGCGGGCCCGCCGGGTCCGTGGCCCAGCGGTTATAACCGGGATTGAATGCGTAAATCGTATCGACGTCGACACCGGCGAGTTCGGCAGCGAGCGCGAGATCGATCTGCGATTCGATGTTGGTGACCGCGAACTGCGGCTGGTCCGGAACGACCGGAAGGAGAAGGTTGTAGACTTCCGGTTCGCGCACGATGTCGACAAGTGCCAGCAGCTTCGGCACATACGCGGCGGTTTCGCGCGGCACCTTGAGATTCCAGAAGTCGATCGGCTTGCCGGCCGCGCGGTTACGCTTCACTGCACGCAAGACGTTCCCTTCGCCGGAATTGTACGAGGCGATGGCGTTGAGCCAGTCACCGTCATTGAGTTCATGCAGGTATTCGAGGTAGTCCAGCGCTGCCCGCGTCGAATCGACGATGTCGCGGCGGCCGTCGTACCACCAGTTCTGGCGTACGCCGAAACGCTTCGCCGTGCCCGGTATCAGTTGCCAGAGCCCGGCGGCGCGCCCGAACGAGTAGGCGAAGGGATCGTAGGCGCTCTCCACGATCGGCAGCAGCGCAAGTTCCATGGGCAGGCCGCGCCGCTCCAGCTCCGAGCGAATGTACGGCATATACAGCTGTGCACGTGCGAAGACCCGGACCAGGTAGTCCGGGTTGCGAACATACCAGTCACGTTCCACCTGGATGCGCTGGTTTTGTGTGTAGGGTATCGAAAACTCCCGGCGAATCACGCTCAAGACGTCACCGGGGCCGGGCGGATGCAACGCGGGGCCGAGTTCCTCGAGGCCCAGGCCCTCGACCGGGGACACCAGCTTCAGGGTCGGGCTGGACCGTTCCTCGAGCAGGAAAGGCGGGATCTCGGACCGTGCAGGGGCGGCCAGGAGCCCGAAAATGCTCAAAACGACGACCCAACCCGCGCCCATACGGCCCGATGTCTGCAATAATGTGCGGCAAGTCACAAGCATTGGGCTATCGTACTAACGAAATGACTTTGCGCAAGTGGACAGATCACGAAACCTGCCGATGGCTGGAATCGCCGCTCGGCGAGGCCTTGCTGACGCTGGAAGCGCGGCTCGCCGAAGACATCCTGGAAGGGGTGTTCGGCGAGGAGACCCTGCAGCTTGGATTCTGGGGTGAAGCGCGTACCTTCACGCGATTCACACGCACGCAGAGGTCAGCGGTGCTGTCTGATTCGTTGCCCGGCACGCTCGCCGCTGGCGGTGACGTCGCGATCGGCGAATACCATCGCCTGCCGGTCGCCAGCGATTCGATCGATTCGGTCATCCTGCCGCACACGCTCGATTTCTCGAACCGGCCGCACGCGATACTGCGTGAAGTGCACCGCGTGCTGCGCGCCGACGGCAACCTGTTATTGATGGGATTCAGGCCGGGCGGCCTGTGGGGCGTGCGCCGCCTGATCCCGGGAGCCGCGCTGCCGCCCGGCGCCGAGAACTTGCTCTCCGACCGGCGGCTAAAGGACTGGCTGCGCCTGCTCGACATGCGGATTCAGCATGCGAAAGGCTATTTCTTCCGCTGGCCATTGTCCGGCAGCCGGCGCGCGGTCATCTCGAAGTGGGAAGGTCACGGACAGCGCTGGTGGTCCGAGTTGTCGGCTTGCTATATGCTGTCCGCGCAAAAGCGCATCAGCGCGCTGACGCCGGTCCGCCCGGTCTGGACAAAGAAGCCGAAAGTCGTCGCCGGACTTGCCGAAACCTCGACCCGCATATCACGCATCCGCATTGAGCGAGACCATTGAGATCTACACGGACGGGGCCTGTCGCGGCAATCCCGGTCCTGGCGGCTGGGGCGCGTTGCTCATCGCCGGCGAGCGCCGCAAGACTTTGCACGGCGGTGATCGACAAACGACCAACAACCGCATGGAACTCACCGCGGCTATCGAAGCACTGAACGCCCTGCGCGGCAGCCGCAGTGTCCGCCTGCACACCGATTCGAAGTACCTGATGGACGGCATCCGCGAGTGGTTGCCGAACTGGAAGCGCCGCGGCTGGAAGACGGCGGGAAGAAAGCCGGTCAAGAACATGGATCTCTGGCAGGCACTCGACCAGGCCGTGCAACGGCATGATATCGAGTGGGTATGGGTGAAAGGCCATTCGGGCAACGCGGGCAACGAGTTCGCCGATGAACTCGCCAATCGCGGCATCGATGAACTCGGATAGCTGATGAGACAGATTGTCCTCGACACTGAGACGACCGGCCTGTCAACGGTGCAGGGGCATCGCATCATCGAAATCGGCTGCCTGGAACTGGTGAATCGCCGTATTACCGGTCGCGAGTTTCATCGATTCCTGAACCCGGAACGGGACATCGACGAAGGCGCGGAACGCGTCCATGGCATCAGCCGGGCAGACCTGGAACGACAACCGCGCTTCGCGGAGGTCGTCGAGGAACTGCTCGTCTTTCTCGCCGGAGCAGAGCTCGTCATGCACAATGCCGAGTTCGACGCGGGCTTCCTCGAATATGAGCTCGAGCTGATGCAGCATCCACGGCCGAGGCTGGATATGCATTGCCGGATCCTGGATACGCTGTCACTGGCGCGCCGGCTGCATCCTGGCCAGCGCAACAGCCTCGATGCCTTATGCAAGCGCTACGAAGTCGATGCGTCGAAACGCGACGTGCACGGTGCACTCATCGATGCGGAACTGCTGGCGCGCGTGTACCTCGCAATGACGGGCGGCCAGGTCACGCTCGTGCTCGATGGCGAGCAGGCCGGCGGGAGCGTACCGATCTCCCGGCCGGGCCGAGAGGTCGCGGACCCGTTTCCCGGCGTCGCTGGGCCCAATCGCGAGCTGCGCGTGATCGCAGCGAACGCCGCGGAGTCGGCGGCACACGACGCGATGCTCGCGAAGCTGCGCAAGGGCGGCGCCTGCCTTTGGGACCGCCTCGAGCAGGGCTAGGCAACGACCCCGCATGGCCCAGACGCTGGCAGAATCGCTGCGTGCGAATTTCCTCGGGAACTCGCCGACGTGGTACAAGGCGACGATCATCGGGTTCCTGGTGCTGAACCCGATACTCGTGTTCGTCAACCCCTTCGTCGCCGGCTGGGCGCTGGTACTCGAGTTCATTTTCACGCTGGCAATGGCGCTCAAGTGCTACCCCCTGCAGCCCGGCGGCCTGCTCGCCGTCGAGGCGATCGTGCTGGGACTTGCCAGCCCGGCCATGGTCTTTCACGAGGCGGAGCACAATTTCTCGGTCATTCTGCTGCTCATGTTCATGGTGGCGGGCATCTACTTCCTGCGGGAAATGCTGCTCTACACGTTCACCAAGATCCTGCTCGGCATCCGGTCGAAGGTGTTACTGTCGCTCATGTTCTGCGGGACGGCCGCCTTTCTGTCGGCATTCCTCGACGCGCTGACCGTGACCGCGGTGATCATCACGGTCGCCGCCGGCTTCTACGGCGTCTACCACAAGGTCGCATCGGGCAAGCACTTCGGCCAGACCCACGACCACGGGACGGACGACGAAGTGGATTCGCTGCACCGCGAGGACCTCGACCGGTTCCGCGCGTATCTGCGCAGCCTGATGATGCACGGTGCCGTCGGCACCGCACTCGGCGGCGTCACGACCCTGGTCGGCGAGCCGCAGAACCTGCTGATCGCGGAGGTGATGGACTGGGACTTCGCGGAGTTCTTCATGCGTATGGCGCACATATCGATGCCGGTGCTCGCCGTGGGCCTGCTGACCTGCGTCTTGCTGGAACTGACAGGGTGGTTCGGCTACGGCACGAAGATCCAGCCGAAAGTGCGTGCGGTACTGGAGGAATACGATCGCGCGATGACCGCCGAGCGTACGAAGCAGGAGAGCGCCGCCATCGCCGTGCAGGCCGTCGTCGGGCTGATCCTGGTAGCGGCGCTAGGCCTGCACCTCGCGGAACCCGGCATCGTCGGCCTGCTGGTCATCGTGCTTGCCACCGCCTTCAACGGTGTCACCCAGGAGCATCGGCTGGGACGCGCGTTCGAGGAAGCGCTGCCGTTCACCGCGCTGCTCGTCGTGTTCTTCGCCATCGTGGCCGTGATCAACCACCAGGGATTGTTCACGCCCGTCATCGAGTGGGTGATGGCGCACGACGGCAAGACGCAGCAGGCCCTGTTCTTCATCGCCAACGGCGTACTGTCGATGATCTCGGACAACGTATTCGTCGCGACGGTTTATATCACCGAGGTGGCGGAAATCTTCGATTCGGGGGCAATCTCCCGTGACCAGTTCGACGCGCTGGCGATTGCCATCAACACCGGGACGAACCTTCCGTCGGTGGCGACGCCCAACGGCCAGGCGGCGTTCCTGTTCCTGCTCACCTCGGCGCTCGCGCCCCTCATCCGCCTCTCGTACGGCCGCATGGTATGGATGGCGTTGCCATACACGGTCACGATGAGCGTGACCGGTCTTGCCGCGCTCTGGTACCTGGGTTAGGAGCGGGCCGTCGTGCAAGCGTCTGCGGTGCGGAGTTGAGAGTCGTGGCGACAGGTTATCGCGGGCGGGCATTGTCGGCGCGGTATCCGACCGACCTCAGGTCCTGGGCCGCATTGCGGAATCACTTTCGGCAGCAGATGCGCCACCGCACCCTGCGGGAACTGTTCGCCCGCGACGGCAAGCGCGCAGCGCGATTCGTGGCAACGGCCGGCGATCTGACGCTCGACTACTCCAAGAACCACGTAACGACAACGACGCGCAAGCTGCTGGTCAGGCTGGCGAAGGAGGCCGGCGTTCCGGCGGCGATCGAAGCGATGTTCACGGGT
Organism: uncultured Pseudomonadota bacterium; assembly: GCA_963775455.1. GTDB lineage: Bacteria > Pseudomonadota > Gammaproteobacteria > Steroidobacterales > Woeseiaceae > UBA1847. The sequence goes on along the minus strand of CAVZIU010000004.1, from coordinate 260,524 downwards.
GAACCCATCAACGCGACGGAAGACCGGGCTGCGCTGCACGTTGCGCTCAGGTCGAAGATTTCGGATACCGTCGCGCTGGAAACGCCGGGTGTGCGGCAGATCTGGGAAGTGCTGGTCGCCATGGAGGATTTCGTCGAGGGTGTGCATGCAGGAAAGGCCACCGGCGCGACCGGCAAGCGCTTGACGGAAATCGTGAATATCGGGATCGGAGGTTCCGACCTGGGACCGGTCATGGTGAGCCATGCCCTGAAGCCGTACGCCGTCGATGGAATGCGATTTCACAGCGTTTCCAACGTCGACGGCACGCAACTCGCGGATCTCGAGAAGGAGCTCGACCCGGAGCGCACGCTGTTCGTCGTGTGCTCGAAGACTTTCACGACTCTCGAGACGATGAGCAATGCGCGCGCGGCGCGCGCGTGGATCGTCGACCGCCTCGGTGCGGAGGCGGTGCGCCGGCATTTCGTTGCCGCGTCGACCAATCACGCGGCGATGAACGATTTCGGCATCGATCCGGAATTCCGCTTCGACTTCTGGGACTGGGTCGGCGGCCGATACTCGGTATGGTCGGCGGTCGGCCTGTCCGTCGCTTTGCTCACGGGGATGGAAGTCTTCCGCCGCCTGCTGTCCGGCGGGCGGGTGATGGATCTGCATTTCCGACAGACGCCGCCGGAAGAGAACCTGCCGATTCTGCTCGCGCTGCTTGCTGTCTGGTACAACAACTTTTTTGGTGCGGAGACCCAGGTCATCCTGCCATATGACAATCGCCTGGACAGATTTCCGGCTTATCTGCAGCAACTGCAGATGGAATCCAATGGCAAGCGGGTGCGTACGGACGGGAAGCCGGTTCGCTGTGCCACCGGCATGGTCATTTGGGGAGAGGCGGGGAACAATGCCCAGCATTCCTTCTATCAGCTGCTGCACCAGGGTACGCGGCTCGTGCCGGCGGACTTCCTGCTGCCGGTGCGGAGTTCGGGCACGACACAGGACCAGCAGGATCTCGCAATAGCGAATTGCCTTGCCCAATCCGAAGCATTGATGGACGGTTACGACGAACCAGGGCTCGCCCCGTACCAGGTCCATCCGGGCAACAATCCGTCGAACACCATCCTGTTCCCCGCCTTGACGCCGGAGATTCTGGGCCAGCTCATCGCGCTCTATGAACACAAGGTATTCGTAGAAGGGGTCGTGTGGGGCATCGATTCCTTCGATCAATGGGGCGTTGAATTGGGCAAGAGGATAGCCGCTTCGCTGTCCGAAGCAGTACGAAGCGGCACCTATGCGGGGACGAATTCTTCGACGCGTGCGCTCCTCGACAAGGTGCGCGACCAGCGCGCCTGAACTGCGACCATCAGTCGACAGCGGGCAATGGTGCGGCGATAACATGGGCTACTGCATTGAAAAATTCGTCACCCTGATCATCCTCGTCGGCATTTTCGCGTCGACGACGTTCGCGGAGCCGCTCGCCGCACCCGGCGACCTGCAACTTCGCTCCGATCTGCAACTGCTGAACGATGCCGGCGTCACGAACATTCCGCTCACGACCTGGCCGGTTTCGCTCGGCGATGTGCATCGTGCGCTCGCGCACGTGAATGAAGCCGAATTGAACGATGCGACCTTTCGCGCGCTGGAGCGCGTACGATTTCGCGTATCCTGGGAACTCGATTACAACGCATTCGACTTTGTCGTCGGCGCCGCGGCTACTCGCCGAACCCCGCGTCATCCGGACCTTCGAAGACACGCCGCGTGCCGAAGGCGAGGGCTATGTCCGCCTCGCATGGCTCGGTGAGCGGCTCGCGTTCAATCTCGCCGGTCGCTACGTGTCCGACCCGATCGATGGCGACGAGTTTCGACCTGACGACACATACGTGGGAGCGGCCCTGGGGAACTGGATGCTGACGGCCGGCTGGCAGAATCGCTGGTACGGCCCCGGATGGGACGGCAGCCTGATCCTGTCGAACAACGCGCGACCGACGCCGGGCGTCATGCTGCAACGCAACAACAGCCTGCCCTTCGAGTCGAAATGGCTTCGCTGGATCGGTCCGTGGACGTTCACGACCTTCATGGGCTGGCTCGACGACGAACGTGCGGTGGAGGATGCGCTCCTGTTCGGCATACGCGGCACCTTCAAACCCGTTCCGTCTCTCGAGATCGGCCTCGTCCGCACGGCGCAGTGGTGCGGCGACGAGCGTCCCTGCGATTTCTCGACCTTTGCCGACCTGCTCGTCGGCAACGACAACCGGGGCCAGAACGTGGCAGTCGAGGATGAGCCGGGGAACCAGCTCGGCGGCCTCGACCTGCGCTGGGCGCTGCCTGCGGACATCCCTTTAGCTTTGTATTTTCAATGGGTTGGAGAGGACGGTGCGCCGGGCAACCGGATCATTGGCAACTGGCTACGACTGGCCGGCGCGGAGCACTGGGGATCGATCGGCAGCACCGACTATCGTCTGCACCTCGAGTTTGCGGATACCGCGGCCAACGACGGAGCCTACGGCTTCGGCGACGAGCTTCCCGACTACGCCTACGAACACGGGATCTACAAGACCGGTTATCGTTACAAGCAACGCGTGCTGGGACACGGAACAGACAACGATTCGCTGACCTACTCTCTCGGTGCGACGCTGGTACAATCCGGCGGTCAAACCTGGAATGCGACGTTGCGCTATATGGAAATCAATCGCGTCGGGACGCCGAGTTCTACCCATACCATTTCCCCGATCCCGCTGGACGCATTCGACATTCAGTTGACCTACGAGCGAGACACCCGGTTCGGGAACTTCTACGTCGGGATCGCCTATACGGACCACGACTACCCGGACGCCTCCGACGGACCGGAGGACGCTTCGGGGTTCATCCAGTGGAGGTCGCGTTGACCGGCATGCGGCGGGCGCCCGGACTGACGGCGATCCTGTTGTTCGCGCTGGGCACGGGACTATCGTACGCACAAAACCTGCCGCCGGGCATCGATCTGACGCCGGAGCAGCGAGCGATGTTGAATTCGCTGCCGCCCGCGCAGCGGCAACAGGCGATCCAGGCAATCGAGGAATTCGCGCGGCAGCAACAGCAGCAAGGTCCGGATTCCGGCGAACTGCGCGAGTCGGCCGATCCGTATGAACGGCCGCCGCAGTTGTCGCCGCTAACCCAAGGCGTCGATGACGAGGGCGAGGAAACTCTTCGGGCGGATGCCGGCAGCCGGCTGGTAATCAAATACACATTGAAGGAAGCGCTCGAGGCGGACGAAGCCGCGGCGGTAAACGACGACCCGGTCCTGCAAAGGTTGCCCGGAAGTCATGCTTACGTGCTGGATGACGCCGGCATGTTGTCGTTGCCGGGACTGGAAAGTGTGCCCCTCCTGGGACTTACCCAGGAGGACATCGAACGCCGGCTGGGCGCCGAGCCTTACCTGTCGAATTTCAGTATCGACGTACGAATACTGTCGACGGAACTGACCGGCAAGGAAGCTCTGAAACCTTTCGGCTACGACATCTTCGAGTCGAACGAAGCCACGTTCGACCCGCCGATGTCCGGACCCGTGCCACTTGATTACCGCCTGGGCACCGGCGACGTCGTGAACGTGCAGTTGTTCGGCAATGTCAACGACGGGTATGAACTGCAGGTCGGCCGCGATGGCATGCTGTACTTGCCGGAGGTCGGCCCGGTCCCGGTCGCCGGATTGACGTTTTCCGAATTCCGGACCGACATCAACAAGCGGATCGAACAGGTGCTGATCGGCACGCAGGCCAGCGTTACGATGGGCGCGATCCGGACTCTGCGCGTCTTCGTTCTCGGCGACGCCAAGCGCCCTGGGTCCTATGTCGTTGAAGGGCTCGCGACCATCAGCAGCGCGCTGTACCGCAGTGGTGGCATCAGCGAAATCGGCTCTCTGCGTAACATCCAGCTGAAGCGGCAGGGCCAAACGGTAGCCGCCTTCGACCTGTATGAATTGCTGATGCAGGGCGACACGTCCGGCGACCTTCGGCTGCAGACCGGCGACGTCATCTACGTGCCGCCGATCGGAGCCACCATCGGCGTCGGTGGCGCCGTGATCCGACCGGCCATATACGAAGCCCTGGGTGAAGCGACGGCGGCCGACGCCATCCGCTTTGCCGGCGGACTTGCGCCGGATGCATTTCCAAACGGCGCGCGACTGGAACGCTTCACCGACTCCGGGGAGCGCGTCGTCCTGTCCGTGAATCTCCGCACCGAGGATGGGCGTAACACGACGATCAAGTCAGGGGACATCCTGATGGTGCCGGAGGTGTTGCCGGACCTCGAGGGCTCCGTGACCTTGTCTGGTCACGTGCAACGGCCCGGGCCTTACGAATGGCGTCCAGGCATGCGGCTCACCGACATTATCCGGGAACCCGGCGAGCTCAAGCCCGGAGTCGACGACAACTACGTACTGGTGCGACGGGAGCGTATACGCGGCCGGCCGATCGAAGTCCTGTCCGCGGATCTCGGTGCCGCACTGGCCGGCCCCGGCGGCGCCGAAGACATTCCGCTCGAGGCGCGCGATACGGTTTACGTGTTCAGCCTCTCGTACGGCCGGCAACGTGTGATCATGCCGCTACTGGACGAGCTGCATCTGCAGGCAACCTACGACAAGCCCTTCCAGCAGGTGGAAATCGCCGGATATGTGCGTGCCCCCGGCGCCTATCCACTCGAACCCGGCATGCGCATCAGCGATCTCATTCGGGCCGGGGGCCGCCTCACCGAAGACGCATACACGCTGGAGGCCGAGCTCAGCCGGTATTCGGTGGTCAACGGCGAGTTTCGCGTCACCGAAATCGTCGAGGTAGACCTCGATCCGATTCTAACGGGCGACGTCGCTGCCGACGTCGTTCTCTCCGAACACGACCACCTGAACATCACGCGTGTCCCGGAGTGGGACTCGACCTGGTCGGTCACGCTGGAAGGCGAAATCAAGTTCCCGGGCGAGTATCGGATTCGCCGTGGCGAGAACCTGGCCGAAGTGATCGACCGGGCCGGCGGATTGACGGACGAAGCGTTTCCCGAGGGCGCCATCTTCCTGCGCGAAGCGCTGAAAAAGCGGGAACAGGAACAGATCGACAGTCTCGCGCGGCGCATGGAGTCGGACCTCATCTCCTTGTCGCTGCAGACACTGGACACGACCGGGGCCGACGCACTGACGACGGGGCGGCAGCTGCTCACCCAACTGCGCGGGACCGAGGCTGTCGGCCGCCTGGTCATCGACCTGGAGACTCTTGCTGCGAAAAGCCCGTCGGGACGACTGGCCGAGGTGATCGAGCTGCGGGACGGCGACAGGCTGCTCGTCCCGAAACAGTCGCAGGAAGTAACGGTCATCGGCGAAACGCAATTGAATACCTCGCATCTCTACCAGGAGGGACTCAGCCGTGACGAGTACATCGAGCTCAGCGGCGGATTGACACGCCGGGCCGACGAAGAACTCGTGTATGTCGTGCGCGCGAGCGGTGCCGTGGTCAGCTCGGGACGGACGCGCTGGCTCGGACGCAGCGAAGGGGAATTGATTCGGCCCGGAGACACGATCGTCGTACCCCTGGAAACGGACAGAATCCGGCCCCTGACGTTCTGGGGCAGCGTGACACAAATCCTCTACCAGGGTGCGATCGCCATCGCTGCGGTAAGAACGTTCGACAACAATTGAGTTGACGTCGCTGGCAGGTATTGGATGAATCAGCAAGACAACAATGTCGCCGGCCAGGTCATCAGTGGCTACTTGATTCCCGCTCAGGCCGGCAGGCCGGAAAGGTCACTGGATATCGGGAAACTGCTTGCCATTGCTCGGCAACATCGCTGGCTCCTGACGGCGATCGTTGTACTTTTCGGCGCGTCGGGTCTGGGTTTGTCCATGATCCTGCCGAAAATCTACCGGGCGGAAGTGCTGCTGGCCCCCGCGGAGCAGCCGGGCCCAGGCGGTGCGATTCGAGGACTGACGAACGAACTGGGTGGCCTTGCTGCGCTTGCAGGAGTCGATCTCACGGGCGGTGACCGGACCAACGAGTATGTCGCCATTCTCGGATCCCGCAAATTTACTATCCAATTCGTTGATGAAAACAAGTTGATGCCTGTCCTCTTCGAGAAAAAATGGGACGCGGACAAGGGGAACTGGTCAGGCAAGCTGGATGCCGAAGACATACCGAATTACAACGATGCGTTCGAACGCTTCGACAGGAAAGTCCGAACCATATTCGAGGATCGCCGCACAGGCTTGGTAACCCTTGCCCTGGAATGGAAGGATCCCAGTCTGGCGGCGGACTGGGCGAACACGATGGTCGCACAGCTCAACGAGTATATTCGCCGGCGCGATATCTCGGAGGCCGAAAAGAGCATTGCATTCCTGGACGGCGAACTCTCCGGCACCAGCAATGCAGAGATGAGGCGCGGAATCAGCCAACTGATACAGTCCCAGGTTGAAACCACGATGCTCGCCAACGTACGGCCGGAGTACGCGTTTCAGGTCATCGATCCCGCGATCGTAGCGAACGACGATGAATACGTCCGGCCCAGGCACCTGGTGCTGACGGCGATCTTTGTCGTTCTTGGACTGGTCCTGGCACTGGCAATTGTCGTCGTCAAGCTTCTGCGTTCGAGCAACCTCCGCGTTGACGATCCGGAATCACACTCGCACTAGCTTTTCCCGCGACTCCAAGAGTCAATCGGAGATCTTGCGTTGAACCGCAACGGTGGAAGGTCGATCGCTCTGGTGTCGGGTTTCGGTGCGCAGAACATCGGCAACGCGTTCTTCAATGTCGGTGGTCTCCATGTGCTGCGACAGGCGTTCCCCGACAGGAACGTTCAATTCATCCAGGATCAGCCCGGCTATTGGACCTTCAACCGTCGACGGCAGAATCCCGGCAACTACTGTGACCTGATCAGCCGGCTGGATATCGATTTCATCGTCTTGCAGGGACCGGTTTTTTCCAGCGTCCTGCCGAAGCTCTGGGACCATACGCTCGGCAATTTGTACGACAAGGGCACGCGGGTCATCTACCTGAGTTCGGCGTTCTTCAAGTACACGGACGAGGAAGTCGAACTGACGACGAGGTTCCTGCGCAAGTATCCTCCGGCGCTGATCTCGACTCGTGACTCCGCGACGTTCGAAAAACTCAAGAGCGAGTGCAGCTTCGTGCACAACGGAATCTGCAGCGCATGGTTCGTGCCCGAAGTGTACTCGCCGATCCCTATCGGACCGAATGACTTCATGGTCATGAATTTCGATCGCTTGCCGGAGCCCAGGGTCGAATTCGGCGGACCTTCCGATGGTGCCTACAAGACTTTCGGGTATTTGGGACGGGAGTGGAACCTTCGCATGCCGGCCCTGCAGCTAGCTTGCTCAAAGTGGGGAAAAGCCGAGGCTTACCTCGGTGCCGCGGTTGACCTCCGGAAATTGCCGAAGGAAATCATGGGCATCGACGTCATTCGTCCGGAACACAGGACGAATCCCCACTTCAGCTGGAAAATTTACGGGCAACCGGGCGGCGTGGCGTCTGACGAGCCGTACACGTACTTCAACATTTACGCCAACAGCAAACTGACGCTCTCGGACCGGGTGCACGCCTGCGTGATGACGCTGGCCTACGGCAATCCGGCAATGCTCTTCTCACTTTCACCCCGAACGCGCCTGTTCGATCGAATGGGACTGGCCGACATTCGCCACAAGCCGGTCTCCATGGACCTGGAGCAACTCGCATTGCTCAAGTCCGAACAGATCGACTTCCTGCGGAAGGCTGCCATCGAGATCGCGGTCTAGTGACGCGTGACTTGCTGACGAGCTTCCTAAGCCGAGGCAGCGGCAGTGTCGCACAGCTACTCATCAATTTCGTAATCGGCAATTTCTACGGTGCGGCCGCTGTCGGCATCTACTACTCGTTCGTGTCATGGTCGGCCGTTTTTGCGACGGTTTATGGAATGGGTCTCCCGACGCTGGTCCTGCGGGAGGTCGCGGCCGCCGGCCAGAATTCCGACACGGATCCTGTCCGAGGACTGCTCTCCTGGGCTTCACGTTCGATATTGCTTGCAAGCGTCATATTCATTTCCGGCGCATTCGCACTGCGGTTCCTGCTCGTCGACACCGGGTTGGGAGGTCACGCGCTAGACTACGTCATTTGCCTTTCTGCGGCGTTTGCAGCGTTTCAAGCGCAATGGAAACTGGTTGTGGAACACCAGAAAGGCCTGGGCAACGTCTCTCGGGCAATGTTCCTGGAATTTGGTCTCGTCCCGTACCTTTTTCTGCTGGCGCTTGGTCTGCTGACGTTGTCGGGGACGATGTTGGATCCGATGCAACTGATCCTCGTTTACGCCGTTCTTGGTTCACTGACTGTGCTTCCGTTCATACTCCGCCCGGCGATCGGTCGCGGGCAGTCGGCATCCTATTTGCGTGAGTTTCGCAGGAGCATCGGACCTTTCTGGGCCGTCTCGCTGGTGAACAACCTGATGGTGGCGGCGCCGTACGTCCTGATGACCCTTGTACTCGCGCCTGCCGACATCGGGAAATTCGCGATTGCGCACAGGCTCGTGGGGGTGTCCGCAACGCTGGGGCAGGTCGTATCGAGCTATTTCAGTCCGATCTTTGTCAGGGAGCGAGATGGTGCTGCCGCGCGAACCACTTTCCTGCGGGCCCGTTTGACGCTGATCGCTTACTGCGTGCCGCTGCTCTTGTTGTATGCGGTGCTTGACGACTTTATTCTGAGCCTGTTCGGGCCGGAGTTCGCCACGGAGGCCACCAAAACGGCATTCGCAATTCTGATCGTGGCCAGGCTGCTGGTTTCCGGCCTGGGCGCATCGGAAGCGTTTCTGTGTATGAGCGGCTACGAGCGATTCGAATACTACTATGCGTGTGTTTCGTTGCTTGTCTTCGGCGTGCTCAGCATCTGGCTCGTCGGTCCGTACGGCATGCTGGGCGTGGCGATTGCGTTCGGGACTGCGTCCGTGTGCCGGGCGGCAATGTCGTATCTGAAAGCCAGAAACGTACTTTCCCATGCCAGTTGAACTGACCGAGAGCGGCAAACTATCGGCGCAAGGCGCATATGCGACCGTGTATGTCGGCGTGCTCGGCGCCTATGTCATCAATGACTTTACGACGCCTCTCGGCGCTCCATTTTGGCGCCTGTTCTATGCGGTAACGTTCATGGCAGTACTGTTGATCGGTGCGCTTCGAATCGCCCAGGCAGGTCACGTCCGGTACCCGCAGGGTCTCACGGCGCTATTCCTGGCAGTGGCATTGCTCGCGGTCTCGGGACTGCTCATGGCCTTGCTTCAGGATCAAGTTAACCTGTTGTATTTACTGGGTGATTTCGCGACTTTGGCAATGCTCGGCGCGACCGTTCTGCTGGTTGCCCAGTTGCCGGCGCTCTACCTGCAGTCCAGGTATTTGCGCCTGCTCGTGGGGCTGCTGATTGTGGCGACGCTGGTGGGACTCCTCATCGGGGGGAAGTTTCAGGGCGAGAGGTTCGCGGGACGCTTCGATCCACCGCACGTGTTGCTGTTTGCAGCCACGCTTGCGGCATTTCTGACGAGCCGGAGGCGCTGGATAAGGGTCCTGCTCGCGTTGGCAGTTGTGGCACTCATCTTCGTCGCACTGAAGTCCGGGCAGCGCACGGCGCCGATTGTCTTTGTTTTGCTGGCTTTCGCGGCAGTACTTTCCACGCTCGGTGGCGTCCGAGCCATCGGTGTCGCATGCGTCGTCGCACTGGTACTGACGGCGGCATTCGTATTTTTCGGGGATCGCATCATCGCGACGCTGCAAGCGGCGTTTCTCGAAAGTGCCGCCGAGTATCGATATCAGGAACTGGTGGAGGCCGGGGAAGATCAGTCGATCGAGGGTCGACTGTTCGAAGCGGCCGACGTAATAGAAATCTCGCGCGATGCAAACCTGGGCAAGCTTCTTTTCGGACATGGGCATGGCGCTACGTTCAAACCCGACCTTTCGTATCCGGAACCGAACGTGACGGAGGTCGGCCGAGTACACAACATCCACATCGGCCCATTTCTGCTGTTGTTTCGGTACGGTCTCCTCGGCGTCGCGTTGTATTTGTGGCTAGGGTACATGCTGTTCGTCGACCTTTTCCGGATGCGCAAATATAGGAGCGTGATGCGCGATGCCGGTGGTGCTGACGCCTTGTTCATGCACGTCACACTTTACCTGGCGATGGCAGGTGCGTTCATGAACTTTCACTTGCGAACCGTTTTGAACGATCCGATATGGTCTTTCGTGATCGCCGCCTACTTCGGATTCAGGGGTTCCGGAATCTCCCCGGTTTCGATTACGAGAGATCGTTACGTCTTGCGTCCGCGCCGGACTCCGTCCGCGGCCGGCTCGTCGTGAGCGCCGTGCACTTCTATTCTCCTTTCTTCTTTCCCGAGGAGATCTCTACCGGCCGCTACAATCACTTTCTGGTCGACGCGCTTTGGAGACGCGGTCACGACGTAACGGTCGTTTGTTCCTACCCATTCTATCCCGAGTGGATCGTATCGATGGCAATACCGGAGTCACGGATGCCCGTTCGCATGCTGCGTGGCGGAATGAAGGTCCGATATCCCCGATCGAATGTACTGCGCCGGATGATCCTCGAGCTGTGGTTTGCGGTGCACTGCATTCGTTCCGCCCGCAAGCTGAGCCGTTGTCCAGCCGACGTGATCGTCGACATTTATCCGCCGAATCTCTTCGCGGCATTGCGTCGGGTCACTTCGAAGCGGAAGACGAGAATCGTGGCCATCGTGCACGATCTGCAGGGAATAATGATGGAAGCGCAGGCGTCGGTCACACGAAGATTGCTCGGCGCGCCGATTCGGTCGATGGAGAGGGCGGCACTCAAGCGCGCCGACCGTCTTGTGTTCCTGTCGCAGGGGATGCTCAACCAGGCCGTCAAGATGTACCGCGTCGACGCCGCCAAGTGCATTGTGTCGTATCCCTTCAGCACCATCTCGGAGGACGCGCCCGTTCGAGTGCCTGCTGCGCTTGCGGGAAGCGGCAAGACGCTCATCTACGCCGGCGCTCTGGGTGAGAAGCAAGCGCCGGATCAGCTGTTTGAACTCATGGACGCGTTTGCCTGGAAGCGGCCGGACTTTCAGGTGCACATATTCTCGAACGGACCGCACTTCGATCGCCTGAAGGGCGCTGGCGCCCGCATGGGCAGTCCGGTGCGATTCAACAGCCTTGTCGCAAGTGAAGAATTGACGGGCCTGCTCAGTCGTTCGACCATACAGATCATTCCGCAGAAGCCCGGCCTGTCGGATGGCGCATTTCCGTCGAAGCTGCCGAACCTGATCGAATCGAATACCGCCACTTTCGCCATTACGGACGAAGGCAGCGAGTTGTCGATGATACTTAGTGCCTATCGCAAGGGTGCCGTGAGCGACACCTGGGATCTTGACGTAAATCTCGAGGCCCTCGAGGCGCTCGCCGACAGGGTGGCTGGTTTGGAAAATGCCGGTGCGAGCCGAGTGCCGCAGGACGTGCCGCTTGAGCCGCGGCGCGACAACTTCCGGGTCGAAGAACTCTGTCGAATAATCGAAAGTGCCATAGGTGACGCGTCGACGAAACCTCCGCGACAAGTCCCTGTCTAACACCCCCGGCAGCGGGACAGCCCGCCCTTGGCGACATACGCACGAACCAGTCAGGCAGCCTCGGGGTGCACGGGCTGTGGGTACCCGGACGGCCACGAAAAGTGCCGGAAAACTTTACGCACAAGGGTGCGCAAATCCTTTGCGGAAATGCATAAAGTTGTGCCAAAAGTCGATGCTAGGGCAAAATGACGGCATGCGCGCCGTTTGGACCGGTTGGGCGGACGGCGTTGGCATGGGACGGCACCATGGGAGGGAGCGTCGTCCCGACCACTCGAACGTCGCGAAGTCCACATCATTCGACGAACTTCGACATTGGGTTGGTTTGGAAGCAGGCAGGTAGCAAAAGTTTATGCAGCAGGAAGACCCTCTCATCAAGCCCTCCGAGGCTCGCTTCGATGGCGAGACGCAACTCCGTAGTTCAAAACAGTCGGCCGGCGAGTTGGCGATCGGCGCGCGTTCCGGCATGCCGGTACGGCAGTCGGCGAGTGCGACCGGCTACAAGGGCTACCTCGGAAAACGCATATTCGACATTGTCGGCGCCGTATGCCTCGGCCTGTTCAGCCTGCCGGTAATTCTCGTAATCGCAGTCGCCATTCGGCTCACCGGATCGCCCGTTTTCTTTTCGCACACCCGGGTTGGTCTCGGTCGGCGCCATTTTCGGTGCTACAAATTCCGGACCATGGTGCCAAACGCGCAGGCGGTATTGCAGGAATTGCTGCACACCGATTCCCGCGCGCTGCAGGAGTGGCGGGAAAACCACAAACTCAGGAACGACCCGCGCATTACGCGCCTGGGCAATTTCCTGCGCACCACCAGTCTCGACGAGATTCCGCAGCTCTGGAACGTACTGAAGGGCGACATGAGCCTGGTCGGCCCCCGGCCCGTGGTGCCCGACGAACTCGAGCGCTACGGGAACCGGGCCCAGAACTATGTCACCGTCAGGCCGGGCATGACCGGCCTCTGGCAGGTATCCGGCCGCAGCAATCTCACCTATTCGCGCCGCGTGTCCCTGGACATGTTGTACATTCGCAGCCAAAGCTCGGCCCTGGACCTATGGGTGCTTTGGCGGACGATCTTCGTCGTGTTCGATCGCGGAGGATCGTACTAGGTACGGCATGAAGGCGCTCATCACGGGGATCACCGGCCAGGACGGCTCCTATCTCGCGGAATTCTTGCTGAACAAAGGCTACGAAGTGCACGGCATCAAGCGCCGTGCGTCCTCGTTCAATACCGCTCGCATCGACCACCTGTACCAGGATCCGCACGATCCGTCGGCGCGCATGTCGCTGCACTACGGCGACATGACCGATTCGACCAACCTGATTCGCATCATCCAGGCCGTGCAGCCGGACGAAATCTACAACCTGGCCGCGCAAAGCCATGTGCACGTGTCCTTCGACACGCCGGAATACACGGCCAACACCGACGCCGTCGGCACGCTGCGTTTGCTCGAAGCCGTACGTATCCTCGGCATGTCGAAGCGCTGCCGCATTTACCAGGCTTCGACCTCCGAGATGTTCGGCAAAGTGCAGGAAGTGCCACAGCGTGAAACGACGCCGTTCTACCCGCGCTCGCCATATGGAGCTGCCAAAGTTTACGCCTATTGGATCACCGTGAACTATCGCGAGGCTTATGGCATGCACGCCTCGAACGGCATCCTTTTCAACCATGAATCGCCGGTGCGCGGAGAGACTTTCGTCACACGCAAGATAACGCGCGCACTCGCTCGCATCCGCGAACGGCAGCAAGACAAGCTCTACATCGGCAACCTGGCGTCCTTGCGCGACTGGGGCCACGCGCGGGACTTCGTGGAAGCGATGTGGCTCATGCTGCAGCAGGACGAGCCGGACGACTATGTCATCGCCACCGGCGAACAGCATTCGGTGCGCGAATTCATCGAGGTCGCCGGCGCCGAGCTCGGCTTCGGCATCGAATGGCGGGGCGAGGGCGTAGACGAGGTCGGGATCGACAGCGATACCGGCCGGATCCTGGTCGAGGTCGATCCGCGCTATTTCCGCCCGACGGAAGTCGAAACGCTGCTCGGCGACCCGGGCAAAGCGAAGGCACGGCTGGGCTGGACACCGCGGGCTTCTTTCGCGGAGCTCGTGAAGGAAATGGTCGCGGCGGATCACGAAAGCGCGAAGCGCGATGCGCACCTGGCCAAGGGCGGCTACCAGACCTACGGCTACGAGGAGTAGCGCCGTGGAAGAACGGATCTACGTTGCCGGCCATCGCGGCCTCGTGGGTTCGGCGATCTGCCGGCGCCTGCGAGCCGACGGTGTCGAGCCGGTGACGGCCGGCCGCGCCGAGCTCGACCTCACGCGCCAGGCCGAGATCGAGGACTGGTTCGGCCGCATGGCCATCGACCAGGTTTACCTGGCCGCGGCGAAGGTCGGCGGGATCCACGCGAATGCCAGCTACCCGGCCGAGTTCATCCGCGACAATCTCGCCATCCAGACCAACCTGATCCACGCCGCCTGGCAGGCCGGCGTCAATAAGCTCCTGTTCCTGGGTTCATCCTGCATCTATCCGCGGCTCGCGCCGCAGCCCATGCCCGAGAGCTGCCTGCTCACGGGGCCGCTCGAACCCACCAATGAGTGGTATGCGATTGCCAAGATCGCCGGCATCAGGATGTGCCAGGCGTACCGCGCGCAGTATGGTTTCGATGCCATCGCGGTGATGCCGACCAACCTGTACGGCCCGGGCGACAATTTCGATCTTCTGACCTCGCACGTCCTGCCGGCCCTGATCCGGAGGTTCCACGAGGCGAAGACGGGCGGCGCGGCCAGCGTGACCCTCTGGGGTACGGGCACCCCCCTCAGAGAATTCCTGCATGCCGACGACCTTGCCGACGCCTGCGTGTACCTGATGCGGCATTACTCCGACGCCGGGATCGTGAACATCGGTGCCGGCAAGGACCTCAGCATCCGCGAACTGGCCGAAATTGTGCGCGACGTGGTTGGCTACACCGGGCGGATCGAGTTCGATGCGACGCGGCCGGATGGCACGCCGCGCAAACTACTCGATACCACGACGCTCACAGGGCTCGGCTGGACGCCTTCCATTCCGCTGCGGCTGGGCATTGCGGAGACCTACGACTGGTATCAGCGCGAACTCGCCGCCGCCTGAGCTTCGCCGGAAGCCGTGAATCCGCCGGCCATTCGTAATATATTGGCTGCATGGTCGGCATCCGCGGCCCCGCCCGATAACAACCCGAAAAACAGGCAGATCGACTCTCATGCACATTTCCATCTTCGGCTCCGGCTACGTCGGGCTCGTTTCCGGCGCGTGCCTTGCCGAGACCGGCAATCAGGTCCTGTGCTGCGACATAGACGAGGCCAAGATCGAGCGTTTGAAGAACGGCGATGTCCCGATCTATGAGCCGGGACTCGATGAGTACCTGGCGCGCAATGTCGAAGCCGGCCGGCTCGAATTCACAACCGACTTCAAGCGTGCCGTCGCGCACGGATTGTTCCAGTTCATCGCCGTCGGCACGCCGCCGGACGAGGATGGTTCGGCTGACCTGAAACACGTGCTCGCGGTCGCCCGCACGATCGGTGAACACCTGAGCGAGTACCGCATCATCGTCAACAAGTCGACGGTTCCTGTCGGTACGGCCGACAAAGTAGCGGCCGAAATTCGCCATGCACTGGACAAGCGCGGGACCGCGGTCGAGTACGACGTCGTATCAAACCCCGAATTCCTGAAGGAAGGCGCGGCGATCAGTGACTTCATGAAGCCCGATCGCATCATCGTCGGCACCGACAACCCGCGAACGACCGAACTCCTGAAGTCACTGTACGAGCCCTTCAACCGGAATCACGACCGCGTGATCAGCATGGATGTCCGTTCGGCGGAACTGACCAAGTACGCGGGCAACGCCATGCTCGCCACCAAGATCAGTTTCATGAACGAACTGGCGAATATCTCGGAACGCCTCGGTGCCGACATCGAAAAAGTCCGGATCGGCATCGGTTCGGACCCGCGCATCGGCTATCACTTCATCTACCCGGGTGCCGGCTACGGCGGATCCTGTTTCCCGAAGGACGTCAGGGCTCTCGCGCATTCCGCAGGGACTGCCGGCTACGAAGCCGAACTGCTCAATGCGGTCGAGGCAGTCAACAATCGGCAGAAGCATCGACTGTTCGAGAAACTCGATCGTCATTACGGTGGCAGTCTCGGAGGCAAGACCGTTGCGCTTTGGGGGCTGTCCTTCAAACCCCGCACCGATGACATGCGGGAGGCACCGAGCCGCACGCTGCTCGAGTCGTTGCTCGAGATCGGTGCCCGGGTACAGGCTTACGACCCCGAAGCCATGGACGAGGCACGGCGCCTGTATGCGCAAACCACCGGCTTCTCGCTGCACGAGTCGGCCCAGGAAGCGCTGGACGGTGCGGACGCGTTGGCGATCGTCACCGAGTGGCAGGAGTTCCGGAGCCCCGACTATGCGCTCCTGAGGGACAAGCTTGCCGACCGCACCGTCTTCGACGGCCGCAACCTCTACGATCCGAAACTTATGGAGCAGAACGGCTTGCGATACTATGCGATTGGCAGGGGGCGGGCCTGAGCGCCGTCCGCCCGGCACGCCGGCCGGCGAGTTCCGCTGCGTCCCCGTGCCCGCCGGCCGCCGTCGGAATCGAGATCGATGTCTGAAATACTGCCTGTCATCCTGTCGGGAGGATCCGGCACCCGGCTCTGGCCCGCATCCCGCGCGATGTACCCGAAGCAGCTCCTGTCACTCGGGGGCGCGCACACGATGTTGCAGGCGACCGCCCTGCGCATGGACGGTATGCCCGGTGCTGGCCGCGACTGCATCGTCGTTTGCAACGAGTCCCACCGCTACCTGGTCGCCGAACAACTGCTGGAGATCGGCCGGGACGCCGCCATCGTACTGGAACCGCAGGGGCGCAACACCGCGCCCGCGGTTGCCCTGGCGGCATTCGTTGCGGCGGAGCAGGACCCCCGGCAGCTGCTGCTCGTCATGCCGGCCGATCATCGAATCGCCGATCCCAGCGAATTCCAGTCCTCTATCCTGCGCGGTATTCCGGCGGCGCGTGCCGGCCAGCTCGTCACCTTCGGCATCGTGCCGGTTAGAGCGGAGACGGGATACGGCTACGTGAAAGCCGAGCCAAACGGCCGGCAGCCGGTGCCGGTGATCAGTTTCGTCGAGAAGCCGGACAAGAAAACGGCACAGGCCTACGTGTCGAGCGGACGCTACTTCTGGAACAGCGGAATTTTCCTGTTCACCGCAGAACGCTTCCTCGAGGCACTCGCCGCCCACGCGCCCGACATCTACGCCGCCTGTGAAGCCAGCGTGCAGGGGAAGCAGGCGGGCGCGGATTTCGTCCGTCCGGACGCCGCCGCCTTCCTGGCGTGCCGCAGCGACTCGATCGACTATGCCGTCATGGAGAAGACCGGGCGGGCGTCGATGGTGCCGATGGACGCAGGCTGGAGCGATGTCGGGTCCTGGGAAGCGCTGCACGCCGTCAGCGCGAGTGACAACGACAACAACTCGGTGTCGGGCGACGTCCTGCTCGAGGACTGCCGCGACACCTACGTGTCGGCCGAGAGCCGCCTGGTCGCTGCCGTGGGGCTCGATGACATCGTGATCGTCGAGACCAAAGATTCGTTGCTCGTCGCGCGCAAGTCGCGTTCGCAGCAGGTCAAGGCGATCGTCGACCGGCTGAAGAGCCTGAAACGCGGCGAAAGCGAATTGCACCGGCAGGTGTTCCGGCCCTGGGGCAGTTTTGACAGCCTGGAGACGGGCGACGGATTCCAGGTGAAGCGCCTGGTGATCCGGCCCGGCGCCGTGATATCGCTGCAGCGCCATGCGCACCGCTCAGAGCACTGGATCGTCGTCAGGGGACGTGCAGAGGTGACACGCAATGACGAAGTTTTCGTCCTCGGCGTCAACGAGGGCGCACACATCGCAATCGGCGACGTCCATCGCATCGCGAATCCGTTTGACGAACCGGTGCACATCATCGAGGTGCAATGCGGCGACTACCTGGGCGAGGATGACATAGAACGCCTCGAGGACATCTATGGGCGGGAAGGTTCGACAACGTGAGCATCAGCATCCAGTGCTTCAAGGCCTACGATGTTCGCGGCCGGATCCCGGACCAGCTCAACGAGGATGTTGCGTACCGAATCGGCAATGCGACCGCGGCGTTTCTGGGTGGCAAGCGGATCGTCGTCGGTCGGGACATGCGCCTGTCGAGCGCGGAACTCTGCCAGGCGGTGGTCCGCGGGCTTGCAGAGGCAGGCGTGGACGTGCTGGACATTGGTCTATGCGGCACCGAGATGGTTTATTTCGCCGTAATGCACCTCGGCGCCGACGGCGGGATCATGGTGACTGCGAGCCACAACCCCGCCGACTACAACGGCCTCAAGATCGTGCGCGAGAGGGCGCGGCCGATAAGTGCCGACTCGGGGCTCGCCGACATCCGGCGACTCGCTGAAAGTGACCAGCGCAGGACCTCTGCCAGGGCGGGCAGGCAGTCCGCCGTGTCGGTATACGATGCGTATGTCGAACACATGCTCGGCTATGTCGAGTACGGGCAAGCTCTCGCCGCTCAAGCTGGTCGTGAACGCGGGCAATGGCTGCGCTGGCCTTGCAATCGATGGACTCGAACCGCACCTGCCGTTCGAATTCATCAAGGTCTTCCACGAACCCGACGGGCGATTCCCGAATGGCATACCGAACCCGCTGCTGCACGGAAAACCGGGGGCCGACGATCGCGGCCGTGAAGAAGCATGGCGCGGACGTCGGAATCGCCTGGGACGGCGATTTCGACCGCTGTTTCTTCTTCGACGACAGGGGCGGCTTCATCGAGGGCTACTACGTCGTCGGGCTGCTGGCGGAGAGCCTGCTCAAGCTGCATCCGGGCAGCAGGATCGTGCACGATCCGCGCCTGACGTGGAACACGCTCGACATCGTGGCGGCCGCGGGTGGCACGGCAGTACAAAGCAAGTCCGGGCATTCGTTCATCAAGGAAAAGATGCGCGAGGTCGATGCTATCTACGGCGGTGAGATGAGCGCGCACCATTACTTCCGCGATTTCTCCTACGCGGACAGCGGCATGATTCCGTGGCTGCTCGTCACCCAGCTCATCTCGGAATCGGGCAAGAGCCTTTCAGAGCTCGTCAGCGAGCGCCAGGCGAAGTACCCCACCAGCGGCGAGATCAACCGCACCGTGAGCGATTCGAATGCGACACTCGCCGAGCTGCACCGCGTTTACGCCGACGACGCAATCGCCGTCGACGACCTCGACGGCTACAGCATCGAATTCCAGGACTGGCGCTTCAATATCCGGGCGTCGAACACGGAACCCGTCATTCGCCTGAACGTGGAGACCCGTGGCGATCCTGCCTTGCTCGAGAGGCGCACCCGGGAACTGCTGTCGGTCATCGACGAGTCCGCCTGATGCACCCGCGAGCCGGCGTTGAGGGCAGCGGCGACGGATCGGGTTTCTGACGTGTTGCACCTGGCCGAGGACTTCGATCAGCTATTCACGCTGGGCTATGCGCTCGCGGCCGCGGTCTTCGCCGGGCTGGTTGTCGTTGTCGCGACAGCCTGGCGCCGGCGGGCGAAGGGCAGTTCCATCCTGCCCGTCTTGTCCCTGTCGCTCGTCGCGACCCTGCTCCTGGGTGCATTTCCATACGACGGCACGGAGCAGGTCAACTTTCCGGTGTACCTGGCGGAGTATCTTTTCGATCTCGCCTGGGTCACCTTCCTGGCGCTGGAGATGCGCGGCGCAATCTCCGCCGGCGGCGCCCGGGTCGTACGCGTCGGTTCCGTGGTCTTGGTCGGCCTGCTCATCGTCGCCGGCTCGCTCGTCGTCTTCCTGAGTTTCGCAGAGTCCCGTCCGTACCTGCTGACCCGATTTCTGGCATGGGGATCTATCGTGACCTCGCTGGCCGGCATCGTCGCGCTGGAGCAGGTCTATCGGAACACGCGCCGCACGCAAAAGGACGGTCTTGGCTACCTGGTGGTCGGGCTGGGTGGCATCTTCACCTTCGACCTCGCCATGTACACGGCCGACGCGGTGTTCCGTGCCGATGTCTCGACGCTGTGGAGTGCACGAGGCTTCATCATCGCTATCTGTGCGGTGCTGATCGGTGGCGCCATCCGCAAGGTACCTGCATTGGGCCAGGGACTCTTCCTGTCGCGGCACATGTTCTATTTTTCCACGAGCATCGCCGGTGCGATCGTTTATCTCGGTATGGTCGCGGTGGCAACGATGTACCTGCGGCACATCGACGATCGCTGGGGCGGTGTCATACAAATCGTGTTCGCCAGTATCGCGCTCCTCATGCTCGTGCTGCTGTTCATGACCGAGAAATTTCGGGCGAAGGCCCGGGTCACTCTCGATAAGCACTTCTTCGAGCGCAAGTACGACTATCGCGAGGAGTGGCTGCGGCTCAATGCGACGCTCACCTCGAGTGCCGAAGGACTGCCGCCGCGCAAGCGTGCCATCAAGTCCCTCGCCCAGGTCGTCGGGGCTCAGAAGGGACAGTTGTGGACACACAACGCGGATGCCCGGGTGTTCGAGCCGATGGCGGGCTGGAACGAGCCGGCTTCAAACGTCCGGATGTCGGCCGATGATGCACTCGTAACGTTCCTGGCACGGACCGGCTGGGTAATCGACCTCGCCAGCCCGAGCGATGGCCTCGAGCATATTTCGAAATCGAACGCCTCGGACCTGCTGGCACGTCTCGCGCCCGGTGGTTTGCTGATCCCGCTGCTGCTGGAATCCCGCCTCGTGGGCCTGGTTCTGCTCAGCGACATCATTCCCCAAATGGACCTGAATTTCGAGGACCTGGATTTGCTGAAAACTGCGGGTTCGCAGGTGGCGAGTTTCCTGGCGCAACAGGAGTCCAGCGAGAAGCTCGCCGAGTCCCGCCAGTTCGAGGCGTACAGTCGATTCACGGCCTACGTGATGCACGATCTCAAGAACGCCATCGCCCAGCAGTCGCTGGTAGTCGACAATGCGGAGCGGCACAAGCGGAATCCCGAGTTCGTCGACGATGCAATCGACACCATCAGGGGCTGCGTCGTGCGCATGAAACGGGTGCTGCGGCACCTGCAGCAGCAGACGGTCGACGAGCGCCTGGACCGGGTTGACCTCACCAAGCTCATCATGCAGGCCGAGTCCGAATGCAGCGACCGCTCACCGGTGCCGGAATTGGATCTGCCGTCGGAGCCGGTGGTCGTGCTCGCCAGCCAGGAGCGCTTGCTGATGGCAATCTGTCACGCCATCCGGAATGCCCAGGACGCGACGCCGGCAGATGGAAGCATCCGGATCCGGCTCGAGACGAACGGCGGGCAGGCCGCGATCGAAATCCGCGATACGGGCGCCGGCATGGACGAGACCTTTATTCGAGAACGACTGTTCCGCCCCTTCGACAGCACGAAGGGCGTGGAGGGCATGGGTATCGGCGCCTACCAGGTGCGGGAAACGATACATGCGAGCCATGGCGACGTTACGGTCGACAGCGAACCGGGCCACGGGACGCGTTTCACGATGAGCATCCCGCTGGCCCCCCAGGTGGACCGCTCCGCCAGTCTTACAAGCCGTCAGCCTTGAACAGCAGCAGGATGTCGCCGGTCGTCAGCGCCACGCGATTGTCCCCCATTTCCTCGAGGTCCCGAGGCATGCCGGTGATGTCGCCGAATGCAGGCACCGTCGCTGTCCGTGACGGAATGTCGTTGCCTTCGACGCAGGTCGAAAGCAGGCTGTCGACCGACGCATCGATGTAGTAGATGAGGTCCGAGACCTCGCTGGGGTCCACCAGCAGGCCCGGCACGCCGACGCCGCTCGCGCAGCGGGACGATTCGACCAGGGAGCCCGCATCCAGCACCCGACCATCGTGATCGTAGATCTTGCCATCCTGGACTTTCAGGCTGCCGGAAACGGCCACGCCGCTCGCCTGCGAACTCAGCCCGACGCCGGATGCGCCCACGGA
This sequence comes from uncultured Pseudomonadota bacterium, assembly GCA_963775455.1. Classification (GTDB taxonomy): domain Bacteria; phylum Pseudomonadota; class Gammaproteobacteria; order Steroidobacterales; family Woeseiaceae; genus UBA1847. The sequence continues at coordinate 238,990 of CAVZIU010000004.1, read as the reverse complement.
AACGCGGCTCAGCGTGCCGTCTTCGACCTGGGCGATCGCATTGTTGCCGTCGGCGAAGAAGATGTCTTTCGGGTTCCCGATGTTTGAGCTCAGGAAATTCTGCAGGCGTGTGCCATCCTGGTAGGCCGACAGGTGCGCCGTTGCCCCGACAAGCACCAGCTCATTGTCCGTGGGCGACACCGCGATGGCGTCGGCAAACATCGGGTTGCCGTTGTTGTAGTCCCGGAGGTTGATGTAGCCCTCGAGGACTTCCGTACCGCCGCTGAGATTGACGACAGCGAGCCGATTCGATTCGCCGAGCGTGATGTACGCGCGGTTGTCGTCGGAGGTGATGACCATGCGCTGCGGCTCGGAACCGACATCGGCACGCCCAACTATCGCCCCGGTCGCTGCATCGATGCGGACAATCGAATTGCCGTTTACGCCCGAAGTACTCGGCAGCGTCGCGTACAGGACGTTCTGCGTCGAGTTGAAAATGACGTCGTTGACGCCACAGTCGATCTGCACGAAGAAGCCGAAGATGATCTGGTTCGACAGATCGAAAGGCTGGCAGGGGGTCTGGTTGCGGTTCGGCGACAACACATTCTTGTTGACGATGTGGATTTCACTGTCGCTCGCGAAGACCATCCGTGAGCCGGCGTCGAGCGCGCGAATGAAATCGCCTTCCACGATCAGGCGGTAGGCGCCCCGCAATACGAGGGTATCTTTGTAGCTCTCCAGCAGGCCTGATGCGCTGTTATACACATAGATAAAGCCGGTCTCGCCGTCGACGGCGACGCCGTCGCGGCTCGTCGCCGACTCGGTCTGGTCGAGCTTGATGCGACCGAAGATGGTGCCTTCGATGACGTCGTAGACGCGGCCGGAACTGGAGACGACCGCCATGTTGGCGGCTCCGCTGCCCGACAGTTGCGTGATAGCGATGGTTTCGTCGCTGTCCAGGTCGTAATTCTGCCGGATGACGCCGAGCGTCACGCCGCTGGCATCGAGGGTCATCACGGCCGCCGGATGAGACGATGCGGCGGGATTCTGGCCGATCATCGTCGTCCCGTCGATGAACTCGAAGGTGACCGGCGCCGAAGCGTTGTTGACCGAGTTGGTCAGCCGAATGCCGTTCGAGTAAGCGAAAATTTCAGCATTGTTCGTCATCGACACGACGACCGTCTGCGCCTGCCCCGGCGCAACACGCAACTGCAGCGCCGTGCGGCTGCCGCCGAGGCTGATGCGAGGTCCGGGTGCAAGGTTCGGCAACGTGACGGACTGGATTTCGGCGGTGTCCTGCAGTCCGAACCAGAGTACCGACCCGTCGTCGGATACTGCCATGGGGCCGGGCCGGTCGGGGATGGCGACGGAATCGAGTTCCGTGCCGTTCGTGGCGTCGAGTATGCGTATTCCCGCGTTGTCCGACACATACAGGCGGTTGTTGTTATTGATAGGGCTGACCGCGATGTCGTTGATGGCGTTGCCGCCGCTTCCCGTTTCGGTCGAATTGATAGGCACTACGATCTGCGGCGGGATCGTTCCCGGCACCGGGAAGGTGATCGTGAAAAGGCTGGTAGCGAAGAAGTCGTTCCAGTTGCCCGCGCCTCCGGCGAGGATGCCGGCATCGACGAAGCTGCCGTCACCTTCCGGGTCCGCGACGACGTCCACCGCGCCATTGCCCATCGAATCGGCGCGCGCAGTGCTGTTGTTCAGTCCCGAGCACTGCAATTGGCCGGAGTCAGGCGTTTCGCCGAGCACGTTCAGCAGAAACGTGGGCGTGGAGCAGGTGAAGGCGCCGACCACGGTCTCGCTTTCGACCCTGAGGGCCACGCTCTTGGACAACTCGTTGGTCGCTGTCAGTCCGCGCGTGATGACGTAATCCCTGTAGACGTCGGTGAATACCCCGTCGGCATTCGTCGTTTCCAGGGTGATCTCGTCCCCGAAGCGCTGGTAGACTCGCAGCGTCTGGATGTCCGAGTCATAGAGGAAGTCGGATTCCAGATTGCCGGACAGATCGATCTCGTCGGCGCCGTCCGAAAGTCGCATGGGTGACGACACCGTGATGGTCGTTTTCCCTTTGGCGGCAATGTTCTGCGACAGCACCAGGCTGCGGAACAATACGTCGGCGGTGCCATTGAATTCGTAGCGCAGGTCGAAATCCACGCAATCAGTCGCGCTGACCGTCGCCGATTCATTCGGGCCCGGCAGACCGTTGCCATCCTGGTCGGTCAGCGTCACCGTCACGTCGCCGCTGTCGCAGGGCAGGGTGACGGTCGTCTGCCCGGACTCCGCGGTCGCAACAACGCTCTGAACTAAGAGCGTAACGAGATCGACCAGCGTCTCCGTGAGCCGTGCATCGACCGCAATGACCGCATTGGCGTTGCTGGTCGTGATCGGCAGCGGATCCTGCGGCGTCGGTACCGCAGGTGGTGGCGTGACGGGCCCGCCCCCGCCACCGCTGCTGCCGCCGCAGCCGGAGAGAATTGCGAGGAAAGGAAGGGATGCGGCGAGGAACTTGCTGCACTTCATGACGGGTCGTGCTCCTTGAGTGGGCGAGAATTCGGGCCGGCAGAGTCCGGCGCCGAAGTCGCTGTTAACTTTACTCTATTTCCAATGTGGTCCAGTACCGGCCACGCCCAGCCCACACACCGACGACGCAGGGCTAGCCGATGCCCTTGCCAGGTCGTGGAGACTTGCGCAGGTGCCGCCAGGCGGGATTGTCTCATGCCGCTCGTGCCGACTCGCGCTTTCGCGTCACGATGCCGACTCGACCGGTCGCGCCTGCGCGAGTCACGCAGCTTATGTCAATGGGCCGCCGCGCGGCACCGCATCGGCCCGGCCTTCGGAGCATGCCTCGCTTGCGGCTGACCGCAAGCGTCGGCGCGTCTCACCATCGGAATTGTGCTTCGCGCCGTGCATCGGGTATACCTGCTGCTGGGTTGCAAGGTCCGAACATCGTCGGAACTGCCTGATTTAACAAAAGATAACGACAGATTATGTCGCAAATCCGAGACAGGTGACAAAGTTTCCCGATTTGTTCATCATCCATCGCCTTCGTCGGGAAATTTGACATCTTGTCGGCGGTGGGGGTGCCGACTTGCCGGCAACGCCATCATTGTCGACCTGCGGCGTAGTCGCAGGTCAGCTGCAGGTGCATCGCAGCCCACGCAGCCGCGTGTGGAAGGAGAGGGTACGAGTGCGCAGGGCGGGACTACTATCGTGCATCGCCGCCGGGGCGATACCCGTTTGCCTGTCTCCGCACGCGCTTGCACAACATGCCTATCTCAACGACACGAACGAGCGCACGCCCACCGCGGATGCGCAGGTCGAAAGCCTGGCGCACGGATTTCCCAGGGTACTGGTGCACGAGTTCGAACCTTCCGTATCGAACGAAGCCTATTCCAAGTACGGATTCGTAGACGCCCACGGCAACACCTTCCCGTTCGTGGAAAAGGTCCAAAACCAGTACTCGCGCGACACCCGCATGCTGCGCCACATCTCCGCACGAGCCTATCAGCAGTTCAATTTCGGCCACTGCATCATTTCCGGCGGCCTGGCATTCGAAAGCACGACCAGCAAGAGCCAGGGCGGCCCGCAGTCCGACGGCTGTGGCATCTTCGCCGGCCACTGGATGTACCACCCCGGCAACAAGACTCGTGCTGCGATCAGTGCCAGCGCAACGACCATTCCCGTTGCCAGCACGGCAAATATCGCCAACGGAAAGTACGTCGTCATCTACGATGCGCCGGCCGGTTCCTTCAAGAATGCCGAACACGCGAAGGTCACGGCCGTGAATGCGTCAGCCAAGACCATTACCGTGCAGCGCGGCTACAAGTCGAATAGGTCCGCGCATCCGCAGGGCGCCATCGTCGCGCAACACGTGATCGGCCAGGGCGACGACGCCGAACTCTGGTCCTTCAACATGAGTTCGCAGTCAGCGCGCGACGGCAACGGCAAGACCTTCGGCGAGTTCTACGCGGACTGGCTCGGCAAGAACCTGATGCGCTACGGCAACGGCGACGTGACCCAGGCCGAGGTCGCCGGCGTCATGTTCGACGCCGATTTCTACTACGAGCTGAAGCCGACGAAGACTGACGTGGACAACGACCTCGTCGAGGACAACGGACTGTCGGCTGGTGGCAGCAACTGGCTGGGCGAGGGTCTGGACAATTTCTATCAGCGGGTCTCGAGCCGTTTGCCGGGCAAGTATATCCTCACGGGCGTGCACGACGGCCGCGGTTACGCGCACGCGCACGGCACTCAGATGGAAAACTGGCTGGACTACGGCAACGGCGACTTCAGCCCGAATCCGAAGTACAACAAGTTCGACGAAATGTTCACGTTCTACATCTTCAACATGTCGGAGCGTCAGCAGGGGCCCGCGCTGGTCCACAACCTGACCAAGACCCCGACCCGGCTGTACCCGGGCAAGTCCGGCGGGGCGGCAAACTCGAACGCACCGTTTCGGCTCGGTCTTGCAACAACCCTCATGGCAAACGGCTATTACGGCACGCATTCGGAGCTGGAGCCCGATGCCTGGTGGGACGAGTATGCCGTCGACGCCGACAACGGCTCACCGACCTACGGCGAGGCGATCAAGAAGTCGCAGGTGGCGAAGGTTCGTGCGCACCGGAACTGGCTGGGTCAGCCGCTCGGCGACTTCATGCGGATCTACGACGAAGCTGCATTCGCGCCCAACAAGAGTCTGCTCGCCAATGGCACTTTCGATGCCAATGTCAATGGCTGGCGCAAGTCGAACGTCAATATGTCGCGGGAGACGACGAACGCATTCGAGGGCAATGGCGCACTACAGATATCGCCGATGATCAATTTCCATGACGACCTCGGCGGCGCCATGGTCAAGGGTCCGCGCCTGAACGTTCAGGCGAAGCAGCCTTACACAGCGGCGTTCGTCATGCGCTCGTCCGTACCTCGCGACGTGCGTGTCGCGCTGGGCGATGTGGCCGTGCGGATACCGGTCGGCACGATGTGGCGCCGATACGTGATTACTCTCACGCCGACGCGGAACAGTTCGACCGCGCTAAAGTTCAATACCGGCCGCGAGCCGACCTATGTCTGGGTCGATTCCGTACGGCTCTTCAAGGGCGACACCAACGTTTTCGCGCGGGAATTCCAGAACGGCATGGTTCTGGCGAACGCCACCGAGTCGAGCCGCACGATAGCCGTGGGCTCGAACTTCCGGCGCATCAAGGGCACGCAGGATCCCGCAGTCAACAACGGCGCAGCCGTCACCAGCGTCACACTGGCGCCGAGGGACGGGATCCTGCTGGTGCGCAAGGAAGGCAGTGGTGGTGGTGGCGGCGGCGGCGGTGGCAGCTCCGGCCTCATCGGCGACCTCGTCTGGCGCGACAGCAATGGCAACGGCCGCAAAGACGGGACGGAATCGGGCTGGGCCGGCCTGACGATCAAGCTTCGCAAGTGCGGCGGCCCGGTGGTCGCGATCCGGCAAACGGATGCGGACGGCCTGTACCAGTTTGGCGGGCTCGGTCCGGGCAACTACCAGGTCGAGTTCCCGCTGCCGGGCGGCGCGACCTACAGCGAGCTGAACGCGACCGACAACGCCGCGTACGGCAGCGACGTCAATCCTGAGACCCGCCGCAGCTGGTGCGCAAGAATCACGTCCGCCGGCGAAGCGCGGCGCTCGATCGACGCAGGCATCATACCGACCTCGGGTTCGAACTAGGCCGACACAGGTACGTCGTCGATAGGAGCGATGCGGGAGTCGTTTTTTGGTTTACTCCGCCGTTCGTTCTCCGGGAGGCGGGTGCGGTATAGGATAGCCGCATGAACCTCAAGCAGTCCGCCAGGTACAACAAGCGCAAGCTCCTGCGCCGGCTGCAGCTCGTCTATGCGCGGCTCGCCGTCGGGACCCCGGAACGATTCCCGGACTTCATGTGCATCGGCGCGCCCCGCGCGGCAACGACCTGGCTGCACCAGGCGCTTTCGTTACATCCGGACGTATTCCTGCCCAAGCGCAAGGAAATCCATTTCTACGACGAAGCTGCCGCAGGCGAGGTCGAGACCGGCGGCGACCTGCGCTGGCACGACAGCTTCACGTTCGACGTACAGGACCCGGCGCACCTGCGTTGGTACTGGTTCCAGTTCCGCGCCGCAGGCGAACGCCTGGCCGGCGACTTCACGCCGCTCTACTCGACACTGTCGGCGGAACGCGTCCGGCTGGTGCGCCAGCAGATTCCGGCGCTCCGCATCATCTACATCCTGCGCAATCCCGTGGAGCGCGCCTGGTCCGGATTGCGCAAATCCGTCTGGTACCAGAAGGGCAGCGATTTCCTCGAATCCACGTCGACGGAATGGGCGCTGGAGCAGGTCATGCATCCGACCGTGTTGCTGCGCGGCAATTACCCGCGGGCGATAGAGAACTGGGAGGCTGCGTTTCCGGCCGGACAGATCCTGTACCTGTTTCACGACGACATCGATGCAGGACCGGTCGCCGCCCTCGATCGTGTCCAGGATTTTCTGGGAATTTCGGCGACGCCGCGTGCCGCGGCCGCCGGCGGTCAGCGGGTCAATTCGGCGCCTGCGCAGACCATGCCGCGCGCGGTCCGGGACCGCCTGAACGACTATTATCGCGAGCAGATTGCGGTGCTCGAGCGGCGTTTCGACCGCAACCTGTCACATTGGCTCAGCTGAAAACGGTCGGTCGGACCACGTGGCGCGGACCCCGGGGTCAACGCGCGTCGCGGCGCAATTCGAAGGCCGTGACCGAGAACGGTTCGACGTCGAGACTGAGCCGTCCGGCCGAATCGAAGCGGGCCGGCACCGATTCGGAATCGAGGTCGACCACCGGATCGTCGGAGTCGGCATTTCCCTGCGTCTCGCCGTGCATGACGAATGTCCGCACCGATACGTCGCTGTTTGCGAGTGACGCATAACGCACGTCGAGCGTCACCGATTCGTTGCGGCGGTTCGCCACCCACAGCCCGACGGTGCCGCCGTCGGCGCTGCGGAAGGCCGCCGCCCGTACGTCGTAGCCGTCGCCATATTGCGCCTCTGGCTGCTTGCCGGTCTCGGTGCGGAGGGTCTCCTCGAGCATGACGGAACGCAGCACGCGGTAGCCCCAGTACACCGGCCGCGGCCGCAGATCCTTGTGCTCGATGGTTGCATCGAATACCTGCCAGGGACCGGCATTGAGCCCGTGCCAGAACGCGCCCCTGACCTCCGGCACCTGGGTTAGCGCAATGAGGAAATCGGCGGAACTGATCGCGCCGCTGAGGTTGCTTGTCACGGCCGCGCGCGCCATGCCATCGCCGATCTCCTTGTTGATGCCGCGCGCGTGTTCGGTGATCCACACGTTGGGCGCCGTGCCGCGGCGCGCTTTGCGGGCGACGTCGATCGCCGACTGTATTTGTCGCACTCGCGAGCCCACGCGCTTCACGCGACGGTCGGCGCCGGGATCGTCGTAGTAGAAGTGGAAGGATACGTCGTTGACATCCGGCAGGCCCTGGAGCACCGCAGGTATGAAGTCCTTGTAACGGCTCTTGGTCCCGGCGCGCGGATCGCCCTTTCCCTTGTAGGTCCAGTCGAATTCACGCAGGAAGGCCACGAAGCGTGCGTCGGGAAATTCCCGGCGAATGACCTCCATGCTGGCGCGGGCTCGCTCGACGTATTTTTCGACCGGCCACTGGTATACCGCGCGATCGAGTTCGTTGCCCAGCTGGAAATAGGGAGGCGGCTCGTCGCCAAAGACTTCCCCGAGATATGCGGCGAGGCGGGCGTTCGATTCGGTAACTTCATCGATGGGCAGTTCGGAGTCCGGCTGCCGGTCGCTCCAACCCAGCAGGTTGAGTACATACCAGGGTTGCCCGTCAACTTGCTGAAGGAAGCGCCGATACTCGTCGATGCCGAACAGCACGGGTTCCGCATCCGAATGGTCGACGCTTGCCTGCGGCAAACGTTGAGTGCGGTCGCCCGTCGCGTGATCCCACCGGAAGCTGTTTGCCAGGAGTCCGCCGGGATAACGGTAGAAGACGCCGGCGAACGGCTGCAACGCTTCGACCGGACGTTCTGCTACGGAGCCGTCGGGTTGTAACAGGTCGCGCTCGAAGCGGTAGTGGTTGATGTTGAAGCTGAACAGCGCATTGAGGTCGTCGTGCCGCAGCACCTGCTGCTCGTCGATCAGGACCTCCACCGTGAGCGGCTCGCAGCCGTCACCCTTGCACTCGGCGGCCGGGCAGGCGAATGCCGTCAGCAACGTGCAGATTGCGACCAGGAGTCGACTAGTATGCAAAGTGGGCATGTCGCTCCTTGTCAGCCCGGGTCACGCCTCCCTCCCGTTGCAGGTAATCGAAATGCCATACGGACAGCAGACCCAGCACGAGGTAGAACAGGGTTTGGTACGTGATGTGGAAGACGAAGGTGTTCTTGTGGAACAGGCTGATGGCGAACACCAGGATGACGACTTGCAGGCCTTCCGCGACATATTGGCGATACGGGTTGTCGTTGGCATGCGTGACCAGGAAATGTGCGGAACGGAACGCATTGAAGAGCAGGACGCCGACCGCGACGAGGCCGAACAGGCCGAGTTCCCAAAGGATCGAGGAGATACCAGTCAGTCCGATGCCCATACCCGGATAGCGGGCATTTGCGAGCGTATTGACGCCGATGCTGCTGTCCGACGCTTCGCGCGCGGCACCCGGTCCGTTGCCGAACAGGAAAGTGCGCGGATTCTGCTTCCGGAACTGTTCGCTCCACCAGAACGTGATACTGCCCATTCGGTTCAGTTCGAATGAGCCGTAACCGGTCTCCGCAATCGTATTTCTTTCGATCGTCGTGGTGATGAGATCCTGCCAGTCCACGAATTCGCCCGAGCGGGAACCATAGTTGAGCTGTACCCAGATGGCGCCGATGACGACGATCGCCGTCAGGATTGCGCCGGCCAGGAAGCGTGACATGCGCCTGAACATCGACGGGCCGAGAACAAGCAAGAACACGAGCAACAGGTACAGGAGCGCGATACGGTTTGCATTCAGGAATAGCGGGATGGCACAGACGATGCTGACGAACGCGCTAAACATTGGATTGAGCTGGCCGCGCTTGTAACCGGCAGCGACAATGGAAATCGCGGTAATGAGCAGTATGGACAGAACGGCATTCGAGCCACCGCCGGTCGCGGAGGCGCCCATCGTGCCCGCGACCACGTCCTCTGCAACGACGCCGCTGCCCAGGGACACGCGGGCGGGCACCAGGACGAACCATTGATGCAGCACGAACGGCAACTGCACTGTGGCAATTACCACCAGCAGTCGCGGCAGCAGATCTATCGCGCTCGACGGCAGGCGCAGCATCACGATGGCGAAGAACAGACCCATTACCTGTGCGTAGCCCTTGAAGCCGTACAGGAACATTCCAGCCGACTGCACGTTCACGATGGCCGATGCACAGATGAACACGAGCAGGATGCAGAGCATGCCGCTGTTCGGTGGAATCTCGAGGCGGGGCTTCGGGCTGAACAGCACCCCCAGCACGCCGATCGCACCGAGTACGGTAGCGAGTCCTGCGACGCCCCATTGCACTTTTTCCATGCCAGGCAGGTACAGTTTGACGAAGCCGACCAGCAGGAGCCCGCCACAAACCAGTATGAACAATGAAAACGCCGGCCGTAGCAGGGCGACCATGCCGGCGAGTACGATCAGGACGATGACCGCGAGGTCGATGCTGCCGATTGAAACGAGCACCCCGCCGCCGGCAGCGAGCACCAGGGCGGCGACGCACAGCGTCGCCATTTCAACAATGTTTTCGAATCGGTTCTTGAAAATCAACGCCAGGATTCCTCGGCCGGGACGTCGCGCCCGCACGGTCGAACGTGTGAGTGGCCATGATAGCGGTTTCCGGTGAAGGCTGTCACCGCGGTCCGGCCGCGTTCGGGAAACGTCGGACCTGCCCGAGGCCGCTTCGAGTTATGGCAATTTCAGGGTAAACGAGCCGAGATCCGCAGCACCGTTCTTGAACGAGCTGTCAATATAGAAGTCGCTGGCTGCGCCGATCGTCGTCGAGTATATGCCGACATCATTCCGGCGATACTCGAGTGTCGTGCCGTCGACTGCGATTGCGAGCTTGTCACCGATCGCCAGCGCGCCGGCAGCTGCCCGCCATGTCCCGTTTTCATAGATCCTCAGCGCGCCGCCGTCATTGCGCAGCCCGAATTCGACATCCCGCCAGTCGGGTCCGGACTCGCTCGCACTGAGACCGACGACCCAGACGGCGCCTGCGGGGGGCGAGGTCACCTGGAACGAAATCTCGTAGGCATCTGACGCGCCGAAGCTCGAGAGATGCGGCGAGTTGACGGTGCTGTTCCAGTCTGTCGGCGATCCGGAGTAGCTGATGCCGGAGCCGCTGACGGACACACCGGCGGTGGCGCCGGTCCAGCCGGTGATCGGCACCGTACCGGGGTTCGTCGGATCGGCGATGCCCAGCAAACTCACTGCGAATTCGGCGGAACCGGAGTTGAACGATGAGTCAACGTAAAAGGCCGGCGTACCGATATAGGTGCTCGTATGTATCAAGTGGTCGTTGACCCGGTACTCGATGCTGCCCGGTCCCACATGCAAGGCCAGCACGTCGCCGATCGCGGCCACGGGGCCAGTGGTGACGAACGTGCCGTTCTCGCGTATTGACAATTGCCCGTTCGTCGAGCGGAAGGCGTAGTCGACATCGCGCCAATCGTTGCTATTTTCCGCGACGCCCAGCCCGACGACGAACTGACCATTGGCAACGCTCTCCGTGATCGTGAAGCGCACGACGTAGTCGATGTCGTACCCCAGGGTCGAGAACGCCACAGACCTCGCCGTGTTGTTGTTCCAGCCGCCGGGCGGCGCGGCATAGCTCACGATGTTGCCGAGGACTTCGACGCCGCCCGAAACCATGGCCCAGTCGGTGAGTGGCCGTTCGAGCTCCTGCACGTCGATCACGACGAGTGCCGGAGCGCTCAGGGCCTGCCCGTCGTCGACCCGGAAGGTGAAGGTATCCTGGCCCGTGTAATCGGAATCCGGTGTGTAGGTAAGGTTCGGCGCCGTGCCCGACAGCGTGCCGTGCATAGGCATCTGCGCAAGTAAGAAATCCAGCACGTCCAGGTCCGGGTCACTGCCCGTCAGCGTGATGGACCGCGGCGTGTTCACGTTCGTGACGACGAACTGGCCGTTGGCCGTCGGCGCTCCATTGCCGCCGGGTTCGGCCGAACCGGGCTTGCCGGGGTCGCGGTCGATCAGGTCGTCGATGCCGTCGCCATCCGCGTCGATGCCGGCACCGGCGTCGCCGACGCCGAGCTGCCCGTCGCCATTGCTGTCGCGCGCGGCATTGGAAGTTCCGGCTATGTCGTAGGCAGTGCCGTTGTTCTGTGCATTGCCGCTCTCCCGGTCCAGGAAGTCGGGGATGCCGTCGCTGTCCGAGTCCGGGGGATCCGTCACCGACCCCTGGCCGCCGGACAGGTCGTCCACGATGAAATCATCGTCGGCATCTGTCAGGCCGGCTTCGACGACGTCGGCGATCGTGTCGTTATCGCTGTCCAGGTCGTAGGCATTGGCAGTCAGGTCACCGTCCTCGTCGAGGCCGTACGCGGAAATAGCGGAGATCGTGAGGCGGTAGCGGGCGCCGAAGGTGCCGCATTGCGTGATGATGTCGACATCCGGTTGCGTCGAGCCACGTATGGTGATGCCAGGCACGCCACCGCCGATGTTGATGACCGGGACGACGGCATTCAATGCGTTCGTCGTGGGGAACAGCGTGCCGGCGCATTGCAGGGCGGTCTGCAGATTTGCAAGTACGTACTGGCCGTTGTTGAAATTGAGTGTGAAGGTCTCCGGGACACCGTCCAGGTCGCCGTCTGCGAGGAGCTTGCTGACCCGCACCGACTGGCCGATCGTAGCGCCCTGTGTACTCAGGTTCACGCGTGCCGTGGCGGCGCCGCCGTCGGCCGGTATGACCGTCGAGGGTATGGTCAGCGAGAAGCCGTCGTCGAAAAGTTCGGTCAAATCCGCGATGCCGTCGTTATCCGCATCGACGTCCGCATGGTCGCCGATCCCGTCAGCGTCGCCATCGTGCTGTTCCGAAGGGTTGGTGGGGAAAGCATCGCCGTTGTCGCCGACGCCGTCTCCGTCAGCGTCGGCCCACTCTGCCGGATCGAGTGGAAAGGCATCGGCCGTGTCCTGCACGCCGTCGTTGTCGTCGTCGAGGTCGATGCTGTTGTTCAATCCGTCGCCGTCCGTATCGCAGGGCAAGAGCCCGTTCGACAGGTCCAACGGCGGGTCGAGCCGCTTGCCGGCTGAACCGATGATCAGCGGGTCGATGCTCTGCGTATCGAACTCCAGGCAAGTCGACTGCTGGGTGCCCACGTTGAAATTGAGGACCTTGCTGCTGCTCGCGGCCTGCGGCCGGACGGTGATGTTGAAATTGACCTGCGTCGGGGGCGCAAGTCCGACGCTGTCCGAAGCCTGCAGGTTCGTGCCGTTGGCGAAACCGAATGCTGCGCTCGCCCGAAACGCGCCCCACCGACGGGTGCACTACGTCGTCTGTCATCCGCCCGAGCCCGTTGTAGAAGCGCAGGTGCCAGGTCGAGGTACCGCAATCGCGCCACAGCATCATTGCCGGACCGTAGGTCTCGTTGTATGGCGGCTCGCCGCATTCCTCGTCCGGCAGCACCCGCGTGCGGACTTCCGGTCCGAGTGCGACGGCAGTCAGACCGGTGCCCTCGACCGCGGCGTAAAGCCTGTCCGCTGTGACATTGGCGTAGGTGTCGACCAGCCCGGATGGCCATTCGATGCGCAGTTCCTGGATGGTGGTGTTGCCGGCCAGCCCCAAGTGCAGGCGCTTGTCGTTTTGCGAAAAGCGGTGATAACCGGCGTTCTGCTCCCGCAACTGGGTCACGCCTCCGGCGGTGACGTAGACTTTTGCCCCGATACCGTTCGCGTTCGTTACGGTGCCAGTCAGGTCGATTTCAATCCAGTGATTCGAATTCCCGAGGTTGCGAAGCAACGTGTCGGGCCCGCCATGACCGAATGGCCGGTAGAGCAGGCCGTTGACGATTGCTAGGTCCATGAACCCGTCGACGTCGTAGTCCGCGGTCGCCAAATTGTCGGCGACGCCGAATTCCCGTCCGACACCGAGCGGCCCTTCGCCACCGTGTGTCGGGACGAAAGTGAACGTGCCGTTGCCGTTATTGTCGTAGTAGCGATTCGGCAGGTTGGTGACGCCCGCCCCGCAAGCCAGGAACAGGTCGAGGTCCATGTCGTTGTCGAAGTCCGCAGCGACGATGCCGGCGCACTGGATCGCGGTACCGAATCCCGGCGCAGATTGCCACGTAATGCCGGTCGGCGTGTTCCGGCCGTAGCGCATCTGGAAGGGCAGGTCTGCACTGCTCAGGTTTTGCACCGTAAGACTGCCGATCGGATTAGCGGCGCGGACGCGAATGTAATGCTGGCTGCTGCCGCCGTCGTGCACGGTCCACCTGCGCGTAGACGCAACGAAATTGAAGTCGATCTCGCGCACCGTTCGCGAAAAGTTGCTCAGAGAATTGTGTGTGAACACATCCGGCTTCAGGAAGACACTGCCGCCGTCGCCGTCGATCATGAACGTGACATTGCCGGTGGTCGTGAACGTCACGTCGGTACCGGTTCCTGCACGAAACCAGATGTCGACGGAGTTTGCATCGACCATGCCGGCGCCGTTCGGCCGCAATATTCCGCGTGTGGCAATGATGTCGGCCCTCAGGTCGTTGTCGAAATCGCCGACAGCGGTATCGGCGACGCGGCCGAGGGCCGGGATGAGGTCGATGGCCTTCTGGTCGCTGCCTTCCTCCGGGAAGTTGTCGGTATCGCCGCAAATGCGGTCAAGCAAGCCGTCGACGTCCAGGTCGATGAATTGCACGTAGTTGCCGCTGCAGTTCGTTTCCGAGATCAGCGTCGTCCAGGTCGCGGAGGGCACCCATTCCGCGTGCGCCTGCTCGGAAGTGATCGAGAGCTGCGTGAAGTAGCCACCGCTTTCCGCGTGGTTCAGGAAAAACTCGTCCTCGTCGCCGACCAGGACGTCGTCGTCACCGTCCCGGTCGAAATCGGCGAGCGCCGCCATGTGTACGTCCCGGCTCGGCAGGCTCAGCCACCAGCCGTTCATCTGCATGTCGTACTCGAACGACACGTCCTCGAAGTCCCCGGTTCCGGTATTCCGGTACAGGCGCGTGTAGTCGCGATGGCCGTGGTTGTACAGGTCCGGCCAGCCGTCCATGTTGATGTTGCCCCAGGAAATGCCCCAGCTTTCCGTTCCACGCTCGAAGCCCAGCTTGTCCGACGTGTCCTCGAACTGAACGGGTTCCGCGAATGCAAATGCGGCAGTCACGGACAACAGCGCGCCCGTGAGAATGACTTTGGTAGACATCGATTATTGCCCCTGCCTGGCCGTTGCGACGGATCTGTCGCGGCAACTGTCTTCTTTTTCTTCCGGGATTAACGGGTGGTGCTAGCGGTCCGTTATGTCACCCGGAACGGGCCCGACGGTACGGTGCCGCGGTGGAGTGAAACCTGTGATTTTACATAAGCGGCAGGAATCCCCCGGCTTTGTGACGTTGCGCCGCTTCCGGTTTGCGATACGGGTCACAGAATTGTACCCGGGCGGCATGCTGCGCCGGACGCGCCGCGATCATGGCGGGCAGGCTACCCGCATTGCGGTGCCGGCGGGGAGGCGCGTCCCCGGTGACGTGCCCCGCGCATGTCGGCGCCAACCCGTTCAGGGCAGGCGCAGGGCGAATTCCGCGAACTCCACGGGAGGGCCGCCCTTGAACGACGTATCGACATGGAAATCAGCACCCGCGCTGATCGACGTGGTGTACACGCCGACCCCGTTCACGCGGTATTCCAGGGTATCGCCGTCGACGGCGATGGAAAGCCTGTCACCGGCATTGAGAGGCGCCAGGTTGCTGCGCCACGTGCCGCTCTCGTAGACCGTCAGGGATCCATTGGAATTGCGGAAACCGTAGTCGACGTCGCGCCAGTCGCCGTTGGTTTCCGACAGGCCGAGACCCACGACCCAGGTCGTGGCCGTCGGGTCGGTGGCGACGCGCCAGGCCAGCTCGTAGGCGCTGCTGGCGCCGAATGCTGACATTCCAGCCGAATTGATGGTGCTGTTCCAGCCGTTCGGCGCGCCGGTGAACCGAATGGCATCGGTATGACTGCTCGCGCCGCCGGTAGCGCCGGACCACTGATTCACGGCAACGGTGGTTGGCGGTTCGACGACGTCGGGTACACCGATCAGCGTCACGTCGAAGGCTGTGGCGCCGTTGTTGAATGAGGTATCGACGTAGAACACCGGCGCACCGGCATGAGAAGACGTATAGATCAGCGTGCCGTTGACGCGATACTCGATCGTGCCCGCGTTCACGTGAATGTCGAGGGCGTCGCCCGCATGCACGACGGGGCCGTTGGTCCGAAACGTCCCGTTTTCGCGAACCGTCGCCAGGCCGTTGTCGATGCGGAACCCGAAGTCGACGTCGCGCCACCCGGCCTCCGTTTCCTCGACACCGAGCCCCGCCGCGAAACGGGCCGAGGCCGGTTCCGTTAGCAGGCGGAAGCGCACGCTGTAGTCGTCGTTGTAACCGAGCGCCGACAGCGCCGCGGAGTTCACGGTGTTCTTGCCCCAGTTCTGCGGCGATCCCGAATAGCTGACGGTGTTGCCGGTCACGCTGACGCCGCCGAGGGCGCCCAGCCAGTCGACCAAAGCTTGCTCCAGGTTCTGGACGGTCACCTGGACCTCTGCGGGCGCACTGGATGCCTCGCCGTCGCTGGCCGAGTAGATGAAGCTGTCCTGACCGGTAAAGCCGGGCGCCGGTGTGTACACGAGGTCTGGCGCGGTGCCACTCAGGCTGCCGTTGGACGGTCCGCTCAGAATCAGGAAGGTCAGGGCATCCCCGTCGGAATCACTGGCTGACAGCGTCAGCGAAACAGGCGCATCGGCAAGCGCGATCGCCGTCAGACTGGCCGCGACCGGCGCGTGGTTGCCGCCCGGTACGGCCGATCCCCGGCGCGTCGGATCGGCGTCGATGAGATCGTCGATGCCGTCGCGGTCGGCGTCGAACGCGGCTCCGGCATCGCCGGGGCCGAGCTGACCGTCGCCGTTGGAGTCGAGAATTGCACGGCCGGCGACTGCAATGTCGTAGTCAACGCCGGTGTTGACGGGGTTGCGGCTCTCCCGATCGAGGAAGTCGGGAATGCCGTCCAGGTCGGTGTCCGGCGCAGGCGCTACGGATGCCTGCTGGGCCGGGTCGTCGACGAGGTAATCATTGTTCAGATCGGGCAGGCCGGCTTCGACGACGTCCGCAACGGTGTCGTTGTCGCTGTCGAGGTCGAACAGGTTGAACACGTTATCGCCGTCCTCGTCCATGCCATAGGCCGGCACGGCCGAAATCGTCAGCCGATACTGCAGGCCGATGCCGCCGCACTCGGCGAGATTGCCGGCTGCGGAGCTCGATGTCCCCTTGATGCGAATACCGGGAACGCCGCCGCCGATATCGATCACGGACACGATCGCGTTCAGTGGCTTCGTCGTCGGGAACAGCGTGGCCGCACACTGCTGTTCGGTCTGTACCTGCGACAGCAGGAACTGGCCATTGTTGAAGTCCAGCGAAAACCATTCATTGCTGGCATCGAGATCGCCGTTGGCCAAGAGAGCGCTGACGAACACGGACTGGCCAATCGCAGCTCCCTGAGCGGACAGGTTTATGGTCGCCGTCGAATTGCCGCCGTCCGTTGGTACCTGCACGTTGGGATTCGTCCACGTGAAGCCTGTGTCGAGCAGCTCGGTGGCGTCGGGCAGGCCGTCGTTGTCGGCGTCTATGTCGGCGTTGTCGCCGATCCCGTCACCATCGTCGTCATGCTGTTCGGTCGCGTCGGCCGGGAACGCATCGCTGTTGTCGCCAGTGCCGTCGCCATCACTGTCGAGCCATTCCCTGCGATCCAGCGGAAATGCGTCGTTCACGTCAGGGACACCGTCGTTGTCGTCGTCGTTGTCGGTGCTGTTGTTGCTGCCGTCGCCGTCGCTGTCACAGGGCTTGAGACCGTTCGTGAGGTCAAAGGGCGGATCAAGCCGCTTGCCGAGCGAGCCGACGATTACGGCTTCGAAGTCCCGCGAAGTGAGGTCGAGGCAGGTCGAGCGCTGGCTGGCCGTGTTGAAGTTGATGCCCTTGCTTCCGGCTAATCCTTCGTCGCGCACCGCAAGCGAGAAGTCGACCTGCATTGATGTCGTGAGAGCGATGCTGTCCGCGGGCTCGAGGTTCGTGCCGTTCGCGAAAGCGAAACTCGCGTCGCCGATCAGCGACCCGCTCGCGGCCAGGGGGACGTTGTCCGTCATTCGGCCGAGACCGCTCTTGAAACGCACGTGCCAGAGGTTGGTGCCACAATCGCGCCAGAGGTGAACGGCCGGGCCGTAAAGCGCGTGATAGGGAGGTTGTCCGCATTCCTCCCCGGGTACAATCGTAGTATGTGCTTCGCCGGACAGCGTTACGCTGTTGAGCCCGCCGCCTTCGGTCGCGGCATACAGACGATTCGCCGACACATTGCGGAAAACGTCGACGATGCCCGATGGCCAGACGATGCGTATTTCCTGCGCGGTCGCGTTGGCGGCGAGGCCAAAATGCAGGCGCTGGCTGTTCTGCGACCACCGGTGGTAGCCACCGTTCTGCTCGCGCAGCTGCGTCCGTCCGCCAGCCGTAACGTAGACTTTCGCGCCAATACCGTTGCGATTGGTCGTCGTGCCGACGAGATCGAGCTCGATCCAGCGATTGCCGTTCCCGCGATTGCGGATGAGTGTGTCCGGCCCGCCTTGGCCGAAAGGATAGAACAGGAGGCCGTTGACGACCGCGACGTCCATGAAACCATCGACGTCATAATCCGCGGCCGCGACACTGTCGGCGACGCCGAACTCGCGACCGGGGCCGACCGGTCCTTCGCCACCGTGTACCAGGACGGGCGAGAAACTTCCATCACCATTGTTGTCGTAATAACGATTGGCTTCGTTCGTCACGCCGGCTCCGCAGGCGAGGTACAGGTCCAGGTCCATGTCGTTGTCGAAATCGGCGGCCACGATGCTCGTGCAATTCACCGGCGTGTCCATGCCCGGCAGCGCCTTCCAGGTGATGCCACCCGCCGTGTTCTGACCGAATCGGATCGGGTATGGCTGGTCCCGGTTGTCCAGGTTGGTGACGGCGAGATCAGTCAACGGATTCTCGGCGTGCACGCGTATGTAGTGCTGGCTGCCGCTGTTGTCGGTGACCCGCCACAGCTTCGTTACTGCATCGAACGCGAAATCGATGCGCCGTACGCGCGCAGAGTAGTTGGTCGCGGAATTGTGCTGGATGACGTCCGGTTCCTGGAACGGGCCGCCCCCGTTGCCGTCGACGAGTATCCGCACGTTGCCGCTGGACTTGAAGGTCGCGACCGTACCGGTACCATCGCGAAACCAGATGTCCAGGTCACTGGCGGACAACATGGCGGCGCCGTTCGGGCGCAGCGCGCCGCGCAACGCCATGAAGTCGGTTCGTAGGTCGTTGTCGAAGTCGGCGACCGCCGTGTCGATCGTGTTCGCCAGCGACGGGACGAGCGATGCCTCCGCGCCGCTGCCCGATTCAGGGAAGTTGTCCGCGTCAGCACAGATCTTGTCGAGGTCGCCGTCGACATCGAGATCGATGAATTGCACGTAGTTACCGACGCAGGCCGCTTCCGACTCCAGTGTCGTCCAGGTCCCGGTCGGTACCCAGGCCGCGAAAGCCTGGGGCGAAGTCAGGAGAAGCTGCGTGAAGTATCCGCCGCTCTCCGCATGGTTGAGGAAGAACTCGTTTTCATCGCCGATCAGTACATCGTCGTCGCCGTCGTTGTCGAAGTCGGCCAGCGCTGCGCCGTGTACGTCGCGCTGCGGGAGAGACAGCCACCAGCTACCCATCTGGACGTCGTATTCCAGGGACACGTCGTCGAAATCGCCGCTGCCGGTATTCCGGTACAGGCGGGTGTAGTCACGATGGCCGTGATTATAGAGATCAGGCCAGACATCCCCGTTCACGTTGCCCCAGGAAATGCCCCAGCTTTCGGTGCCGCGCTCGAACCCGAGCTTGTCCGATTCGTCGTCGAACTGAACCGGACCCGCATGGGCCGACGCGGCCAGGATGCCGAGGAACAACACGGTCCGATTAGCTTGCATACGCATACAAAAGTCGTCCCTGGCTGGGGTTGGCGGCAGGCCGGAGTGCGCCGCCGACGAGTGTCCTGTCCGTGACTCGGTTGTTTCCGCGAGCGTTTCGCGAAGCAAACACTATGGGCAACGGTGTCTGCTTTTTAAGACACTTTACATAAACGTCGGGAATCTTTACTGGCTGTGAACGGGCCGGCCCGGCAAAGTGTGATGCAATAGGCAGAACGGGTGGCGTTGGCGTTGGCCACCGTTGCAAGTCACACCGGTTGTGCGATAGTAGCTTGATTTCAGGGCCTGAATCCGGCGCGGAAGCAGGTACGTTCGGACGCAGCTGGCCGTTGGCAGGGAGAGACACGTCGGCATGCAGAAGCACTCAAGCGGTTCGCTCCGGGCGAAGGCTGACGCGTTTTCGTCGCGTTGCCGCCTGGCAACGGCGCAAGTGGCCGGCGGCCTGCTGCTGGCGTCCGCGCCCGTCGGCGCGCAGGTCGAGTTCGAAGACGCCACGAACGAGGCCGGCATCGACTATGCCGGCGAATCCTATGGCGCTTCCGTCGGCTACGCGAATACCGACGTCCTGCCCGATTTTTTCCTGAGCCGTCACCGGAATGCGGCGGCTCTGCTGATCAACCAGGCGGACGGGACGTTCGAGGACCGGGCCTTCGAAGTCGATGCCTGGCAGTCCGCGCCGACCTCGGACCAGCACGGCGGCGCCTTCGCCGATTTCGACAACGACGGTGACGCCGACCTGTTGATTTCGGCCGGCGCCCGGTATCCGTCACAGTTCCTCGTCAATAACGGCGCATACCTGTCCGACCGGGTGCTGTTCTACACCTTCGACCGCCCGCAGTGGGGCGGCCGGTTGCCGGTCTGGTTCGACTTCAACAATGACGGCGAGCTGGATTTCGCCATGACCGTGCAGGGTCAGGCGATGCAGCTGTTCGAGCAGGAGCCGAGCGACTTCAGGCGCGCAAATTTCCAGTCCGAGCACCAGTGCGAAAACAACGACTACGCGCTGCTCACGGATCTGAGCTTCGATGGTTATCACGACCTCATGTGTATCACGCAGGCGATATTGCCGGAGCACATCTACGATTTCCGGAGCGGCTATCCGTTCTTCGACATTACGGGCATTGTCGACAACTTCAATTTTGTCGTCGATTCCCTCGTAGCGGACTTCGACGGCGACCTGCTGCCGGAACTGTTTGCCCTTCGCGGTCGGACGCGCATCAGCGGTGCGGCGCTTACCGGCACGAATTCTCTCGAAGCACAGCTCATAGAGAACGGGTCCTTTGCCACCGTAAGGTTTCAAACGGATGGGGACGTGACCTTCGAGTTGCACTGGAGCGACCGCAGCATAGCCGACGTGCATATCGGTGCCGCAGACGTGCATCCGCCATTTCCCGTCGACGGCGAACCGATTCGCATGGTGTTGTCGCCGGCCGACCCAGACGTGCAGGGCATGCCGCCGTATGATCCGGCTACCGTCAGCGGCATCTTCGTCGGCTACGCCCCGGCGACTCAGACCTGGACCATGATCCTTGCCGCGGCCCCCGGGTCTGGCGGCGGAGACGCGGACGGCAGCTACCTGTACGCATTCGTCGACAGCACCACGCTCAGTCAGCGGATTGAATGTCACCGGGCTTGGCGGGCTCGATATGGCGCGTCAGCCCTTGTACCTGAAGTACGACCCGGGACTGGGCCGGTACACGCAGCAAATCCAGTCAACGGGCCTGAGTGGCGCCGTGAAGTGCGTTGCCGCCGTCGCCGCCGACTTCGACAACGACATGGACCAGGACCTGTTTTACGTCTGCCGCGACGCTGTCGAGAATCTCGGCAACATGCTGTTTGTCAATGACGGCAACGGCGTTTTCACCGAGGTTCCCGACGGTGCCGGTGCCAACGGTCCGGTGGGTGTCGGCGTCGGCCTGTCGGAAAACGTCGTTACGACCGACTACGACGTCGACGGTAACGTGGACCTATTGGTGACGAATGGGCTCGCGCTTTTCCCGGAGGAGCCCTACGGGAACGGCGGTCCGGATAAATTGTTCCGTAACCTGGGCAACGGCAACCACTGGATCGAGATCGACCTCGAAGGCAATGTGTCGAACCGGGATGGCGTCGGCGCGGTCGTCACGGTTACCGCCGGCGGCACGGCCCAGATGCGCGAGCAGAACGGCGGGTATCACCGCTGGGCGCAGAACGACAAGCGGCTGCATTTCGGCCTGGCCGGCAATGCCGCGGCAGGCGTCGAGGTGCGCTGGCCAAGCGGCCAGCTCGATACTTTCGTCGGGGTGCCGGCGGACCACCTGTACCGGGCGGTCGAAGGTGCGGACGAACTCGAGGAAGTCGAAGTGCCGACGGACGTGCCGCCGTCGCAGTGCGCCGAAACCGCCGGCACGCCCGACATCAGCCAGGGCACGGACACGGGGATGTTTATCTGGCAGGCGGCATGCAGCTCGAATACCTGGAACGTGCGCGTAACGGCCGCGGGTGCCGCGCAGCAGCTTTTCAGGGGAGCGGTGCGCAGCGACGCGGCGATCACGGCCTTCAATCGCTATCAACCTGGAACCGAACGATGTCCTTGAGCTCGATGGCAGCAGCACGCAGCTCAACTACCGGCTCACGGTCAGCGGTGGCGCCGTCGATGGCTACGATTTCACAGTGACGGAAGGCTCACGCGTCTGCGTCGGCATCAACGGCAACATTTCCACTGCAGTGATTGGCCGGAACAACATTTCCGTCACCTTGCCCGTGGACCTTGCGACCCTCGGCCCTTGTGCGATCGCCGACCCGGTCGTGACCATCGAGGACGCGACCGTTCTGGAAAACGACCCTGACGGCAACCTCGTTTTCAACCTGGCGCTGGATTTCGGCGTGCCGGACGTCGTGTCCGTGGATTTCACGACGATCAACGGCCTGGCGGTCGCGCCGGCCGACTATACGGCGACGTCCGGGACCGTGGAGTTCCAGCCGAACGAGACGACGGCCACGATCGTCGTACCGATCGTGGACGATGCCGAGGTCGAGTTCGCGGAAAGCCTCAGCATCTCGCTGTCGAACCCGCAGCAGGTTTTCATAGGCGACGACACGGCAGTCGGCACGATCGAGGACGACGACGGCGGGCTGTGCGGCGCACCGGTATACGACAAGGCAACGGAGCAGGGGCTGTTCGTCTGGCAGCATTGCGCGACCGGCGAATGGTACGTGCGGGCCGCCGCGGGCGGCGTCACCGATACCTTCATCGGTACCGTGCAGTCCGAGGACGTCTTTGCATCGGTGACTCCGTTCAGCATCGAACCCGTCGATACCCTCGACTTCACGACGGACCCGCTGGTCATCAACTATGCTCTGAATGTGGCGGGCGACGCGCAGGACGGCTTCCAGTTCCGAACCGGTGCGTCGGGCACGGCGTGCATGGACCTCACGTCACCCGCATTGCCGGTGTACCTGGGCGCGACCCGCATCCCGGTCACTCCGCCGTTCGACCTGGTTACGACCGGTACCTGCTTCCCGGCGGACGTCGACCTCGTCACCGTACTCGGCATGCTGACGCCCGATCCGAAGCCAAGGGCCGGCAGCGACGTCACCTTCGAATACCGCGTTTCCAATACGAGCCTCGAGGATGCCACCAACGTATACCTCGTCAGCCCATTGCCACCAGGCCTCAGCTACGTGAGCCACCTGGCTTCCGCCGGCGCATTCGATCCCGCATCGGGCATGTGGGTCATCGGCGCCGCGCCGGCGGCGAGCACGGCGACCCTCCGGCTGACGGCAACGGTGGATCCGGGGCAGGAAGGCAACAAGATCACATTGTCGAGCAGTGCGGCATCGGGCCAGCAGCCCGACCCGTCGACTGCGGGCGACCGGCTCAGCGTCACGCTCCTGGTCGCGGACCGGAACGTGCCCGTCACCGACACGGGCGGCCTCACGCTGGTCGGCACGCCCGGCGGGTCCGTCCCGCCCGTCTGGGACAACGTCGCCACCGATGCCATCCTCGACGCCTTGCGCCGCTATCTTAATGACCCCGTCGTGACGGGACCCGAGCGGATCGGTGCAACCGCTGTCGACGCGCCGTCGGTATCCTTGCGGTCGCGCCCGATTTTCGACGGCGGTTTCTCGTCTTCCACTTTGTCCGCAACCCGGCGCGACGGGCTCATGCAGGCTCGCAGACGCAATCCTCGGCGCCGCTCCGGACGCTGGGCGCGGGTGCCGCCTACAGCATCAGCTGGGCGGTCGGCAGCGATCCGGCCGAAGCGGTCTGGCTGGTCGGACTCAGTGGCCGCGAAAATGGTGCAAACTGGAGTAATGTGGAATTCGGGCTGGAATGCGATAATGGCGTCCTCAGCGCGTGGCGCCACGGTGAGCAGTTGGCCAAGGGCGGACGGCTCTCCGCAGGTGACAGGCTGACATTGAAAGTCAGTGGTACGACTCTGGAGTACCAGAAAAACGGCGTAACTTTCGCTGCGGCGCGTATCGCCGAGGCGCGGGACTATCGTGTCGACGCGTCTGTCCGCTCGGGTGCGGCCGACCTGGGCGAGATTGCGCTGTCGTTGCCTTAGCACGGGAATTCCAGACTTTGGATCGCACATGTACGCTTCCGCGTTGCATTCGAACGCACCCAGACCGCGCCTCGTCGGCCTGTCCCGGCTCGATTCGGCTGCTCGGCATTGCGCTGGCCGTACTGGCGGCAGGCGCTGGTAGTCCGTGCGCTGCGCAGGACCTGGATGAAGCCGGTTTCGACGCGTACGCCGGTGCACGCGTGCTGTACGACACCAACTTCTTCCGGATCGACAACTCGCTCGAAGAAGCCGGCGGCGTGGATCCCCGCGGCCTCGACGATACGATCGTCAGCGCTTTCGCAGGTGTGACCTCGAGATGGCAATTCGGAGAGCCAGGATCTCTTCCTCGATGCCGAAGTCAATGTGAACCGGCATGACAAGTACGTCGAAGCCGACTACACGGGCGGCAACCTCCTTGCGCGCTATGACTGGCGCGCGGGCGATGCGACCTACGGCAACATCGGTTATTCCTACGTCGTCGAGCCGGTGGACTTCGAGAATCAGGACGTCCCGCGAATCGATTTCCGCCTGCGGCAGAACGTCGATTTCGAGATCAACAGGGTGGTGCGTCCGCGCTGGACGATAGGTGCCGGCGGCGGCTACACCGACGTCGCGTTCGACCTGGTCGACAGGCCGGAGATCAATCGCCAGAATGGGTTCTTGAGGCTTGCCTACGAGAGTCGGCAAGGCAATCGGGTGGCATTCGTCGGCACCATCCAGCAGCGCGAGAGCAACAACGCCAACAACCTCGGCTTCGATGAATTTGCCGTCGGGCCGGAACTGACCTGGAAAGTTTCGTCCGACCTCAGTTTCAATGCCGCGCTCAGGTACCAGGAGCGCGAACCGACCGATCCGGCGCTCGTTGCCTTCGACGGACTGACGGGCAATGTCGGACTGAGCTGGGGTCTGTCGGACGAGGTGGTGCTCGGCCTTTCGGCTTCCCGGATCGTATCGAGCCTGGGTGACGAGCTCTCAAACTTCGCGCTCATCGACGGCCAAAGCCTGGACATCGAGTGGTTCGTCAGCCGGCGCCTCAGTTACTACGTCAGCGCCGACCGCGAAGATCGCGACTTCGAGCTGGAACCGAGCCTGGTGCCGGTCCCGGATCTCGCGCCGCGCAACGACGTCATCGTGTCGGTACGTGCGGGCGTGCGCTGGGATCCGCGCAGCCGATTGCACCTGGAGGCTTACGCGGGGACCGGCGATCGTTCGTCGAACAGGCAGTTCCGGGACTTCAGGTATGAAGCGTACCACTTCGAGTTCAGTTACAGTTTCCTGTGACCGTGCGCTTACAGTGGACGCGGAGATGCGCGACCGTCCAGGCGCCGGTCATGACGACAGCGCGGGCTCTTCAAGGTACGATGCCGATGACACAGGAGTGGATATGAGAACGGCAGCACTACGAATCGACAGGACTCTCGCGCTCTGCATCGCGTTATCAGTCCTGCTGGTCGCCGGCGCGGACTTCGCGACGGCGCAGGAAGTAAGCCTCGGTCCTGGCGACATCGTCCGGATTTCGGTTTACGGCCAGGAGGACCTCGAGACCGTCGCCCGCATTTCCGCGGACGGCTCGATCGCATTTCCGCTGCTCGGCGCAGTCAACGTCGGCGGGCTTTCCGTACGCGACGCGGAACAACGCATCGCAGACGAACTCGTGCGGCGGCAGCTCGTACGCGATCCGCAGGTCACGGTATTCGTCGAGACCAGCCGAGCCGCCGAAGTGGAGTCCGTTACGATCCTGGGCAATGTCTCCAGGCCGGGCCGCTATCCCATCAATGCGATGTCGGACGCCGGCGCGGAAAACGTCGCCAGCCTCATCGCGCTTGCGGGAGGGCTCGTTGAGGATGCCGCGGACTTCCTGATTCTGACACGCATCGAAGATGGCAAATCACGCACGGTCAAAGTATTCCTGCGGGATCTCCTCGAGCGCGGCGACGTGAGCCAGAACTATGTCGTCAAGCAGGGCGACATCGCATTCGTGCCGCGCATGGAGGAATTCTTCGTCTACGGCGAAGTTCGCAATCCGGGCGTGTACCGACTGAGGTCGGGCATGACTGTGATCCAGGCATTGTCGGCAAGCGGCGGACTGACCGAACGCGGCACAGACAAGGGCATCGTTGTGACCCGGCGCAGCCAGGACGGCGAAAACGGCAACATCGCTGTCGGCATGAACGACCTGTTGCAGCCGGACGACGTATTGATCATCAAGGAAGGTTTGTTCTAGCGTACCTTCGAGGTCCATGCAGTGACACCAACATTTCTCTTTCAACTGATCTGGTCGCGGAAGTGGCTGATTGTGCTCGTGACGCTGTTGACCGTGGCAAGTGCCTACTTTCTCGCATCGCGAGCGGTGCAGCGCTACACCGCGACAACGACTCTCGTGCTCGAAGTCCGTGATGTCGGGCCCTTCGAGCAAGCGGGTCTGGCTCGGCCGAACGAGACCGGGCAACTCGAAACACAGACCGATATCATCCGCAGCCGCCGCGTCGCCGCCGCGGCACTCAACGCGCTGCCCGACGACCTGTTGCGGGCATTGGCCGACGAACAGCTGGGCGAATATGGGTTTGACACGCTCAAAGAGGGAGCGTCCTGGGAGAAACTGATCACTGCGGTGCTGGACGAGCTGATCGTGCTGACGACGCGCGAAAGCCGCGTCATCGCCCTGCAAATGCGCTCCGAGACGCCGGAGTTGGCCGCTGCGCTCGCCGATGCGTTCGCCAACGCTTACATAGACGTGTCGCTCGACCTGAGCATCACGCCCGCGCGCCGCAGTGCGGTGTGGTTCGATGAGCAGCTCGTAACGCTGCGCAACCGGCTGGCCGAAAAGCAGGCTGCGCTGACGGACTACCAGAGAGAGAAGGGCATCATCTCCTATGACGAGCGCCTCGACTCGGAGATGGCACGCTACGAAGTCATGTCCGCTGATCTCGTGCGCGCCCAGACGCGCACCACCGAAGTCCGGTCGAGCCAGGTAGGCGCGCAGCATCCGGAGTACCGGCGCGCAGTGGAGCAGGAACAGGCGATCCGCGCCTCACTCGCGCAGCAGGAACGACGCGTGTTCCAGGTCAAGGAGGAGCGTGATGCTCTCGATCTCCTGGTACAGGATGTCGAGAACGCCCGCCGTACGTACGATATCGCCATGCAGGAGTTCTACCAGAGCAGCATGGAAAGCCAGTTCAACCAGACGAATGTCGCGGTGCTGAGCCCGGCAACGATCCCCTCGGAAGTCGCCGGGCCGGGGTCAATGGTCCGGCTGGTGGGCTCGCTGGTTCTCGGCCTGATGTTGGGCACGCTGCTGGCGGTCGCCGCCGAACTGGTGAACCGGAAGATTCGTACGGAAGACGACATCCGCGAGGGTATCGGACTCCGTGTCATAGCGAGTATCTGAACCTCGATCCGTCGAGTCGGCACGTCAAGGGAGAGTACGAATGGCTGGTGCAATCGAACGAGCGTTAGCGAAACAATCCGCCATCCTTTCGGAGTCGGACGTTCGGGCGACCGATCACAACGTTGCCGAGATCCTGGTATCGGACGGCGTGCTGCAGCAGAGCGACGTCGACGAAATCCTCGCCTATGCCGAGGCACACAACGTTCGCTTCGGGCAGGCGGCAATTGCGCTGAACAAGCTCAAGGAGCGCGAACTCGACCGGGCCCTGGCGAGCCAGCTCCAGTTGCCGCAGGTGCAGCTGGAAAAGGGCGATCTGAGCAGCGAACTGGTGACCGCGTACAAGCCTTTCTCGCGGCAAGCCGAGATTATTCGCTACATACGTGCACAACTCGTGCTGGGCGGCGAGAACGTTGAAAAAAACGTGTTGGCGATCGTGAGCCCGTCGAAGCGAGACGGCAGGACGTACCTGGCGGCGAATCTGGCCGTCGCGTTCGCACAACTCGGCAAGCGAACGCTCTTGCTCGACTGCCACCTGCAAAAGTCGAGGCAGGACGAGATATTCAGAATCCAGGGCGCGCCCGGCATCTCCACCATGTTGTCGGGACGGTCCGATGTGTCGGCTGGCCCCGCTCCGATTGAAAAGGTGCCGTACCTGTTTGTCTATCCGGCCGGCCCCTGCCCGACGAACCCGGATGAACTCATCGCCAGCGACCGCTTCGGGCGCTTCCTGAGCGAGGCCCGGCGCAAGTTCGACGCGGTGCTGGTCGATACGCCGCCGGGTGACAGCAGTACGGCGATCGACTGGATCGCAGCCCGTTGCGGCAATGCCCTGATTGTCTACCGGCGCGACAAGACCAGCCTCGCGAAGGCACGCAATTTCGCGGATCGCATGCGTGCGCGAGCATCGGTCGCAGGTACCGTCCTCAATCAATACTAGGCCCGATGAACTCCAATCTGGCGAATCCCGGTCTGGCGCCCCCCGACCGGCAATTCTGGCTGCCCGATGCTCCGCCGCGCGTGCAGTTTGTCGGCATCGGCGCGCAAAAGTGCGCGTCGACATGGCTGCACGACGTGCTGGCGCAGCACCCGGAGGTCTGCCTGCCGGGACAGAAGAAGGAAGTCGACTATTTTTCTTATCATTTCGACTTCGGCTACCAATGGTACGAACGGCATTTCGCCTGTACCGGTGCGACCCGAATAACGGGCGAGATTTCGCCCTCGTACCTGCACGGCCCGGGCGTACCGGAACGCGTGGCCCGGTACAATCCGGACATGCGTGTCATCCTGATAGCGCGCGATCCCATTGCACGCGCCTATTCCAATCACAAGCACGAAGTCCGGATCGGGCATCTGCACGGTGAAGACCTGAGTTTTGAGGCCGGTCTCAGGAACAATCCCGCCTATGTCGAACAAGGACTATACGGCAGGCACCTGAAGCGCTGGCTCGCCGTCCTGCCACTGCAACAAGTGTATGTCGTCCGGTTCGAGGACGTGGTCTATGACCCCGTGTCGGTACTTCAGGCCGTATGCGGCTTTCTCGGGATCGGACCGATGCCGGCTGACGCCCGGCTTACGGACAAGTCGAATGAAAGTTACCTGGTGCGCCACTCGACCTTCGAGTTGGCAAAGAATGCGTTGCGCAGCACCGCGCGCGCTCTGGGCCTCGGTCGTACATGGCAGCGGCTCGGCGATAGCGGCCTGCGCGCACGGTACCGGCGGCTCAATCGGGTCGATCCGGAATCTTCGATCGGTGCGCCGGCGCCGGAGACGATCGCGGAGCTGCGAACGCAGTTCCAGCCCGATGTAGAGGAGTTCGGCAGGTTGACCGGACTTGTGCTGGACGACTGGCTCAGGCAATGAAGATTCCGGCCAAAAGCCAGGCAATCCAACTCGGCCGCCGCGCCGCGCTGTATTACAGCGCGCAACGGTACTGAACGCGGCTGCGGGGTCGAAGCGTGCATCACGGGGCGAAAGTCAATTACTACGGCATGTCGCGAATTCGCAGCAGCCTCATCCATTTTGCGTTTGGCAAGACCGCCTCCGGCATCGCTTCGTTGCTGGTCGTCGTGCTGACCATCCGGGAGCTGCCCGTCCCGGAGTACGCCGTGCTGGTGACTTTGCAGGCACTGGTAATGATGATCCGAACGCTGACGTCATTCGGAACCAACGCGGTACTGCTGCGTTATCTGCCGGACCTGCGCGTGGTTGGCAACAATCGCGCGACCTATGCGATGCTGTTCGGTGGCATCGGCCTCAGGTCGCTTCTGTATGTCCTGCCCATCGCGGCCCTCGTGTACTTTGCAGGCGACGCGCTCGCCCGCCTCCTGCATCTCGGTGAATGGGCCTGGCTGCTCGGCTGGTACTTGTTGCTGGTCGGTTGCCTGCGCGTTACCGCCACTTTCACAGGCTGGGCCCTGGAAAGCCTGCTGTGGCAGAAGCAGGCGCAGTACAGCCTCGCAGTATCCACCCTGGCCAAGCTCGGGGGCGTGATCGTGCTGCTGTCGACGGGCAATTTCGACCTGCCCAACCTGGTCTGGCTGGAACTCGGTACCGAGGCGCTTTCCGTCCTGCTGCTGTTTGGCAGCATGTTCTTTTCCTGGCGCGCGGATCCGCACCGCCATGACGGCGACCTCAAGACCTTGTACGACAATCGCGCCCGCTATCTTCGCTTTTCGTTCTGGGCTTACCTGTTCAATCTGACGACCGTCCTGAATGGCAGCGCACCGAACCGGCTCATCGTCGGCCACTATCTCGGTACGGCGACCACCGCGCTGTTCGGTGCCGTGGATCGCCTGATCCAGATGATCAAGCAGTACGAGCCTGTGAAGTTGCTGATCGGCCTGGTCCGCCCGGTGTTCAATGCGCAGTACCGGGCGAGCGGCGAGGATTTCGATTCTATGGTCGAAATGGCAGACGGCATCTTTCGGCTGAACCTGATCGTACTCGCCGTTCCGCTCCTGCCTTTCACAGTGGCCGGGGAATATCTATTCGACGTCATCACCAATGGCAAATATACCGA
The DNA here is from genome assembly GCA_963775455.1 of uncultured Pseudomonadota bacterium. Taxonomy (GTDB): domain Bacteria; phylum Pseudomonadota; class Gammaproteobacteria; order Steroidobacterales; family Woeseiaceae; genus UBA1847. The sequence continues at coordinate 208,845 of CAVZIU010000004.1, read as the reverse complement.
TGCTACCGGCATCTTCCTGGGCTTCTACCTGGTACTGGTGCTGTCCAGCTTCATGCTCGTGCTCGAGCTCATCGTCAAAGCCGTCGAACTGAACAGCGTGTTTACGATCAGCAACCTCTGCATGTCGGGGTCCGTGATCGCGGCGATCCCGTTCCTGCCAACCGTCGGGTTGTGGGCACTGGTGTGGGCAAACCTGCTGGGCTACCTGGGTGCCATAGCCGTCGTCTGCGGGTACCTGGCGTACAAGAACTACCGCATCGGCATCCGCTGGCTGCTGGTCGGGCGGACCGTGCTTGCGGTGGCCGTCTCCATGGCCACCGGCTGGGCCGCCATGGCCTTCGGGCTGCATCCCGTGGCCGCGATATTGCTGACCTATCTCGCGTTCGGCGCCGCACTGTGGCTGCTCAATCCGTTCACGCCCAAGGAGATCCAGGTTGGCAGAGCCTTGATGTCCAGGCGCCTGTCCGCAGAGGGCGTGAAATGACCAGGCCAGCAGTGCAATGCGGCCGACGCCAGCCGGCGCACACGGAGGCGAGCATATGCAAATCAGTCTGAACCACCGGTTCGCATTCTTTTGCACGCCGAAGTGCGCATCGAATTCGATCGAAGCCATGCTCCGGCCGCATGTTGACGTAGACCTGCAGGGCTCTCCCCAGGTGCGGCACACCAATGTCACGCAGTATCGCCGGTACCTGGCGCCCTACCTGGCGGAAGTCGCGCCGGATACCTGGGTCGAAACGGTAGCGCTCGTGCGTGAACCTGTCTCCTGGCTGTACAGCTGGTACCGGTTTCGCGCACGAAGCGAGTTGCGCGCGCAGAAGCACGTCAACAGCACTTCCCACGTATCGTTCGAGGAATTCCTCGCCGCCTACCTGGCCGAGCCGCAGCCCGAGTTCGCCCGCGTCGGGTCGCAGGCCGATTTTCTCCTGGACGAAAACGGCCGGCAGGGCGTGGATCACCTCTTTGCCTATGAAAACGTCGACGGACTCGTCGACTGGTTCGCCGGCCGCATCGGTACGTCGCTAACGCTGCGGGCCATCAACGTGTCGCCGGGGCGCGTTTACAAGTCAAACCTGCTGGAGCAATTCGGTGCATTGCAAAGACGCCTGCGCTCCAGGCTGGTGCGCAATTCGCGCCACCCGCGAACGTCGAAACCGGAAACACGGCCGGAACTGCCGGCCGGGCTCGGGGCGGCGCTGGCCTCGCGCTTGCACAAGGACTTCGAGCTGCACGCCGCGGCGCTAGGCCGCAGCGCGCCCGGAGGCGCCTGAGGTATTTGCCTGCAAGCCAAAAAAGCCAGGCAGAATCCGCACTTAGGAATGGGATCGCATTCACATTGCGGCATCTTGCGAATCGATATGATCAGCCGCATTTAGGTTGCGTACCCGAGCCAGCACGTGCCGGGCGAAAAGCAACGGCACGTTGCGGGCGATGCACGTAGCGAGCATCCAACGTCAGCACGTCAACGACAAACCAGGAGTCTCGGTCTGTGAAGATTCAGAAGAAAACACGAGTCTATATTGCCGGTTGCGGCGGCATGCTCGGCGAAGCGGTCTATGAGTATTTTTCTAGCCGCTGCAAAGTCTACGCGAGCGATATCGACCAGAATACGGAATGGCTGCAGCACGCGGACGTCCGGAACTACCGGGAGATGGAGGGGTCAATCACGGAATTCGGGCCGGATCTCCTTATCAACCTGGCTGCGCTCACGGATCTCGAGTACTGCGAGAGGAATCCGAACGATGCCTGGGCGACGAATGCGCTGGGCGCCGAGAATCTCGCGCTGATTGCAGGCAAGCTCGACGTGCCGCACGTGTATATCAGCACGGCGGGCATCGTCGATGGCGCGCAGGACGTCTACAATGATTTTGACATGCCCAATCCGCTCAGCATCTACGCCAAGGCGAAGTATCACGGCGAGCTGTTCGTGCAGCGCTATTTGCCGAAGCATTTCGTGTTCCGGGCTGGCTGGATGATGGGCGGCGGTCCCGAGAAGGACAAGAAGTTCGTCAACAAGATTTTCAAGCAGATACAGGGCGGCGCCCGGGAACTGTTCGTCGTCGACGACAAGCTGGGTACGCCGACCTACACGGTCAGTTTCGCGCGCGGCATTTACAAAGTCGTCGAGTCCGGTCTCTACGGACTCTACAACCAGGTGTGCGGCGGCGACTGCAGCCGATACGATGTAGCGGTGGAATTCGTGAAGCTGCTCGGCCTCGGGAAGGCGGTCAAAGTGACGAAGGTGACTTCCGATCATTTCAAAGCGGAGTACTTCGCGCCGCGACCGGCGTCGGAAAAGCTCGTAAACTTCAAACTCGACGCACGAGGCATCAACTTCATGCCGGACTGGCATGAGGCGCTGGCCGAATACACCGAGCGATTCAAGTCTGCATTGTGAGCATGCCTGCCGAACACCTGATTCTCGAGGGCGGCGTTAAAGCGGCGACGACGACACGGCGCCGCATCGCCGTCATCGGCATACGCGGCCTGCCGCCGAATTACGGCGGGCTCGAGACCTGCGCCGAAGAAGTTTGCACGCGCTGGGTGCATGCCGGTAACGACGTGCTCGTATATTGCCGGAGCAATCGCTACCCGGATCGTCCGGCCGACTTTGACGGCGTGAAGCTCCGCTACCTGCCATCCTTGCCCAGTAAGAGTCTCGACACGATCTCGCATACCTTCCTGTGTGTCCTGGACCTGATATTCGTCAATCGCGGCTATCGTAACGTGCACCTGTACAATACCGGCAACGCGATTTTCCTGCCATTGTTGCGGCTTGCGGGCAAACATGTGGTCCTGTCCAGCGACGGTATCGAGTGGAAGCGCGAAAAGTGGGGCCGACTCGCAAAGTTCGTACACAGGCTCGGCGAGAAGTTTGCGGCCCGTCTTGCGAACGACATCGTGGTCGACAATGAGGAGGTCGGTGCCTACTACCACCGCACCTTCGACGTGCCAACCACGCTGATCGCGTATGGCGCAAACGAACCGGAACTCGACCCGGGTCGCTCGGCCCGCCTTTTGGAGCGACATTCTCTGACCAGCGGACGTTATTTTCTATTCGTCGGACGGATCGTGCCGGAAAAAGGGGTGCGCGAGCTGATCGAAGCCTACAAGTCGATCCGGACCGAATATCCGCTGGTGATCATCGGCGACGACGACAGCAGGTCGGAGTACCGGAACCGGGTGTTCGCCGAAGCCTCGGACCGGATACGATTCCTGGGCTTCGTATATAACGAGGACTACGAGCAATTGCTCCTGAATGCCTGCATGTACCTGTCCGCCAGCCGCCTCGAAGGAACGTCTCCGTCATTGCTGTCGGCAATGGGCGCCGGCGTGTGCTGCCTCGTCAATGGCATAGCGGAGAATCTTGCGACGGTGAAAGGCGCGGTTCCGACGTATCGGGAGAACGACCTGGCGGATCTCGTGACCGTCTGGCAGGCACTGGTCGACGACCCGCAAGCGATCGCGGCGGCGGCCGAACGTGGACGGCAATGCGTCCGCGAGCACTACAGCTGGGATGCGGTGGCCGACGGCTATTACCGGCTGTTCGCCATGGCGGGCTGAGCAGGACGCCGGATCGCCCGCATTCCTGCCCGTATGCCCAATGCCGACATGAATCCCGAGCAGCGCCTGTACCTGTATGTCCTGTCGTCCCCGCACGGCGGAAGCACGCTGTTCTCGCACGTGCTCGGCAAACACCCGCAGGCGCAGAACCTGGGCGAGGTGTCGTTCCTGCCCAAATTGCTGGCGCTGGACGAGCCCTGCTCCTGCGGCGTGAACATGCGCGCATGCCCGTTCTGGCAGGAGGTGTTCGGGCGTCATGCCGAGCGGGACGGGCGCGACCTGCGCCAGGACCCCTATGCCATTTTCCTGGGCGATGCGCCGAAAGCCCAGACCGGCTCCGGCCTCATCGATCATGCGCACCAGACCCGGCTGCGTTACGCGCTCATGAAACTGCGCGGCGCACTGGACACCGTGTCCGTGCTGCACGCGCCGATGGCGGCCGGTCTGCGCCGGGCTGCACTGCCGTCGGTCCGGGAGAGCGTCGACAACACGCTCGCACTGTACGAGACGGTGGCCCGAACGACCGGTGCGCGGCTGATCATCGACGCGTCGAAAATGCCACGCAAGGCCGCGCACCTGTACGTCGCGGATCCGGGGCGCGTGCGCGTCGTGCACCTGACGCGCGACGGACGTGGCGTGGTCGCGTCCCGCAAGCGCTACATGTCCGTCTCGTATGCGGCCGAACGCTGGCAGCACTACCACAGCCTGACGCAACGCGCGCTGAAACGATGGGTGCCCGAAGAACACCGGCTGAGGCTCGCTTACGAGGACTTCGCCGCGCAGCCGGAGCGGACCCTGCGCAGGGTGTTCGGCTGGCTGGGCATGGAGTACTCGGCGCAAAGCCTGGACTTCGGCGTCGATCTCGTCGCGCACTCCGCCGGTGGCAACCCGGCGCGCTTCGAAATGTCCGGCGGCATCCGCGGTGTCGACGAGCGCTGGCGCAGCACCCTGAGCGCCGAGGAACTCACGGCTTTCGACCGGATTGCCGGCAGCCAGAACCGGTTGCTCGGCTATGGCTGACGGCGGCAGGCCCCGGATTCTGTACCTGGTCGGCGGTGTGGGAAATGCCGAACGGGTCGACGTGACCGATCTCTTCGCGCGGCGAATTGCCGCCGGCGGCTTCGACATCGACTACGTGATCTTCAGCCGTGACGCCACGGGACCGTGGCGGGAGATCGAATGGCACGGGGCGCGTGCCTGGGAAGTCGGTCGCTCCTCGCGGGGCGGATTCGCCGGTGCCGTCATCAGCAAGTGGTACGAGTTGCTCGCGGACCTGCGCACTTTTCGCATGGCCCTGTCCGGCGACTACGATATCGTGCAGGTCCGCGACAAGTTCGTCGTCGGTGTCCTCGGCCTCGTCGCTGCGAAACTCCGCGGCAAGATATTTACCTACTGGCTGTCCTACCCCTTCGCCGAATGCCGCATCATCGACGGCAGGGAAGGCAATGCTAAATTCCCGCTCGCCAGCATCGCCGGCGGGCATGCAGCCGCGTGTTTGTTGTACCGGATCATCCTGCCCGGCGCGGATCACGTTTTCGTGCAGAGCGAGCAGATGAAAAACGATGTTGCCGGACACGGCATTCCGCCGCACAAGATGACGGCTGTGCCCATGGCGGTGAGCGAGAAATTGCTCGATGCGCCGAGATCGCCGGTGGATCCGAACACGATCCTGTATCTCGGCACTCTCATCCGGGTGCGCCGCCTCGACACACTGCTGGAAGCGCTGGCGATCGTCCGGCGCCGGCACCCGGATGCGACCCTGCTGTTCGTCGGCGACGGAGAGAGCCCGGCGGACCGTTCCTTTCTCGAACGCCGCACCGACGAGCTCGGATTGCGTTCCGCCGTGCAATTCACCGGCATGCTGCCGATGCACGAGGCGCACGCGCTGGTCGCCCGCGCGGCGGTCTGCGTGTCGCCGTTCTACCCGATTCCGATCCTGCTTTCGACGTCTCCGACCAAGATCAGCGAATACATGGCGCTGGGCCGGCCGGTCGTCGCGAACGCGCATCCGGAGCAGAGCCGGATCATCGCGGAAAGCGGCGCCGGCTATTGCGTCGAGTGGTCGGCCGAGGCGTTCGCCGCCGCCATCCTGCGCCTGCTCGACGATCCCGCCGCCGCAGAATGCCTGGGCGAACGCGGGCGGGACTACGTCCGCCGGCACCGGATCTACCCGGTGGTCGCCCCGCACGTGATCGCCGAGTATCGGCGCCTTCTGGACACGGCACCTGGGGCGCCGGCCGTGAGCCGCTGACATGGGTTCGGATGCAGCGTCAGTCAGGCCGGCGCCGGGGCTCGTCTTCGTCACCGGCGCGTCGCGCTCCGGCACGACGGTGCTGTCGCGCATCCTCGGCAGTGCCCTCGGCGCCGCATCGCTCAACGAACTGCATTTCTTCGGCAGCCTGGTGCCCTTCGACGAGTGCAGTACTCCACTGCCACGCGAACGCGCGGAGCGCGCCGTCGCCATGACCCTGGCGCGTCATCACCGCGACTACTGGGTCAGCGGACCGAACGGCGAGGAGCGGGACAGCGCGAAGCGGATTGTCGGCAGCCTGCGACCGGCGGAGGCGACCGGCGACCGGCTGTTCGCCGCGACCATGGACGAGATCCGGCGGCTGACGGGCGCAGCCGTGCTCTGCGAGCAGACGCCGCGCAACATCTATTACGCCTTTCATCTCCTGGATGCATTCCCCGATGCGCACGTCGTGCACGTCGTGCGGGACCCGCGCGCCGTGCTGGCTTCGCAGAAGCGCCGCTACCGGATGCGGGAACTCGGCGGCAGCAACGTGCCGGTTGCCGAGGTCGTTCGGCTGTGGCTGAACTACCACCCGGTGACCATGGTGCGCTTGTGGTTGTCAGCCACCCGTGAGGCGATGGCGATCGGCGGACATCCGCGCGTTCGAATCGTGCGCTACGAGGACCTCGTCGGTTCGCCGGAAGCGACGGTCCGCGGACTCTGCGCCGCCCTGGGCCTGGCGTACGAGGCCGGGATGCTGGACGTACCGCACTGGGGTTCGTCCACGGTCCAGCACCGCGCCTCGTCAGGGTTGTCCGCGGCCGCGCTGGACAAGTGGCGCGAGATACTAGACGGCGCGGAAATCGACTACTGCGGCCGCAAGACCGCAGCCGAGAGAGCGAATTTCGGTTATCCGGATTCCGGCACCCCCGGCGGCCGCTGGTACGAGCAGGCCCTGTTCCTGGCGCGGCTGCCGCTGCACCTGGCCGGCACGGTGCTAGCCAATCCCGGGCGTGCGGCGGTCCAGCTCAAGGCCATGTTCGCCCGCTCGCGCGCCCTGCGGAATCGCTCGTGACGACCTTGCTGTCGGTCAACAACTATCACTACCGGCGCGGCGGGGCCGACGCCGTCTATCTGGACCACGATGCGCTGTTTCGCGCCGACGGCTGGACGACTGCGTGTTTCGCCATGCAGCATCCGAAGAACCTGGAGTCGCCGCACTCCCGGCACTTCGTGGAAGAGATCGAGTTCGGGCATCAGTACGGAGCGGTCACGCGGCTGTCCATGGCCGCCAAGATCATCTATTCGGCCGAAGCCCGGGACAAGATCGGCGCATTGCTGGACGAGGTCCGTCCGGATGTCGCGCACGTCCACTGCGTCTACCATCACATTTCGCCGTCTGTCCTGCCGGTGCTGAAGAAGCGCGGCATACCGGTCGTGCTGACCGCGCACGACCTGAAGTTGTTGTGCCCTGCGTACACGATGCTCTCGCAGGGTGAGATCTGCGAGCGTTGCTCGGGTGGCGCTATCTGGAACGCGGTGCGCCGACGTTGCATCAAGGACTCGTTGCCGCTCAGCAGCCTGATCGCGCTGGAATCGGGCATACACCGGCTGACGGGCATCTATCGGCACAACGTCGACCGGATCGTGACGCCGAGCCGCTTCTATCGCGACAAGTTCCTGCAGTACGGCTGGAATCCCGGGCAGCTCGTCTACATCCCCAATTTCGTCCGTGTCGAGGAGTTCACGCCGCAGTTCGATCCCGGCGACTATTTCGTCTACATCGGCCGCTTGTCCTATGAGAAGGGCATCGCGACACTGGTCGAGGCGGCCGCGCGCGCCGGCGCGGAGCTCGTCGTCGTCGGAGACGGGCCGTTGCGCGAGACGTTGACTCGCGACGCGGCCGGGCGCAGGGCGTCGATTCGATTCACGGGCTATCAGAGCGGCGAAGATCTGCGCGGCTGGCTGCGCAACGCCCGGGCGCTGGTCCTGCCTTCGGAATGGTACGAGAACGCGCCGATCAGCGTCCTCGAGGCGTACGCCAGCGGCAAGCCCGTGATCGGCGCGCGCATCGGCGGTATTCCCGAACTCATCTCGGAAGGGGAGACCGGCTGGCTGTTCGACAGCGGCTCCGTCGACGGCCTTGCGTCATTGCTCGGCGATGTCAGGAACATGGACCGCGAAGACCTCGTTCGAGCGGGCCGCGCGGCGCGAGATAGGGTGGAGACGCGCCATACGCCGGCACATTACCTGGCGGCGATGAAAGGACTCTACGCCGAACTCGGTGTCGGAGACCCGTCTACTCGCCGTGCCTGACCAGTACGGGCCGGTCCAGGAGCCGGCTCAGGAACGTGCCGCCGGTGACCGGTCAGTTTGGCGCTGCGGCCGGTACGTACGGACTGTATGGCTGCGGCGATCTGTGCCGCCGGCCGATCGTCGAATTATGTCGCGCCAATGTCGAGACAGGGGTCACAGTTCGGGATTTCGCCTGGTTGAAAATTTCCACGACGCGCCGGGCGCTGTTCGATGCCGGCGAATTGCCAGTACAATGCCGGCATGGCGACCCTGCTTGCTGGCGGTCGCCGCCGTACCATCCACGACCTGCCGTGTCACCGCCGCCGGTGCGTCAATTCCCACACTGCGACTGAATGCCCCAGGGCCAGCGGGAGAACGATGAGCAACAAGTCCACGAAGACCATACTCGTCACCGGCGGTGCCGGATTCATCGGTTCCACGGTCGTGCGGCGCCTCGTGGCCGATACGAACTGGAACGTCGTGAACGTCGATTGCCTCACCTATGCGGGCAACCTGAATTCCATAGCCATGGTGGCGGACAATTCCCGCTATGCTTTCGAAAAAGCGGACATTGCGGACGAAGCTGTGGTCGAGCGCCTGTTTCGGACGTACGACCCCGACTTCGTGCTGCATCTCGCCGCTGAATCACATGTCGATCGTTCCATCGACAGCGCGGCTCCGTTCGTCCGCACGAACGTCGTCGGGACTTTCGTCCTCCTGGAGTCGGCCTTGCGACACTGGCGGATGCTCGACGCCGGGCGGCGACGCGGTTTTCGTTTTCATCATGTCTCGACCGACGAGGTCTTTGGCACGCTGGGAACGACGGGCCTGTTCAGCGAAACGACGCCTTACCGGCCGAATTCACCTTACTCGGCCAGCAAGGCTTCGTCCGACCACCTTGTGCGTGCCTGGTTTCACACCCACGGGCTGCCCGTGCTGATCACCAACTGCTCGAACAACTACGGTCCGTACCAGTTTCCTGAGAAGCTGATCCCGCTGATGATCATAAACGGCAGGCACGGCAAGTCGTTGCCGGTCTATGGGCGGGGCGAGAACGTTCGCGACTGGCTGTTCGTCGATGATCACGTCACCGCGCTGCGGACAGTGCTCGAACACGGGGAGGTCGGCGAGACCTACAACATCGGCGGCAATTCGGAGCGCCGCAACATCGACGTGGTCCGGACGATATGTGCCGTCCTCGACGAGTTCAGCCCCCGGAACGACGGCGCGCCGCACGACTCGCTCATCGAATTTGTGCAGGACCGGCCGGGCCACGACCTGCGATATGCCATCGACGCGACCCGGATCCGCGATCAGCTGGGATGGACACCGTCCGAATCCTTCGAATCGGGCATCGAAAAGACGGTGCGCTGGTACCTCGAGAACCGCGACTGGTGGCAACCGATCCTGGACGGCACCTACCAGGGCCAGCGGCTGGGCCTTGCCGCATCCGGTGCCGCCTGAGGATCGTAATCAACGCAGCGCCACGGAGCCGACACTGATGCCTGCAGGAACGCAGCCGACCCGAAAGGGACTCATACTCGCCGGCGGGGCCGGTACACGCCTGTACCCGACTACGCACGTCGTATCCAAGCAATTGCTGCCCATATACGACAAGCCAATGATCTACTACCCCTTGTCCACGCTCATGATCGCGGGGATTCGGGACGTCCTCCTGATCTCGACGCCCCAGGACCTGCCGTTGTACGAGAAACTGCTGCGCTCCGGGGAGCAATGGGGGCTCAATTTCAGCTACGCGGAGCAGCCGGAACCCAAGGGTCTCGCACAGGCGTTCACGATTGGCGCCGGCTTCATCGGCAATGACTGTTCGACGCTAATCCTTGGCGACAATATCTTCTACGGCCAGGGCATTACGCCGACGCTGAAGCGCGCCGCCGCACGGAGCGACGGCGCCACGGTGTTTGCGTATCGCGTCCAGGATCCCGAACGCTATGGCGTAGTCGAGTTCGACGCGGCGGGACGGGCGGTTTCGATCGTCGAAAAGCCGGCGAAGCCTCGCTCCCGCTACGCCGTGACGGGACTGTACAACTACGATGCCGAGGTCGTGTCGATCGCCAGGGCGGTGAAGCCGTCCGCGCGCGGCGAATACGAGATCACCGACGTGAACAACGCCTATCTCGCCGCCGGCAAGCTGGCGGTCGAAGTTCTCGGCCGCGGAGTGGCCTGGCTCGACACCGGGACGCATGCCTCCATGCTCGAGGCATCGACCTTCGTCGAAACGATCGAATCCCGGCAGGGCCTCAAGATAGCCTGCCCGGAAGAGATCGCGTACCGGCTGGGCTACATCGGTGCGGCGGACCTTGAGCGCATCGCGACGGGTCTGGGCGGCAGTTCCTACGCGAAATACCTGCGCGACATACTTGCGGAGACCCAGGGCCTGTGAAAGTGATCCCGACAGAGATCCCGGACGTCAGGATCGTCGAGCCGAAGGTGTTCGGCGATGCGCGCGGCCATTTCTTCGAAAGCTTCAATGCCGAACGCTTCGCGGCGGCGATCGGCGTCGCGCCGGACTTCGTGCAGGATAACCAATCGTTCTCGACGCGAGCCGTCTTGCGCGGCCTGCACTACCAGGTGTTGCGGCCGCAGGCGAAGCTCGTCAGGGTCGTGCAGGGGGAGATATTCGATGTGGCCGTCGACCTCCGCGAGTCCTCGCCGACCTGCGGCCAGTATACGGGTGTGCGCCTGTCCGCGGAGAATCAGCGCCAGCTCTGGATCCCGGTGGGATTTGCCCACGCCTTCTACGTGCTGTCAGAGACCGCCGTCGTGCTGTACAAGGCGTCGGACTATTATTCGCCCGAAGGCGAGCGCGCGATTCTCTGGAATGACCCGGAACTCGCCATAAACTGGCCGATGCCCGCCGGCGCCAGCCCGTCGGTTTCCGACAAGGACCTCAAAGCACTGTCGTTTCGCGCCGCGGACAAGTTTGCATGACCGACGTCCTGTTGATCGGCCGGAACGGCCAGCTGGGACACGAACTCGCACGCTTGCTTGGCGAGCGATTCGACGTGCTGGCGCTCGATTCGTCGGCGCTCGACCTGACCGATGCGGCGGCCGCGCACGCCGCAGTGCTCGATGCCCGTCCGGCGCTGGTCGTGAACACGGCCGCGTACACGGCGGTCGACCGCGCGGAGTCTGAGCGTGAGCTGGCCTATGCGGTCAACGCAACTGCGCCCGAGATCCTGGCGACAGCTGCGCGCGACGCGGGTGCGGGACTTTTGCATTTCTCCACCGACTTCGTGTTCGACGGCAGGAAACGGGAGCCCTATGCGGAGACGGATCCCACCGGCCCGCTGAATGTCTACGGCGCATCCAAGCTGGCGGGCGAGGACGCCGTTGCCGCGAGCGGCGTGCCGCACATGATCTTCCGCACGAGCTGGCTGTATGCGACGCGCGGTGCAAATTTCCTCCTCACCATCGCGCGACTGCTGCGCGAGCGCGAGTCGCTTTCCGTGGTCGATGACCAGCGCGGATCGCCGACCTGGGTACGCGAACTGGCCCGGCAAGTTGACAGCATATTGCCGCGCGATGCCGGGGAACTCCCGACGTTCATGGCCGATCACAGCGGCTTGTACCACCTGAGTTGCGAAGGCGCAGTGTCCTGGTACGAGTTCGCGGTCCGCATCCGCGAACACCTGCAGGCACGCGGCGAGAAGGTTTGCGGCATCGAACCGATTCCCTCGTCGGGATACAAGACAGCCGCAGTCCGGCCGGCGTACTCCGTATTGTCCAAGGCGAAGTTCGAGGAGCGCTTCGGGTGCAGTCCGATGGCCTGGAATGCTGCGCTGGCGGAGGCCTTTGCAACGCTGCCGGTGTAAGAGCTAAAAGGGGTCAGAGTACATTTCCGCTATGCGGAAATGTACTCTGACCCCTTTAATCTAGTGCGCCTTGTCGTCGTTGATGACAAGGCCTGCCGTGCGCAGGATGATCTTGAAGTCGAACCAGAGTGACCAGTGCCGCAGGTACTCGAGGTCGAAGCGGATGCGGTCGCGCATCTGGTCGACCTCCGTCGTTTCGCCCCGGCAGCCGTTCACTTGCGCCCAGCCGGTTATGCCCGGCAGCACCTTGTGGCGCAGCATGTAGCCTTTGATGAGCTTGCGGTACAACTCGTTGTGCGCGACGGCATGCGGCCGTGGCCCGACGATGCTCATCCGGCCCTGGATCACGTTCAGGAACTGCGGCAATTCGTCCAGCGACCGCTTGCGGAGCCAGCGGCCGATCGGCGTGACCCGGTCGTCGTCCCTGGTCGCTTGCCGGATTTCGTCGCCGTCCTCGGCTACGGTCATGGTGCGGAACTTGTAGACCGTGATTTGCTCGCCCGCGAGACCGTAGCGCCGTTGCTTGAAGATCACCCGTCCGGGCGAGGACGACTTCACCGCGATAGCAATCCCCATGAGGAGCGGCGATATGAGCACCATGATCATGCTTGCCACGAACAGGTCGAACAGCCGTTTCATGAGGCCGTTGTAGCCGTAGAACGGCGTTTCGAGCAGGGCGAGTACCGGGATTCCGTGTATGTCGTCGACGCGCGACTGGATGAGATCGAAAACGAATATGTCCGGAACGTAGTAGACGGATGCCGTCGTGTCGTGCAGCTGCTCGATCAGGACCTGGGTTCGCACCAGGTGCTTGATCGGCAAGGATACATAGATGACGTCCACATTATTGCGGTTCGAATAGTCGGCGATATCCGAGAGCGAGCCGAGGAGTTCCCCATGTTTGAGTTCGCCGAAACGATCCTGGGAGCGGTCCTCGAAATAGCCGAGAAAGGTCATCCCGAGGCGCTTGTCGCCCTCGATGTTCTCGGCCAGCTGCTTGCTGACCGGCGTGATTCCGGCGATGACGACGCGGCGCGTATTTCCCGCGAAGGTCATCATTTTCACGGTAACTTCCTGGATGAACCATTGGCCGAACAGGATGGCGAAGGGATTCAGGAGGAACCATGAAAACAGGATGATTCGGGAGTACTCGGCGGAACTCTTGGTGGCGTAGCCGATCAGGAGCAGTACGCCGACGGTGACCACCCAGCCCGTAATGATCGTGCCGATGTAGCCGCCGAAGATCCGGATCGCATTCCGCGCGGGCATGCTGTCCTTGATGAAGACGGCCGACACCATCATTGCCAGGAGGCAAAGGGACACGTATTCGCTGGAAAAGCGAATACCGTATGTGACGGTCAACAGGTAAAGTACGAGGCCCGTGATCAGCGGGGCCGAAACCTTCTGCAAGGTGGTGATCCAGAGGAGGGACCAGCTTCGCAAGTCGTGCACGGCAGTTCTCAGGTGATACTCGTTCGGACTAATCCCAAGCCTTCGGTGACGATCCCTGTTACCTGTGCTGCAAGGCCCGGAAAATCATTGAGCGGGCAAAGTCCACCGAGGACGACTTAAATCCTGCGCCACAGATCGTGCGCGAAGTTGGCGATTCGTGACGTCCGGTCACACTTGCCGACTTTTGACACGCAACTTTAAGTATGTCGCGTGGCCACGCTCATTATAGACAGTTTCACTGGTCGTACAATGTCGGACGGTCCGTCGTTTGTCATAATCGACGGCCGTGAAACTCAAATAGGTGTAATTGCTAAATATATGATTATTATAACGAAATGACTGTAAGAACCCGTTTCGCACCGAGCCCGACCGGCGTGCTGCATATTGGCAGCGTCCGCACTGCGCTATTTTGCTGGCTGTATGCCCGTCACACCGGCGGGCGCTTCATCCTGCGCATCGAGGACACGGACCGGGAGCGCTCGACTCTCGAGAACGTCGAGGCAATCCTGGACGGCATGCGGTGGCTCGGCCTCGATGCCGACGAGGGGCCCGTGTTCCAGACCCAGCGCTTCGACCGCTACCGGGAGGTCGCAGAGCGGTGGCTGGCCGATGGCAAGGCCTATTACTGCTATTGCAGCAAGGAGGAGCTCGACGAGCTGCGGGCAGGGCAAATGGCCCGCGGGGAGAAGGCCCGCTACGACGGACGCTGCCGGTCGGGCCGGGAGCCCTTACCCGGCGTGACACCCGTGGTGCGGTTCCGGAATCCGCTGGACGGGGAGGTGGTCGTCAACGATCTCGTCCGGGGCGAGGTCGTATTCAGCAACCGGGAACTGGACGACCTGATCATCCTGCGTTCGGACGGCACCCCCACTTACAACTTCTGCGTCGTCATCGACGATCACGACATGGCCGTGACGCACGTGATCCGCGGTGACGATCACCTGAACAATACGCCGCGGCAGATGAACATGCTGGCTGCACTCGGGGTCGAACCGCCGGCCTACGCACACCTGCCGATGATCCTGGGCCCGGACGGCGCCAAGCTGTCCAAGCGGCACGGGGCGGTGGACATACGCGACTACCGGGCGATGGGCTACCTGCCGGAAGCGCTGCTGAACTACATCGTTCGGCTCGGCTGGTCGCACGGCGACCAGGAGGTGTTCGGCATCGACGAAATGGTGGGGCTGTTTGACATAAGCGATGTCAACACGTCGGCGTCGGCGTTCAACCCGGAGAAGCTTCGCTGGCTCAACCAGCAGCACATCATCGCGGCGCCGGCCGACGAACTCGGCCGCCGCCTGGAACCATTCCTGCGCGCCGCTGGATTCGATCTGGCCTGCGGTCCGGCGCCGGCCCTGCTAGCCGAGGCGTACCGGGAACGTGCGGAGACCCTCGTGCAGATGGCTGACAGCGCGCGCTATCTGTACGAGGACTTTGCCGAATTCGAGCCGAATGCCGCGAAAAAGCACCTCCGGCCGGTAGTGCTCGAGCCTTTGCGGCAGGTGCGGGACCTGTTTGCCGGGCTGGTCCCGTGGTCGCCCGAGGCCATCGGCGCCGCGCTCGAGGAAGTCGGGGCCAGGCATGGGCTGAACCTCGGCAAGCTGGGCCAGCCTGTGCGCGTCGCGGTCACTGGCGCGGGGGTGTCACCGCCCATCGATGTAACCGTCCATCTCGTCGGGCGGGATAGGGCGGTAGCCAGGCTGGGGCGAGCGATCGCATTTGTCGTGGCCAGGGCGGGGGCAACTGCATGAGGCTGTCTGGCGGCGGCCGGTGCAAGAAAGTGCGGCAATCCTGATCGGCCATCTCAACCTCAAAGTGTGACGCACATCACACTTTGTGCTGCGACGGCGTTCGTAGCTACACGTCCGGCCGCTTGCTAGGCTGCGGCGTCGTTCCCGTGCGCGGGGGGTTAGCGGGATGAGCGTCGCCAGCCGCCCGCGGTGTGATCGTCATATCGTTCTCGCAGCTGAACAAAAAAAGGCGATAAATGCCTGCGTGGGTCATCAACGGGCGTGTCCGAACGCCATTGCTTGTGATGGGCATGGTCGAATTCGCCATTGCCTTTTCGGCACTCTATATTGCCGGGCTACTGGTGTTCGGCAGCATCGCGGCGAGTGAGGCCGCGATTGGTCCACTGCTGCGCCAGGCAATCGTGGCGGCCACCGTCACGCTGCTGAGCCTGATCGCCGTCGGGCTGTACCAGTTCAACTTTCGGGCCTATTTCCACGAAGCTGTCGTCCGGGTGCTGGTCGGCGTTCTGGGCGGATGCCTTGCGCTGGCAGTGATTTTCGCGGTATTGCCCTCCGTCGGGTTCTCGCGCGTCATGACCACCACTGCGATCGGTTATGCAATCGCGCTCCTGGTCTGCTTTCGGTTCTTGTTCTTCCGGACTCTCGATGGAAACGTCTTCAGGCACAGAACCTTCGTATACGGAGCCGGCGAGCGCGCGGCAGCCATAGCCGACCTGCGCCGCCGCGCGGACCGGCGCGGCTTTGTTGTAGTGGGACAGGTCCCCGTGTCCGGAGACTATGTAACTGAACCTGACCTTCTGATCGACAGAGGAGACTACCTGCTTACGGACCTGGCAAGGGAACGGCACGCCGATGAAATCGTAATTGCGGCCGACGATCGCCGGGGTAATTTGCCCGTGCGCGATCTGCTCAATGCGCGGCTTGCCGGCATCGACGTCATCGAACTGTCCGAGTTTCTCGAGCGTGAGACCGGGAAGATCAGGGTGGACTTGCTGAAACCGGGCTGGCTCGTATTCGCTCAGGGTTTCAGGACGGACCGTGTACGGCGCAACGTCAAACGGGCATTGGACGTATTTGCGAGCACAATTCTCATCATCGTCACTGCACCGGTCATGTTGGCGGTGGCGCTCGCGATAAAGTTCGACGAAGGATGGAATGCACCGCTGCTTTACCGGCAGATGCGAGTGGGTCTGGGAGGTATAGCGTTCCCGGTGTTGAAGTTCCGAAGCATGACAGTCGACGCCGAAGCAGACGGCCAAGCCCGATGGGCAAGCCAGAACGACAGTCGAGTCACGCGAGTTGGACGCCTGCTTCGGCAATACCGCCTCGACGAAGTACCCCAGCTATTCAATATTCTGCACGGAGAAATGAGCTTGGTCGGGCCACGACCGGAACGGCCGTGTTTTGTCGAAGAACTACAGAAGTCTGTCCCGTACTACTCGGTCCGCCATACAGTCAAGCCGGGGCTGACCGGCTGGGCGCAGGTAAGATACAGATATGGCGCCTCGGAATTAGATGCCCTGGAAAAACTACAGTACGAGTTGTACTACATCAAGAATCACAGTCTGTTCCTGGATGTTCTGATCTTGCTTCAAACCGTGGAAGTTGTTCTTTGGGGTAAGGGTGCGCAATGAGATCGATTGGTGAATGCTCTGTTTTCATTTCCTCATCGCCGGTGCGGCACTTTGTATCAAAGACCGACGTCGTTCAGGCACGGCAGTCGTATTCGCAATCGCCTGGCTCTGGATCTGGTCCATGCCGGCAACGGCCGATGCGCTGCTGGGATCACTCGAGCGTCGCTATCCGAAAGCCGGTGGACGTTGCACCTGGGCGGATGCCGCAGTCGTTCTTGGCGGCGCATTAGCTTTCAATCCAGGTTTGGCCGTACCCGATGGCCTCCGGCGCGGTCAACGTTTCTGGCACGGAGCACGCCTGTACCACGCGGGACGGGTGATGATCGTCCTGACCGGCGGGCGCGATCCAACAGCCAGCCAAGCCGACGGAAGCGCAGGCGGGCGCGATATCCTCGCGACATGGGCGTCCCGGAGACCGCAGTCATGCTCGTTAACGCGGATGGGCAGTCGGGGATCGCCAGTTGCAGTCCGCTGGTGGTGTTGTCCGGCGAAGGCATCGATCAGAGTGCATCGGGCACGTGCACGAACAATGCGGGGCTGGTGAGTGCGGTTGCTACTGCCACTGACATCGACATCAATCTCACGGCACCCTCTGTCACGGTCAACATGCCGATGAATGGTGCGGTGTATGCGAACAGCGTGGTGACTGCCGACTATTCGTGCAGCGATGCGCTCTCGGGGATTGGGAGTTGCAGCAGGGGCCGATCGTCAACGGCGCGCACGATCGACACGAGCAAGAAGGTCACCAATAAGGCGTTTACCGTCACCGGAAAGGACACCGCCGGGAACGTCACGAAGACGACCGTGCGGTACAGCGTGCAGTAGGACGGCCGTAAAAACGCTTGCACAATAGCATGGAGCCCTTCAATCCTAGCTTTGGCAAGTACTTTGATGACAGTACCTCAACTTGCTTCCAGACTGGGAGGTGTTCGGCACCGGTTTCCCGGACGGTTTGGTTTAGCCGGATTTCTTCGTTCTCTTGTCGCTCGAGTCTACTGCGCATCCGCGGATTGTAGAAGCACTCGATGTAGTCAAAGATGTCAGCACGAGCTTCTGTTCGAGTTCGATAGTGACGTCGGTTGACACGCTCTCGTTGCAGCATCCCGAAGAACCCTTCGACCAGCGCGTTATCGGCGCAGCTGCCGACGCCGTCACCTGCTCCGAAAAGGGCGGAGCGTAGCTGCGGCGCGCAGGAGGACGTTCGACAGCGCGGCAACGGGACGTTGGTATGCAGGCATGGGCTCGAGCAACGAATCCCACAGGACTTGCGCAACCCTGCGTGACACAATGAAGCCGGCGCGCCGTCGCCCAGACACCGGGAACTCAAGCAAGAGCCAGTGCAACATCGCCAGGTTGACACGGCCTACCTGGCGTTTGGTCCGATAGATCTCGGTGACGAGACCAGGGTGTATCGTCGCAAGTTCGTGACGCGCCAAAAACAGCAGCAGCAACGCAAGACGCTCGGCGAATAAAGGGCTTTCGCGCATCCACCGGGCGATGCGCGACCAGTCCAGAGTTTCGTGGTTTTTGCGAAGTATCAGCGTCGCATCGACCAGACCAACCAGGCTGACCGACCATTTCCTATCGGCGGACCAGTGCGCGAGTGTGTATAGGAGCTGGTATTCCGGTGTGAATCTGCGACAGGTATGACCTCGATAATTTGAGGATAGCGTTTCCCGGCAGAAAGTGATCGGGTCCAATAGCGCATCGCCGTGAAACCTGGAGCGGTGTGGAACGAGGCGGGTATGCAGCTCCACCGAGATGCCTGTTTCGCGATGCCGGTGCTCGGGCAGGTGGTGATGGTCCGGCGACAGTGATTGAGCGTCGACGCCGGTACCCTGCGAAAAACCCTGATCGTCGAGGATCTTGCACATCGCGGCAATGTCGCGCGCATGGACCAGCAGGTCCACGTCGCCCATCAGCCGGTGATGTGGCAGCGCATAGATTTCGTCGGCGACCGAAATGCCTTTGAGCAGGGTGACCGGGATGCCGACCCCATCGGCCGCATCAAGAATTCGCGTGGTCGCATTCGACATACTGCCATGAATCGCCCTTGCCGTCAGGTCGGCGCCGTGGAGCAAGTCGATGCTTTCCTTCGGCAAGCCCGCTGGAAATTGTCGAGAGAGATGCCACGCGATAGGCGCCAGTCCGGATTCGTAGAGGTGTGCGACCAGCGGCGCGTGCACGCATGAGCAAACCGGCATCGCCTGACGGAGATCCGTCGGCATAGCGGGCGATAAGTTGCAACGCCGACCGGCCGGATTCTGTCATATCAACTTTCGCAACCGGCTGGGAGGCGCAAAGTCCATGCCTCTTGCTGAAGGCAGGTCGGCCGTTATGTCGAAACGCTTTACAACCAATAGCGATACTCGACAGAAAACCGCAAAAAAAGTGTGACGCAGGTCACGGTATTCACTGTGTGCCGGGTCAGCGCAGCGTCTTCCAGGATGTGGGAAGGTACCAGCGACTCGCGAATCGGACCTCAAAAGCCGATATTGATTGTGGTGTCCCATAGACTGTACGATGCGTTGTGCGCTAAACCGTTCGTCGCTGCATGGATTACAAGAATGAACAACCCCGATTCGACCGGCAAGGCGATCAAATCTCGTCCAGACATGCTGGTTGAAGTCGTCGAAGACGAATTGTTGGTACTCGACCGTACGGCTGGCTGGATACACCAGTTGAATCCATCGGCAAGCATAGTTTGGAGAGCCATCGAGCGAGGTTCCGACTCTGCGTCTATCGCTGCGGAGCTGTCTGAGACTTACGACATCGGTCTGGAAACTGCAACAAGGGATACTCGGGAGATTCTATCCAAATTCGCGTCCTTGAGTATGATCGAACCCACGCAATAAACGCGATTCATATTTTCTTTCAATGGGGAAACCTGGCTATGACAACAAGACGTGACTTCCTGAAGAAGACGAGTTATGTGGCGCCGGTTGTACTGACGTTGAGCGCAAGCCCGTCTTTCGGGGGCGCAGGGTCCGTTCGGGGAAGAAGAAGGAAGACCAAGCAAAAGCATAAGCAAAAGCCAAAGCACGAAAAAGCCCACGAAAAAGGCCAAGAAAAAGTCCTAGCCGCGATGCGCCCTCGGCCTGGAGGCCGAGGGCCAGCGGTCTGACCTGCCAGGCCCGGCAGACCACCCCGGGCTGGGGGACATTGGAGCGGGGCGCCGGCGGGCGCCCGCTTTTCATTGGGGGATGCGATAATTGCCAGGTCCCTGCATTCGCAAGTGCTCCGCAAGCGTGAACATCCCGGGTCGGTATTCGCCAGTGCTGATCGAGCAACTTGAGGTTTTCGACAAGTACGTGCGCATCACCTGTGACGATGTGCAGGCTGGCGCCGTAGTAACTGCCCTGTATTCCGGACTTCGAATCCGAAATTCCGTGGTCAGCACCCGCGCTTGAAATTACAGTCCGTTTCGATCGTCGAATGCGCTCATGGAGCATTGACCTTCCAGGGCGGGCCGTCACTTGTACCGATCTGGATGACCTCGCGTACTGTATCGAAAAGGAAATGACCATCGCATTGCAGGCGCTCAGGCCGGACTTGTACTTCGTGCACGCTGCGGCTTTGGCGCTCAATGGGCGAGGATTGCTGTTTGCCGGCGAATCCGGAATCGGAAAATCTTCGATCTGCTGGGGCTTGTGCAATGAAGGATTTTCATACCTGAGCGATGAGCTTGCGCCCATTGATCCGCGCAAGGGAACGGTGATTCCGTATCCACATGCGATTTGCCTGAAGGCGACGCCGGTCGATTCGTACGCGGTCCCGACCAAAGCACTGAGTCTCCACGAGACCATGCACATTCCGGTTTCGAGTATTCCTTGCGAAATCGCTGATCGCCCGGTCACGCTGACCTGCATGGTATTCATTGTCGGCGAAAATGTGATCGGTGGCGCGCGGCTGGAAAGGATTGATGCTTCTGAAGCCGCCGCTCGCCTCTATGCGAATGGCCTCAACCAACTGGCTCACGATCACTGCGGTTTGCGGGTGGTAAGTCTTATTGCATCACAGGTCGCATGTTACAAAATGAAGCGATGTCAACCCAGGCTGATGCGGAAGATATCCGCAGACCTTGTCGCTGCGTAGGCGTGCCCGGTGCATAGAAGCTTTCTCAAAATCACGAAGTGAATCATGGCGATGTATGATTGGCGTAATGATTCGGTTGACCGACGAGCGGTGGGAACGGATCCGGGAACACTTTCCGGAGGAGCATATTCCCGAAGGTCGACCCGGTCGCAAGTTGATCGCCACGCGCAAGAAAGAGATGATTAAGAAACGCATCTTTGCCGGAAGTCAGCCAATACGCTCACATTGCGGGCGCTACACACTGGTAAATAAAGGAGAGTTGCATAATGCGGGGCACGTTCTCAATTGAGCCGCCACTCATATAGGGCGACGCCAACGTGTTCATGCACTATTTTGATGCGGTGGAGGTGGTCAAGGCCGTGTCACCCGAGGCCTGCTGGACAGAGGCGTTCGTGGCTGCCTACCAAAGCCATCCGCACACGTTCATTTTCGGGCTGTTGACAGCAATGTTGGCGGTACAGCTGGTAGGTCGCGGCATCATGGCACTTCAGAACATGCACTACTTCGAAGAGCTGTTCGATCTCGGGTCGCAGGTTGGTCGAACAAAGCTCCGCGTATCGAAGCGGTGAAACCTGGGAAATTGCCAGTGCCAAGAAATACGGTATTGATTACCGGAGTCGCTGGATTCCTGGGTTCAAACTTGGCGGAGCGCCTTTTGCAGGGTGGTCACGCTGTCATCGGTATCGATAATCTCTCGATGGGCCGGCTGGTCAATCTCGGGTTTGCCTTAGAGGACCCGAACTTTACCTTTATTGAAGCAGACGCCGTCAATCCGGCGATTTTCGAGAACATTCGATCCGATGTCGATTTTGCGGTACACCTGGCGGCATTCAAGATCCCGCGATATGGCAAGGCGATCGATACGTTGCGGATTAACTATCATGCGACGGAGAATGTTCTCGAGTTCGCACGTCAACGAAATATCAAGTGTGTACTGGCGTCGACGTCAGATGTCTATGGCCGCAACCCGAAGTTGCCGTTCTCGGAGGAACACTCGGATAGTGTGATCGGATCGTCTTTGTCGCCGAGATGGGCTTATGCGGTGTCCAAATTGTTCGACGAGCACCTTGCCCTGGCTTATCAGGATGCATACGGCTTTCCGGTATCGCTGTTGAGGTTTTTCGGGTCCTATGGTCCGCGTCAACCACTGTCGTGGTGGGGCGGACCGCCACCGGTTTTTATTGCCGCAGTCTTGAACGACGAAGTCATTCCGATACACGGTGACGGTCAGCAAACCCGCAGCTTTACGTATGTGTCGGATACGATCGATGGTATCTATGCTTCAATATTCAGGGATGAAGCAAACGGCGAGATTCTGAATATTGGCTCCAATGAAGAAGTGACAATTCTCGAACTCGCGAAAAGAATCAAGCGTGTCAGCGGTACTCCCGGAGACTTGAAGGTGGAGTTCGTTCCGTACGAGTCTTTCACAGGCAAGAAGTACGAAGATGTGCGCCGACGCGTCCCCGACACCAGCCGCGCAGAGAAGATCCTAGGCGTGAAGGCAAAAGTACCACTGGACGAGGGACTCGAATCGACGATCGACTGGCAAAAGAAGGCGATGGCCGACCTCGACGCCTCAGGTCAGCGAACCGCCGAACGCCCCGCACCGTGATGAAAACCTGCGTTATCGGGGGCGGCCTGATGGGCATGGCACTGGCAGACAAGCTCGCTGCCGACGGCGCGAGCGTTACGGTTGTCGAAACCAGTCCACAGGTTGGTGGCCTGGCGACCTGGCACGACTTCGGCGGGTTTTTCTGGGACCGCTTCTATCACGTAATTCTCCCGACCGATCGGCACCTGATTCAATTTGTCTCCGACATTGGCTTGTCCAAGCAACTCGAGTGGCGGCGGACGTACACGGGTTTCTACGTCGACGGCGCAATGCATTCGATCAGCAGCAATATGGAATTCCTGAAGTTTCCATTGCTTTCCTTGACTTCGAAAGTGCGCCTGGCATTGACGATGCTCTACTGCGCCAGAATAGACGACTGGAAACGCCTCGAGAGCGAAACTGCTGAAGCCTTTCTGTTACGTGCATCCGGCCAAGAAAACTACGAAAAGCTTTGGCGCCCCTTGTTGCTGGCGAAGCTCGGCGAGAACTACAAGCGTGTGTCCGCTGTTTTCATATGGTCCTACATCAAGCGACTATTTTCGGCCCGGGACAAATCGGCTAGCGCCGAGCATCTTGGGCACGTCAGCGGTGGCTACAGGATGATTTTCGAAAGGTTCGAGAACGAATTGTCGCAGCCGGCGGACAGATCATCACCGGCACGCGCGTCAACGCGGTGCGTCCTGGCCAAGCCAATGGCTTACGTGTGGATTTCGAGGATCACAGTTGCTCGTACAGCAAAGTCGTCTGCACGTGTCCCGTTTCGGTGCTTCGCAAATCGTCGCCGCGGACTTGCTGCTGGTGAATCGCTCCGGCAACGAGGTCGAGTACCTCGGCGTAGTCTGTCCGGTCATCGTGAGCGAAGTTCCGTTGGTCCCGTTCTATGTCGTGAACATCGCAGACAGCGCGATCCGTTCACGGGAATGATCGGCACGAGCACCGTAATCGATACGAAGAATACCGCGGTCTGTACCTGACCTACCTTCCGAAGTACGTGTTGTCGACAGATCCTTACCTCGCAAAGGATGACGACGAAATCATGCAGGAGTTTCTGTCTGGTGTCGGCAAAGTACTGCCGCATTTCGACATGCAAAGAGTGGTGAGCGTGCACGTCAATCGCGCAGCGAAAGTTCAGCCGCTTCAGGTTCTTGGATACTCGGGGCTCGTTCCGCACGTGAGGACGAATCATCCGGACTTTTTCGTGCTGAATACGTCACAATTTGTCAGTTCAACGCTGAACAACAACGAGGTGATCGGTGCAGTCAATCGCTTTTACACCGACTTCCAGCCGACGCTGATGTCAAGGGCGGCATGAACCGCAGGAGATGCCAGTGACAACTACTTCGCACACGAACTGCCTGCATCGATCAAGGGTGCAGAGATCGGTCCGGGCACGAAAATCTGGCATTTCTGTCACATCATGTCGGGATCGCGCCTTGGAAATAACTGCAATCTCGGCCAGAACGTTGTCGTTTCGCCGAAATGCGTCATCGGAAACAACGTCAAGATTCAGAACAACGTCAGCGTCTACACGGGCGTGATGCTTGAGGACGACGTTTTCTGCGGACCGTCAATGGTATTCACAAATGTGATCAATCCTCGTAGTCACATTGAGAGAAAAAGGAATACCGAGCAACGCTGGTCAGAAGAGGCGCGACGATCGGTGCGAATGCCACCGTTATTTGCGGTCACACGCTTGGCCGGTATTGCTTCATCGGTGCGGGCGCGGTGGTGACGTCCGACGTGCCGGACTATGCCCTGATTGTCGGCAACCCGGGCAGATTGCGCGGCTTTGTGTGCCGCTGTGGCGACAAGCTGACGATTCGCATTGACGGTGGTGATGTTAAAGACGTCGCATGCAACTCGTGCGGCACCCGCTTTCGGAAACTGGATGGCAAAGTAGAGGAATACGGCCAATGAAGACGCCTCGGCCGCTTGTCGAGAAGGCGGTAAGTAACGTTCCGTTGCTGGACCTCAAGGCGCAGTATGCGCCTATTCGTGTGGAAATCGAGTCCGCCATACGCGAAGTATGCGACACGCAGTACTTCGTGATGGGCCCTAAAGTTACGGAGCTGGAGGCGAAAATCTCGGAGTACAGCAACGCAACACACGGAATCGGTGTCTCCTCCGGAACGGATGCGCTTTTGGTGGCGCTTATGGCGCTGGACATTGGTCTTGGTGACGAGGTTATCACGACACCGTTCACGTTTTTCGCAACCGGCGGGACGGTTGCAAGAGTCGGCGCACGGCCGATATTCTGCGACATTGATCCGGATTCGTTCAATCTTAGTCCAGAGGCGGTACGCCGATTCCTGGAGCAGGAAACGATTTCGTCGCCGAATGGAAGAGTCAATAAGAGAACGGGCGGAATGGTCCGTGTAGTCATGCCGGTACATCTTTTCGGCCAGATGGTCGATATGCACGCACTAATGGCCATCGCAGCGGAATATGGCTTGAAGGTCATCGAAGATGCGGCACAGGCGATCGGGTCGGAAGACGCTGACGGACGACGCGCCGGCTCGATCGGAGATATCGGTTGCTTTTCGTTTTTTCCGAGCAAGAACCTCGGGGCTTTCGGCGATGGTGGGATGTGTGTAACCAATGACGACGAACTTGCCGAGAGACTGCGTGTACTGAGACTGCATGGAGGAAAGCCGAAGTACTACCACGCCGTGATCGGCGGCAATTTTCGACTCGATGCTATCCAGGCAGCCATACTGCTCGTGAAACTGAAATACCTTGATGAATGGACGAGCGGACGTCAGGCCAATGCTGGCGCGTACGACGAATTGCTGGCTGGCGCGCCGGGTGCACTAACGCCACCAACGACTCGGCGCGATGTCAGACACATATTCAACCAGTACACTATCAGGGCAGGGGACCGTGACGGCTTGCAGCGATACCTGGTCAAGAAGAACGTCGGAACGGAGATCTATTACCCGGTGCCTTTGCATCTGCAAAAGTGCTTCGCATATCTCGGGTACAAGGAAGGGGACTATCCACATGCCGAGGCTGCCGCGCGTTCTGTACTGTCAGTACCCATCTATCCGGAACTCTCGACGGAGCAATTGCGGTACGTCGCAGAATCCTGCCTCGAGTTTCTTTCAGCATAGTAGAGCCGGGTTTTTAGGCGCTGGTCGAGACCGGGCCAAGGATCCGGACTGGCGTGTCACAGCGTTGAGTCCGCTGTCTGCGCGCATGTAGCACGTTGAATCATGCTATAGTCCAACATTATGTAAAATCATCCAGAATGTGTAGCGGTCGGCCTTATACACTTGCCGCGAGCAATTGACATCCGCTCCCGTAGTTCGTGCCAACTCGGTCGCAAAAGAACAACAACCACAATCCGTCGAGCAATCATGATCCGATCTCGCGCGTCCGACCGCATGCGCCGTGAGTCTATTGAGACGTCAACGTTGTTATCCGCTGCGAGCAGACAGCTGTCGACGCATAAGACCATAGACAGAAAAAAATGACAGCACTACACACGCTGGTTTCTGTTGTCGGGGCGAGACCGCAGTTTGTCAAGCTTGCGCCGGTTAGCAGGGCACTCGATGAAACAGGAATCATCGAACATGTCGTCCTGCACACGGGACAGCACTACGATGCGAACATGTCGGACAGTTTCTTCGAGCAATTGGGTATGCGCGCGCCGGATTTGAATCTTGAAATCGGGTCCGGTAGTCATGCGCAGCAAACCGGGGAAATGCTGACGGGTATAGAGAACTACCTGGTTGAAAGCGAGATTGACGCGGTGCTGACATATGGAGATACGAATTCGACATTGGCAGCGTCGCTGGCCGCATCGAAGATTCACGTGCCCGTTGCACACATAGAAGCTGGTCTACGAAGTTTCAATCGATCCATGCCGGAGGAGATCAACAGACTGGTGGCAGATCACTGCAGCGACAGACTGTATGCGCCAACGCCCTTGGCAATGACAAATCTGGAGAGTGAGAATCTCGTCGACCGGGCTGTCTGGACGGGTGACGTGATGCTTGATGCAGTCCTGCACAATGCCGAGGTTGCAGCAGAGCGCAGCAATATCATGAACGTGCTCGATCTGCGACCCGGGCAATTTGGCCTGGTGACTATCCATCGGCCGGTCAACACCACAGTGACTGAATTGGCGCGAATTCTGGAGTCGCTTGACTCGATTTCAACCAATCACTTGAAACTCGTGTTTCCGGTCCATCCGCGGACTCGTGCGAGTCTGGACCGTTTGGGTCGCGAACAACGGAGGCAATTTGCTAATCGTAGATCCGCTTCCATACTTCGACAGCATCGCGATCATCCAGGCAGCCGCCCTCGTTATTACCGATTCGGGAGGTGTGCAAAAGGAGGCGGCTTTCCTCAGGACGCCCTGCATTACGGTACGCGACGAATCGGAGTGGAAGGAAACAGTCGAGCTCGGCGTGAATCGTTTGGTCAGTGCGACGGGCGACCAATTGGCTCAAGCGGTCGAAAATACCTTGACCGGCGCAGATCCGTTTGATCGTGCGACGCTTCAGTCGCTACAGACCCACTTCGGCGTCGGCGATGCCAGCAAGCGAATTGCGGAGGACTGCGTCGTATGGCTGGACAGGATGCAAAGTGGGGGGCGCAAGTCAGTCATGAAGGCGGGATAGATGAGCAACGATCAAGTAAGCGTCGCGGTGGTCGGAGTCGGAGGCTGGGGCAAGAATCTGGCCAGGAACTACAGCCAGATGCGTGAAGCACGTCTCAAGTACCTATGCGACTTGGACGAGCGCAAGCTGGCCGCAGTTCATGCACAGTTTCAGGCGGAACGAGCCACCACGAGCTTTGACGAATTGCTGGCTGATCCGGCGTTGGATGCCGTGATCATAGCGACGACCGCACCCACCCACTACACACTCTGCAAGCGGGCTTTGGAAGCGGGCAAAGATGTCTACGTGGAAAAGCCCTTCGTACTGTCGGTACCGGAAGCGGAAGAACTCGTGGCCATGGCCGCCCAGCGAAAAAGCGTGTTAATGGTGGGTCACCTGCTCGAGTATCACCCGGTTGTACAAAAACTCAGAGAAATGATCGAGAAGGGCGAACTTGGAAAGATCCGCTACATCTACAGTCAAAGATTGAACCTTGGCACGGTCCGAATGGACGAGAATGCCCTGTGGAATTTCGCGCCACACGACATATCAGTGATCCTGCACCTCTTGGGAGTCAATCCGACCGACGTGTCGGCGCGTGGGCAGTCGTACTTGCAGAAGGGCATAGAGGACGTCGTTTTCCTTGCCATAAACTTTGGCGATCAGGCAATGGGGCACGTACACGTAAGCTGGCTGGATCCCCATAAGACTCGCAGGCTCACCATTGTGGGCAGCAAGAGGATGGCCGTTTTCGACGATTTGGAGCCAAATGAGAAACTCAAGGTCTATGACAAAGGGGCGGAGATCAGTACCGACTATGATACGTTTGCTGAATACGTCGGATTGAGATTCGGCGATATTACGGTTCCGTATATTCGCGTCGGTGAGCCTCTCAGGGTCGAGTGCGAACATTTCCTTCGCTGCGTGCGCGAACGAACACAACCACTTTCGGACGGACAAGACGGCCTTCGCGTCGTCAAGGTGCTACAAGCCGCCAGTGATTCACTCAGACAGAACGGCGCTCCTGTTGCGATTCAAGGTATTGCAAAATGACTGGCAAGCCACTCATGAGCTTGTCGCTCGATCTCGACAACAAGTGGTCATATCTCAGGACGTATGGGAATCCCGCGTGGGACGAGTTTCCCAGTTACCTCGACATCGTCTGCCCGCGGATCCTTGAATTCTTCGCGGAGCGCGATATCAAGATCACGTTCTTCATCGTTGGCAAAGATGCCGAACTCGAAGAGAACCATGAGGCAATTGCGAGTCTTAGTGCAGCTGGCCACGAAATCGGGAATCACAGCTTTTTCCATGAGCCATGGCTGCACCTCTATAGTGAAACGGAGTTCGAAGCGGACCTCAAACGCTCAGAGCGGGCGATTGAGAATGTTACCGGAGTTCGCACGAGCAGCTTTCGTGGGCCCGGTTACAGCATCACTGAGATGACGCTTCGTGTGCTGAAGAAGTGCAATTACTCGTACGATGCTACGGCATTCCCGAATATCCTGAATCCGCTGGCACGCGCATATCTGTTTGCAACGGCCAATCTCTCCAAAGAGGAACGGAAGAAGCGTAAGGCGCTATTCGGATCATTTTCTGACGCGTTTCGACCGGTCAAGCCATACCAGTGGCAGCTTGGCAACGAGGTATTGCTCGAACTGCCCGTGACGACCATGCCGATTTTCAAGACACCGATGCATTTCAGCTACCTTACGTACCTGGGCATGTTCTCCAAGCATTTGGCGATGGCATACCTCGAATTCGCGATCATGATGTGTCGACTAACCCGGACAGAGCCTTCGCTGTTACTGCACCCGTTGGATTTTCTAGGCAAAGAAGACGACAGTGACCTGGCTGACTTTCCAGCCATGCGGCTGCCTGTAAGCAAGAAGCTGGAACTGATGGCGAGTTTCGTTGATCGCCTGACCGCAACATTCGAATCGGTCACCATTGGCAAGCATGTTGAACATATTCGCGCAAACGGCGGGCTGCGTGACTATGCACCGGTATTTTCCAACGAGGGTGCCTGAATGAAAGGTCGGCGCAATGTGCTGCGACTGGTCGGTGCTGCGCTGCTTGTTGCCTACTGTCTTTCGTTTGGCGGCCGCTGGCACTTCATGCTCGACAACCTGTCCAGTTTCAAGGTGCAATTCTCGCTCGCTTTTCTCGTGTTGGTGTTCTTGATGTATCTCGCGAAAGAGAAGCTATGGCTTGGCATTGCTACGCTTGGCTTGATCGTGTGTTTGGCCCAGTTGGCGCCGTGGTACGTGCCATTTCGGCCGACGACAGCTACAGCGGATGACCAGGGGATCAGGAT
The DNA here is from genome assembly GCA_963775455.1 of uncultured Pseudomonadota bacterium. Classification (GTDB taxonomy): domain Bacteria; phylum Pseudomonadota; class Gammaproteobacteria; order Steroidobacterales; family Woeseiaceae; genus UBA1847. The sequence goes on along the minus strand of CAVZIU010000004.1, from coordinate 179,449 downwards.
AATTTCATCGAACGTGCTTTCGCGAGTGGCAATCGGGCGCAAGCTGGCCGAACTTGTGCGTAAGGAATCGCCAGATTTGGTTGGGGTTGTCGAATTGACTCCGGGAGTTGTCGAGGCCTTGTCCCCGCTGCGTGAGTCGTACCCGCATCATTTCGAAGTGCCGGACAATGGCACCGGAGGAGTAGGCCTCTATAGTCGCCTGCCCATTGCCGACGCCCGCATTCTCGATCTGGGCGATGAGCAGCGACCGTTCATTTCGGCAACGTTGATTTCGGATCAGGGGCGCATCGAGGTATTGGTGGTTCACCCCTATGCGCCTATGTTCTCAGGCTGGGCGAATCAGAGGAACCAGCAGTTGCAACTGCTTGCGAAGTATATTCGCGACTCTGGGCAGCCGACGGTCGTCATGGGCGACCTGAATATAGCAATGTGGAGTCCCTACTATAAGGACCTTGTTTCTGTGGCAGGCCTCAGGAATGCGCGGGAAGGCCGCGGAATTGGTGGAACCTGGCCGGCGATGTTCGGACTGGCGGTGCCGATTGATCATGTTCTCGCGACGTCGGAAATGCAATTGACCAGCTTCCGTGTGTTGCCGGCCATTGGATCGGATCACTTTCCAATAGCTGCGCAGGTCACCTTGCCCAAAGAATCTTGAAGCCACACTTGTTGCGGTATTCGTGCATGAACATCGGGGAGGCATGGTCGAGGTGAAAGAAGCGCTTCCATTGGGCGGACAGGTGCAACCCACTGCCATGTTCGACCGGCCGAAACAATACGAAGTTGTCGTCATCGGAGCGGGCCAAGCCGGGGTAAGTCTCAGCTTTTTCCTCAAGAAGCTGGGTATTGAACACGTTGTGCTCGAAAAGGACCGGCCTTTTTCCGCCTGGCGTAATCGCTGGGACGGGTTTTATGCGAACACACCCAATTGGATGAATGTCTTGCCTCGGGCGAGCGGCGCGAAGTACCCCGGCCATCGTCGCGATGGATTTGCAACGCGAGAGGAGCTAATCGAATATTTCGAACGCTACCTGGAGGAAGTCGACGCGCCGGTACTGTGCGATCAATACGTCATCGAAGCACGACAGGCGACGGACGACAGTTGGATCATTCGAACCAGGTCCGGTGGGACCTTCGAGGCAAGGAATCTCGTGGTCTGCACCGGGTCAATGTCGAAACCGCGAGTACCCGACGTCGCCTCATCAATTAGTCCGCGGATCGCGCAGCGTCACTCTCAGGCGTACCGACGACCGTCGGACATCCAATCCAAACAGGTGTTGGTAGTTGGGAGCGGAAGTAGTGGTGTCCAGATTTGCAAGGAGTTGCTGGACGCGGGATGCTTCGACGAGGTGCACCTGGCAACAAGCGACGTGCTCGTGCTGCCAAGCCACGTCCTGGGAATTCAAATACACCGCCTGCTCCACCTATTGGGGCTGTTCGATGTCAAAGTGCATTCCCGCCTCGGGCGACTGATGTACCGAAATCTCGAGTTCAAAGGGGATCCGATCCGGCCCCCGACTCCAAAAGATCTTGGCCGGAGCCATGGACTGGTTGTCCATGGTCGTCTTGTGGATGCGGACGGCGATATTCTGCATTTTGGCAATGGAGATACCTTGCATGGCGCGGACCTGACGATAGTGTGGAGCACGGGGTTCAAGGGTGACTATCGATGGATCAGGACATCGGGCGCTCCGCTTGAGTTTGATGAACGTGACTATCCCGTACATTTGCGTGGTGTTGTGGACAAGTATCCTGGACTATTTTTTGTCGGGCTACGCTATCAGTACACGGTCGCGTCCCATGATATTTACGGCGTCGGTAATGACGCAGAGTTCATCGCAACCCAGATACAACTGCGACGCAAGCACCCGCTCGAGTCGTATCGCAAGGTTGCAACGCAGGCGACCTGACTGGAGCAGGACCTTTAGAACGAGATGGTGGCTTGTGATTCGCTAGAGCGCTTGGCTAGTCGTGGATCGGGGGCGGTTTCTGTTCGTCCAATGAAGGTGTCGAGCGGAACGTCCACAGCTTGTTTGCCGTAAACTGCCAAATCAGCATGAGCCCGGTCGTTATCAGCTGAGAAAGAAGATAGTGAAACTCCAATACCCGATTGAAAAAGATCATCGAAAGCCAGTTGATCACGAAAGCGACTGCGACGACAAAGCCGAAAATGGGTAGCGCCTCCGAATGCCGTTTCGTCGATTGAAACGTAAAGCGATAGTTCAGGACATAGCTGATGGTACCGGCTATCAAGAACCCGATTATTGATGCATGGACGGGATCGGCGCCGAAAACTTCCGTCAATACGATTAGTGTGCCGTAGTGACCGATTGCAGCGCAGACGCCGACAAGCAGGTACGTGCCGAATTGGATAAGCATTTTTGTACCTTCACGTCCATCATGAATGCGATGACGACCGGATTCTCGCACAAGCTCGCGCTGGAAGGTATCTAAGCCTTTCTGCGGCATGTACGGGGTAAGGCGCAGAATGTGCAGAAATAGCGCATTGGATCAAAAGCGAGAAACCAGAGAGGACGGGGACAATGGAAACTGCGCAAGCTCGAGGTGATTCACCTGCCGGTGTCGAGGAAGCAAAGCGTTCCCTGAGGCTGGAACAGGTAACGACAGGCTGTTGTGTCTGCGGCACAGGCCAATGGGCGCAGCCGATCGCAACCGGCGAAGATTTCGAATATGAATCAAGCCCCGATTCTTTCGTCGCCAAACAATGTTCGAATTGCGGGCTCGTTTTCCTCGACCCGAGACCGGCCATGTCGGAGCTGTCGACGATTTATGGACCCGAGTATCACGCCTACGATTTTTCGGAAGAAAAGTTCGGGATTGCATATCGAGTTCGAGCGTGGCTCGAGTCTCGCCGGTTAAAAAAGTGGTGCGGAGATCTTCCGCAGGGCGCACGAATCATCGATATTGGCGCGGGTGACGGGTTTCACCTCAAGTTGCTCGAAAAACTCGGTGGTGGCAGATGGTCCGTTGAAGGCGTAGATCCGGACGAACATGCGATCGCCGCCGCACGAGCAAAAGGACTTCGAATGCATCATGGACTGGTGCAGGACATCGGCCTGTCCGAAGCTAGCTATGATTTTGCGACATTGATAATGACGATCGAACACGTAGATGCTCCGGAGCGGATGCTTGCCGACGTCGCGCGATTGCTCAAGCCCGGTGGTTGTGTCGGGATCATTACGGACAATACGGATTCGCCGGATTTCGCCATTGCCAAGCGGCGCTACTGGGGCGGCTATCATTTCCCGAGGCACTGGAACCTGTTCAGCAAGGCGTCGATACGGAAGCTTGCACAAAACGCAGGGCTGGAGGTAGTGAGGATTCGGACGCTCGTCAGCCCGGTCAATTGGACATACACCATGCACAACTGGTTGAAAGATATTGGCGCCCCGAGGTTCCTGTACAGCCAGTTCGGTCTGGACAAACCACTGCCGCTCGCGTTCTTCACCGTCATGGATTCGGTTCTCGCGGCGTTCGGCAAGGGTGCGATCCTTGGCGTCGTGCTGCGCAAACCCGCAGCCGCGAAATAACCCCCGAATGGTGATCGAAACATTCGTACGCAGGTAGTCGCCGGTTTCCTGATGGTCAATGGGGATGACAAGAGGCTTGCTCGAATCGACCGTCCGGATTGCTCGACGGGCCATGCTCGTACCCTGAACTCGCGAGTGGCAAGCGTTGGTTTTCGTTGCGTTTTTGGTTCTGGCCATCGTTTCTTGACAGTGCAGATATGCAGCCGTAAAGTGCGCGGCTCCGTGGGGCTATAGCTCAGCTGGGAGAGCGCTTGCATGGCATGCAAGAGGTCGGCGGTTCGATCCCGCCTAGCTCCACCAAGTATCAATAAGATCGACAATCTACGTCCCCATCGTCTAGAGGCCCAGGACACCGCCCTTTCACGGCGGTAACGGGGGTTCGAATCCCCCTGGGGACGCCAATTCGGAGCGGCCTGCCGGCCCGAGAGATGCCGGTTGCAGCGCGGCACGGTTAACGATAATCGGCGCCTGGACCAGGTTTCTCGACATCCCGTTGCACCATCACCTGTCGTGATTCTGCGACAGGTTCCATTGCGCTCGAATCGTGCTAATTTCGACCTCGGAACAAATGGATACGTTGTTCCAGATCAGGACGGTTAGGAAACGGATTTCATACTGAAAAGGGCAACCCAGTCGAAAGATTGGCGCGCAAAGCCACCGGTCTAAGGGCGCTTGCCTATGACAGCGGAGCTGCCAGTGACTAGCGATCAGCGGTAATTTTCTGTCGATGTGCCGCTATTGAATCGACCGTGGCGCCCCATCGTGGTGCACCGGTAAATGGCTAGGTGACATTGGATTGCCCTTTGCAGTCAATGCAGGAGCAAGACGATGTATGGCGTATGTCGGGTTGAGCAGTGGCGTGGTGCAATTGCGATCCTGGCTTCGGCCACCATCCTGACAGGTTGCGTAGGCGAAGGTCCCGAGACCGAGTCATCTGCGCTCGCACCCCCGATTGACCAAATCCTGCTGATCGGAAGCGTCGGCGACGGGCCTGTTGTCGGTGCATCGCTGTCCGTCTCCACTGCGGGCGGCGACGTCGTCGCAACACTGACGAGCGACGCAACGGCCAGCTACAGCGTCGCCGTCGAAGCGCCCGAAAGCGCCTTTCCATTGGAGGTCACCGCGACCGGCGGAACGGATCTCGTTACGAATCTCGCGCCGGACTTTCTCCTGCGCGGCGCCGCATTGTCGGGCGGCGAACGTACAATTGCCAACGTCAACCCGTTCACGACGCTCGCGATCGAACTGGCATTCCAGTTGGACGGCAAGCTGGACGCCGCCGGCTTGTCGACCGCCGAGGAGCTGGTGGTCCATGCACTGGACACCGGACTGACATCGCTGCTCGCGTCGGGAACGCTCGCAACGGAAATCGATGAAAGCAATGTCGCCGAGATTGTTCGCGCCAGCGAGGCGCTGGCCGAGATCGTGCGACGCACCCGCGACTACAGGACGAGCACCGCCGACGAGATTGTCGATACCCTGGCGTCGGACCTGGTCGATGGTGTGATTGAAGGACGTGGCGGCAGCAACGCCAATCCGCGCACCGCGGCCGTAGCGAGCCTGGTCGCCACACTGGTTCGCCTCGAGACCATGACCAATACACTTCGGGTCAACGGCACCGACGCGACCTCGGCCATGATTGTTGCGACGAACCAGGTGTCGCCGGCGGCTCCAATGCCGACTGTCCTGGACCTGACGGTGACAGACGGCATGCTTCGCGAAACTCGCATCGGGCTCAGTGCGGCCTGGGCTGTGTCACAGGATTCGCGAATCGTAGAAGTTGCCGCTGCGGTTGACCGTATGCGGTCCGGCATGAACGCGGGTTTCGCGACAAGCATGCTGCCCGTTGGCTACGAAACCGCTTTGAGCGACGTCATCCTGCTGGTTGCCAACGGCGATATGAGCCAAGTCGAGCTCGTCAACAGCGTGGTGCGAAGCGGGGGTACGCCGGTACTGCCGAACAACAATGCCCCGACGATCGCCGGAAGGCCGACACCAACGGTTGCTGCGGGCGACAGCTACAGCTTCAGGCCAACCGCGAGCGATCCGGACGGGGATACATTGACTTTTGCGATTGAGAACCAGCCGACCTGGGCCAGCTTCGATGCGTCGACCGGCCGTCTCTTCGGCACTCCCGGCATGGATGACGTCGGCTCCTACCTCGATATCGTCATAGTTGCCACCGACGGTGATCTCGATGCGAACCTCGGTCCGTTCACGATCAACGTTGTTGCGGGCAACCAGCCGCCGACAATTTCCGGATCCGGCGCGACCAGCCTCGACATCGGCGATCCCTACGAATTCACTCCGACCGCGTCCGACCCGGAGGGCGACCCGTTGACGTTCAGCATCTCGAACCGGCCTTCGTGGGCAAATTTCGATGCGAACACGGGCCTCCTGAGTGGCACGCCCGGCGCAGGCGACGAGGGTACCTACGGCAACATCATCATTCGCGCCAGCGACGGCGAACTCACGACGAGCCTGGCCCCATTCATGGTTATCGTGCTCGCGGAGAACACGGCGCCGACAATAGGTGGTCGACCGGAGCCGGAGGTGCCGGCGGGCACGCCGTACAGCTTCACCCCGACAGCCGGTGATGCCGAGGGAAATCCGCTGACCTTCTCCGTCGAGAACCTGCCGGCATGGGCCACCTTCGATCCGGCGACCGGCCGCCTGTCCGGCAACCCGGTCCTGGGAGACGTCGGTTCCTACCTGGATATCGTGATCAGCGTATCCGACGGCGAACTGACAGCGAGCTTGGGACCGTTCACCGTCAACGTGATCGCCGACAACAGGCCGCCGACCATTTCCGGCTCGGGTGCGGCGACACTCGACATCGGCGATCCGTACGATTTCACGCCAACCGCGTCAGACGCGGATGGCGACACCTTGACCTTCAGTATTGTCAATCGACCGTCCTGGGCGAGCTTCGATTCGTCGACGGGGAACTTGAGCGGCACTCCGGGAGCCGGCGAAGCGCGCACATACAGCAATATCATCATACGCGCCAGCGACGGCGACCTTACGACGAGTCTGGCGGCATTCGCCATTACCGTCGTCGCACCGAACACAGCGCCGACGATCGGCGGTACGCCGGATCCGCAAGCAACGACGGGAGTGGCCTACAGCTTCACGCCGACGGCCAGCGACGCGGAAAACGACGTACTGTCATTTTCGATCAGCGGCAAGCCGGTGTGGGCCGTCTTCAATGCGGTCACAGGCCAGCTGTCAGGAACACCTGGCGCGGGTCACGTGGGTACCTACGGCAATATCCGGATCAACGTATCGGACGGGGCCACTTCCGCTGTGCTCGGCCCGTTCACGATTGCCGTTATTTCCGGCAACAGGGCTCCCACGATAAGCGGTTCGCCGGCAACATCTGTCACCGCAAACACGGCCTATTCGTTCATTCCCAACGCCAGTGATCCGGACGGGGACGACCTGACGTTCTCGATCAGTGGCAAGCCGGTATGGGCCGGCTTTGACGTATCGACCGGCCGGCTGTCAGGAACACCGGGCAATGGCCACGTCGGTGCCTACGGCAATATCCGGATCACCGTATCGGACGGGGCTACTTCCGCTGTGCTCGGCCCGTTCACGATTGCCGTTATTTCCGGCAACAGGGCTCCCACGATAAGCGGTTCGCCGGCATCATCTGTCACCGCAAACACGGCCTATTCGTTCATTCCCAACGCCAGTGATCCGGACGGGGACGACCTGACGTTCTCGATCAGCGGCCAACCCGGCTGGGCGCAGTTCAATGCAGGCAACGGGGCGCTGACCGGTACGCCCGGCAGTGGGCAGCAAGGTGCCTACGGCAACATACGAATCACCGTGTCCGACGGCCAGGCATCAGCGACGCTCGGTCCGTTCTCGATAACCGTAGTCGCCGGCAACAGGGCCCCCACGATCAGCGGCTCGCCTGCCACTTCAGTCAATGCGAACTCCGCCTACTCGTTCATCCCCAATTCCACCGACCCGGACGGGGACGACCTGACGTTCTCGATCAGCGGCCAACCTGGCTGGGCCCAGTTCAGTGCGGGCAACGGGGCTCTGTCCGGGACGCCCGGCGACGGCGATGTAGGCGTGTACTCCGGAATCGGCATCACCGTATCAGACGGCCAGGCCTCCGCGACGCTCGGGCCGTTCGCAATCTCGGTAAATGCAGTGAGCAACGGTACGGTCACTCTGTCCTGGGATGCACCCACGGAGAACGAGGATGGATCGACGTTGACGGATCTCGCCGGGTACAAGCTCTACTGGAGAACATCGCCCGGCACATACCCGTACTCGGTGACGATCGACAATCCGAGTGTCAATACCTATGTCCTCGACAACCTTGCCCCGGGGGAATACGAGTTTGTTGTGACCGCGCTCAACGACGACGACATGGAGAGCGATCACTCCAACCAGGCCTCGTACACGGTGCCATAGGATTGCTGTTACTCATACGTGCAAAGGACGACCAAGGGATTTCTGGAGTACATAGAACACATACGACAGCTCCTGCGTCAGCAAGAAAGAAAACCCGCCATCTGGCGGGTTTTCTTTTTGCGAGTGGCTCCAACTGCGTCGCAATTTGCCGACAGGTTGAATGATTTCACCAGGTCTGCAACTGCACGAATTCCTGCTTAAATGCAGGGATTTCAGTCTTGCACGACGAATCGACAAAGCAGGAACCGTCTGTAATTTGAGACAGGTTTTTTTTGCGTTCGACGATGATACGCTCCCGAGCGAAGGACGAATGTAGCTGCCACTCGACAACATGGATGTCGGCGGAAGCGTGGTGCGGGAATCGGTTGCAGCTTCGTTCTTAGCCAGTGTGCATCGTCACTCTCATCGATCGCACCCTGGCGCTTGGGGCAATTTTTTTTAACTGATTTTGCGGTCTCGGCAAATCGCTGACGCGCCACGGGTGCGCTCGGCTCGGGAAAGCTGTGGCCGTAAAAAATTCAAGGAGCGAAACAATGCGGCGTATACACCGTCTTACGCTGACGTTGAAACCGGTTACGCGGTTCCTGCTGCCGGTTTTTTTCTTTTCACTGTTCGCCACCGGCCAGGTCCTGGCCGCAAGCTACACCGCTGTCGAGGATGCATATACCCGAACCAGCAAGCCTTCGACCAATTTCGGCGCCATGAAAAACGTACGAACACAGTGGTGGTCGGATACCACCGGATTCGTCAAGTTCGACTTGGATTCGGTCGCCTCTAGCGCCGAAATCAGGTCCGCTATCCTGCGGGTCCCGATCAACGTCGTGATTGCCGCCGGGCAAACCTCGGTTCATATTGTCTTGGGTAATTTCGATGAGCGCTACATCACGCACGACAACCAACCGGGACTTAGTGCGGAGATGGCGAGCTTCAATGTTTCCTCATCCGACAGCGGCGACACAATTTCCGTCGATGTCACCAATATCGCCAAAGCTCTCGTCCAGCAAGGCCGGAACAGCATCGCGCTGACGACGACGAATGCCAGTCTCGGAATAGGCACTCACGAGGGCGGTGCGCCCATGAAACTCGAGATCACGACATCGGGCTCGGGCAACCATGCGCCGACCATTTCCGGCAACCCGCCGGATGCAGCCGCGAACTCGAACTACTCCTTCACGCCGCAGGCGGCCGATCCCGATGGCGACAGCCTGACCTTTTCGATTCAGAACAAGCCACCCTGGGCGAGTTTCAGCACGACTACAGGCCGGACCTGGGGTACGCCAAGCGAAGGCGCCATCGGCATTCACGGCGCCATCCGGATCACTGCCTCGGACGGGCAGGCTTCCGCAACCCTCGGGCCATTCGACATCGAAGTCATGGACGACGGCAATGGTTCCGTGACGCTGAGCTGGACTGCCCCGACGCTGAACACGGACGGTTCACCGCTGACCGACCTGAGGTCCTACCGCATCGATGTCAAGCGCGCGAACAGCACTTGGCAGACGTCGGTCAACATCAACAATCCGAGCATCTCGACCTACCTGATCGAGAACCTGGATCCTGCGACCTACGAGTTCACTATCGTGGCGATCAATTCGCAAGGCGTGGCGAGTGCGCCCTCGAACAAGGCAACGAAGACGGTCGACTGACTGTGCTTGAACGATAGTCGAACGACCGTCCAGGTTTACGCCTGGGTAATGGCGGTACCGACACAGTCTGGTGCCGCCATTTTTTTGGCGAACATTAGGAGGAATCAAAACTGCGATTTGGTCTGTATCGACCCGCGTGACGAACATCACGACCAGGGGCGTGACGTAATTCCCGGATGGCGCCACACATCGGCGAAGCCGCCGTGAAATATCATAAACTTACACGATTGAGTGGAACTCGACATCAAGTAGCCCGCCCGAGCGCGAGGCTATCAATCTAGCCACGAATCCACCTGTTGTTCCCGTATAATGCCGCCCGGTACGACCCTACCACAGGCGCTTCCAGCGCCTTCGCGAGCCCCACACAATGCCTCGAAGTCAGACCTCAGTTCCCTGCGCCCGCAGTCGAACTGCAACCGCCATCGTCACCGCAGCATGTGCTTGCCTCTCCGGCGTTCCGGCGTATTCGCAGGTCCAGTTCAATGACGTCACCAACGGTGCCGAACTCACGTACACCGGCGAATCATGGGGCTCCAGCTGGGGCGACGTGAATGGCGACAAATGGCCGGACCTCTTTGTCAACCATCACCGCAACCGCCCAAGCCTGTACGTCAATCTCGCGAACGGTACCTTCGAGGACCGCGCTTTCGAAATTGACGAGTGGTTCGTCACCCCGAGATCCGACACCCACGGCGGTACCTTCGCGGACTATGACAATGACGGCGACGCCGACCTCGTGATCACGGCCGGCTCCAAGAACAATAGCCAGTTTCTCGTCAACAACGGCGCCTACCTGACCGACCGGATCGAGGACTTCACGTTCGACGAGATGTCCTGGGGCGGGCGCTTGCCCATCTGGTTCGACTTCAGCCACGACGGCTTGCTCGACCTCGGCATCACGGTACAGGGCGCCAAGGTGCACCTGCACGAGCAGGTGAACGGCGATTTCGAGCGCCGGAACTCCGCATCTGGCCACAATTGCGTCAACAACGACTACTCGCAGCTGGGCGACCTGACACTAGACGGTCTAACCGATTGGGTGTGCTACGAACAGGACCGATACCCGCAGAAAGTCTACGACTACGCTGCCGGCACGCCGTTTATCGACCAAAGCGCACTGGTCAACTCACATACGTATGTCGTAGACAGTGTAATCGCGGATTTCGACAATGACGGCATCGTCGAGTTGTTTGCCTTGGGGGGCCGCACCCGCGTGAGCGGCGCCCAGGCCACCGGTCCAAATTCCCTTGAGGCACATCTCATTGAACGGGGTGAGGGTGAGCTCACGGTCAGGTTCCGGTCGGCCGGCGATGTCGGGGTCGAACTGCACTGGGATGCACGCAACGTGAATGACGTTCACATCGGTCAGTCCGGCGTACATCCGCCGGCTGGGCCAGAGGGCGAGCCAATCCGCGTCACGCTGTCGCCAGCAGATCCGCAGGTCCAGGGCATCAAGCCGCACAATCCGACCACCGAGGCCGGCATCTACGTTGGTTATGAACCTACGACGCAGACCTGGACCTACCAGGTGTCGCACGGCTACACCTACACCTTCTTCGATAGCACGCAGCCCGTCAGCAACGTGAGCGCGTCGGGCCTAACCCCCCAAGACTCTCCGCGCGTGCCGGCGATGCTCAAATACAACTCCGGGGTGTACACGAACCAGACTGCGGCTGCCGGCCTGAACCAAACCGTGAATTGTGTCAGTGTCGTCGCCGCCGACTTCGACAACGACATGGACCTTGACCTGTACATGATCTGTCGCTTTGCGGTTTCAAACGATGCGAACCGGCTGTACCTCAACGATGGCTTCGGCGTGTTTACGCGCCTGCCGGGCGCGGGCGGCGGCGAAGGACCGGTTGGCCTGGGCGTGGGCTTGAGCGAATCAGTGACGGTTGGCGACTACGATGTCGACGGTCGTCCGGACCTGTTCGTCACGAACGGCCTGAAACTCGTGCCCGAAGTTCCTTACTCGCACGCAGGTCCTGACATCCTGTTGAGGAATACCTCGGCGACCGGGAATAACTGGATCGAACTGGATCTCGTGGGGGTACAGTCCAACCGGGATGCCATCGGCGCCACCATTACCGCGACGGCTGGTGGCGTCACGCAGACGCGCGCGCGCGACGGCGGCTACCACCGATGGTCGCAGAACGACCGGCGCCTGCATTTCGGCCTGGGCGACAACGCGGCGGTGGACGTCACCGTGCACTGGCCGAGCGGCACGACATCGAACTACACGGGGCTGGCGGCGAATGCGCTGTACGAACTTGTCGAGGGCAACCCTGCGCCCGTACCGGCCGTGCTGCCCGGCAGCACGCCACCGTCCGCCTGTGAATCGACCGGCGCCCCTGCGTATGCGCCCGGCGCTGACAATGCGCTGTATTTCTGGAACAACTTTTGCGGCGCCACCCGGTACCACGTGCGCGCTACCGGCGGCGGGCTGGCGAACTCCGCTTTCAATGGCCTGATCGTCAGTGACCAACCCTTCGTCAACGTCACGGGCGTCAGCCTCGAAGGCTCGGATGTCCTGGACTACGCGTCGGATCCGACAACCATCAGTTACGGCTTGCAGTTGAACGCCGGCGGCGAGGACGGTTTCGATTTCACGATTCCGTCGGGGGCCAGTGCTTGCTTCGGGGTGGCGGCCAACACCGCCTCCGCGCGTGGTGGTCGCAACGCCACGACGGTGTCGATGCCTTTCGACCTCGAGTCACTGGCGCCCTGCGACAGCTCGCAAGGCTTGCTCTCGATCGGCAGCGTGACGGTCAGCGAAGACGTCGCAGGCGGCGTCGCCTCGGTCGAGGTGGAACTGGATGCGCCCGCAGCGAGCACCGTCACGGTCGATTTCTCAACCTCGAACGGCAGTGCGGTCACGCCGTCCGACTATCTGGGCCAGTCCGGTACGCTGACCTTCCTGCCGGGCGATGTGAGCCAAACTATCGATATTCCGATCGTCGATGACAGCGAGTCGGAAATGCAGGAATCCTTCGACGTGCTTTTGTCGAACGCTTCGAACGCTCTGATAGACGCGGGGCAGGCAACCGTCACGATCAACGATGACGATTTCAATTCCTGCGGCCAACCTGCATTCAGTCAGTCCTCGGAACACGCAATGTTCGTCTGGCGCGACTGCACGACTGCGCAGGCCCATGTACGCGTAACCGGCGGCGGCCAGTCCGCGGCGTTCACCGGCAGTATCGCATCGAGCCAGGACTTCGTTACCGTCACGCGCGATCCTGCTGGAATCCAACGATGTGCTCGACGCGACGTCGGACCCGGACTCGATTAGCTACCGCATGAACGTCTCCGGCAACGGCATCGACGGCATCGATTTCGAAAGCGCCGCCGGCGCGTCGGTCTGTGTCGACCTGTCTGCGCCGGCTGTACCCGTGTACGCGGGCGCCGATCGGCATCTCGTGCCCGTACCTTTCGACCTGCAGACGCTCGGCGCCTGTGGCGCGCCGCTCGCCCAGCTGTCGGTGGACGACCCGTCGGCCGCGGAAGACGCCGGGATGCTGACGTTCACGGTCAGCCTGAATGCCGCCTTCAGCGAGGACGTCAGCTTCCAGGTGGCGACAGCCGACGGCAGTGCCCTGGTGGCGGATGGCGATTACACGCCGCTGTCCGGCGTGACGTTCGAAATACCCGCCGGCCAGTCCTCCGTGTCCGTTCCGGTGAGTCTGGGTGCCGACACGACCGAAGAGCCCGACGAAACTCTGAGCCTGACGTTGTCAAACCCCAGTTCGAATGCGGAGATCATCGACGGGACGGGAACCGGCACTGTCCTCGACGACGAGACGGTCAACAGCGAAACGCCGTTGACGGCATGGGTGTTTCACCAGGGCGGCGTCAGCACTGATTCCAACGTCGTGACCTACAGCGGCAGCCCGACGAACTGGGTGAACAGCGTCAATTCCGTGCCGCTCGCGGATCTGGGCTTTACGGACGATTTCGAGCTACGCCTGACGCTCGAGAGCAACCCGTCCGGCACCGTCTGGATTGCCGGCCTCGGCACGGTCGAATCGTCCGCCAACTGGAACGACATCGAGTATGGTCTGCGCAGCTCCAGCGGGCAGCTCACGGTCTACGAGGGCGGACTGTGGCGGACCGCTGCGTCGAACCTGGCGGAGGGCGACGTGATCTCCATAAACGTGAGCGGCGGCACGATCGAATACCGGCACAATGGGGCTGTCATCTACACGAGCACGTATTCGGGCGCACCCGATTTCTACGTCGACACGGCGTTCAAGAGCGGGGCCGTGTCCATCAGCGCGTCGGTAGTCGGTGAGGCGGACCCGCCGGACCCGCCCGCGGAGGTGCCGATCGACAGTTGGCTAGGCGCCATCGGCGGGCTCAGCGCGAGCGGCAACGATGTCGCCTACTCCGGTTCGCCGACCGGCTGGAACAATTCGATCAATTCGGCGGGCCTTGCATCGTTCGGCGCGACGGGTGATTTCGTCGTAAGCTGGACGATCACTAGCAATCCTGCCGGCGCAATCTGGATATTCGGCCTCGGTGTCGAGGAGTCGTCGGCCGACTGGCGGGATGTCGATTTCGGCCTGCGGAACTCCAACGGCCAGCTAAGCGTGTACGAGAGCGGCATCTGGGCCGCAGGCGGCACCTTGCTCGCGATCGGCGACCTTTTGTCGATTCACGTGACGGGGACGACGCTTGAGTATCGGCACAACGGCGCGACTTTCTACAGCCGGCCGGTGAGTGGCACGAGCCCGTATTACCTGGATTCGAGTTTCAAGAACGGCGCCACGAATCTCGGCAATTTCACGCTGACGAACTAGCGGGGCTTGACTTGAGCCATGTCCGAAACATGTAGTTTTTGCTGCGTTTTGCAAGAATTTCCCGCGGATTGCGGTTTTCGGTTCCGTGTCGCGGATGTCCGTGTGCGGTCTCCATTGGCACAGAACCTGCACCGGGCACCTATATAAGCAAAAGCGAGAATAATCAGAAGCCCACGCAAGCAACCAATGGAGTAAGGACATGAATCAAAATTCTGATCGAGTTTCCGACGCGCCCGCGGAATCGACTAGCCGCAAAGTCGCCGAGGCGGCCCACAAGGTAATCGACGAGTCGGTCGGTCGCGCCGAAAATCTCGAGCGCCAGATCCGGTACAAAGCGGAACTGGCGCAGGAGAAAATGACGTCGTCGCAACAGGTTGCCGGCGAGCAGCTGGAGCGCTCTCTTGCGCAACTCGAAGCCTTCGTGAAGGAGCGCCCGCTTGCCGCCACGGGGATCGCCTTTGCTGTCGGGGTCCTTGCGACGGCATTGCTGCGCCGGTAACACGGCATGACGGTCGGGGAGGGCAACGGGGAGGTCCGGACCGCCGACACGCAAGCCCATGCGCCTTTGGCCGATGTCGCCGATCCGCTGCCCGTGGACGGCATCATCGGTCATGCGGTCGGGTGGCTCCAGGCAACGCGTGAGCGTGTCCGATCGGTCACTCATCTCGCGATTGCAGAAGCGAGGCTCGCGGCACTCAGCATTGCGCTGATGGCTTTGTTCGGCGTGCTGGCAGCGGTCTGCCTGCTTGGCGCCTGGGGGCTGCTGGTCGCTGGGCTGGCGCACGGGCTGGTACAGATGGGTCTGCCACTGTGGGCGGTGCTGCTTATCCTCGGTATCGGCCACGTGTTGGGGGCCTGGCTCTCGTGGCGGTCCGCCATGCGGCTTTCGCGGCACCTGGAGTTTGCCGCCACACGTGCGCAGATTCGCGGCGAGCCGCCCGGGGAGTCGCGATGAATCTGGTACGCCAGCAGGCCCTCGTGGACGAGTGGTCCGCACGTGCGGCCGGCGCGCGCGCGAAGCGCCTTGCGCACCGGACAGCCATTCACGACTGGAAGCAGAAACGCTTTGCCACCCCGGGGGCGCTGGCCTGGGCGTTCGCCGCCGGCGCCTGGTGGGGCGCGGGACGGGACCTGGACCCGCGCAAGGCGAAAGCAACCAAGAAGTACGTCGGTCTCGCCAACACCCTCCTGTTGGCTTGGCGCCTGCTCGGCGCTCGCGGCTGATGCGAGCCGACGGCGTCAGCGGCGGGCGCCCGGTGTCGGTCGCGCTGGTCGGTTTGTTCCTGGCTGCGGTCGCGTTGTGCCTGTACCTGGCGTCGGACTTGCTGGCGCCAATCGCGTTTGCGGTGTTGTTGAGCCTGTTGTCATCGCCGATCGTGCGCTGGCTGCATCGCTACGGCGTGCCGAATGCCTTGTCCGCCCTCTTGATCGTTGCGGCACAGGTCGGCGTACTGGTGCTGATCGTGACCTTGCTCGCCGAACCTGCGGAACGTTGGCTGGGTGAGGCGCCGCGTACCATTCGCGATCTCAAGCAGGAAATGTTGAGCGGCAAGAGTCACCTCGAAGAGATCCAGAAACTCGCAGAGGAGGTGGAGGGCCTGGCTCCGCCGCAGCCCGATGCTCAGGCTGTGGTGGTCAAAGGGCCTTCGGTCACCGAGAACATCCTGGTAGGTCTTCCGGCCGCGGCGGCATTTGCCGGCATCGTGATGTTTCTTACTTTTTTTCTGCTCGCGAGCGGCGACACGCTGCTGCGCCGCCTGACACGCTGCGGGCGGACTTGGTCGGAGCGGCGACGAATCGTCGTGATCGCGCGCCAGATCCAGCGAGATCAATCGCGCTACCTCGCGACGATCACACTCATCAATCTTGCGCTCGGCGCCGTCACGAGTGCGGCCATGTTCTGGCTGAATGTTCCGAACCCGTTCCTTTGGGGCACGATGGTCGCCTTGTTCAACTTTGCACCCTATGTCGGAGCGGTCGTGTCGGCCTGCGTCCTGACTGTGATTGGACTCAGCACCTTCGACACACTGGGTGAATCACTGGCGCCGGCCGCCGTCTTCCTGTGCCTCACGATTCTCGAAGGCCAGCTCATCACGCCGACGATCCTGGGCCAGCGAATGGCTTTGAGCCCGATTTTCGTTTTCCTCGCAGTAATCGTGTGGGGCTGGCTTTGGGGCGTCGCCGGAGCGCTGATGGCGGTACCCATCGTCACCGGCCTCAAGGTGATCTGCGATCACGTGCCGGGACTTGCATGGGTCGGGGATTTCGTGCGCGGCGACGAGCCCAGGAAACCCCCGGCGCGCGCGCCGGAACGACAGCGACAAAGGGCCGGCTGATACGCGGCCTGCCGTCAGGTCTGCGACTGCAGGTAGTTCTCTAGTCCGATCTTGTCGATCAGCTCGTGCTGCGTCTCGAGCCAGTCGACGTGTTCCTCTTCCGATTCGAGTATGTGCTGAAACAGGTCACGACTCACGAAATCGCTTTTCTCCTCGCAGTCGCGGATAGCCGCTTTGAGGTCCGGGATCGCCTGCATCTCGAGGGCAAGATCGCTCTTGAGAGCCTCGGCCACGTCCTCGCCGATGCCCAGCTTGCCCAGGTCCTGCAGATTGGGCAGCCCTTCGAGGAAGAGGATCCGCTCGACGATTGAATCGGCGTGCTTCATCTCGTCGACGGATTCCCCGTACTCGTGCTCGCCGAGCTTTGTAAAACCCCAGTTCCGGAACATTCTCGCATGCAGGAAGTACTGGTTGATCGCCGTCAGTTCGTTCTTCAATACCTTGTTCAGATGCTTGAGGATCTGCGGATTGCCTTTCATTTCATTGCTCCGGCCGACGATTCAACTCACGGGCGGCAGGGTGCCGACGCCCGCAGTGTCGAGGGAGTGTAGGGCATCCCATCGGGCGCGAAAAGAATCCTCTCTCGAGGATCCGGCGTGTAGGGAGTCCGCGGCGTCAGCCGGCGGCGGGACAGTAGAGGACCGGCGACGCGTGTGCCGCGCTCTTCGCTCCGGTGCGATATTCGACCAGGATGGACGCTGCTGAGTCCCGGCAGGTGCCACAGCCGGTGGCAACTCCCAGTACGGCCTGCAGGCGCCACAGATCGGTAGCGCCGGCCTCGGCGGCGGCACGGATCTGGGATTCCGTTATCGCGTTGCAGATACAAACGTACATGGCGGTCTGCGGTAGGTCGGAATGAACGGTATTTGACCTTGAATGAGAATGATTGTCAATCCGATTTCGTGACGCCGTTCACGACTTGCGGGACATTCCGGCTACCATCCCTGGATCCCTGGTGGCCGGCACGCAGCCGGCGAGCGTCGGCCATACCTGGTCAACAGGATGATTCGTGTGAAAAACCTCTTTGATATCAAGGGTAAATGTGCCGTCGTGACCGGCGGATCGCGCGGCATCGGCGCAATGATCGCCGAGGGATTCGTCGTCAACGGCGTGCGGACTTATGTCTCCTCGCGCAAGGCCGAAGCCTGCACGGAGACTGCGTCCCGCCTGTCCGAATTCGGCGAGTGCTTCGCGGTGCCGGCAGACCTGTCCACGGCCGAGGGAATCCGGCACCTGGCGGAAACGGTCGGGGCGCGCGAAACGCGATTGCACATCCTGGTCAATAATGCCGGCGCAGCCTGGGGTGCCGAGCTCGGGGATTTTCCCGAGTCGGGCTGGGACAAGGTGATGAACATCAACGTGAAAGGCCCGTTTTTTCTGAGCCAGGCATTCCTCCCACTGCTCGAAGCCGCGGCGGAACCGGACGATCCGGCCCGGATCATCAACATCGGTTCGATTGACGGATTGAATGTCAGCCGCCTCCCGACGTACTCCTACGGCCCGAGCAAAGCCGCGGTGCATCACCTGACCCGTGTGCTGGCGGCGCATCTCGCCGATCGGTACATCACCTGCAACGCTATAGCGCCGGGCCCATTCCCGAGCAAGATGATGGCGCACACGCTCGAGACGATGGGTGACGAGATCCGCGCGGGGGTGCCGCTCAAACGAATCGGCAAGCCGTCGGACATGGCCGGTACGGCAATTTATCTCTCATCCATTGCAGGCGCCTATGTCAACGGTGCCGTCATTCCCGTCGACGGCGGGATAGTGGCTGCCGCTCGCAGCCTGTAGCCGGGCGATCGCCCGTACCGCGGCGATCTAGCCCCTGCCACTGCAATTCCGGCGGTACTCGTGGCAACATGGCGCCCAATCTGTCCAACGCCAGCCATCTTGCATGGAAAAACCGAGCCGCAGCCTGCTTATCGTCGAGGATGACCCCGGACTTTGCCGGCAGCTGCGCTGGTGCTTCGAGGACTATGCAACTTTCGTAGCAGGCGATCGCGAGTCCGCGATTGCGGAGTTGCGCCGGCACGAACCCTCGGTCGTCCTGCAGGACCTGGGATTGCCGCCGCATCCGGAAGGCGTGGAAGAGGGACTTTCGACACTCGCGGAAATTCTGCGCCTGGCTCCGCATACGAAAGTGATCGTGGTTACCGGCAACGGAGACCAGGAAAATGCGCTGACGGCGATTGCGCAAGGTGCGTACGACTTCTACGAAAAGCCGGTCAACACCGACACGCTGAAACTGCTGGTCGACCGGGCCTTCAACATCGCGGAACTGGAGGCCGAGAACCGGGCACTGCAGTTCCGGGCCAATGAGTCGCCGCTCGACGGGATCATTGCGGCGAGCGAGTCGATGCTTGCAGTGTGTCGCATGATTGAAAAAGTGGCGCCCACAGATGTGTCGACGTTGCTGCTCGGCGAATCCGGCACCGGGAAGGAACTCCTGGCGCGCGCCCTGCACCGACTCAGTACCCGCGCCGAAGGCAATTTCGTTGCGATCAACTGCGCGGCGATCCCCGAAAACCTGCTTGAATCGGAATTGTTCGGCCACGAGAAAGGCGCTTTCACCGGGGCTCACAAGCAGACTATAGGCAAAGTCGAGATCGCCGACGGCGGCACCTTGTTCCTGGATGAGATCGGCGACATGCCGCTGCCGCTGCAGGCAAAGATGCTGCGCTTTCTCCAGGAACGCGTCATCGAACGAGTCGGCGGCCGTCAGGAAATTCCCGTTGACGTGCGTGTCCTCTGCGCGACGAACCAGAAGATCGAAACCTTGATAGCAGACGGTCGGTTTCGCGAAGACCTCTATTACCGGATCGCGGAGATCACGATCAATATCCCGCCGCTGCGCGAGCGGGAGGAGGGCCGCCTGCTGCTCGCGCGTACGTTGCTGCACAAGTACTGCCAGAAGCAACGCCGGTCGCTCAATGGCTTCAGCGAGGATGCGGTGGCGGCCATCGAGTCCTATGCTTGGCCAGGTAACGTGCGCGAACTGGAAAACAAGATCAAAGGTGCCGTAATCATGGCGGACGGCAAGCTCGTGACTGCAGCAGACCTGGGCCTGTTGGCGGCGGCACGAGAGGGCGAATCGCTCAATCTGCGAGAGGTTCGCCAGCGCGCCGAATCCAAGGCGATACGGGTCGCGCTGACCCGCTGCTACGGAAACATTTCGAAAGCGGCCGAGCTGTTGGGCATCACGCGCCCGACGCTTTACGACCTGATGAGCAAGTACGGCCTTTCGGCAGAGGGCTACACGAAGAAAGCTTCTCAGCAATAAATACCGGGCGTGGTTCTTGCGGCCGGCTAGCGCGATTTGAACGTGTCCGGATTCAGTTCGTGGCGAGAAAGCAGCTTGTAGAAATCCGTCCGATTGCGTTTCGCAAGGCGCGCCGCCTGGCTGACGTTGCCCTGTGTGATCTGCAATATCTGTGACAGATAGATGCGGGTGAACTCGTCTCTGGCATCGGTGAACGACAACAGTTTGCCGGCATGCTCGCCCAAGCTCTGCTGCACGAGTTCCGCGCTGATGACCGGCGACCGGGCCAGGGCCATATTCTGGCGCACGATGTTCGAGAGCTGCCGGATATTGCCGGGCCACTCGGCCGTGACCAGCATTTCCACCGCTTCGGGCGCGTACACCTTGCGCTCCTGGTCTGCTTCCTGGGCGAACGATTGCAGGAAGTGCGCGACCAGAAGCGGGATGTCCTCGCGACGCTGGTCGAGTGTCGGAAGGTGGATGTTTACGACGTTGAGTCGGTAGTAGAGATCCTCGCGGAACCGGCCCTGCTTCATGAGGTCCTGCAGGTCGCGATGGGTGGCCGAGATCACGCGGACGTCGACATCGATCGCCTCGGTGCTACCCACCGGGCGGACCTGGCTTTCCTGGAGCACACGGAGCAGTTTTACCTGCAGCCGCATCGGCATGTCGCCGATTTCATCGAGCAGCAGGGTCCCGCCTGAGGCCGCCTGGAATAGTCCCTTGTGCGTGCGGGTCGCGCCGGTAAAGGCACCCTTCTCGTGCCCGAACAGCTCCGACTCCAGAAGATTCTCCGCCATGGCGCTGCAATTGATCGCGACGAAGGGGTGCGCTGCGCGCGCGCTGGCCCGGTGTATAGCCTGCGCCAGCACTTCCTTGCCGGTACCCGACTCGCCGGTAATTAGAACGCGCGCATCGGTCGCCGCAACCATCTTCGCCTGATTCAGGATTTCCTTCATGGCGTGGTTGCGGGTGATTATGCCGATTGCCCATTCGCCGTCGATCTCAGCGGATCCGGACACTTTCAGTGCCTTGTCGACCGTCGCCAGCAGTTCGTCTTTGTCAATTGGCTTGGTGAGGAACCCGAAGGCCCCGCCTTGGGTGGCGGCAACGGCATCCGGTATGGTGCCGTGCGCGGTCACGATGACAACCCGCAAGCCGGGCGAACGCGACTGCAACTCCTTCAGGAGCCCAATGCCATCCATCTTGTCCATGCGCAGGTCGGTGATCACGAGATCCGGCGCGAAGCGGCTCAGGATGGCCAGCGCATTCTGTGCGCTGTCGACCGCCTCGATGTCGTAACCTTCGGCGCGCAGACGAATCGACAGCAGGCGCAGCAGTCCGGGGTCGTCATCGACCAGGAGTATCTTGCCGGGAGATCTGGCCACCATGGGCAATCGAGTCGTAGGGTTGCGAGCTGAACGGCAAGGTTAGTACCTCGCTGCCGGCGGGGCAAGGTAATCCTTTCAAAAATAAGAACTTGTCGCGAGGATGCGACGACGCTACTGGCCCTGTTCGCGGATCGATCGTTCAATCGTTGTGATCGCTTCCAGTTTGTCCTCGGCGTCGGCGAGTTCGGTGCGTAAACGGCGGTTCTCAGCCTCCACGGCTGCCAGCCGCTGGGCAATCGCCTGCTCCTCGGTTCGATCGCCGCGCTCCGTCGTCGATTCGCGCAGGCGGCGAGCTTCGGATTGCAACATCAGCTGTTGCTCCACGGAATTCAGGTAAATGTGTGCCAGCGCTACTTCCGACGGCGTCATGAGGGCGGTCTGCGCGAGCAGTTCGCGGAGCAGCCCGTGGGCCTGGTCGAAATCGGTGCCGCTGTGACCTGGCGTCGCCAGGACCAGCGCATAGCGAAGGTTCGTGGACGGCCCAGGCGTCAGCGTCGCCGCGGATTCCGCATCGGAATAGATCTCCACCTGGGTGGGCACGTCGCCCGTCGTCAGCAAGTCGAGATCTCGCAGGTAATCGTCTGCGTTCGGCGAACCCGGCGACAGCGGCTCGGCCACGTCGTCCGAATCGGACGGCCACACCCGATCGAGCCAGCTCGTCGAAGAACCGCAACTACTCATAGTCGCGACGGTCACGGCCGCGATAAGTAAGAGCCTGGCTGTATGACGAGTGTCAAGCATTGGCCGCGAGCTTCTCCATCCGTACGACGCGTTGTTGCGGCACACAGACCCTGAAATGTGCGCCGCAGAACTCGTCGGAATTCACGAGTTCGACGGTTCCGTTGTGCGCCTGGACGCATTCCATGACGACCGACAGACCGATCCCGGTGCCCGCCACCTGCCCGCCTTGTTCGCGGCGACCCTGGAAGAAGGCGTCGAATACCCGGGGCTTCTCATCATCGGGGATTCCCGGACCCGTGTCTGCGAAGTCGATTACAAAACCGCTTGTCGAACGGTAGGACCTGACAGTCACGAATCCCCCCGCCGGCGTGAACTTGATGGCATTTGACAGCAGATTATCGAGCACTGTTCGAATTTTGTCCCGGTCGGCGTTTACAATAATGTCGTCGACTTCGAGCCGCAACTGGATCTGTGCGGCCTTGAACGCCAGCCGTTGCTCGTTGGCGACCGAGACTACGAGCGGACGCAGCGGGAAATCGCTCAGGGAAAGTACCTCGCTCTTGGCCTGCCAGGCGCTGAAGCTCAGCAGGTTTTCGATCAGGCGCAGGAGCTTCAGGCCGTTCATACGCAGGATATCGGCCACTTCGCGCTGCGGCGGGTCGAGGTCGCCGAGCGTTCCGTCCAGCAGCAATTCGGTGCCTTCCCGGATGTTTGCGAGCGGCGTCTTCAGTTCGTGGGACATCTGACGCAGGAAGCGGTTCTTCTCCTGCGCGAGTTCGAGGAGACGCAGGCGCAGCCATTCCAGCTGACGGCCGAGTTTCTCCAGGTCACGCGGGCCCGCCACGGTGATCGGCTTGGAAAAGCCGCTTTGTCCGAGCTGTTCTATCGCGTCGTCGATCTGCCGGATCGGCCTTGCCACCAGGAGGATGAAGAACAGCACGATGATGATGGTTCCCGGGACCAGGGCGGCGACCTGCCAGGCGGAGATGCGTTGCGCCTCGCGAGTGTTCGCCTGCAGCCCGCGCAGCTCCATGTCCACGTAACGGGTCAGTTCCTGAGTCAGGCGCGACACCTCCGCCTTGAGCTCCGTAAACGCGGCCACCGTCTGCTCGGTCGTTTCGTCGCTGACGTCCGGCCGGGTCAAGGTGTCCACGATCTCACCGGCCCGTGACGCAACGGTCTGTACGAGGGGCAGGGCACCCGCCATTTCTGCGAGTGGTTGCAGGGTCTCCAGCCGGCTGTATACCGTCGTCAGATCCTGCCGTACGAGCTGCAGGCTGTCCTCACTTCGCAGCACCGTATACTGGCGGGTAACCCGTTCCAGCGAATTGATGGTTTCGCTCAGCAGGCGATTGCTTTCCGCCGCCTGCACCCCGGTAACCACGAGTCGCTCGCTCTGTTCGGCGAGCCGGTCGAGGCTGAACAAGGCCCAGATCACGGACAGCAGGAGCGGCAATGCGACCAGCCCGAAACCCACGAGTATCAGGCCGTTGAGGGATCGGGGACGCCGGAATTTCATGGGCCGGATTCTAGCACTCGCCGACACGCGCCCCTGCGTCAGGCAGCCCAGTAGGCGCGCGGATCACGCTCGGCGATCCGGCGCTCCCAGGCCAGGCTCGTACGGACTATCGTGTCGAGATCGTCGTATCGAGGTCGCCAGCCGAGCACCTCCCGGATCCGCTCGGCAACCGCGACCAGTTCCGGCGGATCGCCGGGGCGGCGTGGCTCTTCCCGGATCCTGAGCGACGCGCCGTTGGCGCGCTCTACGGCCTGAAGCACGTCCCTGACGCTGTAGCCATGCCCATACCCGCAATTCAGCGTGGTGGAGGCGCCACCCGCGCGCAGGTAGTGGAGCGCGTCGAGATGTGCGCTGGCGAGATCCTCGACGTGGATATAGTCGCGCAGGCCCGTGCCGTCAGGGGTCGGATAGTCCGTGCCGAAGATGGAAACATGCGGTCGCCTGCCGACGGCCGCTTCACAAGCCACTTTGACGAGCAGGGTCGCCTTCGGAGTCGACTGGCCGATGCGGCCGCCCGGCTCGCAGCCGGCGACGTTGAAGTACCGGAGTGCGACGAAACTTGGGCCGCCGGCGGCGGCGAGGTCGCGCAGCATCCATTCCGTCATCAGTTTCGAGGTGCCGTAGGGATTGATGGGCGCCGTGGGCGAATTCTCCGCTGCACGCCCCCCAGGCGGCAGGCCGTAAACGGCCGCAGTCGAGGAGAACACGATGTGATTCACGCCGTGGCGTTGTGCGACCTCGAGCAGCGTGCGGCTGTTCGCCGTATTGTTTCGGTAGTACTTCAGCGGGTCGGCAACGGATTCGGGTACGATGGTGTGTGCGGCGAAATGCATGACCGTTTCAAAGCCGTGTCGGGCAAACAATGCGTCGAGCAGTTCCGCATCGCCGGTATCGCCTATGGCCAGTTCGCCGGTGGTGACCGCTTCGCGAAAGCCGGTGCACAGGTTGTCGAGCGTGATTACGTCCTCGCCCAATTCGCCCAGTTGCCGCACCACATGACTGCCGATGTATCCGGCACCCCCGGTCACCAGTATCTTGCCGTTTGCCATAATGCCGTCCCGAAAGTGCTGCGTCCGATTACCATTGACGGTCGAAATTCTGTACAGCGGCCGCATGTTATGTCACGCGGCTCCGGCGCGCCAACTCCCGGCCGACGGGCGGGACTGTGCTCTGTGCACTACCTGCGGCAGGGGCTATGATCGACCATCCGATATTTGCATACTGTGACGGGGTGGAGTAATTGGAGAACTCTATGCACTGCAGGGATGCGGGTACGCACGTACCGCGGTGCTGCACGTCCCGTCCGTACCGAATGCTGGGAGCGCTCGTCACCCTCGTAGTGGGCGCATGCAGCGGCGGCGCCCAGACCACCAGTCTCGGCGGCAATACGCCCCCGGTCGCCAATGCCGGCCCCGACCAGGTAGTCTTCGAGGGTATCACCGTCAACCTGAGCGGCGCTGCCAGCGACGCCGACGGCGATCCGCTAACCTACCAGTGGACCCAGACCGGCGGACCGTCCGTCAGCGTCTCGGGCGAAACGGCCAGGGCCGCCAGCTTCGTCGCACCGGACGTCGCTGCTGGTACGCCACAGAATCTTACGTTCGATTTCGAGGTCAACGACGGACAGGCAACGAGCGCGAACTCCATCATCGTGATCGTCGAGGAGAACGTACCGCCACTTGCAAACGCAGGGCCGGACCAGACCGTCGGTTCAGCGGCGACCGTGCAACTCGACGGCAGTGGCTCCTCGGACCCCAACCTGGGCGGTCCGCTGGCCTACCGATGGACCCAGCTGAGTGGCCCGGCAGTCGCGCTGAGCGATTCGACGGCGGAACGACCCACGTTTGCCGCGCCGGTGGTCACCGGTGCGCCGATTACCCTGGAGTTCGCACTCGAGGTCGACGACGGCCCGTTCGCCGATACCGATGACGTGCTCATCATAGTTTCGGGCGCGGCCGGCACCGCCACGGTGTCGGGACGCGTTAACTACCAGTTCGTACCTCCCAATGCGAATTGTGCCGGGCTCAATTTTGCCGGCACCATCTCGCGACCTGTCCGACATGCAACCGTGCAATTGCTCGATTCGGCGACGAGCACGGTGCTGGCGTCCGGCACGTCGAACGATGCGGGTGAATACACGCTGGTGGGTCTGGAAACGAACCGCGATGTTCGCGTGCGCGTGCGCGCCGAGTTGAAGCAATCCGGGGCGCCAGGCTGGGACGTCGAGGTTCGGGACAATACCGGCAGCACGACGCAGGCGCTGCCTTCCCGACCCCTTTACGTAATGGACGGTCCGGAATTCAATACGGGCCTCACCGGCGTCACGCACAACCTGACGGCCCGCACCGGGTGGAGTTCCGCCGGCTATACCGCAAATCGCACGGCTGCGCCGTTCGCCATCCTGGATGCCATCTACAGCGGCATGCGCCTCGTGCTCGCCGAGGATCCTGGCGTGGTCTTCCCGGCACTCGATGTGTTCTGGAGCGTGAACAACATACCGGTGAACGGCCTGATCGAGGACGGCGAAATCGGCACTTCTTTCTACACCAGCAACCCGGACGGTGGCGCGCCCAATCCCTCGCTGTTCCTTCTGGGCGATGCGGCCAATGACACCGAGGAGTTCGACGATCATGTAGTGGTGCACGAATGGGGCCACTATTTCGAAGACAATTTTTCGCGTTCCGATTCAATCGGCGGCCCGCACTCGCTCGGTGACGCGCTCGACGCGCGACTCGCATTCGGAGAAGGTTTTGCGACAGCCCTTGCAGCCATGGCACTCGGCGAGCCGCTGTATTGCGACACGCAGGAGCCGGGCACGCCGGCCGGCTTCGGCATCGATGCGGAAAACGGCGGCTTTGGTCCGCAGGGCTGGTTCAACGAGATCTCCGTGGTGACCTTGGTGTACGACCTCTGGGACGACGACGTCGATGAGACGGACACCGGCTCGCTGGGCTTCGCGCCGATCTACGAGACGATGGTGGGACCACAGACGTCGACCCCGGCATTCACAACGGTCTTCTCGTTTGCGGCCGAACTGAAGCCGATGCTCGCCGCTGCGGGCCAGACCTTGCTGGACAGCCAGCTCGCGCGCGAGAGCATAGAGTCGGCCGGTATCGACATCTGGGCCGACAACGAAACCAATGACGCAGGAAACCGTGACGTGCTGCCCGTATACACACCGGTCCTTGCCGACGGCAGCGCCACGCACATCTGCACGAACAGTGACTTCGACGGCTCCGAACGAAGCGGCAACAAGCTGGCGGAGCATCGTTACCTGCAGCTGACCGTGCCGGCTAGTGGTAGCTACCAGGTGGTCGTACAGACCACGACGCCCACGCCGCCTACGCCGGACCCGAACGACCAGGACCAGAGCGACCCCGACATCTACATTCACCAGGACGGCCTGATCGTCGCCTGGGGAAACAGCGGCGCGAACAATCTCGAGTCCTTCGAAACACAATCCGCGCTGCAACTCAATGTGGACTATGCGGTCTATCTCGAAGAATGGCGCTTCAGCGACGAGCAGGGCACTCCGCCGAGTTTCCCGCAACAGGTATGCTACGACGTATCATTCACGGCGGCGCCCTGAGCCGAGACGGAACCCATCATGATGAATTGCAGAGCTCCGACGACGACCCTCATCGCAACGCTCCTCGCCTTTGCCGCCTGCAGTGCCGACGACGATAGACAGGCTGCCCGGAGCGACGCCAAGCCGTCGGCCGAGTCACGTGCCGAGTCACCATCTGGAGCGGTCAAGGCCGGCGCGGAGCCGACGATGACGACGGCCAAGATCAGCGCCCCCGTTGCGATTGCGTACCGGGTGATCGGCGAGCCCGTAATCGGGCAACCACTGACCATCGACCTCAGCATTTCGTCGGCCTTTGGCCCTCAGCCGGTACGCGTCGACTATCGGATCGTCGACGGATCCGCGCTGCAGCTTGCCGAATCGCAGTTGCAGTACGCAACCGTCGACGCGGTCGCCGATAACGCCGGCGCCAGTGAACAGGTAACTGTCGTGCCGCTGCGCGAGGGCCGCCTGTATCTCAACGTTGCGGCGAGTATCGACACCGATCAGGGCGCGATGTCGACGGTCACGGCTATCCCGATCCAGGTCGGCACCCCGGCGCGATCCGCCGAGGACAACGGCGAGCTCCAGCGCGATGCCAGCGGTGAGTCCGTGCGCGTCCTGGATGGCAGCGAGGATTGATCCGCCGCCTCCGGCCTTATGTAATGTCCGCGCGGACCGGACATGGTCAAGCCCTTGATGAGGCTAGGGCCGGGGTAGCGTGACAGGGAAATAATTCCCAATCTTTTTTCGAAAATCTGCAACAAGTCACAGACGCAAATTCGCATCCAGCCTATCGTTTGCATCGAAACTGGCGGGATGCCGCGCTATGGCGCGTCCCGAATCAGGACGCAAGCCAGACGAGCGCGATGCGCATGGACGAAAAACTCAAGGAACAGATCCGGCGGGCGACCGCGCCGTCCGAAGCCGGCCAAACCGACTTCCTCGAGCTGTTGCGGCTCGTCGATGCGCACTACGACCGCATCGAGGCAACCATCTCGCAATCGGTCAACACGCAGCTGCTCGTGCAGGCGAGGAGTCCGGTCGATGCCGTATTCGACAGCGTGACCGAAGCGCTGCTGTCGGTCGATGCCGATGGCGGAATCCGCGTTTGCAACAAGGTCTGCAGCCGTTATTTCCGGCTCGACAAGGACGAGATCATTGGTGCGTCGCTCGCCAGGCTTCTGCCGGGCGCGGCGGGCGTGCCGGTCGGAGAGTTCCTGGAACCGTTCATGTCCGACCTCGACGATACGCACGTCGATTACCAGGGCGGAGAGATCGAGGCTGTGCGCGCGAACGGCGAGAAGTTCTTCGCGGAAATCAATGCAAGCAGACTGGAGACACCGGACGGTGTCGTCTTCGTGATCAGCCTGCGCGACATCACGATGCGTCGGGATGCAGAACACGCGTTGAAGGAGAATGAGGAGCGCTACAGGGCACTCGTCGAATTCGCTCCTGAGGCGATCATCGTGTTCGATGTCGACGGCAACAAGTTCATCGACGTCAACGACAAGGCCTGCCAGCTGTTCAACCTGTCGCGAACGCGCCTGCTTACCATCGGTCCCGAGGCAATCAGTCCGAAGATGCAGCCGGACGGGACACCTTCGTTCGGCATCCGGCGTGGTCTCGTCGACCGCGCGCTGCGTGGCGAGCATCCTACCTTCGAGTGGATGCACAAGGATTCTACGGGCAGAGAATTCCCGTGCGAAGTGCGTTTCAGCCGCATGCCATCGAGCAACGCGCAACTCCTGCGCGTCAGCATTACCAACATCGAGGATCGAAAGCGGAACGAGATGCTGAGTTTTGCGCAGAACAAGATACTCGAGATGATCGCGTCCAGCAGCCCCAGCGACCAGACACTCAGGGCGATTTGCCGCTTTGTCGAGCGCATCAGCGGCGGGCTAAGGGCGGCGATCATGCTCCTCGACCCAAAGGGGACATCGCTCAGCGTCGCGCAAGCTCCGGGCCTCTCGGATGGTCTGCGCCTGGCGCTTGATTTCGTGGATATCGGCCCTGAAGGCCTAACCTGCGGCCGTGCCGTCCACGAGGGCAGGGATACCATCGTCTCCGACATCGCGCTCGAGGACGCATGGGAACCGCATATCAACGAAATCGAGTCGCAGGGCATCGGCGCGGTGTGGTCCTTCCTGGTTTCCGGCGAAGCCGGGCGGACGATTGGCACGCTGGACGTGTATGCGCGCCAGTCGCGCGAGCCGAACGCCGACGAACTGGAGAAACTGAGCCGCATGGCGCGTCTGGCAGGCATCGCGATCAAGCGGCAGCAGGATGAAGAGCGGCTGCGCAGCAGCGAAGCGCGTTACCGGGGACTGTTCGAGAACGTCATTGACGGCGTCTATATCGCATCGCGCGAGGGCGACATCATCGCGGCAAACCCGGCGCTGGTCGAGATGCTGGGTTACGGAAGCGTCGATGAGTTCAAGGCTGTGGGCCGAACGACGATGCTCTATGTCAACCCGATCGACCGCGAACGCGTGTTTGCGCGGCTCGAGGCCGAGGGATTCGTGAAGAATT
The DNA here is from genome assembly GCA_963775455.1 of uncultured Pseudomonadota bacterium. GTDB lineage: Bacteria > Pseudomonadota > Gammaproteobacteria > Steroidobacterales > Woeseiaceae > UBA1847. Next base: position 149,739 of record CAVZIU010000004.1, on the reverse strand, counting down.
TCGAATATCGCCTGCGGCGCAAGGACAAGACCGAGATTGTCGTCCTGGAGAACGCGCGCGCAGTGTACGACGACGACGGCCGCATTGTGGCGCATGAAGGTACCATCACGGACATCACCGAGCGCAAGCGGGCGGAAACCCGGGTGTTCGAGGAAAAGGAACGCGCGCAAATCACCTTGCAGTCGATCGGAGATGGCGTAATCACCACCGACTCGCAAGGTTGCATCGACTACATCAATCCCGTTGCCCAGGACCTGACCGGATGGGATGTTCGCAGTGCGCGCGGCAAGGCAGTCACCGAGATAATGACGATTATCAACGAGCATACGCGTGCAACGGTCGATAATCCGGTCATGCGTTGTCTCAATGACGGCCGCGTCATCGCCCTGGCGGAAGGCTCGGTGCTCATCACGCGCAATGGCGACGAAGTCCCCATCCAGGATTCTGCCGCTCCGATCCGCGACCGGATGGGCAATATCATTGGTTCCGTCATGGTGTTCCACGATACGAGCAAGGAATCGCGGCTGTTCCGGCAGTTGAGCTACCAGGCCTCGCACGACGCGCTGACCGGCCTCATCAACCGACGCGAGTTCGAGAATCGCCTGGGCGAAAACCTCAAGGCGCTGCACAAGGATCGTGAGCAGGCGCATGCGCTGCTCTATCTCGACCTGGACCAGTTCAAGGTCGTAAATGACACATTCGGGCATACCGCGGGTGACGAATTGTTGCGCCAGATTTCGGAAACGGTGCAGCAACAAATACGCTCGAGTGACGTTTTTGCGCGCCTCGGCGGCGACGAGTTTGGCGTCCTGCTCGAACGCTGCACCGAACGGCAGGCGATGGATGTTGCCGAGGCGATCCGAAGTGCGGTAGAAGGCTACCGCTTCGCCTGGCAGGAGGCGTTTGCCGCCGTGCGAATATCCATCGGTGTCGTGATGGTTACGGCGGACACGGCGGACGTCGCCTCGCTCATGAGTTCCGCCGACGTCGCCTGTTACAGCGCCAAGGACCAGGGCCGTAACCAGGTGCACCTGTACCGCGACAGCGACGCATCGGTGCGGCACGAGGAAATGAAGTGGGTGTCGCGTATAACGAGCGCGGTCGAAGACGAACGACTGGAGCTGTTCTACCAACCCATCATCGGCATCAACGAGCGCAGGGGCCGGGCGCGAGGGCACTACGAACTCTTGCTGCGGATGCGCGACGAGAGCGGCATGCTCGTCAGCCCGGATCAGTTCATACCTGCCGCAGAGCGCTACAACCTGATGTCGACGCTGGATCGCTGGGTGGTCCACACGGCGCTGTCGCAGCTCGCGGACCGCGAGGCGGCCGACGAAGCTCGCTATACCCTGGCAATCAATCTCTCGGGTACGTCGCTCAGCGAGGATCGGTTCCTGGAGTTCGTCGTAGACGAACTGGAACGCCGTCAGCTGCCGAAAGGCGCCATCTGTTTTGAGATTACCGAGACGGCGGCAATATCAAATCTCGCCCGTGTCGTTCATTTCATGCAGGCTCTCAAGAAGCTGGGCTGCAAATTCTCCCTGGACGATTTCGGCAGCGGCTTGTCGTCCTTCACCTACCTGAAGAATCTGCCTGTCGACTACCTGAAGATCGATGGCCAGTTCGTCAGCAACGTCGTCGACGACACCGTGGACGAGAGCATGGTCAAGGCCATCAGTGCAGTGGGCCATGCGATGGGCATCGAAACCATCGCCGAACGGGTCGAGACCAAGCAGGTGCTCGACAAACTCGGTAGCCTCGGCGTCGAGTTCGCGCAGGGTTACTACATCGCGCGACCGAGTTCCATCGCCTCTTTCGAGCCCTGGGCAGTCCAGTCGCCGAATGAACTACGCGCCTGAGCTCCGGGAATCGACTGCCGGCGGCCGCGCGGCCGCCGACGCGGGACTGCCGAAGCCGGCCGTCGCACCGGTGTCGCCGTGCGAGTTTGCGGAACAGGTCGCATTTCGGACAGTGCGTCGGCCCTAGAATCGGGCGATGTGCCGTCGAAATGACATAAGTCCGTAGCTGGCGGCCCGGCGTGGACTGGCTCAGTTCCGTTCTGCCGACCGTGTTCGCCTTGAGTTCGGCGACATACCTCGGTCTGGCCGTCTTTGTCTCGCGATCATCGCCGCAAAGCATAATCGGCTATTTTCTGTTCCTTATCGGCATGCTGGTCGCCGGTACGGTATTCACGTACGGTAGTACCGATCCGCACCTGTACGGCATCGGGCGCACGCTGACATTCTTTGCCGCCGGCTTCCTGCCGGTCGCTTTCTATGCGATCTATCGCCAGTACACCAGCGGCCTGCCGGGACCGCTGATACTCGCAACCCTGTCCGTCATTCCGGTCCTGACAGTGCTGCTCGCCATCTCCAACCCATTGCACAACATGATCTGGGACATCGTGGAGACGCCGGCAGGGCCGCGCTACACCGAGCTGACGGAGCACTATTGGTTCAACCGGATTCACAGCCCCTTTTCCTATGGGCTGTTCGGTTACTCGCTGGTTGCTCTGGCGGCCCGCCTGTCCAGCATTGCGCCGGCGCACCGGCGCACGATCCTGGTGTTGATCGGCTGCGCGACGTTTCCGTTCATCATCAGTATCGCGAACAACTTCCTTAGCATGGGGCCGCCAGACTTTCCGTTCCTGTCACTGACGCTGACGCTGCTGTTGCCGGTCTATGCCTATGCCAGCGTCAGCCTGCGGGTCTACGAATTCAGCCCGATTGCTTACCAGACCCTGTTCAATCACGTGCGAGACCCGATCGTCGTGCTCGACATTCGCCAGCGGATCGTCTGCGCGAACCGCAAGGCGACGGAGATGCTGGGCAGGAGTGAAGCGGAACTGCTGGGGCGGCGCCTGTGGGAAGACGTGCCCGAGGCCCGGGCGGTGCTGGAACAGGCGAGCGACCTCGACATGACGCAGACGCTCAAACTCGGTACCCAGCACGTCTATGAGGTCAGCGTCGCCGCACTGGTCGATACACTGGGCCGTCGGCAGGGCACCGTCGTCGTTTGTCGCGACGTGACGGAGCGTCGGCGGGCGCTGAGCCAGCTCGCAGACAGCGAGCATCTCATTCGCACGCTGATCGAGACGTCTTCCAACGGCATACTCCGGTTCGCGCGCGACGATAGCGCTCCTGCACGGCAGTTCCGCTGCGTGTTTGCGAATCGCGCGGCAGAAGCTCACCTCGGTTCCGACAGCGATTCCCTCGTCGGCCGGTACCTGGCCGACCTCGAACAGCTGGACCCCGCGAGGCTGGCGCAGCATTTCGACGATCCGGAAAAGGCTGCTTCGCCGGTCAGCTTCGAGACACTCGCAGAAGGCGAGGGCGGTGAGATCTGGCTGCGTATTATCGGCGAACCGGTGGGCCAGGACTTCTCGGTCACCCTGATCGACATCACCCAACGCAAGCAGAACGAGCATCGCATGCTCGCCGAGGCGCTGCGGGATCCGCTGACCGGGGTATTGAATCGCCGTGGCTTCGAGAAGGAGGCGGCCGCCTGCATCAGGTCGAGTTCACAGGGCGCCGTGCTCTATCTGGATCTCAATCACTTCAAGTCCATCAATGACCGCTTCGGCCACCAGGCGGGGGACTCGTTGCTCAAGGCATTCGGCCACCGGCTCGAATTCTGCCTGCGTCCGGAGGACGTGCTGGGCCGACTGGGCGGCGACGAATTCGCCATCGTACTGCCCGGCGTGTCCGTCGAGGACGCAAAACACATTGCAGAGCGCCTCATCGGCACGGCGTCCGAGGCCTACATCATCCAGGGCAAGGAGATCGTCTGCTCGGCGAGCGTCGGCATAGCGCTGATGCCGCAGCACGGTGAGGAGCTCTGGCACCTGATCAGCGTCGCAGACGCTGCGATGTACAACGTGAAGAATCTCACCGAGGATGCCGCCAACGATCGTGCGGCCTATGTCGAGGCTGCTACAGCGCGGGAACGATACTGAATACGGCGCTGTCCGGATCGACCGTATCGAGCAACAGGATCTCGACGACGTCGCCCGCTGCGAGATCCAGCCGTGTCGGACCGGCCAGTGGCGTTTTCGAGTCCGTCTCCGTCGCGAACAGGTCGTAGCTGCCGGGGGTGACCGGGGTCTGGGCGCTGATGCCGGAATACTGGATCCCGAAGCGCGGCAGATTGTCCGTCGGCGTTTCCCCGGGCGGCAGAACATAGATATTCACGGTGTCCTGGTTCGCGGCAGCGTGAAACAGGCTGGCCTTGGCGTAGGTCGAAACGGACCGCCGGTCCGAAACGTAGAAGTAGCTCTCCGGCGTCGCGTCGGTGGCGTCGTCGAAAAGTATCAAACTGGCGTGGGTGCCGGAACTGATCGTGACGGTCTCTTCCAGCAGTTTGACGCTCGGGTTCCCCGCGGCCGTAAAAGTCAGCTCCTTTGCGCCCGACGACATCGGGAGATCGCCCGTGACGCTGCCGAAGGCGAGATTCGCCGTCACCAGGCTCTGCAGCGCTTCGTCGTTGTAGACGTCGGTCGCCGGCATGGAGGTTGCCGCGTGATACAGGCGCAGCGTGGGCGGGTAGCGCGTATCCGGCAACGGGCTGGCCAGCCCGCCGGTCGCCGTGTAACGTACGCTGTACGGCGCAGTATCCACTTCGTCGGCGTCGAAGATCGTCAGCAGGTAGGACAATTGTTGTGTGAACGTCACGGCGGGCGCGCTGTAGACGACGTCGTCCGGCACGCCGCTGGTGGTGACGACGAGCGCGCGCCGGCCCGACGGCAGCTCGAGCGGGACAACTGCTTCGCCGTAAGCGACGGTGCCCAGCGCATTTCCCGGTCCCGGCACGCCGCCCTCCTCGACGAGGTATGCGTCCAGTGGACCGAGCGATTCGGCGAGGTGCGAGAAGCGTGCTTCGAAGACCGTGTCGCCTTCGCTCCAGGCGCGTTCGTCGGCGTCCCACACGATCACGTCGGGCGACTCCAGCGGGCCTGTCAGAACCAAGGTGTAGTCCCGGTTCGCATCGATCTTTAGCGGTTCGCTCGCGATGCGGGTGGCGGCCTCGCCAGGTTCGAGGATCGCATCGAAATTGAAGACGTATTCGAAGTCGTCGAAACGCGAAGCCGAGCTGCTCGACTTGTACGAAAGGGAGTCCAGCACGCGTTCCTCGATGCGGAAAGCGACGGACGGCGACGCCGGGATCGCATTGATGGCGCGGAAAGTGCCTTTGCCGGTCGGCGTCGGCAGGCCCGAATCCTCGGCGCACCCGGCCGCGAACAACACGGCCAGGCACAGCAGGACTTGCCTCATGATGCGCGTTCCTCGTAACCGTAGATCGACTTGGTTTCGAGAAACTCTTCCATGCCGTACGGGCCCCATTCCCGGCCGTTGCCCGACTGCTTGTAACCACCGAAAGGCGCCATGCTGTCGAGCCAGGCATTGTTGATGTGAACCATGCCCGTGCGCATCCTGGCCGCGACCCGGCGGGCCCGCTCCAGGTTACCCGAGGATACGTAGCCCGAGAGGCCGTAAGGCGTATCGTTGGCGATGCGGATGGCCTCGTCCTCGTTGTCGTACGGGATGATCGCCAGGACCGGACCGAAGATTTCTTCACGCGCAATAGTCATGTCGTTGCTGACATTCGAAAACACCGTTGGTTTCACGAAATAGCCTTTCGCGAGCCCCGCCGGCCGGCCGGTCCCGCCTGCTGCGAGCTCCGCACCTTCGTCGATGCCTTTCTGGATCAGGTGCTGCACCTTGCTGCCACTGCGTTTCGGAAACCAGCGGGCCCACCTGGGTGCCTTTCGCCTGGGGGTCGCCTACGATCGTCGACTGCGCGACGCGGGCGGCGATCGCCGTCGCTTCCGCCTGGCGCTCCCGCGGTACCAGCATGCGGGACGGCGCGTCGCAGGACTGGCCGGTATTCTCGAAACAGTTGGCGGCGCCGTCGGCAATTTCCTTCTCGAAGTCGGCATCGTCGAGAATGATGTTGGCCGACTTGCCGCCCAGTTCCTGGGCAACGCGTTTCACCGTCGGCGCCGCATTCTGCGCGACCAGGATGCCCGCTCGGGTGGAACCGGTGAACGACACCATCGCGATGTCCGGATGTTGCGCCAGGGCCGTGCCGACGCCGGGACCGTCGCCGTTGATCAGGTTGAAGACGCCGTGGGGTACACCGGCCTCGTGCAGGATCTCCGCGAAGATGATGGCATCGAAGGGCGCGATTTCACTCGGTTTCAGCACCATGGTGCAGCCGGCCGCCAGCGCGGGCGCCACCTTGACTGCAATCTGGTTCATCGGCCAGTTCCACGGCGTGATCAGGCCGCATACTCCGATCGCCTCCTTGATGATCAGCGTCGTGCCGCTACGTTCGGCAAACTCGAATTCCTTCAGAGTCCGTATGGTCGACTTGATGTGTTGCGGTCCGCTGGCGGCCTGCGAGTTTTTCGCCAGGTCCCAGGGCGCGCCCATCTCGTTCATGATCGCTTCGGCGACCTCGTCGTGACGGCGCGCAAAGACCTCGAGGATGGATTCGAGCAGCTCGACACGTTCCTCGCGACTCGTGAGCGAATAGCTGTCGAAAGCACGCCGGGCGGCGGCCACAGCCAGATCGACATCGCGTGCCGAACCGAGGCTGATGCGACCGTACACGGATTCGGTCGCCGGGTTGATCACGTCGAGCGAGCGGGGCTCGACGGGCGGCACCCAGCGGCCATCGATATAGAAATCGGGCTTGTCGAGCATGATTGTCCTCCGAAAAAGAGCCGCGCATTCTAGCAGCCCGCTGGCGAAAAGGCCCCGCCCCCGAAGTCGCCGCCGACCGGCGGGCGGATCCACGCGCCCGTCGGCGGCACGTTCCCGGCCGTCGGTACGCGGCGCTTGCCGGGCCGGTCGTCAGCTGTGCGCGATGCGCAGGAACCGCTGCCGGTATTCCGCCGGCGGCATGTCGTACCAGGACTTGAATGCGGTGGTGAAGGAACTGATGTTCGAGTAACCGAGGAGCATCGCGACCTCCAGCGCTTTCAGCCGCTCGTCCCTGAGATAGCGCACTGCCAGGTCCGCCCGCACTTCCTGCAGGATCTTCTGAAAACTCGTCTTTTCCGCCTTGAGCCGCCGTTGCAGCGTACGCCGGCTCAAACTGAGCCGGCGGCAGGCCGCGTCGGCATTGGCTTCGCCGCAGGCCATCAGGTTCGCCAGGGTTCGCTTGACCTGCGAAGCTATGGCGTCGCCGGCGTTCAGCGCTTTTAGGTATTTCTCAGCCTGTTCAATAAGTTGTCGATACATTATCGGGTAAATTCAGGATGACCCGCCGGGCCGGCTCATCTAACATACCGGCAGTCCATGGAATTTCCAACCGGCGAGGACCCTTTGCCATGCCCGTGAGCTACGAGCTGGTCGGCGATATCGGTATCGTCACCATCGACAACCCGCCGGTCAACGCGTTGTCGCACGCGGTCCGCGTCGGAATCCGGGCGGCAATCCGCCAGGCGCAGTCGGACGCGAGCCAGGCAATCCTGATTCGCTGTGCCGGCCGGACCTTCGTCGCGGGCGCGGACATACGCGAGTTCGGCAGGCCACCGGCCGAGCCCTGGCTCCCGGAGCTGCTCGACGAAGTCGAGTCGTCGCGCAAACCCGTGATCGCCGCCCTGCACGGCACCGCGCTCGGTGGCGGCTTCGAGCTGGCACTCGCCAGCCACTACCGGATCGCGGCTCGCGATGCGTGGGTCGGATTTCCCGAAGTGAAACTCGGCCTGTTGCCGGGCGCCGGCGGCACGCAGCGCACGCCAAGGCTGGCTGGCGTGCGGGCCGCGCTCGATCTCATGACCGGCGGCGAGGCGATCGGAGCGTCGGCCGCGGCGGAGGCCGGTCTGGTTGACGAGGTCGCCACCGGTGATCTCCACGCTGCGTCGCTGGATTACGCGCAACGTCTCGCGGCAGAGCGGGCGGGCTGCCGGCGCAGCAGTGCGCTGGCGGTCCCGAAGGTCGATGCCGGCGTCTTCGACGACTATCGGGCCACGCTGGCGCGGCGCGCACGCGGCCAGCTCGCGCCGCAAAAGATCGTCGACTGCGTCGAGGCCGCGCTCCGCTTGCCGTATCCGGAGGGCATGAAATTCGAACGCGAAGCGTTCATCGTCTGCATGGCGAGTCCGCAATCTGCCGGATTGCGGCACATGTTTTTCGCCGAGCGAGAAGCCGCGAAGGTGGTCGGCCTGGCGGCCGACCTGCTGCCGCGCGACCTGTGTATCACCGCTGTCATCGGTGCCGGGACGATGGGCAGCGGCATCGCCACGAGTTTCGCCACGGCGGGCCTGGAGGTCGTCCTGCTCGAAGTCGGCGAGGAAGCGCTGGCGCGCGGACTCCAGACTATCGCCCGCAACTACGCCGACGGCGTAAAGCGCGGCAAGTTGACAGAGGAGGAAGCAGTTGCGGCCCGTGGCCGCATTCGCGGAACGACGAGTTACGAGGAACTCGCCGAAGCCGATCTGATCGTCGAGGCTGTTTACGAAAGCCTGTCACTCAAGCAGGACGTCTTCGAGATCCTGGACAGCGTCGCCAGGAAAGGGGCAATACTCGCGACGAATACGTCGTACCAGGATGTCAATCGGATTGCAGCCGTTACGCGCCGTGCCGAGGACGTGCTCGGTCTGCATTTCTTCAGCCCGGCACACATCATGAAGCTCCTGGAAGTCGTGCGCGCCGACAAGACGAGCGACGAAGTGCTCGCGACCTGCCTCGCGCTTGCCAAGCGGATCCGCAAGATCCCGGTCGTGGCGGGAGTGTGCTACGGCTTCATAGGGAACCGGATGCTGCAGCACTATGGGCGGGAGGCGCAGCTGTGCCTCATCGAAGGAGCGACGACGGACAGCATCGACACAGCCATGGAGCAGTGGGGAATGGCGATGGGGCCGATGCGCGTTTTCGATCTCGCGGGCCTCGATGTCGGCTACAAGGCGCGGCAGGGGCTGAAGCCGGAGCAGCGCGGCGACCCCAGGGCCTATCGCATCGCGGATGCACTCGTGGAGATGGGGCGGCTGGGCCAGAAGACCGGAGCTGGGTTCTACCGTTACGATCCCGCAAGCCGCGCGCACGCCGCTGACGACGAGGTGCGGGTACTCGTCGAGCGGGAAGCCGCGGCGCTCGGCGTGCGGCGCCGCCAACTGGAACCCTCCGAAATTGTCGACCGCCTCGTCTATGCCCTGATCAACGAAGGATTCCGCATCGTCGAGGACGGGACCGCGCAACGTCCCTCGGACATCGACGTCGTCTACGTTTACGGCTACGGCTTCCCCGCCTGGCGTGGCGGACCGATGTTCTACGCCGACCAGGTCGGACTCGGCGTCGTGCACAGCCGGATATGCGAGTTCCGCGACCGTTTCGGTGCGGCGAACTGGACGCCGGCGCCCCTGTTGGAAACCCTCGCCCGCGACGGACGATCGCTGGCCGAATGGCATGCAGGTCGCCGCTGACCCGTTAGCAGTCGCAGGGTGTTGCTGCCAGAAAAGTACTGAAACTACAATTGCTTGGAACGTGAACTTGGTCACGGGTCTAATTTTGTGTATGCGTTATACCGACCGTGAGCAAGGAGGTTTTCCATGCAGGAAACGCCCATCGTCGGTCGCCAGCCCGGTCGTGTGCTGCCGGTCGAAAGCCTCACGGACTACTTCCGCACGTCGATCGGCGAAGCCATAGTCCGGCAGGGCGTGGACGTCGATCCGCATGCGACACACTACGTCGTCAACCTGATGACGCTGTACGCACGCTCCGAGCAGCTCTACGAACAACAGGGTGAGACTTACGGGCTGCGACCGCTGGCACTGATGTTGGCCGATGCGGCAGACGCCGCGAGTCCCGACCAGCGCAACTACTGCCTGCAGCGCATCGGGGACGTGTCGTTGTTCGTCGCCGGATTTTTCTCGCACAGCCTCGCGAGCGCAGCGGTGGACGTCGATTACTACGTGCGGATGGGCGGCAGCGCCTACGAGTCACTGGCCGAAGTGGTGCGAAGTAGCGTACGCGGACGGATGTTCGCGGGGATCTTCCACGAGCTTGCGGCGAAATTCCAGGTCCTGGTAGACGCGCTGAACGATGTTCGCGACGGCAACGCATCCGAACCGGACCTCCTGCGAACCTACGAGGTCTGGCTCAGGACCGGCAGCCGCCGTGCCGAACGCTTGCTTCGGGAGCACGACGTGCTGCCGGTCCGCTTCGGCGACGCCGGCCGCGAGCACTGAAATGCTGGAGCAGCTTCAGCGGCGTCTGCGCGACATCTATGGTGTCGACGGCGCCTACGACGTCCGTGATTTCCTGATCACCGATCCGGCACTGGCCGAGCGCCTCGGCGCGAAGACTCTGCTGGCCGGTACCGAGGAATCGCTGTTGATGGCGGAACGGGGCGACGAGATTGCCGTTTCCCTGTTCCTCAGTGCCTCGTTGCTCGCCCGGCTCGAAAAATTGGATCCGCTGGCCAGGCTCGAAGCGAACGCACTATCGGACCTCTGGACCGTGGTGGAAGGCCTGAGCCACTTCACCTGCGTCGTTTGGAAGGCGACCGAGGGACGCGCCGTCACGCTGTTCGAACTCGAACTGCAAGCCGAGATCGACAAGTTCGTCAGCACGGCACAACTGGCCAGCGAGCAGGGCGAAACGAATCTCTCGCGAAACCTGCACCGGTGGCTGTTCGACGAAGTGCGATTCCGGGACGACCTCGATGCGGAACAGCGCGACCGATATCGTAACGCGAACGATTTCGCTGCACGATTTTGCCGCGGCATGACTGACGTGGTCGCGAGCCGTGACGGCGCTGCTTTAGCCGAACTACGGCGCTTCTATCGCCTGCCGATGACCGAAAAAATCAGTCACATCCGTTCGCGCGCCTTCTAGGCGTGCCGGTCATGGCCTGCCGTGCGCCTCGTCGAGCGCGTCGGCCAGCAGCCCTGCCCATTTGCGCAGGATGCGCTCCGCTTCCGCACGGTTGCTGACCCGATTCGAGTACATGAACTGGCCACTGTCCATGGCGTTCTCGTGATCGGCGACTTCCCCGATCTTAGCGCTGGTCACCGAATCATAAAGTTCCATGTACAGCGTCATTTCGCCGGCGTCGGCCGTGTACGTGCGCGACATCGAGGCCGTCTGCAGGTCCGGTGCATTGGCATCGAGGTCGACAATGGCCGGCCTGAGCAGCAGGACGCTCTGGCCGGGCTGGTCGACTACCTTGTAATCCCGGTCCTGCAGAGTCTTGGTAAATTCCTCCCGGAACGCCTGGCTCAATTCCGACTTTATCCGGTCCATGTCCTTTTCGTCGACCCGATCGGACACTCCTACCCGGGTGCTGTTGTAGTCGCGCATCCAGTTCTTGCGAAAAGCAACCGGGACGTCGAGGAGCATTACGGAGTCGTAGCCGCTCAGCGTGGCGCCATCGGCCCAGTACACGGCATCGACTTTCTTGCTGTCGATGCGCTTCAGTCCGTCCGACGTCACCGCGGGCAACGAATCGCTGGTCGTCGTGGCGCAGCCTCCCAGGACCGTCAGGAGTATTCCGAGCGACGCCAAGGATCCTCGATTAGCAAGTCTCATCTTTCTTCTCCAATGGTACAGATGCTGGTGCAACGGCTTACCGCGGCAATACGGTGCAGTCAACGCTGGCCCGCCGCCGATCCGTGCGGTAAATTGCAAGCGACAGGCGCTCGGACAAGGCCGGCAACGGTTCGGCAGGCCCCCGGGGGCTCCGCGCCACGTGGACCGATGCTCATACGACAGGGGATGATCATGCAGTATTCGATGCAAGGCAAGCGACGTTCGTTCGGGTGCAACAACTGGTTGCGGCAGGGTATTTTTCACCTGGCCGTGTTCGCAATGCTAAGCGTCGGTTTCGCACAGGCGTCACAGGCCGGCGTCATCACCACCTACGATGTGACCCGATTCGAGGCACGCCAACAGCATGCAGTGGACATCGAGCGATTCTTCGCGCGCGCCGACGTGGCGGCGGAACTGCAAAGGCTCGGCGTCGCCGCTGACGACGTTGTTGTTCGCATCGCCAGCCTGACCGATCAGGAAATCGCTGCGTTGCACGACGGGATCGAACAGCAGGTCGCCGGTGGTGATGCAATTGCGGTCATCGGGGTTGTGTTCCTGGTTCTGCTGATCCTGGAACTCGTCGGTGTCACCGATATTTTCAAGGCGCTTTGATCCGCCGGAGAGAGCCTCGGCCGTAACGCAGTCGTCGGCGGGCCGGAGTCGGCAAGTGCTGGCTGTGGCCGCGCGCACGATTGCACGGACATGCCTTCTGGGGGCTTTGAGCTCCTGCGCCACCTACCCGGATGCCGGATTCGGCAGCGGGGCGACGGCAGTGGCGGTGCCGAATACGCCGTTCTTTCCCCAGGAGCGATACCAGTGTGGCCCTGCGGCGCTGCTCACGGTGTTGACGCACAGCGGTGTGGCAACTTCGATGGATGCGCTCGTGCAACGGGTGTACATCCCGGGGCGGGGAGGCAGTCTGCAAACCGAATTGCTGGCCGCGGCGCGAGCTTCTGGCCGCATTCCGTACGAGATCGAGCCCGTGCTCGAATCTCTGGCATCCGAGCTCGGGGCGGGTCGGCCGGTGCTGGTGCTGCAGAATCTGGGCGTCGACTGGCTGCCGCGCTGGCATTACGCGGTCGTGTTCGGCGTGGATCCGGCGGGCGGCCTGATTCACCTGCGCTCCGGTACTGCCCCGGATCGCGCAACCCGGATCCCAGTATTCCTGAGGACCTGGGCCCGCGGCGAATTCTGGGGATTCGTCGTGCTGAGGCCCGGCGAGCTGCCCGCCGATCCCGATCCGGAGCGATTCTTTGCCGCGCTCGCCGCGCTGGATGCGACGGGTCAGGCCGCAGCGGCGCTGCCGTCGTGGCAGGCGGCGGCGGTCGCGTGGCCGGATGCACCGACACCGACCTTCGCGCTCGGCAATCATGCGCTGGAACGCCGCGACTACGCTGCGGCCGAAGCCCGCTACCGCGCCGTCCTCGGCCTGGATCCGCGGCATGCCGCCGCCCGTAACAACCTGGCGCATGTCCTGGCGGCCACCGGCCGCCGCGAGGCAGCTGTCGCCGAAATCGAACAGGCGCTGACACAGCCGGCGCTGCCGGAGCATTGGCGCGCGGAACTCGAGGACACACTGGCCGAAATCACGCTGACCGGTCCGGAACTGCCCTGAGCCGACGGAGTCAATGCGACAGGCAATACTGCTAGACTTAGGCGCAAACGCGACGCCGGGTCGACAACAATGCGCCGAAGCGACCGGGGCCGAAGAATGTTCCAGCGCGGCAAGAAAGACACGATGATCCGCTCCATTGCCGGCAAAACCGTCGCAATCGTGCTTGCTGACGGCAAACACGTCCCGCAACGCATGTGCCGGAAATTGAAGAGTCCGGGGCGCCAGAGCCCCGGCGGGGGAAGGACGACGATTGCGTTCCGCAGGGTTCGGCAAGCGTCGATCGGGAATTCGCCTGAGGAGTAATAATAATGACAGAACAAACTGCACGACCAGGTAATGTATTGCGGAAGGGCGCGAGCGAACTCTGCAACCGGGCGTGGTGGGTATTTCTCATCGGCGGCATCGCGTCGGTGGCATTCGGCGTCCTGGCCTTGGCCAAGCCGGGCATTGCCTTGCTGGTGTTGGCGATGTTTTTTGCCGCATGGGTGCTCGTCGACGGCGCCGCCAACATCTGGGGCGCGCTCGCCAATCGCGACAAGGACGGGTGGTGGGCCATCCTCCTGCTCGGCATCGCGGGTGTCCTGGCGGGCGGCTATGCGCTGCTGAATCCACCGGTCAGCATGATCGTGTTCGTGTACGTGGTCGCATTCATCGCAATGTTCATCGGGCTCACCTCGCTTTACTTGGGTTGGAAGATTCGCGAGCAGATTCCGAACGAATGGATTCTCTACCTTAGTGGCGCCTTGTCCGTGCTGTTCGCGCTGCTCATCCTGTTCGATCCCGGTGTCGGCGGACTGTCGGTGGTCTATCTCATTGCCGGCTGGGCGATCCTGATCGGTGCACTACGCATCTGGTTCGCCTTCCGGGTACGCAAGCTTCGGGACCGCATCGGGGACGTCGCTGCGTCATGAAGTGCACCTCGCGGGTGACAGTCTTCCTGCAGGCTTTGGTCTTCGTTTTCGGTTCTGGCGCGGCGGGCCATCACTTGGCCACAGGAGGTCACGGCGGACGAGGGCACCATCGTCGTGTACCAGCCGCAGCCGGAAAGCCTGAACGGCAATGTCCTCAATGGTCGGGCGGCCATGTCGATCGAGTTCAAGGACGGCAGAGATCCGATCTTCGGTACCTTCTGGTTCGAGGCGAAGGTCGACACCGACAAGGACGGCGGCACCGCCCTGATCCGGGAGGTGAAGGTGACGGATGTGCGCTGGCCGGACTCGAAGGACGCCGGCGAACAACGCTTCACCGCGGTTGTCGAGCAGGCCATGCCCGCTTCCGGTTTCACGATTTCCATGGAGGCGCTGTCGTCCAGCCTCGAGACCGCGCGGATAGAGCAGAAGAGTCTCGAGGAGATCAAATCCGATCCGCCGGTGATCCTGTTTCGCGAGGAATTGTCCGTACTCGTACTTGTTCGACGGCAAGCCGCGCTACGCGGCGAGTCGATGGCAGTGGCTACGAGCGAATAATGAACACGCCGGTCGTGGTCGTGCGCCGCAAGGGCAAGCAATGAGCACTACCTGTCCAGCGGACGCTTCTGGTACGCGGCGAAGGATCCGATGGGACCGTGGACCAGTACGGACTCGCCGCCGGCCGACCTGGTGAAGATGCTGCCCGCGCCGGAGGACACGGAGGAGGGCACGCCATCAACGCCGCCTGCAATCGTGACCGCCGACAAGCCGACGGAGCTCATTTCGAGCCAGGGCAAAGCCGACTGGCAGTCATTGCCGGGCGGGCAGCTCCTGTACGTGCAGAATACCGAGACGCCCTGGCTGCGTGAGTTGTCGACGAACAACATGTACGTTCTGCTGTCGGGGCGTTGGTATCGTTCGAAGTCGTCGGACGGACCCTGGACCTTCGTGCGCTCCGACGAACTGCCGGAGAGCTTTGCCGACATTCCGCCGGCATCCGATGTCGGCGGGCTCCGGACCTCGGTCGCGGGCACGCCGGAGGCGGAAGACGCGGTGCTGGATGCACAGGTGCCGCAGACCGCGGCGATCAAGCGCAGCGAGGCAAAGCTGACCGTCGAGTACGACGGGTCGCCGAAATTCGAGAAGGTATCGGGCACGAGCGTGTCATACGCGGTCAATACCGCCGCACAGGTACTGGAAATCGCTGGACGTTATTACTCGGTCGACAACGGAGTGTGGTTCAGCGCATCGGCTGCAACGGGTCCCTGGGTCATTGCGGACTCGATACCGGAGGAGGAAATCCAGCAGATTCCACCCAGCTCGCCCGTCTACAACACGACGCACGTGCATGTTTACGAGTCCACGCCGGAGATCGTCTACGTCGGCTACACACCGGGGTACATGTGGTCGTTCCCGTACTATGGCGTACCGGTTTATGGCACCGGTTGGCACTACGCGCCGTATTACGGCAGCGTGTATTACCCGAGGCCGCCGACCTGGGGTTTCAACGTCGGTTTACAACCCGTGGACGGGCTGGAATTTCGGGCTGAGCTGGACCAACGGCTTCTTCAGTTTCGGCGTGAGCTGGGGCGGCGGCTATCCCGGCGGCTATTACCCGGGACATTGCTGCGGTGGCTGGTACGGGGGCGGCTACCGCGGCCCGACGATCATCAACACCGGTGACATCAACATCGGCAACACGGTGAATATCGGCAACCGGACGAACATCGGCAATCGCATCGACCAGGACACCAATATCAACAACGACAACTCCCGGCAGAACATCTACAACCGGGGCGAAAACCGTACCCAGGAACGCCGACAACAGGGCGGCAATGCAGAACCTGAAGGAAGCCCGTCCGGCGGCGAACCGGGCGAACGATGTCTTCGCGGACCGCGACGGAAATGTCTCCCGCAATGTGCAGGACCAGTGGGAAACGCGAGAGAGCGGCCAGTGGAAGCCGGATAACCTGTCGGCCGAGTCCCGTGAACGCGCCACGGCTGCGGCGCAGGACGTTTCGCCGGAGACCCGGGAGCGCGCGACCAGTGCGGCGCAGAATCGCGTTGCGGAAAAGCCGCCGGCATCATCGGCGTCCCGACAGGCCACCAATCGTGCCGACCTCAACAGTGCTCACTCAGCCCGCCAGCGCGGAGCCACGCGGCAGATGTCGAGGCCGCAGACCATGCGGGCCCCGGCGCGGCGCCGCTAAGAGGAACCTGCGCTGGGCCGACGCGTGGCCGGACCGGCGTTTCAGTGGTCGACTTCCTCGACGTTGACCTGGCCGGAGATCCGGCGGGAAATGTGCGACCACGACACGCCGATCGCGAGTATCGTTGCGAGACAGACGAGCGCAACCCAGGTGATCGTCGAAACGGAATCCGTGCGAATCCAGCCGAGGTCGACCAGGAACCAGATGATTGCTCCGAGGATGAGGCCGGCGAGCGCGACGCCCAGGGTATCGAGTGCGCGCCACGTGGCAATCCAGAAGACCGCCCAGCCGGCCAGCAAGAGCGCGATGACCAGCAGGTTGAGCGGTCCGAATGCGCTGTTGCTCACTGCCTCCACGGTCCAGTGATACACGGAGTGGCCAGTCGGGTTGAAGGTCACCAGCACCAGCAGCAGCGCCACGATCCAGCGCCAGAGGAAACTCAGGACAGTGAAACCAGAGGTCGAGGCATCGGAGTTCTTGCTCATAGAGTCCTTCGGGGAGATGCAGGGCGGGTGGCCCGGCGGAGCACCGTAAGCGGCAAGCCGCCGGGCCCTTGAGTCACTCGCGGACGAAGTGCTGTGCAATCATCGCTACTTGCCGCGATTGCCGAGCAGACCGCTGATCATGCTGTCGAGACCGCCCTTGTCGGGTAATTTGCCCTCGGGACTCAACTTGTCGACGAGGCCGGGCAGCATTCCCGCGAGCAGTGTGCTGGCTTCGCTGGTGCTGACGCCAGCCTGATTTGCGAATTGCGACACGCGCTCGGGTCCGAGTGCCTCGCCGAGCCTGCCCGGATCGACCGCCTTGTTGGCGCCGCTGCCGAGCCAGGACGAGACCGCGTCGCCCATGCCACCCGCATCGAGCTTGCCGAGTATGCCGCCGAGGCCGCTGTCGGCGCCCCCGCCCGTGGAGCTGAACATGTTCATCGCTGCCTTCGCGACTTGCGGATTCTCGGCGGCAAACTTGGCGACGTCGCCGATCATGTCCGGGTTTTTCAGTAGTGCATCCAGGATACCCATGGTCATTCACCATTGTGTGGTTTGGTAATTACTAAAGTTCGCCGGCCTTGGCGTCCGCTTTCATTTCATCGTTCGCATAGATCCCGAATTCGACCCGGCGGTTCTTCGAACGATTGTCCTCGGTGTCGTTCGGGTACTTCGGTTGTGCTTCGCCGAAAGATTCCGTCTTCAGCCGGGCCGTGGAGACTCCCTGCGATTCCAGGAAACCAACCACCGATTCTGCGCGCCGGCGCGACAAATCCATGTTGTAGGCATCGGTGCCGGTGTCGTCCGTATGCCCCTCGACCAGGATGTTCGTGTCGGGGTACTTGCCGAACACCTCGGCCGCGGCGCGCAAGTCGTCCTTGTAGCCTTCGTCGATCGTCGCAGAATTGATGCGGAACATGAGGCCTGACTCGAAAGTCATGTTGATGCCTTCGCCAACGCGCTGGACTCCGGCAGTCGGCACGGCCTGTTCGAGGTCGCGCGCCTGTTCGTCCATGTGCTTGCCGATCAGGTTGCCCGCGGCCCCACCGACCGCGGCGCCGATCAGAACGCCCCAGATGTTGTCGGACACAAGTGCGCCGGCTGCAGCACCCGCGACCGCGCCGCCGATAGCACCCTTTTGCTGCTTGTTCATTCCGGCGCAGCCCGCCAGGATGAGCGATGCGCACGTGACCAGAATCAATACGTTTTTCATAGCAGCAGTTTCCCGAGGAGGCCGGCTAGTCGTCCCAGACCGCTAGCGGCATACGAGTGCGACAAACATGTCCATCTGCATGTCTCTCAAGCCCAGGTCCAGCGCCTGTTTCGAGTCCGCACAGACTTTCGACTTTTCGTCCGTTGTCATCTGCGCACGCAGCTCCTGGACGTTATCCGTTCCGTACTTGTCCTGCACGGCCTTGATGCGGGTGTCGGCGCGGATGCCGTACATGTCCGCGTCCGTCCGGCCGCCGGCAACGGCCTGGTCGTAGTATTCGAATGCGCGATCGTAGTCGCCCTGGTGCGCGGCCCAGTCTCCCTGCTGGACCAGGAAGTCCGGGTTGGAAGGGTCCAGCTCCAGGGCCTTGGCGATGTATTGTTCAGCCTCGGTCGTCTTCCCGGAACGGTAGTTCAGGTCCGCGACTTTGGCATACAGGATTGCGCGTTCCGCCGTGTTCTGGTTCATCTCGGTGAGCGCAATCATGCGATCGTAGTCTGCCGTCGCAGCATCCGCGTGGCCGAGCTGCTCCTGCGCGACGGCCCTTTCGAACAAAGCGTTGATGCTCTTCTCCTCGCTCTCCTCGATGGCAACGTTCGCCGCGGCTATGGCGTCGTCGTAACGGCGCAGCCCGTTGAAGGAATGCGCCATGCCGACCTGTATCGCTTCGACACCGTCCTTCGAATCGCAGTCGCCGGCGATCTGCTGGAAGATTTCCAGCGCCTGGCTGAATTCGTCGGCTGAATTGTGGGCATTCGCTGCATCAACCTGCGCACGACATTCCTTGGACATTGTGATCAATTGAGCTGCGGCCCATGGCGGCGCGGCGATGCCGAGGATGCACACGGCCAAGCCAAGCATCGGGCGCACGTTGGCGGGCAATTTTAACGGTGACATGTGTCGCCTACGTGTCAGAAGGCCGGCGCCGACGGGAAAGGAGACGCGAGTTCGTCGTTTTTCTTCATGTTGTCGCATTTCGCGGCATGACTTCGCGGGCCTGTCCCCTTTTTAACTGTAGTTTGTTGCCGGCGCCGTCGCAACACGGCTGGCATGAGTAATCGATGCGACTGGACAAATACTCGCGGCTCGCACGCTGCTACGGTATGCCCGCAATGCGGGCGCACCGTAGCAGCCGACAGGCAAGGACTCAAAAGGTCCAGACCACGCCGGCGGACAGCATCGAGAGATCACTCGAGTCGGCGCCGTCGACGTCGATGTCGAAGAGCTCGTACTCCGCGCGCAGCTCGATCGAGCCCAGGCTGAACCGGGCGCCCACGCCGTAGGCGGGATCGGTACCGCTGTCGTCATCGCTGCCGAAGTCCTCGATGGTCGCTTCCGCATCCCAACTGAAGACGCCTGCTTTCGCAAACACGCCGATCGGCCCAAGTTCTAGACCGACGAGGCCGAATGCCGTCAATGCATCGACGTCGACGTCAAATTCCAGCCCGCCGGCGTCGCCGCCTGGCGAACCGAAGTCGACGTAGCCGGCTTCGACGGCGAGGTCGACTACCACGACGTCGAAATTGAACCCGCCGTAGGCCTTCCACGCGAAATCGTCCTCGTCGAACTCGACGTCCTCGACCTCGAGTTCGGTCGCCGCAGTGCCGACGCTGCCGCCGACGTAGAAACCCGAGTCCGCCTGCGCAGCTCCGAAGGGCAGGAGAGCCAGAACGGAACCCATCAGGATGATCGGCCGCTGGTAATCGACCACGTGCGCAAAAATCTTGTTCATGAGAACTCCTTGAGAGGCGCGAACGAAACGTTCACGCGAACATCTTGCCTCAATTCGCCAGTTGTTGCCTAACTGCGCTCGGCATATGACCATGCTGCCCAAAAAGCCGCTGCGGGCACCTCGGCGATCACCGTCTGTAGAATTGGCCACGGAAACTTGCAACAATCCTGCGCCTCGATTTGTCATCGATATGACCGGCCAGGATTGGCCATAGGCACACCATGACGGGACGACGTTTTTTGCGAGAGCCGCTGCTGCACTTCTTTGTGCTCGGCGCTCTCCTTTTTGCTGTTTTCGCCGCATTGAATCGCGATGCGTTGCAGGCACCGGACGAAATTCGCGTGGACGGCGCGCGCGTCGACGCGTTGCGCTCGCAGTTCGAACGGGTTTGGCAGCGCCCGCCGGCGCCCGCCGAACTCGACGGCCTGATCGATAGCTGGGTGCGTGAGGAGATGCTCTATCGCGAAGGCCTGGCCCTCGGCTTCGAAGCCGACGATCCGGTCGTGCGGCGCCGGATCGTGCAGAAGGTCACGTTCATGACCGAGGCACTGGTCGACGAAACCACCACCGATGAGCAGCTTGCCGAGTGGCTGCAACAACATCCCGACCAGTATCGCATCGACCCGCAGATCAGCCTTCGCCAGGTGTATTTCGATCCTGTGCGGCACGAGGGCAGCCTCGAGGCCGAACTCGCGGCCGCGCTGGCGAGACTCGAAGCAGACCCGCACGCGAATCCCGGTGACACAAGCCTGCTCCCGGGCACGATCGAGAACCGATCGCAAAGCGACGTCGAACGTAGTTTCGGGCGCGAGTTCGCCGCCCTTGTCTTCGACCTGCCGGTCGGACAAGTGGTCCGGCCCGCTGCCGTCCGGCTTCGGCGTGCACCTCGTGCGGGTCGACGAGATCGTGCCGGGACGCGCGCCGGCGCTAGCCGATGTACGCGACGCGCTGGCCCGGGACCTCGTCGCCACGCGACGAAAGGAGGCCGCGGACGCAATGTACGAAGCATTGCGCGATCGCTATACCGTGGTCATGGAAGATACGGACGTTCCGGCTGCCGCCGGCGCACCCTGATGCCGCGTTTCGCTTGCGTCCTGATCGTCTGCCTCGGCGCATGCTTTGCGCAGGAGGCTGACGCCGACGTTTTTCGACCAGCGTATCTTGAACTTCGCGAGCTCGGCGACGACCGCTACGCCGTGACCTGGAAAGTTCCGGCGCAAAGCCCCCAGGTGCGATTGTCCGCCTACGTTGTCCTGCCGCCGCAGACCGAGGCATTGAGCGAACCGCGGACGACTTACGTCGAGGGCTCGTGGACGGAACGCTGGGAGGTTCGCCATTCGGGCGGGCTCGCCGGGCAGGAGATCCGAATCGAGGGGCGGGCGGCCGGCGTCACCGACGTCATCGCCCGCGTCGAGCGCCAGGACGGTAGCAGCCAGGTCGAAAGACTGCCGCTCGAAGTACCGCGCTTCGTCGTCGAGGCGCCGGCCGGAACCGGGGAAGTCGCGTGGTCCTACCTGGTGCTCGGCGTCGAACACATACTCGGCGGGTTCGATCACTTGCTGTTCGTACTGGCCCTGCTGCTCGTCGTAAGCGGAGCCGGACGCATCGTGGCAACGGTGACCGCCTTCACCGCAGCGCACAGCCTGACCTTGGTCGCGGCAACGCTCGGCTGGGTGCAAGTGCCCGGCCCGCCGGTCGAAGCAGTCATCGCGCTCAGCATCGTGTTCGTGGCGGCGGAGGTCGTTCACGGGTTGCAGGGCCGGGCCGGGCTGACAGCGCGTGCTCCCTGGGTTGTCGCCTTCAGTTTCGGTCTGTTGCACGGACTCGGGTTCGCCGGGGCGCTGGCCGAAGTCGGCCTGCCCGAGGACGCCATACCGATTGCCCTGCTGACCTTCAATGTCGGCGTCGAGATCGGTCAGCTATTATTCGTATTCGCTATCTTGGCAGTGCGGGCGCTGGCCGGCAGGATCCTGACCCTCCCGCCCGCGCTCGTGCCGAAGGTCGCGGCCTACGCCATCGGGACCGTCGCTGCATTCTGGACCATCGAGCGCGTGGCTGCGTTTTTCTGACAAACCGCCGGATACTCGGCCGGGGTCAGAGTAATGCCCGACAACAACAATAAAAACAATAACAGTACGCCGTCTGCGATTGCACGCATGCGCGGGGCGGCCCACCGCTACCGTCACTGGCTCGCGGCTCTCCTGCTGGTATTGCTGGCCTGGTCGCTGGCCGGATTCGTAGTCGCACCGTGGCTGCTCAAGAAGCAGGCGATCGCGACAGTTCGCGAGCAGTACGACTCCGAACTTCGTATCGACTCGGTCGAAATAAATCCGTTCGTGCTGAGTCTGACGGTCCGCGGCCTGGCCCTCTTCGACCCCGACGGCGATCCGGTCGCAACGGTGCGCGGGATTTTCGCGAACCTGCAGCTGAGCTCGTTGTTCCGCTGGGCGGTGACGCTGGCGGAATTCAGGATCGATGCGCCGGCACTGTTCGTCGACCGGAATAGGGCCGGTGACCTGAACGTCCATTACCTGTTCGAGACCGCACCCGAGGAGGAAAGTACTGCTGGCGACGAAGCGGAAGGCCTGCCGCGTGTGCTGATCTACGATTTCGAAATCCGCGACTGCGAGCTCGAGTGGAACGATCGCATGCCGGAACAGCCGGTGACTACGCGCTTCGGCCCTGCGAATGCGGAAATCCTGGAACTGAATACCCTGCCTCAGCGCTCCGGCGAGCAGACCGTGGTGATTACGACGGAAAGCAACGGCACGCTCAGCTGGTCCGGGAAACTGCAGCTCAACCCGCTCGAGTCTGCAGGCCGCGCGTCGGTCGAAGGGCGGCATTTCGCACTTCTGTCCGAGTATCTCTACCAGGCGACCGGCTTCCGCATACCTGAAGGTGAATCGGACGTTCACTTCGCCTACGCGGTCGAAGTGGACGAAGCCGGCGAGCTGCGGGCGGCCATCGACGACTTCGACCTGGTGTTTCGTGACATGGTCGTGCACAAGACCGAACCAGGGACGCGACCGGCACCCGGTGCGGCAGACCGAGAGGTAATGATACTGCCGACGCTCTCCGTCAGCGACTTGAGTTTCCGCTGGCCGGAACGCGAGATACGCGTGCCACTGGTTGTCATGGACGACGCCGAAGTCAGCGTGTACCGCGACGATCAGGCACGCATCAACTGGATTCCGGACTCCGGCTCTGGCGAAACCGCTGCAACTGAGCCGGCGGCACCGGCCGAACCGGACTGGGACCTGCGTGTCGACCGTGTTGCGGTGAATCGGCTGGTGCTCGGCATCGAGGACCACAGCGTCGACCCGCATGCTGACATGGGGCTCACCTCGTTCGATATGAACCTGACGCAAGTGAGCAACGAGGAAGGCGCCCGCATACCGGTCGAAGCACAAATGGTGACACGCGGCGGTGGAACGATAACGGTGAGTGGCGATGTGCAGGTCCTGCCGTCGACGGACATCGCGTGGCAGGTGGCCGCCGAGGGCGTCCCACTGGCCCTGATGCACCCGTATATCAAGTCACTTGCCGACGTGAACCTGGGCTCGGGAAACCTGGCGTTCGACGTGACTCTCAAGAGCAACGACGAGGAGCCGATTTGGCTTGCCGGCGACGCCGACATCACCGATTTCCTCATCACGGAGACGGACGAAGGTTCCAGACTCGGCAGCTGGCGCAGGCTCGACGTACGCAAGTTCGAGTTGAGCATGGCCGAAGAGACGCTGGGCATCTCCGAGATTGCATTCGACGGTGCCTATGCCGACATCTTTATCGCCGAAGACAAGACGGTGAACCTGGGACGCGTCGAAAAGGACCCGGCCGATGCAGCCGAGGCTGCAAGAGGAGCGAGCGAGGATAGTGCGGAGCCCGAGACGGACGAAGCCCTGGCCGGCCAGCTGCTCATTCGAGTCGGTCGAGTGCTATTCGCTGATTCCGGAGCCGATTTCGCCGACAATTCGCTGCCCTTGCCGTTTGCTGCACGGATCGCCGAACTTCAGGGCGAGGTCTCGACGATTGCATCGGACAGCCGCGAGCCGTCTACGGTAGAACTCGAGGGCAAGGTCGACGAACACGGATTCGTGCGCGTTTCCGGGAACGTGACTCCCCTCGACCCCGCCCTCGCCACCGACATGCTGGTCGCATTCGAGAACGTCGACATGCCCAAGTTCTCGGCGTACTCGGTACCGTTCGCCGGCCGCGAGATCGCCACTGGCCGGCTGGACCTGGACCTGGGTTACCGCGTGCAGGAAAGTCAGCTGGAGGGTGAGAACCACATCGTCCTGCACGACTTCGAACTCGGCAGGAAAGTGGAGCATCCCGGCGCGATGAGCCTGCCGCTCGGACTGGCGGTGGCCTTGCTCAAGGATGCGAACGGCAAGATCGATATAGAGCTGCCGGTGCGCGGCGACCTCAACGATCCGGAGTTCAAATACGGCGGAATGATCCTCAAGGCGCTCGGCAACCTGATCGTCAAGATTGTCGCATCGCCGTTCGCGTTGCTCGGCAACCTGATCGGTGTCGAGGCCGACGAGATCTCGCATGTCGACTTCATCGCGGGTCGCGCCGACCTTACGCCGCCGGAACGCGAGCGCGTCGGCAAGCTCGTGGAGGCGCTCGCGCTGCGGCCGCAGCTCCAGCTCGAACTGCCGGGCGCCGTCGACCGCGAAGTCGACGGGCTCGCGCTGCGCCAGGCGAGAGTCGACGCCCGCATCGAATCGGCGCTCTCGGCCGACGGCGAAGGTTCCGACGATGCAGACTATCTCGAAAGCCGCCGGGAGACCCTGGAAACCCTGTACTTGGCGCAGGCTACCGCAGCAGACCCGGAAGCGGACCTCGAGGCGCTGCGCCTGGAGCACACGTCGTCGCCGCCCGACGAGGACGGCGAACCCGGCGATCCTCGGCTCGATACGGTGGCACTTTCAGCTGAACTCGAGAGCCGGCTGGTCGAGGCCGAAACCGTGAGTGATGAAGAATTGGCTGCCCTGGCCGATCAGCGTGCCGCCAACGTGCGCACCGCGGTCATCGAGACCGACCCTGTGCTGGAGGCGCGCGTCGTTATCGGCAAGCCGCGCGAGGTGGACGGCAGTGAAGAATCGGCGGTGCCGATGGAGGTGGCGCTGACGGCCGACGCCGAAGCTGCAGCGACGGAGGAGGCGGAAACGGAAATCGACGGTGCGGAATAGCCGGAACGATCAGTACCAGCGGCTCGTGCCGACGCTCATGTAGCCGTGGTTGCCAACCGGGACGCCGACGTTGAGGCCGACGCCCACGTTGCCCGAGCACCCGCCGAGCAGTAGCGACGCGCCGAGCAGGAACGTCGCGGCGAGTCGCCTGTAGGTGATTTTCATTTTCTGACTCCTGTGCATTATTGCGGCCACTTTTGCAGGACGAGCACTGCGCCCGACGGATCGGTGACCACTGCGATGGTGCCCTCGCGTACGTCGGGCGCGGGCGCCAGTACGACTTTGCCGCCCAGCGACTCGGCGCGGGCCGCGGCAGCCGCCGGGTCCGCCACGCCGAAATAGGTGAGCCACTGCGGCTCCCAGGCGGATTCCGGCCTGGCGAGTACGCCAGCGCGCTCGCCACCGCTCGCATGCAGGATGACGTAGCTGCCGCCGCGTCGCTCGACCTGCCGTGCTTCGTAACCGAACACGCGTGCATAGAAATCCGCCGCGGCGGCCGGATCATCGGTCAACAATTCGTTCCATA
Source organism: uncultured Pseudomonadota bacterium (assembly GCA_963775455.1). Taxonomy (GTDB): domain Bacteria; phylum Pseudomonadota; class Gammaproteobacteria; order Steroidobacterales; family Woeseiaceae; genus UBA1847. The sequence continues at coordinate 124,318 of CAVZIU010000004.1, read as the reverse complement.
CGACGCTGCCGACGGCACCCGCCGTCGTCCTGTCATCGGGGTCGCCGATGGCGCTGCGAGCAAGCCCGACGACGGCGCCGTCCGCGTCCGTAACTGCCGCGACCCGGCCCAGGCCGGCATCGCGCGGCGCGACCACGACGGAGCCGCCGCGTGCGGACACTCGGTCGACTGCACTGTCGACGTTGCTGACGGACAGATACGGCAGCCAGCGGGAAACATTCTTGCCGTCGGGCCGCGGAGCGGCCTGCAACAGGCCGGCCACATAGATGTCCCCGTTGCGCGCAAGTACGTAATCGCTACCCGCCCTCGACCGGCCAGGCTCTAGCGTCCAGCCGAACAAGCCGCCGTAGAATCGTTTCGCCGCTTCGAGATCGCCGGTGACGAGATCGTGCCAGACCGCCTTGCCGAGCAGTGGTTCGTCCGAGAAGGTCATGTCGCCGAAATCGGGCGGACTTGTGGAGGCGCAGGAGCCGATCAGAAAAGCCGCGAGCAACAGGGGCGCAATTCGCTGGCCGTGCATCATTTTCTCCCGTTATCGTCTTTGTTTTTTCGCAAAGAATTATACGCGGCCGACTGCGAGCCGCGCCAATTGCAACGCCATAGTTTTCCGCATGGTTCTTTTCCCCAAAGGTGCGGAACGGACAATGACCCGTGAATCGTCGGAATTGTTTTTTGCGGCTCCGCACCGTGATAATCAAAGTCCGGATAACGAATAGACGAAGCCGCTCGTACCGGCACGGGATGAGTCATGGGGAATCTGCCGAATTTCACTGGCGGCCTTGCCACACGGCGAGCCGATACGCGCAGCGCCACGTTGCTCCTGACCTTGTTATGCGCCGGCTGCGCCGGGCTGCAGCCCGGCTATGAGACGCCGTCCGTCACCGTGAAATCCTTTCGCGCGCTGCCTTCTGCTGGTGCCATGCCCAACTTCGAGATCGGGCTCGAAGTCGTGAACCCGAACGAGCAGGCACTCGAGCTCGCCGGTATCGCTTACACGATAAGCCTCGAGGGTCACGAGATCATCAAAGGCGTGGGTAACGAGCTGCCGGTGATCGCGGGCTACGGCACGGGTACGGTTACCGTCACGGCCAGCGCAAGTCTGTTCGAAGGCATCCGACTGTTCTCGGACCTGGTGCAGTCGCCGAAGGACAGCTTCGAGTACAGTTTCGAAGCGAAGCTCGACCCCGGCGGCTTTCGCCCTGCGGTCCGCGTGAAGGACAGCGGTACCATTTCTGCCGGCAACCTGCAGCCCTAGCGCGGCCACCGCACGCCGGAGATCCGGCTGCATGTGGACCGCAGCCTGCGGCAAGCGGAATGGCGCCTGCCTGCCGGCGCGGGATAGGATCGGGAACTCCGATCGCCGGCGCTGGTCTGCCGTGTTTCGGGCGTCCTGTCCACCACGTAGCTACGGAGAACGCAGCCAGATGCCTCGTTCCGGGTCAAATGTCACGGCCATCCTGCGACGTTGCCTGCCGGCGGGCGCGATGCTGGTCACGCTCTGCGCCTGTGCCGTTGACGGCCTGCGGCCGGCGTGGCCTGAGGCCGGGAGCGAAAGCCACCTGCTGGCCATCGACGAGCGCGGGATCGACGCCTGCCGTTCGGCGTTGCAGTCGCCGCAGCATGCCGCCGTCGGCGCACTCGACGGCACGCGCATCGAACTCGTCAACTGGAACGTCAGGAAGACGAGTCTTCCGCAATGGCGCGATGACTATGTGCGCCTGACCCGCGGCAAGAACCTGATCCTCATCCAGGAAGCGTCGTTGCGCCCCGAGACTGTCACGGACCTGCCCGCCGTGCCGCACTGGTCCTTCGCGCCCGGATACCCGATGAGCGATGCGATCACGGGCGTGCTCACGCTATCGAGCGTCGAACCTCTGACGCGATGCAACTTCGTCACCGTCGAACCCCTGTTGCGCACGCCGAAAGCGACGAGCATCACGCAATTCAGCCTGGCAGGCCGGCGCGACACCTTGCTCGTGGTCAACATGCATGCCGTAAATTTCTCTTTTGGTCTAGGCACTTACAAGCGACAGTTCGAGCAGATTGCCGCTGTGCTCAATGGTCATCGGGGCCCGGTCATCCTGTCCGGCGACCTAAACACCTGGCGTGCCGGCCGCATGGACACCGTCACCGCACTGGCGGACGCATTCGACCTCGTGGCGCTCGAGTTCGCGGACGACCGGCGTACGCTGTTCCTCGGGCGGCCGCTCGACCACATCTATGTGCGCGGCCTGAAGGCGCGGGCGGTGCAGGCGACCGACGTGACGTCTTCGGATCACAATCCGCTCACCGTTACACTGTCGATGTGAACACCATGGCTATGACCGTCGGCGACCTGCGTAAGGCGGTGTTGTTGCTGCTACTGGCCGGCTGGCTGCCTGGTTCGGTGATGGGGGCGATGGCTGCCACAGGTACGATGGACACCGAAATCGACTACCTGGTCCGGGCCGTTGCCGAGAGCTCGTGCACCTTCATCCGCAACGGCAAGGAACACGACGCGAAAGCCGCGAGCGAACACCTGCAGATGAAGCGACAACGCGGCAAGCGCCACTACGATACGACGGAACTGTTCATCGAGCGTATCGCGAGTCGCAGTTCATGGACCGGCAAGGATTATCACATTCACTGTCCGGACGGCGAGACACAGACCGCCAATGAGTGGTTCAAGTCGCGCCTGGCAGAGTACCGCGCGGGCCAGTCGAACTGATACTACGGTCAGCAGGCACAGGCAATCCGCTCGTACGGAGATCGCATGAAACAAATCGAAGCTGTTTTTGAAGCACCTCCGCGGCACTGGGTCGGGGACGGCTTTCCGGTGCGCTCGCTGTTTTCCTACCAGACTCACGGCAGCGAGATCAGTCCGTTCCTGCTGCTCGACTACGCCGCTCCAACCAGCTTCGACGCTACGACGCAACGACGCGGCGTGGGCTCCCATCCGCACCGCGGCTTCGAAACCGTCACCATCGTCTACGCCGGTGAAGTCTCACACCGCGACTCGTCGGGCGGCGGCGGCACCATACGCGCAGGCGACGTGCAATGGATGACTGCGGGTTCCGGCCTCGTGCACGACGAATTTCATTCTGAGGCATTCACGCGTTCCGGGGGGCGGATCGAGATGGCGCAGTTATGGGTGAATCTGCCGGCGCGTTTCAAGATGACGCCGCCGCGTTACCAGACGCTGACCAGCGACAATATTCCCGCTGTTGAACTGCCGTCCGGCGCCAGAGTGCGGGTGATCGCCGGGGAATTCGAAGGGCAGCACGGCCCGGCACAGACTTTCGGGCCGGTCGACGTCCGGGATGCGAGCCTGCCGGCGGGCGCCCGGTTCGAAGTGCCTGCCGCAGCGGGCCGACGCCTGATTGTCGTGCTGCTCAATGGAAGCGTCATCATCAACGGCACGCTGACGCTGTCGGATGTCAGCGCGGTCCTCCTGACCAAGGCAGGAGAGAATGCGGTCGTATCGGCAGTCGCCGCGTCGCACCTCCTGCTGCTTGGCGGCCAGCCGATCGACGAACCGGTTGTCGGTTACGGCCCCTTCGTCATGAACACCGAGCAGGAGATCCGCGAAGCGATCGGGGACTTTTCGCAAGGCCGCTTCGGTTCCCTGCCAGCCGAGGCGGCGGTGAGCGGTCGGACATGAGTCACGTCGACGCGCCCGCACCCCGTTGCACGCGCGACGGCCCCGATATAGAGCTACGCATCGAACCGGTCGAGCGGGACATCGGCGGTTTCACGGTCCGGCGCGTCCTGCCGTCACCGCTCCGTCGCAGCGTCGGTCCGTTCGTCTTCTTCGATCACATCGGGCCCGCGGACTTCGCGCCGGGGAAGGGCATCCAGGTCCGGCCACACCCGCATATCGGCCTCGCGACGGTCACGTACCTGTTCGAAGGGGAGATCATGCACCGCGACAGCCTGGGATTCGTGCAGGCAATCGCCCCGGGCGCCGTCAATCTGATGACCGCCGGTCGCGGTATCGTCCATTCCGAGCGCGCCGGCGAGGACCTGCACCGGCACTCGCGCCTGCACGGCATACAGTCCTGGATGGCCCTGCCGCTGGACTTCGAGGAAGTCGAACCCGCGTTCCAACACTACGCGGCAGGGCGGCTGCCCGAAATCGACGTGGGGCGTGCCCGGGTGCGGGTCATCATCGGCAGCGCCTACGGCGCCGAGTCGCCGGTCGCGGTGCTCTCGCCGATGCTTTATCTCGAATGCCAAGTGCCGGCCGGCACGCAGCTCGTGCTGCCGGAGGAAATGGGCGAACTGGCCTGTTACCTCGTCGAAGGGCGGGCCGGAATCGGCGACGTCGGCGTTGACGCCGGCGTCATGGCGGTGATGACGGCCGGGCGCCGGCTCGCCGTCCGCGCCGACGCGGACTGCCGGGTCATGGTCCTCGGTGGCGCGCCGCTCGGTCGGCGCCACGTCTGGTGGAACTTCGTCTCGAGTTCCATGCAACGCATCGAGGAAGCGAAAGCCGACTGGGTAGCAGGCCGTTTCGGCCGGGTCCCCGGCGACGCCGAGTTCATACCGCTGCCGGACCGGTAGAGCCGCTGCTGTCCTGGCCGCAGGCCTCCCGCCAAACGCCGTAGTGTGAACGGCGTCCAAGGTCCCCGGATCCGTTTCGACATAAGATGCGCGCAACCCGGCCGGAATCCTGCTGTTACGTGGCCCGTCACCTGCTCATTGCCGCATTGCTCCTCTTCGCTGCGCCCGCGCAGGCGTGGTGGAATTGCGACTGGAACCAACGCTTCTCCGCGAATATCACCGCGCCGAGCGGCGCAGCGCAGAACAACTACGTCGCGCGCCTGAATCTCAACAATGGCAACGTGCCGGCGGGCTTCAACTGGAACGGCAACGGCAGCGACTTGCGGGTCATCGCCCAGGACGATATTACGCCGCGAGATTTCGTGCTCGAGCAGTGGAATGCAACGGCGCGGACGGCGATCGTCTGGGTGCGCCTGCCGGTGCTGTCCGGCACGCAGCGGGTGTACCTGTATTTCGACGGTCCTGCGGCGACGCCGCCCGCCTGGAGCCTCGCCGCGCTGCCCGAGCTCGGCACCAAGTTCCACACCCGGGGCTCGACGGTGAATCCGGCCAATCGTACGCAGGCCGAGACGGGGTTCGCCAACGGCCAGAACGTCGCCGGCTACGGTTGCGCCAGCCCCGACGCGTTTGTAACCATCAACAACTCGGGCACGTTCGGGCCGCCGAACAATACGAACAACATCGCGACCTTCGTGGAAGTCTTCTTCGAAGTCACAGCCGGACAGACCGGGGTCTGGGAGTTCCGTTACGGCGCCGATTTCGGGTTCGGCGGTGGGCTGTACGTGGACGACGTCGCGCTGGAGGAGGACTGGAACAACGACCTTTGGTGGAACAACGCCTGGAACGTCGCGAGCGAGGTGCTGCAGGGGTCGATCAACCTCGGGGCCGGCACACACAGCTTGCGCATCCTTGGTTTCGAGGACTGCTGCGACGGTGGCCTCACGGCACAGTTTCGACGTCCCGGCGGCCCCTGGCAGGACCTGACGACGACGAACATGCCATTGCGCGCCCGCCAATGCAGCAACCGCCCTGAGCCGACGGTCGCGTGGCTGGCCGGGGAGCTCGCAACCTGCCCGGAACTCACCGTGCTGCGCTCCTCCACGCCGTACTCGGACCCGGTGAACGGCACGAACAACCCGATGGCGATCCCCGCTGCGGTCATGCTCAACACCACCGAGGTACGCAACGGCGGGGTCGGCAACGTGGACAGCGGATCGCTCGTAATCACCGAAACCGTCGCGCCCGGCACGGCCCTGCAGGTCGTGAATTTCGACGGCTCCACCAACGGTCCCGTGCAATTCGTCGACGGGCCCAACCCGAGCGGCCTGAGCTATGCATTCGTGTCGCTGGGCAACGCGGGTGACGACCTGTCCTTCTCGAACAACGGCGGCGCGAGCTACGGCTACACCCCGGTGCCCAATGCCGACGGCGTCGACCCGGCGGTCACGCACTTTCGCATGGAAGCATCGAATCCTTTCGCCGGAAACGGGGGCTCCGGCTACACCTCGGTTCGGTTTCTTTTCAAGACCCGGATAAGATAGTGTTGCCGTGCCGGCACGTCGGCGGCGCAGCGCCCGCAGCAGCTCGCTGAATCCGAAGCCTGCGCGCGCGGGCAGAGGTCAATGGCGAGGCTTCCCGGAACGTGGCGACCAAGAAACTGCTGATTGCCGATATCGGCGGCACGAACGCGCGATTCGCGCTGGCGAACGACCGCGCGCCGGGATTTCGCCACGAACACATCCTGCAATGCGCCGATTATCCGAGCGCAGTGGTTGCCATCGACCATTATCTCGAACGCGTCGGCGTCGACACGCCGGACGCACTCTGCCTGGCGGCAGCCGGTCCGATCGTGGACGGCGTAATTCGGCTGACGAACAACACCTGGACGCTGTCGGTCGCGGAACTGGAGCAGAGCTTCGGAACGGGTCGCGTCAGGTTGCTCAACGACTTCGCGGCAATCGGCTATTCGGTGCCTTTCCTCGGCCCCGCGGACCTGCTGCGGATCCACGGACCTGCACCGCGCGCGCTCACGGAGAGTGATTATACGATTGGCGTCATCGGACCCGGCACGGGACTCGGCTGCGTCGGGCTGAAGCGGGTCAACAACAACCTGGTCCTGATCAACAGTGAGGCCGCACACGGGGGCTTCGCACCCGAGACGAGCCGGCAGATAGAGATACTTGCGGCGCTGCGCGAACGCAAGGACCGGGTATCGAGCGAATGCCTGGCGTCCGGCGTCGGCATGGAGAATTTGTACTGGGCGCTGGCGCGCCTGCATGGAGTACCCGCGGACGGTCTCGACGCCGCCGAGATCTTCGGCCGGGCCGAAGTGGGCGTGGACCCGGTTGCCGTCGAGGCCGTGGATACGTTCTTCGAAATCCTGGGCCAGGTAGCCGGCGACCTCGCGCTGAGCTTCGGCGCGGAGGACGGCATGTTCATCGCCGGTGGCATCGCCCAGCGCTATCCCGACCGGCTGCGCGACAGCCGGTTTCGCGAGGGCTTCGAACGAAAAGGCAGTCACACTTACATGGTGGAACGCATCGCCACGCAGCTCATCACCAACCGGCAGCCCGGCCTGCTGGGGGCTGCCTACTGCGTACGGGAGCTGGCGAACGCCTGAGCGTCGACTGGCGCCTTGACCGGCGCGGGCGGCGGCGTGCGCGTCACCGAACCGGCATTCGCGCACGCGGATCCGCGGGGAAACGGACGGCAACCGCCCACATCGTTACCTGCCGGTCGTACCGGCAGCATACGCATGAGGTCGTTGCCGTCCGTGCCCGTTGTCAGTTCGCGACGTCCTCAGCTTCTTCCTCGACTTCGTCTGCTGCGTCTTCGATCTCGTCACCTGCCTCTTCAAGGCCATCGTCGATCGCGTCGCCTGTCGCGGACGCAGCATCCTCGGTGTCCTCGACCGCTTCGCTCGCGGCATCACCGGCCTCGTCAATCGTCGCGTCGGCTTCCTCGCGGGAGCAGCCCCACAGTGCGACGCTGCCGGCGAGAAGGGCGGTGATCAGTATTCGCTTCATATAAGGTTCCCTCTGTTTGCTCTTTTTGATTATGTCGTGTGTTGTTGTCCGGCGGATACGATCCTGTGAGGGTCTCGCGCCTCTGCGAACGATAGATGCGTCGGCCCGCCGTGTGGCGAGAATAGCATGCAACCCTTGTGCGGGTTAACGGCGGCAACGAAGCCACTGGCAGCCGGTCCCGCCGGCCGCCATCCGTCCTGCCGGAGCGGGCCCGAGTGCTCAGGCAGCGAGGTTCCGACGCAGGGCGTAGCCCAGAGCGCCCAGGCCGGCACTCAATGCGCCGAGCAGGCCGATGAGCGGCATGACGCTCGCCGTGGCCGGCAATGTGTCCGTCACGGGCTCCGGCGCCACCGCCTGAACGATCTCGTAGCCACCCGATTCCTCGACTTCCTCGATCACCACGAGTTCATGGTCCGCGGTCGCGGTCTTGGTCACATACGCGGTCAGCTCGTCACCACGCCGCAGATCACGTGCCCGGACCTCGCGTCCGTCAATACTGAAGCGACGCTCGGCAGGTACCGTGTAGGTATGCCGTTCGCCGTCGGGGAAACTGACAGTCAGCCTGTTACCCGACACATGTTGCACCGTGGCCTTGTACACCTCGACCGTGCGGCCGTCGGCCAGCGTGATGGTTTCCTCGGGCGCAACCGGGAAAACGGGTTCCTGGGCTCCCGCCGTCATCGAAACAGTCGCCAGCGCCGCCATCGATAACGCGCACAGGCAGTTGAAAGCTCGACTCGGGAATTTTTCCATTCTTGTTCTCCCTTGTTCGTTCTTGTCGGTAAGATGGGCTGCCAATGCTTCGAATGATTCTTGCACAAGTGCTTTCAACGCAGCAAACCTCGGCTAAGCGCTCCCTGCAAGCGTTGCGTTGCCATACTTGCGTGCATGCTGTTGTCGAGCGGCTTGCGGCTGCATGCACAGGAAGCTGACGCGCCGGTGGCAATCGGCGACGCGGAAGCGCCTGCCGCAGATCCACCGGTCGCGCGACTGTTCGAAGTCCGCAGTGATCTCCTGACGTTTCTGCTTTCGCTGGACTTGCCGGCAACCGTCGGCGGTCCCGCGCACGCCGACGACGGACTCGCGGAACTGCAGGAGCGCCTGGTGATGCAGAACGACGCGGTCGCCGGCGAGAAACTTTCGAAGCTCGGCTTCAACGACCTCGTCGACTTGCAGACCGAGACTCGTGCCGACCTGCGCAGCCTGACCGTCCTCGCCGAACAAGCGACGGCACGGGCTTCGCGGAGAGATGCACAGCTCGACGAACTGCGCCGCCGCGGCGAGGAATGGCAGCAGCTAACGGCGACGGCGCGCGAGCGCAATGCGCCGGCAACGGTGCTTGAAATTGCGGCGGATACAGAGACGGAGATTGAACGGACGCGGGTCCGGCTCGAATCGGATCGAAACGATTCGCTGGAACTGCTCGGCACGATCGCCGGCCTGCAACATCTCGCGATGACGCTCGAACAGGAATTGCGGCAACGACGCGAAACCATCGAAGCGGGGTCGCAGACGGCGGCCGAGGCACCGTTGTGGGCCGCAGAAGCCTGGGACGCACCGTCTGGCATCGGGGAAGCGGCCACCACGTTCCGGCGTCACGGCGCCGCGATCCTGTCGCATCTGCGGGACCATGCATGGACCGTCTTCGGCATGTTCGTACTCGTCTGGCTGGCGTCGCACTGGTTGCTGCGCGCGACCGGAAAACGCGTCCAAGACGGGATGCAAAAGGACTCGGCGAGCCTGCGCGGCGCTGCGGTTTTCAAGCAGCCGAGTTCTGCCGCTTTGTTGTGCGCTATCGTCGGGCTGCTCTGGTTCGGTCCTCCGGCACCCGCCGCGTTCGTCTACCTGCTTTCAGCGGTCCTGCCGGTCCCGGCGGCTGCACTTGCGATAACCGTGTTCGCGAAGCCGATACGTCTGAGCATCAGCACGATCGCGGCGGTGTTGTGCAGCATGTCACTCGAACCGTTCATCGAGTCCATGCCGCTGCTCGGCAAGATCCTGCACCTGGTTCAGGCGGGAGCGACGGCGCTTGCAATCTGGACCGACTACCGGCACGGCCGGTTCGGGCAGGCGTTACCGGTCGTCCGACCCGTGATCATCCAGTGGTTCGGCGGCATCGTATGCGGCGCTTTACTGTCGAGCATGATCCTCGAGATCGTCGGCCAGGTTGGCATCGCCAGGACCCTGCGCACGGCCGTACTCGGCGGGCTGGGTCTCGCGATGATTTTCGCGGCCATCGGCTTCGTGCTCATCGCGCTTGCGCTGGCCCTGGTGCACATCCGTCCGATATCGGCGCTGCCCGTCGTGCGCAACCAGCGCTGGACGATAATGTTGACCTTGCGGCGTTGGATCCGCTACATCGTCGCGGCAGTCTGGGCGCTGACGACACTGCAGTACGCCGGCTTGCTGACGGCCGTCAGCGAAAGGTACGAAAGCTTGCTTGCAGCCGAAGTGCGCATCGGCGAGATCACGATCGACATCTCGTCGATCGCGGCGGGCGCCGCCATCCTGTTCGCAACCTGGATCGTCAGCAGCATTGTGCGCTTCGTCCTGGCCGGCAAGTCGATGTCCGGTGCCCACATCGCGGCGGATCTGACTTTTGCCATTTCCAAACTGCTGCGCTACGCGATTGCCGTGGCCGGTCTCGTATTCGCGCTGGCGGTCATGGGATTGGATCTCACCAAGGTCACGATTCTCGCGGGCGCTCTGGGTCTCGGCATAGGCTTCGGACTGCAGAATATCGTGCAGAACTTCATTTCCGGACTCATCCTGCTGTTCGAGCGCCCGATCAAAATCAACGACATCGCAAAGGTCGACGAACTCATGGGCACAGTGAAGGAGATGAACATGCGTTCGACAGTGATCGAGACCTTCGACGGTGCGGAGGTCATCGTGCCGAACGCGGACCTGGTGTCGAAGACCGTGATCAACTGGACGAAGTCGAACCGGCGGCGGCGCGCCGAAATCGACGTGAACGTAGCCTACAGCAGCAATCCACAGGCGGTACTGGATCTACTCGAGCGCATTGCGAAAGCGCACAAGGAAGTGATGACTGACCCGGAGCCTTTCGCCGAGTTCGTCGGATTCGGCGAGGGCTCGCTCCGATTCCGGCTGTACGTCTGGCTGACCGACCTGGCCGAAGCCGTACGGACGCCAAGCCGCATACGCCAGGAGGTCCTCGAAGCTATCAATGCGGCGGGCATCGCGATTCCGGTCCCGCAGCGTGACGTGCGGGTGACGATGCTGGCCGGCGGCATGGTGCCGGACGCCGGCGCGGCAGCAGCCGGGCCGGGGCACCCCGATCCCGAGCCGCAGCCGGGCTGAGATCGCTATCGCCGTTCCGCGCGCACGATGTAACGCTCCGGCGCGTTGCCCACGTAGTAGAAGGGGTAGCAGGTGACGATCGTGATCGAATCCCGGCCCGTCGGGTCGAGGACTTGGACCGCGTCCGGCGTGACGATGAACAGTTTGACGATCCGGTACTCGTAAGTCCCGCTTGCGGTTTCGACGAATATCGCATCGTCGATGCTTACGTCCTTTACCGCCCTGAAGTATCCGTCGCGGTGGGCCGCGAGACCCGTATTGCCGCCGGTCGCGAGCGGCGGCGTGCCGTCGATGCGGCCCGCCCCCAGCGTGAGGTGCCGTTCTTCGGTGCCCGCGAAGACCGGCACTTCGATATTGACCGCGGGGATGCGCAGCAAGCCTTCCGGCAGCGCGTGTGGTGTTTCGCTGGCCCGTTGCGCCTCGTATTCGGCGATGCGCTTCGCGGACCAGTCGCTCGTATCGGGCGCCGGTCGGTCCTCGAGCCAGCCGTGCGCCGGCGCATCCGGGTCCGTGCTGTCCGGCGCGGCAACGAGCGCCGCGATTGCCTCGTTGCCGGGCGGCGGGTCGGCCGAAGCAGCGGGCCCAGCCATGAAAAGAAGCGCGCAAGCGAGCATGCAGATGTATCTGCGAATCCTCAGGCCAGGATCGTCGCAATTGCCATTCATTTCCCTGCTCCTGTCCATTCCCGTCCTTTGTCCCCAGGTGCCGCCCGCCGCGCATCGGGCGGATCGGCCGGTACCCGGAACGGCGCGCACAGGCGGATCATAATCCGCTGGCCCGGCGCCGTGTCCATGTCGCAGTTCCGCTTTTTTGCAGCCCGCGATACCGGCGGCTCGACGTATCGAGGCAAGGCGGGCTAAATTGCGGAGATTCGGAACCTGGTTTCAGCTACGAAACCGGTCAATTCGCCGGCCCGCAGCGCATGGCCGGCCTATTTGGAGAAAGCACGTGGCGCGACGTCCGCGAACCCTGGCCGAGGTCCTCGAATCCATACCGGTCGTACCGCTCGTGAAGGCAGAGGACCCGGCGACGGCCGTCGCTATTTCGAGGGCGCTGGCGGCCGGCGGGCTCACGGTCGTCGAAGTGGTCTTTCGCACCGAGCGCGCGCTCGAGTGTCTCGCCGCGGTCGCAGACGAAGTGCCGGAAATGATCGCGGGCGCAGGCACCGTCCTGACGGCCCGGCAGGCCGAACAGGCGCTCGCGAGCGGCGCACGCTTCATCGTGTCGCCGGGCCTCGACGACAGCGTCGTCGGCGCGGCGCGCGCGCACAATGTCCCCGTGTTTCCCGGTATCGCGACCGCGTCCGAGCTGCAGAAGGCGTACAACCTCGACCTCGAAGTGGTGAAATTCTTCCCGGCGTCGATTGCCGGCGGCATCCCGGCGATCCAGGCGCTCTCGAGCGTGTTCCGGACGATGAAGTTCATGCCGACCGGCGGCGTTTCCGCGACGAATCTCGCAGAGTTCCTGGCGGTGCCCGCGGTGCTGGCCTGCGGCGGCAGCTGGCTCACGCCGGACGACGCCGTCGCGCGAGGCGACTGGGCGACGATCTCGCGGCTGGCTGCGGAAGCGGTCGCCATAGCCCGCAGGACCTGAATGCGTGACGATGCCGCGCGACATTACGGGGAGCAATCGATGAGCCGTTACCTCACGTTCGGGGAGATCATGCTGCGGCTGAAATCGCCCGGGCACGAGCGTTTCTTCCAGTCGCCGGCGTTCGAGGCGACTTTCGGCGGCGGGGAAGCAAACGTCGCCGTCGCGCTGGCGAACTACGGCCTTGAAGCGGCATTCGTAAGCGCGCTGCCGAAGAACGACATCGGTGAGGCGGCAATCCGCGAATTGCGCGGCCACGGCGTCGACACCTCGCAGGTGCGGCGCGCCGGCGACCGGGTCGGCGTCTATTTCCTCGAGACCGGCGCTAACCAGCGTCCGTCGAAGGTCATCTACGATCGCGCCGGGTCGTCGATCGCTGCGGCGGGGCCCGGCGACTTCGACTGGAACTCGATACTCGACGGCGGCGACTGGCTGCACATCACGGGCATCACGCCGGCGCTTAGCCAGTCTGCCGCCGACCTGAGCCTCGAAGCGCTGCAGGCAGCCAGGAGCAAGCGGCTGACCGTATCCTGCGACTTCAACTTCCGCGGCAAACTCTGGAAGTACGGCAAGACTGCGCCGGAAGTGATGAAAGAACTCGTGAAGTATGTCGATATCGGAATCGCCAACGAAGAGGATTGTCAGAAGTCGCTCGGGGTGACCGTGGACGTCGACGTGCAACGCGGCGAACTCGACGACGCGAAATACGAAGCACTCAGCGCGAGGATGATGGAGCTCTACCCGAACCTTTCCGTCATGGCGATCACCCTGCGGGACTCGAAGAGCGCCGACCACAACGGCTGGTCCGCATGCCTGCGTGATGCCGACGGCTTCCGGCTGTCACGGCGCTACGACGTCACCGATATCGTCGATCGGGTCGGTGGCGGCGACAGTTTCGCCGCGGGGCTGATCTACGGGCTGGAGCACTACGAGGACAGGCAGGAGGCGCTCGAGTTCGCGGTGGCGGCCAGCTGTCTCAAGCATTCGATCCAGGGCGATGTCAACCGGGTCTCCGTCTCCGAAGTCCTGGCGCTCATGAGCGGAGATACATCGGGTCGCGTGCAGCGTTGACGTGCCGGGCGACGCAGCCGACCAGCAGGGAACTGCCGATGTTTGCCTCAACTACAGCCACAACGAGCGCATGGTCGTGGGCGGCGAGAACCTCGACTACAAGGACATGCGCGTCCTCGACATATGCCAGCTTGAATAGTGCCGGACGATGATCGCGGACAGTTTCAGTCTGGAGGGCAAGGTCGCAATCGTCACGGGCGGCAACACCGGCCTCGGCCAGGCGATGGCGGTCGCACTGGCGGAGGCGGGCGCCGCCATTGCGCTGGTAGGCCGCTCGCCCCCGGATGAAACCGCCGCCCGCATCGACGCCTGCGGCGCCAGGAGCACGGCCATCAGGGCGGATCTCGGGTCGCCCGAACCGGTCGAGCGCATCGTGCAGGACACCGTTCGTGCACTGGGCCCGCCGGACATCCTGATCAATAACGCCGGGATCATCCGGCGGGCGGAGGCGCTGGATTTCAGCGAAGCGGACTGGGACAGCGTCATCGCGACCAACCTCAAGGTACCGTTTTTCCTGGCACGTTCAGTTGCGCGGCGTATGTGCGACGAAAGGCGTCGCGGCAAGATCATCAACGTCGCCTCGGTCCTGTCGTTCCAGGGTGGCGTACGTGTGGCCTCGTACACAGCCAGCAAGAGCGGTCTCGCCGGACTGACTCGATTGCTCGCAAACGAATGGGCCGCGCACGGCATCAATGTGAATGCAATCGTTCCGGGATACATCGCGACCAACAACACCGAAGTACTGCGCAAGGATCCCGACCGGAACCGCGATATACTCGCGCGCATACCGGCCGGTCGCTGGGGCGAGCCGGGCGATCTCGCTGGCGCCGCGGTGTTCCTCGCATCGGCAGCATCGGACTATGTGCACGGCGCCATGCTTCCCGTCGACGGGGGATGGCTGGCGCGTTGAAGGAGCGGGTCGGATTGCGTGGCGAGTGTGAGTAAGCTGCACCCTGATCGACTGTTTCCTGCGCAGCCGGATGGGCGCGCCATAGCCAGGCGGCTGTACCAGCTCGTCAAGAGCCTGCCCATCATCAGTCCGCACGGGCATACCGATGCGCGTTGGTTCGCAGGCAACGAGCCGTTCTCCAATGCGGCGGATCTGTTGCTGACACCGGACCATTACCTGTTCCGTATGCTCGCCAGCCGGGGCGTCAGTCTCGACCAGGTCGGCGTGCCGCGCGCCGCCGGTGGTCGGCCGGACGGCGATCCACGAAGCTGGTGGCGTGTCTTCGCGCGCCACTACTACCTGTTTGCCGGGACCCCATCAAGGCTGTGGTTCGATTGGGTGCTGCAGGAGGTGTTCGGTCTCGACGGGCGCCTGTCGGCGGACAATGCAGATCATTATTACGACGTCATCTGCGAGTGCCTTGCCGACGACGCCTTTCGCCCGCGAGCTTTGTTCGATCGATTCGGCATCGAGGTGCTGACCACGACCGAATCGCCGCTGGACGACCTGCGGCATCACCGCGAAATCAGGGCCAGCGACTGGGGTGGCAAGGTGCTGACCGCCTATCGCCCCGATCCCGTGGTGGACCCCGAGTACCACGGCTTTGCCGATAACGTGGTGCGGCTCGGCGAGCTGACCGGCGAGAACACCACCGGCTGGGACGGTTACCTGGCCGCGCACCGGCAGCGTCGCATGTTCTTCATGGAACATGGCGCGACTTCGACCGATCACGGTCACCCGACCTGCCGTACCGCCGACCTCGCGCAACGCGACGCGGCGCGACTGTTCGCCCGCGTGCTCGAACCGGACCCTACGGCCGATGATGCAGAACTGTTTCGTGCGCAGATGCTCACTGAGATGGCGCGCATGAGCATCGATGACGGGCTCGTCATGCAGATTCATCCCGGATCGTCGCGCAATCATTCAGCGACGGTGCTTGCAAAGTACGGCCGGAACAAAGGCTTCGACATCCCGACACGCACCGACTATGTGCACGGCCTCAAGCCCTTGCTCGATCGCTATGGTCTGGACGAACGGCTCGAACTGATACTGTTCACGCTCGACGAAAGCAGCTACAGCCGCGAGCTCGCGCCGCTCGCCGGTGCGTACCCCGTACTGAAGCTCGGTCCGGCATGGTGGTTCCATGACTCGCCGAACGGCATGCGCCGCTTCCGCGAACTGACGACGGAAACGGCCGGTTTCTACAATACGGTCGGCTTCAATGACGACACCCGCGCATTCCTGTCGATCCCGGCCCGCCACGACGTGGCCCGGCGAGTCGATTGCGCCTATCTCGCCGGGTTGGTCGCGGAGCATCGACTCGATGAGGACGAGGCCGGTGTCATCGCCCGGGAGCTTGCGTACGAGCTTCCGAAACGGGCCTACAAGCTGGATCGAGACCTGTGCTGACCCGCCAGTCGCTGATTGGGCTCCGGTCGTTGTCTGACTGCAGGCAGCTGACCGACGTCTTGAATTGAACGCACCGCGCCTGTCGCAGGCGAGTCTCGCGGCGCTCGCACCCAGCGTATCGCGTCCGGGCTACCGGCGGGACTCCGTGGGCACGCGCGTCGTGCATATCGGCGTGGGCGCGTTCATGCGCGCCCACATCGCCGTCTACAGCGATGACGTGCTTGCTTCTGACGGTGGCGACTGGGCCATCGCCGGGGTAAGCCTGCGCCGCCCGGACGTCTTCGAGCGACTGGCGCCGCAGGATTGCCTTTACATGCTCGCTGTCGCCGGCCGTGACCGGCGCGACTACCGGCTGATCGGTGCATTGCGTGAAATGCATGTGGCTGCCGCGGATCCGGAGAGCGTCATCGAGCTGCTTGCGAGGACGAGCACTGCGGTCGTCACGATCACGGTAACGGAGAAAGGTTACTGCATTGACGCTCAGGGCGACCTCGATGCGGTACATCCCGACATCGTCCACGACCTCGGCGACGTCGCTTCGCCGCGAAGCCTGGTCGGAATCCTGCATGCGGCGTGCGTGCACCGCAGCATGCGCGACGCAGGGCCATTCACCGTACTGTCCTGCGACAACCTCCCCGCCAACGGTAAGCGCCTGCGGCGCGCCGTTCTCGAATTTGCGGCACTCGCTGGAAGAGATATGGAAGGCTGGATTCGCGACAATGTGACCTTCCCATCGACCATGGTCGATCGCATCGTGCCCGCGACCACGGACCGCGACGTCGCGGACGCGGCCGCGGCCACGGGTGTATTTGATGCCGCGCTCGTTTGCACCGAAGCTTTCACGCAGTGGGTCATCGAGGATCACTTCGCGGGCGCGCGGCCTGCCTGGGAACGCGCAGGCGCGCTGCTCGTCGACGACGTCGAACCGTACGAGAAGGCCAAGCTGCGGCTTCTGAACGGCGCACATTCGGCAATTGCCTACCTGGGTTTTCTCGGCGGTCACGCATACGTGCACGAAGCGATGCAGGATGAGGCGCTCGCGCGCTACGTCGAGCAGCTGATGCGCACGGAGATATCGCCAGTGACGCCGGCACCCGCCGGTATGGAACATGAGCGCTACATTCCGGCGCTCATCGAACGCTTTCGCAACCCGGCGCTGATGCATCGCACTTGGCAGATCGCGATGGACGGGTCGCAGAAGCTGCCGCAGCGCCAACTCGCGACTATCCGGCTCCAGCTCGGCCGGGGCGGCCCGATTGCATTGTTGTCGCTGGCAGTCGCAGCATGGATACGGTACACGCTGGGACGTGACGAGCGGGGTGATCCCGTCGACGTCCGGGATCCGCTGGCGG
The DNA here is from genome assembly GCA_963775455.1 of uncultured Pseudomonadota bacterium. Lineage (GTDB taxonomy): Bacteria > Pseudomonadota > Gammaproteobacteria > Steroidobacterales > Woeseiaceae > UBA1847. The sequence goes on along the minus strand of CAVZIU010000004.1, from coordinate 107,054 downwards.
GGAAATTTGCCGCGATCGCAGCGGAGTCAGGCAGCCGGCCGGCAGCGCTCGTCGATGCCTACCTGGGGCTGGCGGCGGTGTTCGGCGAGGACCTGCGCGGTGCCGAGCGCCTGCGCCACGCACTCGTCGTGCAGCTCGAATCCCTGCTCGAGCACGGCGCGGCGGCGACCGTGCGCACATGCCTCGAGAAGCCGGGTGACCGCTGAGCGATCAACGGCCGAGCGGCGCGAGTGCGTCCTTGCAGCGCCGCAGATTCTGGACAGCGGGCTCGCCGAGGACGAGCGCCAGGCCGACCTGCAGGGCATCGAACAGTGTGAGTTGCACCAGCCTCGAGCTCATCGGCGTATACACGCTCGTATCCTCACGCACGTGGCAGGGCAGCAGGACGTCCGCTTCCGCGGCCAATGCGGTGCCGGGTTCCGTCATTGCAATTACGGATGCGCCGCGCGCCCGAGCGCCTGCGGCGGCGCGCACCAGTTCCGGCCAGCCGCCGGAATGCGAGGTGACGATCAACACGTCCGCAGGTACAACGACGGCGGCAAACTGCAGTATCGACGGCGTATCGGTCAGCGCTGTACAGGGAACGCCGAGCCGGAAGAACTTGTGGCAGGCATCGCGCGCGACGTGCCCGGATGCGCCGAGTCCTGCGAATACCAGCTGCCGGGCGCGGGCCAGGACGTCGAGTGCGGCACCGATCGGCATGGCCGACAAATCCGCGCGCAGGCGGAACAGTGCCTGAATCGACGCATCGACGACCTTCGTTGCAGCATCGCCCGGCAGGTCGTCTGCAGCCACGTCATGATGGATGTAACTGACCGGCCGACTGAGTGCCTCGCTCAGTCGCGGCGCGAGTTCGCGAAATCCCCTGAGACCGAAACGACGGCAAAATCGGATGACTGTTGGCTCACTGCTGCCGCAGGCGGCGGCCAGTTCAGCCAGGGTCATGCGCGAAGCTCGCTGCGGACGCGCGACAACCCAGTCGGCGACCCGTCGTTCGGCGGGGCTCAGCGTGTCCAGGCGCTCGTTTAGTTGTTCCAACATGTAGTAAAACTACAGCAGATCTGACGTCAAGTTCCACAGAAGGTGGCATCCATCGGTAACTATGTAGTAAAGTTTCAGAAAAAGCCAGCTCACGGGAACCCCTGATGGCCAAACTCGTGCCCGTCCAGGTCTTCGACCTGATCATCTTCGGCGGTACAGGCGACCTGTCGATGCGCAAGCTTCTGCCGGCGCTCTACCATCGGCACCGCGACGGACAGATCGTCGGCGACAGCCGCATCATTGCCGTCGGCCGCGGCGATGTGCGCCGCGAGGAGTATCTCGGCCAGGTCGAGGCGGCGCTGCGGGCGAACCTGTCGGATGGGGACTTCGACGAAGCCGAGTGGCGACAATTCAGCGACCGCCTGCGCTACATGAAAGCCGATGCCACCAGTCACGATCACTGGCAGGACCTCGTCGACGCACTGCGCGGACACGAGGAGCGCCTGCGGGTCGCTTACCTCGCCACTGCACCGGGATTGTTCGGGCCGATTTCGGCGGGACTTCGCCGTAACCAGCTGATCACGCCGACGAGCCGCATCGTTCTCGAGAAGCCGGTTGGCACGGACTACGCATCGGCTCTCAAGATCAACGAGGAGGTCGGTGCGTGTTTCGATGAGCGCCAGATCTTCCGCATCGACCACTATCTCGGCAAGGAAACGGTGCAGAACCTGCTCGCCCTGCGCTTCGGCAATTCGCTGTTCGAGCCCTTGTGGCGACGTGGCACCATCGACCATGTGCAGATAACTGTGGCGGAGGATCTCGGCGTCGGCAATCGCATCGAGTTCTATGATCGCATCGGCGCGCTGCGCGACATGGTGCAGAACCATTTGCTGCAACTGGTGTGCCTCACCGCGATCGAAGCGCCATCGAGCCTCGACCAGGAGGCAGTGCGCGACGAAAAGATCAAGGTACTGCGTGCACTGAAGCCGATCGAAGGCGACGCCGTGCGCCGCCTGACCGTGCGCGGCCAGTACGCCGAAGGTGCGATCCACGGGCACCCGGTGCCCGGCTACAGTGACGAACTGGGCGGCGGCCCCAGCAGCACGGAAACCTTCGTCGCGATCAAGGCCGAGATCGAGAACTGGCGCTGGTCGAACGTGCCCTTCTACCTGCGAACCGGCAAGCGCCTCAAGGCGAAACATTCCGAAATCGTCATCCAGTTCGAGGACGTACCTCATTCGATCTTTCCGGAGCAGCAATACAACGTGCAGCCGAACCGGCTGTCCATCCAGTTGCAGCCGGACGAGGGCGTGAAACTGTTCGTGATGGCGAAGGAGCCAGGACCTGGCGGGTTCGACCTTCGGCCGGTGTCCCTGGACCTCAGTTTCGAAGAGACCTTCGGCATCCGCTATCCGGATGCCTACGAACGGCTGCTGATGGAAGTCCTGCGTGGCAATCCGGCACTGTTCATGCGGCGCGACGAGGTGGAGGCCGCATGGGTGTGGGTGGACAGCATCATCGCCGGCTGGGCCGAATCGCAGCAGAAGGTAGAATCTTATGTCGCCGGTTCCTGGGGACCGACGTCCTCGTCACTGCTGCTCGATCGGGACGACCGCAGATGGCAGCCCGAGAGTTGAGGGCGATGGAATTCTTTTTTGCGAACCGAATCGAGGCATCGCGCGCCGCGGCGGAGTTCATCGTCGAACGCCTGCGCGAGCGCCTTGCCGAGACCGACTCGGCCGCCCTGATCGTGAGCGGCGGCAGCTCGCCGGTCCGCTGTTTCGAACGTCTCGCCGCCGCATCGCTGGAATGGCCGCGGGTGCGGGTGCTAATGAGTGACGAGCGCTGGGTACCTGCCGACAGCGACGACAGCAATGAAAAGTTCGTGCGCACGCATCTCCTGCAACGCAATGCAGCGGCGGCAGTACTCCTGCCGGTCTACGCCGCGGGCCGCACACCGGCCGAGCGGTGCGCGGAGCTGGACGCGGAACTGGCGGCCATAGCGAGGCCGTACGCCTGCGCTTTGCTCGGCATGGGAAACGACGGACACTTCGCTTCCTTGTTCCCTGACGCCGCGAACCTGGCGCCTGGTCTCGACCTCGACACCGCCCCGGGCTACATCCCGGTGTCGACCGCCACCAGTTCGCACCCGCGGGTCAGCATGACGCTTTCGACCGTGGTCGCCAGCAACGCCGTTATCCTGCTGATCTTCGGCGGCGACAAGCGGGATGTCTATGAAGCGGCTGCCGCCGGCGAGAACAACTATCCGGTGACGGCGCTGCTGCGCCAGCAACGCTTGCCGGTACAGGTTTTCTGGGCCGCGTGAGCCCGACAGGATTCGACATGCATACGACAGTCAGCGAAGTCACCGAACGTATCCGCGAAAGAAGCAGAGGCCTGCGGCGTGCGTACCTCGACAAGGTGCGGCGCGCGGCCGACAGCGGGCCACCACGCAGGTCGTTGTCCTGCAGCAATCTCGCGCATGGCATGGCCGCTTGTTCGGGCGTGGACAAGGAATCCCTGGCCGGCAATACGACGCCGAACATCGGTATCGTTTCCGCATACAACGACATGCTCAGCGCCCACCAGCCCTATTGCACCTACCCTGAATTCATCAAGCGCGTCGCGGCCGAGGCTGGTGCCGTGGCGCAGGTCGCGGGCGGGGTACCCGCTATGTGCGACGGCGTCACGCAGGGGCAGGACGGCATGGATCTGTCGCTGTTCAGCCGCGATGTGATCGCCCTGTCGACCGCCGTCGCGCTGTCGCACAACATGTTCGATGCGGCACTATGTCTCGGCATCTGCGACAAGATCGTCCCGGGCCTGATGATCGGCGCGCTCGCGTTCGGACATCTTCCGGTAGTTTTCGTGCCCGCAGGCCCCATGGTTTCCGGCCTGCCGAACAAGGAAAAAGCAAGAATTCGCGAGGAATACGCGGCCGGCAAAGTCGGGCGAGACGCGTTGCTGGCGGCCGAATCGGCGTCCTATCACGCGCCGGGCACCTGCACATTCTACGGCACGGCCAACAGCAACCAGATGCTGATGGAGTTCATGGGCATGCAATTGCCGGGCGGCTCCTTCGTCAATCCGGGCACAGGGCTGCGCGACCTGCTGACGGCGGAATCCGTGCACGCGGTCCTGCGCATCGCAAGGCCGTCCGGAAACTACCAGCCGATCGCCGATATCATTGACGAAAAGGCGATCGTGAACGGTGTCGTCGGCCTGCTTGCGAGCGGTGGTTCGACCAACCATACCATGCACCTGGTAGCTATCGCCCGGACAGCCGGTATCCTTGTCGACTGGAACGACTTCGCGAACCTGTCGTCCGTCGTGCCCCTGATGGCTCGCGTCTACCCGAACGGCGTCGCCGACGTGAACCATTTCCATGCGGCGGGCGGGCTCGGCTTCATGATCCGCGAACTTCTCGATGCGGGCCTGCTGCACGAAGACGTAAACACGATACTCGGCCCCGGGTTACGGCGCTTCTGCGCCGAACCCGTCATAGCCGATGGCGTGCTAGGCTTCCGGCCGGCGCCCGCCGCGTCGCTCGACCAGGACATACTGCGGCCATGCGCGGCGCCATTCGACGACGATGGCGGCATAAAGCTCGTCGACGGCAATGTCGGTCGCGCGATCGTCAAGACGTCGGCGGTGAAGGACGAGCGGCGTTCCATTTCGGCCCGTGCCCGCGTCTTCCACTCGCAGGACGCTTTCACGACGGCGTTCAATGCCGGTGAGCTGGAACGGGATTTCGTGGCCGTGCTCCCGGCTCAAGGGCCGAGCGCGACCGGCATGCCGGAGTTACACCGGCTCACGCCGTATCTGGGCGTCTTGCAGAACCGCGGCTTTCGCGTGGCGTTGCTGACAGACGGACGCATGTCCGGCGCGTCGGGTTCAGTGTTGGCCGCAATTCAGGTGACGCCGGAAGCCATCAAGGGCGGGACGATCGGCAAAATCCGCGACGGCGACTCGATCAGTATCGATGCCGATGCCGGCGTTCTCCAAGTATCGGCGCGAGACGACGTAGCCTTGCGCCCCCTGCCGGCCTTCGACCTCGCCGCCAGTCACGTCGGCATGGGTCGGGAACTCTTCGGTGCTTTCCGCGAACGCGTCAGCGGGGCTGAGGAGGGTGCTTTCGTCCTCGCCACGCCGTCGTGAACCGACGGCAACGCGTGGATGCTGTCAAGCGGGCGGCCGTCCGCGCAGTGCGCTGAAGACGGCACTGACAAGCAGCAGCACCAGGAAAACCACGAAGAGTATTTTCGCGATGCCTGCCGCCGTGCCGGCGATCCCGGTGAAACCGAGCAGGCCGGCGACGATGGCGAGCACAAGGAAGGTCACTGCCCAGGTCAACATTGTCTTGATCTCCGTTGGTCGTGCGTTTTACGAGCCGCCATCCCGGTCGGCAGGGGCCGGCCACGGACAGGCCTCACGTATGTCAATGCACGGGCCATGCCAGTTACGCGCGAGCCTTTTACAGCCGCAATCCGCACATCTGCAGATGCGCGATGATGAAAAGTTTTCTCCTGCACGTAAATCTTGCGCCCCTACGGCGCTGACACCGCGTGCGCGCGCGGCCCCGCGCGCGGCAATCCCGATTGGCACGCGCCTTGCAAAAGCCTTGGGTGACGGCTTGCGCCGCACCTTAGACGCAGGCGGTCAGACCAACAGTACGCCGGTCGCAACCCGCGGCCGCCTTTTAAGAACGCGGAACGAACACTCCGCTAGTCGCATTACATCGGAGGAAGCGTAATGAACAAGCACCAGATCGAAGGCAACTGGAACGAGGTCAAGGGCAAGATCAAGGAGAAGTGGGGCGACCTCACCGACGACGATCTCGACCGCATCGAGGGCGAAACCGATCAGCTGGTCGGCGCGATACAAAAGCGCTATGGCCGGTCGGTCGAGCAGGCTCGCGAAGACGTTCGCCGCTGGCGCGATCAGCAGGGACTGTAGGGAATCGCCAGGCCGCAACTGGCGGCCGGGCATTGGCGGTGCCGGTGACCCGGCGCCGCCATTTTTATTCAGACAGCTCAGGCGGACGGGGCGATGCTGATCTCGTCGAGCACCGACGCCAGGGAGACGAGGGAGATCGGTTTGCGCAGGTAACGCGCAACTTTGAGGTCGCGCGTTTCTGAACGCAGGCGCCCGAGTGGATGCGCGGTGATGAAAATAATCGGTGCCGCATAGCGCTGCTGCAGGGCACGGGCGACATCGGCGCCGTCTTCGTCGGCCAGGCGCCAGTCGCAGATCACCACGTCGGGTGGCCAATCATCGGCCCGCGCCTGGGCTTCGGCGGCGGATGCCGCCGCAGACACTTCGTGACCCAGGTAATCCAGGTAACGTGCGCTTGCTTCCCGCGCGAAGTCGTCATCCTCTACGATCAGTACTCTCATCATTCAACAATGCCGTCGGTCTCACCGTATTCTTTCAGCCGGTTGTAAAGGGTTTTGAGGCTGATGCCGAGACTCGTGGCTGCCGCCTTCTTGTCGCCGTCCAGGTGATCGAGCGTTGCAAGGATGAGGTCTTTCTCGACGTCGGCGATGGAACGCCCGACTCGCAGTCCCTCTATGTCGCTCGGCAGGTCCTCGTCGAATCGCAATGGGACGGTCACCGCATCGCCGTCCGACAGGATGTACGCCCGGTGGACCGTGTGCTTCAGCTCGCGCACATTGCCAGGCCAGGAATGCTGTTCCAGCCGTTGCAGGCCCTCATCGGTGAGCTTCTTGTTCGTGCCCTGTTTTGCATTCAGCTCCGCAAGAAAATACCGTGCGAGACGGGCCACGTCGCCGCTGCGTTCGCGCAAGGGCGGGAGTGTGATCGGAAACACGCGCAAGCGGAAATACAGGTCCTCGCGCAGTTTTCCCGCCTTGACGGCCTTCAGGGGATCGCGATTGGTCGCGGCGATGAGCCGGGCGTCGACCGGGAATTCTTTTTCGGCACCGACGCGCAGGACTTTGCCTGATTCCAGAACGCGCAGAAGGTGCGTCTGCATTTCCGCCGGCATCTCGGTGATCTCGTCGAGAAAGAGGGTCCCGTTGTCCGCGCGCTCGAAGAATCCCGAGTGGCGCCGCGTGGCGCCGGTGAAGCTGCCCTTCTCGTGGCCGAATAACTGGCTCGACAGGAGATCCTTGTTGAGGCTGCCGCAGTTGACCGGCACGAAGGCTCCGCTCACGCCGCTCAAATCGTGAATGGCCTCCGCAACCAATTCCTTACCGGTGCCGCTCTCGCCCTGGACGAAGACCGTGCTGTCCGTTCGTGCGACCTGCCGGATGGTTTCGTAAATACCCAGCATTACCGGACTCTCGCCGATCATCAGGCCGAAATGTCCCGCGCGTTCAGGCTCCTTTTTCGGACGCGTGTCGTTTGCCTGACCCAGCAGCGACAGCAGCTCGCGCGGCTCGATCGGCTTGGTCATATAGGACACGCCTTCGCCGGCCATTCCGCCGATCAGGTTCTTGACGCCGGCGTGTCCCGTGATGATGACGACCTTGTCCGGACGGTGTTCGGAAAACGCGTCGAGCAGCTCGAGCCCGCTGCCGTCCGGCAGCATCAGGTCGAGCACCACCGCATCCGGCCTGGTCCGCCGCAGCGCCTCGCGCGCAGCCGAAACGGTATTCGTCGACACGACCGAATGTCCCTTTAGCTCCAGATACTCCGCGATGCCGCTGCTGAAATCGGCTTCGTCGTCGACAATAAGAATTTTGCTCATAGCACCTGTCAGGGCTTGCGCCCCCCGTTCGATTTCGACGATTTCCGCTTCTCCGGCCATGCCCAGTATCCTGTCGTTACAACCAGTACTCGACCGGCCAGCTCAGCCATTCGGCCATGCGGCGCAAGACGCCGCGGTCCCGCCAGTCCTCGAGGGCGATGGCCCGGCTGCCTAGTATGTCGTCTATGAACTGCATTTCCAATTGTCCCGCGAACTCGGTCCCGAAGATCACGGCATTGACTTCGTCGTTGTGCAGGAAGCTGCGATAGTCCAGGTTAGACGAGCCTACCGTCGACCACAGGCCGTCGATGACCGCCGTTTTCGCATGCATGAACGAAGACTGGGTCTCGTAGATCCTGACTCCCGACTCGAGCAGGTCGTCATAGCGGGACCGGGACGCGTTCAGGACCAGAGAGGAATTTGATTGGCCGGGGACGATGACGCGCACGTCGACGCCTCTGCGGGCGGCAGCTTTCAACGTGTCGAGAAATCCATCGTCCGGCGCGAAGTAGGCCTGGGTGATCCAGACTCGAACTCCCGCCACCCGCATGGCCTCCCGGTAGGCATGAAAGATGGACGATTCCGTGCCGTCACCGCCGTCCGCCCGCAGCACGGCCACGACGTCGCTGCCGGAAGAGCCCGTCTGCAGCGCCACATCCAGGTCGCCATCGTCCCCGGACCGGTGCCGTGCCCAGTTGGCTGCAAAAACCGTTACGAATCCCTCGACCGCGGGGCCGTAGACAGCGATGTGGGTGTCCCGCCAGCCGTCGGTCATCTTTTCCTTGGGGTCGACGCCGAAGGAGCTGCTGGAGTAGGTATCCGACAGGTTGATGCCACCCGTGAATGCGACGCGCCCGTCGACGATCAACAGTTTGCGGTGGTCGCGCACATTCGCGTCGAGCGGATTGCCGCCATCGGCCGGATTGATGTCGTTGTATTCGAGTATGTCAATGCCCGCCTCGCTCATGCGCTCGAAAAAGGCGTCTTCGCTCAGGATGCTGCCGATGCTGTCGAAGATGACATGGACCGATACCCCGGCGCCGCTTTTCGCCGCCAGCGCTTCGGAAAATCGCTGCCCGACCTCGTCATCCGCGAATATGTAGGTCTCGAGCAGTATGCTCGACTCGGCCTTTTCGATCTCGTGCAGCATGGCGTCATAGGTTGCGGGCCCGTCGATCAGCAGCTCGACCCGGCTGTCTTTGTAGATCGGCGAATCGCTCAGCGACGCGATCGTGTCGAACAGTACCGCAAATTCGGCCGGATCGGGCGCCTTGGCCGAAATCGACCTCCGCAACCTTTCGGCGTCGTTCTCGCTCACGACGCCTTCCGCGTCGGCGACGGCCGCTTGCGGCGCCGGCGTCGAGTCCGGCGGTGAAGAAACGCATCCGGCCTGCTGCAGGAGCAAAAAGCCCATGCCGACAACGCCAGTCACGATGGAGATTTCGTGGGCCAATCCCTTCTCCCGGTATCCTGAGTCACTTGTGCACGCTTCGTGCCAAGCGATAGTCGACAGCTTGCGGCGCGCCACGTAGGATGGTTTGCGCGTGCGCGAACGCTAACTGTAGTTCTTACATGCCGGGTGTAATTCTTGCCCGCGGTGCATCATCTTCTGACCGGATTTCCGCATGGCCCGTCGGCTGCTCTATTCCTTGTGCGTCGTCGTCATCATGGCAATGTGCACGTTGGCGTTGTGGGGTTCACTGTCCCGGAGCAACGAGGAGCAGATCGCACGGATCGCCGAATCCGAATCGTACGCCGCGCGCAGCCAGCTCGTCCGCAGTATCGAAGCGATGTTCGCCACATTGCACTACGTGCGTACCTACTGGTCCGTCAATCAATATCTGGATCCCGCGAACTGGGCGCCGACAGAGGGCATCGACACGGCCAGTCTCGTCGGCGTGCAAGTGTTGTTGTGGTACGATCCCGAGAAAGATCTGCGTTTTCTTCGCGCATCAGCGAACGGCCGCTTCGACTATCGTCCGCCGCCAGTTGAGTGGCAGCGCTTCGCGACGCTCACCGATCGGGCGCGCGAAATCAACGGCAATACGATCCTGGGCCCCCACACCCGGGAAGACGGCAGCGTCTGGTTCGAGATTTACCTCACGGAACAACGCGAAGGCGTGACTGGCAAGCTGGTCGCACTGGTCGACGCCGGGCAGGCGCTCGAGCAGATGCTGGCCGACGAATCGCCCGGCTATGCAATCCGTGTCTACCAGGGCGACTCGCTCCTCTACCAGCGCGATGAACCCGCCCGGCGCGCACCGGCGAGCTGGACGCGTGACGGAGTCATCCGGACGCCGCTCGGTACGCTGTGGAAGGTCGAGCACCAACCATCCGACTTGTTGGTCGCCACGCTGGACTCACCGGCCATCGACCTGATACTTCTGCTCGGCCTGTTCATTGCGATCCTGCTCGGCACTCTTCTCTACGAGAACGGGCGGGCACGGTTTCGCGCGGCGGCCGCGGAAGCTGCGGAAGCCGAGCTTGCGGAATTGAATCGCAATCTCGAGGAGACCATCGCGGATCGCACGCGCCAGCTTCGTAACCGGACGGCCGACCTGCAGACGCTCGCCGACTCGGTGGCGCACGACCTGCGCAATCCGCTCAATTCCCTGTCGGTAAACGCCCAGCTGCTGGAGGAGCGCGCGCGCCGCGAACTCAGCCCGGAGAGCACGCGGGTCCTGGAACGTTTCACGCCGTCGGTGAACCAGATGGCGAACATCCTGGATCGCCTGCTCGGGCTGTCCGAAGTGGCGCACGCTACCTTCAGCCGCGAGCTCATCGACATGCGCGAAATGGCCGGGGATATTGCCGCGGACCTGTCCGGTGCCGAAATGCCGCCGCCGGTTCGATTCGAGATCGCCGAACTGCCCGAGGCCCTTGCCGATACCACGCTCGTGCACATGCTGCTCACCAATTTGCTCGCGAACGCAATCAAATACACGCGCAGTTGCGCGGAAAGAATCGTCAAGGTCGGTTTCCTGGCTGACGGCGGCGAGGTCGTGTATTTCGTGGCCGACAACGGCATCGGCTTCGACCAGGATCATGCGGACAGCATCTTCGGGGCCTTCAACCGGCTCGACAAGGCGAGTTCGTCGGAAGGCGTCGGCCTCGGGCTCACGATCGCTCATCGCGTCGTCGAACGCCATGACGGCCGCATCTGGGCTGAAGGGCGCGTCGGCGAGGGCGCGACCTTTTACTTCACGCTCGGCGACGCGACTGCCAGTCGGGCTTGATCGCACCCGGCCCGCGATGCCGCAGCCCTGGTCTCTGCCGTCGATCTCCGACAGCCAGACCGGCTCGGACCAGGGGCCGGCCGGCTCCCTGGCGGTCTTGCAAAAGGCGCCGCCGGAGTCGACCGCTGTGCTGACAATATAGAAGAGTCCCTCGTGGAAGCGGATCGTCGGTGCAAAGATGCCGCGCGAGACGCCGAGCCCGTCGAAATCCGCTCTGGCTGGCCCGAGTCAGCGCATGGCCGACGAGTTCCCAGTCCGCGAGATTGCGGCTAGAGGTCCGCGGCCTCGTTCACGATGTCCCAGCTCGCGAGGCGTCCCGCGCAATCCATACTTATCAAACGGCAAGTCGCCGCTGCCCGGCAGAGCTAGGCCTTCCGGAAGATGAAATCGTTGAGCACGTTCTCGAACCATTCCTGCCTGCCGCTGACCTGCTTCGGTTCGCCGTTCTTCTCGGCCAGGTCCCTCAGGTCCGCCAGACCGAGCTTGCCTTGCTCGAAGGCCCGGCCTTTTCCGCCGTCGAAACTCGAGTAGCGTTTTTCCCGGAACTCTGCAAGCGAACTGTTCTCGAGCAGGTTGGCAGCGACGATGAGCCCGCGGGCGAACGCATCCATACCACCGATGTGGGCGATGAACAGGTCCTCGGGGTCGGTGGATTCGCGTCGTACCTTGGCATCGAAGTTGAGGCCGCCGCTTTTGAAGCCGCCGTCGGCCAGTACCACCAGCATGGCTTCGATCGTGTCGTACAAGTTGGTCGGGAACTGGTCGGTGTCCCAGCCGTTCTGCGGATTGCCGCGATTCGCGTCGATCGAACCCAGCAGGCCGGCATCCGTGCACATGCGCAGTTCGTGGGCGAAGGAATGGCCCGCGAGCGTCGCGTGGTTCGCCTCGACATTGACCTTGAAATCGCCTGCCAGCCCGTGGTGGCGCAGGAAACCGATGACCGTCTGTGCGTCGACGTCGTACTGGTGATACATCGGTTCCATAGGCTTCGGTTCGATCAGGAACGTCCCCTTGAATCCGATCGAGCGGCCGTAGTCCCGGGCCATGCCGAGGAACCGGGCCATGTGCTCGAGTTCGCGCTTCGTGTTCGTGTTGAGCAGGTACGAGTAACCTTCGCGACCGCCCCAGAACACGTAGTTCTCGCCGCCGAGCTCCACGGTCGCGTCCAGTGCGGCCTTGACCTGGGCCGCGGCATGGGCCACCACCTCGAAGTTCGGGTTCGTCGAAGCGCCGTTCATATAACGCGGATGCGAGAACACGTTGGCCGTGCCCCACAGGAGTTTCAGTCCGGAGGACTTCTGCCGTTCGGCCGCCAGGTCCACCATGTGCTGCAGGAACTTCTCGCTCTCGGCGACCGATTTGCCTTCGGGCGCGAGGTCGCGGTCGTGGAAACAATAGTAGGGCACGCCCATCTTGGTGAAGAATTCGAACGCGGCGTCCAGCTTGTCCGCCGCCGCCGCCAGCGGTTCCTTCTTCTCCTTCCAGGCATAGCTGCGCGTACCCGGGCCGAACGGATCGCCGCCATCGGCACAGAAGGTGTGCCAGTAGCAGATGGCGAAGCGCAGGTGCTCCTCCATAGATTTCCCGGCGATCACGCGCTGGGCGTCGTATGCCTTGAATGCGAGTGGATTGTCGGACTCGGGTCCTTCGTAAGTAATCCTGCCTATGCCCGGGAAGTATTCGCGGGTCCCGATGTGCGGATTGGCGCTCATGGTCTTGCTCCGTTAATGCTCGAATTGAGACGCCACTTGGTCGACGGCGCGGCGATAGGCCGCGTAGACGTCGACGTAGCGGTCGGCGGTGGCCTCGTCCGGCGTGCGGCACGCAGCCGGTCGAGGATTCAGGTGTTGTTCGGTAATGTCTTGCATCGTAATGCCGGGATCGGCACAGCGCTCGAGTATCCAGAGCGCCTGCAGGGCGGCGCCGAAGGATGCGCCTTCGTCCTGCGCGAGCAGCGTGACCGGGAGGCGGCAGATGTCCGCCACGACCTGGCACCAGACTGAGCTGTTCGCACCGCCACCGGTCAGGACGATTTCAGATGACTCCAGTCCCAGCCGGCGCAGTTCGTCGAGTCCGAATCGCAGGCCGAAGGTCGCGCCCTCGACGGTCGCCCGCAGCAGGTGCCCGCGCGTACAGTTGTGTGCTTTCAAGCCGCGAATGCTGGCCGAGGCGGACGGCAGATCCGGAGTCCGCTCGCCGCTGAAGAAGGGCAGCACGACCAGGCCTTCGCAGCCGGCAGGCACGGCGCCGATCGTTTCGTCGAATCGATCGGTATGGACGTCGAGCGGCGCGCGCATCAGTTCGGTCGCAAAAGTGCAGTTCATCGTACACAGGAGCGGCAGCCAGCCGCCGGTCGACGAGCAGAACGCCGCGATATTGCCGTTCCGGTCCACAACGGGTTCGTCGGCGCTGGCAAACAGCGTGCCCGACGTCCCGAGGCTCATCGTCAACTTGCCCGGACTCACGTTCCCGGTGCCGATCGCGGCCATCATGTTGTCGCCGCCGCCGGGCGCAACCGGGATGCCCGCGGGAATGCCGAATTCGCGGCTGCACGCGTCGGTCACCGTCCCGATCACCGTGTCCGGCCCGACCAGCGGCGGCAGCCTGGCGGCCAGGTCCTGGGACGGTTCCACGGCCCGCAGCAGTTCCTTCGACCAGCGGCGTGTACGCACGTCGAGCAGCCCGGTCCCGGACGCGTCGCCGTACTCCATCACGGTGTTGCCGGTCAGGACGTAGTTGAGGTAGTCGTGGGGCAGCAGAACCTGCGCCAGCTTGCGGTAGAGTTCCGGATGGTGTTTGCGGAACCAGCGGATCTTGGACGCCGTATAGCCGACCAGCACGGGATTGCCGGTGAGCTCGATGCAGCGTTCGCGCCCGCCCACGACCTCGGTGATTTCGTCGACCTCGTCCTGGGTTGACGTGTCGCACCACAGCTTGACGGGAATCAGGACCTTGCCGTCCGCATCGACGGCGACGAAACCGTGCTGCTGACCCGACACGGCGACCGCCTGCGCGGACTTGCGCAGACCGGCCGGCACTTTCGCGAGCGCCGTCCTGAGCGCGCTGAGCCACCAGCTGGCCTCCTGCTCGGCAGTCCCGCGGTCGTCGCGGCGCACCTCTAGCGGCGCGGATGAAGACGCCATGATCCTGCGCGCTTCGTAGTCATAGACGACGACTTTGAGGCTTTGCGTGCCGAGATCGATGCCGAGGACTGTCTTCATTCGGATTCCGGGATCGTTACCAGTCGAACATCGTGCCGTCTTCCAGGCGATTCACCGGGAGATAGGCGCGCTGGTACGGATACTTCGCCGCCAGTTCGACGTCTATGTCCACCCCGAGTCCGGGTTCTTCGCCCGGGTGCAGCATGCCGTCAGCATAAGTGTAGGCGTGCGGGAAGACGGCGTCCGTCTCCGCAGAATGGCGCATGTATTCCTGGATGCCGAAGTTGGGAATCGACAGGTCGAAATGCAGGGCCGCCGCCATGGTCACCGGCGACAGGTCCGTCGCGCCGTGACAGCCCGTCCGTATCCGGTAGATGTCCGCAAGCGCCGCGATCCGACGCAAGTGCGTGATGCCGCCGGCGTGCACGACCGTCGCACGGATGTAGTCGATGAGCTGCTGCTCGATGAGTGTCTTGCAGTCCCAGATCGTGTTGAACACTTCGCCTACGGCCAGCGGTGTCGTCGTGTGCTGCCGGATGAGCCGGAAACTTTCCTGGTTCTCGGCGGGGCAGGCGTCCTCCATCCAGAACGGACGCCAGGGCTCCAGGTCCTTGCCCAGACGGCCGGCCTCGATCGGCGTCAGCCGATGATGCACGTCGTGCAACAGGTGTACATCCCAGCCGAGTGCGTCGCGTGCTGCCGCGAACAAGGGCGGTACGGATCGCAGGTATTTTTCGGTCGACCAGGCATTCACCGGCGGCAGGCCTTTTTTCGCCGGTTCGTAGGCGAATTTCTCCTTCGCGACGCCGTAGGTCGACGGCAGTCCCGGCACGCCGGACTGGAGACGAATGGCGCGATAACCCTGACGCGCAAAGTGCTGAGCATGCTCGACCGTCTCTTCGATGCTTTCGCCACACGCGTGGCAATAAACCAGGACGCCGTCGCGACAGGCTCCGCCCAGGAGTTGATAGAGGGGCAGGCCCGCGACTTTAGCCTTGATGTCCCACAGCGCGACGTCCACCGCGGCGATCGCGCTCATGGTAATGGGCCCGCGTCGCCAATACGCGCCGCGATAGAGGTACTGCCAGGTGTCCTCGATGCGCTGTGCATCCACATCGAGCAGGCAGGGAATGACATGGTCTTCGAGGTAACTCGCGACGGCCAGTTCCCGGCCGTTCAGTGTGGCATCGCCGACGCCGGTCACGCCGTCCTCCGTCATGAGGCGCAGCGTAACGAAATTGCGGCCCGGGCAGGTCGTTATGACGCTTGCGTCGGTGATGCGTGCCATCAACTCGACCCGACCGCTCGCGGAGCGGCGACTCGTCGAGCGGCCTGTTGCCGAGCGCTCACTTGCCGTCGGCGCCGGCCACTACTCGGCCACTCGGGCTTCTGCATTTTCTCCCCTGTGCGACGATCCCGTCACGGCTTCGTGTGGCTGCACGGCTCGCCGGCCCGCCGGCTCGGATCGGCCGGGTCGTACAGTCCGCAGAAGTGCTGACAAACCGGCATGGTAGCGCTACCATATGCTCAGCGGGGGGACCTGTCAATGAACTACTGTAAGAGCGCAGCGGGCGCGCGCTACGGCGCCGTGAAGGGCGGAGCGCAGGCTCGATGAAGGCGGCGTCGCGCGCCTTGCCAGTAGTCGTTCTGCTGGCGACTCTCGCGAGTGCCGGTGACGCGTCGGCCGAGGACGGCTACGAGCTGTGGCTGGACCGCACGACCCCGGGCGTTCCCGCGTCCGGGTTCGCGACGGAGCTGCGCGGCGTGCTGGTGCCGGTCGACGATTCCCCGGTCCTGCACAGCGCGGGAACGGAATTGCGCGCAGGTCTTTCGGCGGCCCTGGGCCGCGTAGTCCCGGCCATTGCCGAAGCGGGCGAGGGTGCCATCCTGGCCGGGACTCCCGCGAGCCTGCCGCTGCTCGCCGAACTCGACCTCCCGCTTGGCGAGCTCGGCGCCGAAGGCTTCGTCATTCGCGTGGCACGGGTTCGCGGTAACGAAGTGCTGGTGATCGCGGCTAATGAGCCGGCCGGCGTTCTGTACGGCGTTTTCGCGCTGCTCCGCCATCTGCGCACGCGCGGCGTGCTGGACGGTAGCGAGCGCGTCGAGGCACCGTCCGTGGACCTTCGCCTGCTAAATCACTGGGACAACCCGGACGGGCAGGTCGAACGCGGTTACGCCGGACGTTCGATCTGGGACTGGTGGCGGCTGCCGGGTTTCGTCGATGCCCGTTACACGGACTATGCGCGTGCGAACGCGTCGGTCGGCATCAACGGAGCCGTGCTCAACAATGTCAACGCACAGGCAGACATACTGTCGCCGCGCTTCATCGAGAAGACCGCGGCAATCGCCGGGGCACTGCGGCCGTGGAACATCCGCGTATACCTGTCGGCGCGTTTCAGCGCACCCATCGAACTCGGCGGGCTCGACACCGCGGATCCGCTCGATCCGGACGTGCGGGCGTGGTGGCGCGCGAAGGCCGACGAGATCTACGCCGCGATTCCCGACTTCGGCGGGTTCCTGGTCAAGGCCAACTCGGAAGGGCAGCCCGGTCCACAGGACTATGACCGGACCCACGCCGATGGCGCGAACGTGCTCGCGGAGGCCCTGGCGCCGCACGGTGGCGTGGTCGTGTGGCGCGCGTTCGTCTACTCGGATGTCGACCCCGAGGACCGCGTCAAGCAGGCATACAGCGAGTTCGTCCCGCTGGACGGCAGGTTTGCCGGCAACGTGCTCCTGCAGGTCAAGAACGGACCGCTTGATTTCCAGCCGCGCGAGCCCTTCCATCCTTTGTTCGGCGCCATGCCGGCCACCCCGCTGATGATCGAATTTCAGATCACGCAGGAATATCTCGGCTTTTCGACGCACCTCGTCTATCTCGGCGCACTGTGGGAAGAAGCGCTGGACAGCGACACGTGGGTGCAAGGCGAAGGGTCGACCGTCGGCCGCGTGGTCGACGGCAGCCTGCACGATTACGCCGTCACGGGCATCGCCGGCGTCGCGAACATCGGCTCAGACCGCGACTGGAGCGGCTCGATCTTCGGGCAGGCGAACTGGTATGCATTCGGCCGGCTGGCGTGGGATCCGGAGCTGTCGTCACGCGCGATCGCCGAGGAATGGCTGCAACAGACTTTCACGGCCGATCCCGCGTTCGTCGGGCCGGCCGCCGACATGATGATGCTCTCGCGCGAAGCGGTCGTGAACTACATGACGCCGCTGGGTCTCACGCACATCATGGGCACGGACCATCACTATGGTCCGGCACCCTGGGTCACCGACCTGCCGCGCCCGGAGTGGAATCCGCACTACTACCATCGTGCCACGCCGGACGCCGTCGGCTTCGACCGCAGCGCCTCCGGCAGCAATGCCGTGGCGCAGTACGCGCCGCCGGTTGCCGGACGTTACGGCAAGATCGGCTCGACCCCGGAGAACCTGCTGCTCTGGTTCCATCGCGTCCCCTGGGAGCACCGGATGCGGTCCGGCGATACCCTGTGGCGGGCATTGATCGAACACTATGATCGCGGGGTCGCCGACGTCGAACGGATGCAATCGACCTGGGCGGCTCTCGAGGCTTTTGTCGACGAGCGGCGGTTTCGAAAGGTGTCCGACTTTCTGGTTATCCAGGTGCGCGAGGCGCGCTGGTGGCGCGATGCATGCATCGCCTATTTTCAGTCGGTGAACGGCCTGCCGTTGCCCGACGGCGTGCGGCCGCCGGCGCACTCGCTCGACTACTATCGCGGACTGCAGTTTCCCTATGCTCCGGGAAATTGACCGTGCAGGCATGCCGCCGATCGCTCCCTCAAACTTGATGCTTGTGGCCATTGCGCCGGGTATGTCTGCGGCGTAACCCGCGCGACGGGTTCACGCGCGACGGTCACGGTCGAGCGACTCTTGCATGTCCGCGAGCTGCCGCCCGGTGAGGGTGTAGAAGCTCGTGACGAAAACGGCGAACAGGGCGAACAGCCCCGGGATCGCAGTTTGCAGGAGCGCGATGCCCGTTTGCGACGCGCCGCTTTGCGCCTGGTTCGCCGCATAGCCGATCGCCGCGAGTATCCAGAGCATGCCGGCGGAACCCAGCGAGCCGCCGAGCTTCTGCGCAAAGATCGCGGCGGCGAACGTCATCGCCGTGGCGCGCCGGCCCGTTCGCCACTCGTTGTAGTCGGCCGAGTCCGCGTACATCGACCAGGCCAGTGGCGACTTCGGACCAAGCGCGAGACTGATCAGGATGTTGAGCGCGAATATCGTCCGGATCATGTCCTTCGGCACGAAATAGAAGGCGAACGAAAGAATGCCGACGATCGCCATGAGGGCCATCAGCAGGCGGGCCTTGTCGACGTAACGGGTCATCACCGGCGCAAGCACGGCGCCGCAGCCGTACGCGATCATCTGCCAGAGCAGGTAGGCCGGCAGCAATTCCGGCCGCCCCAGGTAGTAGGTGACATAGTAGTAGGCGGAGCCGGCGCGCATCGTGATCGTCATCATGGCGACCATCGCGAGGACGAACAGGATCAGCCATGGACCATTGCGCGTGAGATCGCCGATGTCTTTCAACGGATTCGTGTGCTGAGCCGCCGCCGGCTCGATGCGCTCGCGAGTCATCAGGAACGACACGAGGAAGATCGCGGCCGCTGCCAGCCCGTAGCAGAGCATGGTGAGCTGCCAGCCGCGCTCGGCATCGCCGGCGCCGAAATACCGAACCAGGGGCAGCGTGTAGTAGTTGACGAAAGCGCCACCGGTGAATGCGAACAGGAAACGGATGCTGTTGAGCGTCGTCCGGTCCTGGCTACGGGCGGTCATGACCCCGGACATCGCCGAGTACGGGGTGTTCAGTATCGTGTACATCACCAACATCAACGTGAACGTGCCATAGGCCCACAACAGTTTGCCGCTGTCGTCGAGGTTGGGCGTGGTGAAGGTCAGCACTGCCGCGCCGGCCATCGGCAGGCCGCCGAACAGGAGATAGGGGCGGAATTTGCCGAAGCGCGATCGAGTGCGATCCGCGACAGCGCCCATGATCGGGTCAGTGATTGCGTCGACGATCCGGGTCGTCAGCAGCATCGTGCCGGCGGCGGCCGCGGAAATTCCGAAGACGTCTGTGTAGAACGCGGCCAGGAACGATGCGATCGTGGTCCAGTAGAGATTGAATCCGAAATCGCCGAAACCGTACCCGAGTTTCTCGGGCCACCGCAATGCGACGCGGCGGGTCGCGAGCGCAGTAGCCGTCGGAATTTCGCTGGACAGCATGCTGTTTTGTGCGGGCGGAAATTGAGCTATTCTTGGGCGCGCCAATGAATGACAACGCACGACATTGCGGCCGACTGTACTAGCCCCGGTCGCGATTTGCACGTGCGCATGATCACAACCGCGCTCAGCGGTTCTCGGGGGATACACGACTTGATCGAATCATCGAGGCCGTGCGCGTTTTGGCTGATAGCACTCACGATTCTGGCCGGTTGCGGCGACGACGACGTTGCGCCCGTCGCCGATACACCGGCGTCAATCCCGCCTGCCGCGCTTTCTGTACGTGCTGAACCGGTGGACGCGGCCAACTGGCCGTTGCAGAAGTCGGTCATGGTCCGGGATGAAGCGACGGAGGCGCGCATCGCCGAGCTCCTGGGCCACATGACGCTCGAGGAAAAGGTCGGCCAGATTATACAGGCGGACATTTCCGCGGTGACGCCCGCCGATGTGCGGGAATTCAAGCTCGGCTCGATCCTGAATGGCGGCAGCTCTGCGCCCGGCGGCGAAAGCCGCACGACTCCCGACAAATGGCTCGCGCTCGCCGACGAGTTCTGGGACGCGTCGACCGACACGAGCGACGGCGGCGTCGGCATACCGACGATCTGGGGCACCGACGCCGTGCACGGGCACAGCAACATCCTCGGCGCGACGATCTACCCGCACAATATCGGCCTGGGCATGGCGAACGACCCCGAACTCATGTACCGGATCGGGCGCGCGACCGCGCTCGAGATGCTTGCCACGGGGCTCGATTGGACTTTCGCGCCCACCATCGCCGTGGTGCGTAACGACCGCTGGGGCCGTACGTACGAAAGCTATTCGGAGGATCCGCGCATCGTTGCCGCCTACGCGCCGCAGGTCATCGAGGGTATCCAGGGCCGCTACGGCAGCGAGG
Organism: uncultured Pseudomonadota bacterium; assembly: GCA_963775455.1. Classification (GTDB taxonomy): domain Bacteria; phylum Pseudomonadota; class Gammaproteobacteria; order Steroidobacterales; family Woeseiaceae; genus UBA1847. Next base: position 86,831 of record CAVZIU010000004.1, on the reverse strand, counting down.
AGTTCCTGGGCGAGGGGCGCATGCTCGCGACGGCGAAACATTTTGCGGGCGACGGCGGCACGACTGACGGCACCGACCAGGGTGACACGGTCGTGACGGAAGCGGAGTTCCGCGACATACAGGCGGCGGGGTATCCACCGGCGGCCGCGGCCGGCGTGCAGGTGGTGATGGCTTCGTTCAACAGCTTCCACGGCCGCAAGATGCACGGTTACAAGGAACTCCTGACGGACGTCCTGGTCGGCCGCATGGGCTTCGATGGCTTCGTCGTCGGCGACTGGAACGGGCATGGCCAGGTGCAGGGCTGCACCGTGACGTCCTGCGCCGAGTCGTTCAATGCAGGTCTCGACATGTACATGGCACCGGACAGCTGGAAAGGCCTCTACGCCTCCGTGCTGGCGCAGGTGCGCTCCGGCGAGATTGCGATGGCGCGGCTTGACGAAGCCGTCGGCCGGATACTTCGCGTCAAGTTCCGTGCCGGCGTATTCGACGCCGGGCGGCCGTCGTCACGGCCGAACGCCGGTAACTTCGAGCTGCTCGGTGCACCCGGGCACCGGGCCATTGCCCGCGAAGCCGTGCGCAAGTCGCTGGTGCTGCTCAAGAACGACGGCGGCGTTTTGCCGATCCGGCCGTCGGCCAAGATTCTCGTCGCCGGTGACGGCGCGCACAACATCGGCAAGCAGTGCGGCGGCTGGACGCTGAACTGGCAAGGCACGGACAACCTGAACGAGCATTTTCCAAACGGTACTTCGGTCTACGACGGCCTGGCCGAGGCTGTCGAAGCCGCCGGCGGGCGTGTAACACTGAGCGAGGACGGATCCTTCGACGAACGTCCAGACGTCGCAATCGTCGTGTTCGGCGAGAACCCCTACGCCGAGTTCCAGGGTGACCGGCCGAACGTCGACTACGCGCCGGGCGACGGCCTCGAACTGCTGCGGGCAATGCAAGCGGCGGACATCCCGACAGTGAGCGTGTTCCTGTCCGGCCGTCCTTTGTGGGTGAATCCGGAACTCAACGCTTCCGACGCGTTCGTCGCCGCCTGGCTGCCGGGCACCGAGGGCGGCGGCATCGCCGATCTGCTGGTGGCGGCTCCGGATGGCAGCCCACGCCACGACTTTACCGGCAGGCTCTCTTTTTCCTGGCCGAAAAATGCTGCGCAGGCACAGCTCAATGTCGGCGACGAGGACTACGATCCGCTGTTCGCCTACGGCCACGGACTGAGCTATGCGGAGCCGCGCGAACTCGGCGTCCTGCCGGAAGAGCCGGGCCTCGGTACGGCGGCGGCCGCAGTACGCACCTCGTTCATCGCGTTTGGCGACCCGGTCGGTGAATGGGGCATGCTGTTGCGCGACGAGGGTGGCGAGACGCCGATCGGCGATTCGCGCGGCGCAAGCGCAGGCGGGTTGCTGACAGCCAGACCCGCCGACCGCGACGCGCAGGAGGATTCGCTGTTGCTGTCGTGGCGCGGGTCGGGGAACCTGATCATCGCCGGCCGTCCCGCCGATTTCGAGCGCGAGTCGAATGGCGACATGGCGATCGTCCTCGAATACCGGGTTCTGGCTTACACGGGCGGCGACGCTTCGATCCAGTTGGCCAACAGCGCGGATGCATTCGGTTCGATCGATGCGCGCGAGGCGTTCGCTGCCCAGTCCGGCAAGGGCTGGCAGACTCGACTCGTCAAGTTGTCGTGTTTCGCGGAGCAGGGCGTCGACATGAGCGTCGTCGCAGCACCCCTGGTGATCAGCGGCGACGCCGGACTCGAGCTCCAGGTGGCCCGTGCGGAAATCGTGCCGAACCCGGGCGACGCGGGCTGCAGTCTCGCGGACCGTTAGCGGGAGCCGATACCGGCGCTAGCCTGTCGTCCGGCGCCGGGCGCGCGGGCCCGGGCCGGTCGATTCGCGCAGCACGAGTGTCGCTGCCACGACCCGCTCCGGTCCTTCGGTACTGCCGCCACGCAGCCGCCGCACCAGGAGTTCGGCGGCGCGGCCGGCCATCCGTGTTGTCGCCCTGGACGACGTCGTGAGGCTCGACGCCGAGGCCTGCGGCGCGCATGCCGTCGAGGAATCCGTGGCAGCGGCTTGCCATCGCCTTGTGATCGGGGTGGCCGCACACGAAGGCGATGTGGCGGTGGCCAAGCTCGACGAGCATCCTCGTCATCGACGCGCAGACCTGGCGGTCGTTCGTGCCACGGACCATTCGTCGGCCGGTGCGGCCGCCCGCGAGATGCTCATGTGCGGCGCGTCGATTTCCAGCAGGCGCCTGCGAACGCTCGCGAGATCCGAAACCGGCGGTACCAGGAGCGGCGACTGGCCAGCATGCGCCCCGGGGAATTCGGCCGGTAGCGTAGCGCCCGCATCGCATCTTCGACCGTGGCGCCCGTCGACGGCCGCACCTTGGGTTCGCTGTTCAGCACCCGCGACACGGTCTTGATGGACACACCCGCGCGGGCGGCCACGTCGCTGATTGTCGCTTTCCTGGGCAGTTCCCTGCGCGCGCCGGTCACGGCCTCTGCACCTCTGTCCAAAGCAGCAGGCTTTACTCGTCGCAGCTCGGATTGTCGTTGCCGAGTGCGGCGTTCCAGACCGCATCGAGCAGGCCCTGCGTGCGTTCGCTGGCCTGCATCCAGCGTTCGCGGCTCGCATTGTCGGTAACCGCGCGGGCGAAATCCTCGAACATCAGTACCGGTGCCGGCAATGAGGCGCGGATGTCGATGCGGCGGCCGGGATCGAAGCCGCCCTCGCGTACGACGTAGGCTGCGCTATCCGGTTGGCGAGTGAGCGCGAAGTCGTCCATGGAGATAACACCATCGGCACCGGTGAGCCTGAGGTCCATCACGAGGGCGCCGGAATCGAAGCCGCAGTTGAACGTCGAGCTCGCGCCATCCGCAAAGCGCAGGACGCCGGCGGCGCTGATCACGGCATTCGTCTCGGTATCTCGCCGCGCATAACATGCGGCGCCGGCGAGCGGAATGTCGGGTTCCAGGAATTCGACGATGGCGCGCATGTTGTACCAGCCGGCATCGCCGATCGCTCCCATCGGTTCCAGGGTCGTATCGAAGCGGATGTTGCCACGGTCGGGCATCGAGAACTGAAAAGCGCTGTCGAGCGAACATGGCCAGCCGATGTTTCCCGTCGTCCCGACACGTACCGACAGCGTGCGCGGATGATGCACGAAGTGAGTGCCATCCATGAAAGCGAGCTCGTGCTCGCGACAGGCACGGGTGATGCGTTGCACGGATGCCAGGCTCGCGAAGGGCTTCTCCGCCAGCACGTGCTTGCGCCTTGCGGCGGCCGCAAGGCTGATTTCTTCACGGACACTCGTCGGTGTGGCGACATAAACCGCGTCGATCCCGTCCCAGTCGAGCATCGCCTCCCAGTCGTCGAAAGCCCTGTCGGCGCCATGTTTTGCGGCGAATTCTTTTGCCGTAGACATGTTGCGACTGGATACCGCCGCGAGCACGGCGGATGGCGCCTGCGCGATCATCGGAGCCATGCGAGTCGCTATGCCGCCCGTGCCGACGACGCCCCAGCGGAGGCGCGAACCCGTGGCCGCGCCGACCTCTCCCGATCCTGCCGTCATGAGTCCTCCCAGCAACAGTCCGGAGCCCGCAGCGCCGAGCAGGCGCCGCCGCTGCCTGTCCACGACATGGCCTGTTTGCACCGGCCGATCCTTGCGCTTCATCGCCTGGCTCCGGGTATTCGACGGGTGCGCCCTAGGATATACGACCGTGACCGCGAATGTTCAGCGCTACAGGCACGCGTGCAGGCGCTGACGTCCGCCGCTCGGCCGATCAGGTCCCGGTCACGATCGCGAGCGATCGGCCGGGTACTCGCACTGCAGCCGCACCATTGTCCAAGCTGGCAGCGGCGCTCGCAAATCGCAAAGTCCAGCGGCAATCCGCTGCGACTCGCGACAGGTCGAAGTCCAGTGCATCGGTCCAGGCGTTCAGCAGCACCGCGATGGCCATCCACCCGCCGTCCGGAGTGCGCCGTTCGAGCAGCAGGCCGAACGCATGTCCGAAATCCCAATCCTCGTCCCTGCGCCGTCTGCCGTCCGGGTTGATCCAGCCGACGACGGTCTCGACGCCATCACGGAGTTCGCGGCCGTGGATATGGCGATCCAGGCGCAGCAGGGGATACTCGCGGCGCAGCCTGATCAGCGCCCGGACGGCATCTGTGAAAGCCGGATCCGCCGCCAGCCCCGACCAGTCGAGCCAGCCGGTCTCGTTGTCCTGCGCATAGGCGTTGTTGTTGCCGGCCTGGCTGTTGCCGAGTTCGTCGCCGGCCAGCAGGAAGGGTGTGCCCTGCGAACAGAACATCGTTGCCAGGAAATTCAGCCGCTGCTGACGGCGAAGCGCAAGGATGGCGGGGTCGTCAGTTGGTCCCTCGACGCCGTAGTTGCGACTGAAGTTGTAGGGGTTTCCGTCGCGGTTGTTCTCGCCGTTCGCGTGGTTGTGCCGCTGCTCGTATGCGACGACGTCGGCGAGCGTGTAGCCGTCATGACTCGTGACCTTGTTCACGCTCGCATGCGGCGGCCGTCCGGTCGCCTCGAACAGGTCCGCCGATCCGTGCATGCGGCGCGCCAGGTCCCCGCTCATCTTCTGGTCGCCGCGCCAGTAGCGTCGCGCGCTGTCGCGAAACTTGTCGTTCAATTCGGACCAGGGCAGCGGGAAATTGCCGAGCTGGTAGCCGCCGGGGCCCGGGTCCCAGGGCTCCGCCAGCAGCTTGGCGGAACGCAGCAGGGGATTCGAGGCAATCGCGGCGAGCAGCGGGTGTTCACGGCTGAAGCCGCTGGCATGCCGGCCGAGCACGGTCGCCAGGTCGAACCGAAAGCCGTCCACGCCCATGTCCCGGTGCCAGTATACGAGACTGTCCAGTACCAGCTGCTGTACCAGTGGGCTGTCCGCGTCGATCGTATTTCCGCAGCCGGTATCGTCGACATAGCGCGAGCGGTCGTTCGGATCGAGCCGGTAATATGCAGCGTTGTCGATTCCCCGGAACGACAGCGTCGGCCCGTCGTGATTGCCTTCGCCCGTGTGGTTGTAGACCACGTCCAGCACGATCTCGAGGCCGGCGTCGTGGATCGAATCGACCATTGCACGGAACTCATTGACCGGATCTCCGCTGCCCAAACGCGGCATGGGAGCAAAGAACGCGATGGTGTTGTAACCCCAGTAGTTGCGCAGGCCGCGCGTCACGAGGTGCCGTTCGTCGATGTACGCGTGTACCGGCTGCAACTCGATGGTCGTGATGCCGAGCGAGCGCAGATAGTCGAGAACTGCACTGTTCGTGATACCGCGGAACCTGCCCCTGTCCGGTTCGGGCACGGACTCGTGACGCATGGTGTAGCCGCGCAGATTGGTCTCGTAGAACAATGCATCGCGCCACGGCACGTTGGGCCGGTGTACCAGCCGTTCGCGGAGGTCGCGGACGACGCACCTCGGCACGAACGGCGCCGAATCGGCGCTGCTGCGGCCGTGGACGGCGGGGTGCCAGTGAAACTCGCCGACGAGTTCGCGCGCGTAGGGATCGAGCAGCAGCTTGGCCGGGTTACAGGCGGGTCCGCGCTCGGGCTGCCAGGGTCCGTGCACCCGGTAGCCGTAGCGAAGGCCGGCAGCTGCGCCGGGCAGGAAGCCGTGCCAGACATCCCCGCTCCGCCGGGGCAGCGGGATGCGCCGGTTCTCGAGCCCGCCGGCGTCGAACAGGCAGAGTTCGACGGCATCGGCGACTGACGAGGCGATCGCGAAATTGACCCCGTCGGCATGGACCCTGGCGCCGAGCGGCGCGGCCTGTCCGGGTTCCATCAGCGGCGCGGCAGTTTCACCGGGTCGAGCCGCCAGATGCACTCGTTGTAGTCGCGCATCGTGCGGTCCGTCGAGAAGCGGCCGGAGGCGGCGGCGTTCAGGATGCTCATGCGGGTCCATGCCGCCGGATCCTTCCAGACGGCATCGGCGCGCCGATGCGCTTCGACGTAACTCCGGAAATCGGCGGCTGTCATCCAGGGATCGGCCGGTTCGCGCACGGCCTGCACCACGGGGTCCAGCGCGCCCGGTTCGAAGCGGTTGAAATGTCCGCACTCGATGAGGTGCATGACGCGTCCGAATTCCTCGTCCGCGGCGATGATGGCCTGCGGATCGTAGGTGATACGACGTTCCTGGATTTCCTCCACGCTGAGTCCGAACAGGAAGAAGTTGTCCGCGCCGACGGCCTCGCGAATCTCGACGTTCGCGCCGTCGAGCGTGCCGACCGTGATCGCGCCGTTCATCATGAATTTCATGTTGCCGGTGCCGGAGGCCTCCTTGCCGGCGGTCGATATTTGTTCGGAGATGTCGGCTGCGGGGCAGATCATTTCCATCGCAGACACGTTGTAGTCGGGGTAGAAGACGAGGCGCAGCCGATCCTCCATCATGGGGTCGGAATTGATCACGCGGGCGACGTTGTTGATGCACTTGATGACGTTCTTCGCCATGGCATAGCCGGGTGCAGCCTTGCCGCCGATGATGATCGCACGCGGCGACAGGCCGTCCCCCTGACCGAGCCGGATGCGATCGTACAGGTGCACCGCGTGGAGTACGTTCAGCAACTGTCGCTTGTACTCGTGTATGCGCTTGACCTGGACGTCGAACAGCATGTGGACCGGCAGCGGCACACCCGTCTTTTCCTCGAGCACGCGGGCAAGCCGCACCTTGTTGGCGAGTTTTGCATGTCGCCACTCGCTCTGGAACGCCGGGTCGTCGGCGAAATCACGCAGCTTGCGCAGCTCTTCGAGGTCCGTGATCCAGCGGTCGCCGATGTGCTTCGTTATCAGGCCGGCGAGCGTCGGGTTGCAGGCGGCGAGCCAGCGCCGCTGCGTGACGCCGTTCGTCTTGTTGTTGAATCGCTCCGGGCAGTAGTCCGCGAAATCGCGGAACAGGCCGTCCCGCAGCAGCCGCGAGTGCAGTTCCGCCACGCCGTTCACGGAGAAACTGCCGACGATTGCCAGATAGGCCATGCGCACCATCGGCTCCTGGCCTTCCCGAATCAGCGACATCCTCCGAATGCGGTCGTTGTCGCCCGGCCAGCGTCGGCTGACTTCGGTGATGAAGCGGGCATTGATCTCGTAGATGATGTCGAGCAGGCGCGGCAGCAGTCTCCGGAACATCGAGACCGGCCACAGTTCGAGAGCTTCCGGAAGCAACGTGTGATTCGTGTAGGCCATGGTACTGCTCGTGATGGCCCACGCCCTGTCCCATTCCAGCCCATGCACGTCGAGCAACAGGCGCATGAGCTCGGGTACGGCGATCGCGGGATGGGTGTCGTTCAGCTGGAAGCAGTTCTTCTCCGCAAACTCCGAAAAGTCGTCGCCGTGCTGTTCCAGCCAGGACCGGATCGTGTCCTGCAGGCTTGCAGATGCCAGGAAATATTGCTGGCGCAGGCGCAGTTCCTGGCCGTTCTCGGTCGCGGCATTCGGATACAGAACCATCGTGATATTCTCGGCCGCGTTCTTCGCCGCCACCGCGTCCGCGTAGCTCCCGGCATTGAATTCCTCGAGATCGAACGCGTCGGTCGCCGCCGCCGACCAGAGGCGGAGCGTATTGACAATGCCGTTGCGATAACCGGGTACCGGCACGTCGAACGGAATGGCGAGTACATCGTTCGTGTCCCTCCACCGATAGCGCAGCGTACCGTCGGCATCTCGATAGATCTCGCTGCGACCGCCGAATTGCACCGTCTGCGCATACTCGATCCGTTCGATCTCCCATGGGAACCCCTCGCGCAACCAGACATCGGGCTCTTCGACCTGGTATCCGTTCTCGATGCGCTGGTGGAACATTCCGTACTGGTAGCGAATCCCGTAACCGATGACCGGCAGCGCGAGCGTGGCGCAGCTGTCGAGGAAACAGGCGGCGAGGCGACCGAGGCCGCCATTGCCGAGTCCTGCATCCCACTCCCGCTCGTAGACCTCCTCGAGTTCGATGCCCAGGCGGCCCAGCGCCTCTGCGGTCTCGCGCTCGATACCCAGGTTGAACAGGGCATTGCGCAGCAGGCGACCCATCAGAAACTCGAGCGACAGGTATGCGGTGCGGCGGTTGTCGTCACGTTCGATGGCCATGCGCGTGCGCGCCCAGCGCTCCATCAGCCGGTCCCGCGCGGCGAATACCACGGACTGGTACAGAAAAGGCGAGCGTGTCTGGATCGTACGCCTGCCGAGCATGCGGCCGAAGTAATGCGTGAAATCCTTGAGGATCGCATCGGCGGTCATCGGCAGGTCCGGCGCCTGCAGCAGTTCGATATCGCCGACGCCGGATTGCTTGCTTGTTCTGACTGGCATGTTGGTCTCCGCGACTCAGTCGCGCTTGAGGATGACGGTTGCGAGCGGGGGCAACTGCAAGGCAATCGAAACCGGGCGGCCGTGGACGCCGGGCGCGTCGGCGGTCACGGCTGCATTGCGGATGCCGCTGCCGCCGTAGCGCGGGTCGTCGCTGTTAAGGATTTCCTCGTACCGGCCCGCCTCGGGCACCCCGATTCTAAACGCATGTCGCACGACCGGAGTGAGGTTCGTTACGCACACGACCTGGCTGCCGTCGCCGGCACGGCGCAGCCAGGACAGGATGCTGTTGTCCCGGTCGTTCCAGTCCAGCCATTCGAATCCCGCGGGCGTGTAGTCGGCTTCGTGCAGCGCCGGCGTGCACCGATAAAGCGCGTTCAGGTCGCACACGAATCGCTGCACCCCGGAGTGCGAGGCGTGCTCGAGGAGGTGCCAGTCCAGTGAGCGATCGTGGCTCCACTCCTGGCGCTGCGCGAGTTCGCTACCCATGAACAACAGCTTCTTCCCGGGGTGCGCAAACATGAAACCGAAATACGCACGAAGGTTCGCGAACTGCTGCCAGTCGTCGCCCGGCATTCGGCCGAGCAACGAGCGCTTGCCGTGCACCACTTCGTCGTGCGACAGCGGCAGCACGAAGTTCTCGTTATAGGCGTAAACGAGGCCGAAGGTCATCTGGTCGTGGTGGAACTTGCGATGAACCGGGTCCTCGCTCATGTATTTCAGGGTGTCGTTCATCCAGCCCATGTTCCACTTGTAGGTGAAACCGAGACCGCCGGCGCCGGTCGGCCGTGACACGCCCGGCCACGCGGTGGATTCTTCGGCGAACGACTGGGCTCCGGTCGCGTGCAGTTCCGCGTTGAGCTTCTTCAGGAACTCGACTGCCTCGAGGTGTTCGTTGCCGCCGAACTGGTTCGGGAGCCAGTCGCCGGCCGCCCGCGAATAGTCGAGGTAGAGCATCGACGCCACCGCGTCGACGCGCAGCGCGTCGATGTGGAACTGCTCGATCCAGAACAGCGCGCTTCCTATCAGGTAATTGACGACCTCGCGCCTGCCGAAATTGAAGATCAGGGTGCCCCAGTCCGCATGCGCGCCCTTGCGCGGGTCCTCGTGCTCGTAGAGCGCGGTGCCATCGAAGCGCGCGAGGCCGTGTTCGTCCCTCGGGAAGTGCGCGGGAACCCAGTCGATGATCACCGCGATTCCGGCGGCATGGAAGCGATCGACGAGATACCGGAAATCATTCGGATCACCGAACCGGTGCGTCGGTGCGAACAATCCGATCGGCTGATAGCCCCAGGATCCGTCGAAGGGATGCTCCGTCACGGGCAGGAACTCGACGTGCGTGAATCCCATCGCCACGACGTAGGGCACCAGCTCCTCGGCGAGTTCGAGGTAGCTCAGGTAGCGGCCGCCGTCCGCAGCCTTGCGGCGCCAGGAACCGAGGTGCACTTCATAGATGCTGACCGGGCGGTCGAGCGCGGGGCTGGTCTTGCGCTCCGCTTGCCAGGCCGCGTCCTGCCAGCGATAGCGGCTCGCGTGGACGATGGCGGCGTTCCCCGGCGGTGCTTCGAACGCCCGTCCGAAAGGATCGCTCTTGAGCGGCAGCAGGTGGCCGCGACGATCGAGCAGCTCGAACTTGTAGCGATCGCCCGGCGCGGCGTGCGGCAGGAAGATTTCCCAGATGCCGTTGCCGGGGTGCAGGCGCATGACGTGCCGCCGCCCGTCCCAGTCGTTGAAGCTGCCGACGACGCTCACCCGCGAGGCATTCGGCGCCCAGACCGAGAAGCGCGTGCCGGCCACGCCGGCGATGCGCATCGGGTGCGCGCCAAGTTTGTCGTAGATCCGGCGGTCCGAGCCTTCGCCGAGCAGGTAGCGATCGACGTCGCTCAGTGTCGAGTGAAAGCGATAGCAGTCCTCGACGGAATAGGAGTGGCCGCCAGGTTCCGTAACACGCAATCGGTAACGGCGCAGGCGCGCGGGCAAAGGGGCGACGAACAGGCCGCCTGCATGCGTCCGCTGCATGGCTGCCAGTACGCGGTCGTGACGGTCCAGGAGGTCCACGGATTGCGCCTGCGGGAAGAACGCACGGACGATGCGGCGCGTGCCCTGCCGGTGCGGGCCGAGCAGCGCAAACGGATTGCTGTGCCGGCCGTCAACCAGGGACTGGGCTTCATCGGCTTTCATACAGGTCCCGGATATAGGTCCGCGCCGAACGCGCCCAGTCGAAGCGACGGGCCCGCGCCGCCCGCCGGATCGACTCCCAGCGCCGGGGATCGCTTTCGCGCAGGCGCAAAGCGTCCGCTACCGTTGCAACGAAGCGTCCGGCCTGAGCCGCCGGTGTCGAACCGTTGAACACGAACCCCGTGCGGCCATCGGCAACCGTGTCGCGAAGGCCGCCCACACCGTGCACGACGCAGGGCTGGCCGTTGCGCATGGCCAACATCTGGCTGATGCCACAGGGCTCGAAACTCGACGGCATGAGGAACAAGTCGCCTGCGGCGTACAGGTCGGCGCTCAATGCCTCGGAGTAGCCGCGCAGGAACAGCAGGTTTGGTGCGCGCGCGGCCAGCCGCGTGAGCTCGGCTTCGTAGGCTGGATCGCCGGTACCGAGCAGGATCAGCACGCCACGATTCCCGAGTTCGGTCAGCACACGCTCTAGTGCGATGGCGCCTCGCCCGGGACGGGTGAACAGCAGCCGCATCTTCTGGTCGACGATGCGCCCGACGCTGGTGAGCATGTGTTGCGGCCGGAGGTCACCGAGGCCGGCGAGGTTAACCGCCGCCAGCCGGTGCGCTTCGACGGCATCCGCCTGTCGGCCCCGGTGCCGCCAGTCGTGCAGCGCATCGGCGATCCGCTGGCGCAAGGCCGGCCATGCCGGCCCCCGGCCGCGCCTGCGCGGATATTCGCATCCGTTGAGGATGCCGGTGAGGGCGCCGTTGGCCGCGCGCGCGCGCAGTATGGCGTCCAGACCCTCGCCGCCGACGAAGCCGCGCTGCGGCCGGCTCGGTCGCTGAATTTCCTCGGCGTAGGTCGGCGAGACCGCGTTGACCCGGTCGGCCAGCCGGATCGCGGCCGCCATCGGATTGAAAACGTCGCGGTTCGCCGGGTCCGAAACGGTCTCTTCGTCGTAAGCCAGCGCCGGGAACCACGTGTCGAGCGCCGAGACGTCGCCGCGCTTCGGCCGCTGGCCCTGGTAGGCGAGATTGTGAATCGTGAAAGCCGTGGGGATGTCGCGCAGCGTCGCGTAACGCGGATCGTATGCGCGGATCACGGCGAGTACGCCGCAGTGCCAGTCGTGCAGGTGCAGTGCCGCAGGCAGTTTGCGCTGCGCGACGAGCCAGGTCGCCACCGCGGCGCAGAAGAAAGCGAACTTGGCTGCGTCCGTAGCATACGGACGGTCGGCCGCATCGCCGTGATAGACGACACCGGGTTCGGTCGGGACCAACAGGGCATGATCGAGCACGATGCAACTGACAGCGGCGTTGGCGGCCGGCACGCGATACGGGCGCACCAGCCAGGACTTGCCGCGAAACGGCACGCGCATCGGCGCCAGGGCTTGCGCGCCGGGCAGGCGGTGCAAACTGCCATAGGACGGATTCAGTACCGTGGCGCGCCAGCCGCAGGCGGCCACTGCGGCGGGCAGTTCGCGTATGACGTCGGCGACCCCGCCGACCTTGGCGCCGGGCAGCGCGCCGTTTTCCGCGGCGACGAAAATGACTTCGGGCGTACGAATAGGGCGATCCTGCCTTCTAACGGGTGAAATGCATCTTCTGGCCGAGCATATCGGGCGTCACGAGCGTGATGTTCTTTTCCGTTACCCGGAATCCGCGCCGGCGGTCTTCGTCCTTGTTCTCTCCGATCACCGTGCCGGCGCCGATCTTGCAGCCGCGGTCGATGATCGCGCGGGTGATGCGGCAATGCTCGCTGATGTCACAGTCCGGCAGTACGACCGAGTCATTGACGCGGCTGTAGTTATGTATCTGACAGCGGGAGAAAATCAACGAGCCATGGACGCTGGACCCGGAGATGACGCAGTCGCCGGACACCATCGACTGAATGGCCTCGCCGCGCCTTCCGGGTTCGTCGAAGACGAACTTGGCAGGTGCCGACTGCCACTGGTGCGTGAAGATCGGCCACTCGCGGTCGTAGATGTTGAGCTGGGGCGATACGGACACGAGTTCCATGTTCGCTTCCCAATAGGCGTCGAGAGTCCCGACATCACGCCAGTAGGCCTGGTTGCCGGTGGCCGGGTCGCGAAACGGGTACGCGAACACGCGATAGCCTTTCAGGATGGATGGAATGATGTTTTTGCCGAAATCGTGCTGCGTGCCGGGCGTGTCCGCATCCTTGATGACCTGTTCGTAGAGGAAATCGGTGTTGAAGACATAGTTGCCCATCGAGCCGAGACAGATACCGGGCTTGCCCGGAATGGAGTTCGGCTTCTCCGGTTTTTCATCGAAAGCGATGATGCGGCCCGACTCGTCGACGGTCATGACGCCGAGCTCGCCCGCTGCCTCCTCGACCGGCACCTCGAGGCAACAGATCGTCATGTCCGCATCGAACTCGGAGTGGGCCGCGAGGAAAGGGCCGTAGTCCATTTTATAGATATGGTCACCGGCCAGTATCAGCACCTGTTTCGGCGCATGGGTCCGGATGATGTCGAGGTTCTGGTACACGGCGTCGGCTGTGCCGCGGTACCACTCGCCGCCGATGCGTTGCGAGGCGGGCAGCACTTCGACGAATTCCTGGCGTGACGCGCGGAACCAGGACCAGCCGTGTACGAGGTGCCGGATCAGCGAATGGGCTTTGTATTGCGTCAGAACCGCGATGCGGCGGATGCTCGAATTCAGGCAGTTGGACAGCGGAAAATCGATGATGCGGAACTTGCCGCCGAAGTGCAGCGCAGGCTTCGCTCGCCAGTTCGTCAATTCGTGCAGGCGGGTGCCTTTGCCGCCGGCGAGGATCAGCGCCACGGTTTCCCGAGTCAGGCGGCTGACGAAACGATGGTCGTCACCCTGGATCGAGTCTGCCATTGGTCCTCTCCCGAGCCGATTCGGCCACGATACCGGCGATATTGTCGCAAAGATCGCCGCTCATTTGCGCGGCCGTCGCCCGCCAACGCCAGTTATTGCCTGCCCTGCCGGGGGTATTCATGCGCGCCGCCGACCCCAGCTCGAGGAAATCCTGCAGGGGAGCAATCGCCACGCGTGCCGGGGTCGCGAACGCGGCCCTGACGAAATCGAGCGCGATGCGCTCGGGCCCGCGTCCTGTGACGCGCAATGCCGCCTCCTGGGCGGCAAGGACGTCCGTGGCACTGCGCGTGTCTTCTCCGCCCCCGTGAAACCAGCCCAGGGTCGTGTCGTTGTCGTGGGTGCCGGAGTAGCAGACCTCGTTGTCGCCGACATTCTCGAGGCGGAATCCCGGGTCACAGACGGCGAATTGCAGGACGACCATTCCCGGCAGCCCGTGGCGGTGGCGTAAGGCCTCGACCTCCGCGGTGATCATGCCGAGATTCTCGGCCACGATCGGCAGGCCGCCGAAGGCCGAGCGGAAGGCGTCGAAGATCGTGTCGCGAGGTCCGGCTTCCCAGTGTCCGTCGCGCGCGGTCGTAGAGCCCGCGGGTACGGACCAGAACGATTCGAAGCCGCGGAAATGATCGATGCGCACGAGGTCGGCGAGCCGCACCGAGGCGCGCAGGCGATCGATCCACCACCGGTATCCGGTTCCGGCATGACGCGGCCAGTCGTAGAGCGGGTTGCCCCAGAGCTGCCCGTCCACGCTGAAATAGTCGGGTGGCACACCGGCGACGGCCGTGGGCCAGCCGTCGCCGCCGAGAATCAGGAGGCCGGGATGGGACCAGGCATCGGCGCTGTCCAGCGCGATGTAGATCGGCAGGTCGCCGAACATCAGCACGCCGGATTCGTTCGCATAGCGACGCAGGGCGCGCCATTGCCGGTCGAACAGGAACTGCTGGATGCGTACCTCGGCGAGGTGCTCGCGACGTTCCTGCTCGAAGCGGCGCAACGCAGAAGGTTCACGGGCTCGAAATTCTTCGGGCCAGGCCTGCCATGAGCGGTCGCCGCCGACCGATTTCAGAACCCGGAACAGGGCATAGTCACGCAGCCAGGCTTCGTCGTGCGCCGCGACGAAGTCCTCGAACTCCGCCGCCAGCCCAGTCGTTGCGCGGGCCCCGAAACGGCCGGCTGCCAGGGCGAGCAGGGCGGACTTGCGCGGAATCAGCGCATCGAAGTCGACCCTTTCCGCAGGCAGCTCGGCGAGCGGCGCTGCTTCGCGCGCCCGGAGCAGGCCGAGGTCGACGAGATCATCGACGGCGATGAGGAGTTCGTTGCCGGCGAATGAGGACAAGGGTTGATACGGAGAATTTCCGTAGCCCGTGGGGCCGAGGGGAAGAAACTGCCAGACGCCTATTCCGGAGAACCGCAGGAAATCGATGAAATCGTAGGCGGCGTGTCCGATGTCGCCGATGCCGCAGGGACCTGGCAGTGAGGTGATGTGCAGGTACACGCCGCCCTGTCGCGCGGGTGGCAGCGGGCTGGCCGAAGAACGTCGGACACTGCCGCCGTCGGGTGGATGTTCGTCGGGCACGCGTACACACACCGGGTTGCAGCCGAGGGATAGCATTCTAGCGAGCGAGCTGCCGCCCGGAAACGACCGGTCGAATCGCGGCTGCGCAGGGACTTCGGTTTTGGCCCCGAGTCGTGACGCAGGTCTCGTCCTGCGAGCGCAGATTGTCGCTATTCGCATACGACACAGAAAAAGCAGTTGACATCGGAGTCGGTCGACTTATATTTGCGCGGAATTGACCGGGGCAATCGCCCTGACGATCCGAAGGGCCGGATCGGTGATACGCGTGCAGGTCGCCCATCTGCGCCAGGAAATGTAGGTGACACCCATTGCAAGTCCGCTGGAGGAACCGCCGCAACCGGTTCCCGATGACCCAGCATCCGTAATTTCTCCGCTCCTCCCGCCACCGAAATCCCCGCAACGCTCCAAACCGACCGCCGTCCGTCCGCGACGCCCGACCTTCGTAATCTCCGAACGCAGCAACGCTTTCCGGCGCCGGTACTATCCCGACGCCACCGTCGCCGACTGGAATGACTGGCGCTGGCAGAATCGCAATCGCGTTCGTACGCTCGCCGATCTCGGCCGCATGATCGAACTCGACGCCGATGAAACCGAAGCGATCCGCCGGCACACCGGCGGGCTCCCGGTCGGCATAACCCCTTATTACGCGAGCCTGCTGGACCCGCACGACACGGAGCAGCCGCTCCGCCGGACGGTCGTGCCGGTACTGGGCGAGTACCTGCTCACCCCCGGCGAAGCGCAGGATCCGCTCGGCGAGGACAGCCACAGCCCGGTACCCGGCCTCGTCCACCGGTACCCGGACCGCGTACTGCTTCTGGTCACCAATTTCTGCTCGGTGTACTGCCGTTATTGCACCCGGGCGCGCATGGTCGGTTCCGTCGGGGAGCGCAGCGTGAAAAAGGCGGATATCGAGGCTGCGCTCGACTACATCGCGGCCACCCCGGTCGTCCGGGACGTGCTGATTTCCGGCGGCGACCCGCTGAGCCTCGATGAAGACCGCCTCGAATACGTGCTCAAGCGTCTGCGTGCCATTCCGCACGTCGAATTCGTCCGTATCGGCAGCAAACAGCCGGTCGTCCAGCCGATGCGTATTACGCCGTCGCTGACGCGGATGTTGAAGCGCTTCCATCCCCTTTGGATGAGCCTGCACTTCACCCATCCGGACGAGCTGACGCCTGAGGTCGCCGAAGCCTGCGGCAGGCTCGCCGATGCGGGCATACCGCTGGGCAGCCAGACCGTGCTGCTCAGGGGCGTCAATGACGACGAGAACACGATGAAACGCCTGATGCACGGCCTGTTGCGCAACCGCGTGAAACCGTACTACCTCTATCAGTGCGACCCGATCCAGGGTTCGTCGCATTTCCGGACCCCCGTCGCCCGCGGCGTCGAACTGATTCGGGCGCTGCGCGGCCACACGACCGGCTACGCGGTGCCGACCTTCGTCGTCGACGCCCCTGCCGGAGGCGGAAAGATTCCGCTCGCCCCCGACTACACGCTCGGGCACGAAGGGGACGACCTGTTGCTGCGCAGCTATGACGGGGATGTCTATCGCTATCCCGATCCGCAATCGACGGCCGGATCGGCGCAGGAGGCGGACGAATGAGTACCGCTCTCCAGGTAGGTTTGACCTACGACTTGCGCGACGACTGGCTTGCCGAAGGTTACAGCGAAATCGATACCGCCGAATTCGATCGTGTGGACACGATCGACAACATTGCCGGGACGCTCGCAGAACTGGGTTTCGCGCCGGATCGTATCGGCAATTTGAAACAGCTCGCGGCGCGCCTCGTCGCCGGCGAGCGTTGGGACATCGTGTTCAACATCTGCGAAGGCATGCACGGCATCGGCCGCGAGGCGCAGGTTCCCGCCCTCCTGGATGCGTACGGCATACCATACGTATTCTCGGATCCGCTGGTCTGCGCATTGACCCTGCACAAGGGCATGACCAAGCGCGTGGTCCGGGATGCCGGCGTACGCACGCCGGAGTTTGCGGTGATCGCGGACCCTGCGGACCTGCGCGAAGTCGACCTGAAGTTTCCGCTGTTCGCCAAACCGGTAGCGGAGGGCACCGGCAAGGGTGTGTCCACGGCGTCGCGAATCGAGAATCGCCGTCAGTTGCAGCGCGTCGTTCGGGCGTTGTTGCGCGAGTTCCGGCAGCCCGTACTGCTGGAGCGCTTTCTTCCGGGTCGCGAATTCACGGTCGGCATATTGGGAACCGGCCAGGCGGCGACGGCGCTTGCCACGCTGGAAATCGTCCTGCTCCCGGAAGCCGATGCGAACGTCTATTCCTACCGTAACAAGGAGCAGTGCGACGATCTCGTGCGCTACCGGCTGCTCGACGAGGACCTGTTGCGCCGCGACGTCGAGCAACTGGCGCTCGACGCCTGGCGGGCACTGGACTGCCGGGACGCCGGGCGCATCGACATACGCCTCGACGAACAGGGCGCACCGCACTTCCTCGAAGTGAACCCGCTCGCGGGAATCCATCCGGAGCATTCCGACCTGCCGATCATGGCCACGCTGGTCGGCGTCACTTATTGCGAGCTGCTCGGCCGGATCATGGACTCCGCCCTGGGGCGGATGGCTGCGGCGCAGTCGCGTCCGGCCCGGGTTGCCGCCTGACGGGAAAGGTCGCATAGCCATGACGGACGGCATCGTCGCGCTGCTGCACGAGCGCTTCGACGCCACGGCGCGGCCGGACGAACTTGACGCGCTGGCGCAGGCCGACGAGGTATCGGCAGCCTTGCTGGCTCGCGGCAAGCGGGTCGAGCGTATCGCCGTCGGCCTCGACCTCGGCGCGTTGAAGTCCGCTATCGGGGCAGTCAACCCGCAGCTCGCCTTCAATCTCGTCGAGTCACTGGGAGGCAACGGCGCTCTGATTGCCGCCGTACCGGCCCTGCTTGCCGGCCTCGGCATCCCCGCCACGGGCTGCGACGCAGCCGCGCTCAACCTGAGCTCGCACAAGTTACAGGCCAAGCGCTGGCTGCGCCGGCACGGCATTTCTACCCCGGACTGGGTCGCAGGCGATAGTGTGACGGTGGTGGACCGCGGGCAATGGATCGTGAAGTCCGTCTGGGAGCATGCGTCACTCGGACTGGACGACGGCTGCGTGGTGAACGGAGCCGCTGCGATCCGGAGCCGCATGGCGGACAGCCGCCGGGCTTTCGGCGGCGATTGGTTCGCCGAGCGCTTCGTCGACGGGCGCGAGTTGAACGTGTCGGTCCTGGAAATCGACGGCCGGCCGCAAGTGCTGCCGATCGCTGAAATCGAGTTCGAAGGCTACGCACCGGACAAGCCCAGGATCGTCGGTTATGCGGCGAAATGGCAGCCGGACGCTGTCGAATATCATGCGACCCGGCGCGTGTTCCCGTTGCTGCCGGTCGCGCTCGCCGGCCGCATCCGTGACCTTGCGGTCGAATGCTGGACGATCTTCGGGCTGAGCGGCTACGCGCGCGTGGACTTCCGCCTGGATGCCGCCGGCACGCCCTGGATTCTCGAGATCAATGCGAATCCCTGCCTGGCGCGCGACGCCGGGTTTTGCGCAGCGGCAGAGGCCGCCGGGATCGACCATGGCACCCTGATCGGTCTTATCGTGAGCGCTGCCGGATCCCGGCCGTGAGCTACCGTGAAGCGTTGCTTCCCACGGACGCCGAAGCGGTGCGGCAGCTCGTGTCTGCGACCGGATTCTTCCGTCCCGCGGAAGTCGAGATAGCCGCGGAACTGGTCGAGGAGACACTCGCGCGCGGTGCGGACAGCGGGTACCAGTTCCTGTTCGCCGACGATGAGGAACGGGTTGATGCGCTGGCGGGCTACGCCTGCTTCGGTCGCGTTCCCGCCACGGAGTCCGGATTCGACCTGTACTGGATCGCGGTGGCGCCCGCGCTGCATCGTCGCGGTCTCGGCAGCCGGCTGCTGACGGCGGTCGAAGGCCGGTGCCGTGAGCAGGGCGGCCGACGACTGTATGTCGATACGTCGGGACGGCCGCAATATGCGCCGACGCGTGACTACTACAGGCGCAACGGCTTCATCGTTGCTGCCGTGTTCCCGGACTTCTACGCCGACGGCGACGACAAAGTAGTTCTGTCCAAGCCTCTGTGAGCCGGCTTGGGCCGGCATTTCGCTTGCGGCACCCGGCCGGGCCGGGCAAGGGCCGCCTCAGCCGCCAGGCGGCCGGGCTCGAAAACTGACGCGACCGTGCCGCCCGATCGCCTTCTCGTCGGCGGGGCTACCGCCGAACAGCGCGTGGCGTGTGCGCTCGAAGTGCAGTTGTATCGTTGCCACGCCGCTCCGATCCCAGAATTCGGCGAAGGTCGGGATGACTTCGAGCACGATGACGTGCGGATCGTTCCTCCCCTTCTCGAACCACAAGCTCTGCCCGCCCTGCCAGCTCGCGTCGATGAGGTCCTGATCCCTGCTCAGCCGGGCCTTGCCGGATACCGACAGGAATCTCGATTCACCCTGCAGGGCGACATTCACGTTGTCGTCTGCCTGCAGTTCATCGAGCTTGCTGCTGTCATCGCGCGTGATGAAGCGGATGAGCCCATCCCGGGTGGTGTCGCCGATGGCCATAGGCCGCGAGCGCAGTACCTGGTCGCGGCGCGTTACGAGCATGGCCGTGTCGAAGTCACGGAGTAGGTCGAGGAGCGCGTCGAAGTCCGGGTCAGTCATGGCGGTTTCCGCACCAAGGTGTTCGGCTCTGGGTTTGCCTGCGGATGCTGCAACCTTCGTGCCCGCACGGCCGGAAATCGCGTGCCCGCGGCTGTACTGTCGGCAGCAACGGGAGCAGGTGTGCACTTATTACCGATCCTTGCAAAAACTTCCGCGGTCCGCCTGTCGTGGATCGGAGACAAAATCGAAAACCCGTTGCCGGATTCGGCGCGAGGCGGGCATTTATCGGTACAGCTCAGGTTGGCACGGTGATTGCAATCATGAAAGTGAACGGCGAACTTCCGTTCGTATCACACAAAACCAACCTGGAGACGCACATGAACAAGTTAATCGTACTTCTCGCGGCACTTGGCCTGGGCGCCACCGCTTATGCCGGCGATATGGACAAGGCGAAGTCCTTCAATGACCTCGACGCCAACAGCGATGGATTGCTGACGCAGGAAGAAGCCGCTGCCGACCAGAAGATCAGCACCGATTTCACGGCCGCAGACACCAACCAGGACGGATACGTGACTGCAGCCGAGTTCGACGAAGCTCATGCTGACGAGTACACCGAGGAGGAAGACGCAGAGTAACTAATTCGAGTAATTGACCAGCTGCTGCAGGTTGCTACGTTCCCCGTAAGTCCTTCCCCGACATAACCTGCTGGCTATTTGGTCCCCCCGGCTCGTTTCCGCCGGCCCTGAAGCATCCGCTCCCCATAAGGTGATGTGAAGGCCGGAATGGAATCGAGCCGGGGTTTTTTTGTGTCCGCGCACCGGGCACTGGCAGATGCCGGGCCCGCTCGTTACAGTGCTCAGGGTCGCCGGCCGCAAGAGCGCTTCCCAGATGTCTGGCTCGACGCACGGGCTGCTTCCGCTCGTGATCCTGTTCGTGAGCGACGTTTCGACAGGGGCCATGCCTGTTCCTCCCCGGCTCACGGCAATCGGCGCCGACGGGGCGGCCGCGCTGACGGACGCAAGCGGCCGCCGGCATGACGTCCACGTCGGGGACACTGTCGGGGACTGGACGCTGATGCATGTGACGGACGAACCGGAACCGACGGCGGTGCTGGAGGATTTCGTCCACCGGGACGATGGCCGGATTCTCTATATCGACGTTCGTGGAGTCGTCCTGGCCCTGCCCAAGACGGCGGAAACCACCGCGGACCTGACCGGGGGCCGATTCCTCGGCCATACGGCGGAAGAAATAAAGGCAAGTGCGACCGACCTGCTGGGCGAGCAGATACTCGCAAGCGGCGGCGATCCGCGCTATGCCGACGTCGCACGCGCCTTTGCTCCGATCACCCGCGTGCAGTGGGGCACTTTCGACTTCATCGGCACGCCGGACACGTTTGACAAGGTGTGGTTCAACTACGGCGGCCGGTCCCCGAACTTCGATCCTGCGATCTATCAGTCGTCGGTAGACGGCGTACGCAAGGCGGGCAAGGTATGGAATGGCCTGGTCGGCGCGTGGCTTCCTGTCTTACGTTTCGTCTACCCCGAGACCGACGGCGCGTGGACGGAAATGCTCGCGTTTGCGCCCTTTGCAAAGATCGAAGGCAACGATCGGATCCAGCCGGTCTGGTACCGCGTGAGTCGCATCGAAGGCGGTCGACTCAGGTGGACCCGTCACGTCGACACCTATGTCGCATTCCCGATGCGCGACGCAGACGATCCGCGGCTCGCGTCCGAGTTCTACGCCGGACTGCGTCGATTCGAATCCGACTGGCGATCACTTCTGGCCGCAAGCATCCGCATCGAACTGCCCGACGAACGCATGGAGAACATGGCGCGCTTCGGGCTGGTTCGCAGCATCATGACCCGGATCGGCGACTTCCCGAAGTACGGTGTCCTCGACCGGAACTACGGCGGTTCGGAGCACGACGGTTTCCCGGATACGTTCACCGTCGAGACCACGGCGATGATCGAGTGGGGCCTGCTCGATCGTGCAGGCCGTTATATCGACAATTACTTCGCGCACTTCGTGCGTGATGACGGTTCGCTCGTTTATCGAGGCCCGGAAACCGGGCAATACGGACGCATGCTTACGGTCGTGGCGCAGTTCGCCGGGGCGGGCGGCGATGCCGGGGTGTTGATTCGTCACCGCAGCAAGCTCGACGGGATCACCGATCTCCTGCTCGACCTTCGCGCAACGGCCAGGCGCTTGCGCACCGCCGATCCCGCGTACGGCATGATCGCGGCGTGGAGCGAGGCCGACTCCGTACTGGAATCCGAGCCAGGGAGATACATGCAGCCGTATTTCTCAAACAGTACCGAGGCAGCTCGCGGATTCCGGGAACTGGGTGCGATTTGGACGCGGCTCGGCGAATTGCGCGACGAAACGAAGCTCGCGGCCCGCGGACGGCGACTCACAAGCGAGGGCGACGCGCTGGCGCGCGATATCGAGACAGCGATCGGGAAATCTCTACTTCGTGTAGACGGCGAAACGGTGTTGCCGAGCATCGCAGGGGCGCCGCAAGCTTTTCACCGTGCCGTGGCGAACGACCCGACGGATCCTCAGCATCGCGCCTATCGCGCCAACATGGAGATGCTGTACTCGGGCCTGCTCACATCGGAGCAGGCAGACCTGGTCATTGACTATCGCGCGCGACATCACGACCTTCTGCTCGGGGTACCTACTGCGTACGGCTACAACACCGGCGAGATGGCCGGCTTCCTGTCCTACGGGCACGCCTACGGACTGCTGCAACAGGACCGCATACGCGAGGCGCTGTTACTGCTCTACAGTGTCATGGCACACCAGTACACGCGCGGCAGCTGGCTTGCGCCGGAAACACGCCGTCCGCTGCTCGATGCGGAAACCGCACCTTACTGCACGCCCGCGCAGCTCGTTGCGAGCCTGATAGTACGATGGCTGCTGGTGTTCGAGGATCCGCGCAGCGCAACCCTGTGGCTGGGCAAGGGGCTGCCACGCGATTGGCTGGCGCACGGGAACGTCGTCGATGTGCAGGACGTGCCCACACGCTGGGGCCGAATCGGCTATCGAATCGAATCGCGTGTGCAGGAACACCGCATCGATGCGACCGTTTCGCTGCCCTCCGGCGGCATGTCAGCACCGACCTTGCTGCGCCTGCGCGCGCCTGACGGCCTGCGCCTGAAGGCCGTGTACGTGGACGGACGGGCATGGACGGCGTTCGACCCTGAAGCCGAAGTCGTCGCACTTCATTCCGGGCTTGGCGGCACGTTGCACATCGACGCTCGTTACGGAACACGGTAAGTTCGGCGCCGGCCTCAGCGCGAACCGACGCGTGTGCGGCCGCGGCCGGGTCGCGCGCTGCGATTCCGCTGCATGCATGCTTCTTAATGTACTTTCGGAATTGTGCCTAATCACTTGAATATACGAATATTAGTGGCACCGATGATGGACTGGACGGACCGGCATTGCCGGTTTTTCCTGCGCCTGCTCAGTCCGAACGTCGGCCTGTACACGGAGATGGTGACGGCTGCCGCCGTGGTCCACGGTGATCGCGAGCGGCTGCTGGCCTTCGACGACAGCGAACACCCGGTCTCGGTGCAGCTCGGCGGCAGCGATCCTGAGCTCATGGCACAGGCTGCCCGGCATTGCGCGGCGGCGGGCTTCGACGAGATCAACATAAACGTCGGTTGTCCCAGCGATCGGGTGCAAAGCGGCCGTTTCGGCGCCTGCCTCATGGCGGATCCGCCGCGGGTCGCCGCCTGCTACAAGGCAATGCAGTCCGAAGTCGACGTACCGGTCACGGTCAAGACCCGAATCGGTATCGACGACCATGACAACGACGAGTTCCTCGAGACCTTCGTCGACACTTTGGCCGCTGCCGGTTGCAGCACGTTCGTAGTACATGCTCGGATCGCGCTACTCGAAGGCCTGAGCCCCAGGGAGAACCGCATCGTTCCGCCCCTGAACTACGATCGGGTCACGAGACTGAAGTCCACGCACCCGGATCTGCGGATCGTGGTGAACGGCGGTATCGATGACTCGGACCGGGTGGCACAGATGCTCGACGGTTTCGACGGCGTGATGATCGGCCGCCGCGCCTACCAGGATCCATACTTCCTCGCCGAGCTGGAGCAATGCTTCCTGTCCGGTGCTGCAACACCGGAACGAAAAGAGGTCGTCGCACGCATGCTTCCGTATGTCGAGGGGCAGCTCGAGCGCGGCGAGCGCCTCGGCCGAATCGTGCGACACATGCTTGGCCTCTACGCCGGGCAACCCGGAGCCCGTGCCTGGCGGCGCTATCTCAGCGAGCATGTTCACCGGGACAATGCCGATGCGTCGACGCTGCTCGCAGCCCTCGACGCTGTGGACCAAGCTGCATAGAATGCATGCCTTCTGGTACGTTCCCCCCGTCTATTTGCCCGGAGCCGATGCTGCCTCATGAGAGCCAAAGCGCAGAAACGAAAACCGACGATGGCCGAACAGGCCGATATTCACGACCTGTACGAGAAGGCAGTGCAAAATGTCGAGAACGAGATCGAGTTTCTGCAGTCGACGTTCAGGTCGTTGCGCGGCCGCACCGGCTATTTGTTTCGCGAAGATTTCTGCGGTACGGCGGCGGCGTCTTGCGAATGGGTACGCCAGGGGCCGGGATTTCGCGCCATTGCCGTCGACATCAACCCGAAAGTCCTGGAATGGGGGCGGAAGAAACGGGTAGCCCGGTTGCCGGACGAGGCCCAGTCCCGGATCAGCCTGGTCGAGTCGGATGTGCTCGCCGTCGAAACAACGCCGGTCGACCTGCTGGTTGCGTTCAACTTCAGTTACTGGATATTCGACGAACGGGCGATGATGCTCGAGTACGCACGGCGCTGTCATGCGGCGCTCAAGGACGACGGTGTGCTGTTTCTCGACCTGTTCGGCGGGCCGGAAGCATTCGAGGAAACCAAGGAAAAGACCAAGTACGAGGATTTCACCTATATCTGGCACCAGGCGAAGTTCCATCCGGTCACGAATCACCTGCGCTGCCATATCCATTTCAGGTTTCCCGACGGTTCGCGCATTCAAAAGGCGTTCACCTACGAGTGGCGCGTGTACACGGCTCCGGAACTGAAGGACATCCTGCTCGAGGCCGGTTTCCGGCAGGTGACCGTGTACTGGGAGGGGGAAGACGAAGACGGGGAGGGCAACGGCATCTTTACGCCGGATGAGAAAGGGGTGGCGGACCTTGCCTGGATCGCTTATATCGTCGCGGAAAAATAGCTTGTAGTATCTGCACATGGCACGGGATCTTGAAGTAGCAATTGTCTTTGCGGACGTGGTCGGTAGTACCCAGCTGTACGAACAGTTCGGGGACACCCGGGCCAGCGAGACCGTGGCTGGCTGCCTCGAGATCATGAAGGATGCGACGCATCAGCACGGAGGGACGGTCATCAAGACGATCGGCGACGAGGTCATGTCGACATTCGATACGGTCGACGATGCGATGGGCGCAGCCGTCATGATGCAGACCCGAATCACGGCCGAGACCCGCAAGGAAGGCGGTATCCCGGTCTCCATCCGCATCGGCTGTCATTTCGGCCCGGTCGTCCAGGAACAAAACGACATCTTTGGCGCCGCGGTGCACACCGCAAACCGCATGACCTCTCAGGCCAAGGCCCGGCAGGTCATCATCTCCGGCGAAACCGTGAAGAAAATGGGCACCGACCTGCAACGGCAGACCCGTCAGATCGACGTGGCGACGGTACGGGGCCGGCTCGACGAGGTTGCACTCTACGAGTTGCTGTGGAACCCGGAAGAAGCGACCAGCATGCTGCCGACGATCGAATGGGAGCACAAGGAACGCAAGATCTCACGTCTGGTCCTGAGCTTCCGGGACAAGTCGATCGAGCTGTCCGACAAACGCAAAAGCGTCAGCATCGGTCGCGCGGACGACAACGACCTGGTCATCAAAGGCAATCTGATCTCGCGCATACACGCCAAGGTGGAGATGCGCCGCGGCAAATTCGTGCTTATCGACCAGAGCACGAACGGCACCTTCTTGCAGGATATTCAGGGCAACGAGGTGTTCGTGCGCCGTGACTCCCGCGAGCTGCACGGGGAGGGTACGATCGGCCTCGGCAGAGCCGAGCAGCCGGGATCGTCACTGTCGATCCATTACAAGGCGAACGGCTGAACCTCAGGCGCTGATCCTGTTCCGCCGCTGTACGTCGCGCTCGAGCTCGCGAAGCACTCTCCGGTGCTCCTCCCGCAGGTCGCGCGGCAGCCGCTCGCCATAGGCGGCAAAGTATTCACCGATCGATTCTAGTTCCGCGGTCCAGAGTTCCGGGTCAATCGTGGTCAATTCCCGCATCGTCTCGTCCGTTACATCCAGGTCCTTGGTGTCGATCCCGCCGGGCGCGGGGACCAAGCCGATCGGACTTTCGACAGCGCCGGTTCGATCCGTACAACGCTCGATGATCCAGCGCAACACGCGCAGATTCTCGCCGAAGCCCGGCCACAGAAAACGACCGTCCGGACTTTGCCGAAACCAGTTGACGTGAAATATTCGGGGCAGGGCATCCGAGCGCTCGCCGAACGAGAGCCAATGGGACCAGTAGTCCGCGAAGTTGTACCCGCAGAAGGGCTGCATCGCCATCGGGTCACGGCGCACGACACCGACCTCGTCAGCATTGGCTGCCGTCGTCTCCGAAGCGACGCCGGCGCCGATCAGTACGCCGTGCCGCCAGCTTGTCGCCTCGAACACGAGCGGCGCCAGCTCGCGCCGCCGTCCGCCAAAGACAATCGCGCTCAATGCGACCCCGTCCGGTGCATCGGCGAGCGCAGAGTAACTGGCATTGTTGGTCGCGGCGACCGTGAAACGGGAATTGGGATGTGCCGCCGGTCCTCCGCCAGGCACGTACGGACGACCGCGCCAATCGAGGGTCGGCTTGCCGATCTTCTTGCCTTCCCACCAGGGTTCGTTCGTTTCGGTTCGCGCAACGTTCGTGAAAATCGCGTCGTGCGTGATCATGTCGAAGGCATTCCGATTCGTCTGCGCATTCGTTCCCGGTACGACGCCGAAATATCCGGATTCCGGGTTGATTGCGCGCAGTCGGCCCGATTGGTCGAGATGCAGCCACGCGATGTCGTCGCCCACGGTCCAGATCCGCCAGCCGGGCATCGAGGTAGGCGGAATAAGCATCGCCAGATTCGTCTTGCCGCAGGCGGATGGCAGGGCGCAGGCGATGTAATGTGTCTCACCCGCGGGATTTTCGACGCCGACGATCAGCATGTGTTCCGCCAGCCAGCCTTCGTTCTGCGCCTGGTAACTCGCGATGCGCAACGCATGACATTTCTTGCCGAGCAACGCGTTCCCCCCGTAACCGGAGCCTATGCTCTTGATCGAAAGTTCCTCCGGAAAATGCAGGATCAGGCGCCGCTCCGGGTGCAGGTCGCCCGTCGAGTGCAGGCCCTTCACGAATGTTCCTTCGCGTTCGATCCGCGAAAGTGCCGCGCTGCCCATGCGGGTCATGAGTTTCATGTTGACGACGACGTAGGGGCTGTCGGTCAGTTCCACACCGCATCGGGCATGGGGGGAATCGAGCGGGCCCATGCAGTAAGGGACGACGTACATCGTCCGCTCCTGCATGGCGCCGGCAAAAAGTGCGTCTATTCGTGCGTGACCTTCGCGCGGGGACATCCAAAGGTTGTTCGGTCCGGCATCCTCGCGCTGGGATGTGCACACGTAGGTCAGGTGTTCGACGCGTGCAACGTCGGACGGATCCGACAGGTGCAGGTAGCAGTCGGGATGAGTCGCCGGATCGAGTTTCGTGAGGGTCCCTGCCGCCAGCATTTCCTCGATCAGGTTTTGGTATTCCGCATCGCTGCCCGTGCACCATTGGATCCGTTGCGGGCGAGTCAGTTTGGCCACCTCGTCGACCCATTGCCGTAGTGCACGAAGACGCGTCGTCATCCCTGTATCTCCGAATCGCTCGGGGCGAAGATCGCGACCGAACTGTTGCGGGGGAAACCGATTATAGCGAGACTTACGAATTGCGCATTTTTGTGAGCGCTAACAGTGCTCCGGCCGCAGCGCATTCAGCGTGGCTTGCGTGCCAGGCGATCGTGCAGCCTCACCGCGCGCCGGTAACTTTCGTAGCGGCGTGCATCGATGGTGTCTGTTTCAACAGCCGCTTTCACCGCACAGTCGGGTTCGCGCAGGTGCATGCAGTTGCTGAATCGGCAATTGGCGCTGTGCGCATGGATCTCGCGAAAGCCGAGCTCCACCGCAGCCTGCGAAGGAAATGCCGGCGCATAGTCCCGCACACCCGGCGAGTCTATGACCGCGCCGCCGGCAGCGAGCGGCAGCATGACCGAACTGACGGTGGTGTGGCGTCCCTCGCTGCTCTTGGGTGATATGCCGGAGGTCTTCTGCTCTGACGGTTCGGATAACAGGTTGATCAGGCTGGACTTGCCCACGCCCGACTGACCGACGAGGATCGCCGTTCGTGATCCGATCGCGGCGCGTAGCCGGTCCACGCCGTCACCGGTGCGCCCATTCGTAACCAGCAACGAATAGCCGACCGATTGATAGGCCGCCAGCGCATCGGCAGCGTCGCGCGGGGCCGGTTCGTCGGGCTTGTTCCACACGAGTAGCGCATCGGCCGCCATCAGTTCGGCGGCACACAGGTACCGGTCGACGATGAACCAGTCCACAGGCGGCGAAGGCGCGGCGACCGTCACCAGCACATCGATGTTGGCCGCCAGTACCTCGGTACTGCCTCGCAGATTCGGCCTGGTCAGTGCATTACGCCGATCGTCGATGCCGGTGATCAGCCAGTCGTCTTCGGCCTCGATGGGTCGAACACGCACCCGGTCGCCGCACACGGGTCGCAAGGTCTTGCCCTTGATTCGGGCTTCAACAGCTTCGCCGTCCGCGAAACGGACGCGCATTCTGCGGCTGAACGCGGCAATCACCGTGACTGACTGATCCGGCATAGGCCCTGCGACGGAGAAACCGGCTCGACGCAGTATGCCTGCAAGCCTTGCCTCATGCACCGGCCGGCACGATACACTTGCACCATGGACAGGAGCAGAAACCTCGTCTGGATCGATCTGGAGATGACCGGTCTGGACACGCAGCGCAACAGTATCATCGAAATCGCCACGATCGTCACCGATCCGAATCTCAAGGAGCTCGCCGTCGGCCCGGTTATCGCGATCCGGCAGTCGCCCGAGACGATGGCCGCGATGGACGGCTGGAATACGCGCCAGCACGCCGAGTCCGGCCTAACGGACAGGGTCCTCGCCAGCGCGGTGACCCACGCCGAGGCGGAACAGCGGACGCTGGCGTTTCTGGCGGCGTGGGTGGACGAGGGCAAGTCACCCATGGCCGGCAACAGTATCTGCCAGGACCGCCGGTTCCTGGCTCGCGAAATGCCCATGCTGGAACGCTTCTTCCACTATCGCAACCTGGACGTGACTGCGTTGAAGATCCTGGCGCAACTATGGGCGCCGGCCATCGCCGCCGGATTTGCAAAAGAAGCAGGACACAGGGCGCTCGCCGATATCCGGGACTCGATCGCAGAGCTGTCCTGGTACCGGGACAAGTTGCTCGATTCCGACGTACTGGCGCGCACATGATGCAGGTACCGGCTTTCTCCGCCGCGGCGATACGCAACAGCGAGCCCATACTCGGAGTGCTGCGAATGGAACTCGACGATTGTCACACGGTCTTCGAGATCGGTTCCGGCACCGCGCAGCATGCAGTGTACTTCTGCGCCGCGCTGCCGGATCTCGATTGGCAAACCAGCGACCTCGCCGAAAATCATGAGCTGATCCGGACACGGATTGCCGATGCCGGCCTGGCAAACGTTCGCCAACCGCTGTTAGTCGATCTGGAGGCGCCGCCTTCCATCGACCCGGGATACGATGCGGTATACTCGTGCAACACCATGCACATCATGAGCATGACGGCGGTCAGGAACCTGCTGCCATTTGTCGCGCGCCTGCTACGTCCTGGCGGTCTGTTTTGCTACTATGGCGCGTTTCGCCGGCATGGTGATTACACGACCGATAGCAATGCAGAATTCGACCGCTCACTGCAAGCCAGCAATCCGCGCATGGGGCTGCGGGACTTCGAGGAAATCGATGCCCTTGCTGCAGCGTCGGGATTGCAGCATGAGCACACCTACGCCATGCCGGCGAATAATTTGCTGGTAATCTGGTCGCGTCGGCCAGACGTGAGCGAGTAAAGCCCGAATGCGGAGTGCATTCCGAATTGCCTCCATTAAGCAGCTGATTTCGAACAAGTTCTGCTGGCCAGACTGGTCGGCTTGCCTTATAGTTTTGCGGTTTGGGTGATCTGCGACCAATGATGCGAAGTAAGTCGACCGGCCTCCTGGTGGCCTTGATATTGCCGTTGTGCGCCCGCGCGGAACCGGCATGGGTAAGCGACGTGTTCGAAGTCCTGGTGCGGACCGGACCCAGCAACGAGAACGCCATCGAGGTAATGATCGAAAGCGGTACGCAGGTCGAGGTGCTCGAACGCGACGATGCCCTTGGGTATGCCCGTGTGCGTACCTCGGGTGGCACCGAGGGCTGGGTGCTGAGCCGTTACCTCATGTCCGAGCCGAGCGCTCGCGAGCAACTCGAGAAACTGAGTTCGCAGTTGACCAGTGTCACCACCCGCGGATCGACGCTGAATTCGCAGCTCGAAGCCGTGCGCGGCGAATACGA
Source organism: uncultured Pseudomonadota bacterium (assembly GCA_963775455.1). Classification (GTDB taxonomy): domain Bacteria; phylum Pseudomonadota; class Gammaproteobacteria; order Steroidobacterales; family Woeseiaceae; genus UBA1847. The sequence continues at coordinate 56,624 of CAVZIU010000004.1, read as the reverse complement.
GTCGGCACAGGACAACATCGAAGGTCTGCAGAACGACAAGAGCAGACTCGAGTCGGAATTGGCCGAGATAAAGCGCGTGTCCGCCAATGTGCTTACCATCAACCAGCAAAACAAGGAGCTGCGCGAACAGCTCGTGAATGCCGACGTTCGGATCGAGTCCCTTGAGCAGGAGAATCGCGACCTGTCGAGCCAGACCGGTCGCTACTGGTTCATGTCCGGAGGGCTGGTACTGGTCGTCGGCATCATACTCGGTCTCTGGCTGCCTCGGATTCGCTGGCAGCGCCGCTCGCGCTACGACCGTTTCTAAGTGACGGTATTCCCGATTCCGATTGCAGACCCGTGGACGTCACAGTCGCCGGGCAACAGGGTCACTGTCCCATCTTCGGGCGAGCCGAACTAGACTGTTTCACCGGCCAGGAACAACCAGGTTTCGACGACGCTGTCCGGATTGAGCGACATGCTTTCAATCCCCTGATCCAGCAGCCAGCGTGCGAGGTCCGGGTGGTCCGACGGCCCCTGGCCGCAAATGCCGACGTACTTCCCGCGCGCCTTGCATGCGCGAATTGCCATCTCGAGCATAGCCTTGACCGCGTCGTCGCGTTCGTCGAAGACGTCGGCAATCAATGCGGAGTCACGATCCAGGCCGAGTGTCAGCTGGGTCATGTCGTTCGACCCGATCGACATGCCGTCGAAGTGGTCGAGGAACTGATCGGCAAGGAGGGCGTTGCTCGGGAGTTCGCACATCATGATGATGCTGAGTCCATCCTGGCCGCTGACGAGGCCGTTTTCTGCGAGCAGGTCGATGACCTGTTTGCCCTGCGCAACGGTGCGCACGAACGGAACCATGACCTGCACATTGTCGAGCCCCATCTCACTCCGCACCTTACGCAAGGCCGCGCATTCCATGTCAAAACAGGGGCGGAAACTTTCGGCGAGGTAGCGGGCCGCTCCGCGAAAACCCAGCATCGGGTTCTCTTCCTCTGGTTCGTACTTCGTCCCGCCGATCAGGTTCGCGTATTCATTCGACTTGAAATCTGACAGGCGCACGATCACTGGCTCCGGCGCAAACGCTGCCGCGATCGTAGCTATACCCTCGGCAAGCTTGTCGATATAAAAGCCGACCGGGTCCGGGTAGCCAGCCATTTGCTCGTCCACGGCTTCTCGGGTTGCTGCGTCCAGCCGGTCATATTCGAGCAGCGCCCGCGGATGCACGCCGATCATTCGGTTTATGATGAATTCCAAGCGTGCCAGCCCGACCCCGCGATTCGGGATACTCGCGAAATCGAATGCGCGATCCGGATTGCCGACGTTCATCATGATTTTCACAGGAATGTTTGGCAGCGAGTCGAGTTCGATCAGTCGTTCGTCGTACTCGAGCGCACCCGCGTAGACAAAGCCTTCGTCGCCCTCGGCGCAGCTGACGGTTACAGGATCACCGTCACGAATCGAGTCCGTGGCGTCGCCGCAACCGACGACGGCCGGAATTCCGAGTTCACGTGCAATGATTGCGGCGTGGCAGGTGCGGCCGCCGCGATTCGTTACGATTGCCGCGGCGCGTTTCATTACAGGTTCCCAGTCGGGATCCGTCATGTCGGACACGATGACGTCGCCGCTCTGCACGCGATTCATTTCGCTGACGTGGCCGATGACACGCGCCGTTCCCACGCCGATCTTCTGGCCTATGCTCCGGCCGGAGGCGATGATCCGGGAGCGTTTCTTCAGCGTGTAGCGCTGGATCGACCTGCCGCTGCGGCTCTGCACCGTCTCCGGCCGCGCCTGCAGGATGTACAGTTTTCCGTCGGTGCCGTCCTTGCCCCATTCGATGTCCATTGGGCGCTTGTAATGTTGCTCGATGGTCACGGCCATCCTGGCAAGTTCGACAATCTCTTCATCAGTAAGCGAGAAGCGGAGGCTATCCTCGGGCGCGACTTCCACGGTGCTTACCGTACGACCTTGCGCGGAATTGTCGCCGTATACCATCTTGATTGCCTTGCTGCCCAGGTTCTTGCGCAACACGGGGTAGCGTCCCTTTGCAAGCGCCGGCTTGTACACGTAGAACTCGTCGGGATTGACTGCGCCCTGTACGACGGTTTCGCCAAGGCCCCACGAAGAAGTGATGAACACGACATCGCGAAAGCCCGACTCTGTGTCCAGCGTGAACATGACGCCGGACGATCCGACGTCGCTCCGAACCATGCGCTGTACACCGACGGACAACGCTACCTGTGCATGGTCAAAGCCCTGGTGCACACGGTAGGCGATCGCACGGTCCGTGAACAGGGACGCATAGACCCTGTGCAGCGCCTCGATGACATTGTCGAGCCCACGCACATTGAGAACGGTCTCCTGCTGTCCTGCGAAAGATGCGTTCGGCAGGTCCTCCGCCGTGGCAGAAGAACGCACGGCGACGGCGATATCATCTCCGCGCGAAAGGTCATTCCAGGCAGCGCCGATCGCGTCGCGTAGTGGTGCCGGCAGTGGGCATCGAAGGACCGCGTCCCGGATATCGCGTCCTGCGCTGGTCAGTGCTTTAAGGTCGTCGACGTCGAGGTCGGCGAGCCGGCCCTGTATGAGTTCTTCCAGGCCGCCGCTGCGCAGAAATTCTCGATAGGCTTCCGCTGTCGTTGCGAACCCGCCAGGAACGCTGATGCCCATGCCGCTCAAATTGCGGATCATCTCACCGAGTGAGGCATTTTTCCCGCCGACGGTCTCGACATCATTCAATCCGAGGTCTTCGAGCCTGACGACGTATGCGTTCAAAACTGCTCCCTTGAGGTTCAAGGACTGGAGGTGGAGAATCGAGCGGATGGACGAGCGTACGGTGTACTTTCTTTCCGATCAAACGGGCGTTACCGCGGAGACGCTGGGGCACAGTCTGCTGACGCAGTTCAATAGCCGGAAATTCCGGCAGGTGACTTTGCCATTTATAGATTCCGAAGACAAGGCACGGGAAGCTGTTCGGAGAATCAATGAAGCGGCGGCCAAGTCGTCGCTGCGACCGATTATTTTTTCGACCCTTGTCCAGGACGAATGCCGCGCGATCATTCGTGAAGCCGAGGGCCTGCATCTCGACATCTTCGATGCTTTTCTAGATCTGCTGGGAGAGGAGCTCAACGAACAACCCATGCACATTCCGGGACGTGCGCACGGCATGAGTGACATGGACGCTTACATGAAGCGCATCGAAGCAACCAATTTTGCGCTAGCAAATGACGACGGCGCTATAGGGCGCAGCTACGATGCCTCGGACGTGATACTGATAGGCGTGTCGCGGTCCGGAAAGACGCCGACCTGCCTGTACCTGGCCATGCAATACGGTGTCTATGCAGCAAATTATCCGCTTACGGACGAGGAATTCGAGAGCGGTGAGTTGCCGGCGATCCTGCAGGGCCAGAAACACAAACTATACGGATTGACGATTGCGCCGGAGCGGTTGCGACAGATCAGGCGGGAGCGCCGGCCGCTGGGACGCTATTCGACATCGCAACAGGTGCGATTCGAAATCCGCGAAGCCGAGAAACTATTCAAGCGGTACGCGATACCATTCGTGGACACGACGGCATTCTCGATCGAGGAAATCGCCAGTCGAATTCTTGATAGTACAGGGGTCGAACGCCGAGTGCGACCCTGATTTTCGTCGCGGGTTGCTGCTATATTCTGCCCATGTTGCTCGACTCCATACTCGTTCCACAGACCATCGTCAGCCCGCGCAGCTTCGTAGGTCTCATGTCGGTATACGAAAGCAACTTCATGCGGCTGATGAATCTCATTCCGGATCTCGAGCAGATCGACGGCTGCTTCCGATCGCGGGTTGCCGGCGACTGCGACCTGCATGTGGAAATTCTTGAAAGGTCCCGGTATACGGTCACCCTGACTTTGACATATTACTTCGACACGGAAGATGGGCGGATTGCCGACCCAGACATGCTGGTCCGGGCCTACCTGGACGGCCGACTGGCGGAGGCCGTTCGCCTGGGACGCAAGCACCGGCACACGGAGTTTCGACGCCTGGTGCGTGAACAGCGGCGCGACCTCGGCGCACGCTGGACACGCAACATGGTGCTCAACAAGTGGCTCGATTACCTTCGTGAGCAGGGACATCTCATACTGGACCGCTGATCCGGCGGCCCGCCGAGCTTCATGAAACTGTCGACCGGGTCCGGGATTCAGCTTCCGGCGAACGGCATCATGTGGTCCGAACAGACCCGCCCGGAACGGGCGACAGATCTTATGTAAAGAGGCACTCTTGACGAGTCTGACCGCGATATTCGGCCGCTCACGCGACGACGCGCGCAACAGCGACAAACTGCTGGAGCTCTACTGGAACCGTGCGGAGCTCAAGAAGGAGTTCGCAAACCTTCGTAATGAGACTTTTCGGCTCAAGGACCAGATCAAGGAGCAGAAAGGTCATGCGGCGCGGTCGCAACAACAATTGCAGCACCTGGAGAACCTCTTGCTGGACCCCGACTGGGTCCACAACGTGGCTGTTTTCTACCAGTTTCGTGCTTTGAATGCCCACCTGGAGCGCAAGGTGGCGCGGTTTGCCGAGCAACTCAAACAACAACGCGAGCAGCGTCACTATCGCCAGCTGGTCACGGCCTGGAATGACAAACAGGACGCCGCACGATCGGCAATCGAGAGAGATCTTGCCGGCGTTCGCGAAGAACTCCGGAGGGCGGACCAGGAATTACATGCGACGCACCACAAGTATTCGACGATGAATCGATTCCTGCGCTTTTTTCGAAAACGCGCTACGAAGCGCTCGCTCGACGCCGTTGCCGCGACCATCGAGGCCGGGCAGGTTCGCGAGCGCGAACTCGAGGACAGGCTGGCTGCTCTGGCAAGCGATGACCAGCCTGACGTACAGGGGCTGGACGTGCCGGCCAAGCGCTCGATCAACTGCATGATCCTCGCTTTCGTCCAGCAGGTGTACCTGCACTATCGGGAGGACGGCATGGCCGCCTTGATACGCGAAGCGGGGAATCGCAGTGCGGGCGCCGTTCGGTACGGGTCGAAGTCTGACTGTGACCAGCTGCAGGCCCGAATCCACCGCCTGCGAGAGTCGATGGCAAAGACCAGCGACTTCGCAGACATCCTGCAACAGCGGACACGACGGATAGCTGAGCGTGTCAAGTTTGCCGACGAAGGCGACGCGGTACCCGACAATGCGACGACCGACACGGTTTTCGACTTCAGCGAATCAACCCAGGTTCGGGAACTGAAAGCGAACCTGCTCAGCGACAACTACTGGAATCTGGCGAGCGTGCTGAGCCGTTGAGGCTTCAGATGTCCGTGCGGTACATCTGGCGGCGATAACGAAGGGCTTCCTGTTCACTCGCGCCGGGCAGGCGCGCATCGGTGTTGCGAGCGGAGCTTCCGTCTTCGGCAGACAGGCCCGCGGCGGGCGGGTCATTGTCCGGCACGCCCGCGGCGGGAAGCCGCAGTGGCCTGGACTCATAGGGTTCGTCGCCAACGACCACCGGCGGTGCGCTGAGCCCCACATCGATGGCGTCTTCGTCCGTCACGGGTTCGCCAAATATCTCCCGCAGAATTGCGAGGGACCGAGCCCGCGACGAGAGATCCGGGGTGACCGGTTGCGGGTCGTGACCTACATCCTGCGTCAGGTCGGTATCGACTTTTTCGGCAGGGGTGTCGCGGATCAGGTCCACCACTTCGACGTGCAATCGCTCCGCCGGTACCTCGAGCGAGGTCGAGCGTTGGCAGCGAATATCGGTGGCGACGGCCAGAGACGGAAGGCAGCAGGCCAGTAGCAACAGCGAGGTCGCAGGGAGGGCGCGCCTTACGGCGCGATACAGACTGGCTCGATCTTGTCGCAACACACCACCCAGATTGGTCGGCGGCCCAGTGTTTTACGCGAGTATAACACTTGACCGCCGTCGCGCAATACGCGCAGCCGGGGGGTTAGTAGCCCGTGCTTCCGACTCCCGCCGGCTGGGTCGGCGGCCGGTTGACGGCGCGCATTTCCGCCATTTCACGCACGATATCGGCCGCCTGGTGCAGCAATACGTCGGGCATGTCGTCTTCGTCAAGTTCGTCGATGGTCGGCAGCGGCTCGAGATCGAGTGCCTTGCGGCGCTCGTTCTCTCGCACCAGCCGGCGCTCGAGTTCCTGTTCGCGTTCGACACGCCGCACGTCCACGTCGAGAGACACCGTGTCCTTGGCCCGGATCTCCTCGTATTCCTGGATACCGTCCAGCAACCAGCGCACGTTTGGATCGTCCTTCGCGCGCACTTCCTGGTTGACGATCAATGACTGAATCGTCGAATCCAGCGGAGCGCCCGCCGCGAATCGCGTCGACCGGATCGTGTCCCAGGGCAATGCGCTGTCACGTACGGACTCACCAACCTCTTCGGCATCGATGGCCGACGGCAGCGAGATATCCGGGTTCACGCCGCGATGCTGCGTGCTTTCACCCGTCACGCGGTAGTACTTGCCGATCGTAAGCGTCAATTGCCCGAATCCGTCTTCGGTATCTTTGTCGGGCTTCATGTACTGGTCGAGCGAATACAGGTTCTGCACGGTGCCCTTGCCGAAGGTCTGCTGGCCGATGATCACACCGCGGGCATAATCCTGAATGACTGCTGCGAAAATCTCCGAGGCCGATGCGCTGAAGCGGTCGACGAGCACCGCGAGCGGGCCGTCGTAGGCGACCTGCGCCATCGGGTTCGGATCGTCGAGACGGGAAATTCGTCCACTCGCGTTGCGCAGCTGAACCACCGGGCCGTTATCTATGAACAGGCCCGACAGGGCGGTGGCCTCAGTCAGGTGGCCGCCGCCGTTACCGCGCAGGTCCATGACGAGCCCGTCGATGCCCTGTTTCTCAAGTTCGCCGATCAGTCGTTTCACGTCGCGCGTTGTGCTCGTAAAATCCTTGTCGCCGTCCGAAAGCGCCTTGTAATCGCGGTAGAAGGACGGCACGTCGATGACACCGATGCGCCATTCGCGCCCCTCGTGCGGAATGGTGACGATGTCGCTCTTCGCGGCCTGTTCCTCGAGTTTGACCTGGCCGCGAGTCAGCGGAATGATCTTCTCGCCGCTACCGGGCAACGCGTCGCCGGGAAGGACCTGCAAACGCACGATCGAGTCCGCGGGTCCCCGAATCAGGTCGACGACGTCCTCGAGCCGCCAGCCGACCACATCGACCATCGGACCGTCCATGCCTTCCGCAACACCCGTGATGAGGTCTTCCGCCTTGAGCTTGCCATCGATCGCGGCCGGCCCTCCAGGGATGATGTTCACGACCTTCACGTAGTCGTCGTCGGGTTGCAGTGAAGCGCCGATACCGAAGTAGCTGAGGCTCATCTGGATGCGGTACTCCTCCGAGTTCCTCGGAGAAAGGTAGCTCGAGTGCGGATCCAGCGTGTGCGCAAATGCGTTCATGAATCCTTCGAACACATCGTCCGAATTGACCTGCTCCATGCGCCGCAGCAATCGCTGATAGCGCTTCCGCAGGATTTCACGCGTATCCTCCCAGGTCTTGTCATTCAGGATGTGTCGGAGCGCGTCGTTTTTCACCCGCTGGCGCCAGATTTCATCAAGCTGCACTGCGGTCGTCGCCCACGGCGACTTGCTGCGGTCAAACTGGAAATCTTCGTCGATCGTGAAATCAGGTTCGGTGTCCAGCACTTTCAGTGCGAACTCGTAGCGTTCGCGGACACGGGTGCGGTAGACCTCGAACATTTCGTAGACACCGTCGAGCGGTTCGGTCTTGACGAAATCGTCGAGCTTGTTTCTGTACTTTTCGAAGTAGTCGACATCGCTCTGCAACAAGTACATACGGTTGCCGTCGAGTGATTCGACGTAGCGATCGAGAACCTGCGACGACAGTTCGTCGTCCACCGCTGTGTGGTTGTAATGCGACCGCTGGATGAAATGGGTTACGGTTTCACCAATATTTTCGTGCCTGGCTTCCGGTTCGAGACGATCATCGGCTGTGGTTTCCGGCATGGCTGCAACTGCCGGGATCACAGCCAACGTCAGCGCTGTCGCGACGAGCGTCGCCCAAATACGGCTATCATTCCTTCTCAATTCACTCACTCCACGTGTGGTATGGTCGTGCCTGACGCCAGTCCAGTCAGCTAGGCTAGATGGCGCGCGCCTGCCGATCAAGGGCGCGACCGGCAAAAATGACGCCCGGATCCAGAGAAAAGCGCCTGCTTCCCCAACGCCTCGAATGCGCCCGCTGACGGTCATCAATGGCTTCCTGCTCGGCTCGTGCCTGTCCGTGGCTGTCTCGCTCGCCATGGTACTGGTCGTTTTCCTGGTCGTCGGTCCCGATCAGCCGCGAATCCGGGGCGAAATTCAGCCGCTGGTCTCAAGTTTGCTGATCTTCCTTGCTATGACCGCATTGGCGGGGCTGAGTTTCTATTCCCTCGCCATCGGCAGCCGCTGGCGCTGGTACGCCCAAGCGGCCGTCCTGGCTGGCCTGGCCGGTACGGCCTCGTACTACTGGCCCTGAGGGCGACCCGGTTCACCCAAAAAGGCCGGGGCGCGCCTTGTGTTCGTCCTGCTCCGCCTGCCGCCTGCGCCGCATCCGTTCCTGCAGCTCCAGGCGCCGGTCCTCGAGCCACTTGTCGCGGCGGGTCAGCGGCCGGCGTTGCAGCTCCGCGGCCCTGCGCGCCCGGAACTCGCAGAAATCGCGATAGGCGTCGAGTTCGTGGCGCAGCTCCCTCGAGACCAGTTCGATCATGATCGCGTCATCCAGGAAGCCCAGGCCGGGCACGTGATCGGGAATCAGGTCGTTGGCTTCATTGAAATAGGTGAGCACGCTCAGCACGCGGCGGGCATCGCGATGGGGCAGACGCCAGTCGATATCGGTCAGCATGCGAATCAGCAACCGGAGCGTTTCGAGCCTTTCGGTCACGAAGGCGGGTAGCGGTTTCGTGTCGGCACGTTCCAGCAGTTCGCTGGCAGCGGCGACTACCTCTTCGGGCGCGAGGCGTGCCGCTGACTGACGTGCGGCGCGCATGATGAGTCGAAAGTGCTCCAGGTCCGATTCGTCGAGTTCGAAAGTGACCCTGAGGCTCATTGATTTCAGCGGAAGCGCTTGTCCCAGTTCCTTGATCTGTCGAACTTACCGGTATTGTACGGATCGATGCCAGTTTCTTCGCTGGTTTTGACAGCGTCTTCTTCGAAGAATAACAGTGCCTCGTGAATGCCGGAGTGCTCGCGCCCATCCGGGTCCCGGACCAGCACATTCTTCCCCGGGCCCAGCTGCGCGATTTCACCCGTCGGTCCGGGCTTGACCCGGCCTGGCGGTGCAGCGTCCGTCGGAGTCCGTCCTGTCGTTGCGCGGCGCGGCGCGGCCGCGCGCGTGCCGGGCTGCGGCGCAAATGCACCCGACCGGCTCAGCGTCGGTCCGTGCGCGGGACCTTCATCGTCGTCCTCGTCCCGCGATCTGATCCAGTTTAGCAATCGTTCGAACATCGGAGTCAATATGTGTCAGCCCGCCGGGAATGTCGGCCGGCATGGGCAGGTTAGCAATCCAGATCTCTAGTTAACCGATTTCGACAGCGAGTGCTGTGATGGCGCTCACAAATCCGGCGCCGAACCGAATTGCCGCGAATTCAGCGGGACGTGGGTGCCAAGGCGCGCCAGCCCCATGCGATTGCGCGTACGGCGACGACGAGCAGGAGCGGCGACAGGACCAGGAACCAGGCCCAGCCGTTACCGTCGGCCAGGCGCCCCACGAGCCCGCCGAAAAAACCGCCCAAGCCGTCGCCTTCATAGGCGCCGAATACGCGGCCGCCGATGAAATAGACGGCGACAGGCAACAACAACAGCCCGAACAGCAGCAAAGCGAGCCCGCGGGTGGACTCGCGAATCAGTAAGCGGCGGAAACGGTCGTCAGCAGCGGACATGCGTATGGCAGTGGCGGAAAGGGCCGTATCCTTGCCTAGCCGCACGGAAGGGTCAAGCTGCGTTTCGATGATCAGTCAGCGGCGCCGTCGGCCTCGGCAGCAGGCCTGCGGCGATGCAGGACGATTGCGCCCAAGTGGATGCACGCGGCCGAGAACAAGAGGTAGTGCGGCAGTACCCAGAACCACTCGCTGATGTACAGCGTGGTAAGGAACGCGACTATCCCCGACGCGAGATAAAACCAGGGCAGAGCATCGTACAGGAATTTCGGCAACCAGATCTTGCGTGTCGCGAACTTGCCCGCGTCACGGGTGATCTGCTGTGTGTCCGTCAGCGTTACCGGCTTCCCTGCGGCACTGCTCAACATCGGTTCCAGATCCTGCATCCTGCGACTGCCGGCACAGGGTAGCACAAGGGCAACGATTGTCCGTGATTACGCTCACAGAAACGGCGAGATTGGGTCAGGATGCGTCGCGACGCGTCAACTCTTCGTAGCGAAATTCCACGGGTCCGATCGTCACCGTGTCGCCACGATTCAGAAAATGTTCCTTGATCCGCTTCGAGTTGACATAAACACCGTTCTTGCTGCCCCAGTCGATGATGCGCGTCTTCCCGCCATCGATAACCAAGACGGCGTGCTTGCGACTTATGTAGTCAACATTCAGGTAAATGTCATTGTCTCGGGTGCGCCCAATGGTCAGCCGGTCCTTGAACAGCGGAAAGCGCAGGTCCTGGTTGTGGAAACGTCCAACCAGGAGGCGCGTGATTCTCCCGCCGGCGGGTGCAGGTTGCAGCGGCAGTAACTCACCGGCCTCCAGGATTGTGCTGTCGTCGACGTGGTGTTCGCTGTCGGCGCGATTCCCGCGCGACAGTTCCTCCATCAATGCGCGGATAGCGTTACTCTTGGTCTCGAGTTTTCGTTCACAGTCGCTGACGGTCCGCTCCAGGCGGACAATGTGCTTTTCGAGTGTCTCGATGCGCTTGCGACCGTCCCGTTCGCGGTCGCTCAGCACGCGCTCCAGGTTGAGTTTTTGGCTTCGGTTTTCGAGCAGGTCGATCGCAAGCTGTTCGCTGACCTGTGAACGCTCGGTGATGGTCTCCTCGGCTTCCTGCAACTCGAATCGCAACAGCCGCAGCTCTTCCACATGCCGGGCTCGGGCCGCGTCCAAATCTGCTTCAAATTGTTCCGCCCTGCGATTCGCATCCGCGACGCTCTGTTGCAGCCTTGCGATCACCGTGCTCGCCCTGTCAGGCTGTGCACGCTGTGCGGAACGCTCGACGATCGCCTCGACGTCGGTCGTGGCTTTGTCATCAATGGCGACTAATTCAATCATCTTCTTGTTTTTATTGGTGCGGAGCGCATGTTATCCGGAATCGGGGGGTGGCGACAAGCGCCCGGCGCGCAGTTCTCAGTCCGCGGGCACCGTTCGCCCGTCGGCCCACGCACGCAGTTCAGCGATGCGTTCGGCCATGACCACCGACAATGGCCGTGTCTGCCGGAGCTCGGCTGCAACGAGTTCCGTCGTCAAGGCCAGCTTTCCGGTATGCGCCGAATAGAGCGCCGACACGACCGACTGTTCGATCTCCGCACCAGAGAATCCCTCGCTCATGCTTGCCAGCGAGCCGAGATCGAAGGACTCTACCGCCTGCCCGCGGCTCGCAAGGTGTATGGAGAAGATCGTCCTGCGCACGTCCGCGACAGGCAGGTCGACGAAGAAGATTTCGTCGAAGCGCCCTTTGCGAACGAGTTCAGGCGGCAAGGCCTCGATGTCATTTGCCGTCGCGACGACGAACACTTGCGATTTCCGTTCCGCCATCCACGTGAGCAATGTGCCCAGTACGCGTTGGGTCGTGCCGGTCTCGCCGCCACGGCCGGCAATACCTTTCTCGATCTCGTCCACCCATAGCACGCAGGGTGACATCACGTCCGCTGTCCGCAGCGACTCGCGGAGCTTGCGTTCCGTTTCGCCATGGTACTTGTCGTAGACTGCACCCAGGTCCAGACGCAGCAGCGGAACGCCGAGGGCGCCGGCGGTAGCCTTGGCCGCGAGGCTCTTTCCGCACCCCTGGACGCCGATGAGCAAGAGGCCTTTGGGCGGATCGAGATGTCGTGCGTCCTCGTCGCCCCTGTAGACTGCACGGCGCTGCTCGAGCCAGGACTTCAGGCGCTTCAGTCCACCGACGTCCCGGAACCGGGCGGTGTCGTATTCGAACTGCAGCACACCTCCTCGATTGAGCAGCTCGTACTTGGCCTTCATGACTTCCGGAAGATCGCTGTGGGTGATCGCGCCGTCCACGCAGATTGCGTTGCGTGCAAGGCGTTCCGTGTCCCGCCAGGGCAGACCGGCAAGGTTGCGCACCAGCAACCTGTATGCTTTCGCATCCGCCCGCACCTTGGAACCGTCATTGGATTGTGACCACTCGTCCGCAATGCGCTTGATGATCGCCGTACGCTCGTCTTCGTCAGGGAGTGCCAGCTCCACACGCGCAGCCCACGGCTCCAGCTCGGACGGCAACTCGATCCGGTGGCTGATCAGGATGACCTGGCGGCGGATTTCGGGTTGATGCAGGCAAATGTCCTTCAGCAGGCGGACGTGCAACGGGTCGTCCAGGAACGGGTGAAAATCGAGCAGCACGTAAATGCCCGGCTTGGCGACTGCGCGGATATGGCGGAGCATGTCCGTCGGATCGGAGTTCAATTTCTGCGGCTCCAGTGCCAGGTCCTGCCGCTGCAGACCATCGGTAACAGTCCAGCGGAATACGGGCAGATGCGGTCCCGACGACTGCATGGCGGCCGCCAGGAGCATCTCCAGGATGCGGCCTTCGTCTCCAGTTTCGATGACGATTATGGGTGTGCCGGACCTCAGGATCAGGTCCAGGTCGTGGTGTTGCGTCATTTGCTGTTCCAGGCCGGGCGGCTACTTCGACCCGGCACAACCTGGCAGGTGCTTCTTGTGCAAGGCCTCAGGGTCTTTGTCGATGAGATCGCGCGACGCCGCGCGCAACGCGTTCAGCGTGAACTTGCGGTCGGACTCGAGCATTTCCGAAAGCACGTCGTCGAGATCGTGCTTGTCGTCCGATTCATCGTCGATTTCTTCATCCAGTGACTGCAATACGGTAACGGCAAGCGCCGTTTCGGGGCCGGTGGATGACCGACTGCAAAGTTCGTCGGCCGAGCGCGACCATGTTCGCAGGTCGTCCAGTGCCGCACGGTATCGTGGCAAGGTAATAGAGCCGCTGCGGCGCAGCAGTTTCAGCGAGTAGTATTCGGCAAAGCCCTCCACGATCCAGTCGTAGTTGCGTTCCGCGCTCGCGCCCATCGCCACGTGCATCAGTTCATGCAGCATCGTGCTGGTGCCGTTCTCGCTGATCAGGGGACGTTCCGCGTGCGCATACAGCGACTGCGGTGCCGACAGTCCTCCGCGCCACATTGGTTTGCCCGCGCTGACGATCGTAAGGCGGGGTATGGGCTCGGGGACGATACGGACGAGTTTCGGCAGCGTCCAGTTGAGCAAGGCAAGCGTGTCCATGCGCCGTATGTTTTCTTCAACCGGACCCGCGATCGCCACGCGAGTACCGGCAATCTTTTCCCGCCGCACGCCGAGCTTGCCAACAACGATCCAGCCGGACGGCTGTACGAAATTCCGGTTCGCCTTCACGACGCGGAATTTTCCGTCCTTCTCGTGGTATTCGGTAACGGCTGACCAGTTCTTGGGCAGGTCGAAGTGAAACTCAGTCTCGCTGCTGGCGCCGCGACGGACCCTGGTGGTCGCCCTCGGTATTACGTCCTCGGCCCGGAACAGGCCCCAGGACTCATCGAGCCATGCGTCGTATCCGCTGTGATTGCGCTTGTGTCGGGCGTTAATCCGCCAGGACAGTTTGCCCCCCGACGCAGGTGGCAGCCAGACATAGTGCCCGTCGTCCTTGCGTAGCTTCCCGTCGCCGGCGATCTGCTCGACACGATCACTATCGAAACTCATCTCGCGTAGCAGATTACTGTCCTGGGCGAGCGTCAATACGACCTGTACGGAACCGTCGGCCGGGTCCGGCACCAGTCGGTACTCGAGGCCGTAGCGTTTGTCGTCATCCTTGTCATCGTCCGAATCCGCGGCGAAGCCGACCGGCTGAGGTAAGGCCATCAGAAGCGCCAGCATTGTGCCGGCTGTCAGCATCGCGTGGCGCACGCTCCGCGAGCGTGCCCCGTATGTCATCGAATCCATCGTGTATCTACATGTCGGGCCCGTGGCGTAACAGGGCGGTATCATAGCCCAGCGTGCGAGGGGAATTTCAGCGAATCAATCCATCATGCTTGGCCGGGTCGTATTGAGGGATGCGAACACTGGGTACTGGCTCTGTTTCGACGAGCCGGCCGAGGTGCTTGTCGCCTGGTCCCCGACGGATGTTCGAGCCGTGCTCCGGGCCGCGCAGGCCGCAGTGGATTCCGGCGAAGTCACAGCTGCGGGCTACGTTGCGTATGAGGCGGCGCCGGCGTTCGATATCTCCCTGCGTACACGTCCGCCTGCACGCCAGCCATTAGCCGTGTTCGGCCTGTATCCGGCGCCGCGCCGGACGGCGAACCTGCCCGCGCCGGTCGACCGGCCGCCGGGCTTCGACTGGCGGCCGGCCACGACCCGCGACCGGTACGTGCGCTGTGTCGACGCGATCCGCAACCAGATCGAGCTCGGCAATTGCTACCAGGTCAACTACACGATCCGACTGGGTGCAGAAGGGGTCGACGACCCCTGGCGATTGTTCCTGCAGATCGCAAGCCGTGCCCGATTCGGCGCATTTCTCGAGGTCGGTGATTTCTCAATCGTATCTGCGTCGCCGGAGTTGTTTTTCGCCCTCGACGGCGCGCGGGTCACGTGCCGCCCGATGAAAGGCACGGCGCGCCGCGGCCTGACCACTCAGGCGGATGACGCCATCGCCGATGTCCTGCGCGCCTCGGCGAAGAACCGCGCCGAAAACATCATGATCGCCGACATGGTCCGCAACGACCTCGGTCGCGTCGCTGTATCCGGTTCCGTGAAGGCCGTGTCTCTGTACGAACTCGAGAAGTACCCTACGGTTTGGCAAATGACGTCCACGGTCGAAGCAAGAACCAACGCATCGCTGGACGAACTGTTCGCGGCTCTCTTTCCGTGCGCGTCCGTAACCGGAGCACCGAAGACCGCGGCGATGGCCCTTGCTGCCGAGCTCGAGGACAGCCCGCGGTCGATCTACACCGGCGCCATCGGCTGGCTTGCGCCGGGGCGCCGGGCCTGTTTCAGCGTCGCCATACGCACGGTACTGGTCGAGACGGCGACGAAGCGAGCGACGTACGGCGCGGGTGGCGGCATCGTATGGGATTCGGACCCGCTAGACGAGTACCGCGAATGCCTGGCAAAAGCTCGTGTAGTCGAGACGCTGGACGTGCCTGCCGACGGGTTCGCTCTGCTCGAGACAATGCGCTGGTCCCCCGGCGAAGGCTACTTTCTGCGTGATTTGCACGTGGATCGCATGCTGGCGTCGGCTCGGTATTTCGACTTCGCAACAAGCCGGCCGGCGCTCGACCAGGCGCTCGATACGGCGGTGAGTTGCAGCGAAACATCTGCGACACGCGTCCGGCTGCTGTTGTCGGTCGACGGCGGCATCCGGACCGAAACGAGCGCGCTCCAGGACGACACGGGCCGCGAACTCCGCCTGCGGCTGGCAGACGTTCCGGTCGACGACCAGGACCCGTTTCTCTATCACAAGACAACCCGGCGCCACGCGTACGAGCTCGCGACGGCATCCCGCGGGGACTGCGACGACGTGCTGCTGTGGAATCCGGCCGGCTTGCTCACCGAGTCCACGCGCTCGAACGTCATCGTGCGGCTGCGCGGCCGGGACTACACCCCACCGGTGAGCTGCGGGCTGCTGGGCGGCACCTACCGTCGCTGGTTGCTGGACAACACAGACCTCGCCGAGCGGGAGATCTCCCTCGACGAACTGCGCGAGGCGGAGGCGATCATGCTCATCAACTCGGTGCGCGGCCGGCAACGTGCGTGGCTGGACGATGCCGGTCCCGGCCCGGTTTGAGACCTGATGGTCAGGTTGCCTGGTCGGTTTCGCCGTCGCCGGAAATGATGAAAATGCGCAACTGGTTGGCCAGGCCCTTGCAGGCGGTCGCCTGGGTGCGGGCAATAAGCGGAATCGGGATTATTAGGGCGGGGAGGAACGACGTACCGCTGACGTCCGCCGAGACGGTGCCGGCGGATTCGAGTCCTTCCAGGTCCCATATCGACGCATTGTAGTCGGCGTTCTTCTGCCACCAGGCGAAACCGAAACAGCCGCCGCCGCCGGGGCCGGCGGCACAGGACAGGCTGCCGCCGCCGGCGACCTTTTCCGTGTCGCCGTCCAGCCAGACGATGTAGCGCACGCCTTGCTCGCGGATTCGCTCTGCAACGCCCGGCCGGTTCATCAGTTTCGGCAGGCCGGCCGTTTCCGAAGGTGCGGTGCGCGGCTCGAACCACGGGAACAGGGAGTCGACGAACTGCCGGTGCGGGATGACATTGAGTCCGGTTTTGCCGCTGGCCAGTGCGTCTTCGATGCAGGTGATGTACTTGTCCTCGGTCTCGTTGCCGAGATGGTAGCTCTTGGCCATGATGACTACCGATTCGTCCCCGCCGATGCCGGTGACGCCCTCTCGCGAGTTTTCGAGCCGTGAGGTCACGCAGGCCTGCAGCAGGACGAGGCCCGCGGCGCCGACCAGCCAGCGTGGCGAGCGCGGCGCCCCATCCCTATTCATCGCTCGTTCCTTCGATGATGGTCGCCTGAACGGCGTTCGCATCGGCGCCCTCGTTGGCCGTCGCCGGATCCGATTCGCTCGTTGCCGGGCCCGCTTCAAGAAGGCGAATGAATTCGTTCGGATCGAATCGGAAAATCATCAGCGCCGCGGCATCACGCATTGCAAGTATCGCGGCGCGTTGTAATGCCGCATCGCCGCCCATCAGCGTGGTGAGGCTCTTGCCGTAGGCACTGACTGGCCAGTTGCCAATCATGCGCCCGGACGGATCGAAGACTTTCAGTCGATACCGGATCCAAACGGCGAAAGATTCGGTCTTGGTTTGTGCCGGTACCGAGAACTCGAAGGCGTCGATATTCGGTTCCACCAGCGCGTCGAAATCGACGAGTGTCTCGTCGTCGTCAGGCCCGAGGATCGTGACTTCGTCGAACATGTACCCGAACAGCTGCTCGAAGAACACCGCGTTGGCGCGACCGAGATCGATCGTCCACTCCTCGTTTCCCAAGGCTTCTTCGGTGTGCACGAAACTCTCGAACTCCTGCGGCACTCGCAGTGCGACATGCAGGGGAATCGAGTTCACCAGCGGCTCCGGAATCGTCGGCGGCTCCAGGCGCACGTTCGAGCCGCAGCCGGCGGCAAGGAGTCCCGCTGAGACCCCTGACAGAACGTTCCGAAGCATGCTTTTCAAAGACCAGGTTCCCGCGTGTCAGCCGGCGCGTTCGAACTCTGTATGAGAGCGAATTCGTGTCGTAGAGTTCCGCCGCTGCACTGTTCTCGTCGTGCATCCACTCTAGTGCCGAGCGCCCGCCGGCGCAACCAGACCGGCGCTTCCCGTGGCGCAGCAAGGTCGGTATGAACGAGCTTTTGTGCCAGCGGCACGGCGTTACGGAACGGCAAGACATGGCGAGACCCAAAATTCTGGTATTTCAACATGTTGCCTACGAGCCGCTCGGTACGCTGGATCCCTTGCTCAGGGATGCCGGGTTCCGGATCCGCTACGTGAACTTCGGGCGCGACGCGTCACAGTGCCCGTCCCTGGAGCGCTACGCGGCCGTGGTCGTCCTCGGCGGTCCGATGAATGCCGACCAGATCGACGACTACCCGAACCTGCGTACGGAGGTCGAGATCCTCGGCAATGCGGTCGATCGTGGCATGCCGGTGCTCGGCATCTGCCTCGGCGCGCAACTCCTGGCCAAGGCGTTACGGGGAACAGGTCTACGGCCTGCAGTTTCACCTCGAGGTTGACCGCGGATTGATCGAACGCTGGCTGACGGTGCCGGCGAACCAACCCATGCTCGAAGCCGAGCGCGACCGGGTCCGGCCGGAGCTGATTCGCCAACAGGTGCTCAGACACGTCGATGAACTCGGGGCCCTGAGCCGCGAGACGTTCAGCCGCTGGATCGACCGATTCGAGCGCGGTGCCGCCCGCCGCCGTTACCTGCCGTCACGCTAACTGCCATTCAGAAGTCCCGCCACTCCAGCGGGGGCTCCTGCATGAGAGCGACCTGTTCGCGCAAAGCAAGAACGTGCTCGTCCCAATACCGCGGTGCTGCGAACCACGGAAAGGCCTGGTGGAATGCCGGGTCGTCCCAGCGGTGTGCCAGCCATGCGGCGTAGTGCATGATGCGCAGGCTGCGCAATGCCTCGACGAGGTTGAGCTCACGTGCATCGAAGCGGCGAAACTCCTGGTAGCCTTCGAGCAAGGCCGAGAGTTGCGGGGTCATTTCCTGGCGGTCCCCGGACAGGAACATCCACAGGTCCTGGACGGCAGGCCCGGTGCGGGCATCGTCGAGGTCGACGATGTGAAAAACGTCACCGGCTACCAGGACGTTGCCGGGATGCAGGTCGCCATGCAGTCGCAGCTCGCCGAAAGCACCCGCGCGATCGAACGAGGCGGCTGCCATGTCGAGTACTGTCTCGGTGACTCCTGCATAGACGTCTTGCAGCTCGACGGGAATGAAATCGGACTCGAGGAGAAAGTCGCAGGATTCGCGGCCGAAGGACTCTATGTCGAGCACCGGGCGTGCAGAAAACTCCTCAGTTTCGCCGACCTGGTGTATACGTGCGACGAAGCGTCCGAGCTGCCGGAGATGGTTCGTATCGTCGAGTTCGGGCGCTCGGCCGCCCCGGTTTTCGTAGACCGCCAACCGAAACGACCCCGACCGGAACAACGTATCGCCGCCGATCTCGAGCGGCGCGACAACCGGGATCTCCTGTTCGGCCAGCTGCCGCGCGAAGTCGTGCTCCTCGCGTATGGCCTGGTCGCTCCAGCGACCCGGGCGATAGAACTTCACCACGACGTCCGCCGCACCCTCGAGTGCGACTTTGTAGACGCGATTCTCGTAGCTGTTGAGAGCGAGGAAACGGCCGCTGCATCGGAAGCCGAGGGTCTCCAGCGCATCGAAAATGTCTCCCGGCTCCAGTTGCCGGAAAGCAAGGGCGGTATCACGGGGCCGGGTTTCGTCCGGCCTCACAGGCGCAGTTCCAGCAGCGCGACTTCCTTTCCGCCGCCTTCCGTTTCCTGTCTGCCGACGCGGCGAAAACCGCGCCGCTCGTGGAACAGCATCGATCCCGGGTTCGGGGGTCTCAGGTTGACCTCGCAGGTCAGTACCGGGACGGCCGTCCGCATGCGCGCGGCGAAGTCGTCGTACAAGGTGGACGCCAGGCCCGAGCGGCGCGCGCGCGGCGCCACGGCAACCCGGTCTACGTAGGCAAAGCGCTCGTAATGCGTGACGAACCACCGGTAATTCGGACTGGCATAGTCGCTCCCCTCGCGAAGCCCGATGAGGAACGCGCCAATATCGTTCTGGTCGGCGGCAACCCGGAAGTAAGCTGCGTGTTTCGCAAACCACGCCATTTCGTCCCGCAACAGGCTGTTCACCGCAGGCACTACGCTTTCGTTCAGTTCGAGAACCGCATCAATATCGCCAGACCGGATATCGCGTAGGGTGTACGGCATCCGGACGAGTGTAGAGCAAGCGGCGGAGCCTGCAAGCATCTGCGTTTCGCCGTTCGGATTGTCGTATACTTCGTCGAAACGGCGGCCAGCACCCGTTGGCAACACAGACCGTTTGACGACTGTCGAAGACAGCGTAATCGACTCGCCAGGCTATTCCGTTGCCTCACTGGAGGCACGGAGTGTTTTGTTTGGAAGAATGACCGGCGGGTCCGTCCCGCAAGGAACGTGGTAACCATGACAGCACTGATGAAACACCGCGCCGCGGTGGTCGGCATCCTCGCCGTATCCATGATCTCTGCCTGCTCAGGCAAGCCGGAAAGCGTCTTCACGGACAAGGACGGACTGTTGCGCTACGTCCCCGCGGATACTCCATACGTATTTGCCAACGGTGAACCTCTGGACAAGGAGTTTCTCGACGCAATCGAGCCGCACGTGGACAAGATTCTGGCTGCGTACCGCGACATGCTGGAAGCGGCGGCAACAGGACCACAGGCCGCAGCCGAAGGCGACAATGAGGCGGTGACCTCGTTGCTCACCGAGCTGTCGCCATTGTTCTCGCTCGACGGCCTCGAAAAAGCCGGCATTGCCCGCGACGCCAAGATTGTCGTATACGGCAACGGGCTGTTGCCGGTCGCTCGTGTAGCCATCAGCGACCCGGCAGCGTTCGAAAAGGCGATCGCAGGGCTCGAGAGTTCGACGGGCGAGGACCTGCCAACAGTCAGACTCGGCGGGGGCTGGTATCGCTATGTCGAAGAGGACGACATACGCATCATTCTTGGCCAATTCGACGGCACCGCGGTGCTCACCGTAATGCCCAAGGATTTCGAAGAGACCGAGGTCCGGGAACTGCTCGGCACTGGACCTGCCGGCGAAGAGTCTGGCCGCAACCTCGATCATTCCCGACATCGTCGACAAATACGGCTTTTCGAGTCACTACGTCGGTTTCGTCGATACGCTACGCCTGGTCGACAGCTTCTTGGATGAGCCGACGGCACTCAATGCCGCGCTGCTCGACAAGGCGGAGTTCGACTTCGGTTCTCTGAGCGACGTGTGCAGGCAGGAGATCCGCAAAATGGCGGGCATCGCGCCACGCGCGGTGTTCGGCTATGACCAGATCTCACGCAAACGGATCAGTGGAAAGTTCGTCGTGGAGCTGCGTGACGACCTGGCGAAAGGGCTGCAAGGTGTTTCGGCGGCCGTGCCCGGCCTCGGCCTCGATCAGGGCGGCATGCTGACGCTGGGCGCGAGCGTCAACATGCAGGCGTTGCGCGATTTCTATGCCGGGCGCCTGGACGCCATCGAGGCGGACCCGTACCAGTGCGAGTATTTTGCCGAACTGCAGGCCGGCGTGCCGAAAGGACGTGAAATGCTCGCGCAACCCTTGCCGCCGGTCGTCTACAGTTTGCGGGGCTTCAATGCCGTGGTCGATAGCCTCGATGTTGCGGCGCTCGCGGGTGGAGCACCGCCGGACCCCGCCAAGGTCGAGGCCAGTGTCGTGGTTGCGATGCAGGATGCGGCTGCGCTGGTGGCGATGGGAATGATGTTCAGCCCCGAGCTGGCAGCGCTGAACCTCGAGCCCAACGGCGAAGCCGTAGCGCTGGCGTTGCCGCAACTCGAGGCTCTGGCCGTCGATGCCTATGCAGCCATGATGCCGGATGCATTGTCGGTCGCCGTCGGTCCCGCGGCGCAGACCCGCGTCACGAGCGTACTCGGCGCTGAGTCCATGGCGCCGCCGCCGTCGTTTGCGGTGAGCATCGACGCGGCAACTTACTACGACTTTGTGGCAACCGGAATGGTGGCTGGTGCGCCAACTGACGAAGAGCCACAGACACCGGAGATGATGGCCGCGACGCAAGCGGTTTTCGCGGCGCTCGGCGATCTTTACGACCGGATGTCGACCGTCCTCCGTTTCACCGAAAACGGTGCGGAAATAGACTCGGTCATCACGCTGCAGGAGCTGTAGTCTGTGCAACGGCGTGCGCACGGGCGCAAGGCGTGCGTCTGTCGCCCGGTGGAAGTGAGCAGAGGAAAACCTAACGGCACGGAAGACGGATTCCGTGCCTCGGCCTTCAAAAGGCCAGAATTCCCTGAATCATCGGTACCCAGCCGTCCAATCCGGACGTATAAGGCGTAAAGGTTCCGCTGTATGGCGAATCATGGACTCGCATCAGTTCAGCGTTGACCCACATGCGCTCGGTCGGCACGAAATACCATTTGACGCCTGCGGCGTATTCCCACGAGTCGCCGAATTCTCCATCGACCGCCGAACCGCGACCGTACACGGCCACCTTCTCGGGAACGACGAAATAGCTCGCCGATAACTCGAAGCCGTGGTCGTACATGGAGCCGAGCGGTAGCGGCCCGTCGGCGACAAAGTCGTCAACCCGGCGGAAGAAGTACTGCCCGTTTATCGCGAGCCCTTTCCACTTCAGGCCGACATCGATTGCCCACATCTCGTAGGTGGCCTCCTGGACCGTCACTCCCGGAGCAAACGCCCCTGTCGCGAAGGTCAGCACGCCGTCCGAATTGTGCATGGACGTGTTCTCGGGGCTCGATTGATCGAGGTTTGAGAAACGATCCTCGCGCGACCGGGTAAATGCCGTTCCAAGCCGTATGCGTACCTGGTCTGTAGCGAAATAGTCCTCGTACATGTTGCGTGACTTGCCAGGCTCGCCGTAGTCCCCCAGCGGTTCCCACCAGACACTTCCGGAGTACATGAGGTTCTCATCGATCTTGGTTGCCGAGAGACTCAGTGTGTTGAGACCGTTGCCGATGAACGCCAGATAGCTCAGTCCTTCGATCAGCTCGCCTTTCGCCCAGATTCCCTGTGTGAAGCCGGGGCGGAAGAAGTTGTCCGCCATGCTTCGGTCGCTGGCCGTATAAAACGGGAACGTATCGACCAGCGATCGGCTGCCCGGTACTCCCGTGTAGCCTCCCGTCAGCATGAAGCTTTTGTTGAATTCCCAGCCGATCGTTCCGGCGACGATGATCGACGCAGCGCCGGCGGACGTCCACACGGTGCTGCTGTAGCGCAGCCTCTTGTCGAAGATGTAGCCCCCCAGAATAAACATCGAACGATTGACCGTGATGTCGTTACGCGTGTTGACTTCGCGGACAACACCCAGATGGTCCGTGAACGTTTTCTCGGAATCGAGTGTATTGAGGTAGCGGACCTGGGTGTTGACGTTGAACTTCATCAGGAATGGAAACCTGACGTCGTCGGGCGTCTGCCAGATGAGAATTCCATCCTGGTAACGATCGACGATGGTGCGCTCCAATTGCGCCGCGAAACTCGTTGGAACCGTTACCGGAACTCTTTCTTCCACCATCGGTGGAGCGGATGACGCCGCGGTTGAATTCTCGCTTTTTGGCGTGGAGTGCGCCAGGCGCCTCCGCCGCGACAGGAGCGGCGCCGGCACTCTGCCGTAAATCTTCGACCAGGTCGAGGAGCGTCCGCTGTTGCTCTTCCAGCTTGCGAATCTGTTCCCGAATGGCGGCGTTCTCGGCTTTCAAGGCCGCAACCTCGTCCTTGGGTTGGTCTGCTTCCCGACCGTAGACGGGCGTAGCGAACACGATAGCCAAAGCTAAGGCGATCGGGAGTCTGACGTGCGCTCCACGCTTCAGTTTGCCTGCTCCTGACTTACCCAAGGGCGTGCGACAGATTCGCGTTTCTGTTGACGAGTACCCGCACAAAAAGCCACCTTGCGGCGGCTTCTTGGAATTGGTGGAGGTGGCGAGAATCGAACTCGCGTCCGCAAGCCCTCTGCTCCAAGCTCTACATGCTTATTCCGTCTTTGATCTCACTGTGAGCTACCCGACGGGCAGGGAAGACTCACAGCCAGTTCAGTGAGGTTTTAACGGTCGATGCCCTGAACAAGCTTCTTCCGCGATCCCGTGAAGTCGACCCCTGGGATCCGAACGCACGGGCACGGTCCGGCCAGAGGGCACCTTACTGGTGTTTAAGCAGCGAGTGCGTAGTTGTCGTCGTTGGCAACTATAGTGTTTGCAGCTGGATTTACGAGGTCATCTGCGCCTCGGCATGCACTCGGAGGTTCGCGACCCACGTCGAAACCATGTCACCCCCGGATGCCGCGTAGTCTAAGGCCGAAACTCCCGATTGCAATGTCCGGATGCCGGTTTTCGCCAGAAATATCATGATACCGAACATCATTAAAGTACTCTAAATTATTGATAGTAATCAATGTTTGAGTAGCCGCGCTTTCTGCCTCTGCCAGTCCGCCTCTTTCTTATCGGCCCGTTTGTCGTGTTGCTTCTTGCCTTTCGCGAGGCCGACGTCGAGTTTGGCACGACCTTTCGACCAGTGCAGGTCGAGCGGTACCAGCGCATAGCCCTTGCGCTCGACCTGCCCGGTCAGGCGGTCGAGTTCCGGTCGGCTCAATAGAAGCTTGCGCGTGCGGGTCGGGTCCGCCTTCACGTGTGTCGACACGGTCTTGAGCGGCGGTATGTGCGCACCCACGAGCCAGGCTTCGCCTCTGCGGATATGGACGTAGGCTTCAGTGAGCTGCGCACTGCCGGCACGCAGGCTTTTCACTTCCCAGCCGTCGAGGACGAGGCCGGCTTCGAAGCGATCCTCGATGAAATAGTCGTGACGCGCGCGCCGGTTCACCGCGATCACGCGGCTTTGCGACTTGTCGTCCTTATCCCTGGCCATGCCGATAACTCTTCATATATAGGCCATTCGCCCCCGGAGGCGACTGCGCGGCCGAGCATTATACGGATTCACATCGCCGCCGCCGCGAAATTCAAGCTTCAATTGTCAGTTTCGAGCGTTTGTATGAGAATCGCGAATTCATTGCATCGGGCCAGGGCGAGAATCGATGTCGAGCAATCGGGATAGCGGGGGAGCCAAGCGCAGCTCTCTGCACGGTCACTGGTCATCACGCATGGGCTTCATTCTGGCCGTCACGGGATCGGCAGTCGGTCTCGGGAATATCTGGAAGTTTCCCTACCTGGCCGGCGCGAACGGCGGCGGCGCCTTCGTCCTCGTTTATCTCGTCTGCGTGTTGCTGATCGGCATGCCGGTGATGATGGCCGAGATCCTGATCGGTCGCCGCGGCCGCCGCAATCCCGTTGTGACCATGGCGTTGCTGGGCGAGGAAGAAGGCAGCTCTCGCGTCTGGCGCTGGGTAGGCATCCTTGGCGTCGTGGCGGGCATCCTCATCTTGTCCTACTACAGCGTCATCGCCGGCTGGGTGATCGCATACATCGCGAAAAGCGTCAGCGGGCAGTTTACTGGCGCCGACTCAGCCACGGTGTCGCGCATTTTTGGCGAGTTCACCGGCAACTGGTTGCATGTCGGGATCGTGCACACGATTTTCATGGTGCTTACCGTCGTCGTTGTCGCCCGCGGGGTCGAACGCGGCCTTGAGCGAGCCGTCCGGTTCATGGTGCCCGCCTTGTTCGTGCTGATGCTGGTGTTACTCGGCTACGCCATGACCTCCGGCCATTTCATGCAGGGCGTCGAATTCATGTTCCGCCCGGATTGGGACAAGCTCCGATGGGGCAGCGTGCTGGCGGCACTCGGACAGGCATTCTTTACGCTCAGCATCGGGATGGGCGCGGTGATGGCCTACGGCGCGTACCTGCCGGAGAACACGTCGATCTCAACGTCCGCCGTTGCCGTCGTGGCGTCGGATACGTCCTTTGCGCTGCTGGCCGGACTTGTGATCTTTCCGCTGGTCTTCGCGAACGGCCTCAGTCCCGGCGAAGGCGTAGGCCTTGTGTTTCATACCCTGCCGCTCGCATTCGGGAAAATGGCTGGCGGCGCGTTCTTCGCAACCTTGTTTTTCGTTCTGCTCAGCTTCGCCGCCTGGACATCGTCGATCGGTCTCGTCGAGCCTGCGGTTGCCTGGCTCGTCGAGGAATATGGCCAAACTCGTGTGCGGGCAGCCGTCATCATTGGCACGATCATCTGGGGCGTCGGCTTCGGCACGGTGTTCTCCTTCAATTTGCTGAGCGAAGTGAACTTCCTCGCCGGCTCGATATTCGAGAACATCGACTACCTCACCAGTAACATCATGTTGCCGGTAGGCGGGCTACTCATCGTGGTGTTCGCCAGTTGGATAATGTGCGGAAATTCGACCGCAGAGGAACTGGGTGGCGCAGGCACGGTATTCAAGGCCTGGCGATTCCTGGCGCGATATGTTGCGCCTGTCGGTATCCTGCTGATTCTGATCTATGCAGTCACCTGAGGTTCTGTTGCAGGTCGCTTGCACGGCGCAGCCGTCCGGATGCGCAAGGTAAGCCGCAGCGCGCTCGTTCCGTACACGCCGGAGAAGATGTTCGCGCTGGTTGCGGACATCGAGGCGTACCCGACCTTCCTGCCTTGGTGTCGGTCTGCGCGCGTGGACAAACGGAGCGGCGACATCGTCGAAGCTACCCTCGAAATCGGGCGCGGCGGCATAACTAAATCCTTTCGTACCCGGAACACGCTGCGTGAACCGGATTCGATCACGCTCGAACTGGTTGCGGGCCCGTTCCGCCATCTCGCGGGGGCGTGGAACTTCCGCGGGCTGGGTGCGGGTGGATCGAAAGTCGCGCTGGACCTCGACTTCGAGTTCGAAAGCCGGATGACCGACATCGTACTGGGTTCATTTTTCGAGGAGGTCTGCAACTCGCTGGTCGATGCATTCACCCGCCGGGCCTTCGACGTGCACGGAAACGCCGCCGATGCAAGACGATGACATCCGCGCCGAGGTCGCATTCGCAATGCCCGAATCTCAGGTGCTTATCGCCGTGCGGCTCGCGCCAGGCAGCGACGTGGAGGCCGCGCTCGATGTCTCGGGCATCTACGAGCTATTTCCCGATCAGGATCTGCGCTCTTGTGCCACGGGCATCTGGGGCAGGGAGGTACCCCGGACCTGGCTCCTCAGGAATGGAGACCGCGTGGAGCTCTATCGGCCTTTGCGCGTGGATCCGCGCGAAGCGCGGCGCGAACGTGCGGCGCGGACCTGACCACTACAGATCCGGCGCGAGGTCCTGCTCCTTCAGAATCTCGCTCACCTTGTCTTCCTCGAAGAAGATCGACACCCAACGTTTGAAGCCTGCGTCGTCACGTCCGAGTTTGAGGTAGTACACGTAGTCCCAGCGGTCTGCATGAAAAGGGTCGTCGATCAGCGGCGTGCCGAGGAGAAATCGCACCTGGCTCCGCGTCATGCCGAGCTCCACCTGGTCCAGATCGTCCTGCTTGATCAGGTTGCCCTGTGAGATGTTCAGTCGGTAGACACAGCCGGTCGACGCCAGGATTGACGCCAGCAACACCAGAAGGGCGAGTCTTTTCATGCAGTTCGTTCGACGATTGGTGATCGGGGTGGATCGGAGCCGGGCGGCCGAACGGTAGTGGCTCGGCGTCATCTGCGTCATAATAGGCGCGCATGATACCGTCTCGATTCACGACACGATAGCCGTACCGACAATTCCGCGAGGCATGCGATGGAGCAACGCCAGGAACTACGCAAGGCAGGGCTGAAAATCACGCTGCCACGACTCAAGATCCTCGAAATTCTTGAGATCGCAGAGCCCCGACACATGAGTGCGGAGGACATCTACAAGGAACTGCTCAATGCCGACGAGGACATCGGCTTGGCCACCGTGTACCGGGTGCTGACCCAGTTCGCGGCTGCGGGCCTGGTGACTCGTCATAATTTCGAAGGCGGACATTCGGTATTCGAATTGGCGGATGGCGAACACCATGATCACATGGTCTGCGTCGACACGGGCGAAGTCGTGGAGTTCGTCAGCGAGGACATCGAGCGCCTGCAGGACGAGATTGCGAAGGGGCACGGATTCGAGTTACTGGACCACAGTCTCGTGCTGTACGTACGGCCGCTCGGCAAGAAATCCTGACTAAGGAGAAAGCCGGGTCAGGCGCGCTTCTGCGGTGCGCCTGCAAGCATTTCGGCGGCGTGTGCGAGCGTTTTTTCCGTAATTTCGATCCCCCCGAGCATACGGGCGAGTTCCGCGACCCGGCCCTGGCCGTCGAGCGCATCCATGTGAGTATGCGTATGGCGCCCGTCGGTCGTTTTCGCGATGCGGAAGTGCCAGTCCGCCTGACAGGCTACCTGCGGCAGGTGCGTCACGCACAATACCTGGCGTGACCGGCCGAGGTCCGCCAGACGCCGCCCGACCATTTCGGCCACGCCCCCGCCCACGCCGGCATCCACTTCGTCGAACACCATTGTCGGAATCGTGCTGCCGCCGTACGCGATTGACTGGATCGCGAGGCTCATGCGCGACAATTCGCCGCCCGACGCGATCGTCCTGAGCGGCTGCAGGGGCTGGCCCGGATTGGCGCTGATCTCGAAACGAATGTCATCCATGCCATGGGCATGGGCGTCTTTTTCCGCCACGGCGTCGAGCGCTACCGCGAAGCGACCACCGGGCATGCCGAGCCCATGCATGGCGGCGGAGACTTTCGCTGCCAGCGTTTCGGCGGCGGCTTGCCGGCCGCTACTCAGCTCCAAGGCCAGTGCGATGTAGGCCGAACGCGCATTCTCGCGTTCCTGCTCGAGTCGTGCGCCGATTCCAGACGCATCCACCAGGTCGGAGAACTCCGCGACGAGGCGCTCGCGAACCGCCCCCAGTTCACCGGGTTGCGCATGATGCTTGCGGGCCAGCGCCTGTACGGCTGCCAGGCGCTCCTCGACCGCGTCACGCCGGCACGGGTCCAAGTCGATTCCGTCGGCATAGCGCTGCAGTTGCACCGCGGCCTCGCCGACCTGAATGCCTGCGCCGTCCACCAGGTCGAGCAACGGCGCCAGCGCCGGATCGGTTGCGACCAGGGCATTCAGTGCCCGCGACGATTCCGCAATCAGGCTGTACGCATTGCCCCCGTCGCTCTCGTACAAGGCCTGCAACGCAAGGTTCGCGCCGTCCGCGAGCTTGCCACCGTGTTGCAGGCGCAGGCGTTCGGCCAGAAGCTCGTCGTATTCACCTGCCGCCAGCCCGAGCGCATCGAGTTCCCGGAGCTGGAAATCCAGTAGCTCGACGCGTGCGGCGCGGTCAGCACCGTCGTCCAGCAATTCCCTGAGGCGCATGACGATGGCCTGCCAGCTGAGGTACGCCTGCTCCGTCTCGAGGCGCAGGCCCGTCAGTCCGGCGTAATGATCCAGCAATTCGCGCTGGATACGACGACGTCCAAGTGACTGGTGAAGGTGCTGTCCGTGTATGTCGACCAGCCGTTCGCCGAGTTCCTTGAGCTGTTGCAGGGATACTGCATTGCCGTTGATCCACGCACGCGAACGTCCGTCGTCGCCGATCACCCGGCGCAACAGGCAAATATTGGCGTCGTCGAGCGAGCGTTCCGCCAGCCACTCGCAGGTCGCGGGCGATGCCGACAGGTCGAATTCGGCGCTGAACTCGGCGCGTCGTGCGCCCTGGCGCAGCAGCTGCGTGCCGCCGCGCTCGCCGAGCACCAGTCCGAGTGCGTCGACGAGTATCGATTTCCCGGCGCCGGTTTCGCCGGTCAGCACAGTCATTCCAAGCCCGATTTCGACATCGATGCTCTCGACGATGGCGAAGTCACGCACCTGCAGGTTGCGCAACATCAGTCCTCATCCTCATAGCGCACACGGCTGTCCCGGCCCCAGTACAGCTTGGAACGGAGAATGCCGTAGAACTCGTAGCCGGGCGGATGGATCAGCGTGATGCGATTCGGCGCCGTTTCGATTGTCAGCCGGTCGGACGGCAGTATTTCGGAAATTGCATGCCCATCGACGGCAATTTCCGCCCGGGTATCGTCACGATCGAGCAGCCGCACTTCGATGGATTCACGCGACGAAATCACGATCGGCCGGTCGGTGAGCGTATGCGGACATACCGGCACCATCACCAACGCATCGAGCTGGGGTTCGATGATCGGACCGCCGCAGCTCAGCGCATAAGCCGTCGAGCCGGTGGGCGTGGCGATGATGAGGCCGTCACCGGCGTGGGTGTTCACGTAGTGATTCCCGATACGCGTCTCGAAATCGACCATTCGGCCGGTCTCTGCGCGCTGGAGCACGACATCGTTGAGGGCGTCGCCGGTCACGGCGGAACCGTCGGCACGGCGCAGGCTTGCCCTGAGCTGCAATCGGGAATCGCGTATATAGTTGCCTGCCAGGACATGATCGACGCTTGCCAGCATCTCGTCGGGTTTCACGTCGGCGAGAAATCCGAGCCGGCCGCGATTAATCCCGAGCAGCGGGACCTTGCTGCCACTGGCCAGCCGCCCCGCGTAGAGCATCGTCCCGTCGCCTCCGATCGCGACGATCAGGTCCGCATGCTGCGCCAGTTCGGATTCCGCCATCCGCTTGACGCCGGAACCGACGTCCAGCGGCAAGTCGTGGGCGGCCAAAACCTCGATACCCCGTTCCGCCAAGTACCGGACCAGGACGGCCATCGGCTCCACGACACGGGCGTCATCACGACGCCCCAGTACCGCGATGCGCTGGAACTCCGGACTCATGCGTGCTGTTTTGCTCTCGAATGGCGCCGATCGCCGTGGATAAGGCATTGTTGCAGACCCTTGACCGACCGCCAAGCGGTTGCTAGCGTTGGCCGCTACGCTAGCATGTCATGACGAAGCACACTTTCCTGTTTCCCGTGGATGTCCGCAGAAGCGATCACCGCACAACCAAATGAACGCGCACGCCACCTGTTGCGCGTACTTATTCAACGTTTTATCCGCGATGGACAGCCGGTCGGGTCCCGCACCTTGTCCCGGGATTCCGGACTCGACCTGAGTCCGGCAACGATTCGCAACGTTATGTCCGACCTCGAGGACATGGGCCTCGTCTCGGCGCCCCACACCAGCGCCGGCCGCGTACCGACGCCGAAGGGATACCGTCTCTTCGTCGACACCCTGGTCAGGTACCGCGAGCCCAAGGGCGGCGAAATGGAAAGACTGAAGGCGCAGCTCACCGGTTCATCCGAAGATTCGGCCAGCCTGATCAGCGCCGTTTCGCGGATGCTGTCCGAAATAACGAGCCTGGCCGGGATCGTCTCGGTCCCACGCGGCCAGCAGGCGATACTTCGGCAGATCGAATTCCTGCCATTGTCCGACAACCGGATCCTGGCGATTCTGGTCATCAATGACCGCGAGGTTCAGAACCGGATCCTGCACACGGATCGCGAGTATGGCGCGAACGAGCTGACCCATGCCGCAAATTTCATCAACGAGCACTACGCCGGTGAAGCGATGCCGCAAGTTCGCGACCGGCTGCTCGCGGATCTGGACCAGTTGCGGGCGACCATGAATGCGGCAATGGCGGACATCATCGCCGTTGCACAGGCAGCGATGACCCCGGACACTGGTTCGGACTATGTGCTCGCCGGCGAGACCAACCTCATGCACTTCGCGGAATTGTCGGACATCGAAACTCTGAGACGCTTGTTCGAGGCATTCTCGCAGAAGCGGCTGATCCTCGAGCTGCTGGATCGCAGCATCCACGCGAGCGGCGTACAGGTCTTCATCGGCGAGGAGTCCGGTTACCAGATCCTGGACGACTGTAGCGTCGTGATGGCACCGTACGGACTCGATGACGGGACGATAGGTGTTCTTGGCGTAATCGGCCCTACGCGCATGGCCTACGACCGCGTCGTACCCATCGTGGACCTCACGGCACGGCTGTTGCGCTCGGCGATCATCTCCCGCGGCTGAACCAAACGGGCCGTGGCGCTTGATATTTGACGCCAAATCCCCAAACTCCCAGTCTCTTGCACGCGGCCCGCCAGGGCCCCGACAACCAATACCTGGAGACAAATGCAATGAACGGGCAGGCAGGCCGGCAGGACGGACCGGTCGACACGCAGGCCGCGGACACCGATGAGTCGGGCGTGGAGCGGGACCCGGTCGATGCGCTTGCCGCAGCGGAAGCGCGCGCCCAGGAATTCTGGGATCGCTACCTCCGCGCCGCCGCGGAGACCGAGAACGTTCGCAAGCGCGCATCGCGGGACGTCGAAAATGCGCGGCGCTACGCGCTGGAGAATTTCAGTCGTGAGCTCCTGCCGGTCAAGGACAGCCTGGAGATGGGCATTCAGGCCGCCGAGAACGCGGATGCCGCTGTCCTGCTGGAAGGCAAGGCGGCCACGCTGAAGCTGCTGGCCTCTGCCTTGCAGCGCTTCGGCATCGAGGAAGTGGACCCGTTGGGTGCACCGTTCGACCCCGAATTGCACGAGGCCATCACCCTGCAGCCGTCGGCGGGCGCGGAACCCGGCACGGTCCTGGCCGTGGTCCAGAAAGGTTACGTGCTGAACGGTCGCCTCCTGCGGCCCGCGATGGTCGTGGTGGCCGCCGACGAGGGCGGGCACTAGCCCCAAAAATCCCGTAAACGGCTGCGGCCGCCGCTTGAAACCGGGTTCTGCGGCCCCACTTTTGAGCCAGATTTGACCATTAGCCAGCGATATTTCTTGGAGCAGCACCGATGGGTAAAGTAATTGGGATCGACCTGGGTACGACCAACTCCTGCGTCGCAGTGATGGAAGGTGACAAGCCCAAGGTGATCGAGAATTCGGAAGGCGATCGCACCACGCCGTCGATCGTCGCGTTCGCGAAGGACGACCAGGTGCTCGTCGGCCAGTCCGCAAAGCGCCAGGCCGTAACCAACCCGACGAACACCTTGTTCGCGGTCAAACGGCTGATCGGCCGTCGGTTCGAGGACGAAGTCGTGCAGCGCGACATCGACATGGTGCCGTACAAGATCGTCAAGGCCGACAACGGCGACGCCTGGGTCGAGGCCACCGGCAAGAAGATGGCTCCGCCGGAAATCTCCGCGCGTGTGCTTATGAAGATGAAGAAGACCGCCGAGGATTACCTCGGCGAGCCGGTCACCGAAGCCGTCGTGACGGTACCTGCCTATTTCAACGACTCGCAGCGGCAGGCGACCAAGGATGCCGGCAAGATCGCGGGTCTCGACGTCAAGCGCATCATCAACGAGCCTACCGCGGCGGCCCTTGCCTATGGGATGGACAAGAAGCGCGGCGACAAGAAGATCGCCGTCTTCGACCTGGGCGGCGGTACCTTCGATGTATCGATCATCGAGATCGCTGAAGTCGACAGCGAGCACCAGTTCGAGGTGCTCGCGACGAACGGCGATACCTTCCTTGGCGGCGAAGACTTCGACCTGCGCATCATCCAGTACCTGACGAAGGAGTTCGAGCGCGAGAGCGGTATCGACATTTCGAGGGATCCGCTGGCAATGCAGCGTCTCAAGGAAGCCGGCGAGAAGGCGAAGATCGAACTGAGTTCGCAACAGCAAACCGAAGTCAATCTGCCGTACATCACGGCGGATGCCAGCGGCCCGAAACATCTGAATATCAAGCTCACACGCGCCAAGCTGGAGTCGCTGGTTGGCGACCTCATCGAGAAGACGATGGGCCCCTGCAAGGTTGCGCTGAACGATGCCGGCCTCAAGGTCAACGAGATCGACGACGTCATACTGGTCGGCGGCCAGACGCGCATGCCCAAAGTGCAGGAAGCGGTGAAGAACTTCTTCGGCAAGGAGCCGCGCAAGGACGTAAATCCGGATGAGGCCGTCGCACTCGGTGCGGCCATCCAGGGCGGCGTGCTCGCGGGCGACGTCAAGGACGTCTTGTTGCTCGATGTGACCCCGTTGTCGCTCGGCATCGAGACTTTGGGCGGGGTCATGACCAAGTTGATCGAGAAAAACACCACGATTCCGGCCAACGCCGAACAGGTGTTCTCGACGGCGGACGACAATCAGACTGCGGTTACCATTCATGTACTGCAGGGCGAGCGCGAGCGCGCGGCGGACAACAAGTCCCTGGGCCGCTTCGACCTGGCCAATATTCCGCCGGCGCCACGCGGGCTGCCACAGATCGAGGTCAAGTTCGACATCGATGCGAACGGCATCCTGAATGTGTCGGCCAAGGACAAGACGACGGGCAAGAGCCAGAACATCATCATCAAGGCCTCCAGCGGCCTGTCCGACGATGAAATCGAGAAAATGGTCGCGGACGCCGAGGCACACGCAGAGGAAGACCGCAAGTTCCGCGAACTCGTCGATACCCGTAACCAGGCGGACGCACTGGTGCACGCCTCGGAAAAGACTCTGGCGGACCTCGGCGAGAAGGTGTCGGCGCAGGAGCGGATGGCGGTGGAGAGTGCCGTTTCCGACCTGAAAAAGGCGATCGAGAGCGACGACAAGGACGCGATCGAGCGCAAATCGAAAGCGCTGGCGGAAGCCTCGGCCGGGCTGGCCCAAAAGCTGTATGCCGAACAGCAGGCGAGCGGCGGGGCGGAAGGGTCTGCGGACAAACCGTCGCAGGGTGACGACGATGTCGTCGATGCCGAATTCGAGGAGGTCGACGACGACAACAAGTCGAAGCGAGCTTAATAAAGAATATCGGCAAGCATTAGTTGGGGAGCAAGGGCGCCGTTCGCGGCGCCCGACCTTTAGAGGGACATGGCAAAACGCGACTATTACGAAATTCTCGGCATTCCACGGACGGCATCCGCCGAAGACATCAAGAAAGCCTATCGTCGGCTTGCCATGAAGCATCATCCGGACCGCAACAAGGACGATGAAACGGCTGCCGCGCGTTTTAAGGAAGCACGCGAGGCGTACAAGGTCCTGCACGATGATAAGAAGCGTGCGGCCTACGATCGCTACGGCCATTCCGGCGTCCGAGGGAGCGGCGGAGGTGGATTTGCGGGAGGCGACGCGTTCTCCGATATCTTCGGGGACGTATTCGGCGATATTTTCGGCACCGGCCGCGCGCGAGCCGGCTCATCCCATGCATTTCGCGGCGCGGATCTCGGTTACGAGCTGAAGCTGGACCTGGAGACCGCAGTGGCGGGCGAATCGGTACAAATCGACGTACCCAGCCAGGTTCGCTGCGAGACCTGCGAGGGCAGCGGGGCGCGGCAAGGCACGACACCAGTCTCGTGCAGCACCTGCAACGGCGTCGGCCAGGTGCGGATGCAGCAAGGCTTCTTCTCGATCCAGCAGACCTGTCCGGCCTGCAGGGGCGCCGGCACGGTCGTGAGGGACCCGTGTCCCGACTGCAACGGCCGCGGCCGGGTGCAAAAGACCCGAACATTGTCGGTGAAGGTGCCGCCTGGGGTAGACGAGGGTGATCGCATAAGGCTTTCCGGAGAAGGCGAGGCCGGCCGCAACGGCGGCCCGCCCGGCGACCTGTACGTGGAAATCCGCGTTCAGCCGCACCGGATCTTCCAGCGAGCCGGCGCGGACCTGAACTGCGAGGTGCCGGTCAGCTTTGCAACCGCGACCCTGGGCGGAGAAATCGAGTTGCCGACGCTCGATGGACACGTGTCGCTGAAGATTCCGGGCGGCACGCAGTCCGGCAAAGCGTTTCGACTGCGCGGCAAGGGTGTGCGCACGGTGCGCGACGCGCGTACGGGCGACCTGTTCGCCTCCGTGGTCGTCGAAACACCCGTCAACCTGTCCGACGAGCAGAAGGACCTTCTGGTTCGCTTTGAAGAGCTGCTGCGCTCGGGCGGCGAAAAACACT
The DNA here is from genome assembly GCA_963775455.1 of uncultured Pseudomonadota bacterium. Classification (GTDB taxonomy): domain Bacteria; phylum Pseudomonadota; class Gammaproteobacteria; order Steroidobacterales; family Woeseiaceae; genus UBA1847. The sequence continues at coordinate 21,528 of CAVZIU010000004.1, read as the reverse complement.
GCCCGCGGGCGGGCGGATGGCTAGACACGGTCAAGCGCTTCTTCGAACGGATCAAGCAATAGCCGTGGTGACTCCGCTCAGGGTCGCGATCGCCGGCGCGGGCCGCATGGGTCTGCGGATTGCGGCCCGTATCGCGAACAAGCCCGAATTCGCGCTGGCCGGCACCTGGCATCGCGGCGAGGACCTCGACGATCTGGCGGCATCCGCGGACGTCGTCATCGACTTCAGCCTGCCAGCAGCCACCGAACACGTGCTGGAAACGGTGACTCGGCTCGGCAAGCCGCTGGTCTGCGGGGTCAGCGGGCTCGACGAGCGACAGATGGCGGCGCTGAACGCCGCGGCCGACACGCTGCCCATTGTCTATGACCGCAACATGAGCCAGGGCATCACCTTGCTCGAGGCGATGATCCGCGACACGGCCGGTACACTGGGGCGGGAATACGCGGTCGCGATCGACGAAACACACCACGTGCACAAGAAGGACTCACCGTCGGGTACCGCCTTGAAGCTCGGCGACGCGGTCACGGCGGCGCGCGGCGACACGGATATCGCCTACACGAGCCGGCGGATCGGCGACGTGCCGGGGGACCATGCGGTCATCTTCAGCTCCCCGACGGAGACCCTGCGTTTCGAGCACAGGGTGACTACTCGCGACGTGTTTGCCGACGGCGCGCTGCGCGCGGCACAGTGGGTCGTAGGTCGCGCGCCGGGGTGCTACTCGATGCGGAACGTTTTATTCGACGAGTGATGAGTTCGCTGGCCGGTGCCACGTTGGACATTTTCGGGGCATCGAGTAAACTACACCGGATCGCTGTCCGGTCAGCGAATTCGAGAGCGGGACACCCTGGTGCTCCCGCTTCGTCGCATCTGGCGCCGGCAAAGGCGGTCTCGGTATCACTTCCAACGAGGATCGCTTTTGATCACGCCCGCAATACTGGCACTCCAGGACGGCACGGTGTTTCACGGCCGCTCGGTCGGCGCCGATGGCAGAACGATCGGCGAAGTCGTATTCAACACCGCGATGACGGGTTACCAGGAAATCCTGACCGACCCGTCTTACTGCCGCCAGATCGTTACTCTGACGTATCCGCACATCGGCAATACGGGAACCAACAGCGAGGACATGGAGTCCGCCGAGATTCACGCTTCCGGCCTCGTCATTCGCGACAGCTCCATGGTCACCTCGAGCTGGCGCTCGGAGCGCAGCTTCACCGACTTTCTCAGGCAGGGCGATGCGGTTGCGATCGCCGACATCGACACGCGCAAGCTGACCCGGATCATTCGCGAGAAAGGAGCGCAGTCAGGCTGCATCATGACCGGTGACGCCGATCCCGCACAGGCCATCGAGGATGCCCGCAAGTTTCCCGGTATCGCCGGAATGGACCTGGCCCGCTTCGTGACCACGAAGAAGCCCTACCAATGGTCCTTCGGCACGACCTTCGGCAAAAAGCCGCGAGTCATGAGCCGCCGTGTCGCCCCCTATCACGTCGTCGCCTACGATTTCGGCATCAAGCGGAACATCCTGCGCATATTGTCCGACCTCGGTTGCCGGATGACGGTGGTACCCGCGATGACCACGGCGGACGAGGCGTTGCGTCATTCGCCGGACGGAATATTCCTGTCGAACGGCCCGGGTGACCCCGAACCGTGTGACTACGCCGTCACGGCGATACGCACTTTCCTCGAACGCCGGATTCCAGTCTTCGGCATCTGCCTCGGTCACCAGCTGCTCGGCCTCGCCGCAGGCGGAAGGACGGTCAAGATGAAATTCGGCCATCACGGCGCCAACCACCCGGTGCAGGACCTCACGACCGGCCAGGTGCTCATCACCAGCCAGAATCACGGATTTGCAGTCGACGAATCGAGCTTGCCGCCCGACGTGGTGGCGACGCACCGGTCGCTGTTCGACGGCACCTTGCAGGGCATCGGCTACCGGGATCGCCCCGCATTCAGTTTCCAGGGACATCCCGAGGCCAGTCCGGGGCCGCATGACCTCCTGTCGCTGTTCGAGCGTTTCATTCACGACATGGAGGCGCAGAAGAAGCGCGTGATCCGGAACGTCGTATCCGGATAAATACCCTCAAGAAAATGCCAAAACGTACTGATATTGAAAGTATTTTGATCATCGGAGCCGGGCCGATCGTCATCGGCCAGGCCTGCGAATTCGACTATTCAGGCGCCCAGGCGTGCAAGGCGCTGCGGCAGGAAGGATTCCGCGTCATCCTGGTGAATTCCAATCCGGCCACGATCATGACGGACCCGGAGATGGCCGATGCCATCTACATCGAGCCGGTGAACTGGACCACGCTCGAACGCATCATCGAGAAGGAGCGGCCCGACGCTTTATTGCCGACCATGGGCGGACAGACGGCACTGAATTGCGCCCTGGACCTGGCCCGTGAGGGTGTACTCGAAAAGTACGGCGTGGAAATGATCGGCGCGTCCCGCGAAGCGATCGACATGGCCGAGGATCGTGAGCTGTTTCGCCAGGCGATGACCGAAATCGGTCTCGACGTGCCGCGTGCGGAAATTGCGCGCACGCTGGATGAGGCGATCGAGAAACAGTCGAGTATCGGCTTTCCCACGATCATTCGGCCGTCCTTCACCTTGGGCGGCACGGGCGGTGGCATCGCCTACAACCGCGAGGAGTTCGAGGACATCGTCGCCCACGGGCTGGAGATGTCGCCGACCGCGGAAGTGCTGCTCGAAGAATCTGTGCTGGGGTGGAAAGAGTTCGAAATGGAAGTCGTGCGCGACCGCAACGACAATTGCATCATCGTCTGCTCTATCGAGAATTTCGATCCGATGGGGATACACACAGGCGATTCGATCACGGTTGCGCCGGCCCAGACGCTTACGGACAAGGAATACCAGCGGCTGCGTAACGCATCCATCGAGGTGCTTCGCAAGATCGGTGTCGATACAGGCGGCTCCAACGTGCAGTTTGCCGTGAATCCCGACAACGGCCGTGTGCTCGTGATCGAAATGAATCCGCGCGTGTCACGCTCGTCGGCGCTTGCGTCCAAGGCAACTGGTTTCCCGATCGCCAAGGTCGCAGCAAAACTGGCCGTGGGTTACACGCTGGACGAACTCAAGAACGAAATCACCGGGGGAGCCACGCCGGCGTCTTTTGAACCTACGATCGACTACGTAGTCACCAAATTGCCGCGATTCACGTTCGAAAAGTTTCCCGGCGCAAACGATCGCCTGACGACCCAGATGAAGTCTGTCGGCGAAGTCATGGCGATCGGTCGCACGTTCCAGGAGTCTCTGCAGAAGGCATTACGCGGGCTGGAGATCGGCATCTCCGGTCTCGAACCCGTCGCGGGTGACCTCGCGGCGGAAATCGAACGCGATCGGGTTCGCCAGCAGCTGCGCATGGCTGGTGCAGACCGGCTTCTATACGTGGCCGACGCGCTGCGCGGCGGCTTCAGTTTCGAAGATGTCGCGAGCATCAGCGCCATTGATCCCTGGTTCGTCGCGCAGATCGCGGATCTCGTCGCGGACGAGGCGCGTACTGCCGACGCGGGTCTTGCGGGTCTGGACGCGACACGCCTCCGTGCGCTGAAGCGCAAGGGCTTCTCCGATGCCCGGATCGCGCAATTGCTCGGCGTCGCGGAGCAGGACGTCCGCCGCCGCCGCAAGGAATTCGGCGTCCGCGCCGTCTACAAGCGGGTCGATACCTGCGCCGCGGAGTTCGGCACTGCAACGGCGTACTTGTACTCGACCTATGACGAAGAGTGCGAATCGCAACCGACGGACAAGCCAAAGATCATGATCCTGGGCGGCGGGCCGAACCGCATCGGGCAGGGAATCGAATTCGACTACTGTTGCGTGCACGCTGCGCTCGCACTGCGCGAATCCGGCTACGAAACGATCATGGTCAATTGCAATCCGGAGACCGTGTCGACCGATTTCGATACTTCGGATCGCCTGTACTTCGAATCGCTGACCTTCGAGGACGTCATGGAGATCATCGATCTCGAACGACCCGAAGGCGTAATCGTGCAATACGGCGGACAGACGCCACTCAAGCTCGCACGTGAACTGGAGGCGGCCGGCGCGCATATCATCGGTACGTCGCCGGATTCCATCGATCTTGCCGAGGATCGCGAGCGCTTCCAGAAGCTGGTCGAGAAACTCGGACTCCTGCAGCCGCCGAACTGCACCGCGCGCACCAAGGCGGAAGCGGTGAGAATGGGAGGGAAGGTGGGCTACCCACTCGTCGTTCGGCCGTCCTATGTCCTGGGCGGTCGTGCCATGGAGATAGTACACAGCGACGATGATCTGGAAGCTTACATGGATGCGGCCATACACGTGTCCAATTCCAGCCCGGTGCTGCTCGACCGTTTCCTGGATGCCGCCATCGAGGTGGACGTCGATTGCATCTGCGACGGAGAGCGCGTGCTGATAGGCGGTGTCATGGAGCATATCGAGCAGGCGGGCGTGCATTCCGGCGACTCCGGCTGTTCGCTGCCGCCGTTCAGCCTGTCGGCGGAAACGCAAGTGCAGCTGGGCGAGCAGGTCGTGAAACTCGCACGCGGCCTCAACGTCGTCGGCCTCATGAACACCCAGTTCGCGATCCAGGGCGGCCGGATCTACCTGCTGGAGGTGAATCCGCGCGCTTCGCGAACCGTGCCGTTCGTGTCCAAGGCGATCGGCGTGCCACTCGCAAAGATCGCCGCGAAGGTCATGGTCGGGCAATCGCTTTCCGACCAGGGTTTCGTGAGCCAGCGAATTCCGGAGTACTACTCGGTGAAGGAAGCGGTTTTCCCGTTCATCAAGTTTCCAGGCTCCGATCCGATCCTCGGTCCGGAGATGAAATCGACCGGTGAAGTAATGGGCGTCGGCCGCTCCTTTGGTGAAGCGTATGCCAAAGCCCAGCTGGCATCCGGCGTCCTGCTGCCGAGGCAGGGAGCGGCACTGCTCAGCGTCCGCGACCGCGACAAAGAAGCCGTCGTCGAACTGGGCAGGATTCTTGCCGCGCGCGGTTTCGATATCGTCGCGACGCATGGTACGGCGCAAACACTTGCGAAGGCTGGTGTATCATGTCGACGGGCGAACAAGGTTCGCGAGGGGCGCCCGCACATCGTCGACATGATCAAGAATGGTGAAATAGACCTCATCGTCAATACGACGGAGGGAAAGCAGGCAATCAATGAATCGCTGTCCATCCGCGCAGAAGCTGTTCGGCATCGCGTCACGTACTACACCACGATCGCGGCTGCCAAGGCGACGTGCACGGCAATCGAGCATCTCGATGACAGCGACGTGAATCGCTTGCAGGACCTGCATCGAGAGGTCATGGCATGAACAAGGTTACGGTGACCGTCCAGGGACAAGAGCAGCTGCAGGCGGAACTGAAACAGCTCAAGAGCGTGGACCGCCCGAACGTGATCCGGGCGATTGCCGAGGCGCGGGCGCACGGCGACCTCAAAGAGAATGCCGAATATCACGCCGCCAAGGATCAGCAGGGTTTCATCGAAGCACGAATCAAGGAAATCGAGGGCAAGTTGTCGAACCTCCAGGTTATCGATGTAACTGCCATCGACGCCAGGGGCAGGGTCATTTTCGGTTCGACAGTGGAGCTGATCGACGAAACCACGGGCCAGGAGATTGTCTACAAGATCGTCGGCGAGGATGAAGCCGATATCAAGTTCGGCAAGATTTCCTATACTTCGCCGATCGCCCGCGCGCTGATCGGCAAAAACGAAGGCGACGTGGTGAGCGTCACGGCACCTGGTGGCGACAAGGACTACGAGGTCGTCGAGGTGCGATACGAGTAGAGGGTCACCTCGAAGGGACCCGGATTTTCCTCTGCGCCGGGTTCGCACGGTAGACGAGGGCAACGTTGCCGACCCGTTGTACCAGCTCGGCGCCGGCATTCGCGCACAGTGAGTCGATGTACTGGTCCCGCAAGTCTCGATCGCCGACCCGCAACCGCACCTTGATCAATTCGTGATGTGCAAGGGCGTTTTCGTATTCCGCGCGCACGGCATCGGACAGGCCCTTGTCGGCCACGGTGAGCACGGGTTTGAGGCTGTGGCCGAGTCCGCGGAGGTATTTGAGCTGGAATTCCTTGAGCATGGCGGCAGATTCTAGCAGCGCGCAGGCCGCGCGCGGAGAGCGGCGGTGAGCGGCCCGCGGCGCAGCAGCGGCGACTGGCGTGCCCGCCAGGAGAAGGATCCCTACGTCCGGCAGGCGCGCCGCGAAGGCTGGCGCTCTCGCGCGGTATTCAAGCTGCAGCAGATCGACCGCAGGGAGCGGCTGCTGAAACCCGGCATGGTGGTCGTCGATCTCGGTGCTGCGCCGGGGGGCTGGAGCCAGTACGTCACCGACGCCCTCGACGGGCGTTGTCGCATCCTGGCGCTGGACCTGCTGCCCATGGACAGCTTGCCCTCGGTCGAGTTCATACGGGGCGATTTCCGGGACGAGCAGGTGCTGGTGCTGCTGAAGGATGCCCTGAATGGCCTGCGGGCCGACCTTGTATTGAGCGACATGTCACCCAATATCAGTGGCACCAAAGCCGTGGACCAGCCGCGTGCCATGCACCTCGCGGAGCTGGCACTGGAGCTTTGCGCCACGGTGCTGAAACCGGGCGGCGGCCTGGTGTGCAAGCTGTTCCAGGGCCAGGGTTCGGACGAAATCATCGCCGAGGCCCGCCGGCGCTTCGGCAAGGTCCGGGCGATGAAGCCCGACGCGTCGCGAAGTGGCAGCCGTGAGGTGTACCTGGTAGCGAGGAACCATCAATTGGTGTAGTGTCTCAAAGGCTTGGATCGCGTCTAAACCCATGCCCCAGCGGACGATTCCGCCGCGTAACGGATACCGAATCGTGAATGATCTGACCAAGAACATCCTAGTCTTCATAGTCATAATCGTCGTCCTGCTGTCGGTCGTGCAGGGGCTGTCGGGCGTCAATGGCGTCCAGGCACAACGGCAGCAGTACTCGGAGTTCCTGGAGCAGGTCGAGAACGGCCGCGTCAAGGTCGTCAAGTTCGAAGACAAGACCATTCGCTACGGCAGCAACAGCCAGGAACCGCTGCCGTACTACACGATCAGCCCGGAAACCGACAACACGCCCCTGATCGGCGTGCTGCAGGACAACAACGTGCAGTTCGACGGAACCGAGCCGAAGAAGCAAAGTCTCATCGGGCAGCTCCTGATCAGCTCATTTCCCATCCTTCTGCTGATCGGCGTGTGGATTTACTTCATGCGCCAGATGCAGGGCGGCGGTGGCGGCCGCGGCGCGATGTCGTTTGGCAAAAGCAAGGCCAGGCTCCTGGGCGAAGACCAGGTCGGCGTGACCTTCGCAGACGTTGCCGGCGTAGAGGAGGCGAAAGCCGAGGTCGCGGAGATCGTGGAGTTCCTGAAGGACCCGAGCAAGTTCCAGCGCCTCGGCGGCAAGATCCCCAAGGGGGTGCTGATGGTCGGCCCGCCCGGTACCGGCAAGACGCTGCTCGCGAAGGCGATTGCCGGCGAAGCCAAAGTGCCGTTTTTCACGATCTCCGGGTCCGATTTCGTCGAAATGTTCGTCGGCGTGGGCGCGTCGCGTGTGCGCGACATGTTCGACCAGGCCAAGAAGCAGGCGCCCTGCATCATCTTCATCGACGAACTCGATGCTGTCGGCACGGCACCGCGGCGCCGGCCTCGGCGGCGGCCACGACGAACGGGAGCAGACGCTGAACCAGATGCTGGTCGAGATGGACGGCTTCGAAGGCAGCGAAGGCATCATCGTCATCGCCGCCACCAACCGTCCGGATGTGCTGGATCCTGCATTGCTGCGGCCGGGCCGCTTCGACCGACAGGTCGTCGTGCCCCTGCCCGACGTGCGCGGTCGTGAGCAGATCCTGAAGGTGCACATGCGCAAGGTGCCGCTCGACGAGGACGTGAATCCGAGCTACATCGCGCGCGGAACCCCCGGGTTCTCTGGTGCCGACCTCGCCAATCTGGTGAACGAGGCGGCGCTGTTTGCAGCGCGCGCGAACAAGCGTGTCGTCAGCATGGAGCAGTTCGAAAAGGCGAAGGACAAGATCATGATGGGCGCCGAGCGCCGATCGATGGTCATGAGCGAGAAGGAAAAACTCAATACCGCCTATCACGAGGCAGGCCACGCGATCGTAGGCTTTCTCGTACCCGAGCACGACCCGGTCTACAAGGTCACGATCATCCCGCGCGGACGCGCCCTCGGCGTAACGATGTACCTGCCGGAGGAAGATCGCTACAGCATGTCGAAACAGGGGCTCGAATCGCGGATATCCAGCCTGTTTGGCGGACGGATTGCGGAAGAAATGATCAATGGTCGCGACGGCGTGACCACCGGTGCGTCGAACGACATCGAACGCGCGACGGAAATTGCGCGGAACATGGTCACCAAATGGGGCTTGTCCGACCGGCTCGGTCCGCTGACCTATAGCGAGGACGACGGAGAGGTATTCCTCGGACGCACGGTCACGCAGCACAAACAGGTGTCTGACGACACGGCGAATGCGATCGACGAGGAAGTGCGCACGATCATCGACTCGAACTACCGGCGCGCGAAACAGTTGCTCGAACGAGAACGTCGAGAAACTGCACATGATGGCCAATGCCCTGATCAAGTACGAGACGATCGGCGACCAGCAGATCCGCGACATCATGGCGGGCCGCGAGCCGCAACCGCCCGCGGACTGGCAGGACACCGGCGGCGCGGCTCCACAGGGCGGCAAGGCGCGGCCGGAACCCGATGCACCGGGTGCTATCGGCGGCCCTGCAGTCGAGAACTGACGGAGCGGCCGGGCCGCCCGACGCCAAGCCTGTGAATACCATCCGGGTCGGCCGGCTGCGACTGACGCGGCCGGCCGTCATGGGCATTCTGAATGTAACGCCGGACTCGTTCTCGGATGGCGGTCTCTTCCGGGCTCGTGACGCCGCGCTGCGACACGCCGAGAGAATGTTGGCTGCGGGAGCGGACCTGCTCGATATCGGCGGTGAATCCACGCGCCCGGGCGCCGCGGACGTGTCCGAGCAGGAGGAACTCGACCGAATACTGCCCGTGCTCGAGTGCTTGCGTGACCTGACGACCCTGCCAATTTCCGTCGATACGAGCAAACCCGCGGTAATGCGTGCGGCCGTCGGCGGCGGCGCCGCGTTGCTTAACGACGTACGCGCGCTGCGTGTACCGGGTGCGCTGGAAGCGGCCGCAGAACTGCAGGTGCCGGTGTGCCTGATGCACATGCAGGGAGAGCCGCGGACGATGCAATCCGAACCGAATTACGAAGACGTGTGCCATGACGTCGCAGCCTTTCTCGAGCAGCGCATGCAAGCCTGCATGGACGCCGGCATTCCGGCCGACCACATCGTGCTCGATCCCGGCTTCGGCTTCGGCAAGTCGCTGGCCCACAATGTTGAATTGCTGGCAAATCTGCGAGAATTGACTCGCCTCGGCCGGCCCTTGCTGGTCGGGCTGTCGCGAAAATCGATGGTCGGAGCACTGGCCGGACGTGACGTTCAGGACCGGCTGGCCGCGAGCGTCGCGGCGGCTGTGCTGGCTGTTCGCAACGGCGCAGATATCCTGCGGGTGCACGATGTAGCCGCAACCGTAGATGCCATGCGAGTGGTGCGCGTGGTCATGGAGGCAGGAACCAAAGAATGAGCAGGAAATACTTCGGTACTGACGGCATCCGCGGCACGGTCGGCGTCGACCCGATGACTGCCGATTTCGCGCTGCGTCTCGCCAGCGCCGCGGCGAGGGTCCTGGTTCCGGACGGTGGCAGCGTCCTGATCGGCAAGGACACGCGCGTGTCCGGCTACATGTTCGAAGCGGCGCTCGAAGCGGGTTTCGTCGCCGCCGGTGCCGACGTCCTGCTCATCGGCCCCCTCCCGACGCCGGGCATCGCCTTCCTGACCCAGGACTACGGTGCAAAACTCGGCGTGGTGATCAGTGCCTCGCACAACTTGTATTTCGACAATGGCATCAAGTTCTTCGATGGCGTGGGTTCGAAGCTCTCGGACGAGGTCGAAAAGGCGATCGAGGCCGAACTGGAACGGCCCGTGGTAACACGGGATTCGGCTTCGCTCGGCAAGGCAAAGCGCATCGACGCGGCGCACAGCGACTACCAGGAGTTTTGCGCGACTACGTTTCCCGCACACCTGGCACTGGATGGGCTGAAGATCGTATTCGATGGCGCCAACGGCGCCGGCTACAAGGTGGGGCCGAGGCTGCTTGCCGACCTGGGCGCCGAGGTGGTGCCCATCGGCTGCTCGCCCAACGGGCGGAACATCAATGCGGGCTGTGGTTCCACGCAGCCGGCGTTGCTGCGGTTGACGGTTCCGGCCATCGGTGCCGATGTTGGCGTTGCGCTGGACGGGGACGGCGACCGGGTGATCATGGTGGATGAACGAGGCAACCTGGTGGATGGCGACCAGCTCCTGTACATCATGGCGACCGCCCGCCATCGCCACGGTACGCTGAAGGGACCGGTCGTCGGCACGGTGATGAGTAACCTCGGTCTCGAGCATGCCTTGCGCGACCAGTCGATCGAATTTCGCCGTGCCGGTGTCGGCGACCGATACGTACTCGAAACATTGAAAGCCACCGGCGGCGTGATCGGTGGAGAAACGTCGGGTCACATGATCATGCTCGACCAGACGACGACAGGGGATGGGCTGATTTGTGCGCTGCAGGTTCTCGCCGTGATGAAGGAAACCGGCCGAACTTTGGGCGAACTGGCAAGCGGCATGGCCCGGTACCCGCAGACGATGGTCAACGTCCGGGTCGACCGGAAAGTGGACCCGGAAGAATCGCCCGCAATCTGCGACGCAGTTGCCGCCGCCCAGGCGCGCCTCAAGGACAGCGGGCGGGTCGTGCTCCGGGCTTCGGGCACCGAACCCGTGATCCGCGTGATGGTCGAAGGGCGTGACGAGTCCGTCGTCGCCGAGCTGGCCCAGAGGCTGGCATCGGTGGTGGCGGAAGCCGCACGCTGAGGCAGTGGCGGTGCGGGCGCCGCATTGATTTAGGGTCCTGCCCCCGGTATCCTTGCGCGCCCTCGGTTCTGCGGAATTTGGCGCGTGCGCAAAATCCTGGTTGCCGGTAACTGGAAGATGAACGGCGACCCGGCCCGCAATCGCGAGCTGGTAGGGGATATCATCGCCGGATTGCCGGCGAGGGCCGGCGCGGATGTCGCCATCTGTCCGCCGTTTCCGTTCCTCGCAGCGGTGGCGGACCAGCTCGCAGGGTCGCCGGTGCGGCTGGGCGCACAGGATGTTTCCGAGCATGCGGCAGGTGCGTATACCGGCGAGGTCTCGGCAACAATGCTGCTTGCGACCGGGTGCCGCTATGTCATTGTCGGCCATTCCGAACGGCGTGCGCTGTTGGGTGAAACCAGCGAGAGGGTAGCCGCCAAGACCGGCGCTGCGCTCACCGCGGGGCTGGTACCGATCGTATGTGTCGGCGAAACGCTCGCAGAACGCGAAGCAGGGCGGACCGAAGCTGTGATCAGCACCCAGCTCGAAGCCGTGTTGACCGCCTGCGGCGTGGCGGCATTGTCGAAGGCGGTGATTGCCTACGAACCGGTGTGGGCGATCGGTACTGGAAAGGTGGCCACGCCGGAACAAGCGCAGGACGTGCATGCGCATATCCGGCGGAGCATTGCGCGACGGGATACGGCCGTCGCCGAAGGGCTTGGAATATTATATGGCGGCAGCATGAAAGGTGAGAATGCGCCCGGATTGCTGGCCATGCCGGACATCGATGGCGGACTGATCGGTGGCGCGTCGCTTAAAGCGCCTGACTTTCTGGCGATTGTCGCTGCCGCGGGAACGGATTGAGGAAAAATGGATACATTGCAAAAAGTCGTGCTTGCCGTACATACGCTGATCGCGATCCTGATCATCGTCCTCGTGCTATTGCAGCGGGGCAAGGGTGCCGATGCCGGTGCCGCCTTCGGAGCCGGGGCATCCGGTACCGTTTTCGGTGCACGGGGCTCGTCGAGCTTTTTCTCGCGCATGACAGCGATCTTCGCGACGGCATTTTTCGTGAGCAGCCTGACGCTTGCATACCTGTTCAGCCAGCACATCGATGCTCGGCCAGGCAGCCTGCTGGACGAAGCGGTCCGCGAAGAAGCAGTTGGCGAAGAAGCCGTTGGTGACGATGCGGCCGGCGAAGATTCGGCCGGGGCATTGCCGACCGAGGGCGAACCGCCAGGCGCAGACGAGCTGCCGTCCATCGAGGACGTCACCGACACCGGGGATGCAGGCTCGGACGATGCGCCGCCGGAAGCGACTGACGAGCTACCCTCCGGCGAGTAAGCCGACGTGTACATTGCTCTGGTGGTGGAATTGGTAGACACGCTGTCTTGAGGGGGCAGTGGCGCGAGCCGTGCGAGTTCGAGTCTCGCCCAGAGCACCAGTTTTGTGAAAAACCCGGCGATGAGCCGGGTTTTTCACAAGGGCTGTATTCGCGGCGTCCCGGGCTGATACAATCTCAAGCAAATCCGGCGTCATCTCGCACGCGATTCAAACGGGTCACGATGTTACAAGAATACATTCCGGTACTGATTTTTCTCGGCGTGGCCGCCGGAATCGGGCTGTTGCTGCTCGGACTCGGATTCCTTATCGGCAGAGGGCGCAAGGACAAGGAAAAACTGTCGCCCTACGAATGCGGATTCGAACCCTTCGACGAGGCGCGGATGAAGTTCGACGTCCGTTACTATCTTGTCGCCATTCTGTTCATCATTTTCGACCTGGAGATCGCCTTCCTGTTCCCCTGGGCGGTGTCGCTCGATGCTATCGGCTCGTTCGGTCTGCTCGCGATGGCCTTGTTCCTGGCGATTCTCGTGGTCGGCTTCATCTACGAATGGAAGAAAGGGGCGCTCGAGTGGGACTAGCCGGGACATTCGACTCCACAGCGCCGCGCGAGGCGGCCGCGGCCGGCGAGAGCCTGCAGGAAAAGGGTTTCGTCGTGACCAGCGTCGACGCAGTCATGAACTGGGCCCGGACCGGTTCGCTTTGGCCTATGACGTTCGGGCTCGCGTGCTGCGCCGTCGAAATGATGCAGGCGGGCGCAGCGAGATATGATCTCGACCGCTTCGGCATCATATTCCGGCCGAGTCCACGACAGTCGGATTGCATGATCGTCGCCGGTACGCTGTGCAACAAGATGGCGCCGGCGCTGCGCAAGGTCTATGACCAGATGCCGGAGCCCCGCTGGGTAGTGTCCATGGGTTCCTGCGCCAACGGCGGCGGCTATTATCACTACTCCTACGCGGTCGTGCGTGGCTGCGACCGAATCGTGCCGGTGGACGTCTACGTTCCAGGCTGTCCGCCGACGGCCGAGGCGCTCATTTATGGCCTGATCCAATTGCAGAAGAAGATCCGTCGCACGAGCACGATAGCCAGGTCATAGTATCCGGACATGAACGATCGTTACGAGACACTGGCGGCTCGGATCGACGAGCGCTTCGGCGAGCAGCTTGTACGCGTCGAATCGCGAGTCGATGAGCTGACATACGAAGTCGAGAAGGGCAGCCTGATTGAAGTCGCCACGGCATTGCGCAGCGATTTCGGTTTCGAGATGCTGATGGACGTCTGCGGCGTCGACTATCTCACTTACGGCCAGGACGAATGGACGACCTTCGAGGCTACGGAAAGCGGCTTCAGCCGCGGCGTCGAACGAGAGCCCGTCGTGCTCGACGAATCGGACGAATTTCCGCCTCGCCGATTCGCGGTCATTTATCACCTCCTGTCGATCAGGCATAACCTGCGTCTCCGGCTGCGCACTTACACGGGCATTGCAAATCCCCCGGTTGTGAAATCGGTGGTCGATATATGGAACAGCGCAAACTGGTTCGAACGCGAGACCTTCGACCTGTACGGCATACTTTTCGAAGGTCATCCGGACCTGCGACGCATCCTCACGGATTACGGATTCATCGGTCATCCGTTCCGCAAGGACTTCCCACTGATCGGCACGGTCGAGGTGCGGTACGACGAAGAAAAGGGCCGGGTTGCCTACCAGCCGGTGAGCATCGAGGCGCGCACTCTCGTGCCGCGCGTGGTACGGGCAGACAACCGCTATTCGGCAGAACTCAAGGATCCCGCCGGTGGCTGAGATCCAGAACTACACGATGAATTTCGGGCCGCAACATCCTGCGGCTCACGGCGTGCTGCGACTCGTCCTCGAGATGGATGGCGAAACCATCCAGAAGGCCGATCCGCACATTGGCTTGCTGCACCGCGCGACTGAGAAGCTGGCGGAATCGAAACCGTTCAGCCAAAGCATTGGCTACATGGATCGTCTCGACTACGTGTCGATGATGTGCAATGAACACGGTTACGTGTTGGCCATCGAAAAACTGCTCGGCATAGAAGTGCCGGAGCGCGCCCAGTACATCCGCGTCATGTTCGACGAAATCACGCGCATTCTGAACCACTTGATGTGGCTCGGCGCGCATGGTCTCGATATCGGCGCAATGACGATTTTTCTCTATTGCTTTCGCGAGCGCGAAGACCTGATGGATCTCTACGAGGCGGTGTCCGGAACGCGCATGCATGCGACCTACTACCGCCCAGGCGGTGTGTACCGCGACCTTCCGGAATCGATGCCCAAGTATCAAAGCTCGAAGTTCCGCAGCGAGAAGGATTTGAAGCGCCTGAACGCGGCGCGCGATGGCAGCATGCTCGACTTCATTGAAGACTTCACGAATCGTTTTCCGGCCTGCGTCGACGAATATGAAACTCTGTTGACGGACAATCGCATCTGGAAGCAGCGCACGGTCAATATCGGTGTCGTCTCGCCGGAACGCGCGTTGCAACTGGGCTTCTCCGGGCCGATGCTGCGCGGCTCGGGTGTCGAATGGGACCTGCGCAAGAAACAGCCTTACGAAGTCTACGACCGCATGGATTTCGACATCCCCGTCGGCTTGAACGGCGACTGCTACGACCGATACCTGGTGCGCATTGAGGAATTTCGGCAGTCCAACCGGATCATCCGGCAGTGCATCGACTGGCTGCGCGGGAACCCGGGCCCGGTGATCGCGGACGACCACAAAATCGTGCCGCCGAAGCGAGTCGAGATGAAAGACGACATGGAGTCGCTGATCCACCATTTCAAATTGTTCACCGAAGGCTACTGCGTGCCGGCCGGCGAGGTGTACGCCGCGGTCGAGCATCCCAAGGGCGAGTTCGGCGTGTATCTCGTGTCGGACGGAGCAAACAAGCCGTATCGTGTGAAGATCCGCGCGGCCGGATTCGCGCACCTGTCGGCGATGTCGGAAATGGTTCAAGGCCACATGCTTGCCGACGTCGTTGCAGTAATCGGGACACAGGACATTGTCTTTGGCGAGGTCGATCGTTGATGACTGCCAGGGATGCGGGACGGTCTGGACTTGCAGATTCGACGGCCAACACGGCGGGCGGGCTGTCACAGCACGTCAGGGACGAGATTGAACACTGGCGGTCACGCTTCCCGGTGCAGCACTCCCGGTCCGCGGTGATCGGCGCACTTCATGCGGCGCAGCACGAGAACGGGGGCTATCTGACGGCCGAGATCATGAATGCCGTCGCGGACTACCTGGAGTTGCCGGCGATCCAGGTCTACGAAATCGCGACCTTTTATTCGATGTTTCAGACCAGGCCGGTCGGTCGTCACAACGTCGCCATCTGCACCAATGTTTCCTGCATGCTGCGCGGTGCGGAAGATCTGGTGGCTCATGTCGAGGGGAAGCTGGGTATCAAGCTCGGCGAAAGCACTGCGGACGGGCGAATCTTTCTGAAGAGAGAAGAGGAATGCCTGGCCGCCTGCTGCGGTGCACCGATGATGATGGTAGACCACAGGTATTACGAGAACCTGACATCCGAGTCAGTCGACCGGATACTCGGCGAGCTTGAGTAGTTGCAGCATGGCCTATACCCAGAACCTGGTCTGCTTCAATACCTTCGGATCGGATGAGTCGCACACGCTCGCGACCTACGAGCAGCACGAGGGCTACAAGGCCTGGCGCAGGATCCTGAACGGTGAAATGACGCCCGCGCAGGTCATCGACGAAGTAAAGGCTTCCGGCTTGCGAGGCCGGGGCGGCGCCGGCTTCCCGACAGGCCTCAAGTGGAGTTTCATGCCGAAGGGCAGCGATGTGCAGAAGTACCTCGTGTGCAACTCCGATGAGTCGGAACCGGGTACCTGCCATGACCGCGAAGTCCTGCGCTACAACCCGCATGCGCTCGTCGAGGGCATGGCAATCGCGGGCTACGCCATGGGCGCGACGGTCGGTTACAACTACATCCGGGGCGAATTCGTCGACGAACCCGTGCCTCGCTTCGAGGCGGCGGTGAGCGAGGCCTACGAAGCCGGTTTGCTGGGCAGGAACATCCAGGGAACGGGGATCGATTTCGACCTGTATACCTTCGTCGGGGCCGGCGCCTACATCTGCGGCGAGGAGACGGCGCTTCTGGAATCGCTCGAGGGGAAACCGGGCAAACCCCGGTTCAAGCCGCCCTTTCCAGCGAATTACGGTTTGTACGGGAAGCCGACGACGATCAACAACACGCAGAGTCTCGCCAGCGTGCCGGCGATCGTTCGAAACGGCGCGAAGTGGTTCGCCGGCCTGGGACCTGAGAACTCTGGCGGCACCGCGCTCTTTTCGGTATCCGGGCATGTCGCGAATCCCGGCAACTTCGAATTGCCGATGGGAATCCCATTCAGGGACTTGCTGGACCTGGCTGGTGGAGTCTGGAAGGGCCGCAAGCTGAAAGCCGTCATACCCGGAGGTTCGTCGGTTCCGGTCATGAAGGCCGAGGTCATCATGAACTGCACGATGGACTACCCGTCGCTGCAGAAGGCCGGATCGTCCTTCGGCACGGGTGCGGTCATGGTCATGGATGAGACGACGGACATGGTGCGCGTGCTGCGCCGGATCTCCCGCTTCTACATGGCCGAGTCCTGCGGCCAATGCACGCCGTGCCGCGAAGGTACCGGCTGGCTGTACCGGATGCTGACGCGGATCATCGAAGGCCGTGGCACGAGCGAGGATCTCGGCAAACTCGTCGATGTCGCGAACAAGATCGAAGGCCATACGATATGCGCGCTCGGCGATGCGGCCGCGTGGCCGGTGCAGAGTTTCCTCAAGCATTTCATGCCTGAATTCGAATACATGATCGAGAACGGGGGACGCAGTGTCGTCGATGTCCCTGCGGACGCGGCTGCCTGAACGACATGAGCGACGATATCGTCAACGTCGAGATCGACGGCCAGCCGGTCACGGCCCGGAAGGGTCAGATGCTCATCGAAGTGACCGACCGGATCGGGACATACGTCCCGCGGTTCTGCTACCACGAGAAGCTTTCCGTGGCTGCGAACTGCCGGATGTGCCTGATCGAGGTCGAAAAGGCGCCGAAGCCGTTGCCCGCCTGCGCGACCCCGGTCGCCGAGGGCATGAAAATCTTCACGCGGTCACCGCGGGCGATTTCGGCGCAAAAAGCCACGATGGAATTCCTGCTCATCAATCATCCCCTCGACTGTCCGATCTGCGACCAGGGCGGCGAGTGCGAGCTGCAGGATCTCGCGATGGGTTATGGGCGTGATATTTCCCGCTACAACGACGGCAAGCGGGTCGTGCAGGACAAGGACATCGGGCCTTTGGTTTCGACGGACATGACACGCTGTATACACTGCACCCGCTGCGTGCGATTCGGCGAGGAAATCCAGGGGATCCAGCAGCTCGGCACGACTGATCGTGGCGAGAAGATGAAGATCGGTACTTACGTCGAAGCGGCGGTCGATCACGAACTGTCGGGCAACATCATCGACCTGTGCCCGGTCGGCGCGTTGAACAACAAGCCTTATCGATACAGCGCCCGAGCGTGGGAAATGCTGCAAAGGCCTGCCGTGGCGCCGCACGACTGCGTCGGTTCAAACCTGTACGCCCATGTGTTGCGCGGCAGGATAAAGCGCGTCGTCCCCCGGGAGAACGAGTCGATCAACGAAACCTGGATCTCGGACCGGGACCGTTTCAGCTACGAAGCAATTTATTCCGACGACCGCCTGGCGAAACCGCGCGTAAAGGAAGGCGGGCGCTGGCGCGAACTGGGCTGGGAAGAGGCCCTGGCGATTGCGGCCGACCGGCTCAAGGCGGCAGTGGCGGACAAGGTGGGAATCCTTTCGTCGCCGTCCTGCACGCTCGAAGAGGCACATTTGCTGTCCCGCATCGCTGCGCACATTGGCACGGCCAATGTCGATCATCGTATCGAACGCCGGGATTTTTCCGACCAGGCGAACGACCCTCCGGTGCCGTGGCTAGGCTGCGAGATTGCGGACCTCGAAACGAAAGACGCGATTTTCGTCATCGGCTCGAACCTGCGCAACGAAGCGCCGATCATCGCTCATCGGGTCCGCAAGGCCGCGCTGGCGGGCTCGAAAGTGTTTTTCGCGAATCCCGAACGCTACCCGTACTTTTTCAAGCTCGCCGACTATCTCGCCGGGGACGGTCTCGTGTCACTGTTGTCGGGACGCGCCGTACAGGCAGTCGCCGCCGAGCTTGGAAAAGCCGGGGACGCGCTGATCCTGCTCGGTAATCTTGCCGGGCGACACAAGGCGTTCGGCAGGGTTCGTGCCCTGGCTGCGGCTATTGCAGACGCAACGGGCGCCAGGCTGGGTACCTTGTCGCCGGGTGCCAACAGCGCGGGTGCATGCCTTGCCGGGCTGTTGCCTCATCGCCAGGCCGGCGGCAAGGCACGCAGCCTGTCCGGCTTGCATGCCGGTGCCATGCTCGAAAGCCCGCTCGACGTCGTCGTAATGCACGGCGTGGAGCCCGATTCCGATGTCCTGGCATCCAGCGATGTGCCGGCCAAACTCGGCCGGCAGGGCTACGTAATCGCCCTCACGCCGTTTGCATCGGCAAGCCTGCTCGAATCCGCGAACCTGCTGTTGCCGACCGGCACGTTCGCCGAAACCTCGGGCACCTATGTGAACGTGGCCGGCACGTGGCAAAGCTTTGCCGGCATCGCCGACCCGGTCGGCGAAGCTCGCCCGGCATGGAAGGTCCTGCGCGTGCTGGGCAATCTGCTCGATGTGCCGGACTGCGAGTATGTGTCGTCGGAAGAGGTACGCGACGAAATCGCGGCGATCGTCGGCACGCAGCAAGCAGTCATCCCGACGCCGGCAGCGGCGAAATCGCCGGCGGTGAACGGCGCCGACGATCCGGCCGGCGACATCGATATACCGATCTATGCGGTGGACGCGCTCGTGCGCCGCGCGAGGGCATTGCAGCGTACGCCGGCCGCGAAGCGCTCCCGGGGCGACACAGCATGACCTCGCTACTGCCCGATTTTGTCGTCGATACCTGGAACTCCCTGCCGCCACTCGTCCAGTACCTGACAATCGCGACCTGGAAGATCCTGTTCGTCACGGTCGGCATCATCCTGGTCGTTGCTTTTTCCACCTATTTCGAACGCAAGGTCATCGGCCACATGCAGTCGAGGATCGGGCCGAATCGCGTCGGTCCGCTCGGGCTCGGGCAGCCGTTTGCCGACGTCATCAAGCTCCTGATCAAGGAAATCGTGGTGCCGACAGCGTCGAACAGGTTCCTGTTCGTCATCGCGCCGCTCCTCACCCTGATCCCGGCCCTTGCGACCTGGGCGGTCATGCCGCTGCATCCCGGTTTCACGATAGCCGACATCAACGCCGGGCTCCTGTATGTGCTGGCGCTGACCTCGATGGGCGTCTACGGGGTGATCCTGGCGGGCTGGGCAACCAACTCCAAGTATGCGTTTCTCGGCGCCATGCGATCGGCGGCGCAGATCGTCGCCTACGAGATCGCCATGGGCTTCGCGCTGGTGGGCGTCCTGATGGCGGGCGGCAGCCTGAACCTCGGCGATATCGTGGCAAAACAGGCGGGCGGCCTCTCGCACTGGTTTCTGGTCCCGCTGTTCCCGCTGTTCATCGTGTACTGGATTTCCGGAATCGCCGAGACGAATCGCGCGCCTTTCGACGTGGCGGAGGGAGAGTCCGAGATCGTCGCAGGCTTTCATGTCGAATATTCGGGCGTGGCCTTCGCGATCTTCTTCCTGGCCGAATACGCCAACATGGTGCTGATCTCGGGACTCGCGTCGGTCTTCTTTCTCGGCGGTTGGGCTTCGCCCTTCGAAGGTTGGACCTTCCTCGACGGAACGTTCCTGGCCCTGCTGGCGGCACCGGGATTCTTCTGGCTGTTCCTGAAGATTTCGTTCTTCATGTATACGTTTTTCTGGTTCCGCGCGACTTTTCCGCGCTACCGATATGACCAGATCATGCGGCTGGGCTGGAAGGTATTCATCCCGGTCACGCTGGTCTGGATCGCCGTCGAAGGTGTGCTGGCGGGGCTGAAAGTCGGCCCCTGGGCCGGGTAGGCCCGACAGAGCAGGTATTTCCAATGAGCAGAGCACTAGGCACCGTCAAGACTTTCGCCCTCTGGGAACTGTTGCGCGGGCTGGGAGTAACTTTTCGAAATTACTTCCGGAAGGGCGTGACGATCGAATACCCGGAGGAGAAAACACCGCAGTCCTACAGGTTCCGCGGGCTGCATGCGTTGCGTCGTTACCCGAATGGCGAGGAACGCTGCATCGCCTGCAAATTGTGTGAGGCCGTGTGCCCGGCACTTGCGATCACGATCGAGTCGGACGTCGGGACCGACGGCACGCGGCGCACGACGCGGTACGACATCGATCTCTTCAAGTGCATCTATTGCGGATTTTGCGAGGAAGCATGTCCGGTCGATGCGATCGTCGAAACCAGGATCCACGAGTATCACTTCGAGAAACCCGGCGAGAACATCATGACCAAGGACAAGCTGATGGCAATCGGCGACAAGTACGACGCGATGATTTCCGCGGACAGGGCGGCTGACGCCCCGTATCGCTGACCGACGAGCGGACCACAACCGGATGCTGTTCCAAACCCTGCTTTTTTACCTGTTCGCCGCCGTCCTCATCGGTGCAGCGCTGGCCGTCGTCTTCGCCCGCAACATGGTGCATTCGGTGATGTTTCTCGTGCTGACCTTCTTCCAGAGCGCGGCCTTGTGGCTAATGGCTGAAGCCGAGTTTCTTGCCATCGTACTGGTGCTCGTCTACGTCGGTGCGGTCATGGTGCTGTTCCTGTTCGTGATCATGATGCTCGAGGTGAATGTCGAGGCGGTCAGGCGCCAACTGACCCGTTACGCACCGTTCGCCATCCTGATTACGGTCGTCATGGCTGTCGAGCTCGTGCAGCTGATCTGGGTCAAAGGCTCCGAGGCAGGCTTGTCCTTCGCATTCGCCCCGAATTCCGCGGACTATGACAATACGAAAGCTCTGGGCGCGGTTCTCTACACCGAGCATGTCTATGCATTCGAAATCGCCGCCGTGATCCTGCTGTTGGCCATCGTCGCTGCCATCACGCTGACGATACGCAAGCGGCCGGGGCTCAAGGTGCAGGACATATCCAGTCAGGTTGCCGTTCGAGCCAAGGACCGGATTCGCATCGTCAAGATGGACTCGGAGCCGAAGTCATGATCGGCCTGCAGCACTACCTTACGTTGTCGGCGG
>CAVZIU010000003.1:0-828372 GCA_963775455.1 uncultured Pseudomonadota bacterium | reverse complement strand
CGTGTTCGGCGGGGACCGCGCCGGCGAATTCGAACGCCGTCTCGCCGGGAAAGTTACGCCGACATCGCAGCAGGGGGCGGCGGTATCCGTCGACCGTACGCGCGACCCGGGCGGCCGGCCTCGACGAGCTGTACTACGGCGCGCTCAAGCGCCTGCACCAGCTGGCCGGAACCGGCGTCGCGACGGTGGAGATCAAGTCCGGGCTATGGGGCTCAACACAACGACCGAACTGAAGATGCTCTATGTCGCCCGCAAGCTCGGGGCGACGTCGGGGGTCGACGTGCGACCGACATCGCTGGCCGCGCACAGCGTGCCGCCGGAATATACAGGGCGCGCCGACGCCTACATCGATTTCGTCATCGCGGAGCTGCTGCCCGAGGTCGCGGAGCGCGAGCTCGCCGATGCCGTCGACGCCTACTGCGAGTCGATCGCGTTCAGCGCGCCGCAGGTTGCGAAGTTGTTTCGTGCCGCGACGGACGCGGGCCTGCGCGTCGAGCTGCACGCGGACCAGCTCTCCGACGCGGCGGGCGGAACTCGCCGCGCAGTTCGCGCGTTGTCCGCCGATCATCTCGAATACAGCAGCGAAGCGGGCATACGCGCGATGGCCGCGGCCGGCACGGTCGCGGTGCTCCTGCCCGGCGCCTACCTTACGCTGGAGAGACGCAGCCGCCGCCGGTCGCCGCATTGCGAGAGCACGGCATACCGATGGCGATCGCGACCTGATCCGCAATCCCGGCACCTCCCCGTTGTGCTCGATGCCCGAAGCGATGGCGCTCGCCTGCCGGCTTTTCTGCCGCCCATGCCTGGCCGGTGCAACGCGCGAAAGCGGCCCGTGCGCTCGGGCTGCTCGACGACCGGGGCACCATCGAAGCCGGGAGCGCGCGGATCTCGCGATCTGGAACGTCGAGCACCCGCGCGATCTCGCTACTGGCTCGGCTGGGACCCGCTCGAAACATTGCTCGTCGAAGGACGCGCTGCACTGAAGCTTTACTCATCCCGTCGCAGCCGCCTATCCTGCGACGTTCGTCCCGCCCTAGTGTCCGCCCGTGAACCAGCATCTCACCAGGAAGCGCAGCTTCGTCGTCACGCTCGGCCTGCTGACCGCCACCGCGGCACTGACCGTGGACATCAGCCTGCCCGCGATCCCGGCGATGGTCGAGGCACTGGCGACAAGTCTTTCGCACGGCCAGCAGGCGACGCAATCAACTTCAAGTCATATCGGGGAGTTTTCCGCGCGACTACTTCCTGGGAAAGCGGTTCGTCAAACGTCCAACGATCGTTTATCGCATGGCTAGCAAAGGTCCACTTCTTGCCGGTCGCTGGACCACATCAACCATACCTAGCGTCCGGTACAATAACGAGGGCTAAAACCCTTTCCCCGGAGTCCGACTTGTCGTTCTGGGGCGAGTCAGCGCAGAAAGGTCGTTTCAGGTTGTACTCGACGTCTGTCACTGCGCCGCTGCTCTTCCAAGTGACTTCGTCGCCACGTGTCACTCCCACTTGCCGGGATGGGTCGACACGTTCGTCATCCTGTTGTCGGTGCATCGGTGGCGCTCATTTTGAGTGGGCGTTCGACCTCACTCCCTGGTGGAATCAAACGACGCACGAGACCGGCGCCCGGCAGTCCGTGGTTCAAGAGGCTCTGGTGCGAACTTCACCTACGTCATTCAAGGGATGGTCTCGCGGCGGTCGCTTTTCTCATCGCCGACCAATACCTGCTCGACGACGGCGATCGAACCGCCGCGGATGACACGGATATGCCAAACTGCATCCTTCCGTGACGCGCTTCTATAACGATGTACCCGGCACTTTTGCGCATTCGGCGACGGGTCCTGGTACTTGGGCAATATCGCCGGGCGGTAGTCGGCTGTTCTATGTGCTGAACGACAGTCTGTATGTGAGTGAAATCTGAGCGAGGTCGCATGGCCCCCCGCCTTGCTCGAAGGCAAGGCCTGCGCACTCCCACGCCCGACGGCAACACGGTTGCCTATTGGTCAAGAGATACGCAGAAGTTACACGCATCGCCATCAGCGGGGGAGCACCCACCACCAGTTGAACTGAGGTCGCAAGACCCGTTTGGGCGGAGAGCTGGGCCACCATAACGCCATCACTTCGCCCACACGGTGTGTCGCGCATCTGCTCAGCGAGGGCGCCGCCAAACGACTCTTCGAAATCTACCGACGGCAAGCTTGCCTTCGGGCCGCAACTTCTTCCTATGGCGATTCGGTGTTGTTCAGCGTTGCCACTCGAGGTGAGTGGGATGAGGGTGAAATCGTCGTCTAGTCCAGTTAGACGGGAAAACGCGCCGCGTCCTCATTGCGGGCGGGCAACCAGCGCCAAGTACCGACCGGTCACCTGATCTACGCCATCGACGAAGACCTCTACGTGTCCCCCTCCGACACGTCGACCGTGATGGGTAAGGCCACGAAAGTTCTCGAGGGTGTTTTGCGGGCCCGCCGACGATGGCAAAACGGTGTCGCTCAATACGATGTCGGCAACCGCAACGTCCGTCACATCACGAACGTAAAGGTGTCCAGGCTAAGCCACGTCGTTGGGGTCGATCGCGAAGGGAGCGAAACGATACTCCGATTGAACCACCGCGAGACCCCCCGCGTACTACCGCACGGCCGACGCGCGTCTTGGTTCACGAGCAGAATCTCGCGAACGATATCTGGGTGCCTAATAAGACGAAAAGCACGATGCGTCTGATCCTTGGGCCGATGGGGCGACGCCCTGCTGCTGCGGCGATGGCAGCAGAATCGCCTATCACCCGAGCGTGGGTCCTGTTGCCCACTGGCGCGCGGCGAACAACGCGGGTTCGCCGACGCTTTGCTGACCGCCGACGACACGTTCAACCCGATCCACCCGGAAGACTTCTCACCGTCGGGTGAGTTTCCGCCTCTTCCACTGGACGCACCTATCTCGCGTCCGGCTTTAGAGGGGCTCATCGCGATCGACGGCAGTCGCGAACCTCGCCCGCTCCTGCAGAGCGCGGCCGAGCACGATTCCGACATCGCCGAACGGGCGCTGGATCGCCACCACCATGGTTGCTGTTACGAAATTTACGCGCCGGCCATTCCCGGAAGTCGACGACGATCAGATTCCCACCGTATTCGAACCGCGGCGGCAAACACCAACCTGGTCCCACGACGGGCGCGAGCTGTTCTATGTCGAGCCTGGCATACCGCCGCGCCTGATGTCTGTGGAAGTCGATACGACGCAAACAAGATTCATTGTCGGTGGACGCAGTCCGGTCATCGACTGGCCCTACCTCCGGAGAACATCATCCCAGACTACGATGTTCATCCCGATGCGGCAATTCCTTGCCATCAGCGAGCCAATCGGGAATGAGCCCGACAGACCCAGAATCGTCGTCGTCAAGAATTGGTTTGACGAACTCCGCAAGCTGGTCCCCGGGTGAAAATTGAGGTCTGTCATGGCCGCAGCCGAGCTGAATGCATTCGAGCAATACATCGACACCGCGGCCAAGGAAACGCAGCCGCACGCGCGTGCGATACTCGCAGTGCCTGCGCAAAGCCGCACCCGGCGCCACGGAAGCCATCAAGTGGCGCATGCCCTCGATGGCCTACCAGCGCATCCTGTTCCAGTTGACCGTTCAAGAAGCACACCTCCGGCTTCTATCCGTCACCGGCGGCGATCCGGGAATCGAATCCGAGCTGGCGAAGTTCAAGCACGCCAAGGGCTCGGTCCAGTTCCCGTTGGACCAGCCCCTGCCGCGTACCCTTATCGGCAAGATGGCGCGTTTCCGCGTCAGGAGTACGCCAGCACGACGCGAAGTGGATGTAACCGAACTCGGGAAAGGAGCGTCACCAAGGGGAGTTGCGACGATGATGCCAGGTGTCGTCTGACCACGACGAATCGGTGACCATGGCGAGACCACGAAGGCTCGTTGACCGATCGCGCAGCCCGAGACGTCCGAGCTCGTAGGAGGTTCCTTGCCCGGGGCTTGAGGTGCCCGGTGCCCGTGCAGGCGGGATCCGGACCCGCCACGAACGACAGGTCGCCGTCCGTAACCGTGAGCGTGTCGCCGTTGTTCGGCACACGCGCCGATGCGGCGAGTGCGGACGCGTCGTCGTCGGAGGTCAGGGTCAGCGTACCGCTGCTGTTGCCTCCGGAGTATGCTGCGCCAATCGAAGTGACTTCGTCGACCGTGCCGGTCACAAATCCGCGACCGCGGAGCCGTCCGCGAAGGTCTGTCCAATGAACGCCCAGCCGGTCGCGGTGGCCGACAGCGAATTTCGTCGTCGACCCACTGCCGAAGAGGGCTTGGTGGAACATTCGAGCTGCCGAAGGCACCGGTTCCGGAAACGAGCACCGTTGCCGTCGCCGAACCGCCGCCGTCGCGCACATCCGTTCCGGTCCAGACGCCCGAGGCATCCGCATCGTCGTCAGGGCTCGGGGCCGTAATTCTTCTTCGCATTCGTCGCTACTGCAGGCGGACAACGCGGACGCGCATAGCGCGAGCGTGCGGCGCAATAACGCCTAGGTCGCATCGTTGTGGTGCAATCCAGTATACCGGTCTCATTGTTCTCCTCCCCATAAGTAGTCCGTGGGCCGTGTTGCGGCCACCGGATTAACAGGAAAACGCCAATAATTGTGCAATCGAATTATTTTTTTCGCTTTCGTGTCGGGGCGTTGTCGTCTGGCCGCTCTTCTCGCCCGGCCAAACTCTTGGTGACAGTTACCCTAATTCCGCATCCGAATGAGGGTAACTGTCACCAGAATTCAGGGGAGGAGGTCAGGACTTCGTCCAGGCCTTTGCGGGTCTGGGTCGGGGTGAGTTTCGGGTAGCCGTACCACACGAGTCCGACGATGCGCTCGTCGGCGAAGTCGATGCCGAGGATGTCGGCGAAGCGCGGATCACGCGTGATGTCGCCGGTCGTCCATTTCGTACCGATGCTGGCCTTCCACAAATACGCTGCAGCGCCGCGGCGCAAGCGGCGTAGTCCTCCGACTGGAGCAGTTCATGTGGGTCGCGGCAGGTCAATCATCCAGCCCGGTTTCTCCGACCAGCTCTTGCGCTTGCAACGCGGCGGCTTCCGGGCCTTTCTTCGCGCTGACGAGCGCTTCGTTGAGATTGAGGCAGGGTGCGACGGCGGCCGGACTGTAGAAATGCCAGGGTTCCGTGACGTGATGGTTAGGCGCCAGGTCGCCGACTCGGGGCCTCGAGCACTAGCTCTTTCGGACCGGCGTCTGCAGGAACAATGCATCGTGCCGGTGGCTGCGTATTCTCCGCGAAGCGGCGCAGCTCCTCGGTTTCGTAGCTCGCGGCTTCTGCTTCACCCGGCGCTCACACGCTCTCGATGATCATCGCGATGCCTTGGCCCACACCGATGCACATCGTGCACAGGGCGCGTAGCGGCCTCCGCTGCGCCTGAGCTGGTAAGCCGCGGTGGTCACGAGGCGCGCGCCCGACATGCCGAGCGGGTGGCCCCAGTGAGATGCTGCTGGTGCGGATGTCCACGCGCTCCGCATCCCCATCGATGCCGAGCTACGAGGAGCGGCCAGCGCCTGCGCGGCGAACGCTTCGTTCAATTCGATGACGTCCATCTTGAGCCTGCGGTTTCCAGCGGCGGCCTCATCCCCATCACCCGCGTTCTATGCTCACACGCGCGCCAGCGGTTCGAGGCCGCACGAGCTGACGATGTCGTCGGAGGCGAGAGGAACCGCCGCAGGCGCCGTCGTTGTCGCTGGCGGTCACCGACCCATCCTTGCGCGCGATGAAGCGAGCTTGCCGAGCGCCTCGAGCGTCGTGTCCGGGTCGCGGATGTTCGTCGGGTATCTACCACGAGCGCTGCGCCGCGCGGCACGGACACCACGACGTATTGCGAAAATGGCCCTTTTTTGCGGCGGCGGCCGCCCGTTGGCTGCGCAGCGCGAAAGCGTCCTGGTCCCGGCGCGGTATGGAATCGCGCGCGCGGTTCCTCGGCCTGTTTCGGCCTTCCAGCTCGACGCCGCACTGTGCTTCGAGCTTCGGATTCACGAAGCGCCAGCCGAGCGTGGTGTCGAAGAGCGAGGCGTCGTGGCCGAACGCTTTGCTCTGCTTCGGCAACACCACGAAGGTGCCCGCGACATGGACTCGACTCCCCCGGCGATGCCGATGTCGAGCGGAAGCGGTGGATGTCCATCGACGATCGCGCCGATGGCATTCATACCCGACCCGCAAGACCGGTCGATGGTCGTGGCCGCTACGCTGTCCGGGAGCCCGGCGAGCAGTGCGGACACGCGCGACGTCACGCATCGTCCTCGCCGGGCCGGCTTCGCACAGCCGTACGCAAGAGCCTTTATCGAGGCCGGGTCGAGCCACGCATTGCGTTCGACGAGCACGTCGCACAGCGCCGAGATCATCGGCGCGCACACCGCCAGCGCGCCACCGTAGCGGCCGATCGGCGTCCTTACCGCATCACAAATGAAAATGTCTGGCATGTCAGTCCCTGACCCGCCGCGGGCGGCGCGCGGCTGCCTTTGGCATAGATTGATTGAATGTCCGCCCGAAGAGACTGCCACGGCAGTCCATACCGCAATCAAGCTGATGACGACGGCCATGGCGAGGCCCAGCCCGAGACCCGTCTGACAGCGCCGTGAACAGCCACGCGGTCAGCATGTCGCCGCCGTGGTACGATGTCGATCACCGGTTTCGCCTTGAAGCGCTTCTCGCGATCGACGACCGTGAGCAGCATCTCGCGGCTCGGGGTGCGTCACGGCACAAACGAGGATCTGGAAAGCCGCGAGCGTCAGCAGCGGCGCCGCGACCACCACCGAGCACGCCGGCCGCAATCAGCGCCGGCATCAGGCCGAGCGCCACCGGCATGCCGAGCCGGTGACGATGCGGCTCGTGACGTCAGCGCATTGGCGACCGACGTCGTTGCCCCTAGATTCCGGGTGCGCGTGTCGATGCCGTATTCGTCCGTCTGGTTCTGCAGTTCGAAATACACACAAAGGTATTGATCGTCACGTACAGCAGGATGAAGACGCCGATCACCAGCAGGTACCGGTCCTTCACGAACAGGCAGAAGCCGGAGCAGGATCGCGGCGAGCCGCGCGCCGTGCGGCCGAGCGACTGTTCCCTCGCGTACCGGCAACATCGCGCGCCGTGCTTCCAGGTACAGGATGATCGGTATCGGGAACGAGCAAGATGCTGACAGCAGCATGTCGTCGTTGCCGATCACGTTCGCCGAGCAGGATCGTTAGCGCCGGCCCGATGCTGATCGCGCTGGTGCTGGTGCCGGCAGCGATGAAGCCGAACAGCCGCTTCGCCTGGCCGCGGTCGTACAGGTCCGCCATGAGCTTCATGAACACGGACAGGTGGAACAGGCTGAAGATGCTGACCCAGACATAGAAGATCTTGTTGAACAGCACCGGCTCGGCGACATTGACCGTCACCGCCCACAACGCGAGGAAGGTCAGGGAAAAGAACACGTACACGCCGGGTACCACCCGACGGAAGCAACACGGACAGCGCGGCGCCGTAGAGGTCACGGCCACGACGCTGAACACGAAGTTCACCGTCCAGGCGCGAGGTCCACGTCACCCCAGTCGCCGGCCAGCGCATCGCGCACCGGCTTCTGGATCGAATAGGCCGTCATAAGGACGAGGACGAACAGGAAGGACATGCAGCGACCAGACCTCGCCGGGCTCGGCGCGTATCGATGCCCTGAGAAACCGGCTAATCGAGGCCAAGTTCGAATCGCTTCGAGTTCCTTCCGGGAGTAGGTGCGGGAAGGCGATGCTGTTTCGGTCGCGACAATGCCTTCGAGGTGCCGCATCTTGTCGCTGATGATATCGGCGAACTGCTCGTTCTCGGGAACTTTCACGATGGCGGACGAGGGCTATGGCTTCTGGCGGTGACGGAGAACACCTCCTGCACGCCGTCCGTTCTGCAATCTGTTCCGCCAGGTCCGGAATGCGGTCTGCGCATTGATCAGTACGATTGCCGTAACCATGACTCTCTCCGCCTTGTAACGGGGCTTGCGGAGAGCGTATCACACGGCCCGTGGCGCCGCACGGCTAACGGCAGCGCGCGCGCTGTTCGATTGTCAGATCGCTTTTTCCAGGCGCGAGGCGAAGCCAACTCGCCGCGTCCCGGTTGCGGGATTTGGCGCGATACATGGCCTGGTCGGCCTCGCGCACTGACGCCAAGCGTGTTCGCATTGTCCGGATAGTGCGCAGCGATGCTCGCGGAGTCCTGCAACTTCAGGCCGCCGACCACATACGGTTCCTCGAGTGCAACGGGGTGCTGCTGCGGCGAGCTTGCCGGCCATATTTCGAGACGTCCGGCACCAGCGCCACGCAATCGATCGCCGCCCGGCCTGCCGATGATGTCGCAGGACCGGAGACTCTTCTGCAACCGCTTCGCCGCGATGGTGAGCAACTGGTCGCCATGACCGTGGCCGACAGCTCGTTGTTGATTTTTCTTGAAGTCGTTGAGGTTGATGAACAGCAGCGCGCCGAAGTTGCATCGTCGGTGCTTTCGCTCAAGCGTCTGGACGCATCGCGTTCGAAGCCGCGGCGGTTGACGCAGGTCAGCGGAGCGCCGAGGAAGCGATCGACTCCATGTGCCGCTGCTTGGCCTTTGTGTCGGTGATGTCGATGAACTCAGCGGCGATGTCGCTCCTGATGCTCGGCGATCACGGCGAGCGCAGCGCACCGCGGCCCGAAGCCCTGGTGCTCGATGTCGACGCCCGGCGCCGGCAGTCACCGCCGCGGCGAAGGTCCAGCACCGGCGCGATCTCCTCGTCGTTCATCCCCGTCGCGGCTAGCGGAGCACGCCATCCACATCGCGGTTCTGCAGGCGATCGACGCCCGTCTCGAGAAACGGCCGGCCGCGGCATTCTCGGAAAAATACAGCGCAGCGTGCGCAGACCGTCGGACGCGCCGTCGTCCCAGCGCAGCCGGACGATGCCGTTCACCGAATGGTCGACGAGCGTACGCAGAAGGAGTTCGCTCTTGCGTACCTCGGTCTTGCGGTCCACGTCGCTGACGTCGCGGAACATGAACAGCCTGGCCGCCGCGCGTCGAGTGCTGCTCGGCGGGATCGGCGATGCCTGCACGTGCAGGTAGCGGCCGCTTTCGGTCAGCATGCGCTGCGGCTGGCCGACTACGAGTGCTTCGAACACGCAGGTCGATCGTTGCGGAAGGCCTCCTCCAACGGCACGCGCAATGCGTCCGTTTCGCGCATGGCGAGCATCGATTCCGCGCCGCGAGACCCACCACGCGGAGCCGCCGACGACGGGGTCGAGCATGTTCTGGAACACCGTCTCGTAGGCGGAGCACGTGGTCACCATCTTCTTCTGCAGTACCACCCAGGCGTTGAACGGCAGCATGGCGGCGAACACCAGCGGCACGTGGCCGGGCCGACGCCGAGGTCGTAATGACGGTCGAACCAGCGGCGGCGTGCAGATGGCCACGAGCAACGCGACGCTGCGCCGGTGCACGGGCGGCACCGCCGAAGAACCGTGCACCAGCAATGTAAGGAGAGCGATCGCGACCACCGAATAGCTGTACGGCGCGCGGCACGTACAGACGCATGGGCCCCGGACGAACCGGACGCGCTGCTACCGGCCGCCGTCACGGCCGGCACCGGCCACATGAGCCCGCTGAGGCATTCGTCGCGGCAAGCGCAATCGAGACCAAGGGAATGATGAGCAGAAGTACCAGGAACCACGAGCGGCGAACGCGCGCCGGTGTACTCCCTCTGAAGCATACATAGGCTGCGACCTGCGCGGCGCGCTTACGAACGGCCGGCGCGCCCCGGAAGATGAATCCTCCCCCGCCGAGCAACTCGATGCCGCCGCCGGCGAGGATCGGGAGATCAGCGCGAAGATCGTGCCGATCGGCAGGCTGCCGGTCTCCCGCCGTGCCACCAGCCGAGCACGAGATAGCCCGCCGCGCCAATGAACAAAATGGTGGCAAGCACCGTCTCGAATTGGGATTTATGACCAATCGCCCAGCAATGAAGCCCGCATCGTACCGGCGCCGGCAGTGTCAGTCCGGACCTGTTTCTCAGCTTTGCAAGCGCGATGCGTCACACTTTTTGGTCTGAAAATTCACACAGCGGCTTGTGCCCGCCCCGCCGGCGACCCTCGACCGGAACCGGTACGTGGCGCAGTTCCGCGGGCGCCCCGAGCAGGGACCTCCATGAAGAAGTCGCTGACACAGACGGTCCGATCCTGCGGCCAGCACGGGTGCAGCCTGACGACCGCGGCCGCTCGGTTTGGGCATCGGCCCGGTCGAGGAAGCGGAACTCGAACTCGTCTCGACGACGATGTTGCGCGCAATGCGACTCCGGCGACGCCGAACGCAGGCGTCAGCTGCAGGAAGGCGCCGCCGGCGAGGACGGTGTGCTCGCCAAGAATCTCACCAGCGGTACTTTCGAGATCATCGACGACCACGACCTCAAAGCGGCACTGGACCACTCGGACGGCGACGCCCGGCGGCTGCGGACGCTCAGCTTGCAGCCCCGCAGCGGCGCCGACAGCCAATGGGACGTCGTGGTCACACGCAGGCGCTCCGCAAGATGCTCGGCCAGCCGGAAAAAAAAGGAGCAAAGCAGCAGCGGCGAAGAGCCGGAAGAAGGACGTCCTACCGGCCGGCGGCTTCGACCTGTACAATAGCGGCTGAAACTTTCCACTACCCCGTTCATCATCCACCTGCGCCGAGCCTCTTGTCCCGATGCCACTCGGGTTCACGCTCAGCGACAGGGACCTGAAGCGTTTCCAGGAAATTATCGACAAGGCGCGTAATTGTGTTGACTGCGAGGCGCGCATGGACGACATCGAGGATGCTGCCCGCAAGCTTCTCAAGGAAACCGACAGCGCCGACATGCCGGACTTCGTGGCTACGCGCCTGCAGAAGCTCGGCATCGTCATCGACATGATGATGCGCAATGGGGCCTGAACGACGACGAGCGCCGCCAGGTGCTCGTCGCACTCGCACGACCCGGACGACATGATCCCCGACCACATCCCGTGGATGGACGACGCGATCTACGCAGAGATCGTGTTGCGCGAACTCAAGGGCGAAATCGAGCTTTACGAGGAATTCTGTACGTTCCGCAAGGCCGAGGAGACCAGGCGCGCGGGCGCGGCGAGGACGTCAAGGTCGGCCGCGAGGAATGGCTCGCGGAAACGTGCGTCGCTGCACAACAAAATGCACTCGTTCCGAGGGCGGAACGGCGGCACGGCCGCTGGCGCATGCGCCTCTGGCGCTAGTCCCATGTTGCCACGCCCGCGTTCGCACTTGCTGCGTAAAGGCTCAACGCGCCCTGGCGGCCTCCACGATAGCCGCGATCGCGGGACGTGCTGTACGCAGATTGGGCGTGAACGCATCGAAGCTCACCGCGGAATACGAGCCACTTGCGGCCCTGGATTTCGCATGAGCTCGATGCGTTCACGCCCGAGGAACTGCGTGCGGCGCGTCCCGCGATCGCGGCTATCGTAGAGGCCGCCAGGGCGCGTTGAGCCTTTACGCGGCAAGTGCGAACGCAGCGAGTGGCGACGTCCGGGACTAGCGCCAGAGGCGCATGCGCCAGCGGCCCGTGCCGCCGTTCGGCCTGCGGAACAAGTGCATTTTGTTGTGCAGCGACGCACGTTTTTCCGCGAGCCATTCCTCGCGGCCGACCTTGACGTCCTCGCCGCGCCCGGCGCGCCTGGTCTCCTCGGCCTTGCGGAACGTACAGAATTCCTCGTAAAGCTCGATTTCGCCCTTGAGTTCGCGCAACACGATCTCTGCGTAGATTGCGTCGTCCAGGAAACCGAGTCCCGGGATGTGGTCGGGGATCATGTCGTCCGGGTCGCAGAGGTATGCGAGTGCGACGAGCACCTGGCGGCGCTCGTCGTCGTTCAGGCCCCATTCGCGGTCATTGATCATGTCGATGACGATGCCGAGCTTCTGCAGGCGCGTAGCCACGAAGTCCGGCATGTCGGCGCTGTCGGTTTCCTTGAGAAGCTTGCGGGCAGCATCCTCGATGTCGTCCATGCGCGCCTCGCAGTCGACGCAATTACGCGCCTTGTCGATAATTTCCTGGAAACGCTTCAGGTCCCTGTCGCTGAGCGTGAACGAAATTTCGAGTGGCATCGGGACAAGAGGCTCCGGTGCAGGTGGATGATGAACGGGGTAGTGGAAAGTTTCAGCCGCTATTGTACGGGTCGAAGCCGCCGCCCGGTAGGACGTCCTTCTTCCGGTCTTTCTGCTTCGCCGCTGTCTTTGCTCCTTTTTTTTCCGGCTGGCCGAGCATCTTGCGGAGCGCCTGCGTGCTGACCAGCGACAGTTCTTCATTGCGGGTATCGGCGCGCTTGCGCAGGGGCTGCAAGCTGACGTCCGCGGCCCGTGCGCGGCCGGGCGTCGCATCCGAGTGGTCCAGTGCCGCTTTGAGGTCGTCGTCGTCGATGATCTCGAAAGTACCGCTGGTGAGATTCTTGGCGAGCACACCGTCCTTGCCGGCGGCGGCTTCCTGCAGCTGACGCCTGCGTTCGGCGTCGCCGGAGTCCAGCATTGCGCGCAACATCGTCGTCGAGACGAGTTCGAGTTCCGCTTCCTCGACCGGGCCTGCCCAAACCGAGCGGCCGCGGTCGTCAGGCTGCACCCGTGCTGGCCGCAGGATGCGGACCGTCTGTGTCAGCGACTTCTTCATGGAGGGGGATTCCTGTTCGGGGCGCCGGCCGGAACTGCGCCACATTCTACCGGTTCCCGCCGCGGGTCGAGGGTCGCCGGCGGGGCGGCACCCGCCGCAGCGAGCCGCTGTGTGAATTTTAGACCAAAAGTGTGACGCATCGCGCTTGCAAAGCTGAGAAACAGGTCCGGACTGACACTGCCGGCGCCGTTACGATGCGGGCTTCGATTGCTGGGCGATTGGTCGAAAATGATCCTGGAGACGGTGCTTGCCACCATTTTGTTCATTGGCGCGGCGGGCTATCTCGTGCTCGGCGCACACCTGCTGGTGGCACGGCGGGAGACCGGCAGCCTGCCGATCGGCACGATCTTCGCGCTGATCTCCCCGATCCTCGCCGGCGGCGGCATCGAGCTGCTCGCGGGGAGCGAGTTCGTCTTCAACCTGGGGCGCGCCGGCCATTTCGTAAGCACCGCGCTCCTGCCGGTCGCGGCCTATGTATGCTTCCGGGAGTACACCGGCGCGCGTTCGCACTCGTGGTTCCTGGTACTTCTGCTCATCATTCCCTTCGTCTCGATTGCGCTTGCCGCGACGAATGCCTCGCACGGGCTCATGTGGCCGGTGCCGGCCGTGACGGCGGCCGGCGAATTCCTGACGCGTCCGGTTCGCTGGGGCCCGTGGTTCCTGTACGTGCACGCACCGTACAGCTATTCGGTGGTCGCGATCGCTCTCCTTACATTGCTGGTGCACAGTTCGGCGGTGCCGCCCGTGCACCGGCGCAGCGTCGCGTTGCTCGTGGCCATCTGCACGCCGCCGCTGGTTGCGACCATCGCGTACGACCTCGGCGTCGGCCCGGCCACGCTGCCTTACGTGCCGCTGGTGTTCGCCGCCATGCTGCCGTTCAACGCCTGGGTGGTACTGCAGAAGAAGATCGGTGACCACGTGCCGCTCGCCTACGAGACGGTGTTCCAGAACATGCTCGACCCCGTCGTCGTCGTCGACGAGCAGCACCGCATCATCGGCATCAATCGCGGCGCGGAATCGATGCTCGCCATGCGCGAAACGGACGCGTTGCGCGTGCCGTTGGAGGAGGCCTTCCGCGAACGATCGACCTGCGTGTTCGAAGCACTCGCGTCGGGCCAGCCGCAGCGCATGCTGACCGAAAGCGGCCGCTACCTGCACGTGCAGGCATCGCCGATCCGGCCGAGCGGCCGCTCGACGCGCGGCGGCCAGGTACTCATGTTCCGCGACGTCAGCGACGTAGAACACGCACAGACCGAGGTACGCAAGAGCGAACTCCTTCTGCGTACGCTCGTCGACCATTCGGTGAACGGCATCGTCCGGCTGCGCTGGGACGACGACCATCCCGACGGTCTGCGCACGCTGCGCTGTATTTTTGCCAATGCCGCGGCCGGCCGTTTTCTCGAGACGGGCGTCGATCGCCTGCAGAACCGCGATGTGGATGGCGTGCTCCGGCTAGCCGCGACGGGGATGAACGACGAGGAGATCGCGCCGGTGCTGGACCAGTTCGCCGCGGCGGTGACTGCCGGCGCGGGCGTCGACATCGAGCTGCGCCAGGGCAGCGGGGCCACGGTGCGCTGGCTGCGCATGATCGCCGAGCCGGTCGGGGACGACATCGCCGTCACGTTCATCGACATCACCGACACAAAGGCCAAGCAGCGGCACATGGAGTCGATCGCTTCCTCCGATCCGCTGACCTGCGTGCTGAACCGCCGCGGCTTCGAACGCGATGCGTCCGAGCGCTTGAGCGAAAGCGCCGACGATGCGAGCGGCGCGCTGCTGTTCATCGACCTCAACGACTTCAAGAAAATCAACGACGAGTATGGCCACGGCGTTGGCGACCAGTTGCTCACCATCGCGGCGAAGCGGTTGCAGAAGAGTCTCCGGTCCTGCGACATCATCGGCAGGCCGGGCGGCGACGAATTCGTGGCGCTGGTGCCGGACGTCTCGAAATACATGGCCGGCAAGCTCGCCGCACGGCTCGCCGTTGCACTCGAGGAACCGTATGTGGTCGGCGGCCTGAAGTTGCAGTGCTCCGCGAGCATCGGGCTTGCGCACTATCCGGACAATGCGAACACGCTGACCGGTCTCCTGCGCGAGGCCGACCAGGCCATGTATCGCGCCAAGTCCCGCAACCGGGACAGCGGCGAGTTCGGCTTCGCCTCGCGCCTGGAAAAAGCGATCTGACGATCGAAGCACGCGCGCTGCCGTTAGCCGTGCAGCGCCACGGGCCTTGGTGATACGCTCTCCGCAAGCCCCAACAAGGCGGAGAGAGTCATGGTTACGGCAATCGTACTGATCAATGCGCAGACCAACCGCATTCCGGACCTGGCGGAACAGATTGCAGAAACGGACGGCGTGCAGGAGGTGTTCTCCGTCGCCGGCCGCCATGACCTCGTCGCCATCGTGAAAGTTGCCGAGAACGAGCAGCTCGCCGATATCATCAGCGACAAGATGCGGCACCTCGAAGGCATTGTCGCGACCGAAACGCTGATCGCCTTCCGCGCCTACTCCCGGAAGGAACTCGAAGCGGGATTCGAACTTGGCCTCGATTAGCCGGTTTCTCAGGGCATCGATACGCGCCGAGCCCGGCGAGGTCTCGTCGGCGCTCATGTCCTTCCTGTTCGTCCTCGTCCTTATGACGGCCTATTCGATCCAGAAGCCGGTGCGCGATGCGCTGGCCGGCGACTGGGGTGACGTGGACCTCGCGCTGACCTGGACGGTGAACTTCGTGTTCAGCGTCGTGGCCGTGAGCCTCTACGGCGCCGCGCTGTCCGTGTTCGATTTCCGTCGGGTGGTACCCGGCGTGTACGTGTTCTTTTCCCTGACCTTCCTCGCGTTGTGGGCGGTGACGGTCAATGTCGCCGAGCCGGTGCTGTTCAACAAGATCTTCTATGTCTGGGTCAGCATCTTCAGCCTGTTCCACCTGTCCGTGTTCTGGAGCTTCATGGCGGACCTGTACGACCGCGGCCAGGCGAAGCGGCTGTTCGGCTTCATCGCCGCCGGCACCAGCGCCGGCGCGATCATCGGGCCGGCGCTAACGATCCTGCTCGCGAACGTGATCGGCAACGACAACCTGATGCTGCTGTCCGCGCTGCTGCTGCTCGTTCCGATACCGATCATCCTGTACCTGGAACGGCGGCGCACGATGTTGCCGGTACGCGAGGAAGCATCGCTCGGCCGCACGGCGCGCGGCACGCTCGGCCGCAATCC
The DNA here is from genome assembly GCA_963775455.1 of uncultured Pseudomonadota bacterium. Classification (GTDB taxonomy): domain Bacteria; phylum Pseudomonadota; class Gammaproteobacteria; order Steroidobacterales; family Woeseiaceae; genus UBA1847. Next base: position 812,510 of record CAVZIU010000003.1, on the reverse strand, counting down.
TTTCTCCGGCTTCTCCCTGTTCGTGAAGGACCGGTACCTGCTGGTGATCGGCGTCTTCATCCTGCTGTACGTGACGATCAATACCTTTGTGTATTTCGAACTGCAGAACCTGACGGACGAATACGGCATCGACACGCGCACCCAGATCTGGGCGACGATCGAGCTGGTCACGAATGCGCTGACGCTGTTGACGTCGGCGTTCGTCACGAGCCGCATCGTCACCCGGCTCGGCATGCCGGTGGCGCTCGGCCTGATGCCGGCGCTGGTCGCGGCCGGCGTGCTCGTGGTGGTCGCGGCGCCCGTGCTGCTGACGCTCGCGGCTTTCCAGATCCTGCGCCGGGTGGGCAACTATGCCGTGACGCGCCCGAGCCGCGAGATGCTGTTCACGGTCGTCGATCGCGAGAAGCGCTTCAAGGCGAAACCGGTGATCGACATCGTCCTGTACCGCGGCGGCGACATGCTGACCGCGTGGCTGTTCACGGCGCTGTCGACGGGTCTCGGGCTGGGCCTCGCCGCCATCGCCGTCGTCATCAGCTTGATTGCCGCGGTATGGACTGCCGTGGCAGTCTATCTCGGGCGGACATTCGATCGATTCTCACCGGAGGAGAGCCGCGCGCCTGCCGCGGCGGTCAGGGACTGACATGCCAGACATTTTCATTTGTGATGCGGTAAGGACGCCGATCGGCCGCTACGGCGGCGCGCTGGCGGGTGTGCGCGCCGATGATCTCGGCGCTGTGCCGATCAAAGCACTCGTCGAACGCAATGCGTGGCTCGACCCGGCCTCGATTGAGGACCTTGCGTACGGCTGTGCGAACCAGGCCGGCGAGGACAATCGTAACGTGGCGCGCATGTCCGCACTGCTCGCCGGGCTCCCGGACAGCGTAGCGGCCACGACCATCAACCGGTTGTGCGGGTCGGGTATGAATGCCATCGGCGCGATCGTCGATGCAATCCACGGCTTCCGGCTCGACATCGGCATCGCCGGGGGAGTCGAGTCCATGTCGCGGGCGCCCTTCGTGTTGCCGAAGCAGGCCGAAGCGTTCGGCCGCGACGCCTCGCTCTTCGACACCACGCTCGGCTGGCGCTTCGTGAATCCGAAGCTCGAAGCGCAGTACGGCGTCGACTCGATGGCCGAAACGGCCGAGAACGTCGCGCGCGAGTATTCCATACCGCGCCGGGACCAGGACGCTTTCGCGCTGCGCAGCCAGGAACGGGCGGCCGCCGCCGCGAAAAAGGGCCATTTCGCCGAAGAAATCGTCCCGGTGTCCGTGCCGCAAAAGCGCGGCGCAGCGCTCGTGGTAGATACCGACGAACATCCGCGACCGGACACGACGCTCGAGGCGCTCGGCAAGCTCGCGCCCATCGCGCGCAAGGATGGGTCGGTGACCGCCGGCAATGCATCGGGTCTCAACGACGGCGCCTGCGCACTGCTGCTCGCCTCCGACGACATCGTCAGCTCGTGCGGCCTCGAACCGCTGGCGCGCGTGCTGACCTGGGCGGTGGCCGGCGTGGAACCGCGGGTGATGGGGATGGGCCCCGTGCCGGCGACGCGCAAGGCACTGAAACTCGCAGGGCTCAAGATCGACAAGATGGACGTCATCGAATTGAACGAAGCGTTCGCCGCGCAGGCGCTGGCCTGCCTCGTGCAGCTCGGCATCGATGGGGATGCGGAGCACGTGAATCCGCACGGCGGCGCCATTGCGCTGGGGCATCCGCTCGGCATGTCGGGCGCGCGCCTCGTGACCACCGCGGCTTACCAGCTCAGGCGCAGCGGAGGCCGCTACGCGCTGTGCACGATGTGCATCGGTGTGGGCCAAGGCATCGCGATGATCATCGAGAGCGTGTGAGCGCCGGGTGAAGCAGAAGCCGGCGAGCTACGAAACCGAGGAGCTGCGCCGCTTCGCGGAGACGCTGCGCGGCCGCCGCACGATCGAGTTGTTCCTGCAGACGCCGGTGCCGAAAGAGCTAGTGCTCGATGCCATCGAGTCGGCGACCTGGGCGCCTAACCATCACGTCACGGAACCCTGGCATTTCTATCTGCTCGGTCCGGCAGCCGTCGCAGCCTGCCTCGATCTCAACGAAGCGCTCGTCAGCGCGAAGAAAGGCCCGGAAGCCGCCGCGTTCAAGCGCAAGAGCTGGTCGGAGAAACCGGGCTGGATGGTACTGACCTGCCGCCGGTCCGCAGATGAACTGCTCCAGTCGGAGGACTACGCGGCTTGCGCCGCGGCGCTGCAGAATTTCTATCTGTATTTGTGGAAGGCCGGCGTCGGTACGAAATGGACGACCGGCGACATCACGCGTGATCCGCGCTTCGCCGACATCCTCGGCATCGACTTCGCCGACGAGCGCATCGTCGGACTCGTGTGGTACGGCTACCCGAAACTCACCCCGACCCAGACCCGCAAAGGCCTGGACGAAGTCCTGACCCTCCTCCCCTGAATTCTGGTGACAGTTACCCTAATTCGGATGCGGAATTAGGGTAACTGTCACCAGAATTTTGGCCGGGCAAGAAGCAGGCCAGACGACAACGCCCGTCTCGAAAGCGGAAAAAAATAATTCGATTGCACAATTATTGGCGTTTTCGTATTTAGTCCGGTGGCCGCAACTACGGCCCGCGGACTACTTATGGGGAGGAGAACAATGAGAACCGGTCTAACTGGATTGCACCACAACGATGCATACCTGGCGCTATTGCGCCGCACGCTCGCGCTATGCGCGCTGGCGTTCCTGTCCGCCTGCAGTAGCGACGAATGCGAAGAAGATTGCGGCCCCGAGCCCCCTGACGACGATGCGGATGCCTCGGGCGTCTGGACCGGAACGGATGTGCGCGACGGCGGCGGTTCGGCGACGGCAACGGTGCTCGTTTCCGGAACCGGTGCCTTCGGCAGCTCGAATGTTCACCAGACCCTGTTCGGCAGTGGGTCGACGGACGGAAACTCGCTGTCGGCCACCGCGACCGGCTGGGCGTTCATTGGACAGACCTTCGCGGACGGTTCCGCGGTCGCGGATTTCGAGCTGACCGGCACGGTCGACGAAGTCACTTCGATTGGCGCCACGTACTCCGGAGGCAACAGCAGCGGTACGCTGACCCTGACCTACGACGACGACGCGTCCGCACTCGCCGCGTCGGACGCCCTGGTGAACGGCACGTATACGAATAACAACGGCGACACGCTCACGGTTACGGACGGCGACCTGTCGTTCGTGGCGGGTCCGGATCCCGCCTGCACGGGCACCGGCACGCTCGATTTCGAGCCCCAGGGCAAGAATGTCTACGACTGGGACATCACCTTGTCGGGCTGCGCGATCGTCAACGGGGCCGCGTCGGGTGTCGCCATGGTCACCGATTCGTCGTCGGGTTCGAACGACGCCCTGTACATGGTCGGACAGGTCGGCAACTTCCCTTGGGTGACGCTCCTTTCCAAGTAGACGGTTCGGTTACATCCACTTCGCGTCGTGCTCGCGTACCTGCCTGACGCGGAAACGCGCCATCTTGCCGATAAGGGTACGCGGCAGGGGCTGGTCCAACGGGAACTGGACCGAGCCCTTGGCGTGCTTGAACTTCGCCAGCTCGGATTCGAATTCCCGGATCGCCGCCGGTGACGGGTAGAAGCCGATGTGCTTCTTGAACGCGGCGAACTGGAACAGGATGCGCTGGTAGGCCATCGAGGGCATGCGCCACTTGATGTCTTCCGTGGCGCCGGGTGCGGCTTTGCGCAGGCACTCGAGTATCGCACGCAGGTGCGGCTGCGCTTCCTTGGCCGCGGTGTCGATGTATTGCTCGATGGATTTCGGCTTGGCTGCGGGCATGAATGACAGACCTCAATTTTCACCGGGGACCAGCTTGCGGAGTTCGTCAAACCAATTCTTGACGACGACGATTCTGGGTCTGTCGGGCTCATTCCCGATTGGCTTGATGGCAAGGAATTGCCGTCCGTCGGGATGAACATCGTAGTCTCGGATGATGTTCTCCGCGAGGTAGGGCCAGTCGATGACCGGACTGCGTCCACCGACAATGAATCTTGTTTGCGTCGTATCGACTTCCACAGACATCAGGCGCGGCGGTATGCCAGGCTCGACATAGAACAGCTCGCGCCCGTCGTGGGACCAGGTTGGTCCTTTGCCGCCGCGGTTCGATACGGGAATCTGATCGTCGTCGACTTCCGGGAATGGCCGCACGTAAATTTCGTAACGGCCCGATTCCGTCGACTGGTAGGCGATCCAGCGCCCGTTCGGCGAGATGTCGGAATCGTGCTCGTCGGCCGCGCTCTGCAGGAGCGGGCGAGGTTCGCGACTGCCGTCGATCGCGATCAGCCCGATATTAAAGCCGGACGCGATAGGTGCGTAGTGAAAGACGAGAAACTCACCCGACGGTGAGAAGTCTTCCGGGTGGATCGGGTTGAACGTGTCGTCGGCGGTCGCAAAGCGTTCCGGCGAACCCGCGTTGTTCGCCGCGCGCCAGTCGGCGACAGGACCCACGCTCGGGTGATAGGCGATTCTGCTGCCATCGGCCGACCAGGCCGGGGCGTCGCCCCCATCCGGCCCAAGGATCAGACGCATCGGTGTTTCGTCTTGCAAATTCCACACCCAGATATCGTTTGCGAGATTCTGCTCGTGAACCAAGACGCGCGTCGCATCGGGTGAGATACGCGGGCTACTGTATGCGCGTGGTTCGATCGGAATTATCGTTTCGCTCCCTTCGCGATCGACCCAGACGACGTGGCTTAGCCTGACCTTTACGTTCGTGATGTAAGCGAGCGTGCCGTCCTGCGAGACATCGTATTGAGCGACACCGGTTTGCCATCGTCGGCGGGCCCGCAAAACACCCTCGAGAACTTTCGTGGCCTTACCCATCACGGTCAACGTGTCGAGATCGAGGGGGACAGCGTAGAGGTCTTCGTCGATGGCGTAGATCAGGTGACCGGTCGGCAGGTACTTGGCGCTCGTGCCGCCCGCAATGAGGACACGGCGTTTTCCCGTCTGACTGGACTGAACAACGATTTCACCCTCATCCCACTCACCTCGAGTGGCAACGCTGAACAACACCGAATCGCCATCAGGAAGAAGTTGCGGCCCGAAGGCAAGCTTGCCGTCGGTAATTTCGAAGAGTCGTTTGGCGGCGCCCTCGCTGACAGATGCGCGATACACGCCGTCAGGTTGGGCGAAGTAAATAGCGTCATCGGTGGCCCAGCTTCCGCCAAACGGTGTTGTGACCTCAGTTGCAATGGTGGTGGGTGCTCCCCCGCTGATGGCGATGCGTGTAATTTCTGCCGTATCTCTTGACCAATAGGCAACCGTGTTGCCGTCGGGCGATGGCATGGGAGTGCGCAGGCCTTGCCTGGTTTCGAGCAAGAGGCGGGGTTCGACCTCGCTCATTTCACGCACATACAGACTGTCGTTCAGCACATAGAACAGCCGACTACCGTCCGGCGATATTGCAAGTACCGGGTGCCCCGTCGCCGAATGCGCAAAATACTCGCTGCCGGGTACATCGTTATAGAAGCGAGTCACGGAAGAGGTGCGGTTTGGCATATCCGTGTCATCCGCGGCGGTTCGATCGCCGTCGTCAAGCAGGTATTGGTCGGCGATGAGAAAAGCGACCGCCGCGAGAACCATCCCTTGAATGACGTAGGTGAAGGTCGTCGCCGGAGCACCTTGAACCACGGACTGCCCGGGCGCGTTCTCGTGCGTGGTTTGAATTCCGCCGGGAGTGAGGTCGAACGCCCAGCTCAAAATGAGCGCCACCGGAAAGCCAATCGCGAGCAACAGGATGACGAACGTGTCGACCCATCCCGGCAAGTTGAGTGGCGCCTCCACGGAGACGATCACTTGGACGAGCAGCCACGCAGTGACGGCGTAAACTGCCGCGACCTGAACGACCCTTCTGCGCTTGAGCTCGCCCCAGAACGACAAGTCGGACTCCCGGAAACTTTAGCCCTCACTCATTGTACCGGACGCGTATGGTTGATGTGGTCCAGCGACCGGCAAGAAGTGGCCGCTTTCTAGCCATGCGATAAACGATCGTTGGACGTTTGACGAACCGCTTTCCCAGGAAGTAGTCACGCGGAAAACTCCCCGATATGACTTGAAGTTGATTGCGTCGCTGCGATGGTCGCGCCCATGGGGCGCTCCAACAGAAAGGTAGATTTGCAGGCCGCGTCGCGCCCATGGGGCGCTCCAACAGTAAGGTAGATTCGCAAGGCCCGTCGCGCCCATTGGGCGCTCCAACAGGGGCGCTCCAACAACTTCGGTCGGTCGCGCCCATGGGGCGCTCCAACGGAAGCTCCGACGGGGCGCGCTACGGCCGCGCGAGTTCGTCGGGATGGTGGACCAGCGGGCCGGGCACGATCCAGGGCCGCAGCAGGAAGACCATCGCAACGGCCAGCGCCACCGCTCCGAGGAGTGCGACGGCGTTGCGCACCGAGCTGTTGTAGATGGCGGCACCGATGAGAGCGCCCGCCGCGCCTGCCAGGTTCTGCAGCGTGCCGATGATCGACGAGGCCACGCCGGCGATGCGCGGCAGCGGATCGAGCGCCAGCACCGTCGCATTGGCCATGACGATCGCGATCGTGAACATGAAGGCGCAGACGCAGGCCCACAGCCACCAGAACGGCGCTTCGTTCAGCCAGGCCATCAGCAAGAGCTGCACGCCGGCGAGGCCCATGATCGAGACCCCGAAACCGATCAGCGTCATCTGCTCGTAGCGCGCCACCAGCATCCGGTTGAGCGCCGACCCGGCGAGGATCGACAGACCGGCACACGCGAACACCGCGCCGAAAGCCTGCACTGAGTAGTCGTAGTGGTCGATGGCGAGCGCCGAGGACACCGCGATGATCGACATGAAGCCGGCCGGCGGCAGGATCAGCAGCAGCAACCCGAAGATGCTCTGCCGGTGCGAAAAGAACTCACCAATGCTGTTCGTGAGCTGGCGCAAGGGATGCCCGTCGACATTCGGCGCGTGTGTTTCCGCGAGATTGGCACGGACCGCGAGCAGGATGACGACGGCGACGGCCGCGATCGCAATGAACGGCATGCGCCAGCCCCAGTGCGTCGTCAGGAACGCGCCGATACTGGGCGCGATGACCGGCGCGGCGGTGAATATCATCGTCATCAGCGACATCAGGCGCGCGGCCTCGCGCCCGCTCGCCACGTCGCGCACGATGGAACGCGACAACACGATTGCGGCGGCCGCACCCAGGCCCTGCACGAAGCGCGCGGCAAGCATGACGGCGATGGAGTTCGCCGCGGCAGCGACGAAGGCCGCAATGGTGAAGATGATCATGCCGACGTACAGCACCGGCAGGCGCCCGACGCGATCCGACACGAGCCCGGCCGGGATCTGCCCCAGCGCCATGCCGAACATGAAGATGCCGACGATCTGCTGGCCGTGCGAAAGACTTGTCGCCAGTGCCTCGACCATCGCCGGGATCGCGGGCAGGCTGATGTCCACGGTCAGTGCCGCGGTGGCGGTCAGCAGGCCGAGCGTGACGACGAAGCTGCGCTTCCTGGTGAGATGCTGGTTCACGGGCGGACACTAGGGCGGGACGAACGTCGCAGGATAGGCGGCTGCGACGGGATGAGTAAAGCTTCAGTGCAGCGCGTGCCCTTCGACGAGCAATGTTTCGAGCGGGTTCCAGCCGAGCCAGTAGCTGAGGTCGCGCGGGTGCTCGATGTTCCAGATCGCGAGATCCGCGCGTTTTCCGGCTTCGATCGTGCCCCTGTCGCCCTGCAGCCCTAGCGCACGGGCCGCTTCGCGCGTTGCACCGGCCAGGCACTCGGCGGGCGTCAGCCGAAAAAGCCGGCAGGCGAGCGCCATCGCCTCGGGCATCGAGCACAGCGGGGAGGTGCCGGGATTGCAGTCGGTCGCAAGCGCGATCGGTATGCCGTGCTCGCGCAGTGCGGCGACCGGCGGCGGCTGCGTCTCTCCCAGCGTCAGGTAGGCGCCGGGCAGGAGCACCGCGACCGTGCCGGCCGCGGCCATCGCGCGTATGCCCGCATCGCTGCTGTATTCGAGATGATCGGCGGACAACGCGCCGAACTGCGCGGCGAGTTCCGCACCGCCCGCGTCGGAGAGTTGGTCCGCGTGCAGCTTGACGCGCAGGCCCGCGTCCGCCGTGGCACGAAACAACTTCGCAACCTGCGGCGCGCTGAACGCGATCGACTCGCAGTAGGCATCGACGGCATCGGCGAGCCCGCGCTCCGCGACCTCGGGCAGCAGCTCCGCGATGACGAAATCGATGTAGGCGTCGGCGCGCCCCGTATATTCCGGCGGCACGCTGTGCGCGGCCAGCAATGTCGGTCGCACGTCGACCCCCGACGTCGCCCCGAGCTTGCGGGCGACCTCGAGCATCTTGAGTTCGGTCGCCGTGTCGAGCCCATAGCCGGACTTGATCTCCACCGTCGCGACGCCGGTTCCGGCCAGCTGGTGCAGGCGCTTGAGCGCGCCGTAGTACAGCTCGTCGAGGCCGGCCGCCCGGGTCGCGCGTACGGTCGACAGGATTCCGCCGCCCCCTGCTGCGATGTCGGCGTAACTTTCCCCGGCGAGACGGCGTTCGAATTCGCCGGCGCGGTCCCCGCCGAACACGAGGTGCGTGTGGCAGTCGATCAGTGCCGGCGTGACCCAGCGGCCGCCGAGCGAGCGTGATTCCCCGGCCCTGACCGCTGGCATTTCCTCGGCCGCGCCGACCCAGGCGATCCGGCCGCCGGCGATGCCGATCGCGGCATGCTCGATCGTGCCCCAGTCATCGCCGCCCGCGCGAATCGTGGCGACGCGCGCATCGGTCAAGAGCAGGTCCCAGTCGGCCATGGCGCCACTACACCCGGCAAAAGCAGCGAAAGCAACCGCGCCACATCGGATTGCATTGCCGGGCCGCCTCGTCTAACCTGTATATACAACTTACGGCCGAATTCATGACCGCATTGTTCGCACGCAAGGCGCTGCTGCCCTCCGGCTGGGCCGACGACGTCCGCTTCGACGTGAGCGGCGGAGTGATTGCGCGGGTGCATTCAGGCGTGCAGCTGGCGCGAGGCGAGGCAGTCTTCGACTGCGTCATCCCGGGCATCGGCAATTCGCACAGCCACGCTTTCCAGCGCGCGCTGGCCGGCTGGACCGAGGAACGCTCGCCGGCCGGGCACGACAGCTTCTGGACCTGGCGCGAGCGCATGTACGAACTGGCCGCGGCGATCACCCCGGCGCGCCTCGCAGCCATCGCGCGCCAGGCCTACACGGAGATGCTCGCGAGCGGCTATACCGCGGTTGCCGAATTCCACTACCTGCATGCGGCTGACGGCGACGACGGCCCGGACGCGATGTTCCATGCGCTGTGCTCCGCCGCGGCCGCGAGCGGCATCCGCCTGACCTACGTGCCGGTGCTGTACGAGCGCGCCGGTTTCGACCGCCCGGCGCCGGAAGGCGCACAGCGGCGCTTCGCGGCCGACCCCGACGCGTTCCTCGCGCACTTCGAGCACGCACGCGCCGCCGCGGGCGAGCGCCTGCACGCCGGCGTCGGCGCACACAGCATCCGCGCCGTGACGCCGGCATCGCTCGACCGCATCGTCGCGGCTGCGGATGCGGCAAAGGTGCCGATGCACATACACGTCGCCGAACAGCGGCGCGAGGTCGAGCAGAGCCTCGAGTTCTACCAGCGACGCCCTGTGCGCTGGCTGCTCGAACGATACGACGTGAACGAGCGCTGGTGCCTGGTGCATGCGACGCACATGGATGCGGAGGAAATCGGTGCGCTCGCCGCGAGCGGCGCCGTCGTGTGCCTCTGCCCGAGCACCGAAGCGAACCTCGGCGACGGCCTGTTTCCCCTGCGCCCGTTTCTCGAAGCGGACGGCCGGATAGCGATCGGCTCGGACAGCCAGGTGTCGATCAATCCCTACGAGGAGCTGCGCTGGCTGGAGTACGGCCAGCGGCTGGCGGCGGAGTCGCGCAACATCGCGGCCGTGCGCGACTCGCACGTTGGCCGCGAACTCTTCGAGCTGAGCGTGGCCGGCGGCGCACAGGCCTGCGGGCACGCGGCAGCAGGACTCGTCGAAGGCGCATACGCGGACCTCGTCTGCCTGTACGACGGCGACCCGATGCTCGTCGGCCACACGGACGCGTCGCGCATCGACGCGCTGGTGTTCTCCGGTTATTCGCTGCCGATCGAGCGCGTGATGGTGCACGGCGAATGGTGCGTGATCGACGGCCGGCACGTGACGGCCGGGGAAAGTCGCGCGGCCTACGCCGATGCGGTCACCGGGCTTGTGCCGAAGGACGTTGCGAGATGAGCATCACCGGCAAGCCCCGCTACCAGCAACTGAAGGATGCGATCATCGGGCGCATCACCGGCGGCGAGCTCCGTCCCGGCGATCGCGTGCCCTCGGAAAACGAGCTCGTGCTGTCGTCCGGCGTCTCGCGCATGACCGCGAACCGGGCACTGCGTGAGCTGACCGACGAAGGTTACGTCGAGCGCGTCGCCGGACGCGGCACGTTCGTCTCCGATGTCCGCGCCCAGTCGCACGTGCGCGAGATCCAGAACATCGCCGACGAGATTGCGGCACGCGGCCACCGGCACAGCGCAGACGTGGTGAGCCGCGAGCGCACGCCGGCGCGCGCCGAGGTTGCGCGCGCGCTGCACCTGCGGACCGGCACGCCCGTGATACACCTGCTGGTCGTGCACCGGGAGAATGGCACGCCCATCCAGGTCGAGGACCGGTACGTAGTCGCGGACTTCGCGCCGAATGCTTTGACGCAGGATTACACGCACACGACGCCGAGCGCATACCTGACCTCGATCATGCCGCTCGCCGAAGCCGAACAGGTCGTGCGCGCACAGATGCCGGACAAGCTCGTCCGCCGCCTGCTGGAGACGGGCGCCGACGAGCCCGTGCTGGTCGTGCTGCGGCGGACCTGGGCCAACGGACGCGCGGTGACCTTCGCGCGGCTGTCGCATCCCGGCAGCCGCTACGAGCTGACCGGCCATTACAAACCCTATGGCAACCGCGAGGCCGCGCCGGCGAATGTCGTGCGGCTGGAGAGCCTGAACCCATGAGCAAGAAGAATGCGAACGCAAAGCGCGTCATCCGCGCCCCGACCGGCACGAAGCTGAGTGCGAAAAGCTGGCTGACGGAAGCGCCTTTGCGCATGCTGATGAACAACCTGGACCCTGACGTCGCGGAGCGACCCGAGGATCTCGTCGTCTACGGCGGCATCGGCAAGGCTGCCCGCAACTGGGAGGCCTATGACGTTATCGTCCGTACGCTGAAGGAACTCGAAGCGGACGAGACACTGCTGATCCAGTCGGGCAAGCCGGTCGGCGTGTTCAGGACGCACGCGGACGCGCCGCGCGTGCTGATCGCGAACTCGAATTTGGTGCCCGCCTGGGCGAACTGGCAGCATTTCCGCGAGCTCGATCGCAAGGGGCTCATGATGTTCGGCCAGATGACCGCCGGCAGCTGGATCTACATCGGCAGCCAGGGCATCGTGCAGGGTACTTACGAGACCTTCGTCGAGATGGGGCGCCAGCATTACGGCGGCGACCTTGCCGGCCGCTGGATCCTGACCGCCGGGCTCGGCGGCATGGGCGGCGCGCAGCCGCTCGCCGCGACCATGGCGGGTGCCTCGATGCTGGCGATCGAGTGCCAGGACGACCGCATCGAGAAGCGCCTGTCGACGGGCTACCTCGACCGGCGCGCCGATACGCTTGACGAGGCGCTCAAGATCATCCGTGCGGCGATCGAGACGAAGAAGCCGGTGTCCGTCGGGCTACTCGGCAACGTCGCGGAGATCCTGCCGAAGATGGTGGAGCGCAAGCTCTATCCCGATGCCCTCACGGACCAGACTTCGGCACACGATCCCGCGAACGGTTACCTGCCGATCGGCTGGCAGGTCGCGGACTGGCACGCGAAGCGCGCGAGCAACCCGGACGCAGTCGCCGCAGCCGCATCGGAATCGATGGCGGTACACGTGCGCGCGATGCTCGACATGCAGAAAGCCGGGGTGCCGACCTTCGACTACGGCAACAACCTGCGGCAGGTTGCATTCGACCAGGGCGTCTCCAACGCATTCGATTTCCCCGGCTTCGTGCCTGCCTACGTGCGGCCGCTGTTCTGCCGCGGCGTCGGGCCGTTCCGCTGGGCCGCCTTGTCCGGCGACGCCGAGGACATCTATCGCACCGACGCCAAGGTGAAGGAACTCATCCCCGACGACGAACACCTGCACAAGTGGCTCGACCAGGCGCGGGACAAGATCCGTTTCCAGGGCCTGCCGGCGCGCATCTGCTGGGTCGGTCTCGGCCAGCGGCACCGGCTCGGTCTTGCTTTCAACGAGATGGTGCGCAGCGGGGAACTCAACGCGCCGGTCGTGATCGGCCGCGACCATCTCGACAGCGGCTCGGTCGCGAGCCCGAATCGTGAGACCGAAGCGATGCGCGACGGCTCGGACGCCGTGTCCGACTGGCCGCTCCTCAATGCGCTGCTCAATACCGCGAGCGGCGCGACCTGGGTGTCGATCCATCACGGCGGCGGCGTCGGCATGGGCTATGCGCAGCACGCCGGCGTCGTCATCGTCTGCGACGGCAGCGAGGCGGCCGATGCGCGCATCGCCCGCGTGCTGTGGAACGATCCCGGCACCGGCGTCATGCGCCATGCGGACGCAGGCTACCCGGAGGCCATCGAGTGCGCGCAGGAAAACGACTTGAACCTGCCGATGATCGCGCACGGAACGCGCACATGAAGCTCGTCATCGACACGGGAAGCCTGTCCCTGGCCGAGCTGCGCAGCGCCTGGCTCGAACCCGTCACCGTCGAGGTCGGCGCCGCGGCGCGGGCCCGGATCGCGGCCTCGAACCGGCTGGTCGAGGAGGTGGTCGCGGGCGGCAAGCGCGTCTATGGCGTCAACACCGGCTTCGGCCAGCTCGCGCAGGTGAAGATCGGCAGCGGCAAGCTCGCGCGGCTGCAGGAGAATCTCGTGCGCTCGCATGCCGTCGGCGTGGGACCCGACCTGGACGAGCGCATCGTGCGGCTCGTGTTGCTGACCAAGATCGCCGCGCTCGCGGCCGGCTTTTCGGGCGTGCGCGCACAACTCGTGGATGCACTGTGCGCGCTCCTCAACGCCGGCGTGTACCCGCGCATCCCCGCGCAGGGCTCGGTCGGTGCCTCCGGAGATCTCGCGCCGCTCGCGCATCTCTCGGGTGTGCTGCTCGGCATCGGTCAGGCGCGCGTGAACGGTGAGATGGTGCCCGCCGCCGCGGCGCTCGCCGCCGCGGGTCTCGAACCTTTGGTGCTTGCGCCGAAGGAGGGCCTCGCACTGCTAAACGGCACTCAGGTATCGACGGCGCTGGCACTTGCGGCCGCGTTCCGCGCCGAGCACGTGCTCGGCGCGTCGCTGGTCGCCGGCGCGTTGTCTGCGGACGCGATCAAGGGCAGTGACACGCCCTTCGATGCACGCATCCAGGCCGTACGCGGCCACGCCGGCCAGATCGCGGTTGCGGAAGTGCTGCGCGAGCTCATGGCGGGCAGCGAGATCCGCGCGTCGCACCTCGAGTGCGAGCGCGTGCAGGATCCGTATTCCATTCGCTGCCAGCCGCAGGTCGCCGGTGCGTGCCTCGACGTGCTCGCGCACGTCAGCCGGGTGCTCGAGACCGAGGCGAATGCCGTCACCGACAACCCGCTGGTCTTCACGGACACGCGCGCGGTGCTCTCGGGCGGCAATTTCCACGCCGAGCCCGTAGCGCTTGCCGCCGACTACCTCGCGCTCGCGATCGCGGAAATCGGCGCCTTGTCCGAGCGGCGCATGGCGCTGCTGATCGATGCGCACCTGTCGGGCCTGCCGGCGTTCCTGGTCGCCGAAGGCGGGCTGAACAGCGGCTTCATGATGGCGCAGGTGACCGCGGCCGCGCTTGCGTCGGAGAACAAGTCACTCGCACATCCGGCGAGCGTCGACAGCCTGCCGACTTCGGCGAACCAGGAAGATCACGTGAGCATGGCAACCTTCGCTGCCCGGCGCCTGCACGACATGCTCACGAACGTCGCGCACATCGTCGCGATCGAGCTGCTGGCTGCGGCGCAGGGCATCGAGTTCCACCGCCCGCAGCAAAGCTCGCCCGCGCTGGAAGCAGCGCTCGCCGAGATCCGGCGCGTGTCGCCACGCTTCACGGAAGACCGTTCGCTGTCCGCTGACATCGCGGCGGTGGCGGCCCTGGTCGACGCCGGTCGCTTTCGCGCAGCCGCGGCCCGGGTCCTGCCGTCGGGGGTTGCGCGCCGGTGAGCGCGCAGGACGGTTACACGTTCCTCGCCGGCGACTCGCCGCTGCTCATAAGCGTACCGCACGACGGCCGCGACATCCCCGACTCGATCCGCGAACGCATGACGCCGGCGGGTTGCGATATCCCCGATACCGACTGGCACGTCGCGGCACTGTACGACTTCGTGCACGGGTCGGGCGCCTCCGTGATCGTCGCCCGCTGGTCGCGTTACGTGGTCGACCTCAACCGCTCGGCCGACGACGGCGTGCTCTATCCGGGGCAGGCCGTCACCGGAGTGTGTCCCGAGCACACCTTCGCCGGCCATCCGATTTATGGTGACAGTTACCCTATTTCCGCGGACGAGAAGACGGAGCGTGTCGAGCGCTACTGGCTGCCGTATCACGCGCGCGTGCGCGCCACGCTGGACGCGCTCCGTTCGCGGTTCGGTTACGCCCTGCTGTGGGACGCGCATTCCATCCCGGGGCGCGTGCCGCACCTGTTCGACGGGGAATTGCCGACGCTCAACATCGGCACTTACGACGGGCGGAGCTGCAACGAGGACGCAGAGGCGGCGGTCGCAGACGTCGCCCGGGCGAGCCCGTTCGATGCGGTCGTCAACGGCCGCTTCAAGGGCGGCCACATCACGCGCCACTACGGCGCGCCGGCCGAGCACATCGAGGCCATCCAGCTCGAGCTCGCGCAGCGGAGCTACATGGAAGAAAGCACGCGCCGTTACGACGAGGCACGCGCGGAAATCCTGCGTGCCACGCTCAAAGACATGCTGGCTGCATTCCGTGCCAGCGCGGACGCGCGCTACGCGCGACGCCGCTGACCGGCGCTCGGTACACTCGCCCCGGAACGCAACAAGGAGGGCACAATGCGACGCGAACGGCATGCCTCGGGCACGTCCTGGGAACCTATCGTCGGCTATTCAAGGGCGCTGCGCGTCGGCGACCGGGTGCTGGTGTCCGGCACGACCGCGACCTTGCCCGACGGCACGATCGACGGTATCGGCGATCCGGCGGCGCAGACCCGGCGCTGTCTCATGAACATCGCCGCGGCGCTCGAGGCGCTCGGCACCTCGCTCGCCGATGTCGTCCGGACCCGCATTTACGTCGTCGACATCGACGACTGGGAAGCCATCGGCCGGGTGCACGGGGAATTCTTCGGCATGATCCGGCCGGTGACCGCGATGGTCGAGGTCAGCCGGCTGATCCACGAGGACCTGCTCGTCGAAATTGAGGCCGAGGCCGTCGACCTGGCCTGAGCTGACTGTCGGCCCGATTAAGTGAAATCTCGGTTCTTTCGACCCGCACGTCGGGTATACATGTCCTTCTGGCGAATGAGGAAAAGAGCCGGAGGCGAGGTGCCATGAAATTTCCGACGGGCAGCGGGGATATCCGCGACGACTTCTCCAGCTGTTGCAGCAATGCGTTTCTCGAGATCCTGCCCGATCGCGCTGCCGCGCTGCTCGCGGCCGGCGACTTGCAGGCATTCGCCGAGCAGTACCCGGAATTCCGCTCCCGCTTCGACGCCGAGCTACGCGCGCTCTGCGAGGTGATGAACTGGATCACCCGCAACGGCGAAGAGGAGTCGCGCCGCAAGACCCGCGGTAACTGACCGGACGCCGGGAGGGCGGTCGGTTATTCCTCGGATGGCGGCGCTGCAGCTGGCGCCGCGAGGCGCTCCATGTGCTGGGGTTCCATCAGGAGATACGGCGTCGCCGGCTCCACGCCGGGCGGTACGTAAGCCGGCATGCGCGTGCCGGCATTGCCGAGCGACTTGATAAACGCATAGAGCGCGCGCGCGTCCGCCTCGCTCAGCCGGTTGAGGTTCATCCAGGGCATCGGCGGAAGATCCTTGCGGGTCCGCAGCATCACGACCCACGCTTCTTCGTCCATGTCAGTCACCAGGAGACGCAGGTTCGACGGGTAGGTCGTGCCCCAGGGACCACGCCAGCCGACCGGCGTGCCCTTCAGCCAATCCGTCTCCGCCACGTTGCCGCCGGATTCCATCCAGCCGGCCGTATGACAGTCGTTGCAGCCGCCGAGCACCACGAGGTAACGCCCGGCGTCGACCGCAGTTTCAGCAAGCACCGCCGGTGCTTTCGAGTCCGTCCCGGCGAGTTCTTCGCCGCTCGCGGCGGACCACATCATCGCCATGCCGAATGCGGCAGGCACCAGGACCGAAAAGCGCGATTCGACACGACGCATAGGCAGGATTCTCCCGAAGCCATGCAGCACCCCGCGGCTGCGAGCGAATCATACGTGGTCCCGGCCGACGGTCAATCGACCGCGCCCGACGTTGAAATGTCGCCCCGTGGGTCGCAGACTGTGCCCGACGCAACGCGACGCCAATACGATGAAATCGCCAAAGGCAGAACCGAAGCCGAAGAAAGAAAAAAAACCGCCGCTCGGCCGGCGACTCGGCGAAAAAATGCGCTCGGCCGGCGAGGTCGGGGCCGAGTCGGTACGCAATCCGCGCGGCATACCGGGGCAGGCGCACGGTGCATTCCGCAGCTGGTTTCGCAATGTCTGGAATACGCGCGGCGGTTCCGTCTACACGCTGGGTTATGCACTGAGCTTTGCGGCACTCGAGCTCAAGACCGTCATGACCGGGCTCGCCGGCATGACGAGCGCCGGCGAATACGTCATGGGTCAGGTCTGGCAATTCCTCCTGCGTTTCAGCGCGGATTCCATCGCCAACCTGGTGCTCGCGCTGATGTGGCCGGTGTATGTCCTGTCGTGGCGCCCGCCATCGGGCGTGGTTCTGTTCGTACTTGCGTTCCTCCTGTTTCCGAAGTTCATCAAGCCGCACGTCGAGCGCTGGCTCTTCGGCGACGGGGAACAGCCACCGCCGAAGCCGGAGGAAGAGCAGTCGCGGAACTAGGTTGGCACGCTCAAGCGCCGATCCAGCGGCTGCGAAACACAAAGAACACCGCACCGAGCAGGCACAGTGCCGCCCAGAGGTAGTCCAGTTTCAGCGGCTCGCGCAGGTAAAAGAGTGCAAACGGCACGAATACGCTCAGCGTGATCACCTCCTGCAGCAGTTTCAGCTGGCCCACCGACAGCACCGTGTAGCCAATGCGGTTCGCCGGCACCTGCAGGACATACTCGAAGAATGCGATGCCCCAGCTCACGAGGGCCGCGACGATCCAGGGCTTGTGATTCAGCTCCTTCAGGTGGGCGTACCACGCGAAGGTCATGAAGACATTGCTCAGCGCGAGCAGCACGATACTCAGGATGACAGGACGCATGGACGGTAACGTGAGGCAGCCGGGACGCGCGCAGCGTAGGGCGGGCGAACGAGCGGCGCAAGGTCCTTGCGGCGCGCGGCTTAGAGGGGTTTCTCCAACAGCAGCCAATTTTCGCCGTCGGTCTCCCAGCCGTCCTTGATCATCGGGCGGCTCGCGATTTCAAAGTAACCCGTGCGCTCGTACAGCCGCCGCGCGCCGCTATTGTTGTCGCTGACGATGATTGACAGGCCGCGCCGCAGCGTGATCGCGGCCAGCTGCTCGGCGATGGCGAGGAGTTCACGGCCATGGCCCTTGCCCCGGAAGGCGGGATAAGTCGCCAGGATGTTCACGTACCAGGTACCCGGGACGAGGTCCTCGAGCTCCTGCAGCGGCACAAACGAGGACGGCAGGTCGTGCCAGGCCGCTGCATCGGGTTCGTCAGGCAGCGGATAGCCGGTCAGCATCGCCGCGATCCGTTCGTCAGCAACGCGCACGACGGTGTTGCGGTAGGAATAGACACCAGACTCGCGTCGTGCGCGCTGTCGCCCGACGTCCCAGGCGGATTCTCCGATTTGAGCGGCGTGGCTCCAGAGGTAGTGGGGCATGCCTTCGCCGGCCATGTTCACCAGCTCTGCCATGATTGCTGCGTCGTCCGGCGTTGCCCAGCGACAGCCCGCAGGCAGCGCAATCACGTGGTTTCGACGATCTGGCCCTGGTGTGACGCGCGCTCCGCGAACTCGTCCTGCCACTGCGAGCGGTGCGACGCGGGTGCGACCTGTACAGCCGTCACCTTGTACTCGGGGCAGTTCGTCGCCCAGTCGCTGAACTCCGTCGTCACGACGTTGGCACCCGTCTCCGGATTGTGAAAAGTCGTATACACGACGCCCGGCTTGACGCGCTCGGTGATCGTCGCTTTGAGCGTGATCTCGCCCTTGCGGCTCGCGAGCGAAACGAGCTGGCCGTCGCGGATGCCGCGCAGCTCGGCATCGCTCGGATGGATCTCGAGGAGGTCCTCGTGATACCAGCGCATGTTCTCCGTACGCCGCGTCTGGGCGCCGACGTTGTACTGCGCGAGTACGCGCCCGGTCGTGAGCAGCAGCGGGAACTTGCGGTTCGTCTTCTCCTCGGTAGGTACGTAGTCGGTTTCGATGAACAGCCCCTTGCCGCGCACGAACTGGTCGACATGCATGATCGGCGTACCCATGGGCGCCTTGTCATTGCAGGGCCATTGCACGCTGCCGACCTCGTCGAGGAAAGCGAAGCTGACGTTCGTAAAATTCGGGGTGAGCGCAGCGACCTCGTCCATGATCTCGGCGGCATTCGCGTAGTTCATCGGGTAGCCCATTGCTGTGCTGAGCTCCTGGGTGATACGCCACTCGTCCTTGCCCTGGCGCGGCTCCATGACCGGGCGCACGCGATTGATGCGGCGCTCCGCGTTGATGAACGTCCCGTCCTTTTCCAGGAACGAAGTCCCCGGCAGGAACACGTGTGCGAACTTCGCTGTCTCGTTCAGGAACAGGTCCTGCACGACGACGCATTCCATGCTCGAGAGCGCTTTTTCGACGTGCTGGGTGTTCGGATCGGATTGCGCGAGGTCCTCGCCCTGGATGTACATGCCCTTGAACGTGCCGCCACAGGCCGCGTCGAACATGTTCGGGATGCGAAAGCCGGGTTCGGGATCCAGCGTCACGTTCCAGTGTTTCTCGAACGTGCCGCGCACGGCGTCGTCGGAGACCGGCCGGTAGCCGGGGAGTTCGTGCGGGAACGAGCCCATGTCACAGGAGCCCTGGACGTTGTTCTGGCCGCGCAGCGGGTTCACGCCGACGCCGGAGCGGCCGATGTTGCCGGTGGCCATGGCGAGGTTCGCCATGCCCATGACCATCGTGGAGCCCTGGCTGTGTTCCGTTACGCCGAGCCCGTAGTAGATCGCGCCGTTCTTCGCCGAGCCGTACAACCGTGCCGCGGCGCGTATCGTTTCGGCATCGACGCCCGCAACCTCCGCCACCGATTCCGGCGAATTCTCGGGCCTCAGGATCATGGACTTCCAGGCCTCGAAGGAATCGAGGTCGCAGCGCTCGCGGACGTAATCCTCGTCGACCAGGCCTTCCGCCACGACGACGTGCGCAAAGGCATTGATGATCGGCACGTTCGTGCCGGGGCTCAGCGGCAGGTGGTAGTCCGCCTGGATGTGCGGCGAGCGGACCAGGCCTATCTTGCGCGGGTCGACGATGACGAGTTTCGCGCCCTCGCGCAGCCGGCGCTTCATCTGCGAGGCGAACACCGGGTGGCCCTCGGTCGGGTTCGCGCCGATCACGACGATCACATCGGCGTCCATTACGCTGTCGAAGGGTTGCGTGCCCGCCGACGTGCCCAGGGTTTTTTTCAGGCCGTAGCCGGTCGGCGAATGGCAGACGCGCGCGCAGGTGTCGACGTTGTTGTTGCCGAACGCGGCGCGCACGAGCTTCTGGACGACGAACACTTCCTCGTTCGTGCAGCGCGACGACGTGATGCCACCGATGGATTTCACGCCGTATTTCGCCTGGATGGCCTTGAAGCGCGTGGCAGCGAATGAAATTGCTTCGTCCCAGCTCACTTCGCGCCACGGGTCCGAAGTGTTCTCGCGGATCAGCGCGCTCATGACGCGGTCGCGATGCGTCGCGTAACCCCAGGCGAAGCGCCCCTTGACGCAGCTGTGGCCGTGGTTCGCCTGGCCGTCCTTCCAGGGCGTCATGCGCACCACCTGGTCGCCCTTCAGTTCCGCCTGGAAGGAGCAACCCACGCCGCAATAGGCGCAGGTCGTGATGACTTTGCGCTCCGGCTGACCGTGCTCGACGATGCTCTTGTCCATCAGGGTCGCGGTGGGACAGGCCTGCACGCAGGCACCGCATGAGACGCATTCGGAGTCGAAGAAATTCTCGCTCTTGATGCCGGCCGACACCTTCGACCCGAAACCGCGTCCTTCGATCGTGAGTGCGAAAGTGCCCTGCACCTCGTCGCACGCGCGTACGCAACGGGAGCAGACGATGCACTTGCTCGAATCGAACTGGAAGTAGGGGTTGCTGACGTCGATGGTGGCGTCGAGGTGATTTTCGCCGTCGAAGCCGTAGCGGACCTCGCGCAGGCCGACCGCACCCGCCATGTCCTGCAGCTCGCAGTCGCCGTTTGCGGAACAGGTGAGGCAGTCGAGCGGGTGGTCGGAGATATAGAGTTCCATCACGTTCCGGCGGAGCTGCGCGAGCTTCCCCGTCTGCGTGCGGATGTGCATGCCGTCTTCGACCGGCGTCGTGCAGGAAGCGGGATAACCCTTGCGGCCCTCGACCTCGACGAGGCACAAGCGGCAGGAACCGAACGCCTTCAGGCTGTCGGTGGCGCACAGCGACGGGATGTCGAAGCCGGCGCTGCGCGCCGCGCGCAGGATGCTGCTGCCTGCTGGAACAGTCAGAGGGTGCCCATCGACGATGATGTCGACGAGTCTTGTGTCGGTGGGAGCCGGCGTGCCGAAATCCTCTTGTCGCGTGCGGTTCATAGGTTCTGTCCGGAACGAGGCGCGAAGTCCTCTGCAAAGTATTTTAGAACACTCTTGACCGGGTAGGGCGTCATGCTGCCCATGGCGCACAGCGATGCGCCCTCCATCGTGTCACATAATTCTTCCAGCAGGTCGTAGTTTTCCTCGACGTTCTCGCCCTGGAGCATCCGGTCGATGACCTCGACGCCGCGGGTCGAGCCGATCCGGCAGGGCGTGCACTTGCCGCAGGACTCGATGGCGCAGAACTCCATCGCGAACCGGGCCAGGTGCGCCATGTTGGTGAGGTCGTCGAACACCACGATGCCGCCGTGCCCGACCATTGCGCCGATGGCGGCGAAGGCCTCGTAATCCATGGGCGTATCGAGCTGCTCCGCCGGGACATAGGCGCCGAGCGGGCCGCCGACCTGCACGGCCTTGACCGGCCGGCCGCTGGCGGTGCCGCCGCCGTAGTCTTCGACGAGCTCCCGGAGCGTGATGCCGAAGCCCTTCTCGACCAGGCCGCCGCGTTTCACGTTGCCGGCGAGCTGGAAGGCGAGTGTGCCCTTCGAGCGATTGACGCCGAAGCCCGCGTAACGCTCCGCGCCGAGGCGCAGGATGTTCGGCACCGAGGCCAGCGTGACCAGGTTGTTGACCACCGTCGGCTTGCCGAACAGGCCGGCAAGGGCGGGCAGCGGCGGTTTGGCCCGGACGATGCCGCGCTTGCCTTCGAGGCTCTCGAGCATTGCCGTTTCCTCGCCGCACACGTAGGAACCGGCGCCGACGTGCAGCTCGATGTCGAAGTCGAAACCCGAGCCCCGGATGTCGTTGCCGAGCCAGCCGGCGTCGCGTGCAGTGAGCAGCGCCTTTGCGAAAATCTTGTGCGCAAGCGGGTACTCTGATCGCAGGTAGACGTAGCCCCGGTTCGCGCCGACGGCGTAACCCGCGATCGCCATTGCCTCGATGAGGCAGTAAGGATCGCCCTCCATCAGCATGCGGTCGGAGTACGTGCCACTGTCGCCTTCGTCTGCATTGCAAACGACGTATTTCTGCGCGCCCGGCGCCGCGCGCACGGTGCGCCACTTGATGCCGGCGGGGAAGCCGGCGCCGCCCCGTCCCCGCAGGCCGGAGTCGAGCACAGCCTGCACCACGGCCTCGCCGCCGATCTCGAAAGCCTTCTCCAGCCCGGCGAAACCGGAGGTCGCGCGGAAGTGCTCGAGGGACAGGGCTTCGACCAGGCCGCAGCGGAAGAAAGTCCAGCGATCCTGGCGGATGAGCCAGGGAATCTCATTCACCGGCCCGAGGCGTTTCGCGTGTTCGCCACCGTTCAGGAACCCCGCGTCGAACAGGCTCGCGACGTCGCCGGCCGCCACGTTCCCGTAGGCGATGCGCTCGCGCCGACCTCCACCTCCACGAGCGGCTCGAGCCAGCTCGCGCCCCAGGAGCCGTTGCGCAGGAGCTGGATGTCGCTGCCGCGTTCCTTGGACTGGCGGGCGATCGCGACCGCCACGTCGTCCGCTCCGACCGAAACGGCCGCCGTTTCGCGCGGAACGTAGACCTTGCTGCGGGCCATCAGTCCGAATCCTCGAGGCTGCCGACGAGTTCGTCGAAGCGCTCGGCGCTGACGCGGCCGTAGACGCGGTCGCCGATCATGACGGCCGGCGACAAGGCGCAGTTGCCGAGGCAGTAAACCGGCTCGAGCGTGATGTCGTCCTTCGTCTCATGGAGTTCCATCCCGAGAGTCGACCGGGCGTGCTCGGTCAGCGCACGGCTGCCCATCGCCTGGCAGGACTCGGCCTGGCAGATTTTTATGCAGTGCCGGCCCGGTCTTTCCGTGCGGAAGTCGTGGTAATAGCTGACGACGCCGTGCACCTCCGCCCGCGACAGGTTCAGCTCGTCCGCCAGCTGCCGGATCGCCGCTTCCGGCACGTAGCGAAAGCGCTCGACGATGCCGTGCAGTATCTGGATCAGCATTTCCGGCTTGCCGTGATAACGCGCGACGATCGAAGTGGTGATCGCCGCTTCGTAGCCGTTCAGGACATGGCGATCGCTCACGGACACAGGCGCTCTGCTCCTGCATAGATATTGAAGTTGTTGCCGCGCAGAAAGCCCACGAGTGTCATGTTGAACTCCCGCGCAAGCGCCACGGCCAGGCTCGACGGCGCGCTCACCGCGGCCAGCAGCGGCAGACCTGCGACCAGCGCTTTCTGCATGAGCTCGAAGCTGGCCCGTCCGGAGACGATCAGCCCGAGATCCGAGGCAGGCAGTCGGCCGTCGAGGAGCAGCCGGCCGACGAGCTTGTCCACGGCGTTGTGCCGGCCGACATCCTCGGCGACGGCGACGAGCCGCCCACCGGTATCGAAAGCGCCGGCGGCGTGCAGGCCGCCGGTGTCCTCGAAAGTCTGTTGGGCCGCGCGCAGCACGGCGGGCATGCCGGTCAGCACGGCTTCGGAGAACCGGGTGCCGGGCCCGGGCAAGGGCACGAGGCCGGTGACTCGCAGGGCATCGAGCGACGTCTTGCCGCACACGCCGCAGCTCGAGGTCGTATAGAAGTGTCGCTGCAGGCGGCCGAGGTCGACGGCCACGTCGCGGCCTAGCTCGACACGGATCACGTTGTGATTGCCGGAGTCCGGCGCCGGCGGCCCGCAGACGTCGATCGACGCGATGTCGGCGGCCGCACGCACGATCGATTCGGTGTACAGGAAGCCGGCGGCCAGCGAACGATCGTCGCCCGGTGTGCGCATGGTGATCGACAGGCTCTTCAGCGCGCGGCCGTCCGGGGTGGAATAGCCGAGCCGGATCTCCAGTGGTTCCTCGACCGCGACCCGGTCCGGCAACGGTTCGCGCCGGCCCTGCCGGCTCTTTTCGATGTCGATGGCGAAGCTGCCCTGAGCCATGCCTGTTACCACCTCCCCGGGCCGGCCAGTATAGCCCCAATCCCGGCTGGCCCGCGCGGCGCCGCCCTGCGCCTGCGCGGGCGGCGTTAATGAGAATCGTTCGCAAGTAGCGGATTTGCAAGGCTTTGTTACCGGTTTCGTTTTGCTGGCGTTCAGTTTGCGGAGGTACAATCCGGCCAGCAGAACGATCGCAGCGAACCCGAAGAATCCGAGGAGCACCCCGTGAAAAAGATTCCGCGCCGTACCTTCATCCAGCTCTCCGCCGCCGCTGCCACCGGTTGTCTCGTGGCACCCGCGCGCCGGGCAAGTGCCCAGGATCTGCCGCATCTGGAAGAAAGCGACCCGATGGCCCAGGCCATGAAGTACACCCATGATGCGAGCAGTGTCGATGCCGCCAGCCGGCCGAACCCGGCGGCGGACCAGCATTGTGCCAACTGCGCGCTGGTGCAGGGCGAGGAGGGCGCCGAATGGCGGCCCTGCCAGATCTTCCCCGGCAAGCTCGTCAATGCGAAAGGCTGGTGCTCGGTCTGGGCTCCGAAAGCCTGATCCGCAGCGCGAGCAGACGGGCGAACGCCGGCCTAGCGCCGGCGTTTTCGTCTACAATGCGCGCCGACTTTTCCCGCCGTTACGGAGATCACCGTGTTTGAAGGGCTCAAGGCGTTGCCGCCAGACGCGATCCTCGGCCTGATCGCCGAATACAAGAACGACGAGCGCTCGCAGAAAATCGACCTCGGCGTCGGTGTGTACCGCAGCGCCGAGGGCACCACGCCGGTGCTCGACGTCGTCAAGGAAGCCGAGCAGCGGCTGGTCGATACGCAGGACAGCAAGGCCTACCTCGGCACCGCCGGCAATCCCGATTTCAATGCCCGCATGCAGGCGCTCAGCTTCGGCGATGCCGAATTCCCGGAGCGGCTGGTCACGATCCAGGCGCCCGGTGGTTCCGGCTCGCTGCGCGTCGCCGCCGGCCTGCTCAACCGTGCGCGCGAGAAGACGCCGGTGTGGGTCAGCGAACCGACCTGGGCGAACCATGCGCCGCTTTTGGGCGGTGCCGGCCTGAATCTCAAGCCCTATCCGTACTACGACACCCGGAAACACGTGATTCGCATGGACGCCATGCTCGAGACCCTGCAGGACGCGCCGCAAGGCGAAGTCGTGCTGCTCCATGCCTGTTGCCACAACCCGTCCGGCCTCGACCCGGACGAAGGCCAGTGGCGGGCCATCGCCGCGGTCATCGAAGAACGCGAACTCGTGCCGTTCGTCGACATGGCCTACCAGGGTTTCGGGCGCGGCCTGGACCCCGATGCGTTTGCGATCCGGCACCTGGCCGGGCGCGTCGAAACCATGCTCGTCTCGACGTCCTGCTCCAAGAATTTCGGCCTGTACCGCGACCGGGTCGGCACGCTCTCGGTGCTGGCGGCGGACCCGGGCACCCGCACGATCCTGGCGAGCCAGCTCGGCAACATCGTGCGCACGCTGTACTCCGTGCCGCCGGACCACGGCGCCGCGGTCGTCAGCCTCATCCTCGGCGATCCGCAACTCACCGCGCGCTGGCACGTGGAACTCGCGCAGATGCGCGAGCGGCTGCGCGGGATGAGCGAGCTGCTCGGCGATGCGCTCGAGGCCAGTGCGCCGGAGCACGATTTCTCGCATTTGAAGCGCGCCACCGGGATGTTCTGCTTCCTCGGCATCAGCGAGGAGCAGGTCAGCCGCCTGAAAAAGGAATTCGGCATCTACATGGTGGGCTCGAGTCGCATCAACGTCGCCGGCATCACCGCCGGCAACGTCGGCTACCTCGCCGAATCGATCGCCGCCGTATTGTAGGAACGGCCTACCGCTCGAAGATCGGGCCCCAGAGGATGCGGCTGCCCGGCTCGATGGCGAGCCGCTCGGTGACGCCCGCATTCAGTTCCAGCACGTAGGTCACCGGTTCGGCTGCCGCGATCGAAGCGAGCGATTGCGGTTCCGTGTGCCTGGCGATGTTGACGATGCTTCCGTCGTCCCGGGCGAACGCGATGTCGAGCGGGATCAGGGTGTTCTTCATCCACATCGAGTGTTTGCCACTTGCCTCGTACACGAACAGCATGCCGCTCGTTGCAGGCAGATCCCGTACCTGCATGAGACCGCGCTGCTTCTGCGCCTGGTCCACGGCGAGATACAGATCGAAGCGATGACAGGCATGACGGGCCGCGACGACGACGAGTACGTCGCGCGCGAACGCTTCATCGAGCGTCGTGTCGAAGCCGGCGGCGAGCTGGCTGGCAGCGAGCACGAGGGCCGCCAGCACGGCGCGACTGGTCATCCGTTGTCCCAGTCCACGAATCCGGAAAAGCGCAGATTTTCGATCGTGACGCTCGTGTCGCCGTTGGTCTCGGCGAGCGGCGCGATGCAGTTCATCGTGCCATCGAGCAAAGACAGCGTCTCGTGCGCGGGCACCGGAGCCTCGCGATCGATGTCGACCCAGCAGTAGTCCGGATTCGTCGTGCTGAAGAAACGGCCGCGTCCTTCCTCGATGATCGTGATGTTGCTCGCAAGGTCGGTGCCGGTGACACCGCGTTCGAGGCCCGGGATGGCGATGATGACCGCGAGCGGCACGTCGTCCGGACCGGCGCGCCCCGCGAACCTGAGTCGCGCGCCGGCACCACCCGGTCGCGGCATGCCCTCGCAGCTCATGTCCACGGCCCGCCAGTCGATCTCGCCCTGCAGTGCGCCGTGCAGCGTCGCGCGGAAGCGGCCGCCTTCGAAGCATGCGCGTGCTTCGCCGGCGGGCGGCAGCCACGTGGCCGGTGTCGCGGCCGAAGCATCCGGGCCGTCGGCGGGATTGCAGCCGGCAAGGACGAGCCATGCAGCCAGGAACGGTGGAATCGTAGCGGAACGGGGCAAGCTCGGCGTCTCCGTGCGGTAAGAGCGCATGCATTATCACCGATGTGCGCCGCTGCCGGGCAAGCCCGTGGCGCGGTCCGGCGACCAGTTGGCCTCCTTGCGCATCATCTCTAGAATGGCACGCCCGCCCGGCATGCCGTCTGTTTGCCGTGCCTATCGAGTACCGGGAGTCGTGGATGAGCGTCCTTGAAAGATTTCAGCAGCTGGAAACGCATGCGAGCCGCCTGATCATCGGCCAGGCGCATCTGATTAATCGCATGCTGCTCGCACTCCTGTGCGACGGCCACCTGCTGGTCGAGGGCGCACCGGGTCTCGCGAAGACACGCGCGATCAAGGTGCTGGCCGAAAGCATCGAGGGTGACTTCCATCGACTCCAGTTCACCCCCGACCTGTTGCCGGCCGACCTTACGGGCACCGACATCTACCGGCCGCAGGACGGCAGTTTCGAATTCCGGCGCGGTCCGCTGTTCCACAACCTGATACTCGCCGACGAGATCAACCGCGCGCCGGCGAAGGTCCAGTCCGCGCTCCTCGAAGCCATGGAAGAGCGGCAGATCACGGTGGGCGAGAGGAGTTACGCGCTCGAAGACCTGTTCATGGTCATGGCGACGCAGAATCCCATAGAGCAGGAAGGCACGTATCCGCTGCCGGAAGCGCAGCTCGACCGTTTCCTGCTGCACGCAGAGGTCGGCTACCCGACGCCCGCGGACGAGCGGCGGATCCTGATCCTGAATCGCGACGAGGCGCGTGCGCAACGGCGCGATGCCTTTCAGCCGGCCGAGCTCCTGTCGCGTGCGGCGATCGCGGAGGCACGCCAGCTCATCCTCGGCCTGTACCTCGCGGACGAACTCGAGGCGTACATCGTCAACATCGTCCTCGCGACACGCGATCCGGCGCCGGTCGACGCCTCGCTGGCCGGCCAGATCCTGTACGGTGCGTCGCCGCGTGCGAGCATGGGCATCGACCGGGCCGCGCGTGCTCATGCCTGGCTCGCCGGCCGCGACTACGTGGGACCCGAGGACATCCAGGCCGTCGCTCCCGACGTGCTGCGGCACCGGCTGGTGCTGAGCTTCGAGGCGGAGGCGGACGGCGTCGACGCCAACTCGGTTATCGAGCGCCTGCTGAATGGCGTCGGCGTGCCCTGATGCATCTCGATCACGTGCCTCAGGATGCCTCGCCGGTCAGCGTCAGCCAGCCGGGACTGATCCGGCTGTATGGTGCAGCGCGGGCGATCGCGCTCGACGTGCTGCGCATCAATTCACTGCAGACCGGCGCCTACGTTTCGCACTTTCGCGGGCGCGGCATGGAGTTCGACGAATCGCGGCCCTACCAGCCCGGCGACGATCCCCGGTCGATCGACTGGCGCGTGACCGCGCGCAGCACCACCGCATACACGAAGTTGTTTCGCGAGGAGCGCGAACGTCCCGTACTGATCATGGTCGATCTCCGTTCGACCATGCACTTTGCAACCCGCGGCTGTTACAAGTCGGTCAACGCGAGCCGCGCGGCGGCACTCATCGCCTGGGCCGCGCACCATCGGGGCGACCGGCTGGGCGGGCTCATTTTCGGCGACAGCACGCATCGAGAACTGAAACCGCGGCTCGGCCGCCGCGCAGCGCTCAGGTTCGTGCATGCACTCGCCCAGCACCCGGACTGGCAGCGGCGTGGGCCGGCTGCCGGCGACGACGGTGCTGCGGTGCTGTCGATGGCGATGTCTGCGCTGCGGCGCGTCACGCGGCCCGGCAGCCTCGTCGTACTGCTCAGCGATTTCAGCGGATTCACACGAGCGGCGCAGTCCTATCTCCTGAGCATCGCGCGGCACAACGAGGTGCTGGCCATCTCGCTGTCCGACCCGTTCGAACGCGAACTGCCGCCGCCGGGGCGCTACCGCCTGGTTTCGGGCGACGAGGCCGAGCTGGCGATCGACACGCATCTCGCGGCGGCCCGCCGGGACTACGCGGCGGCTCATGCCGCGCGTGTCCAGGACTTCCTTGCCTTCTGCCAGCGCTACGGCATCCATCACCTGCTGATGTCGACCGACGACGATCCCGTGTCGACCCTGCAGACCGCGCTCGGCCGGCGGACGCATTGATATATAGAGTGAACAGGCGAACCGCCGATGAATCCCGCCGAACTGCCTTTGCGTGACCTGCATTTGCCGGAGCCGGCAAGCGCCTGGCCGCCGGCGCCGGGCTGGTGGCTGCTGCTGATTCTGGCGCTTGCTGCAGTCGCCTGGTTCGCGCAACGCTGGTGGCGTGCCTATGTCCGCAACGCGGCCCGGCGGCAGGCGCTCCGGGCGCTCGACACGGCGGTTGCCGACTTCGAGCGGCACGGCAACGCGGTCAGGCTGGGGGCGGAACTCTCGGCACTCCTGCGGCGCGCGATGCTTGCCTACGCCCCGCGCGCCGATGTCGCCGGGCTGACCGGCGAGGCCTGGCTCGCCTGGCTGGACCGCGGTCTCGACCGGCCGCAGTTCGTCGCGGGCGACGGGCGGCCGGTCGTCGACTGGCCGTATCGTGATCCGGGCCTCGAGGTGCCGCGCCCGGACCTTGCCGCGTTAGTCGATGCCGTGCGCCAGCGGATCGCGACGCCGCTGCCGGAGCAGGCCGGATGATTGCACTGGCCTGGCCGTGGATGCTGCTTGCGCTGCCGCTCCCGTGGCTCGCCCGCCGGCTGCTGCCCGAAGCCCGCGCCTTGCAGGAAGCCGGCCTGCGCGTGCCGGCGCTCGAGCGCTTCGCGCTCTTGAGGCAGCGCCGTGCGAGCGAGCGTCTGTTCGACTGGCGGGCCTGGGCCGCCGCCGTCGCCTGGCTGCTGCTGATTCTGGCCGCGGCACGGCCGGAGTTCGTCGGCGACGAACTCGACGTGCCGGTGTCCGGGCGCAACCTGATGCTCGCGGTCGACCTGTCGGGCAGCATGGACCAGAAGGACTTCATCCTCGGCAACACCCGCGTCGACCGGCTCACGGCGACCAAGGCGGTCGCGAGCGACTTCATCACGCGGCGCGAAGGCGATCGCATCGGGCTCATACTGTTCGGCGAGCGCGCCTACCTGCAGGTACCGCTCACGCTGGACCGGGAGACGGTCAAGACCCTGCTGCTCGAAGCGTTCATCGGCCTGGCGGGCGAAAAGACCGCGATCGGCGACGCAATCACGCTGGCCGTGAAACGCATCCACGAGCAGGAGCAGGATGCGGGAGAGCAGGTGCTGCTACTGCTCACCGACGGCGCGAATACGGCCGGCGAGGTCGATCCGCTGAAGGCGGCGGAACTTGCCGCGCAGATCGGCCTCAAGGTGTACACGATCGGCATCGGTGCGGAGCAACTCGAGGTCGCCTCGCTGCTCGGCGGACGCCGGCAGATCAATCCGTCGGCGGACCTCGATGAGGAAACCCTGACGCGCATCGCCGAGCTGACCGGCGGTGACTATTTCCGTGCGCGGGATACGGCCGGGCTGCAGGAGATCTACCGGCTGGTCGACGAGCTCGAGCCGGTTGAGGAACCGGAGTCGGGCTTCCGCCCCATCCGCTCGCTGTTCCACATTCCGCTCGCCGGCGCATTCGGGCTCACGGCGCTGATGGCGCTTGCGAGCCTCTTCGCCAACCTGCGCTTGCGGCGCGCGGCGCGGGAGCATGCCCTTGCCGGCTGAGTTCCATTTCCTGCGCCCGGATTGGTTGTGGGCGCTGCCGGCCGTCCTGGGCGCGGCCGTGTATTTCGGCGTCCGGCGACTGGGGCCCGGCGCCTGGGCCGCGGTCGTCGACCCCGGGCTCGCACCGCATGTGCTCACGGGAACGCAGAGCGGCCGGCGCGACGGACGCTGGCTCGTGTTCGCGCTCGCCGGCGTGCTCGGCGTGCTCGCGCTGGCGGGGCCGGCCTGGGAACGGATCGCGCAGCCGGTGTTCCGCTCCGACCAGTCGCTGGTCGTCGCGCTGGACCTGTCGCGCTCGATGGATGCGCAGGACGTCGCGCCGAGCCGTCTGACGCGGGCGCGGCTCAAGATTCTCGACCTGCTCGAGCGGCGCGCCGGGGGCCAGACCGCACTGGTCGTGTACTCGGCGAACGCGTTCACGGTCACGCCGCTGACAAGCGATACGGACACGATCGCGGCGCTGGTCAACAGCCTCGGCACGGACATCATGCCGAGCCAGGGCAGTTATCCGGCCGTCGCGATCAACAAGGGCCGCGCGTTGCTCGAGCAGGCCGCGGCCGCCAGCGGCGAGATCCTGCTGGTCACCGACGGGGGCGCTTCGCAAAGTGCCGAGGAGGCGGCCGTCGAACTCCGCTCGGCCGGTTACACGCTGTCCGTGCTCGGCGTCGGCACGCCTCAGGGCGCGCCGATTCCGCGCGAGAGCGGCGGGTTCGTCACCGACGCCGCGGGCCAGATGGCCATCCCGCGCCTCGAGGAGCGAGGGCTGCGCGCGCTGGCGGATGCCGGCGGCGGCCACTACGCCAGGCTCACGCCGAACGACAACGACCTTGATCGCCTGTTGTCCGGCGCGACGAACGCCCGTGCCGCCGGTGGCGACGACACGCAGGCCACCGACCAGTGGCGCGAGGAGGGTCCCTGGCTGTTGCTCGCACTGCTGCCGCTCGCCGCAACAGCCTTCCGGCGCGGCTGGGCCTTTGCTGCCGTCGTCGCGTTGCTGCCGATCGCGCAGCCGGCCGACGCCTCGCTGTGGGACGACCTGTGGTCCAACCGGAACCAGCAGGGACAGCGGCTGCTGGAAGCGGGCGAAGCGCAGGCCGCGGCAGAGCGGTTCAAGGACCCGGAATGGCAGGCGGTGTCGCGCTACCGCGCGGGTGACTACGCGGAAAGCGCCGCCCGCTTTTCCGAGCGCGAAGATGTGCGCAACCTCTACAACCTCGGCAATGCGCTCGCACGGCAGGGCGAATTCGAGTCCGCAATCGACGCATACGATCAGGTGCTGGAGCTCGACCCCGACGATGTCGACGCCACGTACAACCGCGACCTCCTGAAACAGGCGCTCGAACAGCAGAAAAAACAGCAGCAACAGCAGCAGGAACAAGGCGAGTCGCAGGAGTCCTCGCAGTCGGCGGGCGACGAAAGCCAGCAATCGGAAAATCCCTCGGACCAGAACCAGGAGAGCGACGGACAGTCCCGCTCCGACAGCGACGAAAAAGACGCCGCCAGGCGGCCCGAGGACGAGTCGGCGGAACAGGCGATGCGCGAACTCGAAGAGGAGCTGAAGCGCGCCGCGGAGGAGGCCGAATCGCAGGACCGGCCGGCGACTGACGAGGAGCTGATGGGCGCGCGGCAACAGCAGGCCGAGGAGCAGGCGATGGAGCAATGGCTCCGGCGCATCCCGAACGACCCGGGCGGGCTCCTGCGGCGCAAGTTCCGCTACCAGTACCAGCGCGAGGGCCGCGACCAGGACGGCAACAGCGTCTTGCCGGACAACGAGGAGCAACCCTGGTGAAGCCGAAGACAGGGGCCCGCTTCGCCGGCCTGCTTGCAGGAATTTGCGCGCTCGCGCTGGCTACGGCGGCGTCGGCCACGGTCACGGCCAGCATCGACCGCGACCGCATCGAGTCGAACGAGTCCTTCACGCTCAAGATCACGGTCGATTCGACCGCCGATCTCGCGCCGGACCTCGCCGTGCTCGAACAGGATTTCGAGGTCGGTCAAACCAGCCAACTCACGGAAGCGCACATCGTGAACGGCGCGGTCAGCCGCAGCGTCTCCTGGAGCGTCGTGCTGACACCGCGCCGCGCCGGCCTGCTCAGCATCCCGGCGCTCACCATCGGCACGGAGCAGAGCGAGCCGCTGACGATCACGGTGGTCGAGCCGGCAAAACTGCCGCCGGGCGAAGCGGACGTGTTCCTGGCTTCGGAGCTCGACTTCGACGAGACCTACGTGCAGGCGCAGGTTCTGTATCGGATTCGCATCTATCGCGCCGTCGCCACGCGCCAGCCGGCCTTGCGCGAGCCGGTGTTCTCGGGCGCGGAGGTGCTGGTGGAGCAGGCGAGCGACGAACGCAACTACGAGGCGGTGCTGAACGGGCGCGCCTACAACGTCGTCGAGTACGTTTTTGCGCTGTTCCCGCAGGAAAGCGGGGAGGTTTCGATTTCGCCTGCGCGTTTCGAGGCGCGCGTGTTGCGCGACGGACGCATCACCGGGCGCAAACTGTTCGAATCGGACTCGCACGTATTGAAGGTGAATCCCATTCCGCCTCCGCCGCCGGAGCATCCGGATGCTGCGTGGCTGCCCGCGCGCGACGTCAGCCTGACCCAGAACTGGTCGCGTGAGCCGGAGGACATCGAGGCCGGCGAGCCGATTTCGCGCGACATCACAGTGAGTGCGCTCGGCCAGCTGGAAACCCAGATTCCGGTCATCGAGCCGCCGGCGGTAGACGGCATCAACGTCTACCCGGATCGGCCGGTACTCTCTCGGGAACTCGAGGCCGACGGGATTCGCGGCGTGCGCACGGACCAGTACGCGATGATCGGCGCCGGGCAGGGCACCGTGACCCTGCCGCCCATCGAGTTGCCGTGGTGGGACGTCACGGCGGGCGAGTGGCGCGTGGCGACGCTCCCGGCCCAGGAACTCGACATACTGCCCTCGCCGAATGCGCCAGCGCCGCCGACCGAGGCTGAACCGGCCGCCGTGGCCGCCGATCCGGGCGCCGAAGCCGAAGCCGCACCGCCGCCGCCCGTCATGCCTGGCTACTGGCGCCCGGCGGCGCTGGCGCTGGGACTTGTCTGGCTCGCGACCCTCGCGGCCTGGGGGTGGTCGCGCCGGCCGCGCCGCGCGGAACGCGCGCCGCCACCGGTGCCGCCGCAACGGCAACAGGCCCGTTTCCTGAAGGCCGCGCGCCGCGCCGCCGCGGAGCAGGATCCGCGCGAGCTCAGGCAGGCGCTGCTGGCGTGGGCCGGCCTGCAGTGGCCCGCGCGGCCGCCGCGCAGTATCGGCGAACTGGCGACGCGCGTCGCCGGGCCGCTGTCGGACGAGCTCGAACGACTGTCCGGCGCGAGCTACGGCAAGGGCGATGTGCGCTGGAACGGCGAGGCGATGGCCCGGGCGCTCAAGACGATCACGCTGCGCGACGAGGCGGGCGCAGGCTCGGCCGGCGACGCGCTGCCGCCGCTCATGCCGGGCTGACTACCAGCGGCCGGTGTTCGGCATCGACGTCCAGGGCTCGGCGGGCGGCAAGGGCTCGCCCGACTGCAGGATCTCGATCGAAATATCGTCGGGCGAGCGCACGAAAGCCATGTGGCCGTCGCGCGGTGGGCGATTGATGGTCACGCCGTTGTCCCTGAGCTTTCCGCACAACGCGTAGATGTCATCGACCCGGTACGCGAGGTGGCCGAAGTTGCGCGCGCCGCCGTAGTCCTCCGGATCCCAGTTGTAGGTGAGTTCGAGCTGTGCGTCCTCGTTGCCGGGAGCCGCCAGGAAGACGAGCGTGTAGCGACCCTTCTCGTTGTCACGGCGCTGCAGTTCGCGCAGCCCGAGCAGGTCGCGGTAGAAGTGCAGGGATTCGTCGAGATTGCTGACACGCACCATCGTATGCAGGTATTTCATGGCCGGGCCCCGGTTGAAGTCGCTCGCGATGTCGGACCACAATGGTCCGCGATCCGGTGGCCGCGGGCAACCGGCCACCCGAGTCCATGACCTGCCGGCCCGAGCCCGAAGACCCGATGAGCGATCGCGATCGACAGCAGGTGCCGGCCGATAGTGCGAGGGACTCGGGACGAGCCGCGGCCGGCGCTGCGCCGCTCCTTCTCTATGTG
Source organism: uncultured Pseudomonadota bacterium (assembly GCA_963775455.1). Classification (GTDB taxonomy): domain Bacteria; phylum Pseudomonadota; class Gammaproteobacteria; order Steroidobacterales; family Woeseiaceae; genus UBA1847. The sequence goes on along the minus strand of CAVZIU010000003.1, from coordinate 778,021 downwards.
CCGGGCCTGCTGGCGAAACCGGCCGCCAACCTGCATCGCGAGGCACTCAAGCGCTGCCTGGTGGAAGGCGTGCGCCGCTCCGATCCTGGCGTGGCCGATCGGATTCGCGGCAGCGACCACGGCTTCGACGTGGTTTCCTGGACTTATGATTTCTATCGGGAACACCGGGACATCGCGGGCGACCGTGCGGCGATCGACGCGGTCATCGAACAGCAGGCCGCGACGGTTGCGGACATGCGCGAGGCTTCGTCCCTGGGGCGCCGGCTCACACTGTGGCTGTACCGAACGGGCGACCTGTTGCCGTTCCTGATCCCGCACATCGCGAGCGAGAGCGTCGAACTGCACCTGCGCGACCTGCAGCGCTATCTAGACAATCGCGACGGCGCCGCCGACCAGGCACGCGAACTCGTGAAGCGGCAGCTCCGCACCGCACACGAGGCCGGACGGCCCGTGCTGCTGGTCGCGCACAGCATGGGTTCGGTGATCGCGTTCGATGCCCTCTGGCAGCTCAGTCACATCGACGCCGATGCTGCGCCGCTGGCGCTTTGGGTCACCATGGGCAGCCCGCTCGGCCAGCGCTACATCCAGCGCCGCCTCCTCGGCCACGACGAACCCGGTGCGATGCGTTTCCCGACGAATGTCCGGCGCTGGATCAATCTCACCGCCGTCGGCGACATGACGGCGGTCGACCCGCGGCTGGCCGACGACTATGTCGCCATGGTCCGCCTGGGGCTCGTCGAGTACGTCCGCGACCTCGCGCTGTACGGCCACTTCCGCCAGGACGGGCGGCTCAACGTGCACTCCGAATACGGGTACTTCGCCAACGCGGTCACCGGCAAAGTCATCGCGGACTGGTGGCGCGAATACGCGTAGCAGGAAATACGGTGACCGTATTTCAGGCTTCGTCGAGCTGAGGCTTGATCACGATGTCGATGCGGCGATTATGTTCCCGGCCGCTCGCCGTTTCATTGTTCGCAATGGGCCGGGTCTCGCCATAGCCCGTCGCGATCAGCCGGTAGGTCGGGATGCGCATGGCATTGATCATGTATTGCTGTACCGATTCCGCGCGCTGCTGCGACAAGACCTGGTTCATGTCGTCCCCGCCGTAGGAATCCGTATGACCCTCGATCGTAAGTTCACTGCGCGGGAAGACATCGATGGCCTTCTCGACTTTCTGCAGCAGTGCGAAGTTTGCGGGCTTGATCTGCGCGGCGCCGCTGTCGAAGTTGAGGCCGACCAGGCGCAGGATGACGGAATCACCCTGGCGGAAGACGAGCGCCTCCTCGCGCGCGAACATCTTCTCGACCTGTTCGAACTGTTCCTTGACACGATTCTGGGCTTCCAGTCGTTCGACGAGGGCGGTCCGCTCCGCCGTCGCGCCGCCGAGCTTTTCGTCCAGCACGCGCAGCTCCTCTTCCAGGTCCGCGAGCCGCGTGTCGTCCTCCAGGTTTTCCTGTTCGAGACGCTGGTTTTCGATCCGAACGTTCTCGACGTAGGCGACCAGTTCGGCGCTCAGCGCATCCGGGCCGGTGGCCATGTCGGGCAGGACGTCGGCGGCGTTCGCCACCGAGCGCAGCGACTGTTCCCATTGCAGCACGAGATCTTCGGGACTCAGGTCCTTGTCCCGCACCTGCCGGCTGATTTCAGAGAGGTGGATCGCATGCTTGGCTTCGTAGTTGGCCTGGCGGGCCAGGCTGCGCGGCAGGTCCGTGTCGTAGCGGTTCTCGCTGAGTTCGCGCTCCGCGTCCTGAAGCAGCTGCTGCGCCCTCGCATAGGTGACCGGCGCGTGGCGGTCCGCGTCGGCGCGTTCCGCATTCTCGAGCAGCAGGCGGGTATCGTTCAGGTACTGCGCCTTGATGGCCACGAGCTCCGCATCCCGATAGAGCCCGGTCGCTTCGGCATCCTTGCCCCTGGCGCCCTTGAGGTCGCCCCGCTCCAGGAGCCGTATCGCGTCGCCGAATTCCTGCTGCGCTTTTTCCCACAGCTCGGGCGACAGTTCAGGCGCGCGCGCATTGGCCGCATCCTGGCGGCTCTTCATGACCTGGGCGAGCGTGGTCGATGCGAGTTTCGCGGTTTCGGTCGCCGTCTTGAACTGATTGACGGCTTCGGCAGCATGCGAACGCACGTAGTCGATGTTGCGACCGCGGGCGAGCCCTTCCTCGGCGTCGGTGTACTCCTCAAGCGCACGGCTGTAACTGCGCGGCGACAGCAATTCCGCCTTCGCGGCATCGGCCGCTTCCTTGGCGGCTTCGGCGTCCTTCAGGAAGGTTTCCCTCAGCGCATCCTGGGCCAGTGCGGCATGGCTGCCGAGCAGCAATATTACGAAAGGCATCCAGCGCCGTCCGCGGCCAGCGAAAATCGAACCTGCATGCATCAGCCAATTCCTCAGTTTTGAGCGTGTGTTGCCGGCTTGTACGGGCCGGCCGCACGCGATTTTACATTGTCCGGCGACGAGTGGGCGCCCGCATCGCGCATGCCGTAACCATCCCGCGCTTCGCGCGCGATTCCCGTGAACGAAGTCACTGTTTCGGCACGTATTTGACCGAACCCGGAGTTTTGTGCGACGTCTCACAGTCCCCGCCACGGCCGGGGCGTAGTCTCGTGCCATGTCCGCCAAGTACTACACGCAGTTCATTCTGACCGATGCGAGCTACAAGGGGCACAACGAGTTCGCGGGCGTGGTCGAATTGAACGAACCGATGGACGCCAATCATGACCGCGCCGACATCGAAGCAGTACTGGCCCGAAATTTCGACCTGGATCGGAGCGGCTTACGGCTGCTGAGTTGGTCCCGGCTGCACTGAGTGCTTTTTTCGACGCATGTCTCTGGCGTCTTTGATCCCCCTGACTCTCCCGGCTTCGGCCGGGAGTTTTTTTGCCCTGCCTGTTTAGCCTTCGCGCGCAGCGTGTGCGAAAATGCGCATCCGTTTGTCCCCGTACACGCTGGACCATGAGCGAGCCAGAGCAGAAGTTCCGCGACATCCCGATCGTAGCGAGCGGCAGCAAGTATCGGACGGAAGCCGGATTCACGGCCATCAAGAACGGTGTCAAGCGTCGTGCCGATGCCGATGCCGAGTCCGTGCCCGCGGGCCGAAAGCCGGACTGGCTACGGGCGCGCATGCCCGCAGGCGCGGGCTTTGCCAGGACCCGCCGCATCGTGCACGAGCACCGGCTGGCCACGGTGTGCGAGGAGTCGATGTGCCCGAACATCGGCGAATGCTGGAACGCGGGAACCGCGACGATCATGGTGCTGGGCCCGGTGTGCACGCGTGCCTGCCGCTTCTGTGCCGTCGACACGGGGAATCCGCGCGGCTGGCTCGATCCGGAGGAGCCCCTGAACACCGGCAAGGCCGTGCAGCTCATGGGGCTCAAGTATGTCGTGATCACCTCCGTGGACCGCGACGACCTGCCGGACGAAGGCGCCGCGCACTACGCCGCGTGTGTGCGTGAGATCAAGCGCCTGAACCCGGACACGGCCGTCGAGGCGCTGACGCCGGATTTCAGCGGCCGTCTCGGCCACGTGCAGACCGTCGTCGATTCCGGCCTCGACGTGTATGCGCAGAACGTGGAGACGGTGCGTCGGCTGACGCACCCGGTGCGCGATCCGCGGGCCGGCTACGAGCAGACGATCCGGGTACTGGCGCACGCCAAGCGACACCGCCCGGGCATACTCACGAAAACGAGCCTGATGCTCGGCCTGGGCGAGCAGGATGACGAGATCCTGCAGACGATGGACGACCTGCGGGAGGCAGACGTCGACGTCCTGACGCTGGGCCAATACCTGCGGCCCACGCCGAACCATCTCGCCGTGGAGCGCTACGTCACGCCCGCCGAGTTCGATGTCTACCGGCAGGAAGGCCTCGCGCGCGGCTTCGTCGAAGTCGTCGCGGGCCCGATGGTTCGTTCCAGTTATCGCGCGGAGCAAGTGCTCGCGAAGAACAACGTCGGCCTCGCGGTCCGGGCCTGACTCTGCCGGGCCGGGCCTCTCGATGAGCGAATTCTTCCTGGAGTATGGGCTGTTCGTCCTGAAGGCCGCGACCGTCGTCGCAGGCCTGGTGGTCGTGATCGCCTTCGCGGCGGCCGCGGGGCGCAAGGGCGCGCAGGAAGGACTCGAAGTCGAAAGCCTGAATCGCAAGTACCAGGCCACGGCGCAGGTGCTGCGGCTGGCCCTCCTCGGCCGCGTTGAACAGAAGAAGGAAGCGCGACGCGGCAAGCGGCGGCTGAAGGACCAGGACAGGCACGCGGGCACACGCCCGCGCAGCTTTATCGTCGATTTCAAGGGCGACCTGAAGGCGACGGCAGTCACGACGCTGCGCGAGGAAGTCGGCGTGATCCTCGATGTTGCGACGCCGGGCGACCAGGTGATAGTCCGGCTCGAAAATTACGGCGGTGTCGTGCACGAGCACGGGCTCGCCGCGTCCCAGCTCGTGCGCATACGCAGTGCCGGAATTCCGCTGCTCGTCTGCGTCGACAAGGTGGCCGCGAGCGGCGGTTACTTGATGGCCTGCGTAGCGACGAGAATCTACGCCGCGCCGTTCGCGATCCTCGGTTCGATCGGCGTGCTGGCGCAGTTTCCGAATTTCAATCGCATGCTCGACAGCCACGGTGTCGATTTTGAACAGATCACGGCGGGCCGGTACAAGCGCACTGTGACGATGTTCGGTGAGAACACCGAGGAAGATCGTGCCAAGCTGAAGGAAGAACTCGAGGACGTGCACAGCCTGTTCAAGAGCGCAGTTGCCGCCTATCGCGGGCACCTCGATCTCGAGCGGGTCGCGACCGGGGAACACTGGTACGGGACGCGCGCGCTGGAACTCGGGCTCGCCGATGAACTGAAGACGAGCGACGAGCTCCTGCACGAACTGGCGGCGGACCGTGAACTGTATCGTGTGCATTACAAGTTGAAGCAGCCCTTGCAGAAACGCCTGCTGGCCAGCATCGACGGCGCCCTGGACCGCGCCGCCGCGGCGCGCTGGCGCCGTGACCTCGAAGCAAGGCTGCCGCGCTGACGGGGACTCCGGCGCGGCGGAACCCGGAACCCGGGACGCTGTCCAATGCCCGTGGGACGCGGTACGGCGCGCTATAATGCCGCGGCGACCGGAGTATCGACGATGAAGCTGCCTTCGCGACTGACAGCAAACCTGGCCCCAGCGCTTGCCGCCGCCCTCATTGCGGCCTGCACGAGCTCGCCGACCGGGCGCAGCCAGATGATCCTCCGTTCCGACGACCAGCTCGCGGCCGAGGCCTCGCAACAATTCGCGGAAATGCGCTCGTCCATCCCGCTCGAGACCGACCGGTATACGATCGAATACATCCACTGCGTTGCGACCGCCGTGGTCGACGCGCTGGATCCGCAATTTCGCGACCTGGACTGGGACATGGCGGTGTTCGACCACGAAGCCGTCAATGCTTTCGCCATGCCCGGCGGCAAGATCGGCGTCATGACCGGCATCCTGACGGCGGCCGACAACCAGGATCGGCTCGCGGCGGTACTCGGCCACGAAATCGCGCATGTCACTGCGCGCCACTCGAATGAGCGGGCATCCCGCTCGCCGGTCGCCGGCGTCGGCATACAGGTGGCGGCGGTGCTGCTCGGTGCCGGGCACTCCGGCGCGACGTACACCGCTTACGAAGCGCTGAACCAGGGCGCGGCGCTCGGCATCATGTTGCCGTTCAATCGTGCGCAGGAGACCGAAGCCGACGTGATCGGCCTCGGGTTCATGGCGCGCGCCGGCTTCGATCCGCGGCAGTCCGTGCCGCTCTGGCAGAACATGACGAAGACGGCCGGTGGCAAAAAGGAGGAGCCGGCACAGTTCCTGTCGACGCATCCCTCGAGCGAAAAGCGTATCGACAACCTGGTGTCGCAGTTCGGCACGACGCTCGTCCTGTACAACGAAGCGCAGGCGAACGGGCGGAAACCGGATTGCGGCGCGCCGCCGCCGCCGAAGGCGCCCAAGAAATCCGGCGAACGCAAGAACTGAGGCACTTGTCGCGCCCCGGTGCTCCGGTAGACTAGCGCGATGCGTCCGTTGCCGCGTTGCCCCGACTCCCTGAAGCCGATTGCCGCCGTCTGCGCGGCGCTGGCGGTGAGCGCCTGTTCCACGCTGAGCAACTGGTTGCCGGCGACGGCGCCAGCGGACGAACAGGCACCGGCGCCGGCACCGGCCCTGAGCAGCCTGCCGCTCGAGGATGCGATCGACCCCAATCGCTTCGTGCTCGAATCACCGGAGCAATCGGTCGTCGGCGTGCCGCAGGTCCTGTTCACGCGGGCCGACGACACATTCGCCGACATCGCGCTCGAATACGGCCTCGGCTACGACGAACTGCTGGCGGCGAACGCCGGCGTCGATCCCTGGTTGCCGGGCGAAAACACGGCGATCCTGCTCCCCACCCAGTTCGTGATACCCGACGTCCCGCGCGCGGGCGTCGTGCTGAATATCGGCGCGAAGCGCCTCTATTACTTCCCGGCGGACGGTGTCGAACTTGATCCGGCGACCGGGGAGGTGACGCGGCAGGCCGTCCTGACCTATCCCGTCGGCATCGGGCGTGTCGGCTGGGAAACGCCAATCGGCGCCACGACGATCGTGTCCAAAGCCGAGGATCCCACCTGGTGGGTCCCGGCGTCGGTACGCGAGGAACATGCCGCCATGGGCGACCCGCTGCCGGCGATCGTGCCGCCGGGACCGGACAACCCGCTCGGTACCCGCGTCCTGAAACTCGACCTTCCCGGCTATCTCATTCACGGATCGAACAAGCCATACGGCGTCGGCATGCGTGTGAGTCACGGTTGCGTGCGCCTGTACCAGGCGAACATCGAGTATCTCTATGAACTCGTGCCGATCGGCGAACGCGTGCTGATCATCAACGAGCCTTACCAGCTGGGCCGGCTCGACGGCGAATGGTATTTCCAGACACACGCGCCGCTCGAGGACGATACGATCGACCCGGAATTGCGCCTCGACGGAATCCTCGCGACGGTAGAGGACGGCTCGGTGCCGGACATTGCGGACCACCTGCGCGCAATCGCGAGCACGGCGATCGGCTTGCCGATCCGGATCGGCGCCTTTGACCAGGCCGAGGTGTTCACGCGCGTGCGGCGCATCGCCAACACCGTCGAGGCGGACCCCGATGCCCCGACGCTGGAGGAAGTGCGGCAGATGATCGACGCCGGCGCTGCTGCGGAAGATCTCGAAGCCGCGGCCGGCGACGAAGCCTACGCCGAAACGCCTGCGCTGAAATAGCGCGCGAATTCCGCCGGCAGCCGGGCGTAGTCCGGTTCCGTGTCTTGCGGCACGGCCAGCGCCACCGCATTGGCGGTATTCCAGAACAGTGGCCGGCCGGCCGTGCCCTCCTCCAGGTCGTGCAGCAGCGCCGCCAGCGCCTTGCCCGAGTAGGTCGATTCCAGCAGCAAGCCGAATTCGGCGGACGCGAACGCCATCGCGGCTTCGGTCCGGGCGTCGCTCAGCCCGTAGCCTGCGCCGTAGAAGTCGTCGCGCAAGAGGACCCGCGCCCGCTCCGCCAGCCCGGCCGGAACCGCGGGGTCCGCGCGGCGCATGAGCCCGGCGGTCTTCATGAGCAGGCGGCGCAGCGCCGCGGGATTGGCGAGTCGCGCGTCGGTCACCCGTATGCCGCGGACTTCCGCGTCGAGACCTGCGATTGCAAGGCCGAGCGCAATGCCGGCCGTCGTGCCGAGCGTACCGGTGGCGACGTACACCGTGCTCGGGGACTCGACGAGGCCGCCGGCGACCTGCGCGGCCAGTTCGAGTCCCGCATTGACAAAGCCCAGGGTACCGATCCAGTTCGAGCCGCCCATCGGCAACAACGCGATGCGGCGCCCCTGCAGGTGCCGGCGCTGGATCGCGACGCGCGCGGAACGCGAGCCCCCGAACCGGACGACTTCGGTGCCGGCCAGCTGATGTGCGAGCAGCTTTCTGCCGATTCCGGGCTGCACCGGCTGGTGCGACAGGAGACAGGTGCAGCCGAAGCCGGCGCCCAGCGCATACAACGCGGTCGCGAGCGCGTGGTTCGAGCCCGCGGCGCCGTAGGTGGCGACCCGCAGCGCGTCGCGGTCGCGCGCACGGCGGAACAGGTACTCGAGCTTGCGCACCTTGTTGCCGCCGTAGAGCGGACCGCTCGCCTCGTCATGCTTCACCAGCACGGCATGCCGTGCGCCGCCGACTCGGATCTCGTGCCGGGTCACGGGCGTCGGCAGCGTCGCGAGCGGCAGGGCCTCGAACTGTGCTCCCAGGCACGGGAGCCGGACGGACAGGTGATTTGGCATGCGAGCGACCAGGCGGAATCGCATCCAAGATACCGCAGGGCCGCAAATCGGCAAGCCGTTGTGCCGTTGGCCAAGTGATCAAGGCCTGATTTAGAATACGCGCACGCAAAATCTGGCGTTCGGGGAGAGGGATTTGTCAGATGCAGCCGGCCGTGGCGGGATCACGGTCATGGAGCTTGCGGACGTCGATCAGCCGATCGACGCGTCGCCGGAAACCAACGCCGCTTTCGTCGGCCGTGCGCTGCGCGGCCCCCTCGACAGCGCGGTGCTGGTCCGCAATTTCGGAGAATTTCGCCGCCGTTTCGGCGACTGCTGGCAGCGTTCCGCACTCGGGCCCGCGGTGCGTGATTTCTTCGAGCACGGTGGCCGGCGCCTGTACGTGGTGCGTGTCGCAAACAACGCGCGCGGCGCGATGTTGTGCCTGCCCGCGGCGGGTTCCGCGCTGATCCTGCGGGCGCTCGAGCCGGGTTCCACCGAGCGCCTGCGTGCGGCCATCGACTACGACGGTTTCGACGAGGCCGACGTCGAGTGCTTCAACCTGACCATCCAGCGTGTCGACCCGTCCAGCGGCCGGGTTGTCGACCAGGAGATCTTTCGCGGTCTGAGCTGCCGGGCCGAGTCCGGGGACTTCGTCGTCGACCGCCTGCTGGCGTCGCAGCTGCTGCGCGCCGCCGAACCCTGGCCGTCCCGCCGTCCGGAGCCTACGGTGGTCGGCGGCAATCGCTATGCGCCGGACTGGGTCGTGCCGGCGCAAGCCGGGACCGACGGCAATGAACTGTCGGACTATGACCTCGTGGGGTCGCGCACGCGCGGCACGGGGCTCTTTGCGCTCGATGCCATAGAGAAACTCGACCTCGTGTACCTGCCGCCACGCGGCCGTGAGGCCGACAACGGCCCGGCCGCCATGCTGGCGGCCGAAATGTATTGCCGGGAGCGTGGTGCGCTGCTGATCGTAGATCCGCGCGCGGACTGGCGCTCGGGGGCGGAGGCCGTGAAAGGCCTGCGCGCGCAGGGCCTCGCGAGTGCCAACGCCATGACCTATTTTCCGCGGCTCGTGCCGGAGCGCGGCGAGGCCGTTGGGCGCGTCGCCGGCGGGGCGCTGGCCGGCCTGATGTGCCGGCAGGACCGGAGTCACGGTCCGGGTCCGGGCGACAACGGCATCGAACTCCGGCGTTCGATGTTGCCCGCGCTCGCACTGACCGAGACCGATGCCGCGCGGCTCGCGCGGGCGGGTATCAACGCAATCGTGCAGGATGACGCCGGCCGTGTGCACCTGACCGGCGATTGCACGCTGGCGATCGGCAGCGGGCCGTACCAGCCGCTGAGCCGGCTCGCCGTGCGCCGCCTGTGCCTGCGCATCACCAACGCCATCGATCGCGCGACGCGCTGGAGCGTTTTTGCCAGGCCGGACGCGAGCTTTGTCGCCCGGATTTGCGAACAGATCACCGACTACCTGCGGCGGTTGCATGCAACGGGTGCCCTCGAAAGCGAGGACTTCGTCGTACTCTGCAATCCGGGTTTCACCAGCGGCGGCACGGCGCGCGGCATCACGCTGCTCCTGGTGTTTCGTCCGCACGGCTGCCGGACACCGCTGTCGTTTACCGTCGAGCAATCGCCAGCCGGCTGCCGCGTCAGCGTGAGCGCGTTCATGCCGCTCGCCGCGGACTGCGCCTGAAGCCGGCTCCGCCGGCGATTTGTTATTCTTCGCCCTTCCGCGGGCAGGGAAACCGGAGCATGTCGAGGCACGACACAGCGGCAACTCGCGGCCGCCGATGAAGGTCGACCGCCTCATACGAGGGCTCCTCGCGTTCGCGATCCTCGTGGTGTTCCTCGCCGCGACCGGCACGCTGCTGTTCTTGACCGAATCGGCCCTGAACGTCTGGGACAGGCTCGAGCGGGGCCCGGCCTGGCTGCCGTACGCCTACCTCGCCACGCTGGTCGGCATCTTTGTCGCCGCGCTCTCCCTCATCTGGCGGCTGGTGATCCGGCGCAAGCCCGCCGCCGGACGCGGGCGGCCGAAGCCCATGTCGCGCGCGGATATCGAGAACCGGCTCGCCGAGGCCGCACGGGCCGGCGTCGACGTGGGCACGGCACAGGCGGAACTCAAGGAACTCGCGAGCCGCAGCTCCTCGGGCAGCGTGCATCTGTGCTTCTTCGGCACCATCAGCACGGGCAAGAGTTCGCTGCTCAAGGCGCTGGTGCCGGAAGCCGACGTCCGCATCGACGTCGTCGGCGGGTCCACCGACGCGATCCGGCACTACCGCTGGCGCAACGAGGCCGGTGCCGAAATTCTGCTGACCGACGTGCCCGGCACGTCGGGACACGAGACGGGACTGAGCGATCTCGCACTCGAAGAGGCTCGCCGCGCACATGTCGTGCTGTACGTCTGCGGCGGCGACCTGACCCGCGCCGAGGTCGCGGCGGTGAAGGAATTGTCGGCGCTCGGCAAGCCGCTGGTCCTCGTCATGAACAAGGCCGACCGTTACGACATCGAGGAGCAGGCGCGCCTGATGCAGCGACTGCTCGAGCGGCTGGAGGACCTGGGCGGCGAACTGACCCGCGATCGGGTCGTCGCCGTCACGGCCGGCGGCGACACGGACGTGATCGAGCGTGCGCGAGACGGCAGCGAAGCTGTCGCTCGGCGACCGCGTCCGGCCGACGTCGGAGTGCTCGTCGTCGCGATCAACCGCCTGCTTGCGGCGGATCGTGCGCCGCTCGATGCGCGCCGCGACCGCGCAGTGTTCCAGCTTGCGGCGGACAAGCTCGCTGCCGCCGAGACCGTCTATCGCGAGCAGCGGGCTGAGCAGATCATTCGCTCCTCCACGCGCAAGGCGATCATCGGCGCACTCGCCGCGATCAGTCCCGGCACGGACATCCTGATCCAGGGTTTCATCGGTACGAAGATGACGCGCGAGCTCTGCAGGCTGTATGGCGCGGCGCCACGCGATCTCGATGTCGAGGAGTTCCTGAGCCTGAGCCAGAGCCGCGTGGGCCGCGCGCTGCCGCTGGCACTCGCCGTCGCCGGCAATGCGCTCAAGGCATTTCCCGGGTTGGGCACGGTTGCGGGTGGCTTGGTACACGCAGTAGCCTACGGCCTGATTTTCGACGCGCTCGGCCGCAGCCTCGTGGTGACGCTCAGGCGGCATGGTGAACTGATGCCCGTCGTCGCGGCGCAAGCGTTCGAGGACAGCATCGGTGAGCATTTGGAAGCGGGTGTCAGGCGCGTGGCCCGGATGGCCCTGGAACAAAAAGCAGGCACCGACTGACCGCGACGACGAACACCTGGAACTCGCGCGCGAGAGCCTGCGCGAACTGATCAGCGACCGGCGTCTGCCGGCCGGCGTGCGCGAGTCGCTGGCGCAGGACTACGCGGCGGTGCAGGCAATGCTGGACAAGATCGAACATGGCCATCTGCACCTGTCGGCCGTCGGGCGCGTCAGTACCGGCAAGTCATCCTTGCTCAATGCCCTGATCGGCGAGACGGTGTTCTCCGTCAGCCCCTTGCACGGCGAAACGAAACATGCAGCCATGCAGGCCTGGCGCGAGATCGAGGCCGGCGGCGTGTTCCTGCTCGACACGCCGGGACTCGACGAAGCCGGCGGCGAGTACCGCGAAGCCCTCGCCGTCGAGGTCGCGCAGCGCTCGGACCTCGTCCTGTTCGTCGTCGACGGCGATCTGACGGACACGGAACTGGCTGCATTGCGTGCACTGCTCGCGCGGGGCCGGCCCGTCATACTGGTCCTGAACAAGAAAGACCTGTATAGCGCGCAGGAACTCGACCGACTGCTGGCCGCGCTCCGGCGGCGTACGCAAGGCATCGTCGATCCCGGTCACGTCGTCGCGGTGGCCGCAGCGCCGCGGCCGCAGGTGCTGGTGGAGGTCTTCGACGACGGCGCCGAGCACCTCAGCGAACGGCCGCGCGAGCCGGACGTCCAGGCACTGCGGCTCGAGCTCTGGGAAATCCTCGAGCAGGAGGGCAAGACGCTCGCGGCACTGAACGCGGGCCTGTTCGCGTCGGATCTCAGCGACCAGGTCGGTCGCCGGATCCTGGCGGCGCGGCGCGAACTGGGCGACAAGCTGGTGCGCACCTACTGCAACGCGAAAGGGGTGGCGGTGGCGCTGAACCCGATGCCGGTCGCGGACCTGTTTGCGGCAGCGTTCATCGACATCGGCATGATCGTGCACCTGTCCCGGGTTTACGGATTGCCCTTGAGCCGCCGCGAAGCCGGCTCGCTGGTCCGGGTGATCGCGGCGGAGTCGGCGGCCCTCACAGCCACGGTGTGGGCGATCCACCTGGGTTCGAGCGCGCTGAAGCTCGGCACGGCCGGATTGTCGACGGTCGCCACCGCGGTGGCGCAGGGCGCGGTCGCCTGGTACAGCACGCTGATCGTCGGCCGGGTTGCGTCCGAGTACCTGGCCAAAGGCAAGTCCTGGGGAGAATCCGGTCCGAAGAAAGTGGTCCAGCGCATCCTCGACAGCCTCGACCGGGACACGGTGTTCAAGGATGCGCGCCGGGAAATCCAGGCCCGGCTGCAGCGAGGCTGAGCGTGGACCGGGCGGCGCGGGACGCGCGCATCCTCGCCGTGATCCGGGACATCCCCAAGGGCCGCGTCGCGACCTACGGACAGGTTGCCGCGCTCGCCGGCGTCCCGCGCGGCGCGCGCCAGGTGGGCAGCGTGCTGCGCGGCCTGCCCGACGGCCAACCCGTTCCGTGGTTTCGCGTGATCTGCGCAGGCGGACGAATCGCCTTTCCCCCGGATACCGCGCAGTTTGCCGAGCAACGCAAACGACTCGAGAAGGAAGGCATCGCCATGCGAGCAGGGCGCATCGACCTCGAACGCTACCGCTGGCAGCCGGATCTCGACGAGCTGCTGTGGAAACCTTCTGACCGCTGGGATGACGCATGACGGCGGCAGCTGCGCTTCGCGCAAGGCTGATCGGCGTTTTGCTGGGCGAACGTTTTCTCGAATTGCGGCGCGGCCTCGGCGAGGTCCGGCGGCGGCTCGCCCGCGCTCCGCACCTGGTCAGAGTTTTCCTGGAACTCGACGATCCGTATTCCTACCTGTTGAGCGCCTACCTCGAGGAACTGGCGAGGCACTATGCCATCGAGCTGCGCCTGTGCCTGTCGGAAGCCCTGCGCGGCGAATTCAGGGCGGCTCCCGACCTCTATCCGGAATATGCGCTCACCGATTGCCGGCGGCTTGCCGCCGAACTCGGCGTGCCGTTCCTCGACAAGGGCACAGCACCGCCAGTGGAATGCCGCCGCGCCCTGCTCGACATTCTGGCCGCCCGCGAGCAGTCCGCCGAGTTCACCGAGGAACTCCTGCACGCCCTGCGCGCCTACTGGCGCGGCGATGCGGAAGCCGTCGGGCGCCTGTGTCGGTTGGCCGGCGGAACGACCGGCGCGAACGCCGTCCTGGATCGCAACCAGGCCTTGCTGCGCCAGCTCGGCCACTATGACACCGCGACGCTGTACTACGGCGGCGAGTGGTACCGCGGCGTCGAGCGTTTGCAGTATCTCGTCGACCGCCTCGACGCGCTCGGCCTGGCGCGCGTGCCGGGATTGGCGCCGCGGATCGCATCGATCCGGCAGGTCATGCGCCCGGTCCTGCCCGTGAGTCCGCCGGCGGCGGCACAATCCCTGCCGCCGCTGGAATTGTTCTACTCCCTGCGCAGTCCTTACTCGTGGCTCGCGCTCGAACGGATGGCCTCCATCGCCGATGCATTCGGGGTCCGCCTGCAATTCCGGCCCGTCCTGCCGATGGCCATGCGCGCACTGCCCGTGCCGGCTCGCAAATTGCGTTATCTCGCGTTCGACGCGAGCCGCGAAGCACGCCGGCACGGCGTACCGTTCGGCCGCTTCGTCGATCCTATCGGCACGGGCGTCGAACGCCTCATGGCGGTCTGGCAATATGCCGTCGGCGAGAAACGCGAACGGGAGTTCCTGCGGAGTGCCGGCCTGGCGGTCTGGAGCCGCGGCATCGATGTCGCGACGGACGCCGGTCTCGCCGAAGTGAGCACGGCTGCCGGACTGGCGTGGCGCGGGGTATGCGATGCACTCGGCGACGAAACCTGGCGCGCGATCGCGGCAACGAACCACGAGTCGCTGACCGAGTCCGGCGCCTGGGGCGTGCCGACGGCGCGCATCGGCAGCTGGCTGACCTGGGGCCAGGACCGCGACTGGCTCGTGGCGCGACGCCTCGAGGAACTGTGCGACAGTGGCGACGGGATACTTGTATGACGACGGTGGTGTTCTCGCATGGGCAGGAAAGCGGGCCGTGGGGCACCAAGATCTGCGCGATGGCCGGCCTGGTGCGCAGCCTCGGCTGCCGCGCGGACAGCATCGACTACCAGGGGATCGCGGATCCGGCACAGCGAGTGCAAAAGCTGCTGGACGAAGCTGCCGGCATCGACGACCGCCTGATCCTCGTAGGCTCGAGCATGGGCGGTCACGTGGCGACGGCCGCGGCCGAAGCGCTCGGCGCCGCCGGGCTGTTCGTTCTCGCCCCGGCTTTTTTCATGCCCGGCTATGAAGCGCTCACGCCCGCAGCTCCTGCGCTCCCGATCAGTATCGTGCACGGCTGGCGCGACGATGTCGTGCCGGTCAAAAACAGCATTCGCTTCGCGGCCGGCTGCGCCGCCACCCTGCACATCGTGGATGGCGATCACCGGCTGACCGCGAACATCGACGAAATCAACGACTACCTGCGGCTGTTCATCGGCCGCTATGGATGAAACCTGCCAACGAGGATGCGATGAATAAAAACCTGTTGCTGCCGGCGCTGCTGCTCGCGGCCTGCGGCGGTGAAGCTCCCGATGACACGATCGGCAAGGAGATTGCCGACGACTACCATGAGGCACTCGACGAAGCGGCGGCGGTGCAAGACCAGGTCGATGCTGGAAAAGAACGTGTCGATGCAGCCCTCGACGATGCGGACGGCAAGGACGCGCCGTAAGCGGCGCGTACGGTCGTCGAAGGGCGAGGGCGCTTGAGAGTCGCGAGCTTCTATAGATTCCTGGATCTCGCGGACCCCGAAGGTTTTGCCGCGGACCTCACCGCACGCTGCCGGGAGCTGAACCTGCTCGGTACCGTCCTCGTTGCGGCCGAAGGTTTGAACGGCACGCTCGCCGGCGACGAAGCGGGGATACAAACGCTGTTTCGCTGGATCGAATTCCGGCTCGACCTGTCCAGTCCGCTAGGAGGACGCTTGACCGATGCATCGGATGCCCCGTTTCGCCGGCTGCGGGTACGCGTCAAGCCGGAGATTGTGACGCTCGGCCGCCCCGATGTCCGGCCGCAGGAATGCACTGGCCGGCACGTGGCGCCGGCGAACTGGAACGCGTTGCTCAGCGATCCCGAGGTGCTCGTCATCGATACGCGCAATCACTACGAGTTCGAAGTCGGCACGTTCCCGCGGGCGATCGATCCGCAGACGGACAGCTTCCGGGAGTTTGCGGCTTTCGCCGAATCGCTCGCCGCGACGGCGAAGGACCGGCCTGTCGCGATGTTCTGTACGGGCGGCATCCGCTGCGAGAAAGCGAGCGCGCTGATGCTGCAACTCGGCTTCAAGGAGGTGTACCAGCTCGAGGGCGGAATTCTGAACTACCTCGAACAGCTGCCACCGGAGGAGAACGAGTGGCGGGGTGAATGTTTCATCTTCGACACGCGCGTGGCCCTCGACCGCGATCTTGCCGAGGGCAGCTACGTGCAATGCCACGCCTGCCGGCGGCCGCTGTCGAGCGAAGACCTGGCGTCACCCGACTATCGCGCCGGCGTGTCCTGCCCGAAATGCATCGACACCCTCGAGCCCGGCCGCGCTGCACGGCTGGCCGAACGCGCGAAGCAGGTCGCGCTGGCGGATGAGCGCGGTGAAAAACACATCGGTCCCGGCAAGGAGTCCTGACAGCGCAAGCAGTATCCGTTGGCGCAATTCGTCCTATGGACGTGCGGAATCTTGTCCAGTCGGCCTGGTTTCCCCCAACGGCTTTTGGTGGCCAGGGTGACGGACTGGTCAGAACCAGAACCGGATGCCGGCGAGCACCATGCTGCCGTCGAAGTCCTCCGCCGCGTCGCCGTAGTGTTTCTCCCACGCGACACCGAGGTAGGGCGTGAACTTGCGAGTGACTTCATAGCGCAACCGTAGTCCAAGCGCCAGTTCGGTCACACCGGCATCGATTGCGAGTGCCGGGATGTCCTGCAAGGCGAGCTCGAAGTCGACGCGCGGCTGCAGGATCCAGCGCTCACGCAGGAAGAAATCCTTCTCGAATTCGGCGCGGCCCGTGACGTCGCCGTCATCCGACAGAAACAGAGCCAGGTCGCTTTCGACGCGGTAGGGAAGGAGCCCTTGTACCCCGGCCACCGCGTAGACGATCCCGCCGTCGACCGTGTCGGCGTAGCGCAGGCCGAACTGCAGGTCGAAGAACGCCGTCCACGCGCGTCCATAGAGCAACTGTAATTCCGGGTTCTCGCTTTCGCCATCGGCGTAGGCGCCTTCCGTTTTCCAGACAAACTGCTGGTAATCGCCGCCATACTGGCCCTGCAGGTCCCAGAACAGCGCCCGGGAGTCGTCGCGATATTCGAGTCGCTCGCCTTCGGTGTAGCCGTAGTGAGCTTCGTGTGCGTGCTGCGCCAGGCCGGCCGGCGCGCTGAGCGACAACAGCAACAAGACGACGCCGGCGACTGCTTTCATGCCTGCGACGCCGCCACGCGCACGACACGCATCATCCCCGCCTGCATGTGGTAGACGAGGTGACAGTGGAATGCCCAGGGGCCGGGCTCGTTGGCGGTCAGGTCGACGGCGAGGCGTTCTGCCGGCTTGACGACGACTGTGTGCTTGCGCGGATTGAACTGTCCGTTGCCGTTCACGAGCTCGACGAACATGCCGTGCAGGTGTATCGGGTGCGCCATCATCGTGTCGTTCACGAACAGGAGGCGAACGCGTTCGTCGTAAGCGAGGCCGATGGGCTCGGTGACCTCGGAAAACTTCTGTCCGTCGAACGACCACATGTAACGATGCATGTTGCCGGTGAGGTGCAGCTCGATCGTGCGTGATGGCAGGCGCTCATCATCGTTGCGCACGAGGCTCTTGAGGTCGCCGTAGGTCAGCGCCCGCCAGGTAAGCTGGTCGAGGCCGACGCCCGCTTCGTCGAGCCGGCTCGTGGGCATCGCGGCAACACCGTCGACGCCGGGACCGCGCTGGTGCTCGTGCTCGACGGGCGGCAGGCCGGCAAGCGGATCGTCTGCCCGCAGCTGACCGTGCGCGTTATGGTCGCCGTCATCGTCCATCGACGTGGTCGCGGTGTCATGGTTCATGCCGGTGTCGCGCATAGTCAGGAGCGGCGGCTCGCGCAGGGCAGGGACGGGCGCCGTCAGGCCCGGCCGTGAAGCGAGCGTGCCGCGGACGAAGCCGCTGCGGTCCGCGGATTCGCACATGATCGTGTAGGCCTCGTCGCCCGGCGTCACGACGACGTCGTAGGTTTCGGCGGTGCCGATCTGGAATTCCTCGACCGGAACCGGCTCGACGTCCTGGCCGTCCGCCTGCACCACGGTCATGGTCAGCCCGGGAATGCGAATGTTGAAGAACGACATGGCCGAACCGTTGATGAAGCGCAGCCGCACGCGCTCACCGGGCGCGAACAGGCCGGTCCAGTTGGCGACCGCATCGCGGCCGTTCAGTAAATACGTGTACGTGACACCCGTGACGTCGGCGATATCCGCCGGCGACATGCGCATGCGTGCCCAGCTGTCGAAAGGTGCCCGGCCGGGGACCCGGTTGCGGACGTAGTAGTCCTCCTCGACCTTCAGGTTCGCGAGCACGCGCCGCGGGTCCTCGAAGGTCCAGTCCGACAGGAAGATGACGAACTCGCGATCGTATTCCACCGGGTCCGCCCCGGCGGGATCGATGACCAGCGGGCCGTAGACGCCCGCCTGCTCCTGAAAGCCGGAATGACTGTGATACCAGTAGGTGCCGTTCTGGCGGACGGGAAAGCGGTAGCTGAAGGTCGCGCCGGGTGCGATGCCGGCGAAACTGATGCCCGGGACGCCGTCCATGTCGAAGGGCAGCAGGATGCCGTGCCAGTGGATCGATGAAGTCTCGTCCAGGTCATTGCTGACGTTGAGTACGACCTGGTCGCCCTCGCGCAGCCGAACGAGCGGTCCGGGCACCGAGCCGTTGATGCCGGCGGTGGTTACGCGACGGTCGCCGATCTCGACGGGCGTGGGACCAATGCGCAAGTCCCAGGCGTCCTGCACGGCATCGGCACGGGGCATACCGGTGCCGCCGGCGGCCCAGGCTGGCAATGGCAGGCGGACCACAAGCCCGCCGAAGGCAGAAAGCTCGATGCAGCGCGCGAGAAACGTGCGCCTATGCATCGAGATCGGGAATCAGCGCGCTCTCTAGATTTGCAATCATGTCCTTGAGCAATAGCTTGCGCTTCTTGAGACGCCGGATGCGCAGCTGGTCGACCATCGGGTCTAGCTGGAGTTTGTCGATCAGATAGTCGAGGTCGCGGTGGCTGACACGCAGCTCCCGCAGGCGGTCGAGTTGCTTGAACGTGTCGACTTCGACGTTTTCGCCCATAGACACACCATGCTACTCGCGGTCCGGCAACAGTGCCAGCCAGTCACGGTCTGCGGCGCCGATGACCACGAACCAAGGATTCAGGATGTCTTCTTTCCGATTATAGGCGAGCGTTTCGCCGTCAGCGGTGACGACTTTTCCGCCGGCCTGTTCGACCACTGCCTGCGCCGCTGCCGTGTCCCATTCCGAAGTCGGCCCGAGTCGCGGATACACGTCGGCGCCGCCTTCGGCGACGACGCAGAACTTGAGCGAACTGCCCATCGGCACCATGTCGAATGCACCGAGGCGGTCGAGAAAGCTGTCGAGGCTGGCACCGCGATGCGAGCGGCTGCCGACGATCCGCGGCGGTAATGAAGCCCGCTTCGCGACCTGAATTTGCATCGGCTTGCCGTCGCCGATCCGCTTGTCGGCCCCGTGGCCCTCGCAGCCCGTGTAAGTGGTGTGCTGAACGGGCACGTGCACGACGCCGAGCACGGGGCTGCCGTTTACAATCAGTGCGATGTTCACGGTGAACTCGCCGTTGCGGTTGACGAACTCCTTCGTGCCGTCGAGCGGGTCGACGAGCCAGTAGCGGTGCCAGCGCCGGCGCTCGGCGAAGGGTGGAAGCCCGCCTTCCTCGGAGAGCAGCGGAATATCGGGGGCCAGGTCGCGCAGTCCGGCCACGATCGTGCGTTGCGAAGCCAGGTCCGCAAGGGTGAGCGGTGACTCGTCACTTTTGTTTTGCACGTCGAAGTCGGTGGCGTAGACTTCGAGTATCCGGTCACCGGCGTCCGTGGCCAGTTCGACGAGCGGTTCGAGCAATTCCTGGTAGTTCATGTGACCCCCTTAGGCCTGCCGGGTGCGCAGTATAAAGCAGTGAAAAACGATCCGAAAACCTTGCTCGATCGCTGTGACACGTTGATGCTGGACATGGACGGCACCGTCCTCGATCTGGCCTTCGACAATTTCATGTGGCTCGAACACGTGCCGGCGCGCTATGCAGAAGCCCGTTCCATTCATCCTGACGAAGCGCGATCGAGCCTATACGCCAGGTTCCGTGAAATGGAGGGTCGCCTGGAATGGTACTGCCTGGATCACTGGAGTGAAATTCTCGGTCTCGACATCGCCGGACTTCATCGCGAGCAGCGGCATCGCATCGGCTACCTGCCGGGTGCGCAGGAATTCCTCCAGCGCATCCGCGAGCGGGAGATCCGACTCCTGCTCGTTACGAATTCACATGCGGAAACGCTCTCGATCAAGGACGAGGTGACCGGCATCACGCAGCATTTCGATGCCGTCTACAGCTCGCACGGTTTCGGTGTACCGAAGGAACGCCGGGAGTTCTGGCAGGCGCTGGCGGAAGCGGAGCTGTTCGACCCCGAGCGAACGCTGTTCATCGATGACAACGCAACTGTGCTCGGCAGCGCCGCGGACTTCGGTCTCGGCATGCTTCTCGAGATCGCCGAGCCCGACACCTCCCGACCGGCGCGCCGGAGCGAGCGATTCTCAGCTATCGAGGGACTGCGCAGCCTGTTGCAGCGGGAGCTGCCCGCGCAACCGTCAAGGTGACGCGGATTTCTGTGGCCGCCGGCGCCGGCGCCTGTCGTTGTCGGCATGAGCGCCGCCGTGCCGGCTCGTGCGCCGCGGCCTGCCTTTCGGTTTCTCGATGACGGGCAGGTCGTCGGCTGAATAGGTCGCGACCGGGATCTTGTGACCGATGAACTCCTCGATGTCCGGCAACGAGATTGCGTAGGTTTCGCAG
This sequence comes from uncultured Pseudomonadota bacterium, assembly GCA_963775455.1. Lineage (GTDB taxonomy): Bacteria > Pseudomonadota > Gammaproteobacteria > Steroidobacterales > Woeseiaceae > UBA1847. The sequence continues at coordinate 757,419 of CAVZIU010000003.1, read as the reverse complement.
CCGAAGCTGATGGCATTGCCGGACGCGCCGGCCCGCGCCGTGCGGCCGATGCGATGCACGTAATCCTCTGCGTCCTGCGGCAGGTCATAGTTGACGATGTATTGCACATCCGGAATGTGCAGGCCGCGGCTGGCGACGTCGGTGCCGATCAACACGGGCAGTTCGCCGCTCTGGAACTGCATGAGCATGCGCAGGCGTTTCTTCTGCGGCACGTCGCCCGAAATCGCGGACGCGTGGATGCCGTTGATCTCGAGATACCCCTGCACGCGTTCCGCCTCGCGTTTCATGTTCACGAACACCATGGTGCGTGCACTGCCCATTTCCCGGATCAAGCCGATCAGGAGCGGCATCTTGTCTTCGTTTGACGGGAAGAAGATCGCCTGCCGGACCCGGTCGGCCGTGATCTTGTCCGGCTCGATCTGCACGAGTTCGGGTTCGTTCATGTGTTCGTAAGCGAGTTCCATGACGCGGTGCGAGAGCGTCGCCGAGAACAGCATGTTGAGACGTTGCTCCGGCGGCGGCAGACGTCGCAGCAGGTAGCGGATGTCCTTGATGAAGCCGAGGTCGAACATGCGGTCGGCTTCGTCGAGTACCGCCACCTGGACCTGGTCCAGCTTGAAGACGCCTTGCTTGAAATAGTCGATGATGCGGCCTGGCGTTCCGACCAGGATGTCGATGCCGGCCGCGATCTGCTGGCGCTGCTTGTCATAATCAGTGCCGCCGAAGGCGAGTCCGACAACGAGGCCTGTGTGCTTGCCCAGCGTCTCGGCGTCCTTGGCGATCTGCACCGCAAGTTCGCGCGTGGGTGCCAGCATGAAGGCGCGCGGCTGCCTCGGTCCCGGAGCGGCCGGGCCATCGTGCAGCAGACGCTGGAAGGCGGCGATGAGAAATGCGGCGGTCTTGCCCGTGCCGGTCTGCGCCTGGCCGGCAACGTCCCGGTTTACAAGGGCGATCGGCAGAGCGGTGGCCTGGATCGGCGTGCAGAAATCGAAGCCGGCATCGCGAATGCCGGACCGCACCCGTTCATCGAGTGCAAGAGAATCGAATCTGAGGTCGCTCAGATGGCTGTCCGACATACGAAAAGAACCAAAAAATGTGAGTTTGAGGCTTGCAAAATGGCTCGCGAAGCGGTCAAATTGCTCGTAATTCGACGCAAGGGTCGTCGCTCCCGCCACTTTCGCTAACGTCGATTCCAGACCGAATCCAGAAAGAAGCCGGAACAGAGCTCGCTGTATAGCCGCGACAGTTTGCCTGATAGTTGGGGCAGCGTCATCCATTTTGCGATGCCGGTCGTCCTCGGGGGAACGGATGACGGGCATCATCGAACCCGCATCAAAACCCACGTCTCGATTTTGAGGAGGTAGCCGGTGAGCGACAGGATCGTCCACACGACCGACAGTGGATTCGAGTCCGACGTGCTCGGGTCCGACAAGCCAGTGCTGTTGGATTTCTGGGCTGAATGGTGCAGCCCATGCAAGATGATTGCGCCGCTGCTCGACGAAGCAGCGGATGAATACGCGGACAAGTTGTCCGTCGTAAAGATCAACATAGACGAGAATCCGAACGTTCCTCAGAAGTTCGGCATTCGAAGCATACCGACGCTGATGATTTTCAAGAACGGCGCACCACAGGCTCAGAAGCTGGGTGCCATGTCCAAGTCTCAGCTAGTCGAATTTCTGGAAAGTAATCTGTGAGAGGATACTTGGGTAATCAAACGAAGAGCCGGCCGAATAAAACCGGTAATAAGGGCAAGGGAAATTCCAACCGGCGCCGGCGGCGTCGTTCGCCGTCGGAAGAATTTCCCGATGATGACGCGAGCCTCGAGGTAATTCCTGCGGAGCAGCTCGAAGCGAGCAAGAGCGTCATGAACCTGACCGAGCTGAAGAACCGGCCTGCCGCGGCACTGGTCGAGCTCGGGGAATCACTGGGCATCGAGAACCTGGCGCGCTCGCGCAAGCAGGACATCATCTTTTCGATCCTGAAAGAGCACGCCAAGAACGGCGAGGACATCTACGGCGAGGGTGCGCTCGAGATCCTGGTGGACGGTTTCGGCTTCCTGCGTTCGGCCGATAGCTCGTATCTTGCCGGGCCGGACGACATCTACGTCAGCCCGAGCCAGATCCGGCGATTTGCGCTCAGGACCGGCGACACCGTCTCGGGCCTCATCCGGCCGCCGAAGGACGGCGAGCGCTACTTCGCGCTGCTTAAAGTCGGTCAGATCAACCACGATGCGCCGGAGAACGCGCGCTCGAAGGTGCTGTTCGAGAACCTGACGCCGCTGTTCCCGAAGAAACGGCTGAAACTGGAACAGGGCAACGGCAGTACCGAGGACCTGACGGCCCGCATCATCGACATGGTGGCTCCGATCGGCAAGGGCCAGCGCGGCCTCATCGTGTCGCCGCCGAAGGCCGGCAAGACGATGCTCCTGCAGAACATTGCCTCCTCGATCGCCGCAAACAATCCCGAAGTCGAACTCATGGTGCTGCTGATCGACGAGCGCCCTGAGGAAGTGACGGAAATGGAGCGGACCGTGCGCGGCGAGGTCGTGTCTTCGACTTTCGATGAACCGGCCAGCCGCCACGTGCAGGTGGCCGATATGGTCATCGAAAAAGCGAAACGGCTCGTCGAGCACAAGCGCGATGTGGTCATCCTGCTCGATTCCATCACGCGCCTGGCGCGCGCCTACAACACCGTGGTCCCGTCATCGGGCAAGGTGCTTACGGGCGGTGTCGACGCGAATGCGTTGCATCGGCCGAAGCGCTTCTTCGGCGCTGCGCGCAATATCGAGGAGGGCGGCAGCCTGACGATACTCGCGACTGCGCTGATCGATACCGGTTCAAAGATGGACGAGGTGATCTACGAGGAATTCAAGGGCACCGGCAATATGGAGATCCATCTGGATCGCCGCATTTCCGAGAAGCGCGTGTTCCCGTCGATTAACATCAATCGTTCCGGCACCCGCAAGGAAGAGTTGCTTACCGAATCGGACGAGCTGCAGAAGATGTGGGTCCTGCGCAAGGTCCTGCATCCGATGGACGAGCTGGCTGCGATCGAATTCCTGCTCAACAAGCTGCAGGACACCAAGACGAACGTCCAGTTCTTCGAGGCCATGAAACGCTCGTAAGCGCGGGCTCAGCGCCGCTCCTACGAAGCTTTCCGGGGATATTGCGGCAAGTCGTCGTCGATGACGAGCCAGGGGGCCTTGTCCTCCACCCAGATGTGCGAGCGCGGCGAAATGCGCTCCGGTTCGGCGAGACTGACGACCGTGATGTCGATCTCGCCGGGCCTGCCCTGGTGCGCATAGGTCAGCGACGTCCCGCATTGCGCGCAGAAACCACGCGTGACGCCCGGTGACGAATGGTATTCCGCGATCACGCCGTCGCCGATCCTGAAGTCCGTTGCCGGAAAGGTCGCCCAGGTCACGAAAGGCGCGCCGGCGGCCTGTTGGCAGCTCTGGCAGTGGCAATGGCAGGCATACAGCGGCTCCGCGTCGATTGCGTACCTCACGTATGCACAAGAACAGCTGCCGGTGTACGGCAACGGCGTCAGACGTCGCGCGGCCGCGTGTCGCCTGTGGTGCAGCTGTTCAGCATTCTCTTGAGCTGCTGGCGCGTCACGATGGTGTCGCGCAGATAGGCGTAGACGTGACATTCGCTGACGGTCATTGCGGCGAGCCTGGTCGGCTCCCGGTCCGGGACCGCCTGCGGCGCCGGCGGCGCGTAGGCCGCGCCGGCGGTGAGCAGGGCGCAGCAGATCAAAGAGGCTCTTTTCATTGTTGTCCCCTCCTTTGCACGGAAACTGAACGATAGCACAGGCGGTGGCGGCCCGGCGCCGGCGTAACCTCGCCTTATGTCCGGTATCAGGCTTCGGCGCGGTCCGCCACGTAACCCGGCACATCGCTCATCGGCACGTGCCGGGGATGCTCCGCCACGCGGTTCAGCCAGGCGCGCACCGCGGGATATCCGGAGAGGTCGAAACCGCCCTCGTGGGCGACGTGCGTATAGGCGTACAAAGACACGTCCGCGATCGTCAGCGCATCGTTGACGAAGTACGGGCGCGTCTCGAGATGCTTGTCCATGACGGCAAGCGCCTTGTGACCTCCGGCCTGTTTCGCTTCATAGTCGCGCTGGCGTGCTTCCGGCAAGCCGAGGTACTTGTTGATGAAGCGCGCCACGGCGATGTATGGCTCGTGGCTGTATTGCTCGAAGAACTGCCATTGCAGCACGTAAGCGCGCTGCAGGCGGCCGTCCGGCAGGTACTCCGTGCCATCGGCCAGGTAGTTGAGTATCGCATTCGATTCGGCAAGGTGTTGGCCACCCGGCAGGTCGAGCACCGGAATCTTGGCGTTGGGGTTCAGCATCGCGAAATCGGCCGTACGCGTCTCACCGGCCATGATGTCGACGTCCACCCAGTGATAGGCGAGGCCGAGATAGCTCATGAGCAGCTCGATCTTGTAGCAATTGCCGGATCTGCGGTCACCATAGACTCGATACACCTGAAACCTCCCGATGCTGGTTGCGTTCAGGCGGACCGCCCGTCATGGTGATGTACCGTGAACTGCGACAGGTCGACGTCTTCGAGACAGCGCGCATTGATCGCTACAACTTCGTTGCCATCGGCATCCTGACCGAAGCCGAACGGCGCGCAACCGCAGGTCGGGCAGAATTTGTGTCCGATCTTCATGCTATTGAAGCGGTACGTGCTCATCGCATTCTCCGGCGTCTTCAGGTCGAGCTTGCTGCGCGGTACGAAGAACAGTAGCGAACCTTTCCGGCTGCAGATCGAGCAATTGCATTCCAGCAATGAATCGATGTCCGCATCCACGGCAAAGACGATGTCGCCGCAATGACAGCTACCTTCATAGTTCATGTTCTGCTCCACGGCACACCGGCCGATTCGTCGACACTCGGATCAGCCTAGCCCCTCGTCCCGAACGGATGCAAGCCGAAGCCGCTGCCAGAATCTTCGACAAAACTTCTTCCGTGACACCGTCAGCAGGTCCTGTCCGGACAGCAAGCCGCTGCAGCTAGGCGAGCAGCCAGCGATGCAGGGGCGCGACCGTTCCCGCAGGGAAGTCGGTGCGTTCCGCCGCGAGTTCGATGAAACCATCGGTCCCGGTGAGCGATGCAAAATCGCCCGAGGTGTTGGTCGGCGCCGGCAGCGCGAGCAGCTGTCCCGCTGCGCTGGAGACCAGCCGCACCGGCAGGAACCAGGTGAGCCGCGGCGCAAACGACACCGGCCGGGCCAGCACCGCGAACTGGGGCGATGGCGACGGCGAGCCCGACATTCGAGCGAGCGCCGGCAGTACGTAGCGACGGCAACAAACCAGCGTCGAAACCGGGTTGCCGGGCAACGCGAAGACCGCCTGGCCCCGCGGCCCCCTGCCGAACCACATGGGCTTGCCCGGGCGCTGGCTGATCTTGTGGAAGACGACTTCGACGCCGAGCCGCGTGAGCACCGCCGGCACGAAATCCGCCTTTCCCATCGACACGCCGCCGCTCAAGAGCAACACGTCGCTTTTTTCCAGCAGTGGGCCGATACCCGCTTCCAGCACGGCTTCATCGTCCGGCAAATGCGCGTGCGCCACGCCGTCATAGCCGTGCTGGGCGAGCAAGGCCGCGACCGCGGGACCGTTCGACAGGCGTACCTGGTGCGCCGCGATCGGCTGGCCCGCCGGAACCAGTTCATTGCCGGTCGAGACGATGGCTATGGCCGGCGACCCGGCGACGTCGACCGCGGGCAACCCGCAGGAGGCGATGACGGCCAGCTCCGGAGCGCCGATGCGCATTCCGGGCCGCAGCAATACCGTGCCCTGCGCATGATCCGAGGCGCGCGGATGGATGAACTGCCGCGCCTCCGCCACGTACCCGTCCTCGATCGTCGCGGTGCCGTCGCGTATCTCGATGCGCTCGACGGGAACGATGCAATCGGCCCCGGACGGCAGCGCGGCGCCCGTCATGATCTCGATCGCCTTGGCCGCGGCGAGCGTCAGCGCGGGATCGCCGGCTGCCTGCAGGGACTGCAGCGGAAAACGGCGCTGGCCGCCCGCGAGCGCCGCATGCAGGACGGCGATGCCGTCCATCGTCACCCGGTCGAACGGCGGCTGGTCGCGCTCCGCGATCACCGTCTGGCGCAACACCCGGCCCGAGCAGCGCTCGAGTGCCGCGCTAACCGTCGGCAAGGGCTGGAGCGAGCCGAGTACCGCATCCAGTGCCTCGCCTGTCGTCAGCACGGCCTAGGGTTTCTCGCGGGCGATCGCACGATGCCCGATGTCCGGACGGAAATACGCGCCGTCCCAGTGAATACGGTCGACCGCCTCGTACGCCTGCCGCGCCGCTGCGGCGACGCTGGCGCCGAGTCCGACCACGCACAGGACGCGCCCGCCATTGGTCGCGACCGATCCCGAGGCTACGCGGGTGCCCGCGTGAAATACTTTTTGCGTGTCGCTGTCCGCTACGTCGAGACCGGCGATCGGCTTGCCCTTCTCGTATGTCTCGGGATAGCCGCCGGCCGCCATGACGACCCCCAGCGCGGCACGCTCGTCCCACAGTGCGTTGTGTTTCGCGAGCGTTCCTTCGAGCGTCGCCCGGCACAGTGTGTGGAGGCCGGACCTGAGCCGCATCAATATCGGCTGTGTCTCCGGGTCCCCCATGCGGCAATTGAACTCGATCACTTTCGGTGCGCCGTCCGGCATGATCATCAGGCCCGCATACAGGAAGCCGAGATAAGGTACCCCGTCAGCCCGCATGCCCGCGAGCGTGGGTTCGATGACTTCCGTCATGATGCGCTTCGCGATCCGGTCGGTCACCACGGGGGCCGGCGAATAGGCGCCCATGCCGCCGGTATTCGGGCCCAGGTCGCCAGCGTCGCGCGCCTTGTGGTCCTGCGAGGTCGCGAGCGGCAGGACGGTCCGGCCGTCGGTAATGACCATGAAACTCACTTCCTCGCCGTCCAGGAATTCTTCCACGACGATCCGTGCGCCTGCGTCCCCGAAGCGATTGCCCTCGAGCATGTCGGTGGCGGCCTGCACCGCCTCGTCGGCCGTGCGCGCGACGACTACGCCCTTGCCGGCCGCCAGGCCATCGGCCTTGACGACGATCGGGGCGCCCTGCTCGCGGAGGTAAGCCAGCGCCGGCACCAGTTCGCTGAAGTTGCGGTAGGCCGCCGTCGGTATGCCGTGGCGCGCCAGGAAATCCTTCGTGTAGGCCTTGGAGCCTTCCAGCCGGGCGGCCGCTGCCGTCGGACCGAAGCAGGGCAGGCCGGCTACGTTGAATGCGTCCACGACTCCGGCGACCAGCGGCCCCTCCGGTCCGACGATCGTCAGGTCCACCTGCTCGCGGCGGGCTAGCCCGATCAGTCCGTCGATATCGTCCGCGGCGACGTCGCGGTTTTGCACGCGCCGCTCGCGCGCCGTGCCGGCATTGCCAGGTGCGACGAATACCTGCTCGACCTCGTCGGAGGACGCGCACTTCCAGGCAATGGCGTGTTCGCGGCCGCCCGAGCCGACGACGAGAATGCGCATGGCTCAGTGCCGGAAATGGCGCATGCCGGTGAAGACCATGGCGAGGCCGTGTTCGTCGGCCGCGCTGATCACCTCCTCGTCACGCAGGGAGCCGCCGGGCTGGATGATCGCTGCAACGCCGGTCGCGGCGGCGGCGTCGATGCCGTCGCGGAACGGGAAAAATGCGTCGGATGCGAGCACCGAGCCCTTGACGACCAGCCCTTCGTCGGCGGCCTTGATCGCGGCAATTTTTGTCGAGTACACACGGCTCATCTGGCCTGCGCCGACCCCGAGGGTCATCCCGTCCCTGCAGAACACGATCGCATTCGACTTGACGTACTTGACCACTTTCCACGCGAACAACAGGTCTTCGATCTGCGCCTCCGTCGGTTTGATCGTCGTCACGACGTCGAGGTCGCTGGCCGAAATGCTTGCCTCGTCGCTCGTCTGCACGAGCAGGCCGCCGCCGACCTTCCTGAAATCGAGTGCCGACGGCGCGTCCGTCCGCGCGCCGGTCTCCAGGACGCGAATATTCTGCTTGGCCGCGATCACGCCGCATGCGGCCTTCTCGACCTCCGGCGCGACGATGACCTCGACGAACTGGCGATCGACGATCGTCTGCGCGGTCCGCGCGTCGAGCGGCCGGTTGAACGCGATGATGCCGCCGAAGGCCGACGTCGGGTCCGTGCGAAAAGCCTTGTCGTAGGCTGCGGCGATGTCCGCGCCGGTCGCCACGCCGCAGGGATTGGCATGTTTCACGATCACGCACGCAGGCTCGACGAACTGCCTGACGCAAGCTAGCGCGGCGTCGCTGTCGGCGATGTTGTTGTACGAAAGTTCCTTGCCTTGCAGCTGTCGCGCCCTGGCCAACGAGCCGGCCGGTGCCTGCTGGTCGGCAAAGAACGCCGCGCGCTGGTGCGGGTTTTCGCCGTAGCGCAGCGTCTCGAGGCGCGTACCCGCGTACAGGAAGCGTTCGCCGAGCAGATCGTCACCCAGAGTGGCCGACAGGTAATTCGTGATCGCCGCGTCGTAGGCCGCGGTATGCGCGTAGGCCTTGGCCGCAAGCCGGCGCCTGGCATCGAGGCCGAGCGTGTCGTCCGCCAGGTTCCTGAGCACGGATTCGTAGTCGGCGGGGTCGACGACGACCGCCACGCCGGCATGGTTTTTCGACGCGGCACGGAGCATTGCGGGGCCGCCGATGTCGATGTTCTCGATCGCTTCCTCAAGCGTCGCATCGGGACGCGCGATCGTCTGCTCGAACGGATAGAGGTTCACGACCAGCAGGTCGATCGGTTCGATGTCGTGATCCGCCATCACGGCGTCATCGATGCCGCGCCGGCCGAGGAGGCCGCCGTGGATCCTCGGGTGCAGGGTCTTCACGCGGCCGTCCATGATCTCCGGGAAGCCGGTCCGCTCCGAGACTTCGATCGCCGCGACGCCCGCATCCCTCAACCGGTGCGCGGTGCCGCCAGTGGACAGGATTTCGATGCCAAGGCCGGCCAGTCCGGAGGCAAACGGGATCAGGCCGCTCTTGTCAGATACGCTGACGAGCGCGCGTCGCACTTGGAACATCCAGGGTCCTCGCTACTGGATCAGGGAGTAGGTCTTCAGCTTCTTGCGCAAGGTGCCGCGATTGATGCCGAGTATGCAGGCCGCCTCGCTCTGGTTGCCTGCAGTAAAGTCCATGACGGCCTTGAACAGCGGTTTTTCGACTTCGCCGATGACGAAGTCGTACAGGTCGCCCGGCCGGTCGCCGTTGAGGTTCTGGAAATAGACCTTCAAGGCGTCTTCGGTGTGTTCGCTGAGTGGTTTCTTGTTTTTCCGGGTTCTGAGTTCCACACCGCTTTTTGGATGGTTTTGCGCCACGTCTGATGTCCTGAATATCTGGCCGGGCCGTCGTGCCTGGACCGCCTCCCCATTTCTGAACGACACTCTTTTTTGACTAGGCTGCCTTCGAAATACCTCCGACGAACATATCCAGGTATTCCCGTGTCAGTCTGATTTGTTCAGAAGCATTATTGACACGCACTACCCGATACCGAAACTCGGCTGCGTTATCGAGTTGATCGCAGTACCAGGTGAGATGTTTGCGTGCCACCCGAACGCCGGTCGTCTCGCCATAGAACCGATGCAGGTCGTTCAGGTGGCCGAGAATGATATCACGCAATTCATTTTTTTCTACTGGCGCTTTTTGCGCGTCGCCGCCGGAAAACACCGACAGTTCACGGAAAACCCACGGTCTTCCCTGTGCACCGCGGCCGATCATCAAGCCATCGGCGCCTGTTAGGCGCAATACTTCAAGCGACTTCTCGGGACTTGCGATATCACCATTGGCAATCACGGGAATTGTGACCATGGACTTGATCTCGGCGATCGTTTCGTATTCCGCCGGGCCGTGAAATCGGCAGGCCCGCGTGCGCCCGTGTATCGCAAGCGCCACGACGCCCGAATTCTCTGCGATGCGCGCGATGCGCACGCCATTTCTGTGTTCGGGATCCCATCCGGTGCGCGTCTTGAGCGTGACGGGCACAGGCACGGCAGCGACCACGGCATCGATGATTCGCGCCACGAGTGCTTCGTCTCTCATGAGCGCCGAGCCGGCCAGGTTCTTGCATACTTTCTTTGCCGGGCAGCCCATATTGATGTCCACGATCTGCGCGCCGCGTGCGACGACCGCCCGCGCGGCTTCAGCCATCTGTACAGGATCTGAGCCGGCGATCTGCACGGCGACCGGCGCCGCGTCGAGATCGAGGTCGAGCCGAAATCGCGATTTCGCGCTCTGCCACATCGTCGTGTCGGCCGTCGTCATCTCCGAGGTCGTCATGCCGGCCCCGAAGCGGCGGCACAAAGCACGAAACGGCTTGTCGGTGACACCGGCCATCGGGGCGAGCACGAAAGGGTTGGCGAGCGTGTACGGCCCGATCCGGAGCGTCGGCGTTTGCATCGGCCGCTCCTACAGGAAATCCTCGATGGCGCAGCGCAGCTGCCCGCCGTCATGCCGGTAGCAGACATTCAGCTTGAAACCGGCGGCCCGGTCCGCGGGCGCGACTACGGCGATGACGGCCTCGAACTTGTCGCCGGGTTGTACGAATTCGCTCGCTGTGCTGCCGGCGTCCAGGTACTCGGCCGGTTCGACAACCTTGCTGCCAATGACCTCTTCGAATCGGTCGGTCAACGCGACGGTGATCAGCGGGTAGGGCAGCGGCGCTTCGGACTGGTTGCCGAGACGCGAGCGAATCGTCAGTACCTGCTCGCCCGGGTTCAGCTCGAGGAGCTCGTCATCGGACGCCGGGGCTTCGTCGGTGCTGCCCTGGGTCACCTCGAAACGCCAGCCCCGGACATTCCATTCGGGTGTGATCGGTGCGCCGACAGCATCATAAACGGGCGCGATCGCGTCGCTTACGGCCGGGATCGTCGCCAGATCTGCGCGCGACTGATGCACGAACTGGCCGGCGAGAAGCAGCACGAGTGCCACGATGCTCGCGATGAGCCCGAACTGCAGTCGGCGCCTGCGAGTGCGCAAAGCCGCCCGCCGGGCCGCCTCCTGCGCCGCAGCCTCCTTCGCTTCGTCGCGCGCCCGCGCCTGCGCCTCGGCTGCCAGGCGCTCCTGTTCGAGCGCCGTTCGCGCGAATCCGCCTTCCATGATGATCGTCTCGAACCGCGAGTCCGTGCCGTCCTCGTCCGGGAGCAGCGCGATGTCGATGCCATCGTCTTGCGCCGACTTCCGTTTCGCCGGACGAGTCTCCAGCACGATGGTCGACGCCATGCCGTCCTCGTCGGGGATCGCGAAGCGCATCAGGTCCGCGTCGATCAGCATGTTGACCGTATGCTCTTCTTCCGTGGGCAGGGGCACGATGGTGCTCGTGGGGTCGAACTCCGGCTCATCGGCTCCGCGCATACGGGCGGCCTCGAGTTCGAATTCGAGTTCGCCGGTCGTCTCGGGAAACGCGGTTTTGCTTCCGGCCGGGCGCGTCGCCTGCGACTTGCCTGGCGCCTTTGCGGCCACGACGACCGGTTCCCCGGCTGCGCCCTCCGCAGCCGCTTCGTCGCCGCCATCCAGGTCATCGAATTCTGCGAACGGCGTGTCGGCCGCCAGGGCCTGCGCCATTTCGTTTTCGACCAGCAGGAACTCCGCCTCGAATTCCGCCGCGTCCGCGGCCGCTCCGCGGCGTAGACCGCTTCCGCCAGGTGCAGCTCACCGCTGTTCCCGGCAGTCTCGGCAGGCGGTTCGCGCGCTGCGTCGCCGGTCGGGTCGCTGTCGCCGCGCGCCGGCGTCGCATATATCCCGCTCAGGTCTATGCCTGCCGCGGCAACGGGATCGATCGGCACCTCACCGCTGCGCTCCGCATCCGCCATGGCGGCAGTTTGCTCGATCGGCATATCGCCGATCGCGTCTTCGTAATTCCCGGCAACCGGATCGACCTGCGTTTCGTCGGTCTCGTCTCTGTATGCCGCGGTAAACTCATCGATCGGCGCCTCGCCGATCCGATCGAAGTCATCGTCCGGCGCGTCGGGGAGCGCGGCGAGTTCATCGGCCAGCGTCAGCACAGGGGCGGCTGGCTCGCGGCTCGGTTCATCGTCTTGCATCGAGAAATGCATGCCGGTATCGGCGAACAGTTCGCGCTCCGGGGCCGGCGCAGCTGCCACCAGGGGCTCCACCTCCTCCAGCAGGTCGCCCCATTCGTCGGGGTCGCCGAACGCAATCTCCGGCTGTAGTGCGGAGGACTCATCCGCGCTGGTCGCCGGCTGCGCAGCCGCCGTGGAGAGCGCGGCCGCGGCCGCGTCGAGATCGAAGTTGTCCGGAAGGCCGGTGTTGTCATCGAAGCGCAACACGTCCTCGGGCCGTGTTTCCGGCGATGCGAACACGTCCTGCGCCTCGACTTCCGAGACACCCGTATCCGTGAATACCTCGACGGCATCGACGTCGCCGGGTGACGCGTTCAAGAGTTCGTCGACCGGCGTCGGCGCATTGTTCAGGATTTCATCGACCCGCGATTCCGTGGCCGCGCGGAACAACGCCCGGTCGAGCGGCGCATTGGTATCGGCAAACAGCTGGTCGGACGAAAAATCGTCGTCGGCGTCCGCCAGTCCGCCGGTGAAAGTGAACTCGATCACCTCGCCATCGCTTTCTTCGACGCCGATCGCAGCGGCCGCGTCGTCGCTGAAGTCGAGGCCGGTGTCGGCGAAAGCCTTGGCGTCGTTGTTTGCTTCGTCGTCATCCTGGCCGAGGAGTCGCCACTCGACACCGGTGTCCTCGAGACGAACATCCTCGCCGGCCAGCTGATCCAGGGTCTTGAGCAGGGCTGCGCTTTGCGCGGCGGAGAGGGGCGGCCGCACGGAATCGCGCGTTTCGGCTTCCGCCGGTTCGGGACGCAACTCGGGCAGCGACTCGCTGACCGGTTGGCGCGGCCGCGCACCCGGCTTGGTCTCGGTCAGGTACAGCAACGCGTTGAACGCGTGTCCGCAGCCGCCGCAACGCACTTTGCCGGCTGCCTGTTTCAGCACTTCCGCAGTCACGCGGAATGCGGTGGTGCAATCGGGGCACTGCGTGTACATCGCCTAGCTGCTTCTCCGTTTCCCGCCGAGGCGCGCCCATGTCTGGCCGTCCTGGGACCGGAACACGGGTGCGTCGAACCTAATCCAGGGGCCGTAAGCCGCCCGTATTCTGTCAACTTGGCCGGAGAGTATGCCCGAGAGCGCCAGTTCGCCACCGGAACTGAGTCGCGTTATGACAGATTGGGACAGGTCGAGCAGGGGTTCGGCCAGGATATTCACGACCACCACGTCGTAGGGTCCGCCGAGGCCCCAATCGTCGTCCACGACCATCAATTTTTCCGTGACGCCGTTCCGCTCGGCGTTCTGCCGACTCGCCGTCAGCGCCTGCGGGTCGATGTCGATCCCGGTCGCCGCCCGGCAGCCGAGCTTCAGTCCCGCGATCGCAAGCACGCCGGATCCACAGCCGTAGTCGAGCAAGGTCCGTCCGGCGAGTTCCAGCCCGTCGAGCCATTCGAGGCACAGCGCGGTGGTCGCATGCATACCGGTCCCGAAGGCGAGTCCCGGGTCCAGCCGGACCACGACGGCATCCGGCGGCGCGACGGACGCGCCCGGGCAGAGCCACAGCCGGCGGCCGAAGCGCATCGGGCGGGCGTCGCGCAGCCATTCACGCGCCCAGTCACGGTCGGCGAGCATCTCGGCCCGGTGCGGTGGCAACTGGTCGGTTCCCAGGCCCGACCGAAGCCCGTCGGCGAGGGCGGCGAAATCAGTGTCTTCGTCGAACAGCGCTATGACACGGGTGTCCTGCCACAACGGTGTTTCTCCGGGTGCCGGTTCCAGCACGGGAACGTCCCCGGCGTCGCAGAACGTGACCGAATGCGCGCCGTGCCGAAACAGCGCTGCCTCGACCGCGTCGGGATCGAGGTGGGCCAGGTCCATCACGAATTGCCGCCACTGCATCCGGTGCCGCCGGTTGCCGGATCAGGCGAGACCGAGCCGTTTTTCCAGGTAATGGATATCGGTGCCCCCGGCCTGGAATGCCGCGTGCTGGAAGATCTCCTGATGCAGCGGCACGTTGGTCTTTATGCCTTCGATCACGATCTCGGTCAGCGCCATGCGCATGCGCCCGAACGCCGCGCTGCGATCGGCACCATGCGCGATCAGCTTGCCGATCATCGAATCGTAGAAGGGTGGCACGCGGTAGCCACTGTAGATATGCGAGTCGAAACGGATGCCCGGCCCGCCGGGTGCGTGGACGAGTGTAATGAGGCCGGGCGACGGCATGAAGCTCCTGGGATCCTCCGCGTTGACCCGGCACTCGATCGCGTGGCCTTGCATCTGCACGTCTTCCTGGCGGATTCTGAGTTTTTCGCCGGCGGCGATGTTGAGCTGCTGTCGCACGAGGTCGATGCCGGTGATCATCTCCGTGACCGGATGTTCGACCTGCAGGCGCGTGTTCATTTCGATGAAGTAGAATTCGCCGTTCTCGTACAGGAATTCGAAGGTGCCGGCGCTGCGATAGCCGATTTCGAGGCAGGCCTCGACGCAGCGGGCACCGATTCGCTGCCGTTGTTCGTCGCTGATCCCCGGCGCCGGCGCCTCCTCGACGACCTTCTGGTGGCGCCGCTGCATCGAACAGTCGCGTTCGCCCAGGTGGATCGCATTGCCCTGGCCGTCGGCCAGGACCTGGAACTCGATGTGGCGCGGCCGCTCGAGGTACTTTTCCATGTACACGGTGTCGTTACCGAACGCGGAGCGTGCCTCGGCCTTGGTGACGGTGATGGCGGCCAGCAGCGATGCCTCGGCGTGGACGACGCGCATGCCGCGCCCGCCGCCGCCGCCCGATGCCTTGATGATGATCGGATAGCCGATCTCGCGGGCCAGGCGGAGATTCTCGTCGCCGTTGTCGCCCAGCGGTCCGTCCGAGCCCGGGACACAGGGCACGCCGGACGCCTTCATCGCCCGAATAGCCGAGACTTTGTCGCCCATCAGCCTGATTGCATCGGCTTTCGGGCCGATGAACGTGAAGCCGGAGGACTCCACGCGTTCGGCGAAATCCGCATTCTCGGACAGGAATCCGTAGCCCGGGTGGATGGCGACCGCATCGGTGACTTCCGCCGCCGAGATTATGGCCGGCATGTTCAGGTAGCTTTCCGCCGACGCCGGCGGACCGATGCAGACCGTTTCGTCCGACAGCAGCACGTGCTTCAGGTTGGTATCGGCGGTGGAATGTACGGCAACCGTCTTGATGCCCATCTCGCGGCAGGCGCGCAGGATACGAAGCGCGATCTCGCCGCGGTTGGCGATGACGATCTTGTCGAGCATGTCGCGCCTGCCTGCCTATTCGTGCCCGCGCTGGTCGATGACGAACAGCGTCTGGCCATACTCGACGGGTTCGCCGTTCTGTACTCGTATGGACTTGATCACGCCGGCGACGTCCGCCTCGATCTGGTTCATCATCTTCATCGCCTCGATGATGCATAGCGTGTCGCCTTCCTGCACGCGGTCCCCGACCTGCACGAACGGCGCGGCGCCCGGCGAGGCAGCGGCATAGAACGTGCCCACCATCGGCGCAATGATCTCGAAGCCTTCCTCTTCCTTGTCCTTCACCGGTGCGGGCGCGGGAGCGCCAGGTGGCGCGGATGCCGGCGCCGGAGCGGCCGCGTAGGCGGGTTGCGTCATCATCAGTGGCGCCGCGGGAACGCCCTGCGCGTAGCGGCTGATCCGGACGGACTCCTCCCCCTCGGTAATCTCGATTTCGGCGATGCCCGACTCATCGAGCAGCTCGATCAGTTTTTTGACTTTTCTGATGTCCATCGTGCTCCCTCTTGCTGCGCGACGCGCCGGACGGCGGCCGTGCCGTGCGCGCGTGGCACATGTGCGGCCGAAGCATGGCGTTTCGGATTGCAGCGCTTATGGACTGGAAATCGCCGCGGCGGTTTGATTGCTGTTTTGCCGAAGTTGGCGGCAATTCTAACGCTTTTCGCCTCGATCGAGGCAAGTTCCCGCGTGAGATTAGAGCAGTTCCAACGCGTCCCGGGCGTTCTCGACCGTGATTTCGCCGGCATCCAGCCGCGTCAGGATCGTGGCGATGTCTTGGAGCTCCTTCCGCTGCAGTTCCCCGAGGTAGGCCCCCAGGAACCGGCCGTCGCGAGCGACGATCATCGTGAACGGCATCGCGCTGAAGGGCACGCCCGAGGAATCCGCGACGGCCATTGCATCGTCCTGACCGACCAGCACGGGATAATTGAAATCGGCCGTCTCGGCATAACGGCGTACGTCGTCGATGAAATCCACGGCGATGCCGATCACGAGTATCCCGGTCTCGCCCTGTTCCGCCTGGAAGGCCTTCAGCAACGGAATCTCGCGGCGGCACGGCGCGCACCAGGTTGCCCAGAAGTTGAGGAGCCTGTGCCGGCCGGCGAATTCCGCGAAGTTGCGCGCGCTACCGTCGATGTCCGTCAGGCTGAACTCGGGAAACTCAGCGGGGGCGGGAGCAAGGGCGGGAGCGGCAGCCGGTGGTGCCGCCTGTTCGACTGGCAGGCGCGCCGCATAGAACAGGGCACCGGCCATGAGAGCGACGAAGGCGGCGGCGAAGATCAGGAAGGAACGATGCATGCGGCAAGTCTAAACCAGGAACGGCCGCGACCGCGTCCGTCGCGCCGCAGCAGGCGCTCCGCCAGGCGTTCCTACAATGGGACGGCCTGGCGCACGTGCGCGGCGAAGTCCGCCGCGGCCATGAAGCCGACGACCTCGTAGCCGTCCCTCTGATGCCCGTCGGTGCCGAAAAAAACGATCGTCGGCGGTCCGAACACACCGAACCGCGCGAGCAGCGTCTGGTCCTCCACATCGTTTCGCGTCACGTCCGCCTGCAAAGTCACGGTGTTGGCGAGCGCGGCCTGCACCTCGGGCGCGACGAATGTGTATTCCTCCATCTCAAGGCAGGACACGCACCAGTCGGCGTAGAAATCGAGCATCACCGACTTGCCCGCGGCGGCGGCGGCCGCGATCTCGCGATCCAGGTCCGCCACGGTCTTGATGCGCCTGAACTCGAGCGGTCGGTCGGCCGTCACCGTGCCAGCACCGAGTTCGACACTGGCGAGCGGCTTGAGCGGATTGCTGCCGCCCGCGAGTGCGCCAAGGAACAGGATGAGACCGTAGAAGATGGCCAGCAGCCCGAAACCCTTGCCGAGCTTGCGCGCGGTGCCGGCCTCGGCAGTCAACGCCGTCATGCCGCCCAGGAACACGCCGGCCAGCACCACGAGGACTGCCCACAGCAACATCGAGATCGTGCCCGGCAGGACGCGCGACATGAGGTAGATCGCGAGGCCGAGAAACATGAAGCCGAACGCGCCTTTTATCGCAACCATCCACGGGCCGGCTTTCGGCAGGAATTTGCCTTGTGCCGCGCCCACCGCGAGAAGCGGAGCGCCCATGCCCAGGCTCATTGCGAACAGTGCAGTGCCGCCGGTCAGGACATCGCCGGTCTTCGCCATGAAAGACAAGGCGGCAATCAGCGCCGGAGCCACGCACGCCGTGACGATAAGCGAGGAAAGCGCGCCCATCACGAATGCGCCTATGTACGTACCGCTTTTTTGCCGGCTGCTGATGCCGGCGAGCCGGCTCTGGATGGCATTCGGCATCTGCAAGTCGTAGAGGCCGAACATGCCGAGCGCCAGCACGACGAACAAGGCCGCGAACAGCGCCAGTACCCAGGGCTGGTTGAAGAATGCCTGCAGTTGTGCGCCGGCCATCGCCGCCGCAATGCCTGCGGCCGTGTAGATGAGCGCCATGCCCATGACGTAGGCAAAGGCGAGGCTGAGACCACGGCCCGAGCTGACCCTGTCACCTGCGCCGGCGATGATGCCGGACAGGATGGGCACCATCGGCAGCACGCAGGGCGTCAGCGACAGGAGCAGGCCTGCGCCGAAGAAGGTCCCGATCATCAGCCAGAAATCGCCGCTGGCGATGGCCTGTTCGAGCCGGCCCTGTTCCGAAACCGGCGGCGCGGTCCCGCCGGCGCCGGGGGCAGGCCCGAGCGCCGTCACGGTAAGGGCTTCCGGCAAGGCCACGCTCAGCTGTTTCGTCTGGGGCAGATAGCAAAGTCCGTCGTCGGCGCAGCCCTGGTAGCCGAGTTCGATGCGGAGCTCGACAGGTTGGGCACCGCCGCGTGCCAGCGACAACCGGCCGACCGCTTCGTCGTAGTACACCTCCTGCTCGCCGAAGAACTCGTCGGTCTTGAGCTTGCCTTTCGGCAGCTCGAGCGTGCCCGCCCGTACATCCTCGTTCAGCACGCGTACCGAAATCTTGTCCTTGTACAGGTAGTAGCCGGGCACGATGCGGAACCCGACTTCGACCGTGTTGCCGTCGACCGCATAGAGGTCGGGAAAGAACACTTCGTCGGGCGGCGGGAAATCGGATTGCGAATGCCCGGCGGGTTCCAGCAGGCCGGCCGTTACCGGGCCGGCAGGTTTAGAGAGGGCCGTGTCAGCGTGCGACGGCTCCAGCGTCACGGTCGTGAGCCAGGTTTGCGGCGCATAGCAAAAGCCGGCATCGAGGCAGCCGCGACTGCGGATGGTGAGGGGCAGGCTGTCCGGCTTGTCGCCTCGCACCGTGTAGGGCAGCCGTACGAAGAAAGTGTCGCGATAGACGGCCTGTTCGCCCAGGAATTCGTCGCGGTGCAGCACCCCGTCCGGCAACTCGGGTTCGCCGAGGACCACGGCCGGATCGCCCGATTCGAAGCCCAGAGTGTCCCGGTACAGGTAGGCTCCGTCGTCGATCGCCCAGTCGATTTCGAGCGCATCGCCCGCGTCGAAAATTGCGTAGCGGAACACCTCGCCGGGCGGCGGGGGCGTGTCGTCGGCCAGCGCGCCGCCGGACATGGCAGCGGCCAGAGCCAGGAGGCTTGCGAGTATAGGCGTCGTTCGAATCACGATGGTTTCCAGTCCCAGCGGCCCCCGGCGGGCGGGTCCGGTTCGCAAATGTTACGGCAAGCGGCACCCCCGGCGCGGAACCAGGTCTGCATTTTCGGCGCCCCGGTTCTGCCGCGTGGGCCTTGAATTCTTTCGGCCCATGCCCATAATTGGCACTCCCTGCGGCCGAGTGCTAATCTTTCGGCCGGCAAGGCCGACTCAATTTTGTTTTAAAATCAAATAGTAACAGGAGAATAACACCATGAAGATTCGTCCGCTTCATGATCGGGTCCTCGTAAAACGTATGGAAGAAGAGCGCACCTCGCCGGGCGGAATCGTGATTCCCGATGCGGCAACCGAGAAACCGATCAAGGGTGAAGTCATCGCAGCCGGCAACGGCAAGATCCAGGACAACGGCGAAATCCGCGCCCTGGACGTCAAGGTCGGCGACAAAGTGCTGTTCGGCAAGTATGCCGGCACCGAAGTCAAGGTCGACGGCCAGGAACTGCTCGTAATGAAGGAAGACGACATCATGGCGATCATCGAGGGCTGAAGCCCGATCGCCAGACCAGCAATTGCAGGGTATGCGCCGCGGCCCGTACCGCGGCACGACAGACAAATTCAGAGGAAAGAGACATGGCAGCTAAAGAAGTGCGTTTTAGCGACGATGCGCGGCAGAAGATGTTCACGGGTGTGAACATTCTCGCGAACGCGGTGAAGGTGACCCTTGGCCCCAAAGGACGCAACGTGGTCCTCGACAAGAGCTTCGGTGCACCTACCGTCACGAAGGACGGCGTTTCGGTCGCAAAGGAAATCGAGCTCGACGACAAGTTCGAGAACATGGGTGCACAGATGCTGAAGGAAGTGGCGTCCCAGACCTCGGACGTCGCCGGTGACGGCACCACGACCGCTACAGTCCTGGCCCAGGCCATCCTGCGCGAAGGCCTGAAGTCAGTGGCCGCCGGCATGAACCCGATGGACCTGAAGCGCGGTATCGACAAGGCGACCGTCGCCCTCGTCGCGGAACTGAAGAAACTCTCGAAGCCCTGCAAGGACGAGAAGGCCATCGCGCAGGTCGGCTCGATCTCCGCAAACTCGGACGAGGAGGTGGGCAAGATCATCTCCGACGCGATGCAGAAGGTCGGCAAGGAAGGCGTGATCACGGTTGAAGAAGGCTCGGGCCTCGAGAACGAGATGGAAGTCGTCGAGGGCATGCAGTTCGACCGCGGCTACCTGTCGCCGTATTTCATCAACAGCGCGCAGAGCCAGCAGGTCGAACACGACAACCCGCTGATCCTCCTGTACGACAAGAAGATCTCCAATATCCGCGATCTGCTGCCGGTGCTGGAAGGCGTCGCCAAGTCCGGCCGACCGCTCCTGATCGTCGCCGAGGACGTGGAAGGCGAGGCACTGGCCACCCTGGTGGTCAACAACATCCGTGGCATCGTGAAAGTTGGCGCCGTGAAGGCGCCGGGCTTTGGTGACCGCCGCAAGGCCATGTTGCAGGACATCGCGATCGTGACCGGTGGCCAGGTGATCTCCGAAGAAGTCGGCCTGTCGCTCGAGAAGGCGACGCTGGACGACCTGGGCGAAGCCAAGAAGGTCCAGATCACCAAGGAAACGACGACGATCATCGACGGCGCCGGCCGCAGTGCGGACATCAAGGGCCGCGTCGACCAGATCAACAAGGAAATCGCCGACTCGACCTCCGACTACGACAAGGAAAAGCTGCAGGAACGCGTTGCCAAGCTGTCCGGCGGCGTCGCCGTGATCAAGGTCGGTGCTGCAAGCGAAGTCGAGATGAAGGAGAAGAAGGCCCGCGTCGAAGACGCGCTGCACGCGACCCGCGCAGCCGTTGAGGAAGGCGTGGTGCCGGGCGGTGGCGTGGCGTTCATACGCGCCGTGGCCAAGATCGGCAACCTGAAGGGCGACAATGACGACCAGGACGTCGGCATTGCGATCCTGAAGCGCGCCGTGCAGGAGCCGCTGCGCCAGATCGTGCGCAATGCCGGCGGTGACGCCAGCGTAGTGCTGAATGCCGTTGCGCAAGGCAAGGGCAACTACGGCTACAACGCAGCGACCGGCGAGTACGGCGATATGATCGAGTTCGGCATCCTGGATCCCACCAAGGTCACGCGTTTTGCCCTGCAGAATGCGGCCTCGGTGTCCGGGCTGCTGCTCACGACCGAAGCGATGATTGCCGAAAAGCCGAAGGAAGAATCGACTCCGTCGATGCCTGACATGGGTGGCATGGGCGGCATGATGTAAACCGCCCGGGATTCGTCCCGAAGCATGAAGGCCCGGTGCACGCACCGGGCCTTTTTTGTTGGCGCGCCGCCGGGGCGCGTGGAGTTCAGGTTTCGAAAGAAGGGCGGTCGGCATTACGCGGCGGCATCCGGGACCGCGCGCCCGTTACGGCCGTCCGTCGCCAGGCACGGTAGCCCAGCAGTCCCGCGAGGATGAGGGCATAGATGAGCGGCTCGCGAAAATCGGCCTTGACCTGCCACCAGAAATGGCAGACGGCCAGTACGCCGACAGCATAGACGCTGTAGTGCAGTTGCTGCCAGCGCCGGCCCATGCGACGACGTACGGCCAGCGGCGACGTGACCGCCATCGCAGTCAGCATCAGGAACGCAGCGAAACCGAGTGTGATGAACGGGCGCTTTGCGATGTCCTCGGCGATGGCGGATACGAGCAGGCCCTGGTCCAGGACCAGCCAGGTCAGGAAGTGCAGCAGCACGTAGAAGAAGGCGAACAGACCGAGCATCCGCCGGAAGCGGATCAGCGAGTTCCAGCCGCTAAGCTTGCTGAGCGGCGTCACCGCCAGCGTGATCATGACGAAACGTATGCCCCAGTTGCCGAAATGATCGAGGACGGCCTCGACCGGGTTCGCGCCGAGCTCGCCGGTGATGCCAAAGAGTTTTCCGGCCAGCCACAGAGCGGGCACGAGGCATACGGCAAACAGCAGCGGTTTGGCGACGAATCGAATGCGGCGAGTCTTGTCCATGCGTCAGAAATTCCGCCTGAGATCGATGCCGTCGTACAGGTGCGCGACCTGCTCGGCGTAGCCGTTGAACATCTGCGTCGGTATCTTGTCCGCGAACAGGCCGGTACCGATGCGCCGTTCCCGTGCCTGGCTCCAGCGCGGATGGTCGACCTCGGGGTTCACGTTCGCGTAGAAGCCGTACTCGTGCGGCGCGGATTTGTTCCAGGTCGTGGCCGGTCGTCGTTCGGTGAAGCTGAGGCGCACGATGCCCTTGATGCCCTTGAATCCATACTTCCACGGCACGATCAGGCGCAGCGGCGCGCCGTTCTGGTTCGGCAGGACCTCGCCGTAGAGGCCGACCGCGAGGATGGCGAGCGGCTGCATCGCTTCGGCGATCGTCAGGCCTTCGCGATACGGCCAGTCGAGGACGGGAAAGCGCTGACCCGGCATGCGCGCGCGGTCCTCCAGGGTCTCGAAAGCCAGGTATTTCGCCCGCGAGTTCGGCTTGCATCGCTTCACGACTTCAGCGAGCGAGATGCCGATCCAGGGTATCACCATCGACCAGGCTTCGACGCAGCGCATCCGATAGATGCGCTCTTCCGCAGCGTACGGTTTGACGAAATCGTCGAATTCGAAGGTGCCCGTGACCTCTGCCTCGCCGTCGACGGTGACGGTCCACGGCCGCGTGGCAAAGTCGCGGGCGTTTTCGGCCGGGTCCGCCTTGCCCGTGCCGAATTCGTAATAGTTGTTGTAGGTGCTGATGTCCTCGAAGCTGTTCGGTGTTTCGTCCGTGCTGAATTCGCTTCTGCCGATGCCCGGGATCTTCGCGCCGCGCTCCTCCGGGATGTCCGCAGCGAGGGCCGGCGCGGCAGCGACGCCGCCAGCGATGATGCCCGCGCTGCGCATGAATTCGCGGCGGCTCAGGTAGTTCTCCCGGCTCGTGATCTCGGACGGGCGTATGTCGGCAGCTTGGCGTATCAGCACGACGCGACTCCATTGGCGTTTGCCAATCGGACCGGGCGAGCGGCGAATTTATTGCATGGCGATGCAACCGGCTCGATTATCCCCGGATTATCCGTGCGGGCCACAGGCCTGTCGCCTCGAAAATGACGCGCACCCTGTTCTTCGATCTGGATGGCACTTTGACCGATCCGCGGGAAGGAATCCTGCGCTCCATACGGCATGCGCTGGACCGTCTCGGACGTGAGGTTCCGGACGACGAAGCGCTGCTGGACTGCATCGGCCCGCCCCTACTGGACACATTTCGCAAACTGGTGGGCGAAGATGCCAGCCGCGATGCACTTGCGCACTATCGCGAGCGTTTCGCGGCGAGCGGCTGGCAGGAGAATCGCCTGATCGACGGCATCGGCGGCGCACTCGGCCGCCTCAGCGAACGCGGTGCCGTTCTCTACGTGGCGACCAGCAAGCCGCGAATTTACGCGGAGCGCATCGTGACGCATTTCGGGCTCGGGGAATACTTTGCCGCGGTGTTCGGTGCGGAGCTCGACGGGACGCGCGCGGACAAGCGCGAACTCCTGCACTATGCAAAGCGCATGACCGGAGTTGGCGACGATGCCGCGATGATCGGCGATCGCCGTTTCGACATCCTGGGCGGCCGGGCGAACGGGATGCGCACCGTCGGCGTGACCTGGGGATTCGGCAGCCGCAGAGAACTCGAGGCCGCAGGCGCCGACCTGCTGATCCACGAGCCACCCGAGCTGCTCTGGCTGCTCGACGACTGAGGCCGTGCATCGACCAAAGACGATCGTCGCGCGGACCGCTCCCGGACAGCTTTGCTACCATTTGCGGGGATTTTGGCTGACCGACGAAGGATGACGCCAATGGCGGGGATGGAGCGGACACTGGGGATCGGCGCCCGGTTGCTGGCCGGGATACTGCTCGCGTGTGCTGTCGCAGCGAGCGCGACGGCGGACGTGGCGGACCGGGCCGAAGTCTACGGGGCACTGCCCGACATCGGGATAATGGCGATCTCGCCCGATGGCGCGACAGTCGCCTGGCGCAATACGACGGACACGAGCGACGCGATCATCATCTACTCCTTGGCCGACAGGAAGGTGATTGGTGGCGTATCGCTCGATGAGGAGATCCGGCCTTCGAGCCTGTTGTTCGCCACGGACGACAAGCTCGTGCTGGTCGTGTCCGAGCACGGTCGGATCTCGGGCTTCATGGGCAAGTATGACGTCAGCTCGGCCTGGGTCTACAACCTGGTCACGCGGGACATGCAGCCGCTGCTGGTCCGCGGCGGCATCGTCTACACCGGCCAGTCCGGGCTGGGTGAGATCGTAGGCCTGTCCAGCGACGGCACGCACGTCTACATGCCGGCTTTCGCCGGTAATGCCGAGTCCGTGCGGGTTCCGAGCTACTCGTTGTTCGAGGTAGACCTGGAGACGCCGCGCAAACTGAATATCCATTTCGCAGGCGCACGTCGCTCGCGAGATTTTCTCGTCGGCGCGGACGGCGAGGCGTTCGTCCACGAGTACTTCGAGGACAACGGCCAGCGGCACGTGGTCGCGGTCAGGAAAGACGGCGACTGGAAGAAAATCTATACCCGGGACACGGCGCTGCCGGAAATAAATCTCGTCGGCGTCAGCGCCGATTACGAGTCGCTCGTCGTCGCGGCCTTCGACGACGCTACGCGCCGCGCGCAGTATTACGCAATGTCCGTCAATTCCGGCGAGATTACCGGTACGCTGTTCGGCCGCGAGGATGCCGACGTCGCTAACGTCTACACCGACATCAACCGGGTGGTGTACGGAGTGCGCTATTCGGGCTTCAACCCGAGTTACGAGTTTCTCGACGACACAGTGACCGAACGGCTGGACGCGATCACCCGCCTGGTGGACGGCAACTCCGTGTGGCTCAGCGACTGGACCCGCGACTGGCGAACGCTGCTCGTACTCGTGGAGGGTTCCGCGTTCTCCGGCCAATATTTCACGCTGACGGAGGGCAAGGAACCGGCAATGCTGGCGAACGTCCGTCCCAGGTTCGACGACGCGACCATTCATCCCATCGCGCAGTTCAGCTACACGGCCGCTGACGGATTGAAGATCCCCGCATTGCTGACGATACCGGCCGGCAAGGTCGACGACCTGACGAACCTGCCGGCCGTCGTCGTGCCGCACGGAGGCCCCGCGACCTATGATTCGATCGAGTTCGACTGGTTTGCACAGGCCCTCGCGGATCGGGGATACCTCGTGATCCAGCCGCAGTTTCGCGGTTCCACCGGCTTCGGGCTCGATCACCTCACGGCAGGGTACGGCGAATGGGGCCGCAAGATGCAGACGGACCTGAGCGACGGCCTGACTGCGCTCGCGGCCAAAGGCTACATCGACCCGTCACGGGTCTGCATAGCGGGCATGAGCTACGGCGGTTACGCAGCGCTCGCCGCCGGCGCCTACCAGTCCGGGATCTACCGCTGCGCCGTGTCCATCAACGGCGTGTCCGACCTCAATGGCATGATCGACTACAACGAGTTCTGGGTGCGCGACAATGAAATGTCGATGGCCTACTTTGCAGAGACCTTCGGTGCCGGCGAGATCGACCGAAAGTACCTGAAGTCCGTTTCACCCGTGGAATCCGCCGATACGTTTGCAGTGCCGGTCTTGCTGGTGCACAGCGTGGACGACAAGGTGGTGCCGGTCAGGCAGTCCGAGAGAATGCATGCGAAGCTCAGGAAGGCCGGCAAGGACGTGACCTACATCGAACTCGAGGACGACGGCCACAACCTGGCTGCCCGCGAGAGCCGTGTGCAAATCCTCCGCGCGACCTACGAATTCCTGGATCGCAACCTGGCTTCGGCGCCGTAACGACACGGTGGCGGTGGCAATACGGCACCTTCGCAATACGCGGCCGGCTTGCAGGAACGGCCTCCTGTCCGCACAATACGCGGCCTTACGACGTCGATGGGGACGAGTAGGCGGGCCGCGAGGCTCAAGCGACCGGAGGAGGGTGCGAGCTCCGGGCCGAACGCCGCCGAACATCACCCCGGAGTCGCTGCCCGAACGGTGTCTCTCGCTACTGCGAGACACTTGGTAGGCGCAGCCGGCTGACCCACGAGACGGGTGTCGGGCAGAGAGCCCGCGAGGCGGCCGCGCGTGCCGCGAAACCGGGTGGTACCGCGAGAGATTCGCCCCGGGTGCCGGAGACGGCGCCCGGGGTTTTTTACATTTCAGAGGTGTCGATCTTGACCTTCAGGGAAGTGGCCGGCCGTTACGACGGACCCGCGCTTGAGCAAGAGATACTGGAGTTCTGGCGTGAGCACGAGGTCTTTGCGCAGACGCTCGCGGCGAGCGAGGGGCGCCCGCACTTCAGTTTCAACGAAGGTCCGCCGACCGCGAACGGCAAGCCTGGAATCCACCACGTGCTGGCGCGCAGCTTCAAAGACCTGTATCCGCGCTACAAGACAATGCGGGGTTTTCACGCGCCGCGAAAGGCGGGCTGGGATACGCACGGCCTGCCCGTCGAACACGAAGTCGAAAAACAGCTGAAGAGCGCAGGCCGCATCGAGACCTACGATAAGCAGGAGATCGTGGACAAGGTGGGCATTGACGAATTCACGCGGCTGTGCCGCGAGTCCGTCATGACCTACATCGCCGACTGGGAGCAGATGACCGAACGCATGGGCTTCTGGGTCAACCTCGACGAGGCTTACTACACGCTCGACAACAGTTTCATCGAGTCGGTGTGGTACCTGCTGAAGACCATCTGGGACAAGGGACTCATCTACAAGGGCTACAAGGTCGTGCCCTACGACCCGCGCATCGGTGCGACCTTGTCATCCCACGAACTGGCGCTCGGTTATCGCGAGGTCGAGGACCCGTCGATCACGGTGCGCTTCCGGCTGGCAGATGCCGAGAATACGTATTTCCTCGTATGGACCACCACGCCGTGGACGCTGCCCTCGAATCTCGCACTTGCGGTCGGCACGAACATCGACTACAGCTACTGCCGGTCCGGCGGCCAGATGCTCATCGTCGCCGAAGCGCGCCGCGAGGCCGTGTTCCGGGACATCGAGCATCGGGTCGTCAAGACCGTCAAGGGCGCCGAACTCGTCGGCAAGCGCTACGAACGCCTGTTCGACTATCTCGACGTCGATGCACCGAACGCTTTCCGCGTGCTCGCCGCAGACTTCGTGAGTACGCAGGACGGCACGGGCATTGTGCACACGGCGCCGGCTTATGGCGTCGATGACCTGGCTCTCGGCCAGGCCAATGAGCTGCCGGTGGTGCACGGGGTGGGCCTCGACGGACATTTCATCGATGCAGTCGAACCCGTCGCCGGGCTGTTCTTCAAGGACGCGGACAAACCGCTGATCCGGATCCTGAAAGACCGCGGACTGATGTTCCGCTCGGAGCGATACACCCACAACTATCCTTTCGGCTGGCGCACCAACGACCCGATCATCTACTACGCGAAGAACGCGTGGTACATCCGAACGTCGGATTTCCGCGAGCGCATGGCCGAACTCAACCGCCAAATCAACTGGGTGCCGGAGCACATCCGGGACGGCCGCTTCGGCAACTGGCTTGAGAACAACGTCGACTGGGCGCTGTCGCGCGAACGCTTCTGGGGCACGCCGCTGCCCGTCTGGACCGACGGTAACGAGGACTACCGCTGTGTAGGCTCGGTAGCCGAACTCGAGGCGTTGACCGGCAAGGCACTTGCGGATCTCGACCTGCACCGGCCCGCGGTCGACGCCGTTTCCTTCGAGGCGGACGGCAGGACCTGGACACGCGTGCCGGAAGTCATCGACTGCTGGTTCGATTCGGGCGCCATGTCCTACGCGCAGTGGCATTACCCCTTCGAGAATCGGGACAGGTTCGAACGGCACTTCCCGGCGGACTTCATCTGCGAGGCGATCGACCAGACGCGCGGCTGGTTCTACACGCTGCACGCCATCGCGACGCTCGTCTCCGACAGCATCGCCTTCCGCAACTGCATCTGCCTGAATTTGATCGTCGACAAGGACGGCAAGAAGATGTCCAAGTCGCTGGGCAACATCATCAACCCCTACGACGTGTTCGACACCGTGGGGGCAGACCCGCTGCGCTGGTATTTCCTGGCCCGGCTGTCACCCGACATGCCGAAGCGCATCTCCGTGGACATCGTGGCCGACGTCGCCAGTTCCTTCGTCAATACCTTCTGGAACACTTACGGCTTCTTCGTGCTGTACGCCAGGCTCGATGACATTGACCTAACGCGTCACGTGCCGGTGAAGGAGCGCCCGGAGATCGACCGCTGGGCCATGGCGCTCGCGCACGAGACGATCACGACGGTGACCAAGGCGCTCGACGACTACGACGCAAAGACGGCAGGTGAGGCGATCGAGTCTTTCGTGGACCAGCTGAGCAACTGGTATGTGCGACGCAACCGCCGGCGTTTCTGGAAATCGATTGACCTCGCCGACAAGCACATGGCCTATTTGACGCTCTACCAGTGTCTCGACGTGGCACACCGGCTGATGGCGCCTTTCGTGCCGTTCCTTGCCGAGCACGTCTACCAGAACCTGGTGCGCACCGTGCATGGAAGCGCGCCGCTCAGCGTGCACATGGCCGAATGGCCCATTGCGAACGCCGACTGGCGTGACGACGCGCTGTTGGCCGACGTCCGGGTCGTGCAAAAAGTCGTGAGTCTCGGCCGCGCGGCGCGCGGGCAATCTGGCGTGCGCACGCGCCAGCCGCTGTCCCGACTGCTCGTCCGTGTGCCGGACGACAACGCGTTGCGCGCCGTCGAGGCACACCGCGAGCAGGTACTCGAAGAGTTGAACGTGAAGGTGCTCGAGTTCATTGCCCGCGACGCGGATTTAGTGACTTACCGCATCAAGTTGAATCTGCCTGCGTTGGGCAAGCGTGGCCACGGACCGAAGCTACCTGCGCTCAAGAAGTGGCTGGCCGAAAAGGCGGATGCTGCAGACATCGCTCGAGCAACCGCCGCTGGTCTTTCATACACCGTTCCTGGTATCGACGAACCCCTGCCGCCGGAGGATTTTCTTGTGGAGACCAGCGCCGCCGAAGGCTATGCCTGTGCCGAGGATGTGGGCTACCTCGTCGCGCTCGATACGACGCTCGACGCGGCGCTCATCGACGAAGGCATTGCAAGGGAACTCGTGCGCTCGGTGCAGGACGCACGCAAGCAGGCGGGACTCGATGTGTCGGATCGCATCGTACTCGGCATCAGCGGCAGCGGCGACGTGGAACGCGCGCTCGCATCACATCGCGAATACTTGATGGCGGAAACGCTTGCGAACGAGTGGCTCGTCGGCCTGGATGCGCCGCTCTACGAGTCCGATCGCTCGCTCGGCGAGACCGCCTGGCATATCGAATTCCGGCGCAGCGGCTGAGCCCGGCAGTGCACCGATTCGCGCTTGCACGACCTGTTGCTTTGCTGTAATAAGAAACGAGCGCAGGTTCCTGGCCGAGAACGGACAATATCAGGAACGAACGGCCCCCAGAGGCTGCCAGCTACAGGATGTAGTGACTCGCTAGCGTGACGATCCGCCGGTCGTCGAGAGTTGGCCCCGGCGCAAAAAACTGACCATCGCCGCTGGAGTGGAGATGACGAACCACGTCGATCGCTTTTACTCGGCCGTCACGGTGCTTGCCGGAGACGGTCACATAAAACAAAGACTTACGGAAGCCTATATCCGGCACATCACCGGCATGCACGGCAGCGAACTGCCGCCGCAATTGCAGGAAAAATTCGGCGAACTTCGGCAGAAGATGCACAGCGTCGCGCCGCAGAACGGCGAGGGCGCGATTCGCGCCTCGGTACGCAAGATGTCCGCCCAGGATGCGACGGAATGTGCCCTGATCGTGCTCGACCTGTACACCGGAATGATCCGACTCGGCGTGACGGGCAAGCGCCGGCCGGCGGAAGAACCGGCGCCGGTGGTGCCGGCGTTCCTGGTAAAGTCCGCGTCGGCCTGACGGGCCGCAACCAAACCCGCCGGCACGGTCAGGGATCGTCGCGCACGGGGTAGTACACGTAGGTCAGCAGCTCCGCTTCCGGCACCTCCGCCGGGTCGCTGACATAGGATTCCCAGGCGTCACCGTCGCGTTCGATTCCGTGGGCTGCGAGATAGGCGGACAGCGCGCGATGTGTTGCCGCGAGCTCGCGGTAAGCGCCCTTGTGCGTCGCGCGCAGCGCCGGCCCGCCGGCTATCCGTCCGAGCCGGACGCCGCCATCCTGGCGCGGGGTCTCCCCGCTTACGCCGGCCACGGGAATGCCCGCATCGAACTCGAGCCGCGCACCGCTGAACTCGCGGGCAATCGACAGGGGCGGTCCGACCGCCCGGAGACCGTGGGCTTCCATGAATACGAGGATGTCGGTGTACGCGTCGCCGAGCGCCTCCGACATCGACGCGGCGTCCGGCGCCGCGTGCATGGACCGGAACGCGATCTGCTGCGGCTCGACGTGGACTCGCTCGATGCGCAGGCTGCTGAAGTCGGCACGCGGCAGCGACTCTGCGAGATCGGCCAGCATGGCCAGGGACTGTTCGAATTGGCGACGAAGAATCGGGGTCGTTGCGAGGCCCAGGTAGCGTCCGATCAGGTTGAAGCCGTGGTCGAGTTCGAAGTTCCATGCGACCCGGGTCCCGCCGGCAGCGGGCTCCAGATCGAACGAAGTGCGTGCCTCGTCCGGCTCGCCCGCGTTGATCACCGACTCCAAGCGACTGTACGGCCGGCTCTCGACGATCGTCTGCGTACCGCTGCCAGCGACGGGACCGTCCCAGCTCACCGTGGCCCCGGCACCGCGAGCCGGGCCCGAGAATCGAAACCCGGCATTGGGATCGATCTCCGCCGCCCACGACCAGAGTCTCGAACGGCGCAGGTCGTCGAGTTGCGCGAAGATCGTTGCCGCCGGCGCGTCGATATCGCGCGTGACGACGAAGCGGCTGTGTCGTGGCAACGCGAGGCCGATGACGAGGAGCAGCGCGAGCAGACCGCCGATCCCGTAAAGCACTTTCTGCACGGGGTCAACCCGGGAATCTTCCGAAGGGTCGGATTATTCCACAGTTGCGGCAGTTACAATGCGCGCATGGAAACATCCCGGGCCCGGTCGCTGCCGATCGGCGTGTTCGATTCCGGCGTCGGCGGACTCACGGTCCTGAAAGCGCTGCGCGACGCGCTGCCCGCAGAGAATCTCCTGTATCTCGGCGACACTGCACGGCTGCCGTATGGTACGAAAAGCCCGGTGTCGATCGCCCGCTACGCCTGCCAAGCCACGCGCCACCTGCAAATGCAAGGCATCAAGCTCCTCGTCGTAGCGTGCAACACTGCATCCGCGGTTGCACTGGAGGCAATGCGCGAGCAAATGGCGCCGCTGCCGGTCATCGGCGTGGTGGAGCCCGGGGCCAGTGCGGCCGTGGCAACCCGCACCGGCGCCCGGCACCTGGTCCTGGCGACCGAAGCCACGGTGCGGCTCGGCGCCTACCGGCGGGCAATTGCGACGCTTGATCCGCAGGCCACCGTTTATGAATTGCCCTGCGAAATGCTGGTCTCGCTGGCGGAGGAGGGCTGGACCGAAGGCGAGATCGCAACGTCTATCGTCGCCCGCTACCTGTCGCAGTTGCCGGAGGAGGCGCGCGGGCCGGATTGCGTTATCCTGGGTTGTACACACTTTCCGCTGTTGCGCGGCGCCATTGCCGAGGTGGTCGCCGCCGGCACTGCGATCGTCGACTCGGCGAGCACCACCGCGCGTGCGGCGCGGAGTCTGCTCGCCGAACGCGGACTCGCGAGCGACGCCGGCGCAGGCAGCCTGCGCCTGCTTGCCACGGACGGCGCCACTCGTTTCGCCCGGGTCGGCGGCCGGTTCCTGGGCGAACCCCTGCAGCCCTCGGACATCACCCTGGTCGACCTGTAGGTGCGGCCCGTGTGCGTTGCGTGGCAGCGCTTGCCACGTACGCTCTCGTGCAATAATCCCGACACCCGAATTGCCGGAGTCGTCGTGACCGAGCTCATAACCTTGCGCCGCATCGGCGTATGCACCGCATTCGCCCTCGCCGCTGCCTGTTCGCCGGGTCAGGCGCCGCCCGAATCCGCCACCGACGAGGTGGCGAGCGTCAAGCCGCGGCCGGACATCTATGCCGAGGTGCCGTTGAATGCGGACTTGAGCGAGCTGTCGGACGCGGAGCGGCGCATGCTCGGGGTGCTCATCGAGGCCGCGCAGATCATGGACGACCTGTTCTGGCGGCAGGCATACGGTGACGACTACGAAACCTGGCTGGACAGCCTCGGCGCAGGCCCCGTGCGCAGGTTCGCGGAACAGAACTACGGTCCGTGGGACCGGCTGGCGAACGAGGCTCCGTTCATCGAGGGCGTGGGGCCGAAGCCGCTCGGCGCCAATTTCTATCCGGCCGACATGAGCAAGGACGAGTTCGAGGCCGCGTCACTGCCTGGCAAGACAGGCCTGTATTCGCTCGTGCGCCGCAACGAGAGCGGCGAACTCGTGCTCGTGCCCTACCATGTCGCCTACGCCCAGGAACTGGATCGAGCCGCCAGGCTCCTGCGCGAGGCCGCCAGTCTCTCCGATAGTGCCGGGTTCGCGACCTATCTCGAGCTGCGCGCCGAGGCGCTCCTGAGCGACGACTACCAGGCGAGCGACCTGTACTGGATGGACGTGAAGGACTCGGAGATCGAGCTCGTCATCGGCCCGATCGAAACCTACGAGGACCGGCTGTTCGGCTACCGGGCGGCCTACGAGGCCTACGTGCTGATCAAGGACCTCGAATGGAGCGAGCGGCTCGCTCGTTACGCCGCATTTCTGCCGGACCTGCAGGAAGGCCTGCCGGTGCCGGAGGAGTACAAGCAGGAATCGCCCGGCATGGATTCCGACCTGAATGCCTACGATATCGTTTTCTATGCCGGACATTCGAACGCGGGTTCGAAAACCATCGCGATCAATCTGCCGAATGACGAGACGGTGCAGCTCGAGAAAGGTACCCGGCGCCTGCAGCTCAAGAACGCCATGCAGGCGAAATTCGACCAGATCCTCGTGCCGATCGCAGACGAACTGGTCGACGAGTCGCAGCGCCGGCACATCTCCTTCGATGCGTTCTTCACGAACGTCATGTTTCACGAAGTCGCACACGGCCTTGGCATCAAGAACACCCTCAACGACCGCGGCACTGTTCGCGAAGCGCTGCGCGACTTGGCCGCCAGCATCGAGGAAGGCAAGGCCGACATACTCGGCTTCTACATGATCAATGAGCTCCACGAGCAGGGCGAGCTCGGTGAGGCCGACCTGCGCGACTATTACGTGACGTTCATGGCCGGGATCTTCCGCTCCGTCCGCTTCGGGGCGAGCAGTGCCCATGGCCAGGCGAACATGCTGCGTTTCAATTTCTTCGCGGAACGCGGAGCTTTCGTCCGCGATCCCGAGACCGGCACGTATCGGGTCGATTTCGACGCCATGAAGTCGGCTGCGGCCGAACTGTCCCGGCTCCTGCTGACCTTGCAGGGCGACGGCGACTACGACGGCGTGGCCGAACTGATCCGGAGCAAAGGCAGCATCGGGGCAGAACTCCAGGCGGACCTCGACCGGCTCACGCAGGCGGACATCCCGGTGGACATCACGTTCATCCAGGGCGCTCACGAACTCGGCCTCGACTGACACGATAGCCGCAAGGAAGAATCCGATGTGGAAAACGATCATTGCTTTCTCCGCCGTACTCGCACTCGGCGCCTGTACACGGGAGGAGCCGGCGCCGCCGGCGCCGGAGAACACGGCGGGGACCGCGCCTGTCGCCTGGGCCGACTTCGTCACCGACACCTTGGCCGCGTATTACGAGTTCAACCCGGAGCAGGCCGTCGAAGCCGGCAAGCACGAGTTTGACGGCAGGGCCGCCGACCTGAGTCTCGCGGCAGCGGACAAGTACGGGGCCTGGCTGGACGAGCGCATCGCGGTGGCCGGTGCTTACGAGTCCCTGGTCGGCATCGAGGCGTTCGAGCGCGACTACCTGGTGCAAGCCTTGCGCGGCGAGCGCTTCCAGGTTCGCGAACTGAAGTTCCTGCGCAACAATCCGGTCGCATACGCGGGCCGGTTGGGTTTCGGCGTGTATGTCGATCGCGATTACGCCCCGCTGGCGCAACGCCTGCGCGCGTACACCACCTATATCGGCGAAGTGCCGCGCATGCTGGGCCAGATGCGCGAGAACCTCGAGCTGCCGTTGCCGGCGCCTTACGTGGAAACGGCGCACGGCATGTTCACTGGGCTCGCGGACTACCTCGAGAACACCGTGCCCGGACTGTTCGCCGGCGTGGACGACGAGTCGCTCCAGCGTGAGTTCAGCGTAGCGAACGCCGCCGCGATCGCAGCGGTGGCAGAGACCGCGACCTGGTTGGATGGCCAGAAGGCTGCGGCGACCGCGAATTATGCCCTCGGCACCGAGCGCTTCCTCGCCATGCTGAAAGAGACACAGGGCGTAGATGTGACGCTTGCGGAACTCGAGGCCGCCGGCGAAGCCGACCTCGCCCGCAACCTTGCCGCGCTGGAAGCGGCGTGTGCGGACTACGCGCCCGGCACGAGCACGGCCGACTGCGTGCTCCAGTCGCAGGCCGACAAGCCGGCCGAAGGTGCCGTCGCCGGCGCCCGCCGGCAATTGCCGGCGCTGAAGCAGTTCCTGGTGGCCGAAGACCTGGTATCGATACCCGGCAGCGAGGATGCGCTGGTCGCCGAGGCGCCGCCGCACAAGCGCTTCAACGCCGCCTACATCGACATCCCGGGGCCGTTCGAGAAAGGCCTTCCATCCGTCTACTACATTGCGCCGCCCGACCCGAACTGGAGCGAGGCGGACCAGCTCGCTTACATACCCGGCGAAAGCGATCTGCTTGCGGTGTCCGTGCACGAGGTGTGGCCCGGGCACTTTCTTCAGTTCCTGCACGCCAACCGGGCGGAGAACCGCGTAGGGCGCTACTTCAGCACCTACACCTTCGTCGAAGGCTGGGCACATTACACGGAAGAGATGATGCTCGAGGCCGGCCTCGGCAGTGGCGACCCGGAAGTCCGGATCGGGCAGCTATTGAATGCGTTGTTGCGCAACGTGCGCTACCTGTCAGCGATCGGGCTGCATGCGAAGGGCATGAGCGTCGCGGAAAGCCAGGCGCTGTTCGAGGAAAAGGCCTTCCAGGATTTCGGCAACGCGACCCAGCAGGCCAATCGCGGCACTTACGACCCGGGCTATCTCAACTACACGCTCGGCAAGCTCATGATCATGAAACTCCGCGACGACTGGACGGCAGGCCGCGGCGGGCGGGAGGCGTGGAAAGCGTTCCACGACGAGTTCCTGAGCTACGGTTCGCCGCCAATTCCGCTCGTGCGCCGGGCGATGCTCGGTTCGGACTTCGACAGCAAAGAGCCATTGTTGCCGCAGCCGACGGCGCCGAGTACACCTGACTGATCAGGGCGCAAACGTAAAACCGGCAGCCCGGACTTCGGCGACCAGCGCTTCCCGCGCCTGACCGCCGGCCAGGTCCTTGGCCTGTTGCGCGAGCCTGAAACGCTCCCGTGCGGCGAACTGATCGAAGCCGGGTTCGCCGCGCAGATTGCCGAACACCGGTAGCTGGCTGGCCGGCAGCGGAATCTCCGAAATCACGACGGGTAGTTCATCGAGGTCAAGGCCATCGAGGAGCGCCAGCGCGTCGGCGTTCCTCCCGCCGATGGCAAGCGCCGCAACTTTGGCCAGTCGTTGTACCGGCCAGGCGGCCAGCGCTTCGTCGGACAGGTTTGGCGAGGCCAGCAGCGCCGCCGTCAGTCGGCTCGATTCTGCGGCGTTGCCGGCTTCCGCATAACAATGAGCCAGCAGGACCGCGTCGATGACGTCATAAGCATCCAGGTAGTTGATGACTTCGCCTTTCAGCGATGGATACTGGCGTTCGAGAACGTCGATTGCGGCGCTGCAATCATCGCTGACGGCGCTGGACCAGGCGGACAGTACCGCAAATTCCGATTCACCGGTTTGCGCGAACAGCTTCGTCGCCTCGTCGATGATCGCGGCGTGATCCAGGTCGAGCCAGGCCTGCGTGAGGCGCGAGACGTCGACGCCGTCGCTGGTCTGCCTGTAACGCTCGGCGACACTAAGCGCCTCGTCGGCCCAGCCCAGCACCACGTAGCCTTTGATCAGCATGTACATCTCGAGCGGATTCGGGTCCACGTCGACTGCTTTCTGAATCCAGATCGTCGCCCGGTCGACACGGCCGCTGATGAACTCGATTCCGGCCAGGTAACGGTAGGTCATGCCGAGGTCCGGGAACAGCGATTGCACCTTGTAGAGATGCTCACGGGCGGCATCGTATTGTCCGAGTCCGGCATAGGCATTCGCGAGGCCGGTAAGTGCGAGCGTGTTCAAAGGGTCCAGTTCGACGACCTGCTGGAAATAGTTGCGCGCTTCCTCATTCCTGTGAATGTCGACGTAGATCGATGCGAGCCACTGCAGCGCGAAAATGTTTCCGGCGTCCGTGTCGACCGCGCGTTCGTAATAGTCCAGCGCACGCTCCTTGGCGTTGGGGTCGCTCGCCGTCATGGCCTTTAGTTCTTCGACGAGTCCCGCGATTGCGAGTGTGTCTGCCGACGGCTCCCCGAGAGCCAGCGCCTTGTCGATCGCCGTGCCGGCTTCGTAAATGGCTTCATCCGCCGAGATGTCCCGGAAATTCCAGTACTGCAGGGCCACCGCCATGGCGAACCCCGCCAGGTAGCGCGGATTCTCCGGATCGAGCACGGCGGCTTTGCCGTACAGGTCGCGGGCGCGCCGGGTATCGGGCAGGCTACGCTGCGCAATTGCTGCCTGGGCGATCAGGTAGTGGTTCTGTGCTTCGGCATTGGCGGGCGCCGCGGGCGCGGCGCCAGTGTCCGCCCCGAGGATGTGCATCTCGAGGGATTTCGCAACCTGGCGGGAAATCTCGTCCTGGATCTGGAAGATATCGCCGTGCGGTCGTGTGAAGTTCTCTGACCAGAGATGAAAACCGGTGTCGGCCTCGATCAATTGCGCGGTCACGCGCAGCGAGTCGCCGGAACGCCGGACGCTGCCTTCGAGTATGTTCGCGACGCCGAGGGCCTCGGCGATGTCGCGCAGGTCCTCATTACGGCCCTTGTAATAGAAGGACGAAGTGCGGCCGGCGACCTTCAGTCCTTCCACCTGGGACAGCACGTTCAGGAGTTCTTCAGACAGCCCGTCCGCAAAGAACTCATCGTCCTGCGACGCCGACATGGCGACGAAGGGCAGAACCGCAATCGACTTTTCCGGTTGTCCCGAGCGCCTGTCATCGGCCTGCGACGCGGGATCCGTGCGGGCTGCCGGGATTGCGCGGGCTCCCTCGCTGCGCGGCACATGGCGTTCGGCGAGCAACACAATGACACCCAAAACCAGGGCGCCGACGATGATGACGTTGAGGCGTTGTCCGGTCGTGCGAGTGATGGACTGATTGCGGTCGATGTCCTTTTCGCGGCGCAGCCCTTCCGGTGTCAGTTCATAGGCCCAGGAAAAGACGAGCGCGATCGGCAGGCCAAGCACCAGCAGGGCGACGAGCACCTGGAGCACCCACGCCGGCGCGCCGAAGCTCTCGAACATGAACTGGGAGACCTGAGCGACGATCCAGGCGACGACGGCATAGGCAACGCCCACGCGCACCACGTTGCGGCGTTTCAGCTCCCCGAAAAACGACATAAGCGACCTGTCGGTGAATGCGCCCGGCCGGCATCATAACCGGAACGGCCACGGCGCCGCGACGTCAGAGCAGGTCCGACTTGTCGATGTATGGGAGCACCGGGCCGTCGAGGGTCGACAGGTAGAGACGGTCCGACAATTCGAGCGCGCCGGTCAGGCGCGGATGGCGCGCGTGCGGATCCTGCAGGTTCATCAGCACTTCGCCTCTGCCGTTGATCGCGATCACGTGCGAGAACGCAGCGGGCTCGGGCCTCAGGAATCGCGGCAGGCGCGCGATGATCCGGCGCAGGAACGGGTGACCGGCGTAGCGATCGAGCAGCGCATTGCGCGGCGCCACCAGGCCGATCCAGAAGCGGCCGTTGAGCCCGTTGTCGATGTTGTCGGGGAACCCGGGCAGGTTGTCGAGCAGGACTTCCGCCGTCCCGGCGTCGGGACCGTCCAGCCAGTACCGCAGGATCCGGTAGCTGCCGGTCTCCGCGACGAGCAGAGACCGCTGGTCCTCACTGATCGCCACGCCGTTCGGGAAGTCGAGTCCGTCGAGCAGCACCCGCGCACCACCGGTGGCCGGGTCGAACTCCGCCAGGAGCCCGTTGCCGCCGTGTTCCAGGATGTCGAGGACGCTGCCATCCAGCGTGCCGCCATGCTCCGCGGCGCCGAACTTCGTCGTCGCCTCGGTGAAGTAGAGGCGGCCGTTGCGTGCGGCGGCGACGTCGTCAGCGTAGCGCAGCGGCGTGCCGTCGAGCGTATCGACGAGCAGGCTCACTTCGCCATCCGGCGCTACGCGTTGCAGCCCGAGCGTGGCATTGGCGACGACCAGCGACCCGTCCGGCAGAGCATCGATCCCGAGCGGCCGCCCACCGGTCTTCGCGAACAGGCGCGCCGGGCCGCCATGGCGCGGCATACGCAGTATCGCGCCTTCGAGCACGGATACGTACAGCTGGCGATCTGCACCGAGACAAAGGTCCTCCGGACCGTGATAGCCGCCGAGGTCGAGCGAACCGGCTCCGCGCAGGACGTCGTTCGGCGAATAGGCACCGGTCAGGCCGAGGTCCGCGGGCGGCGACCAGGCGACCGGCCGCACATTGACCGGCCAGGCCAGCAGGTAGACGAGTGTCGCGAGGAGTATCGCCGCGACCAATCCGAGCGCGCGTCGCACCGGCCGAACGCCGCCGCCCTAGTGGCGCTTCGCGTCGATCATGCGCAGGAACTCGGCACGCGTCCGGGCGTCCTTCCGGAACGTGCCGAGCATCTGACTCGTCACCATCGACACGGTGGTCTTGTGCACGCCGCGAGTCGTCATGCACTGGTGCTTGGCCTCGATCACGACGCCGACGCCCTTCGGGCTCAGCACCTCGGCGATGCAGTTCGCAATTTGCGCGGTCATCTTTTCCTGGACCTGGAAGCGGCGGGCAAAGGCTTCGACGACCCGCGCCAGCTTGCTGATGCCGACGACCTTGTTGTTCGGCAGGTACCCGACATGCGCCACGCCGATGATCGGCGCCATGTGGTGTTCGCAATGGGATTCGAACTCGATGTCGCGGAGCACGATCATTTCGTCGTAGCCTTCGACTTCCTCGAAAGTACGAGCGAGAAATGCGACCGGGTCCGCGGCGTAGCCGTTGAACCAGTCCTCGTAGGCGCCGACTACGCGCCGCGGCGTGTCGCGAAGCCCTTCGCGATTTGTATCTTCGCCGGCCCAGCGCAACAGTGTACGGACGGCTTCTTCGGCTTCTTTGCGTGACGGCCGGCGTGCGTCGGGTCGTCGCGTCTGTGCTGCCGGTTCGATTTTTTTCTTGGCCACTGTGGATCCTTGGTCCGGGCGTTGCCGGTCAGCGAGGATACTACACAGATCAGAGCGTACCCGGCCAGTCGGCCTTCAACAGTCGCGACAGCGCGCGATCCTTGAGGAGACGGGAACCGGTTTGGCAACGTGCGCAGTAGTTCGTTTCGTTGTCCTTGTAGCGAATCCTCTGTACCGGTGCGCCGCAGACACGACAGGGCTCGCCGTAGCGGCCGTGCACTTGCATTTCCGGGCGAAAAGCCGTGACCCGCGCGGGCATTTCTCCGTCCGCTTCCAGGAGCAGGCGTTCGCGCCAGCTGCCCAGCACCGCCCGTGTTGCCTGGTACAGCCGCTCGAGCGCCGCCTCGTCGAGCGACTGCGACAGGTAGAGAGGTGAAAGGCGCGCGGCATGCAGGATCTCGTCGGAGTAGGCGTTGCCAATGCCGCTCAAGAGCTTCGGATCGGTGAGCACCCGCTTCAGCGTATGGTTTTCACGCAGCACCGCTCTGCGGAATGCATCGAAATCGCATTCGAGCGGTTCAATGCCGCCCGGGTCCACGGCGGCCAGGCCGACTTCTCCGGCAACGACGGTGAGCGATGCGCGCTTGCGACTGCCCGCCTCGGTGAGCAACAACGAGCCCGAGTCGAAATCGAACGAGGCAAGGCGGTTCTTGGCCGCAAGCGCCGGGCGGTCCTCGTACCAGTGCAGCCGTCCGGCGATCATCAGGTGCAGCACGAGCCAGAGACCATTCGCGAGCCCGATGGCCACGCGCTTGCCGATGCGACGCACGCCGACGACGGCTTGACCGGACGCGTCGGCTAAAGGCGGGCTGACGCTGCGCAGCAGGAACGGGTTGCCGAGCCGTATGTCGAGCAAACTGCGGCCCGCGAGCTTGCGTCGAAGCACCTCGACGTAAACGTCGATGTCCGGCAGCTCCGGCATCGGCTCAGGCCGACTGGCGCTCCGCCGACAGGTCCGCCGGGCAGCTCACGCCGGTGCCGCCGATACCGCAATAGCCAGCGGGATTCTTGGCCAGGTACTGCTGGTGATAGTCCTCGGCGTAATAAAAGGTGTCCAGTGGACGAATCTCGGTGGTGACCTTACCGTAACCCGCAGCGCGCAACTCGCGTGCATAGGCATCCCGCGAGCGCACGGCGGCTCGCGCCTGCGCCGGCGAGTTCGTATAGATGGCGGAGCGGTACTGGGTTCCGCTGTCATTGCCCTGGCGCATGCCTTGCGTCGGGTCGTGCGATTCCCAAAACACGCGCAGCAGGTTCTCGTAGCTCGTCAGCGCAGTGTCGAACACAACGAGCACCACTTCGGCGTGAGCGGTTCGGCCCGAGCAGACCTCGCGATAGGTCGGATTGGGCGTGATGCCGCCTGCATAGCCGACCGCGGTCGTGACCACGCCCGCGGTCTGCCAGAAGCGCCGTTCGGCGCCCCAGAAACAGCCGAGGCCGAACACGGCGACTTCCTGCCCCTCCGGGAACGGGCCGACGAGCGGTGCGCCGTTTACGTAATGGCGCTCGGGCACCGGCATGGCTTGGTCGCGGCCAGGCAGGGCTTCCGTGGCATCCGGCAGGTTCGCCATCTTTTCAATTCCCGTCATCGCTCGCTCCTCGAATCGTGTTTCAGTACGCCGCTTGATGGCGCGCCCCGCGTCGCGGCACGTTGACGATGCCGTCCGCGCTCTGGAATCGCACGGGTATCGACTGTGTTTCGCCGCCGGCGGTGGCCCGGTAGACGGCGAAGTGCAGGTGCGGCATTGCCGTATGGCCGGTGTTGCCTGACAAGCCTATTGGCTGGCCGCGTGCAACGCTGTCGCCCGGTTCGACGAATGCGCCGTTCCGCTGTAGATGATAGTACTCGCCCGTGGTGCCGTCACTGTGCAGTATGACGACGAAGTTCGCATGGCGTCCGCAGCCATCTTCCCAACAGCCGCGATCGTTCGATTCGACGACGCGTGCGACGACACCTGCGCGCGCGGCATGTACCGGCGTACCTTCGGGCATGTCAAAGTCGACTGCGAATTCCTCGCGCCCGCGGTGACTGAAGCGGGAACCGTAACCCTGCAGGATGCGATACGTCCGGCCCAGCTCGTAGGGAAACGCGTAGAGTTCGTCGTCGTCATGGTTCGCGTCCTTGTCTCCGACCGTCCAGTCGAGATCCAGCCGGTAGTGCTGCTGCTGTATACCCGGCAAGGCGCGCAGCACGAACGTGCGCCGTCGTTCATGCGGTGCCAGCGTGGCGGTGACGGCGGCATCGGCACCGATGGCATAGGAATGCGTTCGTACGCCGAGCGTGAACGTGAGGGGATAGTCCTGCAAGTTGCGCGCATGCAACTCCAGCAAGCCGTCGCGCCGCACTTCGTCGATACATATCCAGCCATCCTCGCAATAGCCGGCGGTGGCCAGCCCCGGTGCGGCGGCCAAGCCGACGAGCACGAGGCATGCGACGATGAGGAATGCGATCCTACGCGCCGTCGTCTCCCTCTTTCGCCGCCGCAAGCCGCTCGTCGAGATCACTCTGCAGATAGAAGAAGTGGTGGGTGATGACCATGTTGGTCGTGTCGACCGGTTCGGCATCGACGAAGCGCGGCCGGTAGAGACGGTCGCGGAGTTCGCGGACGACCTGGTCCTGCACATCGGCAAACGCAGAAGGCTCGAGTTCGACGATCCTGAGGCTCGACATCCGGCCGCGCGAACTGATATCGAAGGATGCGACCACGGTGCCCTGGCGCATGTCCCGCTCCGCCTGCTTTCGTTCGCTGTCTGTCGCCGCACCGACGTACTGCGGGATCGGATTTTCATTCAGTGCATGGACCTGTTCCAGCTTTTCGTGGCGCACCGCCAGGCGCTCGTCGTCGGTCGACAGCAACTCCCACACCTCCCGATAGGCGCGGCGCGACCGGGTCAGGTCCGCGCGAAAATTGTAGTAATCGGCCAGCGCCAGCATCGTTTCGGCGCGGATGCGCCAGTCGGATTCGGGGCTGTCCTCGGCGATGTGTATCGCGCGCTTGAAATAGAGTTCACCGTTGGCGATGGCCGAAGCCTGCAGCGACGCGTTGCTGTCCTCGATGTAGTAATAGGATTCCGCGAGGTTGAGCAGCGGCTCGATGAGGGCAATGTCGTCCTTGCCGCTCTCTTCCTCGATGATCCGGATCACGCGCATGTAGGTCTGGCGCTCGTCGAGCACGAAGCCGGTACGTCGCTGCCATGCGGCCAACCGCATGAGCGGATCCACCATGCCCAGCCTGTCGCCCTCGTTGTGGCGGAGGTTCAATGCATAAATCATGTCCTGCGTGTCGCGCGCATCTTCGAGGGAGCCCATGCGCAGCTGCGTTTCAGCCAGTGACTCGAGTATCGGCAATTGGTCGGCATTATGCGGACCTTCATTGACGTGACTGATGTGCACGGCCTGGCGAAACGTGCGCATCGCTTCATCCGGCCGTCCGCTTTCGACCTGCGCGGCGCCGAGGCCACGCAAGGGATTGATCAGCCGTCCGCTCAACTGGTCGTCGTTCTCCTTGTAGATGTCGATTGCCGACTGGAAATTCTGTTCGGCGGCTTCGTAGTTCTTGGTGTCGTATTGCACCATACCGAGATTCGTTAGTGCCTTTGCCGTTTCGTTGGAGCCCGGGCCCGACACGTTCAGAGACATTTCGACTGCCCTTTTTGCTGCGTTCTCCGCTTCGTCGAGCATCCCGCCTTCACGCAGTTCCTGGAATCGGCTGAATGCCAACGCGAGTCGTTCTTGCTCGGAGAGCCCGGGGTTCTCGAACTCTTCTGCCGGCGGCCCGGCGGCTTCCGGCGGCGCCGCGTCGTCCGTCTCCGTCGCGCCGCCGGCCGGGACTGTGCCATCCGCCGGCGTTTCCACCGGCGGCAGATCGTCGTTTAGGGGTGCGAGCTCGTCGAGCACCGAGGTGCCCGTGTCTGTCTCCGGTGCGGTCTCCTCGCCATCGACGGCCGGCCCGGCGTCCTCCGGACTGACGGCGGGTGCCGCCTCGTCGCTCTCCGGCGTGGCCGGCGAAGATTCCTCTTCGGCCACAGGCCCGTCCGACGTCTCCGGCGAAGATTCCTCTTCGGCCACAGTCCCGTCCGACGTCGCCGGCACGGCTTCGTCGTCCGCGTTTGCGAGCGCCGGGCCGGCGAGCGGGATGCAGCTTGCGGACAGGACCAACGACCAGAAAATGCGTTTTGTCAACATGGGTTACCGTACAGGTGCGGCGCTTTGCACTCTCGATAAGACCCGCGTGCGGCAGGCAAGTTCGAGCAGGCGGCGCCCGGTCTCGTTTGCTATCGAGACTAGCATACCGGCATCCGGACGGAGCGGCCCGCACGCCCGCAGGTCGACGGTCGCCGGCCACTTTCAGAAGCCGAGGCCGAGCTGACCTCCGCCGGGCGGAACGAAGCGCCCGCAGTCGAGTGGTTCCTGGCAGCGGCCGCGGTCCAGGCCGAACCGCGCGCAGGCATGCGCGAAGCGCTTTCCTAGCAGATCCGCGTACGGGCCACGGCCCCGCTGGCGCACGCCGAAGCGGGAATCGTAGTCTTTGCCGCCGCTCGCCTGTCGCACCAGGCTCATTACGTGTGCCGCGCGCTCCGGGAAATGCGCCTCGAGCCATTCGACGAACAGGTCGCGAACCTCGTGCGGCAGCCGCAAGAAAATGTAATGCGCGCCGACTGCG
The DNA here is from genome assembly GCA_963775455.1 of uncultured Pseudomonadota bacterium. Classification (GTDB taxonomy): domain Bacteria; phylum Pseudomonadota; class Gammaproteobacteria; order Steroidobacterales; family Woeseiaceae; genus UBA1847. The sequence continues at coordinate 713,383 of CAVZIU010000003.1, read as the reverse complement.
CCGGCCGCGGCGACATGCTCCACGATGCGCTCGATTTCGTGGTCGTTAATCGCCGGGATGAGCGGTGCGACGAGCACGCTCACGGGAATGCCGCGCGTGGTCAGCTCGGTGATCGCGTCGAAACGCGACTCCGCCGAGGGCACGCGTGGCTCCATGATGCGTTTCAGGGCGGCATCCATCGTCGGAATGCTGATCGCGACCGAACACAATCGCTCTGCAGCCAGCGTCTCGAGCAGGTCGATGTCTCGCAGCACGAGCGTGCTCTTGGTGATGAGACTGACGGGGTGTCGGTGACGTACGAACAGCTCGAGCAACTTCCGTGTCACCTTCGTCGACTTCTCCGCCGGTTGGTAGGGGTCGGTGTTTGCGCCGATGGTGATCGGCTCGCAGTGGTACGCCGGCTTCTCCCATTCGGCAAGCAGGCGCTCCGCGGCATTCGTCTTGTAGAAGATACGCGTTTCGAAGTCGAGCCCGGGCGACAGGTCGAGGTAGCTGTGACTCGGCCGTGCATAGCAATAGATGCAACCGTGTTCGCAGCCCTGGTAGGGATTGATCGAGCGCTTGAACGGAATGTCCGGCGATTCGTTGGTCGCGATGATCGAGGTGGCGCGCATGCCCGTGAGGACCGTTTCCGGGCGGCGCCGGGCCCGATCGTCGGCTTCCTCGGCGTCGTAATCGACGGGGCGCCTGGTGAAACGCCCGTCGCGGCCAGACACGGCGCCACGGCCTTTGTGCGGATGGGTCGGCATGCTGCGTCCTGCCTGTATGGATATACAGTACTCCCGCTCGCGCCGGGGGTCAACGAGCGGCGGCCGGGCAGGCTCGCAGGGCGCCCTGTGGTCTGGCACGGCAGACGCGGGGCCAGTATAAGGGTTGGCCCCGGACAGGAACTCGAGGCAGGCAATATGGCAGCGTCCACACACGGGTCGACCGCCCGCGCCATTCTCTATGCGTTCGTCGCGAATCTCGGCATCGCGCTCGCCAAGACCTGGGCTGCGATGTTCACCGGTTCGGGCAGCATGCTCGCCGAATCGATCCATTCCTACGCTGATACCGGCAACCAGGTGCTGCTGTACCTGGGTCTCAGGCAGTCGCGCAAACCGCCCGACGCGGAACACCCTCTGGGCTACGGCAAGCTGAGTTACTTCTGGAGCTTCATCGTCGCGATCCTGCTGTTTTCCCTGGGCGGGCTGTTCTCGATTTACGAGGGCATGCACAAGCTGTCGCACCCGGAGCCGTTGCACAGCCTGTGGGTCGCCAAGCTCGTGTTGAGCGTCGCCATCCTGCTCGAGGCCGGATCGCTCGTCGGCTGCATCCGCGAGATCAACAAAATCCGCGGCAAGCGGCCGTTCCTCCAATGGCTGCGGCACACGAGGAACTCGGAACTCGTCGTCGTGCTCGGCGAGGACATCGGCGCCCAGCTCGGCCTCGTGCTGGCGCTCGCCTTCCTCATCCTCACGTCCGTCACGGGGGATCCGACCTACGACGCGCTAGGCTCGATCTGCATCGGCGTGATCCTTATCTTCATTTCGGTGTTCGTTGCCTGGCGCATCAAGTCGTTGCTCGTCGGCCGTTCGGCCGACCCGGAGATCGAGGAAGCGATCGACGAAGTGATCAGGACGCACAACGACATCGAGCGCGTTTTCAACATCATCACGGTCCAGTACGGACCCGACACGATGCTTGCCGCCAAAATTCGCCTGAACCCGGCGATCGACATGCGCACGGCTGTGGCAAGCATCAATCAGCTGGAACGCGCATTGAAGGAGCGCGTCCCGAACCTGCGCTGGTGCTTCATCGAGCCAGACGACAGCGACTGAGTCGTCGCGGCCCGCTGCGGGTCAGCTCGCCGCTTCGGAATACAAGTGGACTGCGTGCGGGTACGGGATGGTGATGCCGTCCTCGTCGAAGCGCTTCGTGACAGCTTCGGTGAGGTCGAACGATACTGGCCCGTAGTCGTCGGACTTCACCCAGGGTCGGCAAACGAACCTGACACCGTTTTCGCCGAGTTCCAGAACAGCAATCGTGCACGCGGGTTCCGCAAGTATGCGCTCGTCTGCCGCGACGAGTTCCTCGAGGGCTGTCCGGACCCGGTGGAGGTCGTTGCCGTAGCTGACGCCGAAAACGAGGTCGACGCGGCGCGTGTCGTTGGCGGAATAATTGATGATCACGCTCGCCATGACCTGGCCGTTCGGCACGATGACACGCTTGTTGTCCGGCGTGTTGAGGATGGTCGTGAGGATCTGCACCTCCTCGACGGTGCCGGATACGCCGGCCGCTTCGATGTAGTCACCGGCCTTGTACGGCCGGAAGAACACGATCAGCACGCCGGCCGCGAAGTTCGCGAGAGAACCCTGCAGGGCCAGGCCGACCGCGAGACCGGCTGCGCCGAGGACCGCGACGAAGGACGTGGTCTGCACGCCCAGCGTGCCGAGGGCCATCAGCAGCACGACGATCAGCAAACCGATCCGCACGATGTTGCAGATGAAAGCCTCGAGCGTCCTGTCTACTCGCTGCCGTTGCATGCCCTTGCGCATGCCGGAGACGATGAAGCGGATGATGATCCGGCCGATGACGAAGATTGCAATCGCTGCGGCCAGGTTCAGGAGAAAATCGAGTCCTTCGGCCTGCATCCAGTCCGTGATGCTGTGGAAATCGATGCCATCCAGGCTCCGGTCCGCCGAGTCCGCGACGGATTTTGCAGCTTCCTGGTTTTCTGCCATCTTTGCGGTCCTGGTTCAAAAGGCTGTAGCGGCGTGCCGACACTCACAGTCCGGCACGGCCTGTCGTGACCGGCCGAAATCGAAAGATCCGAAACGGCCTTTGGCGCTCGATGTGCTCGCGGGGCTTCAGCACCAACTCGGGCAGCGCGCTGTCGGAGATGTAGAGCCAGCCGTCCGGGCCGAAAGCGAGGCCGTCGGGCCACCGAATGTTCTCCGAGCGAATCAGCGTGCGGGGCTTACGGTCATGCCCGACAACATACACGGAGTTATGCTCGACGTCGGTCACGTAAACGTTCCCGGCCGGGTCGACGCTGAACCCGTCGCTCAGCGGCTTGGGTGCGTAGTATTCCACTCGTGCCGACAATTCATCTGCCGATAATTGCGGGTTCACGAGCTCCGCGAGTGCGATGCGATATATGTCGGAGCCGCTGATCGCCCCGAAATACAACCACTCGGGGCCGAGCGCAATGCCGTCGACGCCGCCTTTCAGACTGATGATGCCGCCGAGCCAGGAGAGCTCGTTGCCATTGGCGACGATCCGAAAGTTCTCCGCGCTTACGGCATCGTGCTGTTCGAGCAGCCTGCGCGCGGTGCCGCTCGAGACGTCGTACACGATGAGTGCAGGAGACTGGCGCCAGAAGCTCATGTCGGCGATGACGACCGTGGCGCCGTCCGCGCTGACGCGCAGGTCCTGCAGGTAGGACCCGGCGGGCGCGATTTCGGCGGGCAGCTCGACCTTGTGCAGCAGCTTGTTCGTTGTCAGGTCGAAGGCCAGCAGACGCGCTTTGCGCAGGCCGTGGTTGCCGTGATCCACGGTCCACAAGCGGTTCTGACGATCTGCGGTCAGTCCCAGTACGGTGTCGAAGAGGTCCAGCTGAGAACCGACGTCCGGGTAGGGCACGGAGGCGCCATCGACGAATTCGAGCAGCCGGTTGCCGCGCGGCCGCGACTCCGGGTGAACGGTGAAGAACAGCCTCCCTTCCGGACTGATCGCGACGTTGCCGATGGGCTCGGAATAGCTGAGGACGGTCTCGAGCCCGGCATTGGACAAGAGCGGCGGATTTGACAGGTCCGGATAGTGGTCGCCGCCGCCGTAACGCAGACGCAGCAGCGTCGCCAGGATAAACGCCAGCAGCAGGAAGAACAGAAGAATCCTTTTCATTGTCGGCTGCTGCGCCCCCTGGCCGCATTCAGCGCTGCGAAGTGTAACGCAAGCATGCCCGCCCGGTTCAAGCCAGCGCCAGCATCCATGCCAGCAGCAGCATGGCGAGGGCCGCAGCGCCGGCGAAGAGTTGGGTGCGCAGTTCGTGCAACCGCGGCCGGAGATGTACGAGCAGCATCCCGCCGCCGAAGCCGCAAACGAAGCCCATGACGTGCGCGCCGACGTCGACCTGCTGGTCGGGAAGCCCGCCGCCCATGCCGGTGTAGGCGAGCAGGGCAATGCCGCCGACGACAGGGCCCGCCCGGTACACCCAGCGGTCGCGCGGCATCAGCCGGCCGTGCCAGACATGCCCGGCGACCAGGCCCAGGGCCGCGAAAACCGCGGTCGATGCGCCGATCGATCGATGCTCCGACGCAAGCAGCAGGGTATTGAGCAGATTTCCGCCAGCGGCGCAGACGAGAATCGTGAGCCACGCCACGCCGGCGCCGAGCAAACGTCCCGCAAACAGACCGAACAAGACGCCGAAAACCAGGTTGCCGGCGAGGTGCGCCGGGTCGGCGTGCAGCGTCAGGGCCGTGACCAGCCGCCACGCTTCGCCGGCGCGGACGAGATCTCCGTCGATGCCGCCGGCCGCATACCAGTCCGCGCCGAAAGCGTGCCGGTTCGCGAGCCACGACACCGCGCACAAGACGCCGACGTAGACCGCGATGCCGACGGCGGAGCGGTGTGTTTCCGCGCGCGGAAGCGTCACCGGGACGGGCGGGGGATTCTCCTCGGCGTACATGCGCAATTCGCGGGCCGCGGCAGCGGAATGCTCCGCCGGCACGATGAGTATGTAGCCTGCTTGGTCGTGCACGATCCGGTGCGGGATGCGCGCGGCCGCAAGCACCAGCGCATGCTCGTTGCAGAGTCCACGGATCGTGCTTTCGGACACGACGCGCCAGTCGATGCCGGAATCCACGGACGGTCAGAGTATCGGCGCCATGAGACGCGCGAGACTGACTTTCAGCTGCCACAGGAAACCGCGCTCGGCGAGTTCGTCGACCCTGAGATCGCGGCCGTTCGCGAAGTCAGCTTCGAGCATCGCTTCGACCTGCGCGGCAAATGCGTCGTCGTGCACCAGCGCTGTAACTTCGAAATTGAGCCGGAAGGAACGGTTGTCGAAGTTCGCGGTGCCGACGAGTGCCGTATGTTCGTCGACGAGGGCAACCTTCTGGTGCAGGAAGCCCGCGTGATATTCCGTGAACCGGATGCCGAGCCTGTCGAGCCGCGCGATGAAATGAAAGGACGCGAGCTTGGCGAGGACGCTGTCGCTGGCGCCCGCCAGCAGTATGCGAATCTCGACTCCGCGCAGGGCTGCGAGTTCGAGCGCCTTCATCACGGCTTCGTCAGGAACGAAATAGGGCGCCGTGAGCCATACCCGCCGCCGCGCCTGGTTGAGTGCCATGACGTACATGAGACCCGCAGTCTCCAGCGGCTGCGTCGGGCCGGACGGGATGATCAGCGCGCGAGTGTCGCTGTGGTCCGCCGATTCCGGCTCCCAGTTCAGCTCCGGCAATTCCCGCGTCGCCCAGTACCAGTCCGAGGCCACGACACCCTGCAGCTGGATGACGGCCGGGCCGCGGAGGCGGACATGCGTGTCGCGCCACGGGGACAGCGCGGGAACGAGGCCCAGGTATTCGTCGCCGACGTTATGGCCTCCCAGCCAGCCGCTCACGCCGTCCACGATCACGATCTTGCGATGGTTGCGAAAATTCAGCTGGAACCGGTTCCTGCGGCCGCGGTTCGGTTGGAACGACGAGGTTTTCACGCCGGCATTGCGCAGCTCCTCGCAGTAGCTACCGGGCAGTCCCAGGCAGCCGATCTCGTCGTACAGGAGGTAGACACGAATGCCGGCTTGCGCGCGCTCGAGCAGTGCCTGTTTCAGGCGCCGGCCCAGGCCATCGTCGCGCACGATGTAGGACTGTACGAGCACATAATCCTGCGCCTCCGCGATGCCGTCGATGAGGCTGTCGAAGGTGGCCTCGCCGTCGATCAGGAGCTCGACCTCATTGCCGCCGACCAGGCTGTTGCCCGACAGCTTCCGGATCGCGTCGTAGTACGGGGCTGCATTCTCGAGCCGGACTTGCAGCGGCTCCAGATTTGCGGCGATCTCCTCGGCGATCGCATCGATGCGCTCGCGGTTGGCCGAATAGGCTTCCACGAGACCCTCGAACTTGCTGCGCCCGAACACCCAATACGCCGGAACCGCGAGGACAGGCAACAGCGCAAGTGCGAGGACCCAGGCGACGGCACCGGTCGCGGTCCGTGCCGTCATCGCGGCGTTGACGGCGGAAGCCACACCGGCGACATAGAGGAGGATGACGAAGGCGAGCAGCATGCGGTTTCTTTTTTATAGTGATCGTTGCAGCCAAATGCCGGTGCCACATCCTACCGGCAACCGCGCCGCCGTGCTGGTCCGGGACCGCACATGCGTTATTCTCGGGTGCGGCAACGGCCGGAAACGGGAGAACGGCAATGACACGCTGGCTGGCACTGTTTGGCTCGGCGCTCCTGGCAGGTGTTGCGGAGAGTGCGGTACTCGATGCCGGACCGAACGGCTTCACGGTGACACACGAGGCGCTGGTCGCCGCGCCGCGCGCGGAAGTGTGGGACGCCGCCGTCAAAGGCGTGGGCGACTGGTGGAACGGCGCCCACACGGTGGGCGGCGACGCGACCCGAATGCACATCGAGGCGCGGCTCCTCGGTTGTTTCTGCGAACGGCTTGCCGGCGAGGATGGCGTGGTGCACCTGCTCGTGACGACGGTCAGCAATGGCGTATTGCTGCGCATGACCGGCGGGCTCGGCCCGCTGGGTTTGATGGGCGTGAACGGCAATTTCACCTGGGAATTCTTCGACGCCGATGGCGGCACGCGCGTGCGCTTCACCTACGCCGTCGGCGGCTACCATCCGGACGGACTTCTCGAGCTCGCGGAACCGGTCGACCAGGTGATCGGCGACGCGCTTCTGCGCCTCCAGGCGCATGTCCAGGGCGACTGACGTTGCGTACATGACGGCCTTTGGCAAGACGCTGGATACCTTCGTCGAGCTGGCGCCGGGGCTCAGCCGCCTGCTCGCGCCGAACCCGTCGATGATGACCGGGCCGGGTACCAACACCTACCTGATCGGCGTGCGCGAGGTCGCGGTCGTCGACCCCGGGCCGCTGCTCGATGCGCACCTGGCGGCGATCGTCGAACGTGCGCCGGGGCCCATACGCTGGATCCTCGCGACCCATAGCCATCCGGACCATTCGCCCGGCGTGGCGACGCTGGCCGCACGCACCGGCGCCGAGGTGCTCGGCATGCCCGCACCCGCCGGCCGGCACCAGGACGCGAGCTTCGCACCGGACCGCGTGCTCGAGGACGGCGACCGGCTGGCCAGCGCCGAATTCGAACTCGTGGCGGTGCATACGCCCGGCCACGCGTCCAATCATTTGTGCTATTGGCATCGCGCAAGCGGCTGGCTCATGACCGGCGACCACATCATCGAGGGCTCGACCGTCGTCATCGATCCGCCGGACGGCAACATGCGTGACTACCTCGCGTCGCTCGAGCGCGTGCGCAGTCTGGCGCCGACGGCGCTGCTGCCGGGACACGGCGACCGGATCGACGAGCCCGGCCGGGTCATCGATGGGATCGTCGAGCACCGGCTGGCAAGGGAACGCGCCGTCCGCCGGGCGCTCGGCACCCACCCGGACCGCGGCGCGGCGGAACTCGTCCCAGTGGTCTACGCGGATGTTGCCCGGCATTTGCACGGCTGGGCCGAACGCTCGCTGCTCGCGCATCTCATCAAGCTGGCCGGCGACGGGATTGCGGCGGAGCGCGACGGGCGCTGGCGCCTTGCGGGCTGAGGGCGTCGCTTGAATCGCAGCCCTACATCGCATAGCGTACGCGGTCCACAAATCGAGAAACACCGATGACGTTCGTTGTGACCGAGGCCTGTATCAAGTGCAAACTCACCGATTGCGTGGAGGTTTGCCCGGTCGACTGTTTTCACGAAGGCCCGAACTTTCTCGTCATCGATCCGGAGGAATGTATCGACTGCACGCTCTGCGAGCCCGAGTGCCCGGTCGAGGCAATCTATTCCGAGGACGAGCTGCCGCCCGGCCAGGAGCAGTTTCTCAAACTCAACGCGGACCTCGCCAAAACCTGGCCCGTCATCACCGAGATGACCGACCCGCCGGAAGATGCGGACGAGTGGCGCGAGGTCAAGGACAAGCTCCAGTACCTCGAGCGCTGACGCTGCCTTCCCGCTGGGCGGCAGCCGAGTACCCGGCGCTCATCGACCGAAGTAAAGCGCAGGCGAGCGAAGCGAGCCGAGCCATGAGGGAGAGAGCGCCGGGTACTCGGCTGCCCGTCGACCGCCCCACGCATGCGCGTTCGTCGGCGCCTGCGACAGGGGCAGGTACTCAGGGGTTGCTGGCGATGAAGCGCACAAGGACGTCCGCGAGTTCCGGACCCTTGTCCTCCTGCAGGAAATGCCCGGCGCCGGGAACACGGACATGGACCTGCCTGCGCGCACCCGGCACGAGTTCCTGCCAGGACCGCTCGCCGCCCTGAGTGATCGGGTCACGGCTCGAGAATGCGGTGAGGAAAGGTTTCGTCCAGCGTCGGTACACCGCCCATGCACGCCGGTTTGCTGCACTCGCCGGGTCGTCGGGACGGATAGGCACGAGCTGCGGAAAGGCGCGCGCGCCGGCCGTGTATGCGCGCGCGGGGAACGGGGCGTCGTACGCGGCGAGCACGGTCCTGTCCAGCGGCCGCACGGTCCCGAACTGAACGATCCGGCCAACCGGGAACCAGGGAGTCAGGCGCGCAAAGTTCCGCCAGGCGTGGAATGCGGGCGGCAGGTCCTGGTCGCCAGTGGGCAGGCCGCCGTTGGCCAGCATGATGCGCTCGAAACGTTCCTCGTTCTCGGCGGCCACGCGTAATCCGATCAGTGCGCCCCAGTCCTGGCAGAACAGGGTGATGCGATCGAGTCCGAGCCGCTCCACGAACTCCGTCATCCACACCACATGGTCGCCGTAGGAGTAATCGCTGCGCTCGGTGGGCTTGTCGGAGCGGCCGAAGCCGATGAGGTCCGGTGCGATGACCCGATGCCCGGCCGCGGCAAGCGGTCCGATCATGTGCCGATACAGGAACGACCAGGTGGGCTCACCGTGCAGCAACAGGATCGGCTCGGCATCGGGCGCCCCCGCCTCGACGTAGTGCATGCGCAGGCCGCCAACGCTCGCGTAGCGTGGCGGGAACGGAAAATCCGGCAGCGCCGAGAAGCGTTCGTCGGGGGTTCGCAGTACGCGCTTCATACGCTCTGGCATCCGGCTCGATTGACCCTATCATACCGGCATGGACACCGGGATCAGCGAGGCACCGCGTTCGAGCCTTCAGGCACGCATCGTGCGCGCGGTGACTTCGCTGTGGTTCGGATTGCTCGACCCCGAACGAGCGGACGTCAACGCAGCGCGCTTTCGCCTGAGTGCGCTCGGCAGGCTGGTGCCGACCGCCGCAGGCGTGCGCGTCGAGCCGGTCGAGATCGCCGGCCTCGATGCCGAATGGCTGGTGCCGCCCGAAGCGCCGGCCGGGAAGCTGATCCTGTACCTGCACGGCGGTGCTTTCGTGCTCGGCGGCTGTGATTCGCACCGGCACATGGTGAGCCACATCGCCCGCGCATCCGGCGTTCGGGCGCTGCTGCCGGAGTACGGCCTTGCACCGGAGAACCCCTATCCCGCCGCCATCGAGGACGTGGTCGAGTTGTACCGGGCCTTGCTGGCCGGCGGCCAGCAGCCGTCCGGCGTCGTTTTCGCCGGTGATTCGGCGGGCGGCGGGCTCGCCGTCGCAAGTCTGCTTGCCCTGCGCGACGCCGCGTTGCCGATGCCGGGAGGCGCGTTCCTGCTGTCGCCGTGGCTCGACCTGTCCGCGAGCGGCGAGTCGATGCGAACGCGGGACGGCCGGGACCCGTGGTTCCGCCCGGGCGATATTGCGGTGGTCGCCGGACATTACTGCCGGCCGGAGCAAGTCACACTGCCGCTCGTCTCGCCCGTCTATGCCGACGTGCGCGACTTTCCGCCGACCTTCATCCAGGTCGGCGACGACGAAATCCTGTTGAGCGATGCAACGAGGCTGGCGGACAAGCTCCGGGCTTCCGGCGGGACCGTCGAACTGGAGGTGTTCCCGGGCATGTGGCACGTGTTCCAGGCCTTCCTGCTCGTGATGCCGGAAGCGCGGCTGGCGATCCGATCGCTCGCCGACCGCATCCGCGGAGTGCTGGAACTGTAAGTGGCACGCCTTGGCCGGCACTTCCTAGCCGACGCGACGCGCGTCATCGTACATGCGGATCAGGAACTGCCGTATCGCCGGCACGGCCTCGTCGCGCGGCATCAGTCGCTCCCGTTCGAAGAGCAGCGCCATGTCGTGGATCGTGCGCTTGCCGTCGATCAGCGACATGACGAATGCGTAGATCCGTGACGTGAGAATTTGCGTCCGGAACGCGGGATCGAGTGGCACCGGCTCCTTGCCGGTCACGATCCAGTCGGGCAGCGCCCGGTGTCGCGCCGGCGGTGCAAGCGCTCGCGCTTTCGTTGCCGCAAAGGTGAACACCGTCTCGACACGCCCGTGGCGGCTCGCCGGCGACTGCAGGTAAGGAATGCGCCCGGCGCGGCACTGGTAGGACTCGAAGCCCGAGTCCGCGAGGATTTCGGCCACTTCTTCGGGCGCGTAGCGTCCGGCGCGGCGCGGCCCGGCATAGGCCAGCGAGCCGAAGTTGACCCAGCGCCCGCCAGGGGCGAGGAGGGCGTTGATGCGCGCGGCGAATGCCGGCAGGTCTTCATCGATGATGTCGATGAGCCACGGCGTGATCACGGTGTCGAAGCGCCCGGCAGCAAACGGCGGACGCAACACGTCACCCAGCACCACGTGCAGGGTTTCACTCGCGGCGGCCGGCGCCCGGAGAGTTCTCAGCACCGCGCCGTCGTCGGCGCCGAGCGGCGCGAGCGGGAATTCGGCCAGCTCCAGCGATTCGCCGGCATACATCCGGCGGGCCACGAGCATCAGGAGCGGGTTGAAGTCGAATGCCGTCAGCCGTGTGCAAGCGAATGTACGGAACACGTCATAGGCAAGTCGGCCGGCGCCGGCGCCGGGCACGAGAACGTTGCCCAATTCGATCGCGTCGCCGAGCACCGCCCGCAATTCGTTGAGCGAAGCTTCGTTCTCAGCGTCGCCCCAGCACCAGTCGCGGTGCAGGTTCGCCTGGTAGGTGTTGAGGCCCTGGTCGGCCGACAGGCGCGTGCGCAGCGCGAGATAGGTTTCGTGACTCGCGGAGAACTTGTCGATGTCGAGCGGCGCGAGCAATGCGTCGAACGCGTCGCGATGCCGCTCGAGGCGTTCGCGGTAGCGGGAAACGCGGTTACGAGTACTGTCCCTGAGCGTGTCGTCCGCGAGCTCACGCTCCAGGCCGGAGAGTTCATGCCGGATCGCCTGCCGGGCCGAGTGCAGGCGGCTGCGCCATTCCGACAGGCTCGCTTCCGGCCCCGCGAACAGACACGGGATGCCGTCGATCGCAGGGAACTCGACCTGGCATGCTTTGCATTCGAATGCTCCGTCACGTTCGCCAAGCGGCGTCTTGTCGCAACGCGGGCAGGCCAGCAGGTCGGCGGGGATCGAGGTCATTCCCGGATGTTACCGCACCGACGTGAATCGGCCGCAGAAGCGTGGCAACGGGGCGGCCGGCGAGCTGTTGCGGCACGCTGACGGGATGGCCGTGGAAGCGTGGTATCGGGCAGCCGACGAGCGTCGTGCGTAGCGAGCGAAGCAGGACGCCAGAGCGAGCGGAGCTCGATGCTTGCGCGGCAGGGACGCCGCGCAAGCTTGAGCGAGGCGGCTGCCCGATGCCGCGCTTCGCAGTTTGTGAGTTCTGCTGGCGACCGTGCCGGAAAAAAAGATCGCGCGACGTCCCTGTCGCGCGCTACGAACTCTGTGCGCCGCGCGCCAGCGCGGCCGTCAGACCGGGTTGGCGATAATGCCGTTGCAGATCGGCGTAAAGGCAGTGAGGCTGTCCTGCAAGGCCCCGTTGCCGAGGCCGTGGTTCGGGAACCGCGTGCCGAACAGGTTCTGCTCGCCGTGCAATGCCATGTAGTTCAGGAGCACGGTGTTGACGAGCAGGGGCACGTTGTTCGCTGCTGGCGTCGCGGCACGCTGTACCGCGCCGTCGGCACTCATGTAGCCGATCTGCTGGTGCCGGGCGATTTCCTCGGGCGTCGCGCCGATGATCGTCGGCCTGCGGCCGGGGTTGTACACCAGGAAGAATGAACCGGCCGTCGACGAGTTGTCGCTGACCCATTCGCCCTTGCCGCGGCCCTCGGCGGTATTGTCGATCGCGCCGTTCGAGGAAACCGAGCCGTCCGAGAAGACATAGATCATGACCGGCGTGTTGAGACGCGCGGCGTATTCGATGACCGCACCCATGCAGCGCCCGGCGCGGAAGTCCTTTACTTCGCCCTCGGCGCGGCGTCCGCCGTGATAGTCGTAGCCGCCCATCTCGATGCAGCCGGCGCCGGCATAACCATTCAGCACGAGCTTCATGATCGAAGCGGTCTTGCGGAACTCGCGCGCATCCGTCGTATCTGCGTTGAATTCCGCGGCGGTGAAAATACCGCTCGGGCCGACGATGACCGGATCCTCGCCCGGGTCGATCGGCACGCCACCGAAGCGGTCGGCGATGTCGGCCGCTTTCAAATAACCGCAACGTACCAGGTCCTTGACGACGGCATCGCTGGTGATCTCGGTGTTGACCCGGCCCATCTTGGCGTCGGTCAGCCGATAAATGGATTCCATCACCGCGGTTGCGTCGTCCTTGGACAGGATGCCGACGAGGTCGCCGGTGTCCACCAGGTTCACGACATCTTCGGGGCGATCGACCTTGGTCGGACGCAGTTCGGGGTCGTACAAGGACATCGGCAGCATCGAGTTGCCGCCCGAATCGGTGTTCTCGGAGCCGCACAGCGTGAGGATCGAGCCTTCGGCGCCCGCGCGGGCGATACCGTACATCGGGTTGTGCGGGTTGTTGCCGGTGTCGTTGTCCGACTGCGCCGGAATAACCGCGCCGTTGACGAGACCCTCGGTGCCCGGCGTCAGCATCTGCACGATTCCGCGACGGAATGCGGAGTCGCGGTGGAAACCCAGCCCGAGGTCGAAGCTCGCGTACGGCAGTCCGCTGACCGGGTCGTTGAGCCCGGGCACCATGTTGCCGGGCAGGCCCTGGCGGGAATAGCCCATCGTCGACAGGAAGTCGGACTGGCCACCTTCCTGGCCGATGAGCACGTTCGAACCGGCGATGTTCGCGCCGCCTGCGAGATCGAAGCATACGAACGGGATCTTGCCCGCGCCGTTGGCGGCGATGCCGCAGCCCTGGCGCAGGGCGTTGAGATCCGGCGACAGCGCGGCGAGCGCTTCTCTCGGGTTGGCGAACAGGCTCAAGATCCCGCCACTCAGCGCATAGGCGGCGCCGCCGATGAAGCCCTGCGACAGGAAGTCCCGGCGCGTGACGGGCCGGCGATGATCCGGGTGCCGCTGCGGCGCATCGAAGTTCCGTGTCTTGCGATTCCTTGCCATGGCTAAGTTCCTTCTCTGAATCCTGTCCCGCTATTGAACCAGCGTCGTCGCATTGCCGAGCGTCGCCGCGCACACGCCCTTGGCGATCGAACGGGTGCTCGAGCCACCGGCCACCAGGCGGTCGATTAGATTGTCCGGCCGGCCGCCACCGCCGCCGCCGCCGCCCGCGTAGGTCGCGAGCTCTTCGTGCACCGTCAGGTAGTCCGGCTGCGTCGCGATCTGCGGACCGGTCGACCCGTTGCCGATGAAGTTACGGATCAGCGGCTGCACCAGCAGGTCCCGGTTCGTGCCGCCGAACGCGGTCGCGGGCGCGGCATTGAACTGGAAGCCCGGGAAATAGGCGGCTGCGCCCGGACCCTCGATCAGCGCATTGCAGTACTCGATGGCCAGCTGCGCGATCGCGACCTGGTGCGAGGACAGGAAGGTATTCACGTCCTCAACCGCCGGCAGCGACTGCCGGAGCTCCTGGAAGGTCATGTTCACGTCGGGATCGTTCGGGTCGACGCGGGTAACCTTGGCGAAAGTCGCGTTGATCTCGTCGAAGGTGCGCACTCCGATGTGCGGTGCCGGCGTCAGATCCGACGGTGAGATGACCAGCGTCGCGGGAGGCGTGCGGGCGTAGGTCTCGCCGGCGAGCCGGTCGAAAGTCAGGAAGAACTCGTCGTCCTCGGGTCCTTTCTCGAGCGGCAGCACCGCACCCAGGCGGGACAGGGGCTGACCGAGTTCCTCGAACTCCTGCGCCGACAAAGTGTCGTCCAGGGTCGCATAGGTCTGCCCGACCGGCGCTTCCTGGCCGTTCATGCCGACGCGCAGGCCTTCGATCGGAATGCCCTCCGGCGACGAGCCGTCGAGCGTCACGAAGTGCGGCTTGTCGAACAGGTAGGCATAGGTGTCGTATTGCGAGACCTCGAACAGGATGTACGAGGACTGCGGAGCGGCCTGGATGATCGCCGAGATGTCGAACAGGAGGTAGAAGCGCTCGCCCACGCCGACGTCGAAGTTCTGCTGGATCTGTTCCACCGTGAGAGCGCGGTCGTGGATTGCGACCATCCGCAGCGTGCCCTGCCACAGGCGATCGCTCGACGCTTCGTTGCCGAGCACGAAGGCGAAAGTGTCCTGCCAGTCGACGACCGTGCCGCCCGGAACCGGGTCGACCTGTGTGACGAGCTGGCCGTTGACGTAGATGCGCCGGCCGTCCGTCGGCGAATAGGTTGCCACGACGTGCTGCAAGGTTGCCTGCAGGACCTCGTCGGCGCTCGGCGTCGACAATGCGGGATCGCCGTTCAGGTTCGTTTCACTGGTGCGGAGCAGGAAGTTGTAGTCATACAGCGTCTGCTGCAGCGTCATGTTGCGTGCCTCGGTCCCGGCCGAGTAGCTGACGATGCGTGCTTCTTCCTGCGCCACGTTGCCCGGTATCGCCCAGGCTTCGATGGAAAACTGGCCGCCGGACGCCTGGACGAAATCGAAGATCTTGCGGCTGGCGGTCGTCGTGCCCTGCGCCTTGCCGTCGTTGATGGTGATGCCCCAGCCGCCGTACCAAACAACATCGCCGGACAGGTTCAGGTCCAGGGCGGGGGCAACGCCGCTCGTATCGTAGGCGATCAGGCCGCTGCCGGTCTTGAATTCCCACAGCGCGATCTGGTCGTTCTCGTAACGATTGCCACCGGACGCGATCGTGCCGTCGACCAGCCGCAATGCCTTGCTGTACACGAGGGTGGGGTCGACTGTCGTCAGCGGGATGGCATTCGCATAGCGTTCGATCGCCGCCTGCATGGTGGCGGCGTCGTTCGCGCAGCTCGCGGTCCAGCAGTTGTGGAACTCGACGCCGAGACGCACCACCAGTCGCGACGAGGCCGGATTGTCGAGATTGATCTTCGATTTCGCGGCATCGAACGCGACATTGATGTCGGGATCGGCGAAATACGGCTGGATGGCGTTGCCGGATTCGGAGCTGTGGCAGCCGGAGCAATTGGCCGTGAGGATGCCGTGCAGTTCCTCGAACGACGCCGGCGGGCCGTAGGGGCTGTCCGGGAAGTTCTTGCTCGAACCCGGGTCCACCGATGGCGGGGGGGTCAGCACGATCTCTCGGCCGCCGCCGGCTGCGTCGCCGAGCCAGTTCTCGATCCAGGTGGTCATGACCGACGAGCAAACACTCGGTTCGGCGTTCCAGCAGTTGTGGCCCTGCCCGACCTTTTCGACCAGCCGCGACATTGCGGGCTGGTTCGTGTTGGTCACCGTGACGGCCGCGTCGTAGGCCATGTTGATGTCGTCGAAGCGCGCGAACATCGGCGTCTGGCCGGTGGTTTCGTTGTGGCAGCCGCCGCAGGTCGCCTGGTTTTGCACCGGCGACCAGAATTCCGTCAGGAACCGCTGCACCTGATCATCGCGCGGCGTCGCTATCCCGGTGTAGGTGACGACATTGTTATTGCCGCCGCCCTGGGGCACCGGCAGGTCTACGGTCTGGGAACCGCCGCCGCAGCCGGTGATCGTGAGGCCCGCAGCAAAAACCAGCAGTACGCTTCTTGCGCTAAACATGATCCCTACTCCTACTGGCCCATGCAGTGCATGGCTGTATCGGCGAATACCTGCTTCATGCGGTAGCCGGTGTTCCGGAAGGTTTCCGTGATCTGGTCGGCGGCATCGCGGTCCGCCTGGTCCTCGGGGCTGCGCAGGCAGACGGTCCGGAACACCTTCTTGACCTGGCAGGCGGCGAACGCGTGGCTGTTGCCCAGTTCCTCGCCCAGCGACTTCGCGCCATTGCCGGCACCCGAAAGACCCGGGTCGAAACCGAGGTAGGCGTTCTGGCCTTCGCGCCAGTAGTTTTCCCAGCTGTCGTCCGTGGTCCGGAAGCCCTGCGGGAAATTCAGGTCGTTGTTGAAATACTTCGCTTGCACATTGCCCGGCGTATATTCGAGCGCGCCGGTGTCCACGTTGTAGTTGTAGTACGCGAACGCGCCGGCCATCGGGTCCATGCCTGTATGGCAGCCGATGCAGTTGTTCAGGAACAGGCGGCTGTCGCCGCCGGGGCTGCGGCTCACATCCTGACGGATCCAGTCGGGCGGCAGGTTCACGTCGTGCATCTGTTCCATGTCGTTGCACATGTGGTTCAGGAGCGTGAAGCGGAACATTGCGCGATTCGTGCCGGCAACGAAGAAGGCTTCCGAGGCGGCGCGCGACGTCATGACGCCCGCGGTTGCGGTCGACGGCAGGCCGTTGACAGACGACTGCGTCGTGCTGACCAGCACTGCGCCGAGGTCGGCGTTGCCGCCCTCCAGCTGCTCGTAGTGAGTGTTGTTGCTTGCGGAAGGGGCGGTGCTCGCGGCCCCCGGGCCGCCGACATAGGTCAGGTCGGCCGACAGGAGCGTGTTGAACGGAACGTCATCACGCACCATGCCGATGACCGTGGCGACGTAGTCGTTCAGCGGCACGAACACGGAACGATCGCGATTCGTCCAAGGCGCCGCGAAATTTTTCAGCGTGACGTTGTAGAAGTTCTCGTCATCCATCGCCAGGTAGGCCGCGCCTTCGGCGTCGTTGGCCTCGATGGCGGCTTGCATCTGGGCGAGGACGCTATCGGTCGGCGGAACTCCAGCAAGCCGGTCGTGGATGCGGCGGGCCTGTTCGCGAGGTCCTGCGTCCGACGGCGCTGCGATAGCGAGGAGCAGCAAAGCCGAAAGTACGGCGCGTGCAAGTCCCGGTGCAGTGGTCATCATCCTTGTCCCTGTCTTCATGGCGAGTCTCTTGACGAAACGTCATGTCTGCTGCGTCACAATCAATCCCGATAGGGCGCGCACAGACCCAAGTGTTAACAGCGTGCCAAAGTCCTGTTGCAATCGCCGTGAATGCATTCACAGCTTCGTCACGTGTCCCCGATTCATCGTCCGTCGGCGTTCGGCGCTTGTTCGACGGTCTGCCAGGTCCAAAGCAATAGCTGTGCCAGTCCGCCGAACGAGTGCATCCGGGATCGAATTCGTGTCGGGAATCAGGGTCTTGCGTGGAACGGCGCAATCGGCTCGCGACGCGCGATATGTCAAGCACTTGTCTCATCAAACGCACACAGCGCCGCAAGCCTAATAATCAGGTCGTTGATTTGAATGCACTTTCTGGATGTCGCGGGAGGCAGACAAGCGCGTCGTTACACGACACAAGGCGTCGGCGCGGAGTCAAGTTCTTGTATAGAAAGCTCTTTCTATTGCGGCCGGAGGGCGGCGGCAGGGCCCGGCGGGGGCAGTCGCAATGCGGCGGAACTCTTTGCCTAGGCGCCGCGTGTCAGCGGGAAAGGAGGGAGCCTCAATGCGCGCTGTCGGAGAAATGCCACATTACACGGGGATCGACGCGTCTTTTATACTGCCCGCGGACGCGGAACGTTCCCGATGCGAAAAACCCTTACGGCTTCCTCGGCTTACGGCGGAGGCGACCGGCTTTGTGATCGCGTTAACGGTACGCTTGTTCCCCAGTGTTCACTATTGCACATTGTTCAGGCGGTGCTGTGAGATGGCTTTGCGCACGTGCCGGACGGCCGGGATGCCCGCGGTCCTTGCGCGCCGGTGCGCCGGCCGGCCGGTCGCTCGCACGGCACGCCGCCTGAATTCGAAGGATGGCCCCATGATCAGGCAATCGATACACGCAAAGAAGGGATTCCTGCGTCCGGCGGCGCATGCCGCCGTCGTGCTGTCGTGGGCGGCTGCGCTGGTGGCCTGCGACGGCGCCAACCAGGGCGTCCAGATAGGCGACGGCCAGTCGCCGGATCCCGTGGCCGTGGATTTCCCGATTGCTTACGTACGCACGCCGGTGCCGACCGACGACAACGGTGCCTTCGAGCAGATGGACTTGCGCGAGCAGATCACCTTCGACGTCGGCGGCGATCTCTTTTTCAAGCCACGCGCGTCGACGACGGCGACACCCGTCAACATCACCGGCGTCGTGACCGAGAGCAACGGCGCCGTTCGCGACGTCGAAATGGCCTACGATGGCCAGGCGGTGCTGTTCGCCATGCGCACGCCGTTCGACCCGAACCTGGACGAGGAGGACCAGGTGACCTGGAACCTCTGGGAGTACACCTTCGAGGATCGCCAGCTGCGCCGCATCATCGCATCGGACCTCACGGCCGAAATCGGCCACGACATCATGCCGAAGTACCTGCCGGACGGGCGCATCGTGTTCGCGTCGACACGCCAGACGCGCTCGCAGGCCATACTGCTCGACGAAGGCAAGCCCGGCTTCGTCGCCGTGGACGAAAACCGCAACGAGTTCACTTTCAACCTGCACGTGATCAATCGCGACGGCACCGGGCTCGAGCAGATCACCTTCAATCAGAGCCATGACCTCGACCCCTCGGTGCTTGCCGACGGGTCGATCGTCTTCAGCCGCTGGGACAATGCGGGCGCGAACGAGGAGTTCAACGTCTATCGGGTCAACCCGGACGGCTCGAACCTCGAGCTTCTCTACGGCAACCAGAGTCATGAAACAGGTACCGGCGGGACCACCATACAGTTCACGCAGCCCCGCCAGGCGGGGAACGGTCATATTTATGCCGTGATCCGGCCGTTCACCGATACCGAGGGCGGCGGCGAAGTGATCGACATCGACACGCCGCGTTACCTGGAGAACACCCAGCCGCTGGCACCGGACATCGGCGTGCTGGCCGGGCCGGCGCAGCAGGATGCAACTGTCACCGACGTGGTGACCACGCCGGGCGTTCCGTCGCCGGGTGGCCGCTACTATTCCGTTTATCCCATCCAGGATGGCACCGGCCGCATGCTGCTCAGCTGGGCGCAGTGCCGGCTGGTCGAATCCGGTGGGGACCTCGATCCCGACACGCCCGAGATCGAGCCGGTAATCGTGCCCTGCACCGAGGACTACCTCGCAGAAATCTTCATACAGGACCCGGACAACGTCGTGCCCGTGCCCGATGGCAGCTATGTCGTGGCGCCGCCGCTGTATGGCATCTGGATCTACGATCCGCGCGACGACACGCAGCAGCCTGTGGTGGTCGGCGAGGAAGGCTGGATGTTCACCGAGATCGTGACGGCGGATCCTCGGCCACAGCCGCCCGTGATTCTCGACGGCTCGAACGACTTCGAGTTCGACAGTTCGCTCGCCGAGCTGAATGAGGCGGTCCTTAGCATCCGCAGCGTCTACGATTTCGACGGGACGGCCGTCGTCGACATCAATGCCATGGCCGACCCGACGATGACGCGCGCGGAGGCCCGGCCGGCACGCTTCCTGCGGGTGGTCAAGGCCGTATCTCTGCCCGACGACGATTTGCTCGACATCGACGACACCGCCTTCGGCGTCACGACCGAAAACGGCATGAGGGAAATCGTTGGCTACGGGATGATCGAGCCGGATGGTTCGGTAATGATCAAGGTTCCGGCGAACACGGCGCTCATGATCAGCGTGCTGGACGCCAACGGCAAGCGCATCACGCAACCGCACAACAACTGGTTGTCCGCACGCCCCGGCCAGGTCATCGAATGCAACGGCTGTCACGAACCGGCAACGGGTCTGTCGCACGGGCGACGGGGCGCCTTCGAGCCTGCCTGGGCCGGAGCCGCGGTGGCAGGTGTCTCGTTCCCCAACGCGAACCCCTCATGGTTCGTAGGCGACGTCGGCGACACGATGGCGGAAGCCCGGGCCCGCATTACCTGTGCAACCGGCGACTGCTCGTCGATCGAGCCGTCAATGGACGTGGAATTCACCGACGAATGGACGATCCCGCCGAACCCGGGCGACCCGGATGCGCTGCAGCCGAGCCCGTCGTTCACCTACGCGTACGCCGACCTTGCGACGACCGTGCCGACGTCGCTGGCGTGCTTGCAGGAATGGCAGTCGCTCTGTCGCGCGATCATCAATTACGAAATGCACATACATCCGCTCTGGAACCTGCCGCGCCTCGTGTTCGACGACGCGGGCAACCCGGTACTCGACGTGAATGGGAATCAGCTCAGCAACAATTGCCTGAAGTGTCACACGCCGGTGGACCCCGCGGACGGTGCGACGGTGCGCGTACCGGCCGGGCAGCTCGAGCTCCAGGACGGCCTTTCGCCGGACGAGCCGGCACATTTTCACGCCTATCGCGAATTGCTAGTTACTGATAATCTTCAGGAAGTGGTCAACGGAGCCCTTGTGGATGCGCAGCAGCAGGTTGGCGTCGATGAAAACGGCAACCCGATATTCCAGCCAATTCTGATTGCGTCGCCCGCCAGTACTTTCGGGGCGGCCGCCTCGTTCGATTTCTTCTTGCGATTCGAAGACCCTGACGATTTGCACTACAACATCTTGTCGCCGGCGGAGAGACGCTTAATAGCGGAATGGTTGGATGTCGGAGCCCAGTATTACAACAACCCCTTCGACGCCCCAGCCAACTAGCGGCAGGCAGACCCCGTCCCGGACGGCAGGATGCTACGTTGATAATGGCCATGCGCTGTTGAGGTTTTGCTGCATACCGCGCGCTTGGCCGGCGGCGGTCCGCTGCATTGTGTCAATCGGGTGCATGGCGCTCGCCATTTCGGCAGCGCTCACCATGCCGGCGACCGTCTTGGCCGACGAGAAGCCGCTGCGGCAGGTCGCAGTCGCAGAGCCGTACCTGGAATTGCATACGGGTCCGGGCGGTGGCTACCCGATCTTCCACATCGTCGAGCGTGGCGAGTACGTGCGGGTCGTGTTGCAGCGGACGGACTGGTACCTGGTTCGCACGGATCGAGACGTCGAAGGCTGGGTGACCAAGGACCAGATGGAACTCACGCTCGGGAGCAGCGGCGAGAATTTCGTCGTCGACCGCGCGGGACTCGAGGACTTCACGAATGCAAAGTGGGAGACGGGCGTTCTGGCGGGCGACTTCGGTGGTGCGAACGTCGTTTCCTGGTACGGCAGCTATTCGCTGAATCCGCATGTATCCGTGGAGACCTGGGCATCGCGAATCCTGGGAAATTTTTCGAACGGCTGGATGGGCAGCGTCAACGTCACGCACGAAACCTGGCCGGAATGGCGCATTTCGCCGTTTTTCACCCTGGGCGGCGGCTACATTCGCACTGAGCCGAAGTCGACCATCGTGCAGGCCGAGGATCGCAGCGACCAGATCGGCCACGTGGGTGCGGGATTCCGGATCTATGCAACCCGGCGCTTCTTACTGAGAGCCGAATTCAAGAGCTACGTCGTGTTCACGAGCCGCGACGACAACGAGGAAGTAGAGGAATGGAAAGTCGGGTTCGCGTACTTTTTCTGATTGTCGCCGGGCTGGTTCTTAGCGGCTGTGCCGCGACGAAGAACCTGTTCGGCATGGGCGATGACGAAGCGGTGCCACCGACCGCCGAGCCGCCCGGACAGGTCATAGATCCGGAGGTCGACCGGCGCGAGATCAAGGAACCGGCCATCGATCGCGAGAATTTCGAACTCAGCGGTTTCATCGGCGTCATGAGTGTCGAAGATTTCGAAAGCGGCTTGATCTATGGCGCGCGGCTCGCTTATCACCTGACCGAAGGCTTCTTCGTCGAAGGCGCCCTCGGGCAGACCGATGCCGGCATGACCAGTTTCGAACTCCTCTCGGGCGGCGCGCAGCTCATGTCCGACAGCGAACGTCAGCTGACCTATGCCAATGTCAGCGTCGGCTACAACGTCCTCCCGGGCGAAGCGTTCCTGGGCGAGCGGCGGGCCTACAATACGGGCCTGTATGTCGTCGCCGGGCTGGGCTCGACGCGATTCGCGGGGGACGATCGATTTTCCGTCAATTTCGGCGCCGGGTACCGCATGCTCGTGAACGACTCGATTGCGTTGCATATCGATTTTCGCGACCTGCTGTTCGACATGGACCTGTTCGGCGAGGAGAAGACTGCGCACAACCTGGAAGCGACCGTCGGCGTGGCGGTGTTTTTCTAGGGGCGCAGGCGGTATCTTCTGACGGATTTCACGGTTCACGCCAGCCCGCAGGCGCTAAAGTGAGGCCAATGACGGTGACATATAAAGCGATCGGCCGAATTACGCTGCTGGCGTGCGTGCTGCTGCACGCAGGTTGCGGCATCGAACCCTGGGTCAAGCCTTACGAACGGGATCGGCTCGCGGATCCGATCATGGCGCTCGACGCCGACCCGGTATCGTCCTCCTACATGCAGCACGTCTTCGAAGCGCGCGAGGGCGCGCGCGGCGGCGAGGGCGCAGCCGGCGGCGGCTGCGGCTGCAACTAGGCGCCGGCGCGATGCAGATCCGGGCCCTCCTCATCGTCTTGTGCCTGCTCGCGGCTCTCGGGCCTGCGTCGGCCGGCGTGCTGCCCGAAGACCGCAGCGACGTCCTGTATCACCGCTACGTGGGCGGCGGCATCGAGATCGACGGCCCTTCGATACTGGTCCGCAAGAAGCTCAACTCGAGCATCTCGTTCGTCGGCAACTACTACGTCGACTACGTGAGTTCGGCTTCCATCGATGTCGTCACCCAGGCGAGTCCCTACGACGAACAGCGCAACCAGTGGTCGCTGGGCATGGACTACCTGCGCGGCAACACCGCGATGAGCGTCAACTACACGGGCTCGGAGGAATCGGACTTCGACGCGAGCACCTTCGGCTTCTCGGTCAGCCAGGACATGTTCGGCGACCTCACCACGCTGACGCTCAGCTATTCCTATGGCGACGACCTCGTCCGCCGCTCCGACGATCCGACGTTCCAGGAACCGGCGACGCGCCAGGTATACGGCGTGGGACTGACGCAGATCCTGACGCGCGACCTCATTGCGACGCTGGTGTTCGAAACTTCCACCGACGAGGGCTTTCTCAACAATCCGTATCGTTCGGTGCGCTACACCGATCCGAACTCGCCGATCGGTTACAGCTGGGAACCGGAGCTGTATCCGCGCACGCGCACCGGCAACGCGCTCGGCCTGCGGGCGCGTTACTTCCTGCCGTACCGCGCGGCCGTCGAAGTGGAGGTTCGCGGCTACTCCGATACCTGGGACATCGACGGCCTCATGGGCTCGATCAGCTACACGCATCCCTGGGGGCCGTATACCTTCACCGCCAAGTACCGCTATCACGGCCAGGACGATGCGCATTTCTACCGCGACATTTTCCCGCGCGCCCAGGCCACCAACTTCCGCGGCCGCGACAAGGAACTGAGCGAGCTCTACAGCAACACCTACAGCCTGAAGGCGAGCTACCAGTTCCTGGACGAGAACCGCACCTGGAGTTTCCTGAAACGGGGCACGGTGACCGCGTCCTACGACCGGCTGCACATCAAGTACCCGAGTTTCACCGACCTCATCGAGGGCGGCTACTACGTGCTGGGCGCCAACGTCTTCCAGCTGTACGTCTCACTCTGGTACTGACCCCGGGCTCACCGGCCCCGTAGCCGCCCGCCGCCGGCATCACAGCGCCCTGCGATACGGGATGCACTGGAGATACGACGCAATCGATGGCTACTCTCGCCGCCATACTCGCCTTCCTCGTCTTCGCGGCAGGCGTGCTGCTGTACAACCGGCTGGTGCGCGCCCGCAATCGCGTCGCCACGGCCTGGAGCGACATCGACGTGCAGTTGCAGCGGCGCCACGACCTCGTGCCGCGGCTGGTCGAGGCGGTTCGGCAGTACGCCGCCTACGAGTCGGCCACCCTGGAATCGGTGGCGGTCTTGCGCAACGAGGCGCTGCAAACCACGGACATCGCGGCGCTGGGCGAGATCGAGCAACGTTTGGCCGGCAGCATGGGCCGCCTCGTCGCGCTCGCCGAGGCGTATCCCGACCTCAAGGCCAGTGAGAATTTCCTCGACCTGCAGACAGAACTGATCGAGACGGAGAACTATCTCCAGTTCGCGCGGCGCTACTACAACGGCTCGGTGCGGGACTACAACACCCTGACCGAATCGGTGCCGAGCAACATCGTTGCGCGATTGTTCAGCTTCCACGCCCGGCCGTTCTTCCAGAAAGCCTCCGACGATGTCGCCAACGTGCCGCTCATCGGCCTCGGATCGGTCGAGTGAACGCCTGCCACGCGCTGCTGCTCGCCTGCGTCATGCTCGTGACCATCGTCCGCGCCGACGAGCGCATCCTGGCATTCCACAGCGAGATCGTCGTCGGCGCCGACGGGCGCATCGACGTCACCGAGACCATACGGGTACGCGCGGAAGGCGATCGGATCCAGCGTGGCATCTACCGGGACCAATATACCGAGTACGAAGACGCGTACGGCAACCGGGTCGAAGCCCGCGTCGAACCCCTGCAAGTGCTGCGCGACGGACAGCCCGAGGACTTCCATGTCATCCGGATCGATCGCGGCCGCCGCATCTACTTCGGCCATTCCGACCGCCTGCTTGCGCACGGCGAACACGAGTACGTCTATCGCTACACGGCGAGCCGCAACCTGGGATACTTCGACGAGCACGACGAACTGTACTGGCAGGTCACCGGCTTCGACTGGGATTTCCCGATCGAGCGGGCAAGCGCCCGCGTCAGTTTCGGATTCGGCCCGCCGCCGGAGAGCGTGACCGCGGAGGCGTTCACCGGGCCCTACGGCGCCAGGGGCCGCGATTATCAACTGCGGCGGGAGGCGGACGGTGCGTTGTACGTCGAGTCCGCCGGCCCGCTGTCGCCGGTCAATGGCCTGACTATCGTCATCGGCTGGCCGAAAGGCTACGTGCCGGAGCCGGGGCCGGCGGACAAGTTCGGCTGGCTGGTGGCAGACAATCGCAACCTTCTTCTGGCACTCGGCGGCCTGGTCCTCCTGTGGATCAGCGAGTTCCTGCTCTGGCGCCGGCACGGACGGGATCCCGCGGCCGGGCCGGTCGTCGCGCGTTACGAGCCGCCGGCCGGGTATTCGCCGGCTTCGCTGCGCTATGTCAACCAGATGTACTACGACGACAAGGCGATGAGCGCCGCCATCGTCAATCTTGCCGTCAAGGGCTACCTGAGGATCAATCACCAGGACACGGAGCATTCCCTGACGAAACTGGAAGCCGGCACCGAAGCGCCTGCGCTGGCGCCGGGCGAGCAGGTGCTGTACGACGCAATTTTTGCGGGACAACGGGCGATCACGCTCAGCAATGAAAACCACGAGGCGCTCGGCAAAGCGCGCGCCGCACACCGGGCCTCCCTGGTCGCCGACTACAAGTTCCGGTATTTCGAGACCAATACCTGGCTCAACCTGCCTCCGCTCGCCATAGTCATCGTCTCGCTGATCGCGGCATTCATTGTCGGGCCCGGTCCGTCGCTGCCGGTGTTCGTCGTTGCCCTGCTGATGGTGGTCACTCTCGTCTTCTTCGCCATCGTGATGAAACGGCCGACCGTGCGCGGCCGGCGCTTGCTGGACGAATTGCAGGGCTTCCGTGATTACCTCGAGGTGGCCGAAAAGGACGAGATGAACCTGCGCAATCCGCCGGCAAGAACGCCGGCCCTGTTCGAAGCCTACCTGCCGTATGCGCTGGCGCTCGGCGTGGACCAGGCCTGGGCGGAGAAATTCGCCGCGGTGCTCGCGGCCGTTCGCGGTCCCGACGGGCAGGGCTACCAGCCGGGCTGGTACAGCGGCAGCTGGAGTAGCGGGAATCTGCAGCACAGCACCGGCCTGCTGTCCGGCGGGCTCGCCTCGGCTGTCGCGACATCTGTGTCTCCGCCGGGCTCGTCCTCGGGCACCGGCGGCGGCGGATTTTCCGGCGGCGGCGGTGGTGGCGGCGGCGGGGGAGGCTGGTAACCTTGAGCGGAATCTCTGCACAGTCGTCGCATCCCGCCGGCCCGATGCAGCCCAGACAGGATTCCGCTTGAACCAGTACGTCCGCAGTCCCCGTCGCGCGTCGCAGGACGCGATCCCGACCGTGATCTTCGCGCTGCTCGTCGCGAACGGGCTCGTATTCGCGCTGCAGCAATTCGGCGACCGGTTCCTGCTCATCAATTTCGCGCTCTGGCCGGCGGGTGCGCCCGGCTCGCCGTTCATGCCCTGGCAGGTCGTGACCTACGCCTTCCTGCACGGCACTGTTCTCCACATCGGCTTCAACATGCTGGCGTTGTGGATGTTCGGCCGGGAACTCGAGATGCTGATGGGTCCGCGGCGATTCCTGATCTACTACGCGACCTGCGTCGTCGGTGCGGCCGTCGTGCAGCTCATCGTTGCCGGTGTGCAGGGTCAGCTGTATCCCACCGTGGGTGCGTCGGGCGGCGTCTTCGGCATCCTGCTCGCCTATGGAATGGCATTTCCGAACCGGATGATCATGCTGCTGTTCCCGCCCATTCCGATGAAAGCGAAGTACTTCGTCATTTTGTACGGGCTGTTCGAGCTGTATCTCGGCGTCTCGGGAAGCGCGCCCGGCATCGCGCATTTCGCGCACCTCGGCGGGATGCTGTTCGGATTCCTGCTGCTTCGTTACTGGTCGCGCCGCAGGCGCTGATTTTCACCCGGGAGATCGCAAACTTTGGAAAACCTGATGGCCCTTGCCGTCGCCACCGCTGTGCTGGTCGCAATTCCGGGCCCGAACGTGGCGCTGACCGTCGCCAACAGCCTGCGCTTCGGATTTGCGGCCGGGGCCGTCACGGTAGCCGGGGCTGTCGTCGGGGTGGGACTTCAGCTTGCGCTCGTCGTTTCGGGTCTCGCCGCCCTGGTCGACGCCGTGGGCTCGGCGCTGACCTGGATCAAGTGGCTCGGCGTCGCCTACCTGCTGGTGCTTGGCGTGCTCACCTGGCGCACGCCGGCCGGCGATCTGGAAACCGTCCGCGTGCGGCCGATGCTGTTCAGAAATGCGATGTTCGTCGCGGTCATCAATCCCAAAACTCTGCTATTCAATGCCGCGTTCCTGCCGCAGTTCGTCGCGGCGCAAGCGGGATTCGCCCAACTTGCGGCAGCGGCGGCGGTGATGCTGGCCGTAATTTTCGTCGGCGACCTCTGCTGGGCGCTGTTCGCGAGCCGGGCCAGCGTCGTCCTCAGGCGTTACTCGGCGGTGAGGAATCGCATCACCGGCATATTCCTGGTCGCGGCCGGCCTGGGTCTCGCCGTCGCACGACGTTAGGGCTGCCGATATGGCAGGATGGCCGCAACCTTTCGGATGCCTAGCGCATCCATCCGGAACACACGATCCGTCGGGGATGTAATGCTCATCAAACGCAGGGACTTTCTCGGTCAGGTAGCGGCCGGCAGCGCCGTCGTCACGATGCCGGCGTTCCTCGGCGGCTGCGGCGTGCAGCCCGCGAAGGATGTGGCGGCGGCCACGCCCGGCAATCCGTTCATGGACTGGTTCGGCGTCGATCAGGCCATGGTGAGCCGGGTGATGTCGGAGCTCACGGCGAACGGCGCCGATGCCGCGGATCTCTACTTTCAGCACACGCGCAACAATTTCCTGCAGCTCGAGGACGGCATCGTGTCGAACGCGTACTCGGGCATCGACCAGGGCGTCGGCTTGCGCGTCGTCATCGGCGACCAGACCGGGTACGCGTTTACCGAGGACCTGACGCCGGCATCCATGCTGGCCGCCGCGCGTACCGCCTCGGCTATCGCATCGCGAGCCGCGGCCGTGGCGCCGCAGGCCTACGACCCGCAGGCCATGGGCAGCCTGTACACGACTACCGTGCCCTGGTCGGAGGTCGGTATCGACCGCAAGTTGCCGCTGCTCAAGTTCGTCGAGGCCCGCGCGAAGTCGCTGGATCCGGCCGTCGATCGCGTATCGGTGTACTGGAACGACGCCGACGAGCGCGTGATGATCGCGACCCTGGACGGCCGGCTGGTGACGGATTACCGGCCGATGACGCGCGTCACCGTGACGGTCAATGCGACCAGGGATGGCCAGGTCCAGTCCGGGTTCTCGAACATCGCGGCGCGCGAGGACTTCGCGTGGTACACGGAGGAGCGTCTCGCGACCATGGTGCAGGAGGCCGTGGATCGCACCCTGATCCTGTTCGACGCACGCAGGCCCCCGGCGGGCGAGATGCCCGTCATCCTGGCTTCCGGCGCGAGCGGCATCTTGTTGCACGAAGCCATCGGGCACGGCATGGAGGCGGATTTCAATCGAAAAGGGACCAGCATCTACTCCGACATGATCGGCAAGCCGGTTGCCGAGCCGTTCGTCACCGTGGTCGACCAGGCGACGATTCCGCGTGAGCGCGGCGCCCTCAACTATGACGACGAGGGCAATACGGCCGGCCGGACCGTGCTGGTCGAGAACGGCATCCTGCGCTCCTACCTGCACGATACGATCAGCGCGCGCCAGTACGGGCTGGCGCCGACCGGGTCCGGGCGGCGCGAGTCGTACCGTTTCGCGCCGATGCCGCGCATGAGCTGCACGTTCATGGAAGCCGGCCCGCACTCGAAGGAAGAGATCGTCGCGGCCGTCGATCGCGGCATCATCTGCGAAACCTATACCAACGGACAGGTCCAGATCGGTGCCGGCGACTATACGTTCTACGTGAAGAACGGCTGGCTCATCGAAGGCGGCAGGATCACGGCGCCGATCAAGGACGTGAACATCATCGGCAACGGCCCGGAGTCCCTGCGCAACATCAGCATGGTGGCAAATGACGCGCGGCTCGACACCGGCGGCTGGACCTGCGGCAAGTACGGCCAGAGCGTGCCGGTCAGCCAGGGCATCCCGACAGTCCTCGTATCAAAGATGACCGTGGGAGGCGAACATGTCGGCTGATCTCGAACAGGACGCCGTCCAGGCCGTCGAAATCGCGCGCCAGTCCGGCGTCGCCGACGCATGGGCAACCTTAACTCGAAGCCGCGACGTGGAATTCGAGTACCGCGACGGTCAACTCGAGAAGGTCAAGGACACGACCTCGCAGGGTCTTGCGCTGCGCATTTACGCTGACGGACGCTATTCCTCGCATAGCA
The DNA here is from genome assembly GCA_963775455.1 of uncultured Pseudomonadota bacterium. Classification (GTDB taxonomy): domain Bacteria; phylum Pseudomonadota; class Gammaproteobacteria; order Steroidobacterales; family Woeseiaceae; genus UBA1847. The sequence continues at coordinate 684,069 of CAVZIU010000003.1, read as the reverse complement.
CGACCGACCTGAACCCGGACCGGCTGCGCGACTTCGTCCGAGAGGCGGTAGCGATCACGCGCGCGCTGGAGCCGGATGAGTATCGCGAGATCACGCCGGCCGAACTGTTCGCCAACCGGCCGACCGCGGAACTCGACCTCGTGGACGCAACGGTCCGGTCCCTGGACCGCGATCAGCGCATGGCCTGGTGTGCGGCGCTGGACGCGGCGGCGCGGGATCACGAGCGCGTGATTTCGGCCACCGCCGGCGTTTACGATGGCAGCGTATGGACCGCGTCGGCCAGCAGCAACGGCTTCAGTGGCACGCAGCAGTCCACTTATTGCTGGCTCGGCTCGGAGGTCACGCTGCGTGACCAGGGCGACAAGCGCGCGGCCGACTCGTTCTATGCCGGTGGTGCGCACGTCACCGACCTGCCCGATGCGGCCAGTATTGGCAGTGAGGCGCTCGAGCGTGCGCTCGTGCGGCTCGAATCGCGCAAAGGTCCGACGCGCAAGGCTTCCATGGTCGTCGACGCACGGGCGGCCGGATCACTGATCGATCGCCTGCTGCGCCCGGCCAATGCGCGCAGCGTGCAGCAGGGGCAATCGTTCTGGGCGGGCAGGATCGGCCAGCCGGCATTCAGCAAGGCTCTCGGGATCGTCGACGACCCGCTGATCCCGCGCGGCCTCGCATCGCGGCATTTCGACTCCGAGGGCATCTCCGCACGCGTCATCCCGATCGTCGAAGCGGGCACGATCCGCAACCTGTACGTCGATACCTATTACGGGCGCAAAGGCGAGCTGACGCCGACGACGGGCGAGCCCTCGAACCGGCGGGTGACGCTCGGCAACCAGTCGCTGACCGAGTTGCTCGCAGCGGTCGGCGACGCCATCTACGTCACCTCCTGGCTCGGCGGCAACGCGGACAATACGACGGGCGATTTCTCGCTGGGTCTGCGCGGCCATGTCGTCGAGAAAGGCCGCATCGGGGCGCCGGTCGGTGAGATGAACGTGACCGGCAACCTGATCGAACTGTTTGCGCGGCTGGAACTTGTCGGCAACGACGTGTATCCGTACGCGTCGACGCTGTCACCCTCACTCGTGTTCGCCGACGTGAATTTCTCGGGCGTCTGAGAACCCGCGCCGCGCGGCATTCAGGTGCAGTAGCCGCCGTCGACGGGGATCACCGCTCCAGTGATGTGTGCCGCCGATTCGCCCGCCAGGAAGCGAACGAGCGCCGCCACGTCCTCGGGGCTGGCGATCCTGCCATTCGGACTGGCTTCGGCAAGTCGTTCGAGGAATCCGTCGAGTTGCTCGCCGGACTGTTCCGCGTCCGCAGCGAGCATCGGGGTGTCGACGCTGCCCGGGCACACGGCGTTGATCCTCACGCCGTCGCGGGCATGATCCCGCGCCATGGTCTTCGTCAGCATGATCAGCGCCGCCTTGCTGGTTGCATATGCGACGCTGCGGCGCCCTGCACGCAGGCCGTCCGCGCAGGCAATGTTGACGATCGAGCCTTCCGACTCGACGAGGTGCGGCAGCGCCGCGCGGGACAGGTAAAAGGGCACATCGAGGTTGGTTGCCAGCGTGCCACGCCAGTCCTCGTCGTCGGTTTCCGTGGCGTCGCCGCGAAACAGCATCCCCGCCGAATTGACGACGCAGTCGAGTTGGCCGAACTCGTCGAGCGTATCTGCAACGAGTTCGTCGCAATCTTCGCTCGAATCGAGTGCACCGGCCCAGGTGACGATGTTCTCGGCTGCTTCGGCGAGTTCGTCGAGGCGGGCTTCGTCACGGCCGCCGGCCATGACGTCCCAGCCAGCTTCGGCGAACGCAATCGCTATCGCTGCGCCGATCCCGGAACTCGCTCCGGTCACGAGCACGACACTCATGCTGTATCCTCGACAGGATGCAATGCGGAGTACAGTGTAGCGCAGCACGCGCGGATGCGAACATGACCATGACGAAGCTGACGGACCTCGGCTGGCGCCCCCTGTTTGCGGCGCAGCTGGATGCCGGCGACACCTCGTTGTCGCCGGCGCGCGTCATGGCCGTGCATCGCGGGCGCGTGGAAATCGCGGGCGACGACGTGGCGGACAGCGCGGTCGTCCCGCCGGGCATCGCCGCAACCGGCGTGGCCGTCGGCGACTGGGTGCTCGTCGACGCCGCCGGGCGCATGGCGCGTGTGCTGCAGCGTGCCGGCGCCTTCAAGCGTCGCGCGCCCGGTCAGGCCGTCGAACTCCAATGGCTGGCCGCCAACGTGGACACGGTGTTCGTCGTGACCTCGGCAAACCGGGATTTCAACGTCGCGCGGCTGGAGCGGTACCTGGCGCTGGCACATGACGCGGGCGCGTGGCCCGTGATCGTCATCACCAAGGCCGACACCGTCGACTCGACGGAGGAGTTCGTGGCGGCGGCGCGGCGTCTTGCGCCGGGACTGGTCGTCGAAGCGCTCGACGCCCGCAATCGAGCTGCCGTGCGTTGCCTGGAGCCGTGGTGCGAAACCGGCCAGACGGTGGCGCTGCTCGGCTCCTCCGGTGTGGGCAAGTCGACACTGGTCAATTCACTGACGGGCTCCGGCCAGGATACGCAGGCGGTGCGCGCGGACGATCAACGCGGCCGGCACACGACGACCTCGAGGTCGATGCACCGGCTGCCGGCGGGTGGCTGGCTGATCGACACGCCCGGCCTGCGCGAGCTCAGGCTGGCCGAAATGGGATCGGCGCTCGACGAGGTGTTCGCCGACGTCGCCGGCCATGCGCGCCAGTGTCGATTCGCCGACTGCAGCCACGAAGCGGAGCCGGGCTGCGGCGTGCAGGCCGCCATCGCCGCCGGTGCGCTGGAGCCCGCCCGCCTCGCACGCTACCGCAAACTGAAGGCGGAAGACCGCCGTAACTCGGAAAGCCTTGCCGAGCGCCGTCATCGTGACCGGTCCCTCGGCCGCTATTACAAGTCGGTCATGAACGAGAGCCGGCGCAACAAGCATGGCGAGCATTGATCTCAATGCGGATGTCGGTGAAGGCGACTATCCCGACGAGTCCCTGCTCGGAATCGTTTCGAGTTGCAACATCGCCTGTGGTGGCCACGCCGGGGACGCCGACAGCATGGCGGCCACGATCGCGATCGCGCTCAGGCACGGCGTCGCGATCGGCGCACACCCCGGTTACCCGGACCGCGAGAACTTCGGCCGGCAGAGCGAGTTCCTCGCCGCGGACCTGCTCTATGAAGCGCTGACCGCGCAGGTCTGCGAATTCGTCACGATCGCGGCCGAGCTTGGCGCGAGCGTCGCGCACCTCAAAGTGCACGGCGCACTGTACGGCGACGCGGCCCGCGATCCGCGGCTCGCGCAATGCGTGGCGCGCGTCGCCGCTGATCTGCCGGGCCGGGTTGCCCTGGTCGGACCGCCGGCCAGCGCGCTCGCAACGGCGGCTGCAAGTTTCGGCCTGGCCTTCATCGCCGAAGCTTTCGTCGACCGGCGCTATCGCGCCGACGGGTCCCTCATCCCGCGGACGGAAGCCGGCGCCGTGCTCGACGACCCCGCCGCCGCGGTGGCGCAGGCGTTGTCGCTGGCGCGGGACGGCCGTGTCGTAACGGCAGCCGGCCAGCGGATCGCAGTTCGTGCCGACACGCTCTGCATCCATGGCGACACGCCGGGTGCGGAGCGAGTGGCGGCCGCCGTCCGGGACGGCCTCGAGCGGCAGGGCGTGCGCATCGCCGCGCCGCGGCGGACCCGTGGCTGAACGCGCCCTCGGCACGGCGCGCCCCTGCGGCGACGACCAGGTCAGCATAGACGTCGCGGATGCGGATGCCGCACGGAGGCTGGCAAAGGCCTTGCGTGCCGATGCGGCCTGGCTCGAAGTCGTGCCGGGTGCCGTCAGCGTCGTGGTGCAGTTCGATCCCGCCATTCTCGAGATCGATGCGGCTTGCGAGCGCGTGCAGCGCACGCGGCCCGCGACGGACAGCGCAGACGCCGACACTGGCCGCATCCTGATCGTGCCCGTGCGTTACGGCGGCGCCGACGGTCCGGACCTCGCTGCCGTTTGCGGGCAGTTGGGACTGTCCGCCGAGGCTTTTGTCGCCCTGCACACCGGCAGCACAGGCCGGGTGGAAATGCTCGGTTTCACGCCGGGTTTCGCCTATGTTGCCGGACTCGATGCAAGGCTCGCCGTCGGCAGGCTGCCGGCGCCGCGGCAACGCGTGCCGCCCGGCGCGGTGGGCATTGCGGGCCTGTACACGGGTTTGTACGCCCTGCCGGGACCTGGCGGCTGGAACGTAGTGGGCCGCACGACGCTGCCGCTGTTCGACCCCGGTCGCGACCCGGCGTTTACGCTGGAGGCCGGCCAACGCCTGCGATTCGTCGCGGATCCGGACGCATGAGCATTTGCGTCGAACGCAGCGGATTGCAGACGACCATCCAGGCCGGGCCGCGGGTCGGCCGCAGGCACCAGGGCGTGCCGGCCGCCGGCGCCGCCGACCTGCTGTCCCTCGCGCTCGCGAATCGCCTGGTCGGCAATCCCGCCTGCGCCCCGGGCCTGGAAGCGACCCTGACCGGACCGTTGCTCGGCTTCGAGCAGCACGCCTGCATTGCGGTCACCGGTGCGGCGGCGCGGGTTACGCTCAACGGTACCGTGAGCCCACAACATGCCGCGATCCGCGTGCGCCCCGGTGATCGACTGGAGGTCGGCGGCTGCGTTGCCGGTGCACGGGTGTACCTGGCATTCAGCGGCGGCCTCGCAGCGATCCCGGTGCTTGGGTCGCCGTCGACCTACCTGCCGGCCGGCCTGGGCGGACTGGCGGGACGAGCACTCAGGCCGGGCGATCGACTCGAACTGACGCCGGGCGGCACGGTAGTCGGGGAGCCACGCACCCCCGACGGATTCCGGCCGGCATTCACCGGCTCGCTGACAGTGCGCGTCTGTGCCGCCGGCGACTACCCGCTGCTGCCTGCGGCGGAGCGAGACCTGCTCCTCGGGCAGCCCTGGATCGCGGGCCGGCGCGCCGATCGCATGGGCATCGAACTCGAAGGCCCAGTTATAGCGATCGACTCGACCGGCCGCCTGCCGAGCGCCGCCGTATTCCCCGGAACACTGCAATGTCCGGAGAACGGGGTGCCCTACCTGCTTGGCATCGATGCACCGACGACCGGCGGCTATGCCCGGCTCCTGCAGGTCGCGCGCTGCGACCGGCACCTGCTCGGCCAGCTCAGGCCAGGCGACCGGCTTAGGTTCCTGTGGCGCGAGCCCGTGGCGGCGGCGGCGGAGCTCAGGAGCAAACAGGCGTACTGGCGACATTGGTTGCCCGACGTCGCTCGCGTAATCTGACGGACGGTGCACCCAACGCACCCAGCGCACCGTGGCGCATGTGCCGCTGTATGATCGACCGGCATTGCGCCGCATGGGCAACCGGATTCGCAATGCCCACGACGCCCTCGAACAACGGACAACAACCCGAAGCAAGGTGATCACATGACGAAAGACAGAACGACATTCGGCGCCGCATCCCTGGCCCTGTTGCTGGCCCTGTCCGTGCCCGCGGCGTTGGCCGACCGGACCACGGGCGAAACGATTGACGATTCGACGGTGGCTTCGTCGGTCAAGATGAGCCTGGTCAAGGACGATACGGTACCGGCTGGTGACATCAACGTCGAAGCCTACAAGGGCACCGTGCAACTGATCGGGTTCGTGAAATCGGACGCGGAGAAGGCTGCGGCAATCGAGTGTGCGAAAGGCGTGGACGGTGTGGAGACAGTCGTCGATGCCATGATTGTCGTGCCCGAAAAGCGCAGCTTCGGCACGAGCATCGACGACCAGACAATTCAGACGAAGGTGAAGTTCGGCATCGGCGAAGTCGGGGCCGACAAGGGCCTTGCGGTGGAAACAGACGTGCGCAACGGCGAAGTGCTGCTGGGCGGGTTCGTGAACAGCGAACCCGTGCGCGACGACATCGTCAAGAAAGCCGAAGCCGTCGATGGCGTCACCAGGGTCCACAACTTCATCGGCGTCAAGGACTGAGGAAGTGCATCCGTTGGCGCGCCGTAAGCACAGGTCCGGCGCGTGTCAGCTGCGAACGGCGCGGACGATGTAACGCTTCGGCGCAGAGCCGACGAAGAAGAACGGATAGCAGGTCACGAGCGTCAGGCTGTCGTGCGCGGTCGGCGCGAGGACCTGCACATCGGCGGGCTCCACCACGAAGGTTTCGGTAATACGGAACCGGTACTCGCCTTGTAGCGTCTCGATTTCGACGGCGTCGCCGACGCGCACGTCCTTTAATGCGCGGAACCAGCCGTCGCGGTGCGCCGCGATGCCCGTATTGCCGGATTCGCCGAGTACCGGCGTGCCCTCGATGCGTCCCGCACCACGCGTCAGGGCGAACTCTTCCGTGCCGGCGAAGACGGGTACCTCGAGACGCACCGCGGGGATGCGCAAAATTCCCTCCGGCAGCAGGCCGGCAGCCTCGGACAGGTCCGCGTAGGACCGCTTGCGTGATTCGGACCAGCCGCTCATGTCCGGCGCGGCCGGAAGGGGACGCCCAACGGTTTCGAGCGGCGGGAGTTGCGGGCTTGCGGCGGCGAGCGGCGACATGTCGGCATTCGCCGTTTCCTCCGCTTGCCGCGCCTGTCTTGCCGCTTCGAAGGCCTCTATGCCCTGGCGCTGGCCGCTGGCACTCGTAATCAGGTGATGACCGGCGATCGCGAGCATCGCAAGGCCCACGAGCACGAGCATTGCGCTCAGCCATTGCAGCAGTCGGCCTGACATCGCGACTCTTTCCGTACGGCGTTTATCGATTTCAGATCGGGCTGATGCCCTTTATTTCTTGCGCCAGCCGCCGCCGGCGTCCTGGTAGTAATGACCGGGCGCCGTCCGTTCAACAGCGAGCTGGTAGAAGCGCAGCCGTACCTGGTCGTAGGTGGCGTCGGTCTTGGCAGCCGTGTTCTCGAATTCCGCCTTTCTCTTGCGGTTGACTTCTTCGATGAGTGCCGCGACGTCCGTACTCGGAGCGCCGTTAACGGCAGCGAGATAACCCGTATTCGCCTCGCCCACCAGGCCCTGGTCCTTCGCGGATTGCAGGTCGATGGCCCAGACTGCCTGCGCGGCAACAAGCATCAGCGTAATGGCGATCAGTTTCTTCATTTAGGTCACCTTCAGAACAGTTCGCTGTCTTCTTCGAACAGGTCTTCGAGTTCCTTGTCTACCTGGACCCGGATGTTGTGTTCGATCTTGACGTTCATATTGATTTCGATCGGCTCTTTCGGCGCCGCAACCTGCACGGTCGGGGTGCAGGCCCAGAGACTCGCGAGCAGCACGAGCGAGGCGAGTTGGTACTTCATACGGTTGTTCCCCTCCGGCAGGTCGGGCAGAGCTTAGCGCAGGGACCGGTCATTGCGGTAGCTCCGGCGGTGCGCGCTGTGAGCGGCGTTCGATGATGTCCTGGATGTCGCGCGATGCCTGCAGGCTCTTCAGCAGTTCGGGAATGTTGTTCTCGACAGTGAGGTTCAGGATCACCGGCTGCAGCGGATCCAGGTCAGGGTTGGTGCCTTTCAAGCGCATTTTCAGGATCAGGTCTCCCGATTCCGTGTAACTCACTTCCGCTGCCAGTGACTCGTACTGCAGGTTGGAGAGCGCCCTTTGCGCAAGCGCCAGGCCGGAACCGGTATCAGGTGACAGGTCCGACCGATAGCGGATGACGCCGCCCGGGGCCTCACTTTCGAGGCGGCCCGCATCTACGGTAATCGTCTCGCCGTCGATGCGGACCGGTATCGTTCCGGACAACTTGCCAGTGACTTCGACAGATTCGAATTCTGCCAGCTCGGGAATTAATCCGGGCTGAATGGATTCGACCGACAGGCGCAGGTCGGCACGCAGCGGATCCGGCTCGAGGCGAAATGGCGCCGCCTGGATCCTGCCGCCCAGCAGGCCCGCCGCCAGCAAGGCGACTTCGATGCCGGGTTCGGCGGTATGCCAGGTGAATTGCGCCGCGACATCCGAGAGGCGAAGGCCGACGTCGACCAGCGCGGCGCCGGCGGCCACCGGACCGATGACGGTTTCTCCGCCCGGAGCGAGCCTGACGGGGATCGAGGCCTTTATCCCGGTGGCGCCGAGCTCGCCCCAGGCGGCGGCGGCATTGTCGATATCGATGTGCAAGTCGCCGGAGACGCCGCTCTGCGTCTCGTTCGGCCGGACCGCAATCGTGCCGCGCGCATGGGCAGTGCCCGCCACGACGTCCCACGCAGCTGGCCAGGCCGGGAAGGAACGGGACAACGGCGCCTCGGCGAAGTCGATCGACGCCCGTTCGACGACGATCGTCGTTGCGTCCGGCCGAAGCCCGATGGCGAGACCGAGCTCCAGCCCGCGCCCGGGGTCGTCGATCGAGAGGCGTGCATCACCGCGCTCGTCGGCGTACTCGAGTTGGCCGTGCAGGCTCGCCGGGATCAACGCCTCGTTTCGCCACGCGATATGCAATCCGGTTGCGGGCAGCTCGAAGCGCGTTTTCAGGCGGGCGGGCGCCACCGCCCTGAAGTCCTCGAGCAGTATCTGCGCGTTGCCGGCAAGATCCGCGCCGACAGCCAGATCCTCTACCTCGACGGTCGCTTGGGCGATCCTCGCCGCCGCTTCGCCCGAGCGGAGGTCGACCGCGAATCCGTCGGCGCGACGCAACTCGAGAACACCGATACTCCAGGTACCGCCACGCAGGTCATGCATCTGCAATTCGGTCGGCGAGACCGAAACTGTCCACTCGTCGCCAAGGGCGACGGTTGCATCGCCGCCGGCTTCGATACGCCCGATACGGAGGTCCGCGGACCGCAGATTTTTGACGCGGCCGCTCGCGGTGAAATCGCAGCGGTTTGCCGCACAGCGAAGTTCGCTGACCTGTCCGTCGATTTGCTCTGCCGCCGGATGCACACCGGCAAGGCCGAACGCGCCCGCTGTTGCTGTCCAGTCTGCCTGCGGATGCCGGTAGGTGAACGCGAGGGTATCAAATCCCGTCACCACGGCATGCAAACCGGTTGCCGGGTCGTCGTACGTCAGGTGAAAACCCGGGTCAGGTGTCGATTCAAGCTCCAGGACGAGGTCGCTGCCGGGGCCCGTCCCGAGCGCGATATCGAGGTTCGCGGTGGCGAAGCCGTCGACCGCGAAATCAGGCGCAGGCAACAGTCCGGCCTGGTGTGCACGTGTTAGCCAGGGACCCGGCGCTGCGCGCATGGGGCCGCGCAGCCGGTAGCCGGTCGCTTCCCGCTCTGCGGCCAGCTCGGCGACGAGGGATTCGCCACTGTCGTCGACAGTGATCGCAATACGATGGCTGCCGTCCTCGATCTCCTCGGTCGATATGTGCAGTTCGACGCCGGCTGCCGTCAGGCTAAGGTCCTGGGAGAGAGCTTCTGTACGCCACTTCACGGTCTCTGCGGTCGGCCAGCCCGGCCACTCCAGCTCTCCCACCGTCACGCTCACGCCTGGGAATCGGCCGGGCAGCGCGAGTCCGAGGGCGACCAGTTCCGCGTTGCTCGGCGGATCACCGGTACGCGGTGCGGGTTGGATTCCGATTCGGCCGATGTCAGCCTGCCGGATTGTCGTATTGGGCAGCTCGAGGGGTACGTGCAAATCGCGCAGGTCATAGCGTGAACCGTCGTCGTGCTCAAGTACGAGCCGCGAGAGCGAAATCTCATCGGCCCGCAGTCGGGCGATAGACAGGGTGCTGACGGAATAGCCGCTGCCTGCCAATACGTCGTTGAAGATGCCGCGGGCAAGCGCTTCACGCTTCAGATGCAGCGTGACAAGTGCCGCACAGCCCATGATGAGCAGCAGTGCGAGTGCGTACCGGACATACCTCACTCGCAGCTGCCGCCGGCCGGGCCCGGGATCAGTCCTTCAGCGCGCGGCGCATGCGTTCGTAGCCGTCTTTCAATTCCCGTCCCAGGGATTGCAAGGCATCTCCGACGCCGTCGCCGGAGCGCTGCAGTTCGGCTTTTTCCACGAAGCGCTTCAGTTTCTTCTCGAGGTCCTGCCACTCGTCATTCGCGTCCTTGCCGGCCAGGTGCATTTGCAACTTCAGTTCGTCCCGTTTCTGCTTGAGTTGTTCAACGATCCTGTCGTACTCGCTCATAGTCTGCTCCTTACCCGGTGCATCTGCGCGGCGAGGCCGGCGGCAGCGGCCGTGCGCGCACTCTTCTCGCGGAAACGGTAGCACAGTTGCCGGCGGCGGACATCGCAGGCCCGACGGGCCCGGAAGCCATTAAGATCCAGCGCCGTCCGTGCTGTAGCCATTGCCGCCCGACGCGTACAGGCGATAGCCGACGTTCGGCACGGTCTGCAGCAACTCATCGTCGTCACAGGCATTCTTGAGCTTGCTCCGGATTCGGTGCACGAGCTGCTTGAGCAGCTGCCGGTTTCCGTCCGCCCGGCCGCCCCAGACGTGCGAAAGAATCCGTTCGGTCGAGACGGCGTTGCCGCCATGTGCGAACAGCAGCTGCAGGAAGCGCAGTTCGAGCTGCGTCAGCTGGACGGGCTGCGGCGCCAGGCCGGCAAGTGTCATGAGCTCGATGTCAAGGTGCAGTGTACCGAAGCGCAGGAGGTTCTCCGCATCACTTCCGGCCCGCCGCAACAACGCTCGCACACGCGCGACCAGTACGCGCGGACTGAAGGGCTTGGTGAGGTAATCGTCGGCGCCGAGTTCGAGTGCGCGCACGACGTCATGCTCCTCGCTGCGCACGGTAAGCATCAGCAGTGGCATTGCACTTTGCTGCCGAATCATGCGTATCAGCTCGAACCCGCTCATGACGGGCATGTTGATGTCGAGGATGCCCAGGTCCGGCTGTTCCGAATGCAACAGGTCGAGCGCGCGCTGACCGTTCATGGCTTTGAGTGGCAGGAATCCGGCTTGTTGCAGCGCGAAGCCGATGATGTCGAGCAGATCCGGATCGTCGTCGACAATCAATATTTTCATGCGGAAGCGTCTTTCGGTGGCTCCACCGTCGCGCGCGTCCGTCGGTGGTGGACTGGGCCGGACAAGACCGCTCCGGGACATCGAGTGGTGGGCCCGCCAGGACTCGAACCTGGGACCAAGAGATTATGAGTCTCCTGCTCTAACCAACTGAGCTACAGGCCCGTACACAGGAAGAAGCCCGGCCTCTCGAACCGGGCTAGTGTCTCAATCCTCGAGCAGGAAGCTGCGCAACTGATCCGAACGCGTCGGGTGACGCAGTTTCCTGAGCGCTTTGGCCTCGATCTGCCGTATGCGCTCACGCGTTACGTCGAACTGCTTGCCGACCTCCTCGAGCGTGTGATCGGTATTCATGTCGATGCCAAAGCGCATGCGCAACACTTTCGCCTCGCGCGGTGTCAGGCCCGCAAGCACGGCATGGGTCGTCTCCTTGAGACCTTGCGCCGTTGCCGAATCGACCGGCGAGTGGACCGTCGTGTCTTCGATGAAATCCCCGAGATGCGAATCCTCGTCGTCACCGATCGGCGTCTCCATGGAGATCGGTTCCTTGGCAATTTTCAGCACCTTGCGGACTTTGTCCTCGGGCATCTCCATGCGTGCGGCGAGTTCATCCGGCAATGGCTCGCGACCCATCTCCTGCAACATCTGGCGCGAGATCCGGTTGAGCTTGTTGATCGTTTCGATCATGTGGACCGGGATACGGATGGTCCGTGCCTGGTCTGCAATCGAACGCGTGATCGCCTGGCGAATCCACCACGTCGCGTAAGTCGAAAATTTGTACCCGCGCCGATACTCGAACTTGTCCACCGCCTTCATCAGGCCGATGTTGCCTTCCTGGATGAGATCCAGGAACTGCAGGCCCCGGTTCGTATACTTCTTCGCTATCGAGATGACGAGACGCAGGTTTGCTTCGACCATTTCCTTCTTGGCCCGGCGCGCCTTCGCTTCGCCGATCGACATTTGCCGGTTGATTTCCTTGATCTCGGCGATAGACAGATGTGCATCCTGCTCTACAACTACCAGCTTGCGCTGTGCTCGCAGTATGTCGTCCTTCAACTTGGCAAGAATCGACGAATGCTTGCGCTTTGCGCGAATGTGCTTGTCCACCCAGTGGAGATCCGTTTCGCTCCTCGGAAAGCTCGCCAGAAAATCTTTGCGTGGCATCTGCGCGTCGCGCACGCAGATGCGCATGACAAGGCGTTCCTGGGTGCGGATGACCGCAATAACGTCGCGCAGGTCTTTCACGAGCTGATCGAAAAGTTTGGGAGCGAGCTTCAACTCCATGAGCAAGTCGGCGAGTTCCGCCTGCGCTTTGCCGGTTCGCTTGTCCTTGTAGCCGTTCTCCTCGATCGACTTCAGAACCCTGGCATGCACGCGTCGAATATGCTTGAACCGCTCCCTGACTTCTTCCGGGTCCGGACCTGTATCGACAGCGTCCTCGCCAGAGCCCTCGTCTGCAGCGGTGACGTCATCTACCTTCTGCTGTGGCGATTTGATCTCGTCCGGTTCGTTTGGATCGATGAAACCGACCAGCAAATCCTGCATGCGCGTTTCGCCGGCCAGCACGTCCTCGGCCACAGAGATCAGCGTGTCGACCGTCGGCGGGAAGTGCGCCATGTGCCACTTCACCTGGTTCAGACCGTCCTCGATTCGCTTTGCGATTTCGATTTCGCCCTGCCGGGTCAGCAGTTCCACGGTGCCCATCTCGCGCATGTACATGCGCACAGGGTCGGTCGTACGGCCGAATTCCGCGTCTACGCTCGCCAGTGCGGCTTCCGCTTCTTCGACAGCTTCGTCGTCCGTCGCTGCAGCGTCCGACAATACGAGCGATTCGGCATCCGGTGCCTTCTCGTGCACCGTGATTCCCATATCATTGATCATGTTGACGATGTCTTCGATCTGTTCCGGATCGACGATATCGTTCGGCAGATGGTCGTTGACTTCCGCGTAGGTCAGGTAGCCTTGCTCCTTGCCCCGGGCGATCAAATCCTTCAGCTGTTGTACCTGCTTGTTGCTGCCGATCACTGCGCGTTTTTCGCTCAAGACGAAACGACCTCCAATGAAAAAAATGCAAACGACCAATTGTACTGAAACAATTGGCCCCTATCTAGGAATTGTTCGACGAATCCGGCACTTACATCAGCTGCCGTAACTCCGCCTTCTCGTCCTCGCTCAGCGAGCCAACTCGCTGTTTTTCAATCAAAAATTCGACATGTTCCCGGCGGCCCGCAGCGGCAAGCTGGTCCAGGCATTCATGCAGTTCCGCGGTCGGGTCAAACTCCTCGTCGACGGGCAGTTCCGCCGCGGCCAGCCTGCCGAGATACGGCCCGGCCTCGTCGTTGCGCCAGCGTTCGAGCAGGCCGGCGGTAGAGATATCGGGGTCCTGCTGCACGGTTTCAATCAGCCGTTCCAGTACGTCGATGCCCGGTCGTGACAGGCCCGCAAGCTTCTCGATGTCGAGCCGCGCCGCGGCCGGCGGATGATTGAGCAAGAGTGTGATTGCTCTTCGCACAACCGATGGCCGACCGGAACTCGACGCTTCGCCGCGTCGTCGTCGGCGCCCCGACGTAGCTATATTTGCGGAACCTGATCGCCCATTGCGATCGCCGGCACCGATGCTGGGGGCGAGTCGCTCCGGCGACAGCCCGACGCGCTCGGCCAGCGACCGCAGCAGCAGGTCCCGATACACGCCCGGCGGTACGCGTGCCACGAGTGGCCCGGCCTGTTCGGCGAGCCGGGCCCGGCCGTCGACGCTGCCGTCGGATCGGCTTTCGAGTTCCCCGAGCAGGTACTCCGACAGGGGAATGCTCGATTCGATCAGCGCGACGAACGCGTCGGCGCCGAATTCGTTGACGTACGAATCCGGGTCGTAGCGCTCCGGCAGAAACACGAAACGTACCTGTCGTCCTTCCCGCAGCTGCGGCAATGTCGTCTCTAATGCCCGCCATGCCGCCTTGCGGCCAGCGACATCACCGTCGAAGCAGAAGATAACGTCCTCCGTCAATCGGAACAGGCGATTCAGATGGTCGGCCGTAGTGGCCGTGCCGAGTGTGGCGACGGCAAAATCGATGCCGTGCCGGGCCAGTGCCACGACGTCCATGTAACCCTCGACGACCACCAGGCGTTCGATCTGGCGGAGGGCCTGCCGAGCCTCCCAGAGGCCGTAAAGCTCCCGGCCTTTGTGAAACAGGACGGTTTCCGGCGAATTCAGGTACTTCGGTTCGCCGACATCTGTCAACCGCCCGCCAAAGCCGATACAGCGACCGCGTGCGTCCCGGATCGGGAACATGATCCGGGCGCGGAAGCGGTCGAAGTATCGCCCGCTGTCCTTGCGCACGACGAGACCGGCCGCCAGGAGCCTTTCCTTGTCGAGATCCGACGCCCCGAACCGCTCCGTGAGGACGTCCCATCCCTCAGGTGCGAAGCCAATGCCGAAACGTTGCAGAGTCACCCCATCGATGCCACGGCCACGGAGATAGTCGACAGCCGCGGGTGTGTCACGCAACGCCTGCTGCCAGAACTTCTCCGCCTTGCCCAGCAGTTCGAACAAAGCGTCGTAACGTTGTGCGGGACGGTCGCCGTCCGCGCGCGGCACCTCCACACCCACCATGGCGGCCAGGGTCTCGACGGCCCCGACGAAATCCATGTGCTCGAAGTCCATCAGAAAGCCGATCGCCGTGCCGTGGGCGCCGCATCCGAAGCAATGGTAGAAACCCCGGCTGGGCACCACGGTGAACGAGGGTGTCTTCTCGTCGTGGAACGGGCAACAGGCTTTGAATTCCTTGCCGGCCTTCTTCAGGGAGACCCGCCGTCCGATGACCTCGACGATATCTGAGCGATCGACGAGGTCATTGATGAAATCCTGTGGGATCAATCCGGCCATACTTTTCTTGAACGCCGGCGCAGTCACCGCGGGTCTGCGCTTCGCTTGACGAAAGGGATTCGGTCAACACATCAGAGACCGGAAAAACCGCCGAATGCTTACCGGTCCCGACAAGAATAGCGTGTTTGTCGCGAACCGCCAGACAGGCAAAATTCAGGCCAAACGGGCCTTTACGCGCGCTCCGACGGCGCTCATGTCGACGCGCCCGGCGGCTTCTGCCTTGATCGCGGCCATCACCCGGCCCATGTCGCGAACGCCGGTCGCCCCGGTGTCGGCAATGGCCTTCGAGATCAGCGTATCCAGCTCGGCGCCACTCAGCGGCTCGGGCATGTAGCTCTCAATGACGGTGAGTTCCGCACGCTCTGCGTCGGCCAGGTCCTGCCGTCCGCCGCCGGTGAATTGCTCGATCGAATCGCGACGTTGTTTGACCGCTTTCTCGATTACCGACAGCGCGCCGGCATCATCGAGCTCCCGGCGCCCGTCTATTTCGGCACGCTTGATGTCCGCGAGCAGCAGACGGACGACTCGCAGCCGGTCTTTGTCGCCGGCCTTCAGCGCGGTCTTCATGTCCTCGCTGATGCGGTTTTTGAGGCTCGAACTCATGGCGATGGTATCGGCGCGGGCAAGCCGCGGGTAGGCCGGTCGGTCAGTACAGTCGCTTGCGCTTCGCTTCTTCGCGGGAAATACGCTTGAGGTGACGTTTTACGGCCGCGGCCTTCTTGCGCTTGCGTTCCTGGGTTGGTTTTTCGTAGAACTCGCGACGACGGAGTTCCGTAAGGACGCCGGCCTTTTCGCAAGCGCGCTTGAAACGGCGCAGGGCGGCATCGAAATATTCGTTTTCCTTGACTCGTACGCTTGGCATGGGTACCGACACATCCTTCGATCAAAAATAATCCCAGCGCGCGGCCGGGACACAGAGCAGGGCATTTTACCGGCTAATCCAGCCGAATGCCAAGAGGGCCGGACCGGAACTGGGGTAAACTGCCCGCCCTATATGCGAGTCCTGGGGATCGAAACGAGCTGTGACGAAACCGGCGTGGCGGTCTACGACACGGAGCGGGGCCTCCTGGCGCATGCCCTGCACAGCCAAATCGACCTGCATGCGATCTATGGCGGCGTGGTCCCGGAAATCGCCTCCCGCGACCATCTGAGGCGGCTCTTGCCACTCGTTCGCCGTGTCCTGGCGGACAGTGGTCTCGAGCGGCCCGACGCCGTCGCCTACACGGCCGGCCCCGGGCTCGTAGGCGCGCTGATGGTTGGCGGCGGCATGGCAGCCGGGCTCGGCCTGGCCTGGGATTGTCGCGTCGTGCCGGTCCATCACATGGAAGGCCACCTGCTCGCGCCGCTGCTCGAGGATCATACCCCGGCATACCCTTTCCTGGCATTGCTCGTGTCCGGTGGCCACACGATGCTGATCGCCGTGCGTGGGCTGGGCAACTACGAATTGCTCGGAACGACACTCGACGACGCAGTGGGCGAGGCATTCGACAAGTCTGCAAAACTGCTTCGGCTGGGCTATCCCGGCGGACCGGCGCTGGCGGCGCTGGCGGAAACCGGCGACGAGGCGGCCTTCGACCTGCCGCGGCCGATGCTCAACAGGCCGGGCTACGATTTCAGTTTCTCCGGCCTGAAGACCGCGGTCATGCTCGCGGTCCGGGCCGTCGACGCCGCAGGGGAGCTTGGCGCCCGCCGCGCCGATCTTGCTGCGTCGTTCCAGCGTGCCGCAGTGGACACATTGGTAGGGCGATCGCTGCAGGCCGCCCGGGCACAGCGCCTCGAGCGCATTGTCGTCGCCGGCGGCGTCGGCGCAAACCGGCTGTTGCGCGCCGACATGGCGCGGCGTTTCGACGGTGAGGTCTACTATCCGAGACTCGCCTTTTGTACCGACAATGGCGCAATGATCGCGATCGCAGGCGCATTGCGAATCGCCGATGCTACGCAAGCCGGCGAGATCCTGGCACGGGCACGCTGGTCCCTGGACGCCCTGGCGCCGCCGCGCGCCGCCTGAGATCGATCGCATTCGTCATCCGATGGACATCATTTTCCTGCACGATCTGCGCGTTGAAACCATCATTGGCATCTGGGAATGGGAACGCCGCATCCGCCAGACCGTGGTGATCGATCTCGATATGGCCGCCGATATCCGGCGCGCGGCGCAAACCGACAAGGTCGATGACACTCTGAATTACAAGCTGGTCGCGAAACGCGTGCAGCAGTTCGTGACGGAGTCCGAGTTCGAACTCGTAGAAACACTGGCCGAGCGAATTGCCGGAATAGTCACCGGCGAGTTCAACGTGCCCTGGGTACGGGTGCGGGTGTCCAAGCCGGGCGCCATCCGCGGGGCGCGCGACGTGGGCGTGTCGATCGAGCGAGAGCTCACGACCAATGAACCAGGGACCTGAGCGCCGCTCGAGCGCACGCGTGTTTCTCGGGCTCGGCAGCAACGTCAGCCCGGAGGAGAACCTGGCGCTCGGCGTGCGCGAACTGCGCTGGCGCTACGGGTTACTGGACCTGTCGTCCGTGTACCGCAGCCGGGCAGTGGGGTTTCCGGCCGATGATTTCCTGAACATGGTGGTCGGTCTGGACACCGGCGAGGGGATCGCCGAGATTCGCGAACAAATCGAGCGGATTCACGAGCTTGCTGGCCGCAAACGCGGTGCCGGCCGGTTCACGTCCCGTCCCCTCGACATCGACCTGCTGCTGTACGACGACGAGATCGTGCGCAGCCCGACCTGCACACTCCCGCGGCCGGACGTTCTCAAGTACGGATTCGTCCTGCGGCCGCTGGCGGAGATCGCACCCGAACTGGTGCATCCGGTAACAGGACGGAAGATCCGCGAGCACTGGCAGGATTTCCCGGCTGACACGCAGCCAATGACGGTGGTGCCACTCGTGTTCTAGCGGCTACCGACGCTTGCGACGCGCAGTAATACAATCACCAGCCGATGGACCGGCCCCCGTCGACAGCAATCACCTGGCCCGTGACATAGCGTGCGTCACGCACGAGGTACAGGACGCATCCGGCGACGTCGTCCGGTTCGCCGGGGCGCCCGAGCGGCACCTGGTCCAGGATCGCCTGGCGCTTCGCATCGTTCATTCCGTTTTCCGGCCAGAGGATAGCTCCTGGCGCCACGGCATTGACGCGGACATTGGGGGCAAGATCCTTGGCCAGCGCGCGCGTCAGCATCACGAGGCCGGCTTTGGCAGCACCGTACACGCTGTGCGCGCGCAACGGACGTCGTGCGTGTATGTCCACGATATTGACGATGGAGCCCTGCCGCTCAGCGAGCCAGGGAGCCGCTGCCTGCGACAGGAACAAGGGCGCCCTGAGGTTCGTGCCGATCAGATCGTCCCAGTCGCTTGGAGCTATCGTTCCGACGGGGGTGGGATAGAAAGTGGAGGCATTGTTGACCAGGCTATCGAGCCGCCCCCCCCAGTCCACGACGCCTTTGACGAGGCCGGGCAACGCGCTGACATCGAGCAAGTCCGCCCGAATCGCCGTCGCCGAGTCCGGTCGCAACGCATTCAGGACCGCGGCCAGAGCCTCTGCGTCGGACGCCGAGGTATGGTAGTGAATGGCGACCCGCGCGCCCGCGCCATGCAGTGTCTGTGCAATGGCCTTGCCTATCCGGCGGGCGGCTCCGGTGACCAGCGCCACGTGGCCGTCAAACATTGCTGCCATGCGCACTGCCTGTCATCGGCTGCCATTTTGAAAGACAATGGCCGCGCCATGCAACCGAGCCCGACGCACGGCCTCCCGCCGCCGGACGAACCCAGCCAGGAGCAATCGCGCCGGTGCGCAGTCTACCTGCGTGCGCGCATGCGAGACGCCGGCGGAAGCATTTCGTTCGCCGAATTCATGCACGAAGCCCTGTACGCGCCCGGGCTCGGCTATTATGCCGCGGGTGCGACCAAGTTCGGCCGCTCTGGCGACTTCGTCACGGCACCGGAAATCTCGCCGCTGTTCGGCCGGGTGCTGGCCCGAGTCTGTGCGGAAGTGCTCGCGGAATTGCGCGGCGGCGACATCCTCGAGTTCGGCGCTGGCAGCGGCCGTCTTGCGGTCGACGTCCTGCGCAAGCTGGACAGCCTCGGACAGCTGCCGCGGCGCTATGCAATTCTCGAGGTGTCGGCCGACCTGCGCGAACGGCAGGCACGCCTTATTCGGCGAGAAGCACCGGAACTCGCGGATCTCGTCTGCTGGCTCGAACACCTGCCGGAAGCGCACTACGGCATCGTCATCGCGAACGAGGTCCTCGACGCGCTGCCCGTCGAGATCTTCCGCATCGCAACAGGCGGCGAGTGCCGGGTGCAACAGCTGCGCGTGCGGGAGACCGAAGGGGGCTTCGCCTGGACAGAGGCACCCGCGCCGGCAGCCCTGGCGGCCGCCGTCTCGGCAATCGAGTCCGCGCTCGGTCGCACATTCGAACCCGGCTACACATCCGAATTCGCGCCCCTGCTCGCACCATGGATCAGCTCCGTCTGCGCGTGTCTCGTGCGCGGCCTAGGTTTGCTCTTCGATTACGGTGCCAGTCGACGGGAATACTACGCGGCCGATCGGCCGCGCGGTTGGCTGCGTTGCCACTATCGACATCGCGCTCACGACGATCCGCTTATCCTGCCCGGCATCCAGGACCTGAGTTGCTGGGTCGATTTCACGGCAGCGGCCTCGGCGGCGGTCGATGCCGGTGCGAGTATCGCTACCTACCTGTCGCAATCGCAGTTCCTGCTCGCGGCCGGGCTCGTCGACGAATTCGCAGCGCTTGCCCCGGCGACGGAACGTGAACAGGTCGAATTGGCAAGCCAGATGAAAATGCTTACGCTCCCGGGCGAGATGGGCGAGCGGTTCAGGTGCCTCGGCCTGGCCCGGGACTTCGAGCCGCTGCCCCCTGCTCTGACCACTCTGGACAGGACCCACACTTTATGAGTCGACGGAAAGTCCGTCAGGAGCCGCTCGTGAGCTGGCTCCAGATCGTCGTACTTGCCATCGTGCAAGGCATCACCGAGTTTCTTCCCGTATCCAGCTCCGGACACCTGGTGCTCGTCCCGGCCGTGGTCGGCTGGGGTGATCAGGGGCTCGTTTTTGATGTCGCCGTGCATTTCGGATCCTTGCTGGCCGTCTGCCTGTATTTTCGCCGGGACCTGGTGCAACTGCTGCATGGTGGCGCCGAGATCGCGACGGGGCGCTTCGAGTCCGGACGTTCACGCCTTGCGCTCGGCATTGCACTCGGCACGATACCGGCTGCCGTCGCGGGGCTGGCCTTTGCCGACTGGATCGAGGCAAACCTGCGTTCCCCGATCGTCATTGTCACGACGCTGTCTTTTTATGCGGTGCTCATGGTACTAGCCGATCGGTTCGGGCGCAGCGACAAAGCGCATCGAGGATATTCGACTTCGGGACGCCTTCGTCATTGGCTGCGCCCAGGCATTGGCGCTTGTGCCCGGCACCTCGCGTTCGGGCGTGACGATCACCGCTGGCCGTTTCCTCGGCATCGAGCGACGCGACGCCGCACGTTTCTCTTTTCTCCTTTCCGTGCCGGTAATCCTGCTCGCTACCGTGTACGAGACGCTGAATCTCGTGCTGCACGAGGAGGCGGTGGCCTGGGACGAACTGGCTCTGGGCATCGCAGTTTCGGCAGTGGTCGCCTACCTGACGATTGGGTTTTTCATGCGTGTGGTGGGACGCGTCGGCCTGATGCCCTTCGCGGTCTATCGCCTGCTGCTGGCAGCCCTGATTCTCTACATGCTGGTCGGGTGAGCTTCTGCGCGCGCGCGAGTGACGGCGCGCACGCGCCGCCGTCGGATTTCCGCACCGATGGCCGGTCCCCGGAGTTCCTGCGCGATCGAGCCGGTGTCGACGGCTAGAGCTGCATTCAGTGCCGCACGCAGGTGCCCGGCCTGAACATAAGGCCGGTCCTCGAGACCCGTCCTGCCTCGTGCATCCGCCTCGCATGTCAAGAGAAACTGCTCGAATCGGTCCGGCCGGCGGAAGGCGTCGGTACGCTCCAGTAGTTTCAGCACCGTGTCGTCACGCAGTTCAAGAGCGCGATGACAGTGCGTATGCCACTCCGCGACGAGCAAAGCCAGTTCGCGACAGGCGCGGGGCAGCGGCAGGCGGTCTGCCAAGGCCTCGATCAGGCGCGCGCTGCGCATCTCATGGCCAGGATGACTCGGCAGTTTCGACCTGTCCGTCGTTGCCTTTCCGAGGTCGTGCACCAGTGCCGCAAAGCGCACGGCCAGGTCGTCGCTCAGGCTTTCGGCCTGATCGAGTACCATCATCGTGTGTACACCGGTATCGATTTCGGGGTGCCATTTCGGCGGTTGCGGTACGCCGAACAAGGCATTCACTTCGGGCAGCACGCACGCGAGCGCGCCACACTCCCGCAGGGTTTCGAAATAGACGCGCGAATGGCGGCCTTCGAGGGCGACACGCGTCTCCGCCCAGACACGATCCGGCACCAACGCATCGATCTCGCCACCGGCGACGAGCACACGCATCAGGTCGAGCGTCTCGCCCGCGATGCGAAAACCGAGCTCATGAAAACGGGCTCGAAATCGCGCGGCGCGCAGCACACGAACAGGGTCCTCGGCGAAAGCGTCTGATACGTGGCGCAGGCTGCAATCCTCGAGGTCACGCAGCCCTCCGTAGGGGTCGACGAGCATTCCACGCTCGTCACGCGCCATCGCGTTGATCGTCAAGTCCCGGCGGGCCAGATCCTCTTCGATGGTGATTTCGGGCGACGTGTCGAACCTGAAACCGTGGTATCCCGCACGCGTCTTGCGTTCGGTGCGCGCGAGCGCATATTCCTCGTGCGATTCCGGGTGCAGGAACACCGGAAAGTCCTTGCCGACCGGGCGAAAGCCGCGTTCGAGCATTTCCTGCGGCGTGGCGCCGACGACGCACCAGTCACGCTCTCGAACGGGCAATCCCAGGAGTTCATCCCGGACCGCACCGCCTACCAGGTAGATTTGCACGCTCGTCGCCCGGATGATGTGCTGGTCGTCATGCGACGGACTATACAGGAGCAGCGGGCATTGTCCGCTGCATGCAAGGTTGAATGTAGTGTGGCATGGCGTCTATTCTGCCGAAGCAAAAAAAGCCTGATCGGGGTCAGAACAATGAAACAGCCATGCCCGTGGCACCAGGCCGTGTTCGTCCTTGTGTGCCTGTCGTCCGCCGGAATCGTTCACGCCGCGAAAACCGATATCGTCAAGCTCGTCAACGGCAATGAAATTACAGGCGAGCTCAAGTCGCTCGACTTCGGCGTGCTCACGTATAGCACCGATTCCATGGGCACCGTCAAGATCGATTGGGAGGATGTAGTCGCGATCACCAGCAAACAAAGTCTGCAGGTCGAAATCACTGACGGCAGCCGCTACTTCGGCCAGTTCGTTCCGAACGGCGCCGACCGGAAGTTGACCGTTTTGTCGGGCAGCGACAAGGTGGGTCTTGCAACTGAAGCAGTCGTCCGAATTACGCCGATCGAGCGAGAGGACCGATTTCTGGAACGACTCGAGGGTTCCATGAGCCTCGGGTTCCAGGCGCAGAAATCGAGCGAGGTCAATACCTCATACGTCGCAACTGACGTCAGCTATCGCACACAGAGGTACCTGGTCGGCGTGCGTCTCAATTCCACGGTGACGGACCAGCCCAGTGAGGAGACCACTGCAAGCCAGAGCTTCTACATCAACTACCAGCGCCTTCGTGCCAACCGCTGGTTTGCTGACTGGTTCACAGGCTGGGAGCGCAATGACGAACAGGGCATTGCGGCACGTGTGTCCGGCGGCGCAGCGTGGGGCCGTTACGTCGTGCAGACGAACCGGAATGAGTTCTCGCTGGCTGCGGGGGCGCAGCTCGCACGCGAGCGGTACTACGGCGAAGATCCCAGCGACACCGTGGTCGAAGGCCGGTTCGAGATTCGCTACCTGCACCGGAATATCGCGCCGGACACGTCCTTCAACATTACTTCGACGTACTATCCCTTGCTCGACGACTTCAGTGACTATCGTGCGGAGTCCGACCTGACGTTTCGGCGGGAATTCATCGAAGACGTGTTCCTCGACCTCGGATTCAATTATTCGTACCAAAGCAACCCGCCATCCGGCGGTGCGAATTCCGACTATTCGGTGACGACGTCGTTAAGCTACGATTTCTGACGATAGTGCGCACGTATCGCTGGATCGCAAAGGCGATGCTCATCGTCACGTTGTCTCAGCTCGTTGGCTGTTATTACCTGCAGGCTGCCCGGGGACAACTGGATGTGCTCGCCCGGCGTGAACCGATACCTGAGGTCCTGGCCGATCCCGAAACGCCGGCGGCGCTAGCCGAACGCCTGCGCCTGGTGCAGGACGCCCGGCAGTTCTCGATTGCCGAACTCGGGATGCCGGACAACGGCAGCTATCGCAGTTATGCCGATCTCGAGCGCGACTATGTACTCTGGAGCATCTTCGCGGCGCCGGAGCTGGCCATCGACCCGGTCAACTGGTGCTACCCGATCGTCGGTTGTGTCTCCTATCGCGGTTTCTTCAGTTACGAGACTGCCGTCCGGGAAGCCACAGAACTGAGCGAGCGCGGATTCGACGTCTATGTTGCCGGAATTCCGGCGTACTCGACACTCGGCCGTTTCGACGATCCCGTGCTGAACACCATGCTGAAATGGGATGAACTGCAACTCGTGTCCACGCTGTTCCACGAACTCGCCCACCAGGTTCTCTATGTCCCGGACGACACCGGCTTCAACGAATCTTTTGCCTCGGCCGTTGAGGAATTTTCCTTAGAGCGATTTCTTGCTGCGCGTGGATCCGACGAGGCGATTGCGAAGCATCGGGAACGCCTGCGGTTGCGGCACGCGCTGTCTGGGCTCATGGCCGACGCCCGGAATGATCTCGGCGTCTATTTTTCCGAGACGCTCGACGACGACGAGAAGCGCCTGCTGAAGGAACATCGACTCGAGCAACTGCTTGCAGACACACGCGCGTTGTTCGAAGCCCACGGCGCCGATATCACACCTTTACTGCAGGGCCCCTGGAACAATGCACGCCTCCTTACTTTCAACCTGTACGAAGGACATTTGCAGGCATTCCGGCGGCTGTACGAGCAGTGTGACCGGCAACTCGAATGTTTCTATGATACTGCCAGGCAAACCGCCGCCCTCGACCGCGAAGCCCGCGAACGCTATCTGGAACTCCTGGCGACGCGCTGAGCCGCTCCGACGGGCTGCACCGCCACGAACAGGTCGCTGAGTCGCAATGTTTCGCCGGTCAGCCGCCAGTGGAAAATGGCTTCCGCCTCCAACACGCGCCGCACGTAGGAACGGGTCTCGTTGTAGGGGATACCTTCGATCCAGATTCGGGCATCCACCGAATCCTGGCGCGGAATCCACTGATCCACGCGCTCCGGCCCCGCGTTGTAGGCGGCAGTGGCGAGAACGCGATTGTCGTCGTAGCGCGCCGTCATTTCGGCGAGGTAAGCCGTCCCGAGCCGAATGTTGCTTGCTGGATCCGTCAATATCTCGATGCCCGGGTAGGGCAGGTCCACTCGCCGCGCCAGGGCCTTGGCCGTTGTCGGCAGCAGCTGCATGAGTCCGATCGCGCCGGCGGCCGACCGGGCGTCACGCATGAACAGGCTCTCGCTGCGCGCAACGCCGTAGGCCCAAGTGGAGGGCACGCCGGCTGCCGAAGCCGATCGCGTGAATTCCTCGCGAAACGGGAGCGGATAGCGAAGCTCGAGGTCGTCGTATTCGCCGATGGATGCGACGGTCGCGATCGCGCGGGAATGCCAGCCCCAGCGATGTGCCAGGATCGCTGCCTGCGCCTTGTCACGCGGAGCAAGTGCGTCGACGGCGGCATCCCACTCGGAGCGACCACGGCCGTCGAGGCCGACGTAATAGAGTTCCCGGGCGCGAAGGAGCGCGGGCCGCTGCTCGAGGTCGGCCTGCAGCGTCGGGTCGACGGGCAAGCTTGCCGCACCGAACGCATACGGCAGGCCGAGTTCGTCCGCGGCAAGAAAACCGTAATAGCCGCGTTCGCTGGCCAAGCCCGATAACTCCGCGTCGCCTGTTGTCTTGTCACCGGTCTTGCGGAATGCGATCGCGCGCCAATAACGCCACTCCTCGCGCCGTTGCTCGTCGGATGACATCGCGGCGATGGATTGCAGCACGGCATCCCATTCCCCGGCATAAAGGCTTGTGCGCGCGCGCCAGCGCAGGACTTCGTCGTCGCTGACGGAGGCGGGCAATGCGGCGAGGCGAATCGCTGCCGCGGGCAGCCTGTCGCGTGCCGTCCACAATGCGATGTGACGGTCGACCGGCCCGCGTTCTTCGTCGACGAACGAATGTCGGGCGATCGCAAGAGTCCAGAGTTCGAAGGCCCGATCGGGGTCGAGATACGTCAGCCGCTCGGCCGCGAACGCAAGGCGGGCGAGGTGTGCCCCATCCGAACGCAAGCCCGTGTGAGCGACGAGGTACTTCTCCGGGCTTGCTTCGGCGTCGAGCCACGCCTGTGCGTTTGCCTCGTGAGCGCTGTCAATGGAACGCGCGAGCCAGCGGGCGAGACCGAACGAGTGATTCTCGATGGCCAATGCATAGCGCGCCTGGTAATCCGCAGGGCCGAGCAGATCCATCCTCTCCAGGTAGCCGAAGACGGGATCGCACTCCGGAACCTGGCTCTTGCCCACCAGCCAAAATTCACGCGCCCGCGGCACGGCTTCCTCGCCCTTGCCGGCGGCGATCCGCGCTTGCAGCGCAAGGCAGTCGAGTGTCGTATCCCCGAGTGTCGCGTAGTGTCTGGAATAAATTTCGGCGTAGGCAGCAAGCTTGCCGCGGCGTGCCAGTTCCAGGGCGTAGCGGTAACGTAACTCGCGCGCGGGCTTCAAGCCTTCATGACGCTCGAGGAAACGCTTTATTACCGCGGGTGATGTGGTACGGACAGTCGCGCGTAGATACGCAGCTTCGAGATCGGGCCACAGGATGTAGGATTCGAGCAGGTCTCGATCGCCGGGCGACAGGCTTTCGACGAAAGACCGGTCACCGAGTTCGGCTCGCTCGTAGCCAGCCATGAACAGCGCGCGCTGCTGCTCGATCTCTGTTGCGGACTGACAGGCAAGCGGCCACACGGCAGCCATGATGAGCAGGATGCCCTTCCGGGATCGACGGATTGGCCCGGCGGTGAAGTTCACCGGGACATCCTACAACATGGCCGGTCAGCGAATCTGTAGCATCAGCCGCCGATCGCCGCGATCGACCAGAAGAAACAGAATGTCTTCGTTGCTGGCTTCCCGAATCAGGTCCGCAATGGATGCCGTGCCGGTACGGTTTACCGCGACGATGACATCACCCTCGCGCAACCCCCGCTGGGCCGCCGGACTGTCTGGCTCGACCGCCGTAACTTCGACGCCGCCGCGGCTCGTCGCCGTGTTCGCGGCGAACTGTGCTCCGGCAAGTCCCGGATGAACATCGGCGCCATCGCTGCTCACCGCAATCCGCTGCCCCAGGATCGCGTTCGCGGTGCGAACCTTGCCGTCACGTACGTAGCTGATCTCGATCGTTTCGCCCGGTGAGCGAAGACCTATGGCGTTCATCAGTTCGCGATTGTCTTGAATCTTCTTGTTGTTGACTTCGACGATGATGTCTTCCACCTTCAGGCCGGCCTGCTCGGCTGCAGAGTTCGGCGTAATCTCGGTGATGAGGGCACCGCTTTCGACCTGGGCCCCCAAGGCCTTCGCCGCGGCCTCGTCCACGGAGCTGATCGTGACGCCGAGCAGCCCGCGCCGCACTTCGCCGTGGTCCAGAATCTGTTGCAAGACCGAATAGGCAATTTCGGTCGGAACTGCGAACCCGATGCCGATGTTGCCGCCGGTCCGGCTGATGATCGCGGAGTTAATGCCGATCAGTTCACCTCGCATGTTGATCAGCGCGCCACCGGAATTGCCCGGATTGATCGAAGCATCTGTCTGGATGAAGTCCTCGAGACCTTCGCCGATGCCACTTCGGCCGAGACCGCTGACGATTCCGGAGGTGACCGTATTGCCGAGGCCAAACGGGTTGCCGATTGCGAGGACGAAGTCGCCGACGCGAACTGCGCGTGAGTCGCCGATAGGCATTTCGACAAGTTCGTCGGCTTCCACCTGCAAAACGGCGATGTCGGTGGCGGCGTCTGTGCCGATTACCTCCGCATCGAGCAGGCGGCCGTCGAACAACGATATCTTGATCTCATCCGCGTTCTCGACGACATGGTGGTTGGTCAGGATGTAGCCATTGTCGGCGTCCACTATGACGCCGGAGCCCGCACTCGCGACTTGTTGCGGACCGGTGTCCGGAAAGCCGAAGTAGCGCCGGAACGCCTCGTCTCCATACGGCTGCGCCGATAGCGTCTGACGCACACGAATGTTGACGACGGCCGGCGACGTTCCCTCGACGAGCGGAGCGAGACTGGGGACGGCCTCACCATCGACCAGAGGCGGGATCGCGGCTTCCGTTGCGGAACAAACGAGCAGCATCGCTGCCAGCGCGAGGGTGCGTAGTTGCATGATCATGTGGTGATTACACCTTTACTGGATTGACGATGTCCACAGCAGCCGGTGCAAGGTCGGTGACGGTATATGCGGTCGACCGTGACACGATGCCGAAAGTTCCGCCCGGTAAGGCAAGGATGCCCGGCTGCGCGCAAACGTCGCCGCCGGGCGGTTCCTGCACGATTCAGGCGCATTCTACGGCGATTCGCCGCGCCTTCACTTCGGGCATCTTGGGAATCGAAATCTCGAGGATTCCCTGGTTGCTCGTTGCCTTGATGCCGTCCGAGTCCGCCGTGTCGGGCAGGTTGAATCGCCGGTAGAAGCGGCCGAAGCTGCGCTCGACGCGCCGGAAACCCTCTTCCTCGGTGCTCGCTTCGGTCTTGCGTTCACCCGAAACGGTCAGTACGCCATTGTCCATGCTGACGTCGATGTTGGCCGGCTCGACGCCCGGTACGTCCGCGCGCAGCACGAAGCGGTTTCTTTCTTCGACGATATCGATGGCCGGTGCCCAGTCGGCAACTGGGTTTTCACCCTGTGACTGCGGCAGCCGAGCCTGTGCAAAACGGTCGAGATCACGATGCAACTGGTCGATGATCGACCAGGGTTCAAAGCGTGTCAGGTTCATGATGGTCTCCTGGAATACGGTCGCCGGGTTCCAGATTAGCGGCGTCCTATGACTTGTTTGGGTAATTCGTTTTCCGGGTTGCGAGATAGGGGCAGAAGCAGGCAATTCAAGCCTTGCGCAGGGCATCGAAAAGTCACTAGATGTAGTCCTGCAGGCCTTTCACAAAAGTGTCATTTGTTGGCGACGAAATTTAATCTGTCTTTTTCGGTATGTAACGTAATTAATTGATTCATATAATAAAATGTCCACCTACATTTTTGGGTGGAATGCTTGACACGGGTAGTCGAGGGGCATAATCTAATACTCACTTGGGCACAACATCTTGTGTCCAATCGACGAGGGATTCGTGGGCTTACTCTGGCTCTCGCCGCACCTGAGAAAAGGCGGCGAGCGGGCGCTCGTTCCCTCGGCACCAGCGGGTGGGGCGTCAACATCGGTCTCCGCAAGGAGCCCAGGGGAGAACAGGGTCTAATGAAATCCGCCGTTCAACTGGAAGCGCACACGGTTGCCGACATCGATTTCCAGGCAGCCTCTTTGGATATCTGGGAGTCAAAGTATCGTCTCGCCGCGAAAAACGGTGTGGCGATCGACAAGTCCATCGACGAGACCTACGCGCGCGTTGCTCGCGCGCTCGCCGATGTCGAGCCGGAATCCAGGCGCGAGCATTTTTTCAATGAGTTTCTGTGGGCATTGCGGTCGGGCGCGATTCCGGCCGGCCGCATCGTATCCAATGCCGGCGCCCGGGAGCACAAGCCGGCAACGTCGACCATCAATTGCACCGTGTCGGGTACCGTGGCCGATTCGATGGACGACATCCTGAACAAGGTGCACGAAGCCGGACTGACGCTCAAGGCCGGCTGCGGTATAGGCTACGAATTCTCGACTTTGCGGCCGAAGGGTGCCTATGTAACGGGAGCCGGCGCATACACGTCGGGGCCACTGTCGTTCATGGATATCTACGACAAGATGTGCTTCACGGTGTCGTCCGCCGGCGGCCGCAGGGGCGCCCAGATGGGGACATTCGACGTCGGCCACCCGGACGTCATGGAGTTCATACGCGCCAAGCGAGAGGATGGCCGCCTGCGCCAGTTCAACCTGTCCCTGCTCGTAACCGATGAATTCATGCAAGCCGTGATCAACGAAGACGACTGGAAACTCGCATTCCCGATTACGCGGAAGGAACTCGAACAGGATGGTTATGACCTCGGCGACGACACGCAGATCGTCTGGCGCGAGTGGCCGGAGGCGGGCAACTACGTCAGCAATGGTCAGGGCCTGGTGGCCTGCAAGATTTACAAGATTCTACCGGCACACCGGTTGTGGAACCTCATCATGGCATCGACCTACGACTTCGCGGAGCCGGGCTTCGTGCTGATCGACAAGGTCAACGAAATGAACAACAACTGGTTCTGCGAGAACATCCGTGCGACCAATCCCTGCGGCGAGCAGCCGCTCCCGCCTTACGGATCCTGCCTGCTCGGATCGGTGAACCTGACGCGTTTCGTCGTGGAGCCGTTCACGGACGAAGCACGCTTCGACTGGGAAGCGTTTCGGCGAGTAGTGAAGATATTCACGCGCATGCTGGACAACGTCGTCGAGATAAACGGCTTGCCACTGCCGCAGCAACGCAATGAAATCCAGCGCAAGCGACGGCACGGCATGGGATTCCTGGGACTCGGCTCGACGATCGCGATGCTGCGCTTGCGTTATGGCGATGACGGGTCGGTGCGATTCACAGATGAAGTGACTCGCGAACTGGCGCTGGCCGGATGGGAAGAAGCGTTGGACCTGGCAAAGGAAAAGGGCCCCGCACCGATCATGATCGAACAGTTCGAGGTCACCGAGGAAATGCTGCGGAAGCGGCCGGAGATGCTGGCGGACGGGTACCGCGTTGGCGACAAGGTGCCGGGCCGGATTCTGCACGCTCGTTACAGTCGTTACATGCAACGCTTGGCTGCTGTTGCGCCGGATCTCGTCGACCAGCTCGCAAAACACGGCGGGCGCTTTACGCATCACAGCTCGATAGCGCCGACCGGCACGATTTCGCTGTCGCTCGCGAACAATGCATCGAATGGAATCGAGCCTAGCTTCGCGCACCATTATTTCCGCAATGTAATTCGCCAAGGCAAGAAGACGAAGGAGAAGGTCGGAGTCTTTTCATTTGAGCTGCTGGCCTATCGCCAGCTGGTCGACAAGAATGCGATGCCGGACGGAAACGGTGCCACGGGCAATCTTCCCGATTATTTCGTCGCGGCGGACGACATCTCCCCCAGGCAGCATGTGGACATCCAGGCTGCCGCCCAGAAATGGATCGATTCGTCGATTTCCAAGACCGCCAATGTGCCGACGGACTATGCCTATGCCGATTTCAAGGACATATACCTGTATGCCTACAAGCAGGGTCTGAAAGGCTGCACGACGTTCCGATTCAATCCGGAAGCATTTCAGGGCGTCCTGGTCAAGGAAAAGGACCTGAAGAACACGACCTATACCTTCACTCTCGACGATGGTTCGACGGTGAGCCTTAAGGGTGACGAGGAAATCGAGTACGACGGTGAAGTGCACACCGCTGCCAACCTGTTTGATGCTCTCAAAGAGGGCTACTACGGAAAATTCTGACATGATCAAAATCGACAAGAAGATTCTCGGCTACGAAGTCGCCAAGCCGGCGCAGGCCGAGGCCAAACCCGAGCCCCAGCGCGAACCGGCAGCGAAGCGTGCGGAAGTGATCCGCATGCACGAGAAGCTCGAGCGGCCGGAGGTATTGATCGGCTCCACGTACAAAGTCAAGACGCCGGTTTCGGACCACGCCATGTATGTAACGATCAACGACATCGTCCTGAACGAGGGCACGGAACACGAGAAACGGCGGCCTTTCGAGATGTTCATCAATTCGAAGAATCTCGACCATTACCAATGGATCGTGGCCTTGACCCGGATCATCTCCGCCGTTTTCCGGAAGGGCGGTGACGTCGCGTTTCTGGTCGACGAACTGAAAGCGGTTTTCGACCCTCGCGGCGGCTACTGGCAGCCGGGCGGCAAGTTCATGCCGTCGATCATTGCGGAGCTGGGCTACATCGTCGAGAAACATCTCATCGCCATCGGCCTACTGGTCCGGCCTGCACTCGACGCCGGACAAAAACAACTGATCGCCGAGAAGCGTGCTCAGTTCGAGCAGGGGCAAAAACAACAGGACGCGTTCTCGAAAACCGAGTACCCCGAAGGGGCGCAGCTTTGTGCCAAGTGCAATACAGCCGCCGTAATCCGGATGGATGGCTGCAAGACCTGCCTGTCCTGCGGCGACTCCAAATGCGGCTAGGCTGAGACAATCGCTGGCGGCGGGCGTGTCGCCGGCCCCGCCGCGCTGAACGGGTTCCGTCTCGTGCTAGAGTTCGACCGTGACCCTCAGCGTTCCTGACTTCTCCAGCGCCCGCGTCGTCGTCGCCGGTGACGTCATGCTCGACCAGTACGTCTTTGGTGCGACGCACCGGATATCACCGGAGGCGCCGGTGCCGATCGTACACGTGCACACTGAGGATGATCGCCCGGGCGGCGCAGCTAATGTGGCGGTCAATCTGGCAGCCTTGGGGGCGGTCACGACACTGCTCGGCGTCGTCGGCCGTGATGCCGCGGCAGACACACTGGAGCGTCTGCTCAGCGACCGTGGCATTGCATGCCTGTTCGAACGTGCCGCCGGCAAGCCGACGATCACGAAACTTCGCGTCCAGAGCCGCGGCCAGCAGTTGCTTCGTCTCGATCGCGAGGACAAGACTCCTGCGAGCCCCAATTCCATGCTCGCGGCATTCCTGCGGGTGCTGCCAGGCGCGGGCGCTGTCGTGCTTTCCGACTACGACAAGGGAGCACTCGCCGGCGTCGGCGATCTCATCGCCGAATGCCGGAAAGCCGGCGTTCCGGTATTGGTCGATCCGAAAGGTCGGGATTTCGGCAAATATCGTGGCGCTACCCTGCTGACACCAAACCAAGGCGAGTTCGAGGCCGTCGCCGGTCGCTGCAGCGGCGAGGACGATCTGGTATTGCGCGGTACAGCATTGATGGATGAACTCGACCTCGAAGCGCTGCTGATCACGCGCAGCGAGAAGGGCATGCTGCTGCTCGAACGCGATGCAGAGCCGCTGTTCCTGTCTACCGCAGCCCGTGAAGTCTTCGACGTGACCGGCGCCGGTGACACCGTGATCGCAACTCTCGCGGGTGCTGTGGCGAGTCGGCAATCTCTGGCCTCCGCAGCCGCCCTCGCGAATATCGCTGCGGGACTGGTCGTGCGCAAGATCGGCGTCGCAACCGTAACGCCAACCGAGATTCGGGTGGCGTTGCATGCGCGCGGCCAGGGAGGCGGCGGAATCGTTTCGCGCGACTTGCTGCCGGGCATCGTGACAGAGGCGCGTGAACGACGCGAGCGCATCGTCCTGACCAATGGATGCTTCGATATCCTCCACGCTGGCCACGTGACCTACCTCGAGGAGGCCAAGAGTCTCGGAGACCGGCTGATCGTGGCTGTCAACGACGATGCCTCTACACGTCGACTGAAAGGTGAATCCCGGCCGATCAACCCACTGGAGGACCGCATGCTGGTGCTGGCCGGACTCGCTGCGGTCGACTGGGTCGTGCCGTTCCAAGAGGACACGCCGGCGGACCTGATCGGCGCCGTCTTGCCGGACATACTCGTGAAGGGCGGCGACTACCGTCCGGACCAGATCGCGGGTGCGCGGGCAGTACTCGACAATGGCGGCGAAGTACGGGTTCTGACGTTTCGTGATGGCCGGTCGACGAGCCGCATCATCGAGCGCCTCAAGTCCTAGCCGCAGTTCGCGGAATCGCCGTGAAGCTGTTATACGACCTGATCACGTATCTGCTGCTGGTACCCTACACCCTGTTCCTGGCGGTGCGTGCGGTGATGAATCGCGAATACAGGAACAAGTTTGCGCAACGATTCGGATTTGGCTTTCCGGACCTCGAAGATTCCCTGTGGCTGCACGCCGTTTCCGTCGGTGAAGTCGTTGCCGCGGCGCCCCTGATCAAAGCCTTGCAACGGACCTGGCCGGCGCGCCCATTACTCGTAACGACGGTGACACCCACTGGTGCAGCACGAGTGGAGAAGCTCTTCGGCGATACGGTGAATCACGCCTACATTCCGTTCGAAACTCCGGACGCCGTGCGGCGATTTTTCAACGCCGTCCGTCCGAGCATTGCGCTGATCATGGAGACCGAGATTTGGCCGAACCTGTACCGCGAGTGCGGTAAGCGCCAAATCCCGCTGGTGCTGGTCAGCGCCCGTATTTCGCCGCGTTCTGTCAACAACTACCGCAAACTGGTGCCGCTCTTTCGTGAGACCCTTTCGCACGGCATCGTGATTGCTGCCCAGAGCCAGGCGGACGCGGAACGTTTCATGTTGCTGGGGGCGAATCCGCTGCGCACCGTCGTTATCGGCAATATCAAGTTCGACCTGGAGATGCCCGCCGACCTTCCGACGCGCGGCGGTCGATTCCGAAACGACGTCCTGGGCGCCGGGCGCCCGGTCTGGACGGCGGCAAGTACGCACGACGGTGAGGAGGACTGTGTCCTGGATGCCCACGCCAGGTTGCGTGCGACGCATCCGACGCTGATTCTGATCCTCGTACCGCGCCATCCACAGCGGTTCGGCGCAGTACGCGAGTTACTGCAGAGCAGAAAAATTCCCTTCGTTACCCGCAGCAGCGACGAAGTCTGCCGCGCCGAAACCAGCGTGTTCCTCGGTGATACGATGGGCGATGTGCCGCTGTTTTACGCGGCCAGCGACATCGCATTCGTCGGTGGCAGCCTCGTTCCCGTCGGTGGCCACAACCTGCTCGAACCGGCCGCGCTCGGCATTCCCGTCATCACTGGCCCGCACGTATTCAATGCGCAGGACATTGCCGACCGCTTCGTGCAAAACGACGCCTGCGTCATGGTGACCGATGCGGACAGCCTCGCGGCCGCCGTTAACGAATTTATCGACCACCCGGACGAAGCGCGCCGTGTCGGCCGGAACGGCCGTGAACTGCTCGCCAGCAATGGCGGCGCGCTTTCCCGCCTGTTGGCCGTCATAGATCCGCTGGTCGAGCGCGGTGGAAACGCACGATTGCAGATCGACGAACAGCGCCAGCCGTCAGGGTGACTTCCCGTTCGCCGCTTCTTCGGCGAACTGTTCCTCGGGCGACTTTCGATCATCGAAGTACTGTTCGAGTACCTCGAGATCCTGTACCTGCAGCGTGCCCGCAGCCTGCTTCAAGCGCATGTAGTTCAGCAGGTAGTCATAACGTGCCTGCTGGTAGTTGGTGATCGATTGGTACAGCTGGAACTGGAACTCCAGCACGTCGACGATCGTGCGGGTGCCGACTTCGAAACCGGCCTGCGTCGCTTCGAGCGCCGTCCGGCTGGATTGCACCGCTTGTGCCAATGCTTCGACGCGACTGATCTCGGACAGAACGCCGAGATAGGCATCCCTCGCTTGCCGCTCCGTTTCGCGCGTCACGCGTTGCAGGTTTTCCTGGCTGGCGCGATGCAGGTACACCGCTTCGCGTACGCGGGAGGAGGTGTAACCGCCGGTGAAAATCGGCAGGTTGAACTGGATGCCGATCGAATCGCCCTGGCTGTCGGAGTCGGCGGGGAAGAATGGGCTGCCCTCGACCCGGCGGTCCACCTCGGCGTCCGTTTCGCCGGTACCCGCGACGAGGTCCACGGTCGGATAATGGCCGCTGCGCCGAAAAGATATTTCGTCGCGCGCGAGCTGCTCGTCGATGCGGCTGGAAATCAACGCCAGATTCTGGTCGAGAGACAGGTTCACCCATTGGTTCTCGTTTTCCGGTGCTGGCGAGCGCAGGGGTAAATCTTCGGTCGGCGCATCCAGTTCGTCGATGTACTCGCCGGTGATTTCGCGCAGGAAGCCGCGCGCCGTTGCGAGATCGCGTTTGGCGGCGATTTCATTGGCGCCGGACTGATCGTAGGCCGCTTGTGATTCCTGCACGTCCGTGATGGCAATGAGACCGACTTCGAATCGCTGTTTCGCCTGCTCGAGCTGGCGGGCGATCGCGTTGCGGTTGGCATGGATCGCCAGTAAGCGGTCTTCGGCCGCGAGAACGTCGAAGTAGCGCAGGACGACGCGTACGATCAGGTCCTGTTGCGCCGCCTCGCGATCGGCTTCGGCCCGGGCGACGACCTTGTCGGCCTGGCGCAGGCCCACAATCTGATCCCAGCGGAACAGTGTCTGGCGTAAGCCGAGCTGCCATTGTGTCGATTCGGATTCCACTTCGGCATTGACGGACGCGGGTACGCCCGTCTGGTCGTCGAAGATCGAATTGCCTTCACTGTCGGCTTTCACCCATTCGCCATTCAGTCCGACCTGCGGCAGCAGGAAGCTCCGGGCCTGGGGTTCGGCTTCGAGCGCGGCAAGCCGCAGGGCTTCCGCTTCGTGAATCTGCGGATCGCTCTGCAATGCCTGCTGGTAGACTTCGAGCAGTGAAGCTGCATCGACAGCGGCGGGCATGGCCATCAGCGCCAGAATCGATAACAAGCCATTGAATTTATTAAAAATTGTCATAAGAAAGGCGTTCCTGGCATACACGGCAGAGGCCATGGCGAAGTGTTATGGTCGACTATATCACTAAATCAGTTGGGGATGGAAAACCGGCAGCGTCCTGCACCCCCATACTACCGGTTCCGCAGCCGCAGACATTGTATAGATGCAGCAGGTTGCGGAGAGGTTTCGTGGCAACGGCCGAGACGTCGACTTAGAACTGGAATGCCGGTGGTGGTCCGGCGTTGACCAGCGGCGCCAGCTCCGTTTCGAACAATGACTCGCTCCACCAGTTGCCGTCACCGGTGCGCCGAACCCGGAGCGCGTCCATGACCGGCGTATCCCCGATCACAACGAACAGCCGGCCGCCGGTCGTAAGCGCATCGACATAGCGCCGGTCCAGGCGGTATGTCGATCCCGTTACGACCACCGCGTCGAATTGCCCGGCGGGCAGTCCGTTCGTTGCGTCAAGGCAATGGAAGTTGACGTTGTCGATGCCGGCATCAGCGAGATTCTCGCGCGCCCGCTTCAGTAAGCGCTCGAAAATCTCAACGCTCGTGACTTGCGCACCCAACGATGCGAGGCAAGCGGTCAGAAAGCCGCTCCCCGTGCCGATTTCGAGTATCTTCTCGCTGCCATCGAGTTCCAGAGCCTGCAACACGCGACCTTCGACGGTCGGTGTCATCATGAACTGCCCGTGGCCGAGCGGAATCCTGGTATCGGAAAATGCCAGGGCCCGGAAATCCCGCGGAACGAAGCGCTCGCGCGGGATTTCGGACAACACGGCCAAGACCGCGGGATCGAGAACCTCCCAGGCACGGACCTGCTGTTCGATCATTTGCCGGCGGGCCAGCTCCGTATTCATGCGCCCGACCAAGTGGCTTTCGGCCAGTCATGCGCGAGGCCGAAACGATGCACGATGCCGGCGGTTCGGCGATCAGAATTATGGTGAATCATGCAAGTTGCCTTAACCGGCTGGGCTATCCTGTGCAAAGCCTTACTTTTACGGCAATTTCAGACCCGATATCGCCCTGGGGAAGGAGCGAGGTCGCGGGTGGCCAATAATAACAAATGAACCGCAAGAGACACCAAGCACGGCCTTCGTGATGTCGTCTGGCGCCTATGTTTTGTTTGCCGTACTTGCGAGCGCGCTGCTGGCAAGCATGCTGGTCTTGTTGTGGCAAGCAGGCATGAGGCGTGCGCAGACGCGGCGATTCCGGGAGTTCAACGCGGAACTGCAAGCGGTGTCCGGCGACGCATCCGTCGGTCGCCGGCTGGCGGTTCCGCAGGATCCGGATGCTGCGGAGCTCACCCGGACGGTCAATCGCTTGTTCGATGCGTTAGGGGAGCGGGACCAAAAAATCGAGGGCCGGGACCGGCTGTTCCAGGACTTCGCCCGGACCTTGCCGGAAGTCGTCCTGATTCACAACGACAGGATCTTGTTGGCCAACGAGTCGGCGGCGGCACTGGTAGGCCTCGATCCCGCGCGACTCCTGGGCAAGGACGTCGCGGACCTGGTCAAACCGGCCTACCGTGCGTTGTTTCGCAAGCATGTCGCCAAGCGGCTGGCCGGCGAGAAGGTGCCTCGCAGGCTCGAAGTCCAGCTGATCAACGGCAATGACGCCGGGCTCTGGGTGGAGGCTCAAAGTTCCTCGATAGAGTTCCATGGCGAGCCCGCGATACTCACAATTGCGCGTGACGTCAGCCATCGCAAAAGTCTCGAGCTGTCGCTGTCACGATCCAAACGGCAAGCGCAGTACACCCTCGAATCTATTTCCGAGGGCGTCATCACGACCGACAACGATGGTCGTATCGATTACATGAATCTTGCCGCGGAGTCGCTGACCGGTTCCAATCGCGAGGATGCAGCCGGGCGCAAGGTGGGCGAACTGTTCATCCTGGTTGACGACGCGGACCGCCGAACGTTAGGCGATCCGGTCGAGCGTTGCCTGGCGATGCGCCGGCGCGTGAACATGGGCCGCCGTGCAGTAATGATGAGTCAGGAAAGTGAGCAGGAACACTCCGTGGAGCTAACCGCCTCGCCGATACGGGGTCCCGGCAACAGTATCTCCGGCACGGTCGTCGTCTTTCACGATGTCGGCGAGCTGCGTGGTCTAACCCGCAAGATGAGCTACCAGGCGACCCACGACCCGCTTACGGGCCTGATCAATCGGCAAGAATTCGAGAGGCGCCTGGAAGAGGCGCACGTCGCCGCACATGCCGACGAATCGGCGCACATCTTGTTCTACATGGATCTGGATCGCTTCAAGGCAGTGAACGACAGCTGCGGCCATCAGGCTGGCGACAACATGCTGCGCGAGGTGGCCGGCCTGATCAAGGAGAAGGTCCGCGACTCGGACTTCGTCGGCCGGCTGGGGGGCGATGAATTCGGTGCACTCCTGATCGGTTGCCCGATCGACAAGGCCCGGCAGATCGCGAATGACATCTGTGCGGCAGTTGGTGACTACCGATTCGTCTGGAAAGACAAGATCTTCAATATCGGCATCTCCGTCGGCCTGGTGGAGGTCAGCCATGCGAGCTCCTCGCTTCAGGATCTGCTCAGCGCCGCGGATTCGGCTTGCTACGTGGCGAAGCAGGAAGGTCGCGGCCGAGTCCATGTCTATTCGGCGCGCGACGAAGCAGTCGCACGGGAACGCGGCGACATCCAGTGGCTGAAACGCCTGCAAGACGCCTTGAGCGAAGGCCGTTTCGAACTCGCGGTACAGCCGATATTAGCGATGACCGGGACCGTCGACACCGGCCCGGCTGCCGAAGTGCTGATACGCCTGCCCGACAGTCGCGGACGTCCCGTCGACACGGCCGAATTCTTGCGGCCCGCGGAGCGCTATCAGCTGATGCCGCAGATCGATCGCTGGGTCGTAGGCGCCGCTCTGGCGGCAATGGCAGGCGGTGAGCTCAAGTTGCCGGGCCGGCGAAGTTGTGCAATCAATCTGTCCGGTCAGACGCTGGCCGACGAGGGATTTCTCGACTACGTCGTCGACGCGCTGGACAGGTCCGGTGTTGCGCCGCACGCGATCTGTTTCGAGGTGACCGAACGCGCCATTCTCGCGAATGTGCAACAGGCACAACGCTTCATCGAAGTCCTGCACGGCATCGGGTGCGAGTTCTCTCTCGACGATTTCGGCAGCGGACTGGGTTCGTTTTCGAATCTCAAAACCTTGCCGATCGACTATCTCAAGATCGACGGCAGTTATACCCGCAATCTGCGCTCCGACGAGGTCAACCAGGAAATGGTGACTGCCATGATCAAACTGGCTCGCAAGATGGAATTCCGCATCGTGGCCGAGCAGGTCGAGCAACAGGAGGACTTCGACTGGCTGCGGGACACCGGCATCGATTTCGTGCAGGGTAATTTCGTGGAACCGCCCGCGCCCTTAGGCAGCAGCGGGGCAAGCGGCGTGCATCGAACACTGCAGCCCTGAGCACAGGCGGCACGGCCAGCCGACAGGCGGTCTGCCGGGCGGTATTCGCGACGTCGCTGCTTGCCTGCGGTCCGGCCGTAGCCGAGAGTTTGCTGCCGTACCTCGGCGCCGATCTTTCCTACGTCAACGAGATGGAGGATTGCGGCGCCCGCTATCGATCCGGCGACGACACGGTGGATCCTTACGTACTGTTCGCCGATAAGGGCACACGCTTGGTGCGCCTGCGCCTGTGGCACGATCCGCAATGGACGGATTACGGCACGCTCGACGACGTCATACGCAGCAGCAAGCGGGCGAAGGCTGCGGGCATGCAGGTACTGCTTGACATTCACTACTCGGATGACTGGGCGGATCCCGGAGATCAAATCGTGCCGGCGGCCTCGCGCGAGTTCGATGGGGATCGCCTTGCACAGACTGTCCATGACTATACGGTCGACGTACTGGTTGAACTCCACGAGAACGGCGTCATGCCCGACCTCGTGCAGGTCGGCAATGAGACCAATACCGAGATCCTGCTCAAGGCGCCGGTTCCCGAAGACACGCGGATCGACTGGCCGAGAAATGTAGCCTTGCTAAACGCGGGTATCGTGGCTGTGGCTGAGGCGGCGCGACTCACCGGGATTTCCCCGAAAACGATGCTGCACGTCGCTCAGCCCGAAAACATCGAACCCTGGTTCGACGCCGCATTCGCTGAAGGCATCAAGGACTTTGACCTTATCGGCATCAGCTATTACCCGAAGTGGTCGTCGCGTGACATGGCCGGGCTGACCCGAACGCTGCGGCGCGTGAGCCACAAGTACCGAAAAGGCGTGGTGGTCGTGGAGACGGCCTATCCATGGACACTCGATAGCCAGGACGATGCACCAAACCTGCTCGGCGAAGACGCCCTCACCGATGGCTACCCGGCGACGCTCGAAGGCCAGAGACGTTTCATGCTGGATCTCACGCAGGCCGTCGTCGACAGCGGCGGCCTGGGTGTCGTGTACTGGGAGCCCGCCTGGATCAGCACGGGCTGTTCGACGCGCTGGGGCAAGGGCTCGCACTGGGAAAACAATACGTTTTTCGATTACGAGGCGACGCGCGCGCATAGCGGCTTCGACTGGCTGTCGTACGACTACCGGCAACCGGTCACGGTGCGCTTCGAGTTCGACAGCGGATCACACTTCGACGGCCCGCTGTACCTGTGGGCCAGCTTCCTGGAAGGCCGGGATTTCGCCGTGCGGCTGATGCCCGTGAACGGACAATACCTTTACCACGCCGTTCTGCCGGAAGGCGAAGTCGTTGACTACCAGCTTTATGCCGGCCCCGACCTGGGCGCTGCGCTCCTTACCCCGGCCGGCCCAGGCGGCTTCGTCAGCGCGACGGTAAGCCGCGTCGAGCCGACGCTACGCCACATCCTTGACGGGCACTGAGGACGGCGCGGCCGGCGCGCAGACCTTGTCGGCCCGCGATCGCCCGCTTGAGAGTCTCGATGCCAGCGGCATCCGCAACGCGAGCCGCAAGACTTGCGGCCGCGGGCTCAATGGCGAGCCGGACCTCCGCGATTCGAGGATAGGCGGCAGCACGTTTTTCCGATGCAGTAGCCAGTCGAGAATGTTCTTCTCAAGCGCCAGACCGGACGAGCAGCGGGACCATCAGCAAGGCAACGATGTTGATGATCTTGATCAACGGATTGATCGCCGGGCCGGCGGTGTCCTTGTACGGATCGCCGACGGTGTCGCCTGTGACGGCCGCCTTGTGGGCATCCGAGCCCTTGCCGCCGAAATTGCCGTCCTCGATGTATTTCTTCGCGTTGTCCCAGGCGCCGCCGCCGGCAGTCATCGATATGGCGACGAACAAGCCCGTGATGATCGTGCCTAGCAGCAGGCCGCCGAGCGCTTTGGGGCCGAGCAGCAGGCCGACGATGAGCGGCACCAGGATCGGCAACAGGCTCGGAATAATCATCTCCTTGATCGCGGCACGGGTCAGCAGGTCGACCGCACGGCTGTAGTCGGGTTTGCCGGTCCCCTCCATGATGCCCTTGATCTCGCGGAACTGCCGGCGTACTTCGTTGACCACCGAACCGGCGGCACGACCGACGGCCTCCATCGCCATCGCGCCGAACAGGTAGGGTATGAGGCCGCCGATGAACAGGCCGATGATGACGAGGTGGTCATCGAGTTCGAACACCGAGTCGATGCCGGCCTTGTCGAGGGCATTGGTGTAGTCGGCGAACAGCACGAGCGCCGCCAGCCCGGCGGAACCGATCGCATAGCCCTTGGTCACGGCCTTGGTGGTGTTGCCGACCGCATCCAGCTGGTCCGTGATGTTGCGTACCTCGGGGGGCAATTTCGCCATCTCGGCGATGCCGCCGGCGTTGTCCGTGATTGGGCCAAAGGCGTCCAGCGCCACGACGACACCAGTCATCGACAGCATTGCCGTCGCGGCGATCGCGATGTTGTACAGGCCGGCGAGCGTGTCGCCAGGGGGCGCCAGTGCGAAGGCAGACCAGATGCTCGCGCAGACGGCGAGCACCGGCAGCGCCGTGGCCTTCATCGAAATGCCCAGGCCGGCAATGATGTTGGTTGCATGCCCCGTCGTGGACGCACTGGCGATCGTCTTCACCGGCTTGAATTCGGTGCCGGTGTAATACTCCGTAATGACGACCATTGCCGCGGTGAGTGCGAGGCCGACCAGCGCGGAGTAATAGATATTCATCGCCTGGCCCGTCGAACCGAGCATGGCATCGGTGATGAAGTAGAAAGCGATTGCGGCGAGGACGCCGGCGACGATCATGCCTTTGTACAGTGCGCCCATTATCTTGCCGCCGTCCGAGGTCTTGACGAACCAGGTGCCGATGATCGAGGCCACGATCGAGACGGCGCCGAGAACCAACGGATACACGATGGCGGCAGCGCCATAGACGGACGCGATCAGTCCGCCGAGCAACATGGTCGCAACGATAGTGACCGCATAGGTCTCGAAGAGGTCGGCGGCCATGCCGGCACAGTCCCCGACGTTGTCGCCGACGTTGTCGGCAATGACTCCGGGGTTGCGCGGATCGTCTTCGGGAATACCGGCTTCCACTTTGCCGACCAGGTCAGCGCCCACGTCGGCGCCCTTGGTGAAGATGCCACCGCCGAGACGCGCGAAGATCGAGATGAGCGAACCGCCGAAGGCCAGACCGACCAGCGCATGTATGGCTTCTTCGGTGTCGGCCCCCAGGCTCAGCAGCAACAGGTAGTAGCCGGCCACGCCGAGCAGCCCCAGACCGACGACCAGGAGGCCGGTGATCGCGCCGCCGCGGAACGCAATGTCGAGTGCCGCATTGACGCCGCGGGTTGCTGCCTGTGCGGTGCGCACATTGGCGCGGACCGAAACGTACATGCCGATGTAGCCGGCGAGTCCCGAGAACAATGCGCCGATGGCGAAGCCGACGGCCGTCTCCCAGTTCAGCGCGAAGCCGAGCACCAGGAACAAGAGGACCCCGACGACACCGATCGTCGTGTACTGTCGATTCATGTACGCATTGGCGCCTTCCTGGATCGCTTTCGCGATTTCCTGCATCCGTTCGTTGCCGGCCGGTTGCTTCAGAATCCATCGGGCCGAGAACACACCGAACAGGATGGCGAGGACACCGGCGCCGATCGACAGCCACAATGCCAGTTCATTGCTCATTGCTTACCCCTCAAGATTGAAACATCGCGATCAATATCGGCCGGGGACGCTTTCCGGGTGGCCGGCGTCGGCGCCTGGACTTACATGATCTTTGTTGTTGCAGGATCCGCGGCAGGCGCGCTTTCACGCGTGCTGCAAGGACAGAATCCCCTGTCCGGGTCGCGGCAGGCCGCGGATCATAGCACAAATTTATTTTGTAACTTTCTCGGTACCGGGACGTTCTTAAGCGCGGGATACTTGGGCAAGCCCTTGATATAAGGAGGATAATCCTCCCCTCGGATCAGGGGTGCCAGATACTTCCGGCAGGCCGCCGTGATGCCGAAGCCGTCTTTTGTAATGTAGTGCCGCGGAATTTTTTTCTCTTTGTTGGCGATCTTCGCGAGCGGCGCTGCCTCGATCTTCCAACGGTAGGGGGAATCCGACGTCCGCTTGATCACCGGCATCACGGCGTTCATGCCGGCCAGCGCGAACTTCACGGCTTCCGAACCCACCGCCCAGGCCTGTTCGACGTCGACCGCGGACGCGATATGGCGAGCCGAGCGCTGCAGGTAATCCGCGATGGCGTAGTGATATTTGTAGCCCAACTCGTCGCGCACCATGGCCGCGATAACCGGCGCTACGCCTCCCAGCTGTGCATGGCCGAACGCGTCGCGTGTCCCGGCTTCGGCTAGAAAGCGGCCGTCTGCGTAGGCTGCACCCTCGCTGACGACGATGACGCAGAATCCGTACTCGTCGACGCAGGCACGGACTCGTGCGATGAACGCCGGCTGGTCGAAAGGAATTTCCGGGAACAGGATGATGTGCGGCGCGTCCCCGGGCCGGTTGCCGGCCAGTCCGCCGGCTGCCGCGATCCAGCCGGCATGTCGCCCCATTACTTCGAGGATGAAAACCCGGGTCGATGTCGATGCCATCGACGCGACGTCCATCGCGGCCTCGAGGGTCGATACTGCGACATACTTTGCGACCGAACCGAAGCCCGGGCAGTTGTCGGTCACCGGCAGGTCGTTGTCGACCGTTTTCGGCACGCCGATCGCCTGCACAGGGAATCCCAGTTTCTGCGAGATCAGCGACACCTTGTGCGCGGTGTCCATGGAATCATTACCGCCGTTATAGAAGAAGTAACCGATGTCGTGGGCGCGGAAGACCTCGATCAGCCTTTCGTATTCGGCACGATTCTCCTCGATGCCTTTGAGCTTGTAGCGGGCCGAGCCGAAGGCGCCGCCTGGCATGTGGCGCAGTGCGGAAATGGCCGCGGCGGATTCGCGGCTCGTGTCGATCAGGTCCTCAGTCAGCGCGCCGATGATGCCGTTTCGACCCGCATACACATTCGCAATCCGGTTACGGTGCTTGCGAGCCGTCTCGATGACGCCGCAGGCGGAGGCATTGATGACGGCCGTCACGCCGCCGGACTGGGCATAAAAAGCGTTCATGGCCGCCATGGCGCACTGCTCCTGTCGTGCCGAAAGCGCGTCAGCATAGCCGAATATGCTACCGGCTTCAGCGCTTTCCGTGACCGTGATTGACCTCCGTTGTCGTAGTCGGTAGCGTACTTCGCCCCGGCAGGATCCGTCCTCCGGGCCGATGGAAAAAGCGAGATTTCGTACATGCGCATCGTACTGCTGGGTGCCCCGGGGTCGGGAAAAGGCACGCAGGCCAGGATTCTGGCCGGCGAGCACCGGGTTCCGCACATTTCGACAGGCGACATGCTGCGCGAAGCAGTGGCCGCGGGTACGTGTTTCGGAAAGAAAGCGAAAGCCACCATCGATTCCGGTAATCTCGTCCCGGACGAAGTCATGCTCGGCATCATCGCGGAACGCTTGTCCCTGCCGGATGC
Source organism: uncultured Pseudomonadota bacterium (assembly GCA_963775455.1). Classification (GTDB taxonomy): domain Bacteria; phylum Pseudomonadota; class Gammaproteobacteria; order Steroidobacterales; family Woeseiaceae; genus UBA1847. The sequence continues at coordinate 639,660 of CAVZIU010000003.1, read as the reverse complement.
AGCGGGCGGCTTCATACTCGACGGATTTCCCCGAACACGCCAGCAGGCGACGGATCTCGAGGATCTGCTCGACGAGATCGGCGTGCCGCTCGACGCCGCGATACTGATGAACATCGACGCGGACATCCTGATGCGGCGGCTTACCGGCCGCCGCACCTGTTCCAGGACCGGCAAGCTACTCAATATCTACTTCTCGCCACAGTCGGAACTCGACGAGTGCACGAGGGCAGGGGGCGAACTCCTGCAACGCGACGACGACAATGAGGAAACGATCAGGAACCGTCTCGATGTGTACCGGACCAACACCGAGCCGGTGGTGGACTACTATCGGAAACGCGGCCGCCTGAAGGTCGTCGACGCCGAAGGCACCATCGACGAGATCAGCGAACGCCTCGCGGCGACGCTGGCCTGACTGCGCCCCGGGGTCAAAGCATCCGGGCGAGCTGGTCGCCGATCAGGTCCTTGCGCCAGCCGGAGAACAGCCGCGTGCCGCGTTCTCCCGCAATGACCACAGCCGAGAGTTCCTTCTTCGACGCGATCGTTTCCGCCGCAACGCCGAGGCTGCCGGCGCATTCGGCCACGCGCTCTTGCAGGGTCTTGAGCAAGGACTTCTGTCGTTCGTCGGGGACGCCGCGCCGGTGCGAGTGTTCCGGGTCCGGTGTCGTGCTGCGCCGCGCCGTCACCACGGCTGCCAGTATGTCGTCGCCGGCCCGCCGCAGGATCCCGGACGGCATGCCCTCGATCTTTTCGAGTTCGCTTCGGTTCGACGGCAGCTTGACGGCGATCTCCATGAGTACGGCATCCTTCAGGATCCACTGCCGGGGCAGGTTGCGCTGCATCGCTTCGGTCTCCCGCCACGCGGCCAGCGCCTCGGCGGCCGCCCGGCGCGCGCCGCCCAGATTGCGCAGGCTCTTCAGTCTCTGGCCGGCATTGGCCGGCTCCAGCGCGTGCAACGCCGGCTCGAGCAACTGGGCGGAATCGGCCAGCGCCCAGCCGAGACGGCCCTTGCGATCCAGCGCTTCCGCGAGCTTGTCACGCGCCGGCAGCAGGTACTCGACATCCTCCGCGGCGTAGGCGAGCAAAGCCTCGGGCAGGGGGCGGGCGGCCCAGTTGGCGCGCGTGTGCGATTTCGGCAGTTCGACGCCGAACAATTCCCTGACCAGCCCCGCATACCCGAGTTGCGGCTGGTAGCCGAGCAGCCCGGCTGCAATCTGGGTATCAAATAAAGAGGCCGGCATTCGGCCGGTTGCCTGGTACACGACTTCGATGTCCTGCCGCGCGGAATGGACGACCCAAAGGCGCGCAAGCAGCGCATCCCACAGCGGCGCGAGATCATCAGCGCCGGACAGCGGATCCACGATCAGTATCCGCGCACCGGTCGCGACCTGCACCAGGCACAGCTGCGAGTAGAAGGTCTTCTCGCGCATGAACTCGGTGTCGACGCCGATGTCGGCGGCATCCCTGACAGCGGCGCAAACGTCCGCAGGGTGGTCGACGCAGTTATTGACGGGCATCGCAAAAGGGTAACATGCGGCAACGAACGCGGGTTGCCGGCGAGCGACGAACGCCGGAAATGGAGCGAGACTCGGTACATGCATATACACATACTCGGCATTGGTGGGACGTTCATGGGCGGTGTCGCGGCGCTGGCGGCCGCCGCAGGCCATCGCGTGTCGGGTTGCGACGCCAATGTGTATCCGCCCATGAGCACGCAGCTCAAGAACCTGGGTATCGACATCCACGAAGGTTTCGACGCCGTTCAGCTCGACGTGGTGCCCGACTGCGTCGTGGTGGGCAATGTCATGACCCGTGGGACGCCGGTTGTCGAAGCCATGCTAGATCGCCGAATTGCCTACCAGTCCGGGCCGCAATGGCTGGCGGAACACGTGCTCCGAGGTCACCATGTATTCGCGGTCGCCGGGACGCATGGCAAGACCACGACGTCGAGCATGCTCGCCTGGATCCTGAAGGACGCAGGCCTGGAACCGGGCTTCCTGATCGGTGGCATACCGGCTAATTTCGATGTTTCGGCGCGCTACGGCAATGGCAAGTACTTCGTCGTGGAAGCCGACGAATACGACACGGCTTTCTTCGACAAGCGTGCGAAGTTTGTCCACTACCGCCCGGATACCCTCGTCCTCAACAATCTCGAGTACGACCATGCCGACATCTACCGCGATGTCGATGCAATCCTCTGGCAGTTTCACCAGCTCATCAGGACTGTTCCCGGCGGCGGCCGCCTGCTCGTGAATGGAGGCGATCCGAACCTGAAGCGGCTGCTGTCGATGGGCTGCTGGACGCCGGTGGAGACATTCGGCACCGATTCGGTCGGCGACTGGCAGGGACGCTTCGCCGATGCACGGGAGCACCGTATTGCTGTGCAGGGGCCTGCCGCCGGCGAGGCGACGGCACGCTGGCGGCTCGCCGGCATGCACAACCTGGAGAATGCGGTAGCTGCGATAGCGGCAGCCCGGTCTGCCGGGATCGAGGTGGACCGGGCGGTCGACGCACTGTCGCGCTTCGACGGTGTGAAACGGCGCATGGAGCGTACGGCGACCGTTGCCGACGTCGCCATTTTCGACGACTTCGCTCACCACCCGACGGCAATTCGGCGCACGATCAGCGCAATTCGCCGTCGGCACCCGGGGCAGCGCGTCGTTGTCGCAATCGAACCTCGGTCGAACACCATGAAGCTCGGCGTGCACAACGACGAATTGCGGGAGTCGCTCGGCGACGCGGACCTGGTGTGGATGTTTCGCCCGCGAGGCATGAGCGCGAACTTCGATGCAGCGCTCGCGCCGCTCGGCGACAAGCTGCGTACCTTCGACGACTATGACCGCCTGGTGATCGACATGTCCACCCGCGTGCGTGCCGGCGACCAGGTGGTGTTCATGAGCAACGGCGGATTCGGCGGTGCGCGGCAGACACTGACCGCCATGCTCCAGCGAATGCGAGGCAGCAAGGTTTCCGTCTGAGCGCGCGACGCCGCGCGGTTCACCTATAATCAGGACGTGCGCATTCCCTTATTCCCGCTCAACACGGTGCTCTTTCCGGGCGGGCCTCTGCCGCTTCGCATTTTCGAGTCGCGCTACATCGATATGATCAGCGAACGGATGCGCTCCGACGCGCCATTCGGAGTGTTGCTGATCCGTGAGGGTCGGGAAGCCGGGCCGGCGTCGACCTTCGAAGTCGGTACGCTGGCGCGCATCATCGACTGGTACCAGGGCAGCGACGGCCTGCTCGGCGTGACCGCACTGGGCGAACGGCGCTTTCGTCTGCGTTCCGCCGAACGCCAGCGTGACGGCTTGAACGTCGGGGAGGTCGAGCTGCTCCCGGACGAGCCTCCGGCACCGCTGCCGGACCATTATCGCGGGATCGCGCACATACTCGCGGCAGTGCTGGACGACCTGGGGCGGCTGTACGAATCCCTGGAGCGGCGCTACGACGATGCCGGCTGGGTCACATGGCGATTCGTGGAAGTCCTGCCGCTCGACCTGGAACAAAAGCAGGCGTGCCTGGAAAACAGCACCATCGAAGAGCGGCTACAGCTCGTGAGCCAGCTGCTCGATTCCGTGCGCAAGCCGGTATCGTAGGAGCTGTCCGGGACGCTCGCAGGGGCCCTGCCCGCGAAATCGAAATATCAGGGTGCGGCGACCGCGGAGAAAACCTTGCGGGCGGCGTCGAGAGTCTCCTCGATCTCATCCTCGCCGTGCGCTGCGGACACGAAACCGGCTTCGAATGCGGACGGCGCAAGATAGATGCCTTCGCCGAGCATGCCGTGGAAGAAACGACGAAATCGCCCGATGTCGGCCGCGGCGACCGTTTCGTAACTCTTTACCGGTTTATCCGCCGTGAACACGAAACCAAACATGCCGCCTTCGGACTCGGTCGCGAGCGGAATGCCGGCATCGGTCGCAGCCGAGGCGAGTCCCGTTGCGAGCGCACGCGTGGTCTCGGCCAGAGACTCATGAAAGCCAGGTTTGTCGATCTTTTCGAGAGTCGCGAGGCCGGCGGCCATCGCCACCGGGTTGCCGCTCAGCGTGCCCGCCTGGTAAACAGGTCCATCCGGCGCGATTGCGGACATCACGTCCGCGCGCCCGCCAAATGCCGCCGCCGGGAGTCCGCCTCCGACGATCTTGCCGAGCGTAGTCAGGTCCGGTTTCAAACCGTAGAGCGCCTGTGCGCCGCCTTTGGCGACGCGAAAACCGGTCATGACCTCATCGAAAATCAGCAGCGCACCGCTCGCATCGCACAGCTCGCGTAGCGTCCGGAGAAAGCCGGGCACAGGCCGGATCATGTTCATGTTGCCGGCGATCGGCTCGACGATGATGCAGGCGATTTGCTCACCGAATTGCTCGAATGCCTGGCGCACCTGGTCGCCGTCGTTGTAAGGCAGAGCGATCGTGTGCTCCGACAAGCCGGCTGGCACGCCCGGCGAACTCGGCACGCCAAGCGTCAGCGCGCCGGATCCGGCCTTGATCAGGAGCGAGTCGGAGTGCCCGTGATAACACCCTTCGAACTTGACGATCTTGTCACGCCGGGTGAAGCCGCGGGCCAGCCGTATCGCGCTCATCGTCGCCTCGGTGCCGGAACTGACCATGCGGACGCGTTCGATCGAGGGAACGAGGGCGCAGATCTTCTCGGCGATTCGGGTTTCGAGGATGCACGGCGCTCCGAAGCTGAGCCCATTGCGGGCCGTCCGGACCACTGCGTCGAGCACGTCGGGATCCGCATGGCCGAGGATCATCGGTCCCCAGGAGCCGACGTAGTCGATGTACCGCCGGCCGTCCTCGGCCTCGAGCCGTGCGCCACGGGCGTTTCTGAAAAACACGGGTTCACCGCCGACCCCGGCGAATGCACGCACCGGCGAATTGACACCGCCGGCAATGTATCTGCGCGCGTCGTCAAAGAGTGTCATTCATCTGCCTCGCGGTCACACCCTTCGCGTCCAGCAGTTCGGGAACGCCGTCCACGCCGATGAGGTGCAGGGCGCCGACGATGACGAGATAGTCGGTCTCGTCATCCAGCAGTGCGCGGATTTCCTCGGTCCACACACGGTTCCGGCCTGCGACGATCGCTTCGTACAACTCGGAGTTTTTCTGCATGTCTGCGAGCATTTGGTCCTCGAGAATGCGCGAGTCGCCTCGGCGCCAGGCGTCGATCAGCAGGTCCATTTCCGCCTGCAGGTTTTCGCTTTCCGACAGGGTCTGCAAAAGCAGGTCGCGCTGAGCGTCGAGCGGGAGCCCGTCAAGAATCGCGAGTTGTTCGGCGACAGTCTCGAGTCCCGTGATCGGCTTGCCATCCGCGCCGGCTTTGGCCGCCAAGTACATCTCGACACCGTACGCCGGATTGAATCCGACGCGAAGCAGCATGAGCTGTTCCACTGTGATCGCGGCGAACCAAGGTTCGGTCTTCGTCAGCAAGTCCAGCGGAATCTGCATCCTTTCGGCAATTGCCGCCGCCCGGTCCCAGGCTTCGGCCCCGAGCAGATCGCGCAAAGTCCGCTGGTCGTGCAGAAGACCGAGACGGTTCGTCTCCGCCTGCAGCGCCAGCGGGTCGATGTCATCCATGTCCAGTTCCATGACCAGGGCTTCCGCATCCTGGTACGCGTCATCGATCGCCTGTGGCAACGGATGGTCGCTTTCGCGTAGCAGATGCACGGAACCGAGGAGGTACACCCGGTTGTGTTCACCCTCGATCAGCCACATCGATACCGTGTCCCCGCCGGCGAAGATGTCGGTCGAGGCGAGCAGCAGGGCGAGCGACAACGCTGACCTAGTGCTCATCGATCCACATCAGTTCCGTCGTGTGGTTGCCGTCGGACTGCAGTTCGATGCGGCGGCAGGCAGGGGGCCGGTCGTCGACGGCAAACTTTTCGCTGCGCGGGCGGAACTGCTGACAGGTCGACGGTGTGCCCAGCATGTGCATGCCATTGTGCGTTCCGTCGTAGGCCTGGTGAGCATGACCGAAGATCACGGTACGCACCCGACCGGTGCGCGCGAATTCCCGCAGACAATCCGCGCGATTCACGAGCCCGACCTGGTCCAGCCAGGCGCTGTGCAGCGTGACCGGCGGATGATGCAGGTAGACAAGAACATGCTCGGCGGCGCTGTCTTCGATCGTTTCGTGCAGGCGCTCGAATTCGCTCTCGGCGACCGCCCCGTTGGCCACACCTGCAAGGCAGCTGTCGATGCCTGCGAGCAGCCAATTCCCGAATTCACGGAAGGCGCAGTATTCGAATGGCGGATCCGCGCACACCGCGCGCATCAGCACATCGACATCGTGATTGCCCGGTACGCAGAGTACCGGCAGGTCGAGTGTGACGAGTGCGTGCCGGAATCGGTCGTAGGCGGCCGCGGAGTCGTCCTGCACGACGTCGCCGGTGACCACGACCACGTCGGCCGGCCAGCCGCTGGCCCGATGGTGGCGCAGCACTCGCATGAGTGAGTCCCAGGTGACGACGCCCCGCAACGTGCCGTCCGCGGCTGCGAACAGGTGCGGGTCCGTCAGGTGCAGTATGCGCAGTACGGACCCGGAAGCGGATGCTGCGGGCGTCACCTCAATAACGATAGTGTTCCGGCTTGTACGGTCCCTGCGGAGACACGCCGATGTATTTCGCCTGCGTGTCGGTCAGTTCCGTGAGCCGTGCGCCGATGCGCTCGAGGTGCAGCCTCGCCACCTTTTCGTCGAGGTGTTTCGGCAGCACGTACACCCTGTTCTCGTACTTGGCGCCGTTCGTCCATAGTTCGATCTGTGCCAGAACCTGGTTCGAGAACGAGTTCGACATCACGAAACTCGGATGGCCGGTTGCGCAGCCCAGGTTCACGAGCCGGCCTTCGGCCAGCAGGATGATGCGCCTGCCGTTCGGGAAGACCACGTGATCGACCTGCGGCTTGATATTGTCCCACTCGAACTGGCGCAGATGGGCGACGTCGATCTCGCTGTCGAAATGCCCGATGTTGCAGACGATAGCTTCGTTCTTCATGCGCTCGAGGTGTGCGCCGGTGACGACGTGGTAATTGCCTGTGGCGGTTACGATTATGTCGGCCTGGTCGCAGACGTCGTCGAGCAACACGACCCGGTAGCCTTCCATTGCAGCCTGCAAGGCGCAAATCGGGTCGATCTCGGTGATCCACACGGTCGCCCCCAGCGAGCGCAGGGACTGCGCGCAACCCTTGCCGACATCGCCGTAACCGCAGACCACCACGATCTTGCCGGCGATCATCACGTCCGTGGCTCGCTTGATGCCGTCGACCAGGGATTCACGGCAGCCGTAGAGATTGTCGAACTTGGACTTGGTGACCGAGTCGTTCACATTGAACGCCGGGCAGCCCAGCGTACCGTCCTTCATCATGTCGTACAGCCGCTTCACGCCTGTGGTCGTCTCTTCCGAAAGCCCGCGTACGTTCTTCATGAGGTCTGGATACTTGTCGTGCATCAGCACGGTCAGGTCGCCCCCGTCGTCGAGCAGCATGTTCGGCGCCCAGCCGTCCGGACCCTTGATGGTCTGCTCGACGCACCACCAGTATTCCTCTTCGCTCTCGCCTTTCCAGGCGAAGACCGGGACGCCGGAGACGGCGATCGCGGCCGCCGCGTGGTCCTGTGTCGAGAAAATGTTGCACGACGACCAGCGAACCTCCGCACCCAAGGCCGTCAGCGTTTCGATCAGCACTGCCGTCTGGATCGTCATGTGCAGGCAGCCGGCGATGCGCGCTCCCGCGAGCGGCTGTTGCGCCGCAAACTCTCCGCGCAGCGCCATGAGCCCCGGCATCTCGGTTTCCGCGATCGCAATTTCCTTGCGACCCCAGTCCGCCTGGGAAATGTCAGCCACTTTGTAATCGCGCTTCTTGAGGGCAACGGCTTCGCTGCTCATGCGTATCTCCTTTCTGTCCGGTGCGGGATCAGGCCGCGGCGGCGCCGCGCAGGGCGTCGGCCTTGTCGGTCCTCTCCCAGGAAAAGTCGAGGTCCTCACGGCCAAAATGGCCGTAGGCCGCCGTCGGCTGGTAGATCGGCCGTACCAGGTCCAGCATCTTCAGGATGCCGTACGGCCGAAGGTCGAAATTCTCGCGGATCAGGGCCGTCAGCTTACTGTCGGATACCTTGCCGGTGCCGAAGGTCTGCACGCTGATCGACGTCGGTTCCGCCACGCCGATGGCATAGGAAACCTGGATCTCGCAACGATCGGCGAGGCCGGCCGCGACAATGTTCTTGGCCACGTAACGGGCGGCATAGGCCGCCGAACGATCGACCTTGGAAGGGTCTTTGCCGGAGAAAGCGCCGCCGCCATGCCGTGCCGAGCCGCCGTAGGTGTCCACGATGATCTTGCGCCCGGTCAGGCCACAGTCGCCCATCGGACCACCGATCTCGAAGCGGCCAGTGGGATTGATGTGATAGCGCGTGCGTTTGCTGATCCACTCCTTCGGCAGGACCGGCTTGATGATTTCGTCCATCACCGCGTCGCGCAGATCGCCGAGTCCGATGTCGCCGCGGTGTTGCGTCGACAGGACGACCGCATCGATCGCGACGGGCAGGCCATCCTCGTAGACGAAGGTCACCTGGCTCTTCGCGTCGGGCCTGAGCCACGGCAACGTGCCATTCTTGCGCACCTCGGCCTGGCGCTTGACCAGCCGGTGTGCATAGGTGATCGGTGCCGGCATCAGGACGTTGGTTTCGTTCGTCGCGTAACCGAACATCAGGCCCTGGTCGCCCGCGCCCTGTTCCTCGGCCGTCTCCCTGTCGACGCCTTGCTTGATATTCGGGGACTGCTTGCCCACGGCGTTCAGAACGGCACACGACTTTCCGTCGAATCCCACCGACGAATCGTTGTATCCGATGTCGAGCACGGTCTTGCGAACCAAATCCTCGAAATCGATGTAGGTTGTCGTCGTGATTTCGCCGGCGACGACCACGACGCCGGTCTTGACCATGGTTTCGCACGCAACCCTTGCATGCGGGTCGTCGGCGAGGATCGCGTCGAGGATCGCGTCCGAAATCTGGTCGGCAATCTTGTCCGGATGCCCCTCGGACACCGATTCCGAGGTGAACAGGAAGGCGTTGCTCATGAGTAGGATCTGTCGGCTGAACCAAGACGGATTGTAGCGCAATGCCCAAATGCTACGCCATTTGCCTGCCACCGCCAGCCCGCGCTTGCGTGCCTTCGTCGCCCCGCCGCCGCCGCATGGTGCCGGAGCGTTGCTTGCGGCTGCGGGCGAAACCTTGGAAAATGCGCCGCTCTTCCGCGCCCCGCGCGCGGCGAATACAAACAAGGAACGGCTGAAACACAGCCCGGTCTAGACCAACAATGACACAACTCGCCAGACAGTCCGGCGTGCCGGACCGGCGCACGCTCGCCAATGCCATACGTGCGCTCAGCATGGATGCGGTGCAGGCCGCCGACTCGGGTCATCCGGGTGCGCCAATGGGTATGGCGGACATCGCCGAAGTGCTGTGGAACGACTACTTGAAGTACAACCCCGAGAATCCGCGCTGGCCGGACCGGGATCGATTCGTTATGTCGAATGGTCACGGCTCCATGCTGCTGTACAGCCTGCTGCACCTGACCGGCTACCCCCTGCCTCTCGAGCAGCTGAAGAATTTCCGACAGCTCGGCTCTCACACCGCCGGGCATCCGGAGTACTCGCCGGAACTCGGCATCGAAACGACGACAGGGCCGCTGGGCCAGGGCCTCGCCAACGCGGTCGGCATGGCACTGGCCGAAAAGATGCTCGCGGCCGAATTCAACCGGGACGGGTTCGAAATAGTCGATCACCGCACCTGGGTGTTCATGGGTGACGGCTGCCTGATGGAAGGAATTTCCCACGAGGCCTGCTCGCTGGCGGGGACGCTGAAACTCGGCAAACTCATCGGCATCTACGACGACAACAACATCTCCATCGACGGCGAGGTCGGCGGCTGGTTCACGGATGACACGCCGCGCCGCTTCGAAGCCTATGGCTGGCAGGTGATTCGCGACGTCAACGGCCACGACCCGTACGAGATCGGCACCGCGATCGAGACCGCCATGGCGGAAGACCAGCGGCCGACGCTGATCTGTTGCAAGACCGTAATCGGTTACGGCGCGCCCGGGAAGCAAGGCACGGCAGCGGTGCACGGCGCGCCGCTCGGCGAAGAGGAGATTGTCGCGGCCCGCGTCGAACTCGGCTGGCGGCATCCGCCGTTCGAGGTGCCCGAGGAACTCCGCGCGGCCTGGGACGGACGCGAACGCGGTCGCGGTCGCGAGTTTGCCTGGAACGAACTGTACGACCGTTACGCCGCGGAACATCCCGGGCTGGCAGGGGAATTCCGGCGGCGCATGGCCGGCGAACTGCCGGCTGGCTGGCAGAAATCGACCCAGGCGGCGCTTGCGAAGGTCGAAGCGGATGCCGCGACCATGGCGACCCGCAAAGCCTCGCTGCTCGCCCTCAACGCGTTGGCCCCGCTGCTGCCGGAGCTGGTCGGCGGATCGGCGGACCTGACGGGCTCGAACCTCACCAAGCATTCAAAATCAACCGTGGTCAGCGGCGATGACGCGGCCGGCGATTACATCTATTTCGGCGTGCGGGAGTTCGGCATGACCGCAGTCTGTAACGGCCTGGCGCTGCACGGTGGCTTAATTCCCTATTGCGGCACGTTCCTCACCTTCTCCGACTACGCGCGTAACGCCGTCCGCATGGCCGCGCTGATGGGCATTCGCAACATACTGGTCTATACGCACGACTCCATCGGCCTCGGCGAGGACGGCCCGACCCACCAGCCCGTCGAACACGTCGCGTCGCTCCGGTTGGTGCCGAACCTGCACGTTTGGCGGCCCTGCGACGGCACCGAAACCGCAGTCGCGTGGATGCGGGCGATCGAACGCGGCGACGGTCCTTCGGCCCTCGTACTCACGCGGCAGAATGTAGCGCACCAGGTCCGTAACGCGGAGCAGGTACGCGCCATAGACCGGGGGGCCTACGTCCTCCGCGAATGTGAAGGGGAGCCGGAGCTTATTCTCATCGCGACCGGGTCCGAGGTCGGGCTGGCCGTCGAAGCTGCTGCGTTGCTGGGCGGCGAAGGCGTCGCCGCACGCGTGGTGTCGATGCCCTGCGCCGAGGTATTCGACGTCCAGGATGCTGCGTATCGCGAGTCCGTGCTGCCGGTCGACGTAACGGCGCGCGTGGCGATCGAAGCCGGCGTTTCGGACGGCTGGTGGCGTTTTGTAGGCCCGCGAGGCGCCGTCGTAGGGCTCGATCGCTTCGGGGCATCGGGGCGCGCCGAGGAACTTTTCGAACACTTCGGCTTCTCGTCCGGCAAGGTCGCGGAGGTTGCGCGGCGCGTGCTGGCCGGCTCAATTTGACGAATCAGGCGGTTCGCCGGAGAGCGGCCGATTGCAGAATCCAGGAGACCAAGATGACGATCAAAGTGGGAATCAACGGGTACGGACGCATAGGCCGCAACATTCTGCGTGCACGCTATGAAAGCGACAAGTACGACGACATCAAAATCGTCGCCGTCAACGACCTGGGCGATGCCAACACCAATGCACATCTGACGCGCCATGACACCGCGCACGGCCGCTTCCCCGGAACGGTCGAAGTCGACGGCGACCACATGGTGGTGAACGGTGACCGGATCCGCGTGTTCGCGGAACGTGATCCCGCGAAGTTGCCCTGGAAGGATCTCGGTGTCGACATCGTGCTCGAATCCACCGGCCTGTTCACGACCCGGGAGACTGCGGGCAAGCACCTTGCGGGCGGCGCGAAGAAAGTCATCATTTCCGCGCCCGGCGGCAAGGACATCGATGCGACCATCGTCTACGGGGTCAATCACAAGACGCTCAAGGCGAGCGACAGGATCATCTCCAACGCATCCTGTACGACCAACTGCCTCGCGCCCCTGGTAAAGCCGTTGCATGAAAAAATCGGCGTCGAGCACGGGATAATGACGACGATCCATGCCTACACGAACGACCAGGTGCTGACGGACGTCTATCACTCGGACCTGCGCCGCGCCCGTTCGGCGACGATGTCGCAGATACCGACGAAGACCGGCGCTGCCGCGGCGGTCGGCCTCGTCCTGCCGGAACTCAACGGCAAGCTCGATGGCTTTGCCATGCGCGTTCCGACGATCAACGTATCGGCCGTCGACCTGACTTTCGTCGCCAGTCGCGACACCAGCGTCGAGGAAATCAACGACGTCCTGCGCAAGGCAAGCGAGGGCAGCCTGAAAGGAGTGCTTGCTTACAACGACCGGCCGCTCGTGTCGATCGATTTCAATCACGATCCGGCTTCCTCGACCTACGACGCCACTCTTACGAAGGTCATGCAGGGGAAGCTGGTGAAAGTGATCGCCTGGTACGACAACGAGTGGGGTTTCTCGAATCGCATGCTCGACACGGCCACCGTGTTTCACAAGGTCTGAGCAAGGCCATGCGGGTCCTGAGGATGAGCGACGTTGACCTCGCAGGGAAGCGCGTGCTGATCCGCGAGGACCTGAACGTGCCCGTCGCCGATGGCAAGGTCACGAGTGATGCGCGCATCCGCGCCGCACTACCGACCATAACGGCGGCGCTCCACTCGGGTGCGGCCGTAATGCTCGTGTCGCACCTCGGCCGCCCAAAGGAAGGCAATCCGGATCCGAAAGATTCACTGGCCCCGGTTGCCGCGCGGCTTGCGGAGTTGCTGGGTCGCGAAGTGCCGCTCGTCAGCGACTGGATCGATGGCGTCGACGTCGTCCCGGGCGCGCTTGTGCTGCTCGAGAACGTGCGTTTCCTGCCTGGCGAAAACGCGAATGATGCCGGGCTTGCGAAGAAGATGGCCGCCCTGTGCGACGTCTTCGTCATGGACGCGTTCGGCACGGCACACCGCGCCCAGGCGAGCACCTGCGGCGTTGCCGAGTACGCGACGGTCGCCTGCGCCGGGCCGCTGCTCGTCGCCGAACTCGAGGCTCTCGACCGTGCCCTGGCAGATCCCAAGCGACCGCTGGTCGCGATCGTGGGCGGCTCGAAAGTCTCCACGAAATTGTCCGTGCTCGATTCCCTCGCCGGGATCGTCGACACGTTGATCGTGGGCGGCGGAATTGCCAATACCTTCATCGCGGCCGCTGGTCATGGCGTGGGCAAGTCGCTGTGCGAGGCAGACCTGCTCGATACTGCCGCTCGCCTAGCGAAAGGTGGCAAGGGCCGGGCGACGATACCGGTGCCGACCGACGTCGTAGTGGCAGACGAGTTCGCCGCGGACGCGGCGCCCGCCGTCAGGACGGTCGATCGGGTCGGCGACGACGAGCTGATCCTCGACATCGGCCCGCAGACCCGCCGGTCTTTCGCGGACATCATCGCTCACGCAGGCACGGTCATCTGGAACGGCCCCGTCGGCGTGTTCGAGTTCGACGCGTTCGGCGCGGGCACCGAAGCGGTGGCGATGGCCATTGCCGACAGCGATGCCTACTCGCTTGCCGGCGGCGGCGACACGATCGCGGCCATCGACAAATACGGCGTCGCGGACCGCATCTCCTACATTTCGACCGGCGGTGGTGCATTCCTCGAGTTCGTCGAGGGGAAAAAGCTGCCTGCCGTCGCCATGCTCGAAAAGCGCGCCGTGAAGCAGCGGGCCAGGCCCGCAATATAATCGCGGCCGGGGTCTCTTACGATCGTGGCCAGGGACCCGAGACGGCGACCGTCATGCCGGGGTACTGGATGTTGACGAACAGGGTCTTGCCGTCGGGCGCGAAGCAAACGCCCGCGAGCTCGGACCCCGACCAGGCGTTGTCGGCGATCGCATACTGGGTGCCGTCCGGACGTATGGCGACGAGCCCGCAGTGCCCGGCCGAGTCCTCGCACACGATCAGGTCGCCCCAGGGCGCCATCGTCAGGTTGTCGGCGTTGCGCAGCAGGGACTCCTCGCGGGCCTCCGCGACGAGTTCGAGGAAACCCGGGGCGGCGGATTCGCGTTCGCTTCCTTCGTCCGCAGCCGGCGTGTAACTGAACACCTGTCCTAGGCGTGCGGACCCGCCGATGGTGCAGGTGAAGACCAGCGCCTCGCCGGTCCAGCACAAGCCTTCGCCGCGAGCGAAGGTCGCCGCACCGGCCATGGCGCCGCGCAGCCGCAGGTCGTTAAGGACCGGGTCCACCTCCTCGAGGTCGAGCCAACGGACGGGAAGCCGTTCGCCGGCGCAAATGTCCGGTTCGTTCGACCAGTTGTGCGTGCGCATGGACGGGCGGCCCGCGACCGAAAGCGCCTGCAGGCGGCCGCCCTCGGCCAGCTTGCCGGGCACCGCAGGCAGGAAGCGGTAGAACAGGCCGTAGTGGCGGTCTTCCGTGAGGTACACGGCGCCGCTCGCCGGATGCACGGCGGCGGCCTCGTGTTCGAACCGGCCGAGCGCGCGCAACGGTTCTGCCCGCACGAGGCCGCCTGCATCCGCACGTACTTCGAAGACGTATCCGTGCTTCTCGTTGCGCACGATGCGCAGCCCGCCGGTGTACGAAGTGCCGGGATCCGTGAAGGTTTCCTCGCAGGACAGCCAGCTGCCCCAGGGCGTCCGTCCGCCGGAGCAGTTGAGTTCGGTGCCGGCAAGGCTCAGGAACTGTCGCTCGGTGCGGCGCGCGTCCGGATCGTAGATCGTGGTCGTCGTGCCGCCCGCACCCGGGGTTTCGCCGGCACCCCAGTCGTACACGCACTCTCGGACGGAGTCGGGGAGCGTCGTGAAACGGGTGCCGAACGCGCTGTATTCCGGGTAGGCCGACTCCATCTCGTGATTGCATATGAGGATCACGCGTCCGTCGCGACCGGCGAAGGCAGCCATCCCGTCGTGTGCCGGCGGCACCGTGAGACCATCCGCCATGGCATCGCCGGCACGCGACACGACGTCGACACGGAAGCCGTCGGGAACGTCGAGCAGTCGCTGCGGATCCGGGCGCAACGCGCCGAGTGACGATCGTGCATTTCCCGCGCGCAGGCTGGTCGGTGCGGCCGCGGCCGCGGTGATGCTCATGATGAATCGACGGCGGTTCAGCAAGTTGGTTTCTTCCAGATCGACATGCGACGCAGCATACCGTTACTTGATTGCCGGCAGAAGACAGCGCTGCGGATTCAGTCCGGCGAAAGCAAAAGCGCTGTGCAATAATCGCCGCCATGCACAGGCGAACCAAGATCGTAGCAACGCTCGGCCCGGCCTCCGAACGATATGAAACGCTCGTCAAGATGATCGAAGCGGGCCTCGACGTCGTGCGTCTCAACTTCTCGCACGGACCTGCGGAGGAACATCGGGCGCGTGCCGCGACTGCCAGGGCCGCGGCGGCCGAGTGCGGGCGGGAGATCGGACTCATGGGCGACCTCCAGGGACCGAAGATCCGGGTTCGCCGATTCCGGGAGCGCAGCGTCGAGCTCAAGGACGGCCAGTCCTTTTTCCTCGACAGCTCGCTCGGCGCGGAAGACGGGACGATCGAAGGCGTCGGCGTGGCTCTGGAAACGCTGCACGAAGACGTCGAGCCGGGCGACGTGCTGTTGCTGAACGACGGCCTGATCATGCTGCGCGTGGATGGCGTGGATGGGACGCGCATCAACAGCACCGTCGTCAACGGCGGCCTGCTGTCCGATCACAAGGGCATCAACAAGAAAGGCGGAGGTCTGTCCGCGCCGGCGCTGACGGACATCGATCGGGAGAACATATGTCTGGCGGCGGAGCTGGAGATGGATTTCCTGGCCGTGTCCTTCGTTCGGTCAGGTGAGGACGTGGCCGAGGCGCGGCGCCTGTTCGAAGCTGCAGGCGGGCGGGGCCGGATCGTGGCTAAGGTCGAGCGCATCGAGGCGGTGGAGAACATCGATTCGATCATCGATGCGGCCGATATCGTGATGGTTGCGCGCGGCGACCTCGGCGTCGAGATGGGATACGCCCAGCTCACGGGCATCCAGAAGAAGCTCATTCGCAAGACGCGCAAGAAGAGCAAGATCGTGATCACGGCCACGCAAATGATGGAATCGATGATCCAGAACCCGATTCCCACGCGGGCGGAAGTCTCGGACGTCTCGAACGCCGTGATGGACGGTACCGACGCGGTGATGCTGTCCGGGGAAACCGCGGTCGGCAAGTATCCGGTGAAGGCCATACGGGAGATGGCCGAGGTCTGCCTCGGTGCAGAACAGTTCCCGCTGCCCGAAGGCATGACGCGGCACCGTATCGGCGATTATTTCGAACGCGTGGACGAAGCGATCGCGATGGCCGTGATGTACACGGCCAACCACCTGGACGTTGCAGCTATTTTTGCGCTGACGGAGTCGGGATCCACCGCGTTGTGGATGTCGCGCATTCGCTCCGACATCCCGATTTACGCGTTCACGCCGCACGTCGAAACCTGTCGCCGGGTGACGATGTATCGCGGTGTTTTCCCGGTCCACTTCGACACCCGAACCACGGACTCGCGGGCGCTGTACCAGGATATCTTCGATTTCATGCGCGAGAAGAAGATCGTCAAGGTCGGCGACCGCATCATTTTCACCAAGGGTGACCTTGACGGCGTTTCCGGCGGCACCAATGCCATGAAGATCGTGGAAGTCACCGCCCGGAGCTGAAACGCCGATGCAGAAGTGGCTGCTCCGGTTGCTGGTGTTCGCAGCCGCGCTGATCGTTGCAGTCTTCGCTACGGGGTACGGGCTCCTCCGCGCCAGCCTCCCGGACGTCGACGGCATGCTGGTGGTCGAGTACCTCGATGGCGCTGCCAGCATCGACCGAGACGCAAATGGAGTGCCGGTCATCACCGCGGGCAGCCGCGCGGATCTCGCATTTGCGACCGGCGTTGCGCACGGCCAGGACCGGTACTTCCAGATGGACCTGATCCGGCGGCAGGCCGCCGGCGAACTGGCCGAGCTGTTCGGGCCGGCCGCCGTCGATACCGACCGCTATCATCGGTTCCACGGTTTCCGGGCCATCGCGGCCCAGGTGCTCGCGAGCCTGGCTGCCGACGAGCGACTGGTGCTCGAGCGTTACGCCGCCGGCGCGAATGCTGGACTTGCAAGCCTCTCGGCCCAGCCATTCGAGTACTACGTCATCCACAAGAGGCCGGCGCCGTGGACCGCGGAAGATTCGCTGGTCGTCGTTTATGCGATGTTCATGGAACTCAATGACGAACGCGCCGACCGCGACCTGCGCCACGGACTCGCGAAACGAGTGCTGTCGCCAATGGTGTATGCCTGGCTGTATCCCGACGGCACGCCTTGGGACGCGCCGATCCTGGGCGACCCGCGGTCGGTGGCGGCGTGGCCTGCGCCGGAAGACTACGATCTCAGGGACATGGCGCGGGGCGCGGCGGCGGCACCTGCGCTCGCACCGGCGCGCCTGCACGGCAGTAACAACTGGGCCGTCAGCGGCGCACACACCGCGAGCGGTCGCGCGCTGGTGGCGAACGACATGCATCTCGGCCTGTCGGTGCCGAACATCTGGTACCGAGCCCGCCTGGTCCAGACAGGTGAGGGGCAACGCGACCTCACCGGCGTGAGCCTGCCCGGCACGCCGCTGGTCGTTGCCGGCAGCAACGGCCGGATTGCCTGGGGCTACACCAACAGCTACGGCGACTGGTCCGACGCCGTCCTGCTGAAGCCCGGGTCGCGGCCCGACACCTATCGCACGCCGGACGGCGAGCGGGCCTTTACGCTGCGCCGGGAAAGCATCGCAGTTGCCGGTGCGCCGGACGTCGAACTGCGCGTACGCGAAACGATCTGGGGCCCGGTGGACGAGATGGCCGACTATCCCGACGGCGAAATCGCGGTGAGCTGGATCGCCCATCATCCGCGCGCGGTCAACCTGCGAATCCTCGATCTCGAAACGGCGACATCCGTCCCCGAGGCGCTCGACATCGCAAACCGGATGGGCCTGCCGCCGCAGAACTTCGTCGCCGGTGACGCAGACGGCAACATCGGCTGGACGATCGCGGGGCTGATCCCCGTGCGTGCCGGATACGATGCGACCGTACCCGCCGATTGGAGTTCGGTGCCGGGCTGGACAGGCTGGCGCGAGCCCGCCGAGTACCCTCGCGTCGTCAATCCGCCGGAAGGGCGCATCTGGACGGCGAATGCACGTGTCGTCGACGGCAGCGCGCTCGCGATCGTCGGCGACGGCGGCTATGATCTCGGCGCCCGCGCGCGCCAGATCCGCGACGACCTGCGGGAGCGGGACCGGTTCACGGCCGCGGACATGCTCGAAATCCAGAACGACGACCGGGCCTTGTTCCTTGCGCCGTGGCGTGAACTCCTGCTCGGCGTGCTGGCGGAGGATGGCGTCGACGCAGACCCGGCCCTGCGGGAATTCCGGGACCTGGTGGCGAACTGGGTGCCCAGGGCCGCCCCGGAGTCCGTGGGTTATCGGCTGGTCCGCGACTTTCGCCTCGACGTGCAACAGCGCGTATTCGACGGCCTGACCGCCCCGGTTCGTGCGCGCTACGAAGTGCCCCCGCAGCTCATCATCGGCAACCAGTTCGAGGCGCCGCTGTGGCAACTCGTGACCGGTCGCCCGGCTCACCTGCTGCCGCCGGAATACGAATCCTGGGACGCGCTGCTGGTCGCGGCCGTGCGCGCCAGGCTCGACGATTACGCAAGGACCTACGGCACGCCGCTGGCGCAGCGTAGATGGGGCGAATTCAACACCGCGTCGATACGCCACCCGCTGTCGGCGGCACTGCCGGTGCCACCGGCATGGCTCGACATGGATCCGGACCCGTTGCACGGCGATTCCGACCTGCCGCGTGCGCAAGGACCGGACTGGGGGGCGTCGGAGCGTTTTTCGGTGGCTCCCGGGGACGAGGGCGGAGGCCTGCTGCAGATGCCGACCGGCCAGAGCGGCCATCCCCTGTCCCCGTATTACCGCGCGGGCCACGCGGACTGGGTGGCCGGACGGCCCGCGCCGTTCCTGCCCGGGCCTGCACGTTTCACGCTGAAGCTCTGGCCCGCCGCAGGTAAGATGGTGCATCCGGAGGATTAGGGGAGATCGCAGGCTCATGGACAGAAAACGATTCACCGGCACGCAGCGGTATATCGCGACCAACGACCTGACGATGGCGGTCGACGCGGCGGTCACCCTGGAACGGCCCATCCTGATCAAGGGCGAGCCCGGCACCGGCAAGACCCAGCTGGCGGTAGAGGTGGCGAGAGCGCTCGGCAAGCCCCTGCTCGAATGGCATATCAAATCCACGACGCGGGCGCAGCAGGGCCTGTACGAATACGACGCCGTGGCGCGCCTGCGCGACTCGCAGCTCGGCGACGACCGGGTGCACGACATCGCCAATTACATCGTCCCCGGCAAGATCTGGGAAGCGTTCGAGTCCGAGCAGCAACCGGTACTGCTGATAGACGAGATCGACAAGGCGGACATCGAGTTCCCCAATGACCTGCTCCAGGAACTCGACCGGATGGAATTCTACGTGTATGAAACCCGCCGGCTCGTGACGGCGCGCCACCGGCCGATCATCGTCGTCACGAGCAATAATGAAAAGGAATTGCCGGACGCGTTTCTCAGGCGGTGCTTCTTCCACTACATCAGGTTCCCCGATCCGGAGACCATGGCGCGCATCGTCGACGTCCACTTCCCGGGTCTGAAAAAGTCCCTGCTCGCCGAAGCGCTGAACGCTTTCTACCGGATCCGCGACATGACGGGCCTCAAGAAAAGGCCGTCGACCTCCGAACTCCTCGACTGGATCAAGCTACTGCTCGCCGAGGACATTCCGGCGGAGGCGCTGAAGAGCGAGAACACGCGCTCGGCCATCCCGCCCTTGTATGGAGCATTGCTCAAGAACGAGCAGGACGTACACCTGTTCGAACGGCTCGTGTTCCTCAACCGGAAGACCGGCGGGTCGCAGTAGCAGGCCATGCTCGTCCCGTTCTTCTTCATGTTGCGGAACGGGGGCTTCAATACGTCCATTACCGAACTCCTGTGCCTGCACGAGGCACTCGAGCGCGGCGTCGCCGGCTGCAGCGTCGATGATTTCTACTACCTGGCCCGCGCCACGCTCGTGAAGGACGAGTCCCGGCTCGATCGTTTCGACCGGATTTTCGCGGCCTACTTCCGCGGTGCCGACGACTCCCTCGCGGACCTCATGACGGAAGTGCCTGCGGACTGGCTCAGGCGTGACGCCGAACTCGGCCTGAGTGCCGAGGAACGCGCAAAAGTCGAGTCGCTCGGAGGCTTCGACGCGCTGCTCGAGGCGTTGCGGCAACGCCTGGAGGACCAGGAAGGCCGGCATGATGGAGGAAGCCGCTGGATCGGCACGGCCGGTACGTCGCCTTTCGGCGCTTACGGCTACAACCCGGAGGGTATTCGCATCGGGCAGTCCGCATCCAGGCACCGGAGCGCCGTCAAGGTCTGGGACCGGCGTGACTATCGAAATCTCGACGACAGCCTCGAACTCGGCACACGTAACATCAAAGTGGCGCTGCGGCGTTTGCGCAAGTTCGCGCGGGAGGGGGCGGCCGACGAACTCGATCTCGAGGAGACGATCAATCGCACCGCGCGCAATGCGGGCCTGCTCGACATCTGCATGGTTCCGGAGCGCCACAATGCGGTCAAGGTGCTCCTCTGCCTCGACATCGGCGGTTCCATGGACGACCACGTGCGTATCTGCGAGGAACTGTTTTCAGCGGCGCGCACCGAATTCAAGCACCTGGAGTACTTCTACTTTCACAACTTCGTCTACGAAGCGTTGTGGAAAGACAATCGCCGCCGTCACGCCGAAAAGACGCCGGTCTTCGACCTGATTCATACCTACAGTTCCGACTACAAGCTCATCTTCGTCGGCGACGCGACCATGAGCCCGTACGAGATCGTCTATCCCGGCGGCAGCGTCGAGCACTGGAACGAGGAGGCCGGCGCGGTCTGGATTCGGCGTCTGCTCCGCTCCTACCCGAAAGCGATCTGGTTGAACCCGGAGCCCGAAGACCGCTGGGACTACACGCCTTCCGTGAAACTGATCCGGGAACTCCTCGGAGAACGCATGTATCCGCTGACGATTGCGGGGCTCGACGACGGTATCAGGGCGCTGCGCTGACCGTCGGGGCGCCGGCAAGTTCCTCGAGATCCGCGAGCACTTCGGCCGAGTGCGTGTCCGGATCGACATCCTCGTAGTGCCTGACCAGCATCCCCTCGGGATCGATCACGAAGGTTTCCCGTTTCGCCATCGGCATGCCGAACAGACGGGTCCTGACGCCGTACGTTTCGGCCACCGTGCCGTCCGTGTCGGCGAGCAGCGGAAAGGGCAGGCCGTGGGTCTCGGCGAACCTGCTGTGCGATTCGGTGTCGTCCAGACTCACGCCGATGATCTGGGCGTTGAGCTTGCGGAAAGCGAAGATGTCGTCCCTGAACCCGCAGGCCTCGGTCGTGCAGCCGGGCGTTTCGTCTTTCGGGTAGAAGTACAGCACCACCCAGCTGTCCAGGTAGTCCTCAAGCGAATGCAGCTGGCCTTCCTGGTCCGGCAATTCGAAATCGGGTGCCTGTTCGCCGACTACCGCTCCGCCCTCGGCGAACGCCGGGGCCGCCAGCGTGCTCATCGCCAGAATTGCGAAGTACAGGGTGTTTTTCATCGAATTCGGCCCGGATACTGTGTCCTTGGGAGGCCCACTATGATACGACCCGCGTTCCGCGCTGGAAAGCGAGTGCGGGCCGCGTCCGAACGGAGTTCATGAGTACGAATACGGGAAATCCGAAAGCCGCGCTGGTGCTCCCGGGCGGCGGCGCGCGTGGCGCATTTCAGATCGGGGTCCTAAAGGCAATTGCGGAGCAGTTGCCGAAAGGTTCCGTGAATCCTTTCGATATCCTGAGCGGCACCTCGGCCGGGGCCGTGAACGCCGTCGTCATTGCCACCAAGGCGCGCCGTTTCCGGCTGGCGGTCACCGAGCTGGAACAGGTGTGGCGCAACTTCAGCAGCGACCAGGTCTTCCGGACCGACCAGCTGGCGATGCTGAAGAGCAGCCTGCACTGGTTCGCATCCATCGTGACGGGTGGCCTCGTCGGCATGCCGAAGTCGCTGCTCGACAACTCCCCCCTGCGTGCGCTCCTGAGGAGGAACATCCGCTTTCCCGCGATCCAGAAAGCTCTGGACAACGGCTGGCTGGAGGCGGTCGCCGTCACGGCGGCAGGCTACACGACCGCCCAGTCGCATACCTTTTACCAGGCGACCGATGAACACGAGCCGTGGTGGCGGAGGCGCCGGGTCGGCGAGCGCAACGTATTGAATCTCGAACACGTCATGGCCAGCATCGCGGTGCCGATGATTTTCCGGCCGGTACTGGTCGGCAACGAATGGTTTGGCGATGGCGCAATGCGGCAGGCGACGCCCCTGAGTCCGGCCATCCATCTCGGCGCCGACCGCATCATGGTAATCGGTGTCCGCAACGAGATTCCGGACGCGGAACCCCAGCACGTGCGGCCGTATCCCAGTTTCGCGCAGATCGCCGGGTACACGCTGGATGCGCTGTTCCTGGACGGCCTGTACTCCGATCTCGAGCGAATGACGCGCATCAATCAGATGCTCGATTCGGTGCCTGCGGCTGAACGCAACGGCGTGATGCGCGACATGCGACCCATCGACATCTTCGTCGTTCTTCCGAGCGAAGACATACGGGACATAGCGTACCGGCATCACAAGGCATTACCGTTCGCCTTGCGCGCGCTGTTGCACGGCATCAGCGGCCGGCGCGAAAGCGAGAATCGCCTGCTGAGCTACTTGCTGTTCGAGCAGTCATTCACCCGCGAACTGATCGAACTCGGCTATCGCGACGCGATGAAATTCCGGCGGGAAATCAAGGCGTTCGTCACGGGGCAGCCGATTCCCAGGTTGTTCGCGCCGGACTGGGTGCAATACGACCTGACCGACACACGCGCCTGATCGTGCCGCACCGCGCGGGTCACGCGGCAGGCTGGGTGTACAACTGGTTGTGGCGCAGGCTCACCGGCTCGTTGCGCGATCGCAATGCGCGGGCGAGCTTCTCGGCCATGCATACCGAGCGGTGTCGCCCGCCGGTGCAGCCCAACGCGATCGTCAGGTAGCCGCGGTGTGCGTCCCGGTACGCCGGTATCCAGCGCTCGAGAAAGCGGAGGATATCTTCGAACATCGCCGTGAAGCTGTCGTGTGACTCGAGGAAGCTGCCGACTTTCGGGTCGAGGCCGGTGAGACCGCGCAGCTCGTAGTTCCAATACGGATTGGGCAGGCAGCGCAGGTCGAACACGAAATCCGCGTCGGCCGGAATGCCGAACTTGTAACCGAAGGATTCGATAAGGACCGACATAACGGCTTTGCGGCGCCCGTCCACCCGCTCGCGAATCGTATCGGCGAGGTCGTACACACTGGTAGACGAGGTATCGATGATCAGGTCCGCGGTATCGATCACGTCCGCCAGCATTTCGCGTTCCTGCTCGATCGCCGAACGCAATTCTGCTCCATCGGTCGACAGCGGGTGCCGCCGGCGGCTTTCGCTGTAACGCTTGAGCAGGATCTCGTCGTCGGCCTGCAGGAAAAGGACGTCGGTCACGATGTCCTGATCGCGAAACTGCCGGACCAGATTGGGTAGCGACTCCAGGTCCCGGCGCCGGTTACGCGCATCGATGCCGACGGCGATACGCGAGTTCTGCGGATCCTTGCTGGCACCGACCTCGACCACCGCGGCCTGCAACAGCGCGGCAGGCAGGTTGTCCATGCAGTAGTAACCCAGGTCCTCGAGGACGTGCAATGCGACCGATTTGCCGGACCCCGAAAGACCGCTGACTATGATCAGCCGCCGATCAGCCGCCATCAGCCGCGCTCGGCTGCCTTGCGTTCGCCGGCTTCGATGCCTCCGGATCCTGCCAGAAGGGTCGCGTGCAGGTCCTTGCTGGAGCGCGCGGCGCGCAGGCGCTCGCGAAGTTCCTCGTCGGCGAGCAGGTTCGTGACGAGGTTGATGTCCGCATAGTCGGCATCGGTCAGCGTCATCGGCACCAGTAGGCCGAAGACCAGGTCCACCGGCTCCGCGACCGCGGAATCGAAGTCCACGGGTTCGGACAACCTAATGAGCGCGGCGTGACTCCTGTCGACCCCCTCGACACGGCAATGCGGAAACGCAACGCCCTGCGTCATGCTCGTGCAGCCAATTCGCTCTCGCTCGATGAGCCTCTCGAAAATATCTTCTGCGGGAATATCCGTAAGCGGACGTACGAGCAATTCGCTCAGGATTTCCAGGCAGTGTTTCTTGCTGCGCGCATGTGCATTGAACAGCACGCTGTCGGGATTGATGATCTCGGCGAGTGACATGGGGGGGACGACTTTTGTAATTCGAATGACCATGTGACCCGGTTCACGCCCGCGGTCGCTGTGCGGGACAATGTGTGCGGGTCACACGGTTACATCATGCGGTCAGGAAAGGTCTCTCTTGAGTGTTTCTCGAGCGTGATGATCTACAAGCCTTTCCTTGTGCTTACGCACCTGCCGGTCCAGCTTGTCCACGAGGCCGTCGATGGCCGCGTACATGTCCTCATCGGTAGTTTCGGCGAAGATCGTACCACCATTAACGTTCACTTTCGCCTCTGCCTTGTGACGGAGCTTCTCGACGGTCAGGATGCAGTGCACATCCGATACCAGGTCGAAATGACGTTCCAGCCGTTCGATTTTCGACTCGACATAACCTCTCAGCGAGTCGGTTATTGCGACGTGATGGCCTGAAACATTCACTTGCATGGGTGCCTCCAGTTCTTCTAGGGGTACGGCCTCTGTCGCGACAGCCGGTACCGTTGCTGTTGTCACTGTCCTGCGGCGTTATCAACCTCCTTCGGGTTCGGGCCGGACGGTCGGTGGCAGTCAGCGCGCCGGCCGTTGTCTGCGATCACTGGACGACGCCAGGTTCATGCCTTCACGGTACTTCGCCACAGTGCGCCTCGCAACCTTGATGCCGTCCTCGGCGAGCAAGCTGGCGATCTTGCTGTCACTGAGGGGCTTCTTCGGGTTTTCGGCGCCGATGAGCTTGCGGATTTTTGCGCGAACGGAGGTCGAGGACTGGTCCTCGCCGTGTTCCGAACTCAGGTGGCTGGAGAAGAAGTACTTGAACTCGAAAACGCCACGCGGCGTATGCATGTATTTGTTGGTCGTTACACGCGAAATCGTCGATTCGTGCATGCCGATTTCCTCGGCAACGTCCTTCAGGACCATGGGCTTCATCGCTTCGTCACCGAGGTCCAAGAATTCGGTCTGGCGAGACACGATGCAGGTCGCGACCTTGAGCAGGGTTTCGTTGCGGATCTCGAGGCTGCGGATCAGCCAGCGTGCTTCCTGCAGCTGTGAGCGAAGCACCGCATGATCGCCGCTGCCGCGCAGCAGCTTCGCATAGGTTTGATTGACGGACAGGCGCGGTACGCCCGTCGGGCT
Source organism: uncultured Pseudomonadota bacterium (assembly GCA_963775455.1). Lineage (GTDB taxonomy): Bacteria > Pseudomonadota > Gammaproteobacteria > Steroidobacterales > Woeseiaceae > UBA1847. Next base: position 614,315 of record CAVZIU010000003.1, on the reverse strand, counting down.
GATCTCGACCTGCCAGCGGTTATCGATCTTGCGAACGAATACATCCGGAATCACGTATTCCGCCCGCGCGGAACTCACCGCGAGGCCCGGTTTCGGATTGCAGCCCTTGACCAGCGCCAGGGCATCTTGCAGATCTTCCTCGGAGGTGCGCAGCGTGCGTCGCAGTTCGCCATGCGCACGGGTTGCCACCAGGTCCAGGTATTTTCCGGCAACCTCGATGGCGAGCCCGAGGCCCGGCGTGTCGGCATCGAGCTGCCGGAGCTGCAGGATTACGCATTCGCCCAGCGATCGCGCGCCGATGCCGACCGGGTCCATGTTCTGCACCTTGACCAGCGCGGCCTCGATTTCCGCCGAGCTGACTTCCGCGTCGATGCTTGCCTTGATGTCGTCGAGGGAGGCGGTGAGATAACCGTCATCGTTGATCGCGTCGATCAGCGCTTCGCCGATCAACGCTTGCCGCGGCGTGAAATCCTCCATCTCCAGTTGCCACAGCAGGTGTTCGCGCAGCGTCTGGCCGGCCTGGTCCGCGAATTCCGAAATGGGACGCCCTTCGCCGTTCCAGCCGGCGTCGCCGCTGCGGTCCGCCATGCGGATCTGCCAGGTGTCATCTGCCTTGACGGCGTCCACGTCGACGGCTTCGACTTCGACCGTGGTCTCCGACGTCGTGCGTGGCACGTCGGGCAGGTCCTCCATCTCCAGCATGATGTTCTCTTCGAGCGCGTCCTGTATCTGCGCGTTCAGGTCGAGCACCGGCAATTGCAGGAGCCGGATCGCCTGCTGCAACTGCGGCGTCATGGTCAACGACTGGCCGAGTTTCAATTGCAGCGTAGGTTTGAGCATCAATGCGTTTTCCAAAGCGTCCCGGGCGAAGCTTGCCTCAAAGCCGGAAGTCCTGTCCGAGATACACTTCGCGGACGTGATGATTTTCGAGTATCTCCGCGGGTGATCCGGATGCGATCAGGCTTCCGTCACTCAGTATATAGGCTCTGCCGCAAATTCCGAGAGTCTCCCGCACATTGTGGTCCGTGATCAGCACGCCGATGTCGCGGTCGCACAAGTGCCTGATTATCCTCTGGATGTCCAGAACGGAAATGGGGTCCACACCGGCAAAGGGTTCGTCCAGCAAGACGAATGATGGGGCTGCAGCCAGCGCCCGGGCGATCTCGACCCGGCGACGCTCTCCGCCGGAGAGACTGATCCCGAGGCTCGTGCGGACATGGCCTACGTGCAGTTCGTCCAGCAGCTTCTCCAGCTCTTCCTCGCGTCCCGCCCGGTTCAGGTCCTTGCGGTTCTCCAGAATCGCGAGGACGTTCTGCTCGACGGTCAGCTTGCGGAAGATCGACGCTTCCTGCGGCAGGTATCCCACACCGAGCCGCGCGCGCACGTGCATGGGTTGCGAAGTCAGATCCTGTCCGTCGAGAAGGATCTTGCCGCTGTCCGCCGTCACCAGGCCGACGATCATGTAGAACGCCGTGGTCTTGCCGGCGCCGTTCGGCCCGAGCAGCCCTACGATTTCGCCGCTCAACATCTCGAGAGACAGGCCCTTGACCACCTTGCGCAACTTGTAGCTCTTGGAGATCTCCTCGACGGTCAGGATGCTCATTCGGCGCCGTCCTGCTCGGATGCTGCGTCCGCGTCGTCCGCGTCGTCCGACTCGCCATCGCTTGCATCGTCGTCAGTCGTGCCCGGCTTGTCGTCCTCGTCCGCAGGCGGCGTGTAGGTAACCTTTACACGGTCCTCCGGATCGTCCGACGACACTGCGTTGACGCGACGTTCCCGGATGTCGTACACGAGAGTCTCCGACGCAATGCGATTTCCGCCTTCCGCAATCGTCGCGTCGCCGGAAAACTCGATCACTCCTTTCGCGACGTCATAATGCAGTTTTTGTGCTTCCGCAAACGTGGATTCTTCGGCGCCGGGACGCTGGAAGCGAAACGTCGCGGGCGAACCCTCAATAGTCGCCACTTGCAGCTGGAACTCAGTAAAACGCATGTTCGCGGTCGAGCATTCGATGTGGCCTGCGTCGACATCGAACACGACGTTGCCCGAGAAGTCCCAGGTACTGTCGTTGAAGTCGGTACTCGTGGTATGCGCAACGTCGGCAACAATACTGATGCCGCCCTGCGTGAGCTTGAGGCCCGTGAACCTGACCATCGACGACTCGCCAATGTACTCCAGGTTCTCGGCATCGATGTCGACCGGCATGCGCATGTTATCGGCCTGCGCGCGCGCGGCGCCGGGCACGACGAGCAGGGTGAGCGCCAGGTACGCAACAATCGGCTGGCAATACACCATCTTCGGCTGCATTTTCAGGGAACGAATCGGCCGCTGACGTTGGACCGGATTTCCACGCGGTTTTCCTTCAGGAATGCTAGCATGCCGGTCCCCGCGAGATTGCGTTCGCCGATCCGGATCTGGATGCGATCGTCGGTTTCGGCGACCTGCCGCTCGGGATCGAAGACCAGGGAGTTGGTCCGAAGTTCGGTCAGGTCGCCCGAGACACCTTCCTCGCTCCTTGCCAGTACCCGGCCCTCCAGCAGCACCCGGTTGTCCGACGCCGACAGCAGGGCCGTATCCGCATGGATCGTCCAGGGCACGTCGCTTTGCGGCGTGTAATCGATGACCACGGACGAGAAGCGGATACGCTGGTCCGGCTGCTGCTCGGCGAACTCCGCCCGAATTTCGTACAGGAGCGAGCCGTCCTCGCCCGTCCCCAGTATCCGGGCGTCTTCGAGGTAATACCCGCGGTGCGCGGATGTGGGCGCGACAGGCGCTGCGACGTCCCCGCCGTCGTCACGAGCAAGATACCAGCTCGCCAGCGCAGCGATCGACAGCAGCACCAGCGCGGTGACGAGGCGCGGGCTCACCGCCGGACCGGGACCACAGTAGCGAGAATCAAATCACAGATCTCACGAACGGCGCCGTGCCCGCCGGCTGCGGCGGTCGTAAAGTCACAGTATTCCCGAACTGCGGGCACTGCGTTGGCCACGGCCACGGAATAGCCGACTTTGGTCAGCAGGGGCAGGTCCGGAATGTCGTCACCGACATACGCAGCGTCCGCCGCGACGATGCCGAGTTTGCCCGCCAGCCGGTCGAACGCTCCCGCCTTGTCGGCGCACTCGAGAATCACATGGCGGATCCCGAGCTCGGTCATGCGCCTTGCCGCGGACTCGGACTTGCGACCGCTGATCACGGCGACCTCGACACCCGCCTTCAGCAACTGGCGGATCCCGAAACCGTCCTGCGTACAGAATGCCTTCGACTCGATGCCATCGTCCGACAACAGGAAGCGGCCGTCCGTGAACACGCCGTCCACGTCGAAAGCGACGAGCTTCAGGCCGGCCGGTGGCGCTTTGCCCTTCGCGACGCTCACACGATCCCCGCGCGAAACAGGTCGTGCACGTTAAGCGCCCCGATCAGCCGGCGCTCGTCATCGGCGACCAGCAGGGACGTGATGCGATTGTCCTCAAGAACCTTCACTGCCTCCGCCGCCAGGATGTCGGCCCCAGTTGTCTTGCAGTTGACATGCATGACGTCACTCATTGTCGTCGAATGCACATCTGCACCGTCGTCGAGCGCGCGCCGAAGGTCGCCGTCGGTAAAAATGCCAAGTATGCGCCGGCCGCTGTCGACAATCGCCGTCATGCCGAGGCCCTTGGCCGTCATTTCCATGAGACCGTCGCGCAGCGGCACGTCCGGCAGCACGGCCGGCACATCGTCGCCGGTCCGCATTACGTCGGCCACGCGCAGGAGGAGTCGCTTGCCGAGACTTCCGCTCGGATGGGAACGGGCGAAGTCCTCGATGGTGAAACCGCGGCTCTTAAGCAAGGCGACCGCGAGGGCATCGCCCATTGCCAGCGTCGCCGTCGTGCTGGCCGTGGGCGCCAGGTTCAGCGGACAGGCTTCTTCGCTGACGCTGACATCGAGATGAGCATCTGCCAGCCGCGCGAGGCTCGAACGCGGATTGCCCGTCATCGACACGAGGCGCGCGCCCATGCGTTTCACCAGGGGCAGGATGGTCAGCACTTCCTCCGTCTCACCGGAATACGAGATTGCGAGCAGCAGATCGTCACCGGTAATCATGCCGAGATCTCCATGGCTGGCTTCGGCCGGGTGCATGAAGAAGGCGGGCGTGCCGGTACTTGCCAGGGTCGCGGCGATCTTGGAGGCGATGTGCCCGGACTTGCCCATGCCCGTGACGACCACCCGGCCCGTGGTCGCCATGCACAACCTGCAGGCCGCGCCGAACTGGTCGTCGAGCCTCGAACTCACCTGTTCGAGCGCGCGAGCTTCGATGGCGAGGGTGTCCCGCGCCAGCTGCAGCAGTTCGTCATTATTCAATGTGACCGGCACGATCCTAGTCTAAACGTTTTCAGTGCGCGCATAGGCCGAATACGCAAGGTGGGCTACGAGCAGGCGGCGCCGGCACCCCGGGGCACGACCCGCCGGCCGACGAACCGAGCCAGGCGCGTATGATAAACAATCGCCCCGAGCGTTTGGGAAGCTTCCGGGAGCCGGTTACAATGCGGACCCGCAACCCTGCGAGCACGATCATGCAAGCGGCCGAAATCGAAACGCGCATAGGCGCCGCCTTCGACGATGCACTGGTGAAAGTCGAGAGCGACGACGACACGCATTTCGGCGCGCTGGTCGTTGCGCGGGAGTTCGAAGGGCTGCGCGCGATCTCGCGCCACCAACTGGTGTACCGCAGTCTCGGCACGCTGGTCGGCAATGAGATTCATGCGTTGTCGATTCGGGCGTACACGCCTGCCGAATGGTCCGAATTTGGCGGCCAGTCCGGATAGGCCGGGGTTCGACATCCACCGCCGACCGCCGTCGCCACGAGTCGTTGGCCGCACAGGGAATTAGAGAATTTCCGGGCGTTCGCCCGCCACCACGGTGAATGTCAGCCGGTCGTCGTCGCGCAGCGCCACGATTTCGACTTCGTCGCCGGGATTGGTGCCTGCAGAGATCAGCAACGCCTGTCGCCGGTCAAGGATCGGTTCCCCGTTGATGGAAAGGATCACGTCGCCCTTGTGCAGTCCCGCATGCGCCGCCGGTCCGTTCTCGTGCACCGACTGGAGCAGGATGCCGACACCGTCCTTGAGACCGCGCGCCTCACGCTCTGCACCCGTCAGGTCGTCGGGGACCAATCCCATCCAGCCCCGAATGACCCGGCCGTGCGCCTTGATCTGCTCCACGACGCCGCGCACGAGGTCCACCGGTATCGCGAAGCCGATGCCTTCTGTCGCCGTGTCCTGGGCGAGGACGGCTGTGTTGATCCCCACCAGCTCCCCGCGTGCGTTCACCAGCGCGCCACCGCTGTTGCCGGCGTTGATCGCAGCGTCCGTCTGGATGAAGTTTTCGAATGTCACGAGATCCAGCAGCCCGCGGCCGGTCGCGCTTACGATGCCCTGGGTCACGGATTTCGTCAGGCCGTAGGGATTGCCGATGGCGAGCACCACGTCGCCGATCCTGAGCGTAGCCGAACTGCCGAGTGGCACCGCTGGCAGCGCACTGAACTCGACCTTGAGCAATGCGAGGTCCGTCTCCCGATCGACGCCGACCAGCTCCGGTTCCGCGATGCGGCCGTCGCTCAGCTGCACGCGAATTTCCGCTGCCTCCGCGACCACGTGATAGTTGGTCACCAGATAGCCTTCCGGATCGATGATCACCGCCGATGCGAAGTTCGTGCTGACCCGAAATCGGGTGCGTGCGGACAGCGACTCGCTGTCCTGCACCAGGCGCTTCGTGTAGACGTTCGCGACGGCGGGCGAACTGACGTCGACGGCGTCAGCGTAGCTGAACGGCGGGACCGGCGTCTGCGCTCGCATGACCGGCAGCAAATCGGGTTTGACGAGCACGATGAGAAAGGCCGCGGCAAGCCCGACCACAACCGACTGCAACAGGAATGCGAATGCTGATTTCAACTCCGACTCGACAGGCTGTTGACTCGCTCGGAAACGGCCGCCCGCTAGCCAATATCGACGGCCGCCGTGTATAATCCTGCAAGGGTCCGCACCGAGTGCCCGGCTAACCGACATCCTGACGGCATTCCGGGGCTGCTGCAAATCTATCAGTTTCGAAACAAAGCAAAAACGCGCTGAACGAAAGCCTGCCCCCACAGTCGGCACCCCGTCGACAGACAGTCTTTCCAAGAGCCGGGTGTATGGGAGTGCCTGATGACTGACGAGGATATGGATCAGATCGATCGTAACCGACGTCATTTTCTCACCGTTGCAACAGTCGTTACCGGCCTGGCTGGCGCCGCAGTCGCGACCTATCCCTTCCTGGCATCACTGAAGCCCAGTGCCCGTGCGCAGGCTCTCGGAGCTCCCGTCGAAGTGCCCATCGCAACGCTTGAGCCGGGGGAGATGATTCGCACGCTCTGGCGCGGCAGGCTGGTTTTCGTGCTGCGCCGTACGCCAGACATGCTGCAACGCCTGCCGGACAACGACCCGAACCTGAGAGACCCCAATTCGAAGGAGGTCGACCAGCAGCCCGATTACGCGGCGAACGCTACGCGCGCCGTGCGGCCCGAGTTCCTGGTGCTGGAAGGTTCCTGCACGCATCTCGGCTGCGCGCCGCTCGAGGACTTCCAGGTACGGCCAAGCGAGGACTGGAACGGCGGCTTCTTCTGTCCCTGCCACGGCTCTAAATTCGACCTGGCGGGGCGCGTCTACAAGGGCGTTCCGGCGCCGAAGAACCTGCGCATTCCGCCGTATCGTTTCGTCCGCGATGACCTAATCTTGATCGGCCAGGACACGGGAGTTGCATGATGGCCAAGATCGAAGCTGAAGTCGGCAAACCCAAAGGCGGTCTGCTCGCCTGGATCGATGCGCGGTTTCCGCTGACGTCCACGATCCGCTATCACGCGACGGAATACTACGCGTCGAAGAACTTCAACATCTGGTACGTGTTCGGCGTGCTCGCCATGGTCGTGCTCGTCATCCAGCTCGTGACCGGCATCTTCCTGACCATGAACTACAAGCCGTCGGCCGACGAAGCTTTTGCGTCGGTCGAGTACATCATGCGCGACGTCGACTGGGGCTGGCTCATCCGTTACATGCATTCCACCGGCGCTTCGTTCTTCTTTATCGTCGTGTACCTGCACATGCTCCGGGCGATGCTCTATGGCTCCTACAAGAAGCCGCGCGAGCTCATCTGGATCATCGGGATGCTAATTTTCCTGGTCCTGATGGCGGAGGCATTCGCGGGTTACCTGCTGCCGTGGGGTCAAATGTCCTACTGGGGCGCACAGGTCATCATTTCGCTGTTCGGCGCGATTCCCGTAGTTGGCGAAAGCATCGTCGAGTTCATTCGCGGCGACTATTCGATTTCCGACATCACGCTCAACCGTTTCTTCGCGCTGCACGTCATCGCATTGCCGCTCGCGCTCATCGCCCTCGTGTTCGTGCACATCGTCGCATTGCACGAAGTGGGGTCGAACAATCCGGACGGCATCGAGATCAAGGAGCGGAAGGGACCCGACGGCGTGCCTCTCGACGGTGTTGCATTCCATCCGTATCACACCTCGAAGGACCTGGTCGCGATCATCGTATTCCTGATGATCTTCTCGGCAGTCGTGTTCTTCGCGCCCGAGATGAACGGCTATTTTCTCGAGCATGCGAATTTCGAGCCGGCGAACCTGCGTGCAACGCCCGAGCATATCGCGCCAGTGTGGTACTTCACGCCGTTTTACGCCATCCTGCGTGCTGTTCCTGACAAGTTGTGGGGATTCATCCTGTTCGGACTGGCGGTGATCCTGCCGTTGTTCCTGCCGTGGCTCGACCGATCGCGCGTCAGGTCCATTCGCTATCGTGGCTGGATGTACAAGACGGCGCTGGCATTGTTCTCGGCCAGTTTCGTCGGGCTCGGCTGGCTCGGCCTGCAGCCGGCCGAGCACGTCTACGTGATCGCGGCGCGGATACTATCGATCATTTATTTCGCGTTCTTCCTTCTGATGCCATATTACACGAGCATAGACAGGACCAGGCCGGTTCCGGACAGGGTGGTCTATCATGCGTGAGCCACAGAAAGTGACCCGCAAGCTGGCCGCAGCCGCCGCGAGCGGCGCACTTCTTCTTGCATCAGCCGCACAGGGGGCGACGGACCTCGAACTCGAAAAAGCCCACATCGATCCGTCCAACGTGAATTCACTGCAGCGTGGTGCGCGCAACTTCATGAACTATTGCTCAGGCTGCCACTCCGCGAAATACGTGCGGTTCAAGACGATCGGGAAATACCTTGGACTTTCGGAAGAGCAACTCGTCGACAATCTGATGTTCAATGCCGAGAAGACCTTCGAGACGATCGACATCGCGATGCAGGCGGACGATGCGGAGCGGTGGTTCGGAAAGACGCCGCCGGACTTGTCCCTGATGGCTCGTGCGAAGGGTGCCGATCATGTGTACACCTTCCTGAAGAGCTTTTACGTCGATGCGGACAGTCCGACCGGCGTGGACAACAGGGTATTGCCCGGCACGAGCATGCCGCACGTGCTCTGGGAACTGCAGGGGTTTCAGGCGGCGGATTTTTCCGAACACACCGAGGGCGACGTCACGACGTTGCATTTCGAAGGATTCGAACCAATGACTCAGGGCACACTGGATGCCGAGGACTACGACGCGTTCGTAAGAGACACGACCAACTTTCTGGCGTACATTGCGGAGCCGATCCGCTCTGACCGGCGCAAGCTCGGGGTCTGGGTCATCATGTATCTGCTGTTCTTCCTGATCGTAGCCCGCATGCTCAAAAAGCAGATCTGGAAGGACGTGAAGTAATGGCCATGATCGCGAACAGACGTTCCGTCATGACGCTGTTTTCCAGGCCCACTGACATACACAGCCACCGGACCCGGCTGGTTCTTGCCGAAAAGAACATCAATATCGAAATTGCCAATGTCACGGGTCACGAGTTGCCGGAAGATCTCATGGATCTCAATCCATACCATACGGTCCCGACGCTCGTGGATCGCGACCTGACACTGTACGACTCTCGGGTGATCATCGAATATCTCGACGAACGGTTTCCACACCCGCCCCTGATGCCCGTGGATCCGGTCACCCGCGCCCAGTTCCGGCTTGCACTTTTCCGCATCGAAACCGACTGGTATACGCTGGCCGAGGAAGCGGACCAGGCGGACGGCAAGCTCAACGCCAAATCCCGCAAGCTATTGCGGGAGAGCATCCTGCAAAGCGCGGACCTGTTCGGTGCCCGGCCGTTCTTCCTTTCCGAGGAATTCTCGCTAGTAGACTGCAGTATTGCGCCGGTACTGTGGCGCCTGCCGGCATACGGCATCGAGCTGGGGCCGGAGTTCGACCCCATAGAGGACTACATGCAACGCGTCTTCGCACGACGTTCGTTCCAGCAGTCACTCACGGAGCTCGAGCAGGAAATGCGCATGTGAATCCATCCGGGACGGCTTATGTCATGTTTCCGTTTCCTGACCGAATCAGTGCTAGACTTGGCGCCAGCTCCTGACGATTCACGATAACACTGCCTTGTCGAACCCGAGCCGATCCAAACGTCCGTACCTGATCCGCGCCATGCACGAGTGGATGATGGACAACGGGAACACGCCGCATGTCGTGATTGACGCGCTCGTTCCGGGCGTCACCGTGCCGGCGGAGCATGTCAAGGATGGCAAGATCATCCTCAATATCAGCGAATCGGCGGCACACAACCTGAAGCTCGGCAACGATTCGCTCAGCTTCCGGGCCCGTTTCGGCGGCGTTCCCTTCGACGTCTGGGTGCCGACGGCGTCCGTGCTCGGTATCTATTCGCGTGAAACCGGCCAGGGGATGATCTTCTCGCACGACAACGATGCTGCCGACGATTCGGGACGCGATGGCAATCGCGTCGGCGGCGCGCCGCAGCACGACGAGGCCGATCCGGCCCGCGCGCGTTCGCACCTGCGCATCATCAAATAGAAAAACCGGGGAAGCCTGGAAAACCGATTCTTCGTCAGCCGTTATCGCCGAGCAGCGTCGAGTCGATGATATCGCAGAGACAGTGAATGACGAGCAGGTGCACTTCCTGGATCCTGGCAGTGCGGCTCGCGGGCACCCGTATCTCGACGTCATCTTCGCCGAACATGGCGGCCATGCGACCGCCGTCGCGCCCGCTCAATGCGACGACTTTCATGCCGCGCTCATGTGCCGCCGACACGGCGCGGCACACATTCTCCGAGTTGCCGGAAGTCGAGATTGCAAGCAGCACGTCCTGCGGTTTGCCCAGTGCCCGAACCTGCTTCGAGAAAATCTCCTCGTAGGAATAGTCGTTGCTGATCGAGGTGACGGTCGAGCTGTCCGTCGTGAGGGCCATAGCCGGCAGGCCGGGACGTTCCATTTCGAACCGATTGAGCATTTCAGAGGAGAAGTGCTGTGCGTCGCCCGCAGACCCGCCGTTGCCGCAACTCAGAATCTTGCCGTCGTCGAGCAATGCCTGGCTCAGCAACGCTCCTGCGGCGGCGATCGCTTCGCTCAGTACGTCGACAGCGTTCTGCTTGGTCGCGATGCTTTCCGCAAAGTGTTCACGAACTCGGTTGACCGGATCCATGTTCCTGCTCGCCGAAGAGTGTCTGATGAAAGTCTAGCAGAACGCCTGCCGTATCTTTCATCCTGCCGGCCGGAAGGCATCCCGCAGCCAGTCAATTGTCATGTTGCCATCGGCGTCATGACGCACGCCCACGACGTCGAATCGACAGGGGTAGTTGCGGAACACCGGATACCTGGCAAGGAACAGGCCGGCGGTCCGGATGAGTTTCGCCTGCTTGCGCCCGTCGACCGTCAGGCATGCGTTGACGAAACTGCCTTTCCCGCGGGCCCGGACCTCGATGAATGCGAGGCAGTCGCCATCGACCATCACGAGGTCGATCTCGCCGCCGCGCGTGCGGAAATTGCGGGCGACCGGCCGCAGACCGTGCTCGCACAGGAAGCGGCTGGCGCGCTCCTCTGCGCTGCGTCCTAGGGGTCCGGTGGCGGGTCGGGCCATTCCATGTCATCCATGACATTGTCGGTGCCGTCGTCGACGCCGTTGTCCAGAGGCGCTCCGAGGATTTCCGGCTCGGGCAGGGCGGCCGGCGTGCCGCGCTCGAATCGCGCCCATGCGAGGTAGCGATGCACCCGGCCATCCTCGTCCAGATGCAGCCGGCCGGTGGCGCCGTCGATTTCCCGGAACGCATCGCCCTCGCCGGCGTACAGCGAGCCGATGAGGTGATACGCGTCGAATCCCATCGCGTGCAGCCGGCCCAGGCGGCGCTGCTCCGGCCAGTGTTCGGCGAACAACGGCGGAACGCTCCGGATCCAGGGTTGCGGGTCGATGATCCACGGCACGTCCGCGAACATGACGCCATTGAGGTCGCTGTCGGAGCGGCCATCCATGGCGTAAATCGCGGACGTTGAATAGACCGGCAGGTCACCCGAGTAGTGGAACTTCAGCTGTGACTTCAGGAGCCGGCCGGCCGGGGCATCTGCGGCCAGGAAGATGAACTCGGCGTCCTGGCGACGGCGCGGATCGAATTGCAATGGGCCCCCGATGTTCGCACGCAGTCTTTGGTAGCGTTTGACGCTGCCGGTGAGGCCCATGAGGTCTTCAATGGTGCTCGAGAAGTCCGGATTTCCGGTCACGTAGCTGCGGCTGTCCAGCACGATGCCGCCCAGCGTCTCGAAGGCCGTAGCGAAGCTCGCGAACATGCGCTGGCCCCAGTTGCTGTTCGGCACGAGTGCCAGCGCCCGCGTGTGGCCGTCGAGAATGGCGCGCTGTGCGACGGCCGCGGCTTCATCTTCCGGTGCAAGGGAGAACTGGTACAGGCCCGGCGGGGCGAGCGTGTCGTCCGGCAGGTAGTTCAGCGTCAGCACCGGCACCGGCACGAGTGTGTCGTTCGCGAGCTCGGTAACTTCCTGCTTGAGCAAGGGGCCGACGACGAACTCGGCGCCGTCCTCGACTGCCGCCGCGTAGGCGGCGCTCGCGCCGCCCTCCGTGACCACGTCGTAGACGCGGACCGTCTGGCGTTCATCCAGCCCGCCGGCGGCGGCGAAATATGCGCCGAAAAAACCGTTCTGGATCGCCTGTCCCGCGCTCGCGGCACTGCCGCTAAGCGGCAGCAGCAATGCAATCTGCTGTGGGTACTCGAGTTCCGCGGCGTCTGGCACATCGAGCCCGTCGAGCAGAGCGTTGGCGGGATGGCCGGGGAAGCCCTCGCGCCAGCGCGCGACCCCGTTCGACCAGCCGAGGCCTTGCTGGCCTGTAGAAGCGGCCAGTGCGCCGATAGTCAGCCACCCGCGTACCTCCGGTTCCGTCGCGACATCGGCAGCGGCACGCAGTGTTTCCGGATTGCTGGCGACCAGGCCGCCCCAGAGTTGCTCGCGATTCTGTTGTCGCTCGTAGCGACCGGACAGTGCGTCTTCCCGTTGCAACAGCAGCCGTACAGCGCGTGCAGGATCGCCTTTCAGGAACCAGGCGTCGGCGCGCAGCGAATCGGCACGCGCCCTATAGTCCGCGGACAGCGGCTGTGTGCCGAGCGCATCGAGTATGCCGAGCGCACGATCGGCATCGCGCTCTCGGATCGCGAACGCGGCACGATTGATGTCCCACAGCCATTGCACCTCGCCACTGGCGGGCCGCGGCACGTTCGAAAACGCATTCGTGGCGCGGCGAATGTCGCCAGCCAGCAACCATTGTTCAACGGCCAGCAGCGTCAGCCGGTCGCGATCGGGACCGGCGGAATTGCTCGCCAGGCCGATATATTCGCGTGCCGCCTCCGCGTGATCGCCGTTCTTTGCGAGCTGATCCGCGGACACCTCTGCGGTACGTGCGGGCGAGGTCGAGAGACCGGTCGTTTCGCAGCCACCGAGCATTGAGAGCGCGAGCGAGCCTGCCACGATGCTTGCCAGCGCCGATGCGAAGCGGGCAGGATGTTTCGCTGCAGAACTCATCAACCGGGTACCAATACGTCCTCCGTGAGTGGCACGCTGTACATCGTTGCAACACCCATCGGCAATCTCGAGGATCTGTCTCCACGCGCGCGCAGGATACTGGCGGAGGTGGAGTTGATTGCCGCCGAGGATACCCGCCACACAGGCCGATTGCTATCGCAGTTTGGCGTGACAACGCGGCTAAAATCATTGCATGAACACAACGAAATGGCAGCTGTCGGAGAGCTGATCGATGCACTCGAGCAGGGTCGCTCGATAGCGCTGGTGAGCGACGCGGGGACCCCGCTCGTCAGCGATCCCGGCTATCGGCTCGTGGCCGCCGCGCGCGCGCGCGGTATCGACGTGTCGCCAGTGCCCGGGCCGAGCGCCCTGATCGCAGCGTTGTCAGTGGCCGGACTGCCAACGGACCGGTTTTGCTTCGAAGGATTTCTTCCCGCGCGGGGCGCGGCACGCCGCAGGACGATCCGCGCGCTCGTCAACGAAACCCGGACACTGGTTTTCTACGAATCCGTGCACCGAATCAGAGAAACGCTGCACGACCTGCTTGCCGGATTCGGAGACGACCGCCCCGCGTGCATCTTGCGGGAGCTGACCAAGATGCACGAACAGGTCGTCTACGGGACACTCAAGGAACTCGTTCGCGCGCTGGAGGCCGGCGACATCGCGCGCAAGGGCGAATTCGTCGTCGTGGTTGCCGGCGGCGAGCCGGCGGCAAGCGGAATTGACGCGGAGGCGCTCGCAATCGAACTCGCGGACGCGATGCCCCCGGCGCAGGCGGCGGCGGTAGTCGCGAAGCTCACCGGCGGCAAGCGCAACGAGATCTACCGTCGGCTGCTGGCGCGGAAAAAGTAGAATGCGGCCGCCGCCGGAACGGGTAGAATCGGCCGCGGAAACGACGGAGCCGGCCAGGCAATCGCTGCGCAGCTGCGCGGAGGAAAGTCCGGGCTCCATCGGACAGGGCGCCAGGTAACGCCTGGGGGGCGCGAGCCCACGGAAAGTGCCACAGAAAATATACCGCCGCACGGTTCGGTCACGAGCTGCGCGGTAAGGGTGAAAAGGTGCGGTAAGAGCGCACCGCGCGACCGGTAACGGATCGCGGCACGGCAAACCCCGCCCGGAGCAAGACCAAATAGGGGAGTACGCGGATCAAATCCGCACCGCCGGTCCCGAGCGGACTCCCGGGTAGGTTGCTAGAAGCGGCCGGTGACGGTCGCTCCAGATGAATGATTGCCCCAGACAGAACCCGGCTTATGGCTGGTTCCGCCGTTTCCACTCTGTCCTGAATCGAGGAGCGAGCGATGAGACAAACAAGAACAATGCTGTGCTCGATGTTGCTGCTGACCCTGCTGTCCGGCTGCGGTTACAACACGCTGAATGCCGGCGACGAACAGATCACGGCCGCCTGGTCGGAAGTGGTGAACCAGTACCAGCGTCGTGCCGACCTGATCCCGAACCTCGTAAGCACCGTCGAGGGCTTTGCCGAGCAGGAACGCGAAGTGCTCATCGGCGTGACGGAGGCCCGTTCGAAGGTCAGTCAGATTCAGATTACACCGGAGACGGTCAATGATCCGACCGCCCTCCAGCAGTTCCAGGCGGCACAGGGCGAACTGTCGAGCGCCTTGTCGCGCCTGCTGGTTACGGTCGAGCGCTATCCTGACCTCAAGTCCGACCAGAACTTCCGCGACCTGCAGGCACAGCTCGAAGGGACGGAAAACCGGATCGCTGTGGCCCGCAATCGCTACATCGAATCCGTGCGCGAATACAACACGGTCGTGCGGTCCTTTCCCTCGAACCTGACGGCGATGGTGTTCGGATTCGACGTGAAGCCGAACTTCACTGTCGAGAACGAAGCCGAACTCGCCGAGCCGCCCGAGGTGTCGTTCGGCGACGAAGACTGAGCACGCACATGCGTGCCGTCTGCAGCCGGGTCGCGGCGGCAGGCCTCCTGCTGCTGGCCGCGCTAGGCATCGCGCAAACGCTGCGCGAGGTGCCAGATCTCAGTGCGCGCGTGACGGACCTGAACGGCACGCTCGGCGCGACCGAGCGTCAGGCGCTCGAGAACCGACTGCGCGAACTCGAAGCGGACACCGGCAGCCAGCTGGCCGTGCTGCTGGTCGATTCCACCGAACCCGAGTCGATCGAGCAGTATGCATTGCGCGTCGTCGAGAAATGGCGGCTGGGCCGCGCAGATGTCGACGACGGGGTGCTCGTTTTGGTCGCCGTCGATGACCGCGAAATGCGCATCGAAGTGGGTTACGGCCTGGAAGGCGCAATCCCGGATGCGCGCGCGAATCGCATCATCGACGAGCTGATCACCCCGCGTTTTGCCGACGGTGACTTCGTCGGCGGACTTTTAGCCGGGGTAGATGCACTGGCCGACTCGATCCGCGGCGAGGAGCTGCCGGCGCCGGAGCGGCAGGGCACGAACCTGCCGGATATCGGCGGCATGCTGCCGATTCTCCTGATTCTAGGACTCACCGTGGGCGGCGTCCTGAAGCGCACTTTCGGTGCCTTCCCGGGCGCGGCACTGACCGGCGGGATCGTGGGCCTCATCGTGTGGTTTATCGTCGGCCTCGTCGCGACGGCGGTCGTCGCCGGCATCGTTTCCTTCATCGTCATCCTGTTCATGTCCGCCGGTCCGGGTTCGTGGTCCAGCGGACGCGGTTACGGCGGGGGCTTCGGCGGCGGCTTTGGTGGCCGAGGCGGCGGATTCGGCGGTGGCGGCGGCAGCTTTGGCGGCGGCGGCGCTTCGGGAAGCTGGTGAGGAACATGAATCGCTACTTTCGAAACCTCATGGCCACGCGCTTCGCCCTGAACCGGGCCTTTCCACCGTCCGTTCTTGACGCGATCGAGGCAGCCATTCGTGCGTCCGAAGCGAAGCACGGCGGCGAAATCCAGTTCGCGATCGAAACCGCCTTGGAGTTCGGCGACCTCTGGCGAGGCATCAGCGCTCGCGACCAGGCGATCCGCGCCTTCTCCGACCTGCAGGTGTGGGACACGGCGCAGAACAACGGTGTACTGATCTACGTTCTGCTGTCCGAGCACGACATCGAAATCGTCGCCGATCGCGGCTACCGCAACCGGGTCGCAGACACGGAGTGGAAAGGGATTTGTATCGAGATGCAGAACGCGTTCGCCAGCGGACGGTTCCTCGACGGCTCTCTCGCTGCGATCGACGGGGTCACGACGATCCTTGCGGCGGAGTTTCCGCGCGGCGAAGGCGACGTCGACGAACGGCCGAACCGGCCGATCATCCTGTAGCCAACGCTCGCCGCGGACGTTGCCGGCACGACCGGAGGACTCGGCGCCGGGCTGCCACGACGTCCGGCGCAATTCGCCGGCAACCCGGGCTTTGCGCAACGCCGCCCGCGGCGGCCGCTGCCGCACGGCCCGCTCAGCGGTTGCCCGCAGCCTTTGCGCTCGTCGAAGAACAAGTCCTAAGGGGTTGATTTTGCTGGCAGGAAATCTGCCACATTTTGCCCGATTCCGGCCACGGATACGCCCCTAAGTCCCTGTAGAACAAGAATAAATAGGCACGCGTTGTTGACGAGTCCGTAAGCCGGTCCTATAGTGTTGAAAAGTGGAAAAATGTGGGAGAGAAGGGGCTGCCAGCCCGGAAATCGCGCCAGAAGAGCGGTTCCCGGCAGGCCCTTGCTGCGATGTTTCGAGGGGCAACCAAGGTCACCCTGGACGCCAAAGGGCGCATGGCCGTTCCGAGCCGGTATCGGGAGCGGCTCGCGGCCCGTTGTGACGGCCATATCGTCATGACGGTGGACAAAGATCACTGCCTCCTCGTTTATCCGCTGCCGGACTGGGAGGAACTCGAACGCAAGCTGGTTCGGCTACCCAGCATGAACAAGACCGCGCGACGGATCGTGCGGATTATGGTGGGTTACGCGACCGAGGTCGATATGGACGCCAACGGCCGCCTTCTCGTGTCGCGCGAGCTCCGCGATTTCGCCGGGCTCGAAAAAGACGGCGTGCTCATAGGGCAGGGGAACAAGTTTGAACTGTGGGACGAAGCAACCTGGAACGAGAAACGTGACAGCTGGCTGGCCGGCGACGACGACGATGGGGAACTGCCTGCGGATCTCGAGTCCATCGCTTTTTAGACCACGAACAAGTGCATGAGCGGTAACGGGCATGTGCCGGTGCTGCTCAGACCGGTCCTCGACGGACTGCGGATAAAGAAAGACGGCATCTACATCGACGGGACCTTTGGGCGCGGGGGACATTCGGGCGCAATACTGGCAGAACTGGGCAAGGCCGGACGCCTGCTGGCGATCGACAGGGATCCGCAGGCGATCTCGGCGGCACCCGCGGCGCTGACCAGGGACCCGCGCTTCGAGTTGATCAGGGGCGAATGTGCGCAACTGCGAACGTACACGGACGGACGGGGGCTCACTGGGAGCGTCGATGGCCTGCTGCTCGATCTCGGCGTCTCGTCGCCGCAGCTGGATGACCCGCTTCGCGGATTCAGCTTCCTTCGGGACGGCCCGCTCGACATGCGCATGGACCCGGATCGTGGCACCAGTGCCGCCGACTGGCTGGCCTCAGTGAGCGAACCGGTGTTGAGACGGACGCTCCGGCAATTCGGCGAAGAGTCGCTCGCGCCGCGTATCGCCCGCGCGATCGTCGCCGCAAGGGCGCAACATCCGATCACGCGCACGGGCGAACTCGCGGCGATCGTGGAATCCGCCACCCCAGCGAAACTGCGCGGGTCGCGCCGGCATCCGGCGACCCGGACCTTTCAGGCGATCCGTATCGCAATCAACGACGAACTCATACAGGTGCAGGCAGCACTGGACCACTCTCTCGACGTGCTGGCTAGCGGCGGCCGCTTGTGCGTCATCGCCTTTCATTCGCTCGAAGACCGGATCGTCAAACGCTTCATGCGGGATCATTCGCGCGTGGCACAACAATATCGCGGCATGCCCAATGTGCCCTCAGAGTTTCGGCCCGCACTCGCCCTGGTCGGCAAGCCGCGGACCGCGAGCACGGACGAAATCGAAGAAAATCTACGGGCGCGCAGCGCGCGGCTGCGTGTCGCGGAGCGGCGATGATGGCCGCCAACGAACAGCGCCAGTCGCTCGCGCTCGTGTTCGTGTTCGCAGCGGTCTGCGTGGTGGGTGCCATGGCGCTGGTCTATACCAAGCATGAGGCGCGCAAGCTGTTCGTCGAACTGGAGTCGCTGACGGACGAACGCGATGAGTTGAACATCGAATGGGGCCAGTTGCAGATCGAACAGAGCACCTGGGCCACGCATGCCCGCATCGAACGCGTCGCGACGGACGACCTGCGTTTGACACGGCCCGAGGCGACCGAAATCTTCGTGATCGAACAGCGATGACCCGTGGCGCTGAAACCCGGGTACAGACGGCGCGGCGCTTCACCAGTCGACTGTCGATAGTCGTGGCGGCGTTCGCGCTGGTCGCCGTGTCGCTGGTCGCGCGCGCCGTGCACCTGCAGGTGCTCGACCGCGAATTCCTGACGCAGCAGGCCGACACGCGACACCTGCGAGTGGAGAAAATCGCGGCGCATCGCGGCACCATTACGGACCGCAACGGCGAGCCGCTCGCGATCAGCACCCCGGTCGACAGCATCTGGGCCAATCCGAAGGAACTCGCGCCCGCCGTCGACAACGCAGCGCGCCTCGCCGCGGCACTGGGCGTCGACGCCGACCTGCTGATCCGGCGCATCACCCGCAGCATGGACAAGGAGTTCCTGTATCTGCGCCGGCACCTGAGCCCGGAAACGGCAGAACAGGTCCTGGCCCTGAAGCTGCCCGGCGTGAACGTGCAGCGCGAGTACCGCCGCTACTACCCGGCGGGCGAAGTGACCGGCCACCTCGTCGGCTTCACGAATGTGGACGACGAGGGCCAGGAAGGACTCGAGCTGGCGTTCGATCACTGGCTGGCGGGCGAGTCCGGTGCGAAACGGGTGCTGAAGGATCGTCTCGGGCGCTCCGTCGAGAACGTGGAGAGCATCCGGCCGCCGCACGAAGGAAAGGATCTTCGCTCCAGCATCGACCTCCGCGTCCAGTACATCGCCTACCGTGCGCTGAAGTCTGCGATCCGTCAGCACGATGCGCTGTCAGGCTCTGTCGTCGTGCTCGACGTACGCAGCGGCGAAGTGCTGGCGATGGTCAACCAGCCGGGCTACAACCCGAACGACCGTGCCCAGTATGCTGCCGAGCGCTATCGCAACCGCGCGATCACCGACATCTTCGAACCGGGGTCGAGCATCAAGCCGCTGATCGTCGCAGCGGCGCTCGAGAGTGGCGAATTCCTGCCGAGCAGCATTATCGACACCGGGCCTGGCTTCATCACGGTGGGCCGGAAGCGCATCGAGGACAAGAACAATCTCGGCCGCATCAGCCTGACGACGGTCCTCGCGCGCTCCTCGAACGTGGGAGCGACCAAGCTTGCGATGGCGCTGCCCCCGGACGAACTGTGGTCGACGATGACGCACTTCGGCTTCGGCGAGCTGACGAGCAGCGGTTTCCCAGGCGAATCCGCGGGCCTTTTGACCCACTATGACAACTGGAAGCAGATCAACCAGGCGACCCTGGGCTACGGCTATGGCGTCTCCGTGACCCCGTTGCAGCTGGTCCAGGCGTACGCGGCGCTTGGCAGCGGCGGCCGCATGCGGCCGGTGTCGCTGGTTGCGACGGGGCAGGCCGCTGAGGGTCACCAGGTCCTGCGCGGCGATACGGCGACGACCGTCGTGCAGATGCTGGAAGAAGTCGTCCGGCCCGGCGGCACGGGCATGAAGGCCGCGGTGGCCGGCTACCGGATCGCCGGCAAGACGGGCACCACGTGGAAGTCCGGCGTCGGCGGCTACTCCAAGGACAAGTATTTCTCGATCTTCGCGGGACTCGCGCCCGCGAGCGACCCGCAACTGGCGGCGGTGATCGTAATCGACGAGCCGCACGGCGAACTTTATTACGGCAGCGACGTGGCCGCGCCCGTGTTCGGCGAAGTCATGGCGGAAGCGCTGCGTCTGCTCGCCGTGCCGCCCGACGCATTGCCGGCCCGCGATCCGGGCAGCGTGCTGCAGGCTATGAGCACGCCGGAGGTCCGCGAATGAGCCGGCCCGCAGAGCGCATCAGCGGCGCCATGACCCTCGAGGAACTCTTCGCGGGCCTCTGCGATGCACCGCGTCTGCCGGTCGCGGACCTGACGACCGACAGTCGCCGGGTGCGGCCGGGCAGCCTGTTCCTCGCCTGCCGCGGCCAGAGGAGCCACGGCCTCGACTTTCTCGACGAAGCCGCCAAGCGCGGCGCGGCAGCGGCGGCCTGGGACAACACGGATTACGTTCTGCCGCCGGCCGACACAGCGCTCCCGCTCGTTGCGGTGCCGTCCCTGTGCACGCGGCTCGGCGAAATTGCAGATCGTTTCTTCAGGGCGCCGTCGGCGGACGTAGGCGTCATTGGCGTCACCGGCACGAACGGCAAGACGACCGTGGCCTGGCTGGTTGCGCAATGCCTGACCCGGCTCGGCGAGAAATGTGCTTATGCAGGAACGCTCGGCTACGGCATCGGCGAACTCGTCCGCGACGACGACCTGACTTCGCCGGACGTGGTCGAGATCCACCGGCGACTGGCGGGTTTTCGCGATCAGGGTGCCGGTTCTGCGGCGATCGAGGTTTCGTCGCACGCACTCGAACAGCGGCGGGTGGCTGGCGTGCGCTTCGATGCAACGATTTTCACCAACCTGAGCCGGGACCATCTCGACTACCACGGCAATATGGAGGCCTACGGCAGGGCCAAAACGCGGCTGTTCGATGAATACGGCGCGCGGCATCGCATCGTCAACGTCGACACGGCATTCGGTGCCGCACTGGCGAAAAGACTGGTTCCGAACTGCGTGCTCGTCTCGACCGACGCGGGCTTCGACCTGCCGGAAGGGCCCTACGTGCACCTGCAGGCGGTCGGCGCGGACGAGTATGGCAGCCGGGTCGCAGTGCGGTCGGAAAAGGGACGGGCTGAAATCGACCTGCCGCTGGTCGGCGGCTTCAATGTTGCGAATGCCGCCTGCGTGCTGGGCCTCCTGCTCGCGCGCGGCCGGTCGCTCGACGACTCGGTACAGGCGCTCGCCGCGGTCACGGCGCCGCCGGGCCGCATGCAGAAGGTGCCGGTCGCCGCCGAGGTGGCCGCCTACGTAGATTACGCGCACACGCCCGACGCCCTCGACGCCGCGCTCGCCGCGCTCAGACCGCATGCCGCTGCGGCGCTCTGGTGTGTGTTCGGTTGCGGTGGCGAACGCGATGCCGGCAAGCGGCCGGAGATGGGCCGTATCGCGGCGCAGCGGGCCGACCGGGTGGTCGTTACCAGTGACAATCCGCGGTCGGAGCCGCCCGGACGGATCATCGACGAGATCGTCGCGGGCATCG
Source organism: uncultured Pseudomonadota bacterium (assembly GCA_963775455.1). Lineage (GTDB taxonomy): Bacteria > Pseudomonadota > Gammaproteobacteria > Steroidobacterales > Woeseiaceae > UBA1847. The sequence goes on along the minus strand of CAVZIU010000003.1, from coordinate 592,983 downwards.
GGGACCGGAGCAAGGTCGAGATCATCGAAGACCGCGCCGCGGCCATCGCCGCGGCCATCGCACGTGCGGCCGCGGGGGACATCGTGCTGATCGCGGGCAAAGGCCACGAGGATTACCAGTTGATCGACGGCCAGCGTCGCGCGTTCTCGGATTTCGCCCACGCCGCGCGGGCGCTCGGCGCACGGGAGTCACGCGAGTGAGGGCAGAGCTGTCGGCCGCGGCGGCAAATGCCAATGGCGTCCTGCACGGCGCGGACCGCACGTTTGACGGCGTCTGCACCGACACCCGCACGCTCGCGGGCGGCGAGCTGTTCGTGGCGCTCAAGGGACCGAACTTCGATGGCGGTGACTACCTCGCCGAAGCGGCTCGCCGCGGCGCCGCCGGTGCACTCGTCGCACGACGCACGGATGACACGATTCCGCAGATTGCGGTCGCCGACACGCGGCTCGCCCTGGGCGAACTGGCGCGGAGCTGGCGGCGGCAGCAGCCGGCCGTCGTGATCGGCATCACCGGCAGCAACGGCAAGACCACCCTGAAGGAACTCACGGCCGCCTGCCTGGCGGAAGTCGCGCCGGCGCTCGCCACCGCGGGCAATCTCAACAACGACATCGGCATGCCGCTGATGATGACGCGGATCGAGCCGTCGCATCGCTATGCCGTGCTCGAAATGGGCGCGAACCACGCGGGCGAGATCGCCTACCTGTGCGGCCTTGCCGAACCCGACGTGGTCGCGATCACGAATGCGGGCGCGGCGCACCTCGAGGGCTTTGGTTCCGTCGAAGGCGTTGCGCGGGCCAAGGGCGAAATCCTGCAATCGGCGCTGCGCCCGAGCGTCGCCGTGCTGAACGCCGACGACCGCTATTTCGATTACTGGCGCGGCCTGGTCCGCGACGTGCGCATGCTGAGCTTCGCGCTGGACGCCGCCGCCGACGTCCGGGCCGAGCACATCGAGAGCGACAGCGGTGGGTCCGGCTTCCGGCTCCTGTTGCCGGTGGCGAGCCTGGACGTCCGCCTGTCGCTACCCGGCCGGCACAACGTGCGCAACGCCTGCGCGGCGGCGGCGATCGCCACGGCGCTCGGTGTCGAGCCGGGTCACATCCGGGCCGGCCTCGAGAAGGTGCGCCCGGTCGCCGGTCGCCTTCAGCCGATGGATCTGCCGGGGGGCGCGGCGCTCTACAACGACAGCTACAACGCGAACCCCCTGAGTGTCGTTGCCGCCGCCGAGTTCCTGGCCGGGCTTGCCGGCCCGGGCATCCTCGTCTTGGGCGACATGGGCGAACTCGGCGCGGACGCCGAACGCCTGCATCGCGAAGTGGGGACCGCGGCCCGCATGGCGGGCGTTTCGCGGCTGCTGGCGACGGGCGAACTGTCGCGGCATGCGGTCGAGGCCTTCGGCGAGCGGGGCGCCTGGTTCGGCGACCTCGACGGGCTCGTGCATACCTTGCGGGGCGAACTGGCGCCCGGCACGAACGTGCTGGTCAAGGGTTCGCGCTTCATGCGCATGGAGCGCATCGTCGCCGCGCTCGGCGGGACCGCCGGAGGTATGCACTGACATGCTCCTGTATCTGACCAACTACCTGGCGCAGTTCGAGTCCGGCTTCAACGTCTTCAACTACCTCACGATGCGCGCGATCCTCGGCGCCTTGACGGCGCTCGTCCTGTCCTTCGTGATCGGGCCGCGGATGATTGCGCGCCTGTCGGTGAACCAGGTGGGCCAGCCCATACGCGCCGACGGTCCGGTTACGCACCTGCCGAAAGCCGGCACCCCGACCATGGGCGGGGCGCTCATCCTTACCGCGATTGCCGTGAGCACACTCCTGTGGGCCGATCTCGAGAATCCCCTGGTCTGGATCGTGCTGCTCGTGACGCTCGCGTTCGGCGCAATCGGTTACGTGGACGACTACAAGAAACTCGTCCTGCAAAACCCGGCCGGTATCTCGGCGGGGCAGAAGATCTTCTGGCAGTCCGCCGCGGCGATCACCGCGGCCATTGCTTTGTACGTTACGGCGACAGACGACGTCTCGACGTCGTTGCTGATCCCGTATTTCAAGGACCTCGCGATACCTCTGGGTGTTATGCAGGTCGTCGTAACGTACTTCTTTATTGTCGGCTTCTCGAACGCGGTCAACCTGACCGACGGACTCGATGGCCTCGCGATCATGCCCTCCGTGCTGGTCGGCGGTGCGCTCGGCGTGTTCGCCTATGTAACCGGGAACGTGAACTTCTCCGAGTACCTCGACATTCCGTATGTGGCGGGCACCGGCGAGATCCTCGTGTTCTGCGCGACCCTGTGTGGCGCCGGGCTCGGCTTCCTCTGGTTCAATGCCTACCCCGCACAGGTGTTCATGGGAGACATCGGCGCGCTGGCGCTCGGCGCGGCGCTCGGCGCCGTGGCCGTCGTCGTGCGCCAGGAACTGGTACTGGCCATCATGGGTGGTGTGTTCGTCATGGAGACACTCTCCGTGATAATCCAGGTGGCGTCATTCAAACTCACGGGCAAGCGGGTATTCCGGATGGCGCCGATCCATCACCATTTCGAACTCAAGGGCTGGGCCGAACCCAAGGTCATCGTACGCTTCTGGATCATCACCGTGATCCTGGTGCTGATCGGCCTGGCGAGCCTGAAGATCCGATGAGTGCCGTGCCGAAGATGAAAAGTCGAGATCTCGTGGTCGGACTGGGTGCAACGGGTCTCTCCGTGGCCCGCCATTTGCGGCGCAACGGGCTGGAACCGATGTTCTGCGACACGCGGCAGGCGCCGCCTGGCATCAATGCGCTGCGCGAGATCTTCCCGCAGGCGGAGGTTTCGCTCGGCGAGGTCCGGCTGCCCGAAGGGACGGTGCGGCTCATCGTCTCCCCCGGTGTACCGGACACCCACCCGCTGCTCGCCGAGGCGCGCAATGCGGGCGTCGAGGTGGTCAGCGACATACAGTTGTTCGTCGATGCCGCGAATGCGCCGTTCATGGCGATCACCGGGTCGAACGGCAAGAGTACGGTGACGACGCTCCTGATGCATATGTGCGGCGCCTCAGGGTTCAACGTACGCGCCGGCGGCAACCTGGGCGAGCCGGCGCTGGACCTGCTGGTCGGCGACACGCCCGATGGCTACGTCCTCGAACTGTCGAGCTTCCAGCTGCAGCGAACGGAACACCTGCCCGCGGACGTCGCGGTGCTGCTGAACGTCGCGCCTGATCACCTCGACTGGCACCGCGACATGCGCGAGTACCGCGAAGCGAAGTACCGGATTTTCCGTGAGGCCAAGTCCGCGGTCATCAACCGGACCGACGAGCAGGTGTTCCCGTACATGCGCCACGTCGCCCAGTGGACGAGCTTCGGACTCGACGAGCCGGCGGCGGGCCATTTCGGTCTGCGCGTCGCGGACGGAGAGACCTATCTCGCCCGCGGCGAGGAGTTGCTGCTCGGCACCCGGGAGCTCGCGCTCTTCGGCCGCCACAACCAGGCGAATGCCCTGGCAGCGCTTGCCGCGGCCGACCTGGCAGGACTCGACCTCGGCGCCATGCTGCAGGTACTGGCGGAGTTTCCCGGCCTGCCGCACCGCATGCAGCACGTCGCGCGGATTCGCGAGGTCGACTACGTGAACGACTCCAAAGCCACAAACGTCGCCGCCGCGATCGCTTCGATAGAATCCGTCGACGGAATGCTGGTGCTCGTCGCCGGCGGGCAGGGCAAGGGACAGGACTTCGCGCCACTCGGCGCCGTACTCGAGCACCGGCTGCGCGGGGCGGTCCTCATCGGCCAGGATGCGGCGAAGATCGAGTCGGCTCTCGACACGGTGCGCCCCGTGTACCGCGCCGTCGACATGGACGATGCCGTCGAACAGGCGGCGCGTTACGCCGAGAAAGGCGACACGGTATTGCTCGCTCCGGCCTGCGCCAGTCTCGACCAGTTTGCGAATTACGGAGCGCGGGGCGATGCCTTCGCCGCTGCCGTGCGGCGGCTCGGCCGATGAGCGCAAGCGGATCGACATTCCCGTTCCCGGCACGGCTGCGCTCGCCGCTCAAGTTCGACCCCGTGCTGCTGACGATCGTGCTCACGCTCCTGTTCGGCGGTTTCATCATCCTCGCGTCGGCGTCGATCGCCGTCTCGGACAAGGCGACCGGCGATCCGTTCTATTATCTCGAGCGGCAACTGCTCGCCGCCGCGATCGGCTGCGTCGCAGGCTTCTTCTGCCTGTACGTGCCGATGCAGGTGTGGCGAAAGCTGGGTCCGCTGATGCTGATCGCCGGACTCGGCCTGCTGCTCCTCGTGCTCGTGCCCGGCGTCGGCCACGAAGTCAACGGCAGTCGCCGCTGGATTCGCTTCGGCGTGATGAACCTGCAGGTGTCTGAGCCGGCTCGCCTGTGCATCGTCATCTACCTGGCGGGCTACCTCGTGCGCCGCTGCCGGGACCTGCGGGAGAAATTCGCCGGCTTCGTCCGCCCGATGGCGGTCGTGAGCCTGGCCAGCGGGGCGCTGCTCGCGGAGCCGGACTTCGGCGCCGCCGTCGTCCTGCTCGCCACTACGCTCACGATGCTGTTCGTCGCCGGTGCGCGCCTGCGCGACTTCCTGCTGTTTTTCGTGTTCGCCTTCGCCGCCATGGCCGTGGGGGCGATCGCCTCGCCGTACCGGATGCAACGCCTGACGGGATTCCTGGACCCCTGGTCGGACCCGTTCGCCTCGGGCTTCCAGCTCACCCAGTCGCTGATCGCGATCGGCCGTGGCGAATGGCTCGGTGTCGGTCTCGGCAACAGCGTGCAGAAACTATTCTACCTGCCGGAAGCGCATACGGACTTCGTTTATGCCGTGTTTGCGGAGGAGTTCGGTCTGGTGGGCTCGGTGCTGCTGATCGGAATCTTCACGGCATTGTTCTGGCGTATTTACCGGCTCGCGATTCGCGCGTATAACGCCGAGCGATTCTTCGAGTCTTACATCGCCATCGGTCTCGGTACCTGGCTTGGTCTCCAGACGTTCATCAACCTCGGCGTGAACATGGGTTTGCTGCCCACGAAGGGCCTTACATTGCCTCTGATCAGCTACGGGCGCAGCAGCATGATCGTCACGATCATCGCGGTCGCACTGCTCCTGCGCATTCATCATGAACTCGTGGTCGACGCCAAGCCGGTGAACCGGAAGTCCGAGCCCGGCGAGGGCGTGCGGCGGAGAACGGGAACGTGAGCGTGCGCCCGATCCTCATCATGGCCGGCGGCACGGGCGGGCACGTGTTCCCCGCGCTGGCCGTCGCGCGGGCGCTCGAGGAGCGTGCGCAGCCGGTCGTCTGGCTCGGCACGCGCGCCGGCATCGAAGCGCGCATCGTGCCGGACGCGGGCATCGAGATCGAATGGATCGGTGTGGCCGGACTGCGGCGCAAAGGAGGGCTTGCGTGGCTCGCCGCACCGCTGAGGCTGGCCCGGGCGCTCGCCGAGGCGCTGTCCGTCCTGCGCCGCATCCGCCCGGCCGCGGTGCTGGGGATGGGCGGATTTGCCAGCGGTCCCGGCGGCGTCGCGGCCTGGCTGTCGCGCTGCCCGCTGATCATTCATGAACAGAATGCGGCCGCCGGCCTCACCAACCGACTTCTGGCGCGTCTTGCCCGGGTTGTGCTGCAAGCCTTCCCGGGCAGTTTTTCCCCGCGCGTCGGGGCGCAGACGGTCGGCAACCCGGTACGCCGCGACATCTCCGCCATGCCGCCGCCGGCACAGCGCTACGCCGGCCGCAGCGGCCGCTTGCGGCTGCTCGTCCTCGGCGGGAGCCAGGGCGCACTCGCGCTGAACCGCACGGTGCCCGCGGCGCTCGCGCTCCTGCCGCCGGCAGAGCGGCCGCTCGTCCGCCACCAGTGCGGCGAGCGCACCCTCGCCACGGCGCAGGCGGCCTACGCGGACAGCGGCGTCGAAGTCGAACTCCTTGCCTTCATCGACGACATGGCCGGCGCCTACGCCTGGGCGGACTTCGCCGTCTGCCGCGCCGGCGCGCTCACCGTCGCGGAATTGTGTGCAGCGGGCCTGCCGGCCCTGTTCGTGCCGTACCCCGCGGCCGTCGACGATCACCAGACGGCGAATGCACGCCCGCTGGCCGCGGCGGGTGCCGCGGACATCGTCCCGGAAGAGGGACTGACGCCGCGCCTGCTCGCCGATCGCCTCGCGGACTGGCTTGGCGCGGGTCGCGCGACGCTTGCGGAACGGGCCGCGAAGGCCCGGGCGCTGGCGATTCCCGATTCGCTCGCGCGGATCACGGACATCTGCGTGGCGCAGGCGGAGGTGACGGCATGATCAGCAAGATGCGCCGCATACACGCCGTCCATTTCATCGGCATCGGCGGCTCGGGCATGTCGGGAATCGCGGAAGTCATGCTGAGCCTCGGCTACCACGTGCAGGGCTCGGACCTGAAGGCGAACAAGCAGACCCGCCGCCTCGAAAGCCTCGGCGCCAGGATCTTCATCGGCCACGCTGCGGACCATATTCGCGACGCCGATGCCGTCGTGGTCTCCAGCGCGGTGGATGACACCAATCCGGAAGTCATGGCGGCGCGGGCGCGGCGCATGCCGGTCGTCGCGCGCGCCGAAATGCTGGCGGAACTGATGCGTTTCCGTTATTCGATCGCGGTCGCCGGCACGCACGGCAAGACGACGACCACCAGCCTGGTGGCGAGCGTGCTGGCCGAAGGCGGGCTCGACCCGACTTTCGTCATTGGCGGGCGCCTGAAGAGCGCGGACGCCAACGCCCGGCTCGGGCAGGGCGAGTACCTCGTTGCCGAAGCCGACGAATCCGATGCCTCGTTCGTGCATCTGAAGCCGATGCTGGCGATCGTGACCAACATCGACGCCGACCACATGGCTACCTATGACGGCGACATCAAACGGCTGCAGGCCGGCTTCCTCGAATTCCTGCACAACCTGCCGTTCTACGGCCTCGCCGTCGTCTGCACCGACGACGCCGGCGTCAACGAGATCCTGGGCGACATCGGCCGATCTGTCCTGACCTACGGCATCGACGGCAAAGCGGACCTGCGCGCGGAGAACATTCGTTTCGAAGCCGGGCTGACGCGCTTTCGCGCCATTCGGGCGGACGGGCGGCCGGCGCTCGAGATCGCCTTGCGGCTGTGCGGCCTGCACAACGTCCGCAATGCGCTCGCCGCGATCGCCGTCGCCGACGAGCTGCAGGTCAATGACGCCGCAATCGTCGCGGCGCTCGAAGGATTCGAAGGTATCGACCGGCGCTTCCAGAGCCTGGGCGAAATCGAAGTCCCGGCGGGCCGGGTCATGCTGATCGACGACTACGGACATCATCCGACCGAAATCGCGGCAACCCTGGCCGCCGCGCGCTGCGGCTGGCCCGGCAAGCGTATCGTGCTGGTATTTCAGCCGCACCGGTACACGCGGACGCGCGACCTGATGGATGACTTCGCCACCGTGCTGTCGGAAGCGGACGTGCCGGTGATCCTCGACGTGTATGCCGCCGGCGAGAAGCCGATCGCGGGCGCGGACGGCCGGGCGATCGCCCGCGCGATCCGCACGCGCGGCTCTGCGGAGCCCGTGTTCGTCGAAACCCTGGACGAGCTCGACCCCGTGCTGCGCGACCTGCTCGCCGACGGCGACCTGCTCCTTACGATGGGTGCCGGCGACATCGGCACCTGGGCCGCGAGCCTGGCCGAGCGCTCCCGGCCCGCCAACCGACTGAAGGTACTTTCCTGATGGCCGTCGCCGCGAATATCGAAGTCCAGGGCGAACTGTTGCGCGACGAGCCGATGAGTCGGCACACGTCGCTGCGGGTCGGCGGTCCGGCCGACCTGTATTTCGTGCCGGCGAGTCTCGAGGACCTGCAGTTCTTCCTGCGCCAGCTGGACGAGGCGACGCCGATCTTCTGGTTCGGCATCGGCAGCAACCTGCTGGTCCGCGACGGCGGCCTGCGCGGCGTGGTCGTCGCCGCGATGAAGATTTTCCGCGACCTCGAGCGCGTCGATCACTATATCGTGCGTGCCGGCGCCGGCCTGCCGTGCACACAACTCGCGCGTCAGTGCATCCGCTGGGGGCTGGGCCCGTCGGAATGGTTCGCGGGCATTCCGGGCACCCTCGGCGGTGCGCTGGCCATGAACGCAGGCGCGCACGGCGGCGAAACCTGGGAGCGGGTCGAATCGGTACGCACGATCGACCGGGCGGGCGAGATCCACGAGCGTGCGCCGACGGAGTACTCCGTCGGCTACCGGCACGTCAGTGGCCCGCCCAACGAATGGTTCGTCGAGGCGACGCTGCGCTTCGAGCAAGGCGCCACCGGCAGTATCGAGACGCTCAACGCCATGCTCGAACGTCGCAAGTCGACGCAGCCCCTGGGTCTGCCGAGCTGCGGGTCCGTGTTCCGCAACCCGCCGGGCGACCATGCAGCGAGGCTCATCCAGGCTTGCGGCCTCAAGGGCTTCAGCATCGGCGGCGCGGAAGTGTCCGAGAAACACGCGAACTTCATCATCAACCGCGGCGATGCCACGGCACGCGAGGTGGAAACGCTCATCAAGCACGTTCATCAGAGCGTGTTCGACCTGCACGGCGTCGACCTGGTGCCCGAGGTTAAGATCGTTGGGGAGAAATCCTGATGCCCGCCGTGCACGACACCGGCGAGAGGCGCTGCGTCGTCACCGCGGCCGCGGACTTCGGCCGGGTCGCGGTCATGTACGGCGGCGCATCGAGCGAGCGGGCGGTGTCGCTCGAAACCGGGACGGCGGTGCTCGGCGCGCTCCGCGCGCGCGGTGTCGATGCGGTTGGCTGGGACCCGGCGGAACGCCCGCTGCGGGAATTCGCCGAAGCCGGCTTCGACCGCGTCTGGATCGCCCTGCACGGGCCCGGCGGCGAGGACGGCGCACTGCAGGGCGCATTGCAATGGCTCGGATTACCCTACACCGGCAGTGGCGTGCTGGCTTCGGCGCTCGCGATGGACAAGGTGCGCAGCAAGCACCTGTTCGAGGCCGCAGGTCTGCCGACGCCTGAATACCGCCTCATCACGGGACTCGCCGACGCACGTCAGGCACTCGAGAAGCTCGGATTGCCGCTGATCCTGAAGCCGTCCGGCCAGGGCTCGAGCGTTGGCATGAGCAAGATCTTCGATGCGGCCGACCTGCGCGCGGCCGTGGCTGCCGCGCTGGCATTCGGCGAGCCGGCACTCGCCGAGCGTTGCATCGTCGGGCAGGAGTTTACGATCGGCGTGCTGCAGGGCGAGGCTTTGCCGTCGATTCGCATCGTGACGCCGCGAATATTCTATGACTACGAGGCCAAGTATCACTCCGACGAGACCCGCTATCACTGCCCCGGCACCCGCACCGCGGCCGAGGAAGGGCGCTACGCCGCGCTCGCCGTCGCCGCATTCCGCGAACTCGGTTGCAGCGGCTGGGGGCGGGTCGACTTCATGACCGGCGCGGACGGCGTACCGCAGATTCTCGAGATCAACACCGTGCCCGGCATGACGAGCCACAGTCTCGTGCCGATGGCCGCACGGGAAAAGGGTTTCGATTTTCCGGAGTTGTGCTGGCGCATTCTCGAAACGAGCATGGCCCCGGCCGCCGCCGGGATCTTGCGGGACACGCGGGAGGTGGCGAATGGCGCGTAGGCAGGCACGCCGCCGGAAACCGGCGAAGTTGCGGCAGTTCAGGCTGCCGAAGCTGCGGATCGGGCGCATCGTGACGCCCGTCGTCGCACTTGCGGCGGTGGCTTTGACTTACGAAATCAGCGCCCGCCTGCTCGAGCGTGACATCGGCGCCATCGAGATCAGCGGGCCGTTCCAGCGCGTCTCCGCCTTGCAGATCGAGGCCGTCATTGCGCATCAACTCGATGCCGGGTTTCTAGGCGTGGATCTGCAGCGCATTCGAGCCACGATCCGTGCGCTGCCCTGGATCGACGACGCCGCGGTGGCGCGCCGCTGGCCGAATCGGGTCGCTATCACGGTGACCGAGCAGGTTCCGGCCGCCATCTGGGGCGAGAGCGGGCTCCTGAACGTGCGCGGCGAACTGTTCGTGGACGATCTGCGACACGTGCCCGCCGAGCTGCCGCGCCTAAGCGGGCCGGACGGACATTCCGCGGAGGTCGCGCGACGTTACCTGGGCGTCCGCGAGCAGCTCATCCCCATCGGACTCGATCTGAAGAGTGTGCGGCTCGACGAACGCGGAGCCTGGGACATGACGCTGACGAACGGCGTCGACGTACGGCTCGGACGGCGCGACGTCGATGCTCGTACCAGCCTGTTCGTCGGCGTCGTCGCGGATCTCATTACAGGTCACGCGGGCCAGATCGAGCACGTCGACATGCGCTACAGCAACGGCTTCTCGCTGGGCTGGAAGAACGGCACGCCGCCGCCGGCCGAGGATCGGGAAGGCGGACGGGAGATGCTGGCGTTGAGGAGTGACCGGTAGGCGATGTCGAAACGTGGCGACAAGAACCTGATCGTGGGACTGGACATCGGCACATCGAAAGTCGTGGCGATCGTCGGCGAGATCAACGAGGACGGCGACATCGAGGTCGTCGGCATCGGCTCGCACCCGTCCCGCGGCCTCAAGAAGGGCGTCGTCGTCAACATTGAGTCGACCGTGCACTCGATCCAGCGCGCCGTCGAGGAAGCGGAACTCATGGCTGGCTGCGACATTCACTCGGTATACACGGGAATTGCCGGTAGCCACGTGCGCAGCCTGAACTCGCACGGCATCGTCGGCATCCGCGACTCCGAAGTCAGTCCCGGCGACGTCGATCGCGTGATCGACGCGGCACGCGCCGTTGCGATTCCCGCGGACCAGAAGATCCTGCACATCCTGCCCCAGGAGTACGTGATCGACGGCCAGGAGGGCATACGCGAACCGGTCGGCATGTCCGGCGTACGTCTCGAGGCCAAAGTGCACATGGTGACGGGCGCCGAGAGCGCTGCGCAGAACATCGTCAAGTGCGTGCAGCGCTGCGGGCTCGAGGTGGACGACATCGTGCTGGAGCAGCTGGCGTCGAGCTACTCGGTGCTGACCGAGGACGAAAAGGAACTCGGCTCCTGCATCGTCGACATCGGCGGCGGCACGACCGACATCGCGGTCTTTCTGCATGGGGCGATTCAGCACACGGCCGTGATCCCGATCGCCGGCGACCAGGTGACGAACGACATCGCCGTGTCCATGCGCACGCCGACGCAGTATGCCGAAGAGATCAAGATCAAGTACGCCTGCGCGCTGTCACAGCTTGCGAACCCCGATGAGACCATCGAGGTGCCGAGCGTCGGCGACCGCCCGCCTCGGCGGCTGGCGCGGCAGACTCTCGCCGAGATCGTCGAGCCCCGTTACGAGGAACTCTACGCTTTGATTCGCGAGGAGTTGCGGCGCAGCGGCTTCGAGGAGCTGATCGCGGCCGGCATCGTCATTACCGGCGGGAGCGCGAAGATGGAAGGCGCGGTGGAACTCGCCGAAGAGGTCTTTCACATGCCGGTGCGCCTGGGCTCACCGCAATACGTCGAGGGACTGAAGGAAGTGATCCGGAACCCGATTCATGCGACCGGCGTCGGGCTGCTGCTCTACGGGCACGAGAGCATCATGCAGCGCGGGCGCCGTTCCACGCCGGTCACGAACAGCATTGGTGACGTCTGGGGCCGGATGAAGTCCTGGTTCCAGAAACAGTTCTAGGAGAGCGGCTCGCGAGAGCCGGTGGGAAAAGGAGCGGGGTAGTGAGTGCCCCGAACGTAGCGAAAAAAGGGAAACCAGCGGAGGTTAGTCGAATGTTCGAATTATTGGATGCACAAAGCCAGAGCGCCGTGATCAAGGTCATCGGCGTGGGCGGTGGCGGCGGAAACGCCGTGTCGCACATGGTGAACACCGGCATCGAAGGTGTCGAATTCATCTGTGCGAACACCGATGCGCAGGCGCTGAAGGGCTCGCGCGTACGCGCGTCCCTGCAGATCGGCTGCAACATCACCAAGGGTCTGGGCGCGGGGGCGAACCCCGACGTCGGCCGGCAAGCGGCCATGGAAGACCGCGATCGGATTCTCGAGGCGATCGAGGGGGCCGACATGCTGTTCATCACCGCAGGCATGGGCGGCGGCACCGGCACCGGCGCGGCGCCGATCGTCGCGCAGGTGGCGAAGGAACTCGGGATCCTTACCGTCGCGGTCGTGACCAAGCCCTTTGCCATGGAAGGCGCGAAGCGCATGGCCATCGCGGAGTACGGCATCAGTGAGCTGGGCAAGTACGTGGATTCGCTGATCACGATTCCGAACGAAAAACTCTTGTCTGTACTCGGCGGCGAGACGACGCTGCTCGACGCTTTCAAGGCGGCCAACCAGGTGTTGCAGGGTGCGGTGCAGGGGATTGCCGAACTGATCACCCGACCCGGTCTCATCAACGTCGATTTCGCGGACGTGCGTACGGTCATGGCCGAAATGGGTATGGCGATGATGGGTTCCGGTACGTCGTCGGGCGAGGACCGGGCGCGCGAGGCGGCGGAAGCGGCCATCTCGAGCCCCTTGCTCGAGGACATCAACCTGTCCGGCGCCAACGGCATCCTCGTCAATGTCACTGCGGGCATGGACCTGTCGATCGGCGAGTTCCAGGAGGTCGGCAACACGGTCAAGGAATTCGCATCCGATGATGCGACAGTCGTGGTCGGGACGGTCATAGACCCGGACATGATGGACCGGATTCGGGTCACGGTCGTTGCTACCGGCCTCGGGCGGAGCGCGGCGCAGGCGGAGCAGAACATACGGATCGTGCGGCGTCCGCAGACGGCACGCCATGCCGAGCCGAACTATCACGGCTTCGACAAGCCGACGGTGCAGCGCAAGCGGGCAGTCGGCGACGGCTTCCAGCAGGGCGGTCTGCAGGAGGAGTTGCTGGATATTCCGGCGTTCCTGCGCCGCCAGGCCGACTAGCAACAGCCGGCGATGGCGCCGGCACGCTACTCACGCGTGCCGGCGGGAACCTCCGCAAGCCGGCCCGGGTCGTACCGGGCCGGCCCCTTCGCCGCCCGCCGAAGCCGTACTTCCGGTTTCACCTGATGGTTGTCGCATAAAAGCCTGAAAATTTTGAGAAGATTTCCAATCGTATGTTAGTCTGCGCCGGACTTGATTTGTGTTGAAGATGTCCTATCTCGTTGACTCGCTGCCACACCGTCCTCGGCGCCCGGCGCGCCGGTGATTGAACTACACTGAACCGATGCTTCGACAACGCACCCTGAAAACGGCAATCCGGGCTTCCGGCGTCGGGCTGCACACCGGCGAGAAGGTCTACATGACCCTGCGTCCGGCGGCAGAAAACGCCGGCGTCACGTTTCACCGCATGGATCTCGACGTGCCCGTCGACATCCCCGCGGATCCGACGCTGGTGGGAGAAACGATGCTGGGCACGACGCTGATCAAGGACGGCGTCAAGGTCGCCACCGTGGAGCACCTGATGTCGGCGCTGGCGGGGCTCGGCATCGACAACGTCAACGTCGACCTGTCCGCGGCCGAGGTGCCGATCATGGACGGCAGCGCCGGCCCGTTCGTGTTCCTGTTGCAATCGGCAGGTATCGAGGAACAGAACGCAGCGAAGAAATTCGTCCGCATAAAGAAAACTGTGCGCGTCGAACAGGGCGACAAGTGGGCGGAACTGCGCCCCTTCGACGGCTTCAAGGTGAACTTCGAGGTGCATTTCAATCACCCGGTGTTCAATAAGATCGACCAGCACGCCACCATCGACTTTTCGTCGACCTCGTTCCTGAAGGAAGTAAGTCGCGCGCGCACTTTCTGCTTCCTGCGGGACGTCGAAGCGCTGCGCGAACGCAATCTGACGCTCGGTGGCAGCATGGACAACGCGATCGTGCTGGACGACTACCGGATCCTCAATGAGGACGGATTGCGTTATGCCAATGAATTCGTGATCCACAAGATCCTCGACGCCATCGGGGACATGTATCTCCTGAACCACACTCTCATCGGCGAATTGCGGGCCTACAAGTCGGGACACGAGCTCAACAATATGCTGCTGCGCTCGCTCCTCGCCCAGGAGGACGCCTGGGAGGAGGTCACCTTTACGGATGCACGCAAGGCTCCGATTTCCTACGCCGCACCGGCCTACGCCTGAATTTAAGGTGGAAATAGGGTGACAGTTACCATAATTCCCACCCTCAAATAGGGTGACAGTTACCTAAACTGCTGTCCGACCCGCTGAAGACATCACAATCGCGAAGTGAGCGGGAAATTAAGGTAACTGTCACCGTAATTCCGCCTATTTTTGGCTGACGCGGACGGTGAGCCGGCTGACGGTTTCCCCGGCGGATCGCGCGGCGGCCAGCAAGGCTGCGCTCTCGTAACGCATGCGGGCCGCCCGCGCCGGTGATCGGCAGACGACGACGAGTTCACCGTCGTCCCGGACATTCGCGGCCAGGATGTCACCGGCAAGTTCGGATGGCAGAGCACGCGACAGGCTCGTCGTCAGCTCGCCAAAGCGACGGGCCTGGCGAACGAGGCACGCTAACTCCTCGTTTCCATTGCTATTTAACAAATTGTCGAGCTTTTCGTTGCCCATGGGAGTGTGACGCAGTTGGCAGTTTCCCGGCAGCCCGGGTGACCAGATTCACCCTTCGAATGCACCGATCTTGTATTGAAAAACGACATTATGCATAGTCTCTGACACGACAAAGGCAACTCCGCCGAAAGGCGGCGACGCAAAACCACCGGTCTAAGGGACTTTGGTCCTATGACAGCGGGGCTACCGAAACTATGTCAGACTGCGGGTCAAGAATTCGAAGCAGACGTCGCAAGACGAGCGAAGTCTGTGCCAAAGCGGCTCACATCGCCATAAGAACCGAGCCAGGCACAGCGCACCCGAGGCGTAGTCCATGAATATTGTCATGTTCGGCACGGGGCTTGGACGGCCCCGTCAAATCAGCTTATCCGCTGCCACCGTCGGGCTCGTCTTACTTGCTGTGACGGGCGTTCTCGGCGTCCTCGGCTTTGCCGGCGGTTACTGGTATTCCGCCAGGACGGGCTCGGGTGTCAGCCAGTCGGAGTTCGAAGCGCTCGGATCCGAGCTCCGCGGACAGCAGGACCACATTTCGACGATCCGCCAGCAGAACGAAGACACGCTCGACGCGCTCGCGATCCGTATCGCACAGATGAATGCACGCGTCATCCGCCTTGACGCTCTCGGCAGCCGCCTGACGGAAATGGCCGGCATCGATGCCGAGGAATTCGATTTCAACGTCGAACCGGCCGTCGGCGGTCCGGAAGAACCGATACTCGCCGGCTCCAACGTGGCCGTGCCGGTAGTCGTGGACGCGATGGCCGCACTCGATACCGAACTCGCCGACCGGGAAGCGCAGCTTTCGGTGCTCGAGAGCCTGCTCATCAGCGAGAACCTGAAGGATCGTGTGTATCCGCAGGGTCGACCCGTGACCGCCGGCTGGATTTCCTCGTACTACGGCAAGCGCACCGATCCGTTCACCGGCAAGCCCGCCAACCACACCGGCGTTGATTTCGCCGGCAAGCTGGGCGCTGACGTCGTGGCCGTCGCCGACGGCGTGGTGACCTGGTCGGGCGATCGATTCGGCTACGGCGTCATGGTGGAAGTCACCCATGGCAGCGGGTACGCAACCCGTTACGCGCACAATTCCGAAAACCTGGTCGTCGTCGGCCAGGAAGTCCGCAAGGGCCAGGTCATCGCCCGCATGGGCGAGTCCGGCCGGGCAACCGGGCCCAACCTGCATTTCGAGGTTCTGCGGAACAATCAGCGGGTAAACCCGGTCAATTTCATTCGCGACGCGGCCTAGGCCTAGTAGCTGCTTTCGGCGCCGCCGGCACGGCGGCCCGCCGGTTCCAGGCTCGCTCGCGATGCGACGGGCCTTGTGATTCCCCGATCCGCCCATAGATGCCCGAACTGACGGTTCGCCCGGCCGGGATGGCAGGTGCGCCGGCATCGGGCAAATTAGTTTCTCAGGAACGCAGCGAGACCCTAGAATACCGCGCTTTGTGCGGCGACCCGGGGCGTGGTCGGGCACAGCAACCGCAGGAGGCCCTGGTGGCAAATTTTCTGACCCGACTGTTCGGCAGCCGCAACCAACGCCTGCTGCGCCAGTATTCGACGATCGTCGAGCAGATCAACGGACTGGAAGCGGGCATGAAGGCACTCGGCGACGAGCAACTCCGCGCCAAGACGGCCGCGTTCAGGGACCGAGTCGAGGCCGGCGAGACGCTCGAGGAACTCATGCCGGAAGCGTTCGCCGTGGCGCGCGAGGCCGCGGTGCGGACTGTCGGGATGCGGCCCTTTGACGTCCAGCTCATCGGTGGCATGGTCCTGCACGACGGCAACATCGCCGAAATGCGCACCGGCGAAGGCAAGACGCTGGTCGCGACCCTGCCTGCCTATCTCAATGCGCTGTCCCGCAACGGCGTGCACATTGTCACCGTCAACGAATACCTGGCGCAGCGTGACGCCGACTGGATGCGGCCGGTGTACGAATTCCTGGGCCTGACCGTCGGAGTGACGAAGAGCGGCCAGATGCCGGATGAGAAAAGGGCCGCATACAACGCCGACATCACCTACGCGACCAATAACGAACTAGGCTTCGACTACCTGCGCGACAATCTCGCCTTCGCGATGGCGGACAAGGTGCAGCGCGGACTGAATTTCGCCATCGTGGATGAGGTCGATTCGATCCTCATCGACGAAGCGCGCACGCCGCTCATCATATCCGGGCCGGCCGAAGCCAGCACCGACCTGTACGTGCAGATCAACAAGCTGATACCGAAGCTAACGACGCACGAAGAAAGCGGGGAGCCGGTCAACTACGACATCAACGCCAAGCAGGTCGCCCTCGTCGACCTCAACGGCAAGCCCGTGCACCTGCCCGGCCAGGCCGACAACGTCGTTCAGCTCGAAGAGGCGATCGAATATGCCGAATCGCGGCAGTCCGACGTCGTGCTGCGTGAGGCGGGCAGCAAGCCGCACGTCTGTGCGCTGGTGCCGCGTGGCGACTACACCATCGATGAGAAAGCCAAGCAGGCGCATCTTACCGAGGAAGGAAACGAGAAAATCGAACAGCTCATGGTGCAAGCCGGGCTCCTGCAGCCCGGCGAGAGCCTGTATGACGCCACCAACATCCGGCTCGTGCATCACCTGAACGCGGCCCTGCGGGCACACGCCATCTACCAGCGTGACGTCGAGTACATCGTCAAGGACGGCGACATCGTCATCGTCGATGAATTCACGGGACGCACGATGGCCGGACGTCGCTGGTCCGACGGCCTGCATCAGGCGATCGAGGCAAAGGAAGGCGTGGCGATCAAGAAGGAAAACCAGACTGTCGCGTCGATCACCTTCCAGAACTACTTCCGCCTGTACAAGAACCTGTCCGGCATGACCGGCACGGCGGACACCGAGGCATTCGAATTCCAGGCGATCTACGGTCTCGAAGTCGTCGTCATCCCGACACACATGCCCATGATCCGCCGGGACGATCCCGACCTCGTGTACCTCACGCAATCGGACAAGTTCGAGGCGATCGTCGAGGATATCCGGGATTGCCTTGAACGCGGCCAGCCGGTACTGGTCGGTACGACGTCGATCGAAACCTCGGAAATGCTGTCCGGGATCCTGAAGAAACAAGGGATTCCACACGACGTCCTCAACGCAAAACAGCACGAACGCGAAGCGCACATCGTACAGAACGCGGGACTGCCGGCTGCGATTACGATCGCCACCAACATGGCCGGGCGCGGCACCGACATCGTGCTCGGCGGCAACCTCGAGGCGGCACTCGCCGCGGCAGGGGAGACTGGCGACCGGGACCGCATCCGCGCCGAATGGCAGGAACGGCACGATCGCGTACTCGCGGCCGGCGGCCTGCACATCGTCGGTACCGAGCGCCACGAGTCCCGCCGCATCGACAATCAGCTGCGCGGCCGTTCCGGCCGCCAGGGCGACCCGGGATCGAGCCGCTTCTACCTGTCCATGGAAGACTCGCTCATGCGCATCTTCGGCGATCCGGAGCGCACAAAACGTCTGCTATCGCGCGCTGGCATGCGTGAGGGCGAGGCTATCGAGAGCAAGCTTTTGTCACGGCAGATAGAACGGGCGCAACGCAAGGTCGAAGCGCACAACTTCGACATCCGCAAGAACCTGCTCGAATACGATGATGTCGCCAACGATCAGCGCAAGGTCGTCTACCATCAGCGCACGGAGCTGATGGATGCCGACGACATGAAGGATTCCGTCGCGGCGATCCGCGAAGAAGTCATCGCGAAAGCGGTGGCGACGCACATTCCGCCCGGAAGTCTCGACGAGCAATGGGACACCGACGGTCTGACCAATGCACTGGAATCCGAATTCGGCCTGCATCTCGACATCGGCAAGGCCGTGCACGACGATGCGACCCTGAACGACGATGGCATCCGCGACATATGCGTAAAGTCGGCCGAGGAAGCCTACGCGGCCAAAGAAGCCACCGTCGGCAGCGGCCTGATGCGCAATGTCGAAAAGCAGATCATGCTGCGTCAGCTCGACAGCCATTGGAAGGAGCATCTGGCGGCGATGGACCACCTGCGTCAGGGTATCGGTTTGCGCAGCTACGCACAGAAGAACCCCAAGCAGGAATACAAACGCGAGGCGTTCGAGATGTTCGGAGCGATGCTCGAGCGGATCAAGTACGACACGATCAGCGTACTCGCGCGCATCCGGATCCAGAGCGAGCAGGAGCTCGCCGAATTGGCTGAGCAGCGGCGCAAGGCCGCGGCGCTGCAATACCGGCACGCGCAGGCCAGCGCACTGGCGCAGCCGCAGACCGCGGTCGCGGGGGCCGGCGGCGCGGTGCCTGCACGGCCTGCGGCTGTCGAGACCTTCGTGCGCAATGCCCGCAAGGTCGGCCGAAACGAGCTCTGTCCCTGCGGTTCGGGCAGAAAATTCAAGCAGTGCCACGGGAAGCTGGGCTGAAACGGCTGGACGTCGTCGCCGGCATATTGCGCGACGCCGCGGGCCGCGTGCTCATCGCGGAACGGCTCGAACCCGGGCCTTTTCGCGGCATGTGGGAATTCCCCGGCGGCAAGATCGGGCAGGGCGAGGACCCGGTGGCGGCGCTGGGCCGCGAGCTCAGGGAAGAGCTGGGAATCGAGATTCTGTCGGCAGCGGAATTCACCCGTCTCGAGCACCGCTATCCCGACCGACACGTCTCGATCCGGTTTTTCCTGGTCGATGCGTGGCGGTGTGAGCCAGCGGGTCTGGAGGGCCAGCGGCTTCGCTGGCTGCCGGCAGCGGAACTCGCGAGCGCGGACTTGCTGCCGGCCGACGCCCCGGTCATCGATGCTCTGCTCGATCGTTGGAGTGGCTGCTAGCCGCGACTGTTGGAGCGCCCCATGGGCGCGATTCGTCTTGGCGGCTGCTGGCCGCTATCTCAGCAAACGCTGAGCTCGAAAGGCACGTCGCGATCAGTCTGCATTGCGCGACTGCCGATGGTCGCCCATTTCAGGAAGCGCACCGTGAAGCGGTGCTGACTGCCGCTGATCTCCGGGAACAGGTCACAGTCGTGCTCGAGGGTGACGCGCAGCATCCGGCAGCTTGTGTCCTTCGGCATGTTGTGCTGATACATGCCGTGAATCGCGATCTTGTCGGCCGGCTGGGCGCCCTCGCGGATCAGCCATAGGACCTCCGTGGCGGCGTCACAAATCGGCCGTATGTCGTCGACCCACACACGCAGGTCCTTCTGTCGCCGGTGCATGGGTTGCCTGAGCCAGTGGCTGTACTCGGGCAGGTCGAACTCGCAGGTACCGCCAGGGATTGCGCTGCGATGCTTGATGGCATTCAGGAATTCGGAGTCCTTCAGGGATTGCAGGAACCCGGTGCCGATCGCCGACACCTGCCGCCGGCTTTCCGCCAGCGTGTTCAGGAGATGTTCCAGCCGGCCGGGATCCACCCCGGGCATGCTCTGGTAGCGTTGCAGCGCGGCGAGTTGGTAGTCCAGTTCCTTGTGTACCTCGCTGCGGATGTCGCCGCGGGCGAGGATGGCCAGTATCTCGAGCAGGGTAGCGACCGTGGCACGCGTTCCCCAGTCGGAATCGAGCTCGTTGTCGTAGCGCATCTGCTGGTACAGGAACTCGAGGCGCATGAAAGTGCGCATGCGTTCGCTGAGCGGCTGCTCATATGCTGCCGACTTTTGGGCGGTCTCGATCAGTACGAATCCGGCGGGCTTGGACATGTCCGTATTCTGCGCTTCACTGCCGAATCCGGCAAATCGGATCATTGTCGCCACATGGCGACGTCACGCAGGCGATTTCCGCCCGCCGGCGGCGAGCGCGAGGTACTTCCGGTGCAGGGTTTTGACCTGCTCCAGTGTCGCGGCGAGATCGCCGTCGTTGCGTATCACGTCATCGGCAACGGCGAGGCGTTCCTCGCGAGTCGATTGCGCCGCGAGCATGCGCCGCGCCTGTCCCTCGGATTCGCCATCGCGCAGCATCAGTCGCCGGACCTGTGTTTCTTCGTCGCAGTCGACGGCCAGCACCCGATCGACGAACCTGACGAGCGGCGACCGGACCAGCAGCGGCACGACGATGACCTGGTAGGGCCCGCGCGCGACGTTCGCCTGGCGCACGGTTTCCGCCTGTATCACGGGATGGAGGATCGCCTCGAGCCGCCTGCGGGCGCTGTCGTCGCCGAATGCGAGCTGCCGCATGGCGGCGCGGTCGAACTGGCCCAGCTCGTCGAAGACCCGATCGCCGAACTCGTGCCGGATCTGCACGAGGGCCGGCATCCCCGGCGCCACGACCTCGCGGGCAATGACGTCGGTGTCGATGACCGGCGCGCCCAGCCCACCGAACAATTCGGCGACGGTCGACTTGCCGCTGGCGATGCCGCCGGTCAGGCCGATCCTGAGCGGTGGTTTCGCGGCCCCGTCGCCCGTGTCATTCATGCCGGAGACTATTCCGAAAGTCTCGCGCCCGCGCAAGTTGTTGGAGCGCCCCGCGGGCGCGACGATCTACCGCGAAAGGTCGCGCGCATGGCGCGCTCCAACAGTGCGACCGCGCTACGCAAGAACCGTTGGAGCGCGCCATGCGCGCGACCGGGGAAATGGTCGCGCCCGCGGGGCGCTCCAACATCTCAGAAGGGAATGTGCAGCAGTACCTTCAGTTCGTCGCCCGCCAGCATGGCGAGCCAGCCCGCGGCGGCCAGGAACGGACCGAAGGGCATGGGCACCTGGCGGTCGCGGCCGCGGAACAGGATCAGCGTGATGCCGAGCAGCGCACCGACGACCGCCGACAGGATGACGATCGTGAACAGGTGCTGGTACCCCAGCCAGGCACCCAGCGCGGCCAACAGTTTGAAGTCGCCGTAGCCCATGCCTTCCTTGCCGGTGACGAGTTTGAACAGCCAGTAGAAGGTCCACAGGCTCAGGTAGCCGGCAATAGCCCCGACGATGGCATCGTGGCTCGAGACGAACAGGGCGTCCGCGCCCGGCACCGGGTGCCAGACGCTGATCGCGAGTCCGATCCAGAGCAGCGGCAGGGCGATGGCATCGGGGATCAGCTGTCGGTCGAAGTCGATGAGCGCTATCGGGACGAGGCAGAAGGTCAGCACGAGCCCCACGGCGGCTTCCCAACCGTAGCCGAAGCGCCAGGCGACGAGGGCCGCGAGTATGCCCGTCACGGCCTCGACGAGCGGGTAGCGCGCGGATATCCGTTTCCTGCAGCTCGCACAACGCCCGCGGAGCAGGAGGAAACTCAGGACCGGGACGTTTTGCCAGGCGCGGACCGGCTGGGCACAGGATGGGCAGTGTGAACCGGGCGTGAGGAGATTGAATCGTTCCCCCTGCGCGTCGACCGGCCGGCCTTCCAGCTCGGCGCACTGGGTACGCCAGTCGCGCTCCATCATCCTGGGCAGGCGATAGACGACGACGTTCAGAAAGCTGCCGATGACGAGTCCGAGGAGAAGCGCGAAAAGGACGAACAGCGTCGGGTGATTGGCGAAGGGTTCGAGCATGGCGGACCGTCAGTTTCGTCGTACGTCTGTCGCGGGGTCGGAAACGAAAACGGCGTCCGGTATGGCCCGAACGCCGTTTCCCATTGGCATCGGTTGTGGGCTTAGACCACGGCGCCCAGCTTGAAGATCGGCAGGTACATCGCCACGACCAGGCCGCCGACCAGCACGCCGAGGATCGCCATGATCATCGGCTCGAGCAGCGAGCTCAGGTTGTCGACCGCGTTGTCGACGTCTTCCTCGTAGAAATCGGCGACCTTGCCGGACATCTCGTCGAGCGAACCGGACTCCTCGCCCACGGCGATCATCTGGATGACCATGTTCGGGAACAGCTGCGTGTTCTCCATCGACTGCTGCAGGCGCTGTCCGGTGGCCACCTCGTCACGCATCCTGAGCACGCCCTGCTCGTAGACGATGTTGCCGCAGGCGCCGGCCACCGATTCCAGTGCTTCCACCAGCGGCACGCCTGCCGCGAACATCGTCGACAGCGTGCGCGAATAACGGGCGATCGCGGCCTTCTGCAGGATCGGGCCGATCACGGGCATCTTGAGCGCCATGCGGTCCAGCCAGTGGCGCATGGCGCGCGAGCGCTTCTTGAAATAGAAGAATGCTGCGATTCCGCCGCCGATCAGTGTCGCCAGGTAGAAACCCTGCGCCCGCACGAACACGGACAGGTCGATGACCATGCGCGTGAAGGTCGGCAGGTCGGCGCCGAAGCCCTTGAACAGGTCTTCGAACGCCGGGATGACGAATATCAGGAGGATGGTCGTGACGATCAAGGCGACGACCAGCACCGCGGCGGGATAGGTCAGCGCCTTCTTGATCTTTTTCTTGATCTGCTCGGTCTTTTCCTTGTAGGTCGCGATCTTGTCGAGCAGAGTTTCGAGCGCGCCCGCCTGCTCGCCGGATTCCACAAGGTTCACGAACAGGTCGTCGAAATAGAGCGGGTGCTTGGCCAGCGATTCGTGCAGTGAGGTACCGCCCTCGACGTCCGCCTTGATCGACAGGATCAGCTTCTGCATCGCGGCGTTGTCATGGCCGGTGCCGACGATCTCGAAAGCCTGAACCAGCGGGATGCCGGCGGCGATCATCGTGGCCAGCTGACGGCTGAACAGGGCGATGTCGCCGGTCGTAATCTTGCTCCTGCCCGAGAAAAGGCTCTTGCGCTGCTTGCGGATGCGCGTCGGGACTACGCCCTGACGGCGCAGGTCGGCGCGTACTGCCGCCTCGTCGTTGGCGAGCGACTTGCCCCTGACTTTCTTGCCCCGCCGGTCCGTGCCTTCCCAGTGGAAGGGTTCCTTCATGATCGCTGTTTCAGCCATGTCCGTCGTCCGTCAGCCGTACGCAATGTCCACCGAAAAATGAACCCGTAAAATGAACGATTACCGGAACTTGCCCAAGCCCCGGAATCACTCGATTGTAACCCGGTTGATCTCTTCAAGACTGGTAAGCCCGCCCTTGACTTTGTTCAATCCCGCCCGGCGCAGGTCGATGACGCCTTCCGTTTCGGCCTGGTCCGCGATCTGCATCGCGTTGCCGCCCGCCATGATGATCCGGCCCATGGTCTCCGAGACTTCCATGACCTGGAAGATGCCGAGCCGGCCCTTGTAGCCCGCGTTGCAGCTCTTGCAGCCCTTGGGCCCGAAGATCGTGAGCCCCGCCTCGATCTCCTCCTTCGTGAAGCCTTCCTTCGACAAGGCTTCCGAAGGGATGTCCTTCACTTCCTTGCAGTTGTCGCACAGCTTGCGACTCAGGCGCTGCGCGATGATGAGGCTGACCGAGGTCGCGATGGCGTAGGGCATGACACCCATGTCCACCATGCGGGTCAGCGTCTTCGGCGCGTCGTTGGTATGCAGGGTCGACAGCACGAGGTGGCCCGTCTGTGCGGCCTTGATCGCAATCTCGGCCGTCTCGAGGTCGCGGATTTCGCCGACCATGATTACGTCCGGATCCTGGCGCAGGAACGCTTTCAGCGAGGTGGCGAACGTGAGCCCGACCTTCGGGTTCACGTTGACCTGGTTGATGCCCGGCACGTTGATTTCAACCGGGTCTTCGCAGGTCGATATGTTCCGGTCGACCGAGTTCAGGATATTGAGGCCCGTATACAGCGACACGGTCTTGCCGGAGCCGGTCGGGCCGGTCACCAGGATCATCCCGTAGGGCTTGCTCAGGTGCTTGAGATACAGTTTCTTCTGGTGCTCCTCGTAACCCAGCACGTCGATGCCGAGCTTGGCGCTCGACGGGTCGAGGATACGCAGGACGATTTTTTCGCCGAACAGCGTCGGGCAGGTGCTGACACGGAAGTCGATGGCCCGGTTCTTGGACAGGCGCATCTTGATGCGGCCGTCCTGCGGCACGCGCCGCTCCGCGATGTCCATGCGCGACATGACCTTGAGGCGCGCGCAGATCTTGTTGGCC
Organism: uncultured Pseudomonadota bacterium; assembly: GCA_963775455.1. GTDB lineage: Bacteria > Pseudomonadota > Gammaproteobacteria > Steroidobacterales > Woeseiaceae > UBA1847. Next base: position 568,629 of record CAVZIU010000003.1, on the reverse strand, counting down.
AGGATGACCGGCGGCTGAGCGACGTCGGACAAGACACCGTCGAGCCGGGTGCGAATGCGGAAGAATTTCTCGTAGGGCTCGAAGTGGATGTCCGAGGCGCCGTTCTGGATCGCGCTCAGCAGGATCTTGTTGACGAACTTGACGACCGGCGCGTCATCGATGTCCTCGCGCTGGACGTCATCGTTTTCCTCGACGTCGCCGGTGACTTCGAGGTTCTCGAGGTCGAAGTCGCCTTCAGTCAGGCCGCCCATGCTCGTGTCGACGGCTTCGAGCGCCTTCGTGATCTGCTCCTCGAGTTTGTCCTGCTCGACCACGACGGGATCAACCCGCATGCTCGTCTGGAACTTGATGTCGTCGATGGCCTGCAGGTTCGTCGGGTCGGAAATCCCCAGGAACAGCCGCGCGCCGCGCCGCACCAGCGGCAGCACGCGGTACTTGCTGATCAGGTTCTGGTCGACACTCTTGACGACGTCGAGATCGACCTGCATGGCGTCGAGGTCGAGCAGCGGCACACCGAATTCGTGCGCGGCGGCCACGGCGATGGCCCGGGCCTCGGCGAGTTCGTGGTTGACCAGGTAGGCGACCAGCGAGACTTTTTCCTTGCGAGCCGCTTCGGTCGCGTCGTTCAGCTTGTCCTCGGCGATGATGCCGTCCTGGATGAGCCGTCGCGGCAGGCCGGCGAGATTGGATTGTGATGCGGTTGCTGCCATGGCCTCGTGTGCGTCAGGAAGCGCTCGAACGCTCAAGTCTCGTTGATCCCGTTGCCGGGTTCAACCGCATTTTGTGCGTCCGATCACAATTGCGGAAATTCATCAGGTCAAACAGAGTACAGAGCCGGATTTCGCACATTGCATGCAGCGAATCACCGGCAAACGGATGGCAGATAGCGTCGATCGAGGGTCGGGGCCACGTAGGCCGCACCGCCAGTGAGCAGGTTGGCACCGGCGGGGGCTGCCGCGTAGCCGCAGCGCCAGATGATCGCATTGCCCGGCGTCTGGTACGGGGTGAGTGACAATACGTCGCCGACGATATCGGCGTTCGCACGGGTTCCGCCGAACGTGATGTCGACCCGCCCGTTGACGATATCGACCTGGCTCACGTAGCTGCCGCTGGTGTCCGCGGGATTCGGCGACATGCCTGCGGCGGTTCGATCGGCCGGTGCTACGCCGTCGTTCGTATAGGCGTCGGTGATCGGGACCTTCGCGCCGGCCCCCATGTTGATGCCCTCGGTGACTTGCGCGCGAACCGTGTAGGTCTGGTAGGCCGAAAGGGCGAGTGACGCCAGGATCCCGATGATCGCCACCACGATCATCAGTTCGATCAGCGTAAATCCGCGGTTTCGCCTGTGCATGTCCTTGCTCCCGGGGACGACCGCAAGCGTGGATTTCAAACCCACACCTTACCGGCCTTACGTGCCGAATTCAGGTCGTGTCTCTCAGAATTCGCTGAGACGGCTTTCACATTCTCAAAAAAAAGGCCCCGGACTGAATCCGGGGCCTCCCGATGCTTCTTCTAACCGTAAATGCTATACGGCTATTAAGCGCTTAGCGGCAAGCCGACGGGCGGTACTTCGGATCGATCGTGCTCGTGTCGCAGCCCCACTCGATCGCGCCGCCGTTGTCCGTGGGCGTCGAGCATCAGCATGCCGGAAGCCGGCAGCAGCGGGTTGGCGTCGTTGCCGTAGGTCACGGTGACCATCCTGCCAGCGCCAACCTGGACCTGCGTGGTGTACTTGCCGAAGATCGTGTTGGCGGCGGCAAGACCGGCGGTGCGTGTTGTCGCCGGCCATACGCCGGTGTCCTGGTAAGGCTCGGCAACGGCCGCTTTCGCGCCCGAGGCCAGGCTCAGGCCTTCAGACGCCTGCGCACGGATGGTGTAGTCCTGGTAAGCCGGGATAGCAATGGCGGCCAGGATGCCGATGATCGCGACAACGATCATCAGTTCGATGAGCGTAAAACCCTGTTGCTTCTTCATTACAGTCTCTCCATGAACGAGAATGAAAAATTAACGAACTCTGTCAGAACGGCGTTGCCGCCTGTACGAACCCTAAAGCAAGCGCTGTGCCATGTTCATGCGCTGCGTCACAAATCCTTGAAGGCACTGGGAAAACCCGCCGATTCGACCGCCGAAAGGCTGGCGGACCGCGCTGACAAAGCGGCGACAGTCCGGCGCTCAGTGTCAGTTTGTGACACAAATTGTCAGTCGCGTCGGCGCTTGGACACAGCGCGCGGGCGGTCGCGAACGGTCGCGCGCATGGCGCGCTCCAACAGGCCTCGCCTCCGACCGGCTAGGCCTCGATGCCGAGCTTCTTGATGCGGTAGCGGAGCTGCCGGAAGCTGACGCCCAGGAGCTTCGCCGCGGCGGTCTTGTTGTAACGGGTCTTCGCGAGCGCTTCGACGATGGCCTGCCGCTGTACGTCCTCGACCTGTTCACCGAGTTTGCCGCTGCCCATCGTCGCCGCCCCGTCCGCCTTGCCGGCGGCCGGACGCATGTTCAGGTCCGTGGCCGAGATATGCCCGCGCGTGCACAGCGTTACCGCCCGCTCCAGCAAGTTCTCGAGTTCGCGGACATTGCCCGGGAAGCCATAGCGGAGGAGCGCGAGCCGGGCGCTCTCGTCGAGCGCGGCCCTCGCGCCCAGCCGCCGCAGGATGTGGTTCGCCAGGACCAGCACGTCGTCGCCTCGCTCCCGGAGCGCCGGCACGTGCATCTCGATGACATTGATACGGTAGTACAGGTCCTCGCGGAACTCTCCGTCGGCCACCATCGCCGCGAGATTCTTGTGGGTCGCCGAGAGAATGCGGGCATTGACCGGTTGTTCGCCGGACGCGCCCACCGGGCGGACCGTCTTTTCCTGGATGACCCGGAGCAGTTTCACCTGCATGGCCAGCGGCAGATCGGCGATCTCGTCCAGGAACAGCGTACCGCCGTCGGCGCTTTGCACGAGTCCGGTCTTGTCCGCCACGGCGCCCGTGAAACTGCCCTTGCGATGGCCGAAGAACTCCGACTCCATCAGTTCCGCGGGAATTGCGCCGCAGTTCACCGGCACGAACGGTCCGTCGGCGCGGGGTCCGTTGTCATGAATCATCCGGGCCACCAGTTCCTTGCCGGTCCCGGATTCGCCGGAAATGTGGACGGGTGCCTGCGAGCGGGCGACCTTGTCCACCATCGCCCGCAGGTTGTGCATCGGCACCGAGTCGCCGATCAGCCGGGACTGATCGTTCCGGCGCCGGTCGACCTTCAGGGCGTTCTCGACGATATTCCTCAGGTTATTGAGGTCCAGCGGCTTGGAGATGAAGTCGAAGGCCCCGAGCTTCAACGCCTGCACGGCAGTCTCGATGTTGCCGTGGGCCGTGATCACCGCCACCGGCAGGTCGGGCATGTTGGACTGGATCCAGTCGACGAGTTCCAGCCCATCTCCGTCCGGCAGGCGCATGTCCGTCAGGCACAGGTCGAAGCGGCGATTGCCCAGGAGCGCCTTGGCGCTCCCGACGTCGCCCGCGGACTCGGTTGCGATGTCCATGCGCCCCAGCGTCAGCGACAAAAGCTCGCAGATGTCGGCTTCGTCGTCGATCACCAGTGCCAGGGGCTGCTTCATTCCGGTTCCTGAGGGTGCCAGCGGTTCGGGTCGGCGAACACGATGCGGAAGATTGCGCCGCCGCCCGGCCGATCCATATATATAAGAGTCGCGCGATTAAGCTCGCACAGTTCCCGCGATATGTACAAGCCGAGCCCGGTGCCGCCGGCACGATCGGTGTAGAAAGGCTCGAAGATTTTCTCCGCCGCAGCCGGCTCCACGCCGTGACCGTGGTCACGAACCTCGAGATAGGGACGGCCGGCGCCTGGCGCGCCGCCGGCATTCAGTTCAACGAAGATGCCGCCGGTTTCGCTGGCGTACTTGATCGCGTTGTCGCACAGGTTCCAGAGGACCTGGCGCAGGTGGGAGGGGTCCATGCGGACATACACGTCGTCCGGAACCGCGTCCAGCGACAGCTCCCCCTCCTGCAGTTCCAGGGTCCGCGTGAATTCCCGCGCAAAGTCTTCGAGCCAGGACCTGAGCGCAAAGCGCTCCGGCCGGGAAGATTCGCGGCGCGAGAGCTGCAGCACGTTCTCGATGATGTGGCTGACGCGATTCGAGTGTGTCTGGATGATCTCGGTCAGGCGGCGGTCCGAGTCGGAGACCGAGGTCTCGGCGAGCAGTTGCGCGGCGTGGCTCATCGCCCCGATGGGATTGCGAATCTCGTGGGCGATGCTGGCGCTCAGGCGGCCCAGCGAGGCGAGCTTCGACTGCTGCACGCGCGCGTTCATGAGGCTCGAATCCTCGAGGAAGATCAGCGCCGCGCCGCTGCGATCGTGATCCTTGGCGAGCGGCGCCAGGTGTGCCGTGAGCCGCACCGAATGCTCGCCGGTCACGAGCGTGATCTCCGGATGCGACGACAGCGCCGGGTCGGTCCGCCAGCGCGCGAGGTATTCCGCAAGCGGTGGCGAGAGCCGGTCGATCGAACGTCCGCGCATGGTGTCCGGCAGGCCGAGCAATTGTGCGGCCGAGGAGTTGCTGAGCCGCACCCGATTGTCGCCGTCGATGACGACGATGCTCTCGCGCAGGTGCTGCACGATGTACTCGTTCAGCTCGGACAGGTTCTTCAGGTCGACGCCGCGTTGCCGGGCGAGCGCCTCGCTTGCCTCGATGCGGCGGGCGAGCGGCCGCGCGGCAATTGCCATCGCAAATATGATGGCGGACAACAGTCCGGCACCCGGGTAATTCGGCTCGAAACCACGCAGGCTGGCGAACAGTTCCTGGCCCAGGATTGCGAGTGTCGCCGCGGACGCGACGACCGCCGGCAGCCGCGACGGCAGGACCAGGCTGCCCGCGCCGACGAACACGACGAGCAATCCGCCGAGGCCGCTCGAGGTGCCGTCGCTGGTGAACAGGAGGATAGCCACCGCGGCGATGTCCACGATGCACGCAGTCAGTCCGAGCACGTTGTAAGCAGTGATTCGTTGCTGGAGTGCGATGCCGAATACCACGGCAAAGACGAGCCAGGCCGACGCCGTCGCGGTGAACAGGGGTGCCTGCCGGTTGCCAAAGGCCGGCTGGTCGCCGCCGGCGAAGAACAGCACCAGCAGCATGACCGAGACGAGAAGGCGAAAGACGTTTAGCGTGGTGAGGACGCGCCAGGTGATGTCAGGCTCTTCGACGGCGCGGGACAGGAGATCATCACGGCTGCCGCGAAACGACATGCCGCCGGAAATCCTCGCTTTCGTATGTTCCGTCAACTCGCACCCGAGATCGGTCGCAGGCAGGAAGCCCAGCGAATTCTAGCCGATTTGCAGGCCGCCGATCAGGGCAGCCGAAAATCGCAGGGCAGAGACGTACCGGACTGCAATGTCCGGATTCTCAGTCGATCCTGGCTCCATGGTCATCGATGAACGTGGCGCCATTCTGCCGATCGAATCACAATTGGCTCGCGACCTCGATAGTATTCTGGGCAAGCACGTATTTGCATGTGATCGGCGAACGGGAATGAAACATTGCGTTATCGCATCCTCGATCTCGACAAGTCCGGATTCCTGATACTGCTGGTCCTTGCTCCTGGGGCTGGCGGTCGTCGCGTACCTTCCCGGACTGGGAGGGCCTCTGCTCCTCGATGACCTCGCCCAGCTCGGACCTCTGCTGGAGCCGGGCGGGCAGGACCCGTCGACGCTCTTTCGAAATTACCTGGTCAGCACGAGCGGTCCGCTCGGCAGACCCGTATCCATGGCCAGCTTTATTCTCGACGCGACGACTCACGGCCCCGACACCTGGTGGTGGAAATACGACTCGCTGATGTACCACCTGATCTGCGGGCTCCTGCTGATCTGGTTGGCGGCGATGCTGACTCGAATTGCCGATTCGGTTGCAGGAGTCAATCCGTGGATAGTCGGCCTGATTGCCGGCGGCCTTTGGCTGCTGCATCCCCTGCATGTGAGCACGGTCCTCTATACCGTTCAACGCATGACTATCCTTTCGACGCTGTTCGTGTTCGCGGGGCTCGTCAGCTACACGTATGGCCGCACCAAGCAGATGGACGGCCGGTCATCCGGCTGGCTGCCGGTGCTGATGGCGTTCATCGTCTTTCTCCCAGCCGCCGCATTCAGCAAGGAAAGCGGGCTGTTGCTCGTCGCCTATATCACGCTGGTCGAGTTCATCGTTTGCCGCTTCAGGGGCGATGCGGCTACGCAGAAACGGCTGCGTCTGCTGCACCACGTCCTGATCGCGACCTATGGCGCTGGCCTTCTGCTGCTGCTGGCGAATTTCCACTACGTGCTGGACGGCTACGTTGTTCGCGACTTCACCCTGAGCGAACGGGTATTGACGCAGTTTCGCGTGCTGGTCACGTATCTCTTGCAGATTGCGGTGCCACTGCCGCAGTTGCTGGGGTTTTTCCACGACGACCTTCGGGTTTCCACCGGGCTGCTCGAACCGACGACGACGCTTCCCTCGATAATTTTCGTGACAGGCATGCTGATCGCCGCAGTCGCCCTGGCGCGGCGGCGCCCGCTGCTGTCGTTCGGCCTGCTGTTTTTCTTTGCGTCGCAGGTCCTCGAATCAACCGTATTCAGCCTCGAGCTCATGTTCGAGCACCGCAACTATGTCGGATCCTCCGGCGTCCTGCTCGGTCTCGTAGCGCTGGGAGCGTCGGCGACGAGAATCCGGCGCGCGATGATTGCGGTCGCACTCATCGTGACTGTGACTTTTTTCGGCCTCACGTGGCGGTATGCGAGCATCTGGTCGACGCCGGAGACGTTGTACCGTCACATGTATGTCATACATCCCGATTCGTCGCGCTTGAACATGCTGTTCGCGAACGTCAATGCTTCGGTGGGTAGATTCGATTTGGCGCGCAAGGCACTTGCCCGGGTCGATATTGGACCCGGCAGGGAATTGCACGAACGATACCTGGATTGTCTCGAGTTCGGGCGTGTTGCCGATGCCGATCTGCGTACCCTGTCGGGTATGGCAAACGGTCTCGTCAACGCCTATGTGACGTCGACCGCAGCCATACTCGTAAGCGCCGCGGTCGAGGGCAGATGTGCGATCTCATCGCGTGTGTTGCTCGACGTACTCGATTTCCTGCTCGGCATCCGAATGCGGTCGGACGTCGATCGGCAGTCCCTGCTGTTTTCCAAAGCGGAATTGCTGGAATCGATGGGACAAGTCGATCGGGCTGTAACGACCTACCTGGGTGCCCAGGAAACGTCCGGACTGTCTGCGGTGTCCCTGTACCGGGCGGCTGACATGCTGTCGCGCCATGGACGCCTCGGTGAGGCCCGGACGATGCTCCGCGACGCCGCCGTTGTCGAAGCAAGCGCCAGAGTGGTCCGTACGGACCTGGCTGCGCACGTCTACACGGGCATCGCCGACCGGTACGTCGCCCGGCACGAGTTTGACGAGGCACTTGCCACTTACGATGAGGCGAGGTCAGCAATGCCCGAAGCCGCCGGTATCGTCTTGTCCCAATGCGAACTGCTCGTGAGGCTCGGGCGCCTTGCGGAGGCCGCGCAAGGACTGGCTGATCTCCGTCGAATCGGGAGCCGCCGGTGCACCAGAGAACCGGCAGCGGGTTCAGCGCCTCGAGGCCAGGCTCAAGCGGCACGGCAAGCAGCAACCGGCAGTCAACGGACGGGAGGCAAGCCGCGATTTGTCAATTGCATCACAGTATTTGCCGGGCCTGGCCCCGATATACTTGCCACATGCCGGATAAGACCGTCAGCCTGATCAATAGCAGCGATCCAGGGAAGTCGTTGCTGGTCGTGATCCCCTGCCTGAACGAGGAGCAAACCGTCGCGCGTGTGATCGCCGGCGTACCGATGTCCATGCCGGGTATTTCGGCCGTGCGATTGCTGGTGATGGACGACGGTTCGACGGATGCGTCGGCCAAACGCGCCAGCGAGGCGGGCGCGGAGGTCATCAGCCACGACCAGAACCAGGGCCTGGGCGCGACCTTCCGTGATGCGGTGCGTGCTGCGATCGAGCGGCAATCGGACGTGATGGTGCACATCGACGGGGACGGACAATTCGATCCGGCCGATATTCCCTTGCTGGTTGCGCCGGTAATCTCCAATCAGGCCGACATGGTGACGGCGTCTCGTTTTCTCGATCCGGGTTTCGTGCCCACGATGCCGGGCATCAAGCGCTGGGGCAATTCCTGTGTTGCCGGCATCGTGCACCTGCTCACCGGCAAGAGATTTCATGACGTTTCGTGCGGATTTCGCGCGTTCTCGCGGGAGACGCTGCTCGGGATGAACCTGTTTGGGACATTTACCTATACTCAGGAATCGTTCATGGACCTGATTTTCAAGAATCTTCGAATCCTCGAGGTGCCAATTTCAGTGCGGGGTGTTCGGGAATTCGGCGAATCGCGGATTGCTTCGAGTATTCCTCGCTACGCTTTCCAATCATTGAAGATCATGTTGCGCGCATTCGTATCCTATCGGCCGTTTCGGTTCTTCACTTCGATTGCGCTCGTCAGCTTCGCGGCGGGCTTCAGCCTGCTCGGGTTCCTGTTCGTTCATTACATCCGATCCGGCGCGTTTTCCCCTCACATCTGGGCTGGATTCGTCGGGGGATCGTTCTGTTTCCTCGGCCTAACGACGCTGGTTACGGGCCTGGTCGGCGACATGCTGGTTCGCATGCGCATGAACCAGGAAGAGATTCTCTACATGCTCAGGTCGACGCAGGGCGAAGGCAGGCAGGTGAAGTAGAAATCTGCGCCGGCGCGACCTTAGGCCGAACTGCCGAGCCTGTCGGTGCCACCGGGCGCCGGAGACTGCTGGCAGGTGGTTACGACGAATAGCAGACAAGCCAGTTCGGCGAAGGAAAACCATACCCGTGCGCCGATTGCCAGTACTCCCGCTACGCCTGCGAGTGCCAGCTTCTGCAGTTGCATGGTGAGTACGCCTTCGCGGACACCGATTCCGCCGGGTGCCACCACGACGAGCACGCTTAGAACGTGCGACAGTGCATAGACGCCGCACAGTCCCGGCAATACAGGCCACGGCAGCGGATGAACGTTCCTGGCGAAGAGGAAGAGTGCGAGCCCAAACAAGAGATAGTGCGCAATATAAGGCAACAGGAGAATCAGGATGTCCGCCGTGTCGAGATCTATGGAAGCGAGTTGTGGGTAGCGACGACTAATGGCTGGAATTCGCGTGATCCAGCGATAAGCGTACGGGATCACAAAGACTGTAAAGCCGAGCAATGCAGCGATTGAGAACAGCAGTTCATTGGCCATGCTCGCATAGTAAGAAACGGACAGGAGCGACACTGCGCAGCCTGCCACCAGGGACAGGATGGTTTCTATGACCGGCAGCGCGGCGCCGGTGGCGTAAGGTATATCGGCTGCACTGCCGCGGCGTACCCGTTCGACCAGCAGGAACACCTTGCCCGGCACATAGCGGTACATGTAGGACACCCACCAGATGCGCAGGTACGCGCGCAGATGCCGTGCTTCGTACAGTGAGGCGCGCCGCAACAGCAGCAGCCAGGCGCCGAACAGGAGCTGGTAACCCAAAACTGCCAGTCCGAAGGACGCGGCCAGGTCGAAAGGGCTCCATTCGACCTCGAGCGACGTTAGGACATGCCGACTGGCATAAATCTGCCAGCCGAGATACCACAATACGCCGACGAGCAGCAGCAGGCTGAAAGCGGAATACGCCCGCCCCCAAGTCCTGCGTCGCTGGTCGCTATTCGTAGCGGCTGGCATCAATGGCGATTCGTCCAATTTTGACTCGGGTGCGGCGCCCGATCATCAGCCAGCGGTTCGGGCGCCGAACAAGCACCGGATTGTATCCGACTGCGAATCGGACCCGCGTGACACCGCTCCCAATTGTAACCCTTGAGGACGACCGCTTTGCCTATCGCGGGTCTTTGCTACACAATACGCCCCGATTCTCGAGGCACTGAGCCGCCGATTCCAGACTTTCAAAAGCGCGCCGACCAGTAATGAATCTCCACGAATACCAATCGAAGGGATTATTCGCCGACTACGGTATACCGGTACCGACGGGCATCGCCGCGGAGACGCCGAAAGCAGCTGTTGCGGCGGCCCGGTCGCTGGGCGGCGAACTTTGGGTGGTCAAGGCCCAGGTGCATGCGGGAGGACGCGGGAAAGCCGGCGGCGTCAAGCTTGCGAAGAGTCTCGACGAGGTCCGCCAGAGTGCAGCCGGGATGCTGGGGAGGCGGCTCGTGACGCATCAGTCCGGCCCCGACGGATTGCCGGTGAATGTCGTCTACGTGGAGTCCGGTTCGGCCATAGACCGCGAGATGTACCTGTCGATGCTGGTCGACCGGGCAGTCAGCCGCATCGCCTTCATCGCCTCGGCCGCCGGCGGCATGGACATCGAGAAGGTCGCCGAGGAAACGCCCGAGAAAATCTTCTCCGTCGTCATTGCGCCGGATGCCGGCTTGCAGGACTACCAGGTCCGCGAACTCGCGTTCGGCCTCGGGCTCGACAAGTCGCAGATGCGCCAGTTCGGGGATCTCCTGAAGAGACTCTACCGCCTGTACCTGGAATGCGACGCGAGCCTGGTCGAGGTGAACCCGCTCATTACGACCAAGTCCGGCGAAGTGGTCGCGCTGGATGGCAAGATCACCATCGACGGGAACGCCTTGTTTCGCCAGCCGAAGCTGCTCGCCATGCGGGACGAAACGCAGGAGGACGAGAAGGAGCGGGAGGCGGCCGAGCACGAACTCAACTACGTCTCGCTCGACGGCAACATCGCCTGCATGGTGAACGGCGCCGGCCTTGCCATGGCCACGATGGACCTCATCAAGCTCTCCGGCGGCGAGCCGGCGAATTTCCTCGACGTCGGCGGAAGCGCCACCAGCGAGCGCGTCGCCGCCGCGTTCAAGCTGATCCTGTCGAATGCCAACGTCGAAGCAATCCTCGTCAATATATTCGGCGGCATCGTGCGCTGCGACCTGATCGCCGAAGGCGTCGTCAGCGCCGTCAAGGACGTCGGCGTCAAAGTGCCGGTGGTCGTCCGGCTCGAAGGCACGAACGTCGAGAAAGGACGCAAGCTGCTCGCCGACAGCGGCCTCGACATCATTGCCGCTGACGACCTCACCGATGCTGCGCAAAAAGTCGTGGCCGCAGTCGCCTGAATTGTTGGAGCGCGCTGTTGGAGCGCGCCATGCGCGCGACTGTCGCTGTAGGAGCGCCCCATGGGCGCGACCAAGGCATTGTAGGAGCGCCCCATGGGCGCGACATTCGAAGCTAAAAGGTCTTGCATGAGCATTCTGGTCGACAAGAACAGCAAGGTCCTGTGCCAGGGCATCACCGGCAGCCAGGGATCCTTCCATTCCGAGCAATGCATCGAATACGGCACCCGGCTCGTGGGTGGCGTCACGCCGGGCCGCGGCGGCAGCGAACATCTGGGTTTGCCCGTCTTCGACACGATGCGGGAGGCCGTGCGCGAAACCGGTGCCGACGTGTCGATGATCTACGTGCCCGCGGCTTTCGCCGCGGATGCGATCCTCGAGGCGGCCGCTGCCGGCGTGCGCCTGGTCGTGTGCATCACCGAGGGCATCCCGGTGAACGACATGGTCAAGGTGAAATCGGCGCTCAGGGACCACGACTGCCGCCTGATAGGGCCCAATTGCCCCGGCATCATCACCCCCGGAGAATGCAAGATCGGCATCATGCCGGGTTTCATACACAAGAAGGGACGCATCGGCATCGTGTCCCGGTCCGGCACGCTGACCTACGAAGCGGTCTACCAGACGACGCAGGAGGGCCTCGGCCAGAGCACCTGCATCGGGATCGGCGGCGACCCTGTGCGCGGCATGAATTTCATCGACTGCCTCGAACTCTTCGAGGCGGACGCACGGACCGACGGCATCATCATGGTGGGCGAGATCGGCGGTACCGACGAAGAAGCTGCTGCCGAGTTCATCCGCGCGCAGGTGTCGAAGCCGGTCGTGGCCTACATCGCGGGCGTCACCGCGCCGCCCGGCAAGCGCATGGGGCACGCCGGGGCGATCATCGCCGGCGGCAAGGGCACCGCGGCGGCGAAGTTCGCCGCGCTGGATGCGGCCGGCGTCGCCACCGTGCGGTCGCCGGCGGAACTCGGCCGCAGAATGGCGGACGTGCTCGGCGCCTGACCCGTGTCCGACGAGGCCGGATGAGCGCGACGGCATGAGCGACACCGTGGTCCTGGCGCTCGCCCAGGTCGATCTCGTCGTCGGCGACGTTGCGGGCAACACGGCGAAGATCCTCGAGTACGCTGTGCGCGCACGTGAAGAACTGCGCGCCGACCTGGTCGTATTTCCGGAACTGAGCGTTTGCGGCTATCCGCCGGAGGATCTCCTGTTCCATTCGGGGTTGCGGCGCGACGTTGACGCTGCCGTCGATCGAATCCAGTCCTCCGTCAGTGACATCGCTGTCCTCATTGGTTTCCCCGAGTACGCGGACGGCGTCATCTACAACGCCTGCGCCGTCTTCCACGATGGCCGCCGGCTGGCCGCCTACCGCAAGCAGCTGTTGCCGAATTACAGCGTGTTCGACGAAAAGCGCTATTTTGCGGAAGGCCGGGACGCGGCGGTGTTCAAGCTGAACGGCATCCGTTTCGGCCTCACCATCTGCGAGGACGTCTGGAAACCTGCGCCCATCGAGGCGGCCCGGCTGGCCGGTGCGGAATGCGTCATCACGATCAACGGTTCGCCGTACAAAGTCACGAGTCAGGCCGAACGCGAAGCCGTCGTGCGGCGGCGTATCGAGGAGATCGACCGGCCGGTCGTGTACGTCAACATGGTCGGCGGGCAGGACGAACTCGTGTTCGATGGCGGCTCGTTCGTCATGAACGCAGACGGGCGGCTCGACTTCCGGGCACCGGCTTTCGAGGAGGGCCTGCACAAGGTCGTCGTGCACGGCCGTGCGGCGGGCGTGCAACCCGAGCCGGGCGCGGTCGACGCCGGGCTGGCGCTCGAGGAGAGTGTCTACACGGCGCTGGTGACCGGCACGCGGGACTACGTGCGCAAGCACCGTTTCCCGGGCGTGGTGCTGGGCTTGTCGGGCGGCATCGATTCCGCGCTGGTGCTCGCGATCGCCTGCGACGCGCTCGGTGCGGACGTGGTCCGCGCGGTCATGATGCCGTTTCGCTACACCTCGAACATGAGCCAGGAGGATGCGGCAGAAGAGACCGCGACGCTCGGCGTGCGTTACGACGTTATCCCCATCGCGCCGATCTATGACGCGACGGTGAAGCAATTGCAGCCGATCTTCGCCGGCCGCGGGCCCGACGCTACCGAGGAGAACATCCAGGCGCGTTGCCGCGGGCTGTTGCTCATGGCGATCTCGAACAAGACCGGCCGCATGCTGCTCACCACCGGCAACAAGAGCGAAATGGCGGTGGGTTACGCGACGCTGTACGGGGACATGGCGGGCGGCTTCGCGCCGATCAAGGATTGCACGAAGACGCTCGTGTACCGGCTCGCCCGTTACCGTAATGCACTCGGGCCCTGCATCCCGGAACGCGTCATCGCACGGCCGCCGTCAGCGGAGCTTCGGCCCGACCAGAAGGACAGCGACTTCCTGCCGGATTACTCGGTGCTCGACCCCATCCTGGAGGCGTTCATCCAGGAAGACCTGTCCGTCGCGGAAATCGTCGAGCGCGGCTTCGAGCGTGCGGTCGTGGTGCGGGTACTCGACATGGTGCAGCGCAACGAATACAAACGCCGGCAGGCACCGCCGGGGGTGCGCATCAGCGGCCGGGCATTCGGCCGCGACTGGCGCTACCCGATCACCTCCGGCTACCGCTTTCCGCGGTAATTCGGGTGACAGTTACCTTATTTCGTCGAACACATGGCGAATTAAGGTAACTGTCACCCTAATTAGATTTCGCCGGGGAAATTCGTGCTCAGCACGCGGCGCGCATCGGCGGCGAGTTCATCCATGCCGAGCTTCTCATAGGCTTCGGCCAGTATCTTGAGCGACTCGGCATTGCCTTCGGCGCCGTTGTACTGCTCCAGCGCCGTCTTCGCGCGGTTCATCGCCGCCACGTAGGCGCCGCGACGGAGGTAGTAATCGGCGACGTAATTCTCGTATTCGGCCAGCCGGTTCTTGAGGTAGATCATCCGCTGGTGTGCGTCCTCGGCATACGGGCTCGCCGGATAACGTTCCACGAGGCGGCGCAGCGTGGCATAGGCTTCGTCGACGCCTTCCGGCGGCCGCCTGCTCATGTCACGGCGGAACCAGCGTTCGAGGAAGCCGGGATCGCCCTCGAAGTAGGCGAGTGCCTTGATGTAGAGCGCGTAGTCGACACGTGGGTGGATCGGGTTCTCGCGCACGAAGGTATCGGCCGCGTCGATGGCCCGTTCCGGTTCGCCACTCTTGTAATAGGCGTACATGAGCTCGAGCTGGATCTGCCGGCTCAGGTCGCTGAACGGGTAGCGCGCCTGGATCGCTTCGAAGATCTCGATGCCGCGCCGGAAGTTGCCGCGCCCGATGGACTGCCGGGCCGTGTCGTAGGCCTCGTTCAGATCGCCGATCTCTTCTTCGGCGACGTCATTGCCGGCGCAGGCCGCGAGCAACGCGATAGTTGCCACCAAGGCGGAAAGCGTCGCGCGGCGGCAGGCGGGGCGCCCGGGCTTGCAGGTCGGTCTCATGCTCATTCCGGCGGCCCGATACCCGGGACGCCCTGTAAAATCATAGGATTGCCGGCGCGACACGGCCGGACCGGGCCGCGAGTATACCGTAATATTACCCTGCGACCATGACCCCAGAAACACACGAGCGAACGATCCCTGACGAGCTGGCCGGCCTGCGTTTGGACCAGGCCCTGGCGCGGATGTTTCCGGATTATTCCCGGAGCCGGCTGAAGAGCTGGCTCGTCGACGGGCAGGTGCTGGTCGACGGGCAGGTCCTGAAGCCCCGCGACCGCGTGGACGGTGGCGAACGCGTGGAACTGACCGCCATGCCCGAAGTCGCGGTCGAGAGCAGGCCCGAGCCGCTCAAGCTCGAGGTCGCCTACGAAGACGACGCCGTGCTCGTGGTCGACAAGCCGGCCGGGCTGGTCGTGCATCCGGGTGCCGGCAACCCATCCGGCACGCTGCTCAACGGTCTCCTGCATCACGCGCCGGCGCTCGTCGAACTGCCGCGCGCCGGGATCATCCATCGCATCGACAAGAACACGACCGGCTTGTTGCTGGTGGCGAAAAACCTGCCCGCACACACGGCCCTCGTGCGCGCGCTCGCCGCGCGCGCCGTCGTGCGTCGTTACGTCGCCATCTGCCAGGGCGTGCTCACCGGCGGCGGCACGATCGATGCGCCGATTGGACGGCACCCCGTGGATCGAACGCGCATGGCGGTGCAGGATGACGGCCGTCCGGCAGTCACGCGCTACACGGTGGCGGAGCGATTCCGCGGGCATACGCGGGTCGCCGTCGAACTCGAAACCGGCCGCACACACCAGATTCGCGTGCATTTCGCGTGGCAACGCCGGCCGCTCGTGGGCGATCCGGTCTACGGCGGACGCCTGGCGCTGCCCGCCGGTGCGAGCGAAGCGCTGATCGCGGCATTGCGCGGCTTCCGGCGCCAGGCCCTGCACGCGGCGAGCCTCGCATTCGCGCATCCGGACAGCGGTGCGCCGATCCGAGTCGAATCGCCGCTGCCGCCGGACCTCGAAGCCTTGCTCGGGATCATGCGGGAGGATGTCCGGTGCAGCTGATTCGCGCCGGCTGGCCCGCGCCGCCCGGTGTGATCGCCGGAACGACGACGCGGTCGGGCGGCGTCAGCGCCGGATCCTTTGCGTCCCTCAACCTCGGTGCGCACGTCGGCGACGACCCCGCCGCCGTCAACGAGAATCGCCGGCGCCTGGCCGAGGCCCTTGACCTGCCCGAAGCGCCGCGCTGGCTCGACCAGGTGCACGGTTCACGAGTCGTGCACGCCGGCAACGCGGAATTCGCGTCCGGACCGCCGGAAGCCGACGCGGCCGTGTGTCTCGAAGGTCGCGCGGTGCTCGGCATACTGACCGCGGATTGCCTGCCGGTCCTCCTGTGCGATTCGAACTCGCCGGCCATCGGCGCCATACACTGCGGCTGGCGCGGCCTCGCGGCCGGCGTCATCGACGCGGCCGTGCACGCGATGGCCGTGCCGCCGGCCCGGCTCCTCGGCTGGCTCGGGCCGGCGATCGGCCAGGACCGTTTCGAGGTCGGCGACGAGGTGCGCGACCTGTTTCTCGCCGGCATCGAGAATGCAGCGACCTGCTTTAAGCCGAACGCGAACGACCGCTGGCAGGCCGACCTCTGTGGCCTGGGCCGCCTGTACCTCGCGCGAGCCGGGGTCCAACGCGTATACGGCGGCGGCTATTGCACGCATCGCGATGCCGGGCGTTTTTTCTCCTTCCGGCGGGACGGGCGCTGCGGCCGGATGGCGAGTTACATTTTTCGCAGACCTGCTTGAAATACCGGGCAAAAACACAAGATTCGGGACTGTTCGTGATGTACGCCGGGAATCCGTCATGCGTTTGGACAAACTGACCAGCAAGTTCCAGATGGCGCTCGCCGACGCGCAGTCGCTGGCCATCGGCCGCGATCACCAGTACATCGAGCCGGCGCACCTGATGGTCGCGCTGCTCGACCAGCAGGGCGGCAGCGTGCGAGGGCTGCTGACGAAGGCGGGCGCGAACGTCAACCTGTTGCGCTCGCAGCTGGGCGAGGCGATCGATCGCCTGCCGAAGGTAGAGGGCGCCGGCGGGGACGTGCACCTGTCGAACGACTTGAACAAGCTCCTGAACCTCACCGACAAGCTGGCGCAGGAACGCCACGACCAATACATCTCGAGCGAGCTGTTCGTGCTCGCTGCGCTCGACGGCAAGTCGCCTCTCAAGTCCGTGCTCGACCAGGCGGGGGTCGTCAGGGGTGCCGTGGAAAAGGCTATCGACGAATTGCGCGGTGGTGCGCAGGTGACCGACCCGAATGCCGAAGACACGCGCCAGGCGCTCGACAAGTACACCATCGATCTCACCGAAAGGGCGGAGCAGGGCAAGCTCGACCCGATCATCGGCCGCGACGACGAGATCCGCAGAACGATCCAGATCCTCCAGCGGCGCACCAAGAACAACCCGGTTCTGATCGGCGAGCCGGGCGTGGGCAAGACCGCGATCATCGAAGGTCTCGCGCAGCGCATCGTCAACAACGAAGTGCCGGAAGGCCTGCGCGGCAAGCGCATCCTGGCTCTGGACATGGGCGCGCTCATTGCCGGCGCGAAGTACCGCGGCGAATTCGAGGAGCGGCTCAAGGCCGTCCTCAATGACCTCGCGAAGCAGGAAGGACAGGTCATCCTGTTCATCGACGAACTGCACACCATGGTCGGTGCCGGCAAGGCCGAAGGCGCGATGGACGCCGGCAACATGCTGAAGCCCGCGCTTGCCCGAGGCGAATTGCATTGTGTGGGCGCCACGACGCTGGATGAGTACCGCCAGTATCTCGAGAAGGACGCCGCGCTCGAGAGACGTTTCCAGAAAGTGCTGGTCGTCGAGCCGACGGTCGAAGACACGATCGCGATCCTGCGCGGATTGAAGGAGCGCTACGAGGTGCACCATGGCGTCGAGATCACAGATCCGGCGATCGTCGCCGCGGCGACGCTCTCGCATCGCTACATCGCGGACCGGCAGCTGCCGGACAAGGCAATCGACTTGATTGACGAAGCGGCCTCCCGCATCCGCATCGAGATCGACTCAAAACCGGAAGCCATGGACCGTCTCGAGCGGCGCATCATCCAGCTCAAGATCGAACGCGAGGCGTTGAAGAAGGAGTCCGACGAAGCTTCGAAGAAGCGGCTCGACGACCTCGAAGGCCAGCTCGACGATCTCGAACGCGAATACGCGGACCTCGACGAGGTCTGGAAGGCCGAGAAGGCCGCGATGCAGGGTGCGACGCATATCAAGGAGGAGCTCGAGCGGGCAAAGCTCGAACTCGAGACGGCGCACCGCGCGAGCGACCTGGCGCGCATGTCCGAATTGCAATACGGGCGGATTCCGGAACTCGAGAAGCAGCTCGCGGAAGCGATGCGGGCCGAGAACCAGGAAACGATACTGTTGCGCAACAACGTGACGGAGGAGGAGGTCGCGGAGATCGTCTCGAAGTGGACCGGCATACCCGTCGCGAAAATGCTCGAAGGCGAGAAGGACAAGCTGCTGCAGATGGAAGGCGCGCTGACCGAGCGCGTCGTCGGCCAGCGGGAAGCCGTCACGGCAGTCTCGAACGCGATCCGCCGCTCGCGCGCCGGCCTGTCGGATCCGAAACGGCCGATCGGTTCGTTCTTGTTCCTGGGTCCTACCGGCGTCGGCAAGACGGAGCTTACCAAGGCGCTCGCGAATTTCATGTTCGATACGGACGATGCGATGGTGCGCCTCGACATGTCGGAGTTCATGGAGAAGCATTCGGTCGCGCGGCTCATCGGCGCGCCGCCGGGCTACGTCGGCTACGAGGAAGGCGGCTACCTGACGGAAGCGGTGCGGCGGCGTCCCTACTCGGTGATCCTGCTCGACGAGGTCGAGAAGGCACACCCGGACGTGTTCAACGTGCTGCTGCAGGTTCTCGACGACGGCCGCCTCACGGACGGGCAGGGCCGAACGGTCGACTTCCGCAATACCGTGATCGTCATGACCTCGAACCTCGGTTCGCAACTGATTCAGGAGATGTCCGGCGAAGAGAATTACGACCGGATGAAGTCCGCGTTGATGGAAGTCGTCGGCACTCACTTTCGTCCCGAATTCATCAACCGGGTCGACGACGTGGTCGTGTTCCACCCCTTGTCGAAGGAACACATCCGCAGGATCGTGGACATCCAGCTCGGATACCTGCACGATCGGCTCGCCGAACGCGACATGACGATCCACCTGTCGGATGCGGCCCGCGACAAGCTCGCGGAGGCCGGCTTCGACCCGGTGTATGGAGCGCGGCCGCTCAAGCGCGCGATCCAGCAGCAGGTCGAGAACCCGCTGGCGCAGGAGATCCTGGCCGGCAAGTTCGGGCCCGGCGACACGATCGAGGTTGGTGTCGCCGACGACCGCCTGGACTTCAGGCAGGCCGCGTAGCGATCCGTTGAAGCGCTGTTGGAGCGCCTCACAGGCGCGACTGGTTAGAGTTGGAGCGCCCCGTGGGCGCGACTCGGAGTAGTGCTTAATGCCCATTTACGGATACGCGTGCGAGGCTTGTGGCCACACGCTGGACGCCCTGCAAAAAATGTCCGACGCCCCGCTGACGGAGTGCCCGGATTGCGGCGAGCCGTCGCTCAGGCGCCAGCTGTCGGCGCCGCGATTCCGGCTGAAGGGACAGGGCTGGTACGAAACCGACTTCAAGTCGGACAGGCAGCGCAACCTCGCCGGCGATACGGACGGGGGCAAGGCCGATTCGACGGCCGACGCGAAAGCCGACTCGAAGGCCGAGAAGAAGACCGACGGCAAAGCGGACAAGAAGGCCGACGACGGCAAGAACAAACCGGGCATCGACAAGGGCGGCGGCGACAAGCCGACAGACGCGGGTAAGAGCAAGGGCAAGGGCAAGGCCACTAAAGGTTCCGCCGGCGACAAGCCCGGTACCGCCTGAGCCGCCGCTCCGGCGTGGCGGCGTGCGTCAGGAACTGCCGCTGCCATAAGGAAAAATCGCATTTCCCCCGCGCCGCCCGCGCCTTGCCCTGCACGGGCGCATTCCGTACCATTCCGCTCCTTTTCCGGGGTCCGTGAATCACGCCCGGCGCCCCGGCAGTCGCGGACCACCCACTGGATCATCGTTATGCGCAGTCACTATTGCGGGCAGGTCGATCACTCGCTGATCGGCACGGAGGTCACCGTGTGCGGCTGGGTGCACCGCCGGCGCGACCACGGCGGCGTCATCTTCATCGACCTGCGTGACCGGGAGGGCCTGCTGCAGGTCGTCTTCGACCCGGATCGCGCGGATGTATTCGCCGCCGCGGAACGGCTCCGCAGCGAATACGTGATAGCGGTGACCGGGTTGGTCCGGGAACGGCCGGCCGGCACCGTCAACGACAACCTGGCGACGGGACGCGTCGAGGTGCTGGCACGCCAGCTCACGCTGCTCAACCGCTCCGAGACGCCGCCGTTTCATCACGACGAAGTCGCGAACGAGGAGCTGCGCCTCAAGTACCGCTACCTCGACCTGCGGCGCGAATCGATGACGGCGAACATCCGCCTGCGGCATCGGGTGACTCGCGCGATGCGGGAATTCCTCGATAGCGCCGGCTTCATCGATATCGAAACGCCGATGCTGACGCGCGCGACGCCCGAAGGCGCACGCGACTACATCGTTCCGAGTCGCACGCACCCGGGCAAGTTCTTTGCGCTGCCGCAGTCGCCGCAGTTGTTCAAGCAATTACTCATGATGTCGGGGCTCGACCGCTACTATCAGATCGCGCGCTGCTTCCGTGACGAGGACCTGCGGGCCGACCGCCAGCCCGAGTTCACGCAGCTCGACATCGAGATGAGCTTCGTCGACGAGTCGATCGTTACCGCCACGATGGAAGGGCTGGTACGGCACCTGTTCCTCACCGTGCTCGGCGTGGAACTGCCCGATCCGTTTCCGCGCATGAGCTACGCCGAGGCGATGACGCGCTTCGGCTCGGACAAACCCGACCTTCGCATTCCGCTCGAACTCGTCGAGATCGGTGACCTGGTTCGGGACGTCGAGTTCAAGGTGTTTGCCGGGCCCGCGCAGGATCCCGACGGGCGCGTCGCCGCGCTCAAGGTGCCGGGCGGCGCGAGCCTCACGCGCAAGGAGATCGACGACTACACCGCTTACGTTGCGCGCTACGGCGCGAAGGGCCTTGCCTACGTCAAAGTCAACGATGCCGAAGCCGGGCGCGAAGGGCTGCAGTCGCCGATCCTGAAGTTCCTGCCCGACACGGCCGTGAACGGCCTGCTAGAGCGGACGGCCGCCCGCACCGGTGATCTCGTGTTCTTCGGCGCCGACAAGACGCGCATCGTCAACGATGCGCTCGGCGCGCTGCGCCTCAAGGTCGGCCAGGACCTCGGCCAGGTCGCCGCGGGCTGGGCGCCCTTGTGGGTGGTCGAATTTCCGATGTTCGAGAAAGACGAGGGCTCCGGCCGCTGGATGGCCTTGCACCACCCGTTCACTGCCCCGGCGGTCGACGATGCCGCAAAGCTGCGGCAAGAGCCC
Organism: uncultured Pseudomonadota bacterium; assembly: GCA_963775455.1. Classification (GTDB taxonomy): domain Bacteria; phylum Pseudomonadota; class Gammaproteobacteria; order Steroidobacterales; family Woeseiaceae; genus UBA1847. Next base: position 547,454 of record CAVZIU010000003.1, on the reverse strand, counting down.
GGCAAGGCACTGTCCCGGGCCTACGACATGGTGCTGAACGGTTCCGAGATCGGCGGCGGCTCGATACGTATCCACCGGCAGGAGATCCAGTCGGCCGTCTTCGACCTGCTCGGCATCGCTGCCGACGAGGCACAGGAGAAATTCGGTTTCCTGCTGACGGCGCTGCAGTACGGTTGTCCGCCGCACGGCGGCATTGCGTTCGGGCTCGATCGCATCGCGATGCTGATGGCGGGCGCCGACAGCATCCGCGACGTCATCGCGTTCCCCAAGACGCAGTCCGCGCATTGCCCGCTGACGAATGCGCCGGGCGAGGTCGCCGCGGAGCAGCTGAAGGAAGCAGGCATTCGTTTGCGCGCTGCGCGCGCGGACAACAGCTGAGGCGTCGCGCCGTACCCAATCCGCAGTTCGTGGGATAGACTCTGTCGAGACGGCAGTAGAGGCGCCCGCGGATGCCCCCGAAAAAGTCGACGATCAAGGACGTAGCCAAGCTCGCCGACGTTTCTTTCAAGACGGTATCGCGGGTCATCAATCGGGAGCCGACGGTTGGCGAGGAGCTGCGCGACCGCGTATGGGCCGCCGTGCGCAAGCTCGACTACCAGCCGAATCTTTCGGCGCGCCAGATGCGCGGCGCGTCGCATTTCATCGGGTTCATCTACGACAATCCGAACAGCCACTATGTCATCGAGATGCAGAAGGGCATCCTCGACGAATGCCGGAAACAGGACTTCGAGCTCGTCATCCATCCCTGCGATGCGACGAATCCGGGCGTCATCGAAGAGGTCCTGCACGTCGTGCACCGCAACCAGATCGGCGGACTCATCCTCGCGCCGCCGATGTCGGAGTCCTCGCGCGTGCATGCCACGCTCGCTCGCGAGGAAGTGCGGACGGTGCGCATCATCTCCGCTGCAGGCTTGCCGCAGGATGATCCGCTGTGCATCTACGTCGACGACCGGGGCGCAGCGCATACCATCACCCGTTACCTGGTGGAGCTCGGGCACAGGCGGATCGCATTCCTGAACGGCGAGCGTGAACACCATTCTTCGATCGAACGCCTGCTGGGTTACCGGGCCGCCCTGCGGGAAGCCGGTATCGTCGTCGATGAGTCGCTGGTACTCGACGGGCAATACAATTTCGAGAGCGGCGTGCAGCGGACCAAGTCGCTGCTCGAAGGCGCGGCGCAACCGACTGCGATTTTCGCCGGTAATGACGAAATCGCCGCAGGCACCCTGTTCGCCGCCCGCCTGCTCGGCTTCGCCGTTCCCGGCGACCTGTCCATCGTGGGCTTCGAAGACAGCCCGTTCTCGCGCCAGACCTGGCCGCGGCTGTCCACCGCGCGGCAGCCGAACCAGACGATCGCGCAGCGGGCCACCCGCCTGCTCATCGACACGATCCGCGCGGCGGAGGACACCGTGGGCGCCGCCGAGCGCGGCTTTCACCCCAAGCTCGTGATCCGGGATTCGACCGCGCCGCCAGGCCGTGGCTAAGGCCTTTATTTTCAATGCTTTTCTACGCGAACGGCTTTACTTCCAGCGCCTGAATTGGCATGCTGACAACGTTGTCTCTATGAGCAGGGCGGAGCGCGCTTGAGCGCCGAAGCGACGGACAAACAGGTCTTGCAGGGTGCGCGGATCTTCGACGGCGAGGCCTGGCTCGATGCCGGGGCCGTGACAATCGCCGGCGAACGCATCGAGCGGGTGGGCGGCAAGCCGCCGCGCGGCGCGCGGATCCGGACGCTCGCCGGCGGCTACCTCGTGCCGGGCTTCGTCGACCTGCAGGTCAATGGCGGCGGCGGCGTGCTGCTGAACAGCGAGCCCACGACCGATGCGCTCTCGACCATCGTCGAAGCGCATCGGCGCTGCGGCACGACCGCGCTGTTGCCCACCGTCATCAGCGACACCCTGGACCTGCAGCGCCGCGCGGTCGACGCGATCGGGGCACTGCGTGAGGCGGGCGAAACCGCGCTGCTCGGCGTGCACCTCGAAGGTCCGTATCTCGACGCCGGCAAGCGTGGCGTGCATCGCGAGGAATTCTTCCGGCGGTTGGACGATGCCGAGGCGGAATGGCTCGTCGCACTCGCCGGACGCATGCCGGTCCTCGTGACGCTCGCACCGGAACATGTGGAGCCGGCGCGCATCCGCAAGCTGGCCCGGGCCGGGGTGATCGTGTGCGGAGGCCACAGCGATGCGTCCTACGAAGATGTACTGGCTGCCGCGGCGCACGGCCTCAGCGGGTTCACGCATCTCTACAATGCAATGCGCGGCTTCGGCAGTCGCGAACCCGGTGTCGTCGGCGCGGCACTCGATCTCGACGAATGTTCCTGCGGCATCATCGTCGACGGGCATCACGTCAGCGCCGCGGCGGTGCGTCTCGCGCAACGCGCCAAGCCGGCGGGCAAGCTGTTCCTGGTGAGCGATGCCATGGCGTCGGCCGGCACGAACGCAAAGAGCTTCGATCTCTACGGCGAACCCGTGACGGTCGAGAACGGCTGCCTGCGCAACCGGGAGGGACGGCTCGCCGGCAGTACGATTACGCTCGTCGATTCGGTGCGCATCGCACATCGCGAGGTTGGCCTGCCGCTCGCCGACTGCCTGCGCATGGCCTCGCTGTACCCGGCCCGCTTCATCGGCGTCGGCAACGCGCGCGGACGTATCGAGCCGGGCTTTCGTGCCGATCTCGTGCATCTCGACGAGGACCTCGCGGTTCGTGGCGTCTGGATCGGTGGCAGGGACGCGGCATGAGAGTCGTCATCCTCGGGACCGCCGGCGAGGTCGCGGACTACGGCGCCGAGGTATTCCGCCGGCAGCTCCGGGACAAGCCGGCATCGGTGCTCGGACTCGCGACGGGGTCGACGCCGCTGGCGCTGTATCAGCGCCTGATCGAGGGCTGCCGCGCCGGTGCGCTGTCGTTCCGCGCGGCGACGACCTTCAACCTCGACGAATACCTGGGGCTCGATGCCGCGCACCCGCAGAGCTATCGTCACTACATGGAACGGCACCTGTTCGCGCATGTCGACATCGACCCCGCCCGAACCCACGTGCCGGGCGGGGACGCGACCAATGCGCGGCGCGCGAGCGCCGAGTACGACGCATGTATCGCTGCCTGCGGCGGCATCGACCTGCAACTGCTCGGCATCGGGCGCAACGGTCACATCGGATTCAACGAGCCCTATTCGAGCCTGCATTCGCGGACCCGCGTGAAGACGCTGACGGCCCGGACCATCGCCGACAACGCCCGGTACTTCGCCGCCGGGGAGTACCAGCCGCATCTCGCGATCACCATGGGCATCGGCACCATCCTCGCTGCGCGGCATGTGCTCCTGCTGGCTACCGGTGAAACGAAGGCGGAAGCGGTGCGGCAGATGATCGAAGGCCCGGTGGCGGCGCGCTGCCCGGCTTCGGCGCTGCAGTTGCACGAGTGCGTCACGGTCGTGATCGATACGGACGCGGCCGGAGCGCTCGAGGACCCGGACTTCTTCCGCCACATCGAACGCGAGGATCGCGCCCTCGGCGAGTAGGGGTCAGAGTGCTTTTTTTGTCAGCAATGACTGCATGCCGGAACGCGTCCGGGAAAAATGGACTCTGACCCCTTTGTTTTCGCTAGAGCCGGACGAGTATTTGCCGCCGGTGCAGAATCCAGGCGACGAGTCCGAACAGCAACACTTGCAGTAATGCCACAACGAGCGACGCCGCCTGAAGCGGCAGCCAGTTCGAAAACCACAGGAAGGCCGCCGTGCCGGCGACGGTCACGGTGCCGTCCGGCAGCGTCACGTGCCACAGCCGCTCGAGCGTCGCCACGAGCAGCCAGGACAGGATGTACAGCAACAGCGGGTTCTCGCCGTAGATCGCGAACGGTTTGAGCCAGCGTCTCCCGCCGGCGCCGTTCGCGAGCCGGGCGAGCGCGGCGAGCACCAGCGCACTGATGCCGCTCGTGTACAGGACGTACGACCCCGTCCAGAGGGACTTGTTGATCGGCAGCATGAGGCCGAACGCCAGGCCTGCGACGACCAGCGCCAGCCCCGCCGCTGCCAGTTTGCCGGCAGAAGCGCTCGTCGCGCCGCCGGACGCGTCCGCCTGCAGCAGCCCGGACAATTCGTAGCCGAGCAGCACGCTGGCAACGGCCGGCAATGTGCTCAGGAGGCCTTCGGGATCGAACGCGATGCCCCCGATGGAATACATGTGCGAAGCCCCGAGAATCGCCAGGTCGAACCGACGTACGACGTTGCTTTCGAGAGCATAGGGTTCACCGGTGGCGCCCGTGACGAGCAGCAGCCAGTAGCCGAGCAGGATGCCGGCCGCGACGGCAATCCGGGCGGGCCGGCCGAGAGCAAGCACGATCACGGCCGCCAAGCCCCAGGCGATCGCGATGCGCTGCAGCACGCCCATGACGCGTAGCTCTTCGAGGGGCGGCCAGATCGCGTACCAATTGAGGGCGAGGCCGATACCGAACAGCAGGGCGACGCGTCGCACGATACGCGGCAGCTGGGCCGCGAGGGCTGCAGGCCCGAGTTGCCGGAATGCGTAATGCAGCGCCGCGCCGGTCACGAACAGGAAGAACGGGAAGATGAGATCCGTCGGCGTGCAGCCGTGCCAGGCCGCGTGCCGGAGCGGTGCGTAGACGTGCTCCCAGGAGCCGGGCGAATTGACCAGGATCATCGCGGCGATCGCAAAGCCGCGAAACGCGTCGAGCGCCAGCGATCGCTGCGGCCTGGCGACCTTGTCAGGCATGTCGGGCGGAGCGGCGCCGGTCGAGTGCACCCATGCCGCGGATCATTACGACCAGTGCCACGGTTCCGCCGGTTACCATGAGCGTCCCGGCTGTAGCCTGCAGCCGGAAGAGGAAGCCCGTGCCGAACATCAGCAGGTAGATACCGACCGTACCGAGCAGCCAGTAAACGCAGGAGGCGAGCAGGCTGCGACCGGCCGCATCGGCCGATTCGAGATCGCGCCAGAAACCCATCGGCTGCACGCGCGCGACGAAGCGTTTGAGCTGGACCTCGTTCACCGGCGGCGTCAGCCAGGTCACGAACAGCGCCGCGGCGCCGGCCGCAAACGAGATCCAGCAGATCACGTGGATGGGGTGTGAGGCCATGAAGTCCGGCAGGATGGACATCCGTCCCGGGCCGAAGCCGACCGTTTGGCCGATCACGTAGTTGGCGAGTGCGAGCCCGAAGCCGACCAGCATGCCGCAGATCTCGGTCCATACGTTGGCGCGCCACCAGAGCCAGCGCAACAGGTGCGGCAGCCCGAGTCCGGCCAGCATGCCGCCCCACAGCTCCCACATCGCGCCGATGTTATCGACGAAAGTGGCTACGTATATGGCCAGCAAGGCGATCGCGACGGTGGCGATCCGGCTGACGAAGGTCAGGTGCCGGTTCGACGCGCGCGGATTGACGAAGCGGTAGTAGAAATCGTTCGTGACGTAGGACGCGCCCCAATTGATGTGCGTCGAAATGGTGGACATGAACGCGGCCATCAGCGACGCAAGTGCGAGGCCGAGCAGCCCCGGGGGCAGGATGTCGCGAATAAGCGCCGGGTAGCCACGCTCGCGGTCCTCGCGATACTCGACGATTGCCCTGCCGCCGGTCGCACCGCCAGACGCGGCACGTTCGTGTCGAACCAGCAGCGTGTAGCCGTCGATCGGGCAGGTGTAGCGGTTTTCGAGACAGGCATTCATGTCCGCGGTGCAGGCGGCCGGGTCGCTGGCGCAGGCCGTGAAATCGCGCGCGAGTTCGTTGACCTCTGCGCGTGGATAGAGCACCAGCGCCACGACGCCGGCGAGCACCCAGGGCCAGGTGCGCACCGCGAAATGCGCGACGGTGAACCAGAGCGCGCCTTTCTCCGCCTGGCCGCCGTCACGCGCCGTGTACAGCCGTTGCGCCACGAAGCCGGAGCCGTCGACGTTGCCGTTGGTCCACCACATGAAACCGAGCGTCAGGACGAAGGCGGAAAAGGGGATGCCAAGCGAGCCGGCGACGCCGGTCGCGAAGTCGGGCACGAAGGCGGACACCTGTTCATGGCTCAGGAAGCGTTCGCCGGTGGTGCTGACACCGGACCCGCCGGTCGGATACAGCTCGGCCAGCTGCGACCAGGCGGCTTCGAGGCCTCCGACGTGCCGGACCGCGAGCCAGCTCAGGAGCATGGACATGCCGATCGCCAGCGCGAACTGCGCAATGTCCGTGACGATCACGGCGCGGATGCCGCCTATCGACGAATAAACCAGCGTCACGAGTACCAGCAGGATGATCGTGAGTGTGTTGTCGAAGTTGTGGAACAGCAGAAAATCGGGGTAGGCAGCGGCCAAGGGGTCGTAGACGGCGCCCCCGAGCAACGCGCGCCAGTCCATGAACGGCTCGGAGATCTTCGCCATGCCGGCGAATACCCAGCCCAGGATGACGAAGTTCACGAACGTGGCGCTGATGAATGCCTTGGTCGTCCGCAGTATCGTCGCGGCCCGGCCGCCGTAGCGCAACTCCGCAATCTCCGCATCGGTGAGGACGCCGGCCGAGCGCCACTTGCGCGCGAAGAACACGGTCATCGCGACCATGGCGATCAGCTGGCTCCACCACCACCAGTTGCCGGCAATGCCGTATTGCGACACCCAGCCCGTGATCGCGAGCGGCGTATCCGAGGCAAAAGTCGTCGCAACGATCGAGGTCCCGATGAAGAACCAGCGCATCCTGCGTCCCGCAGCGAAGAAGCCTTCGATGCCGCCGGTCTGAGCTTCGTCCCGCACGATGAAACCGATCGCGACCGACACGACCAGCATCGCCGCGATGATGAGCCAGTCGATTCCCGACAGGATGGTCACGTCGTCCAAGTTCTTTCCCCCTTATCGATCCGTCGCCGTCACTCGACGACGAGTTCGTCGCAGCGCAGGGTGACCGGCGCTTCGGCTTCGCGCTCCGCCGACCATGCCGGGCCGGGATTCGCGAGGACGATGCGCAGCCGCCGTACCGTGACCGGCTCGAACGCAAATTCGAGGCGCGGGCCGCCGGCCGCGATCGCAGCCGCCGGCAGCTCTGCGACCGTACGCCAGCGCCCGTCGCCGCTGTCCACCGAGACCGTGGCCGCCGACGGGCGGACGAGTTTTCGATGCAGGCCCGCGTCGACGCCGACCGACAGCGCGCGCACCGCGCGCGGCGCCGGCCATTCGAGCGTCAGGTCGAGGTCGCGGCCTTCGAGGCCGAACCAGTCGCCGTAGTGAAAGATGCGATCGCTCGCGATGAGCCCGTCGAGCAGCACTCCGGACGCCCAGGCGGATTGCTCGGCGTCGAGCCCGGTGCCGCTCAACCGTGCATCGAGCCCGGCGTGGCGGACCACGCTCAGGCGGCTGTCGCCGAACCATAGCCCGTCGGCCTGTTGCGCGCGTGCCCGGATGACGGCCGAAGCCCGCAGGTTGAACGGCTCGCGATAGACCGGTGAATTCTCGTCGGGCAGCGTGCCGTCCAGCGTGTAGTGAATCGTGCCCGCCGCGACGTCGATCGCCGCCCGGAATTGTCCGTCGTCGCCGCGGCGGGCTTCGATCTCGGGCTTGAAATGCGCGGTGGATACCGCGTAGCCGCGCTCCTCGAGAAACGGGACGAAGGTCTCCAGGCGCGCGGCGAAATCCCCGAAGTCGCGCGCCGTGGGCGGGGACCACAGCACCTCGGCCAGCGCACTCATGCGCGGTAGCACCTGTCGTTCGGCGTCCGCCGGCGTTACCACGTACTCGGTCCACAACGCACCCTGGCCGCCCAGCACGTGCCGGCGTACCTCGGGCGCGAGGGCTGCGGGCAGCGGCTCGAACGCATAGACGGTGCCGAGCCGTGTAAGCCCGTGGATCGACATCGGTTCGTCGAGCGAGGTCGACTGGTAGAAGTCGAAATAGGTATTTTCGACCGGCGTCATGATCACGTCGTGGCCGTGTTCCGCGGCGATGAGACCGCGTTCCACCCCGCGCCACGCCATCACCGTGCCGGCGGCTTCGCCAGCCTCGTTCAGGATCTCGTCCCAGCCGATCGGTTCCTTGCCGTGCCGGCGCACGAGTTCGGCGGTGCGCGCGAAGAAATAATCCTGGAGGCCGCGCGTCGAGTCGATCGATTCGCGTGCCATGAGCGCCCGGCAGGATTCGCAAGTTTCCCAGTGATCGGCGACGACCTCGTCGCCGCCAATATGGATGTACGGGCCGGGAAAGAGTTCGGCGACCTCGCCAAGCACGGTGTCGAGGAAGGCGAATGTCGCTTCGCCCGGGCAGAGTATTTGTTTGAAGATGCCGAAATGGGTCTTGACCGCAGTGCGCGGCCCGCAGCCGAACTCCGGATATGCGGCGATGATCGCCGACGCATGGCCGGGCACGTCGACCTCCGGCACGATCGTCACGTTGCGCGCCGCGGCGTACGCGACGATCTCGCGGATCTCCGCCTGCGTGTAGTAGCCCCCGTGCGGAACGCCGTCGATCTCGGCGCCGGCATCATGGGTGTGCCCGACCACCGTCCCGGCGCGCGTCGCGCCGACGCTGGTGAGGCGCGGATACGCGCGGATCTCGATGCGCCAGCCCTGGTCGTCGGTGAGATGCCAGTGCAGCACGTTCATCTTGTGCAGCGCCAGCAGGTCGATGTACTTCCTGACGAACGCCGGGTCGAAAAAATGCCGGCTCACGTCCAGGTGCATGCCGCGCCAGCCGAAAGCCGGCGAGTCCTCGATGACGAGCCGCGGCAGCTCGATGCCGCCGGGTGCGGCGTTGGCGGCCAGCAACTGTGCGAGCGTATGTACGGCATGGCCCATGCCGGCGGGCGTCGCGGCCAGCACGCGAACCTCGTCGTCGATCTCGAGTCGATAGGCTTCCGGTGCGAGCGCCGGGTCCTGTCGCAGCCGGATGCCGGGTTCGCCGCTCGCGTCGGCGGCACGCTCGCCGTGGCGGGCGAGTTCTACTGCGAGGCGTTCGGCCCAGAAGGCGAATTCGTCGCGCTCGTTGTCGATCGTGGCCGCCGCCGCCAGGGACAGGCTGCCGCCGGTCGTCCGCAGCGTGACCGGCGCCGGTACCAGCGCTGTGCTCATCGTCGTGTCCTCTCGATCAAGCTCGCCGTGCGGCGCGGTGCAGGCGGCGAGCAGGCCCGCGGCCAGGCCGAGCACCGGGTGCGCTCGCGCCGACCGGTTGCTTGCGGCTCGGGCGCGCATCAGGCCGGGAAATCCGCTCAGGTCTGGCTGGCGAGCCGCCGGCCTGCGGCCGCCTGCCGGTCCTCGGCGCGTGCGAGCAGCACGGCGCCCATCGCCGGTGAGGCGAGCGGAGGTGACAGGGCCGCACGTACGTCCTCGTCGAGCCAGTCGACGATCGCCGGGGCGAGGCCCCCGATCAGCGACAAGCGCGGCGGGCTGCTTTCCCGGAGCTCGCGCACCATGCGTCCCAGGTAAGCGGCGCCGTCGCTGATGATGCGGGAGGCTACGCTGTCGCCGGCACGGCCGGCGTCGAACACGAGCGGCGCAAGTTCCGCGTACACACTGGTCGGGGCGCCGGCGATGTGCTCCGCGATCCCGCGGCCGCGACTGCCGAAGTGCCGTTCGACCAGGGCCGTGAGGGTGGTCGCAGGCGACAGGCCGTCCGCAGCCTCGAACACGGCCTGCAACGCCCGCAGCCCCAGCCAGGCGCCGCTGCCGGTATCGCCGGCCGGAAAACCGATGCCGCCCAGGATACGTACGCGGTCGCCCACCCGTACGTAGCCGCTCGAGCCCGTGCCGGCAATGACGACGCCGCCGTCCTCGCCGTCGTGCGCCCCGAGGCAGGCGATCTCGAGGTCGGTCGCGAGGAATGCGCGGGCAAAGGGATGCGACCATTGCTCCATGCGTTCGTATTGGCCGCTCAGGTTCAGCCCGGCGAGCCCGATGCCGGCCACCATGGACGCCAGGGCATCGGACGACAGGCCGGCATCCGCCGCGGCCAGCGACGCCGCTTCCGCGATGGACTCAAGCGCCCGTTCGTAACCCTGCAGGGGATTGGCAGGCCCGGCGACGCCGTGGCCGACGATGCCGTCAGCCTCGCGATACAGGACCGCGTGGCACTTGCTGCCGCCGCCGTCGATGCCGAGATACAGTGTCTCGTCCATAGCTACTCTGCTGGTCGGGTCAGGCGGCGCCAATGGGCTGAAGCGCCGCGAAATATCCCGAAAAGACTCCCCAAGACAACGTTGTCTGAGACTAACACCGGCGCTGGCCGCTGACAAGCCCGGCATCTGCCGCTATCGGCCCATGCTCAGACTCGCTGCAGGCCATGGCGCCCGATGCGCTCTATCAGTTCGCGATGCGGCAGGAGAGTCGAGAGCGCCTCGTCGGCGTAGCGCCGGCGACGCTCTAAGTCGTGGCGTGCCGCACCAAGGTCGCCGTAACGCTCCCGCACCGGCGCGAGGTCGGTGGGATAGCGCATGCCGTAGAGCACGTAGCGATAGTTGTCGAGGCTGAAGACCTCTTCGCGGCGTTCGAAGTCGTATTCCGACGGCGGCATGCGGCGCCACAACTCGAGCCGCTCGGCTAGCGTGTCCGGGATCGACGCTGCAATCCGGTTGTCGCGCCAGAATTCGCTGTCGTCACGATCCGTGAGGCAGTAGTGCAGCTTGATGAATTCGATGACGCGCTCCCAGGCATAACGCACGCGAGCATTGAAGCGCTCGGCGAGCACTGGCAGGTCGCGGGCGTCAGCGGGAAAGCGGCTCGCCAGCAGCCGCGCGGTGGCGTCGAAGAGGAGCAGGCCGGTGGCTTCGAGCGGCTCTACGAAACCCTGCGCGAGCCCGATCGCGACGCAGTTCCCGGACCAGAAGCGTTCCCGGTAGCCCACTTGCATGGGGATCGTCCGGCAGGGCAGCTGGTCGGCGCGCTCACCGATGCCGTCCCGCAGGTAATCGCGAAAGTCTCGCTCCGCCTGTTCGTCGTCCGTGTGCCGCGTGGAGTACACGTAGCCGGTGCCGCGGCGCTCGGTCAGCCCGATATCCCAGACCCAGCCGGCCGGCAGAGCGGTTGCGATCGTCATCGACGGGATCGCGGCGCGTGCTTCGGTCCAGGGCACCTGGATCGCGAGCGCGCGATCGACGAACAGGACGTCGCCGCGGTCGACGAAGGGCACGCCCAGTGCCTCGCCGATGAGGCGCGCGGCAAAGCCCGTGCAATCCACGTACAGGTCGGCGGTCAGAGTGCCGTGCTGGGCCGTTTCGACGCCGGCGATATCGCCGCGCTCGTCGACCAGGACGCGGTCGACGGTGCCGAGCAGGTGTCGCACGCCGAGGCGTGTCGTGGCATGTCGCGTGAGCAGGCGGGCGAAGCGCGCGGCATCGAGGTGATACGCGTAGTTGACGGCGCCGTCGTACTCGGCGTGCGTCATGAGTTTCGGCGCACGTCCCGCATCGCACAGACGACCCTGGATCGACACCGCGTCGACGTAGGAGCCGGCGCCCGCCGCGCCGAGCAGCCAGCACGCGGTGGGGTCCGGCTCGCCGTTCGCGACGGGATCGAAAGGGTGGTGATAAGAGTGCGCTGTGAGTTCCTCGGTCGGCCGCATCCAGTTCACGAAGCGGATGCCCTGCTTGAAAGTTGCGCCGCACTCGCGCAGGAATTCCGTTTCGCTGATGCCGAGATGCTCGAGCGAGGCGCGCATGGCCGGCACCGTGCCTTCGCCGACGCCAATCGTCGGGATGTCCGGGGATTCGAGCAGCGTGACCTCGGCGCCGCCCGGCGCGGGACGCAACTGGCGCGCCAGGTGGTTCGCGGCAAGCCAGCCGGCGGCACCCCCGCCGATGACGAGGACGCGCTTCAAGCCTCGGCCTGGTCGCCTGCCGTCGCGGCCAGCCGGCGGACCTGGTTCAGCGAAACGAGGTGCGCGTAGACGACTGCGAGGAATCCGCGATCGCGCAGGGCCAGGTATTCGTCGGCCGGAAGTGCGTTGAGGCGCTGCTCGTCGATGACGTAAAGGCCGCGAATGCCCGCGCCGACCCCGTCCGGGCCGTAGGTCAGGGTCTTCTCGCGCAGCAGGTCGTGCTTCACGAGCAGCTCCAGGAAGGCCTGGGTGAGCTGCGTATGCTCCGCGTACTCGAACAGCGCCTGCTTGCGGCGCTCGAGATACGGCGTCTCGTTGCCGGATGCGTCGAACAGCGCTTCGCCTTCCGCGTCGCTCACCGTCTCGTGGTCGGTGTCGATTCCGACGTACAGCCGGTCCGGATGCTGCTCGTTGCCGAGCAGCCGGAACGGCAGCTGCCGCGCGACGGCCGGCAGGTAGTGTGCCTGCCAGCGGCCATCGGCGACGAACGCGTTGGTCGCTCGCTTCAGGCCCAGCATCGCGACCGGCTGGAATTGTCCGGTTTCGGAGTTCTTCAAGAACAGGATCGGCATGTCGATAGCGGCTTTGAGAAACTCCGTGACCAGCAGCGGCAGGTACTGGATGTTCGCGAGATGGTCGTAGCCGGCGAGCGGCCGCACGCGAAGCGCGGCATGCCTGTCCTTGTGCAATGACTGGATGTTCATGGGGCTCGCTGTCCTGGGGCCGGAGGTGCTGAGTATAGCCCCTGGCTTGCGCGCGGGCGGCGGACGACAGCGCGCGGAAAAAAAACGGGGGAGCACTGGCTCCCCCGTAATCGTCAGGCTCGCGCCGCCAGGCAATTGCCGCGGCGGCCGGCCCCCGTCAGAAGCGGAAGTTCATGCCGAGCGTGATCGTCCGCGCCATCTCGTACTCGAACAGCGGGAAGTCGCCGGTGAAGCCGCTGTTCGGCGTCGGCGTCGTGTTGTTCCCGAACTGGTGCGAGGTCTCTTCCGTGAGGTTGTTTGCGTCCAGGGTGAGGGTGATGTGGTCGGTCACGAACCAGGCACCCGAGAAATCCAGGCTCGAATAGTCGCCGTGCAGGCGGTTACCGTAAGAGCCGGTCTCCCGGATCATGTAATCGCTGCGATCGTTGTACGCCAAGCGCAGCTGCAACAACTCGTTTTCGAAATAGCCGGACACGTTGAACGCGGTATCGGAGCTGTCGCTCAGGTACGGATTGCCGTCTACGAAGGTGTCTTCGTCGGTTTCCGTGTCGGCGAACGTGGCATTGGCCAGCACGCCGAAACCGTTGCCGAAGTCGTGCTGGTACTGCACCTCGAAGCCCTGGATATCCGCCGACTTGCCATTGGTCTTTTCCTGCACGGTCCAGCCCGCGTCCTCCTCGGCGACCGGGTCGTTGTCGAGCGGGAAGGGGATCTCGCTCGAATCCGCGTGCCGTTCCGAGAAGTTGACGAAGTTCTCCACATCCTTGAAGAAATAGCCGACGGAGAGCATCGAGGACTCTGCGAAGTACCACTCCAGCGCGATGTCCAGCTGGTCGGCGACGAAAGGCTTCAGGCCGACGTTACCGATGACCCAGAACTGGTTGTTCGGCACGTCGTCGTTGGTACCCAGCACGTTCGGATTCACGTACATGTCGACGTACTGCGGGCGCGCCATCGTACGGGCTATCGAGGTCCGAAGAACCAGCGTGTCGTTGACGTCGAACGCCACGTTGAGGCTGGGTAGCACCTCCGAGTAGTCCTCCTCCGTCTCCGCCTTCTGGCCATTCACGTAGTAAGTGGACGTTGCTTCCGTGGTGACGTAGCGCACGCCGAAGTTGCCGCGGAAGCGGTCCGTTTCGAAGTCCGCCATCACGTAGGCTGCGTAATTGGCTTCATCGATCTCGCTGTAGGCGCCGAGATCCTCGGTCTCGCCGGTAATGCTTGCCTTGGCGATGTCCTTCAGCTGCTCGGGGTCGAGGCGGACGATTTCCATGTCGCCCGATCCGACTGCGATCGTGCCTGTATTCATCCCGTCGGTCGAAACGACCGGGTTGAAGCCCTCGACCTGGTCGAACTCGAAGCGGCGGCTCGTGGTGTTGTGATCGGTGAACTTCGCGCCGGCCTTGATGGCACTGACGAAGCCCATGTCGACGTCGAAGGTCAGGTCACCCTGCACGTAGGCTTCCTCGTCGGTCTTCGGCGTCTTGTTGAACGCCGTGCCCGTGCCGATGACGACGACACCCGGGTCATACGTGCTGATGTCGAAGTCCCCGGTATTCCAGGTCTGGCCGCCGCCCGTGAAGTCGTAGCTGCCGTTCGGAATCGGCGGCGCGAGCCCGTCGTCGACGACCATTTCGAAATCCGTACCGCCGTTCGACGACGTCTCGCCGACGACGAAGCCGGCCTCGAAATTGTCGCCGTAGTAGTTCAGCGAGAGGTCGTACACGTCCGACTGCATCGTCGCTTCACGTGGCCGCATCTGGTAGAAAGCGACGCCCAGCGGCCCGCATACCGGTGTGCCATTCAGAATGCATTCCTCCGGCACCGGCACGCCGCTCCACGACGTGTTGCCCTGCGTGAGCCACAAGGCGTAGTTGGTGTTGTCGGCTTCCATTTCCAGCTCGACGACGTTGGCCAGCACCTCGAAGCTCTCGTTCGGGCGGAACTGCAGTGCCGCCGTGTAGGCGGTGCGGTTGCGTTCCTGTTCGAAGGCTACCGGGCCAGCGCCCCATTCCCAGAATGCTTCATTGCCCTGGCGCTGCAGGTGGCGCTGCTGGGCGAGGCCGGAGACCAGCACGCCGAAGCGCTCTGCGTCGTCCTTCCAGCTGAACATCGCGGAGGCCTGCGGATCCTGTTCGTCGGAATCGCTCTGGTCCTGGAACTCGATCGAGCCGTGGAACGACAGCGCTTCGAGGTCGAGCGGCTTGCGCGTCTTGATATCGACGGTGCCACCGACGCCGCCTTCGTCAAGATCCGCCTGCGAACTCTTGTACACCTCGATTTCGCCGACGACTTCCGAGGGCAGGAGTTCGTAGTTGAAGGAACGCTTGGCCGGCTCGAGCACGAACCAGCCTGTCGAGGCGACGTGGTTGCCGTTCAGCGTGGTGAGGGTCAGTTCGTTGCCCGCGCCGCGGATGGAGACGGCGGCGCCTTCGCCGAATTGCCGCTGGATGGTGACGCCCGGCACCCGCTGCAGCGACTCGGCGACGTTCTTGTCCGGGAACTCGCCGATGTCTTCGGCCGTGATGGCGTCGACGATGGCATTGCTGTTGCGCTTGATGTCGATGTTCTGGCGCAGGCTGCCGCGTATGCCCTTGACCGTGATTTCTTCGAGCGCCTCTTCCTGCGCGAGTGCCGGCGCCGCGACGCCAACCCCGAGCAGAGACAGGAGCCCCGCGGAGGCGACGGAGGTACGGGTCACGGCGCGGATTGCGTCTCTCAATGTGCTGTTCATGGATACTCCCCCTTGGAGTGGCATCGGCGCCGGCGTACCGGCAACCGTATGGAAGACACGTCGCCCAGCGTCCTGAGACAACGTTGTGCAAACCATACTCCCCGTGGGACAACGTTGTCAACAGGACCGCCGGCAACGGTGAAGGGCTTGCCTGCCTGACCCTCAAAGGAGTTTTTTCAGGCCGTAGAGTTCCGCCAGCGCCGCGCGGGGAGAGAGTTCGTCGGGGTCGAGCATCGCCAGCGCCTCGCGCAGGGCATCGGGAGCGACGGGCGCCGCGCCGGCAGGGCCGAGCGCGAGTTCTGTTTGCGGGCCCGCCGTGTTTCGCCGTCCTGCTTCGAGGCCGGCCAGGTAGCGTCGCGCACGGCGAATGACCTGTGCCGGCACACCGGCAAGGGCCGCGACCTGCAGCCCGTAGCTCTGGTTCGCCGGTCCCGCCTTGACGGCATGCAGGAACACGAGCTCGCCCTTGTGTTCCACCGCGTCGAGATGCACGTTCGCCGCCCCGGGGATTTCCGCGGCGAGCGCGGTCAGTTCGAAATAGTGGGTCGCGAACAACGTGAACGCCCGCGCTTTTTCGCCCATGTAGTGCGCCGCGGCCCACGCGAGCGACAAGCCGTCGAAGGTGCTGGTGCCGCGCCCGATCTCGTCCATCAGCACGAGGCTTTGCTCTGTGGCGTTGTTCAGGATCGTCGCCGTTTCGGTCATCTCGACCATGAAGGTCGAGCGGCCGCCCGCGAGGTCGTCCGAGGCGCCGATGCGCGTGAAGATGCGGTCGAGCGGGCCGAGGCGGAGGCGCTCGGCCGGCACGTAACTGCCGACCATCGCGAGTACGGCGATCAGCGCCGTCTGACGCATGTAGGTCGATTTGCCGCCCATGTTCGGGCCCGTGATGACGAGCAGCCTGCGCACGAAGTCGAGGACGAGATCGTTCGCGACGAACGGCGCGTCGATCACCTGCTCGACGACGAGGTGGCGGCCGCCGGCTATCTCGATGCAGGGCTCATCCACGAGTTCCGGCCGCGACAGCCTGAGTGCGGCGGCGCGACCGGCGAACGAGCCGATGACGTCGAGTTCTGCAAGGGCTTCGGCCGTAGTACGCAGTTCCCCGAGCGTCGCGTGCAACTGTTCGATGAGCTCTTCGAACAGCCGTTTCTCGCGCGCCAGCGCCCGTTCGCGCGCGCCAAGGACCTTGTCCTCGAACTCCTTGAGCTCCGGTGTGATGAATCGCTCGGCGCCCTTGAGCGTCTGACGGCGAGTGTAGTCCGCAGGTGCCTTGCCCGCCTGGCCCTTGCTGATCTCGATGTAGTAACCGTGCACCCGGTTGTAACCCAACCTGAGCGTCGCGATGCCGGTACGCGCCTTTTCGCGCGCCTCGAGATCGAAGAGGTAGCGGTCGGCGTTCGTGGCGATAACGCGCAGATCGTCGAGTTCCTCGTCATAGCCTTCGGCGATGACGCCGCCGTCACGCACGAGCATCGGCGGCGCTTCGACGATCGCGCGGGCCAGGAGTTGCTGCTCGCGCCGGTGCGCGCCGATGCGTGCATGAAGCGACGCCAGTAGCGGTGCATCGATCGTTTCGAGCAGCGCGCGCAGCGCGGGCAGGCGGGCGAGGGCGCCGGCGAGCTGGGCGAGGTCGCGCGGCCGCGCGGAGCGAAGCGCCACGCGCGAAAGTATGCGCTCGAGGTCGCCGATGCCCTCGAGCCGGGCCGCGAGCTCTTCGATGAGCCCGGCGTGCTGCAACGCGTCGATTGCCTGATAGCGGCCGCGCAATACGGCCGCATCACGCAAGGGCCGCGCAAGCCAGCGGCGCAGCAGCCGGCTGCCCATCGGGGACCGGCATCGGTTCATGACGCCGAAGAGCGTGTGACGGTCCTCACCCGACAGCGAGCGCTCGATCTCCAGGTTGCGGCGGGTCGCGCCGTCCATGATCAGCGCGTCGTCGCGGCGTTCGACCGTAATGGCCGTGACATGCGGCAGGGCCGTTTTCTGCGTGTCGTTGACGTATTGCAGCAGGGCGCCGGCCGCGGCCACGCCGCGCGGGAAGCCGTCGCAGTCGAAGCCCGCGAGGTCCGCTGTCCTGAACTGCGCGCACAACAGCCGCCGCGCGCTGTCGGGGTCGAAATGCCAGGGCGGCCGGCGCGTCACACGGATGCGCGGGTCCAGCCCGGCAATGGCTGCAGCGTCCTCGTCGACGACCAGCTCCGCCGGTTGCAGGCGTTCGAGTTCCGCCGCGAGCGCATCGCCGTCCGGAACCTCGGACAGGCGGAATCGGCCGCCGGCGAGGTCGAGCCAGGCGAGGCCGACGCCGAGCCCGTCGTTCAGGACGGCGGCGACGAGGTTGTCCCGCGATGCGGACAGGAGCGCTTCGTCGGTGAGCGTGCCGGGGGTCACGATGCGCGTGACCTGGCGCTCGACCGGCCCTTTCGCGGCGGTGGGGTCGCCGATCTGTTCGCAGATCGCGACGGATTCGCCGTGGCGCACAAGCTTCTGCAGGTAACTCTCGACGGCGTGGTAAGGCACGCCGGCCATCGGGATCGCAGCGCCGGCCGACCTGCCCCGCGACGTCAGCGTGATGTCGAGCAGCGCAGCGGCGCGTTTCGCATCGTCGTAGAAGAGTTCGTAGAAGTCCCCCATCCGGTAGAACACCAGCATGTCGGGGTACTCCGCCTTGATCGCGAGGTACTGACGCATCATTGGCGTGTGGAGAGAGGAGACTTCGCTGTTCATGGCTTTGCGGGTATACACCGGTCGCGGCGGAGGCCGGGCGGGCCATTGTGGCAAATGCTCGCAGGCGGCGCACGCGTGCCGTCCGTCCGCGGCAAAGACTGTTGGATTTTCCCTGGCGACGCGGGCAACGCGGTTACCGGCCGCGGCCTCCGGCGGCGGTGACACGGTCCCTGGGCGGCTGGCATTGCAGTATCATCGGCGCGTGAAAATCCTGCATGTCGAGACCGGGCGTCACCTGTACGGCGGCCCGCAACAGGTCCTGTACCTGCTTACCGCGCTGACCGCGCGCGGCCACGAATGCACGCTCGTCTGCCCGCCGGGTTCCGGTGTCGACGGAGCAGCTCGCGCGCAAGGCATCCGGGTGCGAAATCTGTTCTGCGCCGGCGATCTCGACCTGCCCTTTGCCTACCGGCTGACGCAATTCATCAACGAATGGCGCCCGGCGCTGGTCCATTGCCATTCCCGCCGCGGCGCGGACATCCTGGGCGGCCTGGCGGCGAGCTTCGCGGACGTGCCGGCGGTCGTCTCGCGGCGCGTCGACAACACGGAGCTGGCACTGGTGGCCGCGCTTCGTTACCGGCCGTTCCGGAAGATCATTGCTATCTCGGAGGCTATCGCGGCGGTACTGCGCGAGGCAGGTATCGACAGCGAGCGCATCGAGGTCATCCGGAGCGCGGTGGACGTCGACGCGTTCGCGACACCGCCGGATCGCGCCGCCTTCCGCCGGGAATTCGGCCTGGCCGCGGGCGAACTGGTGCTCGCGGCAGCGGGGCAGATGATCCCGCGCAAAGGCCATCGCTATTTCATCGACGCGGTCGCCAGTCTCGCGGAGTCCGAGCCTTCGTTCCGTGTTCTCCTGTTCGGTGAAGGCGAATTGGAAAGAACACTGCGCGCGGACGTCGCCGCGCGCGGGCTCGACGACATCATTCGTTTCGAGGGCTTTCGCGAGGATCTCGACAAGTGGGTCGGCGCGTTCGACCTGTTCGTGCATCCCGCGCTCGCGGAGGGGCTCGGGGTCGCCACGCTGAAGGCACAGGCCGCGGGCGTGCCGGTCGTGGCGTTCCGGGCGGGCGGCGTGCCCGAAGCGGTGCAGGACGGTACGAGTGGAATTCTGGTGGCGCCGGGCGATACCGCCGCGCTCACACGGGCGATCGCAACATTAATGGATGACGGCGAGCGCCGGGCGCGCTATGGTGCGGCCGGTCGCGCCCGGATGCGCGAGAAATTTTCGGTTGAAACCATGACCGAAAAACACCTGGACCTGTACGAAAGACTGCTGAGTGACTGAAGACGACATCGTGCAACTGGCGGGAGCGCTCGTCAGTGAACTGACATCGGCCGGCAAGACGGTCGCCACCGCCGAATCCTGCACGGGCGGCTGGATCGCAAAAACCATCACCGATATCGCCGGCAGCTCCGCTGTCTTCGGTTTCGGTGTCGTGAGTTATTCCAACGAAGCCAAGACCTCGCTGCTCGATGTATCGGCGTCGACCATAGACCGACACGGCGCCGTGAGTGAGGCCGTCGTTCGCGAGATGGCGACCGGTGTGCTCGCGAAAAGCGGTGCGCAGATCGCGATCGCGGTCAGCGGCATTGCCGGCCCGGACGGTGGCAGCGACGAGAAGCCGGTTGGCACCGTCTGGTTCGCCTGGGCGCTGCGGCACAACGGCGACGTCGTACTGGCGACGGATTGCCAGCGCTTCGACGGCGAGCGCGAGGACGTGCGGCGCCTGTCCGTCGTGCACGCTATCCAGGGAATCCGCGTCCGACTGCAGTCATGAGCAGCCGCCGGCTGTTCTTCGCGCTGTGGCCGGACGACCGGCAGCGCGACCGGCTCCGCGACGTCATCAGTCCGCTTGCGCGGCAGGTCGAGGGCGAGGCGCTGCTCCGCGGCAACTGGCATGTGACGCTGGCCTTCATCGGCAGCTTTCCCGAGTCGGGCATCCCGGCGCTCCTGCAGGCCGCAGATGCGGTGACGGTCGAACCCTTTCGACTGCGTTTCGACCGGGTCGAATACTGGCCGCGCCCGAAGCTCGGGGTGCTGCTCGCACAGGCCGTGCCGCCGGAACTCGCGAGGCTGGTCGACGCCTTGCACGCGATCGTCAGTGCGGCCGGCGTCCAAGCGGACGATCGGCTGTATCGGCCGCACATCACGTTCATGCGCCGCGCCCGGTCTTTCGAGGCGCAGCGGCTGGTCCGGCCGGAAGTGACGGATTGGACCGGCTTCAAACTCCTGGAAACGCTAAGCGGCCCCGGCGGATCGGCCTACCGTCCGCTTGACCGCTGAACGGCAGGCAAGGCCCGCATTTCCCGGCGAACCGGGCCAATTCGAGAGCGGCGCAGGGTCTGGCCGTCCGGAACAATTACTGTATATAATCACATGACTTTGAGAACCGCCGGAAGGCGCCTGAATGGGACGATGACTATGGATGAGAACCGCAAAAAAGCGCTCGCAGCGGCCTTGGGCCAGATCGAAAAGCAGTTTGGCAAGGGCTCGGTCATGCGCCTCGGCGACGGCAGTGCGGCGCGGGACATCGAGGTGATCTCCAGCGGATCGATCGGCCTCGACGTGGCGCTCGGCATCGGCGGGCTGCCGAAGGGCCGCGTGGTCGAGATCTACGGTCCGGAATCCTCGGGCAAGACCACGCTGACTTTGCAGGTCATCGCGGAAGCCCAGAAGAAAGGCGGCACCGCGGCCTTCGTCGATGCGGAGCATGCGCTCGACCCGGCCTACGCCGGAAAACTCGGCGTCAATGTCGATGAACTGCTCGTCTCGCAGCCGGACACCGGCGAGCAGGCACTCGAGATCACCGACATGCTGGTGCGCTCCGGCGCGGTGGACGTCATCGTCATCGACTCGGTCGCGGCGCTGACGCCGAAGGCCGAGATAGAAGGCGAGATGGGCGATTCGCACATGGGCTTGCAGGCGCGGCTCATGTCACAGGCGCTTCGCAAGCTCACGGGCAACATCAAGCGCTCGAATGCGATGGTCATCTTCATCAACCAGATCCGCATGAAGATCGGCGTGATGTTCGGCAGCCCGGAAACGACAACCGGCGGCAACGCCCTGAAATTCTATGCGTCCGTGCGGCTCGACATCCGGCGCATCGGCGCGATCAAGAAAGGCGACGAAGTCATTGGCAACCAGACGCGCGTGAAGGTCGTGAAAAACAAGGTGGCGCCGCCGTTCAAACAGGCGGAGTTCGAGATTCTGTACGGCGAGGGCATCTCGCGCGAGGGCGAGATCATCGATCTCGGCGTGGCGCACGGTGTCGTGGAGAAGTCCGGTTCCTGGTACAGCTACGGCAGCGACCGCATCGGCCAGGGCAAGGAGAACGTCCGCGAATACCTGAAAGCGAACCCGGAAGTGGCGAACGAAATCGAGGCGAAGATTCGCGCGACGCTGCTGCCGAAATCGGCGAGCGAAACCTCGGACGATGCGGAAAGCGCCGTCGAGGCCTGATAGTAGCGATCGTTGGAGCGCCCGTTGGAGCGCCCGTTGGAGCGCCCGTTGGAGCGCCCCATGGGCGCGACCTAGCGGCAGGTGGCAACCTCGACGTTGAGAGCGCGGCACGGTAGCGAGAAATGCCGGAACGTTACTCGATCAAGGACCTGATCCGGCGACTCGTCCCGCCGGACGATCCGGAAGCGGGCGGTGATCCCGTCGAGATCCGCCGCAAGGCCATGGATTATCTCGCGCGTCGTGAGCATTCATCGGCCGAACTCTGCGACAAACTCACGCGCGCAGGCGTGCACGCCGAAGTAGCGGTGGCAGTCGTCGAACAGCTGGCGGTCGAGGGCCTGCAGAGCGATGCACGCTTCGTCGAAGCGTTCGTGCACGGGCGTATCGGCCAGGGCAAGGGACCGGTTCGTATACGCACGGAACTGGCCGGGCGCGGCATCCCTGTCGCGGTCGCCGACGAAGCGCTGGCGATGTCCGGACAGGATTGGCGCGCTCTCGCGCGCGCGGTCCGGGAACGCAGGTTCGGCCGGGACCTGCCGTTGCAGTTCACCGAGAAGGCGCGACAGATGCGCTTCCTTCAGTACCGCGGATTCGAGTCCGACCAGGTTCACGCCGCCATGGACGACGAGGACGACTGAATTTCCTGCCGAGTCTTAATCCACGCCCGGAATCCCCGTACACTTGCCGCTTGAAATCCCGCCCCGCGGCCCGAAACCTTCTTTATGAAGTCGATGACGAGTAACGAGCTGCGCCAGGCTTTCCTGGCGTTTTTCCGCGATCGTGGCCACGAAGTGGTCGCGAGTTCCCCGCTCGTGCCCGGCAACGATCCGACACTCCTGTTCACCAACGCGGGCATGGTCCAGTTCAAGGAGGTGTTTCTGGGCCAGGACCGCCGCAGCTACAAACGGGCGACGACGGCCCAGCGCTGCGTGCGCGCGGGCGGCAAGCACAACGACCTCGAGAATGTCGGCTACACGGCACGGCACCATACGTTCTTCGAGATGCTCGGCAACTTCAGCTTCGGCGATTACTTCAAGCGCGACGCCATTCGCTACGCGTGGGCGTTTCTCACGGAGACCCTCGGGCTGCCGCCGGAGCGGCTGTGGGTCACCGTTTTCGATGACGACGACGAAGCCGCGGCCATCTGGCTCGACGAGATGCAGATCGACCGCCTGCGCTTTTCGCGTATGGGCGAGAAGGCCAATTTCTGGGCGATGGGCGACACCGGCCCCTGCGGCCCTTGTTCCGAGATCTTTTTCGACCATGGCCCGGACGTCGCGGGCGGCCCGCCGGGCTCGCACGACGACGAAGGAGACCGGTTCATCGAGATCTGGAATCTCGTCTTCATGCAGTTCGATCGCGCGCCGGACGGTACGCTCACGCCGCTGCCGAAGCCCTCGGTCGACACCGGCATGGGACTGGAACGAATGGCCGCCGTCATGCAGGGCGTGCATTCGAACTACGAGATCGACCAGTTCGCGAATCTCATCCAGGCGGTCGCCGACACGCTCGGCACGACGAACGACGGCAACAGCTCATTGAACGTGATCGCGGACCACATCCGCGCCTGCTCCTTCCTGGTCGTCGACGGCGTGCTGCCGGGCAACGAAGGGCGCGGCTACGTGCTGCGCCGGATCATTCGTCGCGCGATCCGGCACGGCAAGAAACTCGGTCACGACGGATTGTTCTTCCACAAGCTGGTCGCGCCGCTGGCTCAAGAGATGGGCGCTGCGTACCCGGAACTCGTTCGCGCGCAGGCGCATGTCGAGAAAGTACTGGAGAAGGAAGGCCGCCGATTCGGCGAGACGCTGGATGCCGGTATGGCGATACTCGAGGACGCCATCGCGAAGCTCGACGGCACGGTGCTGCCCGGCGCGGTCGCCTTCAAGCTCTACGATACTTACGGCTTCCCGGTCGACCTGACGGCGGACGTCGCGCGCGAGCGCGGCCTCTCCGTCGACCAGCCGGGCTTCGAGGCCGCGATGGAGGCGCAGCGGGATCGCGCGCGCGCAGCGAGCAAGTTCGGCGCTGCCGACAACGGCGGCCTGCGAACGGATCTCGAGACCGCTTTCTCCGGTTACGAAGGCACGGAAGGCGCGGCGCAGGTAGTTGCGCTCTATCGAAATGGCGTTGCGGTCGATTCGCTTGCCGCCGGCGAGGACGGCGCAGTCGTGCTGACCTCGACGCCCTTCTATGCCGAGAGCGGCGGGCAGATCGGCGATGCCGGGATTCTGGTCACCGACGGCACGATTTTCCGCGTCGACGACACGCAAAAGAGCGGCAAAGCCAACGTGCACTACGGAGCGCTGGAACAGGGGGAACTGGATGTCGGCGACACGCTCGAGGCGATCGTCGATGCGGAGCGTCGCCAGGCGATCCGGCTCAATCATTCTGCGACGCACCTGATGCATGCCGCGTTGCGCCGGGTGCTCGGCGAGCACGTAACGCAGAAAGGCTCGCTGGTCGCGCCTGACCGGCTGCGCTTCGATTTCTCGCACTACGAGGCCGTGACGGCGGCGGAACTGTCCGCCATCGAGATGCTCGTCAACGACGAGATCCGCGCGAACCGGCCCGCCGACGTGCGGCTGATGACTTACGACGACGCGATGAAGTCCGGCGCCATGGCGCTGTTCGGCGAGAAGTACGGCGACGAGGTGCGGGTGCTGCGCTTCGGAGATTTCTCGGTGGAGCTTTGCGGTGGCACGCACGTCGAGCGCACGGGCGACATAGGCGTGTTCAAGATTTCCTCGGAAGGCGGCGTCGCAGCCGGCATCCGCCGAATCGAGGCGCTGACCGGCAAGGGTGCGCTCGATTGGATCGACACGAATCAGAAGCGCCTGTCCGAACTCGCGGGCTTGCTGAAGAGCCAGCCCGAGCAGGCCGCAGCGCGCGTGCAGCAGATCCTGAAGCGCAACAAGGACCTCGAGAAGGAACTGGCCACCGCGAAACAGGCGCTGGTCAGCGGGCGGCAAGACGACCGGGACTACGAGGTGCAGGAGATCGCCGGCGTCAAGGTGATCGCGACCCGCATGGATGGCGCCGACGCGAGGACGCTGCGCGAGGTCGTAGACCGATTGAAGGACAAGCTGAAGAGTGCGATTGTGGTCGTCGGCTCGGTGGAGGGCGGCAAGGTGCGACTCGCAGCCGGCGTCACCAAAGACAAGGTCGGGACGATCAAGGCCGGTGACCTGATCAAGCCCGTTGCCGAACGAGTCGGCGGCACGGGCGGCGGCCGGCCGGATTTCGCGCAGGCCGGCGGTACTAATGCGGACGCGCTGGACGATGCCTTGCGAGCGGTTCCGGCCTGGGTCGCGGAACGGCTGATTTAGACTTATTGTAAAGACATTGGGAACTGAGCAATTGCTCCATTATCATGTTTCTCGTTCCTCCGAATGAAAAACAGGCTAGTATTCCAAGGGTTTAGGATGTACCACGCGCAAAAACAAGAACGGGGCAGGAGCCCTGCAGGGACGGAGCAATAAGTCATGTTGATACTGACACGACGCGCTGGTGAGACGGTGATGATCGGGAGCGATGTGACGATCACCGTCCTGGGAGTGAAAGGAAACCAGGTGCGTATCGGCATTAATGCGCCGAAAGATATCGCGGTTCACCGCGAAGAAATATACGAGCGAATCCAGAACGAGAAAGCGGGTGCGTCGGAGCCCGCCAAAGACACTGCCAAAACCGCGGAGTAGAACCCCGTTTCGAAATTACCGGGGTTTACCTTCGCAATTCCGGAAAGTAAGATGTGCGCCCCTCGGGGACCCGAGGGGTGGCAGACCCCCTGCGGAGAGATGGCTGAGTGGTCGAAAGCGGCGGTTTGCTAAACCGTTGTACAGTCTAAAGCTGTACCGAGGGTTCGAATCCCTCTCTCTCCGCCAAACGTTTCCCGGCGCTTCGCAGCAATGCCTGTATCAGGATCCAGCCACCCCGCGTGTGGTGGTCGCAGGATGGCCGTCCCTGGCCAAAATGCTGCGACCCACTGCTAAAGTGATTCGAGGAACTTGAATACCTGTGCCTGTTCTTCGGCAGACAGGCGGGCAAAGCGCTCGCTTGTGTATTGTGCCTGGCCGCGATGGCGTTCGATCGCCTCGCGAGTCGTGAACGTGAGGCCATCGTGCATGAGGCGATTGCGCGTGCGCAATGCCCACAATGGAGCCGTGCGAATCTTGTTAGAGGTATTCGCGTACTCCGGTAATGGCAACACGGGTATGCCGTCGCCGGTGCCGATGTCGTGTAACAGGAAATCGCTGTACGGGTGTATGAGCTTCTCGCCCAACGCTTCGGGAACGACGAACGCGCCGGCATTGATTTGGGTGCCTGTTGGAGCGGTTTCGATGGTCGGCACATGGCAGATATCGCAGCCAATGTCGTCGAAGATGCGCTCGCCCATGAGCACATCTTGGTCGATCTCGCCACGCGACGGCGCCTTGCTCGCACGCATGAAGTCCGCGAACGCGACGATGTCGATGCCGTCGTCCTCCGGGTCCGGGAGCGGGTCGTACGGTGTGCCATAGCCGACATTCCTGCCGCTCGAGCTGTTCTCGTCGGGGAACAGCGGACTGGTGATTCCCATCTCGTTCAGGTAGGCGTCCGCGGAAAAGGACTCGAGACTCGCGTGCTGGCTCTTCCAGCCGAAACGGCCGATTCGTACGAGGCTGCCGGCCTCGAGCACCGGTACCTCGACGGCGGTACCGCGCATGAAGCGGGGCTGGCGCCGTTGAATATCCAGCAACGTGGAGTTCGCGATGGCCTCGACAAACCCCGCGCCAAGGGTGTTGGTCGAGATTCGAAAGGTTCGAACACTGTCCTCATAGGTGACAACCTCGTTGATATCCGGATGCGTCGAGCGCGAGTGCACCAGGGAGCCACCCAGGGACTCGAAGAATGCGTCGCCCATCAGGCGGCCCGTTCGGTGCTCGGCGATCTGGCTTGCGCCGCCGGTAACTACGTTCTGGTGGCATTCCCGGCAACTCTGTGCGTTGTAAATGGGCCCCAGGCCATCGGCCACGGTCTCTGCCTCTTCGAAGATGAAACGGTTGTCGTTGAACGATCGGAGCGGTACGACGGTCTCCTCGGTAATCGACTCGAACGGGGGGCCCTGTTCGAGAAAGCCGTTGCTGAGGCCGTCAAATCCAGTCGGCGCCTCTGTCGCGCGACTGTGCCAGCCGTCGCGCAAGGATTCCATCTGCGGTAGCGTGGATTCCATCTGCGGTAGCGTGCTTTTTGCTTCCTCGAGCACGTTGCCGCGAGGGCGGAAACGTTCCCGCCTGTCGTCGGACGCCTGATCCGCATTTGTCACGACTGCGAAACCGGCCAGTCCGACCATAACGATCGGTTTCAGGTAATTCACGGTGTCCTCTCCCCTGTCGTCTTTATTCGTGCAACGGACGTCGCACGAAATGCGTCACCTTTGCGGTTGACATAATCCACACCAGCAACATTCGTGCCAGAGTCGAGTGGGGCTGGAGGCCCCGGTTTCCTTGGGCTATCGGTGGCCTCAGGTGCTGCGAAAGTCGTCGATCGGCGACACGGCGCAGCCGTTCAAACCCGGTGTGCCGTGATTGCGACGCATTTGCTGCTTGCAATGCAGCTCGGAGACGAAGCCGTTGCCACAAAGCTACGTGTCGGCTGAAACAGACAGGAAAAAGTCCTAAGGCCCAGTCGACGGTCTGGGCATCCGGAGCAGCAATTGCCGGATGGATTCCCTCTAACTCCAAGGATTCAAAAAGAATTAGTGCTGTGCGCGAGGCTGGTTATGTGCAGCGCCAACCGATCCTCGAAAAGCTCGGGTGCTGGCGAAACTGGCGTGGCAAATCGAGAACCAACTCCTTATAATCCCCGGCCCATTGCGCCGCGACTGGTACGGAGACGTACCTGGGGCGCATGGCACTGTCGCCGTCGGGCGACGTCTATAGAAAAAGCAACGCGCCCGTAGCTCAGTTGGATAGAGTACCTGGCTACGAACCAGGCGGTCGGGAGTTCGAATCTCTCCGGGCGCGCCACACAATCAAGGGCTTATCCGCGTTTTCGCGGTTGAGCCCTTTTTCATTTCCGACACTTTTCAACACTTCGTGGTCGATCAATCCCTAACAGCATGAGATTGGGCAACTTATTGCGACTTCGATCAACAGTTCTTTCGGCGGCTTGAATCAACTGGTCAAGCTCCGCGGTCAAATCGTGATGTCGCAGTTCGCGTGACCGAGCAATGCCTTGCGGGATTCGAGCGGTGCGCCGGCACTCCGAAGTCACCGATCGAACGTGTGGAGTAAGTTGTGCACGCCACGGCGAACGGTTTTGTCGACAGGCTCCCGCTTTGCGCCAGGCTCTCTTCCAGCCCGTGTTGTTGAGTTTCCTGACCGGGTTGCCCCGGTGGGTGAACACGTGCGATTTGTGTATGCCGCGGCGTGACTCGAGACCCGTTTCGCGATGGTGTCCAGAACCACCACGAACCCTGTCTCCGTCTTGGTCACGAACGTCGGCAATACGAAAATCGACGTGTCGAGGTCCCTTAATTCGAACTCCCAGGACCATTTCAGGCGATAGACCTCCTGTTCCCGTCAGCCCGTGTAAGCGCGGCCACCGCGGGAGGCTGCGCTCAGTAATCGCCGCGGAGCATGTCGTTGATGTCGCTATGCCGGACGCAGCGGCAGTACTGCAAGCCTGGCGTTCCGGCGCGATGGGAATTCTCGCAATACGGCTTGAAATTCATAGGGCAATCCGTCCCCGAGCCACGGACTTGCCCGGTCGGGCTCGCGACGCAGCCGGTGAGCACGATGGCGGCGGCGCACGACAATATGGAACGTGAAGTCATCTGCTCCCCTCTCGAGCGCAAATCGCTCATGGCGGGCCTGTGCGAAACGGTAAGCCGGCGCCATCCGGGCCGCATGAAGTCAGGCCCAAGGCGCGCCAAAGATTTCGTGAAGAACGCTGCCGAAGTCTTTCAGGTGCTCCAAAAGGGGGTACGATCGACGATCGGAAAGAGGTCGGAGAACCTCACTGCAGGTACGCCATGCCCTCGATCATTCGCATCGGAGACCTGACTCTCGATACCGGCCGGCAGCGGCTCACGCAGGGCACGGTGCCGATTCATCTCGGGCCGCTCACTTTCAGGCTTCTGATGGCGCTCGTCGAAGCGGCGCCGAATGTCGCGGGCCACGATGATCTGGCCCGAGGGGTTTGGGGCGGGAGGCCGGTCAGCCCGGAGACCGTCAGTCAACGGGTGAAGCTGCTGCGCGACGCGATCGGTGACCACGCAGACAACCCTCGATACGTCGAACTCGTGCGCGGACGGGGCTACCGTCTGCTGCCGCGGGTGGATGTGGTCGAGTCGGCCGATCCGCGAAGGCGGCGCAAACGGGCGCTGTGGTTTGCGGCTGCGGCGATCCCGGTTGTTGCGGCGGTGTTACTGATACGTGCCGACGTGACTCCCGAGGCCACCTCACCGCCGTTGCCCTCGCTCGCCGTACTGCCATTCGCAGACATGAGCCCTAACCAGGACCATGAATACCTGGCCGACGGCGTGGCGGAGGAGATTCTGAATGCGCTGTCTGGCTCGACGTCCTTACCGGTCATTGCCAGAACTTCGTCGTTTTCGTTCAAGGATCGGAACGACGACATCGCGACCATAGCCAAGCAGCTAGGCGTTTCGCATATCGTCGAGGGCAGTGTTCGGAGGTCGGGCGACCGAATTCGAGTAACCGTGCAGCTCATCCTGGCGGCCGACGGAA
Organism: uncultured Pseudomonadota bacterium; assembly: GCA_963775455.1. Taxonomy (GTDB): domain Bacteria; phylum Pseudomonadota; class Gammaproteobacteria; order Steroidobacterales; family Woeseiaceae; genus UBA1847. Next base: position 518,318 of record CAVZIU010000003.1, on the reverse strand, counting down.
CCCGCGTCTGGTCGGCAGCGTATGACAGAGGTTTCGTCGACCTGCTACAGCTGCAGGAGGAAATCGCAAGGTCTGTTGCCGCCGCACTCGAGGTAACGCTACTCGGGCCGGCAACGGCTGCGCATGCACCGCGGCAGCAAGTGGACCCTGAAGCATATGATCTCTACCTCCGCGGCCGGCAACGGTTGCGCGACTTTAATCTCGGCGACGCCGAACAATACCTGGACGAATCGCTCTCAATCGACCCGGGCTTGGTACCCGCGTACAGCGCCCTCGGCGAAACCTACGTAAGACGAATAGTCGATATCGATGTACCGATAACGGAATACCGGGAAAAGCTTCGTGATCTGCTTGTTCGGGGCCTCGAACGCGCACCGGACGACGCGGGCCTGATCGGCTTGAGCGGCCAGCTCGCTCGCTACGACGGTGACATTGGCCTGGCCGAACAGCGATTTCGCGAGGCGCTCGAGCGTGACCCTTCGAACATAACCGTGCAATTGGTCTATACCATGTTGAAGGGAGACCAGGGCTATCCGGAGCAAGCAGTGTACGTCACTCGCGCCGCTCGCGAAATCGATCCGCTGAATCCGCTCGTCTATCTCGGCGACTGGTCTGTCGCCATGGACCTGGGCGACGCCCAGAAGGCACTCAAGGCCACCGAGCGTTACGCGAAGGTGGCAGGGTCGAGCGATACCGCGGCTCTCGGCCTGCGCTGTGGGACCAAGATGGTCTTGCTGGGTGACCTGGCCGGCGCTGCCCGGGACTGCACAGCTCATATCTCTGCCAGGGGAGCCGAGCACTCCTTGTGGTACTACGTGTTGGGCGATCTGGAGAATGGAGACGCCGCTCGCGAACTTTATGATCGAGTTGTCGCCAAGTCTTCGGGCGATGCCTTCGCTTTGGTCTATCGACATCTCGTAACCGGCGAGATCGCCAAGGCCCGGGAACTGGTGCTTCCCCTCTTCATCGGGCGCGGAGACTACTCGGCGTTATACGAGGATGCGATGATCGCGCGTCTTGCCGTCGATGCACTGATCGATCGCGGCGACGCGAATCTCGCGATCGACATCATCGAAGATATGGCCCCGCAATATGCGAGCTTTCGCGCACTGGAGCAGATGGAGCCGGAAAAACTTTCACCCGCCCCATACCCGGTCAAAAGTGTCTATTCCTCGTATCCAGCCCTGTACTTCCCAGACTACATTCGCGCTTTGCGGGCGGCCGGCGACACCGGCGGCGCCGAGAACATGCTGAGTCACCTGGAGGGCATCCTGCAATGGCGCCGAGCCCGAGGACTGCTCGTCGAGGAACGGCATGTCGCCGAGGCACGCGCGTTACGCGGCGATTACGAGGGCGCGCTGAATGCGCTCGAGCAGGCGCTCAAAGATCGCACGATCTTCCAAGGATGGCATGTGTTCCTGCTTCACAACCCCATCTTCGCCGACATCCGCGAGCGTCCGCGGTTCTTGGCGATCGTCGGGCAGGTGCGGAACGACGTACAACGACAACGGGCAAAGTTGACTGCGTCGAATTGATCGAGGGTCGTATGACGAGTTTGTGAAGGCTCTCTTCGATTAGGAAATTGTGGCGCATGCTGTTCAGAACATCAAAGCTCTAAATCCGATTTATGGAAAAGACGCCGCGCCCTATCTGGCCGCAGCGCTGCAGCTCGCCATCCAATATTGGATTTATGAGCCTTTCATGATCATGCCGGACAAGCGGGAAAGAGCCCCGCTGATGAACGCAGCGATGATGTTCGCAGTTGCACAGTCCGGTGTTGGTGACAGTTGGGAAGCGCACGCAAGAGATATTTTGGCGGCTGGCACGAAACCACAGCAATGAGGGCCTTGAAAATGGTCTTGTTCAGCAATTCTTGGAGAAGCGTGTCAGGCTGGGAGGCGAGGCAGCTTGACGTCAGCTCGAGCGGTACCTCACGATATCGGTAGCCGTCTCATGGAGTTCCGCCGCGAGCATTGACCGCCACGTGGCGATAAAATTAGGGGTGTTGATGAAAAACGTTGGGAGACAGATCACGACCCGCCGCGAAGCAATCAAACTGGGGCTCCTCGCCGGTGCCGGACTGACATTCGGACGCGGGGCCGCGGTCTTTGGGCAGGCATTGCCCAGCACGCAGAGACTCAGGACACGACCTATTCCCAAGACCGGCGAACAGCTGCCCGTCGTCGGAATCGGCACAAACCAGTGGGGCGCGCAGAGCGAAGAGGAGATCGCGCCATTGCGCGACATTATCCGGTTGATGGTTGAAAACGGAGCCAGCGTCATCGACACGGCGCGGGTCTACGGACGCGGGCGCGCCGAGGAGGTCATCGGCCAGGTCATTCGCGAGATGGACGTTCTGGACGACCTGTTCATCGCGACCAAGGTCACGACACCCGAGACCCGCGACGAGGGCATCGCGTCGCTCGAGGCATGTATGAATGCGTTGGGTGTCGATCGCGTATCGGCGATGCGGGCTCACAGCATAAACGGCGCCGAGATCCTGTTTCCGATCTTTAGGGAATGGAAGGAGGCGGGTCGAATCAGATACTTCGGCGACACCACGATGGACGCTGAGGAGTACCCGGAGTTGGAGCGGCAGCTTCGGGAGGAGAACATGGACATCATCGAGATCGACTACTCGGTGCTCGATCGAGCCGCCGCGGACCGAATACTGCCGCTGGCGCAGGATCAAGGCGTCGCCGTCATGGTGGCCAGACCATTTGGCGGCACGTCCAGCTCCATCTTTCAGCATGTGGCCGGCCAACCGGTCCCCGACTTCGCGAGGGACATTGGCGCTACAAGCTGGGCGCAGCTCTGCCTGAAGTACGTTCTGGCAAATCCGGCTGTTACCGTGGTGATTCCGGGGACCGACGACCCGGAACACATGGTGGACAACGTGGGCGCTGCGCGGGGTGAACTGCCCGATGCGGACCTGCGCCGGCGCATCGAGCAGATCTTCGATAACCTCTGAGTCAGCCGGGGTTGGTTGCAGCCCACGGGGGAACCTTTGATGTGGGTCAACAGGTTGTTGAGGTAATTGCCGGAAGACCCCTTCGTCCTTTCTCCACCATCGCCTGAGACCTTGACCTCTTCTACTGTACGATACGGCTCGGTGGGCTTGATGCTCGTCGCCGCGATCGCACTATTCGGATGCGAGGCTCCCCTCAAAGCCTCGACCTCCGGGCGTACTCCGGCTGGGGCCGGGGAGGACTGAGCGCATTACCTCGGTCATCCCACCAGCAACGAGTTGTCCCTCCCATAAATTCGTCCGCATTGAATCTATAGGAGTTTTCTTGAGCTTCAATTAGTCCGCCGAAATGACCAAGTGGCTCTCGATCGTCAATGCTCGTCAGCGTTGTATGTGATTGAACGGCTCTCGTTATGGATGATTGTCGATCATCGGCGAGGTAGCTTTCATCGGTTGCAGTCGACTTTGCACGGCTGTAACTAAGATCTCCGCCGACAGCTGAGTTGCTAGTTTCTAATGTCAACACTTGGCCGCGTTCTCGGTGCAGCATCAGACTGGCGGCGTATTAGCTTGTAGTCCAAAAGTACGTGTTCGGGTAAGCGCGATTCACCATTCTCGTCGGTTCGAATTTCCTTGACCAACAGATCTGTTGCCAATCGGGCAAGTTCCGCCACTGGTACGTGAATTGTTGTGAGTTGTGGCCAGATTGCAGTTGCAAGAGCGGAATCGTCAAATCCAACAATTGACAGATCAGCAGGTACGTCCATCCCAATTCCGTGAGCGACCGCTGCGGTGGCCGCTGCCATGTCGTCATTGCTAGCAAAAATCGCTGTCGGGCGAGGTGTCAACGCCAACAAAGTCTCCGCAGCACCGAGACCGGACAGATAAGTGAAATCGCCTTGCGCGATGAGCTCCATGTTTAGAGTCGATCCGGAATCTACAATCGCATCAACATAGCCTTGTAGCCGGTGCTCGCTTGTCGCGTGCGCTGGATGCCCGGAAATAAAGCCGATTCGTCGGTGACCTAGCGTCAATAGATGCATGGTCATCTCCTTGGCAGCTCGATAAGCATCAATTCCTACAGAACACACGTCAGTACGTACAGGACTTGACGTGACGACGACGGTCGGAATTCTATTCGTCACTAAATGCTCTAGAATAGCCGGCTGATCTGCGAGAGGCGGAGCCAGAATAAATCCGTCCGCTCCGTCCAAGACAATGCGATCAATATCTGTTGCCAATGAGGATGATGCCGTGCATTTCTCGACAATAAATTGTGCATTGTACTTCCGCGCTTGTTCGAGTCCGCCGAACAATAAATTCGCAACAAAAGCACTTGCATTTGTGCAAAGCATTGCAATGTGAATCTGGCGAGAACCTGCTAGGCGTCGCGCGGCTTCATTGGGAGAGTAGCCGAGCGCTCTGATTGCATCATTTACCATCCGTCGCGTGGATTCACGCACCGTGGGCACGTCGTTAATGACACGAGAGACTGTCATTGCAGAAACACCAGCACGCTCGGCCACATCCCGAAGCGTCGGTAAATTGCTGCGACGAACAGTCCTGCCTCTCGCTTGGTCAGTCATAGAAGTTCAAAGATTCCTGACGACGGACCTTTCAACTGCGATCCGTTTAGTTTTCTTGGTCGTACCGCGCTGAGTTGTAGGCGCCGCACGATATCTCCGAAATGGAACCTCGAGTCGAGGCGGACCTGTTAGAAAATTGTTACCGTTAACAATATTCCAAGTCCTCGGCCGATAACAAGTACCCTGGTCGTGATAGGGGGTATTCGGGCTCTTCCGGTGGCTTGTGAGTCCGCGGGGAGGGGGGTGTAGGGTGTATGGACATTCTCTGGGTAGGCGCCGCCGAGCGCCTGGTGCGGCCCGCTCCGAGTTGTAAACCTTGATGAAGTCGTCGAAGCGTTCCTGCAGCAGCAGGTTGAAGCTGGCGGCCTTTTGAATCCGGCATACACAGAGAATTTCACGCGCCGAAAAGTGAATTTGTCAATACGCCCTTTTCGTTATACTGGGACAATCTAACAACAACAAAACTCTACAAGAGAACGACCATGCGCTTGCGACACCTTCTGATCGGCCTGCTTGCCCTGACGGCTTCTTGTTGGGCTACCGCCCTACCGAATTACCACCGCCTGGAACTGGAGATCACAGTGAAAAAGCCGGCTGCTGAAGTCTGGTCGAAAGTCGGCGGCTACTGTGATATCGGCGAATGGCTGGGCGTGGATTGCGAGATCACCCAAGGCGACGGTGGTATCGGCACCGTTCGCGTCCTGAAAGGAACCATTGTGGAGCCCATGACTGCCCAGACCGAGCTGTCCTACGGCTACACCCAGCCCGTGGTCGAAGGTCAATACTACACCCTATATCATGGCTTTATGGAAGCAAGGCAAGTCAGCGAATCCACGTCCAAACTGATCTATACGATCATGTGGGATACGTCTCAGCTCAGCGAGGATGAGAAAAATGCCGACGTTGAACGTCGCCGCAAAATTTTTGCGGCGGCGTTGGCGAGAATGAAGGAAATCGCCGAGGCGGAATAAGCTGCCAGACAAAAGGCGTGGCATTCTCTCGAAAGTCCCTCGAACGTTCCAGATCATGACTACTGGCAGGCCGCGTGTATTCGAACTGTCTCTAAGCATTGATCTTGTCGAGCGAAGTGTTGGAGACGTTCAGCGGAGTCGTGTCGGGATGCGCCAGGCTAATGTCTGTGCCTTCGTAGTTGTCAGCACAGAATGAACAACTCGGGCAGCCTTCCTCCCAGTCGGGACCAAACATGATGTGGTAGATCAGCAACAGCCGTCTGCCCGAAAAAAGGTCTGCAAGCGATCGCTGTCCGTCATTGGTGGAGAACACATGTTCTTTATCGACCCTGACTCACGGAAGTTCCTTGCGTTCGCGCGCTGGCTCATTGCGGAGTCGAGCAACTTCCTGTTCGCGCTCAAAATGGGCGATGCGGGCTTCAAGTCATGCTTCCCGTGAAACGATATTTCTGTCGGGCATTAGAATTCTCCCGTCACAAAATCAATAATGATCCTACCCATAGGTGGAGAAGCCAACGTGAGAACATCGAAAATATTGATGACCGTCCTTCTGAGCATTCTATCGACCGCCAGCATCGCACAAGTATCAAGCGCGAAGGGCGTTTTCCAGACTGATTTGCCCGATATCGAAGGTCGCGAGGCGGTTATCCTCGAAGTCGTCTATCCACCCGGCGTGGCATCGGCGAGCCACCGCCACAATGCGCATACGTTCGTCTACGTGCTCGAGGGGACGGTTGAAATGCAGGTGGCGGGTGGTGAGCTGAAGAAACTTACCGTTGGGCAGTCGTTTTACGAGACACCGAACGATATCCACTCTGTGTCGCGTAACGCCAGTGAGACTGAGCCGGCGAAGATTCTCGTGTTTTTTATCAAGATGAAGGATGCACCCGTGTCGGTGCCTGTGGACGATTAGCCCGGACCAGCAGCGTGTTCGCGACTAAGGTCGCTCCTACGGCTGGTGCTGCGGTCTTCTTTGAGCTTGCACGTTGCTGGCAAAGTTGCGCTGACAATTCGTTGCAGAAGAGTTCAGATTCGATCGCCTGGACCCGAACCAGGCATTGCCGCAAGATCGCGAAAAATGCGTGTAGTGCGATGCATGCCGGAGTAGATTTTCTGGCCGCTCAATATTGCCGACTGCGCGCTTTCATTCCCGATATTGAGATCACAAGTCGAAACTCCTGTGGCCAATAGAGGTCCTAAACTGCAGCGAGCGCCTTTTCGAACTCCTCAATAATATCGCCCGCGTCTTCACAGCCGGCGGAAATTCGAATCAGATTGTCTCGCCAGGGTTGCGGATACACCAGCGTGCACACGTCGCCCAAACTCACGCCCCTACCAAAAAGTTCATGGCTATTCGCAAACCGATTCATTTCGTCTGCCCCACCTTTGATCCGAAAGCTGATGATTCCACCACAGCCATTGGGAAAAGAGGATCTAGCCAGCAAATACTGCGGATGGGACTTTAACCCGGGATACTTCACCCACTCCACGAGCTCGTGACCTTCCAGATACTCAGCCAGCGCTTGAGCGTTGGCGGAATGCTGACGCATTCGCAGCGGCAATGTACGCACGCCACGCATCACCAGCCAGGATGCAATTGGACTCAGACATTGACCGAACGTATCCAACTTCAATCGCGCTTTGTCCATGTTCTTCTTCGACCCGGCCAAAACTCCGGCTACGGTGTCGCCGTGTCCGCTGATGTATTTAGTTGCTGAATGCAGCACCATATCGGCGCCCTGCTCAACGGGCCTGTATAGATATGGACTCAGGAACGTGTTGTCGACTATCAATATCAGATCGTGCTTGTCAGCCATCGAGCGAAACGCCGCTACATCGGAGATGCGTATATTCGGGTTAGTTACCGTCTCGACGAACAACGCCTTTGTGTTAGGTCGAACAGCGTTCTCGACGTCCTTCAAATTTCGCACGTCAACCATGGAAACTTCGATGCCCATTGCCGGACAATCTTTTTCGAAAAATTGGCGACTTATCACAAAAAGATCATTCGTCACAATGACGTGCTCGCCCGCCCTCGCCGATATGAGAATTGATATTGCAACTGCAGCCATTCCTGATGACGTAACCAATGCTGCTTCAGCGCCCTCCAACGATGCCATTTTTTTCTCAAGCGCCGCGGTCGTTGGATTGGCTGTTCTTGAATAAAAGAAACTCTCCAAGGGATGATCCATGATGGCGGCCGCCATGTCTTCGGCAGTCTCGAACGAGAATGTGGCCGTTTGGTATATTGGGGTGTTGTGAGCGCCGGTTGACTTATCCCAACCTTCACCGTCATGTATTGCACGAGTTGAAAAATTACGAGCCATACCTCTTCCTAATTATTGAGCTAAAATTAGATGTTGCTCGCTACGTAACCGCCGAGTACGACCAACATCACACCTGGGACCGCCCATTTTAACCAAAAGAAATAGTTCGTGTGCCAACCATGACTGGTTTCTCCGAATATTTGTAAATTGGTTTTAACTTGCCCCAATCCCCATGCCACCGTGATGACGGCTATCACGCTACCCAGCATTTGCATGCCCGAGCCGAAGATTAGATCGAGAGTTCCGACAATGCTTGGATCGAGAGAGCTCGGCAACATGACAGCCGCCTCCACCAATAAAATGGCAATGATCATCCGTGTTCGTCCGGAACGGATGCGAAGCTCCTCACTAATACTGCCGACAATGGCTTCGATCGCCCCCAATGCGGACAGAAAAGCAATTAGCGTCAACGCCAGCAGGAAACAGCTACCGAGAATTCGACCACCCGGCATCACGCTGAATAATTTCGGTAGCGTGGCGAAAACCAGCGTTGGTCCTTGCGACAGGTCTAACTCAAACACCAGAATCGTCGGCACGATAAACAACGAAGCCAGGACCGACGCGCCAACGTCGCCGAGTGCAGTGAATGCAGCGATTCTCGGAATATTCTGGTCGTCGCCCATGTACGAGCCGTACATGACCATTATCGATCCTGCAAGTCCTAACGAGAAAAACGCCTGGCCGAGTGCCGCGAATATGTGTTCTGCCTCAAGCACTGAAAAGTCGGGCTTTAGAAATTCGGCAAACTTTGCTGCCGCGCCTGGAAGAAAGAATGCGTTTACAACCAGATACAAAATGACGAGCGCGAAAAAGGGAACAAAAAGTCGACTGACGGCTTCAATTCCTTTGTTCAGTCCACGATACAAAACAACCATGATCAAACTCAAAACACCCACGCTAAAACCATATTGCAACCACCCGTTCGAAAATTGCCGGTCAAAAGTTGTAAACGTGGAATCCGTAAAACCATTCAGAATTGAAAAATAGGCCGTAAACGCGACGTTGCCGATAACTACGATATAGTAGGACGTCGAAATAACTATCGTAAACACGATCAGCGCGCCAATTCGCCTCCCCCATTTCGGGCCCCAAACACTGGAGAGCGCGCCGATCGGTCCTTTTTTTGTTTCGCGACCCAGGGTCCACTCCGCCGTCATTGCGGGAATAGCGAGCAAGAGCGTGAAGACCAAATAGACGATGAGAAATGCGGAGCCGCCGTACTCACCCATCATGTAAGGAAATCGCCAAACATTGCCAAGGCCAACAGCAAAGCCAACCATGGTCAGAATGGTGGAAAATTGTGAGGTAAACGTTTCTCTGGCGGCCATCGAGATACCTTTTCTTGTTTTATTTCTCGATCAGCAAGGAGTGTAACGGGTAGAACGCTGACCGCCAAGGCGGATCGTAAGCATCCCCGTCAAGTGGACAACTCCAAAGTAGAGACTCTGGCGTGGTTAAGGGCTTCGATCGGGGTTAGCCCGCCGAGCCGGTCGTGGTCGCGCTCTTCGTTGTACTCGAGCATCCATGCCCAGCTGAATTCTCGAACCTCGTCGAGGTTTCGGAACTGCCATGTGTCGAGCACTTCTTCGCGATACGACGGGTTGAAGCGCTCAATAAAGGCGTTCTGATTCTGCTTCCCAGGTTCGATGTAGTCGATCAGGATCCCGTTTTCCTCGCACAAGCTGACGAAGGCTTCGCCGAGGAACTCGGGACCGTTGGCTGTGCGCAGAAACATCCGGGAGGCCGCGCTCGGCTTTCAGCTGCTCGAAAACGCGAACCAGGCGACGGATCGGCAACGGGGTGTCGACCTCGATCGCCAGCGCCTCCCGGCTGAAGTCGTCGAGCACAATGAAGGTTCGGAAGCGAACGCCGTTGCAAAGCGCGTCGCTTCGTTTGTGATTCCATTTACGACGCCGTCGGCGCAGCCGCCGATACAACTTCCGGAACCCGAGTCCTGGCTTGTCATCGACCAAAGCCCTGAGCGCCGCGGCAATCGGCCGATCTCGTTCGAGCCAGTCGACCAGCGGTCGATACCAAGCCGATCGCGACTGTACTTCGACCGGCGCGCGGGGAACCTCGCCATGAAAAAACTTCGGCTGTATGCTGAAGTTCGGCGAAGTAGTGATGCTGGCTTGCGTAGGTAAAACATTGGATCCCTATCTGACGGCAGCCATCGACGAAGCCCGGAAGGGGCGTGATGCCGGCGGCATCCCCATCGGGTCTGTCCTGGTCATCGGGGACCGCATCGTGGCCCGCGGACACAACCAGCGCGTGCAGAAGGGCAGCGCCGTGCTGCATGCGGAAATGGACTGCCTGGAAAATGCGGGCCGGCTCAGTGCCGCCGACTACCGCAGGGCCGCTCTCTATTCCACGCTGTCGCCATGCGATATGTGCAGCGGCGCAATCCTGTTATACGGCATCCCGAAGGTCGTCATCGGCGAGAACCGCACGTTCCAGGGGCCCGAAGACTACCTGCGCTCGCGTGGCGTCGAGATCGAGGTGATCGACGACGCGACATGCTGGCGTCTCATGGAGGAATTCATTGCAGAATCGCCGGGTCTCTGGCACGAAGATATCGGGGAACCGTGAGCGGCGGAACGGAATGTGCCTGGCGCCTCGATCTGCTTGAATGGCCCATGCGATCGCGACAGGAATAGCTCCGAAAACGGCAAAAGCGTATTCTCTGCGGGAATGCGGAATAACGCGTTGATAAAGAATAAGAACTCACAGCACGTGTATGGCGCGTAGCGAAGCAGGACCCAGGGGTTGGCATGGCCAAAGTGAAGTGCGGTTTGATCCAGATGGGCCTTAAAGGCGACGGCTCGATGCCGCCCGAAGAAATTCGGGATCGCATGCTCGAGGCGCACCTTCCGTTCATCGAAAGTGCCGCGGACCAGGGCGTGCAGGTCCTGTGCTTCCAGGAAGTGTTTATGCAGCCGTACTTTTGCCCGAGCCAGGACCGCAAATGGTATGCCGCCGCGGAGAGGATTCCCGATGGGCACACGACGAGGCTGATGCAGGAACTCGCAAGAAAGCACGAGATGGTCATCGTTGGAAATGTCGTGGCACATTCAATGCAGGAAATTTTCGGGGGCACTCCGTGCAGAATCTGAAATTACTGGTGGCTTGCCCCGTCATAATTAGTTTTTCTGCCCAGTGAACGGTGCGGTCTGACGTGGTTGTAATGGCGTTGCCAGTCATCGATTGTTAATCTTGCGTCCTCGATGCTGGAAAACCAGTGCAGGTCGAGGCAGCCGCTCAAAGATCCTGATCAAGCGCAGCGACGTGATCGAGGTGTCGATCTCGATATGCAGTGCCTGGCGGTTCCCCGGCGCCTGATTGACAACCGGTCCACGGTCGCGGAATCGCGGGCGCTCATCGCCGCCAAAGTGCGGATGCCGAACAGAACTTGATCCAGTAAACGAACCCTCTAATATCTATCGGTCTTGTCGTGTTGGGTAAGGTCGCAGAAGTTGCTCTTGCAACGGTTATCGGGAGGGACGCTTGAACTATCGAGCATTTGTCGGAACGCTGGTCATGCTAGCCGTCTTCGTGACCGATTCTGTACTCACCGGCGCAGTGGCGCAGACCTCGACCGTCCCGCCTGACGACCGGCCGCGGCCGGAGATGCGGGCCTACAAGCTTGATACGAAACCGGTCCTCGACGGTGCGGTCGCAGGTGATCCCGCGTGGGCGGGCGTATTGCCGACCAGCGGGTTCACGCAGAAACAGCCGTACGAGGGCCAGCCGTCGACGCAGAAGACCGAGGTATTTGTCGGTTACACCGATACGGCCCTGTACATCGGCTTGATCGCCTACGACGACAACCCTGATTCAATCATTGTTACCGACAGCCGGCGCGATTCCTCGCTGGACCAGACCGACAGTTTCCGGGTCGTCATCGACGGCCTGCTCGATCGCCAGAACGCCTACCTGTTCGGCACCAACCCGGCCGGTCTCGAGTACGACGCGCAGATCGTCAAGGAAGGTGTGCCCGGGCAGTTCGGCTTCGGTGGCGGCGCGTTCAACCTGAACTGGGATGGCAGCTGGAGCGTCGAGGCGAGGGTCACCGACATCGGCTGGATTGCCGAGATGGAAATTCCATTCACGACGCTGCGCTACGGTTCCGCCGGCGAACAGTCGTGGGGCATGAACTTCCAGCGCAACATTCGCAGCAACAACGAGATCACCTACTGGGCGCCACTCAGTCGCCAGCGCGTTATCAATCGGATATCCGAGGCCGGCACGGTTACCGGCATTGTTCCGCCTCCGCGCCGCAACCTGCAGGTGACGCCCTACGTCCTGAGCCGCTGGAGAGAGGGCAGCACGCTGCCGGGTGCGGAGGACGACCAGGAGTTCGGTTTCGACATCAAGTACTCGCTGACGCCGAGCCTGACGCTCGACGCGACGTACAACACGGACTTCGCCCAGGTCGAGGTCGACGACGCGGTCATCAACCTCGATCGCTTCGGCGTCTTCCTGCCGGAGAAGCGGCCGTTCTTCCTCGAGAACGCGGGCCAGTTTACGGTCGGCAACGTCGAGAACGTCGAGCTGTTTTTCAGTCGCAGGATCGGGCTGTATGACGGCTCGCCGATCCCGATCGAAGGCGGACTCAGGTTGTCCGGCAAGGTCGCCGATCGCACCAACGTCGGATTGCTGTACATGGCCGACGAGGGCGCCGCCGGCATTGCGCCGCAGAACGACTACCTGGTCGCCCGCGTCAACCAGGAACTGCCGAACCGGAGCTCGGTCGGCGCGCTCTACGTCGGTCGCCAGGGCGACGGCAGCCTGAGCGCTAACCCGTCGGACGACGAGAACTATACCTACGCACTCGACGGACGCTGGGGCATCGGCGACTACTACCTGCTCGAAAGCTGGCTCGCGAAAACCGAGACGCCGGGACTGGATGGCGACGACCTGGCCTTCGCCGTGAAATCGTTCTACGACTCCGAGAAGTGGCAGAGCCAGATCGAATGGACGGAAGTGCGCGAAGACTTCAATCCGGAGGTCGGCTTCCTGAAACGCGACGATTATCGCGAGGGATACTTTTTGATCCTGCGGCGATTCCGACCGGACGACCTCCTCGGGCTGCTCGAGGTTCGGCCGCACGCCTCGATTCGGAATGCCTACGACCTCGACGGCTTCCTGGAAACCGGCCTGCAGCACTTTGACATCCACTGGGAGTTCATGAACGGTTATCGCATCGACACCGGCGCGAATTACCAGAAGGATGGGCTGAAGGATCCGTTTGAGATTGTCGACGGCGTGGTCATCGAGCCGGGCTCCTATTCGGGCTGGGAGCTCGCGACCAGATTCAATACCGATCTCTCGAAACCGCTCAATTTCCAGCTACTCGCGAACGTCGGCGAGAAATTCGGCGGCGACCGCGCGCTTCTCCAGCCCACGATCGGATTTCGTATCGGCGATACGTTCACGTCCGAGCTGATCGTCGTCTACAATGACTTCGACCTGCCGGTCGAGAACGGCAATTTCGATGTCACGCTGGCGCGGCTGCGGCTGTCCTATTCGTTCACGCCGAGTATCCTCTTGCAGGCATTGATCCAGCACAACGACGAAGCCGATGTGTTGTCTACGAATATCCGTTTCTCGATGCTCCGGACCGCGAATTCCGGCCTGTTCATCGTCTACAACGAATTCGACGAACGCTTCGACGGAGCGCCGCCGACGGGTCGCGAGTTCATCATCAAGTACAGCTACCTGTTCGACGTCTTCAAGTAGCGGGTGCGGCAAGGTCGGTAGCGGACTGGCGCTATTCGGAGGATCTCCGAGTTGCTATCACCGCCCGCCGGGCTGAAAATTTATGGTTACGCCTGCGTACACATTGCGATCCGGTGCCGGCTCGTAATAGCGGCCACCAAAGGCGTTGATTCGAATATTGTCGTTGTAGCGCTCGTCCAACAGGTTGTTGATGCCAATGTAGGGCCGCACTTGCCAGCGCCCATAATCAAGTTCGTCGTAGAGGCGCAGGTTGGATACGGTGTACGCGTCCACGCTCGATGCATTGGCATTGTCCGCGAACAGCTTGCCCGAATAGGACGTCTCCAGCGCTATGGCAAGCCCTGACCCTGTCTCGTATTTCAATCCCAGGTAGCCGAAGTGTTCGGGCAGGCCCGGCAGCTCGTTGCCCGCAAAGTCATTGCCGTTGTCGTCAGTAAACTGCTCGTAAGTAAAGTCAGACCAGGTGTACGACGCATCGACGCCGAATCCGCTGTCATGCTGCCAGGACACGGCCGTTTCGATGCCGCGCCGGTCCGAGCGCCCGGCATTGACATAAAACGTACGCCCCGGATACGCCGCGAGCTCGAACGGCACGAGCTCATCATCAATATTGATCTGAAAAATCGCTAACTCGAAGTACAGCCGATCGTTGCCGGTTTTGATCCCGAATTCGAAACTGTCCGCGAGCTGAGGCTCAAGCAACGGATTGAAGCCACCGCTGGCATCCGGATTTGCCAGTTCCGTGGTGGTAGGCGTCTCGAAAGAGTTGCTCCAGGACGCGAACAGAATGTATGTGTCGAGATCGGCGGTTACCCCAAGAGAGGGGCTGAACTGGTCGAAATCCAGTTTGCCCGAGTCGTCACCATCAGCGAGGAAGTGGTCACGGACATCAAACTCGATGTCGTCGTAGCGTGCACCGGCGCTCAAGGTCCAGATATCGTCAAGCGCGTATTGAGCCTGTAGGTAAATGGCATTACTGGTGACCTGTTCGCGCTGTTCAAAAGACAGGGCGCCGTAGCTGCCGTCTTCATTATCGAAGCGACGTCGATCATCGTCCTGGCGATCCAAGTCCACACCGAACGCAATCTCAAGACCCTGAGGCAGCATGTCGCCAAGCTGGTATTGCACGCCGAAGCCGTACACCTGACGATCAAATTCAACTATACCGCCGTCAAGAAACGGCAGCTTGTTGGCGAAGTCACGCAATAAGTAATAGTTACGCAGTGTCAGCGTGCCGGCTTCGCGCTCGCGTGTGTACAGGAGGCCAATGCGCTGCTGGTCCATCGACTCGCCTGCGTCAAAACGCAAATTGACATCGCGGGCTGATCGGGGGGCTGCTGCTGCTTGCGCTTCATCGATTCCGCCTGGGTCATCCGCAGTCGGTTGATCAGTCAGGTTCAACCCAATCTGCAACCGGTCCTCGCTGCCGATAGGTATGCGCACCTCGCCATTCAACATGCGACTCCGGAAGGCGGAATGTTCGCGCCAGCCATCGATGTCCTGGCTCGTCAGGTTCAGAAGATAGTCGACATCGCCGGCTTGCCCGCCCGTCTTGAGACTAAAGCGGCTGTAGCCCAGCTCACCAGTCCCAAGGGTGCCTTCGACAAATTGTGGCCCGTCGCCAAGCTCACTCTCAATCGCAATCACGCCACCGGACGAGTTGCCGTACAACGACGAGGCCGGGCCGCGCAATACTTCAATTCGCTTCACGGAACCGAGGTCGATACTGTCAACCTGTGCCTGACCATCGGGCAGGGTGTCCGGAATACCATCGATGACGATCTTGACGCCGCGGACGCCAAAACCGGAACGCGCGCCAAAGCCGCGCAACGAAATCCGCAAGTCCTGCGCAAAATTGTAACTGTCTTGCATGTACAATCCCGGCACGCCGGCTAGTGCCTCGTCCAGGCCGAGTTGCTGGGTGCCATTCTGGATCCGCTCCTTGTCGACCAGAGACACGGAGCGTGCCGTGTCTCGCAGAGAGGTCTCAAGGCGCGTCGCAGACACCACAATTTCGTCAAGTGTTTCATCGGCGGCCACAGCTGAAAGGCTGGACAGCGCCAGAAAGATAGCGGCACAGAAAACGAGACCGGCGGCGTGGCTTTCGAATGTCATGGCGATAGTTCGAACCTTTTTGGAAGTGACAGCAGCATGATTCTGCGCGTACGTTAGACAAAGTGCCCCGGAATTGCCATTACAACAGGAACCAATTAGCCCTTTATTTATGGCAGTTCCGGCGGCTTATGATTGCGGAGGACCTATCACGTTGCTGAAATCGCCTTGTACCATGCCCGCGGCGCGTTACCGGAGCCTGAATTCACCCACAGATCTTGTTTGGTCTTGTCCCGTTTCGGTGGACGGTTTAGCGCGTGGGTCTCAAGCAGCCACTGGCAGCATCTTCCTTAGTACCAGTTCGGTGCGAGGTGATTAGCCATTGCTCCAGCCAACGATCCGCCGCGACCAGACGTCGAGCACGATCGCGAGGTACAGAAAGCCGGCCCAGGTTGGTACGTACGTTACGTCGGCAACCCAGAGCCGATCCGGGCCTGCCGCCCGGAACTGGCGATCGACCTTGTCGAGCGCTCGATCTCGGGCATGCGGCCGGCGCGTACCAGGGCAACCATCTGCTCCCGGAACTCTGGGGGGTATGGCGTTCTGTGTCTTGGCATGCTGGACTCCTTCCTTCGTAAAGTTCAGGTGTCCACGAAAGCGGGTCAAGACCAAAGGTCGTAACGGAAAGAAGCATTTAGAAGAGCGGCCGGGGGATAAAAATGGTGGCGTTGCTCGGCCAATAGTGATAGAAGATCCTTAAGGGGGATCCATCCATATTGAAGCGTCCTACTTACCTGCATGTGTAAATGGTAGCGCTAACATAAACGAACCAGGGGGGTGTCCATGCAAGATGACACCCAGAGTGCAAAGCTGGAATGACCAGAATGGGGGTACTGAAGATGGGTGAAATCAAAGCATCTATGAAACGAGACAAACTGGCAATGGCCATATCGGCAGCGTTGTCCATTGTCGCCGGCCAGGCGAGTGCGCAGCAGAGCAGTGACGGGGTAGAGGAGATCGTCGTCTCCGGTATCCGCGGCAGCTTACAGCAAGCGCTGGATATCAAGCGTGACAGCACAGGCGTGGTGGACGCCATTTCCGCGGAAGATATCGGTAAGTTTCCCGATACCAACTTGGCGGAATCGCTGCAGCGCATCACCGGCGTGTCCGTAAACCGTGTAGAGGGCGAGGGCTCCGAGGTCACGATTCGCGGTTTCGGTGGCCAATTTAACCTGGTGACCCTGAATGGCCGTCAGTTGCCCGCAGCCGATAACAATATCGCTTTCTTTGGCATCAACGCCAACACAGGTGGCGGCAATTCGCGCTCCTTCGACTTTTCGAACATCGCGTCCGAGGGCGTATCGGGCTTGCAGGTGTACAAAACGGGCAGGGCTTCAGCCCCGTCCGGCGGCATTGGCGGCCTGATCAATGTTCAAACTCTCCGACCTCTGGAGGTCGGTAAGGAGCTCAGCTTCGGCGTCAAAGCCGTTGATGACGCTGGTGGCGACAGCGTGACGCCGGAGCTTAGCGGTGTGGGCAGTTGGACGAATGACGCAGGTACCTTAGGCGTGACGGCCTTTGCTTCCTACCAGGAGCGCGAATACACGAATCGCACGGCGCTTGGCGGTGGCTTTTTCGTTTGGCAGACGCCATTTGATGCGACTGTCCCGGCCTGGGCGAACGCCACCATCGTCAATCCACCGGGCGACGATCAACTGGCCGGTTTTATTCCCAATGCCTCTATGACGTTCAGCGAGGGTCAGCGAGAACGCACGAACGCTTCGGTAACCCTGCAGTTCGCACCCAGTGACACCCATACTTTTACCGTGGATGCGATGTGGGCACGGAATGATCAGGACCAAAAGGGTGTGGGTGATCTACCCTTCTATGTTCGCCAATTCGATTTCGCCTTATTCGATGACCATCCTGTATTCTCTGTTCCTGTCCTCCTGGGCGAGCCGCTCGTGGCCGGTGGTGGCAGCGACTTCACCCAGGCGGGCAAGGAGCTCCCATTCCGGAATTCGCTCTTCTACCTTCGAGACGAGTTGACTTCAATCGGCGCCAATTGGGACTTTGAGATCAATGACGCGTGGACGTTGAACGTCGACGTGTCCACGGCCGAAGCGACAGCCGGCGGCAACGGCCCTGATGGCCAAATGTCTGATGCCATCTCCATTGGCGGTCAGGCTGTTGCTATGCAATGGATGGACTTCCGAACCGACATCACGCAGTCCGTCCAGGCCATTGCGGACGGCTCCGGCCCGACCAGCAACCTGGTCGGCGGTGTGGTGACTAACTACGCCGGCGGCAACGCGAATGGCGTCTTCGAAAAGTCGGATCTTGGTTCCCAGTGGATCCTTCAAGATTTCAGAGACCAGAAGAGCACCATGGACCAGCTCCAATTGAAGGCTAGTTGGGACAACGGTGGTGGGATCCGCGCTAATTTCGGCTTGGGCTATTACGACAATGACATTGAGCAGAATAATATCGGCTCCCAGGAAGAACTCGGCGGTTGGAACACGGGTTTCATTGGCGATATCGTGACGCTGATGGGCGAAGATGCTATCGAAGAGATCTGCATCTCCTGCCAGTTTAACGACAATGACGATCTTATCCTGTCGGAGGAGGAACTGATCGCGGATTACACCGCCGCCGGCGGAATCCTGGCCCCGGGCGCCAGCTTTCGAGTCGTGGGAGAGAACGCGTTCTTTGTCGACCCGATAGCGTTCGCCGAGGCCTTTGATGGCTTCACCAGCGGCGGCGGGACAGTCTACGATGTCAACAACCGCAAGGTACTTAGCACAAACGACCGTACCATCACCGAATCGGCCCTGTCGGCTTGGGGCGAGGTGGTCCTGGAAAGCGAAATCGGCGACATGCCGATGCAGGTCGTGTTCGGCCTGCGCTACGAGGAGACGGACGTCGACTCCGCGTCGGTGCAGTCGATCCCAATAGCCAAGGACTGGGCGTCGGACAACGACTTCAATACGAGATTCGGCGACGTGGCGGCGGTGACACAGAAACACAGCTATGACAACGTTCTGCCGAACCTCGACCTCTCGCTGGATGTCACCGACAACATGAAAGTGCGCGCGTCGATAAGCAAAACCATCGCGCGTCCGGAGTTAGGCGCTATGTTCGTCGATACCAGTGCCGATAATCCGGGCACGGCGACGGCACTGGGTGGCGTGTGGAGCGGTAGCAGGGGTAATGCGGCACTGGACCCGCTGGAATCCACCAACCTCGACCTGTCGTTCGAGTATTACTACGGTGAAGGCAGTGCCTTTACGGTCGCCTACTTTGACAAGTCGATAGTGAACTTTGTTGGCATCGAGCAGGTAACGACCGAACTGTTCGGTCTAACCGATGTCGCCAGTGGGCTACCGGGTACGGTCTCAGGCGATGCCCTCGCGGCATTGGAGGCGCTAGGCTGGCAGGCGACTGAGACAAACCTGTTCACGATGACGGCTATCCTTGCGAATCCGGAGGATTTCCCAGGTGGTGCCTCTGAGTTCATCGACCCGAGTCAGCCGGGAGGTGCGCAGCAGTCATCCGACATAGCCACCGCGTACGACATACCTCCTCAGGCAGGCGATCCATTGGCCATGTTCCTCGTGCAACAACCGACGAACGCGGAGAATGCCAATATCGATGGCTGGGAAGTGGCCCTGGTGCACTTCTTTTCAGGTGCCCTCAACGGCTTCGGCATTAATGCCAACGCGACCTTTGTCAGCGGTGACGTCTCGTACGACATTTCCCTTCCTCAGGACCAGAATCAGTTCGCCTTGACGGGCTTGTCGGACTCGTACAATTTCATCGCCTTCTACGAGAACGAATGGTTTAGTGCGCGTATTCTCTACAACCATCGTGATGAGTTCTTGGCCAGCACCAACTGGAGTGACAACATACCGCGGTTTGTTGAAGCGTATGAGCAGGTTGACTTCAATGTCGGCTGGCGCGCTACCGATAGTCTGACGTTTACCCTGGAAGGCATCAATATGCTGGAAGAACCGATCGTCTTCCGCGGCCGCACAGAACAACAAGTACAGGCTTACATTGAAAGCGACCGACGCTTGATGCTGGGTGCGCGGTACACCTTCTAGTGGTAGAAGTCGGCAAGACCAGAAGCAGGTACCTGGGTACCCACCGGAATGTCGGTGGGTACCCAGCTGGGGGACAAATGACAAACATCCGACGATCGGGCCAAGCCAGCGCGCCGACTGGGATTCTCTGACGGCGCTGAAAAGTCGCGGGCCGTTCCCGAACGCCGAATCGACCCAGAAGATTTTGTATCTCGCCGTGCCGAACGCCTCGAAGAAATGGAACCGGTCGATTCGCGATTGGGAGGCTGCGCTCAATCAATTCCTCAATTTATTCGACCGGGTGCCAGTCTGAACCAACCTGGAAGCGCAAAGACCAGGAAACATAGATTTATGGCGAAACGTAAAGCGAACATAGCAATTGTAGGTCTGGGGTTTGGGGCTGAGTTCATTCCAATTTATCAAAAGCACCCTTATGCGAATATGTATGCAATCTGCCAGCGTTCGGAATCGGATCTTAATAAAGTAGGAGATGCTTTCAACATCGATCGAGGTCATCGTTATCGCTCGTATGAAAAGCTTCTGGAAGATCCGAATATTGATGCCGTGCACATCAATACACCCATTCAGTTTCATGCCCAACACTCGCTAATGGCTCTGCGCGCGGGCAAGCATGTTGCATGTACTGTGCCGATGGCAACAACTGTTGAGGATTGCAGGGAAATTGTAGAAACCGTCGCGGAGACGGGACTGAAATATACAATGGCAGAAACGGTTGTTTACAGCCGCGAATATCTGTTTGTAAAAGAGCTTTACGAAAAAGGGGAATTGGGAAAAATCCAATACCTGCAAGCCAGTCATCCCCAGGATATGGAGGGCTGGCCCGACTATTGGCAGCATATGAAACCCATGCACTATGCAACTCATGTTGTCAGCCCGGTGCTTGGACTTACCGGCAAGGATGCAGAATACGTATCGTGTTTCGGTTCGGGAACAATCAGCGATGATCTTTTTGAAAAGTCAGGTTCTCCCTTTGCGGTCGAAACATGCCATATCAAGTTGAGAAACTCTGACTTGTCCGCTCACATTTATCGTTCATTGTTTGATACGGCACGTCAATATCGAGAAAGCTTTGACGTTTACGGATCCAAAAAGTCGTTTGAGTGGCCGCTTGTTGAAGGGGAGGATCCGGTTCTTCACACAGCAAAGAAAGCCGAACCGGAAATAGCCGAACGTATCAAAGTGCCGGACTACGGACATCTGTTACCGGAAGAGATTCGCGAGTTTACATTGGAAGGAGTGTACGACGCAGATGAGCATGCTCACTTATCCTTTATCCAGGGAGGTGGGCACGGAGGTTCTCACCCGCACTTAGTACATGAGTTTGTGGACTCTATTGTTAACGATCGCGATCCTTACCCCAATGCGGTCCAGGCTGCAAACTGGACATGTGTTGGCTTGCTCGCCCATGAGTCAGCTATGGAAGGTGGAGTCATTAAACGACTACCAGACTTCACGTTATCGGCGACATAGGAAAACAGAATTTTCTGTTATTCAAATATAAGCGGAACGAGGCCACGAAATGATGACGAAACAACTCCATTTACGCTCTGCCCTGATCTTCATTTGTGTCCTGATAGCATCCGGCTGCGAGAAAACAGATAGAGCGGACCAAGCAGGTACCACGGATCAAACAAGTGCCACGGACGAAACAAGTGCCGCTGTTCAGAAAAGCAGCCCGAAGACAAGTGCCACTGGTCAGAAAAGTCGACTGAACAATTTCGTTGATTGGGCTACCTATCGTGGCGATAAGGAAGGTACCAATTACTCTTCTCTCAGCCAAATTACGACTGAGAATGTTCAGTTATTGGAAGAAGTGTGGACCTACGATACGAGGAATTTGGTCCCGCCGGGGATGTCATCCAACCCCATTGTTGTTGACGGTGTGATGTATTTTTCTGATTCTGAACTAAATCTGGTTGCCCTGGATGCAGCAACCGGAGAAGAACGCTGGCTGTTTGATCCGTCTGAGCACCACTCCGACGGAGAGGGTCTCTCCGGTGGCATCATGAGAGGGGAGGTGTATTGGGAAGACAAGGATGGCAACAACTCGAGAATCTTTCACGTTACCAAAGATATTGTCTGGGCAATTAACCCAGACGATGGCACCCCTATAGAGTCGTTCGGTAAAGGCGGATTTATCGATTTGAAGGAACATCAAGTTTGGCCTGCTCACCTGCTAGTCGACCGAATTAGGCAAAGCTCACCTCCTGTAATCTACGATGACCATTTGATCCTGGATTCAAATCCTGGAGAAGGGAGAGAATCACCCCCCGGTAACATCGTTTCCTTTAACACGATAACTGGGGAGTATGAATGGACATTTCACACGATTCCCCTGGAAGGAGAGCCCGGGTATGAGACGTGGGAGTGGGAAGATAATATGAATTATGGTGGAGCCAACTCCTGGGGTGGCTTTACTGTTGATGAAAAAAGAGGCTGGGTATTCGCCGCAACGGGTTCAGCCACTGGCGGAATACATGGAGGTGGCGGTGCGCGACCTGGCAAGAACCTCTACGCGAATTGCGTTTTGGCCATTGATGCAGAGACTGGAAAATTGCAATGGTATTTTCAGACGATGCACCACGATATCTGGGATTACGATATCGCTCCTGCGCCGATGCTGACTACTATCACGCAAGATGGCAAAGAACACGATGTGGTCGTTCAAACAGGGAAACAGGGTAAGGTATTTGTACTTGACCGAGATACGGGAGAATCTCTATTTCCCGTTGTAGAAAAACCGGTACCGACAGAAGCGGCACCCGGTGAAGTTCCATATCCAACGCAACCTTGGCCTTTGAAGCCTGACCCACTGGTAAGAACGCAATTTTATGAATCTGATTTAACCACTATCACACCCGAGTCTTACGAATCTGCGCTGGAGAAATTCAAAAAGCTGAAAGCCGGGCCGATGTATACACCTCCAAGTGAACAAGGAACGATCGTGCAGCCCGGGATTCATGGCGGGAATGAATGGGGCGGTCCAGCCTTTGATCCGACGACAAATACGGCGTACGTAAACGTAAACGACTTCCCTTTCATACTGACGCTGGAACTCATCCAACCTGATCAACTCGCGACTGCGGCGGACCGAGGGAGAGCAACATACAGTGCAGAATGCGCGTATTGTCATGGTCCTGATCGACAAGGAGGAACAGGACTTCCTCTTGTCAATCTGAAGCTCAGTGTTGACGAGACAAAAGAAGTTATTACACATGGCAGAAATGCGATGCCTGCCTTTCCGTCCCTTAATGAAGAGACGTTGGATGAAGTTGTAGCTTTTCTTCAAAGTAAACCTGGTGAAATCAAGTCCACCGCTGACGTCGATTTGAACGACGAAAACCTGACGTGGAGTGGAGGCGAGGGCGAATTAAGTTGGTCCACACCGACCCCGCAATACATTCCTCATTTGGACTATTTCACAGACCATATGGGGTATCACGCTATCAAGCCACCCTGGGGAAAACTCATTGCGGTAGACGTAGCGAAGGGTGAGATCAAATGGTCCATCCCTCTCGGCGAATATCCCGGACTAGTAAAAATGGGGATTCGACATACCGGTGCTGAAAACTTTGGCGGAATGGCTGTTACCGACGGCGGCCTGATTTTCATAGCAGCAACAGAAGATAACCGGTTCAGAGCATTTGATAAGACCAACGGCGAGCTGTTGTGGGAATTTGAGATGGCTGCGCCTGGTTTCTCGACTCCCTCTACCTACGAGATCAATGGAAAACAATATGTCGTGATCGTAGCAGGCGGCGGCGGGGGTCGTTATCGCTCGCCTGTAACGCAACCTATGGGAAAGAGAGTTCATGCATTTGCTCTGCCGCAGTCAGAAGCGAGGGCCCAGTAAATGAATGCGATTGTGAATGTATCTAAGAAGGTGTTCCTTTCTGCTTTGGTTTTGATTTTTTCTGGCAGCCTGCCTCAATACGCCGGGGCACAGAACCCCGACAAATTGAAAATCTTGATGATTACCGGCGGCGGCCCCTGGCACGATTACGCGACACAAAAGGACCAGATCAGAGAGGGGCTGTTGGAGCGTCTTTCAAACGTCGAAATTACAACTGACTATGAAGGTGGCGATACGCAGACAATGGAATCAACTGATTTCCATTTCTCCCGTCATTTGAAGAAGGACTGGGCGGCAGATTTCGACGTTGTCATCTACAATCACTGTAATCTTCAAGTAAAAGATGAAGCCTATGTAAAAGGAATCATCGCCGAGCACGTCAAGCATAAACTGCCTGCCGTTATGCTTCACTGCCCCATGCATCTCTATCAGTATGCAGAAGGTGATGCACCGCAGGCCTGGTGGGATTTTACCGGCGCTATCTCGTACGTCCACGAGAAAGAAAATCACCCCAATACCCCTTCCTACACGATCGAGGTTCTGGAGCCGCAGCACCCGATCATGCGGAACTATCCTCGTTCCTGGCGGACGCCTGACGACGAGTTATATCTGATCGTTGACTTAGACGATAATGTCACTCCTTTGTCTCACGCCTATTCGGTGGAGACAGGCGCCTATACTGAAACAGCCTGGACACACGAGCACCAAGGCGTTCGGGTTTTCGCCAGTACACTGGGGCATCACAATCCTGGGATGGGTTCGGATGTGAATTTGAATCTTATTGCATCGGGCGTGCTCTGGGCGGCAGGAAAACTTGAAGACGATGGGTCGCCAGCCCCGGGATATGAAGGAAAACGTGGACTTGGGTGGATCTCTCTCTGGGGTGACACACTGAACGGTTGGCTTGAAAGCGGCGGTGTCATCGATTGGACGTCTGCTTCGTGGTATGGCAGAGATGGTAAGAAAGGGATGGACTTGTCGACCGCCTATAATACCTTGGCCGGAGAATCGTTCCGACTCGACGGCGACACCCTGATTGTCGAGGGTGATCAAAGAAATCTGTTCTATGACGGTCGGATCGAGGGCGGGTATTTCAAAAACTTTGAATTCAAGGTTGATGTCTACACCCATCCTGGTTCGGCTTCAGGGATATATTTTCATACCCA
Organism: uncultured Pseudomonadota bacterium; assembly: GCA_963775455.1. Taxonomy (GTDB): domain Bacteria; phylum Pseudomonadota; class Gammaproteobacteria; order Steroidobacterales; family Woeseiaceae; genus UBA1847. Next base: position 493,553 of record CAVZIU010000003.1, on the reverse strand, counting down.
TTTCAGAGAGGAGGGGCCTCCTGCCTATGGTTATGAAGTTCAGATTAATGCCAGCCGGGCCGGTGAGAGCAAGACCGGCAGCCTGGTTGGGGCGAAGGAAGTGAAGACTGCCTCACACGGCGATAACGAATGGTTCAACTACTACTTGAAGGTTGATGGCAACAAAGTAACCGTAAAAGTGAATGGTGAGACAGTCAACGAATTCACTGAACCTTCGAATGTAGATGGACCGGACAGTCTCCACCAGGGCACGATTGGCCTGGAGGCCGTGGGCTCCGACAGCCGTGTTGAATTTCGGAATGCGATGATTCGTCTATTGCCGGACTAGCAATCAAGAGTCCTGCGCAGAATCTGTGGGTAGGCGTTACCCGAGCCTGAATTCACCCACAGATTTTGCTGACGAGCCATAATTGGGGGTAATGAATAAGGCCACGCATGCAGGCAAAGGGACTTCTCTTGATCATTCAAATCAAAACGCAGACACCTACCATAATGAACACTACACTTAGGAAAAGTCACTTAGCCTTATCGTTAGTATTAGTCATCGCTTCTGTACCAGCTTATTCAGAAACCTTAATTGATATTAGCGCCGGTGAGAACCACACATGCGTACTGGATTCCAATGGAAAGGCTTACTGTTGGGGAAATAATTCAGTAGGTCAGTTGGGAAACGGTTCTACTGAGTCTAGTATGAGTCCGGTTGCAGTTTCTGAAGATCTTCGATTCGAGTCAATTAGTGTTGGTTCGGATCATGCCTGTGGCATTACCGTTGACAACGACGCCTATTGCTGGGGACGGGGTAGATACGGAAGACTCGGAAATGGTTCTTCTGAAAACAGCCTGGTTCCAACTGCTGTATCCGGTAGCTTGTCTTTTGAATCAGTCAATGCCGGGTTAGCTCATACTTGTGGAATAACTACCGACGGAGACGCTTTCTGCTGGGGAAGAGGAGAAGACGGAATTCTTGGGAATAATTCAATCGAGAGCTCACTGGTACCTGTACCTGTTTCTGGCGGACTCACTTTTAGCTCAATAGATGCCGGATCAGCAACAACATGTGGCGTCACAACAAAATGGGGATGCCTACTGCTGGGGAGCCGGTGATTTTGGGAGTCTATTAGCGCAGGCAGATGGCGATGGTGAAGGAAAAATCGCTCCGGGGCTTGTGGCAGGCGAGTTCAAGTTTCAACCAACCTCAATAAGTGTTGGCCTTGATCATGCTTGTGCAATAACTACAGCGGATAAAGCTGTCTGTTGGGGACGCGGCAGATACGGCAAATTGGGTATTGGTTCTGCAGATGGTTTAGGGGTTCTCGAAAATTTGACGTACGCCGAGAGAAGTAAACGGGGATACGTCTTTCGTTTTAATTGCTACCGGGGTCTTTCAAACCTGTGGAATTGCAACTGATGGTAAGGCGTATTGTTGGGGAAGAAATGGATCAGGGCAATTGGGCGATGGTACAACGACAATGCGAGTCGAACCTGTCGCTGTATCAGCTAATCTCAAGTTTAAGGACATAGCTGTTGGTAGTGATCATGCATGTGGGATTTCTTCAACTGATGAAGTTTACTGTTGGGGAAATGGCACCGCAGGCAAACTTGGAACACGGTCAACTGACAATAAACTGACTCCTACTAAAGTCGCGCTGAATTGAAATACTATGATGATTCAAAAAATAATTGATCAAGAAAAGAGCATGTCTGAGAAAGTAGCAGTCATTCTGGTTGGACTATTTCTATTGGTCAGTGCCAATTCACATGCACAACGCATGGAGGATAATCAGAAACAATTCCAGGTTCTTTTGTTTACGAGATCTTTGGACTTTCACCACCTTTCAATTTCGAATGGAGTGCAAATGTTCAAAGAGTTAAGCCAGGATAATCACTTTGGCCTCACTTGGACTGAACAAGCTGACTTCTTTGACAATCAAGAACAACTGAATAGCATGGATGTAATTGTATTCATGAATACATCCGGAGATATTCTGAATGATAATCAAAGAAAGGCACTACAAGAATACATACATCAAGGAGGAGGTTTTGTAGCGATACACTCAGCCTCATTCACAATGATGGAATGGCCCTGGTATGTAAAACTAGTTGGTGGTGTGTGGAACCGTCATCCAAATCCGGGCATTTGGACGGCAGTCGTGAATAATGAAAAGCCGAGTCATCCATCAACCTCTCATTTACCGGACAAATGGGTAGTTACTGAAGAGTGGTACAACTATCTGGAACTATCAGACAACATTGAAGTTGCTTTGACTGTCGATGAAACCACCTATCCTGGGGGGAAAATGCCAGACTACCACCCAATAGCTTGGTATCAGGAAGATTTCGAAGGTGGGAGGTCTTACCACACAGGTTTGGGACATCCGGAAGGAATTTATGATGAGCCTTGGTATAGACAACATATTTTGGGCGCGGTGTGGTGGGCTGCAACTGGCGGAAAAGCTTCCGAATAGTTAAGGTTTAGAAGTTCACACCCGGTCTGACAGTTACCGATTCTGAAGAGGCGACTGTCAGGAAAAATCTAGTTCAGTTTTTTCTCCTGCCAGATTGTTTTGCCGTCCTCGAGCGTTTCTATGGGCGTCCTGCCGCATCACATTTTTCCTTGGTGTGTCCGCTCGAAATTATAGTGGCGGATCCACTCGTCGAGATCGCGCTGCAGCGATTCCGGATCTTCGTAATTTTTCTTACGGAACGCAACCCGATAAAATTCATTGAGCATCCGCAGTAACGGTAGGTCGTGCTCCTGGAACAGTGGCAGAACACGATCGTTGAGCAGATCCGCTGAGGTTATCGTTACAAGCCCGAGAGTTTTGGTCCACTCATTCTGTTAGGGATTTCGGTTTTTGATTGGTATTTGCTTCCGTCCATCGGTGCAAGAATATTTCTGGAGTCATGCCACCCAGCAATCCATGCGGCCTGACCGTGTTGTACTCGTCAAGCGAGCTGTCGATGATGATTCTGGCCTCGGTTATCGAACCGAACAGGCATCGATTCAGGCACGTCGTTCGAAAAATCGAATGGAAGCGCTCGTCATTGGAGTTTTGCCAAGGGCTGCGCGGATCGATGTAATGCGTGTCGACGTGCTTCTTCCCGAGCCAGTTCCGCACATGCCGCGAGACCAGCTACGGGCTATCGGGATCACTTGCCGTATGACGCGATTCCCGGGCTCGGTGCGGCCGGCTACAACTCAAACGGCTTCGTTGCCGGCATCGTTCGGGCGACCGGCGGCGTCGCGTCGCGCGCCTTGACCGAGTTCGTCGGCGGCGAGCGGCCGGTGCCGGGGAGGGAGTTCCGGTAGTCGGCGGCTTGACCGGCTCCGGGGCAGTACGCATGATCGAGACGACCCTTTGGGGGGCGTCGAGGAGCGAACTGATGAAAGTGCGGGCAATCGCCCTGGCAGCCGGTCTCGCTGCCGCATCCTGGGTGTCGGCGCAGACTGCGACCGATCAGACAGCGGCCGCGCGGGCCGACATGCTCGAAGCCGCGACGGCTGTTCACGCGGCGATCGCCGGGGGTCCCGGGCCGCTCGAGGCGATGCTCGGCACCGACCGGGCGGCGAGCCTCGCCTATCCGCTGGACGATCCCGAACGCGAGAACTGGCAGTACTGGCCTACCCGACGAATCGGCCTGACGGTCGAGGAGATGTCGGCCGCCGAACGCGCTGCGACGCATCGGCTGCTCCGCGCGGCGCTCAGCACTCCCGGTTATCTCAAGGTCGTTCACATCATGCAGCTCGAGCAGATACTGGAGATGATCGACGAAGGCGGTTTTCCGCGTTCCGTCGATCACTACAAGCTGGTGTTGTTCGACGTGCCCTCGGCCGATGCGCCCTGGGCCTGGCGCTTCGAGGGGCACCACGTGTCATTGAGTGTCGCTGTGTCACCGGAGGGCGTCCGCGTCACGCCTACTTTTCTCGGATCGAACCCGGCCGAGGTCGAAACGGGTCCGCTGGCCGGCTTCAGGGTGCACGGCGGGGTCGAGGATCTGGCCCGGGATCTCGTGAGCTCACTGTCGCCGGCGGACCGGCGCGTTGCGGTTGTCAGTGACACGGCGCCGTCCGAGATCATGACGGCGACACTTCGTCGTCCGCGCGAGCAGTGGGATGCGTGGCGCGAGTCGGTGCAGCCCGAGGGCATTCGCGTATCGGCGCTCAACGAGTTGCAGCAACACTGGGTGCGCCAGATCGTTGCAGAGGTCATCGACAACTACCGACCGGCGATTGCTGAGCGCTATCACGCGGCGCTCGACGTCGAATCGTTGCAGTTCGCCTGGATGGGCAGCACGGAACCGGGCGAACCGCATTACTTCCGGTTACAGGGCGGTGATTTTCTGTTCGAGTACGACAACGTCCAGAACGATGGCAACCATGTGCACTCGGTCTGGCGGGACAAGAGTTCTGATTTCGGCCGCGACGTGCTTGGTGACCACTACCGGACGTCGCATTCGAGGTAGCGTGGGGTCAGGCCACTGTGCGGCCGCATGGCCTGACCCCGGCCGGGCGGGTTCGGGCGTCAGCTGCTCCGGATCTCGGAGCGCACCCAGTCGATCTCGTCGTAATTCTCGCGATAGGCTTCGAGATGAGCCACTCGACGTGTATTTTCGATGTATCTTTCGATGCTCGCCTCGATCTCGGACTTCGATTCCTTGACCAGGCCGGCGAAGGCCTTCACGGTCGCCGCGACTTCCCGTTCGCTTCAGTCGGCCAACGGTTCCAGTGCCACTCAGTTCTGCGCCGGGCAATACTGATTGATAAAGTCATTGTGATCAGGCAGCTTGGCAAGATTATGAGTTACAGAAGCACTCAGCTTTTCAAGCTCTAGCTTTAGCGCCTCCGGTGGCAATATACGACCGGCACCGTGACGATGTTCGGGGAACAAACCCTGCCCCATCATCACCTGAACCCAAGAGTGCCCGCGAAACAAATCCACCGAATCAGGCCACACATAGCCGTTTTCCTTAAAGAGCTCTATGCGGCGCGCAAGGCTGTCCGGGATATCCATGGTGCGATAATAATTCCAGAATTCACTGTCATCCCGTTGCGTCTGCTTGTAGTGCAGGATGACAAAATCGCGCACCGCTTCCCATTCAAGCCGGGTTTTACGATTAAATTCCTCGGCCAGCGGCGCCATTGCGCCTGAAAACGGGAAGAGCTTCATCAGGCGTACAATCGCAGTGGTAATCAAGTGTATGCTGGTCGATTCAAGTGGCTCGAGAAAGCCGCTCGATAAACCTATGGCAACACAGTTTTTCTGCCACGCATCTACTCGGCGACCGGTTTTAAAACTCAGGAGGTGGGGCTCAGTGATGGTCCTTCCAGTGATATTGCCGAGCAAAGTTTTACGGGCATCGTCGTCGGAACAAAACCGGCTGCTGTAAACAAGGCCATTGCCCTTACGGCTTTGCAGGGGAACACGCCACTGCCACCCGGAGGAATGTGCAATGGCATGTGTATAGGGAGAAGGCGGCTCGGTACTGCTCGTCTGTACTGCCAGAGCGCGGTCGGCGGCCAGCCAATGGCTCCAGTCCTCGTATTCAACATCCAATGCACCGCCGAGCAGCAGGGCTCTGAAGCCGGTGCAATCAACAAAGAAATCACCGGCGACCTGTCTGTGTTGCTCTAACTCCAGCGATTGGATGTTGCCCGTCACCGGATCAACGGTAATTTCGCTAATCTTGCCTTCGACTCGCCGGACGCCGAGGGATTCGCTTTTTTGCCGCAGAAATCCGGCGTAGGCCGTTGCGTCCAGGTGAAAGGCATACGTCAGTGGCGTCTCACCTACTTTCAGCGCGAACTTGCCGGCCTTCAGCGCCTTCACTTCGAGGCAATAGTCCTCCAGGCTGCCGCCAAAGCCATTGGCATGTGCTTCCAGCCAGTACTGGTGGAATTCCACCAGCCAGTTACTTTGCCCGATTTCACCGAACGAGTGAACGTAGCTTTCGCCCGGCGCCCCCCAGTTGTCAAAGAGAATGCCGAGCTTGAAGCTTGCCTGGGTTGCGCGCATAAACTCACGCTCGTCGATGTCGAAAAACTGGTGAAATCTGCGCATGGTGGGAATGGTTGACTCGCCCACACCCACGGTTCCGATCTGATCGGATTCGACGAGGGTGACTTCGAGCAAGTTTCCCAGCCGCCTGGCCAGGCTGTAAGCTGTCAACCAACCAGCCGTTCCGCCACCGGCGACGATTACGCGAATTTTCTCATCCATCAATGGTCCTCTGGAGAGTCTACGATTCAGGTTATGCCGCAACGGCGCGCAGCCTGCGCACCGTCAATTCATCCATGTTTGCCAAATGTCCGGGACACTCTTCGGGCAAATGCGCTTCTACGTTTTTGGCGGAACCGAAAATATAATAGTCGACCAACTCCCGCCGGGCCTTTTTTTCGGAGTATTGGAAGGATAAGCACCCATTTCCCATCTGGGCAACGGTCAATTCACGGAAGACGAAGGGTCATGCGCCACCACCCCGATTTCCTGCACCCTTTCAATCCTTATCCTCAAAAATCCTCTCCTACCACCGCTACTTTCCACCCGCCGGCCAACCGATCTCCTGCCGTGCCCCATGGGTAACGGCAATTTGTTTTGAACTACAGAAATGATTTCAGCGAAAAGGAGGTGCTGGTCAGGGTCTTGCTCCGACTGTCCGTGCAACCGGCGGATGTCGATGACATCCTGCAGGAATCCCAGATGCGAGCCCTCTTGGCCGACGAAAAAACAAGATCAAATTTCCCAAGAGCTATCTCTATATCGTCTCGCGCAACATCGTTCTTGAATAGAGTGAGCGCCGATCTCGCGAAGTTCAATGGGGGATCGAGGGAGCTGGGCGTCCGGGTGAACCGGGACTCGCCGGGTCTCGTCTGAGCACCGGGAAAAAGGGCTGAGTAAAGTTGAGAAAGGGGCACTCACGCCAGTCGAACAAGATTCAAAGAATGTTTGCAGGTTTTCCGAGCCCAACCCTCTACATGGGAAGGTCGTAACGGAAAGAAGCATCTAAAACAGCGACCGGGGGATGATAAAAGGTGGAGTTGTCCGGCCAATAGTGATAGAAGGTCCTCAGGGGGTTCATCCATATCGAAGCGCTATCCGTACCTGCGTGTGCAGATGGTAGCGCTAACATTGGCGAACCCGGGGGGGTGTCCATGCAAGATGACACCTATAGTGCAAAGCTCGAATGACCGGGATGAGGTACTGAGATGAACAGAATTCAGGGCGTTGCAGCATTGATATTCACCTACTTATGCGTAACGGTCGGCGCTCAGGCCAACGACCTGGTTATTCGTGATTTTGAAAAACAGGAACTGACTCCCATCTATTGGTCGGAAGGCGCCAATTTCGGCGACTTTAATCAGGATGGTCATCTGGATATCGTCAGTGGACCAGACATATACCTGGGACCCGACTTCCAGCACCGTTACGAATTCTATCCGGCGGTGGCGCCGACCAGGCGGAATCCAAATGATCGTTCGTATTACGCTAACAACAATTTCTTTTCGTTCGTCTTCGATTTCAATGCGGACGGCTGGCCTGATGTCCTGACGGTGGGTCTTCCCAATACCGAGGCTTACTGGTACCAGAACCCGGGCAAGTCTTTCAGTGGTGCGGCCCCGAACCAGCCGGACCAGCCGGACCAGCCGGAGCACTGGGCGCGCCACTTTGTCATAGACCGTGTCAAAAACGAAGCACCTGTTTTAGGAGACCTTACCGGCGATGGAGTGCCTGAACTGTTGACGGCCTACGGCAAACATTACGGCTATGCCTCGCCGAACCCTGTAGCTCCGACGCTTCCCTGGATCTTTCGCCCTATATCCACAAGCGAAGAGGAGATTCATCACTACACTCACGGCCTGGGCTACGGGGATGTCGACGGCGACGGACGCAACGACCTTCTGACCGGGGATGGATGGCTGCAACAGCCCGCCTCCCTGCAGAACGATCCGGATTGGACTCTTCACCCTTTCCCATTCGCTGATCGGGAGGGAGCCGACCCGTTCGATGATTTGAGGGGCGGAGGCCAGATGTTCGCCTATGACGTGAATGGCGACGGGCTCAACGACGTCGTCACCAGCCTGGACGCTCACGGTTGGGGCCTGGCCTGGTTTGAACAGAGCCGTACCGGAGAGAAGATCACCTTTCAGGAGCATCTTGTTCTGAGCAAGCAGGAGACAAATACCGACAACCCTTATGGGGTTCAATTCTCCCAGCTCCACGCAGTAGAGCTTGTCGACATCGACGGCGACGGCCTGAAGGACATTGTGACCGGAATGACCTACCGGGCTCACGAATTCAGCGACCCCGGATCCCGACAGGCCCCGGTCATCTATTATTTCCGGCTCACGCGCCAGGATGACCAGGTAGAATTCGTTCCTCATCTAATCGACGACAAGGCGGGCATCGGACGGCTAGTGGTAAGCGGAGACATCAATAAAGATGGGCTGATCGATTTGGTTGTCGGCAACAAAAATGGGACCTTTGTCTTTACCCAAAAAGTTCGAAACGTCGACCGAGAGGAATGGGAGAAGGCTCAGCCTGTCCGCAGCCAGGATTTTGGACACCGGTAACTGCTAACACTACCCCCTAAGGCGGTCGACAGTGGGCAAGAGCAGACGTGCAGCAGATCGTCGCCATTATGCGCGGGTAACCATCAGCGATGTTGCCGTCCGCGCTGGCGTTTCGCCGATGACTGTATCCCGCGTCATCAATAGCGAGGGCAACGTCCGCGACAGCACGCGCTCGGCGGTTAACGCCGCCATCCGCGAACTCGGCTACTCGCCCAACCGGGCGGCCCGCAGCCTGGCCAGCGCAAGCCAGATGCAGGTCTGCCTGCTGTACGCGAACTCCAGCAGCACGTATTTGAGCGCGACGCTGCTGGGCGCACTGGAGCAGGTTCGCGAGCACGATACGCAGTTGGTCGTCGCCGAATGCGACGGCGAGGCGAGTGCGGAACGGACCATAAAGGATCAACTGAAAGGCGGAATCAGTGGTGTCCTGCTGGTGCCGCCGCTCGCCGATTCGCTTGATCTGCTCAATCTGCTCAAAGAGCGCGATGTGCCGACGGTCACAATGGGCCCGCAGCTTGTCGGCGAACGTATTTCGTCAGTGATGATCGACGACAGAAGCGCGGCACGCACGATGACCGAATACCTGATCGGGCTCGGTCACCGGCGCATCGGATTCATAACGGGCAACCCGAAATACCTGGTCAGCGAAGTACGCAAGAGCGGCTATCGCGACGCACTGGAAGCAGCGGGCATAAAGTGGCGCCCGGAACTGGTTGCCACCGGCCACTTCTCGTATCGCTCCGGACTGGACGCGGCCGAACGCCTGCTTGCGCTGCCTGAGATTCCGACGGCAATCTCGGCCAGCAATGACGAGATGGCCGCGGCGACGATTTCCGTCGCCCACCGCCGCCACATCGATGTGCCCGGCGAGCTGACAGTGACCGGCTTCGACGACACGCTGCTGGCAACCACGGTCTGGCCGGAGATCACGACGATCCGCCAACCGATCAGCGACATGTCGCATGCCGCCATCGACCTTTTGACACGCAGTATTCGAGCCAGTCGCGCGGGCCGCGACACCGAATGCGAGCACCTGACCCTCGATTACAGCCTGATAGAACGTGAAAGCTCGGCGCCACCCGCGCGGCGCGTTCCCCGGGACCGTATCGCCTGATTATCAGCGCCGCTCGAGCCGAGTGTGCGATACCCCGTTCGATCCTGGCTGCCGCAGTTGATAAATGCTCCGGCACCATGGCTTTGCTCTTGCCCGGTATGTTCAAGAAGCATTTGCTGAGAAGTCCGTGCGCGAAGGGGAGTCGACCCCATCAATTCGAAGCAGGCTCTCGCCCGGTCCGCCAATTGCCGCCGACAACTTGGGATTCTACTGCGGCGGTCCGACGGGCACTTCGCAGACGAAGCGGACGCAACTCGCTGTTTCAATTGGGCTAAAAACGCCTAACCCGTCACGTCCGCATATGCTACGCAGAAACGCTCGTCCGTGATCTTCCAAAAAAACGGACTCTCAGAGATGCTGATCCCTTCTAGAAGCAAGGGCGAGTTTCTTAACGAGCCCGTCAGGGATTGGCTGGCTCGGCGAGAAGGTGACGCCAGTTTTGGTAGACTTGGGCCCGGCCGCGGCAATGTCGTTGGAATGCGACTTGATGGCGGAAGGAGATAGATAGAGGCCGCATTGCTTACTGAACGCTGCATAACCCGCGACGATGGATTGTCCGATCCTGAACCCTGGCATTTTATAGGCGATGACTTCTTCGGCGTCAGGCAGCGCGCGCGCAAGTTGAGCGCGCAATCGAACCAGCAGAGGGCGAAGGTCTTTAGGAGCCTCAGCTATGTAGGCGTCGCGATCAGCAAACATGGTCAGTGCAGGCTTCCGCTAGCGTGACATTCAAGGCCTTGGGTGCGGCAAGTTCGCTTGAGTATGGTTGCCGCCGGCAGATTTTCAACCTCCAGGTTTAGCGTTGGCCAATCGCGGCCGCTACTTGCCGCGGTTCGCCCTGCGCCCATCGCAGGACCTTCAAGCGCCACGCCGTGACCCGTGCCTGTTCTGCCTTCGTCATTGCTCTCCACTCCAGGTTACTTAGCCTTGAGAAAAGAGCCTAATGTGTAGAACCCCGAAATGCACCTCGTCCGGCCATGTCGGACCACAAGACTTCGAGCCCGCGGTCTCTCAAAGTACGACTCATGTCGGTCAAGAATGCTTGGTTCTGGACAAAGCCGAGAAAGTTGACTAGATCATATTCCCAGCGAACCAGGGGGATGACGTTGCAATTGCAACCACGCAAGGAACCGAAATGAGACTGCCTCGCAGGAGACAAGTCGTTGGCGAGCCGTACTCCGACCGGTCGCTGCTTACCTCTATAGCGGTCGGTACTTGGTACTTGCGACTGATCTGTACGCTGCTGACTTGCGTCGCGTCAACGGCGGGTGCGGCGGAGTCGCACATGCGCATCGCCGGACTGCACCAGCCGGTGGAGATACTGCGCGACCACTGGGGCATTGCACACATCTATGCGCAGACGGAGGAGGACCTCTTCTTTGCCCAAGGCTACAATGCCGCGCGCGACCGCCTTTTCCAGTTCGAACTCTGGCGCATGCAGGCGACCGGAACCGCCGCGGAAGCTTTTGGCCCTCGGGAGCTGAAACGGGATATCGGGGCACGATTGCATCGCTTCCGCGGAGACTTGCGCAAGGAGCTGCACCATTACCACCCGCGCGGTTGGCAGATTGTCGACGCCTACGTGCGGGGCGTGAACGCCTACATCGAGCAGACAGAACGCGATCCAGGCCTGCTGCCGGCAGAGTTCGGCCTTTTAGGCTTGAAGCCCAAGCGATGGACGGCGGATGTCGTGATCTCGCGCCATCAAGGCCTGCTCGGCAACCTGCGCACCGAAGTCGACCTGGCACGCGCCATCGCGCAGATTGGCGAGAAAAAAGTCCGCAGATTGTATTCTTTCCAGCCGGCGAACGCGGAGCTCACGCCCGATCCGGCGGTCGACCTCGCGTCGATCCCGGCCGACGTCATCGGGCTGTACACCGCCTTCCGCGGCCCGCTCGAATTCACGCCGGAAGACATCGTTAGCTCGCACCGTGCCGATACGGCTACACATACGGTGTTGACCGCCGGCCGCCGCCAAACCTCGACCCTGCTTTTGGAGCCGAACTCCGGCATCGGCAGCAACAACTGGGTAATCCATGGTTCACGCACCGTGGGCCGTTATCCGATCATGGCTAACGATCCTCATCGCGCGCTCGTGGCGCCGTCCCTGCGTTACTGGGTGCACCTCGTCGGGCCCGGGTGGAACGTAATCGGCGCCGGCGAGCCCGTCCTGCCCGGCGTTTCGATTGGCCACAATGACTACGGCGCATGGGGGCTTACCATCTTCGGCAGCGACGCCGAGGATCTGTACGTCTATGACACGGACCTCACCGATCCCGACAAGTATCGGTACAAAGGCAGGTGGGAGTCGATGCGTGTTGAGATCGATTCCATCTCCGTGAAAGGCGCGCCGGCAGAGCAGGTGAAATACAAGTTCACTCTCCACGGTCCGGTGCTGTTCGAAGACAAGGCAAGGCATAAGGCCTATGCGCTGCGCGCGGCGTGGCAGGAAGTGGGAGGGGCTCCGTACCTGGCCAGCCTTCGCATGGCGCAGTCCCGCGACTGGCGGGAGTTCCGGAAAGCCTGCACCTACAACCACACTCCGTCGGAGAGCATGGTGTGGGCGGACCGTACGGGGCACATCGGCTTCCAGGCATCGGGTATTCAGCCGCTGCGCCGCAATTGGAACGGCTTGCTGCCAGTACCAGGTGACGGCCGTTACGAATGGGGCGGCTACCTGCCTATTCGCGAGTTGCCCAACGAACATGATCCCGCTCGCGGCTTCATCGCGACCGCGAACAGCTTCCTGTTCCCCATCGATTATCCGCGGCCCGAGGCTCTGAACTATCTTTGGAACGACGCGTACCGCCTGACGAGAATCACGGAAGTACTGGGATCCGGACGGCTGTTCAACGTGGCGGAGGTGATGCGCCTGCAAAACGATGATCTCTCCATTCCCGCTCGGCAGCTCGTGCCCTTACTTGACGGCCTCGACCTGGAAGGCGAGACCGCCCTTGCAAGGGACCTGCTCCTCAAGTGGGATTTCGTGCTCGACAAGGACTCCGTGCCTGCCGCCATCTTCATGCAGTGGCAGCAGCGGCTGCACGAGAACTTTCGCAATCTCGTGCTGGTTGACGACGCGCAGCGTGCCTTGCCGATCGAACTCTACACGTCGAGACTCGTGGATCAGCTCATCGCGCCGGATGATCTCTTCGGCGCGGATCCTTTCGCGGGCAGGGACGAGGTGGTGGCGCGTAGCCTGCGTCAGGCCGTAGCGGATCTCTCGCAGAAGCTGGGTCCCGACATGGAGACGTGGAAGTACGGTCAGGAGAAGTTCCACCACGTGATCATCCGCCATCCGCTCTCCGCGGCGGTGAGCATGGAACTGCGCAGCCGCCTGGACGTTGGCACCGCATCGCGCGGCGGAGATGGCAACACCGTGAGTGCTACCGCGGGAGATCCTCAGGTAGTGGGGGGATCGTTCAAGATCATCGTGGACACCGCCGACTGGGACCGCTCCGTCGGCCAGAATTCGCCCGGTCAGTCCGGCGATCCCTCGAGCCCGCATTACCGGGATCTGTTCCGGATGTGGGCTCAGGGCAAGTACTTCCCCGTGCTTTATTCCCGCGAGAAAGTGGAAGCAGCCACGATTGAAAAGGTGATACTTACGCCGTGACGATTCTCCACACATGTCTGGTCGGCATTTCAATTATAGCTGGCGCGGCGTGCGGAATTTCATGGGCGTTGACCGGGAAGTGGACTGGGTCGTCAAGTCCGCGATCGCCGCAATGCAGGCACAGGGCGCGACAGTGGTCGACGTGCATTTCCCGGAATGGCTGGTTCGCGACGCTTCCGAGTATTACAACGTCATAGTGGATTCGGAGTTCGCCGCGCAATTGCCCGCCTACCTATCGATACCTTGCGGTTCGCGACCACGCTTTGCCGTTGGTGCGGGCCATCGTGGAGGGTGCTCTTGCCACAGACCGGCTCGACGTGATCGTCTATTCAATCTGGGAGCGCGAAGCGTCGCTCATCCACGGCGGCGAACCCGCCGATGAGAGCAGGCCATTCGTCGAGTGCATAACCAATCTCGCCGGGCTGCAGGAGCTCGTCAAGGCAGGACGGGTGCTGATCTTGCTCAATACCGCCAGGACAGCGTAAGTCCCCAGGTCCGTGGCCGTATCGCAACGTCCTCCCAGTCCTGCGGATCGTAATAAGAACCCGCGAAGAGTTCCCGCCGCGGCGCCTCGTTGGTCAGGTTCAGCACAAACAGCGATAGATCGTAGTTGCCGTATCGTGCGCCAACCCGAAGATTCATGAGCCCGAAGGCCTCCTGCGGCTGCAGGCGCGGATCGTAGAACGGGTCCGTGGGGACCTGGGCGCCGACCCGGCGCCACTCGTCGGACCACGTGTAGTCGATGCGGCCATAGCCGTCCCAGGCGCCGAAGCTGTGCCCGTAGTCGGCGGTCAGGGACAGCGTCTCGGGCGGGCCGGCTTCGGGCACCGCGGCACCACCGGCCTGGATCACCACACCGCCGGGCGAAGTGGCGTCCTCATCGTAAGTTGAATCGTTGTAGCCATAGGCGCCGCTCAACGTAAGACCGTCAGTCACCAGGAACTGGAAGGCGATGTCGAAACCCTCGGAAGTGGCGTTGGCCAGGTTGTCGACGAAGTTGTAGGCACAGTTCGGCAGGCTGACATTGGACTGGATGTTCTCCCATTCGATGCGGTAGATGCTGCCATCCAGCACAAGCCGGCCGCCGAGCAGCTGGCTCTTGGCGCCAATCTCGTAACTCCAGACCGAATCGGAACCGTAGGTCTCCGGTTGCACCGGGTTGCCGTTCTCGTCCACGTACCCGTTCTCGATCAGGTCGAAGTCGCAGATCGCAGGCGCGCGCAGCGAGGCGCCTGCCGGGCGGAAGCCCTCGGCAACGTTGGCGTAGATCAGGTGCTCGTCGGTCGGTTGCCAGGAGACGCCAAACTTCGGTGTGTAGGCAGTTTCGCTCGAGTTCGAGGCGGAGGTCGGGTAGGACGGCGCCATGGCGCCACTGCCGAAAGTGCAGTCGTTCGGGTCAAAGCACGGGAAACCGAACGGCGCATTCGCGTTGTTCTCCGGGCCCAAATAGGCCGCATTGAAATCGAGCTCCGTCCTCGAGGCGCGGATGCCCGCGGTCAGCGTGATCGCCTCGGTCAGGTCGAAATCGAACTGCGCGAAACCGGCGAGCTGCTGCTCGTCCATGGCCCATTCGCCGAAGAACGTCACTGCGTTCGGCAGCGGGTTGTCGCCGAAGAAGTTCTGGTACGCCGTGGAACCCGGCCCGAACGGTTCGCCGTCGTCGGTCGTGTAATAGCCGAAGTCGAATGCCGTGGGATAAAAGCCCATCCATGTCTGGCCCATCAGGAAGTTGTGGTTGATCGGCTGATGTGCCTTCTGCTGCAGGTCCGAATAGAACACACCGGCCACCCAGCGCAGGCGTACGTCATCGGCGGATTGCAGCCGTACTTCCTGCACGAAGTTCTCCTGCGCGTTGTTGTACTGCGACATGCCCTTCCAGCCTTCGGGCACATAGGTTCCCGTCGAGGTTACGCCGTCGGCCTCCAGGAAATACTCCGGCGAATAGAATGTCGCGTAGCCCTTCGTGTAGTCGCCCCACTGAAATTGCTCGCGATCGAAATACGAAGTGTTGGAAAACAGCTGGGCCCAGCCGAAGTCCCAGTCGAGGGCCAGCGCAAACAATGTGAACTCGTCTTCGCCGCTCTGCTCTTCCGGTGCGGACATGTCGTTCAGCGTCACCGTATGCGGCGTGTTCGCGAACGTGTAGACCGTGCCGGGCGCTCCCTGCACGTTGTGCGGACGTGCGTAGTCCGCGTCGTCCACGTCCGACATCGAGAGTTCGTAGCCCGCAGCGCCGTCGTTGTTCTCGACTTTCTGGTAGAAAGCCGA
This sequence comes from uncultured Pseudomonadota bacterium, assembly GCA_963775455.1. Classification (GTDB taxonomy): domain Bacteria; phylum Pseudomonadota; class Gammaproteobacteria; order Steroidobacterales; family Woeseiaceae; genus UBA1847. The sequence goes on along the minus strand of CAVZIU010000003.1, from coordinate 477,986 downwards.
CGGCGTGATGGTCAGGCTGTCGGTGACGGCCCATTTCAGAGCGAGCCGGGCGGCCTGGGTCTCGGACCAGTTGATGTCTTCCTCATAGGTGGTGGTCGGCGTGAAATTCACCGAGTCGCCGTAACTCGCGCCGGTAGGGTCGACGATCTCGTAGGTGCCGCCGAGCGCGTCGATGTATCCGCCGTCGCGCCGGAAGTAGGCGCTGCCGCGTATTGCCACTCGGTCGGACAAGGGGGTGCCGTAGGCGCCGCCCAATTCATACGACGAGTCACCATTTTCGATGCTGCCGACCTCCGCGCGCGCGGTGCCGCTCGCTTCCAGCAGGTCCGGCTGGGTCTGGATGAAGCGCACCGTGCCGCCTTCGGAGCCGGCGCCGAACAGCGTGCCCTGCGGGCCGCGCAACACCTCGACCCGCTCGATGTCGAACAGGCCCGGGAACGCGTTGCCGGCACCGAAGCCCATGTTGCGGACCTGGATCGGGGTGTCGTCGATGTAGAGGCCCGTCGTGCCGGAGCCGGCGTCGGAGGAGATGCCGCGGATGGCGATCTGGCTCGAGCCGGTGAACGACCCGCGGGTGAGGTTCAGGCCGGGGGTCAGGCGTACCAGGTCGTCGAACTGCCGCGCGCCGCGCTGCTCCATCTCCGCGTCGCCGATCATCGCGATGCTGATCGGTACGTCGGTTAGCGCTTCGCTACGCCGGGTTGCGGTAACGATGACTTCGTCGATCACCCCATCCGACTGCGCCACAGCCTCAGGCGCCGGGGCGGTGAGGATCGCCACGCCTGCCAGGACGCTGTAGCCGAACGATTGCGGCACGTGCCGCCGTAACCCACCAAACATGTCGACCTCCTGGCCGTTGCCTTGTTGACTCCCCTGGAAATTTCGTCGATACGCGGCGCGTGTCCCGGTCGAAACTCGACGCTGCCATCGAGCACTCTGACGATACGCGCATACCACTGATTACGGCAATAGGATGTTGCGATTGTCGTGATTGCTTTGTTCTTGTCGACTCACGTATCGTCATCCCGTACCCCGGTCCATGGGATTCATCGATGAAATACGCGCTCCGTATGCTACCTGCACAGATTGCCATGCTCGTCGTTGCATGCGGCGGCACCGACGAGCCGACAGAGCCCGCCGACCTCGTCCTGACGAACGCCTACGTCTACACAGCCGATGAAGCGCAAAGCGTCGCCGAATCTGTTGCAATTCGCGGCGATGCCATCGTCTACGTCGGCAATGCGGCCGGTGTCGCGGAGCTTGTAGGTGACGAAACTGTAATTCGCGACATGGGCGGGGCGATGCTGATGCCCGGCATACACGACATGCACATCCATGCGCTCGGCACGGTCGAACCGGACATGTGCGACCTGAACTCCGAGACCTATACACTGGAAGAGCTGGTCCCCGTATTGAAGCAGTGCCTCGTCGACTTCGAGGTCGCACCGGGCGAATGGCTGATCGTGCTGCAGTGGGCGTTCGCGAAGGGCAACGAGCCGAGCGAGGATCTGCCGCATATCCGGGCGGCACTCGACGCCGTGTCGACCGAGCATCCCGTTTTCCTATACGGCGACGATGGCCACCACGGCGCGGCCAACAGTCTTGCGCTCGCTATGGCGACGGCCGAGTCGGGGGAGAACGTACCGATCGACGCAACCTCGCTCGAAGATGAGTACGCCGAGTACAGGCCCCTGATCGCCGTTGACGAACGCGGCGAACCGTCCGGTGGCGTCAACGAGGACGCCCGCATGCTCATCCGCCATTCCTGGTTCGAGGACATGCTCGGCATGTCGGGCGATCTCGACAAGTCGGCTTCAGGGGCGGCGGAAATGCTCGCTTCCCGGGGCATCACGACGATCCAGGACGCGCTGGTCACGCCGGAGTCGCTCGCCGCTTACGGGCGCCTCGAAGAGCGCGGCGAGATGAGTTTCCGCTTTCGCGCCGCGATGATGGAGCCTCCGACGGAGGATATCGCCGCGATCGACGCCCACCTCGAGCAACTGCAGGCGCTGCGCGAAAAGTACTCCGACTACAAATACGTCGCGGCCGACGGCGTGAAGTTGTTTGCCGATGCGGTGATGGAGGGCAATCCCTACACATACCCTCCCACGATGCCCGTGGCCGCCACGTTGGACGGATTCCGGCAGCCTCTGTTCGAGGCAGGCGAAGAAGGCGCGCTCGATGTCGTCGGTTATGTGGACACCGACCGCGAGGTGTGCCGCGATGTGCAGGCGGAACCCGACACGTACGCTGATGTGGCTCGGGTCGACTCCTTCGTTGCCGAACACGGCTTCCATCCGCGACAATGTATGAAGCACAGCGGCGTTCTCGAGCACGAGGAGGACTTCATCCGCGCGTACATCAGGAAGGCGACGGAAGCCGGATTCCACGTGCACGTACATGCCCTCGCCGACAAGGGCGTGCGCGTGGCCGTGGACGAACTCGCCAGGGTCAAAGAGGTAGCCGACGCGAACGGCACGTCACAAAGCCTCGCACACGTACAGTTGGCACACCCGGACGACCAGAAGCGGATCGGCGAGCTCGGCATCTCCGTCGCCTTCACGTTCGTCTGGGCCACACCGGGGCTGCCCTACGACATGATGGTCATTCCGTTCGTCGACGAAGTGGAAGGAGTCGATGACCTGTACGATCCGGACGGCTACTACTTGCAGAACGTCTACCCGGCGAAGAGCATCCAGGATTACGGCGGCAACGTCGTCAATGGCAGCGACGCACCGGTCGGCAGCCGCGACCCGATGCCCTTCGTGAGCCTGCAGCAGGCTGTCTATCGCAGCAACGGCGAGGTGGTCTACAACGACGCACAACGTCTCGACATCCACTCCGCGATCGCCGCCTTCACGATCAACGGCGCCCGCCTGTTCGGGCATGACGACGAGGTTGGCAGCATCGAGGTGCGTAAGAAGGCGGACGTGATCGCGCTCGACCGAAACATTGTCGAGCTGGCCGAGGCAGGGCGCGTGGACGAGATTGGCGAGACGCAGGTCACGCTGACCGTTTTCGACGGCAGACTGGTATTCGATTCGACAACGGACGAACCTGCACAATAATCCGTTGCAGGAGCGTCCCGTCCGCGAAACAATCATCCTGAGTACGCACAAGGGGGAACCCAGCGCATGACTTCCACCGTCAACGTCGAGCCCGAAGGTCCGGGGATTCAGGCGCCACCCAACGGCAGCCAGCCGCCGGCCTTCGCCACCGTCATTGGGCATCCGAGTCCGCTGTGGATGCTGTTCATGACCGAGTTCTGGGAGCGGTTCGCCTTCTACGGCATCCGCTGGGCGCTGGTGCTCTACATCGTGGCACAGTTCCACGGCGGCGATGCGTCCGGCGAATCGCCGGCCAACCAGACCTACGGCGCGTACCTGGCGCTGGTGTATGCGGCCGCGATCTTCGGCGGCTACGTCGCCGACCGGATCATCGGTTACCAGCGTTCGATCCTGCTCGGCGCGGTGATCATGTCCGCCGGGCTGTTCATGATCGCGGTGGCGGACCCGAAAATCTTCATCCTGGGACTGGCTACCGTGATCGCCGGTAACGGCCTGTTCAAGCCGAACATCTCGACCATGGTCGGCAAGCTCTACAGCGTGGGCGACGAGCGGCGCGATTCGGGCTTCACTATCTTCTACATGGGCATCAACCTCGGCGCGATGACGGCACCGGTGTTGACCGGCATCCTCGCCAACCGCGTGTTCGGCAGCGAGGCGGTGCCGGACTACAAGGTTGTGTTCATCGCCGCGGGCATCGGCATGCTGCTGAGCCTGGTGTGGTTCTGGTTCGGGCGCCGGCAGCTGGCAGGCATCGGCCGCCCGTTGGCCGGCGCCGAAAGTAAGGGCCGGGTGCTGTTCACGCTGATCGGCGCGCTCATTGCGATCCCGGTGTTCTATTTCCTGCTGTCGATGGGCGCCAGCTCGCTGCAGTGGATCCTCATGGTGATGTTCATCGGCCTTGCGCTGATGTTGCTGTTTGAAGGTGTTCGCGAGGGAGCGGTCTCGCGCGACAAGACCATCGCGATGCTGATCATCTTCACCTTCAACGTGCTGTTCTGGTGCTTCTTCGAGCAGGCCGGCAGTTCGTTCAACTTCCTGGCCGACAAGATCGTCGATCGCAATTTCGACGGCTGGATCTTCCCGGTGGCCTGGTTCCAGTCGGTGAACTCGGTGGCAATCATTGTGTTCGCGCCGATCCTGGCGTGGCTGTGGGTGCGGATGGGGCGCGCGAATCCGTCGATCCCGCGCAAGTTCGGCATGGGGCTGATCTTCAACGGTGTAGCCTTTGCGCTGCTGATGTTCACCCTGTCCAGCCTGGTGGACGACGCCGGCAAGATCCCGTTATGGACGCTGGTGGGCGTATACGTGATCCAGTCTCTGGGCGAGCTGTGCCTGTCGCCGATCGGACTGTCGATGGTGACCAAACTGGCGCCGAGGCGCCTGGTCGGCTTCGCGATGGGCGGCTGGTTCCTGTCCACTGGCATAGGCAACAACCTCTCGGGCATCTTCGCCAGCCACGTTAGCGGTGCCAAGGGCATGAGCGTGGCCTCGGCGCACGAGGGCTACACCATGGGCTTCTGGATCCTGCTCGGCTTCGGCGTGCTGCTGTTCCTGATCGCGCCGCTGATACAGCGGTTGATGCATGGGGTGAAGTAGGTGGGTGAGGGCCTTACGCAGCTCCGGCGCCGGTATCCGCGGGTACGCTGCCCGGCGCTACCATCACTCTACGGCCCCGCCGCAGCCATCCACTTTGATGCGCCTTGAATCCCGCCGGAACTTCGAATCCGGCGACGCGCGCCGCCCGTTCGACGGGGTGTTCGGGAGGTGTCCTTCCGATCAAGCCACGCCCCGCGCGATACAGGGCGCGAAGCCCGGTTAGCGCGAGCAGGGCCTCGGCAGCCGTCACCACGAAAGCTACCGCAGGATTGGTCAGTGCGGCGCGTGCCCGGGCCTTCAGCACAGCGCGTTCGCGCGCGATTTCTATGCTGTCGTAGAAGCTCGGGATGACGAGCAGCGTGAGCAGTGTCGAGGTGATTACCCCGCCGATGATGGCCACGGCCATCGGTCGATAGAACTCGCCGCCTTCGCCCAGGCCGATCGCAACCGGCATCATGCCGGCGATGAGTGCGAACGTCGTCATGAGGATGGGGCGCAAGCGCACACGGCCCGCGTGCATCAGCGCCTCTTCGCGGTCGACGCCCTGCACTTCCTCCTTGCGCGCACAGTCGAGCAGAAGGATGGCGTTCTTCGCGACCAGTCCCATAAGCATGATGACGCCGATGAAACTCATCAGGTTGAGCGTACCGCCGGTCGCGAGCAGCGCCAGCACGACGCCAATGAGCGACAGCGGCAGCGACATCATGACCGGAACCGGCGCCGTGAACGAGCCGAACTGCATGACCAGCACCAGGTACATGACGCCTATCCCCAGGAAGAGGGCGGTGAACATCTCGCTGAAGACCTCTTCCTGATCGCGGGACGCGCCCCCCAGGGTCAGGCCATAACCTTCCGGGAACTCGATGGATTGCGCCAGCTTCATCGCGTCTGCCGTGACCTCGCCCGTGGACCGTCCTTCGACGTTCGCAGAGACAGTGACCGTGCGTTTGCCGTCCAGGTGTTGAATTCGCGCCGGCCCCTTGTCGAGCGTTATGGTCGCGATCTGGTCGAGCGGCACCATCATGCTGGTTCCCGTCACTGCGACCGGCAGCTGCTCGATGTTGCTCGCATTGAGACGATCGTCGGGATGCAGGCGCACCGCGACATCGCGCGCTTCGCCCTCGGGATCCACCCAATCGCCCACTTCCACGCCGGCAAACGCGACACGCAACGTCTGCGCCGCATCGGCCATTGAAATCCCGAGCTGGGTGGCGAGACCGCGTTTGAGCTCTATGCGCAATTCGTCCTTCGGATCCTGCTCCGAGAGACCCACGTCGACCGCGCCCGGAATTCCCCGCACTTGTTCCATGAAGTCGTTGGTGATCTGCATGAGGCGACGCGAGTCCTCGCCGTAGAACTGGATCTGCACCGGCTTCTGCGCGCCGTTATTGAGATCGTCCAGCACGACGTATTCGGCGCCGACCAGGCGCCCGAGCAACAGCGCGCAGGTCCACCGCGATATCGAACGAGGAGCGGTTACGTTTCGCCTTGTCGCCGACGTCCACCCAGATGCGTCCGCCGCCTGCGTTCACGAACGAGTCGGTCGACTTGGTTTCAGGCATCGAGCGCGCAAGTTCCGCGGCCTGCTCCACCTTTTCGCGCGCGTACTCGAGACTGGTGCTCGATGGCGTGCGGATATCGACCGCGATCGTGCCATAGTCCGACTTCGGTACGAATTCACTGCCGCCAAATTTGATTTGCAGCGCCAACGCCGCGACCAGGGCGAGCACCGAAATCGCGGCCATCCACTTGCGGTGGTGCAGTGCCCAGGAGATGACGTCGCCGTACCGGTCCGACTGGTGATCGAACCAGTCATTGAAGCGCTGCAGATACCTGCCCAGACCCCGTCGTTCCTGCTGCCGGTAGCCGACCGGATCGCCCCAATAGGCAGACAGCATCGGGTCGAGGGTGAAGGAAATCAGCAGGCTTACCATGACCGAAGCCGCCACGGTGACGGCAAATGGGCGAAACCACTCGCCGGCGCCGCCGCCCATGAACGCCACCGGGACGAATACCGCGACGATGGACAGCGTGGTTGCCGTCACCGCGAGGCCGATCTCCGCGGTGCCTGAACGCGCAGCAGTCATGCGATCGGCGCCGCGCTCCATGTGACGAACGATGTTTTCACGGACGACGATCGCGTCGTCGATGAGCACGCCGATCGCCAGCGACAGCCCCAGGAGCGTCATGAAATTCAGCGTGAAGCCGCACAGCCAGATGGCGATGAACGCCGCAATGGCCGAAGTCGGTAAAGACAGGCTCGTGATCAGCGTGGATCGCCAGGAATTGAGAAAGGCGTACACCACGAAGATCGTCAGGCCGGCACCGAAGATCAGCGCATGGATAACGTTGGCCAGCGAATTGGAAGCATCCTCTCCGCCGTCATAGGTCACCTCCAGCCGGGTACCTTCGTCCAGAGTCTTGTTGATCTCGGCCACTTCCTCGCGTACACGCTCGGCCACCTTCACGGTGCTGGACTCGCGCGAGCGCACCACCGACAGGCCCACGTTCGGCTGGCCGTTGCGCATGCTGTAGCCGTCGGGCTCTGCGAACCCGTCCTCGACGGTGGCCACGTGGCCGAGCCGAACGATCTCCTCGTCCAGGCGCTTCACCACTACGTCGTTGAATTCGTCCGGTGCTTCAATGCGGCCGACCAGCCGGATGTTCTGTTCGTCGAGATGCCCCTTGATGCGACCCACAGGCGCGGTGGTGTTCTGTGCACGGAGTGCCTCGACCACCTCTCCCACCGACACGTTGAACTCGCGCAGCTTGTCGGCATGCAGCAGGACCGACAGCTCGCGGCGCAGCGCGCCTTCGACTTCCACCACCGCTACGCCATCGATACTGCGCAGACGATCTGCGAGCACGTCTTCGGCGAGGCGCGAGATCTCGGCGTGCGACTGCCGATCCGACGACAAGGCCAGGTTCACGATCGGCTGGGCGGACGGATCGACGCGGTACAGCACGGGCTCGCGCATCTCGATCGGCAGCTTGTAGCGCACCGAAGCGATGGCGTTGCGGATCTCGTCAGCGGCCGCCGACATCTCCTTCTCGAAATCGAAGATGATGACGATGCGGGCGTCGCTCTCGTCAGACGTCGAGCGGATCTCGTAGACCTGCGGAATGCTCAGCAGCGCCTTTTCGACGCGATTCACGATCTCGCGCTCGACGGTTTCCGGCGACGCGCCGGGGTACGGGAAGTTGACCACCATCACCGGCTGTTCGACGTCGGGTATCTGGTTCACGCGAAGATTCTTGAGCGCCAGGAGCCCCAGGCACATGAGCACGATGATCATCGCAACCGTGGTCACCGGTTGCCGGATGCTGAAGTCGGAGAGCAGCATGACTCAATCTTCCACGGTCATCGTCGGCGCCTGCGCACGATCCGCGAGCTCGGCAGCCTGGCCGTCCTTCAGGCTCGAACCCGGATAGCGCAGCACCGTGTCACCTTCGGTGAGGCCGCCCTCCACCGCATATTGACCGGTGCGCTCATCATGGGCACCAAGATTGAGCGCCACCCGCTGCAAGCTGCCGTCCTTGAGGCGCCAGGCGAAGGCGTCATCGCCCTCGTGCAGGATCGAGGCGGCCGGTACCGTAAGCTGGTCTGCACTGCGAGCTTCGATGCGGCCCTCGGCATACAGCCCCGCCACCGCGGGCATCTGGCCGGGATCCTCAAAGCTCACCAGGACCTCGACCTGGCGCGTCGTGGCATTGGCTGCGGGGTTCACCCGCGACACCGTGCCGGCGAAGTCGGCTTCGCCGAAGCCTTGAATACGAAAATGCACGCCCTGGCCGGCGGCGACCTCGCCGATGTTGTCGGCGGACACGCGACCCTGGAAGCGCATGCTGGCCGGATCGATGACCTGCATGAGTTCCTTGCCCACGGACGCCGTATCGCCGGCAGACACCTTGCGGTCGCTCACGAGACCGTCGAAGGGCGCGCGCACTTCGGTGCGTTCCAGTTGCTGGCGGGCAGTCACCACCCGCGTGCGTGACGCTTCGCTTTCGCTCTGCGCGCTGTTGCGCTGAATCTCGGCGTCTTCGAGTTGTTGGGCCGAGACCACATTGTCCTTCTGCAATTTGACCATGCGCTGGTACTGGCGCTCGGTCTGCTCGTAGGCCAGCTCGGCGGCGCGTGCCGATGCCTCGGCCGACGTCAGGGCGTCGCGAATGGCGGTCGGGTCCAGGCGCACCAACAGATCGCCGCGGACGACCGGATCACCGTTCTCCTTCAACACGGCCAGCACCACGGCCGGCACTTCCGCGCGCAGGTCGGCGCGACGTTCGGCTTCGATGGACCCTGAAATCAAAGGGCCGGATGCGAGCGTGCTCTGGCTCACGGTAACGAGGTCTTCAGGCGCAAGCAGCAATGGCGCGGCTACGGCCTCCTCGGGCGTGCTGCCGGCACCGTCGCCGCAGGCGCCAAAAATGATCATCGAAAACGCCAGGACGAGCGCCACACCGGCTTGGCGGACGGTTCGGATTCTTAAGAACACAGTGTTACCTCGAGCACCGATCCTTCCGACACAGAAATGCCCCAAAAGGTTGCACCCTGTGCAACCCGGTGGTGCTTCGTGCTTTGGGGGCGGTGCAAAGGATTGCCCAGGCTGCCGGTGGCGCCCTTTCGTGACCGGGCAGTCTAGCCGTCCGCTGGCTCGATTGAAATAGTCCAGCGCGCCAATTTTTTGCAGTGTGTACAAGCGCTTAGGGTTCAGGCGCTATCCAGCGCCGTCCTTTTGGTCTTATCTTTTCTCCGCAGAATCAGGGAAAATTCGCTGCTTCTGACCCCTCTGGGCCTGCTCGTTCTCGGAAGCCCCAGAAGGCGTCACGCCGACGCCATCGACGCTGCATGCCTTCGATCTGGCGACAGGCACACCCGAGGGGAAGTGGCAGTTGCCGACGGCCGGAGCTGTTTGCAACGACATCGCGATCGGTGCGGACGGCACAGCCTATGTGAGCGACACAGAAAACATGGAGATCGTCGCCCTCAAGCCCGGCGCCAAGTCTCTCGAGGTGTGGGCCGGGAACGGCGACTTCGGGCCGAACGGCGGTATCCTCGACGGCATAGCTCTCGTCTGGCACCACGTAGTTGTCAATGTGCTCGAGACCAACCGACTGTTCAGCGTGCCGATTCAGAATGGTGGCAAGGCGGGCCCGGCGCCTCGGTGACGGTCGTTGGCGACACCGCCTATGTGATCGAAGCGCAGTTCGAGACGGCTGATAAGCCGCCAGTGAAGCCGTTCAAAGCGATGGCAGTTAAGCTCGTACCGTAAGGCTCAAGGGAGTACATCGATGCGCCGGGAAACAGTTGGATCGCTTGCCGTGGTCGTCGCGTTGTCCGTGGCGGGGTGTGAACGCTCGAGTCCGCCGCCGCCGCCTCCTTCGGCCGCCGAGAAGGCACCCGCTGTCGTCACCTGCCCTGCGAACGACAGTGGTCTCACTCTGCCTGCTGGTTTCTGCGCAAGTGTTTTTGCGGACGGCATCGGGCACGCCAGAAATATGGCGGTAGCTCCGAATGGCGTTGTATACGTCAATACGTGGAGCGGCGAGTACTACGGGAAGGACCCGCTACCGGCGGGTGGGTTTCTGGTGGCCTTGCAGGATACTACGGGAACCGGCAAGGCAGATGTGATTCGCCGTTTCGGCGAGACGATCGAATCGGGCGGCAAGGGCGGTACGGGCATCGCTCTCTACGATGGCCAGTTGTACGCAGAGATCAACGACCGCATCGTGCGCTACGCGTTGTCCGATAGCGATCCGGTGCCGCAGGGCCCGCCTGAAGTCATCGTCTCCGGATTGACCACGGAAGGCGAGCATCCCATGCATCCTTTCGCCATCGATGCGGCCGGCATGATGTATGTCGACGTCGCCTCGGCGACCAATACCTGTCAGAAGAAGAACAGGCAGGAGGACTCCCCCGGCCACCAGCCTTGCAAGGAACTCGAGACTCGTGGTGGCATCTGGCGCTATGACGCCAACAAGACCGGCCAAGAGTTTTCCCCTGCTGATCGTTACGTGAGCGGCATTCGCAATGCAGGCGGCATCGCAGTGGATGCTACGGATCAGCTCTACGCCACTCAGCACGGCCGCGATCAGCTCGGTGAGAACTGGAGCAAATTCTATACGCCTGAGCAGGGCGCAACACAGCCCGCAGAGGAACTGCTGCGCATCGAACAAGGCGCCGTCTACGGATGGCCGCATTGCTACTACGACGCAGGGCAGGGCAAGCTGGTGCTCGCACCGGAATACGGCGGCGATGGTGGCAAGTCCGTTGGCCTGTGCGCGGAGCGGCGCGCTCCGGTCGCGGCATTCCCCGCGCATTGGGCGCCGACTGCGTTGCTTTTTTATCAGGGCTCACAGTTCCCGGCGCGGTACCGTGACGGCGCTTTCATCGCGTTCCATGGTTCATGGAACCGGGCGCCGTTTCAGCAGGGCGGATACAACGTAGTGTTCCAGCCTTTGAAGGATGGTAAGGCAGCACCCGGCTGCGAGATCTTCGCCGATGGGTTCGCCGGCAGCGTCAAGACTCCGGAAGGAGCGTTACATCGTCCAACTGGCCTTGCGTATGGCCCGGATGGCGCGCTGTACATCTCGGACGACGTGATGGGACGCATCTACCGCGTCACCTATCGTGGTGAGCCTGGCGGCGATTCTGTGCCAGGAACGGCCTGTCCGGATCCTTCGGCCCCACCTGCGAAAGACGAGGCTGAAAGCGAGGACGAAGTCAATCTTCCCGTGCCGCCCGGCTCCGATGAAGAGACGGTAGCGCTCGGCAGCCGGCTCTATCATGCACTCGAGGGCACTGCGACAGCTTGCGTTGGTTGTCACGGTGCCGGCGCCGCTGGCTCACCTCTGGGGCCAGATCTGACGGATGACGAATGGCTGTGGAGCGATGGCAGTGTGGACGGCATCGCGAGGACCATGACGGAAGGCGTTGCGCAGCCCAAGCAGTTCCGCAATCCGATGCCACCGACAGGAGGCACTCAGCTGACGGTCGAGCAGATTTCCGCAATCGCCGAGTACATCTGGGCAGTGAACAAGGCGCAAAAGTAGCGGGCAGGGCTTTACCGTCGCTTCGCAAGACGCGAGTGCACGAGAAATGACAGGGCCATGCCCGAAGCCAGGATGACAACGGAAATCTTGTCTCTATGCAGCGTTTCGGCGGCCCATATTTCCCCGTACTCGAGCCAGTAGAGCAGGTACATCGACATCAGCCATGGCGCAAAGGCGATCGCGACCTCAAGCACGTGACGCAATCGGCGTTTGAAAGTGCTTAGCATGAGCCGATGCTACCATGCAACGCAGGCCGGAAAGCGAACCGGCTGGCGTGGCGTGGTCCCGGAGACCGTCCTGATGCATGTGTCTTCTAGCCGATGAATCCCGATCTCAAATCAATTCTGAACAGCAAAGCCATCAACGGGTGGTACTTGTTCTGGCTCGTGTCCCTACCGATGTCTATGGCAATGGTCATCGCCATGCTGGACGTAGACATGTCTACCGGAGCGGGTGTGCTGAGCATGATCGCTTACTCGGTGCGCTGGGCGGTCCCATTCATCTACCTGGTAGTGGCCGCATCGGCGGTGCAGTGCCTGTTTCCCGGCCCTTTCCCGAGATGGTGGCTGCGAAACCGGAAATATATCGGCCTTTGTTTTGCCACGGCCATGGCGTGGCAAGGCTTCTTCATATTTATCGTCTCCAACTTTCATCGGGATTACTACTATGAAGACGTGTACCTGTTGCGTGACGAAATTGAAGGGACAATCGGTTACATCTTTCTCGCTGCCATGGTAGTGACCTCGTTTTCGTTCGGCCGAAAGTTGCTTACTCCGATGCAATGGAAGTTGCTGCATACAAGCGGCATATATTTCCTCTGGGCCTATCCATTCAGCGTGTACTGGTGGAGTCTGTCGTATTACCCGAATCCGCGGCCAATCGACTACGTATTCTATTGGAGTGGATTTCTTGTCTTTGCGTTACGAATTGCTGCCTGGGGAAAACGGCGTCGTCTGGCCGGGAAGCGAAGTGAGGCCGACGAACGTGCGCCACACGTCAGCAGGTTGCTCGGCGGCATCGCGATCGTCATCGGCCTGTTTGTGGCTGCTACCGGCCGGTATTGGCAAAAGCCCGTAACCGAACTCCTGACCGCGCAACCGTGGTCCGAGGAGCTTGTTCTATGGCTGCCGTTCTGGCCATTCGAACCGTTCCTGTCGCTCTTCATTCTCGCCCTCGGCACCCTGCTTGTGACGCAAGCCGAAGCCAGTCAACGGCGGACGATGCGGCCACTTGATTCGCATGCATCCGCCTGAGGAAGGCGCGAGTCAGTCGCTGAAGCTCAGCTCGCGTCCCCTCGTCTCAGGCAGCGTGAGAACGCTCAAAATGACCAGCAGGTAAGCCCCTGCAGCCAGGTAGCCGATCGCGAGGCCGAGAGGCATTTTGCCGCTCAAGTAACCAACAAGGGCCGGGCCGATCGAGCCAATGGCTCGGCCGACGTTGTAGCAAAAGCCCTGGCCGGAACCTCGCACACGACTGGGGAACAACTCGCTCAGATACGCACCCATGCCCGAGAAGATGCCCGAGAGGAAGAAGCCGAGCGGGAAACCGAGCAGGAGCATCAACGAGTCAGTGACGGGGATCTGCGTGTAGGTGACGATCAGTACGCCGGCACTGCAGGCAAACAGCATGAAACAGCGACGGCGGCCAATGCGGTCAGAGAGGTATGCGCTGGTGAGGTAGCCAAGGAACGACCCGAGGATCAATACGAGGAGATAGCCGCTGGTGTTCTGCACCGATAGCTGGCGCTCGGTCTTGAGATAGGTTGGAAGCCAGGTAGTAATCGCGTAGTACGCGCCCATCATGCCGGTCGCGAGCAGGCTGGCTCGCAGGGTGGTGCTGAACAGCGTTGGGGAGAAAATTTCCAGGAAACTACTTTCGTGGCCGTTCTTCTCTAACTTGGCTCGACTGGCTCGGTAGATCACCGGATCCTCGAGGTTGCGACGGATATAGAGGATCAGGAGAGCCGGAAGCACGCCGATCCAGAACAGGATCCGCCATGCAAGTTCTGGCGCAACCAAGGCATACACGGCCCAGAAGGCAATGGCCGCCAAGCCCCAGCCGACTGCCCAGGCACTCTGCACGAGGCCAACGGCCTTCCCGCGATGACGCGCCTGGATCATCTCGGCGACCAGCACGGATCCCACTGACCATTCGCCGCCGAAGCCCAGGCCCTGCAGCGCGCGGGTGATCAATAACTGCTCGTAGGAGTTTGTGAAGCCGCTCAAGAACGTAAAGACCGAGAACCACAGCACGGTGACCTGCAACATCCTGACCCGCCCGTACCTGTCCGACAGCACGCCGGCAGCCCAGCCACCGATTGCCGAGGTAATCAGCGAACCGGTAGCGATGAATCCTGCCTGTACCCTCGTCATGCCCCATACCGCGATCAGGGTCGGTATGAGCATCGTGTAGATCATGTAGTCGAAGGCATCAGTTGCGTAGCCGGCAAATGATGCGGCCAGCGTCTTGCGTTCGGCTTGGCTCGTGTCCTCAATCCACACGGAGGCCTGCTCTTATCGCGTCCGCGATCCTGCCGCCGATGAAAGTTTTCATGCGCATCGTCATTCCACCGGATACTGAGCCATTCTCAGAATCTCCCCGGGCGCGCCATTTTTCAAGGACTTGCACGCGCCCCTGGCAGGGACGCCGTGCTATTGAGGCGGTAGTGTGGCTGAGACGAAGCGGCCGGCGCAGCGGCAGCGCGTGATCGGGCGTTGATCAGCCCTTCGTGGCGCGCGGGAAACTCTCGCCAGCGCGCTGCTGGACCATGTCGGCAACCCGGTAGCGGCCGGTCGCCGTCAGCGTGTCGTAGCCCGTGTGTGCGGTTCGCAGCTGTTCGCGTTTGAGGGCGAAGCTGCTTGCCGCGACCAGGTCGAGCGAGGTCGCGTGAGAAAACAGGAAGCCCTGCGCGGCCACGCAGCCCAGCTGCAGGAGCTGGGTCACCTGGTCGTCGATCTCGACGCCCTCGGCGACCGTCTCGAGTCCGAGCGTCTCGCCCAGCATGACAACCGCGCGCGCGAGCTTCGGTCCCTCGGCGGACTCGGTCAGCCGGCTGATGAACGAGCGGTCGATCTTCAGGATGTCGATCGGGAAGCGGTGCAGGTACGAGAGCGACGAGTAGCCGGTGCCGAAGTCGTCGATCGCGAGGCGGACGCCGAGCGCCTTGAGTTCGCGCAGCTTCACGAGGTTGCCCTCGGAGTTTTGCATCATCGTACTCTCGGTCAGCTCGAGGAGCAGGCTCTCGGGCTCGAGGCCCGATTTCTCGAGCGCGTCGCGGACGTCCGCGACCAGGTCGCCCTGCTGCAGTTGGCGGCCGGAAATGTTCACTGCGAGCCGCAGGCCCTTGCCCGCCGCGACCGACTTGCGCCATTCCTGCACCCGGCAGCAGGCGTCCATCAGCACCCAGCGCCCGAGCGCGATGATTTGGCCGGTTTCCTCCGCCATCGGGATGAACTGGCCGGGCAGCAGGCGACCCTGCTCCGGGTGTTGCCACCGCACCAGCGCCTCGACGCCGAGAAGCTCGGTGGTCTTGAGGTCGATGATCGGCTGGAACTCGAGAAAGAACTCCTCGCGGGCCAGCGCCTGGTTCAGGTCGTCCTCGAGGCGCAGGCGCTCGCGTAGCTGTTCCTGCATGCGCGCGTGGAACACGACGTGCCGGCCCTTTCGGGAAGACTTTGCGTTGTACATCGCGATGTCGGCGTTGCGCAACAACTGTTCGGTGTCGTTACCGGACTCCGAGAGCGCGACGCCCACGCTGGTGGTCACCCGCAGCTCGTTGCCGTCGATCAAGAGCGGCAGCCGGAAGGCTTCAGTCACGGCGGCCGCGATCTGCTCGGCCTGCTCGAGCGTCGAGACGCCCTCGAGCAGCACCGCGAACTCGTCGCCGCCGAGCCGGGCGACCGTGTCGGCCGCCCGCGTGCACTTGACGAGGCGCTGCGCGGCGGTCTGCAGCAGCCGGTCGCCGACGTCGTGCCCGAGCATGTCGTTCACGTTCTTGAAGTTGTCGAGGTCGATCATCAGGACCGCCAGCCGGTCCTGGGTGCGCCGCGAGAGCGCGATCGCGTGCTCGACGCGGTTGCGGAACAGGCTCCGGTTCGCGAGCAGCGTCAGCGGGTCGTGGAAGGCGAGCTGGCGGAGCTTGTCTTCGAGCGCCTTGCGCTCGGTCACGTCGCGCAGGTTGAGGGCGAGTCCCTTCACCGCCGGGTCGTCGAGCAGGTTGCTGCCGACGCATTCCGCGATGAAGCGCTTGTTCTTGGTACCGACGGACAGTTCGACCGGGCCGATCGAGACGCCCTGGGCTGCCGTGACCTCGGCAAGGAACGCGGCGATACGCTCGCGGTCCGCCTCGCGCCAGATCTCGCCCAGTCGGCGGCCGACAAGGTCCTCGTGCCACAGGCCGAACGTGCGCTGCATGGCGGGCGATGCGTACTCGATACGGCCGTCCGCACTCACGATCATGATCGCATCCGACGCATTGCGGATCAGCGACGCGAAACGGGCCTCGACCAGGTCCACGGCCTTGCGCTGGCGCTCCTTGGCGTCGTCACGCAGGATCACGCTCTGCCGGGCGATGACCAGCACGGCGAGCACGAAGATCGCCGCGGTCATGATCGTCACCGAGTCCTTGCCGTCGCCGCCCGCGAAGTACACGAGCACGAAGAAGGACAGGCCAAGTCCCGCGTAGGCGACGCCCTGCGTCAGGACCCCTCCGGCCGCGGTGCGCTGGCGGTCCGGTCGCGACTTGTCGCGAATCTGGACCTGCGCTGCACCGGCAAGGCCGGCGTAGCAGGCGAGATACAGGACGTCCGAGAAGTTCGCGCCGGAGAAGTACGAGTTCTCGACAACCGCTGTCGCCCAGACGATGTCGCCGAGGAACATCATCCCGAAACCACCGGTCAGCAGCGCGAGTGTCATGCGCCGCAGCGGGCAGTGCGAGCTGTTCATGAGCAGCACGCCGATCGCCATGAGCATCACGCAGTCGCACGCGATGTACACCTGCGTCAGCACGAATCGCGCCTGTTCCTCCTCGCTGGCCGCGGCCGCCGGGCTGATCACGAAGAACCAGAAGAAGGCGCCGAATCCCAGCACCAGTATCAGCGAGTCGAGCAGCAGCCGTCCCCAGGATGCGCGCAGCGAACTTGCGCGCACGGCGACCGTGAACCCCGTGAACAGGACCGGGAAGAACGCGAGGTAGAAGAGGTCCGCCAGCGACGGGAACGGCGTAAGGTCCGCGATCCGCAGGTAAGCGTCGATCAGGTTGCCGACGTTGTAGGTCACGATCGCGGCGGCGATGAACTTCCAGGTCTTGCGTGCCGACGGTTGCTGCGCCTGGCGCGCCGCCACGATCGCCAGCAGGGCCACCGCGAACGCGGCCGGCTGGTCCGAGACGAGGCGGTAGAAGTCGAGGCCGGGCGACGACGGCAGGTCCGCTACAGTTATGAAAATCGCGGCCAGGACGTAACCGAACGTGCCGATCGCCAGGGCGCCCGTCCACCCGTCGGCGAAGCCGACCCGTGTGATGCGGGTAGTGAGCCCGAAATGTCCAGTCGCCGTACCGACGTTCATGCCGCGACCTGCCGTCATCTGTCAAACGCGAGTCTCCACCGGCCGCAGAAGCGCCGCACGGCGGGCGTTCAACGGTGTGACGTGCGTCCGGTCACGCTGGCGTGGACCGTGAACCGGTCCTCATTTTTCCTGAAGTAGGGCAGGCCGGCGGGAAACGGAACACAAACTCCTGCATGCCGTTGGCCAGCAGTCTTGCATGCTCGATGGCGACCCCGCCCATGATCCGGCCGAGGAATTCGGGCGAGTACCGCGGTGCCTCGATCAGGGCTGGCGACGGAATCGCCTGGTTGACCAGGAAGCCGTCCTCTGCGGGCAACCATCGTCCGGGCCGATCCGGCATCGTCCGTTCGAAATAGACGATGAGCGCATGTGCGCGGCCACCTGGACGCGCGCGTGTTCCGATGGTAGCCATCAGGGCCGATATCGCATCGGGCTTCAGGTAGTTCAGCAGGTCCCAGAAGTACACCAGATCGACGGGATCATCGACCCGATGCTCGGGCAACAGCGATTCCGCTGCCGCCAGGCGTTCGTTCCGCTCCTGGTCCGCGTTCAGTTGCTCCAGCCCGCCGTTGCGAACCAGGTCGGCGATTTCCACGCAGCAGCGAAAGCCGCCGAGCAGCGACAGCATTTGCGTAGAGACCGCGCCGAGATCGAGGGCGACATGACGCGACGACTCGTCGAGGTTGTCGATGAGCAGCTTGAAGAGCGGCGCCTTGAGCGCCGATGCAGAAACCATCGGCGCCGGGACCGTCGCCCGGCCCATGGAGGAGCGCCTGGCCGTTACTTGACTCCCGCTGCGGGACTGACGGCAGAGCCCGTGTCTTTGTTTTCGGGCTTCGGCGTCGACTTGAACTCGGTGTTCTTGCCGGGCTGGCGATCGGCCCCCGGCCGCGTACCCTGCTGCAGGTTCGCCTTGTTGAACGCCTTCTGGACTGCGTCCTGGTCCATCTCGATCGATCCCTTGAACTTTGCGCCTTCCTCGACGCTGACCTTGGGCGCCGTGATGTTGCCGCGAACCTGGGCATTAACATGCACGACGACCCGGTCGGTCGCGTACAGGTCGCCTTCGGTCATGCCGTCGACGATGATCGACTTCGCGTACACGTCGGCCCGGACCTTGCCTTCCCTGCCTATCGTCAGGCTGCTGTCCTTGAATTCCACCGTCCCGCTGACGTCGCCCTCGATCCTCAAGTCCTCGTTGCCTCGCACCGCGCCTTCTATTTGTATGGATCGGCCGATCACGGCACATTCGCCCTTGCGTTCCGCAGGCTTCGCGCTAGCGGTTTGGTTACTGCGATTTGGTTCCATCGGCCTCGCCTCTGCCCCCTGGTCGGGAGCGTCTTCCCTCTTCCCTCGCTCGAACATTGAAAAACCCCCTCATCAACGCTTTAAGTCGATGTAACTAGCATGCTGATCGGGACCGAACAAGTGTCGCCGACAGGCGACGGTTTCGCAATCAGTGTCCGTGAACCGAACCGGTGAGTTCGATCGGCACCGGTATGACCGGGTCGCCAAATCCATCGAGCAGCAGCACGACGCCCTCGCGGGGTTCGGACACGCCGTCGACAAACGTTGGCAAGGTGACGGTCGCCTGCGTCTCGCCCGGCAGGAACTCGAGGTATAAGAAGATCCCGAGCTCCGAGAGCGGGACGGCCGGATCGGGCGGCACGATCCCGTAGAACTCGAGGAACGAGGCGGGCACGTCGTCGGTGTCGAGCTCGGGAAAACGCGAGCCGGTCGGCTGCAACTGCGGGTACCAGAAACCGCCGTGCACGAGGGGCTCGGAAAGTTCGAAGGTCCAGGTGAGCGCCGCGCCTTCCGGGGCTTCGACGTGCGCGGAAGTCACTGTCAGGGTCGGCGGGGGATCGTCTTCCTCGACCAGGATGGTCGAGTCGAAGTCGCTGGTGACGGCATTTCGCTGCGCCAACAGGGCGATCTGGATCTGCTGGGGGAACGGGCTGAACACGTCGTCGGCGGTGTAACGGTATGGGATGGTCGCTGACGTTGCGCCGGGCTGGAGCACCAGCGGGAAGCCGCGCATCGGCTCGTCGAAGTCGGCGTAGTCGGTCAGCTGCACCCACAGGTGCGCGCGCCGGTGCACGGCACCGTCCACGAAGACCGGCACTTCGACCGAATGTTCGCCGCGGTCGCCTTCCTTCACGATGACGTCGCCGACGCTGATGCGCGGCAAACGGATCGGGTCGCTGGGAGCTATGCGGTCGCGCCAGGTCGAGACGTCAAGCAGCCAGAATCGGCCGTCCGGCGTGCGCGGCGTGAGTTCGATAGCCGTGATTCCGCGAGGGTCCACGTGCGTGCCCTTCAGGCTCGCGCGCAGCTCGCGGGCCACGACCTTGCCGAGCGGGCTCGGACCGAAATAGGAGTGCAGCTTCAGCGGTCGTGTGCCGAGGCGCGTCCAGCGCCCCGACTTGTCGCGGACGCGTACGTCCAGTTCGACCAGCGCCTCGTTGGGCTCGCCGGCGATGCGAAAATCGAGCGCCTGGAAAGAACGATTGGGGGGATCCACCGGGATCCGGAGTCGGCCGCCGGCTGTGTTCCACTGCACCCGCAACGCCTTCGGCGCCGGCGCGGTCTCTGCGAACGACATCGGCGTCCAGTGCGGGAGCAGTTCGAACGTCAGGCTGCGTGCGCAGCCCGAGCGCAGGTCGAATGGGCCGTTGCTGAAGTATCCGCGGCACTGGCTGGCGGAAAGCCCCGTCGCGCTGAATTCCATGCCCCTGCCTGCTGCGTATATCACGCGCTTGTCGCCGCCGATGGCATGCACCGATGCACGCGCGCGGCCGACGGAGGCCGGTTTCACCCGCGTGCCGTCGAGCACTGGCAGCGAGCGCGCATCGCCCGCGATCGCGATATCGACCAGCGCCGCGGTGTAGGCGAGTCCGACGCTTTGCTGCTCGGCAGGCGTGAGCCGGATCGCGCCGCCTTCGCCGCACTGCCGGTCGCCCGGATCGAACCAGTCGTCCCAGGCCGGCGACTTCGAGAGTCCCGGCGTCCATTCGGTGTTGTAGTAATTGTGGTTTGTACCCATCGCCATGACTGAGGACCTGAGCGCATGGTCCGGTGTCAGGTCGCGACCGATGTCCACGTACTGCTGCCCCTGCAGGTCGGCCACGTCGCCGTCACAGAACGGCAGGATGACGGCGGTGGCGATGCCGGGCGCAACCTGCCGGCCGAATGCCGTAGGCCCGATCAGCACGAGCCCGCGGATCGACCAGGGATCGCGGGGGTCGGTGTCGACCGCCGCGCGCTCGACTCCCTCGCCGCCGCGGCTGTGGCCGACCAGCGCGACCTGGTCGAGATTGACACGCCCGTGGAATCGGCCGCCCCAGGGATCGCCGCCGTGCCGGGACCATTTCGCCCACCTGGCGAGGTGATGGCGCAGGAGTTCGGAACGCGCGAAGGCGCCGCCGTCCATGAACAGGCCGTCCTGGCCGTTGATGCCGTTTGCGGCGATCGAAACGGTCAGGTAGCCCTGGGAGGCGAGCACGCGTGTCATGTAGCGGTAACCGGTGTGGCTGGGCACGGGCCGCCATCCCGGCGGGCACGGCCAAAAAAGCGAGGACTCGCCCTCCGGGCCACCCCGGTAGCAGGTGTTGTGGCGGCCGTGCAGGAACAGCACGAGCGGCATCGGTTTTGCGACACCGACGGGGGCGACGACCTCGCCCACGACCTCGACCGGTGCTTCGAAGCCGGCGACCGGCATCGCGGGCAGCACGTAACGCAAAAACTCGATCGAATACGGACCCGGTGCCGCGGGATCGTACGGAGCCATTGCGAGCGGGAGTTCCTCGGGCGGAACGGCCAGGGGTACCTGCCGCAATGCGGCGCCGGCATCGAGACGCCGGCCCGCGGCCCAGACCGACAGGTCGCTCAGCGGATCGGTCGCCGACAGCCGCAGCCTGAGTTGCTGGCCGCTCGTCGCGGGATAGCCCAGCAATCGCGTACCCGACCGGAATTCGTACCGGGCGCCGCCCGTCCGTAGCGGCGCCTCGCTGGTCCAAACAAGGTCATTGCCCTGGAGGTGCCAGCCGGGCGGCAGCCCCGATGCTGCGGCTTCCGCCGCGTGCGCTCCCTGCGCGAACAGGAGTGCCGTGAGCAGGGCAAGGAGGGCCGAGCGGAAGAGAGCGAGTCGCGTCAAGCAGTGTGAGATCCAATTTCTTGCATACGCTATACTTCCCGAGCGAGATCGTCCAGGCACCCCTCTCGACCCATCTGGGATTGCTCAATGCCGTAGTGGTCGTGTGGTGTCAGCCGCCAGGCCAGTGCCAGCCGTCAACCAACTTATCGCCGGCCTTTCACAAAATGCCGGAAACGCCTTGTTGCTAATAGGTGCGACGGTCGAACTGTCGTTCGGCCAGGTGCTCTGCGAGCCGCAGACCATTCAACGTTTTGCATATTTTCCCCTAAGCGGGTCCATTTTGCTCGCGGCGAAGCTGTGCAAGCACCGGTCCGTGGAGGTCGGCCTGATCGGTAATGAAGGTATGCTGGGAGCGACCATGGCGCTCGGAGTCCGCGTCGCCCCGCTGCGCGCGGTGGTACACGACCAAGGTCTCGCCCTGCGGATCACCGCAACCCAACTGCGCCGCCAGATGCGTGTTGGCCCGTCCCTGACGAGGTCGCTGCACCGCTACCAATACGACTTGATGCAGCAATTGGCGAAATCGGTCACTTCCATGACGTGGAAGCAAGGCTCGCACGCTGGCTGTTGATGACACAGGACCGCGCACATGCGGATCATTTGCATCTCACGCACGAAAACCTGGCCGGCACGCTCGGCGTGCGCAGAAGTGGCGTGACCGTAGCTGCGGGCATCCTGCAGCGCAAAATGCTCATCTATTACGCTCGCGGCGAAATCAGAGTCCTCGATCGCGAAGGGCTGGAAGCCGCCTGTTGCGAATGTTACGACGCAACTGTCGAGGGCAACGCGCGACTGCACGCCTGAACTCTGTACGGTAGCGTACACACGGTGTAACCTGATTCGGCTCGGCAATCCGATCCAAACCCGTATTCGGCCGTTGATGCTCCCGCCCAGATCGAGGACCGCTGTTCCCAGTCAAAACCGCTTACTTGCGGCTTTGCCTGCGACCGACTACAAGATCTTGTTGCCGGCACTGGAACTCGTGCAATTCCCCCTCGGCGAGGTTGTGTTCGAATCCGGCGGGACGCCGGCGTACGTATATTTTCCAAGCGATTGCATCATTTCGCTGTTGTACGTACTGAGAGACGGAGCATCGGCGGAAATTGCAGTCATCGGATTCGAAGGACTCGTCGGCATTTCCCTGTTCATGGGCGGCGAGAGCATGCCGAACCGAGCAGTGGTGCAAAGCGCCGGCTCCGGCTATCGACTCAAAGCAGCTGTGCTGAAGAAACAATTCGACAGGGGCGGCGCTCTTCAGCATCTGGCACTGCGGTACACCCAGGCGCTCATCACGCAGATGGCGCAGACCGCGGTTTGTAACCGGCACCATTCGTTGGACCAGCAACTTTGCCGCTGGATGCTATTGAGCCTGGACCGGCTGCAATCGAACGAAATCGTCATGACACAGGAATTGATCGCGAAAATGCTCGGGGTGCGCCGTGAAGGCGTCACCGAGGCGGCCGGTCGCATGCAGAAAGCAGGATTGATCCAATACGCTCGCGGGCGAATCAAAGTCCTCGACCGCTCAGTTCTGGAAACTCGCGTGTGCGAGTGTTACGTCGTGGTTAAGAAAGAATACGATCGCCTGCTCGGTCAATAGGGGCGCCGCAACCGGGGCGCGGGAATCCCTTTGCTACGGGGCACTATGTGCGGGAACGCACAGACCCTTGCGTCACCATGGGGCTAATGTCGGTTGTATTGCTGCCGTCAGAGCGGCGCATCGCGGTTACGATCGGTGAGCACAAAGCACACTAAGGGTGATCCACCGGAGCGTGGGGCAATGGACGCGGGGACAGACCGTGGCAACGACGGTGTCACGCCCGGGCAACAGCAGCTATCCACCCATCCAATCGCAGAAGTAAACGGTTCACGCCGGGTTACGGCGCTCCATGAACCACGGCTGGCAAAGGCTTTGCGACAAGTCGACGCGCTGAGAAAACGGAATTTCGTGCTCAGACTCGAGAAGACCGTCCTGCTGGAATCGCTTGCGGAAGCAAACCGCCTCGCCTGCCACGACGGACTGACCGGCCTGCCCAACCGCCATTTGCTGCAGGATCATTTCAATCAGGCCGTCGCGCGCGCTGAACGGCAGAACACCCATGTGATACTGCTATTCCTCGACCTGGACGGGTTCAAGGGCGTGAATGATCAAGTCGGGCATTTGGGAGGCGATCGGTTGCTGCAACAGGTAGCGCAAAGGCTGACGGCTTGTATCCGCGGCTCCGACACAGCCTGCCGCTTCGGAGGGGACGAATTCGTAGTCCTGCTGACGGACATCGCCCTGGGCCAGCCGGTGGCCGCGGCGACGGACAAAATTATCACTCAGCTGGCAATGCCGTACGTCATCGACGGCACGACTATCAGCATGAGACCAAGCCTCGGCATGGCTACCTATCCGGACGACGGTAAGAATTACGAGGAGTTGCTGCGATTTGCTGACTTCAGCATGTACCGCAGCAAGACCACAGCGCCGAAGCGCGGTGAGCCATAGGCCCGCCGATTGAGTTGAGAAACAGGCTTTCAATAGTCCTGCTTTCCCTGAGCTGTGCGGCCTTGCCGATCGCCTGTGACGAAAGCGGCAATCCACTGCCGCAGCAAGGGGTCATCTTCCACTTCCAGATGGAGGGCGATGTCACAGGTCTGCAGGACTTTCGCGCCATCACCGACGATCCCGTGATCATTGCGGAAACCCGTGCCGAGCTGCAGCTCCCGAGGGCGGAACGGCACCTCTTCATCATCGGTGACATCGATCGCGGCAACGGCGGGCATAATCTGGACTGGAACTGGCACTTTTTGCCCAATCAATGGGCATTGGCGGAAGTGTCGATCGAGTTATGCGACGGAAACGCGGTGCTGGTCAGCCAGGACGTCGACTACTGGGTCGATACGGTCGGCCAGTTCTGTCCGTGGGGAGCACGGGTCACTGAAGAAATCAGCGATCCATGATTCTCGTTAATTACCGCGATAGCGAAGCGCGTCGACGAGTAGCCGGAAAGCCGTAGAGTTCTGCCGGCGGCTCGGATAGTAGAGGTGATAACCGGTAAACGGCGGGCACCAATCCTCGAGGACGCGTATGAGGCGTCCACCTGCAATCATTTGTGCGACGACGCGGTCTTCCGGCAGGCTCGCCAGTCCGATGCCGTCCATCGCAGCCTCGAGAATCAAGTCAGGGTCGTTGCAGGTGAACTGACCGTCGACCCGCACGTTGACCGGCCGACTCTTCTTTTCGAATTCCCAGGCGTACAGCCCGCCGAGCGTTGGCAGGCGGAGATTGATACAGACGTGCTTGGTCAGATCAGAGGGGCGCTTCGGCCGTGCGTGCGATTCGAAGTACGCCGGCGAACCGACGATGGCCATGCTCAGGTCCGGGCTGATGCGCACGGCGACCATGTCCTTCGCGACCTGCTCGCCGAGGCGAATGCCCGCGTCGAAACGCTCCTGGACGATATCGACGAGCCGCGAATCGATGGAGATCTCGATGTTCAGCTCCGGGTACCTGGCCAGCAAGTCGTTGACCACCGGCAAAAGTACGCTTCGGCCGACCAGTCGCGGCGACGTTATCCGGATGCTGCCGGCCGGTTTGTCGCGCAATTCGTCCAGGCTCTCGAGCCGTTCATTGATCTCGGCAAATGCCGGCCGCAAGGATTCGGCCAGTCGCTCGCCAGCTTCGGTCGGCGATACATTGCGGGTCGTGCGGGTCAGCAATCGAAGGTCGAGCCGTTCTTCCAGGCGGCGCACCGTGTGGCTGAGCGCCGACTGCGACGTTCCCAGCCGGGCAGCGGCACGCGTAAAGCTGCCTTCATCGACCACGGCGAGGAAGGCCGCCAGGTCCGCGAACTCGTCCCGCCTCATTTATGAATATCTGGCATAAGTCTATTCGATATTGTCTACCTAATATTAATAGCCCGGCAAGCCTATGCTTATCCTTGGGGCGCGTGACCCACCTGGAGACAAGCAGTGACAAACATCTCGGTTAACGGCGAAGTACGCGAAGTGCAGGCGTCGCCTGACACGCCGCTGCTCTATGTCCTGCGCGGTGAACTGGACGTCATGACGCCGAAGTTCGGCTGTGGCCTTGCGCAATGCGGGGCATGCTCGGTTCTGCTCGACGGCAAGGAGATTCGAGCATGTATTACTCCGATTTCCGCGCTGGGCGGCAAGGACGTGACCACCGTCGAAGGTCTTCCTGCGCGCTGGGCCGGGCAAAAAGAACTGCCGCCCGATCGCGACAGATTGCATCCCGTGCAGCAGGCCTGGATTGACGAACAGGTTCCCCAGTGCGGTATTTGCCAGTTCGGCATGATGATCAAGGTGACCGAACTGCTCGAACTGAATCCCGCTCCATCCGATGACGACATACGGGAAGCGCTGACGACATCGGGGCCGTCGCCGCACCTGTGCCGTTGTGCCTCCTACGCCGCGATCATGGACGGCGTGCATCGTGCCGCCGCGATCATGGCCGACGGAGAACAATCATGAGTATCGCGCCGGACATCAGCACCGACACGGTTGCCAGAGTTGTGCCTGGCCGGAGTTTCGATATTCACGGGGCCCAGCTGAGCCGACGCGCATTCCTCGGCGCCGGAGGCGCCCTCGTAGTCACATTGGGCCTGGCGCCGAGACTCGGCCACGCGACTTCCACGAGTTCGCCAAGCACCACCCGCTCGACGCGCTGGATCGAGATCAACGCCGACAGCACGGTACTGATCCGCACCGGCAAGTGCGACTTCGGGCAAAGCTCGATCTACACCGCTTACCGGCAGATTGTCGCCGAAGAGCTGTACATGCCGGTCGAAGCGATTACCACCGTTATTTCCGGCGACACGGATAGCACGCCGGACGGTGGCGGTACGTTCGGCCTTTTGCGCGACAACGTCCTGAACCTGCGCAAGGCGGCTGCGTATACGCGCGAAGCCGTTCTCGAACTGGCGGCCGAGCGATTCGGAGTTCCGCGAAGCGATGTGTCCATCGCTGAAGGCGTGATATCCGGCGGCGGCAAGCACGCGCGCTACGGCGAGATCGTGTCGAAACAGGATCTCGCTCTCGAGATCCCGGTCTCCGGCGAGTTGACCGGCTTCCGCGGCCTCGTCGTCGAGGGCGATCCGCCGCTCAAGGACCCGAAGGAATACACCGTGATCGGCAAGCCGGTGATGAACCCGATCGTCCGCCCCAAAGTTTCCGGCGAGACGGTGTGGGTCAGCGACGTGAAGCTGCCCGGAATGCTGCACGCGCGCGTCATCCACCCGGCTACGCTCGGTTCGAAGCTCGTTGCGCCCGGCAAGCTGGACAAATCGCAGTTCCCGAATGCGAAGGTGGTCGCGATCGGCAATCTGCTTGCGGTCGTAGCACCGGATGAATGGGAGTCCGTCAAGGCGGCGCAAGCCGTCTCTGCGACGACGACATGGAGCGAGTGGCAAGGTCTGCCCGGTTCGGACAAGCTCAGCGAGCATTTGCGAGACAAGGTTGACTGGGCCGTGATTCCAGCAACCGAAGGCCGGTTCAATGCGGGCGATGTCGACGCCGATACGGCCCGTGTGCATGCTGCCAGTTATTTCGTGCCTTATCACAAGCATGCGCCGATTGGTCCGACCGTATCTTTGGCGGACGTTCGGTCAGACGGCGTGGTCACCGTCCATACGCACAGTCAAAACCCGCAATACCTGCGCAGCCTCATCGCCACCATGCTAGAGAAGAGCGAGGACAAGGTCGTAATCCGTACCTACCCGGGGCCCGGGCATTTCGGGCGCTCGAATGGCGGCAATGCGGGGTCCGAGGACGAGGCCGTCCTGCTATCTGGCGAGTTGGGCGTACCGGTGCGGGTCCAGTGGACGCGGGCCGATGACATGCAATGGTCGACCCAGTCTTCGACGATGCTGTCCGACATACGCATCGGTCTTGGTGAGGACGGCCGCATCGCCACCTATCGAGCGGTTCATTCGGGCCCGCCCATGCAGGACGACCGGCCGATCGGTTCGATTCTTGCCGGCCTGCCGACCATATCTCCGCCCGTTCCTGCCAATCCGTCAGGCGTACATTCAGCCGAGATGTTCGTGGCCGATACGTGGGCCTACGAAAGGGTGCCCAACGTCTCGGAAACCGGGCGCGGTACGTTCCAGATCGGACAACTAGAGTCGCCCATCGCTGTCGGCTTGCGCGATCATTCGATGCGAACTCCGATCCAGTTTCAGCAGAATTTTCCTCGCGAAACGGCAATCAGCGAAGCGGCGGCGCTTGCCGGCGAGGATGCGCTCCAGTTTCGCATCGACCACGTTTCCGAGCCGCGGTTCAAGGCCATTCTCGAACGTCTGCGCGATGAATCGGGATGGGATACGCACCCCTCGCCGTCGGCCGCGGCGACGTCGAGCGGCTCGCAGGTGACGCGAGGCCGAGGAGTTTCAATCATGTTCCGCGACAATGGCTACTGGGCCTGCGCTGCGCACATCGCTGTCACGCCGGCGACCGGGAAGGTCGCGGTCGAGCGCATGACGCTCGTTTGCGATCCGGGCATTGTCGTCAACCCGCTGCAGTTGCGCCGGCAGGCCGAAGCCGGTTGCCTGATGGGCGTGTCCCAGGCGCTGCATGAGGAAGTTACTTTCGACCAGGGCAGCATCACCAGCACCAATTGGGCGTACTACCCGATCCTGACCATGGCGGAAGCGCCAGCGGTGAAAGTCGTATTGGCGCCCCACGAGGGTGCGACCATTTATGGACAGGGCTCGGAGAGTGCCAATGCACTTGCCGCGGGCGCGATTGCAGGTGCCTTCCTCGATGCGACAGGTAAGCCTGCGCGACGCATCCCGCTGCGACCGGATTACGTGAAGGCCATGCTGCAGGTTTGAGCCGCCGCATTGGGCGGCAATAACTACAAGACCTTGCAATAAAGATCTACTGTTGGACAAGACCGGGCTGCGATCGCCACGGAGCGGGGCGCGCATGCTCAAAAAATTCACCATGGCACGTTTTATGCTGATCAACTTCGAGGAAATCACCTTGTAGTCTCATACACCCGAAAAACGCGAGTGACGCATGAGCACACGGGACCTGCTGGTTCGTGACGACCATTTGGCGGCCTTGTTGGTGATCGACGTCATCAATGACTTCAATTTTCCGGACGCCCGAAAATTACTCTCGCATGCAAAAAAAATGGTGAAGCCGCTGCGAGATCTGCTGGAAACGTGCCGATCGAACAACGTTCCCGTCATCTACGTCAACGACAACTTCGGCGACTGGCGTCGCAATTTTGACGAGCTCGTGACCTATTGTCAGGAAAATAAGTCGGCACGGCCCTTTGTTGCGTCGTTGAAACCGGATTCGACCTCCTACTACATTCTCAAACCCATGCATTCCGGCTTCTATGAGACGAGCCTCGATGTTCTGCTGCGTGCGCTGGGTGTCAGAAACCTCGTCCTGACCGGGCTAACGACGGACTATTGCATCGAGTTCACCGCCAAGGACGCGTATATGCGTCGATACGGTGTGTACGTTCCCCAAGACTGCTCCACGGCCATTCAACCAGCCTTTCACAAGCGCAGTATCGAGTACATGGCGCGCGTGCTGGACGCGCGCACAGAACCCTGGACGTCTGACTAGCCTGCGCCGGCCCCGCGCCCCGAAAATTGGCGTGATATTTGCAGAATCTGTCCTGCAGAAACATTGGTGGCTTTATGGCCGAAGAGTCGACAGAACCAGCTGTCCGTCCGTCACACGGACAGCTAGCCAAAACGCCAGCGAACATTCCGCCAATAGGCTGGTGGGACATCACGAAACGCGTTGTGAAGCAGGCGGGCGCGGACCACATTTCACTGATTGCGGCGGGCGTGGCTTTCTACGCCTTCCTCGCGGTCTTTCCCGCGCTGGCAGCCACCGTTTCGATCTACGGCGCCTTTACCGACCCCGGTGAGATTCCGGCGCAACTGCAGTACCTCCGGGGCGTCTTGCCGGCGGAAGTGCACGACATCCTGGGTGAACAGCTGAAGAGTGTGGCGGGGCGCAACGAGCAGACGCTCGGCTGGAGCGCCGCGATCGGTTTGCTGGTCGCCTTGTGGAGCGCGAACAAGGGCACTAATGCGCTGCTCCAGGGGCTGAATATCGCCTACAACGAGCCCAGTTCGCGAAGTTTCCTGCAGCAAAGCGCGCTCAGCCTGCTGTTCACGCTCGGCGCTGCTGCAAGCATGACAGTTGCGTTCGCGGTCGTCGTCGGCACCGCCGCGCTAAGTGCAAGCCTGCGCGTCTCTCATTGGATCACACTGGCGGTGACGATCGGCGGGTGGACCGTGGTTGCGCTGATGCTTCTTGCGGGAATGGCAATGCTGTACAAGTTCGCGCCGGTGCGGACGAATCCACGCATGCGCTGGGTGAGTGTCGGCTCCATCGTGGCGCTGCTGTTGTGGCTCGGTGGGTCAGCCGCTTTTTCCATGTACGTCGCCAATTTCGGCAGCTATGACGACACCTATGGGTCGCTTGCCGCAATTGTGATCTTCCTGCTCTGGCTGTTTCTGTCCGCGTACATCGTCCTGCTGGGCGCAGAGATAAATTCGGAGTCGGAACACCAGACGCTGCGCGATACCACGATCGGCGAGGAAAAGCCGCTGGGGGAGCGGGGCGCCTGGCACGCCGACCACGTTGCGAAGGTATAGGAAGGCTCGCCGCCCCACCCGACGCACAGGATCATTTCATCGCCTGGCCACAAATCAGGCGTGCCGCGCGCACTCCCGCGGCCGCGATACGGGCGTTGCCGTCCAGGTCCGGATTGAACGAGGCGATAGTCATGGCCGCCGGGCGCATTTGCTTGCAAACCCGTTCGAGGCATTCTTGAAGATCTTCGGCCGTTAAGCCCCCCGGCGCTGCGTATTCGTTGGCGTGGCCGACCGACGAATCCAGGCAATCAAGGTCCAGGTGAATTAGGGCTTTCCGAAATCCCGCGGCGGCGATGAGCGCTTCCAGTTCCAATGCAAACGCAACAGTCTCGTGCGTCGATCCGCGGACTGCCCGTACGCCGCTCGCGGCGACCCGTTCCCACAACCAACGGTCGAATTACACTTGCCGGCCAGGATCAAAGGGAATCGGCCCAAGCGCACCGCCGCCGACACGGCGCCCGCCACCCGCCGTATCAGCTCGAAACTCCGCCCGATCTCCCCTTCGAAATTCTCCACCGAAGACACTTCGGTAATGCAGACGTCGATTCCCTCCGCTTGAATCGCAGCGTCCAGACCGTCGTCCATCAGCCGCAACGGGCCCTTGCCGACGCGTTCCGCCCGGACACCGGCGTGGTAGGGCACTACGATGAGCTCAACCTGTCGCATTTGCCGATGGTATACGCAGGGAATCTCGCCGTCCCGTTCGGCGGCCCGCTACCCGAGTTGCGCTTCCAGCAACGCGAAGACGCGCCGGAAATCGACGTCCTGCTCGAGTAACGGCCGCATCGGATCGACCTTGAACTGCGCCACACGCCGCGCCGCGTTATCGATGCGGTAGTTGTTGTTGTGGAGCTTGCTGGTCAGTTCCCGCGCCCGTAATGGCATTGACACAGGCGCTCCCGGACGCGCCCGCGGTCCGTACGGGACGGCCAGCGTGGCGCCGCGCCGGTTCTGGCCACAATCGAGATATACCTTGCCGCCACGCTGTTCGATGCGCCGCTCGAGCGTGGTCGTCTCGGGCTGTACGGCCTGCACCAGGCGTGCGATCAATACCGTGAGCATGGTGCCCTGCTCGAAATCGAGTGCGCCAGCGCCGGGTACCAGGATGTGCAGTCCTGTGGCGCCGCTCGTCTTGACATAGGCAGGCAGATCGATGGACTTGCAGATGCGCAGAATCTCTTTGGCTGCTTTCACGACCCAGGCATACGGCGCGCCCTTCGGGTCGAGATCGACGACAAACCAGGTCGGCCGCTCGAGATCGGCAAGGGTGCTTGCCGTCACGTGCAGCTCGATTGCTGCGAGATTCGCCACGTACGCGAGTGCCTCGGGGGTTTCGAGTACCAGATAGTCCGTCACGGACCCGGAGCCGGAGGCCAGCGACTCTACGCGAATCCAGGCTGGCACACCTGCCGGCGCATTCTTCTGGAAAAAAGATTCACCGTCGATGCCGTCCGGGTACCGCACCAGCGTTACCGGGCGATCCGCGAGCCACGGCAACAGCCACGTTGCCATCCGGTCGAAATACTCCGCGAGATCCGATTTGGTAATGCCGGCGTCGGCCCACAGCACCTTGTCAGGATTGCTCAGGGCTGGCTTCTCTTGCTTCGGAAGCGTGACGATCATGCCGTCGCCGCACTCGAGGGGCGACTTGTCCTCACGCAGCCTCACGAACACCGGCGCACGCAAGAGCCCGTCCGGCGTGCGCTGCTTGTAGCGGACTTCGGCCACGAGGCGCGGCGCGACCCAGCGACTGTCGACGTCGTCCGGAGCATCCGCCGGTGGCTTGCCTGCCGGCAATCTTTCCAGCTTCGCCAGCAATTCCGTGCGATCCGCCTGTTTGAGCCCGGTGCCGGCGCGTCCCGCATAGACCAGCGTGCCCTGGATGTAGCGAGCCAGCAGCAGTCCGCGTAGCGTGTTGCTCGACGATGCCGATGGCGCCCAGCCGGCAATAACGAAGTCCTCGGTGGTGGTGAGTGCGCACTTGCGCCAGTCCGGCGAGCGGCGCGCCTGGTACGTCGAGTCGGCGCGCTTGCCGATCATGCCTTCGAGGCCCTTTTGCTCCGCGTACGCATAGAGCGTCTCACCATCACCGACGAGGTGATCGCTGTAACGTACCGGGCCTGTCGTCGGAAGCAGCAAGCGCAGCAGGCGCTTGCGTTCGACGAGCGGGAGCAAGCGGCAGTCGTAACCGCAGGCTTCGATGAGGTCGAACGCAAAGTACGTGGCCGGCGCCGTGAGTATCGCGGCTTCGCGTTCGTGGGGCTGCTTCAGGCGCGCACGCGCCTGCAGGCGCGAAAAGCTGGAACGTCCTTCGCTGTCGACGCAGACGATTTCGCCGTCGATCACGAAGCGATCGTAAGGCAGGT
This sequence comes from uncultured Pseudomonadota bacterium, assembly GCA_963775455.1. Lineage (GTDB taxonomy): Bacteria > Pseudomonadota > Gammaproteobacteria > Steroidobacterales > Woeseiaceae > UBA1847. The sequence goes on along the minus strand of CAVZIU010000003.1, from coordinate 445,546 downwards.
GCTCGAGAGGGTGACGCAGATCCGGAAAGTACGCGCCGAGTTCGTTGCCGTTTCGGGATTGCAGGGTAAGCCCCGCCGCGTTGCGCACCGCGAGGGCGCGATAGCCGTCGTACTTGAGTTCGAACACCCAGTCCGGGTGCGAGAACGGCTTGCTCGCCGTGGCTAGCATCGGGCTGGGTGTCCTGAAATTCTTTGCTACCCGCTTCGCGCCGGCCTTGCGCAAGTGTCGTGTAAGTCGCTCCGCCGCACGTTGTGGACTCTTCCGGCCGCGCACCGTGAGCCCTGATAGTATCGAGTCACGGGGTAAGCGCTTGTTCGCGCCCGTACGAACGTAGGCATCGCGCTCCTTGATGAGCAGCCAGTTCTCCTTCGTGCGTACGAGTGTCCATCTGCCGAGCAACTTGTGTCCGTGCAAGTCGAACAGGAGCTTGCCGCGTTCGAGGCCTTCATCCATGTCGATGAGCGGCGTATAGCTGCCCTGGTCCCAGACGATCATCGAGCCCGCGCCATAGTTGCCTTCGGGGATGACACCTTCGAATGCCGTGTAGCGCAGCGGGTGAGGTTCCGTCTGGACGGCGAGGCGTTTGTCGCCCGGATCCGGCGACGGGCCCTTGGGCACGGCCCAGCACAACAGCACGCCGTTATGTTCGAGCCGCAGGTCGTAGTGCTCGCGCCGCGCCAGGTGGTGCTGCACGACAAAACGGCGGCCGCGGACGCGCGTTCCGCCCATCGGCTCCGGCGAAACGGCCGGATCGCGCCGCTCGTGGTAGCGTGCCAGGTCGCTGTTTTTGGCTGATTTCAAGTGTTATAGTGCCGTTCAATGGCTCCACGCGCGCTGGCAACTGCAACAATTTCGTTCGGGCTGGTCTCAATCCCGGTCAAGTTGTTTACGCCATACGAGTCGGGCCGCATGATCCACTTCAACCAGATTAACAAGGCTGACCGCGCACGCGTCAAGCAACAGCTCGTTTCCTCCAAAACCGGCGAGCCTGTCGACAAATCGGACATTGTCAAAGGCTATGAGTTTACCCGCGGCCAGTACGTGTTGTTCGAGCCCGAAGAGCTCGAGGCCATCGAGGCCCAGTCGACGCATACGATCAATATCCGCGAATTCGTACCACTCGAGCAGGTCCCACGCATCTACCTCGAACGAGTCTACTACCTCGGCACCGACAAAGGCGGCGCGCGTGCCTATCACCTGCTGGCCGAGGCAATGGAAGATTCGGGCCGAGCTGCATTGGGGAGCTATGCAGCTCGCGGGAAGCAGTACCTTGTGCTCGTGCGTCCGGTTGAAGGCGGACTTGCCCTCGAACAGCTGCATTACGCCGACGAAATCCGTTCCATCGACACGGTCCCGATCGAGGATGCCGACGTCAGGGACGACGAGCTCAAACTGGCACGGCAGCTCATCGATCAGGCCTCGTCCGACGAGTTCCGCCCCGAAAACTACAAAGATGAAGTATACGAGCGGCTGAAAGCGCTGATTGACTCCAAGGTTGCCGGCGAGGACATCACCGTCGTCGCATCCGCGGAGGCCGAGCAGGCCAAGGTCGTCGACCTGATGGCGGCTCTGAAGGCGAGCCTGGGCGCAGAAGGGGAATCGAAACCCGCAAAAGCGGCGCCGAAGCGCACCAAGAAAAAGACAGCGAAGAAGAAAAAGACTGCCTCGCGAAAATCGTCCTGAGCAGCGCCTCCAGTGAAGATCTACCGAACCGGCGAAGTCGCTGAGCTGTCGGGGCTTTCCCCTTCACAGGTACGCACACTGGCGCGTGATGGCAGCATCGGCTATCGCCAGGGCCGCAAATATCGCTTCCAGTTTTCGGATCTCATCCTGGCCCGAACGGCACAGCAGTTGCTGCGCGAAAAATGCGCCATGTCTGCGGTGCGCACGGCGCTACGCAAGTTCAAAGCAAGCGCTCACGGCTCGAACCGTTTGCGTGCCGAAGGCCGGGATATCGTCACGGATTACGAGGGCGTCTTGTTCAGCGTGGTATCCGGGCAGGGCGTTCTCGATCTTTCCCTGCAATCGATCGTCTCGAACCTGGCGCCGAAGGTCATTCGACTGACGGCGGCGTCTCCGCAGGCGTCTGCCGAGGACTGGTTCGATGTCGGATGCGATCTCGACGCGGCCGGCGCACTCGAGCAGGCCGTGGAGGCTTACGAACACGCAATTGACGACGACCCACGCTTTGCGGATGCACACGTTAACCTCGGCCGTCTGTACGCGGCCAAAGGCGATCGCAAGTCCGCTGACCGCCACTATCGGCGGGCCGTCACGTTGGAGCCCGAAAATGCGTTGGCCTGGTTCAACTGGGGTGTCATGCACCAGGGGCTGGGGCAGCTAGAGGATGCGATCGGCGCCTACCGTACCGCCGTGCGTCTCGATCCCGAGTTCGCGGATGCGCACTACAACCTGGCGGCCGTCCTGGAGCCGGTCGATCGGCGCAGCGCCTTCCGGCACCTGAGCACCTACAAGCGTTTATCGCTGGTGCGGTAGCCCCCAATCTCCCTGTGCCGGTTGGCACGCGATATGCAGCGAAGGGGAAGAATCGGAGTCATCGAACTGAGCTGGAGGGCTTCGCGATGAGCAAGTTGAAAAACATGCAAAAAACCGGGAACCGCGGGGCCTGTTCATGAAAAAACCAAGCCGCCTGGAGAGCACATTGATGCTGAGCGCAGCCCTGTTGCTGACGAGCTTCCTTGCCCGGAAGGGGACTGCTTCCGCATGGGAGGCCGTTGCCGACGAGCCGCCGCCGCCGGAAGATCTGCATCACGCCGTGCCGTTTCGCGACGCGGCCACCTGGGCGGTTCTGTCCGGGGTCGCCGTGGGCCTCGCCCGTGTGGGCGTCCGGCGGCTGCTCGCGAGGAGCAAGATAGTTCCCAGGCAGATTGGCCCGCTACCGTAACGTTTCGCGAACCATGATCACTTCGTTGTCCACGTCTTTAGTCGCCTTGCGATCTTGTCCCATACTTGGACAAGGGGGCGATCAATAACCTGTTCCGACCCCGACTTTATAAGTCGTCGTCCGGGTCGTCGTTCGAGCTAATCATTCACGATTCTCCAACCAATACCTTTCCCCGTACTACCCGCACAGCTTTGGAGGCCGGAGCTGCAAACTGCCGGCGACCCGGATACCGGCGCATATTATCATCGCGAAAACCGGAGGATCGGGGATACTACCGGGTGGCTGAGGATGGTGGCGGCATGGCTGATGAAGTGGTGAAAGCTCAGGTCGCGAGTTCGGGCGACGTTCCCGATCACGCGAATGCAGAGCGAACGGAGCTCACGCGCAGCCTGCGCTCGCGCCATGTCACGATGATTTCGATCGGCGGGATCATCGGCGCAGGACTGTTCGTAGGCAGCAGTGCCGCGATTGCCGCCACTGGTCCGGCGATTATATTGAGCTACCTGCTCGCTGGCCTGGTGATCCTGCTGGTGATGCGCATGCTCAGCGAAATGGCGGCCGCATACCCGCGAGTCGGCTCATTCACCGAGTACGCGAGGCTTGCACTGGGACCTTGGGCCGGGTTCGTAAGCGGCTGGCTCTACTGGTATTTCTGGGTCGTCGTCGTTCCGATCGAAGCGATTGCCGGTGCGGCGATCATCGCCCAGTGGCTCCCGCTTCCTTTGTGGCAGATCGGGTTCGTCCTCATGACCGTGCTCACAATCGTGAACCTGTCGTCGACGCGCTCCTACGGTGAATTCGAATTCTGGTTTGCGTCGATCAAGGTCGCCGCCATCATCGCCTTTATCGTCGTGGCCGCTTCATACATCCTGGGATTCGTTGGCGACGAAGCGCCCGGCCTGCGTAACCTCACCGAGCACGGAGGCTTCGCCCCGAAGGGCTCCGTTGCCATCCTCGCTGGTATCACGACCGTCATCTTTTCCCTGACCGGGGCGGAGATCGTCACGATCGCGGCGGCCGAATCGAGTGAATCGGCGCGCACCATCTCGCGGCTGACGTTCACGATCCTGCTGCGCATACTGCTGTTCTACGTGGGCTCGATCCTGGTCATTCTCGCCGTCATCCCCTGGACGGAGATCGAGCCTGGCATCTCTCCGTTCGTCGTCGCACTGGAGCGCATTGGAATTCCCGGAGCGGGAACGATCATGAACTTCATCGTACTGACGGCCGTGCTTTCCTGTCTCAATTCGGGGGTCTACGTCAATTCGCGGGTGTTGTTCACCCTGGCTGCCCACGGCGACGCGCCTCAGTCACTGGTCAAGCTCAGCAAGCGTCGCGTGCCGGCCAGGGCGATTCTCCTGGGAAGCTCGCTCGGCTTCGGGGTGGTCATTACCGCCGTGCTTTCGCCGTCCGTGGTCTTTGCCTTCCTGCTGAATACCTCCGGCGCCGTCATGCTCATCGTCTACCTGATTACCGCGCTCGCACAGATCCGGCTGCGACGCCAGCTCGAGCGCGACGATCCCGACCGGCTCGCAGTGCGCATGTGGCTGTTTCCCTACGCCACCCAGTTGACCATTGTCGCAATCGTCGGCGTGCTGGCTGCGATGGCGTTCACAGAAGGACTCGCCAGTCAGTTCTACGCCAGCCTTGCTGAGTCTCGCGGTCGTGGTGATTGCATACTTCGGCTTACGCCGGCGGTTCGTCGCCGATCGGACTCTCGAACTACGATAACATTGCACCGACGGGTCCGATGTCGCCCGGTTACGCAGAACCATGGTCACGTCACTGCCTGGAGCACGCGCAAACCAAGGAGAAGCCGATGACCGTTGTCCGACCAGATCAGCCAAAGGTCGACGCGCCATTTTTCTTCGAAACACATTACAACAAGCAACGGCACCCGCACTACGGTCGGTTTCTCAGGCTCGAGGCGGACCGACTTGTGGAACTCGCCTGGGTGACCGGCGCCGCTGGGACTGAAGGCGCCGAAACCGTCGTAACCGTCGAAATAGCGGCCAGGGGTTCCGGCGCAACCGTCCGACTGACTCACGCCGGGTTTCCGAACGAGGAGTCGATGCACCGACATGAAGGCCTGGCCTGAAGTGTTGGCGAACCAGGACAAGGTGCTGTCGGGCGCGGAATGACACCTGCATACGGATCGCAACAGCCCTGTGACCAAGCCCAGCTGCGCTTGGCTCGCCGTCGCGCCGCGTGCCCGCAACGCGACAAGCCATGGGTGCTGGCCAGCGCGATACTGGGTTCGAGCCTGGCGTTCATCGAGGGTTCGGTCGTCAACCTCGCACTGCCGGCGATCCAGCACGAGCTCGATATCGATTCCGCCGCCGTCCAGTGGGTGATGAACGCATACCTGCTGGTGCTCGGCTCGTTCATGCTGGTGGGTGGCTCGCTCGGGGATCGCGTCGGGTTGCGCCGCATTTTTATTCTCGGGAACGTGGTGTTCGGGGTCGGTGCACTCGCCTGCGCAATCGCGCCGTCGCTGCTCCTGCTGATTGCCGCGCGTTGCGTGCAAGGGCTGGGTGGTGCCTTGCTGGTGCCGGCGAGCCTGGCCCTGATCGGCAGCTATTTCACGGACGAGGAACGCGGCCGCGCCATCGGCACGTGGGCTGGCGCGTCCGCCCTGACCACCGCCATTGGTCCAGTGCTCGGCGGCTGGCTCGTCGACCAGTGGGGCTGGCCGGCGGTGTTCTGGCTGGTTGCGCCGTTCGCCCTCGTGACGCTGACCATCGCCGCGTGGCGGGTACCGGCCGATACGGTCGAAGAGAAGGCGCCACTCGACTATCTTGGCGCGGCTTTGCTTGCCCTGTCGCTGGCAACCCTGATCTATGCTTTGGTCGATCCCGATTCGGCATGGCACGCCATGTTATTCCTCGGCATCGCTGCGATGCTGGCTGTGGCGTTCATCTGGCGCGAGAAGCACTTTTCCTCGCCACTGCTGCCCCTTGGCTTGTTCGCCTCGCGGACCTTCAGCGGCGCAAACCTGATGACGTTCCTGTTGTACGCCGCATTGAGCGGTGCACTGTACTTCCTGCCGTTCAATCTCATCCAGGTGCAGGGTTACTCGGCCACCGCCGCGGGCGCCGCATTCCTGCCGATGACGCTGATGCTCGGCTTCGGCTCGACCCTGGCCGGCGATCTGATCCGGCGCTTCGATCCACGCACGGTCCTCACGGTCGGCCCGATCATTACCGGCGTGGGCTTTCTTGGCCTGGCGCTGCCGGACGCCGATGCGGCGTTCGCGACCGGCTTCCTGCCGGCGATTTTGGTCATCGGCCTCGGCATGACGATCAGCGTGGCACCGTTGACGACTGTAATAATGGGTGCCGTGGCCGAGCATCAGACGGGGGTCGCGTCCGGCATCAACAACACGGCGGCGCGACTCGCCGGCGTCATATCCGTTGCCGTCCTGACGGCCATCGCGGTCGGCTGGTTTTCCACCTCGCTCGAGGATTCCCTGCGCGGGTCGGCCGTGCCGCCGGCGGTCACGGAAGACCTCCTCGCAAACGCCAGCCGACTGGCGGAGCTCAAACCGCCGGACGATCTCCCGCCGCCCGTGGCGCGCACCGTCGACGCCGCCATCGCAACGTCGTATGTCGGCGCGTTCCGGATCATCGTGGTCATCTGCGGGCTGTTGGCGATCGGCAGCGGCCTGGTTGCATGGTTCAGTCTTGCGGAACTGAAGATGCGAAACGAATCAGGGCACGGGACGTGATCGGAGCGCGCTCGCCCGGGTTACGAATGCGTTACGGCCCGGGCGACTGCGGATCGCTCGCCAATGCATCGGCGGTGAATGTGCGATAGTGCTTGATCTCCGAACTGCGACGAGATTGATGACATGGCCTTTTTCTGGGAGGCCGGCGAGACCCTCGAAGAAGCGCTGCGCCGCATCGCCTGCGAACAGGCCGACAAGGCGATATGCGAAATCGAGGACGATGGGCTCTCCGTACACGCGTCCGTGCACCAGCTGCGCAAACGGTGCAAGAAAATTCGCGGACTAATTCGACTCGTCCGCCCGGCATTCAGCGACTATGCCAGGGAAAATGCGTATTTCCGCGACCTCGCACGGACATTTTCGGATCTTCGGGATGCCGAATCCATGCAGACAACGCTTGATGCAATTTGTGCGCACTTCGGCGAGGAGCTGGCGGATGTCGGCCACGCGACGCCATTCGCGGAATTGCGCGACTGGCTCGGAGTGCGCAAGCAGAAACTGGCCGATGCGATGCAAGCAGACGGCGCGCTGGAAAAAGCTTGCCACGCTCTTGCGTCCAGCCAGAAGCGCATCGAGGACTGGTCACTGGATGACGACGGCCTCGCGGCGACCACGGCGGGCCTGAAGAGAACCTACAAGCGCGGGCGTGCTGGCATGAACGCCGCAGCTGCGTTGGCCACGCCGGATTGCTTTCACGAATGGCGCAAGCGTACGAAATTCCATCGTTACCACCTGCGCCTGCTGACACCGGCCTGGCCGCAGGTCCTTTCCACGGCGCGAGAGGCTGCCAAGGACCTTTCCGACTGGCTCGGAGACGATCACGACATGGCCGTATTCCGGCAAGCGTTGGGCGACAACGCCGATGAAATAGGCCAGCCGGCTCGGCATTCGGCTTTGCTCGCACTGTTCGCGCGACGCGCCGCGGACTTGCGGAGCGCGTCGTTTTCACTGGGGCGGCGGGTATTCGCCGAGACCCCGAAAGCGCATGCCGACCGGATGGGCACGCTCGTCTCGGCTTGGCGATCCGACCAGGTAGTGCCGACCGGTCCCATACCGACTGCCGAACAATAGTGCGAATCGATGAGACCGAATCTCGCAATCCGGTGCCAGTGCGGCTGCGTTGTCGGCGAGGCAACAGGCCTGTCGCCCAATGCCGGGAGCCGGGTTGTCTGCTACTGCGACGACTGTCAGGCATTCGCCGAACAACTCGGACAGCGCGAAGCCGTGCTGGACAGCAATGGCGGAACGGCGATCTTCCAGATGTCGCCGGCCGCCCTTACGGTTTCACGAGGGCTTGATCGTCTCGCATGCCTGAAGCTCACTCCCAGAGGACCGCTTCGCTGGTACACGGATTGCTGCAAGACTCCTATCGGCAACACCCCCTCGACGCACCAATTACCATTCCTAGGGCTGATCCTTGCATGCATGGATACCGCTGGCTATTCGCTTGACCAGGTGTTGGGACCGGTTCGAAAGCGGGTGATGGTTCGGCATGCTATCGGCGACGTCGGGACGCTGCCTGATGCGCACGATGGATTTTCGCTTTCGCACATCGCCGGCATCTCATGGAAGATCTTCACCTGGCGAATGCGGCGCGATCATGAACGTTCGCCGTTCTTTGATCCTGAGACCGGCGCCCCCATCGCTACACCGCTGACGCCCATAGAGCAGAGGCGTCGATAAGGAGGCCGAATCCTTGGTCATGACGGGTTTGTCGCTTCGCCGTTGGCCGGCCCTCCGCACGCCTGCGCGCGCGCAATCAGCAACTCACGCTCGCGCACGTTCCTGGCCATAGCCGCTGCTCGTTCGAACTCGGTCTTCGCTTCCGCGGAACGCCCGAGCCTGGCGAGCAAGTCGCCCCTGACGCTCGGCAGCAAGTGATAGTTGGATAGCACGGGCTCGTCCACGATGTTGTCGATGATTGCCAATGCCTCGGCGGATCCATATGCCATGCCGACGGCAACGGCGCGATTGAGCTTGACCACTGGCGACTGCGTGAGTTCAACGAGGGCATCGTAAAGAGCGACAATGCGCCGCCAGTCCGTTTCCTCCGCTGTGCGTGCCCGTGCATGGCAGGCGGCGACCGCGGCCTGCAGCGTGTAAGGGCCCAAAGGCCGAACGAGAGATTCCGCATGCGCGAGCGCAGCGAGGCCCCGGCGGATCAGGAGCTGGTCCCAGCGTGCGCGGTCCTGGTTCAACAAGAGCACGGGTTGTCCCTGCGCATCGGTTCGAGTCCGAGTGCGTGAGGCCTGGATTTCCATGAGTGCGACGAGACCGTGAACCTCCGCTTCATCGGGTACCAGCTCGACGAGAATCCGCCCGAGGCGCAGCGCATCTTCACATAGCGAAGGGCGCATCCAGTCGTCCCCGCTCGTCGCCGCGTAGCCCTCGTTGAAGATGAGGTAGATGACCTCCAGCACTGACTCGAGCCGTCTCGACAGGTCCTCGCCGCGGGGGACTTCGAAGGGGACCCGAGCCTCGGCCAAGCTGCGCTTTGCCCGAACGATGCGCTGTGCGATCGTCGGTTCCGGTACCAGGAATGCCCGGGCTATTTCCTCTGTGCTGAGCCCGCCGAGCAGTCGCAGCGTCAGCGCCGCACGCGCTTCCCTGGACAGTACCGGATGGCAGGCGATCAGCATCAGACGCAAGAGGTCGTCGCCGACGTCTTCATCAAGCGCGGACTCGACGTCCCCCGTGCCCGGCGCGTAATCAAGGGACGCTTCGCCCGCAAGTTCCTCGTGCTTGCGCTCGAGCATCCGACGGCGACGGAGCTGGTCGAGCGCGCGGTTCTTCGCGGTGGCCATGAGCCAGGCGCCGGGATTGTCGGGGATGCCCGACTCGGGCCACCGCTCGAGTGCGACGAGCAGCGATTCCTGGGCCAGGTCCTCCGCAAGCCCCACATCGCGCAGCAGGCGCGCAAGACCACCGATCAGCCTGGCCGATTCGATTCGCCAAACGGTCTCGATGGTCGTGCGCACGCTGTCGGGCGAGGGCGACACAAGTTCATCCGCTCTACTGTTCTTGCCGGCGCTTGATCTGGTCTCGCAAGCGCTGCTCCTGCGCCTGCAGTTCTGGAGAGAATTCCTTACCGAAGTCCTCGGCCTCGTAAAAGGGCCGAATCTCGATTTCGGATACTTCCCCCGGCATTGGATCCGGACAGCGGCGAACCCACTCGACTGCCTCCTCGAGCGACTTCACCTGCCAGATCCAGTAGCCGGCGACGAGCTCTTTGGTCTCGGCGAAGGGGCCGTCGATGACGGTCTTCTTTCCGCCGGAAAAGCGCACCCGCTTGCCCTTGCTGCTCGGGCGGAGGCCATCGCCCTCGAGCATGACACCTGCCTTTACCAGCTGCTCATTGAATTTGCCCATCTCTTCGAACAGGTTTTCGTAGCCGGCCGGTGCCCTCGGATCGCCGGGCAGGATGCCTGCTTCGGAATTCTTCGTTGCCTTGACCATCACCATGACTCGCATTGTCGTCTCTCCTAACTGTGAATTTGCGATAGCTTGCCTTCACTATAGCGACGAACGAGCGAAGCGTGGATCGACACGCCAACGACAGTTTTTCCAGACAGCCCCCGAGTTTTATGGAAAATGCTTATAAGTCAATAGCTTGGATTGTGGGTTGCTCGCCCGGTCGGCCAGCTCACAGGCGGGCCTCAGGTTGCGAGAGATTGAACCAGCAGGCCGGCGGCACAGGCTACCCCGAGTGTGCGCAGGACGCTCCAGTGCAGCCGGAACAGCGCGACAAAGGCACCCGCGGAGATTACGGTGGCGGCGAAATTCAGTGTGGAGAAGTCGGGAACCAGCCAGCGGATGCCGGCGGTGTGCATTTCCGTGACCCGGGCAAACAAGGTGTACACGGCAAACCATACGGCGAGATTCAACACGACGCCGACCACCGCGGCAGTGATGCAGGAGAGCGCCGAGCCGAGCAGTTGGTTGTGACGGAGCCGTTCGACCCAGGGCGCGCCGAGGAAGATCCACAGGAAGCACGGCACGAACGTGACCCAGGTCGTGACGACGGACCCAAGCACACCGGCCGCGAGCGGCGAGAACGGCTCCGGGAAACGGAATGCGCCCATAAAGCCGACGAACTGCGTGACCATGATGAGCGGGCCCGGCGTGGTTTCCGCCATGCCCAGCCCATCCAGCATTTCTCCGGGCAACAGCCACTGGTACACCTCGACGGCCTGTTGCGCGATGTAGGCGAGGACCGCATAGGCACCGCCGAACGTTACAACGGCTGCCTTGCTGAAGAACAGCCCTTCCAGCGTGAGCACGTGTTGCGGGCCGAGGGCCGTCCACAGCAATACGAGCGGCAGCACCCACAACGGTACCCACACGAGCAGCGTACGAATCGCATGGGACCACCCGGGCACATGCGCCGATACGCCGGACCGGGCGACGACATCGTCGTCCACCGCGTGGCCTTTGAGAACGTAGAAATACTGCGGCGCCAGGTATCCGCCCAGCAAGCCGGCGCAGCCCGCGCCGAGCACGATCAGCGGAAATGGCATTTCGAGGAAGAAGATGGCGACGAAGGCCAGTGCCGCGACGGCAACCTGCACGCGATTGCGCAACGCGCGTCGCCCGATACGAAACACGGCTTCGACGACGATCGCGAGGACCGCCGCTTTCAGGCCGAAGAACAATCCCTCGACCACACCGACGTCCTGATAGAGTGCGTACAGGATGGAGAGTGCGAGCATGGCGGCGAAGCCCGGCAGCACGAAGAGCATACCGGCTACGAGCCCGCCGCGTGTGCTGTGCAAAAGCCAGCCGACATAGGTCGCGAGCTGCATGGCTTCCGGTCCGGGAAGCAGCATGCAGTAGTTGAGTGCATGCAGGAATCTCGATTCGCCGATCCAGCGTTTCTCCTCGACCAGGATCCGGTGCATCAGGGCGATCTGGCCGGCGGGGCCGCCGAAACTCAAGAGGCCGATCTTGAGCCATACGCGGAGTGCTTCGGCAAAATCAGGGGGGTTCGCGGGACCATCGACGCGCGCTGGATGCATACGGGTACTCGTGACGCAGGGTGTCATTACCCCGGGCTTGGCTGCCGGAGAGTATCGGCAAATGCGGCGGTTGGAAACCAGGCACCCACGGCCCGTCGAATCGTTGTCGCTCCAGCGTGTAAGATGACGGGCCATCCATGCTTGATAACCCTGGCGGGTAAGTGAACCGATCGATCTTCCCGGTAGTCCGCAACTTGCGCCGGCTGAGTGTGGCCTCCGCATGCGCGATTCTCGTGCCATGCCTCACTGCAACTCTGCCCGGCCCACAAGCCTGGGGCCAGACGAACGAGGCGGAGGAACTGCGTACGTGGCGTGAATACGGCGGCGGTCCAGGGCACCTACAGTACTCCGCACTGGACCAGATCAACCGCAGCAATGTACAGCGCCTGTCCGTGGCCTGGGTGTACGACTCCGGTGACCTCGATACTGAGCAACGTGACTACCACGCAACGCGGCGCCTGCACCACACGCCCATCGTACTCGGCAACCGACTGTACGGCGTTAGCCGGGCCCTGCGCGTCTTTGCCCTCGACGCGACGACCGGCGAGTTGCTCTGGGAACGCGAACCGCCGATCAAGCCCGGCGAGGAGAGCATGGGCGGCGTGTTCATCCGCGGCCTGATGCATTGGCAGGGCGAGCGCATACTGTACAGCGCAGGTCATTATCTCTACGCACTCGACGCGAATTCCGGCAAGCCGCTCACCACGTTTGGCGACGGCGGCCGCGTCGACCTGCGGGCGGGCCTGGACAGACCGGTGGAGTCGGTGTCACTTGCATCCACCAGCCCCGGCATCGTGTTCGAGGACCTGGTGATCATGGGTTCGAGCCTGTCCGAAACCCTGCCCGCGCCGCCGGGCGACGTGCGTGCCTACGACGTGCACACGGGGAAACTCGCGTGGACTTTCCACACGATTCCGCGCCCCGGCGAATTCGGCCACGACACCTGGCCCGCCGATGCCTGGACCTATTCGGGCGGGGCCAATGTCTGGAGCGGCATGAGCGTCGACCGCGGCCGCGGCATGCTGTTCTTCGGCACCGGCTCGGCGGCCGACGATTTCTACGGTGCAAACCGCATTGGTGACAACCTGTTCGCGAACAGCGTCGTCGCGCTCGACGCGCGGACCGGTAAGCGACGCTGGCACTTCCAGGTCGTTCGCCACGACGTCTGGGACCGCGATCTGCCGGCGCCGCCGGTGCTCGCAAGCGTGCGCCGAAGCGGGCGTGCGGCGGACGCAGTCGTGCAGATCACGAAATCGGGGCATGTGTTCGTGCTGGACCGGGACACGGGCGAGTCACTGTTTCCGCTCGAGGAAGTGCCGGTTGCACCGTCGGAACTGCCGGGCGAGCAACTCGCGCGCAGCCAGCGGCTGCCGCGCCTGCCGAAGCCGTTCGCGAGGCAGGTATTCAACGAAGCCGCCATAACCGATCGCACACCAGAGGCGACGGCTCACGTACGCAAGGCGCTGCAGGAAATCACTGCGGGCGGCCAGTTCATGCCGCCCGGCACTCGTGCCCAGGCCTTACTCCCGGGTTTCGACGGCGGCGGCGAGTGGGGCGGTCCGGCGTTCGACCCGCAGACCGGCCTGCTGTACGTCAATGCGAACGAGATGCCGTGGCTTCTGAAGCTCTCGGAAAAGCAGCCACTGCCGGCCGGTGCCGATGCGACCGCGGTCTATGACGCCTTGTGCGCGTCCTGCCATGGCGAAGACCGGACAGGCAGCGGCGACTTTCCCGGGCTCGTCGATCTCGGCGAACGGATGACGCATGATGAGGTCACCGAGCTGTTGTCGACCGGGCGCGGGCGCATGCCGACCTTCGCAACGCACCTCGACGGGCAGGGCATGGACGCGCTGGCGATCTACCTGCGGGAAGGGCGAAACACGCCGGTCGACTCAGCGCTGGGCGCGGATTCACCGCTCTTCCTGCGCTACCGGATCGACGGCTATCCGCAGTTCACGGACCACGAAGGTTATCCGGCGGTGAAGCCGCCCTGGGGTACGCTGTCGGCCATCGATCTCGCCAGCGGCGAATTCGCCTGGCAGGTACCGCTCGGCGAGTACCCGGAACTCGTCGCCAAAGGCATACGGAATACCGGCTCGCAGAACTACGGCGGCCCCGTGGTGACCGCGGGCGGGCTCCTGTTCATAGGCGCGACGTTGTTCGACCGCAAGTTTCGCGCGTACGACAAGGCCACTGGCGAACTCCTGTGGGAGCACGAATTGCCCGCGGCCGGAGTCGCCACGCCGGCGGTGTACGAGACGGACGGTCGGCAATTCGTCGTGATTTCGGCCGGCGGCGGCAAGTTCGGCGGACCGCAGTCAGGACAATACATCGCTTTCGCACTGCCGCACGGCCCGGACGCGGCGGGCGCAAGTCCCGCGGCCAACGCAGACCCGAACTCACCGGATTCAAACAACATGTTGACGAGCAAGGAGCACGTTCATGATTGATCGAAGCAGCCTCGGGTCCGTCATGCTGGCCTCCCTGGGTATCGTCGGATTGCCGGCGTGTGCGCTGGCCGACGTGCTGGTCCTGACCAACGGTGATCGCATCACGGGTGAGGTCCAGCACATCTGGGACGACACGGTCACGATCGAACCCGAATACGCGGATCCGATCGACGTCGACCTCGACGTCATCGCACACATCGAGTCGGATCGCGATTTCGATGTCACGCTGGACGATGGCTACGACGGGACGGCGAAACTCACCGGCGCAGCCGACGGCGGACAGCAGGTCCTGGAGACCCCGGATGGCCCTCGCAATATCGCCCTCGCCGACGTGTTCGAGCTGGACGAGCCGGAGGAATACCAGGACTGGAACAGTCACGTCGACTTCTCCAGCAGCCTGAACAGCGGCAATACGGATTCCGAGAACACCAAGCTGCGGGCCGACGGAATGTACAAGCGCGGCGATCACCGGCATCGCGGTGAGGTCACCTTCTTCCGCGAGGAACTCGAGGGCGTGCAAACCCAGGAGCAGGACCTGTACGTGTACGACTACAACTGGCTCTTCAACGACCCATGGTTCTTTTCCTCGGAACTCAGTTACGAACAGGATCCGATCAGGGAACTGGACCATCGCGTCACGCTTAGCGCCGGCATCGGTTACGACATCTGGGCGACGCCGAGGAAAACTTTGAGCATCAAACTCGGCGCCGGTTACCTGGACGAAGAGATCGCATTGATCAGCAACGAAAGCGCGGTCGCCATCTGGGGGTTGCGCTTTTGGCACGAGTTCGTTGGCGGCGACCTGTCGGTGTTTCACAACCACACGATCACCGACAACGTATCGGGCCGTGACAACACGATCTTCAAGACCGCCACCGGCTTGAGCTACGAAATCAGCGATCTGCTCTACTCCAACGTCTCGCTCAACTTCGACTATGAAACCGAACCGGTCGAAACTGCGGAGCACGAGGACCTGGCGCTGCTGCTCGGGCTGGGATTCGAGTTCGAATGACGGGCGCCGGAGACCGGCCGGTGTCGTATCAGCCGGGCGGATCGATCCGGGGCGGCTGGCCAGGCTGGCCGCGCGGACACTCCAGGGCGCGATCCCAATCGCCGAGCGCAGCAGCAGTGGCGTAAGTCGATTCCAGGAAAGCGAGCAGCGTGGCATCCGGGTCGGCTGAGTTTCGCACCACATCGTACGGCAGGATGAACTCGCCGAAGGCTTCGTTGTAGCGCGCCGCGGCCGGTTCGATTGACGCAGCGGCGAACCCTGCCGGCGGCGGATACGCGTAGGCGTAGAACGCGGCTTCATCGATCGGCCCGCCGCCGGGCCAGAAACCCGCCGACGACACTTCGTGCGAGTAGGCTTCCTGCGTGACGGTGTCCGGCAGGTTGGGGATGCCGCCGGGATGCAGGGGCGCACGACGCCCCGAGAATCGCGTCACCGCAAGATCGAAACTGCCCCAGAACAGGTGCACGGGACTGACCTTGCCGCGAAATCCCGTCCTGAAGTGCTGCAGGACGCGGTTGACCGACACGAGGGCGCGGTGAAAGCGGGTGACGGCATGCGCATCGTATGGGCGCGCCGTCCTGTCCTCGGCAAACGGGACGGCGTCGGGCACTTCGTTGGGCCTGCCGTTGAATTTCGGATCACCGCCAAGTTCGTCGATCATTGCAACGAACTGGCGGTGAAAATCGGCAACCGTCATCGGCAGCAGCGGGAAGCTCAGCGTGTGCCCACTCCCGCAATATCCGCGCAGAACATGGTCGATGAAATCGAACGTAACCTCGATGCCACCGTCGCCATCGGGTATCAGTGAGGTGGTGAGACCCCGCGGCGTCACGTACAGGGTTGCGTGCCAGGAGTGATTGACCCACGGGCTGCGCGCCAGCCGGTATTTGCCGACGACCTGCAGGTACAGTTGCAGCGCCGCCGCCGTCGTCTGCCAGGCGCCGTATGGAATTGCCGGCCAGCCGTCGAAGCTCGAAGTGCGCGATGTCATCGTTGCGTCCCATTGCAGCCGGTGGCCGCCCGCTTTCAGCGGCGGGCGGCTCTTGAGCGTTCCGGCATTGTAACGGCCCTGATGGCTTGCACCAGCGCGTCGGGTCGCTCGACCGGCGGATCGTCGGCGCAGTCCTCGATTACCTGCAGCGGCCAGCCGAATCGAGCGCTGGCTTCCTCCGCGACGGCCACCGGCGTCGCGCGATCATGGCGTCCCCAGACCAGCGACACCGGTGCAGCGATCCCGGCCAGTACCTCGCCGTCAATCGCGGGCATGGCGAAACGTTCCATGAGCGCGGAAACGGCGTTCTGCACACTCGGCACCCGGGCACGATCGAGGTTGTAGGCCTCGAACGGTTCCCAGCGGGAACCCATGCGCTGGCGCAGGCTCGCGAGATCGTAGGCGCAGTATTGCCAGAGGTTGCGATGCGTAACTTCCGTCGGCTCCGCGAGAAATCGCATTACCGCCTCGCCGAATTCCGGCAGCGGCTGGAACGGGCGCAAACCGAAGGTGTCGACCAGGACCAGGTGCCCGAGCGCGTCGCTTTTCCCGCTCGCGTAACGTGCCGCGATTGCGCCGCCGACCAGGTGACCGACGACGACCGGCGGCGATTCGCAGGTTCGTTCGATCAACTCGCCGAGCCAGGACAGCACCTGCTCCGCATCGAGCGGACCGTCTTGCACGACAGAAGCTCCATGGCCGGGCAGGTCGGGGACGATCACGCGATGCGTCGCGGTGAGGCCCGGGATGACGTACATCCAGTGCGCAGCGTAGCCGGAAGGACCGTGCAGAAGCACGAGCGGCGGTCCGCTGCCACCATCGAGGATCGCAGTCGAGATGCCCGCCAGTGGCAATTGCCGCTCGACCAACGGCAGGCCGGCGAGCAGCCGTTCCTGCATCTTGTTTGCGCGCGCAGATTTTCCAGGTGAATTCAGCATGTCCTTACTCTCCTGTTCTGAGACAGGTTCCAATCTAGTTGCGCGAGCATCGAAGTGCTTTGCCGGTAGTCCGGATTCCTTTGCCGCTGCGTGGGCGTCAGGCTGGAACTTTGCCGCGCGTCCCGCAGTCCCCTGTAATGCGTCTCGCGGCGTCGGCTTGTTGTCCGGAGCGAAAAAAATGGATGCGCTATCAGCGGCTCTCAATTCGGTCCGCATGACCGGTGCGATTTTCTATCACGCCGAGTGCACCGCGCCGTGGGGCTTCGCAGTTCCGCCCATCCAGCGTGTGGCACACCTGCTGGCGCCCGGCACCGAAAAGCTGGTCGGCTACCATCTCGTGACGGAAGGGCGGGCGCTGTGCCGGTTCGAGGACGGCACGGAGGTGCAACTGACGGCGGGCGATGTCGTGATCATCCCGCACGGCCATGCGCATACGGTAACGAATGGCTCGCCTGCGGCGCTCATCGACAGCGGCGCTTCGATGGGCAGCTATATCGGCGGCGACCTGGCGACGATGCAGCTCGGCGGAGGCGGCGAACTCACGCATTTCATCTGCGGCTATTTCGGTTGCGAGCGGCACGCGGAACGGCTGTTTCTCGCCGGCCTGCCGAACGTCATCCGGATCAACGTGCGCAGCGATGCCGCCGGCGGCTGGCTGGAGACATCGATCCAGCACCTCGCCGCGGAGACCGGCGTGGCGCGACCCGGCAGGACCGCGCTGCTCTCCAAGATGGCAGAGGCCCTGTTCATCGAATCGCTGCGCCGCTACATGGAACAACTGCCGCCGGAACAGACCGGCTGGCTCGCGGGCGCGCGCGACCCGCTCGTCGGCGCCGCACTCTCATTGCTGCACCGAAAGCCCGCTCACGCCTGGACGCTGACCGGGCTCGCAACGGAAATCGGTGCATCGCGCTCGATCCTGGCGAAGCGCTTCAGCCATTTGCTGGGTGAATCGCCACTCAGGTATCTCGCGCGCTGGCGACTGCAGCTCGCTGCACGCCTGCTCCAGGACGACAGCAGGGCCGAACGGGCGATCGTGCAGGTTGCCATGGATGTCGGTTATGAGTCGGAATCGGCGTTCAATCGCGCATTCAAACGGGAATTCGGACTGCCGCCCGGACAATTTCGGCATGCGAGAGGCACGTTTCAAGGGGCAGGTGCAGGCACGCATCGACCCGGCGCCGGGCGCACGCGCTGAGTTCATCGCCGGCGCGTTCCGGAAAAACTCATGGGTTTGCATGCCTGATCTATTGGCCGGGCGCCGGCGCGGCAATTAGGATGTCCGGGTTGAGCGGGGAACACACGGGGTGCGTATGGGCGTGGTGGTGACACGCATCGACCGGGTCGCGGACGCGGTCGTTGCCGAGTACCAGGCGATCGGCGTGGCAACGGTGCACGAAGCACTGGGTCGTCGCGGCCTGTTTGCGTCCTACTTGCGGCCGATCTTCCGGCCGGCCCGCATCGCGGGCCCTGCCGTGACCTGCGAGGTGGCGCCCGGCGACAACTGGATGATCCACGTCGCGGTCGAGCAGTGCCGGGCCGGCGATGTCCTGGTCGTGGCGCCGACCAGCCCCTGCGAGGACGGCTATTTCGGCGACCTGCTCGCCGAATCCCTGCGCGCACGCGGCGTGCGCGGGCTCGTCATCGATGCCGGCGTGCGGGACGTGGCGACGCTGACGGAAGCCGGCTTTCCCGTCTGGTCGAAAGCCATCTTCGCCCAGGGCACCGTCAAGGAAACGATCGGCAATGTGAATCTGCCCTTGCTGTGTGCCGGAGCGCTCGTGAACCCGGGCGACCTGATCGTCGCGGACGACGACGGCGTGGTGGTCGTGCCGCGTGCCGAGGCGGAGAGCGTGCTCGAGAAGGCCCGTGACCGCGAAGCGAACGAGGCCGGCAAACGCGCCCGTTTCGCTGCCGGCGAGCTCGGCCTCGACGTCTACGGAATGCGCGAGCGGCTCGAGGCCAGGGGCCTTAAATACCTCGAAGGTCCCGAGGACGACTGAGACATGCAGACCGCGATACCCTGCAGCGTCATGCGCGGCGGCACGTCCAAAGGCCTGTATTTCCACGAGCATGATTTGCCGGCCGAGCGTGAGTTGCGCGACCGCGTGTTGCTGGCGGCGCTCGGCTCGCCGGATGCGCGCCAGGTCGACGGCATGGGCGGCGCGCATCCGCTGACCAGCAAAGTGGCCGTGATCGGGACCTCCACGCGCGACGACGCCGACGTCGATTACCTGTTCCTGCAGGTCGTGGTCGACGCCGCGAACGTCAGCGCGAGTCAGAATTGCGGCAACATCCTCGCGGGCGTCGGTCCTTTCGCGATCGAACATGGACTCGTGGCGGCGCTCGAGGGCAGTACCGATGTGCGCATACACATGGTGAACACGGGCGGACTCGCCGTCGCCCGCGTACTCACAACGGGCGGCAGCGTCGAGTACGCAGGCGATGCGCGTATCGATGGCGTGCCGGGCACCGCCGCGCCGGTACTGCTCGAATTCGTCGGGATCGCGGGATCTACCTGCGGCGCGCTGCTGCCGACCGGCGCGGTTGCCGACCGCATGGGCGGCGTAGAAGTGACCTGCATCGACAACGGCATGCCGGTCGTGTTGCTGCGCGCGTCCGATTTCGGCAAGACCGGCTACGAGATGCCGGCAGAGCTCGAGGCCGACAGCGAACTCCGGGCACGCGTCGAATCGATCCGGCTCGAGGCCGGGAAGCGCATGATGCTCGGCGACGTAAGCAGCAAGACGGTGCCGAAGATGAGCCTCGTTGCGCCGGGGCGCGGCGACAGCGTCATCTGCACACGGACTTTCATCCCGCATCGCGTACACGACGCGATCGGCGTACTCGGTTCGGTCAGCGTAGCGACCGCCTGCCTGTTGCCGGGTTCGGTTGCGCAACAGGTGAGCGGAATGGCGCGCGCCGCCGGCGCCTGCACGCTGGGCGTCGAGCACCCGACCGGGTTCTTCACCGTCGAGATCGAACTCGAATACGGCGGCGGCGACCTGCAGGTCCGGCGGGCCGCACTGCTGCGCACCGCGCGGCTCCTGATGCGCGGCGAGGTGCTGGTGCCGGCGGCCGTCTGGGGCGGAAGGGCCGCATGATCATCGACTGCCACGGTCACTACACCACGGCGCCGGCGCCGCACCAGGCGTACCGCGCCGCGCAGCTCGCCGCGTTCGAAGTCGGCCAGCCCGCGCCGCGACCCGCGATCATCAGCGACGACGAGATCCGCGAAAGCCTCGAGAACAACCAGCTCAGGCTGATCCGCGAACGTGGCGCCGACATGACGATCTTCTCGCCGCGAGCATCGGCCATGGGACATCACGTCGGCGATGCGGCCGTCTCGCGAAAGTGGACGGAAGCCTGCAACAACCTGATCAGTCGCGTGGTGGGCCTGTATCCCGACACGTTCATCGGCGTGTGCCAGCTGCCGCAGTCTCCCGGAGTAGCCATCGACGATTCCATTGCCGAGCTCAGGCGCTGTGTCGAGGAGTTCGACTTCGTCGGCTGCAACCTGAACCCCGATCCGTCGGGCGGTCACTGGACGTCGCGGCCGCTGACCGACCGAAGCTGGTACCCGTTCTTCGAGCAGATGGTCGAGCTCGACGTACCGGCCATGATCCACGTATCGGCGACCTGCAATTCGAATTTCCATGCGACGGGCGCGCATTACATCAACGCGGATACGACGGCCTTCATGCAGTTCCTGCAGGGCGACCTGTTCCGCGACTTCCCGGAGCTGCGATTCATCATCCCGCACGGTGGTGGCGCCGTCCCCTATCACTGGGGACGCTACCGCGGACTCGCCGACATGCTCGAGCGCCCGCCGCTGGCCGAACACGTGATGCAGAACGTCTGGTTCGACACCTGCGTGTACCACCAGGCCGGCATCGACCTGCTGTTCCGCGTCATCGATATCGACAACATCCTGTTCGGTTCCGAGATGGTCGGTGCCGTGCGCGGCATCGATTCGCAGACGGGCCATTATTTCGACGACACCCGGCGCTACATCGACGCGCTCGACCTGTCGGACGCGGATCGCCACAAGGTTTTCGAAGGCAATGCGCGCCGCGTTTATCCGCGACTCGATGCCGCGCTCAAAGCGAAAGGCCAATGACCGAGCCACGTGCCGGGTCGCGCCAATAGTGAGAGTCGACGCTGGCGCGATCATCGACGAGGCCCGGTTCCTCGGGAAGCCGCTCGGCATCGCTCTCATGATGATCGTCATCATGCTGACCGACGGATTCGACCTGTTCATACCGAGCTATGTGGCGCCCGCGCTGGTCGCGGAGTGGGGGATTTCGCGGGCCGACGTGCAGCCCTTCGTGCTGGCCGGCCTCCTCGGGATGGCGATCGGGTCGGTGGGCCTGGGCTGGATCGGCGACCGGATCGGCCGCAAGAAGGCCTACGTGTCCTGCCTGGCACTGATGTTCGTCGGCTCGGCCTTCTGCTATTTCGCCGACAACATTTCGGAACTGTTCCTATGGCGCCTGGTCATGGGGCTCGGCCTCGGGGGTGTCACGCCGCTGGCAACCATACTGGTGGCCGAGTGGACCAACCAGAAGATGCGCAGCGTCACGGTTGCGGCGGTCATCGTGTCCGTGCCGCTCGGCGGTGCGCTGGCGGGTATGGTCTACCGTGCCCTGGAGCCTGCGTACGGCTGGCAGTCTATGTTCGCGGTCGGCGCGATCGCGCCACTCGTGTTGTTCGTCGCTTTTTCCTGGTTGCTGCCGGAGTCGCCGAAGTACATGGCGAAGCGGCCGCACCTGCATGCGAAGCTGGCCAAGTCGCTCAACCAATTGCTGAAGGAAAAGCGTTTCGACGGTAGCGAGGAATTCTTCGTCGCGGAGCAAGGCCGGCAATCCGGCAGCTGGATCGCCACGATCTTCAACCAGGATTTCCGGGTTCGTACGGTGTTCATCTGGATCGCCTTCACGGTCAACAGCTTCGTGCTCTATATATTCACCAGCCAGATTCCGCTGCTGCTCGATGCGGCCGGTCTGTCGGGCGACTTGGCCGCGCGCGGCCTGCAGTATTTCGGTTCGGGCGCAATCCTGGGCTGCGTCGGCGGTGCGATCCTGATCGGCCAGTTCGGGTCGAGGAATACCGGCGGTGCGCTGGCCGCCCTGGGCTGCGTGGCGAGCGCCCTCATCGCGCTGGCCCTCGCCGACGACGCGGTGGCCACGACGCGGCTGCTCATGCTCTGCCTCCTGGTCGGCGTATCGGTGAACGGCATGCAGGCTTTCCTGTACGCCGTCAGTGCACATTCGTACCCGACGGAAGTGCGCGGCTCCGCGGTCGGCATGGCGCAGACGGTTTCACGCATCGGCGCTGTCACCAGCCCGGTGGCTGCCGGCTGGTATTTCAGCATGCAGCCGATGCCGCCGGTCGCCACATTCTTCCTGTGCATGGCCGGCGTAATCGTCATCACCGTCGTCAGCTTCTGGCTCATCCCCTCCCAAATACCCCCGAACCGGGTGCCTGGCACGGAATAAAGGGGTTTCGCGACTCAAAAATGCCAAACCGAACCGGTCGGTTTGGTATACTCGCCGGGCGGCACAGGACAGCAGAGGGGCAACATGACTGTGGCCAACGGGGAGTCGGCAGGGTCCGACTCGCGAATCAGCTTTCGCCAGGCACGGGTGTTCCTCGCGGTGGCGGACTGCCGCTGCATCACCCGGGCGGCGAGGGCCTTGAATCGCTCGCAGACCTGCGTCACCAAGTCGCTGCGCGATCTCGAGGATCAGCTCGGCGAAACCTTGTTCGATCGCTCGTCGAAGGGCGTGACACTGACCGCCTTCGGCGAGTGCCTGCTGAAGCGTGCCCGGGAAGCCGAGGCGGCTTTCGCGGCTGCCGGCGAACTCGTGGCGCCCGCGGCCATCCGCAATTCCACCAGCACCGCGCGGTTCTACCGCATGGACGTTTCCGACCGCTGGCTCGACGCTTTCGTCGCGGTCGCCGAGCACCAGAACATCGCCGCGGCCGCCGAGCAGCTCGGCCTGACCGCCGCGGCGGTATCCGCTTCCGTGCGCAAGCTCGAAGACACTCTGCGCACGAGTCTGTTCGACCGGACGCCGACTTCGAACGTGCCGACGCATTTCGGCACGAGCCTCGCGCGCTACATCAAGCTGGCGCGCAGTCACCTGCGCTCGGCCTGCGACGAGATTGCCGGGCTGCGGGGCGTCAACCGGGGCCGGCTCGTCATCGGGACGCTGCCCTTCGTGCGCACCATCATCGTGCCGAAGGCGATTACCTCGCTGCTAGACCAGCATCGTTACCTGGACGTCGCGACGGTCGAAGGATCCTACGAAGACCTGGTCGCAGGATTGCGCTGCGGCGACATCGATCTCGTCATCGGTGCGTTGCGCGGCGATTTGGTCGACAACGAACTCGAGGAAGAAGCGGTCTTCCACGACAGCCTGTCGGTGATCGTCCGGGCCGGGCATCCCTTGCTACGGAAACCGCAGTGTGAGTGGCGAGACCTGCTGGACTACCAGTGGATCCTCCCCCGCAACGGCACACCGACGCGCCAGCTGTTCGAACAGGCGCTCGGCGCGCGCAAGCTGGCCTTGCCGCGGCACGTCATCGAAACCAGTTCGCTGGTGTTGTTGCGCGGACTGCTGCTCGAGAGCGACCGGCTGACGGTAGTGTCCCTGCACCAGGTACGCTTCGAATACCAGTCGGGGCTGCTCGCGGCGCTGCCTTTCGAATTGCGCGGGACCCGCCGTCCCTTCGGCGTCACCCGCCGCCGCAACGGCGTGCTGCCGCCGGCAGCGGAGATGTTCGTCCGCGAATTCCGCGTGGCCGCCGAGCAATCCATGGGCTCACGGTGGCAGGTTGCGGCGCAGCGGCCGATTGGCGGGCTCTACGATGACGAGGCCGCACTGCTGGCCTCCGCCGTGCCGGGCGCAGCCGACGAGACGCGGCACGGGCTTGCAGCGCGCAGCGCCGAGCGGAACGAACCGGTCGATCTCAGGAACTGAACGGCGCTAGAGCCCGCTGCGCCAGCCGCTCACGCCGGCATAGGATTTTCGCGCCACCTCGGCATACGGTACGGGACAGACCGTGGCGCGCAGTTCGGTCTGCCGATGGCGCTCGACGGTTGGCTTCCGCGAACCGCCGCCGGCTTCGCCCCAGACGAACGTCACCTCGGTGCCGGGCTCGGCGTACGCTTCGTCCAGTATCGCCAGTGTCAGCATCCTGCGTTCGTTCGAGCTGTAGCCGATCCACGTCGACAGGCCGATGAGCTCGCCGTCGGCCTGCACTTTGTCGAAGGGATGCATGGAGTACACCGCCGACGGGAAGTCCATGTACTTGGCGCGGTCGTCCTCGAACAACTGGCTGCCGACGCAGCGCAACGCGTCATCGTTGTCGAGTGCGAGCGTAACCTTCCGGCGGTGCGGCCCGTTAGCGAGCCGTTCGAGCGCGGGCCGGCCGATGAAGTCATGATCGAACCGGACGAACTGCCCGTAGCCCAGATCCCAGGGCGTCATGTAGTAGTCCTCGATATCGCCGGAGTCGAAGCTTCCGCCGATCGATGCCGACGCTTCGTAGCCGGTCGCCGGCAGCCATTGCCGGTACGCTTTCAGGTTGTTGCCCGAGTACACGGCCGGCAGCGGTGAAGGAATCCACCCGGACTCCAGCGTATTCGACGAATAGGCGCGCCCGCCGACCAGGCGCATGCCGAATTCCTCGCCGGCCCTGACCAGTGCCTCGTGCACCGCCTGGTAGTCGTCCCAGGGTCCAAAGAACTCGAAACCGGGCTGGCCGGCCATACCGTGGCGCAACGCGCGTACCGGTTTGCCCGCGATGCTGACGTTCGTCATGTTGAAGAACTTGAGATCGGGCGCCACCTTGCCGAGCGCCTTGCCGATCGTGTCCATCGCGTTCGGCCCCTGCACCTGGAAGCGGTAGTTCCTGCGCCGGCCCGGGTCCTTGCGCAGAGCGGTCCGCTGGTCGAGTTCCACGCTGACGTCGTAGCCGCCCGTCTCGGCGTGGTACTGCACCCAGTTGAGCGTCGGTGCGCGGCCGACGAGATTGAACTGCCGCTCCGCCAGGTAGAACAGAATGACGTCGCCGATGACGTAGCCGTCCGGCGTGCAGGGGACGAACTGCTTGGCCTTGTCGACCTGGAAGCCCTGGAAGCTGTTGATCGCGAGGTGGCTGAGCAGCTTCAGCGCGTCCGGCCCTTCGACGGCGAGGTCCGCCATGTGAAACGACTGGTTGTAAAGGACGCAGGTCTTCTGCCAGGCCTGTTGCTCGTCGCGCCAGTTCGTGTACTCGGCCGGAACGCCGGGATACACGTTGGGCCCTGCCTGGGAGTTGCGCAGCAGTTGCACCGGGTCGCCGGCCGCCCGGATGACTTCCTCGAGATTGCCCGGTTTGCTCATGCTCGTTCGCCCCGCGATTTCCTGCCATGCTCGAGGCATCTTAGAGTGCCAAGGCCGGCGGAATCGAATCAAAGCGAAAAGTGATTCGCGCCATCGCGAAGTTGCGTGGTTAGCGCCGGACGGGTTGTGGCATACGGATGAACATGCGCGATACACGAGTCAAGGCAGTCCCGTACCTGCTGCCCGGCCTGCTATGCAGCGACATCGTCTGGAGTGCCCAGGTCCGGGCCCTCGAAGAGCATGGCGCCGTCGCCGTGCGCGGCTACGGTTTGGCGGACAGCCTCACCGCGATGGCCCGCTCCGTGCTGGACGCGGCGCCCGCGCGCCTCGCGCTCGCGGGGCATTCGATGGGAGCGCGCGTAGCGCTCGAGTTGTTTCGGCTCGCCCCGGAGCGCATCGATCGCATCGCGCTCTTCGACACTGGCGTGCACCCGGTGCAGCCGGGAGAACGCAAGAAGCGCATGGCATTGCTGGCAACCGGCCGGAAGCGCGGGATGGAAGCGCTGGTCGACGCGTGGCTGCCGCCGATGCTGCATCCCGATCGAAGGCGGGACGAAGACTTCCTGGCGCCGCTCAGGCGGATGGCCGTGAGCGCGGGCATAGAAACTTACGAACGCCAGATTCGCGCGTTACTGGCGCGCCCCGACGCCGCATTGCTCCTGCCGCGCATCGACGTCCCGGCGCTGGTCGGCGTCGGCCGGCAGGACGAGTGGAGTCCCGTCGCGCAGCATGCGGCGATCGCTGCCGGAATCGCCGGCGCAAAGTTCGTCGTGTTCGAAAATGCCGGCCACATGGCACCCCTCGAAGCGCCTGATCAGGTCAGCAGAGCATTGCTCGACTGGCTCGAGTCCTGATCGCGCAGCGCCGCCGCGGGCCTCAATTCTCGAACTTGTAGCGCCGCCGGTACTCTCGTGGCGTCAGGTTGTAACGCGAACGGAAGACGCGCCCGAAGTGCGTGGCACTGCTGAAGCCGTGATCGAAGGCTATCGACGTGATCGTCCGCTTGCGCGAAGTCGGCGCCGTCAGCGCGCGCGCGCAGTCCTCGAGGCGTCGGCGCAGGATGAATTTCGCGATCGTCTCCTTCTCCCCGGAGAACAGGTGATGAAGGTACCGGGTCGTGATGCGGAAGGTCCTGGCGATGTGCGTCGGGGTCAGTTTCGGGTCGCCGAGGTTGTCTTCGATGTAGCTGATCATGCGCGCGCGGTGCGCAGCCGCCAGCGAATTGTGATCGATAGTCGAGCCGAGTTCCTGCCGATAGGCGTGGGCGACCAGGCCGAGGAGGGCGTCCGTGATGCCGGCGTCGATGTCGAAGTCCTTTTCCGACAGGCAGCGCTTCCAGATCGAGTTCAGCAGTTCCGAGACGATGCCGCCGACGCCCTGCTGTCCCGAGATCGCCATCGCGGTGATGCTCTGCGGATACTGCAGGTAGCGCCGCATCAGCTCGTCGGAGAAACCGAGTACCAGCATACGTATTGGCCGGGAGAACTCGATTTCGAACGGGCGGCTGTTGTCGCAGATCGTGAAGTCGCCCGGCGCCAGGCGCGCCTCGCGCCGGTCCTGGCGGTTGATGCTTTCGCCTTCGAGCTGAAGGTGCAGGAAATGCATCTGCGTCGTGCATTGCAGGATTCGGGAATTCTGGTGACGCACGAGCTGCGGATCGGAGTAGACCTCCGCGATGCGCACGGGTCCCTTGCCGGTTGCGATGGCTCGCCCGCGATACTCGCCGGCCTGCGCGGCTTTCTGCGCAGGCAGCGACAGGCTTGCAAACGCATTGTCGGTCCAGCCGCGGATTCGCCTGGCGGCCGGTTGTGCGGACCCGGACCAAACTGGCTGAAGCACGTTTCACCCCCGCAGGTCTCGATGCCCGACCGGGCTTCGTCGGCCGAATCCTCGGCAAAGCGGCTGCTTTGACTCCCGGTCGGGCCGTGACTACACTAGCAATACCGAACCGTACGGTTTGGCTGGTCCGATGTCAATCCCGGATCGCGCCGGCCGGCGCCAGGCGGCACAATGCCACCGGCACGGGCCGGGTCGCATGGCGGCGCGCGGGCGCGGCGGGCGGGCCCGTCGGCAGGGGAGAACCGGAACATGAACAGCCGACAGGCGGATGTCCGCCGGAACGACGACCGACAGACCAAGAAGGAACTGGAGGTCCTGAACGTCGCGTCCGAGTACTTTCTGAGCAACGGCTATCGCGGGACCAGCATCAACGCGATGGCCCGCGAATCCGGCATCTCCAAGGAATCGATCTACCGCTACTTCAGCAGCAAGAAAGCCTTGTTCGAGGCGGTGATCGCCAAGGAACTCAGCGACTATCGGGAACGCCTCGACTTCGTCGACGTGGAGTACGAAACGCTGCCGCTGCCGGCCGCGCTGATGCAGGTCGGCGAGTCGATCCTGCAGGCCGTCACCACCGACCGCGTGCTCGCGCTGCGGCGCCTCGTGTTCCAGGAAGCGGCGCAGTCGCCGGAAATCGGCCAGCTCTACTACGAAATCGGGCCGCGGGCGGCGTACCAGCACCTCGACAAGATCTTCTCGCTGCACGAGGCGCAGGCGGGCGTCGATCGGGCAACGCTGTCCTACAGTTTCGTCGCACTGCTGCTGCACAAGCTGATGCTGCAGCGTGAATGTGCCGTGATCGACGCGCCGACGCGCGCGGAAATCGCGCAGCACGTCGCCGCAGTCACCGACGAGTTCCTGCGGCTGTACCTCGCACCGCGGGAGTAGCCCGGCGCGTGACGAGCGTCTCGCACATCGAATCGGTCCTGCCCATTCCGGCGGACTACCCGAGATTCGAGTCGCTGGTGCACATGCTCGAGTCGGCGGTCGACGCAGCGCCCGAGGCGCCGGCCGTCCTGTGCGGCGGGCAATCGATCAGCTACGGGCAGCTGGGTCAATCCGTTGCCGGACTTGCGTCGGCGCTGCTCGAGCGCGGCAGCCGCGGCGCGCGCATCGCGATCCTCATCCCGAACTCCATCGAAAACGTGGTCGCGTTTTTTGCAGCGATGGCAGCGCATGGCCAGGCTGCGCCCGTGAATCCCTATTACAAGGAGCGCGAACTGGAGCGAGCGCTGGACGAGGTCGATCCACAGGTCCTGTTGTGCGTGTCGGACACACTCCAGGCTGCTCGCGCAATCGCCGCCAGCCGGCGCATCCCGCACGTCATCGACCTCCACGACCCGGCTTGGTCGCTCGCTGCATTGCGGGCGCGTGCGCCGGGCGGCCTCGCGGCCGAACACCTGCCGGGTCTCGACGACCCCGCGCTGCTCATCATGACCGGCGGAACGACGGGCACGCCGAAGGGGGTCGATCACCGCCACCGAAACCTGCTCGCATCGGTACTGTTGCACTGCACCGTCTGGCCGGTCGCTTGCGGCAGCGAGACCCTGCTGAACGTCGCGCCGCTGTTTCACATCTGGGGCCTGGGCTACGCCGTGCTGGTGTCGGTCTTCGCCCGGGGCAGGTTCGTGCTCGTTCCCCGCTACGATCCCGAGGCGGTGCTCGCCGCAATCGGCGAACACCGGGTGACGATATTCGGCGGCGGGCCTGCGCCGATCTACGCCGGGCTCATCGGCAGCGACGCGGCGGCGCGAGCCGACTTCACGTCGCTGAAATACTGCCTGTCGGGCGGTGCGCCGTGCCCCGAGAGCCTGCACCGGCGATGGCTGGAGCTGACCGGCTGCCCGATCCTCGAGGGCTGGGGAATGTCCGAAGGCGCGCCCTTGTGCATCAACCCGGCGGCGGGCGTGCGCAAGCTCTTGAGCGTCGGGCCGCCAGTTCCGGAAACGGCGATCGAAGTCGTCGACATCGACAGCGGCACGACGGTCCTGCCGGTGGGCGAATGCGGCGAGGTCCGCGTGCGCGGCCCGCAATTGATGAGCGCCTATCGCAACAATCCGGCAGAGACGGCGCTTGCGCTGCGCAACGGCTGGCTGTACACCGGCGACATCGGCTATGTCGACGACGACGGTTACCTGTTCCTCGTGGATCGCAAGAAGGACATGGTCATCGTCGGCGGCTACAACGTGTACCCGCGCGAAGTCGACGAGCTGTTGTGCATGCATCCCGGTATCCGCGAGGCGAGCGCCGTGGGCCTTGCCGACGAACGGCTCGGCGAGGTCCTGGTCGCGTTCGTGGTGCCGATCTCCGGGCTCACGGAAGAAACCTGCCGCGAGCATTGCCGCGCCAATCTCGTCAAGTACAAGCGGCCGGTGCACATACACTTTCTCGATGCGCTGCCACGCACGGCGGCGAACAAGATCGACAAGCTCGCGCTCCGGCGACGGGCTGCAGCAGCGAGTGGCGAGGCGCACTCATACGGGCAGGGGGTGGACCATGAGACATCGTCGCAGTAGGGCCAGGATTCGCTCGAGTTCGGGCGTGGCCTGTTGCCTGTGCCTGGCCAGCCTGTTGCTGGCCGCTTGCGGCCGCGACCGGGCCACGGGCGATGCCGCCACGGCGCCGGCGGCCGGTGCGCGGCCGGCTGCCGCAGTCGATGGCGCGCGGATCGTCGCTGCAGATAGCGAACCGGGCAACTGGCTGACTCACGGCCGCACCTACAGCGAGCAGCGCTACAGCCCGCTCGACGACATCAACACGGAGACGGTCGGCGAACTCGGGCTCGCGTGGTACTTCGATCTCGATAGCGATCGCGGCCAGGAGGCCACGGCGATCGTGGTCGACGGCGTCATGTACGTCAGCACGGCATGGAGCAAAGTCAAGGCGCTCGACGCGGCGACCGGTGAACTCGTCTGGTCCTACGACCCCCAGGTCCCAGGGCGGAAGGCGATAGACGCGTGTTGCGACGTCGTCAACCGCGGCGTTGCCGTGTGGAAGGGCCGCGTGTACGTTGGCACGCTCGACGGCCGGCTGGTCGCGCTCGATGCGGCGACCGGCGATCCCGTGTGGTCCGTACCGACGACCGACCCCGATGAGCGCTACACGATCACCGGCGCTCCGCGCGTGGTGAAGGACAAAGTGCTGATCGGGAACGGCGGCGCCGAGTTCGGTGTGCGCGGCTACGTGAGCGCCTACGACGCGGACACGGGCGAACTCGCGTGGCGCTTCCACACGGTGCCCGGCAACCCGGCGCTCGGTTTCGAATCGGAGACGATGGCCGAGGCCGCAAAGACCTGGACCGGCGAATGGTGGGCGCTCGGCGGCGGCGGCACGGTGTGGGACGCCATCGTCTACGATCCGGAGCTGGATCTCGTCTACATCGGCGTCGGCAACGGCTCACCCTGGAACCAGGCGATCCGCAGCCCGGGCGGCGGGGACAACCTGTTCCTGTCCTCTATCGTCGCGCTCGACGCCGACAACGGCGAATACGCCTGGCACTACCAGACGACGCCGGGCGAGACCTGGGACTACACCGCGACCCAGCCGCTGATCCTGGCGGAACTCGAGATCGACGGTGACCAGCGCAAGGTCATCATGCAGGCGCCGAAGAACGGTTTCTTCTACGTCCTCGACCGGGCAACAGGCGAATTCATCTCCGCGAAGAATTTCGCCACCGCGACCTGGACGAGCGGCATCGATCCGGAGAGCGGCCGTCCCGTGGAGAACCTGGAGACGCGCCGATTCGGCGCTGCGCCCGTGTTCGTCGCTCCCGGCCCGGGCGGCGCACACAGCTGGCATCCGATGTCGTTCAATCCGGGAACCGGACTCGTCTACATTCCCGTGCAGGACGGCGGCTTCCCTTACGTCGCCGATGCAGAGTTCGCGAAGTCGAAGCTCGCCTACAATTCGGGCTTCGATTTCAACGCCGCGTCGATGCCGCAGATACCTGCCGTGAAGAAGGAGATTTTCGCGAGCAGCAAATTCTTCCTGCTGGCCTGGGACCCGATCCGGCAGGCGGAGGCGTGGCGGGTCGAGTATCCCGGCCCGTCGAACGGCGGGACGCTGACGACCGCGGGCAATCTCGTCGTGCAAGGCACGGCGGGCGGCGACCTCGCCATCTATCGCGCGGACGACGGGGCAAAGCTCTGGTCCGAGCACGTGCAGACCGGGGTGCTCGCGGGTCCCGTGAGCTACGCAGTCGAGGGCGACCAGTACATCGCGGTCCCGGTGGGCTGGGGTGGCGTCTTTGCGCTGGCGCCCGGCGAAATCGGCCTGATGTCCGGCCGGCTGGGCAACAAGAGCCGCGTGCTGGCGTTCAAGCTCGGCGGGCGTGCCGAGCTGCCGCCGGCCTCGGCGCCCGCGCCGCTCGAGTTCGATCCACCGCCGCAGACGGCGGATGAAAAGACGGTGAGCACCGGTAAGGCCCTGTATCACCGGCACTGTGGCACCTGCCACGGGGACGCCGCGATCAGCGCCGGGATGCTACCGGACCTGCGCGCCAGCCCGGCGCTTGAAGGGGACCTCTGGCAAACGATCGTCAGCGGCGGACGCCTCGCGGATCGCGGCATGGTCTCGTTCGCCGCGGAACTCGATCCGGCCGCCGTCGAAGCCGTGCGCGCCTACGTCATCGCGCGCGCGCACGAGAGCATCGCGCAGGCCGGCGGCGAATGAAGGGGCGCGGATCGCACCGGATGTGCGACAGCGCTCCGGCTCAGGCGAACATGCGCATTCCCGAGTCGTAGGCGCGCTTGACGACTTCGGCCAGCGGCAGGCTCCGGTTGGCTTTGGCGATGACCTCGACGCCGTAGGGACCCTCGTAACCGGTTGCGGCCACCGCGGCCATGAAGCCGGGCATGTCGAACTCGCCTTCGCCCGGGAACTTGCGTTGTTCGACGGTCTCCTGGTTCAGAGTCAGTCCGGCCGGCGTTTCGAGGTAGCCGTCATTGAGCTCGACGCCGAGGATGTGTTTCCTGGGTACCCGCGCGAGCGTCTCGTTGCTGACGCCCATCTTGACCATGTGCCAGGTGTCGATCATCAGCCCGCCGTTCGGCGTGTCGGCCTGCTCCAGCATGGTCAGGGCGTCCTCGAGATCGTCGATCATCGAGAACGGCATCACTTCGAAGAGGATGTTGGTACCCGCGTCGGCGGCGTCGCGGCACAGCGCCTGGAAAGATGCGCTGCATTGCTCGAGCTCGACCGGCGTGTTGAAGAAGTCGCCGACTTTCAGGTGCCGCGCGCCGAGTGCCTCGGCGGCGCCGAGCAGCTTGCCTTTCTCGCCATCGGAAACTTTCTTCTTCTCGCCCTCGAGGAACCAGTCGAACAGGAATTCGAGTTCGACGTGCACGATCCCGTTGTCGTCCAGGATCTGCTTCATCTCGCCGAGCGAGCGGGTCTCCAGGGTCTTGTAGAGATCTGCATGCCAGATGCCCATGCCCTTGAATCCGACGCGCGAGATCGCCTCGACGCGATCGCGGAAGTCGAAGGAACTGTACTCGGGCCCGGTTGCCGGAATTGCCGCGCCGCATATCGTCCAGTACGACGCGAGCAATTCCACGTCCTGCTGCGGACCTGCCGGACCGGCGCCCTCACTTCCCGCCAGCGCGGACGCAAGCAGCCGGCCGCCGCCCAGGGCACCGGCCGCGATTACGAGCGACGAGTCACGAAGGAATTTCCTGCGATCGACGGTCATGCATGCATCCTTCCCGGCAGCCGGGCTTCGTCCTAGACCTTGTGCACGTAGCCGTAACGCAGGTTGCTGCGGCCCGTGCCGGTGGCTGCGAACTGCGCTTTGAGCTCCGCAATCCGGTCCAGCGACAGCTCGCCGACCGCGGCCGCCAGGTCGAAGTCGTACAGGCGGGCCGCATTGCCGGCGAAGATCGCCGACTTGACCGGGCCTTCCGCCGCGCCGAGCGGCGCAAAGCCGTGCTTCTGCTGCATGTCGTCCGGGATCTCGAGCCGCCTGAGCGCCTCGATCTGCCACTGCGGCGAGCCGTACCAGACCGAATCCGTGCCCCACACGACTTTGTCCGCGCCGAGCCCGCGGATCAGGGTGCCGAGCAATGCCGCGGCGAGGCGCGGATGAGTCACCGAGGTGTTGGCGAAGCAGGTGCCGAGTTCGCCGTACACGTTCGACACACCGAACTTCTCCGGGATCTCCGCCAGGTCCGTGACCCAGTCGATGCGGCCGCTGTCCTCGAACTGCTGCAAGGCCGCGTCGGGGAGTTCCACGAAAGGCCTGCAGCGCGGAGTGGTAGATGACGAAGTTGATCTGCGGCCAGTCCTGCGCCGCCTTGCCGACGTCCCAGACCGTTGCATGTTCCCACAGCCCCGCCCAGGAGTTCCGGTAGTCGGCCGGCATCAGGCCTTTGTGGATGCAGACGGTGTTGATGCCCGCGTCGACGATCCGCTCGTAGAACGGGTAGACGAGGTCCTCGTCGTCGAGCCGCCATTGCGACTGTTTTTTCGTCTGGAACAGCGGGTCGCCGATGGTGTAGCCCTTCCAGCTGTCAGGGGCGAGCGTTTCGATCGCATGCTCGACGTCGTCCAGCCAGCCGTCGAGGCCCGGCTGGATGATCGAGTGCGCGAACATCCGCCGGGACCCCGCGACACTGTTGACCGTCTCGCGCGCGGCGGCAATCTGGTCGTTGGTCAGGAACAGGTTGAAGGGATCGTCAACCGGCGAACCGGACAGCAGTGCGACCTTGGTGTCGCTGTCGACGAAGATTTCCTTCAGGTAATTCTCGAATTTGAAGCGATCGAGGTTGATCTCGCCGGAGAGGCCGGGATTCCAGTGCTGCTTCGCGAACTTCGCGAGTCCCGTGATTCGTTCCTGCTGGTAGTCGTCGCGCACGAAGTGCGTCTGGCAATCGAAGATGAACTGCCGGGCCAGGGTCGCCGCGCGCTCGTCGGCGAAGCCGGGCTCGCGGGCCTCGGCCTCTGCCACTTCGAACAGCGGCCCGAAGATCTCGTTCATGGCGATGAATGCGGCCGCCATGCCGGCCGACGAAGCCAGGAACTGCCGCCGGCTCATTCCGTGCCGGGCGCCGCAGTCGTCAGCGAGCGCCTTGATCCTGGACTCGACCCGTCGCTGGTCGGCGGATTGGGGCACGGGCGTGAATTCCCCGTTCGACACGATCTGTGTCGGAATCGGCGCGGCGAACGACGCGCTGTCCGCGGGCGCGGTGCGTTCGAGATCTTCGTCGCTGAGATAACGCATGGCGGCCGACGTTCAGGACCGGGCCTGGCCCGTGCGCCACCCGGCGGCGTAGGTCTCGCGTGCGACGGCGCTGTATGGCACCGGGCTCACGACGACCCGGATCTCTTTCTGCTTGTGACGCTCGACCGTGGTCTTTTCCGAACCACCGCCGTCCTCACCCCAGACGAGCACCAGTTCGGAGCCGATCTCGATGTCCGGATCGACAATCCCGAGCGACAGCATCGAACGTTCGTTGTAGCTGTAACCCGAGAACATCGAGACGCCGACGAGTTCGCCCTTGTGCAGGACCTTGTCATAGGAGGCCGACGCGTAGTTCGACAGCGGCAGGTCGATGAACTTGTAGTGGTCCGCGCCCGGGACCAGCAGGGACGCGAAGACTTCCGTGACGTCCTCGGCGTTCCAGGCGAAAGTCACCTTGCGGCGGTGCGGCTCGTCCGCAATCTCTTCGAGCGCCTCGCGGCCGACGAAATCGTGATCGAATTTCACGAACGGGCCGTAGCCCAGCTCGTAGGGCGTGAGGTAATAGTCCTCGATGTCGTCGGAACGGAAGCTGCCGCCGAGGGAGCCCATGCCTTCGTAGGAGGTGGACGGCAGCCATTGCCGGTAGGGCTTCATGGCCGCGCCGGTATACACCGCTGGCAGCGGCGACGGTATCCAGCCGGACTCGAGCGTGTTGGTCGCGTAGGCCCGGCTGCCCACCAGGGTGAGCCCGAAATCGCGGCCCGCCTGCTGGATGGTCTCGCGGATCTCGACTGCTTCCTCGTACGGCCCCCAGATCTCGAGGCCTGGCGCGCCCGCCATGCCGTGACGCAGCGCGCGGACCTTGCGCTTCCCGATTCTCACGTGGCCCAGGTTGAAGAACTTGATGTCCGGCAGCGGGCCGCCGTTCAGCTTTTCGATGACCTGTTGTGCGTTCGGGCCCTGGATCTGGTATCGGTAGCAGCGGCGGATGACCGCCTTGCCGTCCGGCCGCGACGGCGAGCGGTCGTTTTCCTCGACGCTCAGGTCGTAGCCGCCGGTCGCGGCCTGGAACTTGAGCCAGTTGGCACTCGGGCGCACGGCCGACGAAAACCAGACGATTCGCCTCGAGATAGAACAGGATGCCGTCGCCGATGACGTAGCCGTCGTGGCTGCACGGAACGTACTGCTTGGCCTTGTTGACCGTGAAGTTCGAGAAAGTGTTGATCGCGGTGTCGGACACCAGCTTCACGGCGTCGGGTCCCTCGATGTACAGCTCGACCATGTGATGCGTCTGGTCAAAGAGCACGCAGGTTTCGCGCCATGCGCGTTGCTCGTCGCGCCAGTTGCTGTACTCGGCCGGTACGACGGGATAGACATACGCGCCGATCTTCGAATTGCGCAGCATTTGCACCGGGCTTTCGACGGCATTCAGCAGGTCTTCGAGACTTTGCTTGCTCATGGCGAGATAACCTCTGGGCGAGATACCCTCTGGACGAGATACCCTCGTTTGACGGCCACAATCACTGCGCACAGGTCGGGCCGCGCCCGTCCGGACAGGTTGAATTCGCAGTTTAGCGACATGCAACGCTGCATAACTCGACTGATACTGAAACGCCCGTAAGACCTCGGCGAACACGCCGCAGGAATCACCTGAATTCCACTGCGTTGCCGAATACTTGTTGCTATGATCGCGCAGGGGGAAAGCAGACGCATGAACGAAGATCCACGAGAGATCCTGCTGAACTCGCCGATGGGCAAGCTGCAGATCGTCGCAGTGGCCTTGTGCATAGGCTTGAATGCACTCGATGGCTTCGACGTGCTGGCGATCAGCTTCGCGTCCCCCGGAATCGCGGCCGAATGGGGCGTGGACCGGGCGGCGCTCGGCGTCATTCTCTCCGCGGAACTGGTCGGCATGGCGCTCGGTTCGGTACTGCTCGGCGGCGCGGCCGACCGGTTCGGGCGACGGCCGACGATCCTCACCTGCCTCGTTGTGATGACCTGCGGCATGTTCCTCGCGTCGACGGCGAGCGCCATCCTGCCGATGCTCGTCTACCGTTTCGCGACCGGGCTCGGCATCGGCGGGATGCTGGCCTCGGTCAACGCGATGACGGCTGAGTATTCCAACGCGAAACGCCGCAACCTCGCGGTAACGCTCATGTCGGGCGGTTATCCCGCAGGTGCCGTCGTCGGCGGCACGATCGCATCGATGCTGCTTGTGTCTTTCGACTGGCGGTCGGTCTTCGTGTTCGGCGGTTTCGTGACCTGCGCGTTCATCCCGCTGGTCTGGTTCCTGATGCCCGAATCGATCGAGTTCCTGCAGCACCGGCGGCCGCCGGGTGCGCTCGAGAAAATCAACATCACGCTGAGGCGCATGGGACACGAAAGCTGTGCGCTCGCTCCCGGAGCGCGTTGTCAGCGCCTCGAAGTCGAGCATACTGCAGTTGTTTTCCCCGGCCCTGGCGCGGTCGACCATCCTGCTCACGATGGCCTACTTCGCGCACATCATGACCTTCTATTTCATCATCAAGTGGATTCCGAAAATCGTCGTCGACATGGGTTTCGCAGCCTCGTCAGCAGGTGGCGTGCTGGTCTGGACGAACGTCGGCGGCATTGCAGGGGCCGTATTGCTCGGTCTCCTGACGCAGCGCTTCGACGTCCGGCGGCTGGTCATGGGCGCCATGATCATAGCCGCGGTCATGGTCGCTATGTTCGGCCAGTCCGAGGCCGACCTGACGAAGCTCGCGATCGTGTCCGCATGCGCGGGATTCTTCACGAACGCGGCGATCGTCGGGCTGTACGCCATGTTCGCCCAGTCGTTCCCGACAGAACTTCGGGCCGGCGGCACCGGCTTCATCATCGGCGTCGGCCGCGGCGGTGCCGCGCTGGCCCCGGTCATTGCGGGCCTGCTCTTCGTTGCCGGCGCGAGCTTGCCGACCGTCGCGACCATGATGGGTTGCGGCGCGCTGGTCGGGGCGGCCTCGCTGAGCCTGCTCAAATACTGCGAACCGGCGCACGCGGTCCGACCCGCCGCACTCGAAAAACCACACTCAAGCTAGATTCATTGAGGGATCGT
Organism: uncultured Pseudomonadota bacterium; assembly: GCA_963775455.1. Taxonomy (GTDB): domain Bacteria; phylum Pseudomonadota; class Gammaproteobacteria; order Steroidobacterales; family Woeseiaceae; genus UBA1847. Next base: position 408,025 of record CAVZIU010000003.1, on the reverse strand, counting down.
GACATGAACGCTTCCGAGAAACAGATGAACGAATCGCGCTACCGCCAGCTGCCGTATTCGGCTGCCGCAACCGAATTGCTGGCCCGCAAACCCCGCCTGTTCATTGACGGCGAGTGGGTCGCCTCGACGGGCGACAGTACGCTCGCCGTCATCGATCCGTCGAACGGGCGGGAAATCGGCCGCATCGTCGATGCCAGCGTCGAGGACGTCGACCGGGCTGTCACGGCGGCGCGCAGGGCGTTCGACGACGGCCGCTGGACGCGGCTTCCGCCGATCGAGCGCGAGGGGCTGATGCACAAGCTCGCGAACGCGATCGAGGCGCATGCCGACGAACTCGCCGAACTCGAGGCAATCGACAACGGCAAGCCGAAGAGCATGGCTGCCGTGGTCGACATTCCGAACGCCTACGCGATGATGCGTTACATGGCGGGGTGGGCGACGAAGCTCGGCGGCGAAACGATCGAGCCAATGTCGGCGCCGCCCGGCACCGTTTCATGCCTACGTCCGGCGCGAACCCGTCGGCGTCGCGGCACAGATCGTGCCGTGGAATTTTCCGCTGCTGATGGCAGTGCTTAAGATTTCACCGGCGCTTGGCTGCCGGTTGCACCGTAATCCTCAAACCGGCCGAGCAGACTTCGCTGACGGCGCTCAGGCTCGCCGACCTCATCGCCGAGACCGGCTTCCCGCCCGGCGTCGTCAACATCATCACCGGCGTCGGCGAGGTGGCGGGCGATGCGCTGGTCAGGCACCCGGGCGTCGACAAGATTGCCTTCACCGGCTCGACTGAGGTCGGCAAGATCATCAATCGCAATGCGACCGCCACTCTCAAGCGGGTCACGCTGGAGCTCGGCGGCAAGTCGCCCGTCGTGGTGCTGCCTGACGTCGACGTCGCGGAGGTGGCGCAGAGCGCTGCCGGTGCAATCTTCTTCAATTCCGGCCAGGTGTGCATCGCGGGTTCGCGCCTGTTCGCCCACCGTTCGATCTTCGACCGCATCGTCGAGGGCGTGTCGGAGGCGGCGCAGGGATTCTGGGCGCCGGGCCCGAGCCTAAGGCCGGATACGCACCTCGGGCCGCTGGTGTCCGCGGAGCAGTTCGAACGCGTCATGGGCTACATCGAAGCCGGCAAGAAAGGCGGCGCGACGGTCGTGACGGGCGGGGATGCGCCCGCTGCGGATGGCTACTACGTGAACCCGACGGTGCTGGTCGACGTCGGCCGTGGCGCAACCCTGGCGCGCGAAGAGATCTTCGGCCCGGTGCTGATCGCAGAGCGCTACGACGATCTCGACGAGGTCGCGGCCTTTGCCAACGACACCGACTACGGCCTGGCCGCCAGCGTATGGACGCGCGACGTGTCGAACATGCATGTCCTGGCGGCGAAGATCAAATCCGGGACCGTATGGGGCAACTGCCACGCGATGATCGACCCGGCATTGCCGTTCGGTGGCTTCAAGCAATCGGGTTTCGGGCGCGAACAGGCCCGGCAGGGGGTAGAGGCTTACACGGAACTCAAGTCCGTGATCATCCGGCTGTGAGGAAGAGGTACGACGGCGGGCCGCGCCAATAGTGGTGGCGCCCCGGCATAAATTCATTACCCGGCTCGACGAATTCATGCAGACAATAACCGCAGTTCGTTCGTGACAGGCAAGCAACGACCAGGGGGAAGCACACTATGGAAACGAATGACAGGGTCTTACTGAAGCCGTCCTCGATCTGTCTCGGCATCGTGCTCGCTGCCGGATCGATCGGCGCCCACGCGCAGTCGACCGTCGACGAAACCGGTGGACGAATCGAAGAGATCATCATCACCGCCGAGTTTCGCGCGGCAGACGTGCAGGATACGCCCGTTGCCATCACCGCGATCACGGGCGAGATGCTCGATAACCGGGCCCAGACGAACCTGTTCGAGGTGGCCAACCAGGCGCCGAACGTCACCCTGAAAGAGGGCGGTCAGGCGCGTTCCGGCATGATTGCCTTCATACGAGGCGTCGGCCAGTACGACTTCATCGCTGCGCTCGAACCGGGCGTGGGCGTCTACGTGGACGACGTCTACTACGCGCAGCTCACCGGCTCGCTGCTCGAACTCCTGGACGTGGATCGCGTCGAGGTCCTGCGCGGCCCGCAGGGCACGCTGTCCGGCCGGAACTCGATCGGCGGCGCGGTCAAGCTGTTCACGAAAAAGCCCGGCGAAGACAGCGGCGGTTTCGTCCGGGTGGGCTTCGGTTCCTACGACCAGGTCGACTTCCGGGGTGCCGGGGACATGACGCTGATTGAAGACAGCCTGTACGCGCGTTTCTCGGCCGCCGGCAAGACCCGTGACGGCTACGTCAAGGTCCTGGACTACGAATGCACCCATCCCGGATCCGGTGTCCCGACCAATCGCCTCGGCGATGGTTGCGAGATCGGCCGCCAGGGCGAAAAGCAATACGCCACCGGCCGGGCCCAACTGCGCTGGATCGCCACCGACGACCTGGAAGTCAGCCTGGCGGGCGATTTCCTGGAAGACAAGTCCGGGATTGCGCCGGGCGTCGCAACTTATGCGGACCGCACGGCCATCGAAGCCAACCCGGCCAATCCGACGATTACACTCGACAACGGCACGGGCACCCCGATCCTGTACCGCGACCACATCTTCGTGCCCTATGGCCCGAACCATAACGCGGGCGACCCGATCAACGATCCCTATGTTACCTACGCGACGATCGCCGACTACGGTCCAATGTACATGCTGGGCGGCAATCCGGCGTTGACCCAGCCGGTGCCCTGGAAGCCCTCGGTCATCCCGCCCCGGAACCACATCACCCAGTGGGGCACGTCGCTGCGCTTCGACTGGAACATCTCCGATACGCTGTCCTTCAACTCGATCTCCGCGTACCGCGAGTATGACGCCCGTTCCACCTGGGACGAGGATGCCTCGCCCGTCGCGCTCAACCAGCTGGACAACCGGCTGGACAACCACCAGTTCACCCAGGAATTCCGGCTGAACGGTACTGGCGGCTCGATCGACTACACGCTGGGCGCTTTCTACCTCGACCAGAACAGCCATTACGAAGCCCGGGTGACGCTGAACTACGCGCTGATCGACTTCATTCACGGCCCGGACCCGACGCCGGCGGACACGAAGGCCGCTTTTGCGCACGCTGCGTGGCATCTCACCGACGACTTCACGGTGTCCGGTGGCGTCCGCTATTCCGAGGAGTTCAAGGGCTACACGCATCACCGCCACAATCCGGACGGCACGGACATTGTCCCCAGCCCGCCAGTCCCTGGCCTGGTCCAACCCAACTGGCGTCTCGCCGGCATCGAGGGCCTGACGGCCGAGTTCGAGGACGATCGGACCGACTGGCGCCTGGCCGCCAGTTACAACATTGGCGACGACTCGATGGCCTATGCCAGCGCCTCGACGGGCTACAAGGGCGGCGGTGTCAACCCGCGGCCGTTCTTCCCGGACCAGTTAAAGACCTTCGAATCGGAAGAACTGACTTCCTACGAGTTGGGCTGGAAGTCCACGCTGTTCAACAACACGCTGCGCTTCAACGCAGCTGTGTTCTTCACGCAGTACGACAACATCCAGCTGGTTCTGAAAGCCTGCGAAAACCCCTTCGCGCCGGGTGGCATCGGGCCACCCTGCCTGAAGCCGGCCAACGTGGGTGACGCCGATATCCAGGGCATCGAGGTGGAAGCGACCTGGTACCTGACCGACAACCTCCTCGTGGATTTCGCCGGGAGCACCCTGGACTTCGAATACACGAGGGTGGACCCGGCCGCCTTCACCGCCATTGTCGGCGATCCGCTGGACATGATTACGCCCTACACGCCGGAGGACAAATGGAGCATCGGTGCGCAGTACACCTTCCCTGAACTGACCATCGGCGAATTCATGGTCCGGGTCGACGGCAGCTACATGAGCGACGTGTATGCCGACCCCGCCAACCGGGACGTGAACCTGCTCGAGGGCTACACGCTGGTCAACCTGATCACCCGCTGGGACGCGCCGGATGACGAATGGCGCATCGAACTCCAGTGGCTGAACCTGACCGACGAGGTGTATTACGTCGACGCCTATGACGTGCACGACAGCCAGGGCACGGTGATTTCGCAACCGGGGATACCGTCGACGTGGAACCTGAGCTTCCAGCGTAATTTCGACTAAAAAATTTAAAATGGGGTCAGGTTCAATTTCTTTCTGAAGGAAAGAAATTGAACCTGACCCCATTCTTATCCAACCTGACCCCCTTTCTACCCCGGATCTGTCATGGCCCGAATAATCGCCGGCATCGGCGCGTCGCATACGCCGACGATCGGTTTCGCCAAGGACACGAAGTCAGCGGACGATCCGGCCTGGGCGGGCATCTTTCGGGTCTTCAAGCCGGTGACGGAATGGCTGGCGTCGAACCGGCCCGACGTGCTGTTCCTGATCTACAACGACCACATCACCTCGTTCTTTCTCGATCACTATTCGCCTTTTGCCCTGGGTGTCGATGACCGCTACGTGACGGCGGACGAGGGCGGCGGCCCGCGGGACTATCCGGCCGTGACGGGCCACGCAGCGCTCGCGCGGCACATCGGCGCGTCGCTGTTCGCGGACGAGTTCGACATCTCGTTCTTCCAGAAGAAAGCCGATCGACCACGGACTGTTCTCGCCGCTGTCGATGATGACGGACCGCGGCAAGGCCTGGGACGGCGCGATCGTTCCGCTGCAGGTCGGCGTGCTGCAATTCCCGATCCCGACGGCGCGGCGCTGCTACCGCCTGGGCCAGGCGCTCAGGACAGCGATCGAGAGCTATCCCGAGGACCTGTCGGTCGCCATCGTCGCGACCGGCGGGCTCTCGCACCAGGTGCACGGCGAGCGCTGCGGCTTCAACGATACGGACTGGGATGCGGAGTTCCTCGACCTGCTGGAGAAGGATCCCGAACGCCTCGCCGAAATCACGCATGCGCAGTACGCGGAGCGCGGCGGCATGGAAGGCTCCGAGGTCATCATGTGGCTGATCATGCGCGGCGCGCTCTCGGACGAAGTCACCCGCGTGCACAGGGACACGTGCCTGCCGTCGATGGCGACCATCGCAACGGTGATCTTCGAGAACCAGCACGTGCCCGACGCAGGCGAGGGCAGGGCGCAGCGGGCGCTCATCGCCCGGCAGCTGGACGGCGTCGAGAGGCTGCCGGGCACGCATCCCTTCACGCTGGACAGGAGTCACCGCGCCTACCGGCTGAACGACTTCCTCCACAGGCTGGTCGATCCGCAACACCGCGAACGATTTCTAAACGACACGCAGAACCTGTATGACGAATTCGGCCTGTCGGATGAGGAGCGTCGCTTGCTCGATACCCGGAACTGGATCGGGCTCATCCACCACGGCGCGATCTTCTTCGGCCTGGAGAAAATGGCCGCCGTTATCGGCAGCTCGAATCCCCACATCTACGCGCAGATGCGCGGCGAGACCATGGAGGAATTCCAGCGTACGCGCAACGTAAGCCTGCAGTATTCGGTCGCCGGTGGTGACGAAGCGCAGAAGCTCGCAGAAAAGGCGAAGCAGCCGGAGTGAGCCTTGAGGGCCGGTCGCCCCGTCTGGCGGAATCAGGCCAGCGAGTAGTCGGTGAGTTCCGCGGCGAAGCGCAGGAACCAGGCCAGCGCTTCCGGGTTACGCATGACGCTCGGGTTCGCGGCCTTCTCGAGCGGCACACCCATCAGCAGCCGGCGCACGGGCACTTCCATCTTCTTGCCGGTCAGCGTGTACGGAATATCGTCGACCGCGTAGATCCGGTCCGGCACATGGCGCGGCGAGTAGCGCCGGCGCAGGGTCGAGCGGATCCTGCCGTCCAGTTCCTCGTCGAGGACTGCGCCGTCCGCGAGGCGCACGAACAAGGGCATGAAGAAGCGGCCGCCGGGCAAGTCGAGGTTCACGATCAGCGCGTCGCGGACCTCGGCGACGGTTTCGAGGCAGCGATAGATCTCCGCCGTGCCGATGCGGATCCCGTGCCGGTTGAGCGTCGCATCGGAGCGGCCGAGCACGAAACAGCCGCCGTGCTCGTTGATCATGAAGAAGTCGCCGTGCCGCCAGACGCCGGGCCAGGTGTCGAAGTAGGTTTCCCGGTAACGGGCGCCGCCCTCGTCGTTCCACAGGTACACCGGCATCGACGGCATCGGTTGCGTGACGACCAGTTCGCCGACCTCGCCGATTACCGGCCGGCCTGTCTCGTCGAACGCATGCGCGTCGACCCCGAGGTGCACTCCCTGGATCTCGCCGGCATAGACGGGCGGCCCCGGCACGCCGCCGACGAATCCCGAGCAGATTTCCGTGCCGCCGCTGCCCGGCATGACCCACAGCTCGCGTTTGACGTTTTCGTAGAACCACGCCATGCAGTCGGCGGACACCGGCGAGCCGGCCAGCACCACGCTTTCGAGCGCGTCTAGCTCGGAACAGTTCGCGCGGCACGATGCCGGCCTCGCGCTGCATCTGGACGAAGGTCGGGCTCGCGCCAAACAGAGCGGCTCGAGCTTCTGCGACGATCCGCCACAACGCAGACGGATCCGGATGGTTCGGATTGCCGTCGTACAGGACCGGCACCGCGCCCACGAGCATCGAACTGACGAGGAAGTTCCACATCATCCAGCCGAGCGTCGTGTAGAAAAAAATCCGCTGTCCGGGCTTGAGGTTGAAATGCAGCGCGGAATGTTTCATCTGCTCGAGCAGGATGCCGCCGTGACTGTGCACGATGGCTTTCGGGATGCCTGTCGTCCCGGAGGAAAACAGGATCCACAGCGGATGATCGAAGGGCAGCTGCGCGAACTCGAGCGGCGCCGGGTCGCTCCGGCCGGTCACGTCGTCCCACGGCACCGCGCCGGCGACGAAAGCCGCGTCGGCGGGATACATCGCGGGCAGCACGATCACCCGCTCGACGCCCGGCAATTGCGACAGCAGTTCGCGCACTTCCGCGCGGCGGTCGTAGTCCCTGCCGCCGTAGCGGTAGCCGTCGACGCAGATCAGGACTTTCGGTTCGAGCTGGCGGAAGCGGTCGAGCACGCTCGGCGTCCCGAACTCCGGCGCACTCGCAGCCCACACGGCGCCGATGCTTGCGGTGGCGAGCAGGGCGACGACGGCCTCGGGACAATTCGGCAGGTAGCCCGCGACGCGGTCGCCGGGCCCGACGCCGTGCTCGCGCAGCCACTCCGCCAGCGCCCGCGTGTCGTGCTCGAGCTCGTCCCAGCTGAGCGCCGCGAGCTTCCGGCCTTCGCTAGCTGCGAGCAGCGCGGGCGCGTCGTTCCGGCGCGAGCGGAAAACGTGTTCCGCATAGTTCAGCCGTGCGCCCGGAAACCACTCCGCGCCCGGCATCTCGCGCCGCCCCAGCACCCGTTCATACGGCACCGAGGACCGGATGTCGTAGTACTCCCAGAGCGCCGCCCAGAAGTCCTCGAGATGCGTGACGGACCAGCGCCGCATGGCCTCGTAATCCTCGAAGCGCAGGCGCCGGGTGCGCCGCAGCCAGTCTGCGAAGGCCGTGATGTTCGCCTCGGCGAGCCAGTCGGCCGGCATGCGCCACAGGAGCTGACGGTCCGTCACGGTGCGCCGGCCCAGGCTTACGCGTCGAGCTTCAGCAGGCGGATCGCGTTTTCGCGCAGGATGAGCGGCCGCACCTCGTCGCGGAAATCGGCGTTCGCGAAATCCTCCAGCCAGCGGTCCGGCTTGATGAGCGGGAAATCGGAACCGAACAGCATCTTGTGCTTCAGGAGCGTGTTCGCGTACTGCACCAGCTGCGGCGGGAAGTACTTCGGCGACCAGCCCGACAAATCGATGTAGACCTGCGGCTTGTGCAGGCAGATCGACAGCGCCTCGTCCTGCCAGGGCCACGACGGATGCGCAAGAATGATCGGCATGTCCGGGAAATCGACGGCGACGTCGTCGACGTACATCGGGTTGCCGTACTTGAGCCGGATGCCGCCGCCGCCCGGCATGCCGGTGCCCATGCCCGAATGCCCGGTGTGGAACAGGGCGGGCAGCTTCGCTTCGGCAATTGCCTCGTACAGGGGGTACGCCATGCGGTCATTCGGGAAGAATTCCTGGAACTGCGGATGGAACTTGAAGCCCCGGACGCCGTAGTGCTCGATGAGGCGGCGGGCCTCGCGCGCACCGAGTCGGCCTTTCGCAGGGTCGATGCTCGCGAACGGGATCATCACGTCGCTGTTCTCGTTGGCGATCTCGGCGACTTCCTCGTTCGAGATTCGCTGCTGGCCGCGCGCGCGCTCGCCGTCGACCGTGAAGATGACGCAGGCCATCTTGCGCTGCCGGTAATACTCCGCGGTCTCGGCGATCGTCGGTTTGTCACCGTCCTCCCTGAAGTACGCCTTGGCCGCATCCTCGAAACGTTGTTTCTCTGCGTCTTTCGGATCGCGCGCCGAAACCTCGGCATGGACGTGCACGTCGATGGCAAGCAGTTCTTTGACGTTCATCGATGTCCTTCCCCGCATTAAACCTTGCTGAAGTCCGCGATCCGCCCGCCGCTTTCGGCCAGCCTGCGCAACAGGCCGGAAACCTGCCAGTAGCGGGCGTCGAGCCCTCTGGCGAACGCGTCGATGCGTGCGCAGATCGCGTCGAGCCCGACGGTGTCGGCATAGTACATCGGTCCGCCGCGGTGCCGCGGAAAGCCGTATCCCGAGGTGTAGACGACATCGATGTCCGCGGCCCTCAGCGCGACGCCTTCCTCCAGCACACGGGCCCCTTCGTTGATGAGGGCGAACAGGCAGCGCTGTTCTATCTCTTCGTCGGAGACGTCGCGCTGCGCAATACCCAGGCGCCGCGCTTCGCTGGCGAACATCGCGAGCGCTTCCGGGTTGTCGAGTCGCTCGCGCGAGCCTTTCTCGTAACGGTAGAAGCCGGCGCCGGTTTTCTGCCCGAGCATGCCGCGTTCCGCGAGCATCGAGGAGGCGCGGCAATAGGCCGGGTCGTCCGGCAGGAGATCCCTGCGTTCCTGCCGTACTTTGTAGCCGACGTCCACGCCCGCCATGTCGTACACGGCGAGGATGCCCATCGCCATGCCGAAGCGCTGCAGGATCTCGTCGATCCGGCGCGGGTTCACGCCTTCGAGGACCATGCGTTCCGCCTCGCGCCCGTAGGGTTCCATCATGCGGTTGCCGATGAAGCCGTAGCTGTTGCCGGACAGGACCCCGACCTTGCCAAGTTTCTTCGCGAGCGCCATCGACGTGGCCAGCACCTCGTCCGCACTGTCGCCGGTGCGCACGATCTCGAGCAGGCGCATGACCTGCGCGGGGCTGAAGAAGTGCAGGCCGACGACGTCGGCGGCGCGCCCGGTCGCCGTTGCGATCTCCGCGACGTCGAGCGTCGAGGTGTTGCTCGCGATGACGGCACCCGCCTTGCACGCGGCGTCGAGCCTGCCCATGACCGCTTTTTTCAACGCCATCACCTCGAACACGGCTTCGATGACGACGTCGGCATCGGCAAAGTCGCCATAGTCGACGGTGCCGCGGATCAGCGCCATGCGTTCGTCGACTTCGCCGGCGCTCATGCGCCCTTTGCTGACCCGCCGCCCGTATTCCTCGCGGATCAGCTGCAATGCCCGGTCGACCGCCGCGTCGTCGACATCGAGCAGGTGGACGGGAAGCCCGGCGTTCGCGAACGCCATCGCGATGCCGCGGCCCATCGTGCCGCCGCCGACGATGCCGCCGCTCGCGATCGGCCGGGCGCTGTCCGGCTCGATCCCCGGGATTTTCGCCGTCGCCCGTTCGGCGAAGAACAGGCGGCGCAGGGCGCCCGATTCGACCGTTGCTGAGCGAGGCGTCGCTGATCGCGGTCTCGCGCTCGATACCCTGCAGAAAGGGCCGGCCGACTGCGGCTTCCACGGCGTCGATGACCATGTCGGGAACCTGCCGGCCGGGCATATCGACGGCGACCCGGGCCCGCTCGGCGCTGAGCCACGCGTCCGTGTCCGGGTCCTTGGCGATGACGACATCGCTGGCGCGACAGGGGCCGCGCTTTTCGTCCAGGCAGCGTTCGGCGTAGCGCAGGGCGGCGGCTTTGAGATCGCCGTCGCTCACGGCGTCGACGAGTCCCATCTCCAGCGCCTCCGCCGCACTCACCGGCGCGCCCGTGAGAAACATCCGGAGCGCATTGCGCACGCCCACGACGCGCGGGAGACGCTGGGTGCCGCCCGCGCCCGGGACGATGCCGAGGTTGATCTCGGGAAAGCCGAGCCGCGCACGGCGGTCCGCAATCCGGTAGTGACAGGCCAGCGCGGTCTCGAGGCCGCCGCCGAGCGCGGTGCCGTGCACCGCCGCGATCACCGGCTTCTGCAGTCCTTCGATCAGCGCAAACACCGAATGACAGTCCGGCTCGCGCAGCGGCGCGTCGAACTCGGCAATGTCGGCGCCTGCGATGAAGGTGCGTCCCTCGCACAGGAGCAAGACTGCCTCGATGGCTGAGTCTTGCCCGGCGCGCCGGAAACAATCTGCGAGTCCCGCGCGCACCGCGTGCGAGATGGCGTTCACCGGCGGGTTGTCGATCAGGACCAGGCCGACCCGGCCGTCCCGTTCCAGTCGTACGACCTCAGTCATGGACAGGCACTATTCCTCTCGTCTCGCGTGGGTTTGTATTGCGTGATTTCGGCAACGGCTGGTGTCAAAGTTCGTCGAGGCCAGGGTACCAGGGCGTGCGAGCCCCGAGCACTCCGGACTCCCGGATGATCTCGGCGACGGTCTCCTCCTGTCGATACGCCATGACGTGCACGCCCGACACGCCCTCGATCTCGCGTATGCGCTGGATGAATTCGATACACAGCTTCTTGCCTTCCTCTTTCTGGTCTTTGCTGCCCGCGAGCCGGCGGATGATCGAATCGGGAATGTGCACGCCCGGCACGTTGCTGCGGATCCATTCGGCCGCGCGCGCCGAGGCGAGCGGCCCCACGCCGACCAGGATGAATACCTTCTCGAGCAGCCCCATGTCGCGGCAGGTCGCTATGAACTGCTCCAGGCGCTCGATGTCGAAGCAGTACTGTGTCTGGACGAACTGCGCGCCGGCTTCGATCTTTTTCGCGAGCCGTGCGGGCCGGAATTCGTAGGGCGGCACGAAGGGATTCTCCGCCGCACCGAGAAACACGTGCGGCGGATGCGAGATCTTCCGGCCGCTCTGGAACCGCGACTCGTCGCGCATCTGCCGAATCATCGACAGGAGCGTGATCGATTCGAGGTCGAAAACGGGTTTGGCCTGCGGGTGATCGCCGGCCTGCACGCCGTCACCCGTCAGGCACAATATCGTCGCGACGCCCATCGCGGCGGCGCCGATCACGTCGCCCTGGATCGCAATCCGGTTCCGGTCCCGGCACGACACCTGCATGATGACCGAGTAGTGCGCGCGCCGCAGGAGGGCACAGACCGCGACGCTCGACATGTGACAGTTCGCGCCCGAACCGTCCGTGGCATTGATGGCATCGACCGCGCCGTCGAAGATGCGCGCCTTTCGAAACACCTCCTCGGGATCGGTGGAATCCGGCGGCGACAGTTCGGCAGTCACCGCGAACTGCCCGGCCCTGAGCAACTTCTCGAGACGACCCGGGGAGGAATGACCCGGCTCGAGTGCCTGGAAATGGCCGGCGGCGGGATTGTCCAGCAGTTTCATCGGGGCGCATTCTCCGTATCCGGCACGCCGGACTTCCGGCGCACTTCGCGAAGCCAGGACGAGCTGCCCTTCAGTCGATGATCGACCGGCGGCTGGAGTTCCTGGATGCGGTGGCCGTGCTTCATCCTGAGGCTACCCGAATACGCATCGACCCACACGCAGGGCATGTCAGGCCTGACCTCGCAATGGCCGTTCGCGCGCACGCCGCCGCACGGGCCGTTGCGCATGGACTTGGGGCAGTTCATCGGGCAGACCATGCCGGTCGCGCCGAGGGTACAGTCCCCGCACATCTGGGTGTCGAACAGGACGCCCTTGACCACTCTTTCCACGGCTGCGACGGGCGGGTCCATGCGCTCGTAGCCGATGCGCCGAATCAACGGGTCCAGGAACAGCAGCATGCTCTCGAATGCTTCGTAGAAGAGTTCGAAGAATCGCGGGTGCCTCGAAACCCAACGGCGGACTGCGTACATGAACGAACCCTGTGCCCTGGCCCCGCCATTTTGCGGTACGCCAACGCGGGAAGTTCAACTGACGGAGAACCACCGCGCGAGAACGTGATCCGCGCCGATTGAATTCGCGCCAGCCGCACCCGTCGGCGCCGTGACCGGCATCACGCTCGTCCCTCGCCGGTTACGCTATCGTTATGGTCCTCGCATGGCCGAGGTCCGAACGATGTGGATTCCCTATCGTCTATACGAAGCCCTGCCGAAGATCTACATCAGTGTCGGAGGCCTGTTACTGGCCGGCGCCTTGTACATTGGATTCGACAGCCGCTCGCTGTTTTTTTACCTGTTCGTCGCCGTGGGCTGCATTGCCTACGGGGCTTCCATCATGTGGCTGCGCTATCGTTATCGGCGGCCGCGGCCCGTCTCGGCTGCCGAACGCGACGCCACCGTCGTTTCATTGGCGCGCAAGATCCACTGAATCGATCAGCTTTTCATCATCACGGGATTGAGATATCTCAGGCCCTTGAAGCGTGCAAAGTCGTTGTCGCAAGAGACGAGCAGCGCGTCACGCGTAATGGCCATCGCGGCCAGATGCGCGTCGGTCGTCAAATTGCCCGCGGTACCGGTTTCTCGGAGCAAGCCCGACAGCACCGCCCAGTGATTATCCTTTTCCGCGGGCACGTGGACTATCGGCAGCGAAAGCCAGGCGTCGATTTTGTCCAGCGCCTTGCTGTGAGATATCGGTCGAGGGAATACCCGCGCGCTGGTCGCCAAGCGAAGAAATCCGAGCAGCACCACCCAGGGCAAGCCGATGCTCTCGTCGCCGCGGACGGCGTCAACCCACCAGTCATGCACGGCCCGGTGCTGCGGGGAGCTCTCGTTGACGACGTAAAGCAGGACATTCAAGTCGACGATCTTCATCTGCGTCATTTGCGCAGCATTAGCTTGCGAAGCGTTTCCTCGTCTTCCAATGTTGCTGCCAGCGCTACGGCTTTGTTCAAATCGAAGAGCGGCTCGCCCATGGCGAATGTTTCCTCGACGTGACCTGGCTCGTCCGCGACGGCGTGAGACGATGCCAGCCCGGCGCGGATAACACGGTTGATGAGCCGCGTCAGCGAGAGGTTTTCGTTGGCGGCCCGCGCCTTTAGGCGGGTCAGCAGGTCGTCGTCGATGCGGATGGTCGTTCGCATGCTGGCATCATAGCATCAAGGTACCTGATGTCAAGGCATCACAGGGTGTGAGCCCAGTCCCGCGGAGCTTACAGGTCCTCCGGCAGAACGATCCCCAGCCGCTTGCGTTCGCCGCGCCACAACTCGACAAGTGCGTCGAAGATTTCCGGATGTTCGCTCGCGAGGTCGGTAGTTTCGCCGGGATCCATGGAGAGGTCATAAAGCCTGAACACCGATTCGTCGAACGGGGCATCCTCCGTCGCGATCTTCCAGTCGCCCTGCCTGAGGAAGGCACGCCCGTGATGGTAAAGCGTGGTCACGTAGTGCTCGTCATGCACGCGGGGCGCATCGCCTGCAAGCCAGCCTGCCATGCTCTCGCCCTGCATCGGTGACAGCCCGTTACCTTCAGCGTATTCCACACCCGCCAGCTCCAGGATGGTCGGTGCAAGGTCCATGATCGTGACGTACGCCCGATCGATCGCGCCGCGGCGGGCCACGCCCCGGCCCGCGACAATCATGGGCGCGACCAGTCCGCCCTCCCGGGTGTAACCCTTGTAGCGGCTGAATGGTGCGGAGCCCGCTTCGGCCCAATGCGGGCCGTAGGAAACGAACGACCCGGGCTTGCCCATGTTGTCGTAGCTGTTGTCGAAGTGCTTGCGAAGGTAGTCGCGGAAGGGTCCGACGTCATAGAAATCCTCGCCCGCCGCGCCGTTGTCGGACAGGAAGATCACCAGCGTGTCCTCCTCGAGGCCGCTTTCCTCGAGGTAGTCCAACAGCCGCCCGACGTGGTCGTCCAGGTTGTCGACCATGGCGGCATACAGCTCCATCTTGCGCGCCTCGGCCCGGCGTTCCTCGGCATCGAGTTCGTCCCAGGGCCGGATGGCGTCGTTGCGCGGCGGCAGCGTCGACTCGCGCGGAATGATGCCGGCTTCCTTGAGCGAGGCGAATCGGCTCTCGCGCAGCGCGTCGTAGCCGTCGTCGTAGCGCCCGGCGTAAAGGTCGATGTAGTCCGGCGGCACCTGCAGCGGCCAGTGCGGCGAGGTGTAGGCGGCGACGGCGAGGAACGGCTTGCCGTCCTTCTTGCCGGACTCCATGAACCCGACCAGGCGGTCGGTGTACACCTCGGTGGAATAGCGGCCGGTCGGGTAGTCCGTGAAGTCGTCATCGTGCCAGTACGTGCTGCCGCCTTCCTCGAAACCCCTGGCGTCGTAGTGCGTGCCGGCGCCCTCGAGCATGACCCAGGAACGCGTGAACCCCGCGGCCTTGGGGCTGGAGTCGGCGCTCTTCCCAAGGTGCCACTTGCCGACGATATAGGTGTGATATCCCGCGTCTCTCAGCAGGCGGGGAAACGGCACGATCCGTTCGGAGAGGCGGTTTTCGTAACCGCGCAACGGAAAATCCAGCACGCCCGACTGACCCTGGTTCGCCATGCCGGCGACGTGGTTGTTGTTGCCGCTGAAGAGCATGGCGCGGGTCGGTGCACACATCGGCGACGCGTGAAACTGTGTGAGCAGGACGCCTCGTTCGGCCAGCGAGTCGATGTTCGGCGTGTCGATGTCGCCGCCATAGACGCCGAGGTCCGCGTAGCCGAGGTCATCCGCGATGATGAGGAGTATGTTCGGGCGCGCATCGGCCGCGGCCGGGCGAACACCAGGCCATCCAATTGCGAGGAATAGGAAAAATGCAATGGTGAAGAACGGACGAGTGAGTTGCATGTGCACTTCCGAATAGTCGAAACCACGCCGATTGTATGCTTTGGCGGGCGCGTTTCCTGATGCGTCAGGACCGGCATCAGTCAGGGAAAGCCATGGCGTGTCAAGCCGGTTGCATTAGCCGCGGGCCGGCGGCGAACCTAGGATAGGATTGTTCGGCCAGGGCGGGCCTGGCAGCGACACTCGATGCGATGATGGCGAGGGAAACGGCACAACGGCAAAGCGAAGGTGAGGTCCGGGATGGCGGCGTTTCGACCTGATCCGGACTGGCTCCCGTGGCACCCGGCGCCGAGCAAGCCGTGCTTCGTGCCGCCGCCGGGCGCGGTGGACGCGCATTGCCACGTGTTCGGTCCGGGCGACCGCTTCCCGTTCGCGCCGGAGCGCAAGTACACGCCCTGCGATGCCGGCAAGGAGCAGCTCTGGGCGCTGCGCGACTTTCTCGGGTTCGATCGCAACGTCATCGTGCAGGCGACCTGTCACGGGGCGGACAATCGCGCGCTGGTCGATGCGCTCGAAGACGCGGCCGATCGTGCGCGCGGCGTCGCGACGGTCAAGGCTGGCGTGAGCGACGCCGAACTGCACGCCTTGCACGCGGCGGGAGTCCGCGGCGCCCGATTCAACTTCGTCAAGCGGCTCGTGGATGTGCTGCCGTTCGATGCACTGGCGCAGATCGCGCAACGCATAGCGCCGCTCGGCTGGCACATCGTCATCTACTTCGAAGCAGCCGAACTCGACGGGTTGTATGACTTCTTCACGTCCCTGCCGACACCGGTCGTCGTCGATCACATGGGCCGGCCGGACGTGACGAAGCCGCCCGACGGCCCGGAATTCGGGCGTTTCGTGCAATTGCTCGATGAGAACCCGAACTTCTGGTCGAAGGTCAGCTGCCCCGAACGCCTGTCGCATAGCGGGCCGCCCGGCTACGATGATGTCGTGCCGTTTGCGCGGCGAATTGTCGAGTCCTTTCCGGACCGGGTATTGTGGGGCACGGACTGGCCGCACCCGAACATGAAGAGCCACATGCCCGATGACGGCAAACTCGTCGACTACATACCGCGGATTGCCGTGACCCCGGAGCTGCAGAAAAAACTGCTCGTCGACAACCCGGCGCGGCTCTACTGGACGGATTGAGGCGTCAAGGTCTGCAAGGAGACTGGTCATGGCTCTCGACAAACCCTACAGCGACGTGCCTGGCACGACGATCTTCGACGCCGACCAGGCGCGCAAGGGCTACCACCTCAACCAGTTCTGCATGTCGCTGATGAAGGCCGCGAATCGTGAACGATTCAAAGCCGATCAACGGGCCTACCTGGACGAGTGGCCGATGAGCGAGGAGCAGAAGCAGGCGGTGCTCGATCGCGACTACAACCGGATGATTTCGCTCGGCGGCAACATCTACTTCCTGGCCAAGCTCTTTTCGACGGATGGGCGGAGTTTCCAGTACACGGCAGCCTCCATGACCGGGCTCACACAGGAAGAGTATGCGCAAATGATGCTGAAGGGCGGCCGTTCCCCGGAAGGCAATCGCTACAAGGGAGAAAAGTGACGTGGCTCGAATCACCGCCGGTGTCGCCACCCCCCACGTCCCCGCGATCGGCGCGGCAATCGATCTCGGCAAGACCAGGGAGCCGTACTGGGCCCCGGTGTTCGCGGGATACGACTATTCGAAACAGTGGATCGCGGAGCAGAAGCCCGACGTGATCTTCCTGGTCTACAACGACCACGCGACCGCGTTCAGCCTGGATATCGTGCCGACCTTCGCGATCGGCTGCGCCGATCGCTTCATGCCGGCGGATGAGGGCTGGGGACCGCGCCCGGTCCCCGTCGTGGAAGGCCACCCGGAGCTCGCGTCCCATGTCGCGCAATCGGTCATCCAGGAAGATTTCGACCTGACGATCGTGCACCGGATGGACGTCGACCACGGCCTGACCGTGCCGCTGTCGCTCCTGTTCGGCCAGCCGAACGCCTGGCCCTGCAAGGTCATCCCTTTCCCCGTAAACGTCGTGCTGTATCCGGTGCCGTCCGGCCGGCGCTGCTTCGCGCTGGGCAAGGCGATCGGCCGCGCCATCGAGTCCTTCGACGAGGACCTCAACGTGCAGGTCTGGGGCACGGGCGGCATGAGCCACCAGTTGCAGGGACCGCGTGCCGGACTCATCAACCGCGAGTGGGACAACGCGTTTCTCGACCGAATCATCGACGACCCCGAGGGCCTGTCGCAGGTCCCGCACATCGACTACGTGCGCGAGGCAGGCTCGGAGGGCATCGAGCTCGTCATGTGGCTCATCATGCGCGGCGCGCTCAATGACAAGGTGACCGTGAAGCACCGCTTCTACCACGTGCCGGCGTCCAATACGGCGCTCGGTCATCTCGTGCTGGAAAACACGTGAGCGCGACGCACGCCGGAATGACAGGAGGTTTCGCATGAAGGTGGTTCTCGCCGGTCCCGGCGCGTTCGGCATCAAGCATCTCGACGGCATTCGCAACATCGACGGCGTCGAGGTGGTGTCGCTGGTCGGGCGCACGCTCGACAAGACCGCGGCGGTCGCGAAGGAGTACGGCGTGCGGCATGCGACGACGGACCTCGCCGAGGCGCTCGCACTTGCCGGGCGTAGACGCCGCCATCCTGTGCACGCCGACGCAGCAGCACGCGGCCGAGGCGATCCGGTGCATGGACGCCGGCAAGCACGTGCAGGTGGAGATCCCGCTCGCCGACAACTGGGCCGATGCGCAGGCCGTGAACGAGAAGCAGAAGGCGACGGGTCTCGTGTGCATGGTGGGACACACGCGCCGCTTCAACCCGTCGCACCAATGGGTTCACCGGAAGATCGAGGCCGGCGAACTGCACATCCAGCAGATGGACGTGCAGACGTACTTCTTCCGCCGCCGGAACATGAACGCGAAGGGCGAGCCGCGTTCGTGGACCGACCACCTGTTATGGCACCACGCGGCGCATACCGTCGACCTGTTCCAGTACCAGTCCGGCGGCAAGGTGATCGAGGCGAATGCCGTACAGGGGCCGATGCACCCGGAACTCGGCATCGCGATGGACATGTCGATCCAGATGAAGACCGACAACGGCGCGATCTGCACGCTGTCGCTGTCTTTCAATAACGAAGGGCCTCTCGGCACGTTCTTCCGCTATATCTGCGACAACGGGACGTACATCGCGCGGTACGACGATCTTGTCACCGGCCGCGAGGAGCCGGTCGACGTGTCGCAGGTGGACGTGTCAATGAACGGCATCGAGCTGCAGGACCGCGAATTCTTCGCTGCGATCGCTGAAGGCCGCGAGCCGAACTCGAGCGTAGGCCAGGTGCTGCCCTGCTACGAAGTGCTGCACCGGCTCGAGCGGCAGCTCGGCTCGTCGCGGGGATAGGCGCGGACCATCGCTGGCATGAAGACCCAGGTCGCCATCGTCGGCGCCGGCCCGGCCGGGCTCATGCTCGGTCACCTGCTGCGGCAGGCCGGCATCGATGTCCTGATCGTCGAGCGCCAGAGCCGGGCGCATGTCGAGGGCCGGATCAGGGCGGGTGTCCTCGAGGACACGACCACCGATCTTCTCGTGCGGCTCGGCATCGACGGCCGCATGCAGGAGGAAGGCCTACGGCACGGCGGGGTCAATCTCGCCGACGGCGAACGGCTGATCCGCATCGACATCGAAAGACTCACCGGGCGGACGGTCATGGTGTACGGCCAGACCGAGCTCACGAAAGACCTGATCGATGCCGCGGCCGCACGCGGCCTTGAAATCGTCTGGGAAGCGAGTGCCGTCACCCTGCGAGACATCGATACCGATGCGCCATATCTGAGTTACGAAAAGGATGGCGGGGCACACCGGGTCGATGCGCGCTTCATCGCCGGCTGCGACGGTTTCCACGGACCGTCGCGCGCGAATATCCCCGAATCCGCGGCCCGGCACTACGAACGGGGTTATTCCTTCGGGTGGCTGGGGATTTTGGCCGACGTGCCGCCCTGCAACGAGGAACTCATCTACGCGAATCACGAGCACGGCTTCGCGCTGGCGTCGATGCGCTCGCTTACCCGCAGCCGCTACTACATCCAGGTGCCGATCGACGAGCCGCTCGAGGCCTGGCCGGACGAGCGCTTCTGGGACGAGCTCGAGACCCGGCTCGGGCCGGAGGTCGCACCGCACATCACGCGCGGGACGGCGCTGGAGAAATCCATCGCGCCTTTGCGCTCTTTCGTGTTCGAGCCGATGCGCCACGGCAGCCTGTTTCTCGCCGGCGACGCGGCGCACATCGTGCCGCCGACCGGGGCCAAGGGCCTGAACCTGGCGGCCTCGGATGTCGCCTACCTGTCCGATGCGCTGATCGAGCGCTTCCGCACGGGCAACACGCGCGGCATCGACGCATACTCGGCGCGCGCGCTGGCGCGCGTGTGGAAAGCGGAGCGCTTTTCCTGGCAGCTCACGAAGCTGATGCACCGGTTCCCCGACGACGGCCCGTTCGAACGCCGCATGCAGCTGGCGGAACTCGACTACATCGCCACCAGCGAAGCCGCGCAAAAGGCCATTGCCGAAAACTACGTCGGCCTGCCGCTGTGAGCCCGCGGTGATCCGGAATATTGCACGCGCATCCGCGGCGGCCACCGGCCTAGGCACGAAGGCGCCCGATCAACTATGCTCCGCGCTCGGCCGCGCGCGCCGTCGACCCGGATAGTGACCATGACCGATACGAAACCGCGATTCATCCTGACGCTCGTCTGCCCGGACACGCCGGGCATCGTCCATGACGTCAGCGGTTTCATACTCGATAGCAGCGGCAACATCCTGGAGAGCGCCCAGTTCGGCGACGCAGCCGAAGGCCGCTTTTGCATGCGCATCCATTTCGAAACTGGCGCGCCGGCCGACGTCGAGGAGCTGCGCGCGCGCTTCGCGCCAATCGCCGAAAAGTTCGGCATGAACTGGTCGCTGGCCGATTGCTCGGTCCTGCCGCGCGTGCTGATCATGGTGTCGAAGTTCGATCACTGCCTGCGCGATCTCCTGTACCGCCGCGAGATCGGCGAACTCGGCATCGACGTCCCCTGCGTCGTGTCCAATCATCGCGACGCGTACCGGCTGACGGCATCCTACGACATCCCGTTCCATCATTTTCCCGTGAACCCGGCGAACAAGCGCGAACAGGAGGACAAGCTGCTCGCTCTCGTCGAGGAGCAGGACATCGACTTCGTCGTGCTCGCGCGCTACATGCAGGTGCTGTCCACGGAGCTGTGCCGGAAGCTCGCCGGGCGCGTCATCAACATCCATCACTCCTTCCTGCCCGGTTTCAAGGGCGCGAAGCCCTATCAACAGGCCTACGACCGCGGCGTCAAGCTGATCGGCGCGACCGCGCACTACGCGACGGCCGACCTCGACGAAGGCCCGATCATCGAGCAGGACGTGGCGCGCGTGGACCATGCTTCCTCGGCGGCGATGCTCGCCGCCGTCGGCCGCGAGATCGAGATGCGCGTGCTGGCCAAGGCCGTCCGTTTCCAGGCCGAGCGCCGCGTCATCGCGATCGGCAACAAGACGGTCGTCTTCCATTGAGCGCGCCGACGTGCCGTCACTAAAAGAGAGTTCGCTGCGTTACCACCGGCTGCCGTCACCGGGCAAGCTCGCCATCGCGCCGACCAAGCCGCTGGAGAATCGCCTCGACCTGTCCCAGGCTTATTCGCCCGGGGTCGCCTATCCCTGCCAGGAAATCCTCGCCGATCCGCTGGCCGCCGCGGCCTATACCGCCCGCAGCAACCTGGTCGGCGTTATCACCAACGGCACGGCGGTGCTGGGCCTGGGCAACATCGGGCCGCTGGCGGCCAAACCGGTGATGGAAGGCAAGGCGGTGCTGTTCAAGCGCTTCGCCAATATCGACGCTTTCGACATCGAGCTCGACGAGCCCGACCCGGCGCGGCTCATCGAAGTGATCGCCGCGCTCGCGCCGACTTTCGGCGCGATCAACCTCGAGGACATAAAGGCGCCGGACTGCTTCGAGGTCGAGGCCGCGCTACAGGAACGCCTCGACATCCCCGTGTTCCACGACGATCAGCACGGCACGGCCATCGTCGTCGCCGCGGCCCTGCAGAACGGCCTCGAACTGGTCGGCAAGAAGCTGGATGGCATCCGGATGGTGGCGACTGGCGGCGGTGCCGCGAGCCTTGCCTGCCTTAATTTGCTGGTTGATCTGGGGCTGCCGGTCGAAGCGGTGACGCTGGTCGACATCGAGGGCGTGGTCTACACCGGGCGTAAGGCCGACATGAACCCCTACAAGTCGAAGTACGCGCAGCACACGAAACTGCGGACGCTCGATGAAGCCATCGCGGACGCGGACGTTTTCCTCGGGCTGTCCGCGCCCGGCATCCTCACAGGCGACATGGTCAGGAAGATGGCCAAGGATCCACTCGTCTTCGCGCTCGCGAACCCGGTGCCGGAGATCCTGCCGGAAGTCGTGAACGCCGTGCGCAAGGACGCGGTGATCGCGACGGGGCGTTCCGACTACCCCAACCAGGTCAACAACGTCGTGTGCTTTCCCTTCATCTTCCGCGGCGCGCTGGACGTCGGCGCGACGACGATCAACCGCGCGATGCAGGCCGCCTGCGTGGAAGCCATCGCCGGGCTGGCGAAGCGCCCGCCGGCGGAAGAGGTCGAGGGACTAGAGCGCGACCAGGGCCTGGTCTTCTCGCGCGATTACCTGATCCCCAAGCCCTTCGATTCGCGGCTGTACGTGGAGGTGTCGCTGGCCACGGCGCGCGCGGCCGTGGAGAGCGGCGTGGCGACCCGCCCGATCAAGGACTTCGACGCCTACCGGCGCCGCCTGCAATCCTTCACCACCCGCTCGCAGTTGTTCATGCAGCCGGAAGTCGAGATCGCGCGGCGCAGGCGCAAGCGTCTCGTGTACGCGGAAGGCGAGAACCCCACCGTGCTACGCACGGTGCAGGCCGTGCTGTCCGAAGGCCTTGCGGAAGTGAAACTCATCGGCCGCGGCGAGGTCGTGCAGCTGCGGCTGGAATCGCTGGGCAGCGATCTCGTGCCGGGGCGCGATTTCGAACTCATCGACCCGGAGGACGATCCGCGCTACCGGGACTACTGGGAGACCTACCACGAACTCACCTGCCGGCGCGGCGTGTCCAAGGCGGTGGCGCGCACCGTCATGCGCACGAGCACCACGGCGATCGCGGCCTGCATGCTCGTCAAGGGCGATGCGGACGCGCTGGTGTGCGGCACGGAAGGGCGCTTCGACCTGCACCTGAAGCACGTGATCGACGTCATCGGCAGCCGCTCGCCCGACACGCGGATTGCGTCGACGTCCGTGCTGCTGCTTCCACAGGGCCCGCTGTTCGTGACCGACCCCTTCATCGACGTCGGCAAGCGCGTGGAAGACATCGTCCGCAACACGCTGGCCGCGGCCGAGCGGGTGCGCAACTTCGGCGTCGTGCCGAAAGTCGCGCTCCTGTCGCATTCCAACTTCGGGTCCTCGCGCAAGCGCGCGGCGCAGAAGATGCGCGAAGCCGTACGGCGGCTGCAGGAACTGGCTCCGGAACTCGAGGTCGAGGGCGAGATGCACGCGACTG
The DNA here is from genome assembly GCA_963775455.1 of uncultured Pseudomonadota bacterium. Classification (GTDB taxonomy): domain Bacteria; phylum Pseudomonadota; class Gammaproteobacteria; order Steroidobacterales; family Woeseiaceae; genus UBA1847. The sequence goes on along the minus strand of CAVZIU010000003.1, from coordinate 385,508 downwards.
CCGCGCTCGAGGAAGGCCTGCGCGACACGCTCATCCGTCATTCGCGGCTCTCGGGCTCCGCCAACCTGCTCGTGATGCCGACGCTCGATGCAGCGAACATCGCGGTCGACCTCCTGCGCTCGGTGACGCGCTCGGTGTTGGTCGGCCCGCTGCTCACCGGCACGGCGATGCCGGCGCACATCGCGACGCCGGCGACGACCTCGAAGGGACTGTTCAACATGAGCGCCGTCGCCGCCGCGGACGCCTGGCGGCAGACCTCGCGACAGGCGGATCGGGCCCGCCAGCGCTGAGCAGCGGATTAGGCTGCCGGTCAATCCGGGCAAAATGTTTCCGGCGACAGGCTGCAGAGTTCCTCGAGCAGCGCTTCCGCATCGTCGATTGCGCAGGCCGGATCACCGAGGATGTCGAGGGAGTCGCCGACGCAGACCAATTCTTCGCGGTCTCCGGTAATCTCGCCGTCCTCGAGGTCCACCGCCAGCACGAATCCGGTGCCTGGCAGGTAGTACTTGTACTCGCTGGAATCCGGTTCCAGTGGCGCAAATTCCATGGCCTTGACGCAACGGTTCGGACGGCAGGGGAATGCCGGGTTGTCGCCGCCTTCCGCGCGCGTCGGTGCAGTTGCCAGGTCGAGATACTGGAGGATGTCCTCGGCCACGCCCAGCGCAAATTCCTGACGATGCGCGAGTCCCCACACGGGATCATGCAGGAACAACACACCGGACTTGGCGTATTCCATGCCGGCTTCGAACGAGCCGTCCAGGTCCCGCAGCACGCCGTCCTCATAGTTGCGCGCGAGCTCTCCGCAGTAGATCACGTCGCCGTTGCTACGCTGCGCCATCCAGTCATCCGTCACTTCGACGGCTTCGTATTCCGCTTGGCCGTGTTCGATCGACGTCTCGACGACGATATCGACGATGACCCGGCAGGGAACGCCGAGAATCTTGCGGACCCGGTCGGTCGTGTACACGACGATCGTTTCCTCGCCGTCACCCGCGGAAAGCACGAATGTGTGCCCGGCCTGCAACGAGATATAGGGATTTGGTGAATAGACGGAAGGTATTTCGTCCGGATCGATGAATGACTCCCTGTTGGCAAGCGGATCGGGCGTGTAGCGACGTTCATCCAGCAGGTCGCAGGCGTCCAGTCGCGCGTGCCGAACCTCCCGGCACTCCTCGTTAAGATCGCTACGATCCTCATTCGCTGCCTCGTTGCATCCGGCGCGACCATCCACGCCTTCGACATGCTTGCATTTGGCGTTCGTTTCAAAATAGGTTGCGGCGACGTCGGAATGACAAGCGTCCGCCATCTTTTCGGCGCTGCGTTCGCACGCGGTCGGTGTGTCGCCGCCAAAGGCTTCGGCCGACAGCCCGGCAGCGGCGACGCTGATCAGGGCTAGCAAGCGGAGATTAAGTATCATGAGGCACCTCACGGATTCGTTCTTGTTGGTTTCGGTGCCAGAATAGACGGCCGACACTGATGGAATCGGTCGCCGCCGTTTCGGCGGGCGAAAGGCCTGGCGACTTGGGACGGATCCTCTTCAGCGTACCGGGAAGGCCGGCAGCATCTCCGCGAGGACGGGTATGATCAGGTCGTAGGCCATGCCACCGAGTCCCATCACGACGGCGTCCGCGGCCGGCGCGACGAATGATCGGTGACGGAAATTCTCTCGCGCGTGCGGATTCGAAATGTGCAGCTCGACGGCGAAACCGTCATAGGCGCGCAGCGCGTCGTGGATCGCGATCGACGTATGCGTGTAAGCCGCGGCATTGATGATGATGGCATCGGTCGCGCCGATCGCGGCCTGGATCCAGTCGACGAGCTGGCCTTCGTGGTTGGACTGCAGGAAGTCGATGGCGAAGCCCGCCTTCGCGCCCACCGCGCGGCAGCGACCCGCGAGATCCTCCAGCGTGTCGCTGCCGTAGATGTCCGGCTCGCGTGTGCCGAGCAGGTTCAGGTTCGGGCCGTTGATGTAGCAGAGCCGCCGGCGTTCGCCCGAACCGGAGCTGCCCGCCGCATCCGCAATGACGTCTTCGGTTCCGCCGTTCAGGCGGCGCGCGACGGCGCGGATGGCGAGCGCGTAGCCGGCCTTGCCGAATCCCGAGACGAGGCCCATGCGGCCGACGGCTTCGTGCGGTGCGACGCCGGTGTCCGCCGCGCCGGCGAAAATGTTCGTCTGTCGAAGTTCGATGAAGGGCAGTGTGCGATCGGCCGTCACGCGCAGGGCGTAGCGATACGCCGCCGTCAGCGCGGCATCCGGCGCACTGCCGGGATCCACGATGACTGCCGTGCTTTCCCGGCAGCCGAGGAGCACGGCGTCGTACAGCGCCTGCGCACCATCGGCTGACCGGAAGTCGACGGCGAGGCCGAGGCCGGCAGCCAGCGTCTCGCACGCGCGCCGTATCGCAGCCGAGTCGTCGCCTGCCGGCTGCCCGCTCAATATCAATAGTGTCCGGGTCATTGCTGCCTGCCCCTCGATGCGCTCGCAGTGTCTGGTCGCCAACTCCGCTTGTCAAGCCAGCGGGCCCGATAATTCTTTGTCGAACAAAGAGATAAGTCCTGGCGCGCCAACACTAAAGAAGCGGCTTTACTTTCGGCGCTGCCGGCGTATAGTAAAGGCACAGCTTGAGTAAACAGACCAAGGAGCCCCGGTCGTGAATACCCAGCACAGCAACTTCAGCATCGAACGCAATTACCCGGTCCCGCCCGCGAAGGTCTTTGCCGCCTTTTCCGATCCGCGAAAAAAGCGCCGCTGGTTCGTGGAGGGCGAGGGCTTCGCCGTCGAGGCCTTCGAAATGGATTTTCGCGTCGGCGGCGTGGAGCGTTCGAGCTTCCGCTTCCAGGGCGGCCCGCCGCTCGAAGCCGGCACGCCCATCGCCAACGACACCTGGTACTGCGACATCGTCGAGGGCGAGCGCATCGTCTGCGCCTATGTCATGACGGTGGGCGGTGCGCGCATATCCTCGTCTCTCGCGACCTTCGAGTTCGTGCCCGATGCCGGCGGCACGCGGCTCGTCTACACGGAGCAGGCCGCCTTCTTCGAGGGCGCCGACGGCGCGAAGGTCCGGCAGCAGGGCTGGACGGCGCTCTTCGACCGGCTGGAGCTCGAACTGGCGAACGAACTCGCGGCCTGACGCCAGGCACCGGAGGACGGCATGCAAGCTATCGATATCAACCGCGTATTCAGCGCGCTCGCCGACCCGACGCGGCGCGCGATCATCGAACGACTGTGCGACAGCCCGGCCTCGGTGTCGCAACTCGCCAAACCGCTGGACATGAGCCTCGCGGCCGTCGTCCAGCACGTGCAGTTCCTCGAAGCGAGCGGGCTCATCGAGAGCCGCAAGACCGGCCGTGTCCGCACCTGCCGGATCCGGCCGGCGACGCTGTCCGCCGTCGAGCATTGGCTCAACGAACGCCGCTCGCGCTGGGAGGCGCGCTTCGACCGGCTCGGCGACCTGCTGGCCGAAGAGGAGGCCCCGCAGAAGGTCTGAACCAACAGGTCCCCGCGCCGCCGGCTGCCTGCATTCCGGCCGGACGGCTCTTGTATACTCGGGCGCGCAGCACGAACAACAAACCGAGGGGACCCCCGATGGCGAAGACCGCGGCCGCATTCGAACCGAAGCCGATGAAGATCAGCGTGCTGACCGCCGCACTGCAGGAACTGACGCCGAGGGAGAAGCGCGACCCGGATCCCGACCTTGCGATCGAGGAATGGCTCGCATTCGCGCGCGAAGTGGGTTCACCTTATATACAACTGTCGGCCGCGCTGCACCCGAGCGTCACCGACGTGCCGCCGGAAGCCATGCTGGACCCGGTCGCGAACACGCTGGACCTGCGCAAGCCCTTCGACCACAAGCGCGCCGGGCGCGTACAGGCGGCGATGAAGGCAACCGGCGTCGGCCTGTCGGACCTCGGCTACTTCGACAACATGCTGGTCGCCGACGACGCGGCGCGCCGCTTCAAGCACGAGTTCATGCTGCGCGTGTTCGATGCCGCCGTCCTGCTCGGCACCGACGCCGTGTGCGGCTTCGTGGGCCGCAACTACGAACTCGAGATGGACCAGAACCTCAAGATGTTCGAATCCGAGTTCATCCCGCTGCTGAAAGAGGCGAAGTCGCGCGGGCTCACCTACCGCATCGAGCAGTGCCCGATGCCCGGCTGGACCGTGCTCGACCGCTGGCACAACAACATCGCGTATGCGCCCGGACCCTGGATCGCGCTGCACCGGATCTGCGAGAAGCACGGCGTCGGCGACCAGTTCCGCATCCATTACGACCCTTCGCACTCGATCCTGATGGGCCAGGACACGCGCTCGATGTTCCAGTACCTGAAGGACGAAGGCTACGACTTCCTGATCGACGGTTTCCACGTGAAAGGACAGGTGATCGACGCGACAGGGGTATCCGTCTGGGGCTACGGCGGGCAGACCCTGGAACGCGGCGACTGGCGGGACGGCGAGCCGTCGCCGAACCCGGCGGACCACGTAAATGCCTGGAAGAAGCAGACCGTGCTGTGCGAACACGAATTGCCCGGCACCGCGCGCCACGACCCGCTCGCCTACCTGCAGAATCGCAGCGTCGACTGGCTCGACCACCAGCTGGCGGCGCGCGAACTGCTCGCCATCGACCCGGCCGAGACTTATCTCGTCGTCGAACACGAGTATCCGCCGGCACGCATCCAGGACAAGGAACGGCTGAAACCGATCCTCGCGGGTTCCATCGCCTTCACGAAAGCGATCGACGAGGCCGCCGCGGCGATGTATGCGCTGCAGAACGAAGTGCTGCCCGCGCAGGGCATACCCGTGCAGGGCTACGGACGCGAACCTTTCCGGAGTTAGGCGAAGTCTCTATGAACGGTTCCATCAGCACACGCCTGAGCGTGATGATGTTCCTGCAGTTCTTCGTCTGGGGCGCGTGGTACGTCACGATCGGCAATTACATGAGCGCGACCGGCATGGCGGACCTCACGCACTGGCCGTACACCGTGAATCCCATCGCCGCGATCATCGCGCCGTTCTTCTTGGGACTAGTCGCGGACCGTTACTTCGCGACGGAGAAAGTGCTGGGCGCGCTGCACCTGCTGGGCGGGCTCGTCATGCTGTACCTGCCGCAGGCTGCCGGCAACCCGACGCTCTTCATCCTGCTCCTGTTCCTGTACAACCTGTGCTACATGCCGACGCTCGGGCTCGCGAACTCGCTGGCCTTCCACCACATCACCAACCAGGAAAAGCAGTTCCCGCTGATCCGCGTGTTCGGCACGATCGGCTGGATCGTCGCGGGCCTGTTCATCGGCTTCGTGCTCGGCCAGTTCTCGGGCGAGCAGCTCCCGGACCGCACGCCGCTGCCGCTGTACACCACCGGTATCGCGAGCGTCCTGCTCGGCATCTACAGTTTCTCGCTGCCGCACACGCCGCCACCGGGCGCCGGCGAGAAGGTGTCGCTCCGAAGCATCGTCGGCCTGGATGCTCTCGCGCGGCTCGGCAGCCGCTCCTTCTATATCTTCATCCTGAGTTCGTTGCTGATCTGCATCCCGCTCGCGGCCTACTACAATTTCGCGCCGATCTTTGCCGCAAATGCCGTTTACGACCAGGGCACCAGCAATGCCGTCACCGGCCTCCTGCCGAACCCGTCGTCGCTGATGAGCCTGGGCCAGATGTCGGAAGTCGCCTTCATGCTGCTGATGCCGCTCCTGTTCGTGCGCCTGGGCGTGAAGTGGATGCTCGCGATCGGCATGGGCGCGTGGGTGCTGCGCTATCTCCTGTTCGCCGCCGGTGCGCCGGAGTCGGTGTTCTGGATGATCGCCGGCGGCATCCTGCTGCACGGCATCTGCTACGACTTCTTCTTCGTCACCGGCCAGATCTACGTCGACAAGAAATCGACGCCGGCGATCCGCGGACAGGCACAGGGCTTCCTCGTGCTGGTCACCTACGGCGTCGGCATGTTCATCGGCGCGCAGGTGGCGGGCAGGGTGTACAACCACTTCCTGGCGGGCGCCGGTGCGCTGAGCCTCTCGACCTGGCGGGACTTCTGGTGTATCCCGGCGGGATTCGCGCTGGCGGTGCTGCTATTCTTCGTCATCGCGTTCCGCGACGACGCCGGCAGGATGGCGGACCGCTGAACATCGCGGGCGGCTTTGCGGACAGGGCTTCGCCGGCGCGACGTCCGGTCAGAAAAGCAGGCGTGCGAGAAGGATGATGGGCACCCACATGGCGATGCTCATGGGTATGGCGTAACGCAGCGCCGTCAGCGGGTCGTCTTCCCTCTCAGGCGACGTGGTGTCGTCCCGCCTCGGGTCGGCGGCCCGGTCACGCAAATCGCTGAACTCGTAATCTCCCGGCAACATAAACTCGAATTCTCCCGGCAACTTCACAAGCGGCCTCATGTGCATTTCTGGTCTCCTGGTTCCGGTCCGTTGGGCAAATCCCACGTGACCAAATCCTAGGTCCTCGGCGGTTACGCCGTCGGTAGCAAATTCGTCTGTTGCGGGTAGTAATTCGCAGAATCCGCGTCGCAAATCCGGTTCAAACAGCTTGTTACCGATTTGTCATGCTTCGGGAACCGACAATGTCACCGCCCCGCACTAGCATGGTGTCCGCGTCCCCACGGAAGGAGCGTGACAAATGCCGATTCACCAGGCGCAGCGTGCCGGAGCTCTGCTGGGGCTTCTATTCTTCTCGTCGCCATTCGTCATTCCGCTTCCCGCAGTCGCCGGCGGAACCGTCGACGTCGGGCCGGGCGGCATATCGCTCGCATCCGCAGACGGCGATTTCAAGCTGCAGATCCGTGGCCTGTTGCAGGTCGATGGCCGCCTGTTCTTCGGCGACGAGGTGCCCGGCGTGGACGACGAGCTCCTGTTGCGGCGTGCCCGGCTCAGTTTCGACGGCCAGTTCGGTCCGCGCCTCGCGTTCCGGATCCGGCCGGAGGCCAGCAACGGTGTCACGAGCGTCGTCGATGCGTACGTCGACTGGAAGCTCGGCGACTCGGTGTTTCTCCGCGCTGGCAAGTTCAAGCCACCGGTCGGTCTCGAACGCCTGCAATCGGCCAATGACCTGCGCCTGATCGAGCGTTCCTTCGTCACGGAACTGGTGCCGTCGCGCGACGTCGGCATCGAGGTCGCCGACGCGAATGGCCTCGTTACTTGGGATTTCGCGCTGCTCAACGGCGTCGACGACGGGCGTACGGGCGATCTCAACGACGACGGCGAATTCGAACTCGCGGGCCGGGTCTTTTTCGAGCCAATCAGGCCCGACGACAGCGGCAACTCGAACTTTGGCATCGGTGCCGGCGCCACGGTCGGCGACCGCGCCGGCACGCCGCTCCTGCCCTTGCTGTCCGGTATCCGTTCTCCGGCGCAGGAAACCGTGTTTCGCTACCGGACCGGCGCCGACGGCACGCACGCGGACGGGCGCCGCGTGCGGATTTCGCCGCAGGCGTACTGGTACGGCGGCCCGTTCGGACTGCTCGCGGAATGGGCGCAAAGTGCCAATACCGTCCGTCGCGGTGCGCACAGCGGCGAGCTTGCGCACCAGGCCTGGCAGCTGAGCGCCGAATGGAACGTGACGGGGCAGGACACGAAGTTCCGGGGATTCCCGCCCGCCGGCACCGTGCAGCTCGTCCTGCAGGTGTCAGGACTGGAAATCGAGGATGCTGCGTTCGAGGGCGGTGCCGAGTCCTTCGCGGACCCTACGGTGGCGGTCAGGTCGGCAAAGTCCGGCGGGATCGGGGTCAACTGGTTTCCGATGGTTGGCCTCAAGGCGTCGCTGGCCTACCGACATACGGCGTTCGACGGCGGCAGTACCTCTGGTGACCGGCCCGACGAGCAGGCCCTGCTGGCACGGCTGCAGTTCGCACTTTGACCGCGCCGGCGAAATGTCACCGCCCTGTTACCGGGCCGCGACCGACATGCATACCGGCGTTCAATACAATCAAGCACGCCTGACAACAGGGGCCGTACAAGATGTCTATACAACTTGAGCAGGTGTCCAAGACCTACGGCGGCCGTGCCGCGATCTCGGACGTGTCGGTGGATATCGATGAGGGCGAATTCTTCGTCCTCCTGGGACCGTCCGGCAGCGGCAAGAGCACGCTCCTGCGCGCGATCGCGGGCCTGACGTCGGTGGATCGCGGCCGCATCGTCCTGCACGGCAAGGACGTGACGACCCTCAACGCACGGCATCGCGAGGTCGGCTTCGTCTTCCAGAACTACGCGCTGTTCCGCCACATGACCGTGGCGGACAACATCGAATTCGCCCTGCGTGCGCGCCGCGTGCCCGCGGCCTTGCGCAAGCGCCGCCGCAACGAGCTGCTGAAACTCGTGGCGCTGGAAGGCTTCGAAAATCGCCTGCCGGCGCAGCTGTCCGGCGGCCAGCAGCAACGCGTTGCCGTTGCCCGTTCGCTGGCGCACGAACCGCGCGTACTCCTGCTCGACGAACCGTTCGGTGCGCTGGATGCACGCATCCGCGAGGACCTGCGCCGCGCGATCCGCGAGATCCAGCGCAAGATCGGGATCAGCACGATCCTGGTCACGCACGACCAGGAAGAGGCATTCAGCATGGCCGACCGTATCGGCGTCATGGACCATGCACGGCTCCTCGAAGTCGGCGAGCCGCGCGCACTGTATCGATCGCCCTCGACACGCTTCGTCGCCGGTTTCCTCGGTTCGGCGAATCTCCTGCTGGGCCGCAGCCAGGGCGCTTTCGTCAAGGTCGGCGACTTACGCCTCGTTCCCGCGCGCCGTTCGTCGTGGGTGCAGGACGGCGACGAAGCGACGGTGGTGTTCCGGCCGGAGGATTTCGAAATCGCGTTGGCGCCCGAGCAGCTGTCGGCGCCGGCAATGGGCGTGGCGAAGGTCGCAGAGTTGCAGTTCGTGGGAGCGATCGAGCGGCTGAGTCTCGATGTGACGGCATCGGACAGCCTCAAGAGCGCGGTCAATCCGGCCGCCACCCAGTTTCGCCTGGAAACCGCGCGACCCGCAGCCGAAGCGATCCTGCGCCGGGTCAGCGTCGGCGACCAGGTGTGGATCGGCTGCAGGAATCACACGACGCTGCCGACGCCGCTCAGCAGCATACGCATTCTCGCGGACGCGGCGAACGACGGAGAAACGCTGGCTCAAGCGCCGCTGTTGCGTGACCTCGCGAAGCGCATGCAGATCCGGCCCTTGATCGAACAGGTCGACGGAGCGGACGCACAGAAGGAGATCAGCGGGCTTGCCGTGACGTCCCTGCGCCGGGCTGACAGTGCGACGATGCTGGACTTCGTGCGGCGCGGCGCGCGGCAGGTGCTGGCGGTCGACGAATCCGCCGACGGCATCGAGCACATGCTGATCTGGACCGACGGTTCCGTGCAGGCGCTCGCACGCACGCTCGCGACCGCTTCGAGCCTGGCGCGGCACCTGACGCTCGAGGTGACGATGCTGCTGGCCCGCAGCGGTCACGAGGCCGGTTACAAATCACTGCTCGACTTGAGGGACCACGCGCTCCGGGAGCACGGCTTCGACATTCGCACCGAAACCTTCGCCGGCACGCTGGAAGCGGCACTCGCCGCTCGGGACGGGCAGATGAAATCGGTGCTGCTGGTGGGCGGCATCACACCGGCACTGCACGGTGGAAACTACCCGGCAGAGCTCGCGCAGGCGCTCGTCGCATTCCCGCCGGGCGCGTTGTTGCTGGTCGCCGGCCGCTCGCCCTACGACCAGGTGCGGAGCCGCCTCGATCGGTACGCAGTCAATCTCCGTGCCGTGCAGGCGGGAGCGTCCCCATGAATGCGCGCAACCAGCTCATTGGCGTCCTGTGCGTGCTGCTGTTGTCGGCCTGCCAGGGAGAGTCCGGGTCCGGCGGCGAGACATCCGGCGAGGAGGGCGCGGGCAAGGTCGAATTGCTCAACGTGTCCTACGATCCGACCCGCGAGATGTACCGCGAATTCAATGCGGCCTTCGCGGCGCACTGGCAGGCCGAAACCGGCCAGCAGGTCACGATCCAGCAGTCGCATGCCGGCTCCGGCTCGCAGGCGCGCGCGGTGATCGACGGCCTCGACGCAGACGTCGTGACGCTGGCGCTCGCTTACGACATCGACGCGATCAGCGTGTTCGGCAAGCGCCTGCAGCCCGGCTGGCAGAGGCGCCTGCCGGACAACAGCGCGCCGTACACGTCCACGATCGTGTTCCTCGTCCGCGCGGGCAACCCGAAGAAGATTCTCGACTGGCCGGATCTGCTGCAGGACGACATCGAAGTCATCACGCCGAATCCGAAGACCTCCGGTGGCGCACGCTGGAACTATCTTGCGGCCTGGGGCTTCGCATTGCAGCGCGCGCTGGGTGGCGATCTGGACAGCCTGGCGACCACGCCGCCGGACAAACTCGCCGCGGCAGAGGCCGAGGCCGAGCAATTCGTCGCGGAGCTGTACCGGCACGTGCCGGTCCTGGATCGCGGTGCCCGTGCGTCGACCAACACCTTCGCGCAGCGCGGCATCGGCGACGTCCTGCTCGCCTGGGAAAACGAAGCATTGCTTGCAGTCGAGGAACTGGGCGAGGGCCAGGTCGAAGTCGTCGTGCCATCCATCACGATACTGGCGGAACCGACGGTCGCCGTCGTCGACGCCGTCGTGGATCGCAAGGGCACGCGCGCCGTTGCCACCGCCTACCTCGAGTACCTGTACTCGGCGGAAGGCCAGGAGATCGTCGCGAAGCACTACTTCCGGCCGCGTGACGAGCAATTGCTCGCGAAGTATGCAGACCAGTACCCGGCCGTCGAGCTGTTCACGATCGACCAGGTGTTCGGTGGCTGGACCAAGGCGCAGAAGCGTTACTTCGACGACGGCGGCGTATTCGACCGGATCTACGAACCGCAGGAAGACTAACCATGGCCGCTGCACGTCCCTGGCTCAGCCCGACCGTCCTGCCGGGCTTTGGCCTGACATTCGGGTTCGCCGTGAGCTACGTCGCGGTTCTTGTGCTGGTTCCCATTGCCGCACTGGTGCTGAAGGCGGCAACGGTGTCGCCGGAAGAAATCTGGCACATCGCGACCGAACCGCGGGCGCTCGCGAGCTACAGGCTCACCTTCGGCGCGTCGCTGCTCGCCGCGTCGCTCAATGCCGTGTTCGGCCTCATGCTCGCATGGTCGCTGGTGCGCTACCGGTTCCCGGGCCGACGGATTGTGGACGCGCTGATCGACCTGCCGTTCGCGCTGCCGACCGCGGTCTCCGGCATAGCGCTCGCGACGGTGTTCGCGCCGCAGGGCTGGATTGGACGGCACCTCGACGCGGTCGGTATCCAGGTGGCCTACGCGTGGCCCGGGGTCGTGGTCGCGCTGACGCTGATCGGGCTGCCCTTCGTCGTCCGCTCGGTGCAGCCGGCGCTCGAGGAGATCGACCGCAGCCTCGAGGAAGCGGCCGAATCGCTGGGCGCCAGCCGCTTTACGATCTTCCGGCGGATCATCCTGCCGTCGGTCATGCCGGCGCTGGCGAGCGGCTTCACCCTGGCTTTCGCCCGCGCCCTGGGGGAGTACGGTTCGGTTATATTTATCGCCGGAAACCTCCCGATGCTCACTGAAATCACGCCACTCCTGATCGTCATCAAGCTCGAGCAGTTCGATTACAGCGGCGCCGCCGTGCTCGGCATGGTCATGCTCGTCTTTTCGTTTCTCATGCTCGTGACCATCAACGCCCTGCATGGCTGGCGTACGCGCCGCCGCTACGGTGCCGCGCGATGACGAGCGTAGCTGCCCAGGCGGCGCCGATCCGGCGCACCGGCGTCCGCCGGCTGGTGCGGATGGCGGTCCTCACCGCGTCGCTCACGTTCCTCGGCGTGATCCTGATCGTGCCCGTGTGCTCCGTCCTGGCCTATGCGTTCGGCGAAGGTTTCGAAAGCTTTCTCGCTGCGCTGTCCGCGCCCGACACGCAGGCTGCCATCCAGCTGACACTGATCACGGCTGCAATCGTCGTTCCCGTGAACACCGTGTTCGGCATCGCCGCGGCCTGGGCGATTGCGCGCTTCGAGTTCCGGGGGCGCCAGCTGCTCCTGAGCATGATCGACCTGCCGTTCTCCGTATCGCCGGTCATCGCCGGCTTGGTGTTCGTCCTGCTGTTTGGCTCACAAGGCTGGTTCGGCGACTGGCTGCAGGCGCGCGACATCTCGATCGTCTTCGCGTTCCCCGGCATCGTGCTGGCGACGCTCTTCGTCACATTTCCCTACATCGCACGCGAACTCATCCCGGTGATGCAGATGCAGGGCAACGATGCCGAGACCGCGGCCGTCAGCCTCGGTGCGGGTGGCTGGATGACCTTTTATCGCGTGACGCTGCCGGCCATCCGCTGGCCGCTCCTGTACGGCGTGATCCTGTGCAACGCGCGCGCGATGGGTGAGTTCGGCGCGGTCGCGGTCGTATCCGGCCACATTCGCGGCATGACGACGACGATGCCGCTGCAGGTCGAGATCCTGTACAACGAATACGATCTTTCCGGCGCGTTTGCGGTCGCCTCCCTGCTCATGCTGCTTGCGGTGGTCACGCTGGTGGTCAAGGCCATCATCGAGTCGTTCGGCCACGCGCGGCGTGGCGGTCACTGAGGCCGGCGATGCCGGCAACGTCGGCAGGATTGGGCCTAGCGGGCTGGCTGGCGCTGACGACGGGTCTGCTGGTCGTCATCACTGTCGCTGCCGTCTCCGCGGCCGGCGTCCGCCTGCTGCGCGGCCTCGCTGACGCCGAGGCCAAGGCGCGCGTCGAACTCGGTGCCGCGACGGCCCGCGAAGCGCTCAGGCAGAGCGGCGACGATCTGCTCACCGCGACCCTGGTGCTCTCGGAGCGTCCGACCTTGCTGCGCCTCCTGGAGCGCGAGGAATTGTCGGGGCTGGAACCCTATCTCGCCCGCTATTGCAAGGGCGCTGCGCTCGATGCCTGTGCCGTCGGCAACGGCGACACGCTGCTTGCCACGGCAGGTGCCGAGCTGGACTGGTCGCGCGTGCGCGCGGCGGCGACCGAGCAGGGCCAGCGCTTCCTCGTGTCCGGTGCCCTGGAAGGTACCGCGCAGATGGGATCTGTCGTCGAGGTGAGCGAACGGGAGACGGTGAAGGTCTTCGGCCTGCGGCGGCTCGACGAGGAATTCGCGACCCGGCTGAGCGATCGCGTGGGCATGGATGTGCGCATCCTCGACTTCACGTCGCTGCGCCAGGGCGAAGGTCCCCTGGCGGTCCTGATCTCGGATGCGCTGTCGGGCGCAGGGCCGGCGACCGCCCGCGTCGGCGCGCTGGATTCCTACGCCTCGGTGATCCCGGTCGCGGCGGCGAGCGGGGAGACAGTGGCGCTGTTGCGTACCGTACTGCCGGCCGAGGCTGTCACGGAAATCGTGCTGGCGATGGAGCGGCGCATGCTCGTCATCGGCTCGGTCGTCGCCTTGCTGGCGACCGCTCTTGCGGTGCTGATCGGCCGCTACTGGACGAGCGGCATCCGGGAACTGACGACGGCGGCGCGGCGCATCGGCAGGGGCGACCTGACGGTGTCCGTCGCAAATACCGGCAGTGCCGAGATCGGCTTGCTTGCGTCGACGATGGAGGAGATGCGCAAGAACCTGATCGAACTGACCCGCGAGATCCGCCGCCGCGAAGCGCAGGCGCAGGCGGTGCTCGGCGGCATCGTCGAAGGCGTCTACGCCGTCGACAAGAAGCGGCGCATCCGCTATCTCAACCGCCAGGCGGAAGTGCTGCTTGGTGTGTCCGCGGAACACGCGCTCGGCCGCTTTTGCGGCGACGTGCTGAAGCCGAAGCCGGACAGCGACGGGCGCCTGCCCTGCGCGCATTCCTGCCCGATCGTCGCGGCCCGGGAGGGGAACTCCGTGGAAGCCGTCGAACTCATCGAGCCCCAGCCGGAACGCCGGCGTCGCGTCGTCATTGCGAGCGCGCCGTCGGGCGACGGCATGCAGGTGCAGGTGCTGCGTGACGAGACGGAAATGGAGGCGGTTCGCCGCACCCGCGACACCGTGCTCGCCAATATCTCCCACGAATTCCGCACGCCGCTGTCGGCGCAGCTCGCATCCATCGAACTGCTCCGCGAAGGGCTCGGGCATTTGCCGCTCGCGGCGCAATCGGAACTGGTCTCCTCGCTCGAGCGCGGCGTGCATCGTCTGACCTGGCTGATCGACAATCTGCTCGAAAGCGTGCGGATCGAATCGGGACAGCTCACTATCCGGCACCAACCGGTGTCGCTCGACGAGGTCGCGGAGGCGGCACGCGAACTGATCGAGCCACTGCTCACGCAGCGTGGACAACGGCTGGCGCTCGATTCGCTCGCAGGACTCGCGCCCGTGCAGGGGGATCGCCAGCGCCTGATCCAGGTCATGGTCAACCTGCTTGCGAATGCCAGCAAGTTTTCGCCGCCGGACGGTGTGATCCGCGTCGGCGGCGACATGCCCGACAGCGAAACGGTCGTGTTCTGGGTCGAGGATGAAGGACCCGGCCCGGCCGATCCCGCCGACACTGCGTTGTTCGATCGTTTCCATCGCGCGGGCGGCGAGGACCCGGAGGAAAGCGGGCTGGGTCTCGGCTTGTACATCGTGCGCTCCATCATCGAGCGCCACGGCGGCGAAGTCGCGCTCTTCCGGACGCCCGACGGTCGGACGCGGGCCGCGGCAACCCTGCCGGTGGGGCAGGCCGCATGAAAGTCCTGATCGTCGACGACGATCTCGATCTCATCGGGATCACGGCTTTCGCGCTGGAGCAGGCCGGCTATCTCGTCGTGCGTGCGACAGACGGCGAGCAGGCGGTGCAGGCGCTGCGCGCGGAAGCGCCCGACATCGTCGTCCTCGACATCAACCTGCCGCGGCGCAACGGCTTCGAACTGACGGCCCACATCCGCGAACAGGGAGCGACGCCGGTCATCATGCTGACGGCGCGCAGCGACGAAGAGGATGTGGTACGGGCGCTGGGTCTCGGCGCGGACGACTATCTGACCAAGCCCTTCAGCCCGAAGGTCCTGGTGGCGCGCGTGCGGGCGCTGCTACGGCGGGCTGGCAACGACGCGGACAACGAGATCCGGTCGGGCAGCCTCACGCTCCGGCCGGACGATCTGACACTCGATGGCCTGCCGGGCGGACCCCATACGCTCACGCCGCTCGAGGCCCGGCTCATGCAATTGCTGCTCGTGCAGGCCGGGCGTACGGTACCGACGGATCGTATCCTCACCCATGTGTGGGGAGGGCGCGCCGGCGGTAACCGGCAACTCCTGAAGCAACTGGTCCATCGATTGCGGCAGAAACTGGAGGCGGACCCGGCGGCGCCGAAACTCCTGCGTACCGTGCCGAATGCCGGCTACGTGCTCGATACGTCGGGTGACGGCAGCGCCTGACGTTCGTCTCGTCGTTGACGCGGCACAGCGGCTCGTGTTCCATGTCGTCCTGGAGCAAAGACAAATAACAAAACCACGCGCAACGCGCCACCGGAGCCCTCGACGTGACGACACGAATCCCCGCCCACCATCTGTTCCTGACCCTTGCAGCAGCCCTGCTGCTCACCGCGGCCGACAGCGATCCGCGCGAGCTGCGCCACGAAACCATGGAGGGCGTCGGCGATGCCGCCAAGCCGGTTGGCGAGATGCTCAAGGGTGAAATCGCGTTCGACGCCGCGACCCTCGGCAAGTCGCTGGAGACCTTCCGCGACGCGGCGGAAAAATTCGGCGGCTACTTTCCGGAAGGCACGGACAGCGGCATGGATACCCGTGCGGCGCCGGCGATCTGGGAGGACCGCGCCGGCTTCGATGCGGCGCTGAGTGACCTCGACGATGCGGTGGCGGCGGCGATCGCCGCGGACCCGCAGTCGCTGGACGACGCTCGGGCGGCGATGGGGCCGGTATTCGATGCGTGCAAGAACTGCCACGACAATTACCGGCTCGAAGAAGAGGAGTGACGGGCCGGACGGGTGAACCGCGACCCGGCGCGATCCGGCCGGCACCGCCGCGGGCTGTCGCTGACCGCGACCGCGCTGCTGCTGCCGGTGGCGCTCCTGTTGTGGCTCAGCCGTCCGCAGGCGCTTGACCGGGACCAGCTTCCGGCGCACGAGCCCGACGCGGTCGCCGGCGAGCGCTGGTTCCTGCTCGGCGGCTGCGCGTCCTGCCATGCGAGCCCGGTCGGCGGCCGCCGTGCGAAGGGCGAGAACCGGCTGAAGCTCGGCGGCGGGCTCGAGCTCGACACCCCCTTCGGCGTGTTCCGCGCGCCCAATATCTCGCCGCACCCGGACGATGGCATCGGCCGCTGGACCCTGCTCGACTTCGTCAACGCGATGCAGCGCGGCGTGTCGCCGGCGGGCCGTCATTACTACCCCGCATTTCCCTACACGTCCTACGCCCGCATGGCCGCTGAGGACGTGATGGACCTGCGCGCCTATCTCGCCACGCTGCCTGCGGTCGCCGGGCGGCCGGCGGATCACACATTGTCCTTTCCATGGTCACTGCGGCGCGGCATCGGCCTCTGGAAACTGCGCTATCTCGACACGGCGCCGGTCGCGGTCATCGAGCCCGCCGACGAAGCGGCGGTGCGCGGGCAATCGCTGGTCGAGGGCGCGGGGCACTGCGGCGAATGTCACACGGCGCGCGATACGGCGGGTGGCCTGCGGCGTGATCGGTGGCTCGCCGGCGCACCGAACCTCGAAGGCAAGGGCCGTATTCCCGATATCACGCCCGGCGGCGACGAGGTCGGCGAGTGGTCCGCCGCCGACCTGGCCTACTACTTCGAAAGCGGCTTCACGCCAGATTACGACACGGTCGGCGGCCCGATGGTCGCCGTGCAGGAGAATCTCGCGGCGCTGCCGCCGGCGGATCGCGAGGCGATCGCCGCTTACCTCAAGGCCCTGCCCGCGAGCGTGGACTGACGCGCCCAGCCGGCGCGCCGCGGCACTCAGTCGTCGCTCAGCAGGAAGTTCTCGAGCAGGATGGCGCCTTCCTTGAAACTCGAGTCGATGTAGAAATCCTGCGGCGTTATCGTGCGTGAGCGCACTGTCACGCCGTTGCGCCGGTATTCGAGCTGCGTGCCGTTGATGGCGATGCCGAGCCGGTCCCCGATGGCGAGATTGCCGAGGTTCACCACCCAGGTCCCGCCTTCGTAGATCGACAGGACGCCGGCGGTACTGCGCAGGCCGAAGTCCACGTCGCGCCAGCCGGCTTCGCTTTCCGTGATGCCGAAGCCGAGCACCCAGGTCGTGCCCGCCGGATTGCTGCCGACCGTGAACTCGACTTTGTATTCATCGGTCGCGCCGAACATCGACAAAGGCGCCGAGTTCACGGTGTGCGCGTTCCAGCCGCCGCCGGCGCCCGAGTAGGCGAGCGAATTGCCCGTGGCGCTCACGCCGCCCGTCGGGTTGATCCACTGCGTTACCGGGACCTCCTCCGGCGGGTCGGGCGGATCGCCGCAGGCGCCCATGGTCGCGAGGTCGACGGGCGAGGTAACGGGCAGCCGGGTCGATCCGGCGTAAATCGGGACGGCCGGCGCCGTGAGTGTCAGGCAGGCGGACTGGCCCGCCGGCAACGCGAAGTTGAAGCCGTCCTGGCCGGTACCGCCGACGATGAGCCCGTAGTTGATTACGCCGGGGTTCAACGTGAAATTGAAGAGGTCGTTGCCCTCGACGCTGACCGGCGTCACCGAACCGAACGCCGTGGCGGCACGGACATCGCCGCTGAACGTCGAGTTCGGCCCGCCGGCGGTGACGCGCACGGACCAGGTGCCGCTCGTGCAATCCCGCCAAAGGAACAGCGCGCGTTCGGTCGCCTTGTCGTAGGTCGGCGTGCCGCAGGCGAACGGGGGATCGTCGTCGTCGACGATCGTCCCCGTGCCGGCGGCATCGGCGAGGGTCGCGTTGGCGGGGTCGGACAGTTCCACCGTGAACTGCTCGTCGGTTTCGGGGTTGCCATCGTTGACGATAGGCACGTCGATCGTCTGCGTGGTTTCCCCGGCAAAGAACGTGATCACGCCCGCGTCGGCGGCGTAGTCGCCTGGCGCCACGGCCGAGCCGTTCGCCGTGGCGTACAGGACGCTGACAATGTCGCCGGACTCGTCGCTCAGGCTCACCGTGAAGGTCGCGACACGCGCCCGCCGCGTTTTCCGCCACGCTCACGTCGCCGATCGAAACAGCGGGCAGCGGCGCCGCTTCACACGGTTCGAGCGTCACCAGGTCGAAGGGCAGGGCCAGCGGCGTGCGCTCCGGCCCGACGCGCGCGTTCGTGTTGTTCGCGCCGATGCCGAAACAGGCCGCCCCGGACGACGGGCCGACGGTGAGTCCGTAGCCGTCTTGCGCGCCTGTGCCCACGTTCAGCGCATAAGAAAGCCGCGTGTCAGCGTCCTCGAGATTCAACACGTCGTTGACTTCGAGCTCGACGCCGGCGACCTCGGTGAGGGGCTGATCGGACTCCAGGCTGCCGGCGAATGTGATCGCCGGGCCGGTACCGCCGGTCGCCCGCACGTTCCAGTGCCGTGCGGAGCAATCGTCGCGCCACAGGAACAATTCGCGGTCCGTCGCCGCGTTGTAGGCAGGCATGCCGACGGTGAGCACGCACTCGGGCGGATCCGGCGGCGTGCCGATGTTGATGGGCACGAGCGCCGCGCCGCCTTCGACGGCTTCGTAGAGCCGGTCGACGGGCACGTTCGCGTAATTGTTCACGGTCCCGCTCGGCCAGCGCACGCTGACGTTCATCGTGCCGTTCGGGCCGAGGCCGAAATGCAGGCGACGGTCGTGTTGCGCCCAGCGCTTGTAGCCGCCGTTCGCTTCCCGGCGCTGGGTCTTGCCGCCGGCCGTCACGATGACCGTCGCGCCGATGCCGTCCCGGTTCGAAACGGTGCCGCGCAGATCGAACTCGGCCCAGTGGTTCGCATTGCCGAGGTTCCGGAACAGCTTGTCCGGGCCGCCGGAGGTGTAGTTAGGCGGCTCGGGATAGAGATGCAGTCCGTTGGTCACGAACAGGTCCATGAACCCGTCGACGTCGTAGTCGCTGGTCATGACGTTTTCGCCGATGCCGGTGCCGGGGCCGGTCGGGCCCTCCGCCCCGAAGGGTGCCGGCGCCTGGCTGAAGTGGCCGGTGCCGTCGTTCAGGTACAGCCGGTCCGCCAGGTTGCTGACACCCGCCCGGCATACGTAATAAAGGTCGACGTCCATGTCGTTGTCGAAGTCCGCCGCGGCGACGCTGTTGCACAGCACCGTGTGATCGAGACCCGTGCCGTTGATCTGGTTGGTGTAGCGGCTGCCGTTGTATTTCAGCAGCGCCGGCAAGCGCGGCTGCTCCAGGCTCGGGATGCCCGACACCGTGATGTTGGTGACGGCCGCCGTGCTGTCGATGTAGGTATAGGTGTAGCTGGCCTCGCCACCGCCGCCGCCGGCGGAATTGGAGAACGACCAGGTCTGGGTCGCGGGCTGATAGCCGACATAGACGCCGCGATTGACGGCGGGATTGTGCGGCACGACGCCGACTACGGTCGGGTCGGAGGGCGACAGTTCGAAGCGGATCGGTTCGCGGCGCGGCGCAGACTGCGGATGCCGGCCGCCGGCGCCGATGAATACCTGGTTGGCGACCGGATCGCTCCAGTGCAGTGCGAACGACACCGTGCCTGACGAGCGAAAGGTCAGGCCCGATTCGCTGCTGCCCTGGTTGGTGAAATGCGCTTCGATGGAATTCGGGTCGACGATCTCGGCGCCGTTGATGCGCAGTTTGCCGCGCAACGCGAACATTTCCGGGATCTGGTCGCCATCGAAATCGGCGACAGCGACATCGAGTATGTTGCCGAGCGAATCGCTCAGCGACGTGCGATTCTGGAAGGGCAGGCCCACCGACGTGTCATAAATGCGTTCGGGCAGGGCGTTGCTTCGTACGCAAACCCAGTCCAGCTTGCCATCCAGCGTGAGGTCGGCCAGCAACGAGTAGTCGCCGTCGTTACAGTCATGCCCGGTCGCGGCGTTGCGCTGCACGAAGTCGCCGCCTTCCTGCAGGTGCAGCTGCACATCGAAACCCTGTGCGATGATGGCGAGATCCAGCAGGCCGTCATTGTCGAAGTCGTTCCAGACCGCGTACCTGCCGGGCCATTCCATGACGTCGAAAGTGAAGTCGTTGATGTGATCGCTCAGCACCGTGCCGTCGTTCACCAGGAACTGGGAGAAATTGTTCCTGCCGGTCGTAATCACCAGGTCCTGCCAGCCGTCGTTGTTGTAGTCCGCCCAGGTGCCGCCATGCTCGTCGGAGGTCGGCGTTGCCACCCACGCATCGATCGTGTGGCCGCGATTTTCGAAGCTGCCGTCGGCGAGATTGACGTACAGGCCGGAGAAATTGCGATGATGGCTGACGAACAAATCGGGTAGCCGGTCACCGTTCGCATCGCCCCAGGCACCGCCGTAGGATTCACCGCTGTATTCGACGCCGGAGCCGTCGGTGACGTCGACGAACTGCACCTGCCCCGCTGCGGTACCGGCAAGGAGAAATAGGGCGAGTACGCGGCCGCAGGACCTCGTGCGCATCAGGCTGCAAACGACCCGCCGGGGCGCATGCGCCCCGCTGCCGATGGAAAAATTCATTGTCGCCTTCCCGGTGGTGCCTGCAAGCAGCGCGCTGCGGTAGCGCAGCGGCAATGCCTACTTTGCCTGCAATCAGCGCGGGCCTGCGAGCGCAGGCCGGGCCCCCGGATTGTGTCGCTTTCGGGTTTTTCGGCGATATCAAGCGATTAGGTTCGTCGCGTCAAAGGCTCTCTGCAGCCCGGGTCGAACGACGTCAGGCGGCGTGTCGCGCTTTCTTACAACGCAAAAATGTCGCGCTTTCTTACACCCTGCGCGCGTCGCAACAAATTAAGTTCAATCGTCGCTCAGGATGATGTTCGTGAGTTCCATCGCGCCGTCCTTGAAGCTGGTGTCGATGTAGTAATCCTGACCGGAGTTGATCGGGCGCGAATGCACCGTCTCGCCGTTCAGCCGATACTCGAGCAGTGTACCGTTCACGGCGACACCGAGCCTGTCACCGGCGGCGAGGCTTGCGCCCGACAGCACAAAGTTGCCGCTTTCGTAAATCGCGAGCAAGCCGTCCAGACTTCGCAAGCCGTAGTCGACGTCGTGCCATCCGTCTCCAGTCTCGTCGACGCCGAGGCCGACGATCCAGTTCGTCGTGGCGGGATTGCTGCCGACGGTAAACTCGACCTTGTATTCGTACGTGGCGCCGAACAGCGACAGCGGCGCTGAATTGATCGTGTTCGCTGCCCACTGGCCCGACCCCCCCGAATAGGAGATCGAATTGCCGGCATCGCTGACGCCGCCAGTCGCGTTCTGCCAATTCCAGATAGCTATAGCGCCGGGATTCGGGAAGGTCGTAACGACGGTGGCGAGCAACGCGATTGCACCCTCTTTGAACGACGTATCGACGTAGAAGTTCGGCGTGCCCGAATAACTGCTGGTGTAGAACCCGTTGCCGTTCAGCCGGTACTCGACAGGCCAGCGTCGACATGGATCGACAGCACATCGCCATTCGCGAGTGCCGGACCGGCGGTGCGCCAGGTGCCGGATTCGTAGACCGTGAGAATTCCATCGGAGCTGCGCAGCCCGTATTCGACATCACGCCAGTTCGCCTTGGTCTCAGAGTTGCTGAGTCCGACGATCCAGGTCGTGCCCGCGGGGTTGCTGTCGATCGTGAAGCGTACTTCGAAGGGCGCGCTGTAGCCGAGCGCGCCAAACCTGAGCGAGTTGATGGTGTTGTTCCGCCACGCTTCCGGCGCGCCGGTGTACTGAATCCGGTTCGATGTGACCCGCACCCCGCCCGTCGTTCCGGTCCAGTCGACCAGCGGGACCTCGACTGCCCCGTTCCCGGCACAACTCCCCGCGACCGGGAACTCGGCATGGCCGCCTCCGGTGCTGGAAACGGCGATGCACGCCGGTGCACTGGCGATGCCGTCGAACCTCGCCTCGTGAAGGCCGCTGCCGGCGTTCCACGCGAGATCACCCAGTTCCGTCAGCACGCCGTTGTTCTTCGTATAGGCGGTGAGTGTTTCCGAATCGGCGAGGCTCGACGATGCCCGCACGTACAGGCGTTGGTTGGGGACATTGTGATAGCCGTTGACGATCTCGACGGTGTCGGCCTGCGCCATCGATGCGATCCAGTTCCGCAACAACTGCGTACCCGCCGGGTGCACGATGGCCGTGGCGAGCGGCGGCATGCGCACGGCCGGATCGAGTGTTTCCGTCCGGAGCAGCATGACGGAACTGTCAGGCAATCCGGGCGCGATGAGTTTCGCACCGGGGATGCCGAAATCGTCCAGGCTGGGATCCACGTTGACCGCCCCGATCTGCCCCGTCGGCAGCCAGTAGCGGAAGTCTTCCGGACCCTGGCCCGGACCGTTCGGACGATGGCACATCGCGCAGTTCGCATGCAGGTAGGCGCGCGCGCGATCCTCTAGGCTGGCGCCGGTATCGTCGATGTGCGGCAGCGCGTCGAGCCTGACCGGCGCATCCGGCAGCGGTGCGTCGAACATCCCGATGAACTCGAGGGTCTCGAGCTGGTTGCCATCGAGTCCGGTCTGGGGATAGTGATGATCGCCGTTGAGCTGCGCGATCTCGAGCCCCAGCGTGCGGCCCGCGGCCTCCGTATGACAGCTCAGGCACTGGCTGCGGCTCGGGTAGGTCCAGACCTGGCTGCCGACGGACTTCTGCTTGCCCTCGGGCGGCACGAGCGTCGCATCGGTGCCGGCAGCGTTCCACTCGAAGGAATAGCCCGCCCACTGGCCGTCGTCGTGCCGCACCATCCAGCGCGTTTCGATGCGCTGCTGGTTGAGGCGGAATTCCTTGACGAGCACCGTGCCCGGCGGGAAATCGAAGTCGCCGTCGGCATTCACGGTGATCTGTTCGCCATCGGGCACGCCCATCCACCGTGTCTTGTTGGCGCCGTCGGACCAGAGTTCCATGTTGACACCGTAACGAACGAGGCCGAGAGCCGGCCGGGTGGCGTCTCCATCCCGTGCGCAGCCGCTTTGCGAGAGTCGCTGCGGGAAGTTCGATGTCCCGCCGCCGCCTGTATCGACGAGCTTGAGAATGGCGCCGGACGTGAGCGCATACACCTCGTGGTCGAAAGGACTCTCGGCGAAAGACAGTGTGGTATAGCCGCCGGTGTCGCCGAGCAGGGCCGTCGGACCCGAGGTCGCCGGGTTGTATCCGAACAGCTTGCCGTTGGTGTCGCCGAACAAGTACGTGCCGTAGAAGCCGGGCATCGCGGATCCGCGGTACACGTGTCCGCCGATCACCGCATTGCCGCTGATTTCATCGGCGGGATCGTGCGTATATTCGAGTACGGGCCGAACGTAACTGCCGTAGTCGCAGGTTTTTGAAAAATGACACAGGGTTCCCTGGAAGTCGCTCCAGCCGTAGTTGCCGCCCTTGACGATGATGTTCACTTCCTCGCGGTCGCTCGGTCCGACGTCGCCTTCCCAAAGTTCGCCGGTCACCGAATCGAAGCTGTAACGCCAGGGATTACGCAGTCCCAGGGCAAAGATTTCAGGCAATCCGCCGCCGCCGGCAAAGGGATTGTCGGGCGGGATGGCATACGGCGTGCCGCTGTTGACGTCGATGCGGATGATCTTGCCGTTGATGTTGTTGCGGTTCTGCGCATTTTGAGGGGGGCCGCCGTCACCGATCGAAAGATAGAGATATCCGTCGGGACCGAAAGCGATGCGTCCGCCAAAGTGGTATTGCGTGCCGCGATCGAAGCGCAGCACCTGGCTTTCCGTGTTCGGGTTGGCACTCGTCCCGGCAGCGTTCGCGGTGAAGCGCATGATGCGCGCCTCGAGTTCCATGCTGCCCGTGCCCGTCGCCGTGTAATACACGTAGAACCGGCGGTTGTTCTGGAAATTCGGGTGAAAAGCCATGCCGAGCAGGCCCATTTCATTCTGATCGCGCCCCTCGAAGTCGCGCCGCACCCGGTCGGAGATGTCGATGAACGTGCCGATACGATCGAAGTTCGCGGAATAGATCGCGACGTAGCCGCTGCGGTCGACCACGTACCAGCGCGTCGGGTCGCCCGGTGCCTGCACCATCTCGACCGGCCAGGAGATATCCTGGTCTGCGACGACCTCGACCCCGAGGGCGGACTCCGTCACCGGCCGCTCTGGTGCAACGCAAGTGTTGTCGGCAGGCCGCGTCGCGAGGCCCGGAGCCGCAGTGGCGCGGTCGAAAGCGGCGAGCACGGCCAGCACGAGCAGGCTGGCGATAATGTGCAGCGCGATGTTGCTGCCCGCATGGCGCGAGCCGGTCAGAGTCAGCCAGTGGCTCATCAATTGCTTCCTTCCCCAGAACGCCGAATGGTCATGTAATCGCGGCCAGCGGTCGACGTGCCGCCTGGGCCTTGCCCGAATCCGCCGGCGCAAGCACGGCGCTCGGATTCCCGCGATCCTACCCGCAACGGCCGGCCAGCCCAAGCCCGACGTTTCGCCGTCGGACAGCGTATGCGGTGCCGGCGTGTTACGGCACGCAGGGCTCCAGTGTGCGCAGGTCGAAGGGCAGGCTGCGCGGGATGCGGTCAGGGCCGACGAGGGCGGTGGCCGTGCTCGTGCCGACGCCGAAACAGGAATTCGCGGACGGATCGAACGTAAAGGTGAATCCGTCCTGCCGGGCCGAGCCAACGCTCAGCGCATAGCTGAGGCTTGTGTCGCCTGCTGCCAGAGTGAGCTGGTCGATTGCTTCCAGCCCGACCGGCGCGACCGCGGTCAAGGGCTGCGTCGATTCGACGCCGCCCGAGAAGACGATGTTCGGACCGGCGCCACCGGTGACGCGGACGTTCCAGCGCTGCGATGAACAGTTCTGGCGCCAGATGAACAGCGCGCGGTCGGCCGCCGGATCGATGGCCGGTGTGCCCACCGTCGGTTCGCATTCGGACGGCGGCGTCGATGTCGGCACATCGATCGGCACAAGCGCCGGATTGCCCTCGATGACTTCGTACAGGCGATTGGCCGGCACGTTCGAATAGTTGTCGACGGTACCGCTCGGCCAGCGGACGCTGATGTTGGCACGGTTGTTCGGGCCGAGGCCGAAATGCAGGCGCCGGTCGTTCTGCGCCCAGCGATGGTAGCCGCCGTTCTGTTCCCGGCGCTGGGATCTGCCGCCGGCAGTTACGACAACCGACGCGCCCAGGCCGTCCCGGTTCGACACGGTTCCACGGAGATCGAGTTCGAGCCAGCGATTGGTATTGCCGAGGTTGTGGAACAACCTGTCGGGGCCACCGGAAGTGAAGCCTCGGCAGTTCCGGGTAGAGGTGCAGTCCGTTGGTCACGAACAGGTCGACGAAGCCGTCGACGTCGTAGTCGCTGCTGATGACGCTCTCGCCGACGCCGACGCCGGGGCCGGTCAGTCCTTCCGCGCCGAAAGGCGCAGCCGCGGCGACGAAATTGCCCGTTCCGTCGTTGAGGTACAGCCGGTTCGGCAGATTGCTGACGGCCGCGCGACAGACATAGTAGAGATCGGTGTCCATGTCGTTGTCGAAGTCCGCAGCGACGACGCTGTTGCACAGCACCGCGTGATCGAGGCCGCTGCCAGCGATCTGGTTGGTGTAGCGCGTACCGCTGTTCTGAAGCAGCGCTGGCTCTCGCGGCCGCTCGCTCGCGCTGATGCCGAAGAGCTGCAGGTTGCTGACGGCGGCGGTGCTGTCGATATAGCTGTAGGTATAGCTGAACGAGCCGCCACTGCCCGAGCCGGCAGAGTTGAAGTAGGACCAGGTTTGTGTCGCGGGCTGGTAGCCGATGTAAACGCCGCGGTCCGTGGCGGGATTGTGCGGCACCATGCCGACGACCGTCGAATCGGACGGCGACAGGTTGATGCGGATCGGCTGCCCTTGCTGCGCGGCCGGTGGATGCCGGCCACCTGCGCCGATGAACACCCTGCCCACATTTGCTCCGCTCCAGTGCAGTTCGATCGAGACGGACCCGGTCGTTCGAAAGCTGATGCCCGATTCGGTGGAGCCGGAGTTCGTGAGATGGGCTTCGATCGATCTCGGCGCGACGATTTCGGCGCCGTTGACGCGGACCTTTCCGCGCAACGCGAAGATGTCCATGACCTGGTCGCCGTCGAAGTCGGCGAGCGCGACATCGTTGATGTTCCCAAGCTTGTCGCTCAGCGCACTGCGATCGATGAATGGCGTTCCCGCCGATGTGTCGTAGATGCGTTCGGGCAACGCGCTCGCGTTGACGCAGAGCCAGTCCGGGAACCCGTCCATGGTGAGATCGGTCAGCAGCGAGAAATCGCCGTTGGTGCACTGGTGTCCGGAGGCTGCATTCCTGCGCAAGAAGTCGTTGCCGACCTGCTTGTGCAGAGATCGCTTTTTGATCCTGCACAACGATCTGCGAGGTCCAGCAGCCCGTCGTTGTCGTAGTCGAACCAGAACGGGAAACGGCCGCCCCATTCGCGCCGGTCGAACGTGAAATCCGTAATGTGATCGCTGAGCGCGACGCCATCGTTCACCAGGAACTGCGTGAAGTTCTTGGAACCGGCCGTGATGACCAGGTCCTGCCGCCCGTCGTTGTTGTAGTCGGCCCACGCGCCGCCGTGCTCGTCTGAACGCGGCGTCAGCTGCCAGGCATCGATCAGGTGCCCGCGATCCTCGAAAGTGCCATCGGCGAGATTGACGTACATGCCCGACGGGTAGCGGTGATGGCTGACGAACAGGTCCGGCAGCCGGTCGGCGTTCGCGTCGCCCCAGGCACCGCCGTAGGACTCGCCGCTGTATTCGACGCCGGAGCCCTCGGTGACGTCCTCGAACTGCACCTGGCCTGCGGCCGTGCCGCAGTGCAGGACAACCGAAACGACAACGATCTGTAATCGGAGGCAGGCCTGACGAAGGACTGCCCCACGGGCGTGGCGTGGTCCGATTCTCAATTGCGCTCTCATCTCTCTAACCCCCGCAGTGCATAGCAGCACTTTTTTTGGCGACAAGCGGGAACTGCGCCTGTGATTCTAACAGTTTGCCAACCGTGTCACGGACCGGGGTGTGATGCTGTTGCAGACTGTCCGCAGAAATCAGGCGCTTCGGATCCAAAGTTCCATGACGCGTCCGTTTCGCACAGGCCGTACTTGCGCAAGCTTGCGCAATACGTCAAATCGCTCACTCTATATGTGGTCGCAAAATGTGCATCGAAAGTTCAAATGAGCTGCATTTGTCGCGATTTGCGGACAGCGTGCGTCGCAAATTGCCGACATGGTGACAAATGGGTTTTTAGCGGGGACTATTGCGCCTCGCGGTGAACGGGAAATCGGGGAATGTTTGGGCATTCGCCCGGATTCTCTCTATTCGCGAACACACACTTGGGTGGCGCTACATGCGACTTCGGGAGAGACGCATCGCGCCGTGTGAACGCGGATCACCTGACGTAAACGGGATCGGCCTTGCCGATTGGACCGGGTAATCCGCGCTTGGGTACAAATCTAAAACTCGGAGAGTACAGTGAATTCCAGCCAACTACGGGGCGCCCTTGGCTGGGCGGCGTTGTTTGTTTGTCTTTTTGCACGACCCGCGGCAGCAGAACAGCCTTATCTCGACGATGCGAATCCTCGTCGGGCGGCTATTGACGGAAGCCTGCCGAACCTGCGCGACGATTTTCCCCGCGTGCTGACGCACGAGCTGCAAAGCGGCGTCACGCCGCAGGAATATTCGAAGTACCAGTTCATCACCACGAAAGGAGACGATTTCCCCATCATCGAGAAGATTCAGCAGAACTTCTCGCCCGACACGAAAATGCTAAGGCACATTTCGGGCCGTGCGTACCAGGCGTTCAATTACACGAACTGCAGTCATCTCCGCCGGACTCGCCTTTGAGACCACCACGAGCAAGAGCCAGGGCGGGCCGAAGTCCGCCGGCTGCGGCATCTACGCAGGGCACTGGTTGTACAAGGCCGGCACGCGGCTGCGGCAGGGCGTCGGCGCGAACGACACGACGTTGCCGGTCGAGAACCCCGGGCGCATTCGGAAAGGCATGTACGTGGTCATCTACGATGCGCCGGCCGGATCTTTCCGCAATGCCGAGCACGCTCGCGTCACAGGCGTGAACAGTTCCAACAAGACCATCACCGTGAGGCGCGGCTACAAATCGAAGCAGATTTGGCACTCGTCAGGATCGATCGTGGCAGAGCATGTCCTCGGGCAAGGCGACGACGCGGAGCTCTGGGCTTTCAACCTGAGCACGGCATCGCCGCGGGACGGCAACGGTTGGACCTTCGGCGAGTTCTATGCCGACTGGATCGGGCGGAACCTGCTGCGCCACGGCAACGGCATCCGGACCTCCGCCGACGTGGCGGGCGTGATGTTCGACGCCGACTTCTATTTCGACTATTCGAGCACGGGCTCGGATGCCAACAATGACCTGGTCGTCGACAACGGCGTGGGCCCACACGGCCAGAACTGGCTGGGCAACGGGCTGGACGAGTTCTACCAGCGCGTCAAGCAGCGACTGCCCGGCTATTACGTGCTGGTCGGCGTACACGATGCGCGCGGCTTCGACTCGGCGCAAGGCGGGCAGATGGAGAGCTGGCTCGATTACGGCAACGACGACTTCAACCCGAACCCGAAGTACGCGAAGGTCTCCAAACTGTTCGCGGCCTACCTGTTCAACACGGGTGAGCGCAGCGACGGACCGCCGCTCGTGATGAACCTGACCAAGACGCCCACGCGGGAGTATCCCGCCGGCACCTCGGCAAACTCGAATGCCGCGTTCCGGCTGGCACTCACCATGACCCTGCTGGAGGACGGTTACTTCGGCACTCATACCCTGAAGGATCCGGATGTCTGGTGGGACGAATTCGCGGTGGACGTGCGCCGCGGTTCCGCAAACTTCGGCAAGGCCGTGCGCAAGGGCGACATCGACGGCATACACCAGCATCGCGGCTGGCTGGGCAAGCCGCTCGCCCGGTTCCGCCGCGTCTATAACGACGCGGACTTCGCGCCGGCGAAGAGCCTGATCGGCGCCAGCACCTTCGACCAGGGCCTGAACGGCTGGGACTCGACGAACGTCTCGATCTCACGCGTCACGGCCGGCGCGCGGGACGGCAGCGGCGCGTTGCGGGCGTCTGAGATGAGGCACTTCACCGAAAATGAAATGGGGGCGTTCGTCAAGAGCAAAAACTTCAGCGTCTCTGGTGGCGCAACCTATACGCTCGCCTTTTCGGCTCGGGCTTCCGAAACTCGCGAGTTTCGCGTGGCGGTCGGCAATGATTCCTACCGGATCGCGGTCGGCAAGCAGTGGCGGCGCTACGTGCTCACCTTCAGGCCGACACAGTCGGGTGCCACTGCCGTCAAGATCGGGCTGGGCCGGGAAGACTCCCAGGTGTGGCTCGATTCCGCCTATCTCTTCAAGCGCGATGCGGACGTGTTCCAGCGTGAGTTCGAGAACGGCATGGTGCTCGCCAATGCCACCAGGAGCAGCAAGACCATTTCGATCGGTCCGGGCTTCCGCCGCATTAACGGGACGCAGGATCCCGTGAACAACGGCACTGCCGCCTCCCGGATCACGCTGCCGCCGTACGACGGCATCGTGCTCGTGCGCGACGGCGATGCAGGCTCGACGGGAGACGGCAAGATAGGCGACCTCGTCTGGCGCGATGCGGACGGCGACGGCCGCCAGGACGGCAACGAATCCGGCTGGACCGGCATCGCCGTCAACCTGCGCAAGTGCAACGGCAGCATCATTGCGACCACCCAGACCAACGGCAACGGCAAGTACCTGTTCGACAAACTCAAAAAGGGCAGCTACCAGGTCGAGTTCGGACGCCCCGGGAGCGCCAGGTTCAGTCCCTACCAGGTCGGCGGCGCCGGGCCGGACAACAGCGACGCCAACCGGTCCACGGGCCGGAGCCAGTGCATCACGATCGCTGAGAGCAGTCAGCCGAGCCTCGGCGTAGATGCGGGCCTGGTGCCGGACGGCGGGAGTTCGAAATCCGGCTCGGCCGGCGCCAACATCGGCGATTTCGTGTGGAAAGACCTCGACGGCGACGGCCGCCGGGACGCCAACGAATCCGGTGTCCAGAACGTCGCCGTGCAGCTGCGCGATTGCGGCGGCTTGTGGATCGGAGGCACGACGACTTCCGCCGACGGGTCTTATCTGTTCGAAGGGCTCAATGCCGGCGAATACATGATTCGCTTCCTGGCGCCGACCGGTGCGGACTTTACGCAGCGGCAGGCGGGTTCCGATGTCTCCGTCGACAGCAACGCCGACGCGCAGGGCTGGGTCCAGTGCATGAGCTTGTCGGGGACCGACAACCGACGCGGGGTCGACGCCGGCCTCGTTTACTAGCGTCCGGCAGCGTCAACGGTTCCGGCCACGGACCGGCTGAAACCGGGGCCGGTACGGGGAGTTCCCCGTACCGGCCCAATTTTCGTTAGCAGTCCGCGGGCGTAGACTGGCCCGGTGGCGAAGCGGGCGGCGGTATTGTGCATCGGCGAAGCGCTCTGGGACCTGCTGCCCGGCGGCAAAGTCCCCGGGGGTGCGCCGATGAACGTCGCGCTGCGCCTGTCGGCATTCGGCACACCATCTCGCCTCCTGACCCGTGTCGGCAGAGACGAGGCGGGACACGAACTCGTTGGCTGGCTGCAGCGCCTGGGCCTCGACACCCGTCACGTGCAGTTCGACGCCGAGCGGCCGACCGGCTACGTGAACGTCGACACTCGCGATGCGCACGTGCCGCGCTATGACATTGCGGTGCCCGTCGCCTGGGATTTCATCGATGCTGCCGAATATCTCGCGCTGGGCGACGAACCCGCCGGCGTCGTCGTCTATGGCAGCCTCGGCGCCCGGCATCCGGTTTCCCGCGACAGCCAGTTCCGGCTGCTCGCCGACGCCAGCCTTTGCATCTTCGACGTCAACCGCCGTCCGCCCTGGGACGATCGCGACCTCATCGAATGCCTGCTCCGCTCTGCGCACTGGGTCAAGCTGAACGAGACCGAACTTGCGCACATCCAGTCCTGGCACGGACTCGCGCAGAGGCCCGAGGAGGCGATCCGCTGGCTCTGCGAGCATTACGAGCTGGACACCGTCTGCGCCACGTTCGGCGCCGGCGGCGCGCTGCTGCTGCGGGAAGACCGGCTATACCGGCAACCCGCGTTCGAAGTTGAAGTCGTGGACACGATCGGTTGCGGCGACGCGTTCCTGGGTGCGCTGCTTGCGGCGCTGCTCGGCGGCCGCGAGCCGGCGTCGGCGCTGAAGCGCGCCTGCGCAGCTGGCGCCATCGTCGCCGCACACGCCGGCGGCAATCCCGAATTGCGCGAGCAGGACATTTGCGCGTTGCTGGCCCGTGCCGTGGCTACGGCACCGTCGTCGCCATGAAGAATGCGACTATCGTCGGGACGATGCAGCGGCCGAATCGCAACGGCGCCTTGCCACAGGTCGTCATCGTCGGTGCAGGTTTCGGCGGCCTGTTCGCGGCGCAAGGGTTACGACGCTCCGCAGTCGCCGTCACCCTCGTGGACCGGCACAACTATCACCTGTTCCAGCCGCTCCTGTACCAGGTGGCCGGCGCCGGCCTCGCGCCTTCCGACATCGCCTGGCCGATCCGCAACGTGCTGCATCGGCAGCGCAACGTGCGGGTCCTGCTCGATCGTGTCGTCGGCATCGATACCGGCGCGCGCGAAGTCGTGACACCGGAACGGCGGCTGCGCTATGACTTCCTGGTGATCGCCGCGGGTGCACGCCACGACTATTTCGGTCATGACGACTGGGCGGCGCACGCCCCCGGCTTGAAGAGCATCGACGACGCCACTTCCATGCGCCGACGGATCCTGCTCGCGTTCGAGAAGGCGGAGATGTGCGACGACCCGCGTGAACGCGAGCGGCTGATGACCTTCGTCATCGTCGGCGCAGGGCCGACCGGCGTGGAGCTCGCCGGCACCATCGCCGAGCTGGCGCGCTGGACGCTCAGCCGGGATTTCCGGCACATCGATTCGCGCAGTGCACGCGTGATCCTCGTGGAAGCCGGGCCGCGCGTGCTGGCAACGTTCTCGGAATCCTCGTCGCGCTATGCGGCAAGGTCCCTCGCCGCACTGGGCGTCGACCTGCGGCTCGGCAACAGCGTCACCTGCTGCGACGCCGAAGGCGTCGTCGTCGGCGGACAGCGAATTGCATCGGGCACTGTCCTGTGGGCGGCGGGCGTGCGTGCTTCGCGCGCGGGCGAGTGGCTGGGTGCGGACACGGATCGCGCCGGCCGTGTGCGAGTCGGACCCGATCTCACCGTGCCCGGCCATCCGCAGGTGTTCGTGATCGGCGATGCCGCCGCCGTTCTCGACCGTTCCGGACGGCAGGTGCCCGGCGTCGCGCCTGCCGCGAAACAGCAGGGACGCCATGTGGCGAGGCAAATCCGCGCGGCCGTAGGCGAGCGGCGCGTACCTTCACACTTTCGCTATCGCAACTATGGCAACTTCGCGACCATCGGCCGCAAGTCGGCGGTGATCGAGTTGCCGTTCCTGCGCATGCGCGGCCTGCTGGCCTGGTGGATCTGGGGCATCGGGCACATCTACTTCCTGATCGGCGTACACAGCCCGATCCTCGTTGCGCTGAGCTGGCTGAGGCAGTACCTCACGTTCGGGCGCGGCGCTCGCCTCATCACCGGCAGCCAGCCGGAATCCGCCGACAGTCCGGCGCCGCGCTGAGCCGGTATCGTGCGTCAGTCGCCGCCGGTCGGTCGCGTCGTGTGCCCGCCGAACGCGTGGCGCATCATCGCCAGCAGCCTTGCTGTGTAGTCCTGGCCGTCCTGGCTCGCGAAGCGTGTCATCAGCGCAGCGCTGATGACCGGCGCGGATACGCCCTGGTCGATTGCCTCGACGAGCGTCCAGCGGCCTTCGCCGGAGTCGGCTACGAACGGCTGCACGGATGCGAGGTCCTGGTCCTCGGCGAGAAAGCGCGCGGTGAGATCGAGCAACCAGCTGCGGATGACGCTGCCGTGTCGCCAGGCCTCGGTAATTGCAGCGAGATCGAGCTGCCAGTCGCTGCGACCGCGCAGGAGCGCCAGCCCTTCCGCATAGGCCTGCATCATTCCGTACTCGATGCCGTTGTGCACCATTTTCGCGAAGTGCCCGCTGCCGGCAGGGCCCGTGTGTACCCAGCCCTGGTCCGGAGCCGGCGCCAGCGCCCGCACGACCGGGTCGAGGCGCGCGAGTGCCGCGGCGGAGCCGCCGAGCATCAGCGCATAGCCGTAGTCGAGTCCCCAGACTCCGCCGGATACACCGGCATCGACGAATTCGATGCCGCGTGCGGAGAGCAACTCAGCGCGCCGCATCGAATCACGGTAATTGGCATTGCCGCCGTCGACGAGCAGGTCCCCGGGCATCGAGCAGGTCCGCGAGTTCGGTCACCGCCGTTTCGGTCGCGGCGACCGGCCGGCACCATCAGCCACAGGGCGCGCGGCGGCGTCGAGCAGCATCGTGCAATTCGGGCAGCGAGAAGGCGGCGCGCATGTCGAGTTCCGCGGCAAGTGCATTCGACCGCCGCGCGGTCGCGATCGTAGCCCGCGACGGTGATGCCGGCCAGCCGTAAGGCGACGCGTCATGTTGGCGCCCATCTTGGCCGAGTCCGACCATACCCAATTGCATAGGACGTGATTCCGGGCGATTCGCCCTTGCTATTTGGCGCAGGTGATGCGCCCCGACAATACGGCGTTTTCCAGATTAGTCCCTTGTTCGACGCAGAGGCGCTCGGCCGTTATCTTTCCATGGATGCAAGCGGTGCGCCGCAAGAGCACGGTACCGGTACCGGCGGTGCAGGGACCGTCGATAGTGCCTTCGATCGTAAGGTCTTCGGAGAATGTCAGTTCGCCGCGCATCACCACCGTCATGCCGATGATGCTGGGGCCGTATTCGCCCGGCTCGAATGACTCGCGCACGGGCTCGGGCGCGAGTTCGGTTCTGGATGGCGTCGGCTCAGCTGCCACCGGTATTGTGGTGCGTTCCGCTATCCGCCACGCTCAGGTTGGCGCGCTTCAGCGCGTCCTGCTTGGTCGGCACCGCCGCGGCACGCGGCACTTGCGTGCGGCCCATGTCGATGGTGCCCGTGAAATTCGCGCCGTCCTCCATGACCAGCCGCTGCGCGAAGATATTGCCGCGTACCACCGCAGATTTGTGCAACTTCACGAGTTCGTCCCCGCGCACGTCCCCTTCGACCTCGCCCAGGATCTCGACCACGCTCGCATGGATGTCCGCGTTGACGCGGCCCTGGCGGCCGATGGTGAGGTTCTTTTCCTGGTGTGCGATCGACCCCTCGATCTGACCCTCGATGACCAGGTCTTCGTTTGCCGACAACTCGCCGCGAAACTTCAGCGTGGGCCCGATCACCGACACGTTGCGCTTGCGCACATCCGGGTCCGGCATCTTGACGGCCGGTCTCTGGATGACCGGTTCCACCGGCTCAATCGGCATATACCCCTCGTCGCTCTTCTTCCTGAACATTCGCTCTTCTCCTGACCCTCGTTCTATATTCTTATAATGTGTGGCCCGACAGGCGCCCCTCTCGACACAGGATAGCCGATTCATTGCCACAATCTAAGGCTTTTTCTCCGGCCCACCGTGCGGCCGGAGACGGTTCGCGCCTGTTCGAACGGCCGCCACGCTCCCGTACCCGAATTTGCCTGCAAGGCGTGCTGGCGGCGAGTTGTCTCCTGCCGGGGCTGCTGGCGGCGGTCGAACCGTCTGCGCCAGCGGCCGTCGGGCCGGTCCGCAGAGTACGGCCGCACGTCGCCGAGGTCGTCAGCGACGTGCAGATCGCTGGTCAGAAGCCTACCCGCACACCCAGCAGGTAGGTCCGGTCGTAGCGACGCGTATCGCGGGGAAAATAGCCGGTCAGCTCCGGATTGTTCGGGTCGACGAAAAAGTCCTTGAACTCGGTATCAGTACAGGTTGATGGCTTCGAGCGACACCGTAATGTTGTCAGAAAAAGCGTAGCTGATCTGGCCGTCGAGCTGATCGGTTTCAGCTACGTACAGATCGTAGCCGGCCGCGATATTGCGCACGTCCAGGAATTCGTCACGCCAGTTGTAGGCGAATCGTGCAGAGAATCGCTCACGTTCGTAGAGCAGGATGATGTTGTAGGACCTGTTCGACAGTCCTGTAATGGACTGCTCGATACCCGTATCGAGATTCGTCGTGTCACCATCCTGTAAGTGAAATTTGCCTGCAGACCCAGGCCGCCGAAAATGCCCGGCAAGTTGTCGTAGAACTGCTGATAGCCGATTTCGAAGCCCTGAAGAAAGCCATCGCCGGTATTACCCGGTCGGGTGACCCGGTAAACGTCGCCGAAGTAGTTCACTAGCTCGACGGACGGCTGAATGTAGCCCTCGAAGTTACGATAGAACACGGTACCCGTCAGGAAAGCATCGTCCGTAAAGTACCACTCCAGCGACACGTCGAAGTTTTCCGATTCCACGGGCTTCAAATAGGGATTGCCACCGTTGCCGGTCAATCCCGTGGTATTGCTGATCACCGTTGACAGCGAAACGCCCGGATTCAGATCAGGGAAATCCGGTCGTGTAATAGTCTTGCCGTAGTTGAAGCGGCCGACGAAGTTGTCGGTGAAGTACAGTTTCGTGTTGATCGACGGCAATGTGTCGGTACTGTCGGTGTCGATATCAAGCGGTTCGTAATCGAGGTCGCCATCGTTATCGACATCCTGCGCGATATTGCCATTCAGCTTCTCGTCGGTACTTACAACACGGGCACCCAGAAGTGCACTCCATGACATCGTGCCGAACTCGCCGGTAAGTTCGATTTGCCCGTAAGCAGCGTAGGTCGTTTCTTCAATGTCGAAGTATGTACCGGGATCGAGTGGCTTTCGCTCCGTGGTGCCGGTAAAGGCCTCACGTATCTGACCGGTGTTGTTGCGCAGGAAATCGGCACAGGGCGTGAACCACTGCGTCATGACGTAGTCCGGTCCCCCGGACGCCATCGGCTCCGATACACATCCCAGGCCCGGGAATTCCGCTGCAAACCGCGGCCCGTCAATTGGCCCGCCGGTCCCGCCGGGTATGCCGCCTATGGAATCCGCGGTGCGCTGTGCTGCGCGCACCCCGACGGAGACTGATTCGATAAGGTCGCTGGCAAACTCGAGCCATTCGGCATCACCGCGCCAGTCTATCGCTTCGCCATTGTCCACGCGGTGGTTGTCGAACCAATTGATCAGTTCAAATCCTTCGTCCTGCTGAATATCGAAGCCGGTACCGCCATAGTCGAGCTGCGCCGTGCCGCCGTGATTTGTGCTCACGAATACATCGGGCACCACGATGCCGAAGTCCAGAATCGGATTGATGAGTTCGTATTCCGAGGTCGTGTATGCCAGGTCCGTCGACAAGGTCATGCGACCGAGCTGTTTCGAGCCACCCAGTGCGTACTGTTGCGTCAATGACGAGTTGTCGTTTGCCTGCGTTGAGGTGATTGTAAAGACATTATGGTTTTGCAAAGTGTGCAGAATGTTGGTGTCAGGATAGAGGGTTGCGACCCCTTGGCCGTCGCCCAGCAATGGCAGGCCGACGAAGAAGTCGAGTTCGAATTCGTCTCCGTAGTCAGTGACGAAACCCTCGAAATAAAACTCCGTTTCGTCGTCCGGACGCCACTGAAGTTTGAAGTTGGCGGCGCTGCGGGTGCGATCGCCGGCGATCGGGATATACCCCATTACGAAGGGTGCGAGCAGCGGGGTGACCGGCGGCGGATTGGTCACCGGGTCCCAGGTGCCTCCCACGCCGGACTGGTCGACAGACTCGACGTTGAATGCCCGCTCTTCGTGATAATCGGAATTGACGTAGGAAACTCCGAGCAACGCACCGAATTCACCGCCGCTGTCGAGGTCCCAGGTGTTCGAAATGGTGACGCCGACATTCGGATTGTAAGATTCGGCTTTGTCGTTGTAGGTGCCACGCAGATTACCGTTGACGTGAAACCCCGGGTTGTCGAAGGCGGATCGTGTTATGACGTCGATGGTGCCGGCAATGCCACCCTCGATGAACTCGGCCCCGTTGGATTTATAGACTTCCACCCGCTGCAATACGTTCGCCGGCACGTCGCCGAGCGTAATAAAGCGTTCCACCGTGGTGAATACCTCCCGTCCGTCAAGTAACGTAATGACATTCGGCAGGCCACGAATCAGCACAGTATTTGCTTCGCCGGCGTCGCGGCGAATCTGGACGCCAGTGACACGTGCCAGCGCTTCCGCCACACTGCTGTCCGGCAGCTTGCCGATGTCTTCGGCAACGATTGCATCGACGACATACGCACTTTGTTCCTTGATATCCTGAGCTGCGCCGGCAGCCGAACGTACACCGGTGACGACTACCTCTTCGACTTCAGTGTCTTGAGCAAACACGGGCGCGTTTGTCAGGATGGCCGCGCAGGTCACGGAAAGGCCTGTAGACCAGCGTTGCTTATCCATTGAATATTCCCCCTTCTCAGAATCCAATGTGACTTGCGATGTTGCGCAAACGAAGGCTCATTTGTTTGCGATCAGCGAATCCCACGCATTTTTTAATTGTACTATAAAATTACAAGTTGTAGTCAATAACCTCCGGTCCGGCAGCCTTATTTGGTACGCCGTCTTTGCGGCAGGTCGGAGCCAGGCCCGCGGACGAGACCGTCCTCGATGTACACCAGCGCGTCGTCGATCAGCGTGCGCATGCTGTAGCGCGCCCGCTCGGAGTCGCCGTTGTCGATCGCGCGAAACACCTTGGCGTGGGCATCGATCGTGTCGCTGTAGTCCGTGGCGTCGGTGTCGGTGAAGCGAATACTGACGTTGAGCGCCGTCCGGATGAAGTCGCGCATGCGGATGTAGAAGCGGTTCTCCGTCGAGTAGAGGATGGCCACGTGGAATTCGACGTCCGCCTCGCGCGCGGTGGTCGAATTCGGTGGCGCCTTCACGCATCCGGTCGAGCGCATCGGCGATCGCCTGCTTGTGATCCGGCCGCGAAAAGCGCGCCCCAAGGCCGCGGCCTCGGGCTCGATCGCGATGCGCATCTGGAAAAACTCCTTCAGCACCCGGCGCGTCGGATTGCCCTCCAGCGACCATTGCAGCAAGTCCGGGTCCAGGATGTTCCAGTCCTCTTCGGGCATGATCCGGATTCCCTGGCGCGGCTTGCTGGACACGAGTCCCTTGGCCGAGAGCATCTTGACCGCCTCGCGCACCGCCGTGCGGCTCACACCGAACTTGAGGCACAGTTCCGCCTCGGTCGGAAACGAGTCGTCCGCTACGTAGTCGCCGCAGACGATGGCCCGGCCCAGTTCCTGGGTGACGCGGTGCGAGAGGTTCGATTTGCGTTCGATGGTGACCATCAGTGCCTAGTCGTCGGTGGCAATGCGTATCGCATGAGCGCGCTCCGGCCTGCACTCGGAGTCTATCCAATAAGGCTCAATTTGTATGATTTTTCATGGGGCCGGGCGGCGTCGCGACCGTCCAATAGACGTTGTAATGTCGGTACGGCAGCTCAGCGTAGGGGCGCAGCTCGATGCCGACGCGCTTGCCATCCAGCACGCCCTCCGTCCGGAACGTCAGCGTCGCATCCGGGAACGGCCTCGATCGACTCGACGATCGACCCGGGATCGCCGACCAGCTCCGGCACCGCTGCGGCCGGCGCCTCGAAGTTGTCCCACTGGTCCTTCGCGTAGGGAAAACTCTCGCTCCGCTCGACGGGCCCGAGGTCGCCGGCGAGCACGACCGGCCCGTACAGGAACGCAACCCGGTCGGGCGAACCGCGCAGTGCTTCCGTTCGCAAGGTCATCGGGAAGTTCACCGTTAGCCGATCGCCCGCAGTCCAGTCGCGACGCACCGTCGCGTAACGGCCCGGCGGCGTGTCGACGACGTAGCGTTCGCCGTTCACCCGCGACGTCGAGGCCGGTCTCTGCCCAGTTCGGCACCCGCAAGCGGATGTCGATGCGCGATTCGGGTGCTGCAACGACGGTGAATTCGGTGGCTCCGGAATTCGGGATACTTGCGTGCGTTGCTCCAGCACGAGGCCCGTTTCCTCCCACTCGAGGCGCGACGGGATGAAGAGATTGACATACAGGCTGTCGCCGTCGTGGAAGTAGATCGCCCGGCCGTACTTCGTATGGTTTTCCATGCCGCTGCCCACGCAGCACCAGAACGAATCGTGCGGCGTGCTGTAGGTGCGGAAGAAACCCGGCTTCAGCGACATGAAATAGGCGTACATGCCGTGCTCCGGTTCCTGCGACGCCAGGATATGGTTGTAGAGCGCGCGCTCGTAGTAATCCGCATACTCGACTCGCGCTTCCCACATGAACAGGTGCTCGGTGAGCTTGAGCATGTTGTAGGTATTGCAGGATTCTGCGGTGGCCGGGCTCAGGTGTTCGCCGGCCGACTCGGGCTCGAAAAAATGTTCCTGGTCGCTGTTGCCGCCGATCACCCACGAGTGCCGGTCGACGACGCGCTGCCAGAACTGTTCCGCGATAGCACGGTCCCCGGCCGAACCCGTGACTTCGTAGCTGCGCGCCGCGCCGGTGATCTTGGGAATCTGCGTGTTGGCGTGCCGGCCCGGCAGTTCGTCGCGTCCGGAGCGCAGCGGTTCAAGCACCGCTTCGTGGTGGAAGCGCTCGCGAGACGTCGCGATAGCGTTCCTCGCCGGTCAGGGCGTAGAGGTCGATCATCACCTCGCTCATGCCGCCGTGTTCGACTTCGAGCATTGCCTGCATCTGGTCTTCCGTCAGCCGGCCGGTGAGCTCGATCGACCCAGTCGGCCAGCGCGAGGACAACGCTCTTCGCCTGCTCGTTGCCGCCCAGTACCCAGGCGTCGCGAAGTCCGGCTAGGACCTTGTGCTGCGTATACCACGGCACCCAGGCGCCGCTCCCGAAATGGAACGGGTCCTTGACATCGACCTTGCCTTTCCCGAGGTCGCGCAGGGTCTCGAGCTCGAGCGGCGGCAACGCGCCAATGTAGCCGTCGCCGTAGGTGGCCTGCGCGGCCGCCATCTCCGCGACGATATAGTCGATGCGCTCCCGGAATCGGGCGTCGCCGGTCGCTGCGTATTCCTGCGACAAGGCAGTGAGGTAGTGGCCGAGCGTGTGTCCCGCGATGCCGGCCGACTCCCATCCGCCGTACAGCTTGCCCTTCGGTTCGAGGCCCGCGTACTTGCGCGTGTTGTGCAGCAGCCGATCGGGTTCGAGTTCCAGCAGGTAGCGCGCATTGCGTTCGCTCGCTTCGCGGAACGGTCCGTCCAGCAGCACGACGCTGCCATAGTCGAACTGGCTGAGCTCGGCGCCGGCGGCGGCCGGCAGCGCGAGGCTCAAAGCGGCGAACAGCAGCTTGCGGCAATCTAGCATTCAGTTTCCTTCCCTCGACTGGTCAGGCGGGCGCGATCACGAACACGTTCCAGGACAGGGGCGCGAGCGTGGCGGCGAGGGTTCGCTCTTTCACTTTTACGCGGGAATGCTTCGTTGGCTGCACCTTGTCGGGCTCGTCGGCGCTGTTGATCGCCTCGAGATCGTCGTACCGGAGTTCCGTCGCCACGGACAGCTGGTAGGCGCCCGAAAAGCTGCGCAGTTCCGTTGCCAACTCGACCGGCTCGTCCATGCTGCGATTGAGCGCGAGGATTGTGATATTGCCCGAGTCGGGTCGTGACGACGCTCGCCAGGACGCAGGGCAGCGCGTCGTGCGTGCTGTTGGCAGAATGTCGCCGACTCCGTCCTTGGACTGCAGCACCTCGCCGTGCGCGTGACGCGACGCCTGCGCGAAAGGATGGAAAATCGTCTGCCGCCACGCGCGGCCGCCGGGTTCGGTCATGATCGGTCCGATGACATTGACAAGCTGCGCGAGGCAGGCCGCCTTCAGGCGATCCGCATTGTTCAGCATGGTGATCAGCGCGCCGCCGACGATCAGCGCATCCTCCATAGTTGTAGATTTCCTCGATCAGCCGCGGGGCCTCGGCCAGCCCGGCCGGCGCAAGTGCTCCGGGATGTGGGTCCGGTACCAGACGTTCCATTCGTCGAGCGACAGATGCGATGCGCTTCGGCGGACCGGCGTTTCGCGGCCACCGCATCGCAGATCGCAGCGACCTCGGTGATGAAGGCAGTTCAGATTCTCGATGACCGAGAAGTATTCGCGCGATGTCGCTGCTGCGTGTTCAGGAAGTAGGCATGCAGCGAGATGAACTCGACCTCGTTGAAACAGTGGTCGAGTACCTCGTATTCCCACGCTCGCGTAAGTCGGCATCGCGCGCTGCGAGGAACCGCACGCGGCGAGCTCAGATCGTCGGGTCCACCCATTTCATGACCTTGCCGGCTTCCTGCGCGACGCGCCCGTACTCCGTTGCCGTCTTCCGGCAGATCTGCCAGGGCCCGTCCATCTCGTTGCCGATACACCAGAACTTGATGCCGTGCGGCTCCTCGTAACCGTGCGCGCGCCGCAGGTCCGACCAGTAGCGTGCCGCGTGGATGATTGCAGTATTCGACCAGGTTGCGCGCTTCGTCCGGTCCGCGCGTGCCCATGTTCACCGCAAACATCGGTTCGACGTTCGGCCGCTCTGCACCAGTCGATGAATTCGTTGGTCCCGAACTGGTTGGTCTCGGTCGAGCCCCAGGCGAGGTCGAGCCGCGTCGGGCGCTGCGTCCTTCGGTCCGACGCCGTCTTCCCAGTTGTAGCCCGACAGGAAGTTGCCGCCCGGGTAGCGCACGATGGTCGGCCCGAGCTCGCGCGTCAGCTCCAGCACGTCGCCGCGAAATCCGTTGCTCGTCGGCCGTCGGATGGCCCGGCTCGTAGATGCCGCCGTACACGCAGCGGCCCATGTGCTCGACGAACGTGCCGAAGACCCGGCGGTCGAGCGGCGACATGACGAAGTCGCGATCGACGATCGACGCGCGCTTTCAGACATGGATGTGTTCCGGATGGTCAGCGTTAGGTGATCAGTCACGGCTGGGTTCCTCAAAGCAGGTGAAACAGCAGGTCGTTGATCGCGGTGCCTCGGCATCCGCCAGCGCGGCGTCGATCGGATTTGCTGCCGGTCAATGGCCGGCGCCATTTCCTCGCCGATGATGTCGTGCGATCGGCGAACTGGCGCTGCACGTCCGCCCGGCAGCGGCGTGCCGGTGGCTGGCGAGCTTGGCGATGTTCTGCCGATGCGGCAGCGCCTTGAACCGCTCGCTGTCGATCGACGGCGGTGAACGCCGGCAGATGGCCGGTGCGCGACCAGTCGAAAATCGTTGTCGGCGAGGAACTTCATGCAGCCGGAACACGGCCTCGCGCTGCTGCGGCGGTGCGCTTCTTGACCGGCATCACCCACGCATGACCGTCGACGTACGTGGCGTCGCGTCCGCGGAACAGCTGCGGATACGGATGCACGGTGTAACCGCCGGACAAGCGGACGGCCGGGTCGACGCGACTCGGCATCGAAGTCGCCGATCAGCCAGGTGCCGACGAGATACACTCCGCCGTCGCCGTTCAGGAAGCCGTTGGTGGCGCCGCCGCGTAGTCCTGGTTCTTGCGTCGTGAGATCTTCCGGCGTAGATCTGTGCGGAACAGCTCGACCACCGCGTGCGCCTCGGGCGTCTGCAGTCGGACTGTGCTGCGGGTCGGCGAAGAAGTCCGCGTCCTGCTGCATCAGGAAGGTGTAGAGATTGCGCGCGTACGCTGGCTTGCTGGTTCGCCAGCGCCTGCACGAAGTAGGGCTTGCCCGTCGCCTGCCTTGAACTGCCGTGCCTGCGCGAGCAATTCTTCGGGACTGGTCGGCAGGATCGGCTCGCCGTCCTTCACCAGACCCGCCTGCCGGAAGTAGTTCATGTTGATGTGCCAGAGCGGCGCCCAGGTGTCGATACGGCAGGCCCGTAGATCTGGCCGTCGCTTGGTCACGCCCGCCGCGGCTCGCGGCAGTGAAGCTCGGCCGGGTCCACGCCGACCGCGCGCAAGTCCGTCGTCCATCGGTTCGAGCAGGCCGCGCGACTGGTAATCCGCGAATGGCCGATTCGTGCATCGTGACCAGGTCCGGCGGATCGCCGGCGCGCGAGCTGCGCCGAGAGCTGGTTGTAGCCCGGCCAGGCACCGGTGCTCACCGTCACGCTGATGTCCGGATTCTCGGCGCGA
This sequence comes from uncultured Pseudomonadota bacterium, assembly GCA_963775455.1. GTDB lineage: Bacteria > Pseudomonadota > Gammaproteobacteria > Steroidobacterales > Woeseiaceae > UBA1847. Next base: position 342,503 of record CAVZIU010000003.1, on the reverse strand, counting down.
ACTGGTTGAGCAGCGTGGTCATGATCCCGCACTCGCCTGTCGCCGTTGCTCGACGTCGGTCGACGTGCCGTACTCGGCGCGGCACGCGCCGAAGAAGCGCTGCACGACGATCTCGTTCGGCGCCTGCGCGACGCCGCAGCCCGCCAGCGCGAAGCAGCAGCAGCAATGCGCAGGCAGCGCGCTCTCATGTCGGCCGCTCCCGACACCGCGCGCACGATGTACTTCTGGAAGAACATGTAGACGATGAGGATCGGCAGCGCGGCGAACATCGCCTGCGCCATCAGGATAGCCGAGGCCCGCCGATCTCCGCGAAGTTGATCTGCGTCGAGGCGATGCCGACCGTCAGCGTGTACATGCGCTCGTTCGTGCCCGAGATCAGCGGCCACCAGTAGTCGTTCCACGCGTGCAGGAACGTGAAGATGCCGAGCGTCGCCTGCGCCGGCAGCGTCATCGGCAGCAGCACGCGCCAGAACACCTTGAAGCGCGATGCATTGTCGAGCATCGCCGCCTCGTCGATCTCCGTCGGGATGGCGCGGAAGTACTGCGTCATCAGGAACACGCCGAACGGCGTCGACAGGCCGGGCAGCATCAGTCCCGCATAGGTGTTGTGCAGGCCGAGCGCGCTGAACAACTGGTGGCGCGCGATGATCACCGCCTGCTCCGGAACCGCCAGGCCGAACAGCACCAGCACGAAGATCACGTCTGCGGCCGGGGAACTCCAGCCGCGCGAAGCCGTAGCCCGCCAGCGACGACAGCAGCGAGCACGCCGAGGCGTCATGCCGAGCGACACGATCGACGCTGTTCAGCAGCCAGCGGAACACCGCCGAGCCGGCGACGATGTCGGCGTAGTTCGCCAGCGTCTACGGCGCATGCAGCACCGAATTCGTGTCGACCAGCAGCTCGGCGTTGGTCTTGAGCGACAGACCGAGCGCCCACAGCGATCGGCATCACCATCACGATCGCCGAGCAGCGATGGTCGACGACGAGCATCGAGGCGATCGCCCAGCCTGCGACCGACCATGCCGCGCCGACAGCGACTCGGCGTCATCAGACGCCTCCTCGGCGGCGCGCGACGAAGTACTGCGCCATCGCGGCGATCGAGGATCATGGCCGAACAGGATCTGGGCGGCAGCGGCGGCGTAGCCGATGTCCCAGCGATTGAAGCCCACCTCGTAGATGAACAGCACGATCGGCCGCGATGCATTGTTCGGCCCGCCCTGCGTCATCAGCTGCGCCTGCCGAACAGCTGGAACTGCAGCACGATCTCGATGATGATGACCACGAGCGAACGTGCGACGGATCGACGGCAGCGTGACGCTGCCACAGCGTTTTCCAGCGGCCGGCGTTGTCGAGCGCCGCGGCCTCGTAGAGCTCACGCGGAACCTGCTGAAGCGCCGCCAGGAACAGCATCATCGGCAGGCCGAGGCACCACCAGATCGTCGTGATCGCGATGGCCGGCAACGCCAGCGTTCGCATCTGCTCAGGAATGCGATCGGCGGCCTGCCGAAGACGCCGAGCAGACATCGCAATGAAGCCGCCGTCGGAGAGGAACACCATGCGCCACAGCAGCGTGACGATCGTCACCGACAGCACCGACGACGCGAAGAAACACCGTGCGCAGCAACGCAGCGCGTCCGCGTCGTGCCGATTGAGCGCCAGTGCCAGGCCAGCCCGAGCACCGCCAGCGCCGGCACCGTCAGACAGAAGGAAGTAGAACGTATTGCCGCACCGTGCCGAGGAACAGCTCGTCGCCGAACAGCCGCGACGATAGTTCTCGAGGCCGACGAAGGGCTTGTCGCCGAAGAAGTCGGCCTTGTACAGGCTCAGCCGACAGCCCGCGACCAGCGGATAGACGAGCAGCAGGGCGTAGACACGATCAGGATACGGCGCACGAACAGGCAGGTGCTCGCACGCATGCTGCGGCCGGTGTTCGCGTGTGAAGCGGTCGCCGCCGGCCACGTCAGGCCAGCCTCATCCGGCGTCGCGTGGTAGCCGCGCGACGCGTCGAACAGATGCGCAGCCGCGCCGATCGAACCGCAATCCCACGTGGTCGCCGACGGCCACGCGGCTCTTGCCGGCTGTCCTCCGCGATCAGCGTCGGGTCCGTCGCCGAGCGCGACGTACACCAGCGTGCGGTCGCCGAGGCGTTCGACGAACTCGCACCCGCCCTGCGCGTCGCCCGACCCCGGCGCAGACGAGCGAGATCGACTCCGGCGCGTACGCCGAGTTTGCAGTGCGCGTGACCGGCCGGAGATCGGCGATGCGTCGATGCCGCGTGCGGACCGACGTGCCGTCCGGCCAGCCGCACGGTCGTCGCCGGCCCGTCGCGAGCATCGATCAGTTCGACCGGCAGAAGTTCATTGCCGGCGATGCCGACGAAAGTCGCGACGAATTGCGGTGGCCGGCCGAGCGTAGATCTCCATCGGCGTGCCGACCTGCTCGATCCGCTGGTTGTTCATGCACGACGATGCGGTCGCGCAAGCGTCATCGCCTCGACCTGGTCGTGCGTGACGAAGATCATCGCCGCCTTGACGCGCTGATGCAGCTGGGCGATCTCGATGCGTGTGCGCACGCGCAGCGCAGCGTCGAGGTTGGACAGCGGCTCATCGAACAGAAACACCTTCGGCTCCTTGACGATGGCGCGGCCGATGGCGACGCGCTGCCGCTGGCCGCCGGAGATCTGGGCGGGCTTGCGCTCGAGCAGATGCGTCGATCTCCAGCATCTTCGCTGCGGCGGCGACGCGTGCGTCGATGCTCGGCTTCGGCAGCCCGCACGTTGCGCAGGCCGAACGACATGTTCTCGCGTACGCTCATGTGCGGATAGAGCGCGTAGTGCTGGAACACCATCGCGACGCGATCGCTCGCCCGGCGGCAGCGTGATCGACGCGTCGATCGCCGATCCGGATCTCGCCCTCGTCCACGCGTTTCCAGTCCCGCGATCATGCGCAGCAGCGTCGACTTGCCGCAGCCCGACGGCGCCCAGGAACACGATGAACTCGTTGCCGGCCGATGTTCAGCGACACGTTGTCGATGACCGTGGTCGCCGCCGAAGGTCTTGCTGACGTTCTTGAGCTGATACCGGGCATCGAAGTTCGCAATTCGCATACGATCGCTCTGACTCAGCCCGGCACGCGTAGGGCCAGCCGTCGTCCGACCATATCGATGCGCGAGATGCGCAGCGTCGGGGCGGCCGTCGTGCTCCGCGTCGTAGGCGTGATAGACGAGATAGTCGCGGCGCGCATCGCTGCAGCACCGCGTTGTGGCCCGGGCCGCGAAAGCGGCGATCTCCGCGCAGCAGCAGCGTGCCGTAGCCGTCGAGTCATCGGGCGCCCGTCGCGGCCGACGTACGGGTCCGGTCGACTCTCTGCGAGCGGCCCACCACGATGTAGTAGGAACTGGCTCGCGCCGCGGCAGCAGTAGTCGAACGAAACGAACAGGTAGTAGTCACGCGTCGCGCTCGATGAGGAATGGCGCTTCGATCGCGCCCGGCGCACGCTCGGGCACCGGGCGGCGCGCCAGCGAGTGCTTGCGTCTCGCCGTCCGCGAGCCTTCCGTCGCGGGATCCAGTTCGAAGAGCTTGATGCCGCTCCAGAAGCTGCCGACGGCGAGCCAGTGCCGTCCGTCCGCATCCTCGAGATGATTGGCGTCGATCGCGTTGTAGTCGTCGTCCGGATGGGACTCGAGCACCGGGCCGTGATCCTGCCAGCCCGCCGACGGGCGTGCGGGATCCAGCGATTGCGCAGTCGCGAGGCCGATCGCGGAGCGATTCGAACCGAAGGTCGAGACGGAGTAGTAGAGGTGATACCGGCCCCTGAAATATGAGATGTCCGGCGCCCAGATCCCGCGCGTGCCGGGGATCGCCGTCTGCGCCCACGCGGGAATCGCGTCGAACACCGCGCCGCGCCAGGTCCAACGCCCGAGGTCCGGAGACGTCCGCCAGGCGACCAGCCCGTGTTCGTTGTCTTCCTGCCCCGTCGAAAACACGTGGTACAGCCCGTCTGCGCGGATGATGCAAGGATCGTGCACCGGCGCGACATCGCCGCGCGGTTCGGCCAATTCGGCGCCGTCGGCCGACGCGATCGCGTGCGCGCAGCCGCCGAGGCTCGCACCGAGCAGGCCGATGAGGAAGTAGCGGCGATCGACCGGCGCGAGAATTTCCTGCGTCACGTCGAGCCGGTCTCCGCTGCTAGTCCAGCCAGAAGCTGAAGTAGAGGTACATACCGGCGACGAGAACCAGGATCAGCGTTGCAAGGAACTTGTTGCCGGCATCCCAGCTGGCGCGGATCTCATCGCCGTGCAGTTCTCGAATCGAACGATAGGTGAGCCCGCGCACTTTCTCGTCCGGCGGCGGCGGGGTCGCGAGTGATCCGCCGATCATCAGCGCGCAGGCGCACAGGAACAGGACACCGGTCGCGTACAGGAAATTGAAATCGCCGATCGCAGCCAGGAACGCCGGACTCTCGAGCTTGCCGGTGCCGAAAAAGGCCTGGCAGGTAAGCTTCACCATGCCGAGCACGAAGCCGCCGGCCAGCGCCCAGACCGCGCCGGTCGCATTGAGTCGCTTCCAGAACAGTCCGAGCAGGAAGACCGCCGTGATCGGCGGCGCGAGATAACCCTGTACGCTCTGCAGGTACACGTACAGGCCGCCGCCCGCGATGGTCTTCATGACGGGTATCCACAACAGGCCGAGTATCACGACGACCGCCGTGGCTATGCGGCCGACCGTGAGCAGGTGCGACTCCGATTTGCCCGGCCTGAGCTTTTCGTAAATGTCCACGGTGAACAGCGAGGCGCTGGAATTGAACAGTGAAGCGAGCGAACTCATCAGGGCCGCCAGCAAGCAGGCGACGATCAGGCCGCGGATGCCGCTCGGCAACAGCGTGGAGACGAGCGTCGGGAACACTGTGTCGCCGTTGATGGTTTCCACGCCGTTGACCATGTGCATCGGCAACGCGATGAGGCCTTTCTGGTGCAACGCCCAGCCGATGAGTCCCGGGATGAGAAAGATCAGGACCGGCCACACCTTGAGCAAGCCGCCGAACAGGGCGCCGCGCCGCGCGGTCGTGAGATCGCGGGCGGACAGGGCACGCTGCACGATGTACTGATCCGTGCACCAGTACCAGATGCCGACGATCGGTGAGGCGATGAGCACGCCAAGCCACGGGAAAGTCGGGTCGCTCAGCGGTCGCCACAGCGCGAATTGTTCGGAATTCACTCGCACGGTCGATATGAGTTCGCCCCAGCCGGCGATCACGCCGCCGCCATCTGCGAGCTTCGACAGTCCGAGCGCGGTGATGACCAGCGAACCGAACAGGATGATCACGGCCTGCGGCGTGGCCGTCGCCATGATCGCGCGCATGCCGCCGAACACCGTGTAAATGCCAGTCAGGATCACGGTCGTGAACGCACCGACCCAGAAAGCGTTCTCGGGGGAACCGAAAGTATCAGGCAGCAGCGCCTGGAAGACGATGGCGCCTGCGTAGACCGTCACGCTGACCTTGGTAAATACATAGGCCACGAGCGACACGACCGACAGGATCGAGCGCGCCTGCGCGTTGAAACGCCGTTCGAGGAACTCGGGAATCGTCTGGACGCCGGCCTTGTAATAGAAGGGCACGAAGAAGCCGGACAGCAGGATCAGGATCCAGGCGTGCAGCTCCCAGTGCGCCATCGCCATGCCGGTCGAGGTGCCCTGACCAGCGAGACCGACGATGTGCTCCGAGCCGATGTTGGAGGTGAAGATCGAGGCGCCGACGGCGATGAAGCCGGCGTTCCTGCCGGCGAGGAAGTAATCCACGCTGTCCTGCTGATCCCGGCCGTACCACCAGGCAAGCAAGCCGATGACCGAGAAATAAAGGCAGATGACAACCCAGTCGAGCTCGCTCATTCCTTCCCCCTGGTCCGAATTCCCGCCCGCATGCCGCCGCCGCCGCGGCACGCAGGAATCGATTAGTAATATAGTACGATTTATTCCCGCTGTGTAATAATGCCGGCGAACACCGGCGCCAATTAAAACATGTTCCCGGGGGAAGACACCCATGCCCGTGTCCGGACAACTCTTCATCGGCGGACGTCGTGCATCGGCCACGACCAGCTTTCATGCGTCGAATCCGGCGACCGGCGAAGCCATCGATCCTGCGATCAGTGCTGCGAGCTTCGAACACGTCGCTGCCGCCTGCGAACTCGCCTGGCAGGCCTTTCACGCTTACCGCGCCACGAGCCGTGAAACGCGCGCGGATTTCCTGCGTGCAATTGCAGAAGAAATCCTGGCGCTGGGCGACGAACTCCTCGAGCGTGCGCACGCCGAGTCCGGATTGCCGCTCCCGCGACTCAGCGGCGAACGCGCGCGCACCGTCGGGCAGTTGCGCCTGTTTGCCGACGAGATTATCAGTGGCGGCTGGCTCGGCGTCCGCATCGACGCGGCGCTACCCGAGCGTCAGCCGCTCCCGCGTTCCGACCTCCGCCAGCGGCGCATTCCGCTCGGCCCGGTGGCCGTGTTCGGCGCCAGCAATTTCCCGCTCGCTTTTTCGGTCGCCGGCGGCGACACCGCGTCGGCGCTGGCAGCCGGTTGTCCGGTGATCGTGAAGGGTCATCCGGCGCACCCGGGCACCTCCGAGCTGGTGGCACAGGCGATCATCAAGGCACAGGCGACTTCCGGAATGCCGGATGGCGTGTTCTCGCTCCTGAACAGCAACTCGAACGACGTCGCCGGTGCACTGGTCGCCCATCCCCGGATCAAGGCGGTCGGTTTCACGGGCTCGCGGGCCGGCGGCCTCGCGCTGGCGAAAATCGCGGCGGCGCGTCCCGAACCGATTCCGGTGTACGCCGAAATGAGCAGCGTCAATCCCGTGGTTCTGCTGCCGGGTGCGCTGGCGGCGCGTGCGGCGGCGCTGGCTGAAGGCTACGTCGCGTCACTCACGCTCGGCGTCGGACAGTTCTGCACCAACCCGGGCCTCGTATTCGCTGTCGACGGGCCTGCTGTCGATCAGTTCCTGGCTGCCGCAGCCGCGGCACTCGCAAGAGTGGCGCCGGCGACGATGCTGACAAGTGCGATACACACCGCCTACGAGCGTGGCGTGCAACGGCTTGCCGGGCAGCCGGGCATCGCGCTCGTCGGCCGTGGCGCCGAAGCGCCGGCCGGCAACGCCGGCCGCGGCGCGATCTTCGCCATCGGTGGCGCCGGTCTCGCAACGAGCCCGGCGGTGACGGATGAGGTGTTCGGTGCATCGTCGGTTGTCGTTCGATGCCGCGATGAAGCCACACTCATCGAGTCGCTCGAAAGTCTCGAAGGCCAGCTCACCGCAACGCTGCATCTCGACGAGACGGACCACGCGCTCGCGTCGCGGCTCATCCCCGTGCTCGAACGCAAAGCCGGGCGGCTCATTGCGAACGGCTGGCCGACCGGCGTGGAGGTTTCTCACGCGATGGTGCACGGGGGCCCGTTCCCCGCCACTTCGGACAGCCGCAGCACCTCGGTTGGCACGCTCGCAATCGAACGCTTCCTGCGACCCGTGTGCTACCAGGACCTGCCGGCGGCCCTGTTGCCGGCGGAACTGCGCGACGATGCCGTCGCTGTGCCGCGCCGCGTGGACGGCCGGTTCGACGTGTCCTGAGCGGCCGGCACATGAACGTACACCTCGTACAACTCGAGAATGCCGGCGGCGAACGCTTGCTCGCCGTGCTCGGGGCTGACGGCGAAGCCCGGCGGCTCGATGGCGTGCGCACGACCTACGAACTCGCGATGCGCGCTCTCGACGCCGGTACGAGCCTTGCAGCCGCTGCACGTGACGCGCGTGGGAGCGAGCAGGTCGATCTCGATGCGGCGCTCGCCGAGGGCCGCCTGTTGCCCGCGATCGAGCATCCCGATCCGGCACACCTGCTGATGACGGGCACGGGGCTCACGCATCTCGGTTCTGCGGAGGGTCGGGATCGCATGCACCGCGTCGCGGCAGGCGACCGCGAAACCGATTCGATGCGCATGTTCCGCATGGGGCTCGAGGGCGGGAAGCCGGCGAGTGGTCTTCCCGGCGTGCAGCCCGAGTGGTTCTACAAGGGCGACGGCGACGGAATCGTCGGTCCGGGCGCCACGCTGCCGTCGCCGGGCTTTGCCGAAGACGGAAGCGAGGAGCCCGAAATCGCCGGGATCTACGTGGTTGCACCCGACGGCAGCCCGAAACGCCTCGGCTTCTGCCTCGCGAACGAGTTCTCCGACCACGTGACGGAGCGCGGCAATTACCTGTGGCTCGCGCATTCGAAGCTGCGCTGCGCCGCGCTCGGCGCCGAGCTCATCGGTGAGCTGCCGGATGACGTACGCGGCACGAGCCGCATCCGGCGCGGCGGCAGACTGCTCTGGGAGAAGCCTTTTCTCACCGGCGAGGCGAACATGTCGCACACGATCGCGAACCTCGAATGGCATCATTTCAAATACGCCGGGTTCCGCCGGCCCGGCGACGTGCACGTGCATTTCTTCGGCACGGCGACCTTGTCGTTCGCGGACGGCATCCGTACCGGGCAGGGCGACGAATTCGAGATCGCGGCCGAGCCGTTCCGGCTGCCCTTGCGCAATACCCTCGGCACGATACCGGCGCCGCGGACATCCGCGACGCCGCTCTGATCCTTGCTGGCCCCCCGTGCGCATTGCACTCATCGGTATCGGCAAGATCGCACGCGACCAACACGTGCCCGCGCTCGCGGGCAATCCCGACTTCGAACTGGTGGCTGGCGTCAGCCGTCACCAGACGCTCGACGGCGTGCCCAATTTCCATACGCTCGGCGAGCTGCTGGCCGAATGCCCGCAGCTCGACGCCGTCTCGATCTGTACCCCGCCGCAGGTGCGCTTCGCAATCGCCAACGAAGCCCTCGAGAACGGGATGCACGTGATGCTCGAAAAGCCGCCGGGGGCGACGCTCAACGAAGTGGAAGCGCTGCGCGACAAGGCGAACGCGGTGCGCTCGACCTTGTATGCGAGCTGGCATTCACGTGCCGCGGCCGGCGTCGAACCTGCACGGCGCCTGCTGGCCGAACGCGGCGTGCAAAGCGTCCGGGTCGACTGGAAGGAAGACGTGCGGGACTGGCATCCGGGCCAGGGCTGGATCTGGAAAGCGGGCGGACTGGGAGTCTTCGACCCGGGCATCAATGCATTGTCGATCCTGACGGCGATCCTGCCGCAGAAGGTCCGGCTACGGGACGCAATCTTGTCCTTCCCCGAGAACTGCGAGACCCCCATCGCGGCGGAACTCGAGCTCCAGGGCGACGCCGGCGCCAAAATCTGGGTCAGCCTCGATTTCCTGTACACAGGGCCGCCAAAGTGGGAGATCGAGATCGACAGCGACGAGGGCAGGATCCGGCTGTCGCAGGGCGGCGCGGTGCTGACCGTCGATGACGAAGCGCCGATCGTGGCACCGGACCAGGAGTATCCGAACCTGTACCGGTATTTCGCCGGCCTCGTGAACGACCGGCAGAGCGACGTCGACGCCGAACCCTTGCGACTCGTCGCCGACGCATTCCTTTGCGGGCGGCGCGTGGTCGTGGCTCCGTTCACGGAATGACGCAGGGGCAACAGAGAAGCAAGGGCAAAGGGGAGTAGAAATGCAAACTGTCAAGAGAGCGATTCTGGCCATTTCGGCATCGTCGATGTTGCTGGCCGCCGCACCCGTGACGGCACAATCGGATGCGGCGATCCGCGCCGCTGTCACCGTGCAATCGGACCGGCCGGGCGCGACCATCCATCGCAATGTCTACGGACAGTTCGCCGAGCACCTCGGCGCGAGCATCTACGGCGGCGTCTGGGTCGGCGAAGATTCGGAGATTCCGAACACGCGCGGCTATCGCAACGATGTCCTCGAAGCACTGAAAGCGCTCGAGATTCCCGTCATCCGCTGGCCGGGCGGCTGCTTCGCCGACGAGTACCACTGGCAGGACGGCATCGGCCCACGCGAAGACCGGCCGGTGCGCATCAATACGACCTGGGGCATGGTCGAGGAGAACAACGCCTTCGGCACGCACGAGTTTTTGGATTTCGTCGAGCTGATTGGCGCCGATGCCTATGTCGCCGCCAACGTCGGCACCGGCAGCCCGACGGAAATGGCGCAATGGGCCGAGTACATCACGTCCGACTCGAAATCCACGCTCGCGGAACTGCGCCGCAAGAACGGCCGTGAAGAGCCGTGGAAGCTGCCGTACTTCGGCGTCGGCAACGAGACCTGGGGCTGCGGCGGCGACATGCGGCCGGAGTACTTTACCGACCTCTATCGCCGCTTCGCGTCATTCATCGACACGCCGCGCGACAATCGCCCGGAAAAAATCGCGAGCGGCGCGAACTCGGACGATTACCACTGGACCGAAACCATGCTCGCGCGTGCGGCCCGGTACATGGACGCGTATTCCCTGCACTACTACACCATCCCCTCCGGGAACTGGGAAAAGAAAGGGCCGTCTACCGGTTTCGCGGAAGACGAGTGGGCGGCGACCATTGCGCACGCCCTGCGGATGGACGAGCTGGTGACGAAGCATTCCGCCATCATGGACGAGCACGACCCGGACAGGCGCATCGGGCTCTACGTGGACGAGTGGGGCAACTGGTACGACCCGGAACCCGGTCGCAACCCGGCGTTTCTCTACCAGCAGAACACGATCCGCGATGCCGTCACGGCGGCCTCAACCTTGCATATTTTCCACCGCCATGCGGATCGTGTGCGCATGTCGATGATTGCGCAGATGGTGAACGTGCTGCAGGCGATGATCCTGACCGACGGGCCGCGCATGCTCCTGACGCCGACCTATCACGTATTCAGGATGCACATCCCGTTCCAGGATTCGACGTTCCTGCCGGCCGACGTGGACTCCCCGGAATACAAACGCGGCGATGTCGTGTTTCCGGCCGTCGACGTGTCCGCGGCGCGCGGCAAGGACGGCAAGATCCACCTCTCGCTCGTGAACCGCGATCCCGACAGCCGCGCCTCGATCGAAATCGCGGTGGCGGGCGCGGATATCGCGGGCGCCAGCGGGCAGTTGCTGTCCGGACCGGCACTCGATTCACGCAACACTTTCGACGAGCCCGGCGCCGTCGAACCCGCGGCCCTCACGGCGCAGGCGGCGAGCGGACGTCTTATGATCGAGCTGCCGCCGAAATCGGTGGCTGTACTTGCCCTCGACTAGGCAGCTCGCCGGCCTGTTGCTTCTTATCCCGGCGTGCCTGCCGGCGAACGCTGCAACACTGGCCAGTCCTGACGGCCATATCGAGCTCGAATTCGGCCTTTCGGATGCGGGCGCGCCGGTCTACTCCGTCAGGTACGACGGTCGCGTCGTGCTCGAAGAGTCCGCGTTGGGCGTCGTGCGCGAGGATGCCGACTTTTCGACGGGCCTCGAGATCCTGGAGATCACTGCGGCCGAGACCGTCGTCGACCGCTACGAGCTCTACACGGCCAAGCGGCGGCTGAACGTTTATCGCGGAAACGCCAGCTCCCTGCATCTCGCCACGGCCGACGGGAAGAAGATGCTCGTCGACTTTCGCGTGTCCGACGACGGCATCGCCTTTCGCTACCGCTTCCCGGAAACGTCCGGCGCCGTGCACCGGATACGCCGCGAAGCGACGAGCTTTCGCCTGCCGGACGGCGCGCGCGCCTGGCTGCAGCCGGCCGCTCCCGCGAAGTCGGGCTGGTCCTCGACCAATCCCTCGTACGAAGAACTGTACCTGCGCGATATCGAACCGGGCACGGTGTCGCCGCTCGGCGGCGGCTGGGTGTTTCCCGCCCTGTTTCGCTCGGGCGGCACCTGGCTCCTCGTCAGCGAAACGGGCCTCACGCGACAGTACTGCGGCAGCCGCCTCGCGTCGGCCTGGCGGAGCCCGGTGTACACCATCGCGTTCCCGGAGCCGGCGGAGCACTTCATGGGCGGGCCCGTCACGCCGGAGAGCACGCTGCCGTGGACGACGCCCTGGCGCCTGGTCGTGATCGGCGATCTCGAAACCGTTGTCGAGTCCTCGCTCGGCACGGACCTCGCCGCGCCGCCCGCGAGCGACGAAGAGGCCTCCGCCGACTCGCCGGGCAAGGCGTCCTGGAGCTGGGCATTGCTCAAGGACGGCGAAACGATCGAGAAAACCCAGCGCGAATTCATCGACTACGCCGCCGACATGGGCTGGACCTACACGCTCGTCGATTCGATGTGGGACAGCCAGATCGGCGAGGCCGGCATCCGCCGGCTCGTGGCGCACGCGCGCGGGCGCGGCGTCAAGATTCTGCTCTGGTACAACTCCGCGGGCGACTGGAACTCGACGCCATTGACGCCGCGCGACCGGATGCTCACCCGCGAACGCCGGCGCGAGGAAATGCGGAAGCTCCAGAGCATCGGAATCGCCGGGCTCAAGGTGGATTTCTTCGGCGGCGACGGCCAGTCGGTGATCGGCTACTACCAGGACATCCTCGAGGATGCCGCCGACTTCGGTCTCCTGATCAACTTCCACGGTGCGACACTGCCGCGCGGCTGGCACCGGACTTATCCGAACCTGATGACGATGGAATCGGTGCGCGGCCTCGAGTTCGTCACCTTCGAACAACGCAACGCGGACGACGAACCCTGGCACGCCGCCATGCTGCCCTTTACACGCAACGTATTCGACCCGATGGATTACACACCCGCTGGTGCTCGATGCGATCCCGAACATCGAGCGCCGCACGACCGCCGCTTTCCAGCTGGCGCTGACCGTGTTGTTCACCTCCGGCATCCAGCACTACGCGGAGATCCCGGCGGGCATGGCGAAGGCGCCGGACTACGTGCGTGACTTCCTGCGCGGCTTGCCGCCTGTCTGGGACGAGGTCGAGTTCATCGAGGGTCATCCGGGCGACTACGTCGTGCTGGCCCGCCGGGCCGCTGGCCGCTGGTACGTGGCCGGCATCAACGGCGGACGTGAGCCGAAGCGCATCGAACTCGATCTCGCCGAGTTCGGTGCGGAGGGCGGAACCCTGATCACCGACGGCGGCGATGCGCTGGGCTTCGAGCAACGTGCGCTCGAGGGCAACAAGACGACGCTCGTGCTGCCGCCGGCCGGCGGGTTCGTCGTGATGCCGCCCGCCGCCCTGCGTTAACATCGGTGCGTCGGGACCGGGGACTTCGGCAACGGAGTTGAGCAATGAGAAAAGTGATCACGGCGGCGTTCATATCGATGGACGGCGTGATGCAGGCCCCGGGCGCACCGGAGGAAGACCCCACGCAGGGATTCGAGTACGGTGGCTGGGTCGCGCCACTCGCCGACGAAGAGTTCGGCGAGGCGTCGACAGCTGTTCGCGGAACCGTTCGACCTGCTGCTCGGGCGCAAAACCTACGAGATCTTCGCGGCGTACTGGCCGTACCAGGGTCCCGACAGCGACATCGCCAAAATATTCAACCGCATCACGAAGTACGTCGCAACGCGCTCGGACATGGAACTCACCTGGAAGGGCTCGGTCACGTTGCACGATGCGGCGAAGGACGTGGCTCGGCTGAAGCGCGAAGATGGCCCGGCGCTGGTGACCCAGGGCAGCGGCAACCTGATCCAGACCCTGCTGACCCACGAACTGGTGGACGAGATCCATACCTTCACGTTCCCGATCGTGCTGGGCAACGGCAAGAAGCTGTTCGGCACGGGTGCGGCGCCGGCGGCATTCGAACTGATGAAGGCCAAGATCACGAAGTCGGGCATCATCGTGGCTTCCTACCGTCGCGCCGGCGAGGTCCGGACCGGTACCTTCGCGATGGATCCGCCGTCGGACGCCGAGGTCGCGCGGCGGGAACGCCTGAAACTCGAGGGCTGAGCGCGCCGGTCCGGGCGTTTTATTCCCGCACGCCGAGTTCGAGCAGCACGGCTGCGCGCAGAGCCTGTGCTTCCGGGCTGGTCAGCTTGCGCGGATGCGGCAGCTCCACATCGAACCGGGCCTGGATGCGGGTCGGGCGCGGCGCCAGGACCAGGATGCGGTCGGCCATGTGTATCGCTTCCTCGACGTCGTGCGTGATGAGCATGACGGTGTGCTTCTCTTTCTCGAGGATGCGCTGGACTTCATTGCGGATCTTGAGGCTCATCAGTGCGTCCAGCGCCGAGAACGGTTCGTCCATGTAGAGGATGTCGGGCTTCACCGCCAGCGCCCGCGCGAGTTCCGCGCGCTTCAGCATGCCGCCGGAGAGTTCGCGGGGATAACTCCTTTCGAAGCCTTTGAGGCCAACGATGCCCGCGTAGTGGTCGGCGATTTCCACCTTCTCCGACTGCGACCGGCCGTTGAGGCCGAAGGTCAGGTTCTCCTGCACCGTAAGCCACGGAAACACCGAGCCATGCTGTGAAATGAGTATGCCTTTTGAATTCGGCTGCCTGCGTTCCACGCCGTCAATCAGAATCGACCCGGAATCTGGCCGGATGAAGCCCGCGACCATGTTCATCAGCGTCGACTTGCCGCAGCCCGACGGACCCACGATCGCGACGAACTCCCCGTCGCCCACGCTGAAGTCGACACTGTCGACGACCCGCAGCGAACCATTGTCGGCCGGAAAACTCTTGGTGATGTTCTTGATTTCGATCTTAGTGCGCATAGCGCCACCTGACGAGCCTGTGTCCTTCCAGCAGTCGCATGCAGCCGTCCAGCAGGAGCCCGATGATGCCGATGATGATCATTCCCGCGATGACGAGGTCGTAGCGGTTGCCGGCATTGCGCGAATCCATGATGAGATAGCCGAGCCCGCTGCGGAGCGCGATCATTTCCGCGGCGACGACGACCAGCCATGCGACGCCGAGACCGATCCGCATGCCGACGACGATCTGCGGCAGCACCGCGGGGATCACGACCTGCCGGAACAGCTGGTAGCGGGAGACGCCAAAGTTTTCCGCCGCGCGCAGGTAACGCTTCTCGATCGTGTGCACGCCGGTGATCGTCTGCACGATCATCGGGAACACGGACGAAATGAAGATCAGGAAGACCGGCGAAGCGTTGCCCACGCCGAACCACAGGATCGCTATCGGTATCCACGCGATCGGCGAGATAGGCCGCAGGATCTGGAACAGCGGGTTCAGGGTGATATAGGCGCCGTTCACCCAGCCCATCCACAGGCCGAGCGGCACTGCCACGATGACCGCGAGCAGGAAGCCGGTTCCGACGCGGAACAGTGACGAAGCGATGTGAGTCCAGAGCGTGCCGTCCTCGATCAGCTCGACCGTGCCGGTCACCACCTGCCAGGGCGAGGGGAAAATCACGCTGCTGGTCAGCACGACACTCGCCCACCAGGCGGCGAGGAGCAGGGCGATGATCGCCAGCGACGGCAGTATTTCGTGGAGTCTCTTCATTCGCTTGCTGCGATCAGGCCGGTGCCGTTACCGAGTGCGCTGCCCGGTGCGCGTGCGGCGCGTCGAAGAGCTTGCGGGTACGCCACAATAGCCGCGACCAGGGCGCGGCCGGGTACGGGTCGACGACGATCGTCATCTCGCCGCTCGCATGCGCCGTGCACGCGAAGGTGTAGCTCGCGGCGGTTTGGAACGGCAGGCGGAAGCTCTGCCCGGGCATCATCAGCGTGGGCCCGAACATCTGCGGCACATTGTCGAGATTCCTGAGGACGAGTACGTCGTTGATTCCCAGCGTCAGCCGGATCGTGTCCGGCAGGATTTCTACCGGGTTGCCGGCCATGCGCTGTTCCCAGGTTCCTTGCGGAATCTCGAACAAAGCACCGCGCGACCCGGCCTCGATGGGCGCGAATGCTGCCCACGCGGCGAGCCCGGCCAGCGCAACAAGGGGAATGGCCAGCCAGCGCATCAAGGCTCCTGCATGAGGATGCGCAGATCGTGGACGTAATCGTCCGGCTTGTGCCCGTAGGGCATCAGGGCGCGGATGCGGCCGTCGCGATCGATGAGATAGGTGTACGAGGAGTGCGCGTAGGTGTATCCGGATCCCTGCGGCTTGCGGCTGGCGATGATGCCGTACTCGCGCCGTATCGCATCGAGCTGTTCCTCGGTTCCCGTCCCGCCGATGAAGGTCTCGTCGAAGCCGCGCAGGTAGTTGTGCATGCGTTCGGGCGTATCGGTCGCGGGGTCGACGGTGATGTAGACCACCTGCAATTCGACCGCGTCCTCCCCGAGTTTGCGGCGCGCCTGCGCCAGTACCCCGAGCGTTGTCGGGCAGACATCCGGGCAGGAAGTGAATCCGAAGCCGAGAACGACGACCTTGCCGCGGTAGTCGGACAGGCGGAGCTCCGAGCCGTCGGACGCCGTGAGCGTCAGCGGCGGAGCATCGCGCGGCGGATCGAAGACGCCGGCGATGAAACTATTGTCGTCCGCAGCCGCGGCAAAGAGCGGTAGCGACAAGAAGCACAGCAAGGGAAGCGCGCGAATCATCGGATGCTGCTCACAACGGCACCGGCGCCGAGCTGGCGTTGCGCGCGAAGCGGTCGTCGACATAGGTTTCATAGTCGATCTCGTGGTCGATGGTGCCGGCCGCGATGGACAGCCGCATCAGGTCGTCGAATTCCTCGCGAATCATGCGCAGGTCGCCGTAGGTCACGCGGTCGCGCGGGTTCTCCATGACGTACTTGATGATGTTCGGGTCCTGGTTGAAGAACTCGCGGGCAGCGGCGATCTCCGCCGCCTTGTTTCGGTTCTCGTGACTCGCATCGAGCCACACGCCTGCGCCGAGCACCTGGTCCACGAGCCGCTGTACGATGACCGGATTGGCGGCGATGAGTTCCTCGCGCACGGTCAGCACGCAGCAGATATAGGTCGGCCACTCGTCGCGCGTCATGCGCAGGGGTCTCGCGTAGCCCGCCTTCTCGGCCGCGGCGCCGAACGGTTCACCCGTGCAATAGGCGTCGACGGCATTGGCATAAAGGGCCGCCGGCATGTCCGGCGGCGGCATTTCCATGAGCTCGATGTCGGCGGGCGTCATGCTTTCTTCGGCCAGCATCTTGCGCAGGAACAGGAAGTCCACGGCAAAGCGGCTGGGTATGGCGATGCGTTTGCCGGCGAGGTCGCGGAACGAATCGTAGTCCGAGTCGGTGCGGACCATGATGACCGCGCCGGACCGGTGGCCGAGCGACACGATCTTCACCGGGATGCTGCGGTCGGCAAGGTCCATGACGAGCGGCGCGAGCATGTAGGCGGCGGAGATACGGCCGGCCATCAGCGATTCCTTGATCTCGGGCCAGCCGCTGTATTTGCTGTACTCGAAGCGGAATTGCTGGTCGCCGGCTGCGGAGTCTGCGCTGTTACGCGCCTCGTTCGCGACGCAGGCGACGGGCAGGGTCAGGTTGCAGGTCACCGGCAGGCCGCCGACGACCAGGGTGTTCTGGTCCTTCGCCGGACCGGAACAGGACAACGCGCCGAAGGGCAGGGCAGCCGCCGAAAGGCTCTGCAAGAGCTGTCTGCGGGTCAGGAGCGCGGCCACCTCTGAGTTCTCCGGATATTCGCGCCGCCCCCAGGGGGGGCGGGGGCGGCGCGCCGGGCCCGACGGCTCGGACAACAGATCTATAGAAGGTGCCTATGATGCGCAATGCAGGGCCTATAAGTCAACGCCGCTTCGGTGCTAGGATTCCACCGCATGAGTGAGGTCGAGATTCGGCACCTGCGTTATTTCCTGGCTGTCGCCGAGACCGAGAACTTCACGCGGGCGGCGGAACGCCTGAATATTTCGCAGCCCAGCGTGTCGCAGCAGATCACCCAGCTCGAGCAGACGTTGCGCACGCCGCTATTCCGGCGTGTCGGCAAACGCGTATTTCTCACGGAAGCGGGCACCGCTTTCCGCAAGGGCGCCGAGGTCGTACTGCGCAAACTCGACGACGCGTGCAACTCGGTCGGCGACATCGCCGGGCTCGTGGGCGGCCGGGTGAATCTCGGCGTGATTCCGGCGCTGCATTTCGGCTGGGTGCCGCCAGTGCTCGGACGCCTGGCGAAGGAGTACCCGGGCGTCACCGTCGGGGTGCAGGAACTCGCATCGAGCGACGTGGAAACCGAGATCGAAGCCGGCCGCCTCGATCTCGGCTTCGGGCTCATGACCCACAATTCACCGCACCTGCGTTACGAACGGCTCGTTTCCCAACCATTTTCGCTGATCGTGCCGGATTCGGGCCCCTACGCAGGCCGCGTAAACGTCGGACTGCGAGAGCTGGCCGGCGAGCGGCTCGTGATGTTGCCGGCAACTTTCGACATGCGGCGTGCGGCGGATGCAATCCTGCTGCATGCGCGCGTTTATCCGCGAGTCGCATTCGAGATCGACAGCATCGATGCCGCACTGTCCTGCGTCATGCAGGCCGGCATCCCGGCCTTGTTGCCGGCGATCGTCCTGCGTGGCCGCGACATGCCGGGACTGGCCGCCGTGCCGCTGGCGGGCAGGACCCGCCGCATGGACTTCGGCATACTGTGGCCCGCCGCCGATGGCGTGGAGCCAGCGTCGCTGATCGTGGCGGCGGCGCTCAAGGCCTCGCTCGGCATCCCGATGAAGCAAAAGTCCGCGCCGAAGGGTGCCCACAGGTCGCGGCGCTAGGGGGTCCCGGTTCGGACAGCAGCACGATGGAGACGTTGATGCAATGCAACTCGAAGACGAACCATGGCGCCGCCTTCTTGCTGTTGCTGGCCGTCACGATCGCCGCCTGCGGGCGCGGGACAGAGCCCGCATCACCGCCTGCAACGGCTGAAGCACCAACCGGTTTCCTGATTGCGAACGTGCTGCTGGTCGATGGTTCCGGCACAGCGCCGGTTGCCGGGGCCGTGCGGGTCGAGGGCGGCATCATCGCCGCGGTAGGTGAGCTCGAGCCGTTAGCCGGGGAACGGGTGATCGACGGAGGCGGGCAGGTGCTGGCGCCGGGCTTTATCGACACGCACAGCCACGCCGCCGACGATCTCGGCGAACATCCTGACGCCATACCGGTGGTGAGCCAGGGCATCACGACCATCGTCGCCGGCCAGGACGGCAGCTCGGCCTATCCGCTCTCGGACTTCTTCGCCGGGCTGCAAGCGAGCCCCGTTGCCGTCAACGTCGCGTCCTACGCCGGCCACAATACGATTCGCGGAATCGTCATGGGCGACGACTACAGGCGCGCCGCAAGCGATGCCGAAGTAGCGGGCATGGAAACGCTGCTCGACAAGGAGCTGGCTGCCGGCGCGCTGGGTCTCGCGGGAGGTCTCGAATACGACCCCGGCATCTACTCGGAGTCGGCGGAGGTGCTGAGACTCGCGCAACTCACAGCGAAGGCCGGCGGGCGCTACATCGCGCACATCCGGAGCGAGGACCGCTGGTTCGAGCAAGCGCTCGACGAGACCATCGAGATCGGGCGGCAGACCGGCATGCCGGTACAGATCTCGCACATCAAGCTCGCGATGAAGAGCCTGTGGCATCGCGCACCGGAGTTCATCGCGAAACTCGATGCGGCCCGCGCCGACGGCGTGGATATCAGCGCCGACATCTACCCGTACGAGTACTGGCAGTCGGGCCTGCTGGTGCTGCTGCCGAAGCGCGACATCACCGATCGCAAAGAGGCGACCTTCGCGCTGACCGAGATTGCGCCGGCCGAGGGCGTGTGGATGTCGCTCTACGAGCCCGATCCGAGCTACGTCGGCAAGACGCTGACCGAGATCGCCGAGCTGCGCGAGACCGACCCGGTCACCGCCTTCATGCAGCTGCTGGCGGAGTCCGAAGCCTGGGAGAAGGAACACGGGGAGAGTGCGGATGGCATCATCGCGCGCAGCATGATCGAGGAGGACATAATCGCGCTGCTCAAGTGGCCGCACACGAACGTGTGCACCGACGGCGGCATCGTCGACCTGCATCCGCGCGCCCGCGGGACCTACCCGCGGATTTTCGGACGCTATGTTCGCGAAATGCAGGCGCTGTCGCTTGCCGAAGCCGTACACAAGATGAGCGGACTGGCTGCCTCACACATGGGTTTCGACGATCGCGGGCTGCTGAAGCCCGGCATGGCAGCCGACCTGGTGCTGTTCGACCCGGACACCGTGATCGACCACGCCACGCCTGAGGATTCACAGGCGCTCAGCACCGGCATTGCGACGGTGTGGGTCAACGGTATGGAAGTGTGGGACGGTACTGCAGCGACCGGAGCTCATCCGGGCCGTGTCATCCGTCGAAAATCCGCCGGCCGATGCGGGAGCATGACCTTCATCGAGTTGGACCAACGTCCGAACCTCCAATCTCTGGAGAATCCAAATGACCGCCATTCGGCTGCGCCACCAGCGCGATCGTTCGCATATCGCCCGCGTTACCAGCCGTGAAGAGCTCATCTACTTGCTATCGCGCGCCTCAGAATTGGAGCACGGGCTGGCATGCATCTATCTCTTTGCGGCGTTTTCCCTCAAGAACGACGACTCTGAAGGCGGCTTGACTCCCGCACAGGCGGAGATGGTCCGTCGCTGGAAGCGCCGCCTGTCCGGCGTTGCCGTAGAGGAGATGCTGCACCTCGCCCAGGTTTCAAACATGTTGACGGCGATAGGCGGCGCGCCGCACTTCAAGCGCGCCAACCTCCCGATGCCAGCCAATGCGTTTCCCTTTGGCATTCGTTTTTCGCTGGAGCCGTTTTCGCTGCAGACGATCGAGCGATTCGTGTGTTACGAAATGCCCGAGGCCGGCGTTCTGACGACCGACCAGGAGAAAGTCTATTCGGCCATCCGCTCCAGAATCATCGAGGCCGAAGATGGCGGACTGCCCGACCTAACAGCTGGCGGGGCGCCGATCAGCCTGGGTACCGGTAAACGCGCTTCCATCAGCGAGCCCTTCGAGATCGACTTTCGAACGGTGGGCGAGTTCTATCACAAGATCGAGACCGGCTTCTTGCACATGCCGGAGCACGAGTTGTTTATCGGGCCGCGCGAAGCTCAGGCCAGTGCGCGCTACCTTGATCTCTCCGGTGAACTGCTCTCGGTCGTAGATCGTGACTCTGCTTGCAGCGCGATCGATATGATTATCGAGCAGGGTGAAGCTCCGTCAGCGGCCCATCCCGATGCCCATTTCGTCGTGTTCGACGCAATTCGAATGGAATATTCGCGCGAAGTGGAGGCCGCCCAGGCCAGAGGCGAAACGTTCGACCCAGTCCGCCCGGTGGTTTCGAATCCAATGACTCGCTTTTACGACGACACTACCGGCGGGACAATCATCACCGACCCGCTTACGCACGAAGTGGCGGAACTGTTCAACATCTCCTACGATACGATGCTCCTGATGCTGCTGCGGTTCCTCGCGCACACCGAGGAGACCGAACCAGAGCTCGAACACCTCTCACGCGCGACACTGCGGCTGATGACGACCGTGCTGCGACCGCTGGGTGAAGCCTTGGCGATGATGCCGGTTGGAGATCCACTCCTGCCTGGAAGGACAGCGGGCCCCGGCTTTGGCTACAACCGCGACGTCCACCTGCTGCCACACAAGGTGTCGGCATGGGTGTTCTTTGCCGAGCGGCTGAGGGGCCTTGCAGTTACGGCTGCCACGCTCCGTAAACTCGCCGGCGTCCCTCGCCAAGTGGACGAGGCGGCCGCCGCGCTCGAGGACCTGGCAACGCAGTTCGCGCCCTCGGATCGCGGCTGGAATCGTTCGACTGAGGTCAAGCAGTTCGCTCGGATTGATACGGGCAAGGCACCCGCGATCACTCCGGAGCTGAACGGGCCGTATCTCGTGACCAACGTTGAGAACCTGGTGAACTCCAAGGGCGAGCGGCTGAAGGTACGCCCGAGGATGGCGCTGTGCCGCTGTGGTGGTTCGGCGAACAAGCCGTTCTGCGACGGAACGCATGCCCGCATCGGTTTCACGAGTGCGAAAGCGCCGGATCGGGTGGCCGACCGCCGTGACACCTACACTCGAGAGGACCTGACCGTGTTCGACAATCGCGGTATCTGTCAACACGCCGGGTTCTGCACGGACGCGCTCCCTTCGGTATTTCGGGTCGGCGCCGAGCCCTTCATCGACCTCAGCGCCGCAGATAAGGACGTAACCATCGAGACGGTGCGGACGTGTCCTTCCGGTGCGCTTAGCCATGCACTCGACGGTATTGAACACCGCGATCGGGAGCGTGAGCCCACGGTCACGGTTTCCAAGGATGGCCCGTACCGCATCACTGGAGGCGTCGAGATCCCCGACGAGCCACGGGCGAAGGGTGCCTCAACCGAGCATTACGCGCTGTGCCGTTGTGGAGGGTCGAAGAACAAGCCTTTCTGCGATGGTACGCACTGGTACATCCACTTTCGCGACGACAAGAACTGATATGCGGTCCGCCGCCTGAACCACGCGGGCCCGAGCCGGCTCGGCCCTGGTGTCGGCCTCGACGGAGGATCGGTTCCGCGTACTCTGGTCTCAGGCCTGGCGCTCGGCTTCGAGGTAGGCTTGCAGCGCCATAATGAGATCGGTGCACTTCGAATGCAGTTCAACGAACCTTTCTCGGACGAAGCGCGCGAAATTGATCTCGCCGATTACGTGCTCCCGCAGGGTCGATTCGAATACACCGGCAGTCAATGACTCGATCTGCTCGTCATCGACAGTTGGATCGAGTTCGAGCTCCTGTGCTCGAGGGACCAGCTGGTACGAGATGCGCGGGTATCCGGTCTCCCTTTCATCAATCCGATCGTGCACCCCTTTCTCGAGCTCATAGTATTCCCCGATTGCCGTACGTACGTCCGGACTACGGATCAGCCCGAGCTTGCCCGAGCCCAGCAATTCATCGAATGTCGTTCGGCGTGCCCGATACTGATTCCAGCCGTAGTTGCTGCCGTAGATGACGTCCTGGAGAAACCGCGTCAGGTCCTCGGGCCTTGAATCGGCGGACTTAAATACGGAGTACAACCGCCGAAGGCTCTCCTCCTTCTGCGGGAGGAATTCGAGTCCGCGCTCATAGCCCCGCAAATCACTCTGGAGATCGGACATCAGTCGTTCGACGATCAATCCTTCCTCGGCGCGCTCCAGCCGGCCGTCGTTCCATTCGTTGATGGCCAGCGCGATCAATACGCCCATTGTGACAATGAGCAACTCGCCGACTGCGTAAGTCCAATTCAGCTTAAGAAAGCGCCACTGCATACGTGAAGCTGCAAAATCCTTCAAGTCGGGGAGTGCGGGTCAGTAAACGCTTGCCACCCCAAAACAGTGAGAATACCCGTCATCGTCCGTCACGAAAAACTCAGTTTGCCCGTAGTCGCGATCGGCCGATTGTCCTTGCGCATGAACTGGTCCGCACAGAGACCGAGACCTTCGACCCAGAAGCGCAGGCTTTTCTCAAGATCCGCGCTTGGCACAATTGGCATACATGCGATCATGCGGCAATTTCGACCGACCAAGTCAAGCGTACGGCTGCGTCTTGCTCGTACAGACAATTAGCGACCCGCCCAGGACGATCATCCATAGTGGCAGAAGGATGTTGTTCAGATCCGCAGCCGGTTGCACGCTTGGGGTGATATTGCGGAACGCGCCCACGAAAAAAAGCATTGCAAACAGAGTGCCGCACCAGCCGAGCCATCGCGGAAATGTCGCTTCCTGAAGCATCGACAGGCCGGTTAGAAAGAAGAAGGCAGCAAGGCATACCTCACCGAGGAACTCACCGATGTAGTTGCCGAGGTACAGATTAAGGCCCGAAAATGTCGCGGCTATCGTGACCTTTGCGGATGCATCGGCTTGCGTGTAGGCCTCCGCCAGGGCCCAGTGGATGCTAGGCCAGCGCATGAGACCGAGGCACATGGCCAGTATGCCGATGCAAAGAACGGTCAACGCCAGCGTCATGAGGTCGCGACCGGACGGACAGGCGAGATAGGTACCCACGCCGCCGGGCAACAAGAACAAGGGCAGCACGGAGTAGATTGCCCATGTAGCTCGCATCATTTCTCCACCGTTCAACAACCGTGGCAGAACATCTGCGGCACTGCCGTCAAGTATGTCCGGGTAGCTGAAACTCGCTGCCAGATAGCTGAAGACGATCACGAACGACAGGGCGCCGGCAATCAGGCTCACGCCTCCTGTAATGGTCATGCGCCTGTGCGTTACCGTCATTTCTGACGAGGGGAGTTCAGGTCATTGCCGACGCTGACGAGATGGCCGGAACGGCGGGCCTGGACAGCTTCGAGCAGGGTTCGCGCGGCGTTGCGGACTTCTTCCTGGACGGCGGTGTCCTTGTCCAGCGCTTCGTGGCTGGTCGCGTAGGGCTCCCAGTAACCGATATAGCGGTCGAGTTCGGCCGGAACGCCGGCGGGCACGAGGTGCATGAACCTGAGCCAGTCCACGAGACTGCGACGGACATTCTCGGCGCCCTCCACGTCGCCATGGACGACGACGGAGAAGAGGCGGCCTTTCAAATGGCGGGGATAGGGCCAGCCATCGAGTTCAAGCTGCTTGGCTTTCTTCGCGTCCTTCCCATGGGTAGTGGAAGGATCGGGATTGCCGCCGTCAGCGCATACGAGGCGGTCGATCATCAGCTTCATGGGCGAGGAGGTGTGGTACCAGTTGACCGGCGTGATCAACATGATGCCGTGTGCCCGCACCCAGAGGGGGTAGATTTCGTTCATCATGTCCTGCGTCTGGCCAAGCGAATAATTGGGGTAGCAGGAACAGGGCCAGTGGCAGAGCGCGGAGGCCGTCGAGAAGCAGGCCTTGCAGGGATGGATATGCTTGCCATACTCGGCGGCGAGGCGGGAGAGATTGAGTACCTCGACCTGCACGCCGTCGACGCCGCAAATCTCCGCCGCGATCTCGGTCAGCCGCCAGCTTTTCGACATCTCGCCTGGACAAGTGTGCTCGCTCCGTGAGGAGCCGTTGACGATCAGGACGCAGGGCGGTTGAGCCGGGTCTTCATATTCAGACTGCGCTTTCTTGATGGCCTCATGTGCGGCGATCCAGTCAACTGACAGGTCGTAATCGGGATCGGAAAATTCGGGCCCGGCTTTACGTGTCCGGGGTGCTTTTCGGTGGTGGCTGTAGGCGGCCCAGGCCGCGCCTGCGATGCGATCGAGATCGGCGCGGAGCGGATCGAAGGCCGGATCGGCGAATTGTGAGAGGAAGCGGCGGCGAAACTCGCCTTCGCCCAGCGACACGTCGGGCATGCCTCTTCTCGGTTCGGGAGCCTCGCCGCCCATACAGGTCCTTTCGAAAGCAAAAGTATAGGCACTTTAAAGCCCGCTTTCACTGTGCAGGTGCAGGGCTACTCGGACCGGCTCAATCCGTCGAAGATGTCCGCGACCTGGTCGAACGCATCAGGGTCCACGCGGGTGATCCCCGCAAACGGCTCCTCCAGGGCCAGGATCGAGACCAGCACGACCGCGATTGTCATCGCGAGGGCTGAGGTCATCAAGATTTGGGCCGTGGAGCTCCTCGTGCCGAAGAGGAAGCTGAATCCGATCGTGATGCCGCCGGTGCCAAGCAGCGCGACCCACATCACGACGGGTATTCCCTCTGATCGGCTGCTCAGCAGGCGCAGGCGGCGCTGATCGCCCAGCTGGTTCATTCTCGTGAGCGACTGCGTATACCAGGTCCATTCGTGTTCATTCTGCGGCCGGAACCGCTGGTAGGTTCGCCACAGCTGGTTGTACACCGCCCAGGCGTCAGGAATTGATTTCCGTTCGGCCATGGCCGGCCATTCCTTCTCCACCACGAGCCTGGCGTAGGTGCGGAGCAGAGTTTGCAGCTCTCTCCGGGTGTCGTCGGGAAAGGCTTGGGAATCGCGGTACAGGTCCGCAAGTTCGTTCGCCTCCTGGTCGACGCCGGCCTGTGCCTTTTCGAACTGCTCCCAGACAATGATGGCCGTGAAGCCAAGTAATACGGCATACAGCACTCCGATGACGCCATAGATGAACCCGGCCACCTCGTTGTTGAGCTTGAGGATCTCCACGCTGACCCAGCGCCGTGCTATCACGGTCCCCGAGACCGCGAGCAGCACCGTCGCCCCGACAAGTAGGACGCCCCACAACCACGCTACTGACATCACTGCATCTCCTGCATCTTCCATGCGGGTATATCAAGTTCCGCGACGACAGGAACTGACATACGGTCCATCAACGAGCGGCCCGGGAGATCCGCCGATACACCTTCAAATCAGCCGGCGAAGCGCGACTGCGCGACGCCGCGCACGCCGGGATCGACTTCGAACAGCTTGCCGGCATGCTCTTCGTCGTCACGGCCGTCCGCCGCCGAGGTCACGAACATCCGGTCGAGGTCCGGCCCTGCGAAGACGCAGCTCGTGATCTGCGAGGCGGGCAGCTCGATCGAGCGCTCCAGTTCAGCGTCGGACGTGAAGCGGCTGACGCGCCCGCCGCCCCAGTGCGCGATCCAGAGACCGCCTTCGGCGTCCATCGTCATGCCGTCCGGCCAGCCCCATTCCGGGTCGAAGCGGATGAAGATTTCGCGTTTGCCCAGGCTGCCGTCCGTACGCAGCGGGAACGCGTACACGGTCCGCTTGAGGGTGTCCGTGTGATACAGGGTGCGGTAATTCGGGCTGAATGCCGGCCCGTTCGTGACCTGATAGCCCTCGTCGTGCTTCGACACGCGAAAGTCGGGATCGAGCCGATACAGCGCGCCGGTTTCCTTCTCGATCGCTGCGTCCATCGTGCCGGCCCAGATGCGCCCGGCCGAATCGACCTTGCCGTCGTTCATGCGGTTCGTCGGCAGATGCGGTTCGGGATCCGCGATCGGGCGGAGCGAGAAAGGCTCGAGTTCGAACCTGGTGAAGCCGCTTTGCAGTCCGGCGATGAAACCGGGCTTGGATTCGCGCTCCACCACCCAGCCGATGCGCTCCGGCATGGGCCAGGTCCGCACTCCGCCGTCCGCGAGCGACAGCCGGTGCACCGCCGGCGCGAGGATATCCACCCAGTAGACGGCGTTCTCACGCTCCGACCACAGTGGTCCCTCGCCGAGTTGAGCGCGAATTGCCGATCGAATGGTCCAGGCTGCGCGCACCGCGGCTACTGCGGCCCTAGTGACTGTGGCGCGGCGCCCGGAATTTCTGCGCGAGCCGCTGGTACTTCGTCGCGCCTTCCAGCACCGCCCCGGTGTCTGTCTGGCCGATCACGAGACGCTGCATTTCCTGCCAGGGCGACTGGCTTTCCGGGTAACAGTAGCCGCCGGCGGCTTCGAGTTCGCGCTTGCGCTTTGCCAGTTCCTCGTCGCTCACGAGCATGTTCGCTGCGCCGCGCTTCAAATCGATGCGGACCCGGTCGCCGGTACGCAACAGCGCCAGGCCACCACCGACCGCGGCCTCCGGCGATGCGTTCAATATTGACGGCGATCCCGACGTGCCGGACTGGCGGCCGTCGCCCACGCAGGGCAGGGTGTTGATGCCCGCCCGGATCATCGCGGCCGGCGGCCGCATGTTCACGACTTCGGCCGCGCCCGGGTAACCGACGGGACCGGTGCCGCGGATGAACAGGATCGTGTCCTCGTCGATGCCCATCGCCGGATCGTCGATGCGCGCGTGGTATTCCTCGGGACCGTCGAACACGACCGCGCGGCCTTCGAAAGCTTCCGGGTCGTCCGGGTTGGACAGGTACTTGTCCCGAAAGCTCGCGGAGATGACGCTCATTTTCATGATGGCCGAGTCGAACAGGTTGCCGGAGAGGATCGTGAAGCCGGCTTTCTTTTTCATCGGCCGTGCGAAAGGACGGATGACATCTTCGTCCGCAATGCGCGCCGCGCGGCAGTTGTCGCCGATCGTGCTGCCGTTGACCGTGAGCGCGTCTTGCTCGATCAACCCGTGCCGCATGAGTTCCGCGACGACGGCCGGCACGCCGCCTGCGTGGTAGTAGTCTTCGCCCAGGTATTCGCCGGCCGGCTGCAGGTTGACGAGGAGCGGCACATCGAGTCCGTACTCCTCCCAGTCGGCGAGACCGAGTTCGACACCGATATGCCGGGCGATGGCGTTGATGTGGATCGGCGCGTTCGTCGAGCCGCCGATCGCCGTATTGACGCGGATTGCGTTGATGAAAGCCTCGCGCGTCAGAATATCGGACGGCTTGCGGTCCGCGGCGACCATTTCGACGATCCGTTTGCCGGTGAGGTAGGCGCATTCCTGGCGGTCGCGGTAGGGAGCGGGAATCGCGGCCGAACCCGGCAGTGACATGCCGAGTGCCTCGGTGAGGCTGTTCATCGTCGTCGCCGTGCCCATCGTGTTGCAATAGCCGGTCGATGGTGCCGACGACGCCACCAGCTTGATGAAACCCTGGTAATCGACTTTGCCGGCCGCGAGCAGCTCGCGGGCCTTCCAGACTATGGTGCCCGAGCCGGTACGCTCTCCCTGGAACCAGCCGTTCAGCATCGGCCCGACGGATAGCGCGATCGCCGGGATGTTGACGGTCGCGGCCGCCATCAGGCAGGCGGGCGTGGTCTTGTCGCAGCCGATCGTGAGCACCACGCCGTCTATCGGGTAGCCGAACAGCACCTCGACGAGGCTCAGGTACGCGAGGTTGCGATCCAGTCCCGCCGTGGGCCGCTTGCCGGTTTCCTGGATGGGGTGCACCGGGAACTCGAGCACGATCCCGCCGGCTTCCCGCACGCCCTCGCGCACGCGCTCCGCGAGCACGAGGTGGTGGCGGTTGCAGGGCGACAGGTCGCTGCCGGTTTGCGCGAGGCCGATGATCGGCCTGCTGGACTGCAGCTCTTCGAGCGACAGCCCGAAATTCATGTAGCGCTCAAGGTACAGCGAGGTCATGTCCGGGTTCGACGGGTCGTCGAACCACTCGCGGCTGCGGAGTTGCGCTGGCGGCGATGCCTTGTCCGATTTACCTGCCATTATTCCTGCGCTTCCGGGTCAGCGACCGCCGCCGTCGGTCGAAAATCGTAACACCATGACGTTCCGGTACGTCTCGCCGGGCTCGAGGCGGGCCGACGGAAAGTCGGGCTTGTTCGGCGCGTCGGGGTAGACCTGCGGTTCGAGGCACAGCGCGTCGGCCTGCCGGTTGAGCCGCTCGTATTTGCCGACGATGGTGCCGTCGAGGAAATTGCCGGAGTAGAACTGCACCGCCGGTGCGGTCGTCAAGAGCTCCATGACTCGGCCCGACACCGGATCCGTGAGTACGGCGGCCTGCTTCAAGCTGCCGGCCGCGCCGTTCAGGATGAAGTTGTGATCGTAGCCGCGCCCGTATACCAGCTGCGGGTCGGCCGCGTCGCGTACGTCGTCGCCGATGCGCCGCGGCGTGCGAAAGTCGAACGGCGTGCCGGTCACGTCGCGCAGTTCGCCCGTCGGGATGAGCGTCTCGTCGACCGGCGTGTAGCGATCGGCCGGAATCGACAACACGTGGTCCAGGATCCCGCGGCTGCCGTCCACGCCCGCAAGATTGAAATAAGCGTGGTTGGTGATGTTGACGATTGTCGTCTTGTCCGTCGTCGCCTCGTACTCGATCGTGAGTTCGCCGTCGTCGGACAGGCTGTAACGGGCGATGACGGTGAGCGTTCCGGGATACCCGCCCGCGCCGTCCGGGCTGACCAGCCGGAATACCGCGCGCGCCGGCGTGCCGCTTTCGACTTCCTCGACGGTCCAGTGCAGTTTGTCGAATCCCTGCAGACCGCCGTGCAGGTGATGCCGCCCCTCATTGGCTTCGAGGGTGTAGCGCTTGCCGTCGACTTCGAAACTCGCGCCGCCGATGCGATTCGCGAAACGGCCCACGGTCGAGCCGAAGTATTGCGGCTTCTCGAGGTATGCGGCTGCATTCGGGTAGCCGAGCACGATGTCGGCCCGTTTGCCGTCGCGATCGGGCACTTCGAGGGACTGGATCGTGGCGCCGAGCGACAGCAGCCGGACCGACACGCCGGCATCGCTAGCCAGGTCGACCGCCACGACGGCCGTGCCGTCGGCCGTGCGGCCGAAATCCGCACGCACTGCCTCAGCGGCGCCCGCCACCGACCCCAGGCCCGAGAGCACGACCAGCGACACGGATCGTGCCAGCGTCAGTCGATCTGTCATGGATTTTTCGCCCCCCCGGACCGGGCATCGGCACGATTTGATTACAGCCGTAAGGAATAAGTCATACAAAATGGCACTATTCGGCAGGCCTGACAAGACCCGCACGTGCCGGCCCGAGGCACGCGATACCGACCGCGAACATCCACACTCCGATCAGGCATCCGGCAAGCGCCGAATTCCCCCAGCCGATCGCACTGTAGAAGCGCGTCACGTCCGTCCCGAAATACAGGGACGGCACGAATGCGAGGTTGACGAGTGCGAAGGCCCAGGCGAGCCATGCCGTCCAGGCCGGCAGGGCGCGGGTCCTTCGGACGGCCAGGGCGGCGGCGGC
Organism: uncultured Pseudomonadota bacterium; assembly: GCA_963775455.1. Classification (GTDB taxonomy): domain Bacteria; phylum Pseudomonadota; class Gammaproteobacteria; order Steroidobacterales; family Woeseiaceae; genus UBA1847. The sequence continues at coordinate 312,307 of CAVZIU010000003.1, read as the reverse complement.
AAGGAACAAGGCGCTGAGCAGCCGTTTTACCGAACCGTGCAACAGCACGATGGCGTCGGCCAGGATACCGTCGGTCGTCGGGTCGACCCTCTGCCCCGGCGCGCCGTACACGACGCCGGTCTCGAGCGCCGCCGCCACCAGGGCGACCGCGACGAATATGAGGCCGCTGCCGTACATGACCGACGTCGGCAAGGCGCAGGCGGGCTTCGCCTGCTTCAACAATTCCGCGAGCGCTGCAACGAAGACGATAACCAGCGCCAGCGAGACGAGACCGAGCAGGGAACGGGTCAGCACATTCTCGGGCGGCGGCGGCCCGGCATACATGAAGTACAGCACGACGGTCAGGAAGGTGAGCAGGCCGATGCCGAGTCCGGTGCAGGCAAGCACACGGCGAAGTTGCCCGTCAGTCATCGATGTGCACTCCGGGTGTCTGGTCCCGCGCGATCGTGACAGCCGGCGGCTCGATGCACAATGGGACGTCAGTTCTGGGGACGTCAGTTCTGGGACGTCAGTTCTGCCGATTCGCGAGCAGGCGCTCCATCTCGTCCATGATGGCGTTCATCTCGGCTACGACGGCGCGGTACGGCCCGGCTGTCGCGAGATCCACGCCGGCGTTCACGAGCAGCTTGTAGGGATAGTCCGAGCCGCCCGCACGCAGCAGGTCCTTGTAGTTCTCGACGCCGTCCTCGCCTTCCTCGACGATCTTCCGGTACAGCGCGGTGCCCGCAGTTTGCGAGGTCGCGTACTGGAAGACATACATGTTGTAGTAGAAGTGCGGGATGAACATCCACTCGTTCGTGTACAGGTCGTCGATCAGCACCACGTTTTCGTCGTGGCCGTGGTAGCGCCGCAGGAGTTCGCCGTACATCTTGGAAATGCGTTCGCCGGTCAGGGCTTCGCCGCGTTCCGCGGCTTCGTACAAGGCCAGTTCGAATTCGGCGAACATCGTCTGCCGGAAGAACGTGCCGCGCAGGCTCTCCAGCGCCATGCCGAGGTAGTAGAGCTTTTCGTCCGCGCTCTTCGCGTTCTTCTGCATGTAGTCCCGCAGGATGAGTTCGAGGGAAGTCGACGGGATCTCGGCGATGAAGGTCGAATAGCCGGCCGTCTCGAAGGGCTGGTCCTGCTTCGCATAGAGCGTATGCATTGCGTGGCCCCATTCGTGCGCCATGGTCGACAGCGACTGGTAGTCGTCGTTGTGATTGAGCAGCAGGTAGGGATGCACGTCGTAGGCGAAGCCCTGCATATACGCGCCCGATTGCTTGCCGCGCTGCGGATAGACGTGCATCCAGCGCTCGTCCATGGCTTCGGACTGCATGCGAACCCAGTCTTCGCCGAGCACCTCCATGGCCGCCAGCGTGATCGCCTTGCTCTTGGGCACATCGAATTTCAGGTCCAGGGAGACGAGCGGCGGGTAGATGTCGTAGTACTGCATCTGCTCGACGCCGAGCATCTGGCCGCGCAGCCGGAAGTAGCGATGCAGGGTCGGCAGCGCGGTGTTCACTTCCTCGACCAGGGTGCGATAGACGGCCGGCGGCAGATTGTCACTGAACAGCTCTCGTTCGAGCACGCTGTCGTAATGCCTGGACTTCGCCAGCGCGACCTGAGTCTGTATGTGTGAATTCAGCACCAGGCCGACGGAGTTGCGGTATTCCTTCCAGGTACCCCAGAACTCGTCGAACGCGAGCTTGCGGTCAGCGCGGTTCTCGCTCGTGCGCGCCGACTCGTAGCCCTGCGAATCCAGCGTGACCTCGGTGCCGTCGGCCAGCGTCACGGTCGGCCAGGGAATGTCCGAATTGGCGATCATGTCGTAGACCGTCGTCGGCGCGCCGAAGGTCTGGGTGAAGTACGCCAACGTCTGTTCGGCTTCCTCACCCAGCGTATGCGGCGCGTTGCGCAAAGCGTCATCGAGCTGGAATGCGAAGGGCGCAAGGCGCTCGTCTTCGGCCACGTAGGATTCGACGACCTCGCGGCCGACTTCGAGCAGCTCCGGCTGGATCCAGGCCGTGGATTCCGTGAAGCGTGCGTACATGATCTGCGCCAGCTGCCGCCGTTCCTGCGCGCTCGTATCGCGCAGGTCCTCGTCGGCCTCGAGCGATGCGTAGACGAACACCCGCCCGCCCTTGCGCAGCGTGTCGGAGACCAGGCGATGGGTCTTGTACAGCGAATCCGCGCTGTCGCCGAGCGTGCCGCGGCGCGCCTCTATCTCATCGAGTGAGGCCATGACTTCCTCGCGCGCTTCGTTCCAGGCCGCCTCGGTCGGATACAGCTCGGTGAGGTCCCAGGTGTAACGCTCGTCGACGGCACCGTCCTCGGCCGCCACGCCCATGCCGCTCGCCAATACCAGGCCGAGCGCCGCCAGTCGCCGCAATTCAGTCATACCTCTCCCCCGCAGTGCACTTGTCCTTGCTGCGGACATTAGACCGGCAGACCCGTCCCGGTTCCACGGAATTCGGAGGGACCCGCTGTGGCCATCTGCTACATTACGCCGGGCGCCAGGAGGACCGGACAGCATGCAGATCAACGACAAATCGGGACTCATGACTTACGCCGCGCACGCGGATCGGTATCGGCGAATGGAGTATCGACGCGCGGGCCAATCGGGCCTCAGGCTCCCGGCGCTGTCTCTCGGCCTGTGGCACAACTTCGGTTTCGTGGACCGCCTCGCCAACGGCCGGGACATCCTGCGCGCCGCATTCGATAACGGCATCGTGCACTGGGACCTCGCCAACAACTACGGTCCGCCGTACGGCTCGGCGGAACAGAACTTCGGCACGCTCCTCAAAGCCGACTTCGCTGCGCATCGCGACGAGCTGATCATTGCCACCAAGGCCGGCTACGACATGTGGCCGGGGCCCTATGGTCACGGCGGTTCGCGCAAGTACCTCGTCGCGAGCCTCGACCAGAGCCTCGCTCGCATGGGGCTCGACTATGTCGACATCTACTATCACCACTGCCCGGATCCCGAAACACCGGTCGAGGAGTCGCTGGGTGCCGTGGCCCAGCTGGTGCGCCAGGGCAAGGCCTTGTACGCCGGCGTGTCGAACTACGATCCCGCGCTCACGCGCCGGGCGATCGAGTTCCTGGCGGCGGAGAAGACGCCGTTCGTGCTGCACCAGGTCAAGTTCTCGCTGTTCGTGCGCACGCCGGAGCAGGGATTGCTCGACGTGCTCGACGAAGGCGGCGTCGGCTGCATCGCGTTCTCGCCGCTGGCACAGGGCATGCTGACGGATCGCTATCTCGAGGGCATACCGGCGGATTCGCGCGCTGCCCGCCGCTATACCTACCTGGACGCGAACACGGTGACGCGCCAGCAGCGGAAGCTGATTGCCCTCAACCGGATCGCCGTTTCCCGCGGGCAGTCGCTCGCACAAATGGCGCTCGCCTGGCTCCTGACGCGCAAGGCCGTGTGTTCCGTCCTGGTCGGCGCGAGTTCGCCCGCGCAGCTCCTCGACAATATTGGCGCCATCGCGACACCGGCATTTGACGACGACAGCCTTGCGGCGATCGACGATGCCCTCGCGGACTGAGCGGGCTCGCCGCGCCGCCGCGTACCTTGCCTCGCTCCTGGGCACGCTGCCTGCCGCCGCCGCGCCTGAAATCCCCGATGCGGATCTGCTGCAAAACGCGCATGCCCGCGCCGGCATCAGCCTCGACGGCGACTGGCACGTCATCGTGGATCCGTACGAGAACGGCTATTACAACCACCGCTACGAACCGAAGCCCGACGGCTTTTTTCTCGCGCGCGAGCCGTCCGGGCCGGCGGAGCTCGTGGAATACGATTTCCGCCGTTCGCCGGTGCTCGAGGTGCCGGGCGACTGGAATTCCCAGGCCGAGCGATTCTTCCTGTACGAAGGCGCGATGTGGTACTACACGACCTTCGAAATCGAGCCCGACCCGGACCGGCACTATCGCCTGCACTTCGGCGCCGCCAACTACACGGCCCGCGTCTGGCTGAACGGTGAACTGCTCGGCGCACACGAAGGCGGCTTCACGCCTTTCGAGTTCGCCGCCGACGAGTTCCTGCGCGCCGGCGAGAATTTCGTCGTGGTGATGGTCGACAATCGACGCGAACGGGACCAGGTGCCGACCGTCAACACGGACTGGTGGAACTACGGCGGCCTGACGCGATCGGTGCGGCTCATCGACGTCCCGCGCCGCCACGTCGCCGACTGGCGCCTGCATCTTGACGCCGACGGCCGCATCGCCGGCTGGGTCCGGGTGGCCGGCGCGGGCGGCGAACCGGTGCACATCGCGATGCCTGGGCTCGGTATCGACGCGACCATCGACGCCGACGAAAATGGCATCGCGACGATCGCGCTGGACGCAAAGCCGGAGCGGTGGCAGCCCGGAAAGCCCGTGCTCTACGACGTCGAATTCGGCTATGCGGGCGACCGCGTCCGCGATCGCATCGGTTTTCGCACGATCGCCGCGCGGGGCGAAGACCTGCTCCTGAACGGCGAGGCGGTTTTCCTGCGCGGCATCAGTATCCATGAGGAAGCACCCGACCGTGCGGGCCGGGCGTGGAGCGAGGCGGACGCGCGCGCCTTGCTAACCTGGGCGCTGGAACTCGGCTGCAATTTCGTGCGCCTCGCGCACTATCCGCACAACGAGCACATGCTGCGCGTCGCCGACGAGCTCGGCCTGCTCGTCTGGGCCGAGATCCCGGTGTACTGGACCATCGACTTCGGGTCGCCGGCGGTGTACCAGAAAGCCGAGCAACAACTCGACGAGATGATCGCTCGGGATGCGAACCGCGCCTCGGTGATCCTGTGGTCGATGGCGAACGAAACGCCGCTCAGCGACGCGCGCTTCGAGTTCATCAACAGCCTGGCGCGGCACGCACGTGCGCTCGATCCGACGCGGCTGATCACCGCGGCGCTCGATACGCAGACCGCGGACCGCTACCAGCGCATCATCGACGACCCGCTGGCGAGGGTCATCGATGTGATCGGCATCAACAGTTACTGCGGCTGGTACGGGAATGACCGGCCTGCTGATTGCGCGCAGCTGCGCTGGCACTCCGACTACGGCAAGCCGATCATCCTGAGCGAGATGGGTGCGGGCGCGCTCGCGGGACGGCACGGGAAAGCCGAAGCGCGCTGGACCGAGGAATACCAGGCCGACGTGTATCGCCACAATCTCGAGATGGCCGCGCACATCCAGGCGCTACGCGGACTGTCGCCGTGGATCCTGAAGGATTTCCGGTCGCCGCGCCGGCCGCTGCCCGGCATCCAGGACTACTGGAATCGCAAAGGGCTCCTGTCGGAAACCGGTGTCCGCAAGGCGGCCTGGTCGGTCCTGCAGGAGGAATACCGCCGCAGGGCGGCGGGGGAGTGAGAGCAGTGCACGCAAACAGGTTCCGGCCGCTGTGGCTGATCGCAGGTCTCGTCGGTGCGCAGGTCTTCGGCGCAGCGGCCGAAGCACCGGCCGTCGCCGGCGACACCGTATATAAGAATCCCTCGGCGCCGGTCGAGGCCCGCATCGAGGACCTCGTCGCGCGCATGAACATCGACGAGAAGATCGCGCAGATCACGACGATCTGGGACGACAAGGCGGCCGTCATGAACGACGAGCTCGCCTTCGACCTGGTGAAAGCGCGCGTCCGCCTGCCGCACGGCATCGGCCAGTTCGCCCGTCCGAACGACGCACGCGGAGCGGGTTCGCCGCGCGTGGTCCCATGGCGCGACACGCGCGGCACCGTCGCACTCGTGAATGCGCTGCAGGCGTATGCGACCGGCGAGACGCGCCTCGGCATTCCGATCCTGTTCCACGAAGAAGGACTGCACGGCTACCAGGCCAACGGTGCGACCAGCTTCCCGCAGGCAATCGCGCTCGCCTCGTCCTGGGACCGGGAACTCGTGCGTGCGGTGAACGCAGTCACCGCGCGCGAAATTCGCGCACGTGGCGCGCAGCTCGTGCTCTCGCCCGTCGTCGACGTGGCGCGCGACCCCCGCTGGGGCCGCATCGAGGAGACTTTCGGCGAGGATCCCTATCTCGTCGGCGAAATGGGCGTCGCGGCGGTGCAGGGCCTGCAGGGCGCCAGCGTCGATGGCATGCTGGCCGACGGCAAGGTGTTTGCCACGCTCAAGCATATGACCGGCCACGGGCAGCCGGAAAGCGGCACCAACACCGGTCCTGCGCAGATCTCCGAGCGCGAGCTGCGGGAGGTTTTCTTCCCGCCTTTCGAACAGGTGGTGGCGCGCACCGGCATCCGGGCGTTGATGGCGTCGTACAACGAGATCGACGGCGTGCCGAGCCACGCGAATGCCTGGCTGCTCGGCGACGTGCTGCGGGGCGAATGGGGCTACGAGGGCGCCATCGTCAGCGACTACTACGCGATCGAGGAACTCGCGCGAGTCCACCACGTCGCCGCGGATACGGCAGTGGCCGCGCAGCTCGCGCTCGAAGCCGGGGTCGATGTCGAGATGCCGAATGGCGTCGCGTATGCGACCCTTGCGCAGGCACTCGCGGACGGCCGAATCCGTGCAGAGCAGATCGACACGGCGGTGCGCCGGCACCTCGATCTCAAGTTTCGCGCCGGCCTGTTCGAAAATCCGTTCGCCGATGCGGACGTCGCGGTGGCGCTCACGAACGATGCGGAGGCGCGCGCACTGGCGCGCAAGGCCGCCGGGCGCTCGATCGTGCTGCTGAAAAACGACGGGGTGCTGCCGCTCGCGCTGCCGGAGCGCGGCCGCAAACCGACCATCGCGGTAATCGGCCCGAACGCCGCCGTCGCGCGGCTCGGCGGCTACGCGGGCATTCCGCCGCTCACCGTGTCGCCACTGGACGGCATCAGGGCGAGGGCGGGAGATCGCGCGAAGATCGTGCATGCGCCGGGCGTCGTGATCACCGCGAACGACGACTGGTGGGCCGACGAAGTCGTGCTCGCCGACCCGCAGGCGAACCGCGAACTGATCGGCGAGGCGGTCGAGGTCGCGAAATCCGCGGACACGATCGTGCTCGCGATCGGCGACACCGAGCAGACCAGCCGCGAGGCCTGGGCGACCGTGCATCTCGGCGATCGCACGAGCCTCGACCTCGTGGGCGAGCAGCAGGAACTGTTCGACGCACTCAAAGCGCTCGGCAAGCCACTGGTGGTCGTACTGATCAACGGCCGGCCGCTGTCGACCGTGACGGTTGCGGACGAGGCGGATGCGCTGATCGAGGCCTGGTACATGGGCGAGCAGGGCGGCAACGCCCTGGCCGATGTCCTGTTCGGCGACGTGAATCCCGGCGGCAAGCTCCCGGTGACCATCCTGCGCAGCGCCGGACAGGTCCCGCTGTTCTACAACCACAAGCCCTCGGCGCGCCGCGGCTACCTGTTCGACACCACCGAGCCGCTGTTTCCCTTCGGCTGGGGGCTGAGCTACACGAGCTTCGAGCTTGCTGCGCCGAAGCTCTCGTCCGCCACGATCAGCGCGGACGACAGCGTCCGAGTGTCAGTAACCGTCACCAATACGGGTAAGCGGCACGGCGACGAAGTCGTGCAGCTGTACGTGCGCGACAAGGTCAGTTCCGTGACGCGACCGGTGAAAGAGCTGAAGGGCTTCGAGCGCGTCACGCTTGCGCCCGGCGAGAGCCGCGAGGTCGGTTTCACGATCGGGCCCGAAGCGCTGCGGTTCTGGAACGACCGGATGCAGCGCGTGGTCGAGCCGGGCGAGTTCGAGATCATGACCGGGCCGAATTCCGTCGATCTCGAAGCGATGACGCTCACCGTAACCGGCGGTCCGTGAGCAGCCGGCACAGGGAGGCGCGACCGGCGTGCGCGCGTGGCTCAGGCCATCGGGTTGCTGAGCAGGCCGATGCCGTCGATCTCGATGTCGACGAGGTCACCCGGCTCGAGCGAGAAATCGTCCGGCGGCACGATGCCCGTGCCGGTCATCAGGAAACAGCCGTGCCGATGGGCATTGTCGCGATAGAGCCAGCGCACGAGTTCCTCGGGGCGCCGCTTCATCTGCCCGAGCGTCGTTTCGCCGGCGGTCGCCACAGCGCCGCCGCGCCGGACGGACAGGCGGATCGCCGTGTCCGGCCCCGGCGGGTCGGGACTTACGAGCAGGCAGGGGCCGAGCGCCGCGCAGCGGTCGAAAGTCTTCGCTTGCGGCAGGTACAACGGATTCTCGCCCTCGATGTCCCGGCAGCTCAGGTCGTTGCCGATGGTATAGCCGATCACGGTACCGTTGCGGGTGACGGCCAGCGTCAGCTCGGGTTCGGGGACGATCCACCTCGAGTCGCTGCGCAGGTGCATAGCGACGCCGGGCCCGACGACGCGATCCGCCGTCGCCTTGAAGAACAGTTCCGGCCGCTCGGCATCGTAGACCCGGTCGTAGAAATCGCCGCCGCCGGCCTCCTGCGCTTCCTCGATGCGGGCCAACCGGCTGCGCAGGTAAGTCACGCCGGAAGCCCACACTTCCTGCCGTCCGATCGGTGCGAGCGGCGACGCGATGCCGGCGAGCGCGCCGGGCATCGCGCGTGCCACGCTGCAGAAAGTCTCGAGCGACGCAGGCAGGGCGTCGTCGTTGCAGAGTTCGTCCCAGGGCCGATCGATGCGGTAGTGCTCGCCGGCGCGTTCGACGACCGGGCCGGCCAAGGTGTTGTAGAGCCTGTAAGCTGCCATCCGCCTGTTCCGCGCCACCCTGATCCGGAAATTCGAGCCCGAGGCACATTGCGGGACGGCGAACGCTACCGTCAAGTCCGGCGGCGGCGCCGCGACGGGGAACGTTTGTGAGTACCGCGTATCCGCTGTTCGTGCTGTTGGTGGGACTCGCCGTGGTCGTCGGCGGCATCGTCGTCTTCCGTCTGCATGCGTTCCTCGCATTGATACTTGCTGCGACCACCGTCAGCCTGCTGGCCCCGGGCGACTGGAGCGATAAGATCCCGCGCGTCGCGGAAGCGTTCGGCTCGACAGCAGCGGGCATCGGTATCGTGATCGCGCTGGCCGCGATCATCGGCATGGCGATGACGGCGAGCGGCGCGGCGGATCGCGTCGTGCAGCTGTTCCTGCGCCTGTTCGGCGAGCAGCGCGGCGACGCTGCCCTCATGGCCAGCGGCTACATCCTCGCCATCCCGGTGTTCTTCGACACGGTGTTCTTCCTGCTCATCCCGCTGGTGCGTTCGATGTACCGGCGCACCGGCACCCGTTACTTGCGCTACCTGGTCGCCGCCGCGGCCTGCGCCTCTGCACATGCCCTCGTCCCGCCGACGCCGGGGCCGCTGATGGCCGCAGGTACTCTCGGTGTCGACCTCGGCGTGATGATGCTGGTCGGCATCGCGGTGTCCCTGCCGGCGGCGCTCGTGAGCCTCGGTTTCGCTGCCTGGGTCGATCGCCGGCTTCCGGTCACGGCGCCCGCGTTGCCGGCGGCGGATGAACCCGCGCCGGTGGCCGCCGCGCTGCCGGGCCCCGTCTGGTCGCTGGCGCCGATCGTCGTCCCGGTCTTGCTGATCACTGCGCACACGGTCGCGGGCGCGCTCGGTGCCGGCAAGGACGCCGCGTCCCCTTTCGCACGCGGGGCGCGAGGTCCTGGCCGTACTCGGTAACCCGCAAATGGCGCTGCTCATTGCCGCCTTCATCGCGCTCTACACCTACTGGCGCCAGCGCCGCCCCACCGCAGAACAGGTCGCCGACGCGATCGGCGAAGCGCTGATGGCAGCCGGCGTGATCGTGCTGATCACCTGCGCCGGCGGTGCTTTCGGCGGCGCGCTCAAGGCGGCGCAACTCGCGCCGGCGATCCAGGCACTGGCGGGCGATTCTGCCGCGGGCGGCACGGGCCTGCTGCTGCTGGCATTCGGCGTGGCCGCGCTCATCAAGTTCGCACAGGGCTCCAGCACCGCGGCGATGATCGTGACCTCGGCCATGCTCGCCGCAATGATCGACCCCGCGACGCTCGGCTTCCACCCGGTCTACGTCGCGACCGCAATCGGCAGCGGCTCGCTGATCGGGTCCTGGATGAACGACAGCGGATTCTGGATCTTTGCCCGCATGGGCGGCCTGACCGAGATCGAGACGCTCAAGACCTGGACGCCGTTGCTAGTCCTGCTCGGCACGGTCAGTATGGCGATGACCCTGTTGCTGGCAACCGTCCTGCCGATGGCGCCGGGCTAGGACGAGCGCAGGGACCTGAACGTCAGCGAGGAACGATCGAATGCATAGCCATCGCCGCTCGAATTTTCGGGCACTGGTACTGGCCGCAGGGCTCGCAGCCGCCACGATCGCGATCGCCGACGTCACACTTCCGCGGCTGCTCGGCAACGGCGTGATCCTGCAGCGCGACGCGGAGGTCGCGATCTGGGGGCGGGCGAAGAACGGCGAGCGGGTGCAGGTGTTCATCGACGGGATGCGCGCAGGTCTCGGGCGCGCGAAAGACGGACGTTTCCTGATCGACATCGGCAGCCACCCGGCGGGCGGGCCGCATCGCATCGTGGTGGCGGGCAAGAACCAGGTCGTCCTCGAGGACGTCTGGTTCGGCGACGTATGGGTGGCCGGCGGTCAGTCGAACATGGAGCTGACGATGGAGCGTGTCGCGACCCGCTTCCCGAGTGCCGCCGATGATGCGAAATTTCCGCTGGTTCGCGAATTCAAGGTGCCGCGCAAGTACGACTTCGACGCACCGGCCGAGGATTTCGACGGCGGCGAGTGGAAAACGACGACGCCCGAGTCCGTGCTGAGTTCCTCGGCTGTCGCGTACTATTTCGCCCGCGACCTGCACGAACGATACGGCGTGCCGATCGGGATCATCAGCGACAACTATGGCGGCTCGGCGGCCGAAAGCTGGATGAGCGAGGCGGCGCTGGCCGACTACCCGCACTATCTCGAGGTTGCGCGGAGCTACAAGGACGACGCCTACCTGCAGGGTCTGCTCGATGCTGACCAGTCGAAGGTCGACGCCTGGCAGGCGGCGATCGACTCGCGCGATGCCGGGCTCGCGGCGGACCCGCCCTGGTCGGCCGGCGCGGCGACGGACCAGGACTGGGCGACGATGCGCGTCCCCGGCTTCTGGGAATCCGGAGGCCTCGCGGACCTTGACGGAGCCGTGTGGTATCGCAGGACCGTCACGTTGCCGGCGAACGTCGCCGGCATGCCGGGCGTCCTGCACCTCGGCCGCATCGACGACGCCGACACGGCCTGGGTCAACGGCACCGAGGTCGGGGCGACGGCCTACATGTGGCCGCCGCGCATCTACCCGGTACCGGCGGACGTATTCGTCGCGGGCGACAACACGATTGCGGTGCGGGTCGTCGACAGCGGGGCGGACGGCGGCTTCATCGAGGAAAAGGAGTACCAGCTCGTCGTTGCCGACGAGACTTACCCGCTGGACGGCGAATGGCGATACCGTGTCGGCACGGCGTCGGCGCCGCAGCCCGAATCGGAGTTCGTGACCTGGCGGCAGCCGCTCGGGTTCTACAATGCGATGCTCGCGCCGCTCAGGAATTTCCGCATCCGGGGCGTCATCTGGTACCAGGGCGAGACCAACGTCGGTCGCGCCGAGGAGTATGCCCGACTGTTCCCGGCGATGATCCGCGACTGGCGGCGCCTGTGGCGCCAGGGCGATTTTCCTTTCATCTTCGTGCAGCTCGCCAACTATCTCGAGAGCCGGCCGGACCCCGGCGACAGCGACTGGGCGGCGCTGCGCGAGGCGCAGCGGCGATCGCTCGAGGTGCCTAACACCGCGATGGCCGTCGCGATCGACGTGGGCGAATGGAACGACATCCATCCGCTGGACAAGAAGACGGTGGGCCTGCGTCTCGCACTCGCGGCGCGCGCGCTCACCTACGGCGAAATGGAGTTGGTTCCGTCCGGGCCGACATTCGACTCGCTCATGCGGCGCGGCGAGCGGCTGATCGTCGAGTTCACGAACACGGGTGGTGGCCTCGAAGCGCGTGGCGAACAGCTCGAGGGGTTCGCCATCGCCGGCGAGGACGGCGAGTACCGCTGGGCGGACGCGCGGATCGACGGCGACTCCGTAATATTGCAGAGCGACGAGGTCGAGACGCCGGTGCGCGTGCGCTACGCCTGGGCCGACAATCCGGACCGGGCGAACCTGTACAACGCCGAAGACCTGCCTGCTTCGCCCTTCCAGGCGAGCACCAAGGGGCGCGAACCGCTGGGCGCGGCCGCGTCCGCCAACTAGCGTCGCGCGGAGCTTGCCGACCATGGTGGATGATGTCCAGACCGTCAGCACCATCGCACAGACGATCCAGATCGCCGTGGCGCCGGTGTTCCTGTTTGCCGGCATCTCGGGATTGCTGATGGTGCTGACGACGAGGCTCGGGCGCATCATCGATCGCGCGCGCATCGTCGAGGGCCGGATACCCTACACGAGCAAGGAAGACCAGCAGGAGCTGCTGCGCGCCGAAGCTGCATCGCTGTGGCGGCGCATCCGGCTCATGAACTGGTCGATCCGGCTGTGCGTGGGCGGCGCGCTGACCATCTGCCTCGTCGTGGTGAGCCTCTTCGTCGGCGACTTCACGCACGTCAATGTCGGCCTCGTCATCGCGGCCTTCTTCGTCACCGCGATGTTGCTCATCATCAGCGGCCTGCTGGTCTTCCTGGTCGAGGTTGGCATCTCGACGAATCGCATGCGCCAGGGTATCGAGATCGTTCTCGAGGAAGTCCTGCACGGCTATCAGGGCAAGCGGCCCGATTCATCGAACTGAGTCGTCGGCCGAAACCGGCGAGTCCTAAAAGGCCGCGCCGGGGTGTGCCAGCACTGTACGGCGTATACTGATCCCGCCGCGGCTCTCGGGAGACAACAATGAAACGAATGACGCGGCCCACATACGTCGTTTGCGCACTCTTCGCTTCGCTGCACTGTGCAGCAGTCACGGCCGGCGAGGCCCGTGAATCGCTGCCTACAGCGCCGACCTTGTTTTATGCCTGCAAGTCCACGTCAGCGGCTACCGAGTACGACAACGCGGCGTTTGCACACAAGAACCCGGGGCCCGACTACAAGGATCATCAGAATCTCAATGTGAGCATGAGCGCCGCGTTCGACGCGACTCCTGCGGCTCCTCTGGCATGAAAAGAATGCGGGTCGTCATCGTGGGTGCCGGAATCAATGGCCTCGTGGCGGCGAATTATCTGCAACGGTCCGGTTGCCGGGTCACGATGATCGAGCGCGCCGCGCGAGTCGGCGGCGCGTGCGTGGCCGCCACCGCGGAGATCGGTGGCGTTCGGCAGGATTATGCGCACGGTGCCTCGGTGCTGGGCCTGATGCAGGACTTCGTCTTCGAGGAAACGGGGATCGCCGCGCGCCTCCAGACCTTTGCGCCCACGCACGCCAAGCTCATCCATTTTCCAGGCCATGACGATCCGATACGGATCTGGCGCGAGCCTGAGCGCCTCGACCGGGAATTCGAGGAGAAATTCGGCGAAAGCGGTGACGCCGTCGCCTTCCGAACCGACGAGGCACGGGTCGTCGCCTTCCTCCAGCATGGCTATCGGGAGGCGCGTCCTCCCACCGTGGCCGACGCCGAGGCTGCGATCGGAGCCGAACTGACGCGCCGCTGGATCACCGGCAGCGCACGGGATCTGCTAGAACACTACTTCACATCCGAAGGCGCGCGCGTCTACATGGCAATGACGGTGACCGAAAGCGGGCCGGTCGCGCTGTCGGAGCCCTATTCGGCGTTCATCGTCCCCATGATGGACTCGGGCTCGGTGTTCGGGGGTTACTACGGCTTCGTGCGCGGCGGTATCTGGCAGATCCCCATCGAGCTCGATCGCATCAGTCGGGAGCTGGGCGTGGATGTGCACCTCGGATGCCCGGTGACGGAAATCGACACGCAACAGCGGCAGGTGTCTTTTGAGGAGAACGGCAAGATCACCCGCACCGCCTACGATCACCTGTTGATGGCGACCGACACGGTGACTGCCGCGCGCCTGGCCGGGACGCCGAACTTGGCGCATCGGACGCGAGAACAGCGCCTCCTGGGCAGTGCGGGCAAGCTGACAATGATGTTTCGCCAGCCGGTTCGCTGGAAGCACGGCTCGGCGCAGCCAGACTCGGACACGGCATTCAGATTCCTGTTCTCGGAGGTTAGCCTTTCCGGCTTCGAAACAGCGGCGGCGGATGTGACACGAGGCACCAACTATCATCCAGGTTACGCGCAGATCTATTGCGAAGGCGCGGCCATGCGCCAGATGGGACTGCACGAGCCGTTCGATCGGCTCTCCGTGTTCTTTAATTTTCTCGCTCTGGATCGTCCGGGCGCCGAATTGCCGCAAGTGGAGATGCAGGTCCGGCAGGCCGTCCTGAACATGATCGTGAACCCGCAAGACTGCGTCTGGACCCGCCTGCTGACACCGAAAGATCTCCAGGAGACCTTTCTGTTCCCCGGCGGGAACCTGGACCACACCATGCTGGTCGCAGGTCAGACGTACTTCGACCGGGGATTCTCCCCCGACCCGGAAACACATTTTTATCGCCTCGGCGGAGAGGATCGCGTACATGTCTGCGGCGCCGGAACTTATCCGTGCGGCTCGGTTGCGGGGACGCCCGGATACATGTGTGCAACGCAATTGCTTCGTACTTCCAGGTAGCCCCGTTGAGCCAAGGCATCGAGGTCGTGCTCGAAGAAGGTCAGTGTACTGATTGCAGTCGACCGTCGAAAAACTGTGAGATCAGCTGATACCCGGATAAACCGCTCCGATTCATCGAACTGAGTCGTCGGCATCCCGGCCTGCTTCCTCGTACAGGGAGCGGCGGCCGGCCTTGTCCGCATCCAGGATGCGGTGTGCGAACTCTGCGACGGCGAGTGCATGCTTGCGCGGTACGACGATCACGCCGTCGCCGTCCGCGACGATGACGTCCCCGGGGCGGACCAGCGCGCCACCGACGACGACCGGGCGGTTCACCGATTCGACTTCGTTCCGCCACGGCCGGATGCCGCGGCCGGGCTCGCGAAAGTAGAGCGGCACCTCTTCCGTGGCGATCTCGTCGGTGTCGCGCGCGCTACCGTCGGTGACGACGCCGACCGCGCCGGCGAGCTGCCAGGCCAGGATGTTGAACGAGCCGATCGAGCCGACGTCGGCGTCCGGTGCTTCGTCGATCACGATCGCGCTGCCCGGGCGCAGCAGAGCCGTGAACGGCTCCGGCGAGCGTTCGTTGTACCAGCTGCCCTCAAGCTCCCGGAATTCCTCGTACTCGAGATCGCCCGCGGGGGCCGGTTCCTGCGTCGGCACGTAGCGCACCGTGACGGCGATGCCGACGAAGCGGTGCAGGTAATGCTCGGTGTCGCGCCAGGCTGCGTGGATCGCCGGGTCCATACGCCCGCTGTGCACGAGCCCGGCGAAGTCCATGCCGTCGGACACATCGGCGACGCGCAGGCCGTCGAACGCCTCGAGTACTTCGGCGTCTTCTTCGGCGCTGTAGACGGACGTGTCGAGGAAATTGTGCCCGGTACGATAGTCCGGTTCGTCGGCGAAGGCGGTGCACGCCAGGAAGGCGGGCAGGGCGATGGACGCAAGCCGCTTCACGATGTCAGTTGTCATGGTCCGAGGTTCCTTCTTCCGGTTCGGCATGTTTGCCGGACTTGGTATCGAAATGCAGGGTCGGTGCGCGATCGCCTTCGGCGGAGAAGGTCGCGATCACTCCTCCGTGGGACAGTATCGCGAGCCCCTTGCTGCGGCCGTCGAGCAGGCGCTCCAGCACCGGCGGAGACACCGGCACCAGCGTCGTTGCGCCGGCCGCACCGGCCGGCACGTCGATCATGGGTTGTTCGTTGATCACCGCCGCTTCCGGCTGGCTGGCGAGCAGGCTGTCGTAAGTCACCGCCGCGGGCGTCCAGCCCGGGTCGCCCGCGAGAATCTCGGCCACGCGCAGCTCGGTGTAGGACTCGAGGTCGCCCCGGCGTTCGACGATCGAATCCGTGGCAAGTGCGAGCACGCCCCAGCCCGGCACCCGGCGTGCGCCGATGCCCGCAAAGTCCCAGCGCAGGATGACGATCTGCGAGGGACCGGCGAGTACGCGCGTGCCGGCACGGCGCGCGTCCGGCGCATGCCAGGTGCCGGCAGTATCCGGCGCAGCACGGTCGACGGTAGCCGCTGCCGCGACAGGCAGCTCGTGGACATACGCGCCCGGCGGCGCGACGGCCGGCCGGTAGGGCAGCGGCCGTCCGGTGTCCGGGCCGGCATCGGCCGGGTCGACGATACTCACTTTGATAGTGTCGATTTCGAGGCGATACATCTGCCGGCCCCAGTCCATGAGCGCGAGCTGCACGAAGACCTCGTCGTCGGCGCCGGCGTCGAAATCTCGCGTCGTCATGCTGATGTCGAACCACTCGTTCGCCGACGGCAGGTCGAACTCCATGAGGTGCGAATGGAAATCGGTCGTCCGCGTGTGATTGACGTGCAGGTTGATGCGCCGTGGCGCGGTATCCGTGCGTACGCGTGCCTCCACCCGCAGTTCCCGGTCCGGCCGCGCGAGCGCCGCCGCGTCGATTGCCGGCGTCACCGCGTGCCGGATGAAAGCCCACCAGATGTTGCGCTGGTCGTCGCGCGCATCGACGTCGATGTGGCCGGAGCCGTCGCCGGCGGTAAAACGCATCGCGGACGCTCCGTCGCCGGTCGCCCAGGTCCAACCCGCCGCGCCCGGGTCTCGCTGTGCGAAGTCGTCGACGAACTGGCCGGCGGGTTCGGCCAGTGCGGCGCCGATGCCGACCGCGCCCAGCAGGGCCAGGCAGCTTTTTCGCAGGCAGAGCTTCGTCAGCGTAACAGGCATGCGACGTCCGGATTCCCACGGCAGGCAGCGGGCACAAGCTACAATGCGGCGCCGCAGCTGTCGAATGCAGCGGTCGAATCCGGATACTTTCCGCGTGCGGATCAACCAAGGTGTCCGCTGGCGAATCATCACGGGGGCATGCATGAGAACGACCGATCGGCTGGGCATTGCAACGGCATTCGTCCTTGCGGGCGGACTGGCGGCTGCGCAGGAGCTCGATGAGCGTGCCGCGCTGTACGCGCTCGCAATCGATCCGCAAGGATTGTTCGAAGACCACGCCGATGTCGGGGCCGTAAAGACACCCGGTACTTTCGCGTATGACCCGGAACGTCAGGTCTATCGACTCAGCGGCTCGGGCACGAACATGTGGGCCGGGCACGACGAGTTCTTCTTCGCGTGGCGCAAGTTACGGGGGGATTTCATCCTGTCGGCCGATGCCGCGTTCGTCGGCACGGGCGGTGATCCGCATCGAAAGATCGGCTGGATGGTTCGCCGCGACCTGGACCCCGGCTCGCCTTACGTCGATGCAGCCCTGCACGGCGACGGACTCACCTCGCTGCAATTCCGTGC
Organism: uncultured Pseudomonadota bacterium; assembly: GCA_963775455.1. Classification (GTDB taxonomy): domain Bacteria; phylum Pseudomonadota; class Gammaproteobacteria; order Steroidobacterales; family Woeseiaceae; genus UBA1847. The sequence continues at coordinate 295,022 of CAVZIU010000003.1, read as the reverse complement.
GGCTGCGGGCGGCGAAACCGCGCAGCTCGAGTCACCGCTCAGCGCGCCCGGATTCGTGCAGCTCGAGCGGCGTGCCGGTCGCTACCTGATGTCCGTGGCGCGCGTGGGCGAGCACGTCGTCCCGACCGAATTCGACGGCGTCGACCTGCCGGAGGAGGTCTATGTCGGCCTGTTCGTCTGTGCGCACGATGCCGCTGCGGTCGAAGCAGCGGAATTCGGCAACGTGCGTATCACCGTGCCGGCGCCCGCGGATTTCCAGCCCTACCAGGACTACTATCCCAGCCGCCTGGAAGTCATGGAGGTCGCCACCGGTCACCGCCGGGTGCTATACACGGCGCCGGATGCGATGCAGGCGCCCAACTGGACGCCGGACGGACGCGCGCTGATCTTCAACCGCAACGGCCTCCTGTATCGCTACGAGTTCGCTTCCGGTGGGGTCGAAGCGATCGACACCGGCATCGCGACGCGCAACAACAACGACCATGCGATCTCCTTCGACGGTCGGAGGCTCGCGATCAGCCACCATTCCGACGCGCATGACGGTGAGTCCATCGTTTACACCATGCCGGTCGGCGGCGGCGAACCGGAGCTCGTGACGCCGACGGGTCCGTCCTATCTGCACGGCTGGTCGCCGGACGGACAGTGGCTCATCTACACTGGCGGGCGCGACGGCAACTACGACATCTACAAGATGCGTTCGGACGGTACGGGCGACGAAATCCGGCTGACAGACGATGCAGCGCTGGACGACGGGGCCGAGTTTGCGCCGGACGCTGCGCACATCTGGTTCAATTCGGCACGCAGCGGGCGCATGCAACTCTGGCGCATGGCCGCCGACGGCAGCAATCCGGCACAGGTTAGCGACGACGCCTACAACAACTGGTTCCCGCACCTGTCGCCTGACGGCAGGCAACTGATCTACCTGGCCTACGGTCCTGATGTCGCCGCGGACGATCACCCCTGGTACCGGCAGGTCAGCCTGAAGCTGCGCCCCGTCGCCGGCGGCGACGCGCGGGTCGTCGCCCATCTCTATGGCGGGCAGGGCACGATCAACGTGCCGTCCTGGTCGCCCGACGGCCGTTACGTCGCGTTCGTCTCGAACTGAGATGCGGACTCGCAGGCTCGGCAAGAGCGGCTTTACCGTCTCGCAAGTTGGCCTCGGCTGCTGGCAGCTGGGCGGCGATTTCGGGCCGGTCGACGACGGGACTGCAATGGACATCCTCGCCGCGGCCGACGAGGCCGGCATCAGTTTCTGGGACACGGCGGACGTCTACGGCGCGGGACTGAGCGAAGCGCGGATCGGCGCATATCTCAGCAGGCACGCCTCGCGGACGCGTGTCGCGTCCAAGGTCGGACGCGACGCTGCCTTGTACCCGGACGGCTATACGCGCTCCAAACTGCGGCGGAATATCGAAGGCTCGGTCAAGCGCCTCGGGGTCGAGGCCGTGGATCTCGTGCAGCTGCATTGCGTGCCGCCCGCTGTACTCATGCGCGGCGAGCTTTTCTCGTGGCTCGAGGATTTTCAGGACGAGGGACTCATCCGCGCTTTCGGTGCCAGCGTCGAAACCCTGGACGAGGCGATCTTCGCGGTGACGCAGCCGGCGCTCGCGTCCTTGCAGATCATCTTCAACCTGTTCCGGCAGGATGCCATCGACAAGTTGTTTCCGCTCGCCGTGGAGAACGACGTCGGGATCATCGTCCGGCTGCCGCTCGCGAGCGGCGTGCTGGCCGGGCGCATGCGCAAGGACCAGGTGTTCGACGTCAGCGATCACCGCAGCTACAACCGGCACGGCGCGGCCTTCAGCCAGGGCGAGACCTTCGCGGGCGTTCCTTTCGAAACGGCGGTCGAGCTCGCGGATGGCTTACGTGAGCTGGTGCCGGCGGGCATGAGTCTGGCGCAAATGGCGATCCGCTGGATTCTCGACCACGATGCGGTCAGCACCGTGATCGCCGGCGCGAGCCGGCCCGCACAGGTCGCGGAAAATGCCGCGGCCGGCGAGTTGCCGCCGCTGCCGACGGCGCTACACGAGAAACTCGCTGCTTTCTATCGCGAACGCGTGGCCGCGGCCGTCGTCGTCCCGGTCTGAGGAACTCTGCCCGATTGAAGTGTCAGGCCCGGTTCAACCGGGCGACCATGTCGACGAGACGCGGACCGATGTCCGTCCGCGCCTTCTTTTCGCTGATGATGAAATGCGCCGCGCCGCAGGTGAAGGCCATCACCGGGGAACCATCCGCCGGCACGAACGGCACGCCGACCGAATTTACCTCCGGATACCAGTCGCCGAAATTGCAACAGAAACCCTGTCGTCGGATTTCGTCGACGGCGGAATCGATTCGCTCGCGATAGGCCGGCCACTTGTCGCCGGTGTGCTGGGCGAGGGCGGCGAGCAGCGGCACGCGCTCCTGCTCGGGCAGGCCTGCGAGATAGGCGCGGCCCATGGCCGAGCGCACCATGGAGATCCGCGAGCCCGCCCGCAGTTGCAGCGACACGGGGCCGCGGCTGTGGCTTTCGGCGACGTACAGCATGCTGAATTCGTCACGGCTGCCGAGCGCAACCATGCTGTTGGCATGATCCGCGAGTTCCTGCATCAGCGGTTTCGCCGCTTCGGCGAAGTTGAGTCCGGCGAGACAGGCGTAGCCGAGCCCGAGCACCGGCAGGCCAAGCACGTACTTGCCGTTGTCCGGCAGATAACGCAGGTAGCCGAGCCGCGCGAGCGTGTAGGTAATGCGCGATACCGTCGCCTTGGGAAAACCGGTCAGCGACGAGAGTTCCTTGTTGCCCAGCGGACGGTTGACGTGCGCCAGGTTGCGCAGGACGTCGAGGCCTTTGTGCAGGGAGGCGATGAACTGCCGGTCGCCAGAATGGTCCCGGCCGGGAATCGGGGTAAAGTCGGCACTGCGTTTCTTCATGATCGGGCTGCCAGGCTGCGCGCGGCAACTAAGGAAAAACGCGTTTGAGGATAGCAGCAGCTTTGGTTAATATCTTACATTGCAGATTTTAATTCCACAATTCGGAATTAAATCATTCATTGACGACATCGGGGGGATGGACAATGAAACACGCACGCCTTGCTGCAGCTGGCCTGTGGCTCGCCATCGTCGGCAGCGGCACCGCCGCGGCGGCCGAGATCGAGGAAATCATCGTCACCGCGACCAAACGGGCCGAATCGGTCCAGGACATCCCGGTCGCGGTGTCCGCCTTTACCGGGGCCGAGCTCGACAAGGCCGGCGTGAACGACCTGCGCGGCATCATGAACCTGTCCCCGAGCTTCATCCTCACGACGACCGGTTCGGAGACGGGCGGTACCACGGCACGCATCCGCGGCGTCGGGACGCAGGGCAACAATCCCGGCCTCGAATCCGCCGTGGGCATGTACGTCGACGGCGTCTATCGCAACCGGAGCACGGTGGGTTATACGGACCTCGGCCCCATCGAACGCATCGAAGTCCTGCGCGGGCCGCAGGGCACCCTGTTCGGCAAGAACACTTCGGTCGGCGTCATCAACGTGGTCACCGAGCGGCCGAATGGAAGCGAACTCGCGGGCTATGCGCGGCTCGGCGGCGGCGACTACTCCCTCTTCACCGGCGAAGCCGGCATCAACGGACCGCTTGGCGACAGCGGCTGGGCCGCCGGCCTCGACGGCCTGTATCTGCAGCGCGACGGTTTCTACGAGGATGTGCTGACCGGCGAGGACTACAACACGCGCGAACGCGGCCTGGCGCGGGCGCAACTGACCTACGAGGGCGATGCGCTGAGTCTGCGTTTCATCGCGGACGCCGGCACCCGCGACGAGCGTTGCTGCGGCGCCATGTACACCATCAAGGGCGCGCGCACCGACCCGGCGATCGAAAACCTCGACCCGGTGGATGCGACGCTGACTTCCGACACCTCGGACGTTTTCGGCCGGCGGACTTACACGACGCCGGGTGTCAGCCTGGATGAAACGGCGGACGAGACCGGCGTGTCCGGCGAAGTCGTCTGGGATGCGGGCGGCTTCGAACTGACCTCGATCACGGCCTGGCGCGACTGGGAGTCGGAAGCCGGCGGCGACCTGGACTACTCCGGCGGCGACATCCTGTACCGCGAACCGGGCGACCTCTTCCAGAACTTCGAGACGATCACCCAGGAACTCCGGCTCGCGGGGGAAACCGAGCGTCTCGACTGGCTGGTCGGGTTGTTCTACATCAGCGAGAACCTCGACTCGACCCTGTCGAACAAGGTCGGGTCGCAGTACAGCGATTTCTCGCGACAGGTTCTCGGTGTGTCCGCCGACCTGGCGCTCGGCTTCCCATTCGGCACTATCGTCAGTATTCCCGGGGCCTTGCCGCCGTTTTCGGCGTTCGGCGCACAGACCGCACCCGGCGATGGCGCCGACGACATCTGGGAAACCGACTCCGAAAGCATCGCCGTGTTCACGCGCGAGACTTTCTCCTTCACCGATAACTTCAAGCTGACGGTCGGCCTGCGCTACACGACCGAAGACAAGGACCTGAGGGGCAGGGTCGACACGATCGGCACGTCCTGCGCCGCCATGATGGCAGTCGCCGGCTTCGATCCGAACAACCCGAGCGGGCCGATCGCGCCGACCCTCGGCGGACTCACGCAGGGCGCGCTCGCCCTGCAGTGCCTCGGCGGTACGCTCAATTCGACGCTCGACGGCAACTACGCCGACAGCCGCAGCGAAGACCGGCTGAGCGGTACGCTCAACCTGAGCTACTTCTTCTCGAACGATGTCATGGGCTACGTGAGCTACTCGAACGGCTACAAGTCGGGCGGCTACAACCTCGACCGGTCCGGGCTCGATCCGGACACGGTGCTCGACGGCGCGACGAGCGGCCCGAACGTGGCGACGAACTTCGGCATACGCAGGGACGTCAACGCACTGGAATTCGAGGAAGAGCTGGTCAATTCCTACGAAGTCGGCCTGAAGTCGGTACTGAACGACGGGCGCGTCATCGTCAACGCGGCCGCCTACTGGCAGGACTTCGAGAACTTCCAGCTGAATACTTTCAACGGCCTGACCTTCTTCGTCGTCACGCTCGACGACATGACTTCGAAGGGCGTGGAACTGGACATCCAGAATGCCTGGACCGACAACGTCTACACTTCGCTCGGCATCAGTTACAACGATGCGCGCTACGCCGACGACGTGCAGCGCTCAGACGGCTTGCCGGCCGGCGCGCTCGCGGGCGCGCAGCTCACGCATGCGCCGGAGTGGAGCGTGACGGGCACGCTCAACTGGGAGATGCCGCTCGAATTCTGGAACGGCTGGGGCGCGTTCGCGTTCCTCGACGCGCGCTGGACCGATGGCCACAACACGGGCTCCGATCTCGATCCGGAGAAGTATCAGACCTCTTACACGGTGGTGAATGGCCGCATCGGGCTCCTGTCCGACGACGGCCGCTGGTCGATCGACCTCTGGGGGCGGAACCTGTTCGACGAGGAATACATCCAGGTCGGCTTCGATTCGCCCGTGCAGACCACGCCCGACGTGCAGCCGCTGGAATCTTTCCATGCATTCCTGGGCGACCCGCGCACGTGGGGGCTGACCGTCGGCTACAGCTTCTAAGCCGGCCGGCGGCCAGCAGAGGGCCTCGGCGGGGCGGCCGGTGCCGCCCGCCAGGCTTCGTTCGGAGGCGAGAACATGAACGCCGAATTGTCCGCAGACGATTTACAATTTCGCGACGAGGTGCGCCAGTTCCTCGCGGTGAACCTGGCGCCTCGACTGCGGGACAAGATCAGGTGCGGGCTGCATCCGTCGCGTGACGACTACGTGCTCTGGCAGAAGATCCTATACAAGAAGGGCTGGGCGGCGGCCAACTGGCCGGTCGAATACGGCGGCACGGGCTGGACGCCCACGGAGCGTTACATCTGGGCGGAGGAGCGTGCGCTGGCCGGCGCGCCACGATTCATTCCCTTCGGCATGAACATGGTCGGCCCGGTCATCTACACCTTCGGCACCGACGAACAGAAGCGGCGCTTCCTGCCCGCAATACTCGCGAGCGACGCCTGGTGGTGCCAGGGATTCTCCGAACCGAACGCGGGCTCGGACCTGGCTTCGCTGAGGACCTCGGCGTGGCGCGACGGCAGGCATTACGTCGTGAACGGCACCAAGACCTGGACGACGCTCGCCCAGTATGCCGACTGGATCTTCTGCCTGGTGCGCACGGGCGCGCGCGAGGAGAAGAACCAGCGCGCAATCAGCTTCCTGCTCATCGACATGACGAGCCCGGGCATCCGCGTGTCACCGATCATCACGATCGACGGTCAGCACGAAGTGAATGAAGTGCACTTCGACAACGTGCGCGTGCCGGTCGAGAACCTGATCGGCGCAGAAGGCAACGGCTGGACAATTGCCAAGTTTCTGCTCACGTTCGAACGCACCGGCATTGCGCAGGTCGCGCACAGCAAGGATCGGCTCGAGCGCCTGAAGCGCATCGCCAAAGCCACGAACAACGGCGGTACGATGCTGCTCGAGGATCCGGTTTTCGCACACAAAGTGGCCGAGGTCGAAATCGACCTGCTGGCGCTGGAATACACGGAATTGCGAACGCTCGCCGCTGTCAGCACCGGGCAGTCGCCGGGACCCGAATCGTCCATACTGAAAATCAAGGGCACCGAGATTGCGCAGGCCATCGATGCCCTGTATGTCGAGGTCGCCGGCTATTACGCCGTGCCATTCGTTACTGACCGGTTCCTGGACGGCTACGAGGGCGATCCCGTCGGCCCGGGCATGGCCTGCAATGCTGCGCCGACCTACTTCAACAACCGCAAGGCTTCGATCTACGGCGGTAGCAACGAGATCCAGAAGAACATCATCTGCAAGGCCGTTCTGGGACTCGGCTGAGCAACGGGACGCGCCATGGATTTTTCCTTCGACGACAACCAGCAGATGCTGCGCGACAGCGTGTCGCGCTTCGTCGCCCAGGACTACGATTTCGATACGCGACGTGCGATCGCGGCTGGTGAGCGCGAGGACTTCTGGCCGCTGTTCGCGGAACTCGGCTGGCTCACCGTGCCGTATCCCGAAGACCTGGGCGGCCTGGGCGGAAGCGCGGTCGACCTGCTCGCGATCATGGAAGAACTCGGCCGGGGCCTGGTCGTCGAGCCCTACCTGGGCTGCGCAGTGCTCGCCGGCGGGATCGTCGCTGCCGCCGACACGGGCGCAAGGCGTGCGGAGCTCGTCGGACAGCTGATGGCCGGCAGCCTCCAGCTCGCCTTAGCCTTTGCAGAGCCCGAAGGCCGCTATCACCTGGCCGACGTGCAAACGAGCGCGCGGCCCGACGGCGACGGCTACGTGATCAGCGGCTGCAAGGCCGTGGTGCTGAACGCAGCCCGCGCCGACCGGCTCATCGTCTCCGTTCGCACGTCGGGTGAGCGCTACGACCGCGAGGGCATCAGCCTCGTGTACGTCGACCCGGCGGCCGACGGCGTGCAGATCGACGCTTACCTCACGGTCGACGGCGAGCGGGCAGCCGAGCTCCGCTTCACAAACTTGCGCGTGCCCGCCGACGACCGGCTCGGCGCGGAAGGCGACGCTCTGGCCAGCATCGAACGTATCGTCGACCGGGCTACGGTCGCCGCCTGTGCCGAAGCGCTCGGCGTCATGGGCACGATATTCAGGAAGACTCTCGATTACACGAAAGTGCGCAGGCAGTTCGGCGTGCCGATCGCCAACTTCCAGGCGCTGCAACACCGCATGGCGGAAATGTTCATCGAATTCGAACAGGCGAAGTCGATTACGATGATGGCGGCCATGCAACTCGATCGTGACAACGGCGACGCACCTGCGGCCGTGTCTGCAGCGAAGAGTCGTGTCGGTCGTGCGGCGCGGCGCATCGGCGAGGAAAGCGTCCAGTTGCACGGCGGCATAGGGATCACGGACGAACTCGACGTCGGCCACTACTTCAAGCGGCTGACGAGCTTCCAGCAGTTGTTCGGCAGCACCGACTTTCACACGGCGCGTTTCCGGGCTTGCGCCTGAACGCCCGCTACCCGAGCGCCGGCAGGACGACACGGAGGAAAACCGAATGCGCGAAGCCGTCATCGTAGCCACGGCTCGCACGGCGCTCACGAAGTCCGTGCGCGGCACCTTCAACGACACGCACGGCGTGACGCTGGCCGGCCACGTGCTGAGCCATGCAATCCGGCGTGCCGGCGTCGATCCCGGCGAGATCGAGGACGTCGTCCTGGGCTGTGCCCACCCGGAAGGAGCAACCGGCTACAACATCGCGCGCAACGCGGCCGTGCGAGCGGGCTGTCCGACGACGACAGCCGGCACCACGATCAACCGCTATTGTTCATCGGGACTGCAGGCCATTGCCGTGGCGGCCGGGCGCATCGTATCCGAAGGCGTACCGGTCATGGCCGCGGGAGGCGTCGAGTCGATTTCGCTCGTACAGCTCGGCGGCCATTTCAATCGGTACAGGGCCACGGAGGACGAGCTCAATGTACGCCTGCCGGCATTGTGGATGACGATGATCGAGACTGCCGAGATCGTCGCCGAGCGTTACGGCGTGTCGCGCGCTGCGCAGGATGCCTTTGCGCTCGAAAGCCAGCGGCGCACGGCGCGCGCGCAGGCGTCGGGAATTTTCGACGAAGAGATCGTGCCGCTCACGACGCGCTGGAAGAACGTGCATAAGGAAACCGGCGTCGAGACCTTCGAGGAGCGGACCGCGGACCGCGACGAGTGCAATCGTCCCGAAACGACGGCGGAGGGCCTTGCAGCCTTGCCGCCGGTATTTCGCGATGGCCAGGAGGTTCGTGCAGGCCGGTACGTCACTGCCGGCAATGCGAGCCAGCTCGCCGACGGCGCGAGCGCCTGTGTGCTCATCGAAGCCGCCGAGGCCGAGCGGCGTGGCCTCGATGCGCTCGGCGCGGTTCGCGGCTTCGCCGTGCACGGCTGCGAACCGGACGAAATGGGTATCGGTCCGGTGTACGCCGTGCCGCGGCTGCTCGCAAGGCACGGCCTGTCGATGGACGACATCGACCTCTGGGAGCTGAACGAGGCCTTTGCGAGCCAGGCGCTGTACTGCCGCGATACGCTCGGCATCGACCCGGCCAAGGTCAACGTCAACGGCGGTGCGATAGCGATTGGCCATCCGTATGGCATGACGGGCGCGCGCTGCGCAGGCCACCTCCTGCTCGAGGGGCGACGGCGTGCCTGTCGTTACGGCGTCGTCACGATGTGTGTCGGCGCTGGTATGGGCGCCGCCGGCCTGTTCGAAATCTTTTCCTGACGCGCGCGCGTTGCACGCCTTCCGGACAGGCACTCCTGCGGGCCCGCTGGAATCGGTGATCTTGCCGACACCGGTGCCCGGGGGCCGCGAGGTGCTGCTGCGCACGCTCGCGACCGGCGTCTGTCATTCCGACGTGCACCTGCACGACACGCATTTCGACCTCGGCAACGGCAGGCAGCTGACGGCGGGCGCGCCGGGCATGACGCTCGGCCACGAGATTGCCGGCGCAGTTGCGGCGATCGGTCCGGACGCCCGAGGCGTGGCGGTCGGCGAGGTGTGCGTCGCCTATCCGTGGATCGGGTGCGGACGCTGTGGGCTGTGCCGGGCAGGGGAGGAACACCTGTGCGCCGACGGCGCCGTGCTCGGCATCCAGCGGCCGGGCGGCTTCGCCGATCACGTGCTGGTACCGGATGCCCGCTACCTGTTTCCAGTTGGCACACTCGCGCCTGCATTCGCCTGCACCTGTGCGTGCTCCGGCCTCACGGCGTTCGGCGCCTTGCGCAAGGTCGGCAGGCTTGCCGAGGGCGATGCGCTCGTGCTCATCGGAGCCGGAGGCGTCGGTCTCAATGCCGTGCAGATGGCTGGACTGGTTTGCGGCCGCGCGCCCGTCGTCGTAGACATCAACGCGGACAAGCTGGCTGCCGCGAGCAAGGCCGGTGCCTGCGAGACGATCAACGCGAACGAGAGCGATGCGCTCAGGCGCCTGTTGTCGCGCACCGGCGGCGGAGCGGCTGCCGCGATCGACTTCGTCGGCTCCGAGGCTTCGAGCACGCTCGCGCAGCGCTGCCTGCGCAAGGGCGGCAAGCTGGTGATCGTGGGCCTGTTCGGCGGTACGTTCTCGCTGCCATTGCCGATGTTTCCCTTGCTCGCCCGCACCGTCCAGGGGAGCTACGTCGGCAGCCTGGCCGAGATGCGGGAATTGATGGAGCTCGCCCGGGCCGGGGCGATCCTGGCGATCCCCGTCCAGGAGAGGCCGGCATCAGCCGCCGACGCCACCGCAGCGCTCGACGCGTTGCGGCAGGGCACGGTCACCGGCCGCACGGTGTTGTCGTTCGCTCGAGGCTGATCCCCCGGCCTGTGACATAAGACCCCCACAATGCGAATGATTCTCATTGACTGCCAGGTCTGAATGAGTATCATTCGCAATCAATAACATCCAAGCATCGAAACATGGGGAGCGCCGATGTCCACCCACCCTGCCAAACCCGCGCGTGCCAACAGGCCCGAATTGACCTCGCTGGCCGCCGCCATCGCGGCCATGCTGGCCACGCCGCTCGTCGCCGCCGACGTACTTGACCGAGACGATTCCGTCGACGAGGTCACGGTCGAAGGCGAGCGAATGCGCCGGGACACGGCGTCCGGCAAGTTCACCGCACCGCTCATCGACACGCCGAAATCCGTGAGCATCGTCCCGGCGGCCCTCATCGAAGAACAGGGCGCGACCAACCTGGTCGAAGCGCTGAAGAACGTGCCTGGTGTGACCTTCAATGCCGGCGAGGGCGGCGCGCCCCAGGGCGACAATCTGAAAATCCGCGGCTTCGATGCCGGTGCCGACGTGTTCATCGATGGCGTGCGCGATGCGGGTTCGCAGGCGCGCGACATCTTCGCCCTCGAGCAGGTGGAGGTAATCAAGGGTCCGGCTTCGGCCTATGCCGGCCGCGGTTCATCCGGCGGGGCGGTCAATCTTGTGACCAAGGCGGCGCAGCCGGAGAACTTCCTGCGCACGAACCTGGGCAGCGGCACGGACGCCTATGTGCGCGGCACGCTCGACGCAAACTACGCGTTCACGGACACGATAGCGCTGCGCCTCAATGCACTGACGCACCACGGCGACGTGCCGGGTCGCAACGAGGTGTTCTACGATCACGTCGGAGTGGCGCCGTCGCTGGCGTTCGGCCTCGGCACGCCGACCCGCGTCGACCTCGACTACTACCACTACCGCACCGACGACATGCCGGACTACAGCATTCCCTACGGGCGCAATGCCGACAACTCGGCGCCCGAGGGTCCACCGGTGAGCGTCGATCATGAGAACTTCTACGGGCTGGTCGGCCGCGACTTCCAGGAAACCGGCGCGGACATCGGCACCGTCGTCTTCGCGCACGACTTCAGCGACGCACTGACGCTCAGCAATACCACGCGCTACGGCGAATCGTCGAACGACTACATCGTGACGAACCCGGACGACGGCCGCGCGAATGTGCCGAACGGCTTCGTGCTGCGCAACACCAAGAGCCGGAACTCGGAGACCATCACGAAGGCGAACCTGACGAACCTCGATTTCCGTTTCGACACGGGCTCCGTCGGCCACAGCATGGCTTTCGGCGCGGAGTTCTCGAACGAGGAGATGTACAACCGCAACTACCTGGTCGAGATCCTGTACAGCGGCAATGCCGTCACCGATTTCGACAACTCCTGCAGCGCGCCGGGCGTGGTCGGTGCCGCTTCGAACTACAACTGTACGACACTCGGGAACCCGGACCCGCACGATCCCTGGACCGGCACGATCGAGCCGTCGACCAGCGCCACGCGGGCGGAAACCGACACGGCATCGGCCTATATCCTCGATACGATGACGCTGACCGAACGCTGGTCGCTCAATCTCGGTCTGCGCTACGACGATTACAGCACGCGGCAGCTGTCCGGCCTGATCGAAGCTCCGGAGGCGAACGAGAATGACAGCGACTTCCTCAACTACCAGGTGGGCGTCGTGTTCAAGCCGAGGACGAACGGCAGCGTGTACCTGTCTGCGGGTACCTCGTCCAACCCGTCAGGCAACACGCTCGGCGACGGCACCGAGAACATCGGCGCGAACAATGCGGACCTGGAGCCGGAGCGCATCGAAAGCCTGGAACTCGGTACCAAGTGGGACTTCCGCGATGGCGCACTGTCCCTGACGTCCGCGATCTTCCGCATGGATAAGGACAATGCGCGCGTCGCCGTCGAGCCGGGCAGCGGCGGTCGGCAGGAAACGATCGGCGAACAGCGGGTCGACGGCCTGGAATTCGGCGTCACCGGCATGCTGACCGAGCAATGGCAGCTGACGGCGAGCTATACCTTCCTGGATTCGAAGATCGTCGACGACGGCCCGGTTTCCGAGTACGACGGCAATGATTTTCCGAACACGCCGCGCAACAGTGCGACATTGTGGACCACCTACGCCGTGACCGGGACATTCCAGGTCGGCGCCGGCGCTACCTACGTCGGCAAGCGCTTCGGCAACACGGCCAACACCGTCTGGGCGCCGTCCTTCACCACTTATGACCTGATGGCGGCCTACGATTTCTCGCAACGCTTCGGGCTGCAGCTCAACGTGCGCAATCTGACCGACGAGGTCTACTACACGCGTCCCTACCAGAATCACTATGCGGCTCTCGGCCCGACACGCTCGGTGACGCTGGCGGCGAATTTCGAGTTCTGACCCGGGGAACTGGCGGGCGTGCTGCTGGCCATCCCCGGCGTACTCACCAAGGACGACGTCCGCCGTTTCCGCGGGCGCCTGGAGCGGGCTGACTGGGCCGATGGCGGCATCACGGCCGGCCATCAGTCGCGTGCCGTCAAGCGCAACAGGCAGCTGCCGGAAGGGTCGGCGGAAGCGCGCGAACTCGGCTCGCAGCTGCTGGACGCGCTGGACCGGAACCTCCTGTTCCTGTCAGCGGCCTTGCCGGCGCGCGTGTTCCCGCCGCTGTTCAATTGCTACGGTGTCGGCCAGGACTTCGGCAAGCACGTGGACAATGCGCTGCGCCAGGTCCGTGGATCCACGCAAAGGATTCGCACGGACCTTTCGGCAACGCTGTTCCTGAGCGAACCCGACGAGTACGACGGCGGTGAACTCGTGGTCGAACACGCCTTCGGCACGCAATCCGTAAAACTGGCGGCCGGCGACCTGATCCTGTACCCGGGCACGAGCGTGCATCGTGTTACGCCGGTTACGCGCGGCGAGCGCATCGCGTCGTTTTTCTGGGTGCAGTCGCTGGTGCGCGAGGACGCCGAGCGCCGCATCCTGTTCGACATGGATATGGCGATCGTTCGCCTGCGTCAGGACGTCGGTGACAGCGAGCCGCTGGTTTCGCTCACCAACTGCTACCACAACCTGCTCAGGCGCTGGGCGACGCCCTGACCGGGCTTACGCGCCGGCGGCCACTCGCCGGCGCCGCAGGAGCGGCGAAACCAACCGTCGCCAGGCCAGCGCGAGCCCGGTCCACACCATGATCACGCTCGTGAGCGAGACCAGTCCCGCGATCGTCTGGCCGACGAGTCCGAACGCTTCGCCGGTGTGCAAGAAGCGCACCCAGCTGCGTGCCTGCCGGCCTGCCGGCAATGCCGTGAAAGGTTCACGTGCCACGACCTCGGCCGAACGGGCGTCGAGTTTGAGCGTTTCGCGTTTCTGCGGCTGGCCGCCGGTGCCATAGTCGACCACGATCGCTACGGTATCGGCGTCCTGGCGGGGCAGGTTCAGTGTCAGTGCCGTCCAGCCGGGGCTCTCTGCAGCGGCTGCCGCCGCCAGTGCGTCGAGACTCCCGCCGTCCGTCCCGGGCGCCCGCGTCGCGGCCGGGGCATCCCGGCCGGCCGCTGCTGCCGGCGGCACGTCGCCGACCGCGCGGTACAGGAAGTCGTTCGCCCAGTCGTAGGAAAATACAAGCGCCGAGGCGACGATAACGACGAGCGGCAGCACGGACCAGCAGCCGAAGACGTGATGCCAGTTGTAGTCCCGCGCCCTGGCGCTGTCCGTTCTTGGATTGAAGAACACGCGCACGCGGAACGCGACCCGATTGAACACCGGCGGCAGCCACAAATAGGCACCGGACAGGAGCAGGAACAGGAACGCGAGATTGCTCGCGCCGGTGATGGCGCGGGCCATCTCGCGGCTCGATTCGTCGGCGTCGAACCAGCGGTGCCAGCCGGTGATCGTGTCGAAGAACGCGCGGGTGCCGGCGGCGCTGTCGGCCAGAACCTCGCCGGTGTAGCGATCGACGTACTGGTCCTCCATGTCCTCCGCGGAAATGGCTGCAGGCGCCCGGGGATCAGGCGACAGGATGACGGCCGTGGGTGCAGAGGCGGGCGCCCGGATGGCGGCATTCCCGATCAGCGTCTCGAGCGGCAGGATCGGCCGATCGCCGGGCGAGGCGACGTGGCGCATTGGCCGCTCGGCCCGGGCGATGAGCTGGCGCTCGTAAGTGAGGAGGACGCCTGTCACGGACATCGTCAGGATCACGAGGCCGCAGACGACACCGGCGCCCAGGTGCGACCAGAACAGGGCTTTTCGAAGCATGCCGCGATGCTAGCAGGCCAGGACTCCAATGAGAATACGTCTTATTTGCATCAATTCCCGGAAGCCGCGCCCAGAGCCCGTCGCGCCGCGGGCCAGCACCTGCGACAGCCGGAGACCCGCAGGGTAGAGTAAGGCCATGGACCTGCACCCCGGCAGACTCGACGCCGCGCATCACGCCTTGTTCCTCGACGTCGACGGTACGCTGGTCGAGATCGAGTCCTACCCGGACCGGGTACGGGCCGACGAGCGGATGCGCGATCGTCTCTTGCGGCTGTCCCTGCGGCTGGAGGGTGCGCTGGCCTTGGTCAGCGGCCGCACGATTTCGGCACTCGACCGGATTTTCGCGCCATTGTCCCTGCCGGCGGCCGGCGGACACGGCGCCGAACTGAGGACTGCGGACGGCCTGGTCGTGGCCGCGACACCCTTGCAACTGCCCGACACGGTCAAGGCCCAGCTCGACGAGTTCGCCGCCGCGCACGACGGCCTGCTGTTCGAGCCGAAGCCGGGCGGCGCGACCTTGCACTATCGGCGTGCCCCCGAACTCGAAAACGAGTGCCGGCGGCTCGTGCAGGGACTGCTCGCCGAACTCGGGGACGATTACCGGATAATCGAGGGCAAGATGATACTCGAGCTGATGCCGCTTGCCGCGAGCAAGGGTGAGGCCGTGCTGGCGCTGATGCGGTGCCCGCCCTTTGCGGGGCGCCGCCCCGTGTTCGTCGGCGACGACGTAACGGACGAGGACGGCTTTCGTGCGGTGAACGCGCTCGGCGGACTGTCGGTTCGCGTCGGCGATCTCGCCGGCAGCGATGCGCGCTATGCGCTCACAGACGTCGCCGCCGTTTGCCGCTGGCTCGATGAAATAGCCGTGGGCAGCCTGGCTAAAGAAGGAGACTCGGTCCTTGTCCAGCCTTGATATCGGCGTGATCGGCAACTGCAGGATCGCATCGCTCATCGATGCCCGCGGAACGATGATCTGGTGTTGCCTGCCGCAGCTCGATTCGGACCCCGTGTTCTGCAACCTGTTGCGTACCGACGAGGAAGCGGGGCAGCCGGGCTCGTTCGGCGTCGAGCTCGTCGACTTCGCGCGCAGCGAGCAAAGCTACCTGCAGAACACCGCGATCCTCCAAACGACGCTGTTCGACCAGCACGGCGCCGCGGTGCGGATCACGGACTGCGCGCCGCGCTACGCCTGGTACGGGCGCATGTTCGCGCCGATGATGCTGCTCCGGCGGATCGAACCCCTGAGCGGCAGCCCGCGGATCCGCATCCGGCTGCAGCCCGCTCGCGACTACGGCCGGGCCCCTTGTCCCGCGGCGGCCGGCAGCAACCACATCAGCTATACCTGCAGCGACACTGTGCTGCGGCTTACGACCAATGCCTCGCTGACTCATGTCATCGAGGGCAACACGTTCCTGCTCGACCAGCCGTTGTTCCTGGTGCTCGGACCGGACGAGACGATGGCGGAATCGCCGGGCGATTCGTTCTACCGGCACTTTCGGTCGACCCGCAACTACTGGCAGGAATTCTCGCGCAGCCTGTCGATTCCCTTCGAATGGCAGGAAGCCGTGATCCGGGCGGCCATTACCCTGAAGCTCTGTACCTTCGAGGACACGGGCGCGGTCGTTGCAGCGCTCACGACCTCGATCCCGGAAGCCGCGCACAGCGGCCGCAACTGGGACTACCGCTTCTGCTGGCTCAGGGACAGCTTCTTCGTCGTGCAGGCGCTCAATCGCCTGGGCGCGACCACGACCATGGAGCAATACCTTCGTTACATCATTAACATCGCGGCGGACGCCGGCGACGAGGAGCTGAAGCCCCTGTACGGCATCAGCGGTCGTTCGCTGACGGACGAAGTGCTCGTCGACAGCCTGTCCGGCTACCAGGGCATGGGTCCCGTGCGGCGCGGCAACCAGGCTTTCGAGCAGAAACAGTATGACGTCTATGGCGCCACCATCCTGTCGAGCACACAGCTGTTCTTCGACAAGCGCCTCATCGAGACCGGCACCGAGTCGCAGTTCGCGCGCCTCGAGATCCTGGGCGAGCGGGCCCGCCGCCGCTACGACCAGCCGGACGCGGGTCTGTGGGAATACCGCGGCCGCGCGCGCGTCCACACTTACTCCAGCATCATGTGCTGGGCTGCCTGCGACCGGCTTGCGAAGATCGCCGCGACGCTCGGCAAGCCCGAGCGCGCGAGCTACTGGCGGCGCTGGGCGGAAGAGATCCGGGCGTACGTGCTCGACAAGGCGTGGGATCCCGTGCAGCAGGCCTTCACCGAAAGCTTCGGCCGGCCCGAGCTCGACGCGAGCCTGCTGACCATGCGTGACATCGGCATCGTCCGGGCCGACGATCCGCGCTTCGTGTCGACGGTGGAGCAGATCGGCGCCCAGCTCCTGCGCGGCACCTACATGTTCCGTTACGTGGTGGCCGACGACTTCGGCGTGCCTGAAAATGCGTTCAACATCTGCACCTTCTGGTACATCGACGCGCTGGCGAGTATCGGCCGCCTCGACGAGGCTCGCGACCTGTTCGAGAACATGCTCGCGAGGCGCAATCCGCTCGGGCTGCTCTCCGAGGACATCGATCCCGCAACCGGCGCCTTGTGGGGCAATTTCCCGCAAACCTACAGCATGGCGGGCATCATCAATGCAGCGGTCCGCCTGAGCCGGCCCTGGGAAAATGCGCTGTGAGCGGAGCCGGGCAGCCCGCGGGCAGCGCGGCCGAGCGCCGCCTGATCATCGTTTCGAACCGGGTCGCGATGCCGAAGAAACGAGACGCGGCGGTGGGCGGGCTCACCGTCGGCATACTCGCCGCACTGAAGGACCACGGCGGTGTCTGGTTCGGCTGGAACGGCAAGCTCACGCAGTCCGGGTCGCCGGCGCCCGAGATCGTGCGCCGCGGCAACATCGAGTACGCGACCATCGCGCTCAACAAGACCGATTTCGAGCAGTATTACAACGGCTACAGCAACAAGGTGCTGTGGCCGGTGTGCCATTACCTGCTCGACTTCATCCGTTACGAAAGCAGCGATTTCGACGGCTACAAGCGCGTGAATGCGCTGTTCGCGCGCAAGCTTGCCGCGCTGCTGACCGCGACCGATATCATCTGGGTGCACGATTATCACCTCATTCCGCTGGCCTCCGAGCTGCGTGCCGCCGGCTGCGAAAATCCGATCGGCTTCTTCCTGCACGTTCCCTTCCCGAGTTTCGAGGCGCTGCGCGCGGTGCCCGGCCACCAGTACCTGCTGCGTTCGCTGTGCGCTTACGATGTCATTGGCTTCCACACGCCGCGGGACCTCGCTGCCTTCAAGGCCTGTCTCCTCGAACCGATCGTCGACGCAAAACCCGGTGTGGGTAATCGCATCCGCGTCCCGCACGGCGAACTGATTGCGGACGTTTTCCCCATCGGTGTCGACGTGGGCGAGATCCTCGGCCTCGCTGGCCAGGCGCAGGACTCGAAACCGATGCGCCAGATGCTGGAAAGTCTGAGCGGCCGCGCGCTCGTCATCGGCGTGGACCGTCTGGATTACAGCAAGGGCCTGACGCAGCGCTTCCTGGCCTACGAACGCCTGCTCGAAAAGTACCCGAATGCGCAAAACAACCTGGTGCTGTTGCAGATAGCGCCGCCGACGCGCGCCGGTGTCCGGACCTATGACGAGATTCGCTCCCAGCTCGAACAGACCTCGGGGCGCATCAACGGCCGCTTTTCCGAGACCGACTGGGTGCCGATCCGCTACCTGAACAAAGGGATCGATCGCAAGACGCTGATGGGGCTTTTTCGCAACGCGGCGGTCGGCGTCGTCACACCGGTACGGGATGGCATGAACCTCGTGGCCAAGGAATACGTAGCCGCACAGGATCCGGACAATCCCGGTGTGCTGGTGTTGTCGAGCCTGGCGGGCGCCGCCTGCGAACTCGATCGTGCCATCATCGTCAATCCCTACGATCGCGACGAAGTGGCGGATGGCATCGCGCATGCGCTCAACATGCCGCTCGAAGAGCGGCGCGAACGGCACGCCGCCATGCTCGCGACGCTCCGACGCAACGACATTACCGCCTGGCGCACACGCTTTGTCGAGGCCCTTGTCGGGCGCGGCGGGCGGGCAGCGCCGACCTGATACGGGCAGCGCTCAGTTCGCGCGGCGCAGGGACGCGGTGCGGGAGATCGCGCCCTTCAGGAGCTCGACGATCAGCCAGACGAATGCGATAGGCAGGAGAATCGTCTCCAGCATGAACAGCACGATCAGGTTCACGACATGTTCGCTCGCGTTGGCGAGGCTCGATTTCAGGCGGTCCAGCCGGCCGTCGACGTCCATCGATTGCAACGTGTCGCGCATCGAATCGCCGAAGCGCTCGAGCATCGAGCGGTCCGCCGCAGGCGGCGGTGTCGCTTCGTCGCTGAACTCCTCGATTTCCTCACTCGCCGCTTCAAGAGCGGCCGTAGCCGCGCGTTGCTCGTCTTCCAGGAACTGTTTGGCGACGACGTTCGTGCCGATGACGAGGGCCGGCACGATGAAGCGCAGTACGAGCGCCAGCATCAGGAGTCGCGTGCCGAAGGTGATCCAGCGTCGCTCGACGGGTTGCGGCCACCAGAGGGCTATGAGCGCCAACAGTCCGGCGCCGCAGAGGAGCGCGGTGCAGCCCCACCAGGCGGTGATCCGCAACAACACGTTCTGCAGGCCCAACGAACTCGCGGCGACGAGCATGACCCCGGAAAACTGTTCGACCAGGTCGTTGACCGGATCGAGGACTTCGCCGACGCCCAGGTTCACGCCGACGCCGCCCGGCTCGAGTGCGATTTCGGTGCCCTGGGCGAGCGATATGACGCCGTTCAGCGTGCGCGCGACGGCGAAGGTCACGAGCGCGCGCTTGAATGCGTCCTCGGCCAGTTCGCCGGCCGTCTCGTCCACGATGCCGCTGGCCGCGATCGCAACGCTTGCAAGCACGACGAATGTCCAGGTGAGCTTTCGACGCAACATGCAGCGATCCTATATAATCGGCGCGACCGGTCAATGACCGGCGGGGAGTGGTTTGGCCGACAAGTACAAATACAAGGCCTTCATCAGCTATAGCCACGCCGACGAGAAGTGGGCCGCATGGCTGCACAAGGCACTTGAGACTTACCGGGTTCCGAAGCACCTGGTCGGGCAGGATACGGCCTACGGGCCGGTGCCGGAACGCATTGCGCCCATCTTCCGCGATCGCGAGGAACTGTCGACGGCGACGAGCCTCGGCAATACGCTCACCGAAGCCTTGCGCGATTCCGCCTGCCAGATCGTGATCTGTTCGCCGCGCGCGGCGCGCTCGCGCTGGACGAACGAGGAAATTCTGACTTTCAAACGGCTCGGGCGGTCGGATCGAATCTATTGCCTGATCGTGGACGGGGAGCCGAACGCGTCCGATGACCCGTCGACCGCGGACCAGGAATGCTTTCCGCAGGCGCTGCGCTACGAGATCGGTCCCGACCTCAATCTCAGCGATCAGCGCTCGGAACCGATCGCCGCCGATGCCCGGCCGGGGAAGGATCCGCGACAATCCGCCAAGCTCAAGCTGATTGCCGGCATGCTGGGCGTAGGCTACGACGCGCTGCGCCAGCGTGAAGCGCATCGCCGGCACCGCCGCATGATGGCTCTGACGGCGGCGGCGATCACGGGCATGGCCGTCACCAGCGGACTTGCCATCACCGCATGGTTCGCGCGTATCGAAGCCGAGGAGCAACGCGTCCAGGCCGAAATCGACGCGGAACGCGCGCGCCAGGTCACGGACTTCATGGTGGGCCTGTTCCGGTTGTCCGACCCGAGCGAAGCCCGCGGCAACACGATCACCGTGCGCGAAGTGCTGGATACGGGCGCTGCGCGCATCGACGCCGAGCTCGCGGGCCAGCCGGAAGTACGTGCGACGCTCATGGACACAATGGGCACCGTTTACCAGAGTCTCGCACTGTATCCCGAAGCGGGCGCCTTGCTCGACAAGGCGCTCAACACGCGGCGGGAACGCTTCGGCGAACGTCACGAGGATGTCGCGCAGTCCAAGGCGCACCTCGCCGAGGTGCTGAGCCTGCAGGCGGATTTCGCCGCCGCCGAACCGATGTATCGCGAAGCCCTGGAGATGCAGCGCTTGCTGCTCGGCAACGACGCGCCGCAGGTGGCGGCGAGCCTGCTCGGGCTCGCCGACATGCTGACAATGGACGGACGCTTCGCCGAGGCAGAGCCCCTGCTACGTGAATCGCTCGCCATCCGGCGCCGAAGCGGAGAGTCCGACACGCTCGATGTGGCAGAGACGCTCGAGTATCTCGGCATGAACCAGTACGACCAGGGCAACTACGACGAAGCGGAGAAACTCCTGCGCGAAGCCGTTGCCGTTCAGCGGCGGCTGGTCACGGAAGGCCTGCATCCCGACCTCGCGGACAGCATCAGCAATCTCGCGCTGGTCCTGAGCGGCAGCAACCGGGACGACGAGGTAGAGTCGCTGTACCGCGAGGCGCTGGCCATGAACCAGCGCCTGCAGCTCGACGAGACACACCCGACGATTGCAGCGAACCTCAACAACCTCGCCTTCGTACTCCACGACAAGAAGGAATACGACGAAGCGGAAGAGATGTTTCGCGCGGTCATCGACATGCGCCGGAAGCGCCTCGGCGAGGAACACCCGGAAGTCGCGCTGGCGATGAACAACCTCGCGTTCCTGCTGTACGACAAGGGCGAAGCGGACGCGGCCATGGCGATGGCAGAAGAATCGCTCGCCATGTTCGAACACCTGTTCCCAGAGGGGCATCCGAACGTGGCCACCTCGCTCACCAACCTGGCTCGCTGGCTGATCGATGCCGGCGGCTATGCTAGCGCCGCACCGATGCTCGAACGATCGATTGCGATGCAGGAGGACCTGCTGGGCGACGATCACCCGCGGACCGCTGTGACCCGTACCGAGCTGGCACGCCTCTGGTATTACACCGGGCGTTATGACGAAGCGGCACAAGCCGCGGCCGCCGCGCGTGCGAGCCTGGCGGCGTCGCTGTCGCCGGATAACTGGCGCACGGCCTGGGCCGGCGTCATCGAAGGTGCGGCGCTGACCCGCAAGAAGGACTTCGAGGCCGCCGAACGATTGCTGGTGGACGGCTACGAGATCATGAAAGCCGACCCCGGCACGGCCGCCTTGAGCCTGGAGCAGACCGGTGCGTTCCTGGCGGAGCTGTACACGATCTGGGGCAAGCCGGCGCGATCCGCCGGCTACACGGCGGATGTGCGCGACGAATAGCTGGCCGCCGGCGACGAGCCGAACACGGAATTGACATAAACCGGATATATTTTCCGGATTATCTCGCCGCGAGTTGTATGCCGCCCGGTGCATCCCTAGAATGCCCGCGACGGATCTCGCGCCGACAGCCCGCGTACCTGGGCGAAAAATTACAAGAAATCCGCGGCCAGTTTCCAATAATCAAGAACCGGGACAATGACAATGAAGCGAACGGAGCGGATGAAGTCTTCTGGATTGGTGCTTTCCTGCGCAATGCTCTCGGGCATCGGCGCCGCGCAGGCGGAGACGGCGGGCCCTGTCGCTTGCGGCGGCCCGGACGCGAGCTGTTACCAGCTCTTCCTGTACGACACCGAAGGCGATTCCGAGGCCGAGATCGGCTGGGAAGCGGCGCGGGCGGCGGCCAACGAGAAGCTTAACGACGGCGTGACTGGCCGGCTGGCGACGATCACTTCTGCCGAGGAAGACGAATTTATCCGCCAGTTCGCGGTCAGCTCATTCACGGCTACCGGGCTGCCCGCCGCGGAATTGTGGGTCGGGGGTTTCCAGTCGCCGCAGGGCGATGAACCCGGCGCCGTGGAACCCGACGGCAACTGGCAGTGGATCAATGGCGAAGGCCTGTTCCTGTACACGAACTGGGATTCGGGCGAGCCGAACGATCTGGGCGGCGAAGAACATCTCGGCATCGGCCGGCAGGGATTCGGCGAGGACAGCTACGGCTGGAACGACGAAGCATTCCTCGGCAACATCGGCGGCTACGTCGTCGAGTTCGGCGCGTGGTTCCCGGCTGAGAACGCCGTCGTATTCCCGCCGAGCCCCGAGACGCAGATCACCGCGGTCGCGCAGGAAGTCGTCGAGGCCGGCACCTTCCAGCAATTCTCCTGCATGCTCACGCAGCCGGTGCACCTGATCGCCGCGACAAATCTCGTCAAGGAGATCCGCAATACGCCGGGCTGCGAGGAACTTGCGGCGCGCCTGCCCGTCACTTACAAGGCCTCACTGCTCCCGTACCAGCGGGCGTTCGCGACCATCGTCGACGAGAACGGTGCCGTGTACGACAACACGGAGACCCGTGGAACCGGGAAGCAAGCGAAGCTCGTGGCTCGATTCGTGGTGACGCTCGTCCTCACGCGCGACCTGCAAGGCCAGCTTGCCGACCTCACGAACGGCGTGCTTCTGTCGCAGGAAGAAGCCGCCAACCTGTTGCCGGCGGAACCTACCTGCGACACTGCAGCGGTGAACAATTCGCCGACGACTGTCGGCGTTACGCTCTCGGCCGCGACGGCGAGCGGCGCGTTTGCCCGAAACGTCACCGCGACCTGCAATCGCACGCGCAGCGCTGTGCGCTACTCCGACAACCTGTACGCGTACCCGATCCGCAACGTGTCGCAGATATCGCCGCCGAGCCTGCAGATCTTGCAGGAAAGCGTGGATCTGCGTCAGACGATCAGTCGCGAAATCAGCGCCGGCTGCGTGAACGTGAACTTCCTGAAGGCGCTGCGCAAGCAGACGGATGTCGCGGTGCTAAAGGCCTTGTCGGGCAACCCGGCTCTCATCGAGGCGGCCATCGCCGAGCTCGAAGCGGCGACGCTCGTCGCGCTCGGCACGGTGCCGGATCCCTACGGCAGCTGTCCGCGTGAACCGAAGGGCGAAATCGGCAGCCGCCTGCTCGACCTGACTTTCCACGTGCATCGCGGGTTGCGTTATCCGAACACCTTTGTCTTGTACGTGATCCCGGACGAGATCAAGGCGCTGTTACCGCCGTTCCCCGGCGACGTCGTCAGCAACTGAGCGGCCTGGCTGCCGGCGGCCGGCGCCGTCGGCACGGGCTGCCTTCGGCCTGCCGTCCGGCTATGATCGGGCGGCAAGGCACGGAGGGGAACCGGTTCACACCGTGGATGCGCCGACCAGCAGTTTGCAACAGTCTCAGCGCCGGGCCGGCGGCCGTCCGCTAGTCATCGGCGTGACCGGCCATCGCGACCTCGTCGCCGACGAGGTCGCGGGCATCGAGGCCGCGGTACGCAGCGCCTTCGCACGACTCGCCGAAAGATTCCCGGAACGTCCGCTGCAGGTGCTGTCGCCGCTTGCGGAAGGCGCCGACCGGCTGGTCGCGCGCGTCGCTGAAGACCTGGACATCGATCTCTGCGTGCCGATGCCGATGCCCGAGCACCTGTACGCGAAGGACTTCGAGTCGAGCCGCTCGTGGGCCGAGTTTGGCCGCCTGACGCGCTATGCGCGGGATGTGGTCGTATTGCCGATGGCGCCAGGCAACACGCGCGAATCGATTGCCGACTACGGCGCCGCGCGCGACCGGCAGTACGCCGAAGCCGGTGCCTGGGTCGCCGCCCATGCGGACGTCCTGATCGCAATCTGGGATGGCAGGACGACGGGCGACCTCGGCGGCACCGGCCAGGTGGTGCAGTTTCGTCTCGAGGGCAGGATGCCCGACTACATGCCCGCCTTCGCCGAGCGCCCCTTGCAGGATCTCGTGCTGCACATCGTCTGCTCCCGCGACCGCATGGACGGCGATCCGGCCGCGGGGCTCAGGCCGCTTAGCGTGCGCTGGCTCGATGCGCGCGGGCAGGCGACCCCGGAATTGCCGAAACAGGCGGAAATGCGCCTCGGTGCCGACGTCCGGGCCGACGCGGACCGGGCGCGGGGATCCGTCTTCGATCACTCCTGGCGCTTGCCGCTGGTCATCGGCGTCACCGGTCATCGCGACCTCCGCACCGACGAGCTGCCGGCGATCCGGGAGCGGGTACGGAC
This sequence comes from uncultured Pseudomonadota bacterium, assembly GCA_963775455.1. Lineage (GTDB taxonomy): Bacteria > Pseudomonadota > Gammaproteobacteria > Steroidobacterales > Woeseiaceae > UBA1847. The sequence continues at coordinate 270,497 of CAVZIU010000003.1, read as the reverse complement.
TCTGTTCGTGGATCTCATGGCCCGGTATCCCACGCGCAAACTGCAGTTGCTGTCGCCGCTCGCGGAAGGTGCCGATCGCCTGGTTGCGGAAGTGGCGCTGAGCCTCGACATCGGCATTCGCGCCGTCCTGCCGATGCCGCGCGCGCTGTACTACACCGACTTTTCTTCTGCGGAGTCGGTCACCGAATTCAATGCCTTGTACCGGCGCGCGGCCGATGTGCTCACCCTGCCGCTCGCCCGTTACAACAGCCTGGAGTCCATCCGCACACCGGGCCCGGCGCGCGATTTGCAATACGCGCAAGCCGGCGTGTTTCTGTCCGCGCATTGCCACATCCTGCTCGCGCTCTGGGACGGCAAGACCTCCGGCAATCTGGGTGGAACCGCGCAGGTGGTGCGCTTCCATCACCAGGACATCATGCCGGGCTATACGACGAGAACGGTCGCCAGCCAGCAAATGCTGGTCGACGACGAAAGCGACCTGATCTGCCATATCGTCTGCTCACGCGAAAGTCCGGATGGCGCGCCGGCCGCAGGCTTCGCGCCGCTCGAGGTCTGGTGGTTCACCAATGACCTGCACGAACCCCGTACGCGCGAACTGCCGGAGCAGCATCTGCTCATCTTCCGCCGCAGCAGCGAATTCAGCGAAGACGCGACCCGGTTTCGCGCGGATATCGAAGCCGGGCGCCAGCCGCTGCTGCCCGCGGAAGCCAGCCGGGACCTGCCGCCGGGACTGGCGAGCATCGACCACCTGTTCTGTATCGCGGACTGGCTGGCGATCCACTACCAGGGGCTGACGCTCAGGACGCTGAAATGCACACACATACTCGCGTTCCTGATGGGGTTGATGTTCATTCTCTTTTCGGACCTGCGAACGCGTGAAGTCTTCATGTTCGTGTTCCTGGTCCTGTTCTTGGTTGCGGCCGCAATCCAGAAGCTGGCGGTGAAACGGGCCTGGCATCGCAAGTACCTGGATTACCGCGCACTCGCCGAGGGCCTGCGCGTGCAGTTTTATCTCGCGGCAGCCGGCATTACGAGCGACAACGAGTCCAAGTTCACGCACGACAATTTCCTGCAGACGCAGGACCCGGAACTCGGGTGGATACGCAACGTGATGCGCGTCGCGGGTACACGGGTGGATGCCGAGCCGGCGGTCACCGCATCCGGGCTCGAATTCACCATTCGCGAATGGATCGGCGGCGCGTCGTCGGGACAGCTCGGCTACTACAAGCGCAAGGCCGCGCAGTGGCTGCACCGCAACCGCAACACCGAGCGCATGTCGACCCTGAGCCTTGCCATCAGCGTCGTGGTCGTACTCGTGATACTCATCGCAGGCAATACGCTCGGGGAACAGGTCGTCGACCCGCTGTTCATCCTCATGGGTGCTATCCTCCTGGCTTATGCCGTGCGCCAGGGCTACGCGCAGAGCATCGCGGAGAAAGAGCTGATCAAGCAGTATGAATTCATGCTTCGGGTCTTCGAAAACGCCAGCCGGCGGCTGGACGGCGCTGACGATGACCGCGAACGCCGGCAGGTGATACGCGCGCTCGGCGGCTCCTGTCTCGACGAGCATGCGGAATGGATCCTCATGCACCGCGACAAGTCGCTCGACCAGGGCGACATCTGGCGCATGAGCAGCTGACGCGCCGCCGCCGGCCTGCTTGCCGTGACCCGGCATTTCCAGTCAGCGGACGAACTCGCGGATGCAATCGTCGCGCGTATTGGTACTCGCGTGACTCTCGGCCTGCCGGTGGGCCTCGGCAAGGCTCTGCATGTCGCGAACGCGTTGTTCCGGCGGGCGGCGCGGGACCCGGACCTGCACCTGACGATCTTCACCGGGCTCACGCTGACGGTCCCGCGACCGCGCGGCCGACTGGAGGCCCGGCTGCTGCAGCCACTCGTCGATCGCTGGTATCGCGGCTGGCCGGAGGTCGAGTACGCGGACGCACAGGCCGCCGGCCGGCTGCCGCCGAACGTGATCGTGCGGGAGTTCTACCTGCGTCCCGGCGACTATCTCGACGTGCCGTCCGCGCAGCAGGGTTACACCAGCGTCAACTACAGCCAGGTGGTCCGCGAACTGCTCGCACTGGGCGTCAATGTCGTCGCGCAACTCGTCGCGGTCGATGCCGGCCGCCCGGGACACTACAGCCTCGGCTGCAACCCGGAAATCACCCTGGATCTCCTGCCGCAAATGCGCGGGCACCGCGACGGACGACCATTCGCGTTCGTCGGGCAGGTCAATTCGGCTCTCCCGTACATGGCCGGCGATGCGGAACTGCCGGTCGCGGATTTCGATTTCGTACTCGACGGCACCGGCGTCGATCACCCGCTGTTTCCGCTGCCCAACAGGCAGGTCATGGCGCCGGACTATGCCGCGGGCATGCACGTCGCAAGCCTCGTTCCCGACGGTGGCACCCTGCAGCTCGGCATCGGGTCTCTGAGCGCCGCCGTGGCCCATTGCCTCAGGCTGCGGCACCAGGATCCCGACCTGTTCGCCGCGGTGCTAGCGCGCCTGCCGGGTGGCACGGCAAGCCCGCGGCGCAGCGTCCTGCCGGTGGAAGACCGGCCTTTTCGCCAGGGACTCTACGCCTGCACCGAGCTCCTGAGCGACGCCCTGTTCGCGTTGCTCGAGGCCGGACTGCTCGATCGCCCGGCTGACGAGTCGGACGACACGCTGGTGCACGCCGGTTTCTTCATCGGATCGGAAGCACTGTACGCGGGCCTGCGCCGGCTGCCGCCGGAGCGCCGGCGCCGCATCGCCATGACCCGTATATCCTTCGTCAACACATTGTTCGGCGAGGAGTCGCGCAAGCGCCGGCAGCGAAAGTACGCGCACTTCGTGAACGAAACGATGATGGCCACCGCGCTTGGTGCGGCGGTCTCCGATGCACTAGGTGACGGTCGGGTGGTCAGCGGTGTCGGCGGGCAATTCGATTTCGTCGCCATGGCAGGTGAACTCGACGATGCCCGATCGATCCTGATGCTCAGGGCGCGCCGCGAGCACGATGCTGCCGCACAGTCGAACATCCGCTGGTCGTATCCGCATGTCAGCGTGCCCCGGCAGCATCGCGACATATTCGTGACCGAATACGGCATCGCCGCCACGCGCGGCCAGCCCGATGCCAGGGTCATCGACGCGATGCTCGGGATTGCCGATGCCGAGTTCCAACCCCGGCTGCTCGCGGCGGCACGCCGTGCCGCGAAGGTCCCGAAGGACTACGTACCGGACGCGATCCTGCGCCGCAACAGTCCGTCAGCCGTCGAAGAGGTTTTCGCGGACGGCGCGTTCGCCGCCGCGTTTCCGCCGTATCCGCTCGGCACCGACCTCAGCGCGGAGGAGCAGGTCCTGGTCGAGGCGCTGCGCTGGCTCGCGCGCAGGACGTCGACGCCGGGCGGCCGGGTCGCGACCGTCGCGCGGGCGCTGCTGGCGCGGCCCCGCCGCGCGCATTCGGCCGCTCTCGCACGCCTGCGTCTTGATCGGGGCGGGAGCCTGCGCGACTGGCTGGATCGCCGGCTCGTCGGTCTCGCGCTCGGCGCGCAGCGCTGACCGGCGAGTCAGGCACCGGCGGCCGGCGCGCTGTCGTGCTTGAGGCGCATTACCGCGCCGCGGCCGACATGCAGCAGATCGCCGATCTTCAGGATCAGGGAGTCCTCGTACTTGTCGAGGTGCTGGTCGGCATAGGCGATTTGCCAGAGCATTCGCACGACGTCGAGCTTTTCTCCCTCGTCGAGTTCCGCGTGCAGCAGTTGCGTGAGTTCATGGAGCGACACCAGAGCCTCGGCTTTTTCCTCGGCGTGGTCCGCGAGCTCGGCCGCCGCCTCGGTGTCGAGCTCGAAGTGCCGCGTGGCCAGGGTCACCACCCGGTCGAATTCCAGTTCCGAATACGTACTGTCCGCGCGCGCCACGTCGGCCATCAGGACTGCGGTTGCGAGCTTGATCGCGGAACGACGTTCGTCTGCCGCTGCCTCAGGCTTGCTGCCGGCCAGTGCCTGCGAGATGCGCTCGAAAAGTTTCTTCAGCACGCCGCTCAGGCGTCGCCGCCGTGCGCGGGTGCGGACGCGCCGAGTGCATCGCGGAGCTCTGCGAGTTTCTCGCGCACCACTGCGCGGTGGGCAGGGCCCAAACGCAGTAGTGCCTTCTGGCCGCTCGACAGCGCCTCCAGGTCCGCATCGGCGTACTGGTACAGGACGTGCGGGCGGACCAGCGCCGGCGGGCTCGCGGGTTCCGGTGTCGTGACGAGGTGTTCGAGCACTTCGAGCAAGCGCGTGTGGAAGTCGCCGTCCGGATAGCCGAGGCCGACGTAGGCTTCCTGCATCAGCGGATAGAATCGGCGGTACAGAACCAGGAGTTCATCCGTCGGCGTCGTCGTCAACAGTGAAACGAGATAGTCGTAACGGCGTTCATTGTCCGCTGCGAACTCGTAGCGATCGGCGGTATCCGCTTCGACGGCCGTGAAACTGCCGGGCAGCTTGCCGACCGGTCTGAGCCGCTCGGCGAGCTTGTCGCGTGGCAGGTTGTCGACAGTGGCAACGAATTTCTCGATGACGGCCTCGTTCGTCAGCAGTTTCTCCAACCCGCTGTCGAAAACTTTGCCGAGTTCGACGGTGGCCCAGGCATCGCTGTCTGCAAGCGGCGGCAACGGCTCGGCCGGCGCAGCGGCCGGGGCCGGCGGCGGCGAACTCGCCGGATCTTCGCTTCGGACGGCATCGGCCTCCGGTACGACCGCCGGCTCGGTCGCGGCCGGTTCCGGCGTCCGCGCATAGCGAAACCACGCAAAAGCGAGCAGCGCGATCGTGAGTACCGCGATAACAGTGCCGAACAGCCATTGGTCAGTGCGTTCCTGCATCGGTGCATTGTAGCGCAAGCCGCGCGCCTGCCGTCGAGGTCGCCGGCTTGCGCGCCGCGTCGCCCATGTGCGTCAATCCCGGCAGCCATGCCGGTTTCCCAGTACCCCTCATGAGCGAGCCCGCGGACCGTGACGCCGGTTTCTTCCGGCGTGCGCTCGGCGTATTCGCCTACAGCCGGCGCGCCCTCGAACTCGTATGGACGACCAATCGCAGCCTGACGCTCTCGCTGGCGGTGCTGACACTGTGCGCCGGCGTCCTGCCGGCCCTGATCGCATGGATCGGCCAGCTCATCGTCGACGCGGTGGTCGCCGCGATGAGCGCGGACCGGCCGGACATACCCGGCGTCCTGCGTCTCCTGGCTTTTGAAGCCATGGTCGTGATCGCGGTGGCGGCTTGTCAGCGCGGCATCTCGGCCTGCCAGTCGTTGTTGCGGGCGCAGCTGGGACAGCGGGTCAACGTGATGATCCTCGAGAAGGCCCTGACCCTGCAGCTCACGCACTTCGAGGACTCCGAGTTCTACGACAAATTGACGCAGGCGCGGCGTGAAGCGTCGAGCCGGCCGCTGAGCCTCGTCAACCGGACCTTCGGCCTGCTCCAGAACTCCCTGTCGCTGGGGAGCTTTGCATTTCTCCTGTTCGCGTTTTCACCCTGGGCGGTCGTCATCCTGGTGCTTGCAGGATTGCCATCGTTCTTCGCCGAGGCCAAGTTTTCCGGCGACGCTTTCCGACTGTTCCGCTGGCGCTCTCCCGAGACACGCATGCAGTTGTACCTCGAGACCGTGATCGCCCGTGAGGACGGCGTCAAGGAAGTGAAGCTCTATCAGCTGGGCCCGCGCCTGCTCGACCGCTACCGCGAGATATTCCACAAACTCTACGGCGAGGACCGCAAGCTGACCCTCAAGCGGGACGGTTGGGGTTTCGCGCTCGGCCTCGTGTCGAGTGCCGCTTTCTACGGCGCCTATGCCTGGATCGTCCTCGCGACCATTGCCCGCGACATCACTCTGGGCGCGATGACGATGTATCTCATGCTCTTCCGCCAGGGGCAGTCGGCCGTCGGGGCGATACTGTCGGCGATCAGCGGCATGTACGAGGACAACCTGTACGTTTCGAATCTCTACGAGTACCTTGAGCAGCCCGTGATCGCCCGCCCCGGCAGCGCGCAGGCCGGACCGGATCCGTCCCGCGGCCTCGAACTGGAGCACGTGTCGTTCCGCTATCCAGGGGGCCACGCGAACGCGCTCCAGGATGTGAGCCTGCGCATCCGGCCCGACGAGAGCCTCGCGCTGGTGGGCGAAAACGGATCCGGCAAGACCACACTGATCAAGCTGTTGACGCGGCTCTACGAACCGACCGAGGGCCGCATCCTGCTCGACGGGCTGGATCTGCGCGAATGGGACGTCGATGCGCTGCGCCGCCGCTTCGGCGTGATTTTCCAGGACTTCGGGCGCTACCAGTTCTCCGTCGGCGAGAACATCGGTGCCGGAGACGAGCGGCATTTCGACGACGAGGAACGCTGGGCCGTCGCCGCGCGGCTCGGCATGGCGGCGCCGTTCATCGACGAGTTCCCCGAGCGCTACCATACGCAGCTCGGCCGCTGGTTCAGGAACGGCCGGGAGCTGTCCGGCGGCCAGTGGCAGCGCATCGCGCTGTCACGTGCTTTCATGCGCTCCGACGCCGACATCCTCGTTCTCGATGAACCTACGGCGTCGATGGATGCCGCCTCCGAGGCCGCGATCTTCGAACATTTCCGGCAGCTGAGCGAAAACCGAATGGTGATCCTGATCTCGCATCGTTTCTCCACGGTGCGTACGGCCGATCACATCGTCGTCATCCACGAGGGCCGGATCGTCGAACGGGGCAGTCACGACAGCCTGATGGCGGCCGACGGCCGCTATGCACAACTTTTTCGCCTTCAGGCGCGGGGTTACCTGTGAGCACCCGGCAGGGCCGTCAACCGCGACACGGGGAACGCGTTACAATGGCTGCCCCCGGGTTTTCACGATCGCCGACGAATTCATGAAGCCCCCCGCAATGTCCGCCAGGCCGCCGCCGGCATGGCTCCTGCTCTTGGCCTCCGTCGCGCTGTCGGCGTGCACCGAAGCGCCGCCGGCAGCCGCGCCCCGGCAGGAGGCGGCTGTACGGGTCATTGCCGAACCGATGCGTTTCGAACCCGCGAGCACGCGGGTCGAAGCCGTGGGCACGTCCCGGGCGCTGCGCTCCGTCTCAGTGCATCCCGCGACCTCCGGGCAAGTCGTAGCCGTGCATTTCCAGCCGGGACAGTACGTCGCTGCCGGCGACGTGCTCGTGGAACTCGACAGCCGCGACGAGAAACTCGCCGTGGAACTCGGGCAGGTACGCTTGCAGGATGCCGAGACACTGCACGATCGCTACCGCCGGAGCGGCGAGACGGGTGCCGTCACGCCGACGCAGCTCGACGCCGCCGCGACCCAGGAGGAGGCGGCGCGCATCGAACTCGGACGAGCGCAGGTGGCGCTGGACGACCGGTTCATCAAGGCACCTTTCGACGGGCACGTGGACGTCACGGACGTCGACCCCGGCGACCGGATCAACGAGGAGACGCTGGTCACGACGCTGGACGATCGCGGTGCCCTGCTCGTGAACTTCGAGGTACCCGAAGTGCTGGTCGGGGAACTCAAGACCGGCGACGAGGTGTCGCTGGTCGCGTGGAACCGGGACGAGAGCGCGCTGTCGGGCCGCGTGGTGGAGATTTCGAGCCGTATCGATCCGGCGACGCGTACGTTCATCGCCCGCGCTACGGTCGACAACGACGATGACAAGCTGCGCCCGGGCATGAGCTTTCGGGTGTCGGTCAATATCGAGGGCCGCGCCTATCCGGTGATTGCCGAAACGGCGTTGCAATGGGGCGCGGATGGCGCATACGTCTGGCTGATCGTCGATGGCGTTGCAAAACGCAAGAGCGTGAAGATCGTGCAGCGCCAGCAGGGACGCGTCCTGGTGGACGCGGACATCGACGCGGGCGATCTGGTCGTGGTCGAAGGCATCCAGCGGATGCGCAACAACGTGCCGGTCGAATACGAAACCACGGGGCTCGCCGACAGCACAGTCGACGGCAGCGCGATGTCGGAACCGTCCGGTGGGCGCTGACGCGCGGACGTCATGAAGCGGGATGCCGGCGATCCCGACGCGCTGGGCGGAGCGCCCGACGTCAACGACCTGCCGAGTCTGAGCATCCGGCGGCCGGTCCTCGTCCTGGTGCTGAACCTGCTGGTCGTGCTCGCCGGTATCGCGGCCATTCTGGCCGTCGAGACGCGCGAGCTGCCTGACGTCGACATTCCCATCGTGAGCGTGCGCGCCGAGTATCCCGGCGCGTCGCCGGAAACGATGGACGCCGAGGTCATCAGCCTTATCGAGGGCGCGGTCGCGCGGGTATCGGGCATCCAGAACCTCGAGTCGGCCTCGGAGGAGAACAACGGCCGTATCCGCATCGAGTTCCGGCCCGGCATCGACCTCGACAGCGCGGCGTCCGATGTCCGCGAGGCAGTCAATCGTGTCGCTCCGCGACTGCCGGAGCGGCTCGAGCGTATCGATGTCATCAAGGCCGACGACGATGCGCTGTCAGTGGTGAGTATTGCGGTGGTCAGCGACGCACTGATCGAAGAAGAACTCACGCGCGTCGTCGAACAGGACATCATTCCGGAAATCGTATCGATCGAAGGGGTCGCCGACGTCGAACTCAATGGCGGCCGCAGGCGGATGCTGCGGGTCGTGGTGGACCCCCTGCGGCTGGCGACCTACGGCCTGTCCGTGACCGATGTGTCACTGGTCCTGGAACTCGCGCCCTTCGACGTGCCCGCCGGCAGCTTCCGTTCCGAGGACCAGGAGCTGATCGTGCGCGCCGATGCATCGGTCGTCACGGCGGCGGAGGTCGAGGACATCATCGTCCGCGACACGATCCGTATCGGCGACGTCGCCAACGTGTACTTCGGTCCCGAGGATGCGACCACCTATACGCGACTCGACGGCCGGCCCGTCGTGAGCCTCGGCGTCATTCGCCAGGCGCGCGCCAACACCATCCGGATATCGGACTCCGTGCACCGGGCGATCGACAGCATCAATGCGCGCTTCGACGAACTGGAGCTCGTCGTCATCGACGACCAGGCGCAGTTCATCCGCAGTTCCGTCACGGAAGTGCTTTCGACACTGACCCTCACGATAACGATCGTGGTCGCGACGATCTGGCTGTTCATCGGCTCGTTCCGCGCGACCCTCATTCCCAGCACCGCCATTCCGGTGGCGCTCGTCGGGACGATCGCCGCGATCTGGCTCTTCGGGTTCTCCATCAACATCCTTACGCTACTGGCGCTGGTGCTGGCCACGGGACTCGTGGTGGACGACGCGATCGTCGTGCTCGAGAACATCAAGCGGCGCCGGGCCCAGGGCCTGGGCGCCCGGGCCGCGGCCGTGCTCGGGACCAGGCAGGTCTTTTTCGCCGTGGTCACGACGACGGCGGTGCTGGTGTCGGTCTTCATCCCCATCGCTTTTCTGCCGAGTACGGCGGGCCGGCTGTTCCGGGAATTCGGACTGGTCCTCGCCTGCGCCGTCGCGATCTCGTGCTTCGTGTCGCTAACCCTGGTCCCGGCGGCGGCATCGCGACTGCCGGCGCAGGGCAGCCCGGGCGCATTCCGCAATGGCATCGTACGTTTCGGAGAATGGCTGAACCGCGGGTATGCCCGCTCACTGAGGGCCACTCTCGAGCACCCGTGGCTCGCACTCGCCGCGGCCCTCCTGTTCGCCACCGCCGGCGTGCTGCTGTTGCGGTCTGTTGACCGGGTCCTCCTGCCCGACGAAGACCGGAGTTACATCGGGATCGATGCGACCGGCCCGGACGGCGTCGGCATCGGCTACATGGACCGTCAGGCCAGGGCCATCGAGCAGCAGGTCCAGCCGCTCGTCGACAGCGGCGAGGCGAGGTCGATCCTGACCATTATCGGCATGCGCGACCCGAACCGTGCAAATGTCAACGTGCCGCTGGCCGACTGGCATCAGCGCACGCGCAGCCAGCGGGAAATCATGGATGCGCTGAACGCGTCGCTGTCGCAGACGCCCGGTGCCTACATCTCGGTGCAGGGGAGCAACAGCTTGAATCTGCGCCAGTCCTCCGGCCAATTGGAGGTGGCATTGCTCGGCAACGACTACCCGACGATTTTCGAGGCCGCAAAGTCTTTCGTGGCTGCGCTGGAAAGCGGAATGCCGTCGGTGTCACAACTTCAGATCTCCTACGATCCGACGCAACCGCAGTTGTCGGTCGACATTGACCGGCGGCGCGCGGCGGATCTCGGCATCGATCTCACGAATCTCGCCAATACGATGCGCGCGATGATCGACGGTGACGAACTCGTGGACCTCAATGTCAACGACGAGGCCGTGCCGATCCTGCTCGAATCTTCGAGCGGAGAGATCAACGATCCCACCGACCTGGTCAACCTGTATGTCAGCGCCGAAGCGGGCCGGCTGGTGCCGCTCTCCAGCATCGTGACGCTGCGCGAGGAAGGGGTTGCGGCGGAACTCGATCGGGTCGCCCAGCGGCGCGCAATCGAGGTCGACATGAATCTCGACCCGACGATGCCGCTCGGCAAGGCGGTGGAGCAGCTGCGCGAACTGGCCGCCGAGGTGCTCCCCGAGGACGTCTCCTTGCTCCTGATGGGCGAGGCCGCGACGCTCGAGGAGACATCGCGGGAAGTGTTGTTCACCTATGCCATCGCGCTGGCCGTGATTTTCCTCGTGATGGCTGCGCAGTTCGAGGGATTCACGAGCGCCATCGTCGTCACGCTGATCGTGCCATTCGGGGTTGCATCCGCGGTGCTCGCGCTCTGGCTGACTGGCACTTCGCTCAACATCTACTCGCAGATCGGGCTGGTGCTGCTGATCGGCGTGATGGCCAAGAACAGCGTGCTGCTGGTCGAGTTCGCGGATCAGTTGCGCGACGACGGCGTCGAGATTCGCGAGGCGATTCAGCAGGGCGCCGGCATCCGGCTGCGGCCCGTGATGATGACCATGGTATCGACGGTGATCGGCGGGCTGCCGCTGATTCTCGGCAGCGGCGCGGGTGCGGAAGCGCGCGAGTCGATCGGCTGGGTGGTGTTCGGTGGGCTCGGCATCGCGGCCGTCTTCACGCTGTACCTGACGCCGGTGCTGTATCTGCTGCTCGGCCGCTACTCGAAGGCCCGCGCACACGAGGCCGAGCGCCTGTCCGAGGAACTGCGCGACGCCATGCTGGCAGCCGAGCGGCGCTAGGGCACCGCCTGAACACAAGGCGGTTGACGGCGCTTTCCAGAATGAGTATTCTGGATTCATGGTAAGGACTCGGGAATTCGACCCCAATACGGCGCTGGCGACCGTCATCGACCTGTTCGCGGCGAAAGGTTATACGGACACGTCGATGGAGGACATCGTGCGCGCGACCGGGGTCAGCCGTTACGGGCTGTACGGCACCTTCGGCAGCAAGCGGGAATTGTTCGAGCAAGCCCTGGACCGCTACGCCGAACAAATGGGCCGCCAGTCGTTCCTGCGCCTGCTCGAACCCGGCGCCTCGCTGGCCGAGATTCGCCGTATCTTCGACGAGCGCATCGAGTACATGAGCGCGGAAGGCGGGCAGAAGAGCTGCCTCTTCATACACTCGACCATGGAACTCGCGCCCGGTGATGACGAATTGCAGGAAGTGCTGCAAAAGTTCATGGGGCGCATCGCCAAGGTGTTTTCCATCGGCCTGCGCTCCGCCCAGGAGCAGGGCGAGGTGCGCGCGGACATCGACGTCCGTGCGGCGGGAGACCACCTCACCGGCCTTATGTTCGGCCTCGCGGTGCTGGCGCGCGCCGGCTACCGCCGCGCAGCGCTCGAAGGCCTGGTCGACAGCGCCCTCAAAACCCTTCAGCCGTCGGCGCAGGCTTAGGACTACCGTCATGAACCCGACTTTGGATCGTCTTGAACAGAACGAATGTTCTGTGTGTCCGGGCAGGCAACAGGGCAATTCTGCCCTTTGGCTGGCCCAAAACAGAATGAACATTCTGCAACCGTCCGGCGGCTCGCTGCTGCCGCATTTCACTACCAGGAGTAAGAAGCCATGAAATCCACTGCCACGAACGGACTGCGCAACGTGCTGGCCAGCGCCTTGTTCGCAACGAGCGCCGCGTCCGGCGCAGGTTTTTACGAACAGGCGCCGACAGGCGACATCGACATGTGCGTTGCCGAAATACGCGAGCGCGCGGATTTCAGCGATGCGGCGCGCGTACGCCACGACATCGTTGCCACGACGCGGCGTGCGGTCGGTTTCGAAATCGAGATTGAGACGACGGTGTACGCGCCGACCCGTGGCGCGGTCCTTCGTGAATACGAATCGGTCTGCGTCGCGACCGGTGGGCGGTCGCCGTCGCGGTTCCGCATCAGCGAAAAGCAATGAAGCGCTGTTCCGTCCCGGGCCGCAGGGACGCGGTTCCTGGGCGCGTTTTCACATAAGGCCGCGAGTTGCTGTTCTCCGCGCGGAACTGATTCTGCTACCCTGCTATCCAAGCCCTGAGACGACAAGAACAGGCGATGGGCACAGGCCGGCAGACGGCTGCGAACATTGCCGAGGAGCGAAAGCATGGATACCGGATGGGTGCAGGTCTTCGTACTGTCGCTGGCGGAGTGTGTGGCGCCGGCCGGCAAATCGGTCTGCCAGCAAAGCCAGTTCGAACTCAGTTTCCTGAGTCGGGCCGATTGCGAGTTCGCGCTCGAACAACTCATCGAACTCAAGTCCCAGTCGCAGCAGGTCATCGTCGACAAGGCGCGCTCGCGCTGTGCGTCGACGACCGTGCAGAGCGAAGTGTTCCCGGACCAGGCGGCAGCGAATACAGCGCTGTCCGGCGAGGAAGGCTGGCGCGAGCCGCAGGCTGCAAAGCCAGGCGAATCGAGCGAACCGAGCGAACCGAGCGAGCCGAGCGAGCCGAGCAAGTCCTTGGTGTCGCACCAGGAACGCCTCGAATCCCTGAAGACCTGTGACGAGACCGCCGGGCTCGCGCCCTGCAAGATCGGCGAGATCATCATCGAGGGTGCGGCGCAGGACGTCGAAGTCTGGCGCCGCGAGTGATCGCCGGCCGGCATCCGACCGGCCGCGATTATGGTCAATAGGCTTATAGAAACTGTGCAAAAGCAAAAATAATAAAAACAATTAATTAGAAATAGTCCCGCAAGGACTTGAATATGATTCTATAGATCTATAGAATCCCGGCGCATTCGACCATGGCACAGGGATGCGCATGTCCGCCGAGCCGCACAATCGGTACCAGCAGCAGAAGGATCTTGCCGTCAAGGCGGCGGCTGCCGAGTTTGCGGAGAAGGGCTACCACGGCGCCAGCACCAAGGGCATCGCGGCGCGACTCGGCGTCAAGCAGGGCAGTCTCTACTATTACTTCAAGTCCAAGGAAGACGCGCTGCTCGAAGTCTGCCTGTACGGCATTCGCGATTACGCGCAGCGGATGGAAAAGATCGCATCGAACGAACAGCCGTTCGAGGCCAAGCTCCTCGCGACGATTGCTTCGCACCTTTCCAGTTACCGCTCTACCAGTGAAGCGCTCAAGGTCTACAACGACGAACGGCTCTATCTGTCGGCGCAAAAGCGCGTGCAGCTCAAGGAACTCGGTTCGGCCTATCGCGAACTCCTGGAAGGTATTTTCGCGACCGCGATCGCGGACGGAGTGCTGCGCGCAGACGTCGACGCGCATTTCGCCGCGCAGGCCGTGATCGGCATCTGTAACGCCTGGGGCGACCACATCGTCCGCGAGCCCGACCTCGACCTGTTCGAACTCACGCAGCAGTGCACGGAACTGCTGTTGCGCGGGTTTGCCCGATAAAACCCTCAACCTCAACACATACTCAAGGACAACGACATGGGTGCATTCAAGGAGCCGCACGGCGGAGAGCTGAAGGAACTCTATCTCCCCGAAGGCAAAGCCGACGACGAGAAAGTGCGGGCCAAGGACTACAAGTCCTGGGACCTCACGCCGCGGCAGATCTGCGATCTCGACCTGCTGATGAACGGCGCATTCTCGCCGCTGGACGGCTTCATGAAAGAGGCTGACTACGACGGCGTGTGCAAGGACATGCGCCTCGAGAGCGGCGTCCTCTGGCCGATGCCCATCACGCTCGACGTTACCGAAGCATTCGCGGAGCAGCTGAAAACCGGCAAACGCATCGCGCTCCGGGACCAGGAAGGCGTCCTGCTGGCAACGATGGACGTCGAGGAAATCTGGCGTCCCGACCTTGTCAGTGAGGCGAAGCAAGTCTACGGCACGAATGACGACATGCATCCTGCCGTCGCGTTCCTGCAGAACCGGTCGAATCCCGTCTACGTTGGCGGTCGTATCTATGGCATCGAGCCCCCGACCTATTACGACTTCAAACTGCTGCGCGATTCGCCGTCGGAACTCCGGGGCCGTTTCCGCAAGCTCGGCTGGCGCCGGATCGTTGCCTTCCAGACGCGCAATCCGCTGCACCGCGCGCACCAGGAACTGACGTTCCGCGCGGCGAAGGAAGCCGAGGCGAACCTGCTGATCCAGCCCGTGGTCGGCATGACCAAGCCGGGCGACATCGACCATTTCACGCGCGTCCGCTGCTATGAGCACGTGCTCGAACAGTATCCGGAGCAGACCACGCAACTGAGCCTGCTGAACCTTGCCATGCGTATGGCCGGGCCGCGCGAGGCCCTGTGGCATGCAATCATCCGCAAGAACTACGGCTGCACGCACTTCATCGTCGGCCGCGACCACGCGGGCCCGGGCAACGACAGGAACGGCAAGCCGTTCTACGGCCCGTATGACGCGCAGGAGCTGTTCAAGCAGTACGAGGAAGAAATGGACATCACCATGGTGCCGTTCAGGAACATGGTGTACGTGGAGAACAAGGCCGAGTACCTGGCCGACGACGAGACGCAGCCGACCGACAAGGTCCTGAACCTGTCCGGCACCGAGTTCCGCCGCCGCCTGCAGGAGGGTCTCGACATCCCCGAATGGTTCTCGTACCCGAAGGTCGTCGAAGAACTGCGCCGTGCGCACCCGCCGAAGCACAGGCAGGGATTCACGGTGTTTTTCACAGGTTTGTCCGGTTCCGGTAAGTCGACCGTCGCCAACGCGCTGATGGTGAAACTGCTGGAGGAGGGTTCACGCCCGGTGACCATGCTCGATGGCGACGTCGTGCGCAAGCACCTGTCGAGCGAGCTCACGTTCTCCAAGGAGCACCGCGACCTCAACATCCGGCGCATCGGTTACGTAGCCAGCGAGATCACCAAGAACGGTGGCATCGCGATCTGCGCGCCGATCGCTCCGTATGCCGCGACCCGACGCCAGGTGCGCGAGATGATCACGCCCTACGGCGGATTCCTCGAGACCTGGGTTTCTACCCCGATCGAGGTGTGCGAAGTCCGCGATCGCAAGGGCCTGTATGCGAAAGCTCGTGCCGGCCTTCTCAAGGGTTTCACCGGCATCGACGATCCGTACGAGGTGCCGCAGAACGCCGAGATCGTGATCGATACCGGCGAACTGTCGCCGGATCTCGCGGCGCATCGCGTGCTCATCACGCTCGAGAAGCTCGGCTACCTGCGCTAGAAACGACCGCAATACCCGGCGGGGCATGCGTTAAGGGAATGTGACGCATGCCCCGTTTTGCCATTCGGGAAACGCTACTATCGGGAGCAGGTTTGGGCTTGCCGTGTGCGGGTTCTGACGATGCAGACATGGACGTATTGCAGGTCGACGACCGCGGTTGCGGTCGCGTGCGCGTCCATCCTGCTGTCGGCCTGCGAAGTGCAAACCTATGACGAGGCGGCATCCGCCTTCGACAACGGCGGCGGCCCGCCCGTGTTGCCGCCCGATGACGACGATCCGGACAACGACGTCACTTTCGGCCCGCGATTCTCCGAGATCCAGGCCAGTGTCCTCACCCCCGACTGCGCGACCTCGTCCTGTCATGCAGGCGCGAACCCGGCGGCGGGTCTGAATCTCGAGGCCGCCCAGAGTTACACGAATCTCGTCGGCATCCTGAGCAGTCAGGAGCCGACGCTGCAGCGCGTCGAACAGGGTGACCCCGCAAACAGTTACCTGATTCGCAAACTGAGCGGCACCGCGGACACCGGTGAAGTAATGCCGCCCTCCGGCGGACTGTCGCAGCCGGCGATCGACGTGATCCGCCAGTGGATCTCCGACGGGGCGCTGGACGATCGCACACAGCCGACTACGCCGCTGCGCGTGACTTCGCTCATGCCGGCGCCGAACGCAGTGCTGAGCGCGCCACCGGCGCAGATCGTCGCCGGATTCGATCGCGACCTGGATACATCGACCGTGAACGCGCTGACCTTCACCCTGCGCGGAAGCGGGGGCGACGCGAGCTTCACCGACGGCAATGAAGTGCAGGTCAATGCGAGTTCGATCGCGGTGCCGGCGGGCAATCCGCGCAGCGCCGTTTTCGACCTCGCCGGTGTCACGCTGGCCGACGACACTTACCGGGTCTCGCTGGCGGGTGCCGGCGCGTCGCTCGTCATGGACATCGACGCGAATGCGCTCGACGGTGAGTTTTCCGGCACCTTCCCGTCGGGCAACGGCGTTGCAGGCGGTAATTTCACGGCCCAGTTCTCCGTGTCTGCGCCAGCCCCGACCGGCCCGACGCTCGACCAGGTCCAGGCCAACGTGTTCACGCCGAATTGCGCGAGCTGCCACACCGGACCGGCGGGTAGTCCGCTGCCGGCCGGGCTCGATCTCTCGAACGCCGATGCGAGTTTCCAGTCGCTGGTCGGCGTCTCCAGCGTCCAGAACGGCGCTCTGCTGCGCGTTGCACCCAACGACCCGGATGCGAGCTACCTCGTCCACAAGATCGAGGGCAACGCCGGTACCGGCAGCGTCATGCCGCCGACCGGCCTGCTGCCGCAGGCCATGCTCAACCAGGTACGCCAGTGGATTGCAGACGGCGCACTGCGGTAACCGCGACGCTCAGTCCTTCTCGAAGGTCAGGACGAAAGTCACCGGCACCGCAGGGCTGATCGCGGTCAAACCGGCTACCTCGCGCATCTTGTCGACGCCGTCCGCCAATCCGACTTCGGTGGCGGCGATCAGTACCGGTCTTGCGCTAACGACGAACAAGCGCTCTTCGCCCAGCCGCGCGATGACGATTTCGGCGGTCACGGACTTCGTCGTGCCGTGCAGGCGTAGCTCGACTTCGACGCTGAGCGACGTCTGCCCGCCGGCCGGCACTGTCGACAGGGTCCCGGCGGGCACCGCGAGCGTCACGGTCGCCTGCGGGAATTCCGCGGTTTCGAACAGGAGTTCGCGCATGCGCTGGTCGCGAATCTCGATGCCCGTATCGACGCTGTCCAGTGCAATGCGCAGCGAGGCCCTGCCGTCGCTGTCTATGCCCCCCGACAGTTGCCCGAATTCGTGTACTTCGGCGATCGTGCCTGCCTTGGTCGAAACGAAGGCCAGCGACGAGGCGTCGTTCAGTTATCATGACCCGTCCCGCCGGGCGCCATCGGAATTCGAGCGACCGGGCATCGAACTCACCGGAACTCAAACGCATGCCGAAGAAGACGGACCCCGTTCGCGGCGTGGATCTCCGCGACCTAAGCCTGGAGTCCGTACACTGGGACCAGGACCTGACCTACGGCGGTTACCTGTCACTCGACAAATTGCTCGATTGTCAGCACCCCCTGACGAACGCGCACGACGAGATGCTGTTCATGATCATCCACCAGGCGTCGGAACTGTGGATGAAGCTGTGTCTGCACGAACTCAGGGCGGCGATGCGCGAGGTCGCCTCCGACAATCTCGACGCCACGTTCAAGATGCTGGCGCGGCTATCGCGGATCCAGGGTCAGCTGCGACAAAGCTGGAGCGTGCTCGCCACGATGACGCCGGCCGACTATCTCGATTTTCGCGACGCGCTGGGTCAGAGCTCGGGATTCCAGTCCTTCCAGTATCGCGAGATCGAGTACGCGCTCGGTAACAAGAACGCCGCGCTGATGGAAGTGCACCGCAAACGGCCGGAACACTACGAGCGGCTGAAAGCCGTGCTGGCAGCGCCGAGTTTCTACGATCTGTGCCTCAAGGTGCTGGCGCGCCGCGGATTCGACATCCCGGCCGACTACCTGGAGCGCGACTGGGCACTCCCGTATGTGCCGTCGGAAGAGGTCGAATCCGCGTGGGCACAGGTGTACACGGCTCCGGACGAACATTGGGACCTGTATGAACTGGCGGAGAAGCTGGTGGACCTCGAATACGAATTCCAGATGTGGCGGTACAGCCACATGAAGACCGTGCAACGCATCATCGGCTTCGGACCCGGCACCGGCGGCACTAGTGGTGTCGAGTTCCTCAAGAAAGCACTCGACCTGCAGTTCTTTCCCGAGTTGTGGAGCGTGCGCAGCCGCCTGGACCGGCAGCGAAAATAGTCAGCCGGCGGGCGGGGAGACCATGAGGAATTCGTTCGCAGCACTCGGGCCGGGGCTCATTCTCGTTGCGGCCGCCGTTGCCGGGCCGGTCACGGCCGTCGACCTGGAAAGCTGGCGGCAAGTCGGCAGCCCGGCCTGGCGCTTCGATGCCGACGGCGCGGAAGCGGGCCCGGGCGACACCGGCAGCTTCCTGGTCAGCAAGGAACTCTACGGCGACTTCGACCTGTCCGTGGAGTTCTGGATCGAGGACCACACCAACAGCGGCGTATTCGTGCGCTGCGGCGACGTCGACGGCGTGGACACGATCAATCCCGTCGATTGCTTCGAGATCAATATCTACGATTCGCATCCGACGGCGGACTATCGCACGGGATCGGTCGTGACACGGGCGCCGCCGTCTGCCAGCGTGACGACACTCGACCGCTGGAACCGACTCTCGATCCGCGCGGTGGGGCCGCGGCTCGAGGTCACCGTGAACGGCGTGCCGACCGCGTTACTCGAAGATGCACGCGCCGGCACGGGCCCGATCGCGCTGCAGTACGCCGGCCGCGGCCTGGTGCGTTTCCGCAAGCTGGCGATCGAACGGGTGGAGCCGATGGCGAGCCCCTGATCAGCGCTGCCGGTCCCACTGCGCCGGCATCAGCATGCGGACGAAGTACGCGTATTCGAGGGCCGTGCGCATCGCGAGTTGCTCCTGGTTGGCCGTGCCGCCGTGGCCGCCTTCGGTGTTCTCGTAGTACCAGAACCCGTAATCCCGGTCCTCGAGTGCTTTCGCCATCTTGCGCGCATGGCCGGGATGCACGCGGTCGTCCAGGGTGGAGGTATAGAAGAAGACGCGCGGGTAGTCCGCGCCGGCGGCGAGGTTGTGGTAAGGGGAGTATTCGCGGATGAAAGCCCAGTCCTCGGGCAGGTCCGGGTTGCCGTACTCGCCCATCCAGCTCGCGCCGGCCAGGAGCTTGTTGTAGCGTCGCATGTCGAGCAGCGGCACGCCGATGTCGAATGCGGCGAACAGGTCGGGGCGCTGCGTCAGCGCCACGCCGAGCAGCAAGCCGCCGTTCGATCGGCCGAGCGCGCCGAGCCGCTCTGCCGACGTGACGCCCGTCCGTATGAGTTCCTCGGCGATCGCGATGTAATCGTCGAACGCGCGCTGGCGGTGCTCACGCAGCGCAGCCGCGTGCCATTTCGGTCCGAATTCGCCGCCGCCCCGCAGATTGCCGAGCGCCAGCACGCCGCCCCGGGACAGCCACATACGGCCGGCGAGTGCCCCGTGCTGCGGTCGCGACGGATCCTCGTAGTACACGGGCAGGATCGAGGTCTGGAAGCCGCCATAGCCATACAGAATCGTCGGCGCGTCGCCCGCCTCGAGCACCGCTGTCCGGCCTGCGACGAAATACGGGACTTGCGTGCCGTCGGCGCTGCGCGCAAAGCGTTGTTCGACCACGACGTCATTCGCATCGTACAGCGCCGGCATCTGTGCAACCGCCGCGAGCCGGTCATCCGCGGCAACGTGGTACAGCGTCGTCGGCTGCACGATGCTCTCATAGGTCACGAATAAGTCGCGCCGCCCGCTGGCTGCAGCCGCCAGCTTGGCGACCCCGTTGTCGGGCACGGGCACCTCGCTCACGAGCCAGTTGCCGTTCGCGAACGTCACGCGCCGGATCCGGCCGCGGACGTTGTCGAGCAACTGCAGGTAGACGGCATCTCTGCCGGTCTCGATCTCGTCGATCGCCTGGCTCGGGCTCGGCCGGAACACCAGTTCCGGCGGCTCGCCGGCAAGCGGCACGGCCAATACGTCGCCGGCCTCAAATCCGCTCTCGCCGTCCTGCCAGTCCTGTTTCAGGAGGACGATCAGCCGGCCGGCGACGACGCCCTCCGTCTGGATCCGTCTTGGCAGGCCCAGCGCCGTGCCCGCTCGTCCGGCCGTCACGGGCAGCACCTGCACGTCGTTCCAGTCCGCTGCCAGCCGCAACAGGAAAACATCCGTCCGCCCGCCGGCGCTGCCGTAGGCTTCCGGCGCGAGCAGCGTGTCGTCGACGGTTACGGTGTACAGGCTTTCGGCCTGTTCCAAAGGCCGGCCCCGGCGCCACAGGCGGGCCTCGCGCGGGTAACCGGAGTTCGTCAGGCTGCCAGGTCCCCAGTCCGTGGCAACGGCCAGCGTGTCCTCGTCGACCCAGGCGACCGTGGACTTCGCTTCCGGTACCACGAATCCGTCGCTCACGAAGTCCTGGCTCTCGAGCGAGTACTCGCGAAACAGGGATTCGTCCTTACCGCCATCGGAGAGTTCGACGAGGCAGCGGTCGCTTTCGCCGCCCACACAGTCGATGGACAGGTAAACCCAGTTCGCGCCTTCTTCGCGGGCGAGGGCGTCGAGGTCGAGCACCGTCTGCCAGTCCGGTTTGCCGGCGGCCAGGCGATCGACCGGCGTGCGACGCCAGACGCCGCGCACGTGCACCGGGTCCTGCCAGAAGTCGTGAAAGGCGTCGCCGACGATGCTGCCGCTCGGCAGTCGGGCTTCCGAGGTCAGAATGGCATAGGCCTCCGCGTTCAGTGCCTCGAAGACCGGCGTGTCACGCAGCTCCGCAAAGGTTTCGGCGTTCCGTTCGTGCACCCACTCGAGCGCCTTCTTGCCCTGGATCTCCTCGAGCCACAGGTAGGGGTCGTCCTCCGCGGCGCAGACGAATCCGCCCGCAAGGCAGGTAAGCGGCAACCAGCAGGCGCGCAGCTTGATCATGTTGATATTCAAGGCGAGTGCTTCAATGGATGTGCGGCAAGGCGAATACGACGAACATCCCGAGCAGGATGCCGGCGCGGAAGCCCCAGTTGTCGGCCGGGACGAAGACGTCGCCGTCACGGTGGCGATGGCTGACGCCGAAAGCGACGACGTGCACCAGCGAGCCGGCGACAAAGGCCTGGAAGAGCGCGAGGCTGCGCGTCGAGGCGACTTCGACGACCGGCGCGCCGAACACGTAGGCGAGCCCGGTTGCCCCGATCAGCAATGCGAAAATCAGCACGGCCGCGCCGACGCCGAACTGCGGCCGCACCGACCACCAGAGCAGCATGCCGACCGGCAGGCGATGCAGGATCACGCCGAGTGCGAGCGGATTGCCGAGCCGGGTCTCCGGATTCAGGCTGCTTGCGGGCGCCGCCAGGCCGCCGTTCGTACCCGGCAATAGCGCGATACCGTCGATCATCGCGTGGATCACCAGGCCGAGCGCCGCCAGTACGACGATGAACACGTGCGCATGATGCACGGTGCGATGGAAAGCGCGTTCGATGACGACCGGGAATGCGAGGCCCGCCGCCAGGGCCAGGAGCGCAAGCCAGCCGCCCAGGTCGATGGCGGTCGGAATGATGTTGATGCAGACGATGCCGGCGATGGCCACCAGCACGAAGCCGTCCAGCATCTGCTTGACCAGCGGCTGCGTGCGGCCCCAGGCGTAGATGAACGGCCCGAGGAGCAGGGCGCCCGTGCTCAGCCAGAAGTTCATGTCCCCGACCCCAGTCCGCGCGGCCGGATCAGTCCCGG
This sequence comes from uncultured Pseudomonadota bacterium, assembly GCA_963775455.1. GTDB lineage: Bacteria > Pseudomonadota > Gammaproteobacteria > Steroidobacterales > Woeseiaceae > UBA1847. The sequence goes on along the minus strand of CAVZIU010000003.1, from coordinate 248,677 downwards.
ATGCGCAGCACCACCTTGCCGCATGCCTGGCGCTCGGCGATGCGCCGGAATGCCGCCCTGAAATCCTCGAACGCGTAGCTTTCGCTGATCCGGGGTTTGAGGGTTCCGTCGCTGATCCAGGCCATGAGTTCCTCGAGGTTGTCACGATGCAGGGCGGGATGACGCCTGAGCCAGGTTCCCCACCAGACGCCGATGATACTGGCTTCCTTGAGCAGAGCGATATTGGCCGGGAAGGCCGGAATGTCGCCGCTCGCGAAGCCCACGACGAGGTGCCGCCCGTGCCAGGCGAGTCCCCTTTGCGCCTGCATCGCCTGCTCGCCGCCGACGGGGTCGAAGATGACGTCGACACCCGCGTCGCCGGTCAGGTCACGCAGCGCATCGCGCAGCGGTGTCGTCGCGTAGTTCACCGTGTGGTCCGCGCCCGCTGCCGCGGCATGTGCGAGCTTGGCGGCGGTGCTGGCCGCGGCGATGACGGTGGCGCCCATGGCCTTGCCGATCTGCACGGCGGCGCTGCCCACGCCGCCCGCCGCACCCAGCACCAACAGGGTTTCGCCCGGCTCGAGTCCGGCACATTGCTTCAGCGCGTGGTAGCTCGTGCCGTAGACGACGCCGAAGCCCGCGGCCTGCTCGGAAACCGAGTTCGGCGGGCAGCCGCACGGCCTGTTCCTGGCCGACGACGCAACGCTCGGCGAATGCTCCGCCGCGGGACGTGACCATGACCCGGTCGCCAGCCGTAAAGTCCGTCACTGTCGCGCCGACGGCCGCCACCGTCCCGGCTGCTTCGTTGCCGGGCGTGAACGGCGGTGCCATCTTGTCCTGGTAGCGCCCGGCGACGATTAGCAGGTCGGGAAAATTGATGCCGGCGGCGGCTACCTCGACGACGACCTCGCCCGGGCCCGGCACGGGTTCCGGCAGTTCCTCGATCGTGAGCTCGTCGGTCGTACCCCATGCCAGGCAGCGCAGCGCTCTCATACGTCGCTCCTCAGTGGCCGACGATCAGGAGCGCGAGCATCTCGGCGACCAGCGCCGGTGTTTCCTCGCCCTCGATCTCGACGGTGACCTCGTTCTTCACCAGCCATTCCCCAGGCCGCTTCTCCGTCACGGACAAGACCTTCTGGTGCGAACGGATGCGCTGGCCCACCTTGACCGGCGCCAGGAAACGCACCTTGTCCGAGCCGTAGTTGATGACCATCGCGAGCCCATCCGGCAGCACTGCGTTCTCCCGGTTGAGGTAGGTCAGCAGCGAAAGCGACAGGAATCCGTGCGCGATCGGCCTGCGAAACGGCGTCAGTGCCGCGCGCAGGCGGCTCACATGTATGTACTGATGATCGTTGGTCGCATCGGCGAAGCGGTTGATGCGCTGTTGCGTGATCCTGAACCAGGACGACGGCGGCAGCGTGCACCCGGCGAGGCCCGGCAAGTTCGCAACGGGTATCGTCGTCGGCATGCAGCGCTCAGGCGTACCGTCGCAGTTCGTCGCGCGCGACGACAAAACGGTGCACCTCGTCGGGCCCGTCCGCCAGCCTGAGCGTGCGCATCGAGGCATACATCGACGCGAGGGGTGTGTCCTGTGACACGCCGGCGGCGCCGTGCATCTGGATGGCGTCGTCGATCACGGCCAGCGCCGCGTTCGGTACGGCGGCCTTGATCTTGGAGATCCAGGCCCGCGCGGCGCGCACCCCCTCGGTGTCGATCGCCCACGCGGTCCTGAGCGTAAGCAGGCGCGCCATGTCGATGTTGATGCGGGCACTGGCGATCCGCTCGTGGTTGCCGCCGAGGGCCGCGAGCGGCTTGCCGAAGGCATTGCGCGACAGGCCACGCCGGCACATCAGTTCGAGCGCGCGTTCCGCGACCCCGAGCGCCCGCATGCAGTGGTGCACGCGCCCGGGTCCCAGCCGGCCCTGCGCAATCTCGAAACCACGACCGCGCCCGAGGATCAGATTTTCCTCCGGCACCCGCACGTTTTCGAGTTTCAGATGCATGTGGCCGTGCGGTGCGTCGTCATTGCCGAACACCTGCATGCCACGCAGGATCCGGACGCCGGGTGTGTCCATTGGCACGATGATCTGCGAATGCCGCGCGTGACGCTCCGCGTCCGGGTCCGTGCGCACCATGCAGATCATCAGCTTGCAGCGCGGGTCGCCGGCTCCGGAGATGAATGTCTTCTCGCCGTTGAGCAGCCATTCGCCTCGCTCCAGCACCGCGCTCGTCGCGATGTTGGTTGCATCCGAGGACGCGACCCCGGGTTCCGTCATGGCATAGGCCGAGCGGATCTCGCCTTCGAGCAGCGGTGCGAGCCAGCGAGCCTTCTGCGCGTCGGTACCGTAGCGTTCGAGGACTTCCATGTTGCCTGTGTCCGGCGCACTGCAGTTAAATGCCTCCGCGGCGAGATGGCAGCGCCCGGTCGCCTCGGCGATATAGGCGTAGTCGACCGTGCTGAGCCCGTGGCCGCGCTCGCTGTCGGTGAGCCAGAAGTTCCACAGCCCCCGGGCCTTCGCTGCAGACTTGAGGTCGTCGAGGATCTGCGTCTGACGTCGGGTCAGTTGCCAGCGGTCGCCGCGCCCGATCTCGGCCAGGAATTCGTCGTCGACCAGTTCCACGCGCTCGGTGATGAAGGCCTGCACCTCTTCGAGCAGCGGGCGCACGCGCTCCGAGATACCGAGATTCATGGGCCGGTTCGTGGACGTATTCATGAACGTATGCCGGGACGTACTGACGGGCGGCAATGTTCGCACACTACGGCAGCCGACGCAGAGCCCGCGCAATTCCGCTATGCGGCCGGCTCGTGTGTGGCATCAGGGCGGCGGCTCAGCCGCGCCTGTGCTCCACGAGACTCGTTTTGTGACCGGGTGCAACGCGCTGGCTGTGACGGCTGACGCACTATTGGCGCATTCCAGGAGGTTGCATGAACCGAAAATCCGTGTTCGCTTTGCAGGCTTTCCTGCTCCTGCTCGTCGTCACAACGGCGCGCGCCGATGTCTGGTACTGGTTCGACGCGAACGGCGCGACGCATTATGTCGATTCCGACCAGGCGATCTACACCTGGCGTGACGACCAGGGCAAGGTGCACTACAGCGACAAGCCCGACCACGAGGACGCGATTCGCGTGCAGCTCTTCTGGCATTCGAAAGGCACGCTCGAGGATCTGAAAACGCGCGCCGCCGCCACCGGGACTGCGGGGACCGAGTATGCCTCTCCGGAAGAGACGACCGAGCAGCGTACCGATCGCGAGGCGGTCGTCGCGCACAATTGCGAGCGGGCCACCGAGATTCTGCATTCCTACGAGAATGCGCCAAAACTGTACCGCACGGACGAGAGCGGCACCCGACACATTCTGACCGATGTCGAGTACGCGGCGGAAGTCGCCGACGCGCGCGAGAAGACGCGGGTACTCTGCAGCCAGTGACCGGATGCAGCCAGCCCGTCAGAAACCGCGCCTGGCGCGGAACAGTATCTGCACCTCGTCGATGTCGTCCGTGCCGCCGAGCGGAAACGCGACGTCCAGGTGAAAGACCTTGGTCGTACCGAGGCGCGTCGGCGCAAAGCGCAGGCCGATGCCGACGTCGGTGAGCCAGCCGAGGTTACCGGTGCCGAGAGCATTCGGACCCCACACTCGTCCGACGTCAGCGAATACCGCCGCGCCCACGCGGACAAGTCGGAACGGATACCAGTCCGTGAAATAGCGTTGTTCGGCCGACGCGACGAAGCTGCTGTCGCCCGACTGGTAGCGTAACGGATAGCCGCGCAGGCCGTTGTCCCCGCCGAGTTCGACGATCGTATCGCCGTCGAGATTGTGTCCCAGGGTCCCGAGGACTTGCGTGTAGAACAGCCACTTGTCGGACTGGCGCCAGTAGAAGCTGGCATTCAGGTTGAAGAGCGAATTGGCGCTGCCGCCGTCCTCGTGCCGTGCATTCAGGCCGGCGGCGAGCAGCAGTGCTTTCCCCTCCAGCGTACCGATGCTGTGATTGGCCGACATCGAATACAGCAGCGCATCACGGTCCGCGCCGAACGACTCGTCCGACCAGCCGACCTGCAGCGCGACGCGCGTTCCCAGGTAGAAGTCCTCGGCGCGGTCGATCTGGTTGCTGTTCAGGGATTTCTCGAAGCGGTCCTCGAGTAATTCGAAACCCAGGAAGGGGTAGACGAGCTTGCGATTATCCGGGATCAGCACCGGCAGGTCCGGTGATTCCGGCTGACCGAACTCGTTGTTGTCGTACGCCGCGCCCAGGGTGAAGCGGCGTACCCAGCCGCGCTTCAGGCCATCCGAGAAGCCGCCGAAGCCGACGTAGTGCTGTCGCTCGTGCCGGAACTCGGCGGCCTCCTCGCCGAGGTCGTAGTAGGTCGTCACCCGATCGTCGTCGAAATAGGTCGCACCGCCGGCCCAGCGGGCATCCAGCGCATGGAAGGGCTTCACGACGGAGAGCGCATGTGAGTGACCGTCCGAATTGTCGGCGATGCTCAGGCCCAGCGAAGTCCACGTTCCCGCGAGCTGCCGGTCGTAGTATTCGAAGACCTTGCCGCGCCGGTCGACATCGTCTTCCCAGGTAAACAGCATGCGGCGCCCGGTGCCGAACAGGTTCGATTCCTCGAGGCCCAGCCTGGTCTTGTTCTCGCCGCCGCCGCGGCTGTAGGTGATCTCGGGGGTCAGCGTCCACACATCGCGCGTGCGCACGTCGATCTCGAGCTCGCCGTCCGCATTCATGACCGGGCGGATCGAAGCGTCGAACAGGTACTTGTTCTCGCGCAGGATCCGTTCCGATTCCTCGACGAGCCGCGGGTCGTAGCCCTGGCCTTCGCTCGAACAACAGCTGCCGCCGGATCGTATTCGGGCGCGTTACGATGTGCAGCTTGTTCATCGTCCGGTACAGCCAGTTGTTTTCATCCTCCTTGGACAGGTCGAATATGTTCTCCTGCACCAGTACGACGCGCGTGATTTCAGTGCCGACCGCTACGGCCGGCGTTTCCGCTTCCGGCGGGGCGGCGGGATCCAGCGCCGCAGGATGCACGGCTTCGTCGGCGGTCTCTTCCGCGGATGCGCTCGCGCCGGCAGTTCCCAGCCAGAGCAGGAGGCAGCAGGTGCGGCAGGCGAGAGCCGCATGGCGTGGAGTTTCAGTTCTCAAGGATACATTTGCGCACGCAGGCCCGGCGAATGCGACTATCTTAAACGCTTTCGAATTGCGAGACGGCAGGTTTCAAAACATGATCGCCGATCGGCATGCGATCGCAGGCGCCGCCGACGGCCGGAAAATCCAATGAAGAACTCGACAGCACGAACAGCGGCCTGCAGCTGCGGACAGTTGCAAATCATGGTGTCGGGGCATCCCGTGCGCGTCTCGATCTGTCATTGCCTCGCGTGCCAGCGTCGCACCGGCAGTGTCTTCGGTGCGCAGGCCAGGTTCCGCCGTGCCGATGCCGTTGTCGAGGGCGTGTCGTCGGAGTATCGCCGCACCGGCGAGAGCGGCGGCGCGATCTCGTTTCACTTCTGCCCGAAATGTGGCGCGACCGTGCATTACGCACTCGATGCGTATCCCGACCTCGTCGCCGTGCCGGTCGGCGCGTTTGCCGACCCGAACTTCCCGCAACCGCTCTTCTCCGTCTATGAAGAATGGCGCCACGACTGGGTCCGGCTGCCGGATGGGATCGGGCGCGACTGACATCGACGCGACGGAATGCGGCCCAACCTGCAGGCGATGCGAGCCTCAGGCTTGCGTGCGGTACCGATAATGGTCGGCCAGGACTCCTGCCACGCAACCCGTCAGGCGCTTGCCGGTTTCTATGTGAAGGAACTCGTTGGGGCCATGTGCATTCGACTTCGGGCCGAGCAGGCCGGTCACGAGGAATTGCGCGGCGGGGAATTTCTCGCCGAGCATGCCCATGAACGGAATGGTGCCACCCGTGCCCATGTACATCGACGGCTTGCCAAAAAAATCTCCGGACGCCTGCTGCATCGAACGGGCGAGCCAGTCCGCGACGGGCGGAGCGTTCCAGCCCGCCATCGCCGAACTGACATTAAACCGCGCCCTGCAGTTTGGCAGCGGATCCGCGGCGAAGACCGCGTCCAACGCGGCGGCAGCCGCGCCCGCATCGCAGGTCGGCGGCAACCTGAACGACAGTTTCAATTCGGTGTACGGCAGCTGCACGTTGCCGGCGTTGACAAGTGCGGGCAGGCCATCTGCGCCGGTCACGCTGAGCGTCGGGCGCCAGGTGTTGTTGAGCAGGAGTTCATAGGGCGATTCGGCGAGCGCAGGCTCGCCGACGATCCACGGGTACTTCCGAAATACCGAGCCGTCGAGCGCGTCGGCGGCGGCTTGCGTCTGTGCCCGGCGCTCCGCGGGTATCTCGACGTACAGGGCATCGGGCAGGATCCTGCCCGAAGTTTCGTCCTCGACCCGGCTCAGGAGCCTGCGCAGCAGCCGGAAGCTCGACGGGACGATGCCGCTCGCAGTGCCCGAGTGCACGCCTTCGGTCAACACCTCCACCCGCAGCGTGCCGGTGAGGTTGCCGCGCAGCGAGGTCGTGCACCACAATTGTTCGTAGTTGCCGCACTCGGCATCGAGACAGACGACGAGGTCGGGCGAGCCGATCCGGTCCGCGAGCCGTTCGATGTAGAAGGGCAGGTCGAAACTGCCCGATTCCTCGCAACCCTCGATCAGCACCACGCAGTGTGCGTGCGGGATGCCCTGCTCGCGCAGCGCACGAATCGCCGTGAGCGAGCCGAAGGTCGCGTAGCCGTCGTCCGCGCCGCCGCGGCCGTACAGCTTGCCGTCGCGGAGCACTGGTTCCCACGGTCCCAGTCCGTTTTCCCAGCCGCTGAATTCGGGCTGCTTGTCGTAGTGCCCGTAGAGCAGGACGACGTCGTCGGACTCGCCGGGAATGTCGAGAAACAACACGGGCGTGCGACCCTCGATGCGCACGACCTCGACCGTCATGCCGGCGACGGGCTGTTCCCGGCACCAGGCTTCGAGCAATCCCACGGCCCGCTCCATGTGGCCGCGGCCGGCCCAATCGGGGTCGAAGTGCGGTGACTTGTTCGGAATCCGGATGTAGTCGGACAGCGCCGGTACGATGGAGCTGTCCCAGGCCCCGGCAACGAAGCGGGCTGCGGCGCGCTGGTCCATGCGCTCAGCCGCCAGCCAGGCCGCGGTACAACGTGCGGGTCATGAGTTCGGTCGTGATGAATTCCCAGTTGTAGCGCTCGTGGTAGTCCGCCAGCGGGTTCTCGGCCAATACCTCGTCCACGCTCTTGCCGGCATCGACCAGCGCTTTAACCTTTGCCCGGCAGTCGAGCAGCATCGCCAGGCTCGTCTCGAGGTCCGCCTTGCTCGCGACTGCGCCGTGGCCCGGGATGATCTTCGTTTCGTCGTCGGCCATCTCCAGTATGCGTCGCTGGGCGTCGATGTAGCCGTCGACTGTGCCGCCGCTGTCGAGATCGATGAAGGGGAACATGCCGTTGAAGAATACGTCGCCGGTCTGGATCACGTTGGCGCCGGCGAACACGACGAACGCGTCGCCGTCGGTATGTGCGTCGGCGACGTGATGCACGTCTGCCTCGATGCCGTTCAAATGAAAGGTCATCCCGTCGTCGAAGGTCACGACCGGCAGGCCGCCTTCGCCACCGGCCGGCTCCGCATCCGCTGCGAGTCGTGCGCGGATGTTCTCGTGCCCGAAAATGACGGCGTCCTGTCCGGCGAACCAGGCGTTGCCGCCGGCGTGATCGCCGTGCACGTGCGTATTGATGATGAAGTCGACCGGCCGGCCGGCGACCTCCTCAACATACTCGAACAGGATCTCGGCGGTAGGCACGAGGCCATCATCGACCATCGCGAGGTGATCCTCGCCGGCGAGCAGGCCGATGTTGCCGCCGCCGAAACCGTCCGCACCCTCGATGAGATAGATGCCCGGCGCGACTTCGGCGGACTTGTAGGCGGTGGCGGTCTGTTGCGCGCCGGCCGTCGCCGACAACAGGAGCAGCAGGGCAGGAAGACTCGTTCTCATGATGGCGTTCCGCAGGATTTGAACGCGTGATCTTACCTGTGAAGCGCCGGAGCGTGCCAGTTGCCGCCCGGCCGGCGGCGGATCGCGCCGTCGGCCGCTCAGCCGTGGCTCGGGAATGCGAACTGCGCCTGTTCGCGCACGCCGCCTGAAGGCCAGCGCTGCGTGATCGTCTTGCGCCGCGTATAGAAGCGCACGCTGTCCGGACCGTAGGCATACAGATCGCCGAACAGCGATCGCTTCCAGCCGCCGAAGCTGTGATACGCGACCGGCACGGGTAGCGGTACGTTGATGCCCACCATGCCGACCTTGACGTTGTCGGCGAAGTAGCGCGCCGCCTCGCCGTCGCGCGTGAAGATGCAGGTGCCGTTGCCGTACTCGTGCTCGTCGACGAGCCGCATGGCCTCTTCTTCGGAACCGGCGCGTACGACGCACAATACCGGCCCGAAGATCTCCTCCCGGTAGATGCGCATCTGCGGCGTCACGCGATCGAACAGGCAGGGGCCGAGGAAATACCCGGCCTCGTGGCCGTCCACGACCAGCCCGCGGCCGTCGACGACGAGCTCCGCGCCTTCCTGGACTCCGAGGTCGACGTAGCCGCGCACCCTGGCGCAGTGTTCACGCGTCACGAGCGGGCCCATGTGGTTGCACGTATCGGTCCCGTTGCCCACCTTGAGACCCGCAAGTTCGCTGGCGAGTTTTCCGACCACCAGGTCCGCGGTCTCGTCGCCGACGCACACGGCGACGGAAATCGCCATACAGCGCTCGCCGCAGGAACCGTAGGCTGCACCGGTCAGCGCGCTGACCGCATTGTCGATATCGGCGTCGGGCATGACGATCGCGTGGTTCTTTGCACCGCCCAGCGCCTGGACGCGTTTGCCGTTCGCGGTGCCGGTCGTATAGATGTATTCGGCGACCGGCGTCGAGCCCACGAAGCTCACAGCCTGCACCCGCTGGTCGGCGAGCAGGATGTCGACCGCCAGCTTGTCGCCGTTGACGACGTTGAAGACGCCGTCCGGCAGGCCCGCCTCGCTGAACAGCTGCGCGAGCACGAGCGAGGCCCCCGGGTCCTTTTCCGAGGGCTTCAGTATGAACGTATTGCCGCAGGCAATGGCCATCGGGAACATCCACATCGGCACCATTGCCGGGAAATTGAACGGCGTGATGCCGGCAACCACGCCGAGCGGCTGGAACTCGGACCAGCTGTCGATCGCGGCGGCGACGTTCTTCGAGTGCTCGCCCTTCAGGAGTTCCGGGATGCCGCAGGCGTAGTCCACGACTTCGAGGCCGCGCTGGAACTCGCCGAGTGCATCGTCGTGAACCTTGCCGTGTTCCTCCGTGATGACGGCTGCTATCTCGTCCGCGTGTTCCTCGAGGAGCTGCCGGTAGCGGAACAGGACTTTCGCGCGTTTCGCCGGCGGCGTGTTGCGCCACGCGGGAAATGCGGCGTGCGCGGCGGCGATCGCCGCATCGACGGTTGCGCGGTCCGCCAGCGCAACGCGCCGCGCAACCTCGCCGGTGGCGGGATTGTGCACCGGCAGCGTGCGCTCGCCGCCGGCAACCAAGGCACCGCCGATGTAATGACCCAGCGTGTCGGCCGTCTCGATCTCGAATGCAGGTGTGGCGTTCATGGCGTCTCCGCTTCAGTCGATGCTGTCCAGCACGCGCCGGACCTTGTCAAAGCTCTGTTCCCAGTCGGCGACGACGGAATTGAGAAAGGGCGAGAACGCGATGGTGTCCATGCCGTGACGCACCAGCAGGTCCTCGTCCCAGAAACAGCGTTTGTGCATCTCGAGCCCGCGGGCGCCCGGTGCATCCGGCCGAGGTGCGAGTTCGATGGCACCCATCAGGCCAAAGTTGCGCACGTCCTTCACCTTCGCGTGATCGGCGAAGGAATGCAACAGCTCGGCGAAGGGTTCAGCGAGCGCCTCGGCCTGTTCGAATATGCCTTCGTCGCGGTACACGTCCATCGCGGCGATGCCGGCCGCCGCCGCGACGGGGTGGCCGGAATAAGTGTAGCCGTGAAACAGTTCGATCATGCTTTCGGGTCCCTGCATGAAAGCATCGTAGACGTGTTTTTGCGCGAGTACCGCGCCCATCGGGATGACGCCGTTGGTCAGGCCCTTGGCCGTCGTGATGAGGTCGGGCGTCACGCCGAATTTCTCGGCGGCGAAGGCTTTGCCGACGCGGCCGAAGGCGGTGATGACCTCATCGAAGATCAGCAGGATGCCGTGCCGGTCGCAGATCGCGCGCAGTTTTTCGAGGTAGCCCACTGGCGGCGGAAGCACGCCGGCCGAACCCGCGACCGGCTCGACGATGACCGCGGCGATGTTGCCGCCGTCGTGCAGGGCGCACAGCCGTTCGAGGTCGTCCGCGAGGTGCGCGCCCCATTCCGGCTGGCCGCGACTGAAGGCCGTGTGCTCGAGGTCCATCGTTGCGCGCAGGTGATCGACACCGGGAATCAGGTTGGCGCCGAAGGCCTTGCGATTGGGCAGCATGCCGCCGACCGACATGCCGCCGAAGTTGACGCCGTGGTAGCCGCGTTCGCGGCCGATGAGCCGCGTGCGCTGTCCTTCGCCGCGCGCTCGGTGATATGCAAGCGCGATCTTGAGCGCGGTGTCCACGGATTCGGAGCCCGAATTCGTGAAGAAACACTGCGCAAAGCCCTCGGGCGCGAGGGCGACGACCCGCGCCGCAAGTTCGGCGGACGGGTTGTTGCCGACCTGGAAGGCGATGGCGTAGTCGAGTTCGGCCACCTGTTTCTGCACGGCCGCGACGATCTTCGGGTGGCAGTGACCGACCCCGGAAGTCCACAGCCCGGAGAAGAAGTCGTACAGGCGGCGGCCGTCGTTCGCAACGTAGTAATGGCCCGCGGCGCTCCGGATCATCCGCGGCCGCGCCTTGAAGTCCCGGTTTGCGGTAAACGGCATCCAGTAGGCGTCGAGTGGCTCGGCGGCTGAGGACATTCGGGGTCTCCGGGGGTCGGGGCAGGCGCGGGGTGGCCTGCGAGCGAGTGTACGCCTGCCTGCCGATGTTAAACAATGAGTTAGCGAGAGTTTTGTAATACCTTGATTTTATTGAGTCATACAATGAAAATGTTTAGGATACTGAACACTTGTGAGGGGAACCGGGCAATGAACGAGACTCTCGGCCAGCGGCTTCGCGCCTTGCGCGACCGGCACCGCCTGTCGCAGCGCCAGCTGGCCCGGCGCACGGGCGTGGCCAACGCCACCATTTCGCAGATCGAGTCGGGACGGCTGAACCCGACCGTCAGCCTGCTGAAGAAGATCCTCGACGGCATACCCGTCAGCCTCTCCGAGTTCTTCAGCGATGCGTCGGAGGAGGCCGCCGATCGCGTGTTCTTTCGCGCCGCAGAGCTGACCGAGATCGCCGACGGCGGGGTTTCCTACCGGCAGGTCGGGGCGCATCTCGGTGACCGCGCCATTCAGCTCCTCAAGGAACGCTACGAGCCCGGCGCGGGCACCGGCCGGCATGCGCTCAAGCACGAAGGCGAGGAATGTGGTCTGGTCCTGTCCGGGCGCCTCAAGGTCACGGTCGGAGACCAGTCACAGGTGCTCGGGCCCGGCGACGCCTACTACTTCCGGAGCAGCCAGCCGCACGCGTTTCACAATCCCGGCAGCGAAGCCTGTGAGCTCATCTCCGCCTGCAGCCCGCCGACGTTCTAGTTGCAGCGGATTCTGTCTGCCCCTACCAGCAAAGGCGTACTGGCCAAGCCGCACCGCTTGGTGGCAGAGTTACGGCCTTTCGCCCGGCCTGGTCCCGGGCAACATCCAGGGTCGGCAATGAGTCAGTTCGGCACCACGTTTTGCGATCATTTCGCCGTCGCGGGGTTCGACGGCAAGGCCTGGCAGCCCGCCGAGCTTAAGCCGCTCGCGCCGCTGTCCCTGCATCCCGCGTCGCACGTCCTGCACTATGCAAGCACCTGCTTCGAGGGCTTCAAGGCGTATCGCTGGCCTGATGGGCAGGCGCACGTCTTTCGCCTGTTCGACCATATCGCGCGCCTGCAGAAAAGCGCGGCATCGCTCAGGCTGCCGGTGCCCGAGACCGAGCACCTCGCGGGCATGGTCAAGGACCTCGTCAGGCGGCATGCCGCGGATATTCCGTCGCCGCCGAGTTCGCTGTACCTGCGGCCTACGCTGATCGGCACGCTGCCCAACATCGGGGCCGCGGCCTCGCCGTCGAGTACGGCCCTCCTGTATGTCCTGGCATCGCCCGTCGGCGACTACTTCGCGGGCGGCGCGCGTCCGCTGAAGCTCCTGGTCGAGGACCAGCGCTCGCGCTCCACCGAGCAGCTCGGCAGCACCAAGACCGGCGGCAATTACGCGGCGGCCCTCGGTCCGACCCTGGCTGCCAAGGCGGAGTTCGGCGTCGACCAGGTGCTGTTCTGCCCGCGCGGCGACGTCCAGGAGACCGGTGCCGCCAACTTCCTGCTGATCAGCGACGACGAGATCATCACCAAGCCGCTCGACAGCTCGTTCCTGCACGGCATGACGCGCGCCTCCATCCTGGCGCTCGGCAAAGACCTCGGTTACCGCATCAGCGAACGCAATTTCACGGTCGCCGAACTCCTGGAATGGGTGGCGACTTACGAGGCGGCCTTGTCCGGAACTGCGGCTTGTCTCACGCCCGTCGGCACCCTGGTGTATCGCGGGCGCGAGATCCGCGTGCGCGACGGCCAGTCCGGTCCGAACGTCGAGAAGCTGCGCCGGGCGCTGCAATCGATCCAGTACGGCGAGACACCGGACACGCGCGGCTGGCTCACGCCGGTCGGCTGACAGCCTCGCCGGCCTCCGCCGGTTCGCGGAGCGCATGCGTCAGATACAGCGCGGCAGTGAGCAACAGCACTGCGACCGCCTGGTGGGTCGCGGCGAGGACGAGTGGCACGCGCAGGAGGAGCGTCATTACGCCGAGAGATGCCTGTGCGACGACGGCCGACAGCAACAGGTGCCGTGCGGCCCTGGCGCGACGCGTGTGCACCTGAGCGCGCAGCAGGAACCAGAATGTGCATACCGCGAGCAGCGTGCCGATCGCCAGCACCCGGTGATCGAATTGCACCAGGATCGGGTTCTCGAACAGGTTCCGCCAGGCCGGTGCGAGCGCGAAAGCGCCGGGCGGCAGCCAGTGTTGCCCCATGCGCGGGAACGTATTGAAGATGTGGCCCGCGTCGAGGCCGGCGACGAAGCCGCCCGAGACTATCGTGACGGCGATGAGCATGCACAGTGCTGCGGCCCGTCCGAAAGCCGGGTGCCGGGTCCGCGCACGCTGCGGATGCAACAGCGACAGCGCCACCCAGAACATGAAAGCATAGATGGCGAGTGCAGCGACCAGGTGCGCCACGAGCCGGTACTGGCTCACTTCCGGCACGTCGACCAGCCCGCTCTGCACCATGTACCAGCCGAGCACGCCCTGCAGCCCGCCGAGCAAGAACATCGAGAGATAGACGGGCCAGTCGCGGCGCCGTATGGAACCGTTGACGGCGAACACGAGGAAGGGCGCGAGGAAGGCGATGCCGATGATCCGGCCGAGCAGGCGATGCAGGTACTCCAGCCAGTAGATCTCCTTGAACAGCCCGACGTCCATGTGCGAATTGACGTGACGGAATTCAGGCGATTGCCGGTAGCGTTCGAACTCCGCCGCCCACTCGGCGTCGGACATCGGCGGAATCACGCCCGTCACGGGTTTCCAGTCGGTGATCGAAAGCCCGGAGCCGGTGAGCCGCGTTACGCCGCCCAGTACGACCATGGCGAACACCAGCGCACAGCAGATGAAGAGCCAGCAGGCAACGCGGCGGTCGGCCGCCGTCCTGCCGGCACGCGGGGATGCGCTCGCGGAGGCATTCGGCGGCCCGGATGCTTGCCCGGTCGATACGAGGGTTCGGGACATGCGGCAGGAGCAGTGTCGGGTGGCGGTGGCTGCGCATTATAGAACCGGACGCGTCGCGCCGGGACGACACAACGCATACATGCTAAGTTTCCGCCATGTCGCTCGGCGCCTGTCACAACATCGCGGACCTGCGGCGCCTCGCCAGGAAGCGGCTGCCGGCGCCGGTGTTTCACTATATCGACGGCGGCGCCGACGATGAACTCACGCTCCGGCGCAATACCGCCGCATTCGACGACTTCGAATTGCTGCCCGCTCAATTGTCCGACGTCAGCCGCATCGACACGCGCAGCAGCTTGTTCGGGCAGTCGGTGGACTGGCCGGTCATGCTTTCGCCGACCGGTGCGTCGAAGCTGTTTCATGGCGCAGGCGAACCTGCGGTCGCACGGGCCGCAGCGGCGTTCGGCATGATCTACAGCCTGTCGACGCTCGGCACGACGACGATCGCCGACATTGCCGCGAGTACGAACGGGCCGAAGCTGTACCAGCTGTATGTCTTCCGGGATCGCGGGCTCGCCAGGGAGCTGCTGGCGCTGTGTCGCGAGCACGGGTTCGTAGCCCTGTGTCTCACCGTCGATACGCCGGTCGCGGGCAATCGCGAACGTGATTTCGTACACGGTTTCTCGGCTGCACCGCGATCGCGGCTGCGGCAGGCGGCGAGTTTCCTCGCACACCCCGGCTGGTTGTACCGCGCGCTGGTAAGGAAGGATCTCGAGATGGTCAATCTCACCAGGAGCAGCGCCGCTGCGAACATCGACGGCACGATACGTGACTACATCGATCGCGAGCTCGATCGGTCGCTGACGTGGAAGGACGTTGAGTGGCTGGCCGGCGAATGGACAGGGCCCCTGGTGATCAAGGGTGTGCAGACCGTCACGGATTGCCGCCGGGCCGCGGACTCGGGCGCGACCGCGGTAATGCTGTCGAATCACGGCGGCCGCCAGCTCGAATCCGCACCAGCGCCGGTGGATTGCATTGCGCCCGTTGCAGATGCCCTGCGTGACCGGCTCGAGATCATCTGCGACGGCGGGATACGGCGCGGCAATCACATCGTGAAGGCGCTCGCCGCCGGTGCGAACGCCTGCAGCATCGGCCGCGCTTATCTGTATGGTCTCGCCGCGGGCGGACAGGCTGGAGTTGAGCGATCGCTCACAATTCTGCGCACGGAATTCGAGCGCACGCTGGCACTGATCGGGTGCAATGCCGTGTCCAAACTGGGGCGCGAGTTCCTCGGACGCCGCGCCTGACATATGCATTTGCGCAATCGGTCCGCGAGTCTTCGCGTGCAGCACTGGAGCGCGCAAGCCCCGAGCGCCGTCAAAGTCGCAGAATTTCCGGCGTATACGTCGAATTTCATTTCTGTAACACTTTGCGGTCAGACTGGCGCTGTACTTTCGCGAGCCAAGTCGCGCGATTGCGGGTAGGATAGGCGCACCTGCCAGGCCGCGATTGGAAGTCGGTAATGCAGGCGTTTTTGTGCGTGAGGTAGCTATGGCAGAAAGAGTTGCGGGAACCGTAAAGTGGTTTAACGATGACAAGGGTTTCGGTTTCATCGAGCGTGAAGGCGGCAAAGATGTGTTTGTCCACCACAGCGCTATCGTCATGGAAGGTTTCAAAACACTGAAAGAGGGCCAGAAGGTGACGATGGAGGTCACCGAGGGACAGAAAGGCCCGCAAGCGGAAAATGTGATCGCCGAGTAGAGATGCGCCGGCCGTATACGTTCGGCGTATGCATACGGCAACTGGGCTTGGGCGCGACGGCAATCCTGTTCGTCGCTTGTTCGAAGAACAGCGAGACGCAGCCGCCTGCACCGGTGGTGGCGACGTTCGTCGGCAGCGAGGCTTGCGCCTCGTGCCATGCGAGCGAGTACGCGGCATGGCAGGGCTCCCATCACGAACTCGCGATGAAGCCGGCGAGTGCGGTGACCGTGGTCGGCGATTTTTCCGGTGTGAGCTTCGACTACTTCGGCGAGCCCAGCCGGTTTTTCCGCGATGGCGACACGTTCAAGGTCGAGACCGGCGACGCGAGTGGCAAGCCGGCGACCTACACCGTCGCGTGGGTGTTCGGCGTCGAGCCCCTGCAGCAGTACCTCGTGGAGTTTCCCGGCGGACGCCTGCAGGCGCTGCCGTTTGCCTGGGACAGCCGCCTGGCGGCAGCCGGCGGACAGCGCTGGTTCCATCTTTACCCCAACGAGCACATCGCCGCCGGTGACGTACTGCACTGGACCGGGCCGCAACAAAACTGGAATTTCATGTGCGCGGAGTGCCATTCGACGAATCTCGTCATGGGCTACGACCTCGCATCCGACAGCTTCGACACGACCTGGTCGGAGGTTTCGGTCGGCTGCGAAGCCTGTCACGGACCCGGCTCGCAGCATGTCGCGGAGGCCGGAAAGGGCGACTTCGGCAACAGCCGCTACGGGCTGGTCGTCGACCTCGACGACCAGGGACGTGCGACCTGGAAAATGAATCCGGACAGCGGCATCGCGGAGCGCAGCGAGCCCGCGATGCGCCCTTCGCAACAGCCCGAATCCTGCGGCCGCTGCCATGCGCGCCGGGCCGTCATCACAGACCATTACGAATTCGGCCGACCGCTCGCCGACACGCACCTGCCCGCGCTGCTCGAAGAAGGACTCTACTTTGCTGACGGCCAGAATCGCGACGAGGTTTACGAGTACGGCTCGTTCCTGCAAAGCCGCATGTACCGGGCGGGCGTGACCTGCAGCAACTGTCACGACCCGCACTCCCTGAAGCTCGTCATTGGGCCGGAGCCCGAGCGGGTCTGCGGGCAATGTCACCTGCCGACCCGCTTCGCCACGCCGGCACACACCGGGCACGCGACGGGCACGATCGCCTGCGTCGACTGCCACATGCCCGAGCGCACCTACATGGTCGTCGACTCGCGCCGCGACCACGGATTCCGAGTGCCGCGGCCCGACCTGACGGAATCGACCGGCGTGCCGAACGCCTGCAATGACTGCCATGCGGACCGGAGCCCGGCCTGGGCGGCCGCGGAACTCGTCGCGCTGCACGGGCCCGGGCGGCGGCCGGAGTTCGCGACCGCGCTTTCCGCGGCACGGCGCGGGCCCGCCAACGAGGCGCTGCTCGACGTGTTGTCGAACACGGCGACCCCGGGCATCGCGCGAGCGACCGCCGTCGGGCTCTTTGCGTCACCGGTCGGCGCGGCGGAACTCGCGGCGCTGCAGTCGGCATTGGAGGATCCGGATCCGCTGGTCCGCGCCGCCGCTGTCAGGACCCTGCGATTCATGCCGCCGGAAGTCCGCCTGCAATCCGGCACGGCCCGGCTCGCGGACGAGGTCCGCGCAGTGCGGCTGGAAGCGGCGATGACGTATGCGGACATGGGAAATCTGCTGACGCCCGCGGCGGCGCGCGACCTCGCGGCGGCCACCGACGAGTATCGCGCCGCGCAGAACCGGCAGCTGAACCGGCCGGAAGCCTGGGCGAGCCTCGGCGATCTCGCCGTGGCGTCTGCCCGCAGCGAGGATGCGTTGCCGTACTACGAGCGCGCGCTCGAGATTCAGCCCTTGCTGGTGCCCGCGCGCGTCAACCTCGCCGACGCGCTGCGGCAGCTCGGCAACGACGAGCACGGCCGCCAGGTGCTCGAGGAAGGCATCGCAAGAGTGCCGGATGCTGCGGCGCTGTATCACGCCCTGGGCTTGCTGCTGGTACGGCAGCGCGAACTCGAGGCGGCACTCGCCGCGCTGGCGAAGGCCGCGGAACTCGAGCCCGGCAACGCCCGCTACCGCTATGTGCTCGACGTCGCGCGCACGGAAATCGGATCAAAGTCCGGTGAGACCGTCCCAGACTAGTTTGATGCCGACCACGGCGAGTAACACGTAAACCACGCCGAAGAACAGCCGGTCGCTGACCCGCTTGTGCAGGTAGACGCCGGTGTACACACCGAGCGGCGCGAGCGGCGCGAGCACCAGCGAGGTCATCAGGTTCGCCGGAGCGAGCTGGCCGAGCCAGGCATAGGGGACGAGCTTGGTGTAATTCACGACGGTGAAGAACAGGACGGTGGTCGCGACGAAGTCCGTCCGGCCGAGCGGCCGGCGCAGGAGATACATGCTGACGGGCGGGCCGCCGGCATGTGCTATGAAACTCGTGAAGCCGGCGGTCGTGCCGGCGATGATGCCGACCGGGCGTGGGTAGTCGCGCGGAGAAACCCGCTTGCCGCCACGCCACGCCAGCACGTAGTGCAGGGTGAAGACGATGGCGACGACGCCGACCAGCAGGCGTATCGCCGCCGGACTCATCGCGTCGAAGAGCAGGGTACCGGCGGCGATACCGAGCAGGGCCGCCGGAACCAGCACCAGCAGTTCTTCGCGGATCCACAGCCCGCGGTAGGCCCAGAGACTGAACAGGTCCATGAGGCACAGGATGGGCAGCAGGATGCCGGCCGCCTGTACGGGCGAAATGACGAGCGCCATGAGCGGCACGCCGAGCGTGCCCAGGCCGCCGCCGAAGCCGCCCTTCGACATGCCGACCAGGAAGACGGCGGGCACGGCGGCGACATAGAACCAGGGATCGGTGATCAACCGCGCCTCCGTACGACCATGGAACGCTCCGGGAAAGGCGCGAGTCTAACCGTCGCGGGGGCACGCGTCTTAAAGCGTGCCGGGATTCGTGTTCTAATTTCGCAACAACAACGACAACGAGTCCCGTGCGGTAGCCCAGATGAAGCTTCGGATACTCGACAACTCCATACGACTGCGACTCACGCAGAGCGAAGTCGCGGCGCTGGTCCGAAACGGCCTGGTCACGGCGCATACGGCGTTTCCCGGCGGGCGATCCTTCACTTACGTTGTGGAGAGCAGTCCCGCGAGCGTGGCGCCCGCAGCGATCTTCTCGAACAACGTCGTCACCGTCCGGCTGCCGGAAACTTCGGTGCAGGCCTGGGCCGCTTCGGAACAGGTGTCGATCGACGGCGACCAGCGGCTGGACGACGGCAGCATGCTGACAGTTCTCGTCGAGAAGGACTTCGCCTGCCTCGCACCGCGTGCAGACGAAGACGAGTCGGACATGTACCCGCATCCGCG
Source organism: uncultured Pseudomonadota bacterium (assembly GCA_963775455.1). Classification (GTDB taxonomy): domain Bacteria; phylum Pseudomonadota; class Gammaproteobacteria; order Steroidobacterales; family Woeseiaceae; genus UBA1847. The sequence continues at coordinate 229,724 of CAVZIU010000003.1, read as the reverse complement.
TTCGGAACGATGCTGATGGCCGCGGCCCGCACTCCGGGCTTTTCCACCGCGACGCTCGGCTTCCTGCGCGAGCTTGCCGGGCACAACGAACGGGACTGGTTTCGTGGCAACAAGGAGCGCTACGAAGCGACGGTACTCGAGCCGGCGCTGGCGTTCATCGAGGCGATGCAGCGGCCGCTGCAGGAATTCGCCCCGCATTTCGTCGCGGCGCCCGAGCGTGTCGGCGGTTCGCTGATGCGCGTGTATCGCGATACGCGCTTTTCGCGAAACAAGCAGCCGTACAAGACGAACATCGGAATCCAGTTCCGCCACGAGGCGGGCAAGGACGTGCATGCGCCGGGCTACTACGTGCACATCTCGCCCGACGAGACCTTCGTCGGAGCCGGCATGTGGCGCCCGGACAGCGCCCCTCTGCGGGCCATTCGCGAGCGCATCGCTGCGCGGCCGCGGGAGTGGCTGCGCGCGACCGGCGACGCCGCCTTCCGCCGGCACTTCCATATCGGCGGGGAACAGCTGGCGCGACCGCCACGCGGTTTCGACAAGAACCTCGACTGCATCGAAGACATCAAGCGCACGAGCTTCATCGCAATCAGGGAGTTTGATCGCGAAAGCTGCCTGAACCCGCGGTTTCGCAAACAAGTCGAAACTGCGTTCCGTGCCGCGTCCGCTTACATGCGCTTCCTCTGCGAGGCCGTCGCGGTGCCGTTCTGATGGCACCGAACCCGATACTCTGGTCACCGGATCGCGAGCGTGCGCGCAGGACGGCGATGTACCGCTTCATGCGGGCACAGGATTTCGACGACTATGCGGCATTGCATCGCTGGTCCGTCGACGAGCCCGCCGATTTCTGGCAGGCGCTCGCCGGGCATTGCGCCGTGCGTTTCACGACGCCGGCCGAGCGCGTGCTCACCGACGCGGACGACATGTTGCGGGCCCGCTGGTTCACGGGTGCGCGGCTCAATTACGCCGATCATCTGCTGCGGCACCGGGGTGACGCGCCGGCGCTCGTATTCCGTGGCGAGGACGGCACGCGACGCAGCCTGAGCCGGGACGAACTGCGTCGTGACGTAGCCGCCATCGCAGCGGGCCTCGCCGAAGCCGGCGTTCGTGCCGGCGACCGGGTCGCCGGCTACCTGCCGAATTGTCCGGAGGCGATCGTCGCGATGCTCGCGGCGGCGAGCCTCGGTGCGACCTGGACATCGTGCTCGCCGGATTTCGGTGTCACGGGGGTGGTGGATCGTTTCGGCCAGATCGAACCGAAGGTACTGATCGCCGCGAACGCCTATCGCTACAACGGCAAGCGCATCGACTGCCGCGCAAACATCGCGGCGATCACAGCGGCAATCGCCGGCATCGCGCGCACCGTTGTCGTGCCATTCATGGACGGCGACACGGATTGCGGGCCCGCGGTCCGCTCTGTCCGCTGGGAGGAGTTCGGGCGGCCGGCCGGCGAACCCGAATGCCTGCCGGTCGACTTCGATCATCCGTTGTTCGTCATGTATTCCTCGGGCACGACAGGCGTACCGAAGTGCATAGTTCACGGGCACGGCGGCACATTGCTGCAGCATCTCAAAGAGCACGTGTTGCACACGGACCTCCACGCCGGTGACCGCCTGTTCTTTTTCACGACCTGCGGCTGGATGATGTGGAACTGGCTGGCGAGCGGCCTGGCCACCGGCGCGACGCTGCTGCTGTTCGACGGCAGCCCGTTCTTCGGCGACGGGCGCGGACTGTGGTCGATGGCTGCGGAGGAGCAAATCGACGTGTTCGGCGCGAGTGCGAAATACCTCTCCGCACTCGAGAAAGCCGGTGTGCGACCCGCCAACGAGTTTCGCCTGCCCGCGCTGCGTACGCTCCTGTCGACCGGGTCGCCGCTCGCGCCGGCGAGTTTCGATTTCGTCTACCAGGCCGTCGGCGCGGACCTGCAGCTCTCGTCGATCTCCGGTGGCACCGACATCATCAGCTGCTTCGTGCTTGGCAATCCCCTCCTGCCGGTGCGGCGCGGCGAACTGCAGTGCAAGGGTCTCGGCATGGCGGTGGAGATCCGCGACGAGTCCGGGCGGCCGGTCGTGGGCCGGCGCGGCGAACTGGTCTGCACCCGGCCGTTCCCGTCGGCGCCGGTCGGCTTCTGGAACGACCCCGACGGCCGGCGCTACCGCGGCGCGTACTTCGAACGCTTTCCGGGCATCTGGGCGCACGGGGATTTCGCCGAGGAAATGCCGGACGGCGGCTTCGTGATCCACGGTCGCTCCGACGCGGTACTGAATCCCGGTGGCGTGCGCATCGGCACCGCCGAGATCTACCGCCAGGTCGAGAAGCTCGACGAGGTTCTTGAAAGCCTCGCCATCGGACAGAAGTGGGCAGAGGACGTGCGTGTCGTCCTGTTCGTGGTGTTGCGGCCCGGTGCCGCGCTCGACGACGATCTTCGCGCGCGCATCTGCGACGTCATCCGGCGCAACACGACGGCACGGCACGTTCCGGCGAAGATCATCGCTGTCCCCGAGTTGCCACGCACGCGCAGCGGCAAGCTCGTCGAAATCGCCGTGCGTTCGGTGGTGCACGGCGAGCCGGTGCACAACACGGAAGCGCTCGCGAATCCCGCGGCGCTGGCGCACTTCCAGGACCTGCCGGAGCTGGCGCGGGAATGAACGGCGATACGACAGGGCGCGAAGGCATCGACGTACATTCGGGACGCGTGCGAGCCGAATGGATCGACGTCAACGAGCACATGAATGTCGCGTACTACGTGCTGGCCTTCGATCTCGGCGTCGACGCGCTGTGGGCGCGTTTCGGCATCACCGATGACTACCTCCGCGAGCACCGCGGCTCGACCTTCGCCGTCGAGTGCCAGGTCGCCTACAAGCGCGAGTTGCGGCTGGGCGAACCGTACGTGCTCACCGCACAGATCCTCGCCTACGACGAGAAGCGCGTGCACCAGTTTCAGCGCATGTACCACGCCGAGCACGGCTATGTCGCGGCGACTTGCGAGTGGCTCAACCTGCACGTCGATCTCGACCTGCGGCGGGTAACGCCTTGGCCGGAGCCCGTGCTGGCCGGCATCGCGGCGTTCGCTGCCGCCCAGGGCGGCCAGCGCCGTCCTCCCGATGCCGGCAAACGCATTCTGGTCGGAACACCGTACTGGAGTGTGGAGGACTATCTCGCGTGAGTCGCCGTTGCCTGCTCGCGATCGACCAGGGCACGAGCAGCAGTCGCGCCGTCGTGTACGACGCGGCGCTCGCCGAACTGGCGTCAGCGCAACAGGAGTTCCGGCAATACTATCCGCAGCCGGGTTGGGTCGAGCACGATCCGGAGGAGATCTGGTCGTCCGTGGTCGAAGTCATGCAGAAAGCGATGGCAAGCGCCGGCGTCTCCGCCGCCGACTTTGCCGCGATCGGCATCAGCAACCAGCGCGAAACGACCATAGTGTGGGAGCGTGCGACCGGCCGGCCGATCGCGAACGCCATCGTCTGGCAGGACCGGCGCACGGCGAACACCTGCGAACGCCTGCAAAACGAAGGCGCCGGCGCGTTGGTGGCCGAGCGTACGGGCTTGCGGCTCGATCCATACTTCTCCGCCACCAAGATCGCCTGGCTGCTCGACAACGTCGCCGGGGCGCGGTCGCGCGCGGCGCGCGGCCAACTCGCTTTCGGCACGATCGACAGCTTCCTGCTCTGGCGCCTGACCGGCGGGCGGGTGCACGCGACGGATGCGACGAACGCCTCGCGCACCCTGTTGTTCAACCTGCATACGCAGCTTTGGGACACGGACATGCTCGCCCTGTTCGACGTCCCCGCGGAACTCCTGCCCGAGGTGCGCGACTGTGTGGCGCCATTCGGCCTCGTCGCCGAGGGCTTGCCCTGCGCCGGCGTGCCGGTCGGCGGCATCGCCGGCGACCAGCAGGCTGCGCTCATCGGCCAGGCCGGCGTGGACGAGGGCATGATCAAGTGCACCTTCGGCACCGGCTGTTTCGTGCTCGCCAACACGGGCCGGGCGGCGCTCGCATCCCGCAATCAGCTCCTGACGACAGTCGCGCTGCGGCTCGACGGGGCGGTCGTCTACGGCCTGGAGGGCAGCGTGTTCGTCGCCGGTTCGGCGCTGCAGTGGCTGCGCGATGCCCTCCAGATCATCGACACGGCGCAGGACAGCGAAGCGATCGCCCGCAGGACCGGCGTGGTCGAGGACGTCGTCGTCGTGCCGGCCTTCGCCGGTCTCGGCGCGCCGTGGTGGGATCCGCACGCACGCGCTGCGATCCTGGGTCTCACGCGCGGCAGCGACCGCGAGCGGATCGTCACCGCTACGCTGCAGGCGATTGCCTACCAGACGTCGGACCTGGTCCGTGCGATGTCCGACGACGGCATTCGACCGGCCCTGATCCGTGTCGACGGTGGAATGGTGAAGAACGACTGGTTCCTGCAGTTCCTGGCGGACGTGCTCGCCGTGACGGTGGAGCGGCCGCGGAACACGGAGTCCACCGCCCTCGGCGCGGCCTGTCTCGCCGCCTTGCACGCGGGCCTTCTCGACGGGATCGGCTCGGTCGCCCGCTGCTGGCAGCGCGACCGGCAATTCGAACCGCGCATGCCGGAGCCTCAGCGCGCGGCGCTACTGGCCGGCTGGGCCGATGCCGTGTCGCGCGTGCGCGGTACCAGGTAGCTTTCGAATTCGGCGGTGGCGCGGCGCCAGCTGCGCTGCTGCGCGAATTCCCGACAACGCGCACGATCGAGCTCGAGGGCAGCGCCGCAGGCGGCGCCCAGATCTTCGTCGAGCACGCCCGTGACCCCGTGCTGCACCACGTCGATCGGTCCGTCGACGGGGAATGCGGCGACTGGCAGGCCGCAGGCCATCGCCTCGAGCAAGACCAGTCCGTAGGTGTCGGTACGGCTCGGAAAAACGAAGACGTCCCCGCCGGCGAGCCGTCGGGCCAGTTCCTCGCCGAAGCGGAAGCCATGGAAATGACTTTCCCCGTATCGGCGTTGCAGGCGTTCGCGGTCCGGCCCGTCGCCGATGACGATCTTGCTGCCCGGCAGGTCGAGCCCGAGAAAAGCCTCGATGTTCTTTTCCACCGCGACGCGGCCGAGGTAGATCCAGATGGGTCGCGGCAGCGCGTAGTCGTAGGGATCATCGGGCCGGAACAGCGCCGTATCGACCCCGCGCGTCCAGACCACCACATGTGCATACCCTCGTGCGACGAGCTTTTCCCGGATGCGCTCGGTCGGCACAAGGGTATGCGTCGCCGGGGCGTGGAATAGCCGCAACACGCGTGCCGTCCACTCGACAGGCACCGGTATTCGCGCTCGCAGGTACTCCGGGAACTGCGTGTGGTAGGACGTCGTGAACGGGCGCCGCTGCGCAAGGGCCTGGCGCCGCGCCGCCATGCCCAGTGGCCCCTCCGTCGCGATATGCAGGGCATCCGGGTCGAAGTCCTGCAGTTCGCGGCGCAGCGCACGGCCTGGGAACAGGGTCAGCGGAATATCCGGGTAGGTGGGGCAGGGTATCGTGCGACGGCCGGCCGGCGTCACGAGCAGCAGTTCGTGCCCGGCCCGGCCGAGTTCGGCGCAGGTGCTGCCCAGCGTCTGCACGACGCCGTTCACCTGTGGCTTCCAGGCGTCGGTAACGATCGCGATTCTCATGCCCGCGCATGATTCCGGCGGCCGGTTAAAGCGCGATTACAGATCCCTTGCGAGTATGTGACACGACTGGCGAAAAATTCACCAGCCTGTCACGGCGTTGACCCGGCCCTGTCAGGAAAAAACGCGACACTTCTGCCAGCTGGGCAGCAGGCGGAATCAATCAGTGCTACTCGATCGCTTCGACGATTTCGAGCGCAACACGTGTCTCAGGATCAACGCGTGGTCCCGGCACGTCGCGGTGCGCGACTTTTTCGGCGGCGTATCGAGGCTGGGAGACTACCCGGCCTGGATCATTCTCGGCATCGTGTGCGCCGCATATCCCGGGGTCGATGCCGTGACGCTGGGCCTGCAGGCCGGGCTGACCGCACTGGCCGGCGTCTTCGCCTACCAGCAACTGAAGGAGCGGCTGGTCCGCGAACGGCCCTACATCCGCTTCGGCGAGATCGTTTGCGGCATCGCGCCGCTCGATCGATACAGCTTTCCATCTGGACACACGCTGCATGCCGTGAGCTTCTCGATACTGTACGGAACCTGCGTTCCGGAAATGCTCTGGATCCTGGTCCCATTTGCACTGCTGATCGCGCTTTCGCGCGTCATCCTCGGCCTGCACTACCCGAGCGACGTGCTGGCCGGCGCGGCGCTCGGCGCGCTGCTGGCGCTCTCGAGCCTGTTCATCGCGGGCCGCTTCGGAGCGCCCCTGAAATCGGTCGGCATGCTGGTCGCCGGAGGTTCCTAGCCGGCCCCGAAACGCTGCCACGCCACGCTGCCCCAGGTCACGCTGACCAGCAACAGGCTCAGGAACACCGCCGCCGAACCCAGGTCCTTGGCGCGGCCCGACAATTCGTGCTGTTCCTGACCGACGCGATCGACCGTCGCTTCGATTGCCGAATTCAGCAATTCGACGATGAGCACGAGCAGGCAGGTGCCGATGAGGAGCAGCACTTCGACCATCGTGCGGCCGAGCCACAGGGCGAGCGGCAGCAGTACCGCGGTGAGCGCAAGTTCCTGGCGGAAAGCCGCTTCATGCCGCCAGGCGTGCACGAATCCCTGTGCCGAATAGCGGGTCGCGTGCAGGAGCCGGCGCATGCCGGTGTTGCCGGGCTTGCCCATCGGCCGGAAGCCGGTGCCCAGGTCAGGCCGCCACGCTGTGGATCGAATCGCCGCGCATATGCCGATCGACGCTGCGGTCATGGGTCAGGAAGATGAGAGATCCGTCCGGAAACTCGGCCAACGCGGAATCATGCTCGATCCAGTCGCCGCTGCCGGCATACAGGATGTCGTTATCGTCGCCCAGTGCCGGCTGGTGCAGGTGGCCGCAGACGATCCCGTCATAACCGCCGCCGGACGCCTGGCGGCGAGCTTCCGCTTCGAACCGTCGCCGGTATTCCCGTGCGCGCTCGAGCCTGCGGCGCACGCCGACCGCCGCGGGCGCGAACGGTTCGCCCAGTGCGCTGTGTAATGCGCCGAAGCGGGCATCGGCACGCAGCAGCCAGGGATAGGCAAGCGGGGAGTAGTTTGCCAGCGTCGTGCCCGCCCGCACCGCCGCATCGAAACCGATACCGTGCACGACCAGCAGGCGTCGCCCGGCCGCCGTAACGTGCACGGCACTGTCGCGATACTCAATGCCCCCAATCGCCTGCCCGGCATGGCGCGACGCATCGCTGTCGCAGGCGCCGGGCAGGTAGACGACGCGCGTGCCGGAGTGGGTGAACTGCAACAGGCGCAGCCAGGTCTCGGCGTCGTCGGCCGGGAACCGGGTTGTCGCGCACGAGGAATCGATGATATCGCCGACCAGGAAGATTGTGTCGGCCCGCACACCAGCGAGGAAATTCAGGAGGTCGTTGCACTTGCAGGCGCCGGATCCAAGATGCAGACCGGACAACCAAAGGGTGCGAAGTTGCAGTGTCACCGTCTCTGTGCCCCCCGCCGCCACGTGTCGTGAAGCAACTGATTCTGGCGCAGGAATCTTACATGCAGCTGTCGCGCTGGTTTCGGTCATGTTTCGCTTGACTACACGGAGACCAGCCACAATGATTGTGCCGCTTTTGCATACCCCAGCCAGCCCGGAGTGTCCGCCCCGTTGCTCAAAGCGCGACAAAAGATCGGCAAATACAGGATCGTTTCCCGACTCGCGTCCAGCTCGCTCGCCGATGTATATGCCGCGCAGGACACGATCCAGAAGCAGAAGGTCGCGCTGAAAATCCCGCGTACCAGCGAACGCATCAACGAAAAGGAACTGCTGCACGAGGTGCAGGTCGCGACCCGGCTCAGGCACCCGAACATCCTGACGGTACTCAACGCGAGCTACATCGAAGGGAGGTTCGTGATCGCCATGGAACTCGGTGAACAGTCGCTCGCCGACCGGCTGGAACGCCGCATCGCAATGGCGCGTGCGATCGACCTGGCCGGGCAGGCCATCGATGCGCTGGCGTATGCGCACCAGCACAAGATCATTCACTGCGACATCAAGCCCGAAAACTACATCCTGTTCCCGGGCAACCGGCTCAAGCTCACCGACTTCGGGTTCGCGAAGCTCGGCTTGTGGACGCTGAAAGCCTCGGGCTCCGGAACCATCGACTTCATTGCACCGGAACAGGCGATGGGCCGGCCGAAGTTCCAGTCGGATGTCTTTTCACTGGGACTCGTCCTGTACCGCCTGTTCTCGGGCACGCTGCCTGAATGGCCGTTCGCATGGCCGCTCAAGGGTTACCACCAGCTCGCCGCCCGCGTGCGGCCGGAGTTCATCGCGCTCCTGGAGAAATCGATTCAGCTCGATCCCGACCTGCGTTATGCCAACGCCATGCAGATGCAGGCGGATTTCGAAAAGCTCAAGAGCCATGCGCGGCGGCAGAAGCGGAGCCGCGGCAAAGCCGGCGCCGGAACCCCCAGTTCCCGGGCCAATGGCAGCGCATTCCAGCGCCTGAAGTGGCGCGAATTCCAGCGTCAGTTCCGCAAGCTGCTCGGCACGCGCCACCAATGCCGCCGCTGCGAAGGTCCGGTCGCCGAGACCATGCAGGCCTGTCCCTGGTGTGGCACGGACAATCCAGCGCGCGGTTCGGAATCGACGATGCCGTCCACCTGCCCGCGCTGCGAGCGCGGCGTGAAAATCGACTGGGACTACTGCGCCTGGTGCTACGGGCCGGGCTTCGTCGCGGAGACGCGCCGGCATTACACCGACAAGCGTTACACGGCGCGCTGCCCGAACGAACGCTGTCGCGGCGAACTGATGCCCTTCATGCGCTACTGTCCCTGGTGCCGCACGAAAGTGAAGCGTCCGTGGAAACTGCCTGGCAGCCAGGCACGTTGCCGCTCATGCAAGTGGGGAATCGCGCAGGAGTTCTGGAATTTCTGCGCCTGGTGCCGCGAGCCGGTGAGTCCTGCATGAACCAGGGGCCCGGAGAGCTGGTGGTGCTGGACGGCGCAACCACGCCTGATCGCCAGCTCCTGTTCGCCGCCGGCGGGATGCTGGTCGCGTTCACGACGCGTTCGCCCGACAAGGAGTCCGAGAACGAGGACACCGTCGGCATCATCCCGTGGGGACCGCAGGCGGCGGTGCTGGTCATCGCGGACGGCGCCGGCGGCCTGCCCGCGGGCAAACGGGCCTCGCTGACCGCGGTGACGGCACTCAAGGACTCGCTCACGGTGGCGCTCGAAAAGACGACGTTGCTGCGCACGGCGGTGCTGAACGGGATCGAGGCCGCAAACGCAGCGGTGCGGGAACACGCCAAGGGCTCGGCGACCACGCTCACCATCGTGACGATCGAGGGACGCCTCGCGCGGAGCTACCAGATCGGTGACTCGGAGGCGTTGGTGGTCGGCCAGCGCGGTCGTGTGAAGATGCAAACGACCGTCCACTCACCCACCGGCTTCGCGGTCGAGGCGGGATTCCTGGACCAGCGCGCGGCCCTGCATCACGCCGAAAGGCATCTAGTTTCGAACTTCATCGGCGCAGCGGACATGCGCATCGATGTCGGCGCCGGTGTGGAACTCGACGCCCGCGACACCGTCCTGCTGGCGAGCGACGGACTGACGGACAACGTGCACATGGACGAGATCGTGGAACTCGTGCGCAAGGGCCCGCTCTCGTCGGCAGCCGACCGCGTGATCGGCAAGGCGCAGCGACGCATGCGGGACGACAAGTCGGGCCAGCCGAGCAAACCGGATGACCTGTCGCTGATCCTGTTCCGCAAGCCGCCGCCGCGCGTCGCACGCGGAGGCTGACATAAGCCGGAGCAGTGCTGTTGATCGGCCCCGGAGCGCGTATTATGGTCGGTAAACCGGTCGTGCCTGACGCGACTTGCCGCGCGCAAGCAAAACACACGGAACTACTCCGGGTCACGCGGGCTCAAAGCCAGTAACAGCGGGCACTACCGGCTGGCACGGCAGCCTACGGGAAATGCCGACTTGCCGTCTCACGAGAGGCGCACACCTATGCGACACAGCGAATTTCGGCGCATCGCCAAACCTCTGCTCAAGCCGCTCCTGACCCTTGCCGTCGCGGCGGTCATCGCGAGCGGCTGCAAGACCATGGGCGGGGTGCAAACGAGCGGCGGCGTTTCCATGCCCCCACCGGCCGGCGGCATGCCCCCGCCCAGCGGCGGCATGCCCTCACCCTCGAGCGGCGGTGCTTCCGGCGGCATGCCCCCGCCGCCGAGTGGCGGTATGCCCCCACCCCCAGGTGGTGGCTCGTCGGGCGGCGGCTCATCCGGCGGCATGCCTCCGCCGCCGAGTGGCGGAATGCCCCCGCCCTCAGGTGGCGGCTCGTCGGGCGGCGGCTCATCCGGCGGCATGCCCCCGCCCTCGGGCGGCGGCTCGTCGGGTGGCATGCCCCCGCCTTCAGGTGGCGGCGCCGCGGGAGGACCGAGCGGCGGCCCGTCCGGAGCCGGCGGTGCCGGCGGCCAGTCGAACCCAATGCCGAGCGGCTTTCCGACGAGCGGGGGCGGCGGCGAGGCGGGTGGCAGTGACGGTGAGGCTGGCGGTGCCGGCGGTGCCGGTGGCGTCGGCGAAGTACCGCCTCCGCCCAGCGAACAGGGTGGCGGTGGCGGTGCCGAGGGCGCGGATGGCACGGGAGACGCCGGCGAGGCCGGCGCGACCGGGGAGGACGGCGGCGGCACGGGTGAAGACAATCCGTTTTCCGATGCCGACGCGGAGGGCAGCGGCGGCGATTGCGGTGATACCGGGGCGATGCCCGGCGGTGTCGGCGGCATGGGCCGCGCCGGCGAATGCCTGGAGAGTGGTGGTGGTGGCGGTGCTGAATCCGCCTCCAGCGCAGCGTCGGGCAGCGCGGGCGGTGGGGCAGCGGGCGCAGCCGGCAGTGCCGGTGGCGGCGGAGCGGCGGGCGGTGGCAGTGCCGGTGGTGGCAGTGCCGGTGGTGGTGGCGCCGCGGGCGGTGGCAATGCCGGCAGCGGAAGCGCAGGGGGCGTCGCCGAGTATCCCGGCGAAAGCCCGGAGGAACGCGCGGCGCGGCTCGGCCGTGAACTCGACGAGTCCATCGGCGGTTTCGACGAGGCCCTCCACGAGGAACAGCAGGAGATCGCGGCCGTCGGCCGTTCGACGGAAGGGTTCGACACCGGCGGCGGCGGTGGCGATGGCGAAGAAGCCGGGGGCCTGATCGGTCTCGGCTCGCAGTCCGGTAACATGTCGGGCCTGCCGGGGGACAGCGGTGCCGCCGGCAAAAACGAAGTCCCCACCATCGAAGGGGTCAGTGACGAACAGATCGCCGCGCGTACGCCGGACGACGTGCCGGAAATGACCGACGACGACATCATCGCGCGGCAGCTGCGCGAGGCGGCACTCACCGAGGAAGACCCGCAATTGCGCGAACGACTTTGGGAAGAATACCGCAAGTATAAAGGTCTATGATCCGCCCGACGCTGAGAGCCCGGTTCGCGGCGTGCACCGCCGCGTCGGCAGCCTTGTTCGGCCTCGGCGCATGCTCGGTCAACGAGATCGTCACCGCGGAGGAAACCGAACTCGATGTCGCCGCGACCGCGGCCGACGAGGCACGCCTGCTCGATGTGGGCATCATCGAGTTCGACGACGGCGTGCCGGAGGACAATAACCCGGAGAAGTCGCGCATCTATACCGAGATACGCGACGCCGAATCACGCTACCTCGCGTATCACCTGAAGACCACCATGCAGGGCACAGGGCACTGGGGCGCGGTGCGCGTGATCCCGTCCGACGAAGCCTACACCGACGTGATCGTCCGGGCGCGCATCGTCGAATCCGATGGTGAATTCGTACGACTCGAGGTCGATGTTTCGGACACCAGCGGCCAACACTGGTATACGCGCGAATACATGGCGCAGACCGGCGTGTCCTCCTACTCGGACAGCCGGGACCGCCGGCTGGATCCGTATCAAAAGGCCTTCAACGACATCGCAAACGACCTGCATGCTTTCGCGCAAACCTTGCCGCCCGAGTATTTCCCGACGCTCCGGCAGGTCTCCGAACTGCGCTTCTTCGGCGACATGGCGCCGGACGCGTTCGGCGAGCACCTGAAGTACGACGAGGACGGGCTCGTCACGATCAACCGCCTGCCCGCCGAGAATGACCCGGCGGTCGCGCGGCTCCGGCAAATTCGCGAACGCGACCGGCTGGTCGTCGACATGCTCAATGAACACTATGCGAACTTCTACTATGGCATAGCGATTCCCTATCACTCTTACCGCAAGGCATCGCGCGAAGAATCGGTGAATTACCGGCAGGTGAAGCGCTCCGCCGCGCTGCAGACGATCATGGGCGTCGTGGTGCTCGCGGGTTCCCTGCAGGTCGATACCAGCGACTCGAGCTATTCGCGCTATCGCATGAAGCAGGGTCTGCAAGCCATCGGCATCACCGAGGGCTTCAATGCCATCATGCGCGGCATCACGCGCAACAGCGAGGCGTCCATACACGTCGAAGCTATCAAGGAGCTGGCCGAATCCTTCGGCGCCGAGGCGGCACCGATGGTGGTCGACGTGGAAGGCCAGCAACGGCGGCTGACCGGCACGGCTGCGGCCCAGTACGAAGCGTGGCGCAAATTGCTGCGCGAAATCTACGAGACCGATACCGGCTTCGCCACCGTCGACGTCGGCGCACCGGTGCGCGCGCCCGAGCCCACATCGTAGGCGCCGCCAGTCCAGCAGACGGTCCATGCTTGAACTGAAGAGCGGGATTTTGCTCGCGGACCGCTACACCCTGCGGCGGCGCCTCGGGGGCACCGGCGATTTCGCAGTATGGCTGGCCAGTGACCTCGTGACGCGCACGGACGTCGCGCTGAAATTACTCGTCGGGGACGCCGCACGTGCACCGGCACTGCGACGCGAATGGCAAACTGGCTTGCGGCTCATGCATCCGCACATCGTGCGTGCCTTCGAGTACCACGAGGCTGCCAACGCGGCGTCTCCTCCGGCGTACTCCATGCAGTTCATCGACGGCCCGGCGCTCGACGTGCTCGCGCTCGCGCCGCCGGCTGACATCCTGCCGCCGCTCGCGCTGGTCGCCGACGCGTTGCGGTATGCGCACGGCAAGAACATCGTGCACCGCGACCTCAAGACCGCGAACGTACTCCTCGACGGCAACGGGGCACCCTACCTCATCGACTTCAGCGCGGCCGCAGCCCGCGGCGAGAACCCGGGCGGCGGATCCCTCATTGCGCGGAGCCCGCAGCAGCTCGCCGGCCTGCCTGCGGAACCGGCCGACGATATCTTCGCGCTGGGCGGGCTCCTGTACGAACTCGTCAGCGGCCGCTCGCCGTATTCCTCCTCGGACACCGAACACGACATCCGCGAACGAATCGCCGCGCCGCTGACCGCCGATGGCCTGCCGCCGGAGCTCACCGCACTCGTTGCATCGATGCTCGCGAAGGACGCGCGGGCGCGCCCCACGGCGGAGGAGTTCATCGAGCGCCTGCGCGGAGCGGGCTTCCCGCCCGGGCTGGCACCGCGACGCTACGTCGCCGGGGCGGGCGCGCCCGGCGACGTCCTGATCGAGTCGGGCGACGCATACGCCGGGCGCCGCCGCGCGGTCGCGCCGCCACCGGATCTTGCGGTTCGGCGTGGCCTGCGGCCCCGAACCGTCGGTGTCCTCCTGGCGCTCCTCGTCGCGGCTTTGCTCGGCGTCGTGTTCCTGCTGCCGGGCCTGGTTCAGCCGCCACGCACGGCAGACCCGGCGGGGGCGCCGGCTGCCGGCACCGGCGAGGCCTCGCCGGCAACGACGCCCGAGGACGGCGCCGTGCCGGAGCCGAAAGAAGGGCCAGAGGCGCGGGCCGAGACCGAGGTAGTGCTGGGCCGCCTGCTCGCCCAGGTCAAGACGCTGGAGGGCCGCGCCGCGGAGCGTTGGGGCGGCGTGGCGTGGCAGGAGGTGCGTACAGCGTATGCTGCCGGCGACGAAGCCTACCTCGCGCAGAACTATGCGGCGGCGGCGGCGCAATACGCGGCGGCGCTGCAAAAACTTCAACCCCTGCGCAGCCAGGTCGATACGGTCTTCGACAGCACGCTCGCCGATGCTCGCGCGGCACTCGAGAACGGCGACGCCGACGACGCGGTCCGGCTGTACGAACTGGCGGTTGCAATCACCCCCGGCCATGCCGGGGCAAAGGCCGGTCTTACGCGAGCGCGGAACCTCAACCAGGTGCTGGCGCTGACCGAACAGGGCCTGGCACTCGAGCGCGAACTGGAACTCGCCGCCGCGCTCGACAGCTTTACGCGCGCCGTCGAAATCGATCCCGCGTGGGCGGTGGCGGCCGACGGGCTCGCGCGGGTCCGCGAGACGATCCGGCAAACGGATTTCGATGCGCGCATGAGCGAGGGCCTGAACGCGCTCGCGACAGGCGACTACGCCGCCGCGCGCGCGGCGTTTCGCATGGCGCAGGAACTGGACCCGGCGTCGAGCGAGCCCGCCGACGGCCTGCTGCAGGTCGACCAGGCGCTGCGACTCGGCGACATCGCTGCGCTGGAACAGGAAGCCGCGGCGCTCGCGGACGCCGAACAATGGGATGCGGCGGTCGACGCCTACGGCCGGATACTCGAACTCGACGGCAACCTCGACTTCGCGCAAGTGGGCCTCGCCGCCGCCGAGGAACGCGTCCGCTTGCACCAGCGCCTGGACGCCTACCTTGCGGACCCGGACAGTCTCAGTGCAGATCACACCATGCAGCAGGCGACTCAGCTCGTCGTCGATATTACGCGTATGGACGAGGTCGGACCAAGGCTTGCCGACCAGCGCGACGAACTCGCGCGCCTGCTGAAGCGCGCCGCCACGCCGCTCACTGTGACGCTCGTGTCCGATGCGATGACGAACGTTGCGATCTACAAAATTGGTAAACTCGGCGCCTTCGCGCAGACCGAACTCGAGCTCAGGCCCGGGACTTACGTCGCGGTCGGCAGCAGGCCGGGCTACCGCGACGTCCGGCGCGAATTCCGGGTGGCGCCGGAAGTCGAGATGGAGCCCGTCGTCGTGCAATGTGAGGAACCCATTTGAGCTTTGCGCATCTCGTCATCAGGGACGTCGACGGCGAGCGGCGTATCGATGCGCAACAGCTGCCCCTGCGAATCGGCACCGGCAACGATTGCAACCTGCGCCTGCCCGGGCCCGGCGGCGGTCCGGTGCTGCTCCTGGACCTCCTCGACGGCGTGCCCTTCGTGCAGCCGGTCGGTCGCGACGCATCGATCCAGCTCAACGGCCGGCCGCTGACGGCCAGCAGCCGTCTCGGGGATGGCGACGAACTCGCTTTCTATGGCAGCCGCGTCGTCCTGCATGCCGGCGACGAACTCGTACTGGAAGTGCGGCTCGAAGGCAGCGCCTATGTGACGCAGCCGCCGGAGCGTCCGGACGCCGGCGAACCGGCTGCGGAAGAGCGCATCGCGCCGACCGCATTCCGGCGCGCGGCCGAGACACGCGCGGCGCGGCCCGAGAAGCGCAGCCATGTCCTTCGCAACCTGGTCGTCGCTGCGTTGCTCGTGCTCGGCGTATTGTCATGGCTCCTGTTCACGTCGAAGTCCGTACGGTTCGTCGTGGATCCCGCAGAGCCGGACACGCTCGAGATCGCGGGCGGCTGGTTCCGGCTGCCGCTCGGCGACCGCATCCTGCTGCGGCCGGGCGAGTACACGGTCGCGGTCACGAAAGAGGGCTACTACGAGGCGGCGCAGACTTTTGTCGTGGGCGCGGGACAGAGCGACACGGTTCGGATCGAATTGCGCAGGCAGCCTGGCACGCTGACGGTACACACGGAACCGGAAACCGAGGCGACCGTATCCATCGACGAGACGCACATCGGCCCGGCGCCGCTCGGCCCGGTCGAACTGCAACCGGGACAGCACAGCCTGCGCGTGCGCTCCGAGCGTTTCCTGCCGTTTTCCGACCTCATCGCATTCGAGGGCCTGGGAGAAAACGAGGTGCTCACCATACAGCTCGTCCCGCGCTGGGCCGAGGTGCGCGTGACGTCCGAGCCGCCCGGCGCGAAAATTTTCGCGGGCTCGGTCGAAGTCGGCAATACGCCGGCAGTCGTGGACCTCCTGGAGGGCAGTCATGCGCTGTCCGTCGTGCTCGACGGCTACAAGGCCTGGGACGGCTCGGTCACCGTGGCCCCCAATGTCGCGCGCGAGCTGCCGCTCATCCGGCTCGAGCCGGCCGACGCGCGCCTGGCGGTGAACACGATACCGCGCGGCGCCAACGTCCTCGTGAACGGTCGTTACCGCGGGCAGTCGCCGCTGACACTCGACCTCGCGCCCGACACGGACTACGACATCGGGCTGTCGAAGGCCGGCTACGGGACCGCGAGCCGTACGGTGCGGCTTGCATCCGCGGCCCGCGACACTATCACTGTGGACCTCACCGCGCGCACCGGCGAGGTCACCGTCAACGTGTCGCCGGAGGACGCCACCGTCTTCGTCGACGGCAGCGCGCGGGGCCAGGGCTCCACCACGCTGAGCCTCAGTTCGGCACCGCACCGCATCGAAGTACGCAGCGAGGGATACGAATCCTGGTCGCGTACCATCACGCCGCGACCGGGCTATCCGCAGACGCTGGCGGCCAGCCTCAGGTCCGAGGAGGCGATCGCGCGTGCGAAGATCGCGACCGTCATCGAAACACCGGACGGCAAGCCCATGCGCCGCGTGGAACCGGGGACCTTCATGATGGGCAGTTCGCGCAGCGAGCAGGGACGGCGGGCGAACGAGGTGCAGGTGCCGGTCGCGCTGTCGCGGCCCTTCTACATCAGCACGCAGGAGGTGACGAACCGGGAGTTTGCCGCATTCGAAGCCGGGCACGACTCCGGGGCCTCGGTGCATGCGACGCTGTCGGCCGATCGCAATCCCGTGGCCAACGTGACCTGGGCTCAGGCGGTCGCGTACTGCAACTACCTGAGCACCCGGGAGGGGCTCACGCCGGTCTACGAGGAGCGCTTCGGCGACTTTGTCCCCATCCTGCCGTTCCCGGACGGTTACCGCCTGCCGACCGAGGCCGAGTGGGCCTGGGCCGTGCGCTTCGCCGGCCAGCCGCAGGCCGACTCATATCCCTGGGGTTCGAACTGGCCGCCGCGCGACGAGGCCGGCAACTATGCCGACCAGTCCGCCGCCGAGCTCGTGCCATCGATACTCCCGAACTACGACGACGGCTTCGCCGCGACGGCGCCGGTCGGCAGCTTTCCGGCCAACCGGCTCGGACTCCTGGACGGCGGCGGCAATGTCGCCGAGTGGGTGAACGACTACTATACGGTTCCGACACCGGGACTGACGGAGCCGTTGCGCGACCCGACCGGGCCCGACAGCGGCACGACGCACGTGATCCGCGGTTCGGGCTGGCGGCATGCGGGCATGACGGAACTGCGGTTGAGCTACCGTGATTACGGCGACGCAGCGCGCAACGACGTGGGCTTCCGCATCGTGCGCAACGCCGATTGAAGGACACGCGACCGGTCCGCACCGAAATGTTTGCGCGGCGGCGTGGTCCAAGAATGCGAGGTAACGCCACATGAGATCGACAAGTCTGCTCTGCCTGTTGCTGGCGCTGCCGCTCGCCACAACGGCCAGCGCCCAGGACCCGCCGGACGATGCCGCGGATACGACGGCGCCGCCGCCCGCCGCCGACGACGAGGAAACAAGCGCCGACGAGACGGGCCCGGGCGAAGCGACCGCGGGCGAAACAAGCGCGGGCGAAACGGCCGCGGGCGACGAGGCAACGGAAACCGAGGATCTGGTCCTGGAAACCGATGACGAGAGCTACCTCGACATCGACGAAGAGGACTTCACCCCCAGCGAAGAGATTCCGACGGACCAGTCCGTCGATTTCCCAACGGACATGTGATTTCCAGCACCCAGGCGGCACGATGAACAAGAAAGACATCCCCTTCGAATTCGTATTCCAGCTGTTCGCGCTGATCCTCTCGGTCATCGTGGTGCACGCGTATTACGTAGCCGTCGTTCGGCCGAATGCGGTGCAGGACATCGCGGAACACGCGGCTGCGGTCAAGGCCGATCCGGCTTATGTCGCGCCACGCTCGTTCTGGGTGCTGGTCAAGGATCCCGAGCAGGAGTCCTGCGTCATCCTCATGTTCTGGGCGTTCGCCATCATTGGGTACAAGGGCGCAAAGACCATCAAGGAACGCCGGCTGCTCGACATCGATCTCGTACCCGTCGCCGACGGCATGCGCATTCTTCCGGAGGACACGCGGGAGTTCGCCCGCCAGGTGCAGGCGCTTCCCGAGGGCCGGCGGGACATGCTGTTGCCGAGGGCGCTCTTAGGCGCGCTGCGGCGCTTCGATTCGACCCACAACATCCACGACGTCTCCGCGACCGCGCACAGCATCTGCGAATCCGAGGCCGATCGCCTGGAGTCCGAGCTGTCGATGATCCGTTACATTGCCTGGGCGATACCCGCCATCGGCTTCATCGGTACGGTGCGCGGCATTGGCGACGCTCTGGCGCAGGCGGACAAGGCCGTGCAGGGTGACATCTCCGGCGTGACCCAGAGCCTCGGCGTGGCGTTCAACTCGACCCTGATTGCGTTGCTCATCAGCATTGTGCTCATGTTCCTCGTGCACCAGCTGCAGTCGTTGCAGGAACGCCTGGTGTTCGAAACCGAGGCCTATTGCGACGAGAAACTGATCCGGCACATGCGCGCGGACCAGGTGTGATGTGAACGATGAGTCTGCTCGCACTCGACATCAACGACGCCGGCATCACCGCTCTCGGTGACGGCGGAGTTCTGTACCGGGAACCCGGTTATGCCTTGCTCGACGACGAGCGGCTGACGACCGGCGACGCAGCTTTCCGGATCTCTCGCCTGCGTCCGCGGCATATACACGACCGCTTCTGGTTCGAGCTCGGCGTCGATGCGCTCGTCGATCAGCGCTTTCGCCACCTGTCCGCCGCCGACCTTGCGAGCCGGCAGCTCGAGCAGATCTGGTCGGCGATCGCCGCGCACGGCGACCGGGTCGTCGTCGCAGTACCGGGTTACATGGACGCGGCACGGCTGGGCCTGTTGCTCGGCATCTGCCGCGAACTCGGCATCCCGGTGGCGGGCCTCGTCGACGCCGCCGTCGCCGCCACCCGGCGGGAATACGTCGGCGCGACGCCGGTGCACGTCGACGTCAGCCTGCACTCGGTGATGCTGACAAGGATCGCCCAGCCGGGGCGGGCGCAGGTCGAGAAGTCCCTGCTGGTGGACGGTGTCGGCCTCGCCGCGCTGCGCGATGCCTGGATACACACGATCGCGGAGGCTTTCGTGCGCCAGTCGCGCTTCGATCCGCTGCATACCGCCGAGACGGAGCAGCTGATGCTGGACCGGCTGCCTGACTGGCTCGCGCAGACGTCCGCCGGTGGCAGCGTGCAGCTCACGATCGAGTACCGGGGCTTAAGGCACGATGCCGATCTCGATACGCTGGGCGTGATCGCCGCCGCGGCGCCGGTCTATCAGCGCATCGTCGGCGCGCTGCGCACGCTGTACCGCGCCGAGGACCTGCCCGCACTGCAACTGACCGACCGTGCGGCACACCTGCCGGGTCTCGCGGACATGCTCAAGGCCCGCGTCGGCGGCGAAGTCTTTCTGCTCGAAGCCGGCGCGACGGCGCGCGGGCTGCTGGCCCGCTGCCGCGGCTTCGCGGCCGATGGTAGCCAGGTGACCCTGGTGCGCCAGCTCCCCTGGGATCAGGCGCCCGTGCAGTTCGCCGCCGTCCCTGATGCGCGCGCACCGGGGTGCCCGACACACGTGCTGTTCGGCAATCACGCCTGGGCGCTTAACGGCCGGCCGATCAGCCTGGGCTCGCAGCCCGTCACCGGTGAGCGCTGGATCGAGCTGGGGGCCGGCATGCCGGGAGTGTCGCGGCGGCACTGCTCGATCGAGGTCGAGAACGGCCAGTGCGTCCTCAGGGACTACAGCCGCTTCGGTACCTTCCTCAACGGACACCGCCTGGACGGGTCGGCGTTGCTGGAGACCGGCGATGCGATTCGGGTCGGAACACCCGGATTCGAACTCAGGCTGATCCAGGCAGAGCAGGGCAATGGCGCGTAGACGCCGCGAACAGGAAATCTTCAGCATGTCGTTCCTCGACTGCATTTGCTGCGGATTCGGTGCCGTGATCCTCGTTTTCATGATCATCAATGCCCAGGTCAAGGGATCGCGCGAGGCCGAACCCGACCGGATGTCCGAAACCCGCATGCTGGAAGTCGAGATTCTCGAAGGGCGCAAGAACATGGTGCTCGCGCGCAATACCATCGAAGAGCTGGAAACGCGCGACAAGGACGCACAGGGCGAGATCGATCGAATCCTGGCTCTGATCGCTGAATTGCGCGAAGAACTTTCGAAATACGACGACGAAACGCTGGCGAAAATCGAGCATGTCGAGAAACTGCAATCGGATATCAAGTCGCTCGAGGAGGAAGTCGAGCGATTGCTGCAAATGGCCAAAGAGGAGTCGGCCGACGGCAACCGCATCCGGTCCTTCGACGACGAGGGTCAGGGCGCGCGCCAGTACCTCACCGGCCTCAAGCTCGACGGCAAACGCACGCTGATACTCGTCGATCGCTCAGCCAGCATGCTCGACGACACGATTGTCAACGTCATCCGTCGCCGCAATATGGCCGATGCGGAGAAACTCCGCTCGGTGAAGTGGCGTCAGGCCGTCGCCACCGTGGACTGGCTGACGGCGCAGATCCGGCCGGGAACCGAGTTCCAGATCTACATGTACAACAACACGGCCGAGCCGGTCATCAAGGGCAGCGGCGGCACCTGGCTCAAGGCCGACGACGGCGCGCAGCTCACGGAAGCCGTGCGGGTGCTGCGCGGGACCCTGCCGGACAAAGGGACCAACCTGCGGGCGGCATTCGCCGTCGCGACCCAGCTGCAACCGAATCCAGACAACATCATCCTGCTCGCCGACGGCCTCCCGACCATGGACGAGCCCACCACGAACCGCGCGGTGGTCTCGGCGAACCAGCGGCTCGACCTGTTCCGCGAGGCCACGCGCGAACTGCCGGGCAACGTGCCGCTGAACATCCTCCTGTTTCCAATGGAAGGAGACTACGAGGCGTCCATCGCGTACTGGGTATTGTCCGCACAGAGCGGCGGGTCGCTGATCAGCGTCAGCCGGGACTGGCCGTGAGCAGGACATGAGACGCCGCCGCAACATCGAGGTCTTCAGCCTGTCGTTCCTGGACTGCATCTGCTGCGGCTTCGGGGCGATCATCCTGTTGCTCGTGCTGAGCAAGATCTACGAACCGGCCATCATCGAGAAAGCCCAGGACGATCTCCAATCCCTCATTGCGATCCTCGAAAAGGAGTTGTTCGAGATCCGCGGCGAGACGACGACCCTGAATCGCGACCTCGAGGCGATTCGTGAACAGGCATCCGAGTCCACCGAGAGCCTCGCACGCCTGCAGGGCGAACTCGAGACCGTAGAAGGTCAATACAAGTTGTCCCACGAGCGCACGGAGAACCTGGCGGACGAGGGTCAGCTGGAAATCGTGAGGCAGCGCCTCACCGAGGAAATGATGCGTTTGCAGCCGTACTACCGGGCTGCGCCGGACGAGGCGATTGCGGGCATTCCCGCCGACAGCGAGTACATCATCTTCGTCGTCGACACGTCCGGCTCGATGCAGCAATACAACTGGGACCGTGCGATGCGGAAGCTCGAGGAGACGCTCAACGTGTATCCGGAGGTCAAGGGCATCCAGGTCCTGAACGACAACGGCAACTACATGTTCCAGCAGTATGCCGGGAAGTGGATCCCGGACACGCCCGGACGCCGCGAAGCGATCATCAACACGATGCGCACCTGGCGGCCGTTCAGCGACAGCAACCCGGCGGACGGCATCATCTACGCGATCAATGCGTTCTGGGCGGCGGACCGGAAGATCAGCGTCTACGTGTTCGGTGACGATTTCACCGGGAACTCGGTCGAGGCCGTACTGCAGCAGGTCGAGCAGGTGAACTACGTCAATGCCACCGGCGAGCGCCTCGTGCGCATACATGCGGTTGGTTTCCCGATGTTCAATGCGGGCGGCGGTGGCGGCGTCCCGCCATCCGTGCAGCGCTTCGCGCAACTGATGCGGGTCCTGTGCGACCGCAACGGTGGCACGTTCGTCGCGCTCAACGGGAACGACTGAGGCCCCGAGCCTGACACTATTCGCCACGATTGATAGGCAGGCGCGCACGATGTCGCCTGCGCCGCGGCGCGAATGATGCTTGTAATGGGTTCCGAAGGCGGCCAGGTCGGCCTGCCCGTACATGAGGAACCTGAAATGCGCAAATCAGCCTGGACCATCACCGGCCTCGCCCTGCTCGGCATCGCGAGCGCCGCCCGAGCCGAGCAGGCATCGAAAGCGGAAGCGGTGGGCTTCGGCGCGGGTGCCGTCATCGGCGCCGCCGCCGGCGGCCCGGTCGGCCTCGTCGTCGGTGCGGCGCTCGGCGGCACGCTCGGCGACCGCTGGCGCGAAAAGAACGAGCGGATCGATACGCTCGGCGCAGACATCCGCAATGCGGAGACGAGCGTAGATGCCCTGCGGCGCGAGGTCGACGCGCTGAACACGGAACTCGACGTCACCGACACCGAACTGCACCGTCTCGAACGTGCGGCCCATCCGGAACTTGTGAGCCTGCTGCAGGCCGGGATCGACCTCGACCTCCTGTTCCGGACCGACGAAAGCACGCTGCTCGCCGATACCGAACAGCGGCTGGCTGAACTCGCTGTACGCCTCGCCGCGATGCCGAACGTGCAGATTCACCTCGACGGATTTGCCGACGAGCGCGGTGCCAGCACCTACAACCAGCGCCTGTCGGAAGAACGCGTGGCTTACGTGCGCGAGCAGCTGTTGACTGCAGGCGTCGATCCCTCGCGCATCAGCGAGGTCGCCCATGGCGAGGCAGTCGCATCGGAACCGACCGAGGACAGCTATGCACTGGAGAGGCGCGTCAGCCTCAAGGTCTACATCGATCCCAACGCGTCGGTGGCGTCGAACTAGGGCAAGGCACCGGCGCGGGCGATGACGGCGAATTGCTGGAGCGCCACGCCGGCGCGTCAACGGCGGGCGTATCGGGTGCTGTTCGAGGGCAATAAAGCGCAGGCGCGCCATGCGCGCCGAGCCATGCCCGAGGACAGTGCCCGGTGGGCCCGCCGGACTGCGCCGGACTGCGCCGGTCGCGCCCACGGGGCGCTCCAACAGGCGCTCCAACAGTCGCACCAACAGCGGCTTGTGGCCGCTCCTGCGGCCGCGGCTATACTCGCGTCATGAGCGACGATCTGGCCGAAAGATCCTGCAAGCCCTGCGAGGGTGGCGTGCCGCCCCTGAGCGCCGGCCAGGCGCGGAAACTGCAGGAGGCCCTGAATCCCGCCTGGCAAATCACCGCGGACGGCCGCGCCATCGAACGCAGCTTCGCGTTCAAGACCTACAGTCGCACGCTCGGCTTCGCGAATGCCGTGGCCTGGATCGCGATCATTGAAGGCCACCATCCCGTGCTGACCGTGGGCTACGACCGCTGCACGGTGTCCTACAGCACGCATGCCGTCGACGGCCTCACCGACAACGATTTCATCTGCGCGGCGAAAGTCGACCGTCTGCCCGGCGTCGACTGATGGTGAGCGTGCGCGACGTCGAGGCCGCGGCCCGGCGCCTAGAGGGCATCGCGATCCGGACGCCGTTGTTCGACAACGATGCACTCGATGCCGCGGTCGGCGGCAAAGTGCTGCTGAAAGCCGAATGCCTGCAACGCACGGGTTCGTTCAAAATTCGCGGCGCCTACAATCGCCTGAGCCAGCTCTCGCCGGCGGAATCCGCGCGCGGCGTAGTGGCCTACTCCTCGGGAAATCATGCGCAGGGCGTCGCCTGTGCCGCGCGGCTACTCGGCATGTCGGCTGCGATCGTCATGCCCGCCGATGCGCCGCGCACGAAGCTCGACAACACGCGCCGGCTGGGCGGCGAGGTGATCACCTACGATCGCAACACAGGTGATCGCGAAGCCATCGCGGCGGCCATCGTGGCAGAGCGTGGCGCTGCGCTGGTGCCCGCCTATGACCACCCGCAGATCATTGCAGGGCAGGGCACCGTCGGACTCGAGATCGCGGCGCAGGCGCGTGCGGCTGGCCGCGAACTCGACCAGGTCCTGATTCCCTGCGGCGGCGGGGGCCTGGCCGCCGGCTGCACGCTCGCGCTCAGGGCGGCGTTCCCGGGATTGTCGATCGTCGTGGTGGAGCCGGCGAACTTCGACGATACCCGTCGCTCACTGGCCTCGGGTGCACGCGAGCGCGTACAGCCCGGCGCGTCGTCGATCTGCGATGCCCTGCAATCGCCGAGCCCGGGCGAGCTGACGTTTCCGATCCTGCGCGATGCCGGTGCGCAAGCCGTGAGCGTGAGCGACGACGAGGTGCGGGCCGCGATGCGCTTCGCATTCCGGCACCTGAAGCTGGTGGTGGAACCCGGCGGCGCCGCGGCCCTGGCCGCGCTGCTCGCCGGCCGGGTGCCTGCAGACGGCCGCAACAGTGCGGTCGTGCTGAGCGGAGGCAACGTGGACCCCGAGAGCTATGGGGACATTCAGGCCGAGCTGAGCTGAGGTTTGAGCAGCGCGGGCAGTCCCGCGCTCGGTGCCCGGGTGATGTTGGTGACTTCCACGGCCTGGCGCCGGCGCTCCTCCCAATCGTCCAGCCATTGCACGATACAGTCGATCTGCGCGATGTCGTCGGTCACGCGCGACGCCGGCATCTCGTGCACGCCGATGCCAAATTCCGCGCCGTGCACGTAGTTCTGGCTGTCGCGCAGCACGGCGATGATCGGGATGCCGAGCGAGTCGAGGAAACGCATCAGCTTGCCGAAGCTCTTCGTGTTCTTCTTTGTGCGGTTGGCCACGACCGCGAGTTTGCGTTCGCTGCGATTGATCTTGGCCACCAGCAACAGGTCCGCAATACAGCGAGACGCGGCGTGGATGTCCATAGCGGACGGCAGTACGGGCACGAGGATGCTGGAAGAGTCGCGCGTCAGTTCGCGCAGGTCGTCGTGTGAGATCGCTGCCGGCGAATCGACGATCAGCGTCTCCACTTCTTGCGGCACGCGGAGCTGCCAGCTGCGCGTGGCCTGCATGGAATTCCGGAACGCGACTATCCCATGGATTTTGGGCAGTTCCGGCGGCCGGCGGGTCAGCCATGCCGTCGTCGAGCCCTGTGGGTCGTAATCCATGATGGCCGCCACATTGCCGCGCCGCACGTAGCAGGCGGCGAGATTGGTGGCGAGCGTCGACTTGCCGCAGCCGCCCTTGGGGTTGAGGACGACAATGCGGTTGCGATTTCCCTTCGGCCGTGTGTTCACGAATCCATCCGCAAGCACATGAAAGTCATACGGCGGCCACTGTCGCGCGAAACGGGGGGCGGCGTCCTTGCGCCAGTTCACATAAGTTCCGGCGAACAGCCTCAGGCCAGGGCCAGCGTCCCGTCCGGCAGGCTCTTCCGCGCTGACACCACGCGCCGGTCGCGGTTGCCGGAGAGCGTCTGCGCCAGGTCTGTCACGAACACCGGGTCGCGGAAGTACCAGGAATGCCCGTCGTCGCCGCTCGCGGCATGGGTCGCACGAAAGTGTTCGCCGCAGTTTACGTTGACCGCTTTCTCGGGCCGGTTCTCGGGCAGGCCGCGGCGGCCGGCGCGCGGGGCGACGCCGGCACGCTTCACGTCCGAGAGCTTGAGCACAGCATCGTAGGGGTTTTGGTAATTGGTGAGACGCGTGCAGTGGCGGTACAAGGAACGTGAGCGGGCGTCGTCCGCCGCCAGCGAGGCACTCGACACGTCCGCCGCCAGGAAGCAGACCTGCGATACGTTCCAGTTGCTTGCGGCGATCGCTGGGCGATCGTCGGCGTCGTCGAAAGCTTCACGCACGACATAACAGCCCATCGAGTGCGCGATGACGTGCACGTTTATCTCGCAGCCGCGGTACTGGGCCGCGGCGAGCAATGCGATGCCGTCGTCGACGAGCTTCAGGGCCGTCAGCTTGGCGTCCACGCGATCTTCGAGGTAATTGAAGGCATGGTCGTCGCTCGGCCAGTCGTAGCTGACGAGCTGGCCGCGATAGCCGGCCGCCGCGAGGTCCGTGCGCAAGCTGCGATGGCGGGCGAGAATCTCGGCGGGCGAGGTGCTGTAGCCGTGCACCAGCACGGCGATGTCGCCGCAGCCTTTGCCGGTGAGCGGATCGGCGCCCGTGTGCGCGGCGGCAATGAGCTCGTCGACCCAGGCCTTTTTTGCGCTGCGATGGTCCGGGGCCGGGTCCTCGCCGGCAGGCACCCGCAGGAAGCGGGTCGGGCCGGGCTCCGCGCCGAAGCGACCGTTCCGCAGGCTGCGCACCGTGATCACCCAGTCCGTGCTCATGCGTCGGCGGAACTCATGGTTTCCTGTCGTCGGCACGCAACATAAGGCGGGCGGCGCAACAGCATTGCCGCTCCGACATTTACAATCTTGTTGCTATCTCGCATCATGTGGTCCTGGCCACGTGGCGTGGCGAAGTGCCCGGCAAGAGGCACAAGCCCGGCCCCGAGGCGTAACCATTACAGCATAAGGGGTATGAAATGAGAGTCGTCCTTGCTCGCGTCCTCGACGCGCGTATTCTCGTTGCGTTCATTGCGTTGTCCGGCTTTCAAAATCCGTCAAGCACGGCCCTGGCTCAGGAAACCGAGCCGGAGGCTACGACAGACAGCACCGCGGAGACGGACGACGAGGCCGTGGAAGAAGTGCTCGTCACCGGCTCGCGCCTCGCCCGCGACACCTATACCAGCATATCGCCTTTGCAGGTAATTTCGGGACAGGTCTCGCGCGAGATCGGCCTGATCGACGCCGGCATGATCCTGCAGGAATCGTCGGCCGCCAGTGGCGTTCAGATCGACCTCACCTTCCAGGGATTCGTACTCGACAACGGCCCCGGCGCGACGACGATCGACCTGCGCGGCCTCGGCGCGGACAGAACCCTGCTCCTGGTGAACGGTCGCAGGGTCGCCCCGGCCGGCGTCGAAGGCGCACCGGTTTCCCCGGATACGACGCTTCTGCCGAGCACGCTCGTACAGCAATACGAGGTCCTGCTCGACGGGGCTTCATCGGTCTACGGGTCGGATGCAGTGGCCGGCGTCGTCAACGTGATCATGCGCAAGGACTTCGACGGTCTCGAACTCGAGGCTTTCACGTCGCTCCCTGCCGGCGATTATTCGGCGGGTAAGCAGAACGCGATCAGTGCTGCCTGGGGCCACAACGGCGATCGCGGTTTCATCGGGATCGGCGCGGAGTACGTGAACTGGGAGCCCGTCACCTTCGCCGAGCGCGAATGGACCGACGAATGCGACAAGCACTACGAGGTGACCGAGGATGGCGAAGTGCGTACCGAGGACATCTGGTACGAGGCCAACCTCGGCATGCGTCCCTCGGACTGCAGGGCGGATTTCCTGGCAGGCCGTTTCGCCGAAACTTTCGGCGGCTTCGGCAGCGTCTACTACACGCCGGGCGAGAGCAACACCGGCATCCCGAATTTCTCCGAAGGCGCGATCTTCAACGTTCCCGTTTCGTACGGCGCGGACGGCTACAATGCGGTGAATTACGTCGACTACTCGACCAACGGTAACGCGCAATTCACGCAGATCATCCCCGACCTCGATACGATGTCCGCGATGACTTTCGGCGAGTACACGTTCGAGGGCGAGGCGAACATCACGCCCTACTTCGAGCTCTTGTACGCGCAGCGCAACACTTTCCAGGATTCCGGCGCCTACCAGTTGTTCCCGACCGTACCGTCGGTCAATCCGTTCAACCCTTGCAACCCGGCCGCAGAGGGTGGCGTCGATTGCTCGGAGGCCTACAACAACGTATTGACGGACCCGGAATTCGAAGCACGCTTCGTGTCCTACTTACGGCGCCACGCCGTCGGACTTCGGGCTGCTGCTGCCGGTCGTGGGTGCGGTCGACGTCCAGCCGATCGTCACCGTGCAGGGCGACCGCACGCTCGCGGACGTCACCGTCGACCAGCTGCGCGCGGTAGCGGGCGTCCGCGGCGACCTGCCCTGGCTCAATTTCGGCCCGGTCGAAAACTGGCAGTTCGACACCTACATCATGCAGTCGACCTCGGACGGCAGTTCGTCCCGCCCCGGCATTCGCGGCGACCGGCTCGACTTCTCGCTCGGCTGGTATTCGTCGACCGGCACGCCCTGCGTCAACGACACTCCGGGCCTCGAGCTTCCGGACGACGTGACGCTCAATTGCGTGCCGGTCAACATGTTCGCGCCATCGCTGTACGGTCCCGTGGTCGGCGGCGACTTTGCGACAGCGGCGGAACACCGGTACCTCTTCGACAACCGCGACTTCGACACCGAGTACAAGCAGTCGATTGCCTCTTTCTACACCAGCGGCGAGATATTCCCGTTGCCGGGCGGCAGCGCGTTGTTCGGCATCGGCGCCGAGTACCGCAACGACGAGATCAATTCGGTTCCCGATGACGTGGCCCGCGACGGATTGTTCTTCGGCTTCTTTTCGGACGGCGGGGCGGTCGGCGAGAAGGACACGAAGGAAGGCTTTGCCGAACTCGAGCTGCCGATCCTGGCGGGGGTCACCGGCTTCCAGGAACTCACCGTCAACGTCTCGACGCGCTACACGAAGGACGAGTACTACGACGGCAACTGGACCTACTCCGCCAAACTGGCCTGGCGCCCGGTCGACTCCCTGATGTTGCGCGGCACCGTCGGCACGTCCTATCGGGCCCCGAACCTGCGCGAGAATTTCCTGCTCTCGCAGACGGGGTTTCTCAATTTGTTCGATCCCTGCATCGTGCCAGACGATGCCTACAACCCGGTGACCGGCGGCTACGACCCGGCATTCGACGATCGGGAACCGCAGGTGATCGCGAACTGCCAGGCGAACGGTGTCGACCCGACCAGCCTGTACATCGCGGGCGGCATCACGGCCTATTCCGCGGAAGTGTCCGCTGGCGGGGCGCTGGATCTCGCCGAGGAATCGTCGGAGTCCTTCTCGGCCGGCTTCGTCTGGGAGCAACCGTTCTTCACCGCTTTCGACCTGGTCTTTGGCGCCACCTACTACGAGATCGACATCAAGGACGAGATCATCGAACCCTCGGCGCAGTTCATCATCAACGATTGCTACGACGACCTGCAGGGCGACAGTGCATTCTGCAACCGGATTACCCGTGACGCCGACGGTTTCTTCTCACTCGTCGACCAGGGATTCATCAACCGTGACGCCAAGAAGGCGCGCGGCGTCGACCTGAACATGACCATCGACTGGCCGACCCAGATGTTCGGCAAGGCGGTCGACTTCGAGGCGGACTTCTCGTTCAACCGGCAACTCGAGAATCAGGATGTTTTCCTGAATGAGGATGGGCAGGCGACGGCGGAAGACTACGTCGGCGAGTTCGCGTATCCCGAGTGGAAGGGCCGCGCCTTTTTCCGCGCCGACGTGGGCAGCTGGCGGTACACCTGGTCGACCCGCTACCTCAGTTCGGTTGCTGAAGACCCCCTCGATGTGGACTTCTTCAGCGATGTCGTGGACGGTGGCTCGGATACCTGCGGCGGTCCGTTGCTCGGCGACGTTCAATGCCGCGACATCGGCTATGCCGACAACTACTTTGTCCACGATGCCTCGATCTATTACTACGGCGACGTGTGGACGGTCGGCGCCGGCATGCGCAACGTTTTCAACGAGGCGCCACCGATGGTCGACGGTGACGAAGTATTCGCGTTCAACAACGTTCCGTTCGGCGCGGGCTACGACATCTTCGGCAGGATGCTGTTCATGGACGTCGTCCTGAACTGGGAGTGAGGGCCGACAAACCGAGGCGCAATTGCCTGCCGGGGCTGGTCCTGATCGGCCTGGCGGGCGTTGCGGACTCGGAGCCGTACCCTCTCGAATACTTCGCGCTGCGCGAGGTCATCAACGAGGTCACCGTCTCGCCGGACGGCGACCGGCTGGCGATGCTCAAGATCCTGACCCGCGAGGGCAACCCGATCCTGCACGTCTACAAGTCGGATGAACTCGAGGGCAAGCCTTTCGTCGTGAACTCCGATCCGATGGAGATCATGACCTATGACTGGGCGAGCAACGATCACATCGTGCTGACCTTGCGGCAGAAGGTGCGCGAGCAGATCGACGGCCAGAACCAGGGCGTCTACGAGTTCAAGATCGCCATACTGAACCTCAAGAGGAAGGCCTTCGACGAGTTTCCGGCGGCCGATCCCGTCGTCGAAAATCTCCTGCCCGGCAAGCCCGGCAAGATCATCATCTCGGAGCAGCCAGGTGCAGAAGAGGACCTGTCGCTAGCCAAGGCCTTCCGTCCGCGTGCGTACTACGAGATGGACCTGGATCGCGGCAGCAAGAAACTGCTGATTCGCGGCAAGCTGGACGTCGCGCAGATCGTATTCGACGCGGACGGCGAGCCGAGCATCGCGAACGGCTTCGACGCTGCAAGCCAGGAATACGTTATCTACCACCGCGAGAAGGGCGGGAAAGGCTGGGACGACATCTATCGCGTGCACGAGGACGACTTCTCACTCTGGTTCTTCGAGTACCAGGGCCTCGATCCCTCGGTGCCCGGCAATCTGGTCTTCACGGCGCTCAATGGCGACGACAAGGTCGGGCTGTGGTCCTTCGATCCCCGCGAGAAGAAGTTCGCCGAGCTCCTGTACCGGCGCTCCGACGTCGACGTCTTCGGCGTCCGCTATCACAGCAACAGCTGGGAGCGCCCGGACGAGATCGTCGGCGTCGGCTATGCAACGGACAGGCCGCATTTCGAGTATTTCGAGGAGATCGAAGGCGCCACCTACCGCCAGCTCGAGGAACTGATCCCCGGCGCTTATTACGTAACGATCGAGTCACGCTCCCGCGACGGCGAGACGCTCGTCGCCATGAACCAGGGCCCGCGCGATCCCGGCACCTACTACCTGTTGCACGACGGAGAGTTCAAGCCGGTCGGCAGCCGGCAGCCGTTTTTGGAAGCCGAGCAGCTTGCCGATCTCGAATACCTGCACTACAAGGCTCGCGACGGTCGCGAGCTTGTCGCCTTCCTGACCATCCCGAACGGCGAGCCACCGTTCCCGACGATCGTCCTGCCGCATGGCGGACCGCACGTCCACGAAATCGTGGTCTACGACGAATGGGCGCAGATGCTGGCCAACAACGGCTACCTGGTCGTGCAGCCGCAGTACCGGATGTCGCTGGGCTACGGCTTCGACCATTTCCGCAGTGCTTTTCGCGAACAGAGTGAAGGCGGGCGCGCGATGCAGGACGACAAGGACGACGCGGCGCTGACCCTCGTGGACAAGGGCATGGCGGACCCGGAGCGGCTGGCGATGTTCGGATGGTCCTACGGTGGCTATGCCGCGCTCGTTGCGGCGTCGCGGACGCCGCAGATCTACCAGTGCGTCATCGCCGGCGCCGCGGTGGCCGACCAGGTGCGGCAGGCCAACGAGTTTCCCAATCCGCGCGGCACGGGCCGGATTTTCACCGAGGACTACCAGTACAAGGCAGTGCAGCCGGTGAACGAGGTCGCGAAAGTGAACGTGCCGATTCTGCTCGTGCACGGCAGCGTGGACCAGCGCGTGCGACCGCGCCAGGCACAGCTGTACCTGGCCGAACTCGAGAAACAGGACAAGGATTACGAGTACGTCGAGCTGGACGGCGCGGATCACTTCTACGACACGCTGTTCTTCAAGCACCAGCTCAGGTTGTACGAGAGCATGATCGGCTTCCTGAAGAACGACTGCGGGCCGGACGGTCTGTAGGATCGCGGCAGCGGGCCCGCCGTGAGGCCTGCGATCAGAACATCTCGCTCGGGCCCGGCTGCGCGTCGACCGGTATTTCCCGGCTCTCGATCCAGTCGCCGGTGATCATCTTGTCGTAGGAGAGGCCGGGACCCACCATCGGGTAGACGCCGGCGTCGGGATCGATGATCACCTCGAGGAACGCGGGCCCCTTGTGTGCCATGAAGGCGCGGATAACCGGCTCGATGTCCGCCGGCTTTTCGATGCGCTGCGCGAAGCCGAAGCCGTCCGCCTGCGCCGCCCTGATGAAATCCTTCTTGTGCAGCGACTTGTCGCTTGCGGACATGCGGCTGTCGTAGTACAGCTTCTGCCACTGCCGCACCATCCCGTCCCCGTAGTTGTTCAGGACGATGATCTTGACCGGCAGATTGTAGGTCGTGGCGGTCTCCAGCTCGCCGATGTTCATGCGTATGCTGGCGTCACCGTCGATATCGATAACCACCCGGTCCGGGGCTGCGACCTGCGCGCCAATGGCGGCTGGCAGGCCGAATCCCATAGTGCCCATGCTGCCGGACGTAAGCCACAGGCGCGGTTCGCGAAAGTCGAAATACTGTGCCGCCCACATCTGGTGTTGGCCCACACCCGTGGCAATGATCGCCTCGCCCCTCGTGTGCCGGTTGACGGCCTCGATGACGGCGTAGGGCTGGATCTTCGTGCTGTTCCGATCGTAGTTGAGCCGGTACCTGTCCTTCAGTATTGCGATCTCGGCGTGCCAGGTTTCGAAACTGCATTCGAAGCGTATGCGCCGGCCGTAGTCCAGCAGAGCCTCGAGATCGCGCTGCAACACGCCGACGTGGTGCCAGTGGACGCGCTTCACCTTGCCGATTTCGGCGGCGTCGACGTCGAACTGCGCGATGCTCGTGGCATTGGGGGCAAAGCGGGGCGGGTCTCCGGCGACGCGGTCGTCGAAACGTGCGCCGATCGCGATCAGGAAGTCACAGTCCTCCACGGCATAGTTGGCCGACGCCACGCCATGCATGCCCAGCATGTGCAATGCGAGCGGATGCTGCGTGTCACTCGCGCCGAGCGCCATCAGGGTCGTCGTCACCGGTATGCCATAAGCATTGGCGAAGCGCCGCATGGCCTTGGCTGCATTGCCGTTGATGACGCCGCCGCCGGCGTAGATGAGCGGCCGCTCCGATTGCGCGAGCATCGCGTAGAAACGCTGGCAGTCGGCGTCGCCCAGGACATTGTTCATGACCGCATCGAGGCGGCGCTGGTAACCCGGCAATGCGAGCTCGCCGCTGCCGCGAAATGCAACCTCCGAGTTCTGGACGTCCTTCGGTATGTCGACGACGACCGGGCCCGGGCGGCCGGTGCGCGCAAGCTTGAATGCACTGCGCATCGTCGCTTCCAGCTTCTCCGGGTCGGTTACCAGGAACACGTGTTTCGCGACCGCGCCCATGATCGCTGATACCGGCGCCTCCTGAAACGCGTCGCTGCCGATCGCCGCACGCGGCACCTGGCCGCAGATGACGACGATCGGCACCGAGTCGGCCATGCAATCGCGCACTGGCGTTACGGTGTTCGTGGCGCCCGGGCCGGAAGTCACCATCACCACGCCGACCTTGCCGCTCGCGCGCGCGTAGCCGGCGGCCATGAAGCCTGCGCCCTGCTCATTCGCAGGGACGATGAGCGGCATCGTGCCTGCGCCGTTCGGCCCGCGATGCGTGTCGTTGTAGCGAAAGACCGCGTCGTAGGTCGGAAGGATCGCGCCGCCCGAATAGCCGAAGATCGTGTCGACGCCTTCGTCGGCCAAAACCTGGATCACGACATCGGCACCGATCATCGTCTGTCCCGCGAGCGGGTGGCCGAGGCCGGCGGCGGTGGTCTCAAGAAGGTTCACGGCTGCGTGTAAGAAACGAGAAAGCGAATGGAAGGCCTTGATTTCCGGCGAGTGTCGGAGAATTTCCCGTGCATTGCAATAGCATACGGACTGCGCGAACATCCGTGCAGGATCGGCGGCCGGGCCGGTCCCGTTTGTTTCAATCGTAATAACCGAAGGCCAATCGTCCAGGGCATCGCAAGCATGCGGCACGCCATCTCCGTGTTGATCGAGAACGAAGTCGGCGCGCTGACGCGGCTCACCGGCATGTTTTCTTCGCGTGGCTACAATATTGACACATTGAACGTCGCACCGACCTACGATCCCCTGGTGAGTCGCGTCACGATGGTCGTACGCGGGTCCGACGCCGCGATCTCCCAACTGAACTCACAACTCGCGAAGCTCGTCGACGTCGTCAATATCCACGACATGACACTCGGCGAGCATTTCGAGCGCGAGCTCGCCATCGTGAAGCTGAAGCTCGCGACCGGCGGACTTGCGAAGGCAATGTTGCTGGCGAAGAGGCACGGTGCCGAAATTCTCGACGACGCGCAGGTGAGCTGCACACTGCAGCTCACCGGTAAGGTGCCCGCAATCGACGCGTTCATCGAAGAGTCTGCCGCGATCGGCGAACTGTCCGCGGTCGCGCGCAGCGGCAGCGTCGCGGTGTCCAAAGGCGAGGTCACCCTCTCGAGCTATGACCGGCAGCAGAAGCTGTCCGGCTGATCCGTGAGCACATTTGCGCCCGCCGGCTACCGGCGTCTGGTCGTCAAGGTGGGCTCGTCGTTGCTGATCCGGCCCGACGGTGCCCTCGATCGCGACTGGCTCGCCGGCCTCGCCGAAGATCTTTCCGACCTGCGCCGGGACGAACGCGACCTGCTCGTCGTCACGTCGGGCGCGATCGCGATCGGCAGCCGTATCCTCGATATCAATCGCCGCCGGGCAAAACTCGAAGACCTGCAGGCCGCTGCGGCCGCCGGCCAGGTACAACTCGCGCTGGCCTGGCAGGAAGCACTCGGCGTGCACGGCATCGTGACGGCGCAGGTCTTGCTCACGCCCGGGGATACCGAGGACCGGCGCCGCTTTCTCAACGCCCGGGGCACGCTCAAGAGGCTGCTCGAACACGGCGTCGTCCCGGTGATCAACGAGAACGACACGGTGGCGACGGAGGAAATCCGCTATGGCGACAACGACCGGCTGGCGGCTCGCGTCGCGCAGCTCGTGATGGCAGACGGCCTGCTGCTGTTGTCCGACGTGGACGGCCTGTATACCTCGGACCCCGGGAAGGACCCGGCTGCGCAACATGTTCCCGACGTGCGCGCCATCGACGATGCAACGCTCGCGATGGCGGGTGAGACTCGATCCGAGATCGGCAGCGGCGGCATGCGCACCAAGGTGCTGGCCGCGCGCATCGCGACACATGCCGGCTGCGCGACGCTCATCGCGAGCGGCAAGCAGGCGCATCCGGTCCGGCACCTGCTGGCGGGCGGGCGGGCGACGCTATTCCATGCACCGAGCACGCCAGCCGCGGCCCGCAAGCAATGGCTGGCCGGTGCGCTTGGCGTGGCGGGCCGGCTCGTGGTGGACGAGGGCGCGATGCAGGCATTGCGCGCCGGCTCGAGCCTCCTGCCGGTCGGCGTACGCGGAGTCGCCGGCGAGTTCCGGCGCGGCGACGTCGTGTCGATTCATGGCCCGGATGGCGCCGAGATGGGTCGCGGCCTTGCGGAGTACGGCAGCGAAGAGGCGGCCGCGATCGCAGGCTGCCGATCCGATGACATCGAGGAGCGCCTCGGCTACCGCGGGCGATCGGTTATGCTGCACCGGGATGACATCGTGATCTTCGGCAATGACAGCGGAACATGACCTGCCGCCGGCAATCGCGGCGACGATGCAAAGCCTGGGCCGGAGCGCACGCGCTGCGCAGACGCAACTTGCGCTTGCGAGCGGCGAAAGCCGGGCCGCAGCGATCGACGCGGCGGCCGCAGAACTCGAGCGGCGACGCGCGACCATCCTCGATGCCAACGGGCGCGACGTCGAGCGCGCAGCCGCACGCGGGCTGCCGGGGGCGATGCTCGATCGCCTGCGTGTCGACGACGCTCGCCTGGACCTGCTCGCCGACGACCTGCGCGCGATCGCGGCACTTCCCGATCCGCTCGGCCGGATCCTCGCCCAGTGGGCACGGCCGAACGGGCTCGTGATCCAGCGCGTCTCCGTGCCGCTCGGCGTCGTCGGCATCATCTATGAAAGCCGGCCGAACGTGACCGCCGACGCAGCGGCGCTGTGCCTCAAGTCGGGCAATGCCGTGATCCTGCGAGGCGGCTCCGAGAGTTTCGAATCGAACAACGCGATCTACGAAGCCGTGCGCGCGGGCATCGCTGCTGCCGGCCTGGCCGCCGATGCAGTGCAGATGGTGCCGACGCGGGATCGCGCCGCCGTCGGCTGCCTGTTGTCCGGCCTGGCCGGCTCAATCGACGTCGTAGTCCCGCGTGGCGGCAAGAGCCTCATTCGTCGCGTGCAGGAGGACGCGCGCGTGCCGGTCATCGGGCACCTCGAGGGACTTTGTCATGTCTACCTGCATCGAGACGCCGACATCGAAATGGGCGTGGCCGTCGCGCTGAACGCGAAGATGCGGCGCACCGGCATCTGCGGCGCTGCGGAGACCCTGCTCGTCGATGCCGGCGTTGCCGGCCGCCTGCTGGCGCCCCTCGGGGCCGCGCTCGCGCAGGCGGGCTGCGAGATCCGCGGCGATGCGCGGGTGCGCGAATTTCTGCCCGATGCGCTGCCGGCCAGCGAAGCCGACTGGTCGACCGAATATCTCGACGCGATCGTGTCAATCGCGGTGGTCGACGACCTGGATGCTGCGATCGAGCACATCGCCCGCTACGGGTCCGCACATACGGACAGCATCGTCACCGAGGACGCCGCCGCGGCGAACGCGTTCCTGGCGCGCGTCGACAGCGCGATCGTGCTGCACAATGCGTCCACGCAGTTCGCCGACGGCGGCGAATTCGGCATGGGCGCGGAGATCGGCATTGCCACCGGCCGCCTGCATGCACGCGGCCCGGTCGGGGCCGAGCAACTCACGAGCTACAAGTACGTCGTGCGCGGCAACGGCCAGACGCGGCCCTGACATGCCCGCGACCGAGTTCGACGTCGCGGTCATCGGTGCGGGCATCAACGGTGCGGGAATCGCGCGCGATGCCGCGCTGCGCGGCCTGTCGGTCGTCGTTTTCGACCAGGGCGACCTCGGCGGCGCCACTTCGGCCTGGTCGAGCCGGCTGATTCACGGCGGCCTGCGTTACCTCGAGTACGGCGAGATCCCGCTCGTCTTTGAGTCACTGCGCGAACGTCGGACGCTGCTCGCGATTGCGCCGCACCTTGTGCGGGCGCTGCCGATCACCATTCCGGTTTATGCGGGCGCCCGGCGCGGGCCGCTGCTCGTGCGGCTCGGCATGCTCGCCTACGACTTGCTGTCCGCCGGCAAGTCGCTGCCCGGCCATGAGATGCTCGATCCTGCGGACCTCGAGGCACGCGTGCCGGGATTGAGTGCCGAGCGCCTGCGCGCCGGGGTGCGCTACTACGATGCCCAGGTCACCTATGTCGAACGGCTGGTCCTGGAGAACCTGCTCGCGGCAGAAGCCGCGGGCGCGGTTGTCAGGACCTGGCATGAGATCCTGGAACTCGCGGTTCGCGACGGGCGCATCGAGCGGCTTCTGTGGCGCAACCGGCAGAGCGGCGAATCGGGCGAATGTCGCGCTCGGGTCGTCGTCAACGCCGCGGGCCCGTGGGTCGATCGGGTACTTGCGCGCACGGCAAAGGCCGCGCCGCGGCTGATCGGCGGGACCAAAGGCAGCCACGTGGTCGTCGGTCGTTTCGCCGGCGCACCGGACGAAGCGTTCTACGTCGAGGCGGCCGCCGACGGACGCCCGGTCTTCATCCTTCCCTGGAACCACCAGTTTCTCGTCGGCACCACCGACTTGCGCTACGACGGGGATCCCGCGGCGGCGCGCGCCACCGGGCACGAGGCGGACTACCTGCTCGGCGAAGTGAATCGGGTCTTCCCCGCGGCGGCACTCACGCGCGCGGACATCCACTACGCCTACGCCGGCGTGCGCCCGCTGCCCTTTCGCAGCAAAGGCCCGGAATCGGCAATCACGCGGCGCCACATCATCACGCGCAGCGCGGCGGTCGCGGGCAATCTCGTCTCGATCGTCGGCGGCAAGCTGACCACTTACCGGAACCTCGCTGAGCAATCGGTGGATCTCGTCGGCAGATTGTTTCGGCGCAGGCTGCCGCCCTGCCGTACGGCAGACACGCCGTTACCCGGCGGCCAGGATCTCGACGACGCCCGCGCGACGCTGGCGGCCTCGGGTTTCGTGGACGATACCGCCATCGCCCGCCTGCTCGGCATCTACGGTGCGCGCGCCCGGCACCTGCCACGGCTGGCCGCCGCCGCGCGCCCGGGGATCGCCGCCCCAGGCACAGGCGACGCATTTTTCGCCGCAGAGGTGGCGCTCGCCTGCCGCGAGGAATTCGCTCAAACCCTGGTCGACGTCGTCTTCCGGCGCACGATGCGCGGCCTCGACGCGGACCAGGGACGGCCGATTTACGAGGCCGCCGCGACGTTTGCCGCTCGTGAATGCGCGTGGGACGACGCGCGTCGTGAGCGCGAGCTCGTGGCGCTCGTCGCTTGGGCCGATTCGCTCAGGCGGCTCGCCGAGGCGGATGATCAGCCCGCGCCGCCCAGATAGCGCAGTTCCACGAACAGTTCGCGGCCGTGGCCGGGGAAGTAGCGGTAGTCGCCGAAGGCGTAGTCGGCACGGTCCGCACAGCGCACGTCCGAGACGTTGTTGAGTCGCAGGTTGATCGCCCAGGCGGCGGACGGCAGGACGCTCACGCGCGCATTCCACACGGCATGGCCGGGATAGTCGTGGGCGTTTTCCGCGTCGACCCAGTACTCGCCGATGAGGTTCCATTGCAGGGACAGGCGCAGCCACGGCAGGGCAGCGTAATCGAGTTCGGCCGACGCGAGCCAACGCGGCGCGGTGTCGACGTCGCGGCCGGCGACGAAAGTCTCGCCCTGCGCGGCGACCCGATCGAAATCGTATACGTGCTTCGCGTAGCTCGCGGCGACAGCCAGCGTAAGTTCCGGCGTGAGCAGGCAGGCGCCGGCACCGACGAGCACGGGGGAGCGGATGGCCGGCAGCGATTCCTGTTCGATGCCGCGGCTGAGCCACACGCCTGGGACGCGAGTGAAGAGTTCGAAGGGATGCTGCGCGCCGATCGCAGCGATGCGGTCCGCCGGTATCGCACCGAGGCTCGCCGGCACGGCGCGAGACTGGAATGCACGACGCTCGCTCGTAACGACGATCTCCTCGAGCGGCTGCTGCTCGCTTGCTTGTGCCTCAGCACGCAAGCAGCCGGCACACGCCATTGCGGCGAACAGCACGCGCACGGGGATCATCGGGAGGTGAGACTCTGCACAGGTCGCGACATTATAATGAGCCACCGAGAGAAATTCAGCGAGTGCTGCCTTGCCGTTTCCCTGTCGCGCCCCGGGGCGCGCGATTCTTTTCGCCTGCCTGATGCCATTGCTATCCGGCATGAGTCCCTGCGCCGCGGCGGAGGAGCCCGCACGTCCGCGCATCGGGCTGGTGCTCGGCGGCGGCGGAGCACGCGGCGCCGCGCACATCGGCGTGCTCGAGGAACTCGAA
The DNA here is from genome assembly GCA_963775455.1 of uncultured Pseudomonadota bacterium. Classification (GTDB taxonomy): domain Bacteria; phylum Pseudomonadota; class Gammaproteobacteria; order Steroidobacterales; family Woeseiaceae; genus UBA1847. Next base: position 190,299 of record CAVZIU010000003.1, on the reverse strand, counting down.
CGGCTGCGCGTACCCGTCGATGCGATCGTGGGCACGAGCATGGGTGCAATCGTCGGCGGATTGTATGCCTCCGGGACCACGACCGCGGAGCTCACCGAGCTCGTCCGCACACTGGACTGGAACAGTACGTTGTCCGATAGCGGCGCGCGCGAAGACCTGAGTTTCCGGGGCAAACAGGACGACGAGGACTTCCCGATACGATTCGAACTCGGCGTGCGCGATGGGCAGCTGCTCCTGCCGCAAGGCGTGATCCAGGGCCAGCGGCTCGATCTCGTGCTGCGGAAGCTGACTATCGACAGCTCGCAGATTCGCGACTTCGACGAGTTTCCAATTCCGTTCCGCGCGATCGCGACGGACCTCGTTACCGGCGAAGCCCATGTGATGGGCGAGGGCGATCTGGCGCTGGCCATCCGGGCGAGCATGTCCGTGCCCGGAGCGTTCGCGCCGGTGCAGGTCGACGAACGCTTGCTGGTCGACGGCGGCCTCGTGGGCAATCTCGGCATCGAGGTAATGCAACAGATGGGAGTCGACATCATCATCGCCGTCAACGTCGAGTTTCCGCTGTACTCCGAGGACGAACTCGTTTCAGCGCTCGGCGTCTCCGAACAGGTCCTGACGATCCTGATCCGGAAGGAAACCCTGCGCCAGGTCGAGAAGCTGGATGACGACGACATCCTGATCCGGCCGGACCTCGGCGTCTTCGCCTCGACGAATTTCGCCGACAGTCCCGCGTTGATCGAGTCCGGCGCGAGCGCGGCCCGCGCCCACACCGCGGAACTCGAGTTCCATACGATGGATGCGGGTGCCTGGGAGTCGTACCAGGAACGGCGCATGCGAGCACCGCCGCGCAAGGACCGCATCGATTTCGTGCGCGTACGCCACGACGGGCAGGTGGCGCCGGGGCTCGTCGAGCGGCGGATGCGACTCGAACCGGGCGATCCGATCGACACGGACAGCTTCTCGACGGAGGCGAACCGGCTGTACGGACTGCGAGTCTTCGAGAAGGTCGGCTATCAGCTCGTCGAGGAGGGCGATCGCCTCGGGATCGAATTTTCGGCGGCGTCGAAACGCTGGGGTCCCGGCTACCTACGATTCGGGCTTGCAGTCGAAGACGATTTCGAGGGAGGCACGGCGTTCAATCTCGCGGCACGCTACTGGCGACCGGGCTTGAACGCGCTGGGCGCCGAATGGCGCACCGACGTGCAGGTCGGAACGGATCCGGGCTTCGCCACCGAGCTCTACCAGCCGCTCCGAGGTGATTCGCGCCTGTTCGTTGCGCCGCGTATCGAAGTCGGGCAGCGCAACTTCAACGTCTTCGATGCCGACGAGCGGGTGGCAGAACTCAGGCTGACGGAATACGAGTTCGACGTTGACGTGGGCGCCGAATTCGGAACCTGGGGCGAGTTGCGCATCGGACTCTTCCGGGGCAGCAGCGATGCCCGGGTGAAAGTCGGCGACCCTGCGATTCCGGACCTCGACATCGACACCGGCGGCCTGCGCTCGACGCTGCTCATCGACACGTTGGACGATGCGCAATTCCCGCGTACCGGCACCCAGGCCGCGTTCTCCGTCGAGCTCTCGCGGCCGAACCTCGGCGGCGAACGGCACTACGATACGGCCGCCTTCGACGTCGACAGGGCGTGGAGTCGCGGCAAGAGCACTTTCGTCGCGGGACTGCAGTTCGGGACTTCGCTCGATTCGCGGAGCACCTTGCAGGACCACTACCTGCTCGGCGGGTTCCTGCGACTGTCGGGCCTGGAGCGCGGCCAGCTCACGGGCCCGTACGCGGGGCTGGCCCGGCTGGTCTACTACCGCCGCATCGGTGACAGTGCCGGGCGCCTGTTCGACCTGCCGATCTACCTCGGCGCATCGCTCGAGGCGGGTAATGCCTGGCAGGACAGCGACGCGATCGATGTGGAGTCCCTGCTCGCAGGCGGCAGCCTGTTCCTCGGCCTGGATACCTACTTCGGGCCGGTCTACCTGGCCGCGGGCTTCGCCGAGGGCGGGTCGACGAACGTGTACCTGTTCGTCGGCGCGGCGCCGCGCTAACGAACCCGTCTAGCGAACCAGTTTTTCCAGTACCTGGGTAGGGCTGTCGGTCTTGCGGTAGTAGCCGTGGCGTTCCGTCATGCGTTCGAAGGCGGCGTCACGCAGGGCTTCGGACGGGAACCAGTGCAGACGCGCCCAGTCGTCGCCGAGCACGTTGCGCAACGTGTCCCCGGCCGGCAGGCTCACGCGAATTCCCCAGCGGCGCTCTGCGCAGGCGCGTTCGGGCTCGACGAGATTATGCGTGTGGTGGTAGTCCATGCGGCGGGCCCTCCTGGCGACGGCCGCGATTATAGCGGACGGCCTGGACTCAAACGTGTCGGCCGCGATCCGCCGCGCCTTCCCGGTCGGCCCAGCCGAGCAGGCGGCGGGTGACGAACAGGTAGGCGGGTTTCAGCGTGCGGCGGTAGAGGCGCGAAGGCCCGGATGGCCGGGCGAGGATCGCCCGCTGCCGTGCGCTCAGACGTTCCGCGCAATAGGTCCGCTTGTGCTTCAGCAGGTGCCGGAGATCCTCGTAGGCCAGCAGCCGGAACAGGCGTCCGCGCCGACGTGCCGCCCAGGCGACCTGGAAGTCGATGAAAGCCGCGGAACCATCGGGTCGCACCAGGATGTTCGGTTCCTTGGCGAGATCGTTGTGTACGACATTGCGCCGGTGCAGGAGCCTCAGGAGGCGTAGCGCGTCGCGATGAAAAGCGGCGCCGACGGGCCTTGCCTCGAACAGCGGGCGGCCGGGCAGGTAGCGGCGCGCCAGCGTGTCCCGGTCCGCCGCCAGCAGGGCGGGAATGCCGTCGATGCCGGCAAGTGCCGCCAGGATCCGGGCTTCGCGGCGCAGCAGGCGTCGCGCCAGCCACCGGGCCCAGGCCGGTGCCGGACGTAAATCTCGCGTGATCATGCCGCCAGATGCGTCGTTCTGGTAGCGAACTTCGCCGAACAGGTCCTTTTTCAATAATTGGGTGTCGGCCATCGCAGCGTTACTGACGGGGCTCCGGCCAAGCCACGGGAGCTGCCGGTTTCGCTAGAATGCGCTAGCTTACCCCAGCTCGAAGGCGGCCCAGGCAGCGTGTCCGAACAATCCGAGGAAACCGGCAACGGCGCTACGCGCAGCGAGGCGACCGGCGAATTCTTCAGCGTCGGTTCGCCGATCAACGGCGTGCGCGCGAGTTACATATACCGGCGGGCGGACGATCTCCTGTACGAGGCCGCCTTGGCCCGGCGGCATGCGCACATCATTGCTCCGCATCGCAGCGGCAAGAGCAGCCTGATCTCGGCGACAGCGGCTCGGCTCGAGGCGCAGGCTATCCGTGTCGCGATCCTCGATCTGAATCAGATCGGCACGCGCGAAACTTCCGTGGACGCCGGTCGCTGGTATTACAACGTCGCCTATCGGCTGCTGCGACAGCTGCGCATCCGTTTCGAGTTGCAGTCGTGGTGGCAGGAAAAAGCGATGCTCGGCAACCGACAGCGCTTGTTTGAGTTCTATTCCGAGATCCTGTTGCAGAATATCGTGCAGCCGATCGTCGTGTTTATCGACGAAATGCAATGTGTGGAAAGCCTTCAATTCGCGGATCAACTGCTCGCCAGCATTCGGTCCGCGCACAATGCCCGTGCGACGGATCCCGAGTTCATGCGACTCACTTTCATCCTGCTCGGGGAATGCGATCCGCATGTGCTGGTCAACGAGCCCGACGCATCGCCTTTCACCGTCACGCAAGCGATCGTGCTCGACGACTTCAGTCGCGGTGATCTCGATCGCTTCGGGCCTGAATTACCGCTCGATCCTCGCGCAGCCAAAGAAGCGCTCGACCGGGTTTACTTCTGGACTCGCGGCCAGCCCTACCTGAGCCAGAAGCTGGCGAAGGCAATGGCTCGGGATATCGTCCCCGGCGATGTTCCGGCGCAGGTCGATCACATTGCCCGGCAACAACTGGCGGGCAGGTCCGCGCTCAACAACGAACCCCACATGAGCCACCTGAGCCGACGCGTATTGACCGGCGGCAAGCAGCAGGACGGGCTGCTCAACCTGTACGGCCGGATCCGCAAGGGCATTACGGTAGCGGCGGACCTGGGCTCGCCGCTGCACCGAAGTCTGCTGGCTACGGGCCTGCTGGAGGTCGACGAGGCCGGCGACCTTAAGGTACGCAACCGAGCCTATGAAACCGTGTTCACGGCGCGCTGGGCGAATGACAATATCCGCATCCGCTGGCGCGTTCCGCTGCTGGTGGCGACGGCGCTCCTGGCAGTGCTCTTGCTCCCGCTCTGGTATTCACAATGGTTGCCGCAACCCTATGCGCGCGTCCTGTTGACGCCGGGCGCGACGCTTTCGGATGCCGAAGCAGCCTGGCGTGGCCTGCGCGTATTTCCAGGTCACGCCGGTGCCGCAGACAGGATGTACGGCGTGTACCTCGAGGACGCTGCAGCGCGCGCGGAAAGCAACGGCGTAATGTCGGCGATCGCCGGCATGGCCAGCGCGTTGCCGGACGCCGGAACCTTGCCGCAGGAACTGACCGCGGCATTCTGGGATCGGCGTGCGCTGGTAGCGTTGGCGGGCGAACGGCGCGACGAAGCATTGCTGGCGTCGATCGAGGCACTGGTCATGCCCTCACCCGAACGGCGTCGGCGCGCGGCGATCCTGGTGGGCGACGACTATCCGCTGCTGCGCGGCACCGTGCCGGCCGGGGACTACGGCGCCTTCGCCTATGAGCCGGCGAGCGGCGTCCTGAGCGCATTCGCCGGCGCGCAGGTGACCCAGTGGTCCGTGGACCGGGACGCGATGTTGCCGCGCGAGCAGTGGGCCATCACGGCGCCGGAAGTGACGCCACTCCTGCGGCGCGTGATCGTCGACCGGCAGGGCGACGCCGAGCGAATCGGGCTGACACTCAACATCAGTCATCCGCGCTTGCAGGATCTGCGCGTGCGATTGATTGCGCCTACCGGCCGCGCGGCGGAAATCGAACTGGAAGGCGAGCGGGCATCGGAAACGGATGATCTCGAGGTGTCGCCCGGGCAACTCGCGCCGCTACTCGGCGAATCCCTGGCCGGGACCTGGAGCCTGGGCCTGAGAGACGAGGCGACCGGCATCGCCGGCCAGCTGGCACGGTGGACGCTGACACTCAACGCGCAGGAGCATGTGGAAAACTTCGAGCGCGGCATGGCAATTCCGGACCCCGTAGAGCGCGACACGGGGGTTTACCTGTTGAGCCCGGACGGCCGCTACGCCGTCGCGCGGGCAGCCGACAGCGACAGTGCGCGCATGTGGGATCTGGTCGTCGCGAAGCCGTTCGCGTCGCTGGCTGTCGGCGCGAACGAAACGTTCATCGGCGTCGGCAGCGGGGCCAACCTGCTGGTCACCGCCACGCTGGAGAGCGTCAATCTCTGGGACACTTCGACGGGGCGCCGCCGTGGCACGATCGCGACCGGCCCGGGAGCCGGCGAAGCGCAGCTGACGGCGAGCGGAAAGCACCTGTTCGTCGAACGTCGCGGCGACGCGGAAACGACTTTCGAACTCTGGGAGACGTCGAGTACGAAGCGGACAACGAGCCTGACCGTTGCCGGCCCGGTCGGTCTCGTCGCCATGAACGCGGACGGCAGGCGTATCGCGGTGGCGGATTTCGATCGCGCCGTGCGCATCTGGGACTTCCAGCGCGGTCGATTGCTGCTGCAACTCGATCTGCCGCTCCAACCGACGGCGTTGCAGCTCAACGCCGGGGGCAACGTCCTGGGTGTCGAGTTCGGGGCCGCGGGACTCGCCGCCTGGCGCCTCGAACCCGAGCCAGAGCCACTCCTCGAGCAGTACGGCAGCGGGCACTGGCAACTCGCTTTCTCTTCGTCCGGCGCGCGCATGGCCGCCGGCCGGCCCGGCGGAGGCTTCCAGGTCTTCGAGCTCGAGACCGGCCGGCTGCTGGGTCCCACGGTCGGACTGAGCCAAGTGGAGATACTGCCGGACCACGCATCCGTGCTCATGTTCGGCCAGGACGAAACCGGCCTCGTGACCAGTGGCCAGCGCGGCGGAATGCGTATCTGGCAAATCCCCGATCCCACGGTGCCGGTGACCGGCGAAGGGGCGTGGTCGCCCGCCGGAGATGCCGTGGTCGCGGTACTGCCGCGGGCGACGGCACTGGCCATCGCCGACCGATCAGGGCACGTGCATTTCGCAGGGCTGACCGATGACGCCCGCGCCGCGCTCGAAGACAGCGACGACGTTGCCTTCGTCGGCCACAGCCGGGCGGTACGTACGTTTGCGGTCGCGGCGAACGGCGACGTGCTGGCCAGCGTGGGCGGTGACAACACGGTGCGGGTCTGGAATACGCGCGACGGCTCACCGAGGCGCTACATCGCGAGTTTCGCCGGCAACCCGGTCGACGCCGTCGAGTTCTCGCCCGACGGCGCCCGGCTCGCTCTGCTCGCCGGCAACCGCCTGCTCGTCATGGCTGCCGCGGACGGCGAGACGCTGGCCGACCTCGATTTGGCAGGCCCGCATGCCAGCCTTGCTTTCGCCGATGAAGACACGCTCTATGTCGGTGCGGAGAGCGGCCTGTTGAGCGCCGTGTCGCCGGACCCGCAGGGGCACTGGAACCGACAAGCGGTGTGGCAGGCGGGCGCCGCCATTCGCCGGCTCGCCGCGTCCGAGCGCGGCCGGTACCTCGTGAGTGTCGACGCGACCAATGAATGTCGCCTGTTCGACCTCGGGCGCAGCGAGCCCGGACCGCTGGCGATTACCCTGCCGTCCGCCGTCGAGGACCTCGTGTTCAGTCCGAATGGCGGGCGCGTTCTGTTCCGTACGGCCCGCTGGGTCCATCGCGCGAGCGCATCCGACAACGGCCTCAAGTGGCTCGATGCGCTGCTGATCCCGAAGACGCTCAACGGCGCGCGCATTGTGTTCGGTGATGCGTCGGCGAACCCCGATGCGGACGAATTCTACCTGCCGGTCGCCCGGGACGGTGCAGCGCAACTGGTGCACTTCGCCTTTGCGTCGGCGGGCGGGCCCGGCCTGATCGGCAGCAAGGACGAACTTGCGGCGTTCTGGCAGGAGCGACTGGCACGGACAGCCGATGCGGCGGCAGGAACGGATCAGCGCGAGTCACTCGCAGTGTCTCCCTAGCGCGCGTCACCCCGCAGCGTGCGGACCAGGAGTTCCAGGTTCTCCGCGCTGACATCCGACGGCGGAACGGCCCGGCCGAAGTGCACCGGTACGCGCGCGAGCAGCCTGCCGGACAGCACTCGCGTGCCGCCGGCGTCGCGGCGGCTGAACCAGCTGCCCCATAGGCGGCAGAGCGCGACCGGCACGACAGGCACCGCTCGGCGCGCGATGATCTTTTCGATTCCGGGGCGGAAACGCTGTACGTCGCCGTCCGGGGTCAGTCTGCCTTCCGGAAAGATGCACACCAGGTTGCCTGCGGCAAGTTCCGCGTCCACCTGATCGAACGCCTCGTTCATCATGCGTTCGTCTTCGCGTGCCGACGCAATGGGTATGGCCTTCGCATGGCGAAACAGGAAGCGGAGCACCGGTATCTCGAAGATCCGGTAGTACATGACGAAGCGCAACGGCCGGCGAATCGATCCGGCGAGTATGACCGGATCCATGTAGCTGACGTGATTGCAGACGATCACCGCCGGGCCGGTGTTGGGTACGTGCTCCGTGCCCGTCGGGCGAATCCGATAGACGATCGAGATGAGCAGCCAGGCAAGGAAGCGCATCAGGAATTCCGGCAGCAAGGTATAGATGTAGATTGCGGCCGCGGCGTTCAGAGCGGCCAGGCAAAGGAACAGCTGCGGTATCGAAAAGCCGGCGCCGAGCACCGCAATCGCGAATAGCGCCGCCGCGACCATGAACAGCGCATTGATGATGTTGTTCGCTGCGATGATCCGCGAAAGCTGGCTCGGCTGCGCGCGTTGCTGCACGAGTGCGTACAGGGGCACGCTGTACAGGCCGCCAAAGACGCCGAGCATCGTGAGATCGAAAAGCGTGCGCAGGCTGCCCGGCCGCATGAGGAACTCCGCAATGCCGTAGCTGGCGCCGGGCTCGACGGACGGCCGCACGAAATACAGGTCGGCGGCGAACACGGTCAGGCCGATGGAGCCGAGCGGGACCAGCCCGAGTTCGACGCGATGGCCGGACAGACGTTCGCACAACAGGGCGCCGATGCCGATGCCGATTGCGAAACACACGGGCAGCATGGTCGCCACGAATCGGTCGCCTTGCAGAACTTCACTGGTGTATTCCGGCAATTGCAGTGTCATCGCGTAACCGAACGCCCAGAACCAGGAGATGCCGAGGATCGACAAGAACACGCTCTTTTCGCGGCGTGCGTAACCGAGGATTCGCCAGGTTTCCCGCCAGGCGTTCGCGGAAATCCTGAGTTCCGGATCGGCGGGGCGTGTCGTCGGGACACCGCGGCTGGCGAGGTAACCGAGAAGTGCGATGCTCACCAGGCATGCGCCGATGACCATCGGGCTGGACGACGCCGCACCGGTGGCGAGTCCGCCGATCACGAGCCCGACGATGATTGCGATGAAGGTACCCGATTCGACCAGCGCATTGCCGCCGATCAGTTCGTGCTCCTCGAGCTGCTGCGGCAGGTAGGCGTACTTCACCGGCCCGAACAATGTCGACTGACAGCCCATGAGGAACAGCACGAACAGGAGCAGGCCGTAGCTGCCGGTCGCGAATCCGGCTGCGGCAATGCACATCAGCACGACCTCGAGCAGCTTGATGTGCCGCATCAGCATCGATTTCTCATACTTGTCCGCGATCTGGCCCGATGTCGCCGACAGGAGCACGAACGGCAGTATGAACAGGCCGCCGGCGAGGTTCGTGAGCATGCTCCTCTCCATGCCGAACACGACGACGCCCTGAAAGGTGGCGAGGATCAGGAACCCGCTGCGAAATACGTTGTCGTTCAGTGCGCCGAGAAACTGGGTCGCGAAGAAGGGCGCAAAGCGCTGCTCGCCGAGCAGGCGAAACTGGCTGGATTGTGACAAGAGTCGCGTCCCTGGCGGCCCGTTCGCGCCACTATAGCACCGGTAGCCCGGCCTCCGGATCCCGGACTGTCGACCTCGTCACGGAATCCCGACAGCGGCCGGACACGCGGCGTCAAAATGCGAACTCGCGACGGTTTTGTCGGCGTTACGGTGTGTAGTATCGGTGCGCAGGCAGATTATGTTTTGCCGCCCGACCCGGGATTTTTGCGTAAGTGACCTGCGCCAGACCGAGATCGATGATCGAAAGCCGCCCGACAATCCTGTTGTTGTGCACCGTGCTGCTCGCCGCCTGCGCGAAGGAAACGCCGCCGCGCACCGTTACCGAGTTCATGGACAAACCTCTCTTGCTCGAGGCCGTCCTGCTGCGCTGCACGGAAAATCGTGCCGAGTCCCGGTACGAAGCGGAATGCGTCAACGCGCGCGAGGCCGTCAAGTTGATCGAAGCGAAGGAAGTGTCGGCACGGCGCGCAGAACTGGAAGAGATGTCGGAGCGCAAGCGCGAGGCGCTGCGCCGTACGCAGCAGGCCGCTGCCGTGGCACGACGACGTGCGGCGGAAGCGGAGAAACTGCGCGAAGAAATGGAATACCAGGCACAATTCGGATTGCCGCCGGCGCGCGGCGGATCCGACGGCGAGGCGATGCTGGGCAACGAACCGGGCGCCGTCGTGCCCGCACCGACACTCGCTGCACCCGCCAACGTCGGTACAGCGCCGCCGCCCGCCGGCAACAATGCATCGGTCACCGGGTCCCAGGCACCTGCGGTAGCTGCGGAACAGGTCGATCTCGGTACGATTCGCAAGGAGATGCGCCGCCGCGCCGAGGACGAAAGCGGCGGAAGCCCCTGAGCAGTCCGCCGCTTCCCGTGCTTACGGGCTCTCCCCGGACTCCGGGTCCGGAATGCCGAAAGTCTTGACGTCCGACTCCTCGCCAGCCGGCTCGTCGCTCGTCGCAGCATTGCCGGCAGGCGCGGAGGGCATGCCCGGCTGCACGGGCAATCCACTCGTCTGCGCCGTCAGCAACTGGACGAAGCGATTTGCAATCTCCGGCGCGATGGCCTGCGAGCTCGCGAAGACCTCGTCCGGCGTCAGGCTGGAATCGCCGTAGAACGCGGCGTTTGCCTTGTCGTCCATGGTCACGCCCGAGCCTTCCAGCGCGACGCCGGCGAACAGTCCGCGATTGCGCGAGTAGGACACGACCTCGGCTTCGAACTCGAGGTCGGTCGCGGCACTGGCCTGACGGCCCACCGGTCCCGCCGCAACCGAGGCGTCCGCGCCGAGGGTCAGCTTGCCGTTTGCGATACCGTCGATGCCCTTGCGCGTCTTGAAGACCAGGATGATGTCGGTCGACTGCGCACCGACCTGCCAGCCGATGCTGCCGCCCGTCAGCCCGACGAACGCGGGATTGCTCCAGGACCCGTCAGCCTGGCGCACGACCAGGATGCCGCGCCCGTGCCGCGCGCCGAGCCCGAAGCCCAGCTTCACGACGTCCGGAATCACGGCCACGCCGTATGCCCGTGCCAGGAGGTTCTGCGGTATCGCCTGTTCCGGAATTCTCAGGAACTGGTCGAGCACATCCGTCGCGTCCGCGACTCGCTCCTCCTCGCGTGTCGCGGCGGGAGCCGGTACTGCAACCATCAGGAGCGCGATGAGCAGGATTGCGTGCGGCAGTTGCATGGTGTCTATCCGTCTTGCGGTGAGCTGGTCCGGGCATGATACGACAATTCCCCATCGTCCTCACCGCGAGCCGGGGCAAACTCCGCATTGTCCCGGACGATCGGCGGCAACGGGCAATCGAGCGTCGCGCAAACGACGCGAATGAGTTCTGCTTCGACGATGCCGAGCCGCTGATCGAACGCCGCGACGACCGTCACCGCTTCGATCAGTCGCCGCCGGGCGCGATTGTCGAGCCCTAGCAGTGTGTCGAGACTCTGGTCGAGGATCGTCACTGTCGCATCGCGCCTGGGCGTGATCGCATGGCCGCCGGCCCACGCGCCGAGCGCCTCCGCACCGGCGGCGAATGCTGCGTCGCGGCTGACGCTGTCGGCATGCCCGTGATCCGCAAGCAGCCCGAGCAGGTTCAGCTGCGCCTGCCGCAATGCCGATTCCGCAACCCGGCGCCGCGGCTTGCGATCGGGATCCGTGGCCTGATCGAGATTGCAGCTGAGAATGCGGTAGAAACAGTATTCGTACAGGTCGACGCGATCGTCGATCTCGATCAGTCGCCGAGCCAGGTCCAGCAGGAACTCGAGTTCCCGTCGCGGTCGATGTCGCAGTGCCGGGAAGCCGATCTCCTGGAGGGGCAGGCGAAAGCGCGGTCCGGCCGCCTCGAGCGCGTCGACGAACGAGGCTACCGACCGGCACCGGACCGCGCCGATGCGCTCGTCGAGCAGCGCGAGCTGACGCCGGCGCAGATCCGTGTCGCGCGGATCGACGACCAGGGCGATGGCGAGCAGGTAGGCAGGATCCGGCGAATGCGCGGCCGCATACAGCGGTGCCGGTATCGACCGCCGCAACATCTCGGCGTAGCTGAAGTGCCGGCTCTCCGGATTACCCACGCTGGCCACGATCGCCGCGGGCGACGTCGCCCCGCCATCGAATGCAGCGATTGTGTCCCCGGACGCTCCCTGCGGCGCTTCGGGGCCGGGCACGGCCCGTTGCCGAAGGTCGGTTCGAGGGTAGTCGGCCGGGTCGAATCCGGGCTCCAGCGCACGGATGCGTTCGGCGAGCGGCGGATGCGTTGCGAACCAGCCCGACAGTCGGGAGCCCACGCCGAACAGCATGTGACTGATTTCCTCCGGGTCGGTCGCCCTGAGGTAGGAATGCTCGGCATAGCCGCCGATCTTCTTCAGCGCGCCCGCAATGCCGCGCGTCTGTCGCGTGAACTGCACGGCTGAGGCGTCCGCAAGGTACTCGCGCTGCCGGGATACCGAGGCCTTGATGATGCGCCCGAAGAACACGCCGATCGCGCCGAGGACTGCGAGCCCGATGCCGATGATCAGCACGACCGGCACGTTTTGATCGCGGCGGCTCGATACGATGCTCGCATGGTAGCCGCCGCGCATGATCATGCGGCCGACCAGGCCCAGCACCATGATCCCGAACAGGACGCCCATCAGGCGGATGTTGAGCCGCATGTCGCCATTCAGGATATGGCTGAATTCGTGTGCAATCACACCCTGAAGTTCGTCCCGGTCGAGCAGGTCGAGCGTGCCCCGTGTGACTGCGATGGCGGCGTCGCCGGGCGTGAATCCGGCCGCGAACGCGTTAATACCGCTCTCGGCCTCGAGCACATAGATCGCCGGTACCGGGACGCCGGAGGCGATCGCAATCTCCTCGACCACGTTGCGCAGCCGCTGCCGTATGGGATCCGCGACCTCGGCCGGTACCGGCGTTCCGCCGGCGGCGGCTGCGACCTTGCTTCCGCCGGCCGCGAGCGAGGCGGTCCTGAACAGGCTTGCGCCGACGATGAACAGCGTCGTGCCGATGGCGGTCGCCGCCAGCAGCGACCCGTGCTGCAGCAACAGGTCCGCAGAGTCCGCGGCCTGTACCTGGAACAGGCCGAGCGCAAGGCCCATCACCAGCGTCACGCCGAGCACGATCAATGCGGTGGCCAACAGGTAACCCAGGACCAGCCACTTCGTGGCCCGTCGTGCACGATCCTGCGCGTCGAAGAAGTTCACGCGCCGGGCCCCGCCGTGCCGGCGACGGCCTCCGCCCGCCGCTCAGGTGAACGCGACATCCGGCACGGCACGCATGTCCTCGGACTCGATCTCCAGAAACTCGGATTTCTCGAACCTGAACATGCCGGCAACGATGTTGTTCGGGAAGTTCTCCACCGAGTTGTTGTAGCCCATGACTGCGTCGTTGAATGCCTGGCGGGCAAACGCGACCTTGTTCTCCGTGCTCGCGAGCTCTTCCTGGAATTGCAGCATGTTCTGGTTGGCTTTCAGGTCCGGATAGGCCTCCGCAAGCGCAAACAGCCTGCCCAGCGCGGCACCCAAAGCGCCTTCGGATTCACCGAGTTGCCGGATCGCGTTCGCGTTCGCCGGATCGGCTTTCGCCGTATCCAGGTCACGGACCGCCGCATTGCGCGCCGAAATTACGGCGTCCAGAGTCTCCCGCTCATGTTTCATGTAGCCCTTGACGGCTTCGACCAGGTTCGGAATGAGGTCGTGGCGGCGCGTGAGCTGCACGTCGATTTGCGCAAATGCGTTGCGGACACGATTCCGTTCGTTGACCAGCCGGTTGTACATTCCAATCGCCCAGAACACAATCAGGGCGACGATTGCGAGAAAAACCAGGAATGAAATCAATGCCCCGCTCCTTGTCGCAGAGAGTGAACAGCAAGCATAGCGCCCGGCTCGCGATTTCACTACCGCTCATGGTGGCGCTCGCACTGCTTGCAGAGTCGGCGGCGGCGGAGTGGTTCGGCGACACCCGGACCATGATGGGTACCGAAGTGAGCGTGCACCTTTGGCACGAGGATGCCGGGCGTGCCGAGGTACTTATCGACGCAGTCTTCGACGAGTCAGCACGCATCGACGAGCTCATGAGCACCTTCAAGGGGTCGAGCCGGATTTCCGAGATCAACCGGGACGCCGCGGCGCGGCCCGTGTACGCCGGCAACGAACTGTTCGGCCTCATCCGGCGGGCGCAGGATGTATCGGTCCTCACGCGCGGCGCCTTCGACATTACCTTCGATAGCGTCGGCCAGCACTACGATTTTCGCGCCCACAAGCGGCCCGATGCCGAAACGACCGAACGCGAGAAAACGTTGATCGACTACCGGCTGGTCCAGCTCGACGACACGGCACAAAGCGTCCGCTACCTGAAACCGGGCGTGCGCATCAACCTGGGCGGCATCGCCAAGGGCTACGTCGTGGAGCGCGGCATCAACGTCCTGCGTCACGCCGGTGTGACGAATGCGATCGTCACTGCGGGTGGCGACTCGCGGATGCTGGGCGACCGGCGCGGCCGGCCGTTCATGATCGGCATCCGGGACCCGCGCGAAGACGGGAAGGTCGCCATGTCGGTGCCGCTTGCGGACGAGGCCGTGTCGACCTCCGGGGACTACGAGCGTTATTTCGACGAAGATGGCGTCCGCTACCACCACATCATCACACCTTCCACCGGAACGCCGGCCCGCGACGTGCACAGCGCCACGGTGATCGGCCCGGATGCCGTGATGACTGACGCGCTGTCGACGTCAGTGTTCGTCATGGGCGTCGACCTGGGGCTGAAGCTCATTGCAAGCCTCCCCGATTACGAAAGCATCGTCATCGACAACCAGGGACGGATCTATTATTCGGACGGCCTGGAACCGCCAACGCCCGCGACGCCCGCCGATGTCGCCGAATAGCGACCCTTTTTCACTTCAATTTCATACTGGTACGCATATGATTGGTGCGCATGCCAGCGAATCGCCGAGCTCGACGAACTGCGCCCGGCCCGGCGGGCGGCAACCCGGCGCGACCATGGAATCGGAGCCAACTTAACGTAATATCTGCGGACGCCGGCCGTTGGCAGGCGGCGGCGAACGGTCGTGAGGATGCATCGACCGCAATGTAACGAGTGCCAATTTATGCAGGCGATTTAAGGCTTTGTGTGACGATAATCACGGCCCCGATGAGCCCCCGCTGTCACCATTTGTTTGCCGGCGCCGCGCGGGCGCTGGCGTTTCTGTGTGCGCGCGACTGAATGGAATCAGGCTCACATCACAAGGGAATGGCATCGATGAACATGAGGAAGCTCGTTCTGGGGCTGGCTCTGTCCGCATTTGCGGCGACCGGCCTCGCGGCGTCCGCCCTGACCGGGCAAACGGCGCCGGACTTTGCATTGAAGAGTTCGACGGGAGAGAACCTGCGCTTGTCGGAATATCGCGGCGACGTCGTGATGATCAATTTCTGGGCAACCTGGTGCGGTCCTTGCCGGCAGGAGATGCCGCTCCTCGACGAACTTTACACGCGCTACCAGCGCGTCGGGTTCAATTTGCTCGGTGTGAACATCGACGACGATTCGAATCGCGCGATGACCATGATCAGGGAGTTGGGAGTGACCTTCCCGGTCCTGTTCGACGAACGCAAGGAAGTGAGCAAGATGTACGATGTCGGCGCCATGCCGGTGACGGTCATCGTAGACCGCGCCGGCCAGGTGCGCTACGTGCACCAGGGCTACAAACCCGGGTACGAGAACATGTATCTCGACCAGGTGCGAAGCCTGTTGCGCGAATAACAAGACCGACCCGCGCCGAGCCCGAAGGGCGGGTATCGCGCGGCCCGTACGAAGGAGTGAGCGCGTGAGTGTTGCGAGAGTGCCGTTGTTTCGCTGGCTGCCGGCGCTGTGCCTGGCCGTTGCAGGATCGTCCGCCGTCGGACAGGACGAGCCGGCCGGCGACGTTGCGTCCGACATCGAACGGGCCGCCGCAGCCGAGACCGCCAGCCGCGAGGAGTTCCGCGCACTCGACGAGGATATTCAGTCCCTGAAAAAGGAAGTCCTGGATCTCAATCGCGACCTCTTTCTGCTGGAGGAAGAACTGCTGTTCCCGGCCAATTCGCAGGTGGCGTTCTTCGTGTCGCTGGACGTCGGCGAGTATTTCAAGATCGATACCGTGTCGCTGACCATCGACGGCAAGGAAGTCGCGCACTATCTGTATACCCAGCGCGAAGCCGATGCGCTGGCGCGTGGCGGCGTGCATCGCGTCCACATGGCCAACCTGAAGACCGGTACGCACGAGGTCGTTGCCGTGTTCACGGGGCAGGGGCCGAACCAGCGCGACTACCGCCGTGGCGCGACCATGAACGTGGACAAGGGCATCGGCGCCAAGTACCTCGAACTCGAGATCACGGACCGGGTCAGTAAACAACAGCCGGAGTTCGAAATCAGGGAGTGGGAGTAGTCCTTGAGAGTGCAACGTGCCATTGCCGCCGCGCTCGGCGCGACATTCGCGCTGACGCTGCCCGGCGCGGCCGTTGTCGCAGCGAAAGACCCGGAGCCTCTCATCGTCGAGGACCCCTTGTACGGCGAGGCGTTGTTCTATTTTTACCAGGAAGACTATTTTCCGGCAATCGTGAGACTGCTCGCTGCGCAGTCGCAGGGACTTCTCGGCAGTCAGGCACGGGAAGCGGAACTGCTGCTCGGCGGCCTGTACCTTTCTTACGGTCATCACCTCGAAGCCGCCAAGATATTCGAGCGCCTGCTGGCTGACGATACGGACCCCGCCCTCCGGGATCGGACCTGGTTTTTCCTGGCGAAGATCTGGAAGCAGCGCGGCTACATCGACGAATCGCAGGCCGCACTCGAGCGGATCCAGGGGACACTGCCCGAGAACATGCAGCGCGAATCGACGATGCTGCGGGCCCAGAACCTGATCGATGCAGGTGACTACGACGCCGCGATCCGCCTGCTCGGGAACTGGCCCGACGACACGGAGTGGGCGCGCTACGCTCGTTTCAATCTCGGCGTTGCGCTCCTGCGCGGCGGCCGCGTCGAGGAGGCGGAACGCATCCTCGACGAACTGGGCAACATGAATCCGCCGACCGACGAGATGACCGCGTTGCGCGACAAGGCGAACCTGGCGCTCGGTTACGCGCGGCTGCAGAACGAAGAGCCCGCCGCCGCCAAGCTCGCGCTGGAGCGCGTCCGGCTGGAAGGGCCGTACTCGAACAAGGCCCTCCTGGGCTTCGGCTGGGCCGACGCCGAGAACGAGAACTTCCAGCGCGCGCTGGTGCCCTGGATGGAACTCCGCAGCCGGAACCTGCTGGATTCGGCCGTTCAGGAATCCATGCTCGCAATACCTTACGCACTGGCCAAGCTCGAGGCATCGAGCCAGGCCGCGGATCACTACCTGAATGCGATCGAGGCTTATCACGAGGAGAGCGGCCGCATCGACCGAACGATCGAGAGCCTCGAGAACGGGTCGTTCTTCCTGTCTTTCATCGACGATGAAACGCTGGACAGTTCCGGCTGGTACTGGCGGCTGGAAGAGCTGCCCACGGCGCCGGAGGCCCGTTATCTTTACCACCTGCTCTCAACGCACCGTTTCCAGGAAGGACTCAAGAACTATCGCGACCTGACCTACATGCACCGGAACATGGACAGCTGGCAACAACGCGTTGACGTCTTCGAAGGCATGCTGGAAACTCGAAAGCAGGCGTACGACGACCGGCTGCCGCGCGCGGAGGATGCTCTGGCCCGTGCGGACCTGGACAGCATGGTCGATCGCAAGCTCGAATACGACTCGATGCTCAACGACATTGAAGCCAGCCATGACTGGCTCGCGCTGGCCACCCCCGAGGAATTCGCAATGTGGGCCGAAATCACCGGTCTCGAAGCGACGCCTGCCCTGGCTGCGAACCTGCCGGAAGCTCAGGAGGTCCGGGACAAGATCGCCCTGATGAAAGGCGTCCTGCAATGGGACATGGAGAGGCACTTCCGGGAACGCCTTTGGCGGACGCGCAGCGACCTGAGTCAAACCGGCGAGGCGCTGGTGGATGCCCAGCGCGCGCGCCGTCAGATCGACGAGTCCATGCGTCTCCAGCCGATCGAATTCGCCGACTTCAACGAGCGTGTCGAGGCGCTGGCACCGCGGATCGAGGCGCTCAAGATGCGGCTGGAGGACGACCTGGTCGCCCAGCGCGAGTACCTGCGGACCATCGCCGTCGGCGAACTGCAGGCCCAGAAAGAACGCCTCGACACTTATGCCATCCAGGCGCGATTCGCGCTGGCGACGATCTACGACATGGCCACGGCCGGCGCCGAGGAGAGTGAATGACGCCGCGGGCAGTCATCGCCATATTCGCGGGTGCCGCGCTGCTCGGCGCCGGCGTGCCGGCCGGCGCGCGCGAACCGACGGAATCCGAAACGCTGAAGAGCCTCGAACGCCGGCACGTGCCGCTCCGCTCCGGCGAAGTGATCGTCAATTCCGCGGACCTGGCCCGGCACAACTACCGCGAGTTCCTGGAACTCGTTATCAAGGACCCGGAACTCCGGGCCGAAGCATTGCGCCGGCTCGGTGACCTCGAACTCGAGGCGACGGAGTCCGAACAGCTCGCCGCGAACGCCGAGGCGCTGTCGGGGTCCAGCTACGACAACGCGGTGGCCCTGTTCGAGGAACTTCTGACCGCATATCCGGACTACGAGCGCAACGATGCGGTCATGTACCAGCTTTCGCGGGCCTACGAAACCGGTGGCCGCGGGGACGAAGCGCTCGACACGCTGAACGAACTCGTACGCCGCTATCCCGATGCGCCGATCATCGACGAGGTCCAGTTCCGTCGTGGCGAGATGCTGTTCCTGCGCAACGATTACGCAGGCGCAAAGGACGCCTACGGTGCCGTGGTCGCCGGCGGCGACGGATCGCGCTACTACGAGCAGTCGCTGTACAAGCTCGGCTGGTCGCAGTTCAAGCTGGCGGAGCACGAGGAGAGCCTCGATCCATTTTTCGAATTGCTCGACCGCAAGCTCGCCGGCGTGGATCTCGAGAGCGGCGACGAACCCTTGTCGGAGCTGAGCCGGCCGGAGCAGGAGATGATCGAGGACACCTTCCGTGTCCTGTCAATCACCTTCTCCTACCTGGACGGCGAGGAGTCGATCAAGGAATACATGCAGGCTAACGGTCAGCGAGACTACATGTATGTCGTCTACATGCGGCTTGGCGACCTGTACCTCGAAAAAGAACGCTACGTCGATGCCGCCGAAACCTACGGCGCGTTCGTCGATGCAAGTCCCAATCATCCGAAGTCGCCGTTGATGCAGGTCGAGGTGACCGAGGCTTACAAACAGGGCGGTTTTCCGAGCCTGGTGCTCGATGCGAAGAAGGATTACGTCGAGCGCTACGCGACGGACGGTTCGTTCTGGAGCGACAACGCCGGCGCCGACAACACCGAGGTCAGCGCGCACCTCAAGGCCAATCTGACCGACCTGGCGCAGTATTACCATGCGGCGGGCCAGAAGGACGGCTCACCCGAGGAATTCCGGCAGGCGGCGACCTGGTACAAGGAATACATGGTGACCTTCCCCGAGGACCCGGACACCGCGAACACCAACTTCCTGCTGGCAGAAACCTTGTTCGAAAGCGGCGACTACGCGCAGGCGGCGGCGGAGTACGAGCGCACGTCCTATGCCTATCCGCCACATCCGAGGTCCGCGGAGGCGGGCTATGCGGCGCTCCTGGCATTCCAGCGGCAGGAAGCAAACCTGAGCGGCGAGGCGCTCGAGACCTGGCACCAGGCATATCTCGACAGCGGGCTGCGTTTTGCGGACACATATCCGGATCACGAAGAGGCGGGCGCCGTGCTGACGATGGTGGCCGAGGACCTGTTCCGGCAGGATCAGTTCGACCTCGCCATCGGCGTCGCGCAGGCCGTGATCGAAAAGGAACCGCCCGTCAGTCCGGAACTCAAGCGCACCGCATGGACGGTCGTCGCGCACTCCCAGTTCGACCTCGAGAACTTCGCGGCCGCCGAGCAGGCTTACTACCAGTTGCGCAAGGTCACTCCGGCCGACGACGTCGCGGCCGACGCACAGATCGACGAGCGAATCGCCTCGTCGATCTACAAGCAGGGCGAACTGGCCCGCGATGTCGGCGACCTCGAGACAGCCGTAACGCATTTCAACCGGCTCGGCCAGGCGGTGCCGGATTCCGAAATACGCGAAACCGCGGAATACGATGCCGCCGCGGCACTGATCAATCTCGAAGCCTGGGAGCGCGCCTCCACGGTTCTCGAGGATTTCCGGTCGAACTACCCGGACAGCGAGTTCGCGGAGGATGTGTCGCAGAAGCTGGCCGTGACCTACCTTGAGTCCGGGCGCGGCGCACAGGCGGCGCAGGAATTCGAACGCATCGCCGTCGCCGAGTCGAGCAGCGAGGAAGTTCGCCGCGAGGCCATGTGGAAGGCCGCGGAACTGTACAAAGGCGCCGGGTCGCTGTCGAACGAACGGCGGGTACTCGACGAGATTGTCGCGAAGTATCCCGATCCCCTGTCGGAATCGCTCGAGGCTCGCTACCGATTGCTGGAGATCGCCGAGTCAACCGGTGACGAACAGGAGCGCATGGCGCGCCTCCAGGACCTGGTGGACGCTGATGCCACCGCCGGCGCACAGCGTTCCGAACGCTCGCAATACCTGGCGGCACTGGCCACGATCCAGCTGGCCGAACCCGTCCGCCTGCGCTTCGAGGCCGTGCGCCTCACGCAGCCGCTGGACGAGAGCGTCAAGGTCAAGCGTGAGCGCATGCAAGAGGTGCTGGCCGCGTACACGACCGCGGCTGACTACGGCGTCGCCGAGGTCACCACGCAGGCGACCTACCGGCTCGCCGGAGTCTATGAACATTTCGCCGCGTCGCTGATGGATTCCGACCGGCCGCGCGATCTCGACGAGCTGGCTCTCGAACAGTACGAACTCCTGCTCGAGGAGCAGGTCTTTCCCTTCGAGGAACAGGCGATCGACCTGTACATCACCAATACCGACCGTGCCGCGAAAGGCGTGTACGACGAATGGGTCCAAAAGAGCTTTGACCGCCTGGCCGGGCTGATGCCCGCACGGTACGCCAAATCGGAACGCAGCGAAGATGTCGTCACGTCGTTCTACTGAGCGCTTGATTGCGGTGCTGCTGGTCCTTGCGGCGCTGGTTCTCGGCGCGTGCTCGTCGTCGGGACCGTCCAAACCGGAAGAGCCGCCGGCCGCGGCGAGCTCCGAGGCCGCTGATGCAGCGCCGGTGAACAGCCTGTCGCCCGCAGCGCAGAACCTGTTCGACCAGGCGGTGTTCGTGATGAGCTCCGGCGACCTCGTCGATGCCGAGTTGCGCTTCGAGGAATTTCTCCTGCAATATCCGGAGGTTGCCGCGGCGCAGGTCAATCTCGCGATCATTCATCGACGCAACGGCAAGCTCGACGAGGCGCGGGCGTCAGTCGACCGGGCCCTGGAACTGGACCCGGATTTCGCACCGGCCCTCAACCAGCTTGGCCTGTTATTGCGCCAAAGCGGGAAATTTCAGGAGGCGGAGTCCGCGTATTTGAAGGCGATCACAGTTTCGCCGGACTATGCATTGGCACACTACAATCTGGGCGTCTTGAACGAACTCTATTTTCAGCGCCTCGACGTGGCCCTGCAGTATTTCGAGCAGTACCAGCAGCTGGTCGGCGGCGACGCGGAGGTCGAGAAGTGGATCACGGACCTTTCGCGGCGCGTCGAAGCGGATCAGCAAAGCGTGAACAGGACGGAGTGAGCGGCGTGGCGACGGGCAGAGCGGCGATCGGCATGGCCAAGGCGATATCGATCGTGGTGTCGATGCTGCTGCTGGCGGTCGGCCGGGTTCCGGCCCAGACGGCGCCCGAGACCGAGCTTGCTCCTGCCGGCGCCGAGGCAGACGCGCTGGAACCCGCGGTCGACACGTCCGCCGCCGAGTCCGAAACCGCGGACACGGAGGCGGAGGACGACGAAGCGGACGACGAAGCGGAGGCCGCGGAGGAAATAACCCGGGACGAATCCGGCGGACAGGTGATGGACCGCATGGAGCTCGGCCGGTCGGAGATCACGGGCAACCAGGAGTTGCCGAAAGTGCTTTATATCGTGCCGTGGCAGAAGTCGCAGCACGGCGACCTGTCGGGCAAACCGGTCAACACGCTGATCGACGAGGTTCTGGCGCCCGTTGATCGGGAAGAGTTCATCCGCACGGTGGACTACTACGACGAGTTGTACGGCGAGGCAGACGAATAAGCAAGGCGGCGGCCGAGAGCCGCGGCTGGTGATTTTACTTGAGCAAGCCGCATCCGGACGGATGCGCAGAGGAGCTAGGCAATGAGCACGATGGTGCGGTTTTTCGTGGAAGGCGGAGTCTTCATGGTTCCGATCCTGTTCGTCTTTCTGTTCGGCGTGGTCATCGCGATCGAACGTTGGACTTACCTGACCGTGGCCGGCGCAAACAACCGGGCATTGTGGAACAAGATCGTTCCGTATCTGAAAGCGGGCAATTTCCAGGAAGCAGCTGCGCACACGGCGAAGTCGAAGGCGGCGATCGGCTCGATCCTGACCTATGGCCTGTATCGGGTGAAAAGCGCGAAGCGCCGCGACGACATTGAGAAAGCGATGGAAGAGAGCATGATGGAAGTGCTGCCGCGTCTCGAAAAGCGCACGCATTACCTCGGGACCCTCGCCAACATAGCGACCCTGCTCGGCCTGCTCGGCACCATCATCGGACTGATCACTGCGTTCACGGCGGTGTCCAACGCCAATCCCGCCGACAAGGCAGAGCTCCTGTCCGCGAGTATTTCGGTGGCGATGAACACGACGGCATTCGGATTGATCGTCGCAATTCCGCTGCTCCTTCTGCATGCGATCCTGCAGACCAAGACCAACCAGCTCGTGGACAGCCTGGAGATGGCGAGCGTCAAGTTCCTGAACGCCGTAACCGAGCGCCAGCTGGGCCCGGCCGGAGTCTGATACATGTCTTACCAACGCCGGAAAGGCCGCCGTCGCGGTGAGGCTGACGGCGAGCTGCAGATAACAGCATTCATGAACCTGATGGTCATCCTGGTTCCGTTCCTGCTTATAACCGCGGTGTTTTCGCGTCTGACGATTCTCGAGCTCAATTTGCCCGCCTCCTCGACCGAGGTCGTCGATCCGCTGGAGCAGAAGTTCCAGCTGGAGATCATCGTCCGCAAGGACAAGATCGAAGTGGCGGACCGGAACCAGGGACTGCTCGGGGTCTATCCGAATCTGCCGGGCGGCGAATACGACTATGCTGCGCTCAGCGCGAAGCTACGTGAATTGAAGACGCGCTACCCGAAGAAGACTGATGCGTCGATCCTGCTCGAGCAGGACGTTGCGTACGACACGCTCGTGCAGGTGATGGACTACGTGCGCCTCAGTCAATCGCTCGATGGCGAATTGGTCGTGCGCAAAGACCTGTTTCCGGACATTTCAATCGGCGATGCGCCGGTCATCGACCCGGAAGGTGCCTGAGCCATGGTGAAGTCAACACGCGCGAAGCGTATGGCCAAGGTTCACCGGCGCCACAAGGGCGGCGCCGCGCTGAACCTCGTCTCACTGATGGATATTTTCACCATCCTGGTTTTCTTCCTGCTCGTCAATTCGTCGGAAGTGGAAACACTGCCGAAGTCGAAGGACCTGCAATTGCCGGAATCGATCGCGGAGAAAAAGCCGGAGGAGTCGGTGGTTATCCTGATTGGCG
Source organism: uncultured Pseudomonadota bacterium (assembly GCA_963775455.1). GTDB lineage: Bacteria > Pseudomonadota > Gammaproteobacteria > Steroidobacterales > Woeseiaceae > UBA1847. The sequence continues at coordinate 167,088 of CAVZIU010000003.1, read as the reverse complement.
AGGAGGACATCCTCGTGCAGGGAACGCCGGTGGCCAAGGTCGCCGACGTCTTTGCGCTCAAGGGCAATGACATCGCGCCGCTCCGGGAAGCGCTCAAGTCGCAGAATGACCGCGTCCTGCGCCGCGCCGCGCGCGACGACATCGCCGGTCGCGAAGTCACGATCATGGGCGACAAGGAGACACCGTACAGCGTCCTGAAGAAGGTGATGGCCACTTGCACGGCCTCCGACTATGGCCAGATTTCGCTCGCAGTGTTGCAAAAGGCCAGCGACGTCGACGGCAATGCGGCCCAGGCCGCGAGATAACGGCGCCGGTCCAGCGTAGGAGCGCGACTTTGGATTTACCGTTCTACAGAGAGTATGACCTGCCGTGGACGTCGGACTCGGATCAGGAGCGCAAGTTTCAGCGCATGCTGGGCGGCGCGTTCCTGCTGGGCGTCCTGTTGAGCGTTATCTGGCCGCTGCTGCCCCTGCCGGAACCGGAGCCGTACGAAGTCATCGAAGTCCCGCCGCGTATCGTCGAGCTGTTGCTCGAGGAGGAGCCGCTGCCACCGCCACCGCCGCCGGAACCCGAGCCCGAGGAGGAGGAACCGGTCGAAGAGGAACCGGAGCAGGTCGTCGAGGAGGAGCCGGAACCCGAACCTGAAGTCGTTCCGGAGCCCGAACCCGAAATCGACCAGACCGAAGTGGCGCGCGAGCAGGCCGAGGCGAAGTTCACGTTCGCCGAGGACCTGTCGGATCTCGTGGACGACACCCTGCTGGAGTCCGTGGCGGACGACCGCGACCTGAGTGCTTCGGTCGACGAGGCGGCACGCAATGAGCGGTCGATGATTACGTCAAAGGTCGGAACCGCATCCGGCGGCATCAATACCGCCTCAATGAGCCGCAATACCGGCGGCTCGGGCATCGCCGGACGCAGCACGACGCGGGTCGCTGCGCCAGTTGCAAGTATCGGATCGGGGAACGCGGCAGGGGGCGCGACGCGTGAGGGCACCAGCGGCAAGGCATCCCGATCCCGCGAGGAGATCGAGCTGGTATTCGACAAGAACAAGGGCGCTATCTTCGCGCTTTACAACCGGGCCCTGCGCAACGATCCGACGCTGGCGGGCAAGCTCGTCCTGCGGCTAACTATTGCGCCGAGCGGACAAGTCACGGCCTGCGAGGTCGTATCCAGCGAGCTCGGCGATGTGGACCTCGAGCAAAGGCTCGTGCAGCGGGTCATGCTGTTCCGCTTCGAAGCCAAGGATGTCGAGGCAATCACTACCACCAAGCCCATCGACTTCTTCCCGGCGTAGTTCGAACTACAAGGCGCCGTCGCCCGTCTCACCCGTGCGGATACGCCAGACCTGCAAGAGTTCGGTGATGAAGATCTTGCCGTCGCCGACCTTGCCGGTCTTGGCGCTCTCGATGATGGTTTCCACCGTGCGTTCGACAAAATCGTCCGGAATCGCCACTTCGATCTTGGCCTTCGGCAGGAAGTCGACGACGTATTCGGCACCGCGGTACAGTTCGGTATGTCCACGCTGCCGGCCGAAGCCCTTGACCTCGGTAACGGTCATGCCGTGAATGCCGATCTCGGACAGGGCATTGCGCACGTCGTCGAGCCGGAACGGTTTGATAATCGCGGTTACGAGCTTCATCCAGCCATCTCCTGCGGGCGATTCGCGCTATGCTAGCAATAGCGCGCAGGCAAGTGTACAAGGGCACCGATCAGGGTGATTCCAGGATACCCATGCGGCGATTGAGCGGCCTGATGCGAGAACCGGAAGGCTGCCGTTTCCACGGAGGCGCCGTTGCGTACGCGATGTTGGCCTACGCCGCGGGCGTCCTCGGAATCCTGCATTTTTCTCCGGCTGTCAATGCCGGCGCCGTTCTCCTGCTCGCGCACGGGATGATCATCGCCGCCTACCTGGTGCACGAGTGTGCGCACAACACGGTTTTCCGGCGCCAGCGCGACAACGCACGACTCGGTTCCGCGATGAGCTGGCTGTGCGGCTCCGCCTACGGGCGCTACGAGGACATTCGCTACAAGCACTTTCGCCACCATGTCGACAACGACGATGTCGTCTGGTTCGATTACGAGCGTTTCTTCGAACGGCACCCGGCGCTGACGCGTGTGGTGCAGGCTTTGGAGTTTATCTACGTGCCGGCTCACGAACTGCTGATGCACGGCGTGATGGCGTTGACTTCGTTCGCGATTCCCGAGCGTCGTGACCAGCGGATCCGCAACCTGTCCGTGATCGCGATCCGCGGCGGCCTGTTCCTGGCGCTAGCCTGGTGGTCTCCGAAGGCCGCATTCTTGTATGCCTTCGCATACCTGCTGGTCCTTCATGTATTGCGGTTCGTGGACATGCTGCAGCACGATTATCCCTATTCCCTGACCTTGTATGGCACGCCTGACACGCGGCACAGAGGCGATACCGAGTGGGAACAGCAGCACACGTTCAGCAATCCCCTGTCGCTCAGGTGGCCGAAACTCAACTGGCTGGTACTGAATTTCGGCTATCACAACGCCCATCACCGCAACATGCACCTGCCCTGGTACCGGCTGCCGGCGCTGCACCGCGAACTGACGGACGACGATCCGGCCTGCGTCATTCCGCTGCGAGCGCAATTGCGCCTGTACCACGACAATCGCGTTCGGCGCGTGCACAACCCGCAACCGGCGGACTATCCAAAGGGTGCACGCTACCTGGAGAGTGCGCGATCCGGCAGGGGACCAATCGGCGGCAACGCGGCGTCGTTCCTGACCTCATTCTGAATCTGCGACGAGGAAGGCGGACCGTGAGTGTCGGCGGACGCAGGGCGCCAGGCCAATGAGCCACGAACTCACCAGTTCGGCCTGGCAGGCAGCCGTCGGGCGCCTCGTGGCGAGCGGCGTAAGCGACGAGACCGCACCCGCACTGGTCGCCGCGATCGGCGAGGTCGTCGACCATCAGGGCACCTGCATGCTGGCCTTCCACCGCGATGCGCCGCCGGAAGTTGTGCATCACAGCCTGGAACCGGCCGGCGCCCGGCACTATTTGGACCGGTACCTGGCGGGGCCATACCTGCTGGACCCGCTCTACCAGCTTGCCCTTGCCGGCGAGAAGCCGGGCATCTGCCGTTATCGCGACGCGACGCCGGACCGCTTCCGCTCGTCGGAATACTATCGCCAGTACTGCGAACGGACACACCTGGGTGACGAACTGGACTTCCTGCTCGACGTGACGGCCGGCACTACGCTTGCGCTCGTCGTCGCGCGCCGCGCGAAGCGCTTCTCCCGCGCGGAAGTGGCCCGTTTGCGCGGCATCGAGCCGATCGTGCGCGCGGCCATGCACAATGCCTGGCTCTCGTGGTGCGAACGGCCGGCGGCCAGCGCCCGCGACAGCGGTATGCACAGGCGCCTGACCTCCTGCTTCGAGAACTTCGGCCAATCCATACTGACGGAACGCGAGCAACAGATAACTCGGCTCCTGCTCAGGGGTTTCTCGACGAAGGCGATCGCCCGCGAACTGGATATTGCACCGGGCACGGTCATGGTGCACAAGCGCAACCTGTTCGCGAAGCTCGGCATTACCTCGCAGTTCGAACTTTTCTCGCAGTTCATCGACGCGCTGTCAGGCGCCTGAACGGGCTACCGTGGAGATGGTATTCAGCTCCTCGCCCGCGCTCACGACAATGGGCCGCTACGCTTCGATGAGGGATTCGCGTGTACGATTTCGATTTTGGCCATGGCGAGGAACTCGAACTCCTGCGAGAGACCGTGCGCGCTTTTGCAGCGGATCACATCGCGCCGCGCGCCGAGGCAATCGACCGCGACAACCGGTTTCCGAAGGATCTCTGGCCTGCACTCGGAGGGCTCGGCCTGCTCGGGATCACCGTCGGCGAAGATTACGGCGGCGCGGGCCTCGGCTACCTGGCGCATGTCGTTGCGATGGAGGAGATCAGCCGTGCTTCGGCCTCGATCGGCCTGTCCTACGGTGCGCATTCGAATCTGTGCGTGAACCAGCTGTCGCGCTGGGGCAATGAGGCACAAAAACGACGGCATCTGCCCGCGTTGATCACGGGTGAGTCGCTCGGAGCGCTCGCGATGAGCGAGGCAGGCGCCGGATCGGACGTCATGGGGATGCGTACGGTCGCCGCTCGTGACGGCGACGACTACCTCCTGACGGGCACCAAGATGTGGATCACGAATGCGCCCGGGGCGGACGTGATGATCGTGTACGCGGTGACCGACCCGCAATCCGAGAGGAAGAAGCTCACCGCGTTCATCGTCGAACGTGGGATGGCGGGTTTTTCGACGCCGCAAAAGCTCGACAAACTCGGCATGCGGGGTTCCGACACGAGCGAGGTCGTACTCGACAACTGCCGCGTGCCTGCGGCGAACCGGCTGGGCGGCGAGGGCGCCGGCGCGCAGATCCTGATGAGCGGACTCGACTACGAGCGCGTCGTGCTGGCGGGAGGATCGCTGGGCATCATGCGCGCTTGCCTCGATCTCGTCCTGCCGTATGTCCATGACCGCCGCCAGTTCGGCAGGCCGATCGGCGAGTTCCAGCTGATGCAGGGCAAGCTTGCCGACATGTATACGACGATGAACGCGTGCCGCGCATACGTGTATGCTGTCGCGTCCGCCTGCGACCGCGGACGCACGACGCGCTTCGATGCCGCCGGCTGCATCCTGGTCGCCGCCGAGAAGGCGACGTGGATGGCGGGAGAGGCGATACAGGTGCTGGGGGGAAATGGCTATATTAACGAGTTTCCCGCCGGCCGCCTGTGGCGCGACGCAAAGCTGTACGAGATCGGCGCCGGGACCAGTGAAATTCGCCGCATGCTGATCGGCCGGGAACTGTTCAACGCTTCTTCGTAAAGGACCCGTGGCGCATGCCGCTCATCAAGACCCGCGTCGACCGCAGCTCGGTCGACTTCGACCGGAACCGGGAAGCGAATGTCGCGCTGGCGGAAGACCTGCGCGCGCTCAATGAACGCGTCGTGCGCGGCGGGCCGCAACACGCGCGCGAGAAGCACCTGGCCCGGGGCAAGCTCCTGCCTCGTGATCGCATCAAGCTCTTGCTCGACCCGGATACCGAGTTCCTGGAGGTCGGCCGGCTCGCAGCGCATGCCGTCTACGAGGACGAGGTGCCGGCCGCCGGGATCATCGCCGGCATCGGCCGCATCCAGGGCAACGATTGCATGGTCTTGGCCAATGACGCCACGGTGAAGGGTGGCACGTATTACCCGATGACCGTGAAAAAGCACCTGCGTGCCCAGGACATCGCCGCTCAAAATCATCTGCCTTGCATCTACCTCGTGGATTCGGGCGGCGCCTATCTCCCGCTGCAGGACCAAGTGTTTCCCGACCGGGACCACTTCGGCCGCATTTTCTACAACCAGGCCCGACTGTCGGCACGCGGCATTCCGCAGATCGCCGTGGTAATGGGGTCCTGTACCGCCGGCGGCGCCTATGTGCCCGCGATGTGCGACGAAGCCATCATCGTCCGCAACCAGGGCACGATATTCCTGGGCGGCCCGCCACTCGTAAAGGCGGCGACGGGGGAGATCGTCGATGCGGAAACGCTGGGCGGCGGCGCGGTGCATTCCCGGATCTCCGGCGTGACCGATCATCTCGCCGACGACGATACCCATGCGCTGGCCATTGCGCGGGAGATCGTGTCGTCGCTGAATCGACCGCAGAAGACGCCGTTCGCCAACCGGCCGAGCCGTGAGCCGGCGTACCCGGCCGCGGACATTTACGGCATCGTCTCGCGCGAATACCGTTATCCGTACGACGTGCGCGAAATCATCGCGCGCACCGTCGACGCATCGGAATTCAACGAGTTCAAGAAACTGTACGGTTCCACGCTGGTATGCGGCTTCGCCCACATCGATGGCAATCCCGTCGGCATCGTGGCCAACAACGGCATCCTGTTTCCGGAATCCGCGCAAAAAGGTGCGCATTTCGTCCAGTTGTCGAATCGGCGCGGCGTCCCGCTGGTTTTTCTGCAGAACATCACCGGATTCATGGTCGGCAAGCGCGTGGAGCATGCGGGCATCGCGAAGGAAGGCGCGAAGATGGTCAACGCGGTCGCCACGGCAACCGTGCCGAAATTCACAATCATCATCGGCGGCTCGTTTGGTGCCGGCAACTATGCGATGTGCGGGCGCGCTTACGAGCCGCGCATGATCTGGATGTGGCCGAATGCACGGATCTCGGTAATGGGCGGCGAACAGGCGGCGAGCGTGCTCGCCACGGTCAAAGCGGACAGCATGCAGGAGCGCGGCGAATCGTGGCCGGACGCGGAGCGAGCCAGATATGAGGCCGGGATCCGGGCCGACTACGAGTCCCAGGGGCATCCCTATTACTCCAGCGCACGTCTGTGGGACGACGGCGTCATCGATCCGGTGGACACGCGTAAGGTATTATCGCTTGCACTTTCGGCCGCAGGAAACCGACCTCGTGATGCGGAAGTTCCCGCCGGGATATTCCGGATGTAGACGGCGTTCGGCGCCTTGAGCGCACGCCAGGAACAGAACTCGGGCACCAGCGAGGTCCGGGAGCAGCATCGTTTCGACGAGGCACGGCTTTCACGCTGGCTCGCGGCTCATGTCGACGGCGTTAGCGGCGCGGTCCGTGTCCGGCAATTTCGCGGCGGTCAATCCAATCCCACCTATCTCCTCGAGGCAGGGGCGGCACGTTACGTCCTGCGGCGCAAGCCGCCGGGTCGGCTGCTCAAATCCGCGCACGCGGTGGATCGCGAGTTCCGCATCATCAGCGCGCTCTACGCGGCCGGTTTCCCGGTGCCGTGTCCCGTTGCTTTGTGCGCCGACGAATCGGTCGTCGGTACCATGTTCTATGTCATGGCTTTCGTCGAAGGGCGAATCTTCTGGGACCCGGACCTGCCCGGCTGCGCGACCGCCGAACGCAGCTCTATCTACGATGCGGTCAACGCGACGATCGCGAGGCTGCACAGCTTCGACCACGCTGCACTCGGCCTCGAGGATTTCGGCAGGCCCGGCAACTATTTCGAGCGTCAGATCTCGCGCTGGACGCAACAGTACCGCAGCTCGGAAACGCGGACGATCGAAGCGATGGATCGCCTGATCGAATGGCTGCCCGACAACGTCCCGGCCGACGATTCCGCCGGCATCGTGCATGGCGACTTTCGCCTCGACAACCTGGTGCTGCACCCGACCGAACCACGGGTCCTCGCGGTGCTTGACTGGGAACTGTCGACGATCGGACATCCGCTCGCGGACTTCATGTACCACCTCTTGCCCTGGCGCATGCCAGAGGCAGGCCTGGGGTCGATCGGGCTGCTCGGCAAGGACCTCGCTGCGCTCGGCATCCCGGACGAAGAGACCTATGTCCGGTGTTACTGCGAGCGCACCGGCCGGTCGGGCATCACAGAGCGCGGCTTCTATGCGGCCTTCAACCTGTTCCGGCTCGCCGCGATACTGCAGGGAATCGCGGGTCGGGTCCGCGACGGCACCGCGGCGAGCGCCCACGCGCGCCAGGCCGCGGCCTCGGTCGCACCGCTCGCGGCACTCGGCCTGGCCGCTCTCGGCAGTGACTGACTTGCTCCGGCTCGAAGCCGCCCACTAGAATGCCCGGGTCTCGCAACCCCTGGCTCAAACCGCCCTAAAATCAATTACATGGCTTTGAACTACGACAAGCTGATCGCCACCTCGATCGTCGACCTTCCGTTCAGTTTCCGCGACGTGGAAACGATCCTGTATGCGCTCGGCGTGGGTGTCGGGCGCGATCCGGTGGATGCGCGCGAACTTTCGTATGTCTACGAAGGCGGGTCCGGCCTGAAAACCCTGCCGTCGTTCGCCACCGTGCTCGTGCCGGACATGTTCCCGCCGGACCTCGGCTGGGATTACAGCCAGGTCCTGCATGCCGAGCAGCGGCTGCAACTCTTTCGCCCTTTGCCGTCGGCCGCCGACCTCCTGGTCAACAAGCGTGTCGTGGAAGCGTTCGACCGCGGTCCGGGAATCGGTGCGATGGTCCTGTTCGAAGCCGAGGTGCGGCTGGCGAAGGACGATACGGTGCTGTTCACGCTCGGCAACACGATCATTGCGCGCGGCGACGGTGGCTTCGGGGGTCCGAACGGCAAAGGCCCCGTCCCGCATCGCGTTCCGCGCCGCGAACCGGACCTGTCCTGCAGCTTGCCGACCCGGCCGGACCAGGCGCTGCTGTACCGTCTCACGGGCGACCGCAATCCGCTGCACGCCGATCCCGCGCTGGCCCAATCCGCGGGCTTCGGGCAACCGATCCTGCATGGCCTTTGCACTTACGGCGTCGCGTGTCACGCGATACTCAGGACGATCTGCGATTACGATCACACGCTGATCAGCAGCCTGGACGCGCGTTTCTCGGCACCGGTAGTGCCCGGCGACACCATCGCGACCGACATGTGGCAGGACGGCAATCTCATCTCCTTTCAATGCCGCGCCGTGGAGCGCGACGTCGTCGTCGTTCGCAACGGCAAGTGCACGCTGAACGTGTCCTGACTGATGCGGTTCGTGTCACTGGACATCCGGCAGGGGATCGCGACCGTACGGCTCGAGCGGCCGGAGAAGCGCAACGCCGTCAATCTCGAGATGTTCGACGAACTCGGAACCTGCGGGCGGGACCTCGCTGCGGACCGCGAAGTACGGGCGGTGATCCTCACCGGCGCCGGCGAAGGGTTTTGCGCGGGGCTGGACCACGGCCTCTTTTCGGGCGCCGGACCGGCGGACCTGCAGGACCTGTGGTCTCCCCGTGCCGGGTCGCCCGCCAATCTTTTCCAGTCGGCCGCCTTTGTGTGGCGAGAACTTCCCGTGCCGGTCATCTGCGCGTTGCACGGGGTCGCGTTCGGCGCCGGGCTGCAGATCGCGCTAGGCGCGGACATCCGTATCGCGGCGCCGGACACGCAGCTGTCGATCATGGAGGTTCGCTGGGGCCTGGTACCGGACATGGGGCTCAGCGTGACGGCGCGTGGGCTCGTACGGGTCGACCTGCTGCGCGAGCTGGCATGGTCCGGACGAGTTATCGGTGCGCCTGAGGCGAAGGACGCCGGCCTCGTCACGGCGCTCGCCGACGATCCGCATGCGGCCACGCGACGCCTGGCCGAGCTGATCGCAAGGCACTCGCCCGACGCCGTGCGCGGAATCAAGACCTTGCTGCGAGACGGATGGGAACAGGTCCCGGCGACGGCACTGGCCCTCGAAGCCGCTGTGCAGTCACGTCTGATCGGGACGGCGAATCAACAGGAGGCCGTGCGAGCGAATCTGGAAAGCCGGCTGCCGCGCTTCGAGTCCTGATGCCGGAACTTTGCACGACCGTCCAAACTCAAACACAATGTCTCCCATCCCGCGAACAGGTTCCGCTGGTTTGCACTCGTTCCTGCCGATCCAAATACTGGTGCTCGCATTGTTTGCGGCCGATGCCGTTGCGGCGAGCAGTTCGAGTTCGCTGAGCACCGACAGCAACGAGCGCGAACTGCTGGCCATCCAGCAGAAGGTCGACGAGCTGTTCCAGCAGGGCGAGTACGAGCGGGCCCTGTTCATCTATCAGCACGAACTCGCGCCGCTCGGCGACAAGTATGCCCAGTACATGATCGGGTTCATGTACCTCACCGGCGCCGGGGTGACCGAGGATCCCGTGACCGCGTCTGCCTGGTATCGGCTGGCGGCGGAACGCGAAAATCGCGAGTTCGCCGCCGTGCGCGACGAAGTGCTCGAACGGCTGGGTGCGGACGCACGGGCCAAGTCCGACGAGATCTACGTGCAATTACGCAAACAGTATTCCGACATTGCGATCCTGACGCGCCAGATCCGGAAGGACGACGAGGACCTGACCCTCATGACCGGTTCGCGGCTTGCGGATACCGGCGGCTCGGTGACGATCGTTCACCCCCGGACGGGCGCGACGAAGACCGCGTTCCAGTGGCGCCGGGAGATCCGCGACTCGATCGAGGATCGGCTGAAAATGCTCGACCGGCTGATTCCGGATGCCGATATCGAGACCGACTATTCTCGCCTGGACCTCGACGAACTCGACCGGATCGTCGCGGCGGAACTCGAGAAGGTGCCGGAACCCTGAGGTCTAGTCCCGGCCGCTCTCGAGCCAGGCCGAGAGTATGCGCGGAAACTGCTGCGAAACCTCCCTGGCCTGCGCCGTATCGCCGTGGAACCACTTCGGTATCCAGTTGATCGCGCCCATGATGGCATTCCCGCTCATGCGTAAGTCGCAGGGCCGGATGCTGCCGTCGTCGATTCCCTCCGCCAACAAGGCTTCGAAAGCCAGGCTGTGCCGACGCGACAGCTCGAGTATCTCGTCCCGGTGCGCGGGCGTCAGCGACGGAATCTCGCTCATGATCGCGACCGGCCCGCGTTCGCCGACCATGCTCGCGACGTGGTACTCGATATACCGGCGCACCTTGTCGAGACCGGACCTGCCGTCGCGCACGGCGGCGTCCATGGCGTCCCGCCCGACGTCCGCCGCCCGTACGTAGCAGAGGTAGACCAGTTCCTCCTTGTTCCGGACGTAGTAGTAGAGCGCCGCGTCGGTGAGCCCGAGCCGGGCCGCGACGTCCTTCAGGGACGTGCCGCTGTAGCCCTTCTGGTTGAAACAATGCGCGGCCGCCCGAAGCATGCGGTCCCTTTGCAGCGCGAAGCGCGAGTCGTCGACGGTACGAAGCATTGGACTCGATTTTAATCTCGCTTAAAATCCTTGCAAAGAGCGGGTCGGTCATAGCCCGCATCCCGACCGGCCGCGCCAAACCGGGGTCGCGCGGCCTGCCATCACCCGCCGGAGAGCCATACCGATGAGTTCCGCAGCGAGCGACCTGCCAGGGGCATCCGGCGCGAAGCACGCGGCGCCATTGCGCTTCGTGACTGCAGCCTCCCTGTTCGACGGCCACGATGCCGCCATTAACATAATGCGGCGCTTGATTCAGGCGCGTGGCGCGGAGGTAATCCATCTCGGGCACAACCGCAGCGTCGACGACATCGTGCGGGCCGCGATCCAGGAAGACGCCGACGGTATAGCGATCAGCTCCTACCAGGGCGGGCACAACGAGTATTTCCGCTACATGGTGGACCGCCTGCGCGCCGCCGGTGCCGGGCACATCAAGGTCTTCGGCGGCGGAGGCGGGACTATAACGCCGGATGAAATTCGCGCGCTGATGACTTACGGCGTCGAGCGTATCTATCACCCGCACGACGGCATGGAGCTTGGGCTCGACGCGATGATCGACGATCTCGTCCGGCGTACCGAACGCGCGCGCCGAGACGCACCCGCGCAGGTTGCTGCCGATAGCGCCGCGACAATCGACGTTGCGGCGACGATCTCGGCCATCGAAGAGGGCGCATTCGACGAGGCACAGCTCGGCCGGCTGCGCCGGGAATGGCGCGTTCGGGCCGGGCGCGTGCCGGTAGTGGGCGTGACGGGCACCGGCGGCGCCGGCAAGAGCAGCGTGACCGACGAGATCCTGAACCGCTTCCTGAACGCTTTTCCTGACATGCGGATTGCCGTCATCGCGGTGGACCCGACGCGCCGACGGACGGGCGGGGCGCTGCTGGGAGACCGCATCCGCATGAACTCTCTCAGATCCGAGCGCGTCTTCATGCGCTCGATCGCCACACGCCGCCAACACCTGGCGACCGGCGAAATGCTCGGCGACCAGCTCTTGTATCTCAAGTCTTTCGGTTTCGATTTGGTAATCGTCGAAACCGCCGGTATCGGTCAGAGCGACAGCGAGATCGTCGACCTGGTGGATTTCTCCCTGTATGTGATGACCAGCGACTACGGTGCGGCGAGCCAGCTGGAAAAGATCGACATGCTCGATTTCGCGGACATGATCGTGTTGAACAAGTTCGACAAACGCGGTGCGGAGGACGCACTGCGCGACATTCGCAAGCAATGGAAGCGTAACCACGTGGCATTCGAGACGGACGACGACGACGTGCCGGTCTACCCGACGATCGCCAGCCAGTTCAACGATCCGGGTGTAACGTGGATGTTCGTGGAACTCTGCCGGAGGCTCTGCGAAAAACTCGGCATCGACGACGGGCGCCTGCAACCGGGTTGCGACGTGTCCGTGCGCGAACCCCGCGCGACGGCAATGCTCCCGCCGAGCCGGCTTCGCTACCTCGCGGAAATCGCGGAACAGGGGCGGGACCTCAACCGGCAATCCGACGACCAGGCCCGGCTCGCGAGCCGCCTCCAGCACCTGCACGAATGCCTGGCGCTGCTCGAGGACCCGGAGCTGCCCGCACCGTTAGCCGGGTACGCGCAGGAGTCGCTGAGCCGAGGCGGGGACGGCAGCCTTCTTGGACTCCGGCAGCGTTACCAGGAGACGCTCGCCGAGCTTACGGACGCGTCTGTGGAACTTCTGCGCGGGTGGCCGGCGCAGAGGGCCGGGGTCACGGCCGACGAGTATCGTTACACGGTGCGCGGCCACGAACTCAGCGGCCGCAATTACCGCGAATCGTTGAGCCGGCAGAAGATTCCCAAGATTGCCGCTCCGGACTTTCGCGATTGGGGCGAACTTCTCAGGTTTCTAACCCGCGAGAATTTGCCCGGACGCTATCCGTATACCGGCGGTGTGTTTCCGTACCGGAGACTCGGCGAGGACCCGACCCGCATGTTCGCCGGCGAAGGGACTCCGGAACGAACGAACCGCCGCTTTCACTACCTCTCGCAGGGCCAGGACGCGGCGCGGCTGTCCACGGCTTTCGACTCCGTCACGCTCTACGGCGAGGATCCGCAGGAACGGCCGGACATCTTCGGCAAGGTTGGCAATTCCGGCGTTTCCATCGCGACCGTCGATGACATGAAGAAGCTGTATTCGGGCTTCGACCTGTGCGCGCCTACGACCTCGGTATCGATGACCATCAACGGGCCGGCGCCGATGATCCTCGCCTTCTTCATGAATACGGCGATCGACCAGCAGGTGGAAAAGCACCTGCGGGCGACGGGCCGCTGGGACGCGGCGCAAGCGGTGATCGATGCGTATTTCGACGACCGCAGCCGCCCCCGTTACGAGGGGGAGCTGCCGCCCGGCAACGACGGCCTCGGACTCGGTTTGCTGGGAATATCGGGCGACCGCCTGGTCGATGCGGAAACCTACGCGCGGATACGGAAAGAGACGCTCGCGACGGTGCGTGGCACGGTGCAGGCGGACATCCTGAAGGAGGATCAGGCGCAGAACACCTGTATCTTCTCGACGGAGTTCGCGATGAAGATGATGGGTGACGTGCAGCAGTTCTTCATCGACAACAAGGTTCGCAACTACTACAGCGTTTCGATCAGCGGCTACCACATCGCGGAGGCGGGCGCGAATCCGATATCACAGCTGGCCTTCACGCTGGCAAACGGCTTCACGATTGTCGAGTACTACCTCGCGCGCGGCATGGACATCGACGAATTCGCACAGAACCTGAGTTTCTTCTTCTCGAACGGCATGGACCCGGAATATGCCGTGATCGGACGGGTGGCACGGCGCATCTGGGCGCGCGCGATGCGGGAACGCTACGGTGCCGGCGCGCGCTCGCAGATGCTGAAGTATCACGTCCAGACCTCGGGCCGCAGCCTGCATGCTCAGGAGATAAGTTTCAATGACATACGCACGACACTTCAGGCGTTGTATGCCTTGTTCGACAATTGCAACAGCCTGCACACGAATGCGTACGACGAGGCGATCACGACGCCGACGGAGCAGTCGGTACGCCGTGCCGTCGCCATCCAGCTGATCATCTCGCGGGAACTCGGGCTCAACTTCTGCGAGAACCCCTGGCAGGGCTCATTCATCATCAACGAGCTGACCGACCTCGTCGAGGAAGCCGTGTACCGGGAGTTCGAGAGGATATCGGAGCGCGGCGGCGTGCTCGGTGCGATGGATACGATGTACCAGCGCGGCAAGATCCAGGACGAAAGCCTGTACTACGAGAGTCGCAAGCACGACGGTACTCTGCCCTTGATCGGCGTCAACACGTTCCTGCCGAAAAAAGGCCAGGAGGACGAGGTGCAGCATCTCGAGCTCATCCGGTCCAGCGACGCCGAAAAGCTCGAACAGATCCGGCATGTGCAGGAGTTCCGGGAGCGGCATCGGGACGCGAGCAGGGCGGCCGTGCGTCGTCTTCAAAACGTCGCGCGGGACCGCGGAAACGTGTTCGCCGAACTGATGGAAACCGTCAAGTCGAACTCGCTGGGACAGATCTCGGCGGCCCTGTACGATGTCGGCGGTGAGTATCGCCGCAACATGTGATGCCGCGCCCGCGGCCGAACGAGGGACCCGTGCATGGGTGACACCGTCAACTACGTAAACGAGGGCGCCGTCGCCGTGCTGGCGATGAACCGGCCCGACGCGCTGAACGGATTCACGAGCGAGTTGTGCGTCGACCTGCTGAACGCATTCGAGCGGGCTGCGGCCGACGACACGACACGCGTCCTCGTCCTGACTGGCGAGGGCCGGGCGTTCAGCGCCGGCGCGGACCTCAGGGCCGGGCTTACCGGCGGGACCTCCGTTCGCGACAAGCTGCAGTTCGAATATCGCCCGGTGCTCCAGGCCATCAGCGAGCTGCCGAAGCCCGTGATCGCCGCAGTTCCCGGATTCGCCGCGGGGATCGGCCTGTCGTTCGCGCTTGCCTGCGACCTGCTCGTGATGGCGGACGACGCGTTCCTGCTGTCGCCGTTCACGACCATCTCGCTCTTGCCGGACGGCGGCGCCAACTGGCTGCTCGTACGCCAGCTCGGGTATCGGCGCGCCTATCAGCTGGCGATCGAATGTGAACGGATTTCCGCCGGGCGCTGCGTCGAACTCGGACTGGCGAACCGCACGGCACCTGCCGCCGAGTTACGCGCGGCCGCGACCGCCTGGGGCCAGGCACTGGCCGCGCGTGCGCCGCTCTCGCTTGCGGCTACCAAGAAGGCGATGCGGGCGGCGCTGGACCAGGACTGGGCGAGCAGTTACGACCTCGAGGCCGAACTTCAGGAGCGGCTCAGGCAGTCGGCCGACGCTGCGGAAGGCGTCCGTGCCTTCCTGGAGAAGCGCCAGCCGGTGTTTCGCGGCGAATAGCGGATCCCTTCGCACAGGAAGAACCGATGGACAGATACATTTTCGACGACGAGCACGAGATGTTCCGCGATACCGCGCGGAGCTTCATGCAGAAGGAGATCGGGCCGTACAGCGATCGCTGGCACGAGCAGGGCATCGTCGATCGGGAGGCGTTTCAGAAAGCCGGTGAGATGGGCTTCCTACTGATGTGGGCTGACGAGCGGCACGGCGGCGCGGGCGTTCGGGACTTTCGTTACGAGCAGATCCTGATCGAGGAAAACGCCCACCACGGAGACCCGGGTTTTTTCATGACGCTGCACTCGCGGCTGGTCGGACCCTACATCGGCAACTTCGGGTCCGAGGAGCAGAAGGCACGCTGGCTGCCCAAATGCATCAGCGGTGAGCACATCCTCGCGGTGGCGATCACTGAGCCCGCGGCTGGCAGCGACGTAGCCGGCATCCGCACGCGGGCCGAAGACAAGGGTGGCTACTGGCTCCTCAATGGTTCCAAGACCTTCATCTCGAACGGCATCAATGCCGACCTGGTCGTCGTCGTCGCGCGCACGCAGCCGGAAAATCCGCGCGGCATCTCGCTGTTCGTCGTCGAACGCGGCATGCGCGGCTTCGAACGCGGCAAGAACCTGAAGAAGATGGGTCTGAAGAGCCAGGATACGGCGGAGCTCTTCTTCAACAATGTCGAGGTACCGAAAGAGAACCTGCTGGGCGATCTGCACCGGGGTTTCTATCAACTCATGCACGCGCTCGCGGAAGAACGCCTGCTCGGCGCCTGCGGTTACCTGGCGTCGGCCGAGGCGGCATTCAACCTGACCATGAACTACGTCAGGGAACGCAAGGCCTTCGGTCAACCGATTGCCGACTTTCAGAACACGCGTTTTGAACTCGCCGACATGAAGACCGAGATCGACGTCGGTTACGCATTCATCGACCGCTGCGTTGAAGTGCACAATCGCGGCGCGCTGGCCGCCGCCGACGCAGCGAAAGCGAAGCTTTGGACCAGCGAACTGGAGGGCCGCGTCACGGACGCGGGTGTGCAGCTGCATGGCGGCAATGGCTACATGGACGAATACAAAATCAGCCGCCTGTACACGAACGCGCGGGTCTCGCGAATCTATGCGGGCAGTTCGGAGATCATGCGCGAAATAATTGCGCGGTCGCTCGGACTCGATCCGCGCAAAAAGGCAACGAACCGCCGCGCCGACGCCGCGTGAGCGCGAACGTCGCCTTTCTCGGCCTCGGTGTCATGGGCTTCCCCATGGCTGGCCACCTTGCGCGCTGCGGCCACGATGTCGTCGTTTACAACCGCAGCGTTTCGAAAACCAAGACCTGGTTGCGCGAGCATCCCGGCCGTGCTGCGCCGACCCCTGCGGCCGCAGCTGAAGGCCGGGACTACGTCTTCACCTGCGTTGGGAACGACGACGACCTGCGCGAGGTGCTCTACGGTTCGACCGGTGTGCTGGCGGGAGTTGCCCCCGGAAGCACGCTCGTCGACCACACGACGACCTCGGCGATAGTGGCGCGGGAAGTTCATGCGCGTGCGCGCGATGTCGGCGCGCACTTCCTCGACGCGCCGGTCTCCGGCGGCGAGGCAGGGGCGATCGCGGGCAGGCTGACGATCATGCTCGGCGGGGATGCCGCGACCGCGGAGCGGAGCAGGGCAGTCCTCGGCAGTTACGCACGGGCGATCACGCACGTCGGGCCGCCGGGTACCGGGCAGCTCGCGAAGATGGTGAACCAGATCTGCATCGCCGGCGTGTTGCAGGGACTGGCCGAGGGTCTGGACTTCGCCTTGCGCGCCGGCCTCGACCCCGCAGTCGTCATCGCGGCGCTGGCGTCCGGTGCCGCGCAGTCCTGGCAGATGGAGAACCGGTGGCGCACCATGGTGGATGGCGAGTTCGATTTCGGTTTCGCCGTCGACTGGATGCGCAAGGACCTGGGTTTCGCGCTCACAGAAGGCCGAACGAACGGCGCCGCGCTCGAAATGACCGCGCTCGTCGATGGCTTCTACGCCGAGCTGCAGGCCATGGGCGGGCAGCGGTGGGACACCTCCAGCCTCATTGCCCGCCTGCGGCGCGACGCGCGCGGCGCTTGAGCGTCGCGTGCCGGGGCCGCAGCCCGGCATGCTATAGTTTCCGCTGCCACAGGGGTGGTCATCCGACCTGAGATCCGCGGCCGATCGGCGCGGGAACCCTCTGAACCTGATCCGGGTAATGCCGGCGTAGGAAGGGAGCATGCAAGCAAATCCGCGGCGACACTTGACCGCAATCCTGCTGTTGTCGTTGCCCGGCCGGGCTGCCGCCGGTGCGATCGACGAGATCGTCGTCACCGCCGACCTGCGCGAGCGCACGGTCGTCGAATTGCCGGCCAGCGTGACGGTCCTCGACGGTGCGGCGATCGATGCGTTGTCGATCCAGCACTTCGAGGAACTGACGGCGGTCGTTCCAAACATGAACTGGTCCGGCGACGGCAACCGGGCACGTTACCTGCAGATACGGGGTGTCGGGGAACTCGAACAATACGAGGGTGCGCCGAATCCGTCGGTCGGCTTTCTGATCGATGACATCGACTTCAGCGGCATCGGCACCATCGGTACGCTGTTCGACATGGAAATGGTCGAGGTCCTGCGCGGTCCGCAAGGCACGCGCTACGGCGCGAACGCTCTCGCCGGACTCGTCTATCTCAGGAGCAAGGCGCCGACGGCCGAGCGCCACGGCCGTGTGGAACTGTCGGCGGGTGCAGACGACATGTACTCGGCGGGCCTCGCATTCGGCGGTGCACTGGACATGAACGAACGAGTGCTCTACCGGCTGAGCATGCATCACTACGCGAGCGACGGCTTTCGCGAGAACCCATACCTCGGCCGCGACGACACCAACGGGCGGGACGAGACGACGGTACGTGCTCGTATTGCTCTCGATCCCTCGTCCGAATTCGACGTGGACATCGCGCTCATGTACGTCGATATCGACGATGGCTACGACGCGTTCGCGCTCGACAATTCCTACACCGTGCTGTCCGACAAACCCGGCCGTGACGCGCAGGCCAGTGCAGGCGCGTCCGCCCGGCTGGACTGGCGCGGCATGGAGGGCGTCACGCTGACTTCCCTCAGTTCGATCGCGGATTCCGACATCGCATTCGGCTTCGATGCCGACTGGGGGAATGACGAGAGCTGGGCGCCCGTGCTCTATGACTATGTGTCGGAAAGCACCCGGGACCGGCGCACCGCGAGCCAGGAGTTCCGGCTTGCCAGCGACGGCGACGGGGACCCCGATTGGCTGGTCGGCGTGTATGCGCTGCGCCTCGACGAGGAGCTCGCAAGCCTGAACATGGGCAGGTACTACGATCCGTCCTCCGGCTTTACCGACGGCGTCGACGACCGCTTGCTGAGCGATTACGGCGCCACCAGCATCGCGTTGTTCGGCCAGGTCGGCAAAAGTCTCGGTGCCGCATCCCGGCTCACTGCGGGACTGCGCGTCGAGCGGCGCGATGCCGATTACGACGACAGCGCGGGACTGAGCGAATCGATAAGCGAATCGATGACGGGCGGCGAAGTCAGTTTCACGCATGAATTCTCGGCGGCCGCCACGGCCTATCTGAGCCTCGCGCGCGGTTACAAAGCTGGCGGGTTCAACCTGGGCTTCGTGCCGGAGGGCCGCCGCGACTACGACCAGGAAGTCCTTTGGAACGTGGAGGGCGGCATTCGCACTCGCTGGCTGGACGGCGCACTGGCGCTCGACCTTGCGCTGTTTCGAAATCGCCGCGAGGACCAGCAGGTCCGTACCTCGTTCCAGCTCGATCCCGGCGACCCAGCGTCGTTCGTCTTCTTCACCGACAACGCCGCACGCGGGACGACGAACGGCCTCGAGGCCGACCTGCGCTGGCTAAGCGCTGACCCGTGGGAACTGTACCTGCGCATCGGCCTGCTGGACGCGGAATTCGACGACTTCGATACGCCAACGCTAGCCCTGTCGGGGCGCGACCAGGCGCATGCGCCGCATTACTCATTTGCGACCGGCGCGAGCTATCGTCATCCGTCGGGCTGGTTCGCCCGCCTCGACTTGAGCGGCATGGACGCGTTCTACTTCGATGTGAGTCATGACCAGCGCTCGGCACCGTACCTCCTGCTGAATGGCCGGGCCGGCTGGGCCGACGAGAACTGGCGTGTCGAGGTCTGGGGGCGCAACCTGGCCGACGAGTATCACGCAGTGCGGGGTTTCTACTTCGGCAATGAACCACCCGATTTCCCGGATTCGCTATACACGCGCGCCGGTGATCCACGCCATATCGGCCTGACCATCGAGAGGAGCTTCTGACATGAGAGTAGCCGTCGACCTGAGCCTGTACCCGCTCGATCCGGACTTCGTGCCGCCGATCAAGGAGCTGATCGCGCGGCTCAATCGTCACGCGGGCTTCGACATCACGACGAATGCCATGAGCACGCAGATTTTCGGCGAGTACGACGAGGTCATGCACGTGCTGCACGCGGAGATCGGGACGACGTTCGAGCGGGTGCCGAAAGCCGTATTCGCAATTCGCATCCTGAACAACCCGGTGACCAGCAACCGGTGATGGACGGTATTGCCGCGGCGCTCGGCACCGAACTCCGCGCACTGGCGCCCGCCGAAGTCGTCGCGGTGGCGGCCGCCATCGGTTACCTGCTGCTGGCGATCCGCCAGAGCATCTGGTGCTGGCCCTGCGCCTGCGTGAGCGCCGCGATCTACGTGAGCCTGTTCATCGACGCACGCCTGTACATGGAATCCGTACTGAACCTGTTTTACCTCGGCATGGCGGTCTACGGCTGGCGGCACTGGCTCAAGGGCGGCCGGGATGCAAACCGCTTGCCGGTCACCAGCTGGCCGCTCTCGATGCACGGCGCTGCGCTCGCGGTGCTCGCGCTGGCCGCGCTGCTGAACGGCTGGCTACTCGCGCGCTACACCGACGCCGTGTATCCGTATGTCGACTCCCTGACCATGTGGAGCGCGATCTGGGCCACTTATCTCGTCGCGCGCAAGGTGCTCGAGAACTGGTGGTACTGGCTCGCCATCGACAGTGTTTCCATGATCCTCTACTGGTTGCGCGATCTCGAACTGACCGCGGCATTGTTCCTGCTGTATATCCTGATGATTCCGTTCGGGCTCACGAGCTGGCGCCGCTCAATGGCCGCAGCCACGGGATGAGCTCGTCCCCGGACGCGGTGGCCGTGCTTTCCCGGATTCCGGGCTGGCGAGGCGCGCGCGCCACACCGCTGGCCCGCGGCAGCAACAACGTCGTTTTCCTGGTCGAGCGCGGGGGACGCCGGGCCGTGCTCAAGGTCGGCCTGGCCGGCCGCGGCTTTCCACTGAACACGCGGGCCGACGAGGCCGCCGTGCAGGGCGCCGCTCACGCGGCGGGTTTCGCGCCCCGGGTCCTGTATGTCGATGCCGAACTCCTGCTGGAGGAGTACGTTGCCGGACCTGCCTGGGCGGAGGCCGAGTTGCGGGATGCGGCGAAGCTCGCCGAACTGGCCGCCGTCCTGCGTAGGCTGCACGCGCTCCCGCCGACGGGTCGGCGATTTCCGCTGCACGCGGCAGCCCGCCGGTACCGGGCTACGCTGCGACCCGGAACGGACTTGCGTGACGCGGACCACTGGCTCGCTGTCGTCGAGGCACTGGAACCCGCGGGTTCGCTGTGCTGCTGTCACAACGACCTCGCGGCGGGCAACATCGTTTCCGGCGCGAGCATCGTGCTGCTCGACTGGGAATACGCCGGCGACAACGACCCGTTGTTCGATCTCGCCACGGTGCTGGAACAGAATGACGTAGGGTCCGAAAGCGCGAGCGTGCTGCTCGACGCCTATTTCGGGCCCGACGCCGGACGGCACGCGGCCGGCCTGGAACGCATGCGCAGCGCTTATGCGGCGCTGCTCTGCCTGTGGTCGGCCAGCCGCTAGGGCTGCGCCGGTCTCCGTGCCCCTACCACTGGTTGCGCAACTCCCGCAGCTTCAGGAACACGTCGCGAGGCTCCGGTGCATCGCCGAGCGCCGGAAAGGACTCGCGCAGGCGCCGCGCGACGGACGGGCTGTCGAGGCGCAGGAAGGTATTGATCTCGCGTTCCTCGCCGACGGTGGTCACGTAGGCGTCAGCCGGATCCTGGTCGCCACAGCGAACGAGCAGCGCCTCGGCTGCCTCGTTGTCCGGTTCGCGATCGAGTGTGAAGCGCAGGTTATTGGCGAGATAGTCGTGGCCCGGATAGACGCGGGTCGCATCGGGCAGTTTCGACAGCTGGCGATCGAAGGTGCTGAACAGTTCCTCGGGATGGCCGCCGTGATGGCAATTGCCGGCCCCGGCGTTGAACAAGGTGTCGCCGCTGAAGATCGCCGGTTCGTCTTCACGGGTCAGCAGGCAGATGTGGCACATCGTATGGCCCGGCGTGTCCAGGCACTCGAGTGTCACGGTAGTGCCGACCTGGATCACGTCACCCGCGCCGACACCGCGGCTGACCCCGGGGATGCGGCTCGCTGCATTGCGATGCGCGACGATGCATGCGCCGGTCGCCTTCACCATCGCCTTGTTGCCAGCGATGTGATCGCCGTGTTCATGCGTGTTCACGATCTGGCTGATATTCCAGCCGTGCCCGCGCGCTACGGCAACGCATTGCTCGACGTCGAGCGGGTCGATGACCAGCGCATCGCCGGTCTCGCCGCAGGCGACGAGGTAGTTGAAATTGCGCAGCGAGTTCGCCGTCCAGATCTGCTCAACGAGCATCAGTCGTCCCCGCCGGCGCGATACACACGTTCGCCGCCGACCCAGGTCTCGCGGACACGCAGGTCATCGATCTCGCCGGCCGGAACCGAGAAGTAGTCGCGATCGATGATGATGAAATCGGCCCATTTGCCGGGTTCCAGGCTGCCGAGGCGGTCTTCCTGTAGTGCGGCAAACGCTGCGGCAAGCGTGAAGGAATGGAGCGCCTCGTCGCGGGTCATGGCCTGATCGGCGTACCAGCCTCCCTCGGGCCCGCCAGCGCGATCCTGGCGGGTTACGGCGGCGTGGAGGCCGAAGAAGGGATTCGGCAATTCGACCGGAAAATCCGAGCCGCTTGCGATGACCGCCCCGCTGTCCAGGAACCGGCGCCAGGCGTACGCGCCGCGGATGCGGTCGGGACCGACGCGGTCCTCGGCCATGTTCATGTCGCTGGTCGCGTGCACCGGCTGCATCGAAGCGATCACACCGAGTTTGGCGAATCGCGGTATGTCCTCGAGGGCCACGACCTGGGCATGTTCCACCCGATTCCGCAGAGGCGAGGGTTTGCCGCCCTGCACGGTTTCGAATGCGTCGAGCGACATGCGATTGCCGAGATCGCCGATCGCATGTATTCCGACCTGGAAACCCATGCCATTCGCCTTGCGAACCTTGTCGGCCAGCTCGGCCGCCGCCAGGAATGCGAGTCCGCGATTCTCCGGGTCGTCCGAGTAAGGTCCCAGCAGCGCCGCACCACGGCTGCCCAGCGCGCCGTCCGCATAGAGCTTGACGGAGCGAATCTCGAGGCGGTCGCGCCCATGCGCGATCAGCGGCTTGCCCATGGCGTCGAGGTTCTCGGCGGCGTCGCTCAGCATCGCGTACACACGCATGTCGAGTTCGCCGTTGTCGGCCATGGCAATCAGCACTTCCGCTTCCGTGATGTCGATTCCGGCATCGTGCATGCCGGTCAACCCCAGTGCCACCAGCGACTCGATCGCTTCCTGGTACGCGAGCCGGATCTCGCGCTTGTCCGGTGGCGGAACCACGGCGTCAGCCAGGTTCATCGCGAGGTCGACGAGCACGCCCGTTGCCTTGCCATCCGAGTCGCGCATGATCCTGCCACCGACCGGGTCGGGCGTGTCGTCGTCGATGCCGGCAAGGTCGAGCATCTGACTATTCGCCCAGCCGGCGTGTCCGTCGATACGCCGCAACCACACCGGGCGATCCGCGACCACCGCATCGATGTCGGCAGCGGTGGGAAAGCGTTTGTCGGCCCACAGCACCTGGTTCCAGCCGCGGCCTGTGATCATGCGAGTGCTCGGGTTGGCACGCGCATAGGCTTCGATTCGGGACAGGGCCTCGGCCAGCGTCGGTACGCCCGCAAGATCGAGGCTCGTGGCGAGGAATCCCTGGCCGGACAGGTGTGCGTGCGCGTCCACGAGCCCCGGCAGCAGGCAGCGGCCGCCGCCGTCGACCTCAGTCGCGTCCGGATAACGCTGGCGCAGCGCCTCGTCACCCGTTGCCACGACCTTGCCTGCTTCGTCGAAGGCGAGCACGGAGAAGGCACGGATGCCATCGGCAGTGGAAGTGTATCCGTGGACATTGTGCACGACCGTCGTTGCCGTGCCGGTAGCGGGAAGAAGGGCGACCAGCGTCGAAATGAAGGCGGCAATGAGCGAATTTCGCAACATGGAAGTCACTGCGTATGATCGATCGGATAACACGGCATTGTACGGGATTGACTGTGAAAGCACTCAGCTTCAGCGACGGCAGCCGGGCGACTTTCGGCTTGCTGCTCGACGGCGCGGTGCACGAGGCGACTGGCGCCTTTCGCGAGCGCCTTCACGACCTGCGCGGCGTGCTCGCAGCCGATGCCCTCGAACGCCTGCCGGACAACTTGCGGGCCGCAGGCAAGTACGACTACGAGGGCGAATTCGCAATCGTGATCGGCAGGCCTGCGTGGCGACTCGATCGGAGCGCCGCGTTCGACGTCATCGCCGGCTATACGTGCTTCATGGACGGCTCGGTGCGCGACTGGCAGACCTCGTCTTCGACATCCCGTCGCTGGTGGCCTATTGCGCCACGTTCACCGAACTGCTGCCCGGTGATCTCATCGTCACCGGCACGCCCGCCGGTGTCGGCGCGGCCCGGACGCCGCCGCGCTGACTGGTGCCCGGTGACGTCGTCGAGGTGGATCTGGGCCAGCTCGGGTGTCTGCGCAACACCGTGGTCGCCGAGTAATGTGGCTTTTTTGTCACATACCAACAACGGTCAAAAATCATGCCCATTTGGCAAGCTTTCGAGGATTGACATTCTGTGGCGTATCTGCGAACGTCAGTTACGTCGACGCGTCGCCTTTCTGCAACAGCATTGTCTCCAGTGGCGACGCAACGATCGAAAGACGCCTTCAGGTACGGTTTGGCGGGGGGATTCAGGGGGGCCAGGTACCACGTACGGTACGATGGTAACGAGGCGGTTCCGCAAGGAACCGCCTTTCTTTTTTGCGCGGCTGCTTCTGCGCCGGTGCTTTGCTACATTGTGCCGCGAACCCGGGAACTGGTGCCGCGCGCCGCGGCGAAGGGGGAGCATGGAATCTCGCGCACAGCCGACCGCGCGCCAGGCCTACTGGCGCGCCAATCTGCGACTCGTCGCCTTTTGCCTCGCGGTCTGGTTCGCCTGTTCCTACGGCTTCGGCATCCTGTTCGTGGACGAACTGAACGCGGTTCGCATCGGCGGCTTCAAGCTCGGTTTCTGGTTCGCCCAGCAGGGCAGCATCTACGTCTTCGTATTGCTGATTTTCTTCTATGCCTGGCGCATGAACCGGCTCGATCGCCATTTCGACGTCCACGAGGACTGAGTAGTGAGCCTGCAGGCACTGACCTACGTGGTCGTAGGGCTCAGTTTCGCCCTCTATATCGTGATTGCGATCTGGTCGCGGGCGGAAACCACCGGTGATTTTTACGTTGCCGGCAAGGGCGTGTCGCCGGTCGCGAACGGCATGGCCACGGCGGCCGACTGGATGAGCGCCGCGTCCTTCCTGTCCATGGCCGGGCTCATTGCCTTCCTTGGTTACGACGGTTCCGTATACCTGATGGGCTGGACCGGCGGTTACGTGCTGCTTGCGCTCCTGCTGGCGCCCTATTTGCGCAAGTTCGGCAAATTCACGGTGCCGCAGTTCATCGGCGAGCGCTACTACTCGAATACGGCCCGGCTCGTCGCCGTGGTCTGCCTGATCGTCATTTCATTCACCTATGTGGCCGGGCAGATGCGCGGCGTGGGCATCGTCTTTTCGCGTTTCCTCGAGGTGGACATGACGGTCGGCCTCATCGTCGGTATGGGCGTCGTTTTCGTCTACGCGGTACTCGGTGGCATGAAGGGCATCACCTACACGCAGGTGGCGCAGTACTGTGT
The DNA here is from genome assembly GCA_963775455.1 of uncultured Pseudomonadota bacterium. Classification (GTDB taxonomy): domain Bacteria; phylum Pseudomonadota; class Gammaproteobacteria; order Steroidobacterales; family Woeseiaceae; genus UBA1847. Next base: position 141,921 of record CAVZIU010000003.1, on the reverse strand, counting down.
CCTGATCTTCGCCTACACGGTCCCGGCCGTCTTCATCGCTTTCCAGATGACCGGTAACCCGATCCCGCAGCTCGCATTCGGCGGTGAGGTCGCGGGCAGCGGCATGAGCCTGCTCGACAAGCTCGACGACATCGTCACGTCGCTTGGCTTCACGCAATACACGAGTGGCACCAAGAGCACCATCGACGTCTTCTGCATCACGCTTGCGCTGATGGTCGGCACCGCGGGCCTGCCGCACGTGATCGTCCGATTCTTCACCGTGCCGCGGGTTCGGGACGCGCGGATTTCTGCCGGCTATGCGCTGGTGTTCATCGCGGTGCTGTATACGACGGCACCGGCGGTCGGCGCCATGGCGCGGCTCAATTTGATCGAGACGGTGCAGACCGGGCCAGCCGGGTCGCCGGCGGCCAATCTCGAGTATGCCGAACGGCCGGCATGGATGCGGAACTGGCAGGAAACGGGCTTGCTCGGCTTCGAGGATCGCAACGCCGATGGCCGCATCCAGTATTACAACGACCAGAATCCGGAGTTCGCCGCGCAGGCCGCGGATTACGGCTGGCAGGGCAACGAACTCACGGCGGATCCCGACATCATGGTCCTCGCCAATCCGGAGATCGCGGGCCTGCCGAACTGGGTCATAGCGCTGGTGGCAGCCGGCGGGGTCGCAGCGGCGCTGTCGACGGCCGCGGGCCTCCTGCTCGTGATATCGGCCGCGGTGTCGCACGACCTGATCAAGGGCATCCTCGTGCCGGCCATCAGCGAAAAGGCCGAGCTGTTCGCGGGCCGCATCGCGGCCGCGTTCGCCATACTGATCGCGGGTTATCTCGGTTTCGACCCGCCGGGCTGGGTGGCGCAGGTCGTGGCATTCGCCTTCGGCCTGGCGGCCGCTTCGCTGTTCCCGGCGATCCTGCTGGGGATATTCTTCAAGCGCGTGAACAAGGAAGGGGCGATCGCCGGCATGCTGGCCGGATTGCTCTTCACCTACGGTTACATCGAATTTTTCAAGGGCCTGTTCCTCAAGTGGGCCGGGGCGCCCTGGGGCGAAAACGTGGCGGACAACTGGTTGTTCGGTATCTCGCCGGAAGGCATCGGCGTCCTCGGGATGTGCCTGAATATCGTCATTGCCGTCGCCGTCAGCGCCGTCACGGCGCCGCCGCCGCGCCGGGTGCAGGCGCTGGTCGAGCAAATCCGGGTGCCGCGCGACATCGCCGAGAAACACCTGTGAAGCGGTCGACGTACCTGTCTGCCGTCGCGCTGTCCGGCATTGCGGCCGCGGCGTCCACTGCCGTCGCCGCCGCACCCCTCGATCCGGCGGAACAGTCCATCGTCGAATGGGTCGACCGGCATGCCGAAAGCGCGATCGATCTGCTCGAAGAGACCGTCAACATCGGCAGCGGCACGATGAATCACGACGGCGTCCGTGCGGTGGGCAAAGTCATGGCTCGCGAATTGTCGGCGCTCGGCTTCGCGCCGCGCTGGATCGACCAGTCGTCGGTAAATCGCGCCGGCCACCTGTTCGGCCGGCGCGACGGCCGCGCAGGGCCGAAGGTCCTCATGATCGGGCACCTGGATACCGTGTTCGAGGCCGACGACGCCTTCGACTCGTTCCGGCGCGACGGCGACATGGCCACCGGACCCGGCGTCGACGACATGAAGTCCGGAAACGTCATCATCATCTATGCGTTGAAAGCGCTGGCCGACGCCGGGGTGCTTGACGACCTGTCGTTCATCGTTGCCTACACCGGTGACGAAGAGAACGCCGGTGCGCCGCACTCGGTGTCGCGCAAGGACCTGATCGAGGCCGGACAATGGGCCGACGTCGCGCTCGGTTTCGAGGCGGCGGTTGCTTACGACGGCAGCGATCAGGCGACCATAGCGCGCCGCAGTTCCTCCGGCTGGGTGCTGACGGTCGCTGGCAAGCAGATGCATTCGTCCGGAATTTTCGGCGAGAGCGCCGGCGCCGGTGCAATTTTCGAAGCGGCTCGCATACTCGCTGCGTTCTACAACGAGTTGCGCGGCGAGGAGTACCTGACTTTCAGTGCAGGAAACATCCAGGGCGGAACGGACGTCGAATACGACCCCGAGGAGACCCGGGGCCGAACCTTCGGCAAGATCAACGTCGTGCCGCGCAAGGCCGTGGTGCATGGCGATATCCGGACGATCTCGGACGAACAGCTGGAGCGCGTGCGCGCGGCGATGCGCCGGATCGTCGCCGACAACCTGCCGCTGACGACCGCGGAGATCCAATTCGAGGAAGGCTACCCGTCGATGCCGCCTACGGACGGCAACCGCCGGCTGCAGACGGTACTGTCGGACATCAACGAAGGACTCGGCCGCGGTCCGATGCCGGCACTCGACCCCGCCCAACGTGGTGCCGCCGACGTCTCGTTCGTTGCGCCCTATGCGGATTGCCTGGACGGCCTGGGCGGCCTCGGCGAGGGCGCACATACGCCCGAGGAGACCGTCGAGCTGGGCTCGCTTCCGCTGGCCGTCAAGCGCGCGGCGCTACTCCTCTATCGCTTGTCGCGGGCACCGGACTCCGCGCGCTGACGCATGGACAAGGCGCACGCACACGGCAGTGGCGGCAACATGCGCCGTGTCATGCTAGCGCTGTACCTGACCTTGGCGTTCATGCTGGTCGAGGTCGCCGGCGGGCTCTTGTCAGGGTCCCTGGCCCTGCTGGCGGACGCGGGACACATGCTGACCGACAGCATGGCGCTCGCGCTCGCCGCCGTCGCATTTCGCGTCAGCCGGCGCCCACCGGACGCTCGCCTGAGCTACGGCTATCAGCGCTTCCAGATACTCGCAGCCTTCGTGAATGGCCTGAGCCTGCTGCTGATCGTCGGCTGGATACTCGTCGAGGCGATCCGGCGCCTGCTCGACCCCCCGGAGGTCGCGGGCACGACCATGCTGGCGGTGGCTACGGCAGGACTGCTCGCCAACGTTGCGGCGTTCGCCATCCTGCACGGTGGCGATCGGGAAAACCTGAACATTCGCGGTGCCGCATTGCATGTGGCCGGCGACCTGTTGGGTTCGGTGGCCGCAATCGTGGCCGCGCTCGTGATCATCGCGACCGGCTGGATGCCGGTCGACGCGATCCTGTCCATTGGTGTCGCGCTGCTGATCGCGAACAGCGCGTGGCTACTGGTCAAGCGCAGCGCACACGTCCTGCTGGAAGGCGCACCCGACTGGCTGAACATGGTCGAAATGCAGGAACAGGTCGTGCGCGCGGTTCCGGAAGTAGTCGGCATCCATCACGTGCATGTATGGGGCCTGACGCCGAGGGACCTGATGCTGACGATGCACCTGAAGCTCGGACCCGACTGCAGTAACCCGACTGCAGTCATACGCGAGGTCAAGGCCCTCCTCGAGAAAGTCTACGGGATCGGGCACTCGACCATCGAGGTCGAGCTGGACGAATGCTCGGACCGCACGCACGATCTCAGCCACGATCGTCCGGCGTGACGATACCGATGTAAGGCAGCGTCCGGTCGCGCTCCGCGTAGTCGAGTCCGTAGCCCACGACCCATTTGTCGGCAATGGCGAAGCCGACGTAGTCGACGGGAACATCCACTTCTGCGCTCTCGGCCTTGTGCAACAGCGCGCAGGTGCGGATCGATGCCGGCCGGTGCGATTCGAGCACGCCGATGAGGTACCTGAGCGTGTGGCCGCTGTCGACGATGTCCTCGACGATCAGGACGTGCCGGTTCTCGATGGGGCCACGCACGTCCATGACCAGTCGCACGGCGCCGGATTCCACGCTTCCGCGGCCGTAACTCGACACGGCGATGAACTCGATCGTCCGCGGAACCGTCATGCGCCGCGCGAGATCGGCGAGAAAGATGAATGAGCCCTTCAAAACCCCGATCAGCACGATCTCGCCCATGCCTGCGTAGTCGGTCGAGATCTGCGCGGCGAGCTCCGAGACGCGTGCTTCGAGCGCTTGCTCGCTGATCAGGACAGGAGGCGGTGGCATCGACGGACTCCGGCTGCGGCTGGTCAGCATAGGTGACGCGCCGCGCGTCTGCAAAGGCCGGATGCGGTATCTTTGGTGCGCATGAAGCGCGCAATCGCCATCGCCGGAAACATGGGTGCCGGGAAGTCGACGCTGGTGGAATTCCTGGCTCGACAGTACGGCGTCGTACCGTTCTACGAACCCAACGACGACAATCCGTATCTCGCCGACTTCTACGAGGACATGGAACGCTGGGCCTTCCAGTCCCAGGTGTATTTCCTCGCGAGCAAGTTTCGCCTGCACCAGGAACTCGATCGCCAGCCGGGAGTGGTCGCACTGGACCGCACGATCTTCGAGGACGCCGAGGTGTTCGCGACTGCGCTGCACCAGATGCACAAAATCTCGGCGCGCGACTGGGACACGTACCTCGGCCTGTATCGAGCGATACTCGAGGCCATTCGTCCGCCCGATCTCCTCATCTATCTCCGGTGCTCACTGCGCACCTTGAGGCGGCGTCTGCGATTGCGCGGCCGTTCCATGGAGCAGGACGTGCCGGCCGCCTATCTCCGGCGCCTGCAGGGCTTGTACGACGACTGGATCGCGCGCTATGCGCTAAGCGAGGTCCTGGTGCTCGATACCGACCGCCTCGACTACGTCAACGACCTCGTGCACCGGCTTGACGTAATGCAGCGCATCGAAAGCCTGTTGCCCGCCGAAGCGCTCCCGGGCCACGGGCGCGGCGGCATCGGCGGCGATCCAACGGGCCGCTTGCGTATATAAATGCGAATCATTATCATTTGCTAGTGAGCGAAAATGGCGTGACACTCGAAACCCTCAAGCGCGGCCAAAAAGCCCTGATCCGGGCGGTGGATGCGAGTACCCCGCAGGTGCAAAGGCTCATGACCCTGGGCCTCGTGGAAGGCGCCGAGGTCGAGCTGGCCGGCGCGGCCATCGGTGGCGATCCCCTCGAGTTCCGGCTGTTCGGCCGGAGCATTTCTCTGCGTCGCGAACAGGCGCGCCATTATCACGTCGTGCCGCTCGGATCGGGCGAATAGCTGCGGTCCGATGGGGGATTCCTAGATCGGACCCAGCAGCCCGGAAATCCGCATACCGGTCAGCCAGATTGCGAGCCGCAGACGGCCCGACGTCCGCATCGCGGTCGTCGGCAATCCGAACTCCGGCAAGAGCACGCTGTTCAACCGCCTGACCGGCCTGCGGCAGAGCGTCGGCAACTACCCTGGCGTTACCGTGGAGAAACACGTCGGCGTGTTCCGCAGCGGTGAAGGGCAGGTCGAACTGATCGACCTGCCTGGCACGCATGCCCTGTCGGCGCATTCCAACGAAGAGCAGATCGCAATCGACGTGATCCTCGGGCGGATGCGCGACCTGGGAGAACCCGACGGCATCCTGGCCGTGGTCGACGCGACCAGTCTCTACCAGGGCCTGTTCCTCGTGCAGCAGCTGATCGAGCTCGGCAAGCCAGTTGTCATTGCGCTGACCATGGCCGACGTGGCCCGCAAGGCAGGCACCGGGATCGACGTCGTGCAGCTACGCGACCGCCTGGGCGGCGCGCCCGTCGTGCCCGTCGTCTCAACGACGGGCGAGGGCATTGCCGAATTGCGCGAGCAGCTGTCGAAGATCGGCGAACTTGCAGCGCCGAAGCTGCCGGCGTCCTGGCCGGCGCTCAGCGATGCCGCCCGGGTACTGATCGCCGCGAACGGCGCCGACGTACGTCCCGTCGACGTCGAACGGCTGCTGATCGACGGGCCCACCGATGCCAACCAGCGGACGCTGCATGCGCTGGGGGCGGATGCCGCTGCCACGCTCGGCAAGTCCCAGGACGTCCTGTTCGGCCGCGACCCGCCGCTGGCCGCGGAAGCCCGCGTGCGCTACGCATGGGTGCGCGACGTGTTGCGCGACGTCCAGACCCGCGGCTCCGGTCTCGACTCCTGGCGGATGCATCTCGTCGAATTCTTCAACCGGCCGGTCCCCGGCACGATCGGCCTGTTCGTCGTCATGGCGATCGTGTTCCAGGCGGTGTTTGCCTGGGCGACGCCGCTCATGGACCTGATCGACGGGACCGCCGCGGCGCTCGGGTCCGCGGTACGGACGACGCTCGGCGAGAACGCGCTGTCGAGCCTGATCGCGGACGGCGTGATTGCAGGCGTCGGCAGTGTCGTCATCTTTCTGCCGCAGATCATGATCCTGTTCCTGTTCATCATTCTGCTCGAGGATTCCGGCTACCTTGCGCGCGCCGCATACCTGATGGATCGCGTCATGCGCTCGGTGGGTTTGTCGGGGCAGTCGATCATTCCCATGATCTCGAGTTTCGCCTGCGCGGTGCCGGGCATCATGGCCACCCGGGTAATTCCGAACCGGAGGGATCGCTTTGCCACCATCCTGGCGGCGCCCTTCATGACCTGCTCGGCGCGGCTGCCCGTCTATGCGCTGCTGATCGCCGCCTTCATCCCGGCACGCACGGTCGGTTTCCTGAATCTGCAGGGCCTGGTGTTGTTCGGCCTTTATCTGTTCGGCATCGTGATGGGCATCCTGACCGCGCTCCTGATGCGGCAGACCGCGTTGCGCGGGCCCAAGCCCCCCTTTGCGCTGATGCTGCCGGAATTCCGACGCCCGAACCTGCGCACCGTGCTCATCCAGTTGCTGGGCCGCGTCCGCGTGTTCCTGCGTCGTGCCGGCACGGTGATCTTCACGGTCGCGATCGTGGTGTGGGCGCTGGCCTACTTTCCACGCTCCGGGGCCGTCCAGGCGGACAGCCACGCCGCCATCGAATCCGCTGCCGCAACACTTACCGGTGCAGAGCGCGATGCCGCGGTCGCGGACCTCGAGAACCAGGCGTCCGCCAGGCAGCTCGAGCAGAGCTATCTCGGACGTGCCGGCAAATTCATTGAGCCCGTGTTTGCGCCGCTCGGCTGGGACTGGCGCGTGTCGTCGGCGGTGATCGCGGGCTTCCCCGCACGTGAAGTCGTCATTGCCGTGCTCGGGACCGTGTATGCGGTGGGCGACGAGGCGGAGGAATCGACCCTCGCGGACCGGCTCAGGTCGAGCCGCCATGCCGACGGCACACCGGTGTTCACGTTGCCCATGGTCATCGGGCTGCTGGTGTTCTATGCGTGCTGCCTGCAGTGCGCGGCGACACTGGCCGTCATCCGGCGGGAAACGAACAGCTGGCGCTGGCCGGTGTTCGCCTGGGTCTATATGACGACGGTCGGCTACACGGGTGCATTGCTGGCCTACCAGTTCTTCTGACGACTTTCAAAGTCGCCGCAGCCGTTCCGCGGCCAGGTCGAGCGTTGCGTCGTCCTTGGCGAAGCAGAAACGCAGCCGCGTACCGGTGAATGGCTGCTCGCAGAACACCGAGAGCGGAATCGACGCGACGCCGATTTCACGCGTCCAGCGCTCTGCGAGCGTCGTGTCCGGCTCGTCGCTGATGTCGCCGTAGTCGAGTACCTGGAAGAAGGTGCTCGGCGACGGCCGCCAGCGGAACCTGGAACCGGCCAGCCCGGCCAGGAAGCGATCGCGCCGCGCCTGGTAGAAGTCATGCAGCCCGCCGTGAAAATCCGGTTCGGCCTTCAGGAAGCCGGCGAGGGCATGTTGCACGGGGGTGTTCACAGTGAACACCGTGAACTGGTGTACCCGGCGAAACTCCGTGCTGAAAGCCTGCGGGGCGATGCAGTACCCGATCTTCCAGCCTGTCGCATGCAGGGTCTTGCCGAAGGACGAGACGACAAAAGCCCTCTCCCACAACTCGTCATGATCGAGCAGGCTCGTGTGCGCCGCGTTGTCGAATATTATGTGCTCATAAACTTCGTCCGAGAGCAGCAGCGCATCCGTGTCGCGCAGCAGGTCGGCGAGACGGTCCAGGTCTGCTGGCCGCAGCAGGGCGCCGGTCGGGTTGTGCGGGAAGTTGCATACGACGAGCCGCGTGCGGGTGTTGAGCGCATCAGCGAGACGCTGCCAGTCTATTTCGAAGTCGTGACCGTTCGCAGTGATCGCGAGCGGTACGTGCCGGACGTGACCGCCGGCCAGCACAATCGCAGGCGCATAGGCGTCGTAGGCCGGGTCGAACACGATGGCTTCGTCACCGGGTCTCACGACGGCCTGGATCGTGCTGAACAGAGCTTCGGTCGCGCCGCTCGAAATCGTGATTTCCGTGACCGGGTCGACGACGCGCCTGTGGAGTCGCGCCGTCTTTTCTGCCAGCGCTTCGCACAATGCGGGCACGCCGGGCATCGGCGCATACTGGTTGTCGCCGTGCCGGTAGCTGGCACAGATGCGTTCGAGCAAATCTCGTGGCGGGTGGAAGGAGGGGAAACCCTGCGACAGGTTGATGGCGCCGCAGTCCGCGGCGAGCCTGCTCATCACGGTGAATATCGTCGTGCCGACCTGCGGCAGCTTGCTGTCGAGGGTGATGGGCATTTCGGGGCGACAATGGCACCGCCCGGGCACGACTGTCAACGCGACGCGCGGTTCAGTGCGAAGTCTTGCGCCGTGTACGCCGGCAGACCAGCGGTATCGGCGTGTTGCGAAACTGCGGCTGCCGCGCCGGGCGGCCGACGAAGTACCCTTGGGCCAGGTCGACGCCGAGTTCGGCGAGCAATGCCAGCGATTCCGCGTCCTGCACGTATTCGGCGATCGTCTGCATACCGGCTTCCGCGCCGATCTCCGCGATCATGCGGATCATTTTCTGATCGACCGGGTTGTGCAGGATGTCCTGCACGAAGACGCCGTCGATCTTGATGTAGTCGAACTGCAGTTTCTGCAGATGACTGAAGGAACTGTAGCCCGTACCGAAATCGTCCAGTGCGAGCTTGCAGCCGAGGCTGCGGAGCCGATTGATCTGCTGTTCCACGTTGCGTGGCCTGCGGATCGCGAGGCTCTCCGTGATCTCGAATGTAATGCGTTTCGGGTCGACCTTGAACTCCGTGAACGTTCGTTCGACGAAGTCAGCCAGGTCGTCGGTCTCGAATGCGTTGGCCGAGAGATTGATCGACAATTGCAGAGGAGCGTCATCGCCCGCATGCCGGGCGCAGGCGCTCGCGGCGTTGCGGATGATCCAGAAGTCAATTTCGGACATCATGCCGAAGCGGATCGCAGTCGGCAGGAACATGTCGGGGGCCACGAGCCGCCCGTCGTCGTCCCGCAGCCGAATCAGCACTTCATGATGCGTGGTCACTCCGGTTTCTATGCGATTGATCGGTTGATAACGCAGTTCGAAACCGTCGCCGTCCAGTGCTTCGCGGATCTTGTTCATCCAGCCTACGTCGGCCGATGTCCGTTTCGCACGTTCGTCGGAAGCTTCGAAGAATGCGATTCGATTCCGTCCCGCAGCCTTCGCCTCGTGGCAGGCGATGTCGGCCTGGGCGACCAGTTCGTCGGGGCCCGGTTCCGGCCCGTCGATGATCGCGATGCCGATGCTGCAGTGCACATGGAAGACGTACTCGTCCTCGAAATGGGCCAGCCGCCTGACGTTCTTCAGTATCGTGTCGGCAATCGCGCCTGCCGCAGCGGCGGTCGTATTCCTGAGCAACACGACAAATTCGTCGCCACCGAAGCGGGCGACCGTGTCGTCCGCATCCACGCTGCGCGTGAGTTCGTCAGCGACGCGGCGGATCAGACGGTCGCCGGCCGGGTGCCCGCAACTGTCGTTGACGTATTTGAATCCATCCAGATCGATGAAGAACAGCGCGCTCGTGCGACGGCCGGTGCGGAACGCTTCGAGTTCGGATTTCAGCTCTTCCACGAATCGACGACGGTTGTAGAGCCCCGTAAGGCCGTCGTGATTTGCCAGTTCGAGCAGTCGTGCGTCCCGTTCGCTGAGTGCCGCCGCCGTTTTGCGGAGGGCCTCGACGATGTCCGATATCTCGCGGTGTTCCGCGGGCTGGAACTCGACATCGAGATTGCCTTTTGCGAGTTCCCGGATCGGTGCCTGCAGATCCGAGATGGATGCGAGTGCACGCTGCAACACTCTTCGGCACGTCCAGACCAAAACTGCGAGCAGGGCGACGAGAATCAGCACGGCCCCCTTGATGTTGGACAACAGCTGATCGTGAAACAGGAGATAGTCGAGCTCGATGCCGACGTAACCCATCAACTCGGTGCGTTCCGGGCCGTTCGCGACGGTTCCGTCGAGTGCGAACAGGGCGTCCTCGCTCAGCGCTTCGGTCCAGATAGGCGCCACGATGTCGAAGCGCCGTACGTTCAGGATGCTGCTGCTCAAGAGGTAGGGCTCGTCGCTGCCGACCAGCCGCCGGGCCTGACGCAATCGTTCCCCGCCGAGGGCGGGCGGTGTCGCGACGCCGCTCTCCTTGGCGAGGCTCGTCAGTAGCTGTCCGTCGGGTGCGAAATAGCTTACGCGGCGTATCTCCGGATACTTGTCGACGAAACTCTCGAGGCGCAGCAAAGCATCATTGTCGTCCGCGAGAAACAAGGGCGCACCCAATTCATTCAGTTCGCCGGTCCATTGCCGCGCCCAGCGGCCGTAACTGTCCTGCAGCACCCATTGGCCGCCCCAGTACAAGACGGCAATGGCGAAACCGCCGATGATGGCGGCGGTCGCGATCTGCAAAGTCAAGATCTCGTTCACGAGTCCGCGCTTGCCCGAGGCAAACCGCCAGCGCACACGGCCGATGGCAGCGACAAGGACGCCCGCAACTGCGGCCGGAGAACGCATCAGCGAGTCACCACCTGCACGGCACTCAAGGGCGTGATGTCCGGCAATTCCGGCAAGTCGCCCGCTTCGATGCGGCGCAACAAGCCGACGATCGTGGCAGCGATGTCGGAAGGAACTGCCGACAGGCTGATCGTGGCGCCTGCACTCAGCAGCGCCTCGTTGGCTACGGCAACCTCGACATTGCGGCGCGCGGCCAGCGTGAGCATTTCGCGCAGCGTACGGGTGCTCAGCACGCGGTTGTCGGGGAACAGCCAGAAGCCGTCGATCTCGCTGACCATGCGCCGGAACTGGTATTGCGCTTCCTGATCCGATGCGACGATGCGGACGCTGAGTTCAAGGCCGTGTTGCGCCGCGGCGATTTCCGCTTCCTCGACGAGCGCTTCATGGCCCGGCCCCAGGATCACTCCGATGCGGCGCAGCTGTGGGCTCGAGTCTTGCCAGGCGTCGAGATGCGCATCGAGCGGGGCGAGCACCGAAACGCCTCGGCTCGTTTCCGTGACGAGTCCGGCGTCGTGATAGTTGAAGACCTGGCAGAAAACCACCGGTACGGTCGCGAACGCGACCGCCGCCCGGGCTGCCGTTGCGCCGATTGCGACGACCGCACCGGAATCGCTGTCGCCGATTCGCCTGAAAATCGAGGCGGGCGATTCCGGGCCGGCGCCGAGTTCGTAGAATGTCACGTCGCCGAGCCGGTTGCCGAGTTCGACGGCAACCGAGGTATAGGCCGGCTGGTCGCCGGACAGGACGACGGCGATGCCGGGCGGGTCCTGCGGGGGCAGCGGAGACTGGGCCGGACTCGTGGCGGGCGGCACCGGCTGTGGTGCCTGGACGACCGGATCGGCAGGCGTGACCGGCACAGGTGCGGGTGTCGGGGCGGTGTCGACGGTGACCGGTTGCCGAGCGGCACAGGCACCGAGGCCGAGTGCCAGGGCGGCTGCGGCCAGGCGCAGCGCGGCGCATTTGTGCAGGTCGGGTTTGGCCACTCCGGATTCCCGTCGGTGTCCCGTTCGCAAGTTCGGCGAACGGTCCTGTCAGGGTTTCCTTAATAGCGAAGTCGAAGCGCGGTTTCTGTGGCCGGTGTCGTGATTTCGCAAGAAGGCGAAGTTGCGCGGTCTCGCCTTATGTTCAACGCTCGGTCGGGCGTTGGTCGGGGTAGCGGGATTCGAACTCGCGACTTCTACCTCCCGAAGGTAGCGCTCTACCAGGCTGAGCTATACCCCGAAGCTTCAGGAACGGCGATGAACCGCGAAATCCGCGATCGTGATGAGGGCCTGCTTGTAATCCGAATCGGGAATGTCGGCCAGGGCACCAATCGCCAGGTCGGCTGCCTCCTGCGCGCGCGCCGCAGTGTACTGGAGGGCCCCGGTGGATTCAATCACCGATTGGATCTCGGCCAACCGCACGAGCCCGCCGGTTACGATCGATTCGCGGATCAATTGACGCTCTGCGGGCGAACCCGCACGCATGGCATGGATCAGCGGCAGTGTAGGCTTGCCCTCGGCAAGGTCGTCGCCGAGATTCTTGCCGAGTTCGTCCGGGCAGGCGTCGAAATCCAGGGCATCATCGACGAGCTGAAAGGCGGACCCAAGGTTGCGGCCGAAGTCGACCATCGCCGCCTCGATCGCCGGATCGCTGTTGGCCAGGACCGCCGCGAGTTGCGCGCCGGCCTCGAACAAACGCGCGGTCTTGCGATAAATCACCTGACGATACGCGGCCTCGGTCAAATCCGGGTCGTGGATGTTCATTAATTGCATGACCTCGCCGGCCGCGATCGTATTGGTGGCGTCGGCCAGGATCTGCATGATGTGCATGCTGTCGATGTCGACCATCATCTGGAACGCACGGGAATACAGGAAGTCCCCGACCAGTACGCTGGCCTGGTTGCCGAATACGGCGTTCGCGGAGTCCCGGCCGCGACGACGTTCCGAGGCATCGACAACGTCGTCGTGCAACAGGGTCGCCGTATGGATGAACTCGACGATTGCGGCAGCACGGTGATGCTGGTGACCACCGTAGCCGAGCGCGCGCGAAGCCAACAGTACGATCAGTGGCCGCAGACGCTTGCCGCCGCTCATCACGATGTATTCGGAAACCTGGGACACCAGCGGCACGTCGCTGGCAAGGCTCTCCCGGATGAGTTCGTCGACGGCACGCAGATCCTCGCGTGCAAGCCCGGCGACGTCGTCGAAGTCCATGCGTGTCGCGGCATTTTCGAGGGCGCGCATGCGGTCGATCATGCCTGAAAGACCGAATCGAGGCGACCGGAACAAAGGTATTTCGCATGGGCTTTTATCGTGACAAGCCGTTGAAATGCGCCGACATTTACGAATCGAGCGGCGTTGACCCCGGCGGCGGGAATCTATAGAATTCCGGCTCTTTTGCGGCGCCGGCCATCTGACGGTCAGTCCCGAGTGCTAGCAAAATTCACTTATTTCTCAGCGGGTTGCATTCAAGCGACACGCGCATTGGAGCAAGCACCATGTATGCGGTTTTTCGCACCGGCGGCAAGCAGTACCGCGCCGAGAAGGGCGACGTCCTGCGTCTCGAGAAGATCGACGTCGACGAAGGCGCCTCGATCGAGTTCGACCAGGTATTGCTGGTCGGTGAAGGCAAGGACCTCACGGTCGGCAGCCCGCTAGTCGAGGGGACGTCAGTGAGTGCCCGCGTGCTGAGCCAGGGCAAGTCGCGTAAAGTGCCGGTCGTGAAGTTCCGCCGCCGGCAGAACTACCTGCGCCGCGGCTCGCATCGCCAGTTCTTCACCGAAGTGGAGATTACAGCGATCGGCGGCGTCGCGGTCGACCCGGACGTCGAGACGAAGAAAGAGCCTGCGAAAAAGAAGGCCGCGAAGAAATCTGCCGGAACGGCGGGCGGCAAGAAGACGGCAGCGAAAAAGAAGGTTGCGAAGAAGGCGGCGAAGTCGGACGACTGAGGATTCACGATTCCGCAGAGCGATTTTCGATGGCGGCGGATGACAGACTGACAGGTATATACCAGTGGCACACAAGAAAGCAGGCGGTAGCAGCAAGAACGGTCGCGACTCGGAGAGCAAGCGCCTCGGAGTCAAGATCTTCGGCGGCGAGGAAGTCGTGGCGGGAAACATTCTCGTGCGGCAGCGTGGTACGCGCTTCCATCCAGGCATCAATGTAGGCGTCGGCCGCGACCACACGCTGTTCGCGAAGGCCAACGGCCGGGTCCTTTTCGAACGCAAGGGAGCGAGGAACCGCCAGTACGTCAGCGTCGTCTAGCGACGCGCGACCGGGGATTGCCCGGGGCGTACGGTAACGAGACGAACCCCGCCTGCGCGGGGTTTTTCGTATCCGCAGGTCTGCAAGCATGAAATTCGTCGATGAAGCCACGATCCGCGTCCAGGCCGGCAACGGCGGACCGGGCTGCCTCAGCTTCCGGCGCGAAAAGTATGTCGAACGCGGCGGACCCGACGGCGGTGACGGCGGTGATGGCGGCAGCGTGTACCTTCTGGCCGACGTGTCGATGAACACGCTCGCCGATTTCCGCATGGCCCGCAGGTTCCGTGCCGAGAGCGGGGCGGGTGGCGCCGGACGCAACATGACCGGCCGTTCCGGCTCGGATCTCGAGATCCGCGTGCCCTGCGGCACGGTGGTTCATGATGTCGATACCGGCGAACTCCTCTGCGATCTGACACATGAGGGCGAGCGGCAGATGGTCGCGGCGGGTGGGCGCGGCGGCCTCGGCAACACGCGCTTCAAGAGCAGCGTCAACCGCGCGCCACGCAAGACGACACCCGGGTTTCCCGGCGAGGCCCGCCACCTGCTGCTCGAACTCAAGATCCTCGCCGACGTCGGCCTGCTCGGCCTGCCGAACGCCGGCAAGTCGACTCTGATCAGTGCCATGTCCCAGGCGCGTCCGAAGATCGCGGATTATCCTTTTACCACCCTGCACCCGAACCTCGGTGTAGTGCGTGTCGGCGAACTGCAGAGTTTCGTCATGGCCGACGTCCCGGGGCTGATCGAAGGCGCATCCGAAGGGGCGGGGCTTGGCATCCAGTTCCTGAAGCATCTTCAACGAACCCGCTTGCTGCTGCATATCGTGGATATCGCACCGCTCGACGATCGCATCGACCCCGCGGAGTCGGTCCGCACGATAGCCGACGAACTCGGCCGATTCTCAGCGGAGCTCGCGGCCAGGCCCCGCTGGCTGGTGCTCAACAAGATCGACCTCTTGCCGATGGAAGCACTTGCCGAACGCCGTGCCCAGGTGCTGTCCGCACTGGACTGGCGGGGCGAGGTTTTCGAAGTGAGCGCGGCAACCGGCGCCGGTACGATCCGTTTGGCGCAGGCGGTCATGCGCGAACTGGAACAACTGCGTGAGACCGGCGACGAGTTGCTCGAAAACGCGGGAACAGAGGAGTACTGAGGCCGGCAACAAAAAAGCCCGCACATTTGCGGGCTTTCGATGAACCGGCCGGCGGGCGTCGGACTTGCGCCGCTGACGGCTTAACCGGCCAGCGCCCTGACCCGCTTGTTCAGGCGGCTCTTGTGGCGCGCGGCCTTGTTCTTGTTGACGATGCCTTTGTTGACCATGCTGTCGATCACGGGCAGGGCGTCATGGAATGCAGCGACCGCCGCGTCCTTGTTGCCGGCATCGCAGGCCTTGAGGACATTCTTGATCTTCGTGCGCATCCGTGAGCGCAAGCCCATGTTGTGCTTGCGGGACTTCTCCGCCTGGCGGGCGCGCTTCTGCGCCGACTTGATATTTGCCACTTTCTGTTACCGTGTCCGGGTGCAAAGAGCCGCGTATTATTCAGGCCCGGCACGGCATTGTCAATCGCGGTGGCCCGACACTTCGGCGGCCCTGCTCGATAATGCTTAAATTACTGATTTGAAAGATTTTTTGCATTAAACTCGCAGGCCTATGACAGACCTGGAAAGCGGCGGGAAGCCGACGAAATTGCCGATCGCCGGAGAGGGTTCAGACCCGGTCCGGAGCATGACCGGTCGCGGCCTGTTCGCCCAGACATCCATAGTCAGCGGCATGACCCTGGTGTCACGAATCCTGGGGCTGGCTCGCGACATCGTGCTCGCCCGGTACTTCGGTGCAGGGCTCGTCATCGATGCGTTCGTCGTGGCGAACCGGATCCCCAACATGCTGCGCCGCTTCTTTGGCGAGGGTGCGTTCTCCGCCGGCTTCGTGCCCGTGTTGGCGCGCTATCGTGAGCGTCATACCCATGCGGAGACACGCGAGTTCATCGACGCCATCGCAGGGACCTTCGCCGTCGTCCTGTTTTTCATCACGCTGGCCGGCGTCATTCTGGCACCGATCCTGGTAATCGCCGTAGCGCCGGGCTTCATCGGCGACGGCGGTGACTTCGAACTCGCGACGATGATGTTGCGGTTCACGTTTCCCTACCTGTTGTTCGTGTCGCTCACGGCCTTCGCGGGCGGGATACTCAACACCTACGGCCGCTTTGCAATTCCAGCGTTCACGCCGGTGATCCTGAACGTCGTACTGATCGTTGGGGCGGTGTGGGTCGCCCCACGGCTTGAAGAACCCGGCATGGCGCTCGCGTACGCCGTCTTCATCGCAGGCGTGCTGCAGCTCTTGTTTCAGTTGCCGTACCTCGCGCGAATCCGCGCCCTGCCGCGGCCGCGCTGGTTGCCTCGACACGAGGGCGTCAAACGGGCCCTCAAACTCATGCTGCCCGCGATCTTCGGATCCTCGGTGGCGCAGGTCAACGTCTTGCTGAGCGGCATGATCGCCTCCCTGCTTGGTGTGGGCAGTATCAGCTACCTGTATTTCTCCGACCGGCTGATGGAGTTCCCGCTCGGGCTGTTCGGCATCGCGCTCGCCACCGTGACGCTGCCCTATCTCTCGCGACTTTGGTCGAACGAACTCACGGAAGCCTTCTCGCAGACTCTGGACTGGTCGATGCGCATCGCCATGCTGGTCGCGACGCCGGCCGCGCTTGGCCTGCTGATGCTGGCCGAACCGCTCATCGCAACGTTGTTTTACGGCGGCATATTCGACGCCCACGCCGTCCGGATGACGGCGCTTGCCTTGCAGGCTTATGCGTTCGGCCTGCTGGGCTTTTCTTTCGTCAAGATCCTGGCGCCGGCCTTTTTCGCCCGCGAAGACACGGCGACGCCGGTCAGGATAGCGGTCATCTCGTTGATAGTGAATGCACTGCTGAGCATCGTGCTGGCCTGGTACCTGACCCGCACCGGATATGCGGGTCCGCACGTCGGGCTCGCGCTGGCCACGTCCGTTGCGGCCTGCGTAAACGCCTGGCTGCTTTACCGGGGTCTGCGCAGTGACGGCGTGCTGCGGCATTCGGCGGGCTGGCCGGCGCTGCTGCTGCAAGTTGCCGTGGCCAGTGCCGGCATGTGTGCGGTGCTCGCTGTCCTGTACCGGCCACTGACCTGGTGGCTGGAACAGGCATTCGTCGTGCGTTCAGCCTGGCTCTCCCTTTGCATCGTCGCCGGTGCCGGCTGTTATGTCGTCGTGCTGCTGCTACTCGGACTTCGGCCGCGCCGGCTCGGGCTCAAGGGCTGAATGCGTCTCGTCCGACACGTCCGTGACCTGCCGTTCGGGCGCCTGAGTGCCGGCAGCGTCGTTACCATCGGCTCATTCGACGGGCTGCACCTGGGCCACGAGGCATTGCTCGCGCGCGTACTCGCCGCATCCGCTGCGGAGGGCATGACCAGCATCGTCATGAGCTTCGAGCCGACGCCGAAAGAGTTCTTCGCGGCTGCGCGGCCGCCGGCGCGACTGATGCGTTTTCGCGAAAAGTTCGAAGCACTCGAGATGCACGGCGTCGACCTGTTCTTTTGTCCCCGTTTTTCGGCGCCGATGCGTTCGATCCGTGCCCCGGACTTCGTCCGCCGGATTCTCGTGCACGGGCTAAATGCGCGAGCCCTGGTGGTTGGCGACGATTTCCGTTTTGCACGTCGACGCGAAGGTGATGCGGTACTGCTCAACCGGCTCGGCAATGCGCTCGGTTTTTCTCTCTTTGAAGTACCCAGCGTCGTCGTCGACGGGCAGCGGGTCAGCAGCACGTCCATTCGAATTGCCTGCGACAACGGCGACATGCGCCTGGCGACGAAGCTTCTCGGTCGGCCGTACCGCATGTCCGGCAAGGTGATCCGCGGAGATCGTCTTGGGCGCAGCCTCGGTTTTCCGACGGCCAATGTCGACCTGCGGCGCCGCCAGAGTGCCGTCGATGGCGTTTTTGCGGTCCGCGTGCACGGCGCCGGGCCGGAGCCGCTCGATGCCGTCGCAAGCGTCGGCTCCCGGCCAACCTTCGACGGCACGAAACCCTTACTCGAGGTGTACTTGTTCGATTTCGAGGGCGACCTGTATGGGCGTTACATCCACGTAGACTTCATCGCGCGCCTGCGTGCTCAGAAGAAGTACGATGACGTCGCGGACCTGGTTGCACAAATGCACGTCGATGCCGACAATGCACGGTCGGCCCTCGGCATGGAAAGGAACCCGGTGTGACAGGGAACTACGATTCCGGCGCTCGCCGCTTCGCGGTCTGGATGGCCGTCGCCATGGTGGTGGTGGTCGCAGACCAGCTGACGAAGCTGGCCGTGATTCATTACATAGACCTGTACGATCGCGTGCCGCTTGCCTCGTTCATCAATCTCACCCACCAGCGAAACACCGGGGCGGCATTCAGCTTTCTCGCCGACGCCGGCGGCTGGCAGCGCTGGTTTTTCACGATCCTGGCGCTGCTCGTTTCGGCATTCATATTGCGCTGGCTCTGGCGGGCACGCCGTGACGCTCCGCTGCCCCTGGCCGCCGGCTTGTCACTCGTTCTTGGCGGCGCCGTGGGCAATCTCATCGATCGCCTGATGCATGGTTACGTAACCGATTTCATACAGGTCTGGTTCGGCGACTGGGCATTCCCGTCCTTCAATATTGCCGATTCGGCGATCACGGTCGGCGCCGCGCTGCTGATCGTCGATTCGTTGTTTTTCTCGGGGCGGACGGACAAGGTTTCGCCGTAGAAGCCTGTGGAAGTCCCTGAATTCCGTCAGCGCGTGCGCGTCCAGCAATCGGCGAGTGGTGCGGAAGCCTTGTCGCCGTTCGGCTGTATCGTGAACGAGGCGCACTTCCCGGCTTCGTTGTCGGCTTTCAGATAGGTGGCAGTGGCGGTGTAAGTCGCTGCGTTCGCGCCTGCAACGTCGATCTGATAGGAGCCGGTCTCGGTTACGACGTTGTCCGACACGGCAAAACCCAAACGCGTCATGTCGTCCGTGTACTGCTGATTGTTGAGGTAGAAGCGCTCCTGATTCGTTGCAATCAGCAATAGCGCCGCCTTGGCCTCGTTGCGCTTCGCACGAGAGGCGAAATCCCGGTAGTTGGGATAGGCGATCGCCGCGAGGATGCCGATGATCACTACGACGATCATCAGTTCCATCAGCGTAATGCCACGCATTTTCTGGTACATCGGAAACTCCCTTCCGGTCGGCGATGGCCGCACTAGTCTACACCGTCCTGAGTCCACAGCGTCCGGACCGGACGATTGGGGAAGTCGGGATCGAAACATTCGACACCGACGCAGGCGACCGGCGGCGGCGCGCATTCTTCACCCTCGCAGTCGTCGACCCAGGGCGACGGGAACAGGAATACCGGCTGAGGCGCAATACCGCCCTGTTCCAGCCGTGTCACACGGGCCGCATCCGCTTCGGCACCGGCGGCCGGCATTTTCTCGCCGATGGCGACGACCGGGTCGCCGTTCGACACTTGCACGCGGTACAGCCGGTTGGCGCTGAGGCCGGCCTGGCACGGATCCTTCGAGTTGACCTGCGGCTCGAAAGACACGAAATAGACGGCATCATTGAAGGTTCGCGACGTCGACAGGATCTTTTCCGAGTCGGGCAGCACGAACTTCCAGCCATGACCGTCGGCGGGGATGATCGTGTCCACCTGTCCGGACACATCGACGAGATCGGCGTCCGTGACTTTCGCATAGCCGTTGTACTGCGCCTGCGTGAGCGGCGAGAAGACATTCGGGTCACGCACCGAATAGAAGCGATCGGCAGCGCTGTTGTCCAGCGGGTGTGCCCGATAGCCCGAGCCGATGTTGATGGCCAGGTAGCGCCGGTCCTGCCGCTTGTCGGTGAACATGGCGACGTCGGGCGTCGTATAGAAGCGGCGCGTTTCGGCCGGTGTCGGACTTGCCAGCCCCTCCGCCCCGAGCTGCGCGATCACTCCGCCTGCGACCAGCTGTCCCGGCGCATTGCCGTTGGTTATGTCGAAGCGCCAGATCTGCCCGCCCAGGTCGGCCGCGTACATGCGATCGGCCAGCCCGTCGCCGTTCAGGTCGATTACGCGCACCTGTGCGGGAATGGAACGGGTCATATCCGGCAACACGAGATCGGCAAACGCGTCTCGGCCGGCACGCCAGATCGAATTACCGGTCTCGAGATCCAGCATGTAGATGCCTGCGCCTTCGAGGTCCGGTGTTGCCGGGTGGCCCGCGGAATCGTGTGCCGTGTCGTAGCCGCCGCCGATCACCAGCACGGCATCCTGCCTGCTGGTCTGCAGGGCGCTGTTGATCGTCACCTTGGCTACGGACGGTGTCGACCAGGTCTGGCCGAATTCGGGCAGCGTCCGCACCCAGCGCAGGACCGGAGCATTGTGGTCCGTTACGTCGAGCAGGTAGTAGTTGTCACCACCGCTGCGCATGCCGAATACGATGTAGACGAAATCGGTTCCTGCGGTGATGATGCCGTCGGAGTTCGCATCGTGCACGACCGGCACGATGCTGCCGTCGATGCCGTAGGTCTTGAAATCGACGTTCTGGTTGAAGTACAGGTCCGCCAGGTTTGGCAACAGTTCGTGCGGAACGAACGACCACATCTCCACGCCGGTGTCGGCATTGATCGCATGCAAGAAACCGTCGTTCGTCGCGTTGAACACGACGACATCCTGTCCGCCGAAGGTGTTGCCATAGACGACGGCCGCCGGTTCGGAATGCAGCGTATCGCCCATGGCAAAGCGGGTCGTCGTCAGCGGATCATTGTCTTCGTCCTTGATGTCCGCGCCACGCGCCCACAGGATGAGCTGCTCGAGCGTAGGCTCGCCAGCGACGCCCCGCAAACCGAGGTCAGACAGACTGAAAGTGCCCAGGTTCGCCACCGACAGTGCGTTCGTCGGCTGGGTGAGGCTGCCGCTGACGACGTTGGTGTAGACCTTGCGCACGACCGGGTTCGGCAGCTTGTTTGCCGCGCCGCCGCGGGTGACGTCGGCGCCGTCCGGCCTGGTTTCCTCTGACCAGAAGTTCTTCGACCAGTCCGCGAAGTAGCCCGTGTCGGGATCGACGGCATCGACGTCGTTCGCGTCGCGGACTTCGCTTTCCATGAGGGTGAACTTCTTCATGTTGCCGGGCCAGTGCACTTCGTCCGAAGCGCGGAACACCGACACGTACAGGTCGTTCAGGTGCTGCGTGCGGTTGAAGGCGTTGACGGCCACAGCCGGCGCCGTGAAGGAGATATCGCGATCGAAGATGTTGGTGACGATTTCGGTAAGTGCGGCCGTCAGCGTCTTGACGTCGGACGCGAGATAATACTCGCCACCCGAGAGCTCCGCCGTTTCCTTGAGGATCGGCAGGTCGATCGTGAAGCCGATCGTGTAGGTGGTCACCGACTGGGTCCCCGCGACGGTCGAGTTGATGTCGGCTTTGCCGAGGTATTCCGAGACGTCTTCGAGGCAGGCACCGTCGACGTTGGCGCCGGTGCAGCCGGTACGGCCCATGACCGAGCTGTAGTTCGGCAGGGTGCCGACGCGAGTATAGGCGTCGCGGTCCTGCGTGGGCTCGCCATCGGTGATCAGTACGATGAAGTTCTTGGCGCAAGCGTACTCGGCGGGCTGCTTGTAGAGGCGCGGCGAAGTGGTGAGCCAGGCATCGCGGTCGGTCGAGGTCCAGCCGCCGAAGTAGTCAGCCTGGCCGGTGTAATAGAGCGCAGCTTCGTACATCGTCTCCGAAAGCGGCGTATTGCCGTTCGCCGGCAGGCCGTCGATGATGTCGTTCACTGCGCTGCGGTTCGCTTCCAGGTCCTTGACGGCATGGATCACAGGACCGCCCTGGCTGTTGTGGAAGCGCATGATGCCGACGTTGACGTCCTTGACGGATCCGAGCACGTTCTTCGTCACGGCCTTCAGGATGTCCGTTCGGCGCATGTTCGAGCCGGGCGGATTGTAGTACCAGTTCAGGTAGTTGCTGTCGTACACGGTGTAAATGCGGTGCGTCGGGCTGCTGCCCCAGTCGACGCCGTTGTTCGAACGGTTCGTATACTGGTTGCTCGTGGAGCTGTGCGAGCCCGAACGCGGATACGGATTGGTCGCCGGATTCGAACCGCCACCATGCACGCCGAAGTCGGACTTGCACTCGACGTCGTGGTCCTCGTCGTCACGGTCCAGCGTGTTCCATTTCCACTTGCTGTCGGTGCGCCGGTACTGCGCGAACGTATCGGTATACGAACCGGCGCCTTCCAGCTGTGTGAGTGCCTGCTTGCAGACCATGGACGACTTTTCGAAGCGATACTCGTCGTCGCAGCTCGGGATGCTGGAGCTGGTCGTCCAGTAGAACATGTCGAGGTCGCAGGGACCGCCATACGTCTCGCTGGCGTCATAAGGCTCCTGCGATCGTTCCACGGTCGTCATGGAGCCGGACGAATCCAGGATGAAAAGGATGTTCGGCTTCGCGGCGTTGCTAATGCCCGGCGTCGACAACAGGAGTTCAACGTCGTCGGCGACCGCCGGCGAGCCGGAGGCCAGTGTGATCAATGCACCCGCCATTGCCCAAGCGAAGTGTCTAACGGACCTGTTCATGTGTCCCTACCTCTGTCCAGTCAATCCGTGACCAGGTCGCTCAGCCCGTCACTCCTCTAGTCGTTCCGTTACTATTTGAGCCGAAAGCTCGTGATCGTGTTGCTCTGCAGTTCCACGCTGACCAGCGCATAAGTCTCGTCGTCGCCGCGCAGCGCCGTCATGGCGTCGTGGAACTCGTCGAACTTGACTTTCTTTCCCTCGACGACGAATTCCGTCTCCGGTGTCAGCCGTGCGCGCCGGTGTTCCTTCTCGCATTCGCCTGCACAGGGACGAAACGTCACCGTGCCATTGACCGAGCCCGGCATGATCACGTTGGAAGGCGTGAGTTCGATCGCCTCGACCAGCGTTACCAGTTCTGCGCCTGCCTGGCCGAATGCCATCAGTGCGAGAACGCCTATCGTGAGTTTGCGAGTGTTCATTTCCGTATTGCTCCGGATGCGACTAATTCCCGCATCTGCCTTGACTTCCTGTCACTTTCGCATTATCGCGGTTCCGCTCGTCATGCGCCCGGAACCAATGCTCAATTACTCGATACCGTCCTGCGTCCAAAGCGTTCGTACCGGCAGGTTCTCGAAGCCGGGGTCGAAACATTCGACGCCGATGCAGCCGATCGGCGGCGGCATGCAGGCTTCGCCTTCGCAATCCGGATCGTTCGGGCTCGGGAACAGGAAGCGCGGAGACGGCGCGATGCCACCTTGTGCGAGATCCGTCACACGCGCGTCGTCTTCCTCGCCCGCGACGACGCTGTCCAGGTCGGCAATCGGGTCGCCGTTCGAGATCGCCATGCGGTACAGGTAGTTCTGTCCACGCCCTGCGGAGCAGGTCGCGGCCGCCGCACTGTCGGGCGAGAAGGCCGTGAAGAAGACTTCGTTGTTGAAAGTCACCGACGTCGCAAGCACCATCTGGTCCGCCGGCAATGTGAATTTCCAGCCACGGTCGTCCGCTGCGATGAGCGTGCCCACCTGGCCGCTGACCTCGACGAGTTCGTCTTCCGTCACGATGTCGTAGCTGTTGTAGTCCGTCTGCGTGAGCGCGTTGAAAATGTCCCTGTCGCGGATCGAGTAGAAGCGGTCGGTCACGGAAGTATCGAGCGGATGCGCCCGATACCCGCTGCCGATGCTGATCGCGATGAAACGGCGGTTCTGTATGTTGTCATTGAATATCGAGATGTCGGGCGCGTTGTAGAACCGGCGCGTATCCGCGTTGCCGACGGAGTTGCCCTCTGCGCCGAGCTGTGCAATGACGCCGCCGGCGACGAGATTGCTCGGTACTTCGCCGTTCCTGATGTCGAAGCGCAGGATTTGGCCGCCCATGTCGGCCGCATACATGCGATCGGCGTAGCCGTCACCGCTCATGTCGACGACCCGGATCTGAGTCGGGATTGAGCGCGTGAGCGACGCCAGCTGCAGATTCGCGCCGATGTCCGCGCCTGCGCGCCACAGGACGGCGCCGGTCTTGAGATCGAGGAGATATACGCCGGCGCCGTCGGTATCCGCGGCCGTCGGGTGTGCGAGCGTATCGTGAACGTTGTCGTAGCCGCCGCCGACGATGACGACCGCATTGTCGGCATTCTGTGCACCCGAATCGATCGTGACACGGGCGACAGTGGGCGTCGACCAGGTCTGGCCCATTTCCGGCGAACTGAATCGCCACAGGACTTGCGGCGCGTTCCGGTTGGTGACGTCGAGCGCATAGTACGAGTCGCCGCCGCGGCGCATGCCGAAGATGATATGCACGAAATCACCGTCGCTGGATTCGATCTGACCGTCACGGTCGCGGTCCACGACTGCAGGCACGATGTCGCCGTCCACGCCGTAGTGCTTGAATTGCGACTCCGGATTGAAGAACAGCTTCACCAGGTTCGGCAGGTGTTCCTTCGGAATGAAGGCCCAGAGTTCCTGGCCGGTATTGCCATCGATGGCATGCACGTAGCCGTCGTTGGTCGCCGTGAAGACAACGACGTCCGGGTTCGACTCGTCACCGCCGTAGATCACGGCTGCAGGCTGCGAATGCAGCGGGTCACCCATTGCATCGCGGACGGTCGTGGTCGGGTCGAAGTCGTCGTCGAGCAGATCCTCGCCGCGGGCCCAGCGAATCAGCTGTTCCTTCGTCGGCTCCTCGGGCGAACCTGTGAGGCCGAAGTCAGCCAGCGCAAAGCCGCCTTCGTTGGCCGGCGTCAGCGCGTTGGCCGCCGCGGTCAGGTCGTTGCTTGCCGACTGGTTCGTAAACAGTCTGCGGGAGTCCGGGTCGGGCAGGTGACTGGCCGCGCCGCCGGTCTCCACGTCGTTGCCATCGACGCCGACCGTCCAGTAACTCGAGGCAGTGTCCTTGAAGTAGCCGGTCGATGCATCGACAGCTTCGACGCCGTTCCGGTCGACGATGCTGCCTCCGGCGATCCGGTACTTTTTCAGGTTTCCAGGCCAGTGCAGGTGCTGGCGCACCGCAAAGGTCGTGAGGTACAGGTCGTTCAGGTTCTGCGTGCGGTTGAAGGTGTTGACGGCAACCGCCGGCGCGGCGAAGGACATCGAACGATCGGAAATGCTGGCCACGATCTTTAGCAGCGCGAGCGTCAGGCTCTCGACATCATCCGCGAGGAAGTACTGGCCGCCGGAGAGTTCCGCGGTCTGTTTCAGGATCGGCAGGTCGACCGCAAAACCGATGGTGTGCGTCGTGACGACCTGCATGCCGTCCTCGGTCGCCGAAATGTCGCCGGTGTAGAGGTATTCGCCGACGTCGTCGAGGCAGTCGCCCTGGGCGGTTCCGGTACAGCCGGTGCGGCCGAGAATATCCGACCACAGCGGCAATCCGTCGACGAGGCTCGGTGTTTCCAGGTCGTTGTTCGGCACGCCGTCGGTCAGCAACACGTTGAAGTTTTTGGAGCAGGAGTCGCTCGACGGCTGGCGATACACCTCCGGGGCCGTCGACACGAGTGCGTTCGGGTCCGTCGGGTGTTCGTTGACCAGCTCGCCGTAGTAGGCCGGCAGGCCGCGCCAGAACAACGCCGATTCGTACAGGGTCTCGGACAGCGGCGTCGCGCCGGCAGCATTCATGGAGTCGAGCGTGGAATTGACCAGTGCGCGATTCGAGTCGAGGTCGGTCAGGCCGAGGATCACGGGCCCGCCGCGATCGTTGTTGAAGCGCATGATCCCGACATTGATGTTCGATACCGAGTTCAGCACCGCCTTGGTCACCTCGCGCACTATGTTTACGCGCGACTCGTTGACGGTAACTGGATTCTGCAGGTAATTGAGGTAATTGCCGTCATACACGGTGATCGTCTGGCTGGCCGGCCAGCTGCCCCACGAAACCTCGGCATCGACGTCGTTCGTGAACGGATCCGCCGGGTCACCGCCCTTCTGCGCGTACACCCGGGTAGCGTCCGCGCCGTGACGACCGCGGTCCACCCGGCATTCGACGAGTCCGTTCGCGTTGCCGGCCTCGAGCTGCTGCCAGCGCTCCTCGTCCAGGCCGAGGAAGACGCTGAACCAGCCCGACCCGCCGTCGCGGAACTGCGCCATGGTATTCGTGTAGCTGCCGATGCCGGCGAGCTGCAGCGTAGCCGAGTCGCAGACGAACGACGCTTTATCGATGAAGCGCGTGTTCGCGACGTCGCAGCTCGGTCGCACGTCGACCTCGGTCCAGTACAGCACGTCCGGATTGCAGGTTCCCGTGAACGTCAGCGTCGAGTCATAGATCTCGCGTGTGCTCTCGACCGTGGTCATGCTGCCCGAAGTATCGAGGATGAACATGATGTTCGGTTTGGGCGCGGCCAGGTCGTCGGGGTTGACGAGCAAAAGCTCCGTGTCGTCGGCGAGTGCCGGCGCACCGATCGCCAACGCGAGCAGCAGGCCCGCTCCGAATTGCCCTGTTTTCCTGAGTGTCGTAATCATGGTGCTTCCTTCACGCTATGATCGCGTGCTACGGCAGGTAGACCGAGACTTCCGTAACGCGGTCGTCTTCGAGATGGTGCAGGACGGTAACGTACACGTCGCTACGGTCAGCGACCCGTGCCAGGGCCACGCGGAAGTCGTCGAGCGGCACGATCTTGCCGTTCAGCGACCAGCGCGTTTCCGCGGACACCCTTTCCGTCTGGTATTCGCATTCGTCGCAGGTCCTGTAGCCGACCGTGCCGGACTCTGCCTGCGGCAGCCGGAGGTCCGGGAGCCGGACTTCATGCGCGAGTTCCACAGTACGGATTTCAGCCGACGCCGGTGCAAGCAGCAGTGCCTGCAACACCGCAAACGTCCATGCCCTGGTATTCATCGTTGTGCTCCCTTCCTTGATCGGGTGTCTACAAGGTCGGCGATTCGGGGCCGACGACATAGAAAGCTTGAGTGTGTACCGCGCTGGCGTCCCGGTCCGTGTCGCCGCCCGGATCGCGGCGGGACTCGGCCTGCGACGTGGTGAGGAAATGATAGGCTGCGATGCCGCTGCCGACGCCCAGGCTGAAAGCTTTGTCCGGCACCAGCGTCGAGTCTTCGAACTCGATGCGGGCTTCGACGAATTCATGGCCGGTCGGCGAGACGTACTGCGGCAGGTCGGATACGGCGAGCGTGTCCCAGGCGCCTTGCGCGAGCGCAGTCTCGATGCCCGTCTCGGCGGCCTGGAACGCGTTCTCGTAGTTCTGGTCGTTGCGGGCCATGGCGATTTCCGTGGTTGCCGTCGTCATGCCGGAGATAGCCAGAACCGTGATCACGACGAGCAGGATCAGGCCGATGACCAGCGCCGCACCCCGTTGCTGCCGCATTTTCGTGGTTTGCATGTCTGCCACTCTCTCGCTCAGGTCCGCGCGTTACGCAGCAGGATCGTCTTCGAGACCTGCATACGGCGGAGATTGTCGTCAAAGGCACCGAGATCGACGTCACCCGGTTCGTAGTCCGTCGGGTCGTCCACGCCGAGCTCGATGTTCGTACCGCGGACCACCAGCCAGATGCGGGCGGTGATGACCCGCGCACCGGGCACGTAGCCGGCTGCGGCCGGATCGTAAATCTCGTCGCCGGGATTCACGTAACGGTCGACCGTGTTGTCCTCGTCGACGTCGATGCCGAGCTGCACCTGGAGATTCTCGACCCCCGGCGCGATTTCCTGGTCGTCGATTGACGCGGCGCCGCCGGTCACCGTCAACGTCTTGCGGCGCAGCGTGGGCACGTTCGGAACCAGGTTGTTCGCATCCGGCTGCGCCACGTAATAGCTGCTCACCATCAGGTTGTGGGTCTCGGAGTCGACCGGTGAGAACATGGCCGGAACCGCACCGTCATCGAAGAGTTCGCCTTGCACGCGCGTCGTCTGGATCTGCAGGCGGCCGGCCTCCAGCGGTTGTGTCGCTACCGTGGCGCGACGAACCGTGATCAGGTCGGAGACCGCCTGGGCGCCGCCTTGTGCCGCACAGGGCAGGGTGAACGCATTGTTGCCCCCGTCGACCGGCACCGCGAGGTCCAGCACCCAGTCGGCGCCGCAATCGAGCGGCACCCCGAGATTCCTCGGATTCGGATCCGCGTTGAGCGAGCGTCCCTCGACCGCCAGCCCCCGGCTGGTCCGGCCCCAGTTACTCGCCATCCGCAGGTCCGATTCGATCGTGTCCATGGCGAACTGCGCGGTTTCCTGCACCCGTGCGATCGATTCGTTGATCACGAAAGCATGCCGGCTCTGGTTGTAGATCTGCACGGCGCCGATGACCAGGAAGGAACCGATCGCGAGTGCGACCATCAACTCGACCAGCGTCAGGCCCGTTTGCTTGTGTCGCGAAATCATCATCAGGTCCCCCGCACCGGTATGGTTACCGTGTAGTTTTGCGCGCCCTCCGGCTCGTTCCAACGAACCGTGATCTGGTAGGTCGGCGGTGCCACGGCGTTGTCGAAGAGGATGTCTACGGCGCCGTCCGGCAGGGAATTGGCCGCCTGGTTGCTCCAGACCAGCACATCCTGCGCCGCCATCTGCGGGGCGCTGCAATTGGTGCCCTGGGCGATGCAGTTGAAATCGGCGCCGCCACCGGCATAGGCCGCACCGGCCGTCGGGTTTGCGCGGATGCGGTCCGCGACATCGCCGGCCAGCGTGACGGCATTATGCCGGAAGAGCGACGTGCGCCCTGCCTGCATGCTCTGCACGTACAGGCTGGCGATGCCCAGCATGCCGACCGACATGATGATCAGCGCCACGAGCACCTCGACGAGCGAAAAGCCGCGTGTGTGCCGAATAGCCTGGATGGAGTGCGTGTTGTTCATGTATCCCGTTCCTTGCTGCATTGCCTGGTGCCTAGGGACAACCGCCGGCGGCATCGATCTGCGCCGGGTCCCGGAGGATCGTCGCGCGTCCGAGTGGCGTGACGACGAACAGGCGGGCCGCGGAGTAGTCCCCGGCCGGGCCGCTCAAGATGGTGCTGTTGCCGCGTTCGTCGCACATGACGACCTGCGCCATTGCGGGATTGACGCCAACATTGCCGCGCCCGAGGCCGGTGGCCGAGTAGCTGAAGTAGGTGGCGCCGTTCGGGACGACCATGCTCACGCCCGTTTCCACCGCGCCATGTGAACGGAGGACGGTATCGGCACCGTTGACGGTGAGATCGCCATCGTTGTCCTGGAATACGAGGTAGCCCTGGTCCCAGGTGCCGCCGCATTGCGCGCCGTCGGCGCTTGCGCAGACCGTGATATTGGTCTTGGCACGAGCCGATTCGCTGCGCGCCAGATGAAACGCGGCGTGCAGGTCATTCGCGGACGCGGTCATTCGGCCATTGCGGTTGAAATCACCGAGGTTCGCCATGCCGAAAGAGAGAATGACGCCGACGACAAGTAGCGTGATCATCAGTTCGTACAGGGTGAACCCTGACTGGCGCTGTATACGCGATTGCATGTTCATGCGCGCAATATAGGAAGCTGCCGGCCCGGATTCCCGGATTCCCGATGAACGGCAGCGCGGCGCCGACCAACGGCGTTCCAGCGGTCTGCGGATTTGACCTAATCCGCGCAGGCATACGGTTCCCCGTTCGTCATTTCCTGCGCGACCCGTGGCCGACCGGTCCAGCTCACGACCAGTGCCTTGGGCGGAATGCGCCCGGCCTGGTCGCAGGCGACGAGGGTGCCATTGGTGGCGCGCAGGGCGGTTGCGCGCAGCGTGAATCCGCGCCGGTTCGCCGTCAGCCGGACGGTGGGATCGACGGCATGTCGTTGCAACACCGGTTCGTTCGCATCGACGCTTGGCGGCTCGTCCCGGTCGCGATTCTCGAACATGATCCAGCCCGCGGACCAGTCCGTGCCCGATCGGCATTCACGGCCGTCGGCGCTCGGGCACAGCGACACGACGAGGCGGCGCATGATCGATTCCATGCGCGCTGAATGCACGGCGTGGAAGAGCGCGTTCACCTCGGCGGTTTGCCGGCTGCGCGCCACGACCTCGCCCATGGATGGCAGGCCGATGATCAGCACGACGGCGGCGATGGCCAGCGTCACGAGTAGCTCGTACAGGCTGTAGCCGGCACTTTCAGTGCGCCACTGCATGCTTCAACCTCCATGTCATTGGCAGTACAGTCGGCTAATTGAAGCGCGCCGCGCGGGCATGGGCCGCCGGACTTATTGCTCAGTTTCGGGTGGATTTGGTCTATACTGCGCGAATGCTCAATTTTGGAGGTCGGTCGATGTCCAAGTCGGACATACTTGCACTGCTGGAAAAACACGGCGTACTGCCGACGCCGCAGCGCGTCGAAGTTGCGGAGGTCTTGTTATGTCGGCCGCAACACTTGTCGGCCGACCAGATTATCGAACGTCTCAAGGAAGCCGGCAGCCGCGTGTCCAAGGCCACCGTGTACAACACGCTGAATCTGTTCTGCGACCGCGGCATCGTGCGGGAGGTCATGGTCGACCCGGTGCGCAAGTTCTACGATTCGACGACGCACGCGCACCATCATTTCTACAATCTGGATACCGGCGAACTGCGCGACATCCCCGACGATGCCGTGGGCTTCAGCCGGCTCCCCGCGCTGCCCGACGGGACGACCGAGGACAGCGTCGAGGTCTTGATCCGGGTACGCAGCGCGGACTGAGGTCCCGCCGCGCGTCCGGGCCGTCCGCCGGACCACGAACGGCTCGAATCCCGCCTCGCGGCTTTTCATGGGCGGCCGCGCGCGGCTATACTGCGCGCCGCTTCGTGCGGGGCCATGCCCCGCCACCCGGCCGCCGTCGCGGTCCGGGAGCCGATCCGTGCCGGATTAGCTCAGTTGGTAGAGCATCTCATTCGTAATGAGGGGGTCAGGTGTTCGAGTCACCTATCCGGCACCACTTCCTCCACCGTTACGGTCGCCGCACCGGGTACCACGAGTTCGTAGTCGCTGTACCGCACCTGTTCCTGCTCGTCGAAGCCGATCGCCAGGAATGCCCGTCCCTTGACGTGCACGTCGACCGCGAGCGGCACGACCGGGCCGCCGGGCCCCGCGAGCCCGAAGTTCAGCAAGGTTTCGAAGCGGCTGATCTTCACGCCGGTTGCGGGCGTGATGGGTGACTCGTTCGCCAGGTGAAATTCCTCGAGCCAGGTACCGTCTTTGCGGATGCGCAATGTGCCGTCGACCTCGGCGAGGAACTTCCGGGACTCCTCGTCGCCGTCGGCCGCAGGCGTGAACCCGAACAGCCAGCTCGCCTCGTCTTCCGCGAGCAGCACCAGCGAGCCGGGCGATACGATCCCCGCATCCGCGCTGCGCTCGTCATCCCGGGGCTCTCTCTCCACGCGGTCGGCCAGCCAGTCTTTGCGTTCGCTCGCCGTCGGCGGGCGGCCGTCGACGGAGTTCAGGGACCAGCGAGCGCCGGCCGGAAGCCGGGGATCATAGCGGCCGACCCAGGTTCGGCCTTCTTCCGTCGACGCCTCGGTGTAAGCCCAGTTGCTCTCGAAGTCGTTGTCGAGCGCGGCAAATGCCTGCGCCACCCGTTCCTCGTGGCTGAGCGGCTCTTGCGCAATGGCGGGGCAGAACATGGCCGCGAAGAGTATGGCCGTGAACGGGAGTGCCGGTTTCATAAGATGTGTGACTCCGTCGGAAGCTCGGGCGCGGGCGGCCCGCATTGCAAAGCTTATAGCGCGGCGCCGGCCCGCCGGTTACAGGTCCCATCTGTCACGCCACTGGCAGCGGGCTTAGTGTCGTAGTTACAATAATTGGGTCGCAGCGGCCGCAGCAGCGTATGGCCTATACCTACGAATATCCCCATCCGGCGGTGACCGTCGACATCCTCGTTTTCACGATCGATGCGAACCGGCTGAAGGTATTGCTGATCCGGCGCGCCCGCGAGCCTTTCATGGGCATGTGGGCCATGCCCGGCGGTTTCGTCGAGATCCGGGAAAGTCTGAAGCGTGCGGCCTGGCGGGAGCTCAGGGAGGAGACCGGCGTGCGTGCGGGACACCTGCAGCAACTGGGCGCGTTTGGCCGTCCGGACCGTGATCCGCGCGAGCGCATCATCACAGTCGTCTACTACTCGGCGATGTCCCGCGGCGAGTTGCATATACGCGCTGACAGCGACGCGAGCGCCGCCGCGCTGTTCGACATGAACGACCTGCCGGCGCTGGCCGCGGACCACGATATGATCATCCGCCACGCGCTGGCCAGGCTGCGCCAGCAGGCGGCGGACCTTGCCTTCGTTTTGCGCTTCCTGCCGGCCGAGTTCACGCTCTCCGAGTTCCAGTCGGCCTGCGAGTCCGTGGCGGGCGAGCGTCTCGACAAGCGCAACTTCCGCAAGCGATTGGAGGCCGCGGGTATCGTGCAAGACACCGGGCAGGTCCGGCGGGCGGTCGCGCACCGGCCGGCACGCCTGTATCGTCGGAATCAAAAGCGCGTTGGAGACCGGCCATGAGTTCGATAGTCAAGCACCGCAGTTTGCCGGCGTATGCCGGACTCCTGTCTTGCCTCGTGCTCGCCACGTCGGCTGCAATGGCTGCGGACGAAGAGGACCTGCACCGCCTGCTCGACGAATTCCTGGCGAATGCCGATCGTGTCGAAATGCACGAGGCATTCTGGGCCGATGAGCTGGTCTACACGTCCTCGGACGGTACACGCACGAACAAGCAGGCGATCGTCGCGAGCATGCAGGGCGAAGCGACGGCAGGAGCGCCGGCAGCCCCGGTCTACAGCGCAGCCGACGTCGACATCCGCGTCTACGGTGAGATGGCGGTCGTTGCGTTCCGGCTCGTGGCCCGGGGACCGGCTGCCAACGAACTGAGCGAATACTTCAACACCGGCACCTTCCGGCGGCAGGACGGTGTGTGGCGGGCAGTCGCCTGGCAGGCGACGCGTCTTCCGGCGACGACGCAGGACTCAGGCGATTGACGCGGACGGCAGGACGAAGAAGTACACCGCCACGAAGTGACAGGCACTGCCGCAAAGCACCAGCAGATGGAAGGTGGCGTGCCCGAAGGGCAGCCGTTTGAAGCTGTAACAAACCGCACCGAGCGAATACGCAATGCCGCCGGCGGCCAGCCAGGCAATGCCCTGGCCCGGGAACGCGTCGACGAGAGGTCTCGCGGCGAACAGCATCACCCAGCCCATGAACAGGTACATGAGCGTGGATAGCAGGTCGTAGCGGCCGGTGAAGAACAGTTTCATCGTGATGCCGACCGCGGCCATGCCCCAGGTAATCCCGAACATCGTCCAGCCGACCGGGCCCTCGAGGGTGACCAGCGTGAATGGCGTATAGGTACCGGCGATGAGCAGGTAGATCGCCGAATGGTCGAACGTGCGCAGGCGTGCGCGCCGCAGTTCGTCGCGGCTGCTGTGATACAGCGTCGAGGCCGCGTACAAAGCGACAAGGCTGCCGCCGAACACTGCGAAGCTGGCGATGTGCAAGGCATCGCCGAAACGGGTGGCACGAACGATCAGCATTACCAAACCGGCGATGCCGAGCACCAGGCCGATCGCGTGCGATACCACGTTCACGAGTTCTTCGAGCGGCGGATAGTTGTGCCGCGTGCTCGCACGGCTAGTCGGCTTTGGCTGCATCAGAGTTCACGCAAGGCCTGGGCGACCGGCAGGCGCGCCGCCCGGATCGCCGGAAATAAGCCGCCGACGATGCCGATGATCAGTGCCGCATACAGGCCCTGCAACAGCAGGTCGGGCGTCACCGCGAAGTCGAACACCACCTGGCTGAAGCTCTGGCCGTTCAGCGTGGACACCTGGAAGCCGTTGAACACGACATACGCGATCAAACCGCCAACGAGGCCGCCGACCAGCGCCAGCAGAGTCGACTCGATGATCGTCGACACCATGACCGGGAACGGCCCGAAGCCCAGTGCGCGCAGCGTGGCGATCTCCTTCCCGCGTACCGAGACCGAGGAATACATCGAATTCAGGGCGCCGAATATCGCGCCGATCGCCATCAGGATAGTGAGCGGATACCCTACGACCTTGATGAACTGGGTCATTCCTGTCGACTGCGACGAATAGTATTCACGTTCCGACATTACGTCGGGCTCGATGCGAGGGTCTTCCTCAAGCGCTTTCTTGAACGATTCCAGGCTTTCAGGACTCTCGAGCCTGACGCGCACGGTCTGGTAGGAGTTGCCGCGGTTGTAAGCTGACTGCAGCACGCGGACGTCCGTCCACAATTCGGATTCGGACACGCTCCCGTCGGCTTCGAAGATACCGACGATGTCCCATTCGGCCTGGCCGAACTTGATGGTGTTGCCGACGTCGAGCCCGACGAACTCCTCGTGTGCAGACCGCCCGGCAACGATCTCGCGCTTGCCCGGCTCGAACATCCGGCCATCCGTGATCCGTACGTTCGGGCGGACCTCGAGCGCACTCGCGAGTACACCCCGAAACGGCACGTTGGCGTCGGCGTCGGTATTGCGCATGCGGACATCGGCGATCACATAGAGTTCGGGCGACACGACAGGGCGGTCGCCCTCGCGCCGGATGCCGGGTGCGTTCTCGATGATTACAACCTGCTCGTTGCCGAAGCCGCTGTTCATCTCCGACGTCGAGCCGCTGCGCAGGACGATGGCGGTGCTGTCGGTGCCGGCCGACAGCATCGTGCGTTCGAAGCCCCTGGCCATCGACAGCACGGCGGCGAACACGAGCACGACCGCCGCGACGCCGATGACCGCCACGAGCGACGAGCCGATGCGTTGCGGCAGGTTGCGAAGGTTCAGCAGGGTAATGGCGATGATCTGCCTGATGGTTTTCATGCCGGTCCTCAGGCGCGTGCGAGCGCGTCGATGATGGGCAGACGCATGGCTTTAAGGGCCGGGAAAATTCCGGCGAGGATGCCGGCGCCGAGCATCATCGCCAGGGCGACGAGCACGGATTGCGGCGGCAGATAAACACCGGGCAGCATCGCGCCCAATTCCCTGGCGGCACCCTGCACGACGAGCCAGCCAATGGCAAGGCCGATCAGGCCGCCAACCAGCATGATCAGGACCGATTCCGACAAGACGACGCCGAGCACCGACCGGTCGCTGAAGCCCAGGGTCTTCATCACTGCCAGCTCGGGTATGCGCTCGCGCACCGACTGCGACATCGTATTACCGGCGACCAGCAGCAGCGTGAAGAACACGGCGCCGAGGATGAGTGTGACGATCAGCTGGATGTTTCCGAACATCTTGGCGAAGGACTGGGCGAATGCCGCTTCCGTGCTGGTTTCCGTTTCACTCGGCGAGTTCGCGAACTGGGTGTCGATAGTGTTCGCCACCCCAACGGGGTCGGCATCCGGATCGACGCGCAGGATGTACCAGCCGACAGTCCCCTTGCCGAATTGGCGGGTCTCATCGAAATAGTCGTAGTGCATGAGCATATACGCGCTCGATCCTCGCGGGTCGGTCGAAGAGAACACGCCTTCGACGTCGAACTCCCAGTTGTTTCCGCCCGCCGAATTCGGCCAGATTGTCGAAATCATCGGGATCCGGTCGCCCACCTTGATGCCATACCGCTCGGCGATCTCGCGCCCGATGACGGCACCGGTACGGTTCTTGCTGAACGCTTGCAACTGTTCGTCCGGAATCTCGAGTTCCGGGTACATGGCGAAGTAACCCTCGGGATCTATCGGGAACTGCGGAAACTGGTTCTTCGGGTCCTGGTAGTAGCCGCCGAACCAGGACGCATAGGTGACTTCGGCGACGCCTTCGGTGGCCGCGATCCGGTTCTGGTACGCGACCGGCAGCGGGTTGATCAGCGAGACCTTGTCGATGATGACGAGCCGGTCGGCGTCGGCCACATCGGCCCCGGCGCGAAACGCGTAGGCGATCGCGGACAGCATCGCGAACAGCAGGAACGCCACCAGCACGGACAAAATGGTCAGCGACGTGCGGATCTTCTTCCGCCACACGCTCTTCCAGACGAGGCCGAAGTATTTCATGCGGCCGCACGCTGCTCGAGCGTCCCCTTGTCGCAGTGCAGAATCCGCTTCGCGTATTCAGCAGCCTGCGCATCGTGTGTCACCATGACGATCGTCTTGTTGTGCTCCCGGTTCAGTATCTGCAGCAGCTTCAGGATCTCGTCGGCCGTGTCGCGGTCGAGGTCGCCGGTCGGCTCGTCGCACAAGAGCAGCGCCGGGTCCGACACGATCGCGCGGGCTATCGCAACGCGCTGTTCCTGCCCGCCCGAGAGTTCCCGGGGATAGTGGCGTGCCCGGTCGCCGAGCGCCACGATCTCGAGCGCAATCTTGGCGCGGCGCGCGCGCTCGCCGCTGTTGAACTTGGTCAGGAGCAGCGGCAGTTCGACATTCTTTTGGGCCGTCAGCACAGGCAGCAGGTTGTAGAACTGGAAGATGAATCCGACATGCGTCGAACGCCAGTGCGAAAGCTGGCTGTTCGACATCGACGACAGTATCGCGTCGCCGACTTTCACCGTGCCCGATGTCGGTCGGTCGAGGCCGCCCAGAAGGTTCAGCAGGGTCGTCTTGCCGGAGCCCGACGGCCCCATGATCGCGGCGAAGTCGCCCCTTGGGATCTCGAGATCGAGCTGATGCAGTACTTCGACCCTTTCCTTGCCCTTCTGGTAGGTGCGGCTGACCCGCTCGAGCTTCGCCAGTACTTCGGTCATTCGGTTCCCCTTTTCCGTATTGTGACGCTGGCTGCCGCCGCGACTTTATTCGGCCGCCGTGACCGCCTGGCCGGCGGACAGCGGCTTCTCCGCGTTCTTCACGACCGTCTCGCCCGTCGCCAGGCCTGAAACGACCAGCACCTGCGGTCGGTCACGCTGCCCGCCGACCTCCACGCTGCGCCGCTCCACCGTGCCGTTGCGTACGAGCCAGACGAAGTCCCCGGCGTTGTCGGTGTGCAATGCCGGACCGGCGATCATGACGCCCTGGACTTCCGGTTCCTCATCGGGCGGCAGGGCGCCGAGGAACGAGACCTTGACACCCATGTCGCGCAGGATGCGTGGATCCCGTTCCAGGAACCCGACCCGTACGCGCACGGTCGCCTTCTGCCGGTCCGCGGTCGGAATGATCGCGAGCACCTCGGCCGGAATGCGCCAGTCCGGATACGCGTCGAGTACCGCGGATACGCGCTGCCCCGCATCAACCCGCTGAATATACGCTTCGTTCACGTCGACTTCGATTTCCAGGGAATCGGTATCGATGATCGTGCAGATGCCGGTGCGCGTGAATCCGCCGCCGGCGGACACGGGTGAGATCATCTCGCCCGGTTGCGCGTCCTTCGTGACGACCATCCCGGCAAACGGCGCCCGGATGGTCATATTCGACAAAGCATCGCGAACGAGTTCTACGTTGCGTTCGGCGACGCCGACATTTTCTCCGCCCGTGGCGAGCCTGGCCTCCAGCTCGTCGTACTTGGCGACCGCCGCGTCGACGCTCGCCTGGCTCGTGAGCTTGCGGTCGAGAAGCCCGCGCAGGCGGTCCCGCTCGAGCCTGGCGTTGCCGAGCTGGGCGTGTATCTCCTTGAGTTGCGCACGTGCCGCTTTGACCTGCGACAAGGCCAATTCGAGCTGCGCCTGCTCCGTGGAATCGTCCAGCGTCGCGACGACCTGGCCCGCCTCGACCCGCATACCTTCCTCGACCCGTACTTCCCTGACCTTGCCAGTAATTTTCGACGACACGGTCGCCTGCCGACGTGCGACGACGTAGCCCGAGGCGTCGAGCACGCTGTTGGCGTCGACCGCGCTCGGTGGCTTGCGGGCGGTGTCGGTCTCAACCATGACTGCGCCGACTTTACCGCCCACCAGGAGCCACGCCGCGAGTCCCGCCACGAGAACGAGAACTGCGAGGACCGGCCAGAGCCAGTTGCGGGAGGAGGTTGCAGGGAGGTCGCGGTCGATCTTGAGCTGGCTGATTCGCTCCGAGGGGTCGGCCATTTATTGTCCTTGCGTTCGGGGGCCTCCGGATTGCGCGATCCATCGTATCAGAAAAATGCGCAAGCGCGTGCAATCCGTTAACGCACGAATTACAGTAACTTATCTTGTATTCTTCTGGTTACCTGTCAAAATGTGCAGCTAATGACATCGACGCCCGACAGCCACCTGCCCAGCGGCATCCGGTCGCGGCGGCCGCGTGCCGGAACCCGCACCCGCGGTAACGTCGATGCCCTGCAGACCAAGATCGCCGTCGACCTGCAGCATCTCGATGGCGCATTCGACGCGGAGCTCGCGGCCATTGCCGGCGACCTTCCCGAGGCGGCGGGCGTCGATTGCGCGTTCCTCTGCCTCGTCTCCGAGGACGGCGCGGCCATCGACAAGATCTATTGCGGCAGGCACGGGTTCGCGGCCTGCAATGCGGAAGTGCTGGCCGGCGAAAACCTCGGCGACTGGCCGTGGCTCATGCTTCGGCTGGCGGAGGGCCGCGTCATCGAAATCGCCGACACGGGTCGGACCCCGAAGCGGGCGGAGCCCGAGTTCGGCCGGCTCGCCGAACTGCACATCGGCTCGCTGCTCGTGATCGGCGTGAGTGTGCGCGGCGAGTTGGCGGGCTTTCTCGTCTTTGCAAACGAACAGCCGCTCGGGGCCTGGGACGCCGGCCTGCACCTGCTGATCAAGCTGTTCGGTGCCTCCCTGGCGTCCGGCCTCGAGCGGGTCCGCGATCGCGGCGTGCTACGGGATCTCACGGAGCGGCACGAACTCGTGTCGCAGACTGCGAACGACGGCATCTGGGATTTCGACGGGCTGACGAAACGCCTGAACCTGTCGCCGCGCTGGCGGCGCATGCTGGGCTATGACGTCAACGACGAGGAGTTGATGCTCGATTGGTATCATCTCGTGCATCCGGACGACATGGCGCGCGTGCAGGCCCACATGCGCGAACACCTCGAAGGCAAGGCGCCCCTGTTCGAGTCCGTGCACCGCATGAAGCATCAAAACGGCGAATGGCGCTGGATGTCGAGCCGCGCCAAGGCTGTGCAGGACCCGAACGGGCGATTGCTGCGTTTGCTCGGCGTCGAAGTCGACATCACTGAACGCAAGGTCTACGAGGACGCGCTGTTCCGCGAGAAGGAGAGCGCGCAGATCACGCTCCAGTCCATCGGCGACGGCGTGATTACGACTGACGCCGAGTGCAAGGTCGAATACGTGAATCCGGTCGCCGCGGACCTGACGGGTTGGAAGGTCGACGACGCGAGCGGCCGTTCCATCGACGAGATCTTCCGTGCCTTTCACGAAGAGACCTGCGAGCCGTTGGAAAACCCGCTGTCCGTGTCGATCCGCAGGGACCGGTCCATCAAGTCGGTGCGGCCGACACTGCTCATCAGGCGGGATGGCAACGAGCTGTACATCGAGAGCACGGCGTCTCCGATCCGCGACGGCAAGGGCAATGTCACCGGAGGCGTGCTCGTGTTCCACGACGTCAGCGAATCACGCGAGCTGAACCGGCGGCTTAGCTACCACGCGAGCCACGACATCCTGACCGGGCTCGTGAACCGGCGCGAATTCGAGCACCGCCTGGCACGCGCGCTGAAAAGCGCGAGAGCGCGTGAAACCTCTTATGCCCTGCTGTACCTGGACCTGGATCAGTTCAAGATCGTGAACGATTCCTGCGGCCACAGTGCGGGTGATGCGCTGCTAGGACAGCTCGGCGCACTGCTGAAGAGCAAGATCCGCTGGCGCGACACGCTGGCGCGCCTGGGCGGCGACGAGTTCGGCGTTCTCCTGGAGAGCTGCAGCCTGGATGAGGCGATGCAATCCGCCGAGGCGCTTCGGGTCGCGATCGGGGACTACAAGTTCACCTGGGAGGAGCGCGCCTTCCGGCTCGGCGTCAGCATCGGCGTCGTACCTATCACCGCCGACAACGAAGACGTGGCCGCACTGTTGAGTGCCGCCGACAGCGCCTGCGCCGCCGCGAAGGAGGCGGGACGCAATCGCATTCACAGCTTCCAGGAAAACGACATCGACCTGATGCGCCGCCGTCGGGAAATGCAGTGGGCTGCGCGTATCAACAATGCGCTCGAAGAGAACCGTTTCGAGCTGTTCCGGCAGACGATCAAGCCGCTGCAGTCCGAAGAGGAAGGCGCGCATTACGAAATACTCCTGCGCATGCGCGACGAGAACGGCGGCATCATTTCTCCCGGCCTCTTCATCGAAGCCGCGGAACGTTATGGCATCACGCCGAACATCGACCGTTGGGTGATCCGCAGCGCGTTTCGCTGGCTGGTCTCCGAGGCTGACGAGCGCAAGCGCCTCGCCCTGTGTTCCATCAACCTTTCAGGTCAAAGCCTTGGAGACGAGAAATTCCTGCCGTTCGTCGTCGATCAGTTCCAGATGAGCGGCATCGATGCGACCAAGATCTGTTTCGAAATCACAGAGACCGCTGCGATCGCCTCGTATTCGCAAGCCAATCGGTTTATCAACGCCCTAAAGGAGCTCGGCTGCAAGTTTGCACTGGACGACTTCGGCACAGGCCTGTCGTCGTTCGGTTACCTCAAGCATTTCCCGGTGGACTTCCTCAAAATCGATGGCAGCTTCGTCAAGGAGATACTGCATGATCCGATCGACCGCGAGATGGTACGTTCGATTAATGAAATCGGTCACCTTACGGGTAAGCAAACGATTGCCGAATTTGCGGAAAACGAAGAGATCATCACGATGCTGCGGGGCATGGGCATCGACTACGCGCAGGGGTATGGCGTTTCCGAACCGAAGCGGGTGACCCGCGCCGTCGCCTGATACTTCAGTCGCTCGGGGTTGCGCGCAGCAGGAGGGACTTGAAGCGCCGCAAGTTATCTCGTGCAAACGCCCGCGCTTCCACTTCGAACCTGTTGTCGAAATAACCGTTCCTGCGACACTCACGCAGATAGCTGAAGCGCTTCATGAGCCCCGGATTCCACTGGCGCAGCACGTGATAGTACTCGTGCAGCATCAATTCCGGGTCGCCCAGGAAAGTCTCGATGCCGCAGCCCAGGCAGATCCGATTGGGTCGCGTCGTCACCCGGACACGCTGTCCGTGCAGGCGCACGTACAGCGGCCGCACTTTGATTTCGACGTCGTCCACCGGCTCTTCAAAAATGGCAGCCAGCGCCCGACGGACGTGCGCAGGTATCGGGTGCTTGTTTCCAGGTCCTTGCAACACCCGGGATCAATCCTAAATGTGGTTCTCATCGTCGCCCGGCAGAGCGGGGTCGTCAATGGTTCGCGCGCGAGCGGGATATGGAGACAGTCGCGGCCCGCGTTGAGCTGCCGTCAGCCGAGACGGAATAGCATCGACATGTCGGCGGCGGCGACGTTCTTGGTGATCGCGCCCGTCGAGATGTAGTCGACGCCGGTCGCGGCTATTGCACGGACCGACTCGAGAGTCACGTTGCCGGAGGCCTCGAGTTCAGCGGCGCGCTCGCCCTGCGCGCGATTGATCGAGACGGCAGTCGCGAGGTCCTCGAGGCCGAAATTGTCGAGCAGGATGCGGGCAGCGCCCGCCGCGAGCGCATCCTCGAATTCGTCGATCGTTTCGACTTCGATCTCGATCGTCGGGCGACCGGCAGCCGCGACCGGGTGCAGCCGAAAGGCTACGGCCATGGCGGACGCAATTCCGCCGGCGCTGCGGATGTGGTTTTCCTTGATCAGGATGGCGTCGTACAAACCGGCGCGGTGATTCATTCCGCCGCCGATGCGGACGGCGTACTTCTGCGCGAGGCGCAGTCCGGGAAGGGTCTTGCGGGTGTCGAGGATGCGTGCGCCCGTGCCGGCGATCGCTGCGACGTAGGCGGCCGTGATTGTCGCCGTGGCCGACAGTGTCTGCAGGAAATTGAGGGCCGTGCGCTCACCGGTCAGCAACACCCGGGCATTGCCGGTCAGCTTGCAGAGCACGTCGCCGCGCCCGGCGCTCTGTCCGTCGTCGATGTACCAGTCGACGCGCACGGCTGGATCCAGTTGCCGGAACACTTCATCGGCCCAGGGCTGGCCGGCGACGATCATCGGTTCGCGGGCGACGATCGCGGCGCCGGCGATGTGCTCCGCGTCGACCAGTGCGGCGGTCAGGTCACCGCTGCCGACGTCCTCGGCCAGTGCATCGCGGACATTGCGCCGGACGGCGGCCTCGAGCGCGGCGTCCGGAGACCTCAGCACGCACCGGACCTGCCGACGGATACCGGGCAGGGCCGGGGCACGGCGCTAGAGGAGAAATCCGTGATGCGCGCCGACCATGCTCATGATCATGGGGATCGACAGCAAGGTGTTCGTGCGTGATGCCAGAAAGGCCGTGTTCTTGGCCTTCGCGATTTCTTCCGGCGTCGCTTTCACGATGCCGAGGACTTTCTTCTGATTCGGCCAGATCAATACCCAGACGTTGAACAGCATGATCGTGCCGAACCAGGCGCCGATGCCGATGGTCAGTGCGTAAGTGTTGACCGGATCGCTGTTCTGGCCGAGCAGGAATGCGTTCACGAACTGGCCGTTGTGTGCCAGCCAGCCCGCGCCGGTAAGCCAGGTCGCAACCGCGCCCCAGCGGAACCACAAGAGCGCGCGCGGGGCGACGTACTTGGTGATGCCGGCGCCGCCCGGCCCGCCCGAGTCCGACGCGGCCGCGCCGAGCGCAGGCACCTGCACGAAATTGAAATAGTAGAGCAGCCCGATCCACGTAATGCCGGCCAGCACGTGCAGCCAGATGATCACCGAGGCCTTGTCGGCCACCGTGTTGTCGCCCGTGACGAGAATAATGATCGCGGCAAGAATGAAACCGGCGATAATCGTACCGGCGACGGTCTTCAACGGATTCATAGTGGATTCCCCGTGGTTGAACGATGGTATTGTCCCAACCCTGCTTTCTTTTTGGTATCAGGTGCTTGGCCCCGCGGTAGTATATACGATATGCGTAACGGAGAAGATAAGGGGCCGGTGTCGGCTGCCGCCGCGAGGGCGGCGCCCCGCTCACCCTGCATCGATGTCTGTAGCCTGGACCGGCATGATCGTTGCGTCGGCTGCGGGCGAACGCTGGACGAAATCGCACGCTGGACACGCATGTCCGCCGCGGAACAATGGTCGGTGATCGAGCGCGTCGCGCGGCAGCGGGTGGCGCCGTGAGCCCCGGAAGCGTCCCGGCCACCCGCGAGAATGCGCGGCTCGTGTTGGCTGTCGGCCTGGCGGCGGTGCTGCTGCTTGCCGGATGTGCAGCCATGATGATGGACGGCAACGGCGGCTACCGGCCGCCGTCCGAGACTTGCTCGGCGGAACAGCGTCGGGCCGGGCTATGCAAAGCGCCTTGAGTGATCGACAATGAGCGCTTGAATTCAAGCGCAAACGGTCCCATACAGACTGTCTGGACAAACGGAAACAGGACGTGGACGTCAATACGAGAATCGAACAACAGCTGAAGTCGAACGACGTGCTGCTGTACATGAAAGGTACCCCGGATTTCCCGCAATGCGGGTTCTCGGGGCAAACGGTTGCCGCGCTCAACTCGGTCGGAAAGCCGTACGCCTATGTCAATATCTTCGAGGACCCGGAGATTCGCGACGGCCTGAAGGTGTACTCCAACTGGCCGACCTTCCCGCAGCTCTATGTCCGCGGCGAACTCATCGGCGGTTGCGACATCGTGCTGGAGATGTATCACTCCGGCGAACTGAAGAAGCTCATCGACGAAGCCGTGGGCGAGAGCGTCGCGGCAGGCTAGCCGCGGGCGGCCTCAGGCGGGCAGGCCGGCTTCGAACAGCGGCCGGAATCGGTTCACGATCATGCAGAAAACGTCGGCCGTGACTTCAGCGTCATAGGCGGCCGAGTGCGCCGCGGATTCGTCGAAGGCGATCCCGGCGGCCTTCGCCGCACGCGACAGTACGGTCTGCCCGAATGCGATGCCGCACAGCGTCGCGGTGTCAAAACAGCTGAACGGGTGAAACGGGTTGCGCTTGATGCCCGCCCGCCGGATCGCTTCGTTCACGAAGCCCAGATCGAAATGCGCGTTGTGCCCAACCAGCACGGCGCGGCTGCAGTTGTTGTCGCGTATTGCCCGGCGCACTTCGCGGAACAAGCGGCCCAGAGCGTCGCGTTCGTCGATCGCCGGGCGCAGCGGATGGTCCGGATCGATGCCGTTGATAGCCAGCGAAGCCAGCTCGATGTTGGCACCGGCAAACGGCTTGACATGGTGGCGGATGGTCTCGCGCCGGACGAGTTCGCCGCTGTCGTCGAAACCGACGATAACCGCGCCGATTTCCAGCAAGGCGTCTGTCCTGCAATTGAAGCCGCCGGTCTCCACATCGATGATGACCGGCAGGAAGCCGCGAAAGCGTTCCGCCATACAGATCTCGCGGTCCACTTACGGCGCCGGCCCGAGCAGTCCTTCGTCCAGGAGGAGGCTCATGGTATAGCGGACGCCGAAGCCCGTGACCCTGGTCGGAACGTGGCCGAGCCCGCCTTCGTTGTCGCCGGCGCTGAGGTCCAGGTGTATCCATGGAGTATCGCCTTCGACGAATTCGTTCAGGAAGGTCGCCGCATAGATGTGGTCGGCCGTTGCCTGCACCGTGCACTGCTTCAAATCGGCGACGTCGCTCTTCAGTTCCTCCAGGAACTCCGCGCCCATGGGAAACGGCCACACGCGTTCGCCGCACTGCTGGCCTGTGCGTTTCAAACGCGGGTGCCAGTCGGGGCGATTCGTGAAGATGCCGCAATAACGGCGGGAAATGGCGTTGATGCAGGCACCGGTGAGCGTGGCGTAGTCGATGATGAGCCGCGGCCGTTCGCGGCTCGCGAGCACCAGCGTGTCGGCGAGCACCAGCCGCCCTTCCGCGTCCGTGTGTATGGCCTGGATCGTCTTGCCGTTGGCCGCCGTCACCACGTCGCGTGACTTGTAGGCCTCGGGCCCGATGCGGTTCTCCGTCACGGCGAGCCAGCAGTCCGCGGCGAGCGGCAGGTTCATTCGCGTGA
Organism: uncultured Pseudomonadota bacterium; assembly: GCA_963775455.1. Taxonomy (GTDB): domain Bacteria; phylum Pseudomonadota; class Gammaproteobacteria; order Steroidobacterales; family Woeseiaceae; genus UBA1847. Next base: position 97,206 of record CAVZIU010000003.1, on the reverse strand, counting down.
TCGCGAGCAGCGTGCCCAGCGCCACGGCACTGCCCTGCATGTCGCCATGCATGTCGAGCATCGCCAGGAACGGTTTCAGGTTGTTGCCGCCGGTGTCGAAGATGATGCCCTTGCCGACCAGGGACAGGTCGGGCACGGCATTCTTCGCGCCCGGCCGGTATCTGAGGCGCAGGATGCAGGCGCTGTCGTCGGCATTTCCCTGGGACACCGACAAGAAAGCGCCGGCGCCGAGTTTTTCCAGCTCACGCGTGGAATAGCGCTTGAACTGCCAGCCCTCGGCCTTCGCGAGCGCACGCACGATCTCCGAGTAATTCGCCGCGTCGAGCTTGTTCGGCGGCATGACGGTGAGCCAGCGCGCCAGGTTGTTGCCCCGTGCCTCGGATTCGATGCGCGAAGTGTCCAGTCGGCTGGCCAGTCCCAGGATATGGAGGGTGCGGATGGCGGGCGTGGGCGGCTTGCTGCGGTAGGCGGGCATGGCGAACCCGGCGGCCAGTGCGGCGGCAAGCAGGCTGTACGTGACGCGCACCTGCGCCTCTTGTTCCATTCCCGCAACGAGTATTGCGACCTGCGCGCCGTTCTCGGTCGCGGCGACCGCAGCGAGCTTGCGGCCGAGTTCCAGCTCATCGAAGGTGCTCGGGTTCTCCGGCAGCAGAGCTCCGCAGACCAACGTCTGTCGCTTGTTCGACAATCGCGTCAGCAATTCAGGCGCCGATCCGCGAGTACGTTTCTGCATCGCGGACTTCAGTCGCGCAGCTTGCGGGATGGCGTTCCATGCATCCGCCGGCACTCGTGCCGGCAGTATCAGCAGCAACTTATCGACCGCTTCCAGTGACTTCGGCGTGACCTTCCCGACATGTTGGACGATGCGTATGTCCGCGGCGTCATTAAGAAGCGCGTGCATGATTGTGAAATCCCTGTGCCGTGCTTGACCCCATCGGCTCAAAGCCGGAACATTGCCGTCCCGGTACGGAGCCCGCGGTCCTTCGTGATCGAGCGGTGATCCTAGCAGGACGCCTGCGTTTATTCACGCCACGAACTTTGCGGGCGGTGAACGTCCTCGAAGTTTTACGGATTTCCTATGACCCACTTCAATCTTTACGACGACGTCGATCCGCTCGAGACCAGCGAGTGGCTCGAATCGATCGATTCGGTATTGTCGACAGGCGGTCCGGAGCGGGCACATTTCCTGCTTAACAAGATGATCGACTTCGCGCGCCGCTCCGGCGCGTATCTGCCGTACAGTCCCAATACCGCCTATCTCAACACCATCTCGACGGGCAAGCAGCCGGAGTATCCCGGCGACCGGACACTCGAGAAGCGCATTGAGTCGTTGTTGCGCTGGAATGCCATGGCCATGGTCGTGCGCGCGAACAGGAAGAGCACGGAATACGGCGGGCATATTTCGAGCTACGCATCGTCGGCGACCTTGTACGAGGTCGGCTTCAATCATTTCTGGCGCGGCGCGACGGACAAACACGGCGGCGACATGATCTTCTACCAGGGGCATTCGTCGCCGGGCATGTATGCGCGCGCCTACCTCGAAGGCCGGCTCGACGACTCGCAGCTGGCGCGATTTCGCCAGGAAGTGGGCGGCGGGGGGCTGTCGTCATACCCGCATCCCTGGCTAATGCCCGAATTCTGGCAGTTCCCCACGGTATCGATGGGCCTGGGCCCGATGATGGCGATCTACCAGGCGCGCTTCATGCGCTACATGGAACACCGCGGCATGATGGAACCGTCCGATCGCAAGGTCTGGGCGTTCCTCGGCGACGGTGAGATGGACGAACCGGAGTCGATGGGCGCCATCACGATGCCGGTGCGCGAGGGGCTCGACAACCTGGTGTTCGTCGTCAACTGCAACCTGCAGCGTCTCGATGGCCCGGTGCGCGGCAACGGCAAGATCATCCAGGAACTGGAAGCCGCCTTCGGCGGCGCAGGCTGGAACGTCGTCAAGGTCGTCTGGGGTTCGCGCTGGGACCCCTTGCTCGCAAACGACAACAAGGGCCTGTTGCGGAAGCTCATGGAGGAGACGCTCGACGGGGAGTACCAGACCTTCAAGGCGCGCGACGGCGCCTACGTGCGCGAGAAATTCTTCGGCAAGCACCCCGAAACGCGCGAGATGGTCGCGAACATGTCGGACGAGGAAGTATGGCGGCTGAATCGCGGCGGGCATGATCCGCTGAAGGTGTACGCAGCTTACGACGCGGCCATGCGCCACAAGGGACAGCCCACGATCATCCTGGCGAAGACCGTGAAGGGCTTCGGCATGGGCGCGGCCGGCGAGGGGCAGAACACCGCGCACCAGACGAAGAAGATGGACGTCGAGTCGCTGAAGGATTTTCGCGATCGCTTCAACATACCGATTGCCGACGCGAAGCTCGAGGATGTGCCGTTCTACCGGCCGGCCCGGGACAGTGAGGAACTCGAGTACCTGCACGAGCGCCGCAAGGCGCTGGGCGGCTACCTGCCGGCGCGGCGCGCCGGTACGCGGTCGTTGCCGGTGCCTGCACTGGACGCCTTCAAGGCACAGCTCGAGGGCACGGGAGAGCGCGAGGCATCCACGACGATGGCTTTCGTGCGCATCCTCAACGCGCTCATCCGTGACAAGGAGATCGGCAAGCATGTGGTGCCGATCGTTCCCGACGAGGCGCGCACCTTTGGCATGGAAGGCATGTTCCGGCAGGTCGGCATCTATGCCTCGAAAGGTCAGCTATACGAGCCGGAGGACGCCGGCGAACTGATGTGGTATCGCGAGGACAAGAAGGGGCAGATCCTCGAGGAAGGCATCAACGAGGCCGGCTCCTATTGTTCCTGGGCGGCGGCCGGCACCAGCTATTCCAACCATGGCGTGCCGATGGTGCCGTTCTTCATCTATTACTCGATGTTCGGCTTTCAGCGCATCGGCGATTTCATCTGGGCGGGCGGCGACCAGCAGGCACGCGGATTTCTCATCGGCGCCACGGCCGGACGCACGACGCTGGCGGGCGAAGGCCTGCAGCACCAGGACGGCCACAGCCTCGTCGCCGCATCGACGGTTCCGAACTGTGTGTCCTACGACCCGACCTACGCCTACGAACTGGCCGTTATCGTCCAGGACGGGTTGCGGCGCATGCTCGGCGAGCGCGAGAACGTTTTCTATTACATCACCTGCATGAACGAGAATTACGTGCATCCGGCGATACCGGCGGGCGTCGAGGAAGGAATCCTCAAGGGCATGTACCTGCTGAAGACCGGCGGCCAGGGCAAGATACGCGCGCAACTGCTCGGTTCGGGCACCATACTGCGCGAGGTGCTCGCGGCCGCCGAGCTGTTGCAGAAGGACTTCCGCCTGCCGGCCGATGTGTGGTCGGTCACGAGTTTCAATGAACTGCGGCGAGATGCCCTGTCGGTGGAGCGCTGGAATCAGCTCCACCCGGCCGAGAAGCCGCGCAAGTGCTACATCGAGAAATGCTTCACGAAGCGGCCGGGGCCTTATATCGCCGCGACCGACTACATGAAGATCCTCCCCGACCAGATTCAACGCTGGGTACCGGGAAGCTTCGTCACGCTGGGGACGGACGGCTATGGCCGCAGTGACGGACGGGCGGCGCTCAGGCGACACTTCGAGGTCGACAGGCACTATATCGCCGTCACAGCGCTCAAGGCACTTGCCGACGACGGTGCCCTGGACCTGAAGACGGTCGCCCAGGCGATCGCCAAGTACGGGATCGACCCGGACCGGGCCGACCCGGTCACGCTGTAGGCGAAGCGGGAGTCGCGCGTGGCAAAGACCATCGACATCGTCGTGCCCGATCTCGGGGATTTCTCGGACGTCGAGATCATCGAGGTGCTGGTCGCCCCCGGCGACAGCGTGACCCGGGAAGCAGGCCTCATCACGCTCGAGACCGACAAGGCCGCGATGGACGTGCCGGCCCCTGCGGACGGCGTCATCGAGGAAGTATCGGTCAAGGTCGGCGGCAAAGTGTCGTCGGGCGACGTGATCGGCCGTTTGCGTGTCGCCGGCAAAAACGCGGCGGCGGGCAAAGATGAGCCATCGGCCGGCACGGTGGACGCGGCCAGGCCGGCGCACGCGACCGCGACGACCGGCGAAACGACGGTGCTGGCGGACCCGGAGGAAGCGCCGCGCAAGGCCGGCGGCGTGCAGACGCTCGTGGTACCCGAGCTCGGCGATTTCGAGGACGTCGCAATCATCGAGGTGCACGTCAGCGCCGGCGACGACCTTGCCGTCGATGATCCCTTGATCACGCTCGAGACCGACAAGGCTGCAATGGACGTGCCGGCAGTCGCGGCGGGCACCGTGCGCGAAGTGCTCGTCAAGGTCGGCGACAAGGTATCTGCCGGCTCGTCGATCGCGATGATCGATGTCGCGCAATCTCTCGCTGCGGATGGTGCGGGCACCGACACCGATCAAACTGCTGCGCGACGCGCGCCGTTGCAAGCACAGCCTGCCGCAGCGCCGTCACCCGCGGAACGCGACTCCGCGCCGCCGCAGCCGGACCGCAGCTCCGCACCGCCGCCGGCCGCACCACCGCCGGTGGACGAGGCCGGTTTTGCACGCGCGCATGCGAGCCCGTCGGTGCGCAAGCTCGCGCGCGAACTCGGCGTCGACCTCACGCGTGTAAAGGGCAGCGGCAAGAAGAACCGTGTGCTGCACGAGGACGTCAAAACCTTCGTCAAGTCGATACTCAGCGGACAGGCGCCCGGGCCCGGCGGCGCCGCGTTGCCGAAGGTCCCGCGCGTCGATTTCGCCCGGTTCGGCCCGGTCGACGTGCAGCCGCTGACGCGTATCCAAAAGATCGCCGGTCCGCGCCTGCAGGCGAGCTGGATCAACCTGCCGCACGTCACGCAACACGACGAGGCGGACATCACGGACCTGGAGTCGCGGCGACAGGAACTGAAAGGCCCTGCGAAAGAACGCGGCATTCCGCTGACACCGCTCGCCTTCATCCTGAAGGGTTGCGTCGCCGCGCTGAAGGAATTTCCCCGGGTCAACGCCTCGTTGTCCGACGATGGCGCGAACCTGGTGCTGAAGCAGTACATACACCTCGGTTTTGCGGCCGATACCGAGCAAGGGCTCGTCGTACCGGTGATTCGCGACGCCGACAAGAAAGACGTTTACGAACTGGCGGCTGAACTGCGCGACCTGTCACAGGCGGCCCGTGACGGCAAGCTGAAGGCGGACCAGCTGCAGGGCGCCTCGTTCACGGTGTCGAGTCTGGGCGGCATCGGCGGCACGGCATTCACCCCGATCGTCAACGCGCCCGAGGTGGCGATCCTCGGCGTGTCCCGCTCGAACATCAAGCCGGTCTGGGACGGCGAGACGTTCCGGCCGCGGCTCATGCTGCCGCTGTCCCTGTCCTACGATCACCGCGTGATCGACGGCGCGCTGGCGGTGCGTTTCACGACCTATCTCGGCCAGGCGCTCGCCCAGGTGGACAGGCTGCTGCAGGCAATCCCCTGATGGCCGATACCGTGCGCCTGACCGTGCCCAACCTGGGCGATTTCAGCGATGTCGAGGTCATCGAGATCCTCGTTGCGCCGGGCGACACGGTCGGTCTCGAGGATCCGCTGGTCACGCTGGAAACCGACAAGGCGGCGATGGACGTTCCGTCGACGGCCGCAGGCAGGATCGTCTCGGTGGCCGTGAAGCGTGGCGACCGCGTGAATTCCGGTGACACAATCGCGACGCTCGAAGCAGAGGGGCCGGCGGAGCCGGCTCCGAGTCCGGTCGCGGGTGGCGCGGACGACGCGGAACCGGCGGAGGTGAAGACGCAGGTCATGACGCGCGCGGAAATCGCCCATGCGACCGGCGCCACGGGCAAAGCGCCACAGCCTGCGCGCAAAGCAGAAGGCGATGCGTCGCACCAGGCGCAGCTCGTCGTGATCGGCGCCGGCCCTGGCGGCTACACCGCCGCATTCCGCGCTGCCGACCTGGGCCTCGATGTCGTGCTGGTGGAGCGCTGGCCGATGCTGGGCGGCGTCTGTCTCAACGTCGGCTGCATTCCATCGAAGGCCCTGCTGCACGCGGCCAAAGTGATCGACGATGCCGAGGCGATGGCGGCGCACGGCGTGGAGTTCGGTCCGCCGCGGGTCGACGCCGACAAGCTGCGCGCCTGGAAGAACAAGGTCGTCGGCCGCCTCGTCGGCGGCCTCGAGCAGCTGGCCCGGCAGCGCAAGATACGCGTGCTGCACGGCCTCGCGCAGTTCGCTTCGCCCCAGCGGCTCGAACTCGACAATGGCGAGGCGATCGAATTCGAGCAATGCATCATCGCCGCGGGCTCGGAACCCGCCATGCTGCCGGGACTGCCGGACGATCCGCGCATCGTCGATTCGACCGGCGCGCTGGAACTCGATTCGCTGCCCAAGCGCCTGCTGGTCGTCGGCGGCGGCATCATCGGCCTGGAGATGGCCTGCGTCTACGCGGCGCTGGGGGCCAGGGTCAGCGTTGTCGAACTGACCGATGCGCTGATGCCCGGCACCGACAAGGATCTCCTGCGGCCATTCATGAAGGTCGTCAAACCGCGTTACGAGTCGATCATGGTGTCGACGAAAGTGACGGGCATGCGTGCGACGAAACCGGGCATCGAGGTGTCCTTCGAGGGCAAGGACGCGCCCGGGTCCGCGGTGTACGACAAGGTGCTGGTGGCGATCGGCCGGCGCGCCAACGGCGACCGGCTGGCCGCGGAACAGGCCGGGGTCGAAGTCGACCGGCGCGGGATCATCCGGGTCGACAAGCAGATGCGCACGAACGTGCGGCACATCTTCGCCATCGGCGACCTCGCCGGCGGGCCGATGCTTGCGCACAAGGCGACGCACGAGGCGAAAGTCGCCGCCGAAGTGGCGGCCGGAGAGAAAAGCCATTTCGACGCCCGCGCGATTCCCTCGGTGGCCTATACGGACCCGGAAATCGCGTGGGCCGGCCTCACGGAAACCGAGGCGAAGGCACAAGGCATCCCTTACGAAAAGATCGCCATTCCCTGGGCGGCGAGCGGCCGCGCACTGTCGCTCGGCAGGGACGAGGGATTCACCAAGCTCCTGTTCGACCCGCAGAGTCATGTCGTGCTCGGCGGCGCGATTGTCGGACCGAATGCCGGTGAGCTTATCTCCGAGGTCGTGCTCGCCATCGAGATGGGTGCCGACGCGACCGACCTCAGTCTCACGATCCATCCGCATCCGACCCTGTCCGAGACTGTCGCATTCGCGGCCGAGGGCATGGACGGGTCGTTGACGGACCTCTACATGCCCCGGCAGAAGCGCAGCTGATGGCGGGGAAGATTCGTTTGCGGCAGGCGTCGAGGTAGCAAGGCATGAACAGCGAGTGGCATCGTCTCGTGCGGGGCATCGGTCCATTGCTCGCGCTGTCGCTCGTCGCCTGCCAGGACGAGCAGGCCGGCCGCGCCGATGCACCGGCCGCCCCGCCCGTCGCGCGCGAACAGAAGTACGAGTGGTACCTGGAATACGAGACCCCGGGCGGTGAGAGCGTCGTGACGCGGACGGTCGACGGTCGGATCACGAACGAGTCCTTCCTGCACTGGAACAACCGGGAGTACCGACTCAAGGGCGATACGCAACTCGATGAGAACGGGATGATCGTCGCACAGACGCTCACGGGAACCTCCGCGTTCGGCGCGCAGATCGACGAGACTTTCCGCTACGAGGACGGGGTGGCCACCTGGCGCACGCCGGGCGAGGGCGGTTCGGCGACGAGCGACAAACCGGCGTTCTACCTGCCGCTGGAATGGGCCGCCATCGGCTCGCTGGAAGCGCTGGTGCAGGCGGCCGTGCTCGAGGTCGACCACGAATTACCGCTGTTCCCGCAGGGTACCGCGCACATCGAGAAAGTCGCCGAGAAGACGGTTCAAGTGCCGGGTGGCGAGCAGGTTCTGTCGCTGTATGCCATCTCCGGTGGCGATTTCACGCCGGACTACGCCTGGTTCGATGCCGACCTCGCACTGGCGGCGCAGGCGAACCCGGGATTCGGGATGGTGCGCGAAGGCTTGAGCGTCGCGGTCCTGAAGGAACTCACCGATGCGCAGGCCGCGGCGGACGCTGCGCATGTGGCGCAATTGTCTGCGGAACTCGCCCACCGGATCGAGGGACCGGTGCTGATCCGCAACGTCGCAGTCGTCGACGTGCAGTCCGGCACGCTGCTCGAAGGCCGCAACGTGCTGCTGGCCGACGGCAAGATCCGGCAGATCACGTCGGCGCCGGCGGACGCCGAAACGGCGCTAACGATCGACGGCACCGGCAAGTACCTCATGCCCGGCATCTGGGACATGCACGGCCACTTCTCCATCGCGGAAGGCATCCTGAACATCGCCGGCGGTGTCACGAGCGTGCGCGACCTCGGCAACCTGCACGACACGCTGATGGAGCTAACGCGCAAGTTCGATTCCGGCGAAGTGATCGGGCCGCACACCTATCGCGCCGGCTTCCTGGACCGCGCCGGTCCATATACCGCGGGGGCCGCCGCGACCTCGCTCGAGGACGCGCTCTCGCGGGTCGACTTCTACCACGACAATGGCTATACGCAGGTCAAGCTGTACAGCTCGATCGAGCCCGACTGGGTGGCGCCCATCGCGGCTCATGCACATGAACTCGGCATGCGCGTCAGCGGCCACATACCGGCGTTCATGTCCGCTGAGCAGGCGGTACGAGCCGGCTACGACGAGATTCAGCACATCAACATGGTGTTCCTGAATTTTCTGGCCGGTGACCGCGAAGATACACGCAAGCAACTGCGCTTCACGCTGTACGGCGATGAAGCGGGCAACCTGGATCTCGAAGGCGCCGAGGTCCGGGCTTTTCTGGATTTGCTCGTCGAGAACGAGGTCGTCGTCGACCCGACCGCCGCCATCTTCGAAACGCAGCTCATTCATCACCGCGGCGAACCCGATCCGACTTTCGCCGCCGTCGTTGAGCATCTGCCGCCAGCGGTTGCACGACCGCTGTACAACCCGGAAATGGAGATGGGCGACAAGGTCGCGGAATGGGCACGATCGGCGCGTGCGCAGGCGGGCATGCTGAAGGCGCTGCACGAGCGCGGCATACAACTCGTTGCCGGCAGCGACAGCATCGCGGCATTCACGCTGCATCGCGAGCTGGAAGTGTACGCAGAGGCGGGAATTCCGGCGCCGGACGTGCTGCGGATCGCAACGCTGGACTCGGCGCGCGTGGTCGGCGTCGATGAGCGGACCGGGTCCGTCAGCGAGGGCAAGGATGCCGACCTGATCCTGCTGACCGGCAACCCGCTGGCGGACGTGAGCGCCGTGCGCCAGGCCACGCTGGTGGTCAAGGGCGATACCTATTATCAGCCGGACCGCCTCTACGAGGCGGTCGGTGTGCGCCCGTTCGTGGAGAGCGAAAGTCTGCCCGCCGCGCAGGCGGCGAGGGCGCCGGCCGCCGGCGCTCACTGAACCGGGTAGGCCGGCCGCACGACGGGATAGATCTCGTCGAGCGGCACGGAGCGCCCGTCGTCCTGCACGATGCGGCAGTGGTAGCGCTGCAGGCGGGACGGTTCCGGCACGCCGCAGGAGTGAGCGATGATGGCGATCTCACGTCGCATGGACCGCGAGTAGCGCGCCACCCGTTCGGCCTTGTCGGCCGGGACCAGGCCACGCTGCAGGCGCTTGTCATGCGTCGTCACGCCGGTCGGACAGGTATTGCGGTTGCATTGCAGCGCCTGGATGCAGCCCAGCGCGAACATGAAGCCGCGACCCGAGTTGATGAAGTCCGCGCCCATGCACAGCGCCACCGCGGCGTCGATCGGATTGATCAGCTTGCCGCTCGCGATCACGCGCACCCGGTCGCGCAGGCCATAAAAGCTGAGCTTGTCCACGACGATGGGCAGGCTCTCCTTGAGGAGCAGGCCGACATTGTCGATGAGGCTCATCGGCGCCGCGCCGGTGCCGCCGTCGCCGCTGTCGACGGTGATGAAATCGGGGGCCGATTCGGGGCCGCGCTCGATCACCAGCTGGAACAGCTCGTCGAGCCAGGTCCAGGCGCCTATCACGGCCTTGAATCCGACCGGCAGGCCGCTCACCTCGCGAAGGTGCGCGATCAGGTCGAGCAGGTCGGCCGGACAGCGCACCTCCGGGTGTCGGTTGGGGCTGATGGAGTCGACGCCCGCCGGGATGCCACGGATCCCGGCGATTTCCGGCGTCACCTTGACGCCCGGCAGGATGCCGCCCTTGCCCGGCTTGGCGCCCTGGCTCAGTTTCAGTTCGAACATGCGCATCTGTTCGTAGCCTGCAAGCGCCCGCAGGCGTTCGTCGCTCAGCTTGCCCTGGCTGTCACGCACGCCGTACTTCGCCGTACCGATCTGGAACACCAGATCGCAGCCGCCTTCGAGGTGCCATTCGGCGAGGCCGCCTTCGCCGGTGTTGAGCCAGTTGCCCGCCAGCTTCGAGCCGTGTGACAACGCCTGGATCGCGGGTTTCGACAGGGCACCGTAGCTCATGCCCGAGACGTTGAAAAAAGATGGCGCATCGTAGGGGCGTCGCGCATATGGGCCGATGCGCAGCGGGTGCGCCGGCGGCATCTCCGATTCGAGCATCGGGAACGCACAGTTGACGAAGATCGGCGTGCCCGTGGTCAGGTTCAGTGTCGAGCCGAACGGCACCGTCTCGTCAACGCCGGCGCCGGCTCGGTACACCCATTCTCGTTGCGCCCGATTGAAAGGCATCTCCTCGCGGTCCAGTGCGAAAAAGTACTGCCGGAAGAAATCGCCGAGTCGTTCAAAGAGCCCGCGAAACCGGCCGATCACCGGAAAGTTGCGGCGCACGGCATCCTTGGTTTGCAGCACGTCGACGAGGAACATGACGAGCAGCGCCAGCAGCCCGACACCCAACAGGAAGATGAGCAGCGCAGACAGCCACTCGAGTGCGCGCATGGTCAGGTGAAACGGCTCGCTCAATCGAACCCCCGGTTGAGTACCGGTCCGCGCGCCGTGCGCGAACACCGCTAAACACCGCTAGTGCCGACGGCTCCCCAGGCTGACGAACAACAGATGGTCCAGGCTCAGCTTGCCGCCGCCCTGAAATACGAGCGGCACGAGCATTGCGATGAACAGTAGCGGAATCCGATAGTTACCGAAACCCTTGTCGGTGACGGCGTAACCTCGCCACAGTTCGGCGAAGGTGGCGAAACTTTCGGGCCAGTGTACGGCGGCGATGGCCTGGACGGTCACGACGATGAGCGCCGCGGCCCAGAACCGGGTCGCGAACCCGAGCGCCAGGCAAACGCCACCCAGGATTTCCATCCAGCGCTGGCGAACTCCCAGGCCAGCAGCAGCCGGATCGGCAGCAAGGCGAGCCACGCGTCCGACGCATCGAGCGCGGCACGGGTTGGGCTGCAGGCTGCGAGCAGCCGTCGCACTGGCACCATGCTCAGCGCCGCCTGCTGCCGGCGAGCAGGCCGCGCTTGCGCATCTCGCGCAGCATGTGCGCGCCGTGCGTGACGAAAGTATGGATGTCCGCGAACGCAATCTCGCGCGCCAGCTCTTCGAGCAGCCGCCGGCCCGTCTGTTGCCCGGGATTGTCGCGCACCCGCGCCAGCAAGGCCGCGGTGACCACATTGAGTTCCGCGAAGTGGACTTTCTCGTCCGGTCCGCGAAAGACGGCGAGGTGCACCGGTTCGGCCGCCGGCGCATCCGGGAAATAGTCCCCCGACACCCGGTGCACTGGCCAGCGATACGCATGCACGCGGCATGCGGCCGTGGCCATCGGCACGCCCTCGAGCAGGTCGCCGCCCGGATCGACGGCGTCGTGCGGGTCGGCGTCGGCGCAGAGTGCCACCTCCAGTTCGGCATATTCGTAGTGCGCGAGCTCCGCCAGAAACGGGAGATCGTCGCTGCCTGCGATGAGCCCCGACTCGAGAAAGCGCAGGAATTCGCGCGGTAGCAGCGGGAAGTACGGCGTCGTCGCGCGATGCTGGCGCAGGAACGCGCGGACCAGGCGGCCCCAGCCGGCGTCGCCCTGCAAGCGGCGCAGGACCGGGAACGTCGTGCCGAGCAGGTTGCGCAGGTTGTTGAAGAACAGGTCGCGGTAGACGGCCATGCGACGGGGATCGACGCCGTCGGGCACGGCCGCGTTGTCCGGGTCGCGAATGTAGGCGGCGAAAGCATACTGCCGAGCCTGGAAGGCGGGACGTTCAGCCATGACTGACCCGCCCGCGGCTGGTTTCCGTTTGCAGGCTGCGGATGTGCCGCACTTCGCCGAGGAGCTCGGCTACCGGCGGGAAATTGAAGTCGCGTTCGAGCAGGGTCGGCACGGGCCCGAACAGTGCGTAGGCCTCGGCGAGCAGCGACCAGGCCGTGTCGTCGACGGGCGCGCCGTGCGTGTCGATACGCAGATCCTGCGCCTCGACGTGGTGGCCGGCTATGTGAAAATATCGGATGCGTTGCGCCGGCATCGCCTTCAGGAATGCAACTGCGTCGTAGCCGTGATTGACGCTGTTCACGACGATGTTGTTGATGTCCAGCATCAGGTCGCAATCCGCTTCCTCGAGTACGGCCAGCGTGAACTCCAACTCGCCGAGTTCGGTCAAGGCAGGCGTGTAATAGGAGACGTTCTCGAGCGCGATGCGCCGGCCGAGTATGTCCTGCACGCGGCGCACCCGGTTCGCGACCCAGCGCACGGCGTCCGCCGTGAACGGGATCGGCATCAGGTCGTACAGTTGGCCGTCGTCGCTGCAGTAACTGAGGTGCTCCGAATACTGCCGCATGCCGTGTTCGTCCATGAACGCCCCGACGGCCCGGACAAGGTCTTCGTCGAGCGGCGCCGGCGAGCCGATCGACAGCGACAGCCCGTGAACCACGAATGGATAGCGTTCCGTGAAGCAGCGCAGTTGCCGGCCGAGGCGTCCGCCGACGCCGATCCAGTTCTCGGGCGCCACTTCCATGAAGTCGACGTCCGGCGACGGCTCGGCCAGGAGCGGCTCGATCAGCGGCCGTCGCAGGCCCAGGCCGGCGCCGTTGACGGGGAACCGTGTCGCTGTGGCTGTCATCGCGAGTCGTGTATCGGCATGGCGTCTTGACCGGGCGGCCCCTCTACTTATTACAGGTCGCCGGCGAGTCGCCGCAGCCGCTCGAGATAGCGGGCCTCGTCCGGCGCGGCATTGCCGGATTGCGCTTCCCACAAGGATTCGGCTAGGCATTCGATCATGCGGTGTTCGGCCGCATGCGCGTCTCCGCAGCGCGCGATGATCCGCCGGTAGAGGCCGGCGATCCCTGCCGGGCGGTCCGTGGCGAGCTGCTCGCGCAGGCCGAGGTGCAGGCCCATGTGCAGGAAGGGGTTCGTACGGCCGCCCTCGGGTGCGTAGTCGCGATCGAGTCCGCCGGTGTCGAGCGCGACGTGATACTCGGGATGTTCGGCGACGACGTCCGCAATGCCGGTCTCGAGCGGAGACAGCGGCAATCCATCGCGGCGCTTCTGCCAGGCTTCGGCATACATGCGGCGCAGCGTTTCGCGGTCGCGGGAAAAGATCATGCGAGTACCTTGTGCCGGTATTCGCAGTACTCGACGATCGGGCACTGTCCGCACAGCGGCTTGCGCGCTTTGCATACATAGCGGCCGTGCAGGATCAGCCAGTGGTGAGCGTGCTGCCGGAATTCTGCGGGAGTCGTCCGCAGGAGTCGCTGCTCGACCGCGAGCGGTGTTCTGCCCGGCGCGATTCCGGTCCGGTTCGCTACCCGGAAGATATGCGTATCGACCGCGATCGTCGGTTCTCCGAACGCGGTGTTCAGCACCACGTTCGCCGTCTTGCGGCCGACGCCCGGCAGGCGTTCCAGCGCGGCACGTTCGCGCGGTACCTCGCCGCCGTGCTCCGTGAGCAGGATCCGGCAGGTTTCGATGATGTTCCGGGCCTTGCTGTTGTACAGGCCGATCGTGCGAATGTAGTCAGACAGCCCTTCGACGCCGAGGTCCAGGATGGCCTTCGGCGTGTTCGCGACCAGGAATAGTTTCGCCGTGGCCTTGTTGACGCCCGCGTCGGTGGCCTGGGCGGACAGTATGACCGCGACCAGGAGCTCGAACGTCGACCCGTAGCTGAGCTCCGTGTCCGGATCGGGGTCGAGGTCCCGCAGGCGTTCGAAGATGGCGCGTCGTCGTTCACGGTTCATGGAGTTTCAGTGCCCGAGGCGCCGGCGGATCGCGCGCGTCGGCGCGGCCTGCCTTCGTTCGCGCCTGCGGCGATCGAGCGCGTTCTTCCCGGCCACAGCCAGCGCCAGTGCGAAGAATGCGCCGGGCGGCAGGATCGCCAGCAGCCAGCCGCCGTCGGTGAGTTCGAGACCTTTCGAGGGCGCGCCGCCGAACAGGAGACCCAGGTCCGCGAACAGGGTGCCGTTGCCCAGCAGTTCACGCACGAATCCGATGCCGGCCAGGAGCAGCGCGAATCCCGCGCCCATGCCGAGGCCGTCGACGAGGCTCCTCGCGATCCCGTGGCGCGAAGCGAACACTTCCGCACGCGCGACGATCGCGCAGTTCGTGACGATCAGAGGAACGAAAATGCCGAGTGAGCGGTCCAGCGTCGGGAACCAGGCCTTGAACACGAGTTCCACGCAGGTGACCAGGCTCGCGATGAGGAGCACGTAGATCGGGATGCGAATCTCCGGGCGCAGCCAGCGGCGCGTCGCAGATACGAGACCGTTCGACGCGACCAGCACGGAGAGAGTCGCGAGGCCGAGACCCAGTCCGTTCACGAACGAGGTCGTCACGGCCAGGAGCGGGCACATGCCGAGGAGTTGCACCAGGCCGGGATTGTCCCGCCAGAGCCCCGGCCACAGTTGCTGGAACAGCCCGTCTCGGCTCATGGCGACTCGTCCTCGGCCTGCGCGAACACCTCGTCCCGATGCTCCTGGTACCAGACCAGTGTCTCGCGGATGGCCTTCAGCACCGCACGCGGGGTGACCGAAGCCCCGGACAGCTGGTCGAATTCGCCGCCGTCGCGTTTCAGGCGCCAGCCCGGCATCTCGGGGTCGGCGAGCGAGCGTCCGTTGAACTGGCCGACCCAGTCGCTGCGGTCCTCGTCGATGCGGTCGCCGAGCCCCGGCGTTTCGCGATGCTCCAGGATTCGCACGCCGGTGACGCCGCCTTCGTAAGCGACGCCGACGAGGACGCGAATCGGGCCGGCGTAGCCGTCCCGTGCCGTCACCGCGAAGAGCGCGGCGACCGGCTGTCCCTCGTGGTAGACGCGGTAAACGATCACGGGGTCCGGTCCCGGCAGGCCGTGCGGCGGCGCAATCACGAGCCGGGATTCGGACAGCTTGCCGTCGAAGAACAAGCCCGCGAGCGCCGGTTCCAGGCTTTCTTCGAGCAGCGCCTGCTGGTTGGCGTCGATCCTTTCGCGAGTCAGGTGCCAGGTCGTCGCGACCAGGCCCGCGCAGACCGCCGCGATCGCCGCCAGCGTCAGCCCGCTGCGTGCGACCTCGTTCATGGCCGCGCGTCCTTCTGGCGGCCGGACGCCGCCCGGGCGCGGCGCCGCGTACGTCCGACGATGCGCGGCCGGGTGACGCGGTCGATCGCGGGCGCGGCGAGGTTCATGAGCAACACCGCGAAGGCAACACCGTCGGCGTACGCCCCAAAGGTGCGAATCACGTAGATGAGCAAACCGATGCCGAGCCCGTACAACAGCCGCCCGCGCGGGCTGGTCGCCGCGGTCACCGGGTCGGTCGCGATGAAAAAAGCGCACAGGATGGTCGCGCCTGCGAACAGGTGGAAGCCGGGGCTCGGGTTGGTGCCCGGTTCGACCAGGTACATGACACCCGCAGGCACCAGCAGTCCGAGCCCCACGCCGACCGGAATCTGCCAGCGGATGATGCCGCGAATCAGGAGCCAGAAACCGCCGATCGCCACGAAATTGCCGATCCATTCCCAGCCGCGTCCGCCGAAATCGCCCATGATCGGCAAGGTCCCGATCTCGTCGACGGTGCGGGCGTTGTTGAGCCCCGATTTCATGGCGTCGAGCGGCGTCGCGCGACTGACAGCATCGAAACTCAGCATGTCCGGCAGCTGTCCGGTCAGCGTGTAGCGCAGGGTCTCGAAGAACCGCAGGTACTCGTAGTCGAGGTCGCCCATGCGCGGCGCGACCCACAGGTTGAGGTGCATCGGGAAGGCGATCAGGACGACGACATAGCCGGCCATGGCGGGGTTGAACAGGTTGAAGCCAAGACCGCCGTACAGGTGCTTCGCGACGACGATGGCGAACAAGGCAGCGGTGGCAGTCACCCACCACGGCGTCAGCGACGGCAGCGCGAAAGCGAGCAGGGCAGCCGTGACCAGCGCGCTCAGGTCCTCGAGCGCCGGCAGGGGATCCCGACGCCGGAGCCTCATCATCGATGCCTCTCCGGCGGCGCAGAAGATCGCCGCGAGGACGAAGTTGAACAGGAAACCCGGACCGAAGAACCAGATGTGAGCCAGCGCTGCCGGGATGAGCGCCAGCAACACCTGGAGCATGACCGCCTGCACGTTCGATGCCGGGGACAGATAGGGTGCTTCGCGGCGCTCGAACTCCACGCTCAGTCCTCGTCCCTGTCGCGACGCCGGCGCAGGATCTCGGCGATCGCGCGCGGGCCGGCCTTGCGCGCCTCGGCCTTCTGCCGCGCGAGTTCGTCCTCGCGCTCCTCTCGTTCGCGCCCGATTCGTTCGGTGCGCGCTTCGTAACGCTGACGAGCCCGCTCTGCGCGGGCCTTCTCGTCGGCCAGTTCCTGGATGCGCGCCTTGGCTTTGCGAAAATCGGCCGTGAGCGGGATGTGACTCGGACAGACCAGGTCGCAGCAGCCGCATTCGATGCAGTCCGTGAGGCCGTGCAGCCGGAGTTTGCGCTCGTCGTCCGCGGCCGCATACCAGTACAACTGTTGCGGCAACAACTGCACCGGGCAGACGTCGGAACAATTGCCACAGCGGATGCACTGGTGCTCGGGGCCGGTCGTCGGCGGCTCCGAAAGTACGAGGATGCAGTTGCTCGCCTTGACCAGCGGCACGCGATCCGTGGTCACCGAACGGCCGGTCATGGGCCCGCCGATCACGAGCCAGCGTGCCCGGGCGGTGTAGCCGCCTGCGAACTGGACGAGCGCCGCGACGGTAGTGCCGAGACGCGCCCGAACGTTCATGGGCGTCGCCACGCCGTCGCCGGTGATGGTCGTGACGCGCGAGATCAGCGGTTCGCCGCGTTCGATCCAGTCGTGAATCGCGACCGCGGTGCCGACGTTCTGCACGAGGCAGCCGATGTCCGACGGCAACCCGCCGCTCGGTACCTCGCGATTGGTCACGAGCTGAACGAGCTGGTCTTCGCCGCCGGAAGGATAGATCGTCGGCACCTGCTTCAGCACGATGCGCTCGTCGCGCGCATCGGTAAGCGCTGCGGCCAGCGCGCGCAATGCCTCGGGCTTGTCGCTTTCCACGACGATGTAACAGGAGCTGAGACCCAGGACGTGCAAGAGGACCTGGCTGCCGCCGACGACCGCGTCGGCGCGTTCCCGCATGAGCAGGTCGTCGCAACTGATGTAGGGTTCGCACTCGACGCCGTTCAACAGGAGGTGGTCGAGCTTGCAGGTGTTCGCCTGGATCAGCTTCTGCGCCGTGGGAAACGCCGCGCCGCCGAGTCCGACGATGCCGCCGTCCAGGATTCGCTGCGCGAGTTCCTGCGGCGCAGTCTCGGTGTAGGGCGGTCGCGATGGCGGGTCCAGTGCGCGATCCTCGCCATCCGTTTCGATGACGATGCACGGCGCACGGTCGCCGAGACGCCGCACGATGGGCCAGGCCTCGATCCCGACTACCGTGCCCGACGAGGACGCGTGCACCGGCGCACCGAGCGAGCCTTCCTGCGCGGCGATCAGCTGTCCCTTGAGCACCCGTTCGCCGACCTGCACGACGGGATGCGCCGGCGCGCCGACGTGTTGCGAGAGCGGCAGCACGAGCTGTGCCGGGATCGGCACCTCCCGGATGCCCGCCGCCGTCGCCGGAGCTTTGTGGGCTTCGAGCCGCAGTCCGCCATGCAACTTGCCGAGGTCGTAGGTAGGGGCGCTCACGCGACCCGTCCCAGGCTGATGCAATCGACCGGGCAGGGCGCGATACACAGTTCGCAGCCCGTGCACTCGTCCCGGATGACGGTATGCATGAAGTGCGGCGCACCGACGATTGCATCGACCGGGCAGGCGTTGCGGCAGTGCATGCAGCCGATGCACCGGTCCTCGTCGATGACGGCGACCACGCGGCCGGACGGCGGCGGGACGGGGAGGGCCAGTGTCTCCCGGCCGAGCAGTTCGGCCAGCCGCGCGACCGTTGCCGTCCCGCCCGGCGGACACAGGTTGATCGCGGCGCGCCCGTCGACCAGGGCCTCTGCATACGGACGGCAGCCCGGGAAGCCGCACTGCGCACACTGCGTCTGGGGAAGCAGCGCGTTCACCCGTTCGACGAGGTCGTTTGCGGCCGGCGGCAAGCGCCGCCCGGCGAATGCGAGCAGCAATCCGGCGACAGCGGCGAGCACCGCTATCGTCACCACGGCAGTGGCGATAGCGCCCATGGCGGGTCAGGGACGGGCCATGCCGGCGAAACCCATGAACGCGAGCGACATGATGCCCGCGGTCACGAGTGCAATCGCCGTGCCGCGAAACGACGCGGGAACGTCGGCTGCTTCGAGCCGTTCGCGAATCGCCGAAAACAGCACGAGTACGAGTGCGAAGCCCGCCGCCGCGCCCAGCCCGAAAAATACCGACTCGACGAAACTGTTCGACTCCTGAACGTTGATGAGCGCGACGCCCAGCACGGCGCAGTTGGTGGCGATCAGCGGAATGAAGATGCCCAGTACCTGGTCGAGCAGGGGGCTCAGCCGCCGCACCATGATCTCCGTGAACTGAACCGTGCCCGCGATCACGAGTATGAAACTGATGGTGCGCAGGTACTCGAGTTCGAGCGGGACCAGCAGGTACTGGTGCAGCAGGTAGGCCACCGCCGAGGACAGCGTCAGCACGAAGGCCGTGGCGAGTGACATCCCGGCCGCGGCGTCGAGGTTCCGCGACACACCCATGAACGGGCACAGGCCGAGAAAACGGGTCAGGACGAAATTGTTGACCAGTATGGTGCCGACCAGAATGACGACGATCTCGCTCATCGCCGCCAATTCTACTTGACGCGCATCCCCGCTTCAGCGCCTTGATCGGGCGACAGCAAGAAGATCTCTTCGCCCCCGGGACCCGCGGCGAGCACCATGCCCTCGGACACGCCGAAGCGCATCTTCCGCGGCGCCAGGTTGGCGACGACGACCACGTGGCGACCGACCAGCGACTCCGGCGCGTAGGCGGACTTGATCCCCGCGAACACCGTGCGTTCCTTGTCGCCGAGATCGAGCGTGAGCCGCAACAGCTTGTCCGCGCCGGCGACCGGCTCGGCCGCCCGGACGCGCGCGACCCGCAGGTCGACCCGCCCGAATTCCTCCATGCCGATGAGGTCGGCATCGGCGGCAGGCGCCGGCTGCGTATCTTTCGATTGCTCGAGCATGCTGGCCACCTTGTCGGGCTCGACCCGCGTCATGAGTGGCGCGAACGCGTTGATGTTCCGCGCGAGCAGCGGCTCTGCGGCGTCCGTCCAGCGCCACGCGTCGTCGCCAAGGAACGCGCGTGCGCGGGCCGCAAGCTCGGGCAGCACAGGCGCCAGGTAAATCATCAGGCTGCGGAACTGGTTGAGGCCCTGGGTGCACACTGCCTGGACCTCGGCTGCGCGCGCCGGGTCCTTGGCCATCAGCCAGGGTTTGTGTTCGTCGATGTAGCGGTTCGCGTCATCGGCGAGCGCCATGATCCTGCGCATTGCCTTCGAATACTCGCGGCGTTCGTAGTGCGCGGCGATCTCGTCGGCCGCGCCGGCCGCGGCGGCGAACAGGTCGGGTTCCGGCAATGCGTCGGCCAGTCGGCCGGCGAAGCGCTTGCTCACGAAGCCCGCGCAGCGGCTGGCGATGTTGACCAGCTTGCCGATCAGGTCCGCGTTCACGCGGCTCACGAAATCGTCGAGGTTGAGGTCGATGTCCTCGATCGTCGGCCCGAGCTTCGCCGCGTAGTAATAGCGCAGGTAGCTGGGATCGAGGTTGTCGAGATAGGTGCGGGCCTTGATGAAGGTGCCGCGCGACTTCGACATCTTCTGGCCGTTGATCGTGAGAAATCCGTGCGCGAATACGCCGGTCGGTGTGCGAAAGCCGGCACCGGACAGCACCGCCGGCCAGAACAGCGTGTGAAAGTACATGATGTCCTTGCCGATGAAATGATAGACCTCGGTGTCGTGGCCGGGGCGCCAGTAAGCATCGAAATCGAGATCGTCGCGGCGCTCGCACAGGTGGAGGAAACTCGCCGGGTAACCGACGGGCGCATCCAGCCACACATAGAAATACTTGTCCTGCGTGCCCGGTATGCGAAAGCCGAAATATGGCGCATCCCGCGAGATGTCCCAGTCCTGCAGCCCGGCGGCGAACCACTCCTCGAGCTTCGCGACCACGTTGCGGTCGAGTGCCGCCTCCCGTATCCACTCCCGCAGGCGCCGGCCATAGTCGCTCAGCCGGAAGAAATAGTGCTCGGAGTCGCGCGTGATCGGCCGCGTGCCCGACAGGACCGAGACCGGGTCGAGGAGTTCGGCCGGCGTGTAGGTTGCGCCGCAGACCTCGCAGGAATCGCCGTACTGGTCGGCGCTCTTGCAGCGCGGACAGGTCCCCTGCACAAAGCGATCCGGGAGAAACATGCCTTCCCGCTCGTCGTAGGCCTGCTTGATCGTGCGGGTATAGATGTCGCCGTTCTCCTTGAGCGCTTCGAACATCTCGATGGTCAGCGCCTCGTTTTCGGCGGAATGCGTCGTGTGGTAGTTGTCGAAGTCCACATCGAAGTCGGCGAAATCGCGGACGAACTCGGCGCTGATCCTTTCGGTCAGCTCTTCAGGCGAAACGCCGAGTTCGCGTGCCTTGAGCATGATCGGCGTGCCATGCGCATCGCTCGCGCAGACGTAGGTGCAGCGATGTCCGCGCAGCTTCTGGAAGCGCACCCAGATGTCCGTCTGGATGTATTCGACCATGTGGCCCATGTGTATGGAACCGTTCGCATAGGGCAGGGCGCTGGTGACGAGTATCTGTCGCGGACGATCGGGCATGGGACGTCGAGACTGGCCGGTAAAGCGCGGCATTATGCCACGGATGCGGGCGCCGGCTGGAGGCGGCCGCCGTGGGCAGCCGTTCCGCGACGAGGGTCAGCCCTCGTCTTTGAAGCGTTCGAATTTCGCCTTGTTGTTGGACTGCAGGTACGCGTCCTTGCCTTCGATCAGTCCCTGGGAGACCAGCGCCATGAGCGCGCTGTCCATGGTCTGCATGCCGATGCTGCCGCCGGACTGCATGGCTGTTTCCAGCTGGTCGAGCTTGCCCTGCCTGATCAGGTTGCTGACGGCGGGCGTGTTGATCAGGATTTCAAGCGCCGCGACCCGGCCGGCCTTTTGCTTGGTAGGCAGCAGCTGCTGCGAAATGACGCCGCGCAGCGAGGTCGAGATCATCGTCCGGATGTGACTTTGCTTGTCGGCGGGAAAGGAGTTCACGATCCGGTCGACGGTCTGGCCTGCACCGTTCGTGTGCAGTGTGCCCATCACGAGTATGCCCATCTCGGCAGCGGTCACCGCAATGCTGATGGTTTCCAGGTCGCGCATTTCGCCGACCAGGATGATGTCCGGATCTTCGCGCAGCGCCGAATGCAGCGCGGCTGCGAAACTCTCGCTGTGTACGCCCACTTCGCGCTGGCTGACGAGGCAGCCCTTGGCTTTGTGCACGAATTCCACCGGGTCTTCGATGGTCAGGATGTGGCCTTTCAGACGCCGGTTCAAGGCATCGATCATCGCTGCGAGTGTCGTCGACTTTCCGGAACCGGTCTTCCCGGTGACCAGGATCATGCCCTGCGTCTGCCGGCACAGCTGATGCACGACCTCGGGCATGCCGAGTTCCTCGAGCGACAGCGCTTTCGACGGAATCGCGCGGAAGATCGCGCCGAGGCCGTTCAGGTGCCGGAAGGCATTGACCCGAAAGCGGGACACTTCCGGCATGTCGTAGGCGAAATCCGCGGCGTCGTCGCGCTCGAATTCACGCTTGGTCGCGGCGTCCATGATCTCGAACAGGCATTCCTGCACGTGCTCGAACCCGACGACGTCCTGCATGAGGATCTTCAGGTCGCCATGTACCCGCGCCCGCACCGGGTCGCCCGACAGAAAGTGAAGGTCCGAAGCCTTCGACTTCAGCGCCGCTTCCAGGTACCTGTCGATCTTCGGCACCGGCTCAGGCCTCCGTCCCCGCGCCGGGGCTCAGGCCCAGCGACGGCAGGATGTCCGTGTCCGTCACGAAGCGCTCGAACTTCTTCTTGTCGTTGGCGTAACGGATCGCGTCGTTCGGATCGACGCGCTTGGCCTGGACCGCGTCCAGCAGGGCCTGGTCGAGCAGCTGCATGCCACGATCCTTGCCGGTCTGCAGTTGCGACGGAATCTGATGCGTCTGATCGGCGGTAATGAGTTTGGCAATTGCCCGGTTGCTGACGAGAATCTCGAGCACGGCGCGCCTGCCGCGACCGTCCGGGGTCCTGACCAGCACCTGCGTCACGACCGCTTTGAGGCTCATCGACAGGAAGGCCTTGGTCTGTTCGCGCAGGTCGCCCGGCAGGGCGTCCACGATGCGATCTATCGTCTTCACGGCGCCGGTCGTATGCAGCGTGCCGAGGACGAGATGGCCGGTTTCCGCGGCGGTCATCGCCATCATGATCGTCTCGGCGTCGCGCAGCTCGCCCACCAGGATCACATCCGGGTCCTCGCGCATCGCGGAGCGCACGCCATCCGCGAAACTGCGCACGTGGGTGCCGACTTCCCGCTGGATCACCTGCGAGTTCTTGCTCGGGTGCACGAACTCGATCGGATCCTCGAGGCTGATGATGTTCAGGTGCCGCCGTTCGTTGATGTAATTGATCATCGCCGCGAGCGTCGTCGACTTGCCCGTGCCGGTGGATCCGGTCACGAGCACCATCCCCTGGTGGTAGTCGCAGAAGGTCGTGAGCACGGGCGGCACGTCGAGTTTCTCGAGTGATGGCACCTCGCCGGGGATGTACCGGAACACGGCGCCGACACCGGTGATCTTGCGAAAGACGTTCACGCGGAAGCGTCCGCCTTCCTCGGCGACGTAGGAAAAGTCGAGATCGCGTCCCTGCGCGAGGCGCTCTTTTTGCGACTGCGTCAGGATCTCGTGGATGTAGGACTCGAGCTCGGTATCGGAAAGTGCGCGAAACTTGATGGGCAGGAGGTCCCCGTTCATGCGCAGCATCGGCGGCGTACCCACTGCGAGGTGTACGTCCGAGCAGCCCTGCGCCAGCCCCAGCTTCAGGAATGCGTCGATGCGCGCCATGACTTACAGCGTCACCGAATCGAGAGCCGTGGTCAGCTCACTCATGGACTGATAGCGCTTCGATTTGTCCACCGACATCGCCTTGGTGATGATCGCGGCAAGTGTGTCCGGTATGACCGGGTTGATTTCCTGTGGCGCCTTGGCTTTGCCTTGCACGTGCTGGTACATGACCGACATGTGGTCGCCCCGGCTGTACGGCGGCACGCCGGTCGCCATCTCGTACATGATCACGCCGACGCTGTATACGTCGGCAGTCTCGTCCACCTTCTTGCCGAGTATCTGTTCGGGTGCCATGTACTTGGGCGAGCCGATCACGTAGCCGGTCTTGGTCAGCTGCGTGTCGCCGCTGGCTGCCGCTGCGGCGACGCCGAAGTCAACGATCTTGAGCAAACCTTCGTTGTTTACCAGCACGTTCGCCGGTTTCAGGTCGCGATGGATGACGCCGGCCTGGTGCGCGACGGTCATGCCCGTCGCGATGTCGCGGGAAAATTGCAGGCATTTCAAAATGTCCATGGGTTTGCTGTCGGGGATTTCGCCGGACAATGTGTGCGACGGGAAGTATTCCATGGAGATCGCAAAGATGCCCTGCAGGCTCAAGAAATCGTAGATACGGATGACGTTGCGGTGCGTGATCTTGCGGGAGTAACGCAGTTCATGCACGAAGCGCTTCATCATTTCCTCGTCGGAAGAGACGTTCGGGTTCAGGAACTTGAGGATGAGGCGTTCGTCGACGACGGTGTCTTCCATCAGCAGCACGGTACCGAATGCGCCCTTGCCGATCTTTTCGATGTACCGGTAGCGGCCGTCGACGACATCGCCCGGCTTGAGCTTGGAGATGTCGAGCAACGCGGACGCAGGTACGGGCGCCGGCGCAGCTGCCGCGGGCGTCAATTCCCCTTCCTCGTCCTCCTCGAGCTGCCCGAGCCGGCTGGCCGCCTTTGCTTCCTTGAGCAGCCGGTCCAGGTCTTCGCCGTCGACCAGCAGCGTGCGCGAGTTGTCGACGTGCTTCTTCGCGCGCTCGTTCTCCTCCAGGACCGTGGCGGAGAAGCGCGCGTCCAGGTCCCTGAGCGCTCCGTCCGCGACGTTGACGATGGTGGCGTCGTCGGCCAGTTTGATCTTCCTCAGCACGCCGCGAATCGTCTCGGCCTGCGATTCGTCGGTGAGCTTCGCGAGTGCCTTGATCACCTCGATCTGCACGTCTCGTTCCGGCCGCTTGAGCAGAGGTACGATACGGGCGATGTGCTTTGCGTTGCCCAGCTTTGCGAGCGCACGAATGATCACGGTGTCGGTCTTGGCGTTCTGCCCGAGCATCGATTCGAGCTTCGGCAGCGCTTTCGGACTTCCGATCTGGGACAGGGCGTCGATGGCCCGCTCGCGGACCCACCAGTCCGAGTCGTCGGTAGCTGCGATGAGATGGTCGACGGCTCGCTCGTCCTTCATGGCGTTGAGGATTTCGATAGCCGTGCGGCGGATCTCCTCGTCCTGGTCGCGGATCAGCTGCACCACGGAATCGACCACTTTCGGCCCGCCGATCTCGGCCAGCGCATCGCCGGCCCGCGAGCGAACCCACCAGTCGTCGTCCTTCAGCACGCCCAGCAGGTCTTTCACCGAATTGACCGTGCCGACTTCGTTCAGCACCTCGACTGCCGCGCGCCGTGCGTATTCGGACTCGTCTTTCAGCGCATCGGCCAGGTAAAGCACCGTATCCGGGTGCTTGATCTGGATCATCATGTCGACGGCCTTCGCCTGCACGTCGAGGTCCGGATCCTGCAGCAGCCTCGCGACTGCCGCGATGTTGACGTTGCCGGGCCGCGATGCGAGCGCGCCGAGGGCGGCGCTGCGCACCATCTTGTTCGGATCGCGCAGCTGCAACTCGAGCGCGTCGTTGATGGCTTCGGTGTTGAAGCGACTCAGCAGGTGAATCAGGTGGATCTTGACGATCGGATCTTTGCCGCCCATGCGCGCAACGAGGTCCGGTACCATCTCCGGGCGGATGACGTCCTCGATGATCCTGAACACGGCGGCTTTCTCGCGGGTATCCAGGTCATAGGCGGCCTGCAGGAGTTCGTGCACCGACAGGTCCTGTTTGTGTACCCGCAGCACCTCGATCAGCGCCGCTTTCGAGACCTCGGCATCGTTGAACCATTCGAGCAGCGCGTTGGCGTTGTAGGCGGTCGAGCCGGAGAGAGCCCACGCAGTGCCCTTTACCACCCGCTCGTTGCCGTCCGCGAGGCCTTCCCGGAACTCCGCCAGCGTCCTGTCGTTCACCAGTGCCGTCAGGACGTCGACGAACATCATCGTGTGCGACTTGTCGGAAAGCGCGAGGGCGTCGATCAGTTTCGGGATGACCTTCGGTCCGGCGCGCTTCAGTCGCTCCATGAGAGTCATGGCTCTCTGGGAGGCCGGGTCCGACTCCGCCATGAGTGCCGTGATCTGCTGTTCCGTGCGAAACCCGCCGAGCAGACTCATCGCAAAGCCCTGTCACCTGCGGGGGCCGGCCGGCCGGCGACCACGACGCGGCCCGCAGCCAGGCGCCCGGCAATCGAATCCGGTCTTGTTCGCGTCGTCTCGAATTTCAACTTCGTTGCCCGATGTTCCGACCCAGTCGATGCCGGCAGCAGGGCGCTGCACACGCGGGTTCGACCCGGTCCAGTACCCGACGCGGCATTATGCCACACCGACCTTCAGTCACTTCCGTTGCCCTCGTCAGTTCGGCTCCAAACGCCGCTCCGGACCATGCGGATTGCGCCGCGGTCCTTGGGTTTGGAACCTGCTTCGCTACAATGTGCGCCCGGCTGCCGTCCGGAGCACGGCGACTGGTCAGAATGTTACCTAATGCGAGAACGCGAACTGTGACGCCGTCAACAGAATCCGACCTGAGTAAGTTTCTGAAATCCATTGAATTAGCCCAGGTCGGCAAGGCTCTGGGCGAGGTCGCGAGGATTGCGGTCGGCGAGGCGGGGCCGTCGCGACTGCGGGTCGGGATCGCCCTGGGCCTGCCGCTGGAGCGGGACTTTCCGGCGTTGAAGCTGTCGCTCGAGAAACGGCTCGCCGACGCGACGGGGGTCGCCGATGTGACGGTCGAACTTTCCACCGACATCGTCGCTCACGGCGTGCAACGCAACCTGAAACCTCTGGCCGGCGTCCGTAACGTCGTCGCCGTCGCGTCGGGCAAGGGCGGCGTAGGCAAGTCGACGGTCGCCGTCAATCTCGCGCTCGCCCTGGCCGCGGACGGCGCGGCCGTCGGCCTGCTGGATGCGGATATCTACGGGCCGAGCCAGCCGCTCATGACGGGACTTGCGGGCCGGCACCCGGTCAGCGCGGACGGCAAGACGATGGACCCGCTGGATTCGCTCGGCCTGCAGGTGATGTCGATTGGCTTCCTCGTCGATGCCGACCAGCCGATGGTCTGGCGCGGGCCGATGGTCACCTCCGCCCTGAACCAGCTTCTGACGCAGACGCGCTGGCGCGACCTCGACTACCTGATCGTCGACATGCCGCCAGGCACCGGCGACATCCAGCTCACGCTGTCGCAACAGGTGCCGGTGTCCGGCGCGGTGATCGTGACGACGCCGCAGGACATCGCCGCCATCGACGCACGCAAGGGGCTGATGATGTTCCGCAAGGTGTCGATACCCGTGCTCGGCGTCGTCGAGAACATGAGTACGCACGTCTGCACGGCCTGCGGCCACGAGGATCGCATTTTCGGCGTCGGCGCCGGTGCGCGTATCGCCGCGGATTTCGAGGTGCCGCTGCTCGGCAGCCTGCCACTCGATGCGCGGATTCGCGAGCACGCCGACTCGGGAACTCCGACCGTATTCGCCGATGCGGATTCGGCAGCGGCCGCGGCTTTTCGCGCGGCGGCGCGGCGCATGGCGGCCGAACTCGCAATCCTGGGGCGCGACTACAGTGCGAGGTTTCCGAAGATCGTCGTCGAGGACAGTTGATGAGCATCAAATCCGACCGCTGGATCCGGCGCATGGCGCAGGAGCATGGCTTGCTGGAACCCTTCGAGCCGCGGCAGGTGCGCGAGGTGGACGGCCGCCGCATCGTCTCCTACGGCACGTCGAGCTACGGCTACGATGTCCGCTGCGCGAACGAGTTCAAGATCTTCACCAACATCAACTCGGTAATCGTGGATCCGAAGTCCTTCGACGCGAACAGTTTCGTCGACCTCAAGAGCGACGTCTGCGTCATCCCGCCGAATTCCTTTGCGCTCGCACGCACCATCGAATACTTCCGCATCCCCCGCAACGTCCTGACGATCTGCCTCGGCAAGTCGACCTATGCCCGCTGCGGCATCATCGTCAACGTGACCCCGCTCGAGCCGGAATGGGAGGGGCATGTGACCCTCGAGTTCTCCAACACGACACCGTTGCCGGCCAAGATCTATGCGAACGAAGGGGTTGCCCAGATGCTGTTCCTCGAATCCGACGAGGAATGCGAAACGTCCTACGCCGATCGCGGCGGCAAGTACCAGGGCCAGACCGGGGTGACCCTGCCCAAGGCCTGAGCCGTAGGAGCATTACCGCCGCTCCTACACGGCGAAATCGCGTACGACGGGTTCGTCGAGCCGCTGCCCGTCGAGCCACGCAGCGTCGGCCCGGAACGCGAGGCGGCCATCGGCGAACCACTGGGCCGCTTCGGGATAGATCCGGTGTTCGACCGACTGAACGCGGTGCTTGAGCGAGTCGGCGGTGTCGTCCGGCCGTACCTCGACGCGGCCTGCCAGGATCCGCGGACCGGCGTCGAGTTCGGTCGTGACGAAGTGCACGGTACTCCCGTGCACACGGTCACCGGCCGCGAGTGCGCGGGCATGCGTGTCGAGGCCCGGATGCCGTGGCAGGAGCGCAGGGTGGATGTTCATGACGCGTCCTTCGAAATGTCGTACGAACCACGGGCTCAGGACGCGCATGAACCCGGCGAGGATCACGAGTTCGATGCCGGCTGCGTCGAGCTCGCCGGCCATCCGGCGATCGAAGGCCTCGCGGCTGTCATAGCCACCATGTGCGACGACCGCGGAGTCGATGCCGGCCGCCGCGGCCCGTGTCAGGCCGTAGGCGTCCGCGCGGTTGGACAGCACCAGCGCGAGGTCCAGCTCGAGGTCGCCGTCCGCGCGCCGGTCGATGAAGGCCTGAAGATTGGTGCCGGACCCGGAAATGAGGATTGCGGCGCGGCAATCGCTACCGTAGGCCCGGCGCGTCAAAGATAGCGGACCTCGTCGGCGCCGGCGGCCATGTGGCCGAGCAGCCACGCCTGTTCGCCGTGCGCGCGCAGCAGTGCCAGCGCGGCGTCCGCGTCGACCGCTGCGACGACCGCGATCATGCCGACACCGCAATTGAAGGTCCGGCGGAGCTCGGCGGATTCGATGTGGCCTGCGGCCGCCAGCCAGTCGAACACCGGCCCCGGCCGCCACGAACGGGTGTCGATTTCCGCGTGCAGGTCCCGCGCGTGGATGCGTGGCAGGTTTTCGGTGATCCCGCCGCCGGTGATGTGGGCGAGGCCCTTGACGGCGACCGCCGCGAGCAGCGCGAGCACCGGCCGTACGTAAATGCGGGTCGGGGTCAGCAGGCATTCGGCGGCCGGCCGGCCGTCGATGCGGGCGTCACCACCCGCATGCTCCAGCACCTTGCGTATCAGCGAATAGCCGTTCGAGTGCGGTCCGCTGGAGCCGATTCCGATCAGCACGTCGCCGGCAACGATCGAGCGGCCATCGATCAGCGCGTCGCGTTCCACCGCGCCGACGCAGAAGCCGGCGAGGTCGTATTCGCCCGGCGGGTACATGTCCGGCATCTCGGCGGTTTCGCCGCCGATGAGCGCAGCGCCCGCCTGAGCGCAGCCGTCGGCGATGCCACCGATGACCTCCGCCGCCGTCTCGACGTCGAGCTTCCCGCAGGCGAAATAGTCGAGGAAGAAAAGCGGTTCGGCACCCGTCACCAGCACGTCGTTGACGCACATTGCGACCAGGTCGATGCCGATCGTGTCGTGCCGTCGAAGCCGTTGTGCGAGCAGCAGCTTGGTGCCGACGCCGTCGGTTCCGGATACCAGCACCGGCTCGCGGAAGCGGCCGGGCGGCAGCGCGAACAGCCCGCCGAAACCGCCGAGCCCGGCGAGCACTTCCCGGCGCCGGGTGCGCGCCACCAGCGGGGCGATCCGGTCCACCAATGCGTCTCCCGCATCGATGTCGACGCCGGCATCCTTGTACGTGAGCGGCTTCTGGTCCATGAGGGCGGTTCGGGGATCTACAAACGATGGTCGCTCTGCGCGGGGGCGATATAATAGTCGTTGGGCTCAGATGGGGAAACTAGCGGCATGAAGTTCTGGCTCCCGGCGCTGATCGGCGTCATTGCGTTCGCGCCGGCTCATGCTGCCGAAGTGACGTCGCTCTACACGGCACAGGTGCCGTTCGACCAGAATCAGCAGGATGCACGGGCCGCGGCTTACGATGCGGCACTGCGGCAGGTGCTGATGCGAGTGTCCGGCCCCGAGCTCGCGACCGACACGGGGCTGTATGAATCCCTGTTCCCGGATCCTTCGGTCTACGTCGTGCAGTTCCAGCCTGGGCCGGACGACACCCTGTTCGTCACTTTCGACGGCGCTGCGCTCGAACAGACGCTGCGCGCGTCGAACCAGACCGTGTGGGGCGGCGACCGGCCGCTCACTCTCGTCTGGCTCGCGGTGGACTGGGGGCAGGGCGAACGGGAGATCATCTCCGCCACGGATACGGATCGCCCGGCCGACGACGCCCGCTCGCTCAACCGCAACCGGCAGCTGCGCGAACGTATCCTCGAAATCGCGGCCGGACGAGGCCTGCCTTTGGTTTTCCCGCTGCTCGACAGCGAGGACATGGCGAAGGTGGAATTCAGCGACGTGTGGGGTGGGTTCGACGAACGCATCGTGGACGCGTCCGCCCGCTATGATGCGAGTTCGATACTCATCGGTCGCGTGGATGCCGGCGGTACGGCGCAGAATCGTTGGACCTACCTGTTCGGTGACCAGCAGCGCCACTGGACAGGGTCGCCGGAAACGGTGATGGCACAGGTATCCGACATGCTCGCCACCGAGTTCGCCATCAGCGGCAGCGAACCGGTGCGTGCCGTCGACCTTAACGTTCATGGCGTGACGAGCGTCGATGCTTACGGCGATGTCGAAAACATGCTCGCCAACATCAACGTGATCGAGAGCTGTGCGCTGACGGAGGTCAACGGCGATCGCCTGCGCTACCGCGTGACCGCCCACGGCGGTGCCGAGCGGCTGGCCCGGGCGCTGCGCTTTGCAGGCCTGCTCGAGCAGGACCGCATCGACATGAGCGGATTCGACGTCGACACGCAGAATGTCGACACGCTGGAGTTCTTCTACAACCCGTAGGTCCGGGTTCGAGTCGCCATGTCGCTGCGCTGGATACCCAATGCGATCTCGCTGTTGCGCATTGCGCTTGTTGCGCCGGTGCTCATGTTCCTGCATCGCGGCGAATACGGCTGGGCGTTGCTGCTGTTCTGGGCCGCGGGCCTGTCCGACGGTGTCGACGGGTTCCTGGCGAACCGCTACAACTGGCAGTCGAAGCTCGGTGCGCTGCTCGATCCGGTCGCCGACAAACTCCTGGTCGCCGGGATGTTCATCTCGCTGGCCGTCATCGGGCTCATTCCGGCCTGGCTCGCGGCAGTCGTCATCCTCCGCGACCTCGTCATCGTGGCCGGCGCTATCGCGTATCACATGCTCATCGAACCGGTGCGCGGCGAGCCGACCACCATCAGCAAGCTCAATACGGCCGTCCAGCTCCTGTTTCTCTTGTGCGTGATAAGTCGCGCTGCCTTCGACTGGCCGGACCCGGTCGCCGTAACGGTTCTCGGTGCGGCGACCTTCGTCACTGTGACGATCAGCGGCGTCGACTACGTCCTGCGCTGGTCCGTACGTGCCCGCCACGGAGGCGTCGCATGAAATCCGACACCCGGATTGCGTGGCTGATCGCGTTTGCGATCGCCGGCGTGCTTCTGTACCTGCTCGCGCCGGTGCTGACCCCGTTCGTGGCGGCAGCGCTGCTGGCCTATATCGGAGATCCGCTGGCCGACCGCCTGCAGGCCCTGGGCCTGCCGCGCACGCTGGCGGTCATCGCCGTGTTCCTGCTGACATTTTTGCTCATCGGCGCACTGATACTGCTGGTCGGTCCCCTGATCAAGCAACAGGTGAACGCGTTGTTCGAGTCGCTGCCGGCCATCGCCAGCAAGGCGGAGAGCGTCTGGTTGCCGCGCGTCACCGGCTGGCTCGATATCGAGCTCGGTGAGGACGTCGGGCTCGGCGCCTTTCTCTCGCGCTACGGCGACATGGCGGGTACCTGGGGCGGCAAGGCACTGTCGTCGGTCACCAGCACCGGTAGCATGCTCGCCGCCGCGGTCATGAGCTTGTTCCTGGTACCCATACTGACTTTCTACCTGCTGCGCGACTGGGACTCCATCAAGCTGCACGTTGCCGCGATCGTGCCCGAGAGCCAGCGAGGCACCGTCCATGTGCTGGCGCGCGAGACCGACGAGGTGTTGGGTGCATTCCTGCGCGGGCAACTGCTCGTCATGTTCGCGCTTGCAGTCATCTATTCGACGGGACTTGCGTTCACGGGCGTCGACTTCGCCATCGCCATCGGTGTCGTCGCCGGCCTCGTGAGTTTCGTGCCGTACCTGGGCTTCGTCTTCGGCATGGTGCTTGCCATGCTCGTCGTGGCGCTGGAACCGGATCCGCTCTGGCCCATGGTCGGCGTGTTCGCCACCTTCACCATTGCACAGCTCATCGAGGGGACGCTCCTGACGCCGAAGCTCGTCGGCGACCGGATCGGGCTGCACCCGGTCCTGGTCATCTTCGCCGTGGTCGCCGGTGGACAGCTGTTCGGCTTCTTCGGCATTCTGCTGGCGCTGCCCGCCGCCGCGATCCTGTCCGTGCTCGTGCGCTTCGCCTACCACCGCTACCTGAAGGAACATCCCGAGGCCGCGCTTGCGCTCGAGGAACCGGCAGTCGCCGACGTCGCGGACGCGCACGGCCCGGCGGGCGCCGCTCACTTGGAGTAAGACGCGATGAACCAGCTCGCGCTGCCCATCGGCCTTGCCGACCACGCCGTGTTCCAGAGCTTCCATGCTGCCGGCAACGAGGCTCCGCTTGCGCACCTGCAGGCGATTGCCGCCGGCACCGCCGTCGGCGGCGCCTGGATCTGCGGCGCCGCGGGCAGCGGCAAGAGCCACCTCCTTCAGGCGACCTGCGCCGCCGCAGGCGACGGCGCCGTCTACCTGCCGGCGCGCCTGCTCGCCGGCGCCAGCCCTTCCGCCCTGGACGGCCTCGAGTCGCGACAACTGGTCCTGATCGACGACGTCGACCGCCTGGCCGGCGATGGTGAGCGCGAGCGCGCGTTGTTCCGCCTGTTCAACGCCGTACAGGCTCAAAGCGGACAGCTGGTGGTCAGTGCCGGCGTCCCCCCGCGCGATAGCGGGATCCGCCTGCCGGACCTCGCGAGCCGCCTGAGCCAGCTACCCGCCTTCCGGCTCCGGGTGCTCGCCGAGAACGAGCGCCTCCAGGCGCTGCGCCTCAGGGCAGCCTTGCGAGGCCTGGAATTGCCCGAGGAAGCCGCCCGCTACCTGCTGACCCGCTCGCGTCGGGACATGGGCAGCCTTTATGCGCTGCTCGACACGCTCGATCGGGAAGCGCTGCGGGCCCAGCGTCGCCTGACGGTGCCCTTCGTCCGGGACGTGCTCGCGAAACGCGACTGACGTTCAGGAGCCGAGGCGCGCGGCGATTTCGGCGACCCGGCGACCGAGTACCCGCGCCGTGCGCTTTTCGTCTTCCGACAGGCTGTCATCGTCGCGATTCCAGGACACGTGGGTCGCGCCATAGGGCGAGCCGCCCGTTTTCGTCTTCGACATGCTTTCTTCCGTGAAAGGCACGCCGACCAGGAGCATGCCGTGATGCAACAGCGGTATCGCCATCGTCAGCAGCGTGGATTCCTGGCCGCCATGCAGCGTCGAGGTCGAGGTGAACACGCCGGCCGGTTTCCCGGCCAACTTGCCGGCCAGCCACTCGCCGGAGGTGCCGTCCAGGAAGTACTTGAGCGACGCCGCCATGTTGCCGAAGCGAGTGGGGCTGCCGAGCACGAGACCCGCGCATTCGACCAGGTCCCGGTTAGCGACAAAGGGCGGTCCCGCATCCGGCACCGCGGCAGCCGACGCCTCCGTCACGGTCGACACGGGCGGGACGGTGCGCAAACGGGCGGCCATGCCGGACACCGCATCGACGCCGCGACAGACCTCCCGCGCCAGTGCCTCGGTTGTACCGTGGCGCGAGTAATAGAGGACGAGTATGTCGCTCATCCGGTGGCATTCCTCCGTGGAACGGCGCACTGTAACAGGCGCCCGACAAGGCGTCAGGCACGGCTTGACGTCGCGACAGCGGGCTTGTTAGCGTTGACCAGTTGCAAAGTATCAACGGACGAGGCCGGCCCCGCATGCGTTCTTCCGTGAGCACAAAGCGACCGCTCCCGTGGTTCGCCTGCGCGTTGTTGGCGGCGGGTGGCTGCGAGACTGCGCCGCCGGTGCAGGAAATGAGCGATGCCCGGCAGGCGATCGAGGTCGCGCGTCAGGCTGGTGCGGAAGCGCATGCCGGTCCGGAACTGACTGAAGCGCTGCATTTCCTCGAATCGGCCGAACACGATCTCGACGTCGAGGAATATGCCCGTGCCCGGCGCAGCGCACTTCAGGCGAAGAGCAAGGCACTCGAAGCGCGTGCGTTGAGCGAGGCCGTGCAGCCGCCGTGAGTGCTCGCACTCAGGCGCGATACCATTTGCGCGTGAGTTTGTCGACGACCCGGTTCGGATACTTGCGCTGGCCAAGGCTGCCGTTGTAGCGCCCGAGCGCACGCCTGAGATCGCCCTTTTCCTTGTCGAGATAGAACTTCAGTATCGTGCAGCCGTAACGCAGGTTCGTGTCGACGTGCAGCAGGTTGTCGTCGGGCCGGCCGATCTCGTCGAGCCAGAAGGGCATGATCTGCATGAGACCGATCGCGCCGGCAACCGAGATGGCGTAGCGATCGAAATTGCTCTCGACCTCGATGACGGCCAGGATGAGTTCCGGCGGCAAGCCTGCGCGACTCGCCTCGAAGTGCACGCGCATCAGGATGTCGATGCGCTCGTCGGGATCGGACACCTGGCGTGCAAGCCTCGCCGACATATCGGTCAGCCAGACTTCCGCCTCGAAGCGATCCGGAAAGCTATCGGCGTCGGAAACAGCGGCAATGAGCGCGGCGCGCAGGTCCGGGTCCGGGTGCCCCTGCGCCCGCACCGGATCCGCCACTGCGAGAAGCAACAATGATGTTAAAACAACGAGTTGCTGCGGAATTCTAATCTTCTATCTCCGGCGGTTCGCGCCTATGTTAACCGCCGGCCCCGGAGCAGTTCGAGAGCTTCCTCACGTTTCAGCTGGCGGGACTGCGGCTCCCGCCGGTGACGGTATTCGAGTTCGCCCGCGGCAATGCCGCGCTCCGATACGACGACGCGATGCGGAATCCCGATCAGTTCCGCGTCGGCGAACTTCACGCCCGGCCGCGCGTCCCGGTCGTCGTAGAGCACCTCGATACCGGCGGCCTCGAGTTCGGCGCCCAGGGCTTCCGCAGCCTCGCGCACCGCGCTCGAGCGCTGCGGATTGATCGCGACGATCACGACGTCGAACGGTGCGATCGGCGCCGGCCAGATGATGCCGTTCTCATCGTGATTCTGTTCGATTGCGGCGCCGACGATGCGGGAGATTCCGATGCCGTAACAACCCATTTCCAGGAGCCGCTCGCGACCGTCGGGATCGAGGACGACGGCACCGAACGCGCGGGAGTATTTCGTTCCGAGCTGGAAGATGTGTCCGACCTCGATGCCGCGCGCGATCGAGAGCGTGCCGCGGCCGCCGGGAACGGGATCGCCGGCCACCACGTTGCGCAGATCCACCGTCGTCGCCGGGGCCGGCAGGTCGCGGCCGAAGTTCACGCCGGCGAGGTGCGCATCGCTGGCATTCGCGCCGCAGACGAAATCCGCCATGACGCCGACGGCGTGGTCGTAATACAGCGGAATGTCGAGCCCGACCGGGCCGGCGAAACCCGGCTCGGCGCCGGTTGCCGTGCGGACCATGGCGGCCTCGGCCATCGTCAACGGGCTGGCTACCCCGGGCAGCTTCTGGGCCTTCACGGCGTTGAGTTCGTGATCGCCGCGCAACACGAGGGCGACCGGGCCGGCGTCGCCGGCGACGATCAGCGTCTTCAAGATCCGGTCGGGCGTGACGTCGAGCAGGGCAGCGACCTCCGCGACGCTGCGCGCGCCGGGCGTCGCAATCCGTTTCAGTGCGCTCGCGGGCCCGGGACGACGATCGGCGGGCGGCAGCGTCACGGCGGTTTCCAGGTTGGCGGCGTAGTCGTCCGCCTCGGACCACGCGATCGCATCCTCACCCGAGTCCGCAAGCACGTGAAACTCCTGCGAGCGGCTGCCGCCGATCTCGCCGGAATCGGCATCGACGACGCGGAATCGCAGTTCGAGGCGCTCGAAGATACGCGTGTAGGCCTCGTGCATCTTCCGGTACGACACTTCCAGTCCCGCCGCATCGAGGTCG
Organism: uncultured Pseudomonadota bacterium; assembly: GCA_963775455.1. GTDB lineage: Bacteria > Pseudomonadota > Gammaproteobacteria > Steroidobacterales > Woeseiaceae > UBA1847. The sequence goes on along the minus strand of CAVZIU010000003.1, from coordinate 61,198 downwards.
AAGGAATAGGCATCCTTCATCACGAACTCGCGCGCACGCATGACGCCGAAACGCGGCCGGATCTCGTCGCGGAATTTCGTCTGGATCTGGTACCAGTTCAACGGCAGCTGCTTGTAGCTCCTGAGCTCCCGCCGTGCGAGGTCGGTGATCACCTCCTCGTGCGTCGGCCCGAAGCAATAGTCGCGCTCGTGCCGGTCGCGTATGCGCAGCAACAGGTGACCGTACTGGTCCCAGCGGCCGGATTCCTGCCACAACTCGGCCGGTTGCACCGCCGGCATCAGCAGTTCCAGCGCGCCGGCACGATCCATTTCCTCGCGCACGATCGTTTCCACCTTGCGCAGCACCCGAAGTCCCAAAGGCATCCAGGTGAAAATGCCGGCGGTGAGCCGGCGGATGAGTCCGGCGCGCAGCATGAGCTGGTGACTGACGATCTCCGCCTCGGTGGGCGTTTCCTTGAGCGTCGTCAGCCCGAATGTCGAATAGCGCATCGATCGAAAGCCTGTTGCAGCGGGGTGGATCAAGGCGCGCATTCTAGCGTGAATCGCCCGGGTCGTAGCCGGGCTGCACCGCTATTGACTCAAGCGTCATTGCAGGGGAAGGTCGCCTGTGCCGGGAACGGAGGGATGCGACGAGCGTTGCGCGGCCGACCAATTCCATTTGTTGCAATTGAAGGCATACCCTTCCTGCTGGGTGCCGCGCTGGCCTGCTGGCTGACCTGGTGGTACGCAGGATTGCCGTGGCTGCCGGTACCCGCGGCGGTGTTCGCAGCGCTGTACCTCGTGTTCCGCGACGCGAACCGACCCGTGCCGCCGTCGGCGCTCGGCATCGTGAGCCCGGTGGATGGCGAAGTCGTCGCGGTCGACGTCGCCGAGGGCGGTGTGTTGCAGGGCCGGGCGCAGCGCATCGTGATTCGCATCGACGGCCTCGGCACCTACACGGCACGCAGTCCGGTGGAGGGCCGCGTCCGGGATCTGCAAACGACCGAGCGCGCCGCCGACTATCCGCGCAACGCATTGTGGCTCAGGACCGACGAAGGCGACGACGTCGTCCTTAAATTCTCGGGTTACCGGTTCGGCCTGCCGCCGCGCTCGCTCGCCCGCTACGGCGAGCGACTCGGACAAGGCGCACGCTGCGCGTACCTGCGCCTCACGCGATTCGCGGAATTGCATCTGCCGGACACGAGCAGGGTGCTGGTCGAACCGGGGCAGGTCCTGCGCGCAGGCAGCGATCTCATCGCGCGCCTGCCGCCTCCCTGACCTCAGGTCGCGGGCCGCGATGAATTCGCTCAGGTGCCGTGGCACACTAATGCCAATCCATCGATCGACGAACGCCACACTCTTGCATGTATCCTGACGAAACGCAGCGCCGCGCCTATCTCGAGGCGATGGGTATCGACGTCTGGCTACCGCGCGCTGCGCCGGAGCTTGCGATCGCGGCCGGGTCGGCAGACGTTGCCCGGACCGATGCGCCGGACGTTGCTTCGCACAATGCTCCGGACGTTCCGCCGGCGCGGCTCGACTGGGAGGCCCTCGAGCGACGCGTCGCCGGGTGCACGCTCTGCCCGCTGCACCGTGGCCGCACACAAACCGTTTTCGGCGTCGGCGATCGTTCCGCGAGCTGGATGCTGATCGGCGAAGCACCCGGCGCCGAGGAGGACCGCCGCGGCGAACCCTTCGTCGGCCGTGCCGGAAAACTGCTCGACGAAATGTTGCGCGCCGTCGGGCTTGGCCGCGAGCGCGTGTATATCGCGAACATCGTCAAGTGCCGCCCGCCGGAGAATCGCAATCCTGCCGATGAGGAAGCGGCGGCCTGCCGCTCCTATCTCGAACGTCAGATCGAACTCGTCAGGCCGGATATCATCCTCGCCGTCGGCAAGGTCGCGGCGCACAACCTGCTGCACTCGGACGCACCGGTCGGCCGGCTGCGCGGCCGGCGTCACCAGTACGGCGACATTCCCCTGGTCGTGACCTACCATCCCGCGTACCTGCTGCGCAGCCCTTCCCAGAAACGGCTGGTGTGGGACGACCTCTGCCTGGCGCGCGATCTCGCGGGGGCGGGCGCGACATGATCATGCCGATGCAGGAACCGCCGGTGTCGATCCGCGGCATGACGCATGAAGATCTGGCGCAGGTCTCCGACATCGAACGCCGCAGCTACGACTTTCCCTGGAGTCACGGCGTGTTCCGCGATTGCCTGCTCGCCGGGTACCAGTGCATCGCGCTGGAGCGCGGCGGTCGCGTCGCCGGCTACGCGATCCTGTCGGTCGCCGCAGGCGAGGCCCACATCCTCAATCTGTGTGTGGACCCGCAGCATCGTGCACAGGGCTACGGCGAGAAGCTGCTCGACGAAGTGCTCGCGCGTGCGCGGCGGGAACAGGTGGCGGAAATCTTTCTCGAGGTCCGGCCGTCCAACCTGACGGCACTGGCCCTGTACCGGAAAAAAGGTTTCCATCAGATCGCGAACCGGCCGGCGTATTACCAGGCGCGCGCTGGCCGCGAGGACGCCGCCGTGCTGGCGAAGAAGCTCAAGAACACGGTCTGACGGCGTTTCCATGGACCGGGCCTTGAGCTAGACTGCGCGCCCTCGAATCCTACGGTCCAGCGCCGCCTTGCCAGGCGGCCCCCTCCGCATGCCATCGATACAGGAACAGGTCCGCAAGCGCCGCACCTTCGCGATCATCTCGCACCCGGACGCGGGCAAGACCACACTCACCGAAAAGCTCCTGCTGTACGGCGGTGCGATCCAGCTTGCCGGTGCCGTCAAGGGCCGCAAGGCGAGCCGGCACGCGACCTCGGACTGGATGGCGCTCGAGCAGCAGCGCGGCATCTCCGTTACCTCGTCGGTAATGCAGTTTCCGTACAGGGATTACGTCGTGAACCTGCTCGACACGCCCGGCCACGAGGACTTTTCGGAGGATACCTACCGGACGCTCACCGCGGTCGACTCGGCACTCATGGTCATCGACTGCGCGAAGGGCGTCGAGGCGCGTACGATCAAGCTGATGGAAGTGTGCCGCCTGCGCGACACGCCGATCATGACGTTCATCAACAAGCTCGACCGCGACGGGCGCGAACCGATCGATCTGCTCGACGAAATCGAGACCGTGCTCGGGATCGAATGCGCCCCCGTGACCTGGCCGATCGGCATGGGCACGACACTCAAGGGCGTCTATCACATCCCGCAAGATCGCATCTACCTGTACGACAAGGCCGGGCGTGACAAGGCATCCGGCATCCGGGTCGTGGAGGGGCTCGCTTCCGCCGACGCCGAGGCCGTGCTCGGCGATCGGGCCGCCGAGTTTCGCGAGGAGCTCGCACTCGTGCGCGGGGCCTGCCCGGCATTCGACCGCGCTTCGTACCTCGCTGCCCAGCAGACGCCGGTGCTGTTCGGATCCGCACTGTCGAACTTCGGCGTCAGGGAACTGCTCGACGAGTTCGTACGCTACGCGCCCGCGCCGCTGCCGAGGGCGACCGAGGAGCGGGTGATCGCGCCGGACGAAACTCCTCTTACAGGCTTCATTTTCAAGATCCAGGCGAACATGGACCCCGGACACCGGGACCGGGTCGCGTTCCTCCGTGTCTGCTCCGGTGAATATCGCCGGGGCATGAAGTTACTGCACGTGCGCTCCGGCAAGGAGATGAAGATTCCGGAGGCGATCACGTTTCTCGCCGCCGACCGCCAGCACACCGACATGGCTTGCGCAGGTGACATCATCGGGCTGCACAACCATGGCACGATCAACATCGGCGACAGCTTTTCCGAGGGCGAGCTTCTGCGCTTCACGGGCATCCCCAATTTCGCGCCGGAGATCTTCAGGCGCGCGGTCCTCAAGGACCCCTTACGGCTCAAGGCCCTGCAAAAAGGACTGGCGCAGCTGTGCGAAGAAGGTGCGACGCAGCTGTTCCGGCCGTTCCGCAACAACGATCTGATCCTGGGCGCTGTCGGTCCGCTGCAGTTCGAGGTCGTTGCGCATCGCCTGCACGACGAATACAAGGTCGAGTGCCAGTTCGAGGCGATCAATGTCGCGACAGCGCGCTGGGTCGAGTGCACTGACCGCCGGATGCTTGCAGACTTCGAGCGCAAGGCGCACGACAACCTGGCGCTGGATCACGGCAAGCAGCTGGTCTACATTGCGCCTACCCGTGTCAACCTGAATCTCACCGAAGAACGCTGGCCCGACATCCGGTTTCGCGAAACGCGCGAACACTAGCACCGGTAGGCCACGCCGGAGTATGCCTTGGGGCGATCGGAACTGTGGAACCGCAAGGTCGTCGCCTGGGCACTGTATGACTGGGCGAATTCGGCATTCGCGCTGTCCGTCATGGCGGTGCTGTTCCCCGTGTTCCTCGGCAATTACTGGAGTGCGGGCGAAGCCGGTCCGATCGTCACGCAGCGGCTGGCATGGGTGACGTCAGCGGCGAGCGCCGTGGTGCTGGTGCTGGCGCCGGTATTCGGCACGATTGCCGACGCCGGCGGCTACCGGAAACGCTTCCTGCTCGCACTCGCACTCTGCGGCGCCGCCGGCACCGCGGGGCTCGGCGTGACGCCCCAGGCATGGTGGCAGGCCGCACTTGCTTCGTACCTGGTCGCCTCGGTCGGCTACTACTGCTCGACCGTGTTCTACGATTCGCTGCTGGTCGACGTCGTCGCGCCGCGTTACTACAGTTTCGTTTCCTCGCTGGGCTTCGCCATCGGCTACCTTGGCGGGGCCGCGCTGCTCGCGATGCACGTCGTCATGCTGACACGACCCGCCGCCTTCGGATTCGCGGATGCAACGGCAGTCATACGCTTCGCGTTCATCACGGTCGGAGCATGGTGGGCCCTGTTCACCGTGCCGCTCGTGTTCCTGGTGGAGGAGCGCGCCGGACGTGAACGAGTCGCGACGGACGTCGTGCGCGTCGCGTACCGGCAGCTCCGCTCGACGCTCCAACACCTCGGCAACTACCGCGAGGTCGTGCTGTTCCTGCTGAGCTACTGCCTCTATATCGCGGGCGTCTTCACCGTGATCTTCATGGCGGTGAACTACGGCCAGCGCCTCGGCTTCGACCAGAAAGACCTGGTGATGGCGCTCATGATCACGAATTTCGCCGGCTTTCCGGCGACCCTGCTCTATGGCGCGCTCGGCCACCACTTCGGTCCCCGGGCAGGCATCTACGTGGCGCTGGCCGTGTACATCGCCGTGGCAAGTTGGGCGGTATTCATGCACGAGGTCTGGCAGTTCTACGTCATGGCCGTGATCGTCGGCTGCGTACAGGGCGGCGTGCAGAGCCTGAGTCGTTCGCTGTACGCGGAGTTGATCCCGGCGGGACGCTCCGGCGAGTTCTTCGGCTTCTACGGGATGGTGACCAAGTTCGCCCACGTCGTCGGTCCCGCGCTCGTGGGCATCGCGGCGGCGGTGTCCGAACGCCCGCAGGTGCTGCTGCTGGTGCTGCTGCCCCTGTTCGTGATCGGTGCATGGCTGCTGACCCGCGTGGCGGCCGCGGCGCCCGCCCGCTGAGACGGCGTCAGCGTCGCCGCAGTCCGGCCACCTCGCGCTCCAGTTCCTCGAGCGCGCCCGGCCGACCGCCGTAGCGCGCGGCGTGGTAGGCGCTGGTGACGCGTTCGACGGATTCCCCCGCGACCGTGCTTGCCGACAGCGCGCGGCTTGCAAACGTAGCCGGCGACTCGCCCGTTGCCGGCACGATTCCGGTCGCGGCCACGAAGCGACGATACAGCCGGCTGGCGCGGTCCGGTCGCGGCGGCCGGTAACGCCACATCATGAGCGCGCTCACCATGAGCGTGAGTACGACGACCAGCGCGATCAGCGTCAGCATCATGTTGCGCCACTTCGGCGATGCCATGCCCAGCCAGCGCATGAGCTGCGCCTGCTTGTCCGGGCCGTAGCCCAACACCCAGTCGTTCCAGTTCGCATTCAGCGCATCCCAGGAAAGGCGCACCCGGTGCCAGAGCCGCGACGGTGCGTCGAAGCCCCAGGTCACCGCGGCGCCGCCGAACAGCGAGTCGGCTACACCGAGTTCGATGCGTTCCGGCGCCACCGCGGCCGTCGGGTCGACGCGCACCCAGCCGGCACCCGCAAGCCACACTTCCGACCACGCATGTGCATCGGACTGGCGCACGATCAGGTAATTGCCCACCGGGTTCAGCTCGCCGCCCTGGTAGCCCAGCACGACACGTGCCGGAATCCCGGCCGCCCGCATCAGCACCGTGAAGGCCGACGCGTAGTGCTCGCAGAATCCGCTGCGCGTGTCGAACAGGAACCGGTCGACCGGATTGCTGCCGAGCGCGGGCGGCTGCAGCGTGTAATGGAAGGGTTCGGTGTGAAACAGGCCGAGTACGCGGTCGACATACGCCCGGTTCGACGCTGCCCCGGTGCGCAGGCTCGCGGCGAGCGCCTGCGTGCGCGGGTTCGTGCCGTCGGGCACGTCCAGGTACCAGCGCTGCATCAGCGGTCGCAGTCCCGCCTCGGCGCGATAGCGGGTGTGCGAGACCGCTTCAAAGGCGATGCGCTGGTCCACGGGTGCGACACGCGCGAGGGCCTGGGTGGGCTGCATGAAAGCGTCGGGCAGGGACCACTCGGCGGGCAGTTCCAGCGCCGGCAGCCAGTGCTGGCGCGTCGGTTCGAGCGTCACCAGGTAGCGCAGCGGGATACCGCCGAAGGCCACCTGCTCGTCGACCGGGAGGCCGATGGCGGGTTCGCGTCCGGACCAGGTGCGCCCGTTGAAGCGATGCAGCACCAGCGCACGCCAGTAGCGGTCACGCGGCGGCGGGACCGTGCCGGTGAACCGAACGCGGAAGGCAACGGCGCTCGAAAGCGACAGCGAGGACAGGTCGCCCGGGCTCATCGTGTCGCTCAGCCCGGTGATGCCGGCGCTGGTATCGATGGGTACGGCCCAGAACGGGGACGACAGCCGCGGGAAGAAGAACCACATGGCAAGCGCGAGCGGCGCCGCGTACGCGACGAGCCGCGCGCCCAGTACGACACTCGCGCGGATCGGCGTGGTCGCGTCGCCGGTCACGCGCAGCCAGGCGGTCATGATCAGGACGAGGCTCGCAGCGAGGTAGGGCAGTGACCACAGGTACTGCTCCCGCAACAGCGACGACATGACGAGAAAGATAGCGATGAACAGCAGCACGAACTGGTCGCGGTGCCGGCGGGTTTCCATCAGTTTCAGCGATGCCATCAGCGCCAGCAGCGTCGAGCCGGGGCCGACGCCGCTGATCGTGTCGTAAGTCGCGAACACGCCGAGAAACGATCCCAGCGCGAGCAACGCGCGCAGCCAGGCACGCGGCAGCAGGCCCCGGCGGCGTTCGATCAGCAGCCGCCAGCCGGAGCACACCAGAAAAGTCGCGGTGGCCCATGCCGGCAGGTGCGGCAGGTGCGGGACGAGCGCGACGGCCAGCGCTGCCAGGGTCCACGGCAGGCTGGCCAGCAGCCCGCCGTCGGTGCCGCGCGGCCGCCTACCGAGCCGGAGCACGCTCGTCGAGCCCGTACAGGGCCAGCGACTCGAGACAGCGCCGGCGATGGGCGTCGCCGTGGGCGGGCGGGATCTCGAGGGCGCGCAGGCGCAAGCCGTAGTCTTCGCGGGTGCGATCCGCCTCCACGACCCATCGGGTCAGTATCGACAGCCGTTCCTCAACCGCCGGCGAATCGATGTCGTCGAAGTCCAGCCACTGGCTGCTGGTGTCGGCGCCGGCGAAACGCTTCGCGAGCAATTGACCGGACCGCGCGTAAACTTTCCAGGCGACATTACGAGGCGAGTCGCCCGCGACAAAAGGACGCAGTCCGGCGAAGTCTTCCTCGCCGCGCGCGTCGTGCTGCCGATGGCCGAGTGCGAGTAGCGAGGCCGGCGGCGGCGGTGCTTCGGTCACGGGCTTCGGGTACACCAGGCCGTGTATGTCCATGTGCAGCCACGCCCAGGCCCGGAACAGCTCGAACGGGAAGCGGCTTTGCAACCCGAAGCGGGGCAGGTTGACGAGGCCGCGCCGCGCTGCGGCCACCGGCAACTCGAAGATACGGCTTTCGCCTGCTGCAAGATCTTCGACGGCGCTGGCCGCGCCGTCGACATAGAGCCCGATGCGATAACGTTCGGACCGCGAGTGATTCGTGACGGCGAAGCGAAAGAGCGCGACGCCACCGGCGAACACCGGCTCGACACCCGCGAACGCGATGTCGAGGCCGACCAGGTTGCGCTGGCACTGGTGCATCGCCACGAAGCCGAGCCCGATGAGCATGAACGTCAGGACGAACGACAGGTTATTGTTGTAGTTCATCGAGCCGAGCAGCATCGCGAAAGCCATCAGCGCGTACACGAGACCGACGCCGGTCGGCAGGATGTAAATGCGCGCGGCCGTGAGCCTGGTGCGGCCGGAGTCCGCCCCCTGCCGGCGCCGGGCCCAGGCTTGCACGCGCCGGATGGCCGCGCGGCGAAGCCGCGAGGGCGTGCCGGCGCGCTCAGGGAATGGCGACGTTGCCGAGGACATGCGCACACAGATCGGCGGGACGCCGGTGCGACGTGCTGCTCGCGGGCTTCAGGCGATGCGCCGCCACGGCGGTGAACACGGCCTGGACGTCGTCCGGGTACACGCCCGCGTGTTCCTTGATGAAGGCATGTGCTTTCGCCGCCGCCGCCAGCGACTGCGCACCGCGGGGCGACAGCCCGATGTCGATGTCCGGCGACTCGCGCGTCATGCGCACCAGGGCCTGGATGTAGTCGACCAGCGCTTCGCTCATGTGCACGGTCCGCGCCGCCTGTTGCAACGCGAGCAGGTGCTCGGGCGCCAGGGCGGCTGTAACGGAGTCCAGCAGTTCGCGGCGGTCGCCGCCGGTGATGATGTCCCGCTCATCTTTGTGGCTGGGGTAGCCGAGTTCGAGCCGCATGAGGAACCGGTCGAGCTGCGACTCGGGCAACGGAAATGTGCCGATCTGGTCGGCGGGATTCTGGGTAGCGACGACGAAGAACGGTGCCGGCAGCGGCATCGTCCGGCCGTCAACCGACACCTGGTGTTCCGCCATCGCCTCCAGCAAGGCGCTTTGCGCTTTCGGTGTCGCCCGATTCACCTCATCGGCCAGGATCAGCTGGGCGAACACGGGCCCCGGCTGGAATTCGAACTCGCCACTCGATTTCCGGAACACCGACACGCCGACGATATCCGCCGGCAACAGGTCGCTCGTGAACTGGATGCGCCGGAAGCTCAGGCCGAGGACCCGGGCCAGCGATTGTGCCAGCATGGTCTTGCCGAGTCCCGGCAGGTCCTCGATGAGCAGGTGGCCGTGGGCAAGCAGGCAGGCGAGGGCGAGATCGATCTGCGCGTCCTTGCCCAGGATGATGCGATTCACTGCGGCTCGCGCACGCTCGAGCGCAGCCCGCTCCGCGCTGCCTGCCGGCGTGATCGAATGTGCCGTGCCTTGCTGCATGCTCGCTCCGACAACCCGGGTGATCGCAGGATCGCGCCACGTCCGCCCGGCGGCCGTGCCCTAGCCCCATGTTCGCGAAAGTTGCGCCGGATTGCACCCCTGCGGCGGGGCGATTGTGATGCAATCCGCAGTTTCCCGACGGCAGGGTCCTGCCACGGCGCCTCCTGGCGGCCCTTGCGACAGGGTCAGGCGTAACTTGCGAGTTTGGCCAGCTGTTCCTGCAACTGCTCGAGTTGCCGGCCGAACTCGCCGGCGCGTTCCTGCTCCTGCTGCACGACGGCAGGCGGCGCGTTTCTGACGAAACTCGCGTTCGCGAGTTTGCCTTCGGCCCTGACGAGTTCGGTCCGAAGCCTCGCCTGCTGCTTTTCAAGTCGCGCCCGCTCTGCGTCGACATCGATGAGCCCTTTCATCGGCACCAGCAGGCGCATGTCCCCGACCAGCGCCGTCGCGGACTGCGGAGGTTCCTCGCCGTTGGCCAGCGCCGTGACCGACTCGATGCGACCGAGACGCGCCAGCAGGGCCAGGTGATCGCGGGCGCGCCGGCGGTCGTTTGCGGTGGCGTTCTGGAGCAGCACCGGCAGCGCTTTGCCCGGCGGTATGTCCATTTCGCCGCGTATCTGTCGGATGCCAAGGATGAAATGCCGTACCCATTCGACGTCGCCGACGGCATCGTCGTCGATCGAGCTACCGCCGGGTGCGGGATATGGCTGCAACATGATCGTCGGTGCGTCGAGGCCGACGCGCGGCGCCACCTGCTGCCAGATCTCCTCGGTGATGAACGGCATGATCGGATGCAACAGGCGCAACAGGGCTTCGAGCATCTCGAGCAGGGTTCGGCGCGTGCCGGCCTGCGCAGCGCCGCTCGCCTCGCCGGACTGGAGCACGGGCTTCGACAGTTCGAGGTACCAGTCGCAGAACTCGTGCCAGGTGAACTCGTAGATCGCCTGCGCGACCAGGTCCAGCCGGTATTCGCCGAAGTGCCTGTGCACCTGCCGGACCGTCGCATCGAAACGTGCGCGTATCCAGCGGTCCGCGGCCGAGTACTCGGCAGCACCGCCCGTCGACGCGCCCGCTTCCGTATTCATGAGCACGTAGCGGGCCGCGTTCCACAACTTGTTGCAGAAGTTCTTGTAGCCGTCGATGCGGCCGAGATCGAATCGTATGTCGCGGCCGGTGGTGGCGAGCGCGGCAAACGTGAACCGCAGCGCGTCGGCCCCGTAGGCCTCGATGCCGTTCGGGAACTGTTGCCGCGTCGCCTTCGCGATCTTCGGAGCGAGATGCCCCTGCATCATGCCGCTCACCCGCTTCGCAACCAGCGACTCCAGGTCGATGCCGTCGATCAGGTCCAGCGGGTCCAGGACATTGCCCTTGGTCTTCGACATCTTCTGTCCGTCCTGGTCGCGGATCAGGCCGTGGATGTAGACCTCTCGGAAAGGCACGTCGCCCATGTACTTGATGCCCATCATGATCATGCGGGCGACCCAGAAGAATATGATGTCGAAGCCGGTAACGAGCACGCTGCCCGGGTAGAACTCGGCGAGCGCCCTGGTCCGGTCCGGCCAGCCGAGCGTGCTGAACGGCCACAACGCGGAGGAAAACCAGGTGTCGAGGACGTCCTCGTCCTGCCGCAGCGGCAGCTTTGCAGCGAGCGCGTATTTGCGGCGCACGTCGTCCTCGCCATGGCCGACGTAGATGTTGCCGGCGTCGTCGTACCAGGCGGGGATCCGGTGGCCCCACCAGAGCTGGCGGCTGATGCACCAGTCCTGGATGTTGTGCATCCACTCGTAATAGGTCTTCGACCAGTTGTCGGGCACGAAGCGTATACGGCCGGACTCGACGGCCTCGATGGCCGGCTTCGCCAGCGGCGCGATGCGGACGTACCACTGGTCGGTGAGGTAGGGCTCGACGACGGCGCCGGAACGGTCCCCGCGCGGCGTCTTCACCGTGTAGTTCTCGATTTTCTCGAGCAGGCCGCGTGCTTCCATCTCGGCGACCACGGCTTTGCGCGCGGCGTAGCGGTCCAGGCCGCGATACGACACCGGTACCGTGTCGTTCATCGCCGCCGAATCGGTGAACACGTTGTAAATCGGCAGACCGTGGCGCTTGCCGATCTCGTAGTCGTTGAAGTCGTGCGCGGGCGTAATCTTGACGCAGCCGGTGCCGAACTCCGGCTCGACGTAGTCGTCGGCGATCACCGGGATGCGGCGGCCGACGATCGGCAGCAGGATTTCCTGGCCGACCCGGTGGCGATAACGTTCATCATCGGGATGCACGGCGACCGCGCTGTCGCCGAGCATGGTCTCCGGCCGGGTCGTGGCCACCGCGAGAAAACCATCGCTGTCCGCGAGCGGGTAGCGGAAGTGATAGAGCGAACCGTCTTCGTCGGCCGTCAGCACTTCGAGGTCGGACAAGGCCGTGTGCAGTACCGGGTCCCAGTTGACGAGCCGCTTGCCGCGGTAGATCAGCCCTTCGTCGTACAGCGAGACGAATACCTCGCGGACCGCCGCTGACAATCCGTCGTCCATGGTGAAGCGATCGCGTGTCCAGTCGACCGAGGCACCCATGCGCCGAAGCTGCGTCGCGATCTGGCCGCCCGATTCGGCCTTCCACTGCCAGACGCGCTCGACGAATGCATCGCGGCCGAGGTCGCGTTTCGACTTGCCCTCGGCATTCAGCACCCGCTCGACCACCATTTGCGTCGCGATGCCCGCGTGGTCCATGCCGGGTTGCCACAGTGCCCGGTCGCCGCGCATGCGGTGATAGCGCGTCAGGGCATCCATGATTGTGTCCTGGAAGGCATGGCCCATGTGCAGGGTGCCGGTCACGTTCGGCGGCGGGATCATGATGCAGTAGCTCGGCCCGTCTCCTGTCGGCGCGAACCAGCCGGCTGCCTCCCAGCGCTGGTAGAGCCGCTCTTCGATCTCCTGCGGTTGGTAGGTCTTATCCATGTTTCAGAGCTTGTGGGTATTGAGTTCGTGACCCTGGGCACGGTATGCGCTGAAGCGCTCCCGACTGCGTTGCCGCGAGTCCTCATCCGAGCTTACAAGCTCGGCTATGCGCGGGAAAGCAGCGGCGTCCGGCGGTATTTCGTCCGCGAGATTGATCAGCAGGTCGCAGGACGCGCTCTGGTCGTCGCGGCTGCCGACCGACACCGGAGCCCCGGCATGGCCGGAACCGACGAGGCAGTGCGGCACGAAACTGCCGTCACGAAAGGTCCACAACAGGCTATCGAGGTCCTCCGCCAGCGTTCGGGAAGCCGTGCGGATATGCACGCGGAGATTCAGCCGGTAGGCCTTTTCCGCCAGTTTGCAGGCAAAGACCTGTCGTGCCTGTTCGCCACCCTGGCTCAGCACGTAGAAATCGACCTGCGCCATGATTCAGGCGGGGACGACGCCCGCGCGCGAAAGTATGAAATCGCTCAACAGGGGGATAGGCCGGCCGGTCGCGCCTTTCTTGTTACCGGTGTGCCACGCCACACCTGCGATATCGAGATGAGCCCACTTCATTCCCTCGGTGAATCTGCCGAGAAAACAGCCGGCCGTGATCGTGCCGGCGTCGCGCCCGCCGATATTCGCCAGATCCGCGAAGTTGCTCTTCAGCAGCGCTGCGTAGTCCTCGCCGAGGGGCAGGCGCCAGGCACGGTCGCCGGCGCGCTGGCCGGCAGAAAGCAGGTCGCCGGCCAGCGCATCGTCGTTGGCCATCAGCCCTGCGTGGAACTTGCCGAGAGCGACGACGCAGGCGCCGGTGAGCGTCGCGACGTCGATGATGGCGGCGGGTTTGAAACGCCGGGAATAAGTGAGTGCGTCACACAGGATCAGGCGTCCTTCCGCATCGGTATTCAGGATCTCGATGGTTTTGCCGGACATGCTCGTCACGATGTCGCCCGGAACGGTCGCCCGGCTGCCGGGCATGTTCACGACTGCGGGCACGACGACGTTCAGGTTGACCGGCAGCTTCAGCGCGGCCACGGTGGCCATCGTGCCGATTACGCTGGCGGCACCGCACATGTCGAACTTCATCTCGTCCATGGCCTGTCCCGGCTTCAATGAGATGCCGCCGGTGTCGAACGTGACGCCCTTGCCGACGAGTACGACTGGTGCGTCGTCGGCCGCGCCCTTGTACTGCATGACGATCAGTTTCGCCGGTTCCGCTGCGCCGGCGGCGACGGACAGGAGCGAGCCCATGCCGAGTCGCTTCATTTCCGCTGCGCCCAGCACCTTGACGGACAGCCGGCTGTCGCCCTTGGCGAGCTTTTGCGCGGCTTGGGCGAGATAGGACGGGGTGCACACGTTCGGCGGCAGGTTGCCCAGATCTTTCGCGAGCGCGACGCCTCTGCCTATGGCATCGCCGTGCCGCGCTCCGAGTTCAGCATGCTGCCGCTCGCCGCGGCTGGTGAGCACGAAGCCGATTCGCTTGAGCGGCATGGTCGGCTTCCTGGGACCGCTCTTCATCATCGTGAATCGATACAGGACGTCGCACACGACCTCCAGGCTCGCGCGTGCCATGTAGTAGACGTCGCCGGCGGGTTCGAGCGTCAGTGCGTTCAGGATGGAAGTACATTGCGTCTTCGCCAGGGAATCGATGGCGCCGGCCAGTGCCTTGCGATACGCAGACATGTCGAATTCCGACGACTTGCCGAGGCCGACTACCACGACCCGTTTCGCGCGCACGCCGTCGAGCCGGTTCAGCACGGTCCACCGGCCGAGGTGTCCGGATATGTCACCGCTCTTGATGAGGCGCTTGAGTTCGCCTTTGCTGGCGCCGTCGATATCCAGAGCGCCCTTGCCGAGTTTGCCGCGTGCGTAGACGCCGACGATGACGCAATCGACGGATCGCAGCGACGTTGCGCCAGTCGTGGTGAAATAGTCCATGGAAAACCGCTTGTCCCGGGCAAAATAAAACGGTTAGTCTAACTGAATACGCCCGCTACCGTTAAGCCAATCCACGCGATGCGTCGCATCCTCGACCGCTACATCTTCCGCGAGATTGCCACGACCTGGCTGGTGGTCACAGGGGTATTGCTGCTCATCCTGCTGACGAACCAGTTTGCCCGGGTGCTCGGGGACGTGGCGAAGGGAAAGCTCCCGAAAGATGCAGCAATGAGCGTCATCGGACTGTCCGCAATGCAGTACCTGACGGTACTCGTGCCGGTCGGCCTGTTCCTCGCGATCATGATGGCGCTCGGGCGCTTGTATCGCGACAGTGAAATGGCGGCGATGACCGCCTGCCGCATCGGCCCGATGGGTGTCTACCGGCCGCTCCTCTGGCTCGCGGTTCCGCTTGCGGTATTGGTGGCCTGGCTCGCGATCGTGGTCGGACCGCAGGCCCTGGCGGCAGTTGAGCGAATCGGTGCGGAAGCGCGGCGCGCGGCCGACCTCGCGAGCATCGAGCCGGGCCGTTTCACGGATATCGGTGCCGGCGAAGCGGTCGTGTACGGCGAATCGGTGAGCGCCGACGGCGTCATGCACAATGTATTCCTGCAGCGCAACGTACCCGACGGCAGCGTCCAGGTCGTCGTGGCGGAGCGCGGCGAGCAGATTGTGGGTGACGATCCCGACACCCGCATGCTCGTATTGAACAACGGGCGCCGCTACGAAGGCGTGCCCGGCGCCGCGCGCTTCCGGGTGCTCGAATTCGGCGAGCACGGCATTCCTTATCGTCTGCCCGGCGTCGAGCCGGAGGAGCCGCGGCCCCGAGCGTTGCGCACTGTCGAGCTCTTGCGTGCCGGGGATCCCGCGGCCGTTGCCGAACTGCAGTGGCGGCTGAGTGTGCCGCTGTCGACCCTCCTACTGGGGTTCCTCGCCGTGCCGCTCGCGCGGAGTCAGCCGCGCGAAGGCCGCTACGGGCGGATCGCGGCCGGGCTCCTGATCTTCATCGTCTACTTCAACCTGCTGAGCGCGGCGAAGGCCTGGACCGAAGCCGGCCGGATCGCACCCGAGCTCGGGCTGTGGTGGGTGCACGGCGGCCTGTTCCTCGTCGCTCTGCTGCTGCTTGCCGTGCAATACGGCGTGCACCGGCGGCTGTTCCGATGACCAGCATACTCACGCGCTACCTGATGCGCTCGATACTGATGAGTTCCGCACTGGTGCTCGTGGTGCTGCTTGCGCTCGCGGCGCTGTTCGAATTCATCGCCGAGCTCGACGACGTGCGCAATGGCTACCAGACGCCACAGGTCGTGATCTACACGCTGCTGCGCCTGCCCAATCTCGCTTTCGAAATGATGCCGGTTGCCGTACTCATCGGCTCGCTGCTGGGACTCGGGGCGCTGGCTTCGCACAGTGAGATCATCGTCATGCGCGCGGCGGGTTACTCCGTGCGACGCATGGCCGGCATGGTCGCGCTGACCGGAGTCGTGCTCCTGGCGCTGGCTGCCTTGCTCGGCGAATTCGTGGGCCCGCCGCTGGATTACTTTGCACGTGACATGCGCGCCAGGGAGCGCTATGGCGAGGAGGACGACCGGGTCGCCGATGCAACCTGGGTGCGGGACGGTTCCGTGTTCCTGCACCTCGAACGCGTGAGCCCGGAGTTCGAATTCGGCGCCGTCTATCTCTACAGATTCAATGACGACCATTCGCTGGAATCGATCGCGCGCGCGGACGATTCGGGCATCGGGCCCGATGACCGCTGGCGGCTGGAAAACGTTCGGGAAACACGCTTCGCAGAGGACGGCGTACAGGTCGTTGAATCGAACCTCGCGGTGGAGAAGTTCGGCGTCAGTGTCGAGCTGATCGGCAACACGCTGGCCAAGCCGCTGAGCCTGTCCCTGCGTGGCTTGCGCGGATACATCGACTACCTGGACGCCAACCAGCTCGATTCACGGCAGTACCGGACGGAACTCTGGTATCGGGTGTCGCGCACCGTCACCGTGCTCGTGATGCCGATCCTGGCGCTGGGATTCGTGTTCGGCTCTTTACGCTCCGGCGGAACGGGTGGCCGTCTGGTGATCGGCGTAGTGGTCGGGCTCGCGTACTATCTCGCCTCCGAGATGCTCGCCAATTCCGGCCAGGTATTCGACCTCGATCCGGTCATCGTGAGCTGGCTGCCCGCCGCGGCGCTGGTCGCGGCCACGGCGATCGCGCTGGCGCGCATCCGCTGAACGCCGGTCAGCGCGATAAGAGCCCGCGCAAGCGGTCGAGATCGACCTGGCGCAGGCTCTTGCCGAGATCGACCTGGCGCAGGCTCTTGCCGAGATCGACCTGCCGCAGGCTCCTGCCGAGATCGACCTGCCGCAGGCTCCGGCCGAGGTCTTTCCGGTAATACCACGCGAGCGCGCAACCGGCAGCGAAGGTGATGCCGAGCGTCAGCACGGTCGCCCAGGTGAGGCCGGATAGCCGCCGGCCGGCCGCGGATTCGAGTTCGTAGATGCGCTCGTCCTGCAGGTCGCCGTCTGCCTTGTGAATCCAGACGGTGCCGCGATGCTCATTCATGAACGCCTCGGTCTGTTCGAGCGCTTCCGCTTTGGTGGCGGCCGAGAGCAGGGCCTGTTCGGACCCCTCTTCCTCGAGTCGCCACAGGTTTGCTCTTTTTACAAGGTGATACTGCTGCATGGGGTCCTCCGGATCGTTGCGGACGCGGCGGACCGCAAGGCGCCGCCATCTGCGGCAAGCGAAGTCTTGCGTTGCGCCGCTCATCCTGCAAGTCAGCAAGTTTCGTGCCAGTGGACGGATGGGTCACGCGCGGCGGCGCGGATAGTGATTGAGAAACGTGCCGCTGAGTCGGTCGTGCCAGGCGCGCCGGTCCCGGTCCCAGACCTGCCAGAGAAATCCGAGACCGAGCGGCGCCCAGGAGAGCAGGGCCGCGAAAAAGCGCAATGTACACGCGCCGACCCCGGGCACCTGGTGCGAAATGGTTTCGAGCTGCAGGCCCCAGGACTGCATTCCGAGCGTGCGGCCCTTCCATGCCCAGTAGCCGACGAAATAGCCGAAGGTCACCGCGAACAGCACGATCTGGTAGACGAGGTTGTCGCGCGGTTCCACCAGTTCGCCGCCGCGCGCGGCGATGAACGGTATCGTCGCGAGCATCAGGAGCGCAATGAGCAGGAAAGTGTCGTACAGCATTGCGCCACAGCGGCGCAACAGACCGCTGGACTGCATGCTCAGACGCCCTGGACGAATTCGATCATGCGCTGGCGCGTCCTGGCATCGGGCAGGTCGCCGAAGCCCGCCCGCACATTGTCACGCATGTGTTCGGGCTTGCTGGTCGCCGGAATGACGCAGGTGACGGCCGGATGACTGACGATGAACTTGAGGAAAAACTGGCCCCAGCCGTCGGCGAACCCGATCGCCCAGTCCGGCAACTCGCGACCGCGCACGGCAGCGAACAGCGCGCCGGCCTGGAACGGGCGGTTCGCTATCACGCCGACTCCCAGGTCCGCGGCGAGCGGCAGCAGGCGATCGTCCGCTGCGTACTCGCCGAGTGAATAGTTGATCTGAATGAAGTCCGGCCGGAAGTGTTTCATTTCCGCCTCGAGTTCCGCCAAGGCGCCCGCGTGGTAGTGCGTGAGCCCGCTGTAGCGGATCAGGCCTTCTTCCTGGAGTTCGCGGATGCTGGCCATGTGCACTTCGGTATCGCGCAGGTTATGCACCTGCATCAGGTCGATGACGCCCGCGTGCATCAGCTGCGCTGAGCGGCGCATCTGTTCGACGCCGGCCGCGCGACCGTCCGTCCAAACTTTGGTCGCCAAAAACAGCGGGTCGCGCGTGAAGCCGGTGTCGATGAGGTCGCCGATCACGGTCTCCGAGCGGTTGTACATCGGCGACGTATCGACGACGCTGCCGCCGGCGGCGACCAGCGCGTCGACGACCTCGCGCCGGGTCGCAATTTCCGCGGCGGAACCGGCGACGTCGAAGACTTCGTACGTGCCGAGCCCGATCACGGGCAGCGATTCCGTGTCCGACGAGGGTATCGGGCGGCGGGTCATAGTCTCCGCCGCCGTCATGGCTGCCATCGGCGCGAACCCGATCGCCGTCGCAGCCGCGAGCAGCTCACGTCGATTCCAGTGCGCTTTGCGCATGCCGCTTGGCCTCCTCGATCCGCCGCCCGCTGTGATCTCGCCGCCGGTACTCGCGCCCGAGCCACCAGGCGATCAGCGCCCATAGTAACGCGAACGGCAACATGAGGACGGAGATGCCGGTGATGCCGAGGCCCCAGATCGCGCGGACGGCCCAGGTTCCGATCAGATCGCCGCCTCGATAGACGGCGGTGTCGATGAAGTTCTTCGCTTTGTATTTTTCTTCCAATGTGACGACGGAGTACAGCATGTCACTGGCCGGCTTGCCGAAGCCGAAGCCGATCGCCCGCCGCGCTGCCTGGAAGACCGCAACCATGAGCAGTCCAGGATGGACCGCAATCAGCGCGAAACCGAGGAACGAGAGCAGGGGCAGCAGTGCGAGCGTCAATCCGAGGCCAAAGCGCTGGACGGCGTGCTTCACGACCAGCAGCTGGAACAGCAACGACAAGACGCCCGTCGCCAGGTCGAGGTTGGCGAACAGCCGCGTGCGCGCATCGACACCCTCGATTGCATCCGCGACCAATGTATTCATGAACATGTACAACGCGGTGCCGAGCAATGACGCAATGACCGACATCACGCTGATCGCCAGCAGGTAGCGCGATGACACGACATGAGTCATGCCGGCGAAGGCGCTGCCGCCGAGCGCACTCGGCGTTGCCGCCGTCTCGACGACTTCGCCGGGCTGCTGCCGCTCCACCCAGGTGCGCAGGGCGCGAATGCAGACGATGCTGCAAAACAACAACAGCGCGGACACGAGCAGCAGGTTCGCGAAACCCAGCGGACGGACCAGCTGGCTCGTGAGCAACGGGCCGACGAGTGCGCCGGCGCTGCCGCCAGCCGAGATGACGCCGAACAGCCTGCGGCCCTGTTCCTTCGTGTAGATGTCCGCCATGAAACTCCAGAAGACGGACACGACGAACAGGTTGAACACGCTGAGCCAGACGAAGAACACGCGGCCCATCCAGACGATGTCGTGCCCGGCTGACTTGGAGATCGAGAACCCGGCGTAGAACAACAGGATGTTGACGCCGAAAAAAGCGTACACCCAGGGCAGGAAGCTGCGGCGCGGATAGCGTGAGGCAACCCACCCGAACACCGGCGAGGCCAGCACCATCACGACGAAGGTGCTGGAAAACAGGAGCGGGATCGAGTCCGTACCGCTTTCTACGCCCATCGCCTCGCGCACCGGACGCAGCATGTAGTACGAGGACAGCACGCAGAAGAAATAGGCGAAGGACCAGGCGACGGCGACCGCTTCGCGCTTCTCGACACCGAGCATACGCTCAAGAAAGGCTTTGCTCATCGATGTCCGCGCGGAGGCCTGATTCGCCGGATGGTAAGGAATCGCGATGCCGAACGATAGTTCGGGCCGCGCTCTTGCCGCCAAAATGCGAGAACCCGGGACTTTCGTCACTGTCGCGGGGAACTCTCCTGGGTGACGCTGGATGCCGAACCGAACAAGGAGCGGGCGATGAACAAGGGAACTGCAAACAAGCTGGTTGCGCTGATCGCGCTGCTGTCGCTGGGCGGGACCGCTGTCGGCGGCACGGCATCAGGCACCGACGATTGCCCGGTGCTCGGGGAACTCGTCACGCAGGCGGTGCTCGAAGCGGGCGACGGGCTCAAGGTCAGGCTGATTCCGGGCTTTCCGCGCGCAGGGCTGTTGAAGTGCCGGCAGGTCGCACTCACGGTGACGGCGGGCTTCAGTGCCGCCATGGCCCGGCGCAATATCTATGTCAGCTGGCAATGGCCCGACAAAGAGCGCGGCGATCTGTGCCTGAGCGCCGATCTCTCGCAGTGCTATCCGACCCGAAACCCATTCGTGCCCTATTCGGCAAACGACGGGGCATTCGTCGCGGACAGCTGGCACGGAGTACTCCAGGCGATCGGCCCGCGCATGCCTCGGGGCTACGCTGCCGATATCGTCCGCTTCGAGAGCGCCCCGCTGGCTACAGGCCTTGCCGAGGAATTGCAGCGCAGTACCGGCGGGCGATCCCAGCAGACTTATTACATGGACTGAGCATACGCGTCGCTGCGACCTGCGGCCGCCGATAGGCGACGGCGGCCGCAGGCGGTAGAATCCGCCCGTTCATAGCGGATGGGAAGAATCCTATGGCGGCCAATGCAATGGTCGCGCGCCGTCGGGAGCGCAATTTCTACCTGCTGATGGCCTTGGCACTGGCCGCCATTACCTTCATCGGATTTGCCCGTACCTGGTTTCTGCGCGGCCTGTTCCCGGAGGTGCAGAGCTTTGTGCCGCCCGAAGCCGTCTTCACTCTGCACGGGGCGCTGGCGACGCTCTGGTTCGCCTGGCTCATCGCCCAGGTCCTGCTGATACGCCGCGGCGATTATACTTTGCATCGGACCATGGGCTACATCGGGGTCCTGCTCGCCATCCTGCTGGTCACCGTCGGCATGTATGCCGCCAGCGTCGCTGCCGCACGACCCGGCGGTTTCATAGGTATCCCGACGCCACCGGAGCAGTTCTTCGCCATCCCCTTCTTCGACCTCGTGATGTTCAGCCTGTTCTTCGGCTGCGCCGTGGTCGCCCGGAAGAATCCGCAGGCCCACAAGCGTCTCGTGCTGTTCGCGACCATCAACATCATCGATGCGGCCGTAGCGCGCATTCCCCTGGCGTTGATCACCGAGTATTTCCCGGTCTCCATCTACTTCGGCAGTTGGCTCCTGATCGCGGCCGTCATCGCCTGGGACCTCGTGACGTTGAAGCGCGTCCACCCGGTGACTCTTGTGGCGAGCGTGCTGACGCTGGCAATGCAGTTCGGGCGCTTGGCGATCATGGATACAACGGCCTGGCTCAGCTTTGCGAACCGGTTCATCGGCATCCTGCAGGGCGGCGCCTGACATTTGACTCCGACCCGTAAAACCCCGCAGAAATCCGTCCGGAAATCGGCCCAGAACTCCGTGCTGAGTCCGGCGATCCGTGCCCGGGCCATGCCGGCCGACACGAACCCGGCCGGCGACATTTTCGGCGGCTGGATCGTGTCGCACATGGATATGGCCGGCGAGGTCGCGGCGCGGCAGCGGGCACGAACGCGCGTCGTCACCGTCGCCATACACACGATGGAGTTTCACCGTCCCGTCCATGTCGGGGACGTCGTCAGCTTCTACACGGAGATCGAGAAGGTCGGCAGCACGTCGATCTCCGTCCGCATCCGTGCCGAGGCCATGAGCGAGGAAACGGGGAAAACGGCCCCCGTGACCGAGGGCCTCTTTATCTACGTCGCGCTCGATGCGGATGGCAAGCCTGCGCTTGTCGATCCTTGACTCGATACCAATAATAAGAAGGGGCCCGCGAGGGCCCCTGTCATCGGAGTCTGGCACTCCCTACCGGATTCGAACCGGTGTTACCGCCGTGAGAGGGCGGCGTCCTGAACCACTAGACGAAGGGAGCGCTGGCCGGCTGATGTGCGGCCGGGGCGCGTATTATACGGGCCGAAGCGCCGGACTCAAGCCCGCGCGCACGGGCCGGGCAAACGATCTGCGCCTGCGGACGCGCGCTGTTATCATACCGGCAAACAACAACATGCCTTACGGACAAAGCTTTGAAAGATAGCGGGAAACCGACCGCTCACTCGCCGAAAATCATCTCCAGGGCCGCCCATTCCGTCTCCCGCGAGGAGATCTCGGACAGTGCGCTCAAGGTGCTGTATCGACTGAACAAGGCCGGTTACCAGGCCTTCCTGGTCGGCGGCTGCGTGCGGGATGCACTGCTCGGCCTGCACCCCAAGGACTTCGACGTCGCCACCGACGCGACCCCGGACCAGGTGCGGGACCTGTTCAGCAATTGCCGGCTCATCGGTCGCCGGTTCCGGCTCGCACACGTGCGTTTCGGCCGCGAGGTCATCGAGGTGGCGACCTTTCGCGCCGCCGCCGTTCACGAACATGACGACGTCGCCCACGATCACGAAGGCCGCATCCTGCGCGACAACGTGTACGGCACCCTCGAAGAGGATGTCTGGCGCCGCGACTTCACCTGCAATGCGCTCTACTACAATATCGACGATTTCAGCATCTGGGACTACGTCGACGGCGTGCGCGACATCGATCAGCGGCGCCTGGTCCTGATCGGCGATGCGGACAAGCGTGTGCGTGAAGACCCGGTGCGCATGCTGCGCGCCGTGCGTTTCGCGGCGAAGCTCGGTTTCACCATCGAAGAGTCGGCCGGCCGTGCCATCCGTTCCAATGTCGCGCTGCTCACCAACGTGCCGTCCGCAAGACTGTTCGACGAGTTCCTGAAGCTGTTCGGCGGCGGCTCAGCCGAAAAAACTTTCAACCTGCTCTGTGAATACGGCCTGTTCGCGCGCATGTTCCCCGCAACGGCGCAGGAACTCGAGATCGACGAGGATTTCCGCCGCTTCGTGCGCGCTGCCCTGCGCAACACCGATCTCCGTGTCGCAGACGGCAAGACGGTGACGCCGATGTTCCTGCTGGGTGTGCTCCTGTGGGCGCCGGTCTGCCGGGTCGCCGCCATGCGCCGCGCGGAGGAAGAGATTTCGGACGCGCAATCGCTGAACATTGCGGCCTGGGAAGTCGCCGGCGAACAGCAAAAGCGCATCTCCATACCCAAGCGCTTCACGATACCGATGCGCGAGATGATGGCGCTGCAGCCGCGTTTCTATGCGATGCGCGGCCGGCGCGCGATGAACCTGCTCGAACATCGCCGCTTCCGGGCCGCCTACGATTTCATGATGCTGCTCTCGGACATCGGCCGCGTCGATCCAGACATCGCCGCGTTCTGGAGCGAGGTGCAGTCCTTGCCTTCGGACCAGCGCATGGAGCGTTTCCAGGTGCCCGCGAAAGCGCGCAAGCAGCGGCGCAGACGCCAGCGCAATCCGTCGCGCGACGACGAATGAGCCTGCCGGCATCGGTCTGGCGACCGGCCTACATCGGCGTCGGCAGCAATCTCGACGAACCGGAGCGGCGCGTCGCGGCGGCTTTCGATGAGCTGGCCGGGCTGCCCGAGACGCGCCTCGTCGCGCGCTCGCCACGCTACCGCTCGGCGCCCTTCGGCGGCATGCAGCAACCGGACTTCGTCAACGCGGTAGCGGCATTGTTGACCCGGCTGGCGCCGCGCGACCTGCTCGCCCGACTCAAAGCCCTGGAACGGGCGGCGGGCCGCCGCCCGGACGGCCCGCGCTGGGGGCCGCGCGAGCTCGATCTCGACCTGCTCGTCTATTCGAACGAAATCGTCAATCTCCCCGATCTCGAGCTGCCGCACCCGGGCATCGCAGGGCGAAATTTTGTATTGTTGCCGCTGTCCGACCTGGCGGCGGATCTCGTCATTCCCGGCCTCGGGCGCGTGGGGTCATTGCCGGTCGATGAACAGGAACCGCGCATCACCCGGCTGGACTAGAGGGCACTACTTGGCAGTCACTTCATTGAGTCCGCGGCGCAAGGGGACCCGGTACATCGTGATCGAGGGTCCGATCGGCGTCGGCAAGACGGAACTGGCGAAGCGCCTGGCTGCGAGTCTCTCGGCGCGGCTCATGCTCGAGGAAGTCGACGGCAACCCCTTCCTCGAGCGTTTTTACAGCGAGGGCCGCAGTGCCGCGCTGCCAGCGCAGATGTATTTCCTGTTCGCACGCGCCCGGCAGCTCGAGGAACTGCGGCAAGCGGACCTGTTCACCGATGCACAGGTCGCGGATTACCTGTTCGCCAAGGACCGCCTGTTCGCCGAACTGAATCTCACCCCCGACGAACTTGCGCTCTACGACCAGGTCGCCGGCACGCTGGACATCGATGCACCCGTCCCCGATCTCGTTATCTACCTGCAGGCGCCGGCGGATGCGCTGCTGCGGCGCATTGCGCGGCGCGGCCGGCCCGGCGAGCACATGATCGAGCGCACTTACCTGGAGCGGCTCGCCGACGCCTATGCGCGCTTCTTCCACGCATACGACGAAGGACCGCTCCTGATCGTCAATGCCTCGCAGATCGATCCCGTGCACAATGACGCCGATTACGAGCAGCTGTTCCGCCAGATCGAGAAAATCGGCGGCGGGCGACACTACTTCAATCCCGTATCCGCCGTGCTCGCCTGAAGACAGGATAACCCCATCGTGTACACGCAACTCGAACAACGCGGCATGCCGCAACCGCCCGTCAACGTGTCTACGCTGCGGGACATGAAGGCGGCGCGCGAACCGATCGCCTGTCTCACCGCCTATGACGCAAGCTTTGCGCAGCTCGTCGACCTGGCCGGCGCCGACCTGGTGCTGGTAGGGGATTCACTCGGCATGGTCATCCAAGGTCACGACACGACGGTGCCCGTCACGGTCGCCGACGTCGTCTACCACACGCGCGCGGTCGCCCGCGGGCTCCGGCGCGCGTTCCTGGTGGCGGACATGCCGTTCATGAGCTACGCCAATCCCGCACAGGCGCTCGACAACGCAGTGCGCCTGATGCAGGAAGGCGGTGCGATGATGATCAAGCTGGAAGGCGGGGAAGGGCAGGTCGAGATCGTCGAGCACCTGGCCCGGCACGACATCCCGGTCTGCGCGCACCTGGGTTTGAAGCCGCAGTCCGTGCACAAGATCGGCGGCTTCAAGGTGCAGGGGCGCGACCGGGAGCAGGCCGAGCAGATGCTCAAGGCAGCCAGGCGTCTGCAGGAAGCCGGTTCCGACATCGTGCTGCTCGAATGCATCCCGAACGAAGTCGGGGCCGCGATCACCGGCGCGCTCGACGTGCCGGTCATCGGCATCGGCGCGGGGCCCGGGGTCGACGGCCAAATCCTCGTGCTGTACGACATCCTCGGCATCACGCAGGGACGCGTACCGCGATTCGTGCGCAACTTCATGGGGGACAACAGCTCTCAGCTGGCGGCCTGCGAAGCCTATGTGCGCGCAGTCAAGGATCGCAGTTACCCCGCGCCCGAACACTGTTTTTCTTAGCCGCTCGCTTCGACCGTTTCCAAGTACCCGCTACGCCCGTGCAGGTCATTCGTACCAAGGAAGAACTGAAGGAAACGGTCGCCACCTGGCGGCGTCACGACGAACACGTTGCACTCGTGCCCACGCTCGGCAACCTGCACGCCGGTCACGCGAGCCTCGTCGAAACCGCCCGGCAGCATGCCGAACGCATCGTAGTCTCGGTCTACGTCAATCCGACCCAGTTCGGCGCCGACGAGGATTATGAGAACTACCCGCGCACGCTGGAGCACGACACGCGGCGACTACGCGAGGTGCGGGCCGACGTCCTGTTCGTGCCGGACGACTCGACCATCTACCCCTTCGGCCACCAATGCGCCACGGTAGTGGCCGTGCCCGGCCTGACGGAGAATTTCTGCGGCGCCTTCCGTCCCGGCCACTTCGACGGCGTGACCACCGTCGTCGCCCGCTTGTTCGCACTGGTGCAGCCGGACGTCGCGGTGTTTGGGCAAAAGGACTATCAACAGCAACTCGTCATTCGTTACATGGCCGAAGACCTGAGCCTGCCGTTACGCGTCATCACGGCGCCAACGGTACGCGACGGCGACGGGCTTGCGCTGAGTTCGCGCAATGCCTACCTGACGGCAAGCGAGCGTGCGATCGCGCCGCGGCTCTACGCAGTGCTCAGCCGCATCGGCAAGGAGCTCGAGTACGGCAAGCGCGACCTCGCGGCACTCGAGGCCGGCGGACGGGACGAGCTCGAAGCCGCCGGATTCCGTGTCGACTACGTTTCAATCCGTCGCGCCAGGGACCTCGCGGTCCCCGAGGGGGATCGCGACGAGCTTGTCGTGCTCGCCGCGGCTCGGCTCGGGAAAGCCCGGCTGATCGACAACGTCGTTGTCACGGTCTGAACGCGACGCAAACGCGCGTCAGGTCGATATGGCGTTGCGGCCGGCGCGTTTCGCGCGATACAGCGCCGCATCGGCGGCACGGATAAGCGTTTCGAGCGTGCAGGCCTCGTTCAACGCCGCGATGCCCATCGAGATCCTGATCGGCACCTGGATTTGCGAATCGGCGCCTTCGGCCGTGTCGCCGCAAACGCGCTGACGCACCCGGTCGGCGATCGCGAGCGCCTGCTCGTGGCCTACGTCCGGCAGCAGCACGGCGAACTCGTCGCCGCCATAGCGCACCAGGATATCGTTCGGACGGAAATGCTTCTTCAGGATCATCGCGACGGCACTCAGCGCGTGATCACCTGCGATGTGCCCGAAGCGATCGTTGAACTCCTTGAAATTGTCGACGTCGATCATAATCAGGGTTACCGGCTGGGCATCGCCGGCACAACGCGATATCTCGCGCGGAAACGTGTTTGCCATCGAATGTCGATTGCCCAGGCCCGTCAATGCATCGGTCGTCGCATGCCGCTCGTACTTGCGCAACTCGCCGTAGCTGTCGGCGATGACCCGGTTGTGACTGCGCACACGTTCGGACAGCACAACCAGCAGGTTCTTGGCGAACGCATGGGACGCATGCACCATGTCCCACAGGATCGTCTGGTGCACGACCAGCAGGTGGCTGTCCTCGGCGGCAATTACGTAAGCCGACGGATCGCGGTCCTCGATGATCGACATTTCCCCGACACAGGCGCCGGCCTCGACGCGCGCGAGCGCCGGCGTGTGCGGCGAACCGACATGCACGTCCAGGCTGCCGGACAGCACGAGGTATACGTTGTCGTTGTGAGCACCGGGCGAGAGCAATGTTTCACCGACGCCGATGTCGCGGCGGCTGCACTTCTGCAGCAGCACCTGCACATCGCCGGGATCGACGCCGCGGAACAGGTTCAGGGCTTCGAGCAACGATCGCTGGTAGTCCGAATTGAGCGCGTGCATCTCGGCCATGGCGCAATTCTCGCGCCTGATGGAGTCGGGCGATAACGACTGCGACACAGTCTGTTGCCCGCATGCGGCGTGTAAGCGCAAACGCCGAACTTTGGACACGCTACAGACGGGCAACGGCTGCAATGAAGCAAGTGGAAAATTAATGAAGCGCCCTATCCCGAAGCCTCGGCCGCCGTTACGCCGTGTCGTCCGAGCGCCCAGTCGATGTGCTCGCGCAGGAACGGCGACGCGGTGCAACGTCGTTTCTGCAATGCGTCGATCACGGCCGGCGTGCTGCGCGCGTTGCCGAGTGCGACAGCGATGTTTCGTTGCCAGCGTTCGTAGCCAATGCGCCGAATCGCACTGCCCGCCGTGCGCTCCATCCAGTCCGCCGCGCTCCACGCGAAGAGTTCCGTGAGCGCGGCGCCGTCGAGGTCGTGGCGCGGCGCAAAGTCCGGTTCCCGGCTCCTTTGTGCGAACTTGTTCCAGGGACAGAACAGCTGGCAGTCGTCGCAACCATAGATGCGATTGCCTAGTGCGGTACGGAACTCCAGCGGTATCGGTCCATCGAGCTCGATGGTCAGGTAGGAGATGCAGCGCCGCGCGTCCACGACATAAGGCGCCACGATCGCGCCGGTGGGGCAGACGTCGATGCAGGCACGGCAGCTCCCGCAATGCGCGCTGGCCGGGGCGTCGACCGGCAAGGGCAGGTCGGTGTACAGCTCGCCCAGGAAAAACCACGAACCGGCCTCCGTGTTCAGCAGATTGCTGTGTTTGCCGATCCAGCCGAGCCCGGCCTTTTCGGCGATCGGCTTCTCGAGCACCGGCGCGCTGTCTACGAACACCCGGTATCCGAACTCGCCCACTTCCGCGCCGATGCGCATCGCGAGCGCCTTGAGTCGACCACGCAACACCTTGTGATAATCGCGGCCGAGCGCATAGCGCGAGACGTAGGCATCCGACTCGTGATCGAGCAGGGCGCGCGCCCGATCCTGCGCTTCGGGCAGGTAGTCCATGCGTGCGGAGAGTACGCGTACCGTGCCGGGGACGAGTTCCTGCGGCCGGCTGCGCAGGGTCCCGTGGCGTTCCATGTAGCGCATCGCTCCGTGGAAACGCGCTCCAAGCCACTGGGCGAGACGCGCTTCGGCCTGGCCGAGATCGACATCGCTGACGCCCAACTGCTGGAACCCGAGGTCCTCCGCCCAGCCGCAGATCCGCGACTTCAGGCCGAGCAGTTGCGGCTCGGTGTAAGTGTGCGGCGAATGCGGGCTCATGCGGTCGGCGGCCGGGTGAATCGTTGACGAGCCCAGTATAATTCCGGCGATGCAAGGCCTGCCGCTCGAGATCTATTCGGTCGATTCCGTGCGCGCGATCGACCGTCGCGCGATCGAGCAGGCGGGTATTGCGGGCTACACGCTCATGACGCGGGCCGGCGAGTTCGCGGTACGCGAGATCCTCCGGACGTTTCCGCGCTGCCGGCGCTGGCAGGTCGTTTGCGGTCCGGGGAACAATGGCGGCGACGGTTACGTCGTTGCCAGGGCGGCCCGCGAGGCCGGCATGCCGGTCAGCGTGTACTCGGTTGCCGGGCCGGACGAACTCATCGGAGACGCGGCGCGTGCCTGCCGGGAGTGGCTCGCCGCGGGCGGCACGGTGGCGCGCTGGCGCGGCGCACTCGACGCCGGTGCGGACCTGTCGGTGGACGCGCTGTTCGGCAGCGGGCTCGTGCGGCCGATCGAGGGCGAGTACGCCGCCATCGTCGAGGAACTCGCCCGGCATGGTGCGCCGGTCGTGGCACTCGACGTGCCGAGCGGCATTCACGGCGACAGCGGCAAGAGTCTCGGCCCGGCGGTATGGGCTACGCTTACTATCACCTTCGTCGGACTGAAATCCGGTCTCTTCCTCGGCGCGGGTTACGCGGCCGCCGGCGAACTGCGCTACGCAGGGCTCGACGTGCCGGATGGCTGCCGTGCACCGGAACGGCCGGTGCTGCAGCGCATCGGCAGTGAGTTCCTGCACCGGAACCTGCGGCCGCGCCCGCGCGACGCGCACAAGGGCGACTTCGGGCACGTCCTGGTCATCGGCGGCGGCCCGGGCATGCCCGGCGCAGCGCTCCTGTGTGGCAGCGCGGCCTTGCGCGGCGGCGCCGGCAAGGTGAGTGTCGCTACCCACCCGTCGCACGCCGCCGCGCTCGGCGCGGCGCGCCCGGAACTGATGGTGACTGGCGTCGCGGACGAAACCGCTATCGCCGAATCTCTCGAGGCGGCGGATGTCGTGGCTTTCGGGCCCGGGCTCGGGCAAAGCCGCTGGGCGCACGCGCTCTACGACGCGGTAGCGGACTGCGGCAAGCCGGCGTTGTGGGACGCGGATGCGCTGAACCTGCTGGCCGCGTCGGGGACGGAATCCGGCGTCGCGGCCGAGGGACGGATCATTACGCCGCATCCCGGGGAAGCGGCGCGGCTGCTCGGATGGAGCACGGCCGAGATACAACAGGGGCGCCTCGTCGCGGTCCGGGCGCTGGCCGCGCGCTACGGCGGCATAGCCGTGCTGAAAGGAGCGGGCACGCTGGTCGCGCGCAGCGATGGCACGCCACACATCTGTACCGCGGGCAATCCGGGCATGGCCGCGCCCGGCATGGGCGACGTCCTGACCGGCCTCATCGCCGCGCTCGTGGCGCAAGGGCTCGCCCCGGAAACGGCGGCCGTCTCCGGTGTGGAAGCCCATGCACGCGCAGGAGACCTGGCCGCCGTGCGTGGCGCCCGTGGCCTGCTGGCATCCGACTTGCTCGCCGAGCTGCGGCAGGTCCTGAATCCCGCGGGCAGGGCGGCGCCATGAGCGTGTACCTGGCCGACGAAGCCGCGACCGCGTCCTACGCGCAGCGCCTCGCACACAACTTGCCGGCGGATTTCGCCGGATTTACCGTGCTGCTCGACGGCGATCTCGGCGCCGGCAAGTCGACGTTTGCGCGCGCGCTGCTCAAGACGCTGGGACATTCCGGTCCCGTGCCGAGCCCGACCTACACCCTGGTCGAACCCTACCGCTTGCCCGGCGGCAACGCCTACCACGTCGATCTCTATCGCGTGGCGAGCGCCGACGAATTGCGGTTTCTCGGCTGGTCCGAACTCGACGACGGCCTGCGGCTGGTCGAATGGCCCGATCGCGCACCGGAACTCGCCGCGTCGGCCGACCTCCGCGTGCACCTGGACTACGCGGGCGAGGGGCGGCGTGCCGCAATCGAGGGATTGAGCCATCGCGGCCGCGCGGTGGCCGCCGCGCTGGCCGCCACGGCCTGAACGGCGGCCAAACGACTTGCATTAAATGTCTCCCATATCTTCATAATATCGTAAGAGAAATTCTTGGCTTTGCCGGCGAATCTCGTATACTCGCCTGACATAATTCTTCAAATCGGGGAAACCTTTCGGGATGCGTGCACTGTGTCGGCTTGCGGCCTTCCTGGCACTCTTCGGCGTGTGCTCGAGTGTGTGGGCCGGTGCGACGGTCGAGGGCATTCGTATCTGGGCGGAGGATGACAAGACCCGCATCGTGCTCGACCTGTCCAGCCCGGTACCGCACAACATCTTCACGATGCGCGGACCGGACCGGCTGGTCATCGACCTGAAGGACGGTCGTCTCGCGGAACGTCTTCGCACCATGCCGGCCGGCGCCGGCTCCGTCAGCGCGGTGCGCAGTGCCGTGCAGTCGGACGGCGACCTGCGGGTGGTGCTCGACCTGAGGGAGGCAGTGCGCTCCCGCAGTTTCACCGTCGCGCCCAACCAGACTTACGGCAATCGTCTGGTCGTCGACCTGCATCGCAGCGGCACGCCCACCGCGGTCAAACGCGCTTCGGAAAGCTATGTGCCGGGACGTGACCTGGTCGTCGCGATCGACGCCGGTCACGGCGGCAAGGATCCCGGTGCGATCGGCAAGAATCGCACGCGCGAGAAAGACGTGGCACTCGCGATTTCGCGCTCGCTCGCACTGCGCATCAATGCGGAGCCCGGCATGCGCGCAGTGATGATTCGCGACGGCGACTACTACGTCGAACACCGCCGGCGCATGCAGGTGGCACGCGAAAACAAGGCGGATCTGTTCGTCTCGATCCACGCGGACGCGGTGTCGGATCGACGGCCGCAAGGCACCACTGTCTACGCATTGTCGCTCAAAGGTGCCAGTGACGAGGCAGCGCGGCAGCTCGCCGCGCGCGAAAACGCGAGCATCGGCGGCGTATCGTTGCAGGACAAGGACGACGTGTTGGCATCGGTGCTCCTGGACCTCTCGCAGAATGCAGCGTTGAGCGCAAGCCTCGACGTCGGCAGCGACGTGATCGGTGAATTGTCGCGGATCGGCAAGACGCACCGGCGCACCGTTCAGCAGGCCGGCCTGATCGTCCTGAAATCGCCCGACATTCCTTCGATCCTCGTCGAGACCGGCTTCATCTCCAACCCGACCGAAGAACAGAACCTGCGCAGCAGCGGTCACCAGGGCCGGGTTGCCGACGCCCTGCTGGCCGGTATCCGCGCTTATTTCTACGAGAACGCGCCGCCGGACACGCGCATCGCCATGCAAGCGCGCAGAGAACCCGTGCGCCAGGTGCGGCACGTGATCACGCGCGGCGACACGCTTTCGGACATCGCGGCACGCTACAACGTCAGTACGACGGACATCCGGCGCGCGAACAAGCTCGCCAGCGACCGCATACGCGTAGGCCAGACTTTGGCGATCCCGGTCTACGCCGGCGGCTGAAGCGCCGCCCGACGCAAGACTTTTCGGCGGTGGTTTGGAACAATGACGGGCTGTCTTGAACCCGTGCGCCGCTACGCCATGCCGATCCAGCTGCTGCCCAGCCACCTCGTCAACCAGATCGCCGCGGGCGAAGTCGTGGAACGGCCGGCATCGGTCGTCAAGGAACTGGTCGAAAACAGTCTCGATGCGGGGGCGAAAGCCGTGCACATCGACATCGTCGATGGTGGCCGCAAGCTCATCCGCGTGCGCGACGACGGGGCCGGAATTCCGCCGGAGGAACTGGGCCTCGCCATGGCCCGGCACGCGACCAGCAAGATCGCGAGCCTCGACGACCTCGAAGCGGTTGCGTCGCTGGGCTTTCGCGGTGAGGCGCTGCCGAGCATCGGCTCTGTCGCGAGGGTGACGCTGACGTCGCGGGTCGCCGGCACGGGCACGGCCTGGCAGCTCGGTGCTGACAACGGCGCGCTGAGCGAACCGCGCCCGGCCGCGCATCCGGTCGGGACGACGGTGGAAGTCGAGGACCTGTTCTTCAATACGCCGGCGCGGCGCAAGTTTCTGCGCAGCGACAGAACGGAGTTCGGTCACATCGAAAAATGGCTGCAGCGCCTGGCATTGTCGCGGCCGGATGTCGCCATGACGCTGACACATAATCGTCGCGAGGTGCTCGCGTTGGCCGCCGCCGGCGACAGCGAGGCGCGCCTGGCACGCCTCGGAAGATTGCTGGGAGAGACTTTCGCCGACCGGGCGCTTGCTCTCGAACGCGAAGCCGACGGCATCGCCCTCGCCGGCTGGCTCGGGCTGCCGACCTACCATCGCAGCCTGCCCGACCAGCAGTTCTGGTTCGTCAACGGCCGGAGCATCGCCGACCGGACGCTGGCGCATGCCGCGAAGCACGCATTCCGGGATGTGCTCGTGCACGGCCGCTTTCCGGCCTATGTGCTGTACCTGAGCATGGACCCGGCAACGGTGGATGCCAACGCGCACCCGGCCAAGCACGAAGTCCGTTTCAGGGACGCGCGGCGCGTACACGGCGTCGTCACGCAGACGCTCGGCTACGCACTTGCCGGGACGCGCCCCGCGCACGAGCGGCCGGCGCAGCAGGCGCCAGTTCGGCTACCACAGGCGACGCAACGAGGCCTGGCACTCGGCGTGGCCGGCGGCCACCGCGCGCACACGGTGCACGAGTCTCTCGCGCACTATGCGGAACTCACGGCGGATTCGCCTGCCGCGAATTCGCCACTCGCACAGGAAGGCGTGCCGCCGCTCGGCTACGCGCTCGCGCAGATCGCCGGCGTCTATATCCTGGCGGAGAACCGCGACGGGCTCGTGCTCGTGGACATGCACGCGGCACATGAGCGCATCCTCTATGAAAAGCTCAAGCGTTCGCATACAGATCGCTCGATCGTGCGCCAGCCGCTGCTCCTGCCGCTCGCCGTTGCGGTAGCCGAACACGAAGCAGAACTGGTCGAGAGCTCGGCGGAGCTGCTGGCCGGGCTCGGCCTGGTCGTCGATCGCGTCGGCCCCACGAATCTCCGGCTGCGCGAGATCCCGAGCTTGTTGCGCGCCGCCGACGCCGAGTCCCTGTTACGCGATGTCATCGGCGATCTGGCCGACGTTGGCAACAGCCGGCGTGTCGACGAACTCATCGACCACACGCTGGCGACGATGGCCTGCCATCATTCCGTGCGGGCACACCGGCTGCTCACGCTGGCGGAAATGAATGCGCTGCTGCGGGAAATGGAGAGTACCGAGCGAGCGGACCAGTGCAATCACGGCAGGCCGACCTGGACCGCACTGACGATGCAGGACCTCGATCGCCTGTTCCTGCGCGGTCGCTGAGGGTGCCGGTACCGACCGACATGCGCCTGGCAGTCTGCCTGATGGGACCGACGGCTGCGCGCAAGACCGAGATCGCCGTCGAACTGTGCCAGCGGTTCCCCTGCGACATCATCAGCGTCGATTCGGCGCTGGTCTATCGCGGCATGGACATCGGCACCGCGAAGCCCGACGCAGACACGCTGGCCCGCGCACCACACCGCCTGGTCGACATCCGCGACCCCGAAGATGCCTATTCGGCGGGCGACTTCGTCCGTGACGCACAGTCCGCGATCGACGAGATTTTCACGGCGCTGCGCATACCGCTCCTGGTCGGCGGCACCATGATGTACTTTCACGCACTCACGCGCGGACTCGCCGAGCTGCCGGAACGGGATCCCGTGCTGCGGCGGACGATCGACGAGGAAGCCAGGTGCCGCGGCTGGGCGGCGCTGCATGCGGACCTCGCCGGCGTGGATCCGGTGGCCGCGATGCGCATCGACCCGAGCGACGGCCAGCGCATCCAGCGGGCTCTCGAAGTCTACCGCGCGACCGGCCGCAGCCTGAGCGACTGGCAGTCCGCCGGTTCGGCGCCAAGGGCGGCGCGCGACACCGGCTTCCTGCGCCTCGCGCTCGTGCCGGAACCGCGCCGCGTGCTGCACGAGCGCATCGAAAAACGCCTGAACCTGATGATTGACAAGGGCTTTCGTGAGGAGGTGCGGAACCTGATGCAGCGCCCGGGCCTCACCCGGGAGGCGCCCGCGATGCGCGCAGTCGGCTACCGACAGTTCTGGGAGCATTTGGCGGGCGAGACGCCGCTCGAGGAAGCGCGCTACCGCGCCCTCGTTGCAACGCGACAACTCGCCAAGCGACAGCTGACCTGGCTCCGCAACGACCCGGAGGTCTCGGTCTTCGATCCCCTCGAGACGGATGTGATCGACGCAATGTCGGCGTTTCTGATACCATTTTTTTCGACGCTTAGGCTGAACACCCGACAGGGCATACCTGCGCCAACGGGACGTGGTGTTCAAAACAACAAGAACAAGGAGACCCGAGATGGCTAAAGGGCAGACACTGCAGGATCCCTTCCTCAACATACTGCGCAAGGAAAAGGTTCCGGTATCGATATACCTGGTGAACGGCATCAAATTGCAGGGACAGGTCGACTCTTTCGATCAGTTCGTGGTATTGCTCAAGAACAGCGTGAATCAGATGGTCTACAAGCACGCGATTTCGACGGTCGTGCCGTCGCGCAACGTGCGCCTGCCGCTACCGGATGACGATGGAGAAAGCGAAGACTAGGCAATACCCCCCTTCACCCGCGGTGGAGGTTCTGGTTGTTTGAACGTCCGCAAAGCGGTGAACGAGCAATTCTCGTACACGCGGGCCCGAGCGGTGCTCCAGACGAATCCGAATGCGAAGAGTTTGCGGAGCTCGCGGCTTCCGCCGGCGCCGTCGTGGTCGCCGAGATCACGAGCGCCCGCAAGCGGCCGGATCCCAAGCACTTTATCGGCCGCGGCAAGCTCGAGGAAGTACGTGCTGCCGTCGCCGGGCAGGATGCCGAACTGGTCATATTCGCGGCGCCGCTGACGCCGAGCCAGGAGCGCAACCTCGAGCGCGAGCTCAAGTGCCGGGTCGTGGACCGTGCCGGCCTGATCCTCGATATCTTCGCGCAGCGCGCACGCAGTTTCGAAGGCAAGCTGCAGGTCGAGCTGGCGCAGCTCGAACACCTGTCGACCCGTCTCGTCCGCGGCTGGACGCATCTCGAACGGCAGAAAGGCGGCATCGGCCTGCGGGGACCCGGCGAAACGCAGCTGGAGACGGACCGCCGCCTGATCGATGACCGCATTCGCCTGCTGCACGCACGCCTCGAGCAGGTGGACAGCCGGCGCAGCATGAATCGGCGCAATCGCGAGCGCGCCGAAATCCCGACGGTGGCGATCGTGGGCTACACGAATGCCGGCAAGTCGACTTTGTTCAACGCGCTGACCGGGGCCGGCGTGTACGTACGGGACCAGATGTTCGCGACGCTCGATCCGACCGTGCGCCGCCTGAGCCTCCCCAATGGGCGCAGCGTCGTGCTCGCCGATACCGTCGGTTTCATCCGCGACCTGCCACACGAACTGATCGCCGCATTCCGATCGACCCTGAGCGAAGCGCGCCAGGCCGACCTGATCCTGCATCTCATCGACGCCAGCGACGAATTTTTCTGGCAACGCCTGCGCCAGGTTAACGCCGTCCTGAGGCAGCTCGAGGCGGACAAGGTGCCGCAGATACGTGTGTACAATAAGATCGACAAGCTCGATCGCTGCCCGAGGATCGCCACGGATCGGCACGGTCGCAGCCGGGCGGTCTGGCTGTCGGCCCGGACTGGTGACGGCATCCCGCTGCTGCTCGACGCAATCGGCGACCGGCTGGAGCGCAAGCTGCTGCGCGGCGTCCTGCAGCTGGATCATTCGCAAGGCCGGGAGCGGGCGCAGCTGTTCGAACTCGGCGCTGTGCTGAACGAAGTGCCGCAGGCCGACGGCGGCTGGAACATCGAACTCGAAATGGCCGAAAAGGATTTGCGACGCTTTCTCAAGCGTGCGAATCTCGCGGCGGATGCACTGCAACCGATTTCCGGGCCCCGGAAGGATCGGAGTGCTGCCGCCGCACCGACTCGATAAGCGAACTCAGGGACTATGGCCTGGAACGACTCTGGAAATGGCAAGGACCCGTGGAAGCGGGGCGACCAGGAGCCGAACGATCTCGACAAGATCGTGCAGAACTGGCAGAAACGCCTCGGCGGCCTGCTGGGCGGCGGCAGGCCGGCCGGCGCAGGCCGGCGTGCGCCCGGCGGCGGCTGGTTCATCGTGCTGTTCGCGCTGGCCGCGTGGACACTGACCGGTTTCTACCGCGTGGACGAAGCGGAACGCGGCGTGGAGCAGCGTTTCGGCAAGTATACGAAGACGACCTTGCCCGGCCTGCACTGGCATGTGCCGGTGCCCGTCGAGACCGTGGACCTCGTCAACACGATTCGCATCACCGACTATGCGTACAACACGGAGATGCTCACGGCCGACATGCAGTACGTATTCATCGACATGGTCGTGCAGTTTCGGCGCACCGATCCGGTCGATTACAGTTTCAACGTCGAGCTGCCGGACGTCACCCTGCAGGACGTGACCGAAAGCGCGCTGCGCGAAGTGGTCGGCACGACGAATCTCGAGGCATTGGTCGCATCGGGCCGGCGTGACGAGATCGCTTCGCGTACCCTGGAAACCCTGCAAAGTACGCTGGATTTCTACGAGGCCGGCATAACGATTACCTCGGTGTCGCTGAAGGACGTCAAGTATCCGCAAAACGTGCAGAACGCGGTCGACGACGCCCAGAAAGCACGCAACGATGCCGATCGTTACGCCCTGGAAGCGGATGCATATTCGCGCGACATCATTCCGCGGGCGCGAGGCGAGGCCGCCAAGGCCTTGCAAGGCGCGCAGGCCTATCGCGACCAGGTGATCGCCAATGCCGAAGGCGATGCAGCACGTTTCGAGTCACTTCTGGCGGAATACCAAAAAGCGCCGGAGGTCACACGGGAGCGCCTTTACATCGAAGCCGTCGAGGAGGTCTATGGCAACTCGACCAAGGTAATCCTCGATGCCGAAGGCAGCGGCAACCTGCTGTACCTGCCGCTCGACCGGCTGATCGAGGAGCGGCGCGGCGCCGGCCAGGCGGCAACGAGCGAAGCGCTGCCCGATCCGGCGCGGCCGGAGTCCGCAGATGCCCGTGATGGCGATACGCGCGAACGGAGGACCCGCTGATGAACTCCGGTCGATTCGGCTGGTTCGTGCTCGGCGGCATTCTCGTCATTGTCGCCGGCTTGTCCCTGTTCACGGTCAACGAGCGCGAGCAGGCGATCAAGCTGCGCCTGGGCGAGGTCGTGGATGCCCAGTTGGCGCCTGGATTGCACTGGAAGATTCCGGTCGTCGAGAACGTGCGCAAGTTCCCGCGCCAGGTGTTGACGATCAGCGACCGCCCGGAACGCGTCTTCACCTCGGAGAACGAGTCGCTCGACGCGGACTTTTTTGTCAAGTACCGGATCACAGACCCCCTGCGCTATTACACCTCGACCGGTGGCGACCGCAATATCGCCGAACTGCGCCTCGGCGAGATCGTGAAGAACGCGATCGTCACAGAATTCGGCAAACGGAAAGTCGAGGACGCTATCTCGGTAGGCCGGGCCGAGCTGATGCGCGACCTGCTGGATCGGGCCGAGGAGACCGCCGAGGAACTCGGTATCGATCTCGTCGACTTTCGCGTGAAGCAGGTCGAATTCATGGAGGAGGTGCGCAACTCGGTGTATGCACAGATGGAAGCCGAACGTCAGCGCATCGCCGCAGAACGCCGTGCCGAAGGACGCGAGAACGAAGCGGAGATACGCGCGGCCGCGGACCGGCAGAGAACCGTGATTCTCGCCGAAGCGTATCGGGACAGTCAGAAGCTGCGCGGCGAGGGCGATGCGCGTTCCGCAGAGATCTACGCCGATGCCTACAGCAAGGACCCCGAGTTCTACGCTTTCTACCGCAGCATCGAAGCGTACCGTCGGTCGGTCGGCAAGGCCGGCGACGTCCTTGTGGTCGATCCGAAGAACGATTTCTTTCGCTACCTGAACCAGTCCGACGGTCGTCGCGACCAGTAGCTACACACAACAAGCCGATGTGGATCGAGATCCTGACCGCCGTCGCGCTGGTGCTCGTCATCGAGGGCCTGCTGCCGTTCGCGGCGCCGTCGCGCTACCGGCAGGTGGTGGCGGAGATCGTACGCCTAAGTGACAATCACATCCGCACGGTCGGGCTGGTGTTGATCGTCATAGGCCTCGTGCTGCTGTTCGTGGTTCGTCGCTAGGCCCACACACCGGGAAGCCAATATGGGCAAGAACGTCGTCGTCGTCGGCACCCAGTGGGGTGACGAAGGCAAGGGCAAGATCGTGGACTTGCTGACGGACCGCGCGGCGGCTGTCGTGCGTTTCCAGGGCGGACACAATGCCGGGCATACGCTGGTCATTGGCGGCAGGAAAACGGTCCTTCACCTCATACCCTCCGGAATCCTGCGCGACGGCGTGAGCTGCCTGATCGGCAACGGCGTCGTGGTTTCGCTGGAAGCACTGGTGAAAGAGGCGAATGCCCTCGCCGCGAACGGGGTACCGGTGTTCGAGCGCCTGAAGGTCAGTCCCAACTGTCCGCTCATACTGCCGTCGCACGCGGCGCTCGACCTCGCGCGCGAGAAGTCGCGCGGTGCAGCGGCGATCGGGACGACCGGACGCGGCATCGGCCCGGCCTACGAGGACAAGGTTTCGCGCCGTGCCCTCAGGGTCGCCGATCTGTTCGTGCGCGAGAATTTCGCTGCGAAACTGGGTGAAATCCTCGACTACCATAACTTCCTTCTGCGCCGCTATTACGGCGCGGAACCGGTGGACTTTGTCAGCACGCTGGACGACGCGATGGAAGCCGCCAAGTTCGTCGCCCCGATCGTTGCGGACGTCACGCAGATCCTGAGCGACATAGCCGCCTCCGGCGAGAGCATCCTGTTCGAAGGTGCGCAGGGCACTTTCCTCGACATCGACCACGGCACCTACCCGTTCGTCACCTCGTCGAATACCGTCGCCGCCGCCGCCAGCACCGGGACCGGCCTCGGTCCGCGGGATCTCGACTACATCCTCGGCATCGTCAAGGCCTATACGACGCGGGTCGGGGCGGGTCCGTTCCCGACGGAACTGTTCGACGACACGGGCGAGCACCTGGCGAAGGTCGGCGCCGAATTCGGCGCAACGACCGGGCGGCCGCGCCGCGTCGGCTGGTTCGATGCCGTCGCGTTGCGTCGCTCCATCGTGAACAGCAGCGTCTCCGGACTGTGCGTCACCAAGCTCGATGTGCTGGACGAGCTCGAGACCATACAGATCTGCGTCGGGTACACGATCGACGGCACTCCGATCAGCGGCCTGCCGGTGATCGTCGACCGCTTTGCCGATTGCAAGCCGGTGTACGAGGAATGGCCCGGCTGGCGGTCGTCCACCGTAGGCCTGACGAAGCAGGCCGAGCTGCCCGCGAATGCGCGCACCTACCTCGCGCGGATCGAGGAACTCGCCGGCGTTCCGGTCGACATCATCTCGACGGGACCCGACCGGGACCAGACGATCATCAAGCAGCACCCGTTCGAGTGAGCCAATGCGGGCGGGAATGTACACTCCCGCGCATGGCCGGACCCGAACCTACCGAAGGCGCGCTGCGCTTCAGCGCGGGACCGTCTGCATTGCGAGAAATTCGCGCCGACGGCTTTCGCCCGGAGCGCATCGGTACGCTCGCGGGTGCTTCCGGAGGCGCCAAGTGGCTGGTCTTAAGCCAGCTCGACCGGGTGCTGGCACGGCGGGTCCTGCCGGCGCTACGCGGTCCGGTACACACCATCGGGACCTCGATCGGGGCGTGGCGCATGGCCTGCTACGCGCAGGCCGATCCGGTGGCGGCCCTGGAGCGCTTCGAGTCGGCCTATGTCGCGCAACGCTACAGCGAGCGACCCGACCGGCTCGAAATCTCGCGGGAAAGCGTCCGCATCCTCGATACCGTGCTCGGCGCCGACGGCAGCCGCGAAATCCTCGCGCACCCGGTACTGCGGACCCACATCATGACGGTGCGCAGCCGTCACCTGACCTCGTCGGAAACGCGTGCCGCGCTCGGCGCCGGGCTACTCGCGGCTGCCGGCCTCAACCTGCTGCACCGGCGCACGCTGGGCTGGTTCTTCGACCGGGTGCTGTTCTTCGACGCGCGCTGCGCGGATCGGGATCGCCCGCCGTTCTATGCCGCGACCGGTTTTCCGCTGCACCGGGTGCCGCTGGTCGAGGCGAATCTGCGGGCTGCGATTGTCGCCACAGGGGCAATCCCGATGCTGATGAACGGTGTGCGCGACATCCCGGGCGCGCCGCCGGGCATGTACCGTGACGGCGGCGTCATCGACTATCACATCGACCTGCCGCAAAGCGACAACGAGCGCCTGTCGCTGTTCCTGCACTTCTACGATTTTCTGAAGCCGGGCTGGTTCGACAAGCGGCTCGGCTGGCGGCGGCCAAATGTCCTGAACACCGATCGCATGCTTCTCGTCAGCCCGTCGCCGGCATTTGTCGCACGCCTGCCCAATGCGAAGATTCCGGATCGTCGCGATTTCGTCAGTTATCCGCCCGCAGAGCGTGTCAGGGTATGGAAAGAGGTGGTCGCCATGTGCCGGGAACTGGCGGACGAATTCGAAGACGTACTCGACAACGACCGGCTCGCGGCGCGTCTCAGGCCGTTCTGACCGCAACGTTTCGCCGCGCGGCACGCGAACAACGGCGCGCCAGCTCCTGCTGGATTGCGCTGGTTTCCTCGTCCATCAGGTAGTCGCCGCGATCGCGCCAGCCGCGCAACATCGCCAGGTTCTGTTCGTTGACGAGCAGATGCTCGTGTCCGGACTGTTCCTCGATCTGCCAGCCCGGCACTGCGAGCACTGAGCGCACTCGCACGGGCCGGGCGGCGACCGTGCGCAATTCCCGGGCCAGGCGCTGGACCGCCGCCGTGAAATCGGCAACGGGCAGACGTGCCGAGGTCGAGAACTCGAGTGCCTGGCCATCGAGCCGGACCGAGCCTGTGCGCCAGTGCCGTCGCGCGACGACGCTGATCGCATAGAGGCCGTTCTGGCCGACGAGCACGTGGTCGACGATACCCGCCGAGGTGGGCACGTCATGGTAGACCTGACCATGATCGGCGGCGATGCGTCGCAACTGGTGACCGATGGCGATATTGGCATCGTGCAGGAAACGCACCTGGCGCCAGTTGATCAGGATGCCGCCGAGCCGGTACGCGGCGAAACAGGCAGCCGCAGCGTGGGCGCCGAACACGGCGAACAGCTGCCAGGCCGGGTAGCCGGCGAATAACACAGGGCCTTCGAACAGCGTGGCGGCGGCATACATGACGACGAAGACGACCAGCGCCCCGACGTAGGCCGACTGGCGCCGCGACAGAGTGTGCAATTCGCTCCGCAGCCGTTCCGCCGCCTCGCGTGTGATGCTGTCGGCGAAACTCGGCTGCCCGGAAAGCACACGAGTCACTGCGTACCAGGACTTGATCGCCAGCATGAAGAGAATCGCGCAGAACAGCGCGACGGTGGCCGATGCGCCGATTGCCTGTATGTCCATGGCGAGGCTCGCAGTACCGTCCTGGTCCCGGCCAGCCTAGCCGCGGCACTGCGGCACGACAACTACGGCGGCGATCGCTACGGCTTCTCGCTCGACCGCGTCGTCGTCCAGGCGAACTTCAACCCGGAGGTCGGGTTCGTGCGCCGCACCGACTTTGCGCTGAACGCGTCGGGCGCGCGGTTCAGCCCGCGGGTGCGGCGCGGCCCGATCCGGCAGCTCACGTGGCAGGCCAACCTCGAGTACATCTCCGACGCCGCCGGCGACGTGCTCGAGGATCGATCGCAGCGGGCGCAGTTCAGCATCGAGTTCAACAGCAGCGACCAGGTGGACGTCGGTGCGCAGCGCAACTACGAGCGGCTGCCCGCCGACTTCACGATCTCCCCTGGCGTCGTCGTCCCCGCCGGCGGCTATTCGACCCACACCGTCAGCGCCAGCTACACCCTGGCGCAGCAGCGGAAGGTGTCGGGGCAATTCTCGTCGTCCTATGGGACTTTTTATGACGGCACCCGCACCTCCGCGGGCTACAACGGCCGTATCGCGTTTTCCGCGAACGTCGCCGTCGAACCGAACATCACGCTGAACTGGGTGAAGCTGCCCTTCGGCGACTTCAACGCGCGGCTCATCGGCGTGCGCCTCGCGGTTGCGCCCACCGCGCGGCTCGGCTTCAGCGGGCTGACACAGTTCAACCCGACCGCGCGCACCCTGACGTCGAGCGCACGCATGCGCTGGGAATACACGCCTGGCAGCGAGCTGTTCGTGGTGTACAGCGACGGCCGCGACACGGGCGCGCGGAACTTCCCTCTTCTTCAGAACCGGTCGATCGCGATAAAGGCCACGCGCCTGCTGCGATTTTGAGCGCAGGTGTCCGGCCCCAGCCGGACCGTCGAACCCGAACCTGAACGCGAACCGGAAACCCGGAACCAGAAGCGTGAACGACCGATGACCCACCCCCTGCAGGTCCTGCTGCTCCTGGCGCTGGTGATTGCGGCCGCCAAAGCGGCCGGCGCGGCGGCGAACCGCATCGGCCAGCCGGCGGTATTCGGCGAAATCCTCATCGGCCTGCTGCTCGGGCCCACGCTGCTCGACGTGCTCGGCTGGCCGATCTTCGCGGGGAGCGGCGACGACTGGGCGCGCTGATTCGCGACCTTGCCGGAGATCGGCGTCCTCCTCCTGATGTTCGTCGCCGGCCTCGAGACGGACCTCGACGAGATGCGACGAGTCGGCGCGGTCGCCTTCTGGTCCGCCTTCGGCGGCGTGGTGCTGCCGTTCTTCGGCGGCATCGCCACGGCCGCGGCGTTCGGCCTTCCCGTCTTCTGGGAGGGCATCTTCATCGGCACGATCCTCACGGCGACGAGCGTCAGCATCTCGGCGCAGACGCTGATCGAGCTGGGGGCGCTGCGCACGCGCGAGGGCTCGACGATACTCGGCGCCGCCGTCATCGACGACGTGATGGGCATCATCGTGCTGTCGGTGGTGGTGGCGGCCGCCGGCGCCTCTGCCGGCGGCGGCGACCCGGCGCAGATCGGGTGGCTCGTCGTCCGGATGACGGCTTTCTTCGCCGTCGCGATCGCGGCCGGCCGGTGGTTCACGCCGCTGCTGCGGTGGACGTCCGGACTCGGCGTCAGCCAGGCGCTGCTGGCGACGGTGCTCGTCATCGCCTTCGTCTACTCGTGGGCCGCCGAGTACATCGGCGCGGTCGCCGCCATCACCGGCTCGTACCTGGCCGGTGTGCTCGTGGCGCAGACACCGTTCAAGAAGGCGGTGGACGACGGCATCCACCCGCTGACCTACTCGATGTTCGTGCCGATCTTCTTCATCAGCATCGGCCTCGAGGCCAACGGCCGCGACCTCGGCGAACGTGCGCTCTTCAGCGTCGTGCTCATTACGGTGGCGATTGGCGACCAAGGCGCTCGGCTGCGGCCTGTTCGCCAGGCTCACCGGCTTCACGACGACAGGAGTCGATCCGCGTCGGCGCCGGCATGATCTCGCGCGGCGAGGTCGGCCTCATCGTCGCCG
Source organism: uncultured Pseudomonadota bacterium (assembly GCA_963775455.1). GTDB lineage: Bacteria > Pseudomonadota > Gammaproteobacteria > Steroidobacterales > Woeseiaceae > UBA1847. The sequence goes on along the minus strand of CAVZIU010000003.1, from coordinate 17,238 downwards.
GCTACGGCCTGACACACCAGATCATCGGCCGCGACGTCTTCTCCGCGGCCGTCGTCATGGTGCTGGTGACGACGATGGTGACGCCGCCGCTGCTACGACTGACATTCCCGGCACGGCGCCGGGTGAGCGCCATGGTCGAAGAGACGATCGCCGGACCGCCGGATGAGGCCGGCTAGCGCGGATTTCACTTGTGTGGGGCGAGCCTTGTCAGGCTCGCCACGCGAACCCAACCGGGTTCGCGCCACACCCTGGAAATCCGCGCTACAGCGTTTTGCAAAACGCTATAGGTCAGTCATTCAACCACCGTGTACTCGATCCGGCGATTCTGAAAGCGACCGAACTCAGTGTCGTTGGCGGCGCGAGGCCTGGTATCGCCGTATCCCTTCGTTGTCAGCATCAATTCCGGCACTCCGGCGTTCACCAGCGCTCCTTTGACCACGTCGGCGCGTGCCTGTGACAGCGCGAGATTCGAGGCGGGATCCCCGATATTGTCAGTGTGTCCGCCGATCTCGATGGTCGCCCCCAGTGGTGCGCCCCTGATCGCCTCGGCAGACTTCTCGATGATTGCCAGGGTGTCGGCCGGCAGCTCGGCGCTCCCGCTCTGGAAGTTGATGATCGCCAGGTTCATCGCCTCAACGAGCTCGCCGGTCGAACTCCCTGACGTGCCGATCGCAGAGAGCGCCTGGTCGCCGGCAACTCGGGGGACGTCCGCGGCTGCGTCGCTGAGCGGGATGGAGGTGCGGGTGTCCCCGTCGCGAACGCCGCCCGAATAGGTGATCCTGCCGTCGTTGTTGCTCAACGTCCGTTCGGGGTCGACCGTGCCTGCGGGCGCACGCATCCAGAAGAAGGCGGCGAGGACGGCGAGGACGGCCGCCGCCGCCCACGACATCCAGTGACTGCTCCGGCCTTTCGCCATGTGCTCGGCACCAGGCGCGGCCGGCAGCCCGGCCGATCCTGCGATATATCCAGAGAACCGGGATCGCAGCGCATGGCTCGACGGAAGCACGCCGCCCGGGGTCAAGAGGCCGATCAGCCTCGGTAACAGGAAGGTGAGGACCGAGGTCACGGCCGCGCGCGAAAGCCCGCTCCGGGCGGCCAGGCCATCGAGCCCGCTTGCGCCGAGCGCCGATTCGACCTGCGACGGCGTGAGGGCGCGGCCTTCTTTTCCTCCGAGCCAGGACCCGATCACGTGGTCGAGGCCGGCCTCGCGGAACTGGTCGACGAAGCCGTCGATACCCCCCCATCGCTCGCTCGTCATCAGGGCCAGGAGTCCGCGGAGGAGGGACGACACGCTGGCGTCCGACAGGTTGAACTGCGTCGCGGTGCTATTGATCAGCTGTTGGAACACGGGCCTCTCCCGCTCCGTCGACGACCCGGCAGCGCCTGGTCACGACATATCGCCAGGTGCCCATGCGCTTTTTCGTGAGGCATCGATCCCGCGTCCGGGCAGTCCGCTCAAAACGCCCCGGATTCTGCTGATGAAATCGGTGCCGCATTCACGCGGGCGCGAAACGTGCGGGAACAGAGCGAGATCGCTGCCATGAGGAAGGCTCGAGCCCGACGACATGGGTCGAGTCGAAGGTTAACTCCGTCCCTTCCGTCCACCCTGCCCCTGCTTTGCGCGGGCTTCCCGGGCCAGGCCCTCATAGCCCTTCCGTGATGCGCGTCAGATCTCCCTCCTCGAGCTCTTCGAGATCGAGCAGCTCGTTCTGTGCGTTGCCGATAGCCCGGATGATTTCATCGAGCTTCACCTGCATCGCTTCCGAATCCCGGTTCTGCGTGCTCTGGATGAGGAAGACCATGACGAACGTCACGATCGTCGTCCCGGTATTGATTACCAGCTGCCACGTATCGCTGAAGCCGAAGATCGGGCCAAGCGCCGCCCATACGACGATGACCGAAACGGCCAGGATGAACGTGAGCGGCCGTCCCGACGCATGGGCGGTGGTCTTCGTCAGGCGTGTGAACCAGCTTCGCGGCTTTGTCGGTCGCATCGTGCCTCCCGCAGCATTATGCGGGTGCGCGCATCCGGTTCGTGAACAACGATCCCGGCGGGTGGAAGGGGGCGCGGTCTGTGGGTGCCGAGCGGCGACCGCACGCCGTGGATGCTCGAAACCGGCAAGGGGACCCGGCAAATAGAACAAGGCACAAGGCTCAAGGCTCAACCCCGCCGACGGGCGGCGTTGTGGACGATCTTTCCCAGGATTCTTACGATCTCATCGGCCTCAACCACGAGCGATTCGTATTTCGCGTCGAGTAGCTCCGTGAGACGCGCAAGCGGAAGCGCACCTCCTTGGCTTCCTTCAGTGCGATCCTGCACTTTGCGATGAAGTCGGCGTAGCTCGAGGCGCCATCTGATTCCTCGTAGTTAGAACCGACAGAGGTTCCCGCCGAGAGAATCTGGTAGGAAATTGCACGCCCAATCGGTCCGCGTTTGTGCAGGAATTCCACTGCCCGGACGATGTCACACGCGAAGAGTAATAGACGCTGGTGAAGATCGAACGGTTTGCCGCTGGCGGTCAGCGTTGGTTGCTTCATGAACAAGCAAAGCGCTGTCCGCCCGGTCAAGGTCGTTGTGCCTTGTGCCTTGTGCCTTAATTCGTCGTATTCCCCGCCTTCCCCTGTGAGGCGTCCATGATCAGCCGCACCATCAGGTAGAGACGCGGCTCGATCGAGGCAATCTCGATGTACTCGGCGTCGTTCGAGTGGGCGCCGAAACCGCGCAGGCCAAATCCTTCGATCACCGCCGCTTTTGTCTGAAGCGAGGCAAATGCCGCGTCAGTGCCGCCGCCCGGCGCCGTCGCCTGGACCTCGAGCCGGAGGCCGATCTCGCCGTAGATGCGCTGCGCATGCGCTGCCACTGCCCGCGCCGCGGGCGTGGCTTCGAGCGGCGGGCGGGTTCGCTCGAACACCATCTCGACCCGCGTATCCGGGATCAGCTGGTTCTTGATCCGATCGCGGATCTGCTGTTCGATGCCGTCGTAGTCGGCTACGCGCAGCACGCGAACGTCCGCCGTGGCGCGCGCCTCGGCCGGAATGACGTTCCGGGCGCTGCCGGCTGTTGCCAGCGTCCAGTTCATCTTCACGCCGGTCTCGGCGTTCGACAAGTCGCGCGTCTGCAGTATCTGGTGTGAGAGTTCGTAGAGTGCGTTGCGCCCCTGCTCGGGCGCGCCGCCGGCATGCGACGCGCGGCCGGTCACCTTCAGCTGCACCGCGGCGATCCCCGCGGTCGTCAACCGGATCGCATCTTCCTGTCCCGCACCCTCACACGACAGCACGAGGTCGTGCTCCGACCCGAGCTTCGTGATCAGCGTGCGCGATCCGGCGGAACTGACTTCCTCGTCGCCGTTGATGAGCACGGTGAGCAGGCCGTAGTCGCGTGAAGTTCAGCGCGTTCAGCACGCTGACGGCGTGCAGAATCAGCGCGACGCCATGCTTGTCGTCGTCGATGCCGAGACCGTATGCGCGATCGCCGTCGACCCGGAACGGCTGCTTTGCGAGCATGCCGCGCAGGTAGACCGTGTCCATGTGCGCCAGCAGGAGAATCCGCCTCGTGCCGGTGCCCCTGAAGCGGGCGACGACCGACTTGCCGGTCTGCGGCGGCGTGTTCTCGAACCGGACCATGTTCGCGGGCGGTTCGACGACCTCCACCTCACCACCCAGCGCGCGGAGACGGCCGGCGATCGAGTTCGGCAATCGTATTCAGACCCTCGAACGTCGCTGCTGCCCGATTCGATCGAGACCAGGTCGCGGAGCGTATCGAGGTAGGGCTGCCGCTCCTGGCGGACGCGGGCCAGGACCGACTCCGGCGACTGGGCGAACGCCCAGGTCGACAGCAGCGCGGCCAATAGCGCGAAGACGACGGGGGCCACCCGCATCCAGCGAGTCATCTTGCCGATTCTACTGAAAACGGATGGCCGGGACGAGGATGCGCGCGACTGAGCCCGTCGGCCTCAGTACGCCTAGCGAACGAGGACGTCGAACGAGTCGAGCCAGACCCAGGAGCCCTTCGAGCTCTCATTGCGGGTACCGGTTGCCTCGATGGTGAATGTGTGGGTACCTGCCGGCAGCCCGTCGATGCTGTAGGGCACCGCGTGCGCCTGCGCCGGCGACAGGTAGTTGTCGACGGTGGCTTTCAGCTCTCCGTCCACGTAGACCCGCGCGACCCCGGACCACTCATCGCGGTATGCGGTCCAGCTCACGCCGCTGCCGGTGAAGGTGACCGTCGCGCGCGACCCGGCGTCGGTGGCGAGCACGGCGCCGCCGCCGTTATGGGCGGGGCCGGAGTGGGCATACCACCGGCCGGTGAAAATCAGCGCCGGATTGTTCTCCTCGACGTGCCCCGTGCCGGCGGGGATGCCGCCGGGCACCGGCTCGCCGTTCTCGATGTCGAAGGCGTCGATCCACACCCACGATCCCTCGGTCTGGCTGGCGCGCTCGTGCGTCACTTCTAGCGTGAACGTGTGCGTGCCGGAGCTCAGGCCGCGGACGGAGTAGACCGCGTGCTGGTAGTCGGCGGGATTCGCGTAGCTGTCGACGACCTTCATGGTGCCGTCGACGTAGACGGTGGCGAGCCCCGAGTAGCCGTCGACGACGCCGACCCACGTGAGGCCGGTGCCGGTGAATGACAGCGTGACGCGAGCCCCGGGTGCGTTCGTGAGCGCGGCGATACCACCGCTGTGGCGCGGGCTTTCGTTCGAGTACCAGTTGCCGCTGTAGGTAATGCTCGGGTTGTCCTGCTCGATGCGCGTCACGCCCTGAGCGGACGCCCCCGGCGCGGCGCACAGGGCGATTATCGTCATCAGCGACATCGTCAGCAGCGACGTCGGTAGAGACGTCGGTAGAGACACTGTGCTGGCGACGCGGTTGTCCATGCCTCTCCGCAGAGCAACCCGTACGCCAATTCCGGCGAATGACACACGAGTGGCGCGCGCTTGCTGATCTTGTCCGTCGTGCTCCACAGCGTTCTGTCGGCTCGCGGTTTTCCGGGCCCGACAGTAAGCATCCGAGGTGAGCCGTATCCCAGAGTGGATGGAGGTGGCGGAGAACACGGATTTCACAGGAGGCACTGAGACACGGAGATGCACGGGGTCACGCCGCTGCCGCCGCCTCCGGCCGGCGCCGGGATAGAGCGACACCCGGATCACGAGCCGTGGCTGAACTCTGCTCGGCTTGTGGTCCGCGGCGTTGTTATCCGCGCCAGCCGAAGCGCCGACATCGGCGTGTCGACTTTGCCCCGTACAAGTCGCTCCTCCGTGCGTCTCCGTTCCTTCGAACGCTACGTGATGCTCGTCAACCGCGCGAAAAACGAGCACTACAACAGCGAGGGGATCTACGTGTCGTACGCGCGCGACGTGTCGGACCCGCGCGGGTGGAGCCGTCCGCAGAAGATTCTGAATGGCGGGGAGTGGTATCCGCAGGTGGCCGGCCTCGAGACGACGACCGGCACCGACAGGCAGGCGGCTCAGCGCGCCCGGTTTTTCATGACCGGGCGCTCTGAGCACTACATCGAATTCACCCGCTGACGTCGAGTTACGCCGCGCCTGGCTCGCCATCACCGGCGCGAACTTCTGGATGCGCTTGGCGTGCTCGACCTCGCCGGTGTAGATGTTGCCCTTCGAGTCCATCGCGACCGCGTTGATCCAGTGCAGCATCCCGGCGTAGCGGCCGTTCTGGCCGATCGAGCCGAGCGTCTTGCCGCTCTTCCGGTCGAGGATCCACACCTTGTTGTTCGTGCCGTCGGCGACGTAGAGGAACTTCTGCTGCGGGTCGCGCGAGATCGCCAGCTTGTAGGTGGTGCCGCACGGCGGCATCTTCACGTTGTTCAGCCCGCCGCAGCCCTCGCCGCGCGCCGGCGTGTTCGGCGACACCGAGAACTCGCGCAGGAACTTGCCGTCGGTCGTGAACACCTCGATCCGGTTCTGGCCGCGCTCGCCGATGTAGACCTCGCGATCCCGCGAGATCTCGACGAAGTGCAGGTCGGGCACGAAGTTCTTCTCGGGCGGCGGCGGCGCGCCGGTCCACTTGTAGGGCGGGATCGGCTCGTTCGAGATCTCGCTCGAGCGGCATGCCGTGGCCGCCCCAGCCGCGCTTGTAGGCGCCGGTGGTCGCGTCGTAGATCAGCACGCGCTTCTGCTGGATGATGTAGAGCTCGTTCGTCTGCTCGTCGAGCTGGAAGCGCCCCTTGTTGATGAGGAAGCTCGTCTCCTGGTTGTTCTCCGGCATCATCCCCGCTTCCGCCGGCGGACGATGGCCGAAGTCCCAGACGAACTTGCCGTCGCGCGTGAACTTCATGATGCTGTCCTGCGCGGCGGTGCCGGCGATCCACACGAAGCCCTTTCGAGTCGGCGATCACCGTCTGCATCGCGGTCGGCCACTGCGGATGGAACCCGGCGCCGCCCCACGCGTTGAGCACGTTGCCTTCCTGGTCGAGCTCGATGACCTCGGGCCCGCGGATGCAGCAGTCGATGCGCGGCGGGTTGTCGCCGCCGCCGATCTCGTCGCCCTCGGCCGCCTGGTTGCGGTTGATGAACCAGATGTGGTCCATGCTGTCGACGCTGATGCCGGTCACCTGCTGCATGCTCCAGCGGTTCGGCAGCGGCTTCGGCCAGAACGGATCGACCCTGAACATCGGCGCGCCGTTCTCGTCCACCGCCTGCCCGGGCGCCTGCGCGAACGGGTTGCCCATGGTGGCGATGGCGACGAGCGCCAGCACACACAAGATTCCAAGGATCTTCTTCACTGGATGTCCTCCTCGTCGAGCGTCAGCGCGACACGCGGAGGATATACGGGACTGGTACGTCGGTGCAATCCCGACGAGAATTCGGTGCGATCTTCAACGGGAGGTCGGTGCAAGCCTGACGGAAGCCGGTGCGATGCCGACGGGGAAATCCGTGCGACCCCGTTGTGCCTTGTCCCTTATCTTGCAGGCGCCCGCCCCGTCATCTCTAGAAACTTCTGGTTCTCATGGCAGATGAACTCGGTCATCTCCCAGCCGTCGGCGACGATCCGGTGCTCGACCCTGACCGCGAAAGGTCTCGTGTACGCCTTCGGGTCGTCAATCGCGACATCGATCTCCATGTTGCCGAAGTCCACGCGGCGGAACCGCTCTGTCAGCTGTAAGGCCTCTGTGTACGGGCTGCCCATCTGGTCCAACCAGGCGTCGGCGGCGTTGCCTCCCTGCACTCCGCGGAAGTTGTTCGATTCCACCACGAAGGTGTCGCTCTCCCAATGCCCCACGGAGTACCCGTGCCAGTACGGCTGCGGTTCACCCTGCTTCGGAAGGCGCCTGCCGTCGGTGTAGATCGTCCGCAATCCGTAATTCGACTCGTAGATGATCAACGTCTTGCGAGGCGTGTGGACAATCTCTCGAGGCTGCGGATCCAGGTGGTACTGAAGCGGGCCCTGCGGGAGGCACAGCGCGTCCGGGTTGTCGTACCGCTGATTCGCGACGCGCTTCCTGGAGAGTTCCGCCGCCCACGGTTGGAACGGCAGCCCCTCGGGGAAATTCACGCCGATGTTCGCGAACACCGCCAGTGGAGGACGCCCCGGCGGCGCAGTGCCCGGCGCCTCGCGCCGGGGCGACACTTCCCAGATCCCTCCGAGGTCCGGCTTACCGTCGGGCGCCCGCGGCGCCGGCGCAACCAGATTCACTCTGCCGTCCGCGCCTTTCGGAACCCCTGGCGGCTCACGCCTGGGCCACTGCGCCGACACTGAAACCGAAAGGGCGGCGATCATGACCGCCGCACCGGTGAATCGCCGCATCAGGTCGGCCTCCGTTACGGTTGTGGCGCGTCCCCCGACCCGGCGAACAGACGTTGCCCGCTGCTCGACACGACCACCTGGGCGTTGGCGTTCGTCGAGCCGTTCTTGGCGCGCGAGCCTTCGACCGTGACGATGTCGCCGGGTTTCAACGAAAACCGCGTCCAGCCGTTCCGCATCAGTCCGTTCGGGCTCGCGAGCTCGAATCCCCAGTTCGCGACCTTGCCAGACGCGTCCTTGACGTCGAGGTAAATCCAGGCGTGCGGGTTGGTCCAATCGAGCTTTGTCACCGAGCCTGTCAGCTTGACAGGCTTGTCAGCGTCGAATTCGGCGGAAAATGCGTGGTGCGCATCAACGGGCCGCAACCCGGCGAGCACGCCTGCAAGGACGAGGACACGAGCGGCCTTCGCGGTCATGCACACCTCCTCGTGGACTCACGCCGTACGGGGCAAATCCTACTACGTTTCACGCGCAAGCGAGCCCGCACGGCCGAACCGCGCTGACCCGCCGATCTCAACGGTTAGATGTTCGCTGAGCACCGAGTGCCGCGTGCGCCTGCGCAATCACGTAGGCGCGCACCGCCTCCGCTTCTTCCGCGTCGAGCACCTCGGCGAACGAGGCCATGCCGTTGGCCTTCAACGCGCCCCCGCGCACCACGGCAGCCCACGTCGCGCTCGAATTGAGTGCGGCGCTGTAGCGCAGGTCCGGAAGAATGCCGAAGTTCACTGCACCCACCGGACCATGACACCGGCCGCAGTAGTTTCGGTACTCGACCTCCCCGCGCGCGACTGTCTGTCCGCCGACGCGGTCGCGGGCGGCGGCGCAAGCGATGGCGGCCGGTCGCGGCGCAGGCGGAAGGAGGGTCGCTGCACCTCCCAGCGTGTAAACGAGAAGCCGGGAGATATTCGGCAACGAGTTTCCCTTGGCATTGGCTTGCGCGCCGGACATGGCCCACGACCCGCCCGTGCCGACCATGAGGGCGACGTACTGCACGCCGCCGACCGTGTAGGACATCGGCGGGGCGATCACACCCGTCTGCGTCTGCGCCGACCAGAGCTGCGTTCCGCTCTTGGCGTCGAGCGCCACGAACTCGCCGGTGCCGGTCCCCTGGAACACGAGGCCGCCCGCCGTCGACAACACGCCGCCGTTGGCCGCACCCTCGCGCTCGGCACGCCATGCCTCGCGCTGCCGAACCGGGTCCCACGCGATGAGCGGTCCGCCAACGCTCGCGAGCGTCGCCTGCAGCGCTGACGCCTGCGCGGCCGGATCTGCCAGCGCGGCGGCCCGGCGGATGCCGAGATTCGTGGTCAGCGGCGAGGGTATGAAGTTGGCGTCATGCGTGAACGTGTAGTTCTGCTTGTGAACCGGAATGTAGACGAGACCAGTGTCAGGACTGAACGACATCGGGTGCCAGGTGTGCGCGCCATTGGGATTCTGCAGCGACGCGAAGGGTTTGCCGGTTTTGTAGAACCTCGCGCCCGGGGTCTCGACCGGTCGGCCGGTCTCCCGGTCGACATGAGTGGCCCAACTGATGTCGGTGAATTTCTCCGCAGAAATGAGCGCGCCAGTCTTGGCGTCGAGCACGTAGAAGAAGCCGTTCTTTGGCGCCTGCATCACGACACGACGCGTCTGGCCGTCGAGCGGCAGGTCGGCGACGATGATGTGCTGCGTCGCCGTGTGGTCCCAGGTCTCACCTGGGGATGTCTGGTAGTGCCAGACGTAGGACCCGTCGTCTGGGTCGAGCGCGACGATGGACGCGAGAAAGAGGTTGTCGCCCTTGCCTTCGCTGCGAATCAGGTGGTTCCACGGCGAGCCATTGCCGACGCCGACGTAGAGCAAGTCGAGCTCCGGATCGTAGGCCATGGAGTCCCAGACCGTGCCGCCGCCACCGAGCTTCCACCACTCGCCGCTCCAGGTGCCGGCGGCCATTTTCAGAATCGGGTCTTCAAAGCCGTCGGCAGGATTCCCGGGCACGGTATAAAACCGCCACGCCAGTGCGCCGGTCTGCGCGTCGTACGCGGAGATGTAGCCGCGTACGCCGAATTCCGCACCACCATTGCCGATGAGGACTTTGCCCTTCACCACGCGCGGGGCGGCAGTGATGGTGTACGGCTTGGTACGGTCGATGGTGTTGACATCCCAGAGCTCGCGGCCCGTGGCGGCGTCGAGCGCAATCAAGCGGCCGTCGAAGGAGCCGACAAAGACCTTGCCGTCCCACACCGCAACGCCGCGGTTAACGACGTCACAGCAGGCGTTGACGGCCCACTCACCGGGCACCTCGGGGTCGTAGGCCCACAGCGCCTTGCCGGTGCCCGCGTCAAACGCCTTCACCTTGCTCCACGCGGTAGACACGTACAGAACGCCGTCGACAACCAGCGGCGTGGCTTCCTGACCGCGACGACTGTCGAGATCCGCAAACCACGCCAACGCGAGCTTCCCGACGGTGCTGGTGTTGATCTGATCGAGCGGGCTGAACCGCTGCTCGCCATACGTTCGACCGTGCGACATCCACTGGCCGGGCTCGCCCTCGGCCGCGGTGAGCCGGGCGGCGTCTACTGTAGCGGGACCTGCCGCGACTGCTTCTTCCGGAGCGGATGCGGAATAGCGGCAGCCCATCGCACTAAGAGCGGCCAGCACGACAACGAGCGGGAAAAAGAAGTGGAACATGTCGTATCCCTCCGTTGTGGCGTCATTTTTCAAGACGGATTCTACCTGCTATCGTCCGACCTCAATCAGCGGATGCACGCACGAGATCACGCGCCTGTTTCGGGCGTACGCAGCAACGAAGGGCACGTGGCGAGGAGTCGGCGCGGACCGTCTACTGCTGCTGTTGGTCCTCTTGCTGGCTGGCGGCCGCCTCGGGATCCGAAATCGGCGCGCCGGCCTCGCGCGACATCCAGGGGGTGAACGGCAGGGCGTCGCCCACCAGCGGCGACATCACCGGCCCGACGCGCACCGCCACCGCCAGCTCGTTCCTGACCGCGGTGGCGCCTTTGTAGACGCCGCGCGTCGGCGGCACATCGGCGTAATCGCGGCCGACGGCGGCTCGTATGTGGTGATCCTCGACGACACGGTTGTTCGTCGGGTCGAAGCCGACCCAGCCGGGCCCGGGCACGAACGACTCCGCCCAGGCATGGCTGGCGCCTTCGGCGGACCGGTCGCTGGCGGCCAGGTCGCGGAACAGTGCTCTGCCATTCGAGCAACCGTTCGTTCTGCTCGCGCAGCCGGACGTTGTCGGCGCGCAACGCCACCAGCTCGCCGACGGTCTGGGCCAGGCGGCGCGAGGCGCTGACCGGCTGCAGCACGACTTCCAGCGCGGGCATCAGAACGTCGCTGAGCCCGGTGTTGACCGCCTCGAGCAGGCGGAGGTCGGCCCGGCCGACGATCAGGAGCGCGATCGAGGCGACGATCAGCGTGCCGAAGGCGAAGCGCTCGACCAGCGCCTTCAGCGGCACGGCGAGACGCGACAGGGAGCGGCCCTCGAGCTTCACCCGAGCTCTCCGTCACGCGCGACCCGGTGGCGGCGCCGCGGGGGTCGGGCGGGGAGCGCCACGCAGCCGGGCCGGCGCGCTCGCGGGCCGCGCCGGGATCCGCTCGGCCGACGCCGGCGCATCGGTACCGGGACCAACCGCAAGAGCAACGCTGCGGGCGGCGCTCAGTAGGCGGTGTGCAGGACGTGACGCAGCGTCTTCATCTCCTCGAGGCAGCGGCCGGTGCCGAGCGCGACGCAGGTCAGTGGATCATCCGCGAGCTCAACGGACCCCGTGGCATGACGGAGCACGTGATCGAGATTGCCGAGCAGCGCGCCGCCCCCGGTCAGCACGATGCCCTTGTCGACGATGTCGGCCGCGAGCTCCGGCGTGGCGTGCTCGAGCGCGACCTTCACCGCCTCGACGATCGCGCTGACCGGCTCGGTCAGCGCCTCGGCGATCTGGCGCTGCGGCTGATCACGATCGCTCCTTGGGCACGCCGTTCATCAGGTCGCGGCCGCTGATCTCGAGCACCGGCCCTTGCCGTCCTCGGGCCGGAGGCCGAGCCGATCTCCTTCTCGATGCGCTCGGCGGTCAGGACTTCGCCGACCAGCAGGTTGTGGTTGCGCGGATGTAGCTGATGATCGCTTGTCGATCTTGTCGCCGCCGACCCGGACAGAGCGCGACGAGACCATGCCACCGAGCGACAGCACCGCGACCTCGGTCGGGGCCGCCGCCGATGTCGACGACCATCGAGCCGTCGTCGTCACCGGCAGGCGGCCGATCGCGGGCGATCGGCTCCTCGATCAGATAGACCCGTCGGGCGCCCGCGCTTTCCGCCGATTTCTGGATCGCGCGCCGCTCGACCGCGGTCGAGCCCGACGGCACGCAGATGATCACCCGCGGGCTCGCGAAGCCGCGCCGGTTGTGGACCTTGCGGATGAAGTGCTTGACGATCTCCTCCGCGACCTCGAAGTCGGCGATCACGCCGTCGCGCAGCGGCCGGATCGCCTCGATGTTGCCGGGCGCGCGCCCGACCATCTGCTTGGCCTCTTCGCCGACCGCCAACACTTGCTTGCGACCGCGGTTGTTGGTGATGGCGACCACCGAGGGCTCGTTGAGAACGATGCCTTTGCCCTTGACGTAGACCAGCGTGTTGGCGGTGCCGAGGTCAATCGCCATGTCGGCGGACAAGAGGGCCGAGCACTCTCGAGAACATGCGTGCGTTCCTGGCTAAGAAATCCAGCCCCAGAACGCGCGGGGCGGCCGCCCGGGACGGCAGAGCCGCCGTCGCCGGTTGGCCGACCGATGCGAGCCGCCTCGGTCCCGGGAGCAGCCGAGCCGAGGCGATCACGCGGACAGGGCTGCTGGTGCTGTTTTTTCGCGTTCGACTAAAGAGCTCGCTTAACGCGGTCACATAAGCACGCGCCGAAGCGAGAATTGTGTCGGTCTCGGCGTCCTCGCCGTAACGGTTTTGCCATTCTCTTCCAGACGGACCGTGACTTCGGCCTGGTATCGGTGCCCTCGGTGACCGCGTGAATCTGAACAGCCGGCAGCGTCGCGTGGTGCGGGACCAGCTGCTTGATCGCGTTGAAGGTGGCGTCGACCGGGCCGTCGCCCTCGGCTTCGGCCGCGCGCTCGGCGCCGTCGACCTCGAGCACGACGCGCGCCAGCGACTTCGGCCGCGACCCGCAGCGGCACGTCCAGCTCGACCACCTTGATCCGCTGGCTCGGCGGTGAGAATCCCGTCGTCGACCAGTGCGATCAGGTCCTCGTCGAAAATTTTTTTTTTGTCGGCAGCTGCCTCGAAGCGGGCAATACGCTCGGCGAGCGCGTTGTCGCCGAGCGCGTAGCCGAGCTCGGCCAATTTCTTGCGGAAGGCGTGGCGGCCGGAATGCTTGCCCTCACCAGGCTCGAGCGCACCACCCCGAACATCCTCAGGCCCGCCATAATCTCGTAGGTCCCGGCGTCCTTCAGCATGCCGTCCTGGTGAATTTCCGCCTCGTGGGCGAACGCGTTGGCGCCGACGATCGCCTTGTTGTTCTGCACCGCAAAGCCGGTCACCGCGCTGACCAGGCGCGAGGCGCGCGTGATGCGCCGGGTGACGATCCGGCTGTCGGTAGGGCAACCGGTCCTGGCGGGTGCGGATCGCCATCACGATTTCTTCCATCGCGGCGTTGCCGGCGCTTCGCCGATCCCGTTGACCGTGCATTCGATCTGCCGGGCGCCGGCCTCGACCGCGCGCAGCGAGTTGGGGCGACCGCGAGGCCGAGATCGTTGTGGCGGGAGTGGACGAGATCACCGGCGGTCGATGTTCGGCACCCGGTTTCCGGAACATCCCGATCAGGTCGGCGAACTCCTCGGGGTAGGCGTAGCCGACCGTGTCCGGGATGTTGATCGTCGCCCGCGCCGCAGTCGATCGCGCTTTCGATGCAGCGGCAGAGGAAATCGTGCTCCGAGCGCGCCCCGTCCTCACAGGACCACTCGACGTCGTCGCATAAGTCGCGCGCGCGGGTGACGCTGTCGATCACCGCCTCGTGGACCTGATCCGGGGTCTTCTTGCAGCTTGACCCGCATGTGCAGCGGGCTGGTGGCGATGGGCGTGTGGATGCGCTTGCGCTCAGCCGGCTCGAGCGCCTCGGCGGCGCGCTCGATGTCGGCGCGACTGGCGCGAGCGAGCGCGCAGACGACGCTGCTCTTGACCTTCTTGGCGATCGCGTGGACCGCCTGGAAGTCGCCGGGCGAGGCGATCGCCGAAGCCTGCGCCTCGATGTCACGCATTGATCTGCCCATTTCCTCGAGCAGCAGCGCGATCTGCACCTTCTCGGGCACGGTCATCGAGGCGCCCGGCGACTGCTCGCCGTCGCGCAATGTCGTATCGAAGATGATGATGCGGTCTGCGGCTGCGACTGGCTTGGCCTGATTGGCTGATCGGCCTGATTGGCTTGATCGGCTGAGCGGCCGGCATGGCCTGGTCCCTTTCTGGCGGATGGTCGACGCTTCGCTGGTCATGTTCCCCCTGAACACGCGCTGCGCGGCAGCGGCTCAGGGGCGGCTAAGTCGAACTGTCCGCGCGAAGGAGCACCGCGCGGCGCGGGCGCCGGCTGCCTGCCAGCGCACGGTGGCAAGCCGTCGTCCCTGTCGTCCCGCACCCTCGGTTCACATGCGCCTGCAAGAAGTCCCGGCCCGCCGCGACGACCGGCCATCACGCCCCGATACAAACCGGCTCGTTGCGGCTCTCGTAAAGCGGTTGCCCGCCGTTCGCTGATCTCCGGGCGCGATTCCGCTGCGCCGGGTTCAACCCGGAGGGGCGGCGCACGACCGGAGAGTTCGCTGCAGAGCCCGCGCGACCGCCTCCGGGTCGCGCTCGATGACGGTCAGCAGAACCCGCGCGGCTTGATCCGGGGTGCGTCGCCCCTGCTCCCAGTCCTGCAGCGTGCGTGCGTGAGGTGAAAGCGCTCGGCGAAGCGCCGCCGGCTGCGCCCGAGCTTCTGGCGTACCGCCACGATGTGCGCTTGGCTTGGCTCATCGATGATCCGGCTCGGCAGCGTGCGCTCGCCCCGAACCTGCGTCAAGACCTCGTTCAAGGCCGCCTCGACCTCAAGGCCAAGCTCCGTCCGGTCGTCAGTCATCCGCGTGCCGTTTCTTGATTGCCGCCACCAGTCGAGACCACGCTTTCAAATTGCTTGGTCTTGGTCTTCACGGTCGCCTTTGTCGTAGACCGTGAGCAGGTAGATCGTGGCGACCTCGCGGTGAAAGAAATAGGTTGGTCCGCACGCCACCCCGCTTACCTCGCCCCTACGACCCCCAGCGCATCTTCCGGATGCCGCCGGAGCCCGGAATGATCGGCGCGGCGAGAGAGCTGGCTGCGATCGATCGCTCCATCCCTCACGTTCCGCCGCGCTAAGGAGCTTGCGAACGGTCCGCTCATACGCGGTGCTGGAAACTATCTGCACAACGCATCTATATGCGGCATTGCCGCACTGATGTCGAGTGCCGCTAAGGTAGAGTTGGCTTGAGGCACAACCGAAATAGCCCGGGAATTGATCCTGGTGCGGCGCGGCGTTACGCTTCGCCTAGCCGGTCGAAGCAGGCGAGGTATTCGTCGCAGAGATCGGCGCCGAGGTCAGGAGAGGCCAGGACTTGAGCGCCTGCTTGGTCGCGGCCGGCAGGTCGCGCGAATGGTAGGCGAAGTCGAACAGCGCGTCCTTGCTCTCGGGCTGGTCCGGACCAGGCGCGTAGAGTTCGGCCAGGAGCGCTGCCGGTGGTGCTCGAGGTGCGAAGCCCGTGAAGTCGTACGCGACCGCCAGAAAATCCAAATCCGTCCGATCGCGGCCAGATCGGCCACGAGGTCGTGGTAATAGACCAGAAGCTTGTCGCGCCGGCAGGCCTCGAACGCCTGCACATTGCCGAGATAGCCGATCAGGTCCTCGGGCGTCGTGAGCCGATTGCGCGCGAACGACTGGTAGGGGCTGGGCAGCAGCAGCAGGAGGCGCCGGTTCTGGACCGCGCGCACCGGCGGTCTTGCGCCACGTCGAGAGCCAGCCGTGCAGGCCGGTTTTGTCGGTATGTGCATAGTCCGTAAGGCCGCGGCGCGCGCGGCTGTGCATGAAGACGTTGCGATGGCGCTTGTCGACGAAATGGATCCGGTCGAAGACGGTCGCGGCGTCCGCTCACGAGCACGGTGCGCGCGTCGTGCCGGGCGTGCGCCGGCCCGAGAAATGCTCGACGCAGTAGCGGACCCAGTTGGAGCCGCTCTTCGGAAAGGAAACCAGCAGGACCTTGTCGCCGGTCATCGGCCGCCTTCGTCGCGCCAGCAGCGGCCCCGCGCGGCGCGTGCGGTCAACCGCGCCGGCGGCGGTCAGGGACGCTTCTCGACCACCGGAAAGCCGGGCCGGCGCTGGCGCTGGGCGATCTTGGGCCGGCGCTTGATGCGCGAAGATGAACTCGATCTCGACCGGCGCGTTGCGCGGCAATTCGGCAACCCCGATCGCCGAGCGCGCGTGGTGGCCGCCATGGCCGAAGAGCTTGATCAGCACCTCCGAGGCGGCGTCGATCACCGTCGGCTGCTGGTCGAAGCCCGGGCTCGAGGCGACGTAGCCGCGCTCATCGCGCACCGCGCGCTCGACCTCGTCGAGCCCGCCGGAGAGCGTCTGGTCGAGCCAGGCGAGCGCCTGCAGCACGCAGGCGCCGCGCCGCCTCCTGAGCCTGCTCGAGCGACGACCTCCGCGCGACCTTGCCCGGGCTCATGATCGCGCCGCCCGTCCAGGGCACCTGACCGCTGACGTAGGCGAGCCCGCCATGGACCACGACCGGCACGTAGTGGAACGCGGGCGGCTTGACCTCGGGGAGCCGCAGCCGAGCAGGGCGAGGCGGCGGCGCATCGGGGCGCCTCGGGACGCTCGACACCGGCGCGGCGGTGGCTTGGCCGCGCCGTGCGCGGTGCTCGGCGGTGCGGCGGCTTGCGGCCCGGGGCGTGAGGCCATGACGGATGTCCCCGGTTGTCGTCGCGTGCCGACGAGTCGTTCGGCGCCGCGTTACGTAGCGACGCTTCTCCCGGTCAGCATGGTCGAAAGCGGGGACCAAGTCACGCTGCTTCGGTCCTCGCCCGCCTCAGTTCCGCCGTATCGACCAGCCGCTTGGCGGTGATCCAGGGCATCATGCCGCGCAGCTGCGCGGCCGACCGCCTCCGCCGGATGGGCGGCGTGGCGCGCTCGCATCGCCTTGAAGCCGACCTGCCCCGCCGGTTCTCGAGCACCCACTCCGCGCGAAGGCGCCGCTCTGGATGTCGGCGAGGATGCGCTTCATCTCGGCGTGGGCTCCGCGGTGATCACGCGCGGCCCGCGCGTGTAGTCGCCGAACTCGGCGGTGTTGGAGATCGAGTAGCGCATGTTGGCGAGCCCGCCCTCGTAGATCAGGTCGACGATCAGCTTGACCTCGTGCAGGCACTCGAAATAGGCCATCTCGGACGCGTAGCCGGCCTCGACCAGGGTGTCGTAGCCGGCCT
>CAVZIU010000002.1:0-503965 GCA_963775455.1 uncultured Pseudomonadota bacterium | reverse complement strand
GCGCCGGCGATGGGTCCGATTTCGAGCGTGCGCGAAAGTTTCGAGCCGTTTCAGGTCGGCTTCATCGACGTAAACTTGCAACGGCTTGGTCATGGTTCCGCAGTGTACTGTTTCATGAATAAACAGGCAATACTTTCATGAAATCGCGAGCAGAGCGTAGTCAGGTACACTGGGCGACCAGGAGTCGGCGAACCTCATTTGAAACCAGCAATGACCGAAGCGCTGTTCAGAGACGATGCGTATCTGCGTACTTGCACGGGCACGGTCGTGTCCGCCGCGGACGGCGCCATCGTCCTCGACCGCAGTGTCTTCTATGCCCAGGGCGGCGGTCAGCCCGGCGACACCGGCGCAATACGCTGGGACGGCGGGCAGGCTGCTGTCGAGGACACGCGCTACGGGCCGGACGGCGAAATTCGTCACGTCGTTGCCGCCGATGTGGCGTTGCCCTCGCCCGGCACGGCAGTCATGGCCGTTCTCGACTGGGATCGTCGTTACCGCCACATGCGCATGCACACGGCCCTGCATCTCCTCGGCGCAGTCCTTCGCTACGGCGTAACAGGCGGCAACATCGCTGCCGACAAGAGCCGTCTCGATTTCGACATGGAGGATACTGTCGATAAGGACGAGGTAACGGCGAAACTGCGGGCGCTGGTGTCGGCGGATCACCCGATTGCCGGCCGCTGGATCACGGACGAGGAACTTGCCGTGCAGATCGACCTAGTGCGCACCATGTCGGTGAAACCGCCGACCGGGACCGGCCGCGTGCGACTCCTGGAAATCGCAGGCGTCGATCTCCAGCCCTGCGGCGGCACGCACCTGCATTCGACCGGGGAGGTCGGGGCCGTGCACGTGAGCAAGGTCGAAAAGAAAGGCCGGCGCAACCGGCGCGTTTACATCGAGCTCGATGACTGACGCCTGTTATCCGATATAGGTTCCGTCGCCCGGTGAAAAGCCGGCGACCACGAACACGCCGAGTTCGTTGACCGCCAGGGCCGAACTCGTCGTGAACGCCTCGATGGACTGTCGGCGCTGCCAGAGCAACTTGCCGTCGTCGGCGGAATATTTCGTCAGGACCCCGTAACAGGACTCGTTGCCGAACCAGATGCACTCGGCAAGCCCAAGCGAATAGATACCATGCTCGCTGGCCACCATGTGTGACGGGTATACGTCGCCAGGGTCGTCAAGGTCGTCGGTCCAGGGCGGGTTCTCGCGTCGCTCGTACCATTCGAAACTCTGGCCGGCGCCGGTGAGGGGCAGTATCAGCAGGAAGGAGAGAAAAGTGCGACGAACGCGCATGGAATGCCGCCCTGGCCGACTGCAATCGGCTCATTTTTTTGGAGTATAGACCTTGCGCCAGGAGAAGACAGAAAGCCAAACCCACCGGCGCGGCTATACTTCAGAGAAAACCATCGATACATCCTGCGTGTGGCCAGGGAGTAGTTTCATGGGAATTCGACCAGCGTTGCTCGTTCTTTTGCTTCTCACCTCACCTTCGATTTCGTTTGCCCAGAGCTACGAGTGGTTCCATCGGGAAGTGAATTCCCCGCATACCGGGTTCACTACGGATCTTCGGTCGGCAGCGGCCCACAGTATCGAGGCTACTGAATACGGAATCTATGCGTCCGGCTATCTCGAGTGCGACTCCTTCGAATGCCACGGTTTTGTCTGGAAAGTTCAAAGCGACGACGGCGAACTTGTATGGCAACGCGAGTTGGAGTTAGGCGGCAACTACACGACGGGCGGGAGCGTCGTCGTAAATGCACTCGGGGTATTCGTCGCCGGCGACTCGAGTACGGTCTCTTGGGACCCGGAGACTTACAGCAGCTTCGTTAGACGGTACTCGCACAACGGCGCGGTCGTATGGACGTTGCAGGATTCGGATGTCCTCATAGACGTGTCAGCGATGGTAATCGGCGACGACGGACTGTATGTCCAGGGTTCCAATCACAGCTTGAGCGAGGAAGCCATCCTTCGCCACATCAGCTTTGATGGCGATGTCGTGTGGACTGTCGTCCGGCGACCGGATACCGACTTCGGCGGTGGACTGCAGTTGCACGATGGCCTTCTCTACGCAGGAAGCGAAGCGCCGGGCGTGGATGTCTACCAGACCGACGGGACCTTTGTGCGCCGCATTCCCATGGACGTCTCGGTGAGAATCGGTCGTGACGGTTATTTCTATGGCTACAGGGCTCGTGACGATATTCCGTCGGTTTGGGATGTTCTCGCACTGGAGAAGTACACCCTGGACGGCGATCTCGTGTGGAGCGTTCCGATCACTATCGAGGAGCATGGCTTTACCCCGCAGGGCCCGGTGGAAGTGGTGGACGACGGCCTTATCCTGGCCGTAAGAACCGGGCGAGTCGACAAGGAGGGTGACGATCCCTATTTCACCGGCAAGGCACTGGTACGTGTCGATTACCAGGGAAACGTTCTTGGTGTGGACGCAATGCCGGGGCACGAGATGGATTTCAACGGATTCTCGGAGCTGGATGGCGAACTTTACATCTCCGGAACGGAAGATATTCGCACGAGTTTTACCGTTTGGGGGCCCGAAGACGTCGACGCCGCGTTCATCGCCCGGTATTCCCCGAAAGCCCTGCTCCCGCCATCCGTGGTGGCCTTGACGGGCGCCACGCCGTCGATGCCTCCACGCCTGGCCGCCTTTCACCATGACTACGGGGCCGGCCCGGTCAGGGTCGCCATCCGCGATGCCGCGCCCGAGAGCCCGGAATACGAACTGAAATTCAGTGACAACCTGAAACCCGTAAGCTTCGACAAAGTCCCCGACATGAACGGCAACGGCTACGAGGAAATGGTCGTGGTGAGCCGCTTCCCCGTGGTCGCGGAAGTGCGCGACAGCCTCGATGGCAGGCGGGTTTCCCGGATACAGCTGGGGGCACATCTCGAACCGGTCACGGCAACGGTCACGACCGGTGCCGGCGGATCGCCGCAGCTCGCCGTCGTGCTCCGGAACGAGTCCACGGACCGGCTGATGCTGCGGGTGCACGACCTCGCCAGTGGCGCACCGGTCAATACGATCGACTTCATTCGTACGTTCGAGCCGGTCGACGTTGCCGTGATACCGGCCGCGGTCGGCGGCCGGAACTACGCTGTGCTCGCGCAGAACCCCGTGGCGGGTGCGCCGCACAAGGTCGAAATTCGCAGTGAAAACGGCACCACAGTCGGCAACTGGTGGATGAGTCCCGAGGTCATGCCGATCGAGTTCGAGGCAGCAGGCACCGCAGGCGATCCCGCGTTGGTGGTCCTGCGCCATGACGTTGCCGCCGTGCGGCCCATCGTGAGACAGGTCTACCCGATAAGCGGCGGCGATTTACTCGGACCGCGTTTTACGCAGGACGATACGCCCGTAGCAATGGCGGTAATTCCCGATACGAACAACAACGGTGCCAACCAGATCGTCCTGTTGAACGAAAGGTCCGACCGCACGGTCCGGGGCGAGTCGCGCGATGCCGGCGACGGACTGGTCGACTACCGGGTACGCATGGATTGGATATTCGAACCGCGTGACGTGCTGCATGTCGGCGCGGTGACGGGTTTCAGCGCCAGTGCTGTCGCGCTTGCCGGTTGGGGGCATGTGAACGGGCGCGGGTGGACAAAGGGTGTACACGTCGTACTCGTCGATGCGACTCAGGGTGGTGTCCTTTTCGAGCTGCAGTTCCTGAGCCCGCAATGCGACTCACCGTTTCCCTGGTACCCCTGTTGAGCCTGACTGTATTCGCGGCCATGGGCCGCTCCTGCAAAACGCGAGGAACACACGTATCACCGGGGGCTAGAACGTGATATCCAGCGTGCCTGTCTTCGCACCGGTCAATAGATTCACGAAGAATGCGCGATCAGCTGAGCAAGCTTCCTGGCCGGGTAGTATCGACCCTCCAAGCCCGCGGCAGGACGCCGCCGCGCGGGCCGTTCCTAAGGCCGGGCGACACCTTTCGCGACCTTGTTGATTGCCGCGGCCAACAGGTTCAGGGCGGCACTCAGGACGTTTCTGAGGCCCGGCACCAGGAACAGCAATGCGAGGACGATCGCGCCGATCACGAGCCACTTTCCGAACGCCGAGATGCCCAGCAAGCTCTGCAGCCAGTCGAAAAAGCCGCGCTTCGGCGGCGTCTTCGTCACGATCTCCAGTTCGGCGGGTTCGGGCGCAACCATCTCCTCGTTGTCGACGATGTCGGCGTCCGGGACCATGGCTACCGTCATCTTGATCACAAACTGGGCATAGCTGTCGATCGGCACCACATTCTCTATGCTGCCGCCGAACAATCCGCCCTTGCGTATGAGCGCGCCGGCCCGCAGGTTCGCGCCGACCGCAAAGCGCGTCTGCGACGGGAGTTTCGGCAATTGCACGGCGTCTGCGTCGCCGAGCCGCCCCGGGTCGCGCTGTGCCATCGCGGGGACACCCTCGCTCATCGGCAGCTTGCCCGAGATCGTGTCCAGCGACGCGACAGGCTGGGCAATGCTGTAGCCATTGGGCGGATCGTTGAGGTCGAGGTTCCTGTCGTCGCTGTCGCAGCGAATGACCGCGCAGAAGACGCGATCGCCGCCCGTCGCATCGCCGACCCGAACTCGCCCCAGGCCGGCCCGGGCCGCGACGAGATCGATGCCGACGAACCCGGCGACGAAACGATCCGTGTCGTCGTCCGCCTGCACCTCCCATGGCCGGGCCGAGGCAACCAGTCCGACGCGATAGATCGTCGAGCCGCCGTCCCCGTCCACGGTTTGGACCGTCGCGACTCCCGGTACCGCCGTTGAGGCGATTTGTCTTTGCAACAGGTCGAGAAGGTGTTTGTCGGCGCCGTGATCGCGGCGGCTGTAAGAGGACCAGAAGCGGGGGTCGGCCGGCGGTTTCAGGTTCGCGCTGGTTTCGTGGCTGAAGTAGCGTTTGTTTCCCGAACGCCCGAGCTCCTTCGCCGAGAAGGTACGTATCCCGGCGTTCGTATGCAGCGTGACGATGGTGTAGTAGTGCCGTATGTCGATCGGCGCACGATCCGCCCCGAGGCTGATCTCCCGGTCGGGCAACTCGACCCATTTCAGTTCCCCGAACTTCGTCGTATGCCCTTCGACTCCGGTGAGATTGCCGACGATACTGTCGCGCCAGTTTTCCCGTGCGTGCCAGGGCGTCGACACCTGCACGCCGATGCCGGCTACGCCGGAGTCCTCACCGTCGAGGTCCGCATCACTGATATTCCCGTCCGTCGCCCACAGCGACCACCACGCTCGCTCGTCGCCGCCGGTCGAACGCGGCAGTTCGCCGTGTCCGGAACTGATCTGCAGCAAGGCCGGTGTGATATCCACCGACCAGTTGCCGCCGGAGGTCCGGATGTCGCGTTGTTGCGCGAGCTCAGCTTCCGTGGTCAGGCGATGGGCGCGCCAGTCCAGGATCTCGCGTCGATCACCGTCCTCGCGCACGAGAACGGTGAGAAACGTGCCGCGGCCGAGGTCATCTACGTCGAAAGAACGCGACAGGGTCCATTTATCGCCGTCCGCTTCGAACGCTACGACGCCTCGATCGGGGATTGCGTCCGTGAAAGTGGGGTTGCCGGCATACAGGCGAACGGACTGTTCTCCGCTCGCGGGATTCGAATCGCTCGTCCAGTCAATTTCGATCGCTGTCGAGTCGGCAGGGATGACGAGAAGATCGACCGTGCGATCGTCACCGCGATCGCCGCAGGTTCTGCATGCGACATCAATAGCAGCCAAAGCTATCGACGGGAGCGCCACTGCCACAGCCGGCAGAAGCAGGGAAACGGCCAACCGGTTGCGTCGCCTCACGTCAAACTCCTGCCGCGGTGCCGGCCGGTGCAGAGCGTAGCACGCTCCATCCGGGAATTCATGCGTGGAAAGGACTATGCTTGGACGGAGAACCATCGCCTTCGGGCGAGCGGCTCCTTCGAGAACGCAACAACAATAATGCAGTAACCCAAGCGAAGGCAGCAGAGCCATGTCCTACCGCGCCGTTTCAGTGCCGACTCTTCTGCGCCCGGCGACCTGCCAGTTGTTGATCGTCGCCTTGCTGTGCGCCTGCGCTGAGCGCGATCCGGCCGGCAGCGAAGCGCCGGCGGCGAACGACCAGAGCGCAGAGAGCGTTTGCAAACTTCCCCCTGCCGAGGCAGACGACGCACGTCAGAGGCTCGCGTTGATCGTCGGCGCCGGGAAATACGCGAACAAGAAAGTAAAGTCATTGCCCGGTGCCACCGCCGACGCCGAGCGTTTCTACGAGCTGCTGACCGGCGACAACGGCTACGGGTTTGCGAAGGAAGACGTATGCCTGCTGCTCGACGAGCAAGCCACCAAGGCCAACGTGAAACGCGCATTCAACGAAGCTCTCGTCGAGCGGGCGGACGACGATGACGTGGCGGTCTTCTATTTCGCCGGCCACGGTTCGCAGGCCAAGGACCTGAATGGCGACGAACCCGACCAGTGGGACGAGACCCTGATGACGTACGACGCCCGCCAGGGCGACGTCATCGACATCCTGGACGACGAAATCAACGGCATGTTCGCCGAACTGCATGCGAAGACGCGGCACATCGTGTCGATACTTGATTCATGCAATTCCGGCACCGCGATGCGTGGCGCGGCGGTCGGCATTCCGCGCTTTCACGAACGGCTGGAGCCGACGGAGCTGCCGGCGGCGGATGCCGACGCAGATGCCGGTGACGGCAGCGCGTCGTTCGTGCCGGAAACGTTCGAAGGCTTGGTGGCTTTCACGGCCGCGAGCGACGGCACGTCTGCACTGGAGATTTCCGGCCGTGGCGTGTTCACGGATGCACTGATCGAAGTCCTGGCGCAGGCCCACGATTCGCCGCCGAGTTATGCGGCCATCGCGCGCCAGATTCCGCCGCTCGTCAGCGCGCGCAGCTACCAGGTGCCCTACTTCCACGGCGACCTCGAACAGACCGCATTCGATTCCGCAGACAGGAAATCCCCGCTCGGATTTCGAGTCACGGAAGTCACGCCGGAACTGCGCCTCAGTGGCCCTCCGCTGCCGGGCATCGGCGCAGGCGCGGAAATGTACGTTTACGACGACGGCATTACGGGCTCAGATACGCTGGACCCGTCAAAGTCGAAAGCGCGCATCGTGATCGACGAGTTCACCGGTCTGAACGCGGTGGCACACATCGTCGGTCGTGAAACCGGCACAGAGGAAATCCGTGCAGGCGATCTGGCAGTACTGGCCCGGGTCGGCGACGACGCGCTGAAGATCAAGCTGTCCATCCGGCACGAACCGTCGCCGGGGGGACTATCGCGCGAAAAAAGCGAAGAACTCGAGCGAAAAATTCTCGCGAATGAGGAGAACAAGCTGCTTGTCGAACTCGTCGACACCGCTTCGGATTTCGAGCTGAGTCGGCGGCCGGACGGCAAGTACGTGCTGCGCGGCCCCGAGAACCAGGTCCGGAATGTCTACGACGCCGAAAGTGAGATCGCCGACAGCCTGTGGCGGCACGCCCGGCAGCGGGCACTCATGCTGTTGCGCGGCGAGGGCGGCGGCGACTACGCCGACAACGAGACCCTGAAAGTGCAGCTCGTTCCGGCGGCCCGGCAAACTCCCTGTGCAACGGGCGAGTGGGTCCAGACGCAGCCCAACAGTGAACAGGTCGTGCCGCTGTGCCATTCGTTCAACGTGAAGGTGGAACTGTCGCCCGAGGCGACCGAGCCGGGATTGCTGGTCGGCGCCGTGCTGCTCTCCACCGACGGCCAGGCCTTTGGGCTGCCCGCCGACGGGCGCCAGGAGCTCCTCGGCCCGGGCGAGAGCATGGTCTTCGATGCGCAGAGCGAGACGATGGTCGGCCGTCCACCGCTCGACACGCAGGACCGGATCATGGTGTTCGGTACGCAAGAGGCAAACCCGGTGCCCTGGCATCTCCTGACGCAACCCTCTGCGACCCGCGGAGCTCACGCGATCGACAGCAGCCTGTACCGGGTACTGGACCGCTACCTGACGCCAGGCACTCGCGGCATCGGGGTGGCCTCGGAGGAAATGGACGTGGACACGTGGACGATGAGCACCGTCGTCGTCCGCGTCGAGGCGAACTCCAGGTTCCTCGAACCGGGCGCCCGGGGCTCCTCATCCGAGATAAATACGCGCGAGTACACATTGCCGCATTTCAATATCGCACCGTATTTGCCGGATGACGAGGGAAGCGCTCTCTACAAGGTTCTGAAGACCGCCGACTGGCTCGCCAACAGCAAGGAGTCCGACGGTTTCGAGTACAAGCAACACGACTGGTCGAAGCCGACCGACGCCGAGAATCTCAAGGTCGGCATCGATTGTTCGCGGGCCATCTGGTACGCGTTCACGCGTGGCGGCCTGCCCTACAACGAGCGCAACGACTACCTGACGACGGCGATGATGGTCTCCGACGACAGCAGGATGCGAGAGGAATTCGCGGCCTGCCCGGTCAACGAGGACTACACGCTCGGCGATATCCTCGTGTACCGCAGTGACGAGCGCCAGGACGGCCACGTCGTGATGGTCGTCGACCCCGCCAAGCGGATTGCCTGGGGTTCACACGGGTGGGACGGCAACGCGCAGGCCTCCGGCCACGTGATCGAACCCGACAAGGGCGTCGAATACCAGCTCATAAAGGTGAAACAGGACTGGCAGCGATGGGACCGGGCGGACATGGAACTCAAGGCCTGCTGGCGTTACAAGCGCTTCGGCACGGAGCGTACGTCGGGCGTGGGCCAGCCGGGAATCGAAGCGCTGAAGAATGCTTGTGCCGTCGCCCAGTGCCGCACGTGATCGAATGCAGGCGCATCGGGTGACGAATCCGAAGGTGCCGGTCGAACAAGGGTAAGCAACGCGTGAAACGAGGAGCTCATGCATGAAAACCACCAAGTCCGATTTTCTGCACCTGCATCGTTGCGCGATATTCATCGCTTCGGCACTGGCAATGCCGGCCCTGGCTTGCGCGGCGACGTCCGGCAGCGGCGCGAAGATCATTCGCGTCGACGAAACGAGCGAACAGGAATATTGCATCAATGGCCGCACGGACGAGATCTTCGTGCACATGCGCAGTTTCGTCGCAGGCAAGGATCGCAACGTCTTCAAGGAAGACGGCAGCATCGGCATGGTGATCGATACGACCGTCTCCGGGGACGTCCGGCGGCAACCTGAGAAGATCAGCTTTCCGATTGCTTTCCAGGCGACCGTGCGGAATTACCAGGAAGGTCTTGTTTCGATCCCGATCGAGAAAGGAATCCTGTCCGGCTTCGCACTGAGTGACGGCGATGCCCGCTATTCCCAGGTAGACCTGTCGTTCCGATTCGTCAAGGTCCAGGAAGACACGACAGTCGGCCGTGCGATCAAGTCGCTGGCCACCGTCGCGGAGGACTACAGCCTGCCAGCCGACCTCTTTGCGCCGTCCTTCCAGATGTACGCATCCATCGCATCGTCGCTGATTGACAACGTGTTCACGGATAACCGCAACAGCACACCGGACCCGCTCGCATCGATCGTCATGGCGTTCGATCCTGACGGCAGCTGCGACAACCTGCTGTTCGAGAAAACCGGTACCAAGGCCGTCGTCATGGGCATGGACGGCCGCGAGCAGGACGGAATCGTCGATATCGACCAGATGAACAGCTACTGCTTCCAGACGGAACTCAGGCCGTCTTTCGAAGTGTGGTTCTGGAAGCGCGCGGGCGGTGCCTGCGCAGGCCGGCCGGACGACGCGCGCCAGCTCAGGAATCCCCATTTCGGCTTCTATGTCACCGCACGCCCGATCGATCCCGAAGCGCCGACCCGCGGAGACCGGGAAGCCGGCATGCTCGACCTCTGTGCAGCGCACGGACTCACGGACCCGGGGCTATGTGGCGGCATTGCGCCCGGGACCTGATCCGTTCAGGCATAGCGGCGGCGGTCCTCACCACGACGTGTGGTTGCGCCATTGCGCAGGACAACGAGCCGGACTGGGCGCGGCTCAGCGAACTCGTACCGGCAACGCAGCAACCGGCCACCGCACAGGCGGCCCTGGAGACACTGGCCCGGGCTGCGGAGCAGGCGTCGGCCGACGATGACATCCTCGGCGTGGCGGTAGCGAACTTCGTCGCCGCGGAAATGTTCGAGCAGGCACAGCGCTACCAGGACGCGCTCTCCTGGTACGAAGCGGGTTTGGACGCGATCGCCGCAGATGACACCGACATCGCCCTCGACGCGAACCTGCTGCTGGAACGAATCCAGGGATTCGAGAAAACTTATGCAGGCAACGCCGACTCGCCGGGCAGCCTCGACCTGTACCGCGGCCGGGCGGATTCGCGAGAGCTGGCCTCCATGTCGGAGACGGAAGCGTCCGCGACACTGGCGGCGGCACTCGCCATCAACACCGGCAACATGTACCTGTTGCAGGGCCAGCTCGAGCCGGCGAACGCGTACTACCGCCAGGCGATGGAGACTGCAGCGCACTCAGGGGCGCGGCTCGTCGAAGCGCAGGCCGGGTCCAACCTGGCCTGGAGTGCGATTCGCGCAGGGCGCTACGACGATGCGGCGACATTGCTGACGCAAACCTTGACGCGGTTCGCCGGCACGGACGAACGGGCCGAGCTGCGCAAGGCCGTACTCGCCGTCGGCGTCAACGCCCGGGAAGCCGGCCAACTCGAAGATGCCGAGTCGAACCTGCGCGCCGCGATCGATCTGTACCACGAAGCCGGCGACGACATCGGCCGCGGCCGCGCGCTCGCGCACCTCGGCAGCACGCTGCTGCTCGAGGAAGAGTTCGAAGCGGCGCGCGATGCCTATCTTGCTGCGCTCGAGATCGGCGAACAGCACGCCGATGACGAGATTCTTCGCCACGGGCACGGCGGACTCGCGCGGACCTACGGGGCGATGGGCCTGACACAAGCGGCAGTGGACGAATACCGCCTGTATTTCGACTTGCTTGGCGTGTTCCTGACGCGCTGGTCGACCGACCAGGGCCGGGTCGGCATCATCCAGGACCAGGAAGGCATGCTCGACGGATACGCTGCGGTCGCGAGCGACCTGGCGCGGAAAACCGGCGACTTCATGCCACTGCGTGCTGTCACGCAGAAAATCCGCGGCAGTGCCCTGGCATGTCTCATCCAGTCCCGGCAGCAGCGGGACAACCGAACTCCGGGCCACGTTGATGGCGGACCGTTGCTCTACGGCCGAGAATGGGGCTACGTGCAAGTCGAATACGCGGCAGCGATCGACACCGGTTCGTCGCGCGACATGATGGCGCAGCGGACGATCGACGTGCAGCTGAGCCCCGCCGCAGAAACGCTCGAGTTCGTCGATCACTGCGCAATGCCGGACGAGGTCGCCGCGATAGACCCCGATGCCCCGCCGATGATCGAGTACTACCTTGGGCCGGACCGCCTCGTCATCCTGGTGGTGGCCAATGGCAAGGTCGCCGGCGAAGTAGTGCCTACCGGCAAACAGGAACTGGCCGCGCTCGTCGACGACTATCTTCGCGCGATCTCGGTTGATCGCCCGCGCGGCATCGGCGTCGCCGCAAGCGCCGCGGGTGCGGCGGACGATACGGGTCCCCAGCACGCGCTGGCGACGCAATTGCACGAAATCCTGATTGCACCCGTGACAGCGCTGCTTGCCGGTGCCGCGGACGGGCACCTCGTCGTAGTTCCCGACGAGGCGCTCTGGCGTCTGCCGTTCGCGGCACTCGCGGACAAGGACGGCAGCTATTTCGGCGATCGCTTCCGCCTGAGCTACATCACGTCACAGGAGGCATGGAACCTGCTCGAGGCGAAATCTCGCCCGGCCGATCACGAGAACATCTCTGCCTGGGTCGTCGGCAATCCATCGATGCCGGGACACATAATCGCCTGTGGGGACTACACACTCGACAGCTTGCCCGGTGCGGACGAGGAGGCACATGCGATCGAGGCAGTCCTCGGCGCCGGCAACACCGAGCTCTTTACCGGCAATGCCGCCGACCGACTGCGCCTGGACGCCTGGCATGGCAACTATTCGGTCATACATCTGGCGACCCACGGCGTCGCATGCCCCGACGATCCGCTGAGCTCGTTCATCGCCCTCGCGGATCTCGAATCCGGGGCGATCCAGGTTTCGCCGGACCAGTCACGCGCTGCGCTGATCATGGATACGAGGCTCGATGTCGAACTCGACCTGACGTTCGACCCGCGACAGGTGCAGCAAGCGCCGACACCATCGTATCCGGGAGTCCTGACCGCGCGTCACGTTGTTGAGGAATACTCGCTGAATGCGGATCTCGTCACGCTGAGCGCGTGCCAGTCCGGACTCGGTCTGCTCAGCGGCGAGGGGATGATCGGCTTCGCGCGGGCATTTCTCGCGGCGGGCGCAAGGTCGCTGATCGTCAGCCTGTGGAAAGTGGACGACGTTGCAACGAAAGCACTGATGACACGCTTCTACGAAGAGTACGTGACGGACGGCGACAAAGGCCGTGCGCTGCAGCAGGCGATGCTGGCGGTACGTGAGCAATATCCGGATCCGCGTTACTGGGCGGGTTTCGTGTTGCTTGGCTTGCAGGAGTAGTTATCCGGGAGGGGACCAATGTTACGAGTCTCAACACGCATGGGTGGCGGCTGTTCGTTCGTTCTGGCAACTGCGTTTGCCCTCACTGCGATAGCCGCCCCGCTGGCCGGTGCGCAGGCCGAGAAGCGTGCGCTGATTGTGACAGTGGCCAACTACAACAAGGATACCGGATGGGATTCGATCAGTTCGCAACGTGACGAACCGATGCTTCGCCACGCGCTGTCCCGCCACGGATTCACGACAATCCGGCACATCGCGGACAGCGAGGCGACACGGGCCGGTATCGTCGCTGCCTTCAGGAGATACTTGCTCGAGCCGTCGGCGGCCGGCGACGTAGCCGTGTTTCATTACTCCGGCCACGGGCAGCAGATTACCGATAATGGCCGCGACGAACTCGACGGCTATGACGAGGTGCTGGTGCCAGTCGACGCGGCCATGCGGCCACCCGACGGTTACACCGGCGACAAGCATCTCCGTGACGACGAGCTCGGCGATTTGCTCGCCGAGCTGCGGCGCAAGATCGGACCGACCGGCGATGTCCTGGTCTTCCTGGACTCCTGTTACTCGGGGACCGGTACCCGCGGCGGCGGTTATCCGGATCCCGTACGCGGGGCGCTCGAGCCGATCGGGGAGCCAGCTCGTCACGACGGCCGGCCACTGGAAACGGACACGGCAAGCGGCATCGTGGACCCGCCTGCCGCAACTCGCGGCAGCGGCACCGAACAGTCGGCCGACCTGGCGCCGATGGTGGTTTTCTCCGCAGAGATGCACAACCGGCTGGCGGAAGAGACCAGCAACGACGAAGGCGACCGGGTCGGGGCATTGAGCTGGACGCTCAGCAAGGCGCTCGCAGACGCCGGGGCACAGACCTCGTACCGGGACCTGTACGAGGCCGTCAAAGCCCACACCGCTGCCCGTCACATCCCGAACAGCCCGCAGGCGGAATCCCAAGGTGGCCTCGATCGACTGCTGTTCGCAGGACAGGCCGTCGATCAGAGCCCGTACTTCGCCATCACGTCCATGGACCTCGGCGAAAGGTGGGCCGAGCTCGACGGCGGCGGACTCGTCGGCCTGCTGCCCGGGTCGGTCATCGAGATCCACAGGACAGGGACACGCAAGCCAGGCACCGACACGCTCATTGCGAAAGGCACCGTGTCGCACTCGACACCGTTCGTGTCCGAGGTCGAGTTGTCCGAAGTCGCCGATCGCGATGCAGATGCGGGTTGGGCTTTCCTTACGGAGCAGGTCTTCGGCTCGCTGCGCGTCAGCGTCTACGTCGATGCAGCACCGAACGCGACCTGGAAGGACGCTGTCATGGTGGCGCTACAGAAGGAGGCGCGGCGCCAGCGCTCCTTCATCGAGGTGCTCGATGCGCGGCCGGATGGTTTGGTTACCGACGATGCCGCCCGGATCGTACTTGTCCACGAGCTGTCCGCCGGACCACCGTCGCAGCGCGGTGTCATGCTCGAGACCTGGGAAGCAGGCCAGCAACTGCTGCCGCAACCGATCCCGCCGGGCGACGAACTTCTCGGCGAGACGCTGGTCGAGCGGATCAGGACCTTCGCCCGGAACTCCTATCTGCGCTGCGCTGGACGCCAGGGCAGAAGGCATGGAGGTCGAGCTGGAGCTGATCCCTTGCGAGCTCAGGTGTTCATCGACCTCGCGCGTCTGCGGCGGCGAGGAATGTTCCTGCGTCAGCGAAGGCGACCCGCAGGATTTGTTCGACGACGCCAACAACATCCGCATGCGCATGGGAACCGGGTTCGGTGTCCGGCTGAAGAATGTCGGCTCGGTGCCAGTTTATGCGTCGGTGCTGGACCTGATGCCGGACGGGAGCATGGCCTTGCTCTGGCCCCTGCCTGGCACGTCGAACGCCGACACCCTGATCAAGGAGGGCTCCACCTACCGGATTCCCGATCCGCAAAATCGGGACGAACTTCTCGTGTACCGGGCGTGCCCGCCGTTTGGCACCGACATGCTCAAGATCTTTGCGACGACGCAGCCGGTCGATTTCGGGCCCATTACCCGCGGCACGCGCACCCGCGGCGGGGCGCGGGGGCCGCTCGATATTCTGTTCGACGACAGCCTGTCCGGTACGCGCGGTCTTGCGCCGTCGTTCGCCGTGGGCTCGGTGAGCACGTCCGCCGTGACGATTACTGTAGTCGAACCGAAGCCTTGATGATTCACGCAGCATACTGGCGCGCCGTCCGCGGACTCGCGGGCGACCAAGTTATCACAAGGCAATGTTGTTGCCACCTGCTACCATTTGTCGTACGAACAGTCAGATCATGGTGAAAGACGTGAGAAACGCAGCAAACCCGATAACACAAATAGTTGCACTTTGCTTACTCGGAGCGCCAATCGGCGCGGCAGAACATGATTTATCAGTAGCAGCCGAAAATTTCCTGAGCTCACTGTCTGAAGAACAGGCACGGCAAGCCACTTTCCCTTTCGCTGGCGACGAACGTATTGACTGGCACTTCGTTCCCAAGGCGGATAGAAAAGGCCTTCCCTTGAAAGCAATGTCAGCTGAGCAAAGCTATCTCGTACACATACTGCTCAATGAATCGCTGAGCCAGGCGGGCTATTCGAAGACCGCCGGCATCATGCACCTTGAATCGATATTGCGTAGTCTGGAAGTCGAGCAGGGCGACACCGGAGCCTATGAAAATCGCGACCCGACAAGATATTTCGTTGCAATATTTGGAAACCCACAATTGGATGAGAATTGGGGCTGGAGCTTCGAGGGTCATCATATTTCCCTGAATTTCACAGTGGTTGACGGCAATTTGGTCGCGTCCTCGCCGGCTTTTCTCGGTGCAAACCCACACAAAGTACCCAGCGGACCTGCGAAAGATCTGCGCGTCCTAAGTAGCGAAGAAGATCGTGCAAGGCAGTTGATGGCAACTTTGAGCAAGGAGCAAATGAGCAAAGCTGTGATTGGATCGGAAGTGCCGAGTGACATTTTTTCCGGGGCCAGTCCGCGTGTATCGCCGGACAGCCCGCAAGGCATCAAGGCAACTGAAATGGCGTCTAATCAGGTTGAGCTCTTGCACCAACTGATTGATGCCTACATTGAAAATGTTGCAGATGATGCGGCACTCGAACGTCGGTCCCAAGTGGAGGCAGCGGGCAGCGATATTTACTTTGCGTGGATTGGG
This sequence comes from uncultured Pseudomonadota bacterium, assembly GCA_963775455.1. GTDB lineage: Bacteria > Pseudomonadota > Gammaproteobacteria > Steroidobacterales > Woeseiaceae > UBA1847. The sequence continues at coordinate 488,293 of CAVZIU010000002.1, read as the reverse complement.
TCCGTCAAGGCCGGCGAGGCACATTATTACCGTGTTCAGGCACCATCATTCTTGATCGAATACGACAATACTCAAAATAACGCCAATCATAGCCATACGGTCTGGAGGGATTACGCGGGGGACTTCGGCCGGGACCTTATTGGGGAACATCGTCAAGCACACGTTCACTAATAGTAATCATCCACGAGCTGCCCATTAGACGAGCCTTCGAATCGAGGCAAGTCGTCGATTATCTCGTAGAAGTCCGGCTTTTCTCCGACATAGATGTGTCCGATAGTCCTTAATCCTGTAGGACCGTCGAGCGTACCAGCGATAATGCCGGTCGCATCCAACTCAAAAGGTTCCCAGAACAATCCTGAACCGCAAACACGGCAAAAACCACGCCGCGCTACGGCGGATGTCTTGTACCAGGCAAGCCCGTCGCTTCTGGTAATAGTGATGTTTACCTTGCGCGCTTTCGAATGTGGGCCGAAATTTCCGTGCAAGCGTTGGCACATGCTGCAGTGGCAGTTGACTACGTCGCGCAACGGACCTTTTACCTGGTAGCGCACCGCACCGCAAAGGCAGCCACCCTCCGTAATTGTTTTCTCGTCTGGCATCCGAAGATCCTCAGATATATCCGAATTGGGCCGGCAGCAATCGTCAGAAAAACAGCAGCCGACCAGCAACTTTGCGATGCATTGCAGTCGTGACGCCCGACCAATCCGCAAGACTCGTTCTGAATGTCTGCTGCATTCGGCAGTCATTCGCTTGGGGAGGGATTACCGGGAATTGCGGCTGCTAGCTTCTCATTCTGGCTGATAACCAAAACTTGCCAGCTTTCGCATGCCCGGACCTTCGCGAAAACGCCATTTCATCGCTCGACGGGGTCGATCCTCCGCAGATGGAGCGCTCCCGTACATCGTTGAAACACGTTTACTTAGCTGATAGTCGTCGCTTGCGAACCTGATTTACGCTGCCACGGCAGGCGTCAGGTCGCGATACGGAGCCAGGAATGTGGTCAACGCAGTTAGCATTTGATCCGGTTCCTCTTCGGCAACCCAGTGGCCGGCACCAGAAATGATCACACTCTGCACGTCATCCGCAAGGTGGTTCATCGCATCTTTGACGTGCTCACCGTAGCTTGCCTCTCCGCCGATTGCGAGAACAGGCATTGTCAGCTTACGGGTCCTGCGAGCTTCATTCTGTGCCAACGTCGCGTCCAGCGCCCGATAGAAGCCGAGGCAACCGCGCAGCGCATCCTGTCGGGAGACAAGACTGACGTAATATTCGACCACCTCGTCGGGCAGCGTCCCGCCCTGAATAGCAAACTCGTAACCGAAGAAGATTCTCTCTCGTCCCTGCACGAGTTGTTCGGGGACGTTCTCGACTCGGCTGAAGGGGATGTGCCAGAGTCGGTTATTTAGGGGTGCGGGGACAAACAAGGGCGGTGACGCAGATGCGAGCGGAGGGCCTGGAATTTCGGCGAGAACTACGCGCTCGACCCTATCTGGATGATCTGCCGCGAGTGCATAGCTGATTGCGAATCCCGTGTCGTGGCCGACCACGGCGAATCGCTTGTGACCGAGTGCGTCCATCAGCGCGACCATGTCACGGGCGAGTGTGCCCGTGTCGTAGCCATCTTGCGGTTTCTCAGATAATCCAATGCCGCGCTGATCGACCGCGATGACCTCAAAGGAGCTTGCCAGCGCCGGCATCAGCAACCGCCACGCGTACCAGTTTTCGGGCCATCCATGTACCAACAGCAATGGCGGCCCTTTGCCTCCGATTACCGCGTGAAGGCGCAACTCACCGGTATCAATATAGCGACTGGTGAACGTGTCGGTGAACTCGGCCGGAAGGTTCGGTGCTGCGGAAACAGAACCCGGACCCTCCGGAATGTGCACGTGCGGAAACGCTGAATTCATCACAGTTTCCTCTTCACAGAGTGACAGGTGACACGCCGAACGGTCCGTCGGCAATCGGGCTTCCAATTAGTCGTCTCAGCGGACGGTAGGCGTCTCAGCGGACGCGCAATAGTCAATGAAAGGTTAGCTAGGACAGCGAGACAGCGAAAACGCACCCTGGTCTGAAAGCGGCGGTCGTCAACAGCACATTTTGAATACTGCGCCCGTATGTCAGCGTGCGCAAGGACGTTGTTTTGTACACCTGTTTCAAGTGATCGCTAGAACTTGCACAGATCGTTGCAACCCACCATCCATGTAGCTTAGGTCCGCAATGGTTCATCAAGCGAGGGGCTGCTTCGGGTCTTCACGTGTCGGTCGCGATTCTAGCACTTGGGCGGCTCGTTTCGGCAGAAGCCGCCAATCAGAATCCAATTGAAATGAGCTTTTGACGACGCCGGCATCCTCTCGCAGCATTTGCCGGCGGCATTTCGAGAGACTCAGGTCGCCGCCAGCTCTACGCCTTTGGCGGCCTTTTTGATCAGGGTGGCCACTGCTTCGGGCTTCGACACGTAAACCGCATGACTGCCGTTGACCTCGACAACCGTCGAGCCCGCGCGCTCGGACATGAAGTGCTGAGCCGCAGGAGGGATCATTTTGTCTTCGGTGGCGATCAAGTACCAACTCGGCTTGGATTTCCATGCGGGTTTGCCGATGGCGCCATTGAGCGCCTCCGCGCCCCAAGGCACTTGCGAGTTCGCCATGAAGTCGGCCTTCTCCTTGTCGACATCGGCGGCAAAGCTAGCGGCAAACTTTGTCTTGTCGAGAGCCAGGTAGCCGTCCTGCGGCGGCAATATCGGTGGCACGGGCGCGCCAGGCACTGGATCTTTGATAAGCGAGGCAACAGATTCGCCCGTGTCCGGAGCAAACGCAGCGATATAGACGAGCCCTGCAACATTGGGATCGTTTCCAGCTTCAGTGATCACCACTCCGCCATAGGAATGCCCAACGAGAATTACTGGCCCAGCTTGCGCGGCAACCGCGCGCTTAGTCGCAGCGACGTCGTCGGCCAGCGATACTGTCGAGTTTTGGACGATGCTCACGTCGTAGCCGTCCTTTCTCAAAAGCTTGTAGACGTCCTCCCAACCTGAGCCGTCCACAAAACCGCCGTGGACAAGGACCGCATTAGTAATCTTAGTCTCGGTCATGATGATTTCCTCTTGTTTAGGTGTCGGTGGGTGTCTGCGTTGGGTCATAAGCAGAAGCTCATGATACATCGCAACTGCCGTTCGAGCGGCCGGTGTCGGCGAGTAAGCGGTCGCTGACCCTTTGTGGTTGAACCGGGCTATACCAGTTCCCGGGAATCGCAATCAGAACGCCTGGTCACGATATGAGCCCCGCTGCGCGCTCCGCGAGTGCCCCGATGGTTCGTGTCGGGTTCCTGCCGACGGCCTCCGGGATCACGGACGAGTCCATGACGAACAGGTTTTCATAGCCGAATACGGCGCCTTTGTGGTCGACGACGCCGTTTTCGCGGTTCGTGCCCATGTTGCAGCCGCCCAGCGGGTGCGGAGTGACCAGGTTCTTGAGCCACGTCCAGGTCGGCGGCACATATGGATCGCCGCCGGTCGCGTGCGACAGTTTCTTGTGCATGTCGACGACGGCATCTATCACCGCTTCGGATTTATCGATGTCCCAGTCGAGCTTCAGCATGCGGGACCACGGCCAGTACCATTTCCTGCCGAGGTACAGGCGCCCGTCCGCTGCGTCGATGCCTTGCGAGAACCAGGGCATCATGTTGTTCAACGGATCGCGACCTTGGGTCTCCTTGAGCATCCGGTCCAGCGCCGGCTGGTATTTCTTCAGTTTCTTCCGGAAAAGACGCTCCTCCCTGAAGTTGCCGGCCAGGTCCGGCAAGCCGCCATCCTCGATCCAGAACTGCTGCCCGCCCTGGCTGCCGTCAAGAAAGTCGATCGCCGAGGTGATCGTCGGGCCCTGCGTCGGCGAGATACGCCGCTTGTCGTAGAACGCCGGTGTCAGGAAGTCGCCGTTCGAACTCCAGTTCCTGCCGAGGAACCGACTTATGCCGGGCAAGGCGCTGTACTGGTCACGACAGCGCAGTAACAGCTCGGTCGAGTTCAGTGAACCCGCGGACAGGACGACACGCTCCGCGGTCACGCGCTCCCCAATCAGCCGGCCATTTTTGATCCGATCGTAGTCGATCCGGTACCCTTTGCCCTCTGCGCGTATTACTCGAACAAGATGCAGTGCGCGGAATTCGGCGCCGGCTTTCTCGGCGTCCGGAATGTAATTCATCTCTAGCGTGTTCCTCGCGCGCACTTCGCAGCCGATATCGCAGTTGCCGAGATGCACGCAGGTCCCTTGCTGAACGCCGTGGGCATTCGTGAACTGCTTCGAATGCGCGTGCGAGAAAGGATTCTCGAGGTCGTAGCTCCAGTCCTTGTCGAAGCTCACCGCGATCGGCAGCTTGCGAAAACGGCCGCCGTGCCCGAGCGCGTTGGCGCCGTCGCGCATGAGCTTGAAGCGCTCGGTGAGCTGCCCATCCGGCAGCTCCTGCACGTCGAGCATCCTGCCGAAAGTCTCGTAGTGCGGCGCGAGCTCATCGAAGGTGATCTCCGGGGGCCAACCCTTGTCGAAAACCTGTCGCGGCGCCTCGACTGAGATGTTCGCGTAGATAAGAGAGCCGCCGCCGACGGCGGCGCCCTGCGCGATCGCCATGTCCGGAAAGACACGCAGGTCGATCCAGCCGTTCTGGCGATGCGGCTCGTCTATGTCGTAGAACCACGCATCGCCGGGCTCGCGCGGATAATCGCTGACGTCCCAGCGTCGCCCGCGCTCCAGCACCAGCACCTTCGCGCCTTTCTGCGCCAGCCGGCAGGCCATGACCGCTCCGCCGAAACCGCTGCCAACCACCACCGTATCGAATGTCGCCATCGCCGCTTACTCCGCGCCCTGCCCCGCCCGGAACGAGACCGTGACCGGTGTTTCAATCAACTGGGCGTGCTTCTGCATCGGCGCATCCGCCGGCTCGAACCAGGCCCGGCTGCCGGATGCGCCCGGCTGGAACACCCACCCTGCGACGCTGCGCTGGACCGAATCGGGTGACCAGCCGCGATCTCCCGGAACCTTCGCCACGCCAACCGGATAGATCGTGATCCGTCCGTCCTTTCGAATGCACAGGCGCAGGAAGTGCTTGTAGTCCGGCTCACTCTGTCCCAGCAGTATCTCGTCGTCGTGCAGGTGCAGGATACGATTCGAAAGCCACAGGTAAAGACCGAAGACGAATCCGCCCAGCAGGCTGCCGAAAAGCAGCATCTCGAAACCGAACAGGACGACCTGCAGAATGGTGTCGACGTCGAGCTCGAGGACACCGAGGTTCAGCCATGCGAACGCCGTCAGCAATCCGAAGAACAAGGCGATGTGCGCCAGTGTATGGGCTGTGCCGTGGATGATCTTCTTCGGGAGACTTTCGAACGCCGAGAAGGCGATGAAACCGAACAGGAGCACGAGCAGGAACGCACAGCTGCCCGGACTGTGCGCCAGGATCGCGAAGAACGCCACCAGGTCCGGGCCTTCCTTGAGTTCGTCGAGCAGCGTCGCGTCCGGGACCTGCGCCGTCCGGATCTTGCTGACGCTCTGTACCACCCAGGCTATCAGCAGGTAAATCGAGCCCATGAGCAGCGACAGGCCCCAATTCTGCCGGAACAAGGGGAAGCCGAGGGTCCTGACAGCGAGCTTGCGCGACTCGCGATCGCCGGGGAATACCTTCTCGCGGCGATATTGCCCGCCACCGAACTTGTCCGGCAGTTGCAGCGTCGCCGGCATGTCGTGCGTGGGAAACAGGGATGCACCGCCGCCGCCCGCGACAATTCGCTGCCGATCCGAACCGACGTCCTGGTAGCGCGTGTAATTGTGCGCGTCTCCCGCCAGCGCGATGACGATGTCGTGGCCGTACTTGCTGACGATCGTCTTTTCGAAGTGTCCGAGATTGTTGTAAACCTGCTCCTTGTCTTTCTCGCGTCGCGCCGCGCTGCGTTCCTGCCAGGTATTCATTTCGACGTAAGCCCAGCTCGGTTGGGCCATGCAGAGTACGATTCTCGACCCCTTCGGCATGATGGCTGCAATGCCCGCGAAATAGTCGAGCTGCGGCTGGTCGATGTTCGCGCACAGCTGGATGTCGATACCCCAGACCCACAGGCGATCCTCGATCCTGAACGCGAAATAGCTGCGCCTTTGCTGCGTCTTCCAGGCACCGATCCAGCGCTGTCGACAGAAGACCTGGAAGAAGCTGCCGAGCCCATCGTACCAATCGTGATTGCCGGGCACGGCAAAGAGATGTGGCGCCTGGTCTTCATAGGGCACAGAGGGCAATGCGGAACGATATGGCCCGACCAGCCGGTTGGCATACTCGTCGAGGCTCGCGGTCGGATATACCTGGTCGCCACCCATGATCAATACCTGCCCGCGCCGTGTCACGCAGGCCGCGCCGGCCGTATCGACCGTGCCCCGGCCCTGGCCGTCGAAAGCGAGTTCCCGTTCTGCGATCAGGCGCGCGATGCTGTAGGTCGGTGCCCAGCCGTCACCGAGGTCGGCAACGAAGTCGATCCAGAGTTCCCCGTGCCGGTCGACGTGCGGCGAGTAGTCGTGCCAGACCGGTTCGGCCAGCAACGAGACGATCTCGCGCTTGTCGGCATACGTACCGAAGATCGCCGAGACGACTGCCCGGAAGGCCGCGATGAACAGCTCCTTCGGGCTGTACCAGGCCACCATCGGTTGCGGCTCGAAATCCAGGGCCTCGAGCGTTGCGGGAGCACTTATCGTGTACGGTGCCGCCGCTGCACTTCGCGGCGTCGTGGCGTCCGCCCATTCGTGTGACAGCTTTGTAAATGCCGTGCTGCCCATCGGCCCGCGGTCAGTCATCGCCGCCGGCCAGGCGCCCGTAGGTGTCCCAAAGCTCGCCCAGGAAGAATTTGCCGAACTTGAGCACGGTCTTCGCCGCTTCGCCGGTGCTCGAGGTATCCGTCGCTTTCATCGTGGAGACGAGCTTGGCGAGTTGCTCGATACCGAGTTTCAGCACGCCCGCACCGATGATTTCGCCGGCCTTGTCGCCCCCCCGATGCAGTACCGTGAACAGCGTCGTCGTATCCGCAAGCAGGTCGAAGCCCGGGTCGTCGCGCACGACCTTCCGGCCCGCGAGATAGTACGACTCGCCGTCGTGCTCGAAGCCGAGTTCGTACACCATGTACTTGGTGTCCGGCGCGCCGGACGGCGAGAACAGGTTGAAAACGCCGTTGGTCGCAAGCATTTCCTCGCCGAGCGGCGGGAAATCGACGATGCCGATGATCTCGCCCCCGTGCGCGGGATTCGCAACGAAAGCGGCGAGGTCCCGAATGTTGATGCTCGCATGCATCGCGAGCTCCGTGCCTGCTGCCTTGCCCTTCGCGGCGCCCGCCTCGGGATCGGTCTCTCCCAGTGCAAACCAGCCGTCCATTGTCTCGCGGAAACTGATACCAGGGGCCGAGCTTTTCATTTGTGTCACCTCCGGAAGGAACCCGACGCCCTTCTCCGACTTGCGGCGCAAATATGCTTTCGTGTCTGCATACCCCATCGCGATGAGCGTGCTCGAATCGATACGCCCGAGGTACAGGTCGGGATCGAGCGGCAGCGGATGCTCGGGCTTGACGACGTGCAGGACGACGGGGTTCTGCTGGCCGTACGGGCTGTCCCCTGCCGAAATGCGCCGGTTGAGTTCGTCGATGCGATCGAACTCCTCCGACAGACCGCCCGCGGCGCTCATCTCGATCATGTGCACATACTGTTCGAACGGGCCTGCCTTGTACCTTGCAGTGTTGCCGATGCACCAAACGAGCCAGATCTCCTCGGCACCGCGGCGCACGGCTTCGATGCAATTGGCGTCCTTGATCCACACCGAATCCGTGTAAGTCGTGCCGTTTCTCACGACCGCCGGCATGAAAATCGGCAATGAAATGCCGGCGACCAACAGGTCCAGGTCGACGTCCCGGTGGCTGATAGCTTCGTTGGTCTTGCGATCGAAGTTACAGACATTGAACGTGCCCTCCATTCCGGTCGCCGCATTGATCGTCGCGACGTCGATGCCGAGATGGGGAAAGACTTTTTCAATAATACCGTCGGCGTCACCCATCGCCATCATGTCCGCCGCATTCAGGTACTTGTGGAACGGTACGAAGGAGACGAAATCCCGGACCTTCAACGAGCGCCAGCGCTCGCACATTGCCAGCGGCGACAGGCCCGAAAACAGCATCGCGAGATTGATCGTGCCACCCGATGTCCCGTCGCCGTGACTGAAGGTTAGCCCGGCCTGCTCGAGCGCCAGCAGCACGCCGGCCTGGTACGCGACACGGATGCCGCCTCCTGCCAGTACCAGGGACCGCCGCTTGTCGCCGCCGCCCGGTGGCGGCGACAGGTGCACTCGAGTCGGTTCTCCACCGGGCATGTTCAACCCCCGCCGGGTTCGCTGCGTATGCTCCGCCAGTAGACGAAGATCAGGATCGCGGACAAGAGATCGAAGCTCGCTACGCCGAGGGCAAGCAAGGACAGGAGATCGCGGCTGACCGCGAGCCCGACGGCGGCTGTTGCGCCGAGCTTCTGCAACCCGCACCAGAACACCGGGACCGCCTGCGGACGCGGCGCGGTGAGCGCCTGCCAGAGCAGCCCGCCGAACAAAACCATGAACATGCCGACGATGCCGAAGAAATGGTTCGCCGTCGGCGCGGTCTCGCCGCCCACGATGGCGAGTATCCACTGCGGCCGCACCATCTGCACCAGTCCGCTCACGACGGTGATCACGGCGATCGCTTTCAGGAGGAGCACGAGCTTGGTTTGCATTTTTATTCGTCTCCGCTTCGGGCTCGCCTCAGCGCTGTTCGGACAGGCTCGGCTTCATCAGGAAATAGATCATCAACGTAATCCACATGATCGTAATGATGACCCAGCGAATGTCGTTCAACGACATCCAGTCCTGCAACAAGCCGGTGAGACGTGAATCGTCGACGCCTGCGGCGATGGTCTTGTTTACTGGGATGATGAGGTACCAGCCGACGACCGTCGCAGTCGAAATGCAGAGAAAGGAGACGACAGCGTGCCAGCGGAACTTCGTGTTCCATTCCAGCCAGATCATGATTGCGTTGGTCAGGAACATGATCGGCACGACGATCGTGAAGAACTTCGTGGCTGCGCTCGTCGGCACGATGAAGTGATCCTGCACGTTGCCGGTATTCATTGTCTCCCAGCTCGGATACCAGAAGAAACGCAGTGACCACAGGACACCCATGTACACCGTCGCGCCGAACATCAGCAGCATGTGGTTCAACCCTGTCAGCAAAGTTCTCGTGTTCATCTCTCGCTCCTGCTCAGTTTTTCCGGCTGTTCACCGCTCCCCGTTCCGGCGGAGCGAGCCATTCCTCGCCCAGGCCGAGATCGATGACGCTTTCGAAGCCTTCCGGCCGCGGGTCGACCGGATCCTCGGAACTCAGAAACCACGACTCGAAGTAATCGTCGAGCACGCCGCTCGAATCCGGCAGCCAGGCCGTGAATATCGGGTCGGGCCTTGCGTTCAGCGATTTCAGCGGCGCTAGGCGCGGATGGTCCCCGATGATCAATTCCGCGGCGCCCTTCTTCAGGAAAGTGAACCCCACCTTGCCGCGGAAGTAGATGTAGGACTTCATCAGCATGCCGCGGAACTGGCAGTAGTTCGCCGCACCGATGTGCATCGGCGGCCGGATGGGCGTGCGTTTCGGACGATCGATCGTGATGCGCATGGCGAGCCGGCCATCCAGGTCGTACTGGCTGCTGACGTAGTCGTCCGTAATGACGAAATCCAGGTTCGCCTGGTGCTTCGGCATTCCCCAGATGCCCTTGCCGCCCTTGACCGATATTTCGCTGCTCACGGGCAGATCGAACACGAACTGCCCGACGTCGTAGTGCGCGAACAGCAGTGCATTGAGTATCGGCGGTGCCGGCTTTCTGCCGTGCGTGCAGGCGATGGCGATGCTGAACTCGACGTACTTGCCGATGTCCGTGACGCGATAGTCGATCACGGTGATCATCAAGACAGATTTGTTGCCCCACAGCCGGAACGGGTGCAGTTCATTGCCCGGCATCAGCGCCGCGGCGCTGTCGTAGTCGATCGTGAAGCCCGCCATCAGGGCCGGAGACTGCTCGGAGTGCACCGGCAGGAGAAACGGGATCCCGTCGACGAGGGCGTGACGGCCGGCTTGGCGCAACAGGCGTTTCGGGATGCCCACGAGAATCTCCCTTCAGTGTTGTTTTTGCAGCTCCGAGACCATCAGCGGGAATACGTCCCGCGCCGCGTTCTGGCCCATGAACATGTCGAGATGCCCGTAGCCCGGCACGATGTGCAGCGAATCGATATCGCGATGGCTGGCCAGGTACTTGTACGTGCGCGACTGGCTTTCCGGCAGGAAACAGAGATTGTTCTCGCCCGCGAATAACGCGAAGCGCGCCCGCGTGCCGGGGGGCACGCTCGCGGGATCGCGGGGCAGCTCGTCGGGGTGATCGAACGGGATCAGGCTGCCGTGGTGCACGCAACGCGTTATCTGCTTGTAGAACGTCATCGGCACGTCGGCAAATTCCTCGCGCAGCCACTCGTGCGTCTGGTCATTGAGATTCTCGTGGCTCCAGAGCGCCGGGAACCCCGCACCGTAGTAGAAGCTGACCTGGTGGCAGACCGAATTGTCGCACTCCCTGTGAAATATCCGGCTCAGGCGGTACAGGAAGCGCGCGATGAATCCCTTCGAATCCGCGTTCCATTGCGGATTCAGGTAGCGAGTCATCAGGCCCACGAGCGGAACGACGAAGGTCAGCTTGAACCAGGACCAGCGCGGGACGACCGGGTGCAGGGAGACCGCGTTGCTGACGATGGTATCCACCTGCGGGAGGAGCCCGGCCAGCGCGGCGATCGCGAAGCTCGTCGAGCCCTGGCAGTGGATGACGGCTTTGACGGTATCGGCACCGGTCTCTGCGACGACTTTCGCCACGGCGCTGGGATGGTCATAGAGCGCCGCCTGGTCGAGCGTCCACTCGTTCGGCTCGAGGTCGATGCTCGCACGCCAGTTCTCCAGCCAGACGTCGTAACCGTGCGCGACGAGGTAGTCGACGAACGTCGTCTCGACCGGAGCGCGAAAAATATTGGCGCGAACGCCGGCGCCGTGGACGAGCAGGACGGGGCCCAGAGTGGGAGGCGTCTCACCGCGGACATTGATGAGATTACATTCCAGTCCATCGGCTGCCGTGAAAGGCACGACACGTTCCTGCAAATGGGCTCGCCGGACTGCCATCAGGATTACGGTCTCCCGGCCTTTTCTTCGCGAAGGCCTCGTTGTCGCCGGCGGATTTTACGCCCATTCCGGCAGGCATGCTAATTCCGCCCACGCAGGTTGCGTTACAGCGCGAAATCGCCTAAGTAATACCCGAGTGTCATGCAGCCTGTCGCAGGGCCGGCACGGGCCCTGTCGGAGAGATCGGTGCCGTCTTTCCCGAAGCCGAACTTCACCTTCCGCTACCACACCGACGTGGAGATCCGCCGACTGCGGGAGCACAGGGACATTAAGCCGGGCCGCTCGATCCCGGCGCGCACAAACAGCAATGTCCTCATCGCCACATGGAATATCGCGAACCTCGGTCAACAGCAGCGACGCGAGAAAGACTATCGGCTGATTGCCGAGATCATCAGCTGGTTCGATATCGTGGCGATCCAGGAAACCAAGGACCAGCTCGTCGGCCTGCAGGGTATCGTCGCGCACTTGCCCGCCGGCTGGTCGTTCCTGGTCTCCGATACCGGCGGCAACGATGAGCGAATGGCGTTCATCTACGACACCGGCAAGATCCGGCAACTGGAAAAAGTCGGTGAGATCGCGGTACAACCGAAGGAAATTCCCTACATCCGTTTGCCGGGCATTACGCGCAGTTTTCTCGGCTTCGACCGGAACCCTTACCTCGCCGCGTTCCGGAGCGGCTCGCTGTCGTTCATACTCGTCAACGTGCATCTCTTCTACGGCTCGGCGGCGAGGGCCGACAAGGAGCGGCGCGCGCTCGAGGCATACGCCACGGCGAGATGGGCCGACCTGCGCCGGAACGATCCGGATCTTTACTGCGCCGATATCGTCGCCCTTGGCGACTTTAACCTGCCGAAAGTCGAGCCCGGCGATCTCATCTACGACGCGCTCAGGGGACGCGGCCTCATGCCGCCGCCGCATTCGACCCGCGTCGCGTCGTCCATTTCCACCGATGCCGAGTATGACCAGGTAATGTTCTTTCCCCACACGGCGTCCGGCCCTTACACCGGGCGATACGGCGTGTTCGATTTCGACGGCGCCGTTTTCCGCGGATTGTGGGAAAGAGCCGGCAGCACGGTGGCCGGGTTCCGGCAATACGTGCGTTATTACCTGAGTGACCATCGGCCACTGTGGGCGGAGTTGCGAACGACATGAATGCCGCGCTCCGCATTATGCTGCTCGTGACCCTGCCGACAATCGCGGCTTGCACGCATATCCGGATACACGACCTCGACTCGGATGCGCCGGACGAGACCGTTGCACTCAAGAACAAGGACGTCAGTGCCTGGCTCGCTGCGTATGCGGATGCCGAGGTACCGCCAATCCAATTCTGCGACGTCGGCAACGAGGACGGCGGGCCCGTTTGCGACCAGGCGATGCCGCCTGCCGACGGCCGGGTCGTGTTTTCATTTATTCACCTGTCGGACGTCCAACTTTACGACGAGCGTGTCGTGATCGTCAGTACCGATGTCGCCGACCTGTTCGACCGGTTCGTCGATTCGGCGCGCCTCGATCCTGGCCAGGCCAAGCACGATACCGCCGTTTATCTCGCACTCGTCGGCGCAATCAACCGCTGGAACGCGTCGCTCTGCGAGACGAGCAACGGCGCAACGCCAAATAACCCGATGTTCGTGGTGCACACCGGTGATGCGTTACATGCCGACGTGTACCAGGAGCTGTGGGAGTTCCTGCACGTTTCGGCGAAACTGCAGTTGCCGTGGTTCCCGCTGATCGGCAATCACGACGTCATGACCTTCGGCACCCGGCCGGCCATGAAGGAGACGGTGACCACGATAGAGACCGACCGGCCGTCTCTGGCGATGAATATCATTCGGGAGCCCGGTGAATTCATGGGCTTTCACAGCACGGGCGAGAGCACGACGCTGCCGCCGGGGATCAGGATTCCGCTGCCGGCCTACCTGCCGAAGAGCCCCGGGTGCGAGGCCGGCCAACGTGGCGTCGACGACGAGCCGTTCGTCGGCAACCCTTTCGATGCGTTCGAGATCCAGTCCGCGCGAGGCGACACGCCGGCCTGCAACGCGTGGTCAAAACACAGGGAAACGCTGCAAGCGCGTGAAGAACGCTCGGGCTTCTATTCGTGGACCATCGATACCAGCCCGCCACGTATCCCGGCGTCGTGGCACGAACGCACGCTCGGCAAGGACATCCGGCTGCGACTGCTGTTCCTCGATACGGCACAGGACATTACATTCAGCTCGGGCGGCGTCATGGACGACCAGCTTGCGTGGGTGCGGTGCGAACTCGAGCAGGCCCGGGAGAAACGCGATTACGTCATCGCCTTCGGACATCATCCGCTCTCCTCGCTTTTTTCCAGCCGCGAGGGCATCGGCACCCGCAATGCCCGCTACTCGGAGATCGCGCAAGAGCTGATCGACGCGTTCGCAACCAGCGATCGCTTCCTCGGCTACTTCACGGGTCACACGCATCGCTACGCCAACCAAAAAGTGTGTGCCGCGTCCGGCCGCTGCTTCCACGAAGTCCAGGCCCCGTCCGCGGTCCAGCAGGTGCCGCAGGCGGGCCTGCTGGTGCGTATCGTCGAGCCGCGGCTGTCGGAAGGTCAGCACGCGATCCTCGAAGTGCATCCGTTCGTCGGGCCCTATGTCGAGGCGGGTTACCGTTCGCTAGCCTGCGATGCCGGCGAACCCGACCTCGGCCCGGACCAGCCGGACCTGGCCACGGCAGCCCGGCTCGGGTCGGAAGGCTCGCTGAGACATCTCGGCTGCCGCAAGGCGGACGACAACTACCACGAGGAAATCGGGAAGCTCGAGAATCTGTCTCTCGAAACCGAAGTCCAGACGCCGCTGACACCGTAGGGCGGCGGCCGCCGTCAGAAACCTTTCCTGAAGCCCAGCACGACTGCGTCCCGGCTGAGGTAGCGATGCGACGAAATGCCCGTGTATTCGAACATCCATTCCCAGTTGTTGGCCAGCAGAAAACGCGCGATGAAGCTGTACTGAAGGAAGTCGTCGTCGGGTTCATCGGTCTGGTAGGTGAAGCGTTCGGCGCGCGGGTCGCCGGCGAAGCTCACCTCGACGTCGCGCTGGTCCATGCCCGCTTCGTAGCGGTAGAACAGGTTCTGCTCGACCAGTACGACGCCGAAGTTGGTACTGATCGCGACCGAGCCGGCGAGCCCGGCGGAGAAAATGCTGGAATCCTCGGAATCGTCATGAAAAGTCAGCGCGAGGCCCGAATCGGCCGGATCGGTCTCGGTGTAGCTGTCGTAATCGGTCTCGACGAAATCGTAGGCGATGCGCGGGCCAAGCGTGACGTTATCCAGGGACCAGTCGTGACTTAAGTTGAGCCCGAACAGGAGCTGGCCGGAATCGAAGTCGGCAACTGGCGCACCTACGGCGGTGAATGGTGTAGTCCCGTCGGGGAACTCGGCGTTCTCGTCCGTAAATGTCGCACGCCGGGCGCGATCGTGAGTTTGGCCGGCATAGCCCGCGTAGAAGTCGAATGAACTCGCGTCGCCGATCAGGTACGACCCGAAACCCGTAATGCCATAGGTGCTGGTCTCGAAATCGCCGCCGTCGAAGAAATCGCCGCTCTGTTGCGAGCCGTCGGCGACGACCCCGAGCACCCAGTTGTTGCCGAACAACATGTCGAAGCCGCCGGCGAGGCGGACGACGTCGGAGTCGTAGCCGTCCTCAAACGGCGAGACCTGCTTGTCGATCGAATCGTAGCCGGCGGACATGAAGAATCCGCGTCGGATCTCGCCCGGCTCTTTCTCATCCAGTCGCGACTCGACGCTCGACGGCTGTGACGGCGGTGTCGCCGCAAACCCGCCACCGCTGCCGGCCGGTTGTCCCTGGTCGATCTGGATACGCGTGCAGATTTCGAACAGCGGGGTGCCGGGAACGAGTACGTCAGGGTTGTCGCCGTCGAGCAGGACGGCGCACGGCACGCCGTTGACTATCTCGAGCTGCTCGATGACCGCATCATTCAGCGTTTGCGCGCCGGCCTGCGGCAGGGCTCCCGCCCACAGGAATGCAGCCAGGCGCAAGGCGTTGCATCGGACGGACGGGTTCGGGCGGTTCGTCGTTCTCATCGTTGTTCTCCCTCGACCGCCAGTGGCGTGGTGCCGTCGCTACGGCGCCAGCCTGCCAGTCAACTGTTGCCGGGGTACGAAAAGGAACTCGCCAAATTCGTGGCGAGCGAAATTGATCGGTCCGTAGGTCGGTACCTGTTCGAAGCGCTCCCGGTCGTACGCAGACTGGGCGACGCGGCTGCGGATCTGCAGCAGCAGGCTCTGCGCATCTACGACCTGCTCAACATCGTTCAGCGCGTCGAGCAGGGCGCTGGCGAACACCGAGTGCCCGTCCCGGCCCTGGTCGAGGACCGGCTGCAGCCCGCCGGAGGTGAGCGCGGTGCGCGAGCGCTTCTCGTTCATCATCGCGTAGTCTGCCGCGAGTTGGTCCCGCGTCCGGCCCGATCGCAGGGCTGTCGCGCTGCTGCGGGTTATCGTGCCCGAGTAGCACGAGTCGGAAATCACCAGTATGTGCCGCGCACTCATGATGTTCAGCAGGTCCGTCAGCTGGTAGTTCGGTATCCAGTTCGTGTTGTCATCGGGCTTCGCGTCACGCGGCAGCCAGTAGCCGCGGTCGTTGACTTCCTCGAGCGTGCCGTGTCCCGCATAATAGATAAGCAGGTTGTCGTTCTCGGTCAGCTCTTTCCGGAGCGTATTGAGCGTCTCCAGGATCTCGTTTCGAGTCGGATTCGACAGGTACCGCACACGAAAAGCGAAGCGCTCGGTCAATACCTCGCGGATTGAATCGGCGTCGTTGACGGCAGTTTGCAGCGGATTCATGTACTCGTAGTCGTCGATGCCAATGACCAGCGCGTGATAGATGCCAAACTCGGTTGCCAATTGCAGGGGTGCTTCGTCGGCGTCCTGCGGATCGAGCCGGAACGAACGGGCACCGCGCCGGCCGTCTGCGTCCACCGCAACAATATTCACGAGTGTTCCCTCGTCGCCGATCGCGATGCGGGCCTGGAAAATGCCGCTGTCCTCGACACCGACGGATTCGTCGTTGACGGTGAGTGAGCGCAGCTCCGAGCCTGAACGCACGCGGCCGATTACCAGGCGTTCCGTGACGCCTGCTGCGACGTGCATCGGTGTGACGCCGCGCGTGTCCGGAACCACGGGATCGATCATTTCGATCGACGGCGCGCCGTCGGCCTCGGCGCCGGTTTCATTGGGGAGATCGTCGGGTTGCAGTTCCGGCACCACACGCAGTTCCGGAAGTCCGGACGCCTTCCGGTACCAGGCGAGCGCCTGATCGGGGTCCGGCTGGCCCAGTAGGCCGGTTTCGTACAGCTTGCCGAGATTGAATTGCGAGGCGGCATGGCCCTGCGCGGCGGCGCGTTCGTACCATAGCTTGGCCTGAGCGTAGTCGACTTCGGTGCCAAGACCCTTCTCGTAGATCTCGCCGAGGTAGTTCTGCGCCTCGGCGTCGCCGCCTTCCGCTTTTTCTTCCCAGAGTGACTTGGCCGTGGCGAAGTCCGCTCGATCGTAGGCGACGTATTCGCCGCCACGGATGGCGCATTCCGAAGCTGTCGTACGAACCGGTCGGCGCGGCCCGGAAAAAGACATGCGATTGCCGATGCGCCGGACCTGGCCAGGCAACAGGCAGTCGACGACCAGGTACCTGTCGGCGGCGGGGACCTGCTGTTGAGGTTCTTGCGCCGTTACGGCCGGTGCACAAGCACACAGCGTGCCCAGAATCCAAAGAGACGCAACGATTGGTGCCAAGGGCTCTCGCGCCGGTGGCCGGCGATGCGGAAATGCGGTTTTTGTGAATCGTGTTGCCATGGGCGACGCCGATTCCGGTTTGTTTTCGCCGGCGTTAAACGCGGCAGACTTTAATTTTCCATAATCTTTTTCTCATTGATCATGGTCGAAAGTCAACATTTGTGGCACCACGGGCAAACACATCGCGGTCCGTCGCGGCGCTGTAATTGCGGCGACATTTTTGTCGGCCTGGATGGATTTGTCAGCTACACGCTAAATACGGATGACGCGCTGACCTGGGTCCCGCTCGAAATCTACGCAATTGCCGCGCTTTGTCTCGTGGCGGTCATGTGCAACGGAATGCTCGCGCTTTCCAAGCATAGCAAGCATAGAAGGATGACGTCAGAACTGCGGGATCCAGTGCGCGCGAATCCGAATTTGCAGGCGGGACTCAGTCGTCATCGTCGTCGTTATGGTCCTTATGGCCCTTATGGTGCTTGTCGCGCAGCATTTGTCCCCGATGCTCGCCAGCCGGGAAGACATCGGTGTGAACGTTCGCATAGATCAGCCCATTACGCATGGCAAACGCCAAAGCAGCGATGGTATTGACTGGCCGTCCTACCAGTTCCGTACAATCGGCTCCCGTAAAGTCGAGGTTCGTCAACGTGCCACGGACGCCATTACCATCAAACTGGAGCGGACCGGGAGCCACCAGGCCGAAAACCACGGGGCCATTTTGCCCCGGCCGTCCGCAATGGAAATGAGCCGCGGCGAACGTGCCGGTGAGGTTGCTGACCCTTAGGTTGACTCTGACTTGCGTGAATCCCTTGTCAAAGCTCGCCTCGATCCTGCCAGTGGAATCGGTATCCGTTCCGCCCGGTATGAACACGTCGCCTACTATGACAACTTCCTGAGCACCGGACAGGCTCGCGTCGAATTTCAATTTGTCGGCGAATGCCAGGCCGCTTGCAGCGAGGGCCGGGAAGCACAACACGCCGGCAACGATTCGGACACAGAATTTCTTGTTCATGAGTAGACTCCTGCGACTTTCTGGGTTGGGCGACGTGGCTCGTACCGAGCCACCTAAGCATAGTAGAGATTTTGGGCATTTGCCTTTCGCGGGCGCAGTGAGCGGACGCGGCGAAACTTAAGTACCAAAGTCACAAAAACAAATGAATATACAGAGTTGGAATTTTCCCACTTGGAGGGTTTTCGCCCGCCTGGCTAATGCCTTTTTGGAATACCGAACCGGCTTACAAATACCCACTAATAGTCGAGCGTTGTCCGCGCAAGCTGCGGATTCCGGCCTTTCGGATTGGCCAGTTCCTGCCGGCGCTCTAAGCTGTCAGTCAACGATGACCCTGATCAAATACGAATAAACTTGAGGGCACGACCATGAAGACAAGTATTCTCGATTGCGGTGGCAACAATGCTGGTTGGCATCGCGGCACCGGCGGCAGCGGACGAAATCCTGTGCAGGACGACTTTCACGAACAGGACCATCGACGGCAACGTGCTCGTCCCTGGGGGTGCGTCGTGCGTGCTCAGCAACGTCTACGTTAAGGGCAACGTGGAAACTCGGGACCGGGCGCAACTGGTAATCCGCAACGACAGCTTTGTCGAAGGCAGCGTGCAAACCGACGGCACGCATCGGGTGCGCATACGGGATAGTGAAATCAACGGCAACATACAGCTCGAGGGCGTCGACTACGTCCTGGGAAGCCTGGTCGTCAATACGCGGGTGGGTGGCACGATCGACTGGGAAGACAACGACGCCGAGTTCCTGGTGCGCTTCAACAGGGTGATCGGCGACATCAAGGTCAACCAGAACAATCGCCTGGCGCGAATTTTCGACAATATCGTTGGCGGCAACCTGCAGTGCCAGGAAAACGAGCCCCCGCCCGTGGGCGCGCGCAACAGGGTCGACGGCAACAAAGAGGATCAATGCCGGCGGTTCTAGGTCTCGTTGAACTTCACCATTCGCAACGTCGATAGTCGAAAGGAATCACCGTTTCCTTGCCGTCTTCGCCGGGTCCGGCGATTTCCGCGTACAGCTTGTCGCCGTCGCGCCGATATTCGATGCGCTGTGGGAAATCGTGATCCGGGTTCTCGAAACGAATCCATTGTGTACCGCTGCCGGTCTGTCGGAAGGACGTCGGCGGCCGTCCACCCGGTTGTGCAACGTAGTGCAGGATGCCCTCAGTCTCGACAATGCGCAGGTACTCGAACGCGACGGTGCCGGAACTCGCCACTGCCCGGCTCATGCCGAGAAGCATGTCGCCCCGGGGCGGCAACCATAATTCCTCGACGTCTTCATCCCCCGGCGCGGCGCACCAACGTCCGCTCATCCATGCGAGTGAGCTGGTCGTGTCAGCGGCGCAGACGGTTCCGATGAGAACGATAACAATCGCGGTGGCCAAACGTATAGACATACTGGTCTCCCGGGATAATCCCATCACGCGAGAGTCTGGCAGAATGTGCCGGTCGGCGACTTGAACAAAAGCGCAAACCTGCAGAATACAAATGAGCCGCGTGGTGCAATATCTTGAGTTCCCCCCGCCCGACACCCTTCGCCACCACGTGCGTTGCCTGTGGCACCTGAAAATGGCTGCGGCGCCGGAGCATGTCGACACCGTATATCCGGACGGGTGTTGCGAAATGATTGCGCATCGCCTGGCGCCCGTGCATGCATTCGACGAAACCGCCGGTTGGCGCCAGCAGCAGCACTGCATCTTTGCGGGCCAACAACGCGCCGCTATTCGCCTCGCGGCGCGCAGCAATGCCGATTGCCTGGGCGTGCGCTTGCAGCCGGCCGCATCCGCAATGTTCGCGAATATGTCACTGCCAGGCCTGAGCGACCAAATTGTCGAATTGGCGTCGCTCGATGCCGATTTCGCCGCTCGGTTTTACGCGGCAGCCTCACAGGCCGACATCGAATCGGCAGTCGCCGCGGTATTCGCACTGCTTCACGATGGAATGCACCCGATCGATGACCGTATCGAAAGTGCCGTCGCCGCACTGGAAACCTCTGACGGCACGCTGCCGATCGCCGCATTGGTTGCGGATTCTGGCATGAGCGAAAGATCCTTCCAGAGCACGTTCAAGGCCAGTGTCGGACTGAGTGCCAAGGAGTTTGCGCGGATCCGCAGGCTGCAGGCTACGATACGGATGCTGGATGCTGTCGATCGCCCCGTGGCGGATCTCGCAATAGCGAGCGGCTTTTCAGATCAGGCGCACGCCACCCGCGAAGTGCGGCGGGTTACCGGCACCACTCCCGCCCGCTTACGTGCCGCGTTACAGCAGGACCGCGACGGCGAGTCGTCCGTGCGACTCGCCGCGGCATTTGTGCGTGGCCGCACGCCGAGGTAAGTCCCGCACAAATCGCGTGGAGAACGGCTGAAGGATTTCTGAAGTGGCGTCAGCCGGCGCCGGATCCCGGCGGCCGCCCGGCTTTCGCGGTAACGGCGCCTGCCGGTTCGCCCGCAGGGACCTGCTCGCGAAACCGCACGCCCAGTACGTCGTGTATGAAGTACCGGGCAACCGGAACCCCGAGCAACATGCCCCACAGGCCGAAGGCATGGTATGCGACGAACAAAATTATCAGCGTGAGCACCGGGTTCAGTTTCAGGTGCCGGCCGTATACCAGCGGATTCAGCACATACGCTTCGATGGCATGGATGACGACGATCATGACGACAGCCGCGACAGACAGGGACGGTCCGCCCGCATTCAAGGCGACGAGCACGATCGGCATCGTCGAAATAAAGACGCCGAGCACCGGAATGAAACTGCAGACGAACACGGTCACGGAGAGCATGGCGACGAGCGGAATGTCGAGGAGCAGCAGGCCGATCAGCGTCAACACCGTGTTGATCACCGCTATCAAGGCCTGGGCTTCGATAGTGCGGCCGACCAGCACGCCGAAGCGTACGATCGGTTGTGCGGCCTCCTGATAGAAATCGCCGACCCGCGAATTCCTCAGTTCGCCGATGCCGCGCTTGATGCGCTTCAGGTCATTTAGTATCAGGAAGCTGAATAGCAACGCGAGAACTGTTGTCGCCGCGACGCGATACAGCATGTTGATGACCTCGGGCGCATAGTCGCGCACCTTCTGGAACTGCTCGGCCGCGAGTGCGTTCAGGTAAAGCTGGTCACGCCGGCTGTAGTATTCGGCCAGCGCGCCTGCCGGCGGGCCATCAGCGTCCATGGCCTCTGCGACCTGTTCAATCGTCAGCGACAGCCTGATACGTTCGTCGACCAGCCGCCGCTCGACGGTCAACGCGACGTCGTCGCTCAGGGCACTGGCGAGAAAGCCGCTGAGGGGATGGCGCAGCGTCGGATAGCGATCGACAAGTCGGTTCTTCGCCTCGATCAGGCGGACCTCGGTGTCCGGCAGGTTGACGATCATGCGTGTGACTTCAGACGCAACGGTCGGCACGACGAAACGCACGAAAGATCCCAGCAGGGCGAGAAACAGCAAATAGACCAGTGCGAGCGATAGCCAATGAGGCAGCCTCAGGCGGCGTTCGCCGAACTCCGTCAGCGGTGCTGCGATGATCGCGAGCACGAACGTCAAAAGCACCAGTCCGAAGAAATCACGGAGCAGCCACAACAATCCGAACAGGATCGCCCAGATAACCAGGCGCCGGTTTTGTTTATAGAATTCGTTGACGCTGAAGGCGGACATGGGTGGCCGCTAGTATACGGGTTACAGGAAGCTCAGGAAGAACGGAATGATCAGCGCGTTGGCTATGTCGATGAAAAACGCACAGACCAACGGCACGATGATGAATGCCAGGTGCGAGGCACCGTAGCGCGTCGTCACCGCCGACATGTTTGCCATCGCAGTCGGTGTGGCGCCGAGTGAAATCCCGCCAAATCCGGCGGCGATGACCGCGGCATCGTAATTGCGGCCTAGCGCACGAAACACGACGAACACGTCGATTGCAATTGCAACCACGAATTGCGCCAACATGATGGCGAGTATCGGCCCGGCCATTTCGATCAGTGTCCACAGTTGCAGGCTCATCAGCGACATGGCCAGGAACGTGCCGAGCGATATATCCGCGATCAGCGCCATGGCCGCGGTGCGGCTGGGCCATTCCTTGCCGGAGAGCCGCGGATACGATGCCGGGATGAGGTTCGTGACCAGAATGCCGGCAAACAGGCAGGTCACGAATAACGGCAGGTCGAGCCCGAGTGAGCCGATCACCGTGTTCAGGATTGCGCCAAGCAGTACGCAGATATGGATAGCAAGAAGCGCATCGAGGAAGTCCAATGGATCGTTGGACATTGTCGGCGTATCCGCGGACACGCCGACGTCCTGCGGCGCCGTTTCCTGCGGCGCCGTTTCCTGCGGCTTCAGGTTGTAGCGGCCGATGAGGAATTTCGCAACGGGGCCGCCCATTAGGCTCGACAGGATCAGGCCGAAGGTCGCACAGGCCATGCCGATCTCCATCGCGTTCGTGACACCGAAGCCCTCGGCAATTCGCGGCGACCAGGCTATCGCCGTGCCGTGGCCGCCGATCAGCGACACGGTACCGCCAAGGACGCCGACGGCTGCCGGTTGGCCGGTCAGCTGAGCCACGGAGATGCCCAGTACGTTCTGCACGAACATGTAGGCAATTGTGATGACGAGCAGGATGACCAGCGGCTTGCCGCCCGCCAGGAGATCCCTGACGCTGGCGTTGATACCGATCGTCGTAAAGAAGTAGACGAGAAGAAAGTCACGCGCGCCCAGTTCGAACTCGATGGCGACATTGCCGGCTGCGTAGATGAGAGCGGTGATCAGCGAAAACAGCAGCCCGCCGGTCACGGGCTCCGGGATGCTGAATTCACGCAGGAAGCCGAATGCATCGTTCAGGCGCTTGCCGACAAACAGCACGATGATGCCAACGGTCGCCGTCAGAAACGGACCGACCTGCAATACACCGTCCTCGATTTCCGGCATCAGTTTCCCCTTGATTGTCAATTGAGCCCTGCCACGCTTCGAGAGAACGTTGAAGTAAGGCGGGTGCCGGTGTCAATCACTCGGTGATCTCGTGTCGTTGAGCCCCTGCGCCGGCGCCTGACGCGTTAACTAATAAGACGCGCTACAGCCACGAGACGAGGTTTTTACGTGATCACAAATCCCGGGGCTTCGGCCCGCACTCTATTCGTCCTGCTCGCCCTGCCGGCGGTCGCCGGAGCGCGCGAGGCATTCGACCTGGCCGCGTTCGAGCCGCCGCCGGGCTGGGAACGCTCGGCATCGCCCGGCCAGCTGACGTTTCGCGCGCCGGCGAGCGATGGCCAGGTTAGCTTGTTCGCGAGTTTCGCGACGACTGCGCCCCCGGCCGACAACTTCGCGGCCGAGTGGGCCAGGCTTGTCACGGCGCCGCTCGGCGTCGCGACGCCGCCGCCGACCATCGAGGAGTCGCCCGACGGGTGGACGGCAGTATTCGGAGCGGCCAACCTCTCGGCACAGGACCAGAACGTTACGATCGTGCAGGTGACGACGACCGGCTTTGGCCGCGCGATGAGCATCGTGGCTGTGCTCGCCGGCGAGCAACGCCTGGCAGAGGTCACGCGATTCTTCGATGGCGTCGAGTTCGATGCCGAAAGCCTTGCAAACTCGTCGGAGTCCGGATCGCCCGACGCGCAGGTCCCGGCAAGCGGACCTGCGGCCGGCTCGACGGTGTCCGCGACGGCCGTGGCCATCGAGCCCGCCGGCGTCGCGGACGGGCGGCCGGTCGGACTCTTCTATCGCCTGCGCACCGGAACTTCAGGCGGCGCGCGGCTCGAGCTCGAGACACGCGCGTTTCTCGCCGGCAACCGCTTCACGCGCATGTTCCCGTATGAAGGCGGCGACTCGTTCGACACGGCACGCTGCATACCGGACAGCTGCGGCACCTACGAGGTCTCCGCGAATGTCCTGACGGTGCACTGGGACGACGGGCGTATCGACCGCTGGGCTTTCGCGGCCACGTCGGAAGGCGTCACTCTCGACGGCACACTGTTTCGGCCGGCGGAGGCGATGAGCACGGCAAGCCTCGCAGGCGAATGGAGCGGCGCGCAAGCCGCCGACAACCCCTACTCCAACAGCTATCGGTTCGAGCCCGACGGCGGGTTCTCGTTCGGCAGCGGTGGAAGCATGCTGCACGGGCGCTACGCCGTCGAACAGTTGACGCTCCTGCTGCGCTTCGACGACGGCGACGAGCGTCGCCGCACGTTGTTCTCGGCGAGTGCGCAGGAACCCGTAAGCCTCATCTGCGTCGAGGGCGACGTGTATGCGCGGCAGTAGCGCGGCGCGACCCGCTGACGATGCCTTCCAACCAGGGTGTTTGCCAGAGGCCGCGACGCAATGGTTTGGGTAACTGGCGACCGCCTGGCCTATAGTGGGCCGATGAAGAGATCGACAAAGGCAGCATTGCTTTCCGGCCTTTTGTTTCCCGGCATCGGGCACCTGTACTTGCGGCAGCGCAGGCGTGGCTGGGCCCTGCTTGCGACGGCGCTGGCCGCATTCTCGGTCATGATAACGATTGCCACACAGCAGGCGCTTGCGGTCGTCGACAGCATCACGGCCGGCGGCGTGCCGCTGGATAGCGCATCCATCGAGCAGGCGGTCGAAGCGTCATCGAGCCAATCGGGCGATTTCGTCGCAAACTTTTGCCTGGCCGTTCTCGCCGGATGCTGGCTTTTTGGGATCGTCGATTCGTTTCGACTCGGTGCCGGGCTGGACAAGCCTGGAATGCAAACGAAATAGCGGCCGGCGAAGTCGGTGCCGGTTGCGCTTAGCGCCCCGGCAACGCGTTCCAGTTGATGATGGCGTTCCACACCAGGCGATAGTCCCCGCGGTTCATGTCTCGGTGTATGCCATTGAAGTTGTAGCTTACGATGTGGCCATTGCCGATGGGCATCGCAAGCACGGCCGGCCGGCCGGCAAGCTCGTCTTCGCCGCGCATGCCGCCGCTCAACACCATGTCGCCCTTGCCACCCCAGGTCATGACGACGTCGCGCTCATCGACGGGCCCCGTCAGGCAGGACGTGCAATAGGCCATGGTCTGCCAACGCCGGGGCATGTCGTAGACGGGCAGATTGCTCCGGAAGACGCCGGTTTCCCCCTCGTAGCCATAGGCAACGGGGTGCCCGGCACGGGTGAACGTGGCACGCAACTCCGAGCCCGGCGTAAACACCTCGCTTGTGCCGGCACGCCGCACGTTGCGAACGAGACCGCCTTCCAGCGCCAACGTCGTACCAGCACCGAGCGTCAACAGCACCCCGCCGGACTCGATGAAGGTCTGCAACCCGGCGAGGCCCGTGTAACCGGGGCCGCCCGTGATGTCGTCGGATGAGACTGGCTGGCCGAGGCTCGGGTAGTCCTTGGACGCCCGGAACGGAATCGGGCCCTCGGTAGCCGCGATGCCGCTGATTTGTCCGGCGAGATCGAGGCGCGAGAAGGGCCCATAGACGATCACGTCCACCCTGTCCCTCATGTTCCCCGCGCGCAGGTCCTCGTCCCGCAGGTACGTGTAGGGAATCGACTCTTGATCGAGCACGTAGCGTATCCAGCCCATCATGTCGGTATCCGCCCATGGCACCCACACGCCGATCCGTGGCAAATCGACTTCGTGCTGCGGCACATCCGGCACCGTGCGAGAGGCGTGGACATCGAGTGCGAGTTCGCGACTGACGGCGACAATCGCATCGTGGAGCTCTGTCGCCGACTGTCCTTCGTTCGCCGTCACGATCCAGGACCCCCGCGGAAAGCTCGTTCCTCCGGCGGTCCACGCCTGTTCGGCGATCGCTATGCGAAACGGCGCCAGTCGGAAACGCGCTGCGAGCAAGGCTTCCTGCCCGTGGTCGGGCAGCAGGTACACGGGCCCGTTGCCCTCGATGGTCCCGTCCGGCGCGGGCGATTCGTTGAGCAAGCCGGCGGCCGCGGAGCGTACTTTTTCATCTTCGATGCGCACCGCCACAACGTCAAAACCGACCGGATACGCCCACGAGACGTCGTCATATGGCAGCTGCTCGTAGTCGTCCGGGAAGCTCTGAGGCTCGAGCACATCGAGGGCGAAGTTGCGGTACGGCTGGTCCATGCGGACGACATAGTCCCCGCGTTGAAAGTCCCCCTCCTCGAGGGACACGGCTTCCGACAGAGCATGCACTTCAATGTGCTGTCCGCGCAGGCGATCGATCATTTGCGCAACCCGCAGCCGGTCGGACTGCCCGGCGGGAATGATGAAGGCATACGGTTTCTGGGTGACGCCTTTTTGCCAGCTGTTGTACGACGTGGTGTAGAAGTCTCTGAGCATCTCCTGCGCGTGCCGGGCTGACCAGTCGAGCACAGCCAGCGCCGCCGTCTGCTGGTAATTGACGTTGTCGCGCATCGACCAGCGAAACTCTGCCTCCGGCGGCCACGGGCGGTACCACTCGCGCGTCACATCATCGGCGTCCAGCCGCCGCGTCACGGATTCGGCCGTGGCGTTGCCGAAGGTTTCGTAGCCGCGGCCGATAGCGTTGTGGTTGATCGCCACGGAATCGAGATAGTGGTGGCCGAAGCCCTCGCCGAAATTCCACGTCCACACGCCGGGCATGCCCATCCCGCTCATCGTCGACATTTCGTGGAAACTCAGTTCGAGCCAGCGCGACGTCACGATGGGATCGAGATGCGGGTTGTACGGACCCGTCCCGTTCCAGCTCAATAGCAGGGGGATCGCCTCGTGCAGGTCGTGTACGACGACCGGGTAGTAGTCGAAGTACATCTTGTGCACAGCACGAGTCGCCGCGAATGCGCGCTGGTGCGCATCGCGATTGATGTCGACGAAGACGTAGCGCCCCCAGTACGGCGGACTCTGTCGCGGCAGCGCGTCGAAATCAGTCTTGCCCTTCAAATACTGGTAGAACCAGTCGGTCACCTTGGCGCGCCCATCGGGTTCCGACGCCGGGTTGATGAGCACCAGCAGGTTCTCCCGGATCGACCGGATCATCGGCTGCTCGGAAACCGCCAGCCGGTACGCGAGTTCCATGCACATCTCGCCACTGCCGGTTTCATCGGCGTGCAGGTTGCAGTTGAAGTAATACGCCGGGCGCGCCGACTCGACGATGGCTTTCGCCTCGGCAGGGCTGGTTTGGCGGGGATCCGCAAGGGCCGCGGCAGCCGATTTCAGGCGGTCGAGTTCGCGGATGCCTGCTTCGTCGGCGATGGTGAGCAGAACGATGTCCCGGCCTTCCTCCGATTCGCCGATTTTCTCGACGTGCACACGCGGCGAGCTGGCCGCGAGGTTTCGTGCGTATTCCGCAACCTTTTCCGGATGTGTCAGCTCACCGGGTGCGCCGACGACGTGGCCGAGAAATTCGTTCGGTGAGACGACGCTGTCCGATGCCGGTACGTAGTCGACCCAGTCGTTCAGGAATCGCGGCTCGGAGGTGAATTCGGCGATAGCAGCGATAGAACCGGGTTCGGCGCTGTCAGGCCCTGTATCGACGGCGACGTCGGCGCCTAATACACGGCCGGGCGCGCCGGACAGGGCGACGACAAGGACACAAATACGATTCATGGAGTGTCCTTTCCCAATAGACATCAAGGGTGCGGGCCATGCTTGCCGTCCGCCGGGACCGGGGAGCGAAAACAGGGCGAGACTCCACGCCTTACCTTATTCCCGCTCTGGAATGCTATCGGGATTTTAGGGCACCTGACAAGAAAACATTCCCGGTCGGGACTATCTGTCGTCAGGTGTAGTACCAAACGTTCTTGGGCACACAACGGATGCCGTGGACTTCCATCACCTGCTTTTCTGCTTCATTCATAACGTTCTTCAGAGGCACACACGTTCTGGCGCTTGCGATAGGGTTGATTGCACTCCCAGTCATTTCCGGAAAAATTCAAATGTGCATTCGCGGGCAGTTCCACGGCGACGCATGCAGCCTGTGCTTTGCGATATCCGCGATCACATTCCCAACCTTGTCCGTAAGACTGACCGGACACGTATCCATTTGCCGGTGCCTTGATGGCGTCACACCGCCCATCGACTTCGATATGACCGCGATCACATTCCCAGCCGGAGTCTCTCGACGACAGCGTAAGGTGCCCGTTCGACGGTACCGCGATCGCAACGCAGGCACCTTTTGTCGCCTGGTATCCCCGATCGCACGCCCAGCCGAGGTCATTTGTGTTTCCTGTCAGGTAGCCGTGTGCCGGCACAATGACGGCGACACACGTCTGGTCGATCTCCTTGTACCCTCGGTCGCAATGCCAGCTGTCGCCTGATACCGTATTCAGATAGGCGTTTGCCGGCAGCGCCACCGGTTCGCAAGTATCCTTATTTTGTTTGTGGCCGTACGCGCATTTCCAGCCAGCACCGTACGGCGAGTCTGTCAGGTAGGCATTATCGGGCAAGGCCACGACAGCACAGGCGCCATCAACCTGGTGAAATCCGCGGTCACACCGCCATTCGTTGCCAAAAGGCTTCGCAGTCGCGTTAGCGGGTATTGCGGCAGCAACACTTTGCGCTTCGGCGCGGCCCACTGTGCCAGCGACTGCCGCGAGAAGTATCAGAGCGCAGGTGAACACACTGACCTTCGAGTTAGTTGCGTTCATAAATACTGTCCTTCGTTTGAAGTGCGGCGAGAGCGACGATCACGCTGTGCGTGCCGCCTGTTCCGTGTCACCGACCGACATGCCTTCGTTTTCAGCGCGTTCGATTGCGAACTGCTCGACACGCTCGCGACGGAGCTCCGAAGCAAACTTCGGTAGCCGATAACCGGTCCCGGCCAGAAAACGGGGTACCGCAATCTCCGATATGCCAGCTTCGGTCGCGTTGCCAGCAGCAGGATCGTCGAACCTTATTTGTTTCAAGGTTTTAATTTTGGGCACCCGTGAGCTGGCATTACGATGAAGCAGGCGAAACAGTCTTCGCCTGCTACAAAAGTCAGCTACCGGTACTACGCAGCTTTCAGCGCTGCGGCGATTTTGTGGAAGGTGGAATTGGCAACCTCGTAGAGCTTCACCCGCGGGGTTCCTTCAACCAGCTTCGACAGCAGCTTGGTCACCTCGGCATATGAGTCCCGGCCGTAGGCTTCGGCACTTTCCTTGCTATCCCACAGGCTCACCGCGAATGCATCCTTTCCGGCAGGGTTGACAAAGGTGATTTCGTCCTGGAATCCCTTCTGCTTGCGAAGCAAGGGCAGTATTTCCGTCTCGATCTTTTGAGTGAAATCCTTGCGGCTGTCTTGCTTGAGTTCCATTGATACTTGACGTGCGTACATGTTGTTCTCCGTCCTTGTGATTGGCCAACAGGGCGCTCCAAATAACCAATTTAGTTTAGTTTTTCTGAAGCCCTGTTGATCCTTTGACCATAGTCGGTTAATTCACTTTATTAGTCAAGGAAATTCTGTTATTAATTAACTTATTCACTATCTGTGTAAATCTGCTGAGGCCACGAATGGACGTTTGTTCGTTAATCAAGACGAGACTCAGGGAGCTGGGGCTTGATCAAAAGGAGCTGGCGTCCGCCGCCGAAGTGACGGAATCCTACGTATCGCAGCTGCTGACCCGGAGGAAATTGCCGCCGGCCCCGGATAGAACCGATATCTACGACAAGATGGGCAAGTTTCTGCGGCTCGAAAAGGGTGAGCTGGCTACTCTGGCGCGCGCGCAGCATCTGGACAAACTGCGGCGCGGTTACGAGGAACCGCAAGGCGCTCTGTTGAAAGAAACCCGGGAGTTGATACTGGAAAAGTGCGCACCTGCCCGACAGCGACAAATCCGCGCGGTCTTCGAAATGCAAGCTTTCGGCGAATTGGAGCGGCTGATAACACAGAAGCTCCTCGATGTCGTCAGTCAGGCCGCGAGATCGGAACTGGAAAACGAAGCCTGGCTTCAACAGGTCGCGCAGCTCAGCGGCAAGAGTTACGAACAGATGCGCGTAATCATCCTGGAATTTCTCGACACCGATATTTTCAACGTTTCAAACGAAGACTGTATCTCGTTCCTGAATCCGCTGATCGCAGCCTGGGACATCGATCTCGCGACGTTCAACATGGAAATCAGGCTGAATGAAAGGCTCGTGCCTGGCAAACCGAAGAAGTTTGCCTTCATGGAAACAGACTTCGACAGGCCCGACGAGGACGAACCCGGGTTCACCGCATTCCTGAAGGACACCGCACTAAGCGGCGATGTGTCCGAAGAGGAAGTCAAGTTTCTGCGGCGATTGCGCTTCAAGGGAAAACGACCGAGTGCGCTCTATTATTACAGAGCGCTGCAGAACCTCAGGGACCCTCTGCATTTTCAGCCTGCGTAGATGTAACCGCAAGAAGGTAAGCGCAATCAGGATCGAGTCATTCGCCGAGGAGTCCCTTCTTGTTTTTCTTTGCCTTCTTCGCGGCCTTTTTCTCCTTTGGCGTCATTGCCGCCACTTTCTTGGGCTCTCTGTTGCTTCGTTGCTCCTTGCTCATCGGTCTATCTCCAGTATTGGGTTTTAATAGTGTACTCGCCGCGAGATCGCTTAAGAAACTACTGTGCGGATTCACGCACGCGAGGGCCTGCCGTTTCGCGAATCTGCCCCAGCAGCTTGAGCAAACGCCCCAGCGACTCCTCGAGTTGCGCCAGATCATCGAAGGCAAAGTTCAGGCTGTAAAGCCCGTCGTGTGAGGGACGTATTTCGACTTTCTGCCCGAGCTCGGCGCGCAGCTGCGTCTGCAGCCACTGGGTCTGCAGATCCGTAGCCGGCTTTTCCGCTTTGCTTGCGCCCGCGCCGTTTAGCTGTCTGCGTACGCGATCCTCGACCTGGCGGACGGACAAGCCCTTCTTGTTACAACTCCGGGCAATTGCGACCTGGCTTTCTGCATCGAGTGACAGGAGTGCCCGTGCATGGCCCATCTGCAGGCGTCCGTCCGACAACATCGCCTTGACGTCGTCGTGCAGGCCGAGGAGTCGGAGCGTGTTGCTCACCGAGGCGCGCGAACGGCCGACGGCTTTTGCCACTTCCTCGTGCGTGAGCTCGAATTCCGATGCCAGTCGAGCCAGCGCTCGCGCCTGGTCGAGTGGATTCAGGTCTTCGCGCTGCAGGTTTTCGATCAGGGCGACGGCGAGTGCCGACTGATCGTCGAGTTCCCGCACCAGTACCGGCACTGTCGTCAGGCCCGCCCGCCGCGCTGCACGCCAGCGCCGTTCGCCGGCGACGATCTCGTAGCCTGCGCCGTCCACCGCCGGTCGCGGGCGCACGATCAAAGGCTGCAGAATGCCCTGCTTGCGGATCGAGTCGGCAAGTTCGGCCAGGGATTCGTCGGGGAATACACCACGCGGCTGGTGGTTTCCGGTCGCGAGTTCGTCGAGCGGCAGTTCCAGCGTGGTGGCGTTGGTTGCAACCTCAGAGGCAGCGCCCCCGTGCGGTGGCGTCCCGAGCAGCGCCTCCAGTCCCCTGCCAAGTCCTTTCTGCTTTTTCATATGCAGCGCCCATCGCCAGCCCGAACCGATTATTGCATGGACGCTGGTCACAACGATGAGCGCTCGTTGCATTGAGACGACCCGAAGAAGGACTTAACAGACTTTCAGGAGAATTCCATGAACATTGGTGGCGGCGACCGGAGGCCGCTGACACCGACTGACCGGATCAGAATGAGGACAGGGGCCAGGTGGAACCGGCCCCTGGCTCGGCAGGCGTATAGAGCTCCGCGATCAACGCTTACTGTGCACAGACGCTTACTGTGCACAGACGCCTGCAGCGTCCATGCAACTCGTCAGTTTAAGCTCCTCGTCACGGACGATCCCGATTCCCGGGCAATAGACCTTCTTATCGCCAGCGTCCTTGCGCTTCGGGTCTTCAAGCAGATTGCGGTCCCGCACGACGACGCAGTCTTCGAAGTCACCGTTTGCCGGGTCGTCTACGGTCACACCGTTATTCACATTCGTGGCCCAATCCAGCGCGTTGTCCGCCAATTCCTGGAAATAGCGGGCTCCGAGCAGAAACGCGCCGCCAGGAAACAGCATGCCCGGCCTGGCGCCATCACGGCCGGCACGCCACCCTCCGCCGCCAAACGCCATTCCGATCGCCTTGCAATTGATATGGCCAGGAAATGGCGGCTCGTCGCTCGCGCTGTCACTGTCTGCCGCGACGCAGACGTCCTCGCCCCAGTAGTAGACGTCCTGGGTGTTCGGGCATTGATTGACAAAGTTGAACGAACGCTCGCTGATTTCACCTTCCTCCGACTCCAGCTCCTCCAAGACCCGAGTCAACTGCCCGCCGACCATTTTGGTCCTGTTCAGTATAGTGACGGTTACCGCCTCGTCTTCGTCGCAGTCGCCGCAACCGGAATTGTCGAGTTCCCAGACGCGGCCCACGATCAGCGGCAGGTACTGATTGCAATCGGCACCGATGCAGCTCGTGACGAGCCCCACCGAATCGATGCATCGCTGCAGAGGAAACGTGTCCGTTATTTCGGCATTCTTCAGATTCTTGGCGTCCGCAACAGCTATCGACGCCATCAAGACGATGGCGCTGCAGCGACCGATGATTCGCGTTTTCATTATTCCGTCCTCCTAGTATGGCGCGCCCGATCACCGTTGATCGTGGAGCGTGCGCCGCGTATCTCCAGCCGTAGCGGACATCTTCAATCCGCCACCGACTGACTTCCTGAGACGGATAACGCAGGGTAAATCGGTCGTCGGGCGTGCGAATCCCTCGCAGATGCCGGCAATATGTCAAAGGAGTATTCTGTGCTACCCATCCCGGAGTTCATGGAGGCATTTCATGAAACTCGTCCGCACTGCCGGTTTCGCGCTGGCGGTCCTGTTTCTCTCGGTATCGGCTGTCACGGTGGCGATGGCCCAGTCGCCGGCCCAAAATTTCGGGTTCTGCCATGGCCTTGCCGGGAACCCGCGTGTCAACAACTACACCCGATTGTTCGTCCTCGGCCCATCGAGTCCGCCCGGCGCGATGTCCGGTTTCCTTAGCCACCTTCACCAAAAATACAGCGGCTTCGTCACACAGGAAATTGCGTGTCGTACGTTTGTTACCGCCGCCGAGGCGGAAACGGAATATCGGAAGATGCTGGACGAATCGGCGCAGTATGCGGCTACCTGGCCGCTGGTCGAGATCGACTGGATTCCGGAAGGTGGTTCCACAACAGCTGGCGCGGCAGCGGCGCCATCGTCCGCGCCTGCGGCCGACGCGTCCAAGCCCGTCTTACCTGTGCCCACAAACCCGGCGCCAGCGACTGCCGCGGTCGAACCCTCTGCACCCGCGCCCGCCACGCCGGCGACCGCGGCCAGCACGCCGGCCGTGTACGTAATCTGCCGCTCGGAATGGAATACGGATCTACGCCGTTTCTACAATCCGCCGGTGGACGGCCGCGGCGCAAGCTATGCCGAGTGGCAGTCTTCGTACCGTGAGTTTCTCGTGAAACAGCATGGCTTCGAGGGTTCGAATTTCGGCTGCGGCAAGTATCCGACGCAGGAAGCGGCGCAGGCGGACTACGACGCCTGGGTTGCCGCGGCCAGGGCGTCTCCGTCGATCAATGGCCAGAACTCTCCGATCATCATCACGGATTGGAAGTATTGACGAGGAAACTCAGCCTACTCGAGCCCAGTCGCAATCTGCCGGATCTCCTCAGCGCTGTGCTCGCCAGCAAGCGGCGTCCCCGGCATCAGGTATTTTCCCATCGCCAGCCCGCCGATGAGGACGGGTTCATAGCCGATCTCGCGAATCAGTTGTGAAGCCACCTCCACTGCCTCGGCGTCGTCGCCGGCAATCGGCATGCCGATACGCCCGGGCTCCTGGTACGCCCTACCCATTCGCTCCGCGCCCACGGCATTGAACGCACGCACCACACGGGCACCCGGCAGCAACTCCGCGGATGCAAGTCCGGCGCCCTTCTCGCGGGCCCAGTCGGCGATCTCGCCATCGCGGTCCGGGAAAGGATTGCAGGCGTCGATGATCACCTTGCCCTTGAACTGTTCCGCCAGCTCCTTGCCGAGCTCCGGCAGGGCGCCATAGGGTACGGAGAACAGGAGCACGTCGCCGAAGTTCGCGGCTTCATGCGGCGCTCCGGCGCTTGCACCAGCGCCGAGACCGGCGGCCAGCGATTTGTCGTTCTCAAGGTGGCGCGACGAGAACATGACCTCGTGCCCGGCCTTGACCCAGACGGTGCCGAGTGCGCTGCCGACATTGCCCGCGCCGATGACGCCGATCTTCAGTTTTTCTGCCGCGAGTGCAGAAAATGGCAGGGCCGTGGCGGCGACGGCAGCCCCGGTAGCGACTAGAAAACTGCGACGATGCTGGTTCATGAAATGTCCTCCTTCCGGCCGGTTCGAGTTTGTGTTTCGCCTGATGGTCGATTGGACCGCCCGAAAATGCAAAGTGCCGTGATTGCCTGACCGGCTCGTCCAGACCGCCGGCTACCGTCATTCGCTCATTTGTCGGGGTGCATGGCGTGGCGGATCATGGCATGCACGGCGGGACTGGCGTTCACGGAGCGCAAGGCCGTACCGGGATGGGAGGCCACATACACGCGGAACACTTCGTCCGCGAATCCCTGACCGATGCTCTCGACATGCCCGAAGTCGAGTTCGACGAACCTGAATTTCTCCAGTCCCACCAGCAGGCGGCGAGCTTCCGATCGGGAGATGTACTTCTCGCCGAGCAGCTTGACGTGGACCCTGCTCTTGGAAAACCGGTAGTCGAATTCCTTTGGAGCGAATTCGCTGAACAGATCTTCGAGTCTCGTCCTGGAATCCCGGCGTACGTCGATCCGTACGTGCGTGCCTTTGACGCGGCGACGTGTCGAAACGAATACGTCCGCAAGGCGCGTGTTCCATTCCACCTGTATTGCGTGAGAGCGAATGACAAGCCTGTCGGCTGCTTTCGAAGAGAAGAAAATGCCTTCCCCCGAATGCGCCTCCGGCATCGTCGTGGTCTTGCCCTTTACAAGCTGGATCAGTGCATCGTGCTCGTCCGGAAGACCGAGCTTTTGAGCAATGGACGCAAAGATGCCGATTCCGTTGTCGCCAACGTCGGCCGTGATCGACATAGGGTCGACGGCGGCCGAAATCCGCACGTTCCTGGATTCGGAGTGATCGATGGCATTGTTCAGGATCTCCGTGAACACATACTGAAAGACGTCGTTTGCTTCAAGGCGCAGGACGCGACCCAGATTCAGGCTCAGCGCAAGTCGCTGGTACACCCGGTGCTCGTCAAGGCCTTCGGTGGCGAATTCCCCGCGATAGGGCTTTGGCAGGGGCAGTTTTTGCGGCAGCGCATAACGGGTGTTGCGGGTGGCGCCTGTGCGAACCACCTTGCCCTCGTCGATAAGCCGGCTGACGTGCCGATTGAGCGCCTGACGGCTGATGCCCAGGTGCGAGGAAAGCGCGCCGCTGGACGCGCTCGCATGTTTTCGCAAATAGGCCAGGATGACTTTGGGCGTCGACATCAGCAGTGCGCGCAGGGGCCGTCGTCAATATTACGTCAATGCAGGGAAATATTATCGTCAACAATCCTGGCCGTCGGTCTGAGCTTTGTCAAGCATTCGACAACTTCAGAAAAACATATTGTCAACAAGTGACCGGCATCGGCCTACCCAAACTCAGGGTGGGAACACCTCCAGCACCGTGAAGTCCACCCAGTAGAGCCCCTCGGTATTCTGTGCCGCTTCCAGGATACGGCGGCCTATGTCGGCCGGCGGGTCGTCGAGCTGCCGCCACCAGTTCTGGTCCGACTGGTAACCGTATTGAAACGCCACCGGCGCGGGCGCGAACGCGCGGCCCCAGGCCGCGAACTCCTCGATCATCTCGTCCAACGACGGAATCTCCTGGCTGTCGTCGACGAACAGTATCCCGTCGCGCGCGGTTGGCGGCATCTTGCCGATCTCCCAGTGCTTGAGGAACAGGCGGTAGCCAGGATCGTGCGAGCGCGCGGCGGCGAGCCAGGCCCGGGCCTCCGCGTCAGTGACTGCTTGGCCCTCGGGAACTTCGGTCGACCGGTACCACTCGACGTCGACACCTACGCCGATCACGGAGGGATGGTGGCCGTAGCGATCGAGCATGAGGTGGATCAGTTCTTCGACCGGCGCGTGGCCGGGCTCGACCTGCAGCCAGACGCGGAAGCCGCGCCTATCGAACAGTTCGAGCGCCTCGGCATTGCCGTCCGCCTCCGAGAACCGGATCAGGCGTTCGTCGGACTCGCCCGGAAAGCTGAGCCATGTTCCCTCATCGTGCAGCCGGCCGACGATCCAGATCGTTTCCGGGACGGCATCCGGAAACCGCGCAGCCATCTGTTTGCCCACGCCGGCCCAGTATTCGGCGCCGGGATCGTAGTCGGGACCGTAGGCCGAGAAACGAAAGCCCGCGCCGAGCGGACGCTGTAGCGCCGGCTGAAGGTCCGACTCCGCTTCGGTGGCGGGCACCAATGCTTCGCTGCAGCCCAGCAGGATGATAGCCATCCAGGCATTCGCGTTCCGCATGCTACAGACGCATCGTGCCATCGATCTCCCGACGAACGACGTCCCCTTTTCGGTCGTATGAAAAGTGTCCGCCGTGGTGTACATTCATGCGGACAAATTCGAATGCAGTTTTTTTCACTACTGCCACCTCACTGACGGTGCCCATACATGGACATCATCACGGTTTCTTTGACCGAAGCCCAGACCCTGGCCATTGGACTTTTCGCTCTCGTGCTTGCGGGCGCGATCACGCGATTTGTTCCGTTCTTGACGCGGCTCAATGTTCCGACACCGGTGATCGGCGGGCTATTGATTGCCGTCGTGGTGACGCTGATATATCGATTCAGCGGCACATCGATACAGTTCGCCAGCAAGCTCACGGATTTTTTTCTGCTCATGTTCTTCACGACCGTGGGCTTGTCAGCCAAATTGTCTTCGTTGAAAGCGGGCGGGCGTCCGTTGCTGATTCTTTGCGCCGTGACAGTCATTCTGTTGGTGGTACAGAACGTCGTGGGAATCTTAGTGGCTACGGTACAAGGCGTGCACCCTTATTACGGGTTGCTGGTCGGCAGTATTTCCTTCGTCGGCGGACCGGGGACCGCGGCGGCGTGGGCGCAGGAAGCTCAGGCGATTGGCATTGAGAAAGCGCCGGAAGTCGCCGTCGGCGCTGCGACACTTGCCGTCATCTGCGGCGCTATGGTGGCAGGTCCGATCACCGGCTGGCTGGTTCGGCGTCACAATCTCAAAGGTCCCGCCACCGAAGCGCCCTCAATGTGGGTTGCGCCTGAAGAAAAGCGTCCGATACCGCAGCAGCCGGTATCGACAATCATCGGCTTGCTGTTCCTCATTGTCCTTGCGGTCGTTGTGAGCGCGGAACTCAACGATGTGGCGCGTAAGGCGGGCGTCGTGTTGCCCGGATTTCTGATCGCAATGCTGGTTGGCGTCGCTATCACCAATGTTAGCGACGCCATTGGTGCGGACATCAATCTGGTCCCCATCGAACGCGTGGGCGAAGTGACGCTGCAGGCGTTCCTCGCGATGTATCTCATGAGTCTGAAGATATGGACGCTGGGCGCTGCGCTCCAGCCGTTGTTGATCAATGTGGTATTGCAAGTCGTCGTCACTTCGCTAATCGGCATCCTGCTGCTGTTTCGGTGGCTCGGTCGAGATTACGACGCCGCAGTCACCTTTGGCGGGTTCCTGGGATTCGGCCTGAGTTCGATGCCGGTCGCCATGGCGACGATGGACAGTGTGGCGTTGCGCTACGGTCCTTCGCCGAAAGCTTTTCTGCTCGTCACGCTCGCAGGTTCTTTTTTCGTCGATTTGGCCAATGCATTCATCGTGAAAGGATTCCTGAGCCTACCGCTGTTTGATTGATTCCGGCGCCATCGGGCCAGGCGATTTCAATGGACCCGGCGACGGGAGCACATATGCATGCAAGTCGACGTGTCGCCTCGCTGTGGAGCGTGGCTCTTCTGTTGGCCAGCTGCAGTGCGGCGGCAGACGACCCCACGCCGTACACGACCAGTGACTTCGAGTTCGTTTCCGGCGGCAGGAACTTGTCCGGCATCATCGATCAGCCGACGCATTGCGAGGCTCGAGCTCTCGTCATATTCGTGCACGGCTACGGAAACACCGATGTCCGCGGATGGAACATGTATTCCGACCTGCGGACCCGTTTCTCCGAGCTGGGCATTGCGAGCGCCACCTGGGACAAGCCGGGGCAGGGCCGGAGCGAGGGCGAATTCGACATCAACCAGGCTGTCGACGACAGCGCCCGGGAGGTTCTCGATGCAATCGCTCATTTGCGGGCGAACGAGGTGCCCGGTTGGAAACATATTGGCTTGTGGGGTATCAGCCGCGCGGGGTGGATTGTGCCCATCGCAATTTCACAGGACCCGGGCATCAAATTCTGGATCTCGGTAAGCGGCGTCACTGCGGAGGACAATTACTTCTATCTCCTGAAATCCAACCTGCCAATCGAAGGCCGTACGGGCCAGGAGGCTGAGGCGCTCATGGCGGAATGGAAGCGCGGATTCGAGATCTTCCGTGCGGGCGGTTCGTACGAAGACTATCGTGCGGCGACGCGGAATCTGCGGAACGATCCGTTTATCAAACGCATGATGGGCAAGGGGTACACAAAGGAGGAATACGAAAGCGAACAGGCTTCCTACCTGGGTGGCGAGAGCGAAGTGCAGCTCGATGAGGAGACGGGGATGCCCGTTTACGTTCGCAATTTCGATGAAATGCTGCGCGGGCTTAACATCGACGTCCTGGCCTTGTTCGGCGAGAAGGACAGGAACGTCGACTGGCGCAAGACGCGAGCTCTGTACGAAGCAACGATCGGCGAGAATCCGGATGCCACGCTGACGGTCCGCAGCTTTCCGGACGGGAACCACAATATCGATCGGTCCGAGACGGGTAGCATCCGTGAAATGAGCGACATGCAGGAGCGCGTAAAAGCAGCAGGCTATTACGACGTCCAGATCGAATGGCTGAAGGGGTCCGCACTTCCTTAGGCCGCACCATGCGGGTGCTTGGTGCTTGCATGCAATAACACGCCGCCCATTCGCGGACAGGGCCTATTCGCCGTCGTCCTGCATCGCCTCCATCTCTGCCGCCAGGGCTTCGAAGCGTTCGCTGTTGGCGATGTAGTAATCGACGTTTTCCCGCGGCACGTCCGCGGGCAGGGCGTCCGGGCCCTGCTCTTTCACCAGCCACGCGCCCATGCCAGCCTGGACCATCGCGAAACTGAACGTGACGTACTCGGCGCTGGTCATCCCGGCGGATTCGATAGCCTCGCGCGCGGCGGGTTGCGCGTCGAGGCCGGCGGCGATTTCCGCGATCGAGGCGTCGCTTCCGAAGTCGAGGGAGCTGTCATCGGCGGCGAGTCCGGGATCGGCCTCCATGGCATTGACGAGATTCCGCGAAGCCTGGGTGAATTCCTCCACTCGCTCGTCGGTGAGCCGGTATTCGCGAACCGCCTGCAGGTCGGCATCCTCGTCAGCGCGCGCTTCCGCGGACGCCAGGCATGAAAGGACGAGCGAGAGCCCGCACAGGGTTAGAAGCGAACGATCGTGTCTATTCTGTTGATTCATCGCGATTCCTGAAAGTCGCGCCGATTCCGGCGTACAGCGACGGTAAGGTCACGCGCTCGCGCTGTCAACGTGCTGGACCACGACACCGGCGTTGACCGCCGGCCAGAACCATCACGGATCAAGATACCTGGTTATAAACTCCCTCATTGTTCGATAAGCGTCTTCGATCTGCGCCGGGTCGCCACCGTCGAATCCATGTTCACCTTTGTCAATCGCCCGCAAGATGAAGGGGACGCCGTGCGTCTGAAATTGCTCGGACATCTTTACCGATTCCTCAAAGGGCACATCCGTATCCTGGGTGCCGTGGATGAGCAGGGTCGGCGGGTAGCTGCGCGTGATGTTCTTAACAGGCTCATAGAGCTCGATATCCTTCGCGAGTGTTGCAGGATCGAACCCGCTGACTTCCTGCGGCCAGAGACCATTTTGACGGTAGTACATGTAAATGTACTCACCATCGCCTCGTCTCTGCTCACCGTCCGAAATAACGATACCATCGGT
This sequence comes from uncultured Pseudomonadota bacterium, assembly GCA_963775455.1. Taxonomy (GTDB): domain Bacteria; phylum Pseudomonadota; class Gammaproteobacteria; order Steroidobacterales; family Woeseiaceae; genus UBA1847. The sequence continues at coordinate 448,296 of CAVZIU010000002.1, read as the reverse complement.
CTGCTTCAGCGCTTCTTCTCGTGAGTACTCGTCCATGTTGTAGTTCGGATAGGGATTGGGCCTGGTGTACCAATCCGCATTCAGCTCGCCATAGCCATACAGCGCGACCAGCGCCTTGGGTTTTGGATTTACACGGTAGCCGGTTACCAGCGTGAGGTATCCCCCCGCTGACCCACCGACCACAACCATCCGTTCCGGATCGATATGGAACCGCTTGGCTCCAGCGTTTTCCAGCCAGGTGAACGCCGCTTCGATGTCACTGATGATTGCCGGAAGTTTCGTTTCCGGTGCCAGTCGATAGTCAATCGATACGACGGCATAAGCATTCTGCTCCGCCAACGAGAGGATTCCTGTGTCGTACCCGACCTCCTCGCGATTGCCCATGATCAGGGCGCCGCCATGGATGTAAACGATCACGGGACGTACGCTGTTGTCCTTCGGGCGATAGACATCGGCGAGAATCTCGTGACCATCCACCTCCCGGTACGCGATGGTGGTTTTCTCCAGGCCGGTCTCGGCAGATGCAGGCGTTGGCCCCGCAAGTCCGCTCATCAGAAGAACGGCCAGGAGCATGCACTGAATCTTCTTGGTCATAGACAACTTCACGACTGATGCAGGTTAGCGCCGGAATCCGCGCGCATCCGGGTGCCTGCGATTTCTAAGGTGGACGATCAGGCCGCTGTGATCGAGCGCGCCGAGACCTGCATCGCACATTTCCTGATAAAGGCTTTCTGCCAGCTCCAGCGCGGGCAACCTGAGGTCCAGCGAGCTAGCAAGGTTGCGTGCAGTCTGCAGGTCCTTCAGTTGCATATCGGACTTGCCACCCGGCTCGAACCGGCCGGAAATCATCCGTTCGCCGTGCTGCCGAAGAATCGCGGAGTCCGCAAACCCACCGATCAGTGCCTCGCGAACCGCCGCCGTATCACCGCCACCCGCCTCGACCAGCAGCAAGGCCTCCGCTATCCCATTAATCGTGATGCCGACTATGGCCTGGTTGGCAAGCTTGGCGAGTTGCCCACTTCCGACCGGTCCTACGTGTGTGACCCTTCCCATGCAGGCAAGCACGTCATAGACAGCCTCGACGACCTCATCGTCACCCCCCGCCATGATCGTTAGCTTCGCCTCAATCGCACCCTTTTCGCCTCCCGACACCGGAGCGTCGATGTAGCGAATGCCCGATGCCATAAGTTTCTCCGCGTGGTCACGTGACGTCTGCACCGGAATTGAACTCATGACGATAACGGTGCTACCGGCCTTGAGCTGCTGGGCCGCCGCACTTTCTCCAAACAACACCTCGGACACGACCGGGCCGGTACTCAGCATGACAACCACGAAGTCCGCATCCGCGACGGCTTCGACGGCGGTATTCGCGATAGCGGCACCCTTTTCCGAAAGTGGCGCCGCCTTCTCACGAGTTCGATTCCAGACACGTACCGAAAAGCCGGCATCCAGCAAATGCCCGCACATCGGCTGTCCCATGATGCCGGTACCGAGAAACGCGATCATGGCTTGTTCATTTCCGGTGCTCCTTGAGCCCGATTAATCGACGCGAGAACGGTATCGCCCGAGTAGTGTGCAGTTCAAATGGTCCACCAGTGGACCACGGACAAAGGCCGTGTCAACAAGGAACTGAGAGTCAAGGGGCTAAATCTTTTTGATTGGAATGGTGGCCAGAGGCGGACTAATCGGCGAAGCCTATTGGACGGCGAGCGCAGCGAGGCCGCCCGAAGGGCGAGCGCCGAAGGGGCGAGTCAATCGAACTACCGACACGCGGACGTTCAACGCCCAGTCCGGGACAAGCGACGAAACTTGCGCGGCACCGTGGCCGAGAAAGCGCTGTCTACTCGTCCTCGCTATCCTTCTCCGCTTCTGTCTCCGCCTTGCCCTCGTCGTCATCCGGGCCACGCTTGTCGTCACGTTTATCCTGCCGGCATTCAGAGCGGGAATTCTCGTCGCCCGCCTTGCACTCGCGTTTCCCGTCACGGGCGTCCTCGCGATCGTCCCGACGATCGTCGCGCCGCTCCATGCCCTCAGTCTCAGCAAAAGCTTCAGACACCATCACGACATCGGTAGTGACTGCGAATCCCAGAACAGCAACGAGCAGCAGAATCTGTTTCATGGCCAAGCCTCTCACCTGTATTGGGAACGCACGTGGCGCAGAAAAGCTGCGCCTGTCGCAAGGTGAGTCGATTGTAGGCTGTTGCCGCCCTTCATTGCATATTTTTCACTTTTCGGTAAATTTTGACAGCCGGGGATTCTTCGAATTCATTCGCACGGCGCTGGCCCATCGAGCGTGCCCGGCCCTTCGAGGCAGCAATTCTCCCGATCAGGGGCAAAGACACGCTTGGCATACCGCTTGCAGTAATCCTGGTACGGCGCGCCGATTCGTCGGTGGCTTGGGTGTACAACCGATCAGTATGTCGGTGGCACCAGTACAATTTCCCTGTTTTGGAGAATTGAAATGAGCAAATCGAAACGACAAATCGCGACCGCTTCAGCGCTGGCTATAGTTGCTTTGAGCACTGCAGCTTGTGCGCAGGAGACATCGGACACGGCTTATGACAACCAGGCTACGGACGCCAGTCAAACGGAAGCCACAGAAGCTACGGAAGCCACGCAAGCCACGGAATCCACCATGGACGACCAAACATCGATGGCTGCCAATCGGAAGGATGAGGATGCCCAGATTGCAACTGCACTTGGCGTCTCCGAACTGAATGACATCGAAAACTGGAAAGTCACCAATGCCGGCCAGGAGCTGGGCGAAATCGACCGGCTGGGCGTCGACCGCGATACGGGTGAAACTCTGGCGGTGGTAGCGCTGGAGGGCGTAGTCGGCGTAAACATGAAGGAGGTCGGTATCCCGCTGAAGAACTTGACGAAGGCTGGTGACGAGACCCTGTCCACTGACCTGTCCAAGGATGAGCTGCAGAAGGAGCGTGACATCGACCCGTGGGACGGTAACTATTCGCAGGTCATCGAAGAGACCGCAACGCAATAGACTGACACCTGCGCTTTGATCGAAAACTGCGACGATGCCGCTAATCTTTGATTAGCGGCATTTCTTCTTGTGCGATAGTCGTTGCGAGGAGCAGGTCAGATCCATTCACAAACTGGTCCAGCAACGACGTTATCCGGTCGTCAGCCGCCTGGTAATCCCCGCCCTTCGCCAGCGCTGTCATGACAGTCAATTTTGCGCCCAGAAGTTCATCCGTATCTCGAATTGGAGATGGCACAATTTGTCGAAACGCTTCTCTTGCCTGGAAGGCAAGGTCCAGCGCATCGGCGATTCGCAACGACTCTGTCTTGGCGGTGTATACCTTGTCCGCGTCTTCACTAAGCAGGGGAAACAACACAGGGATTGCCGCATATCCACTCTGGCCATCGGTCGCGAGTAGCGAAAGAAGGCGGACGAAGCGAAGGACTTCCGCCTCGTCGAGTGCACTACGGCCGGGCATTTGCTGCCTGAACATCGCAACGGCATCGACTTCTCCAACCGTCTCCACAAGCGCACGGAGTTCTTCTTTGGTACTCAAAGTCGCCGTGTAGGTGCGCATACCCACGTCGAAAGAAAGGCTGGTAACCACCGTATCGGCAAGTATGCCCGCTTGTACCGGCAGGCGAGTCTCTTCCGACGCCTGTAGCGCGGCCAGAAATCTGCAGTGAGAAAACTCGGTCTGTAAGAAGAGATACCGGTAGCGCTCCGGCTGACCCGGTGCATTCACGAACAATGCATCGGGGAGCCCACTGGCCACGGCGAGCAGACTGCTCACCGGTGCGTCGTTGCCGCTGGCGAACACGGGACAAACCTGCATCGGGAATATTTCGCTCTCTTGGCCAACGTTAACTTTCAACAGACGCTCACTCAACAAATCGAAGTAAGTCGCTACAAAGAATGCCGGCCGATCGACGGGTGTCAGAAGCTGGTAGGTCGCCACCACGTTCGTGAGGCGGTTTTGTAGCGATCCCGGCAGCAATTCATCATTGAGCATCGGGGTTGTCGCAAGGAAGCTTGACCAGGTATCCATCAGCCCCGGGTCATGCAGATCGAAAAGCCTGACGTCCAGCGGTGGGAAGTTCGAGATATCCCCGGCCTCGTCCACCGGGCGTGCCTCCCAGACCTCGGCGGTTATGGCCAACGCTGCGCCATAACAGAACAGCAAGCCGACGGCCGCGATATTCCTCATCGGCAATACGGCCGTGGGGATATGTTGGCCGGTGTCCTCAGCGCTCCGTGCACGACCGTTCCCTGTACCCGATACAAGGAACTTTTTATGTCATTCAGGTGTGCACAAGCAGGCTACTGGTTCACAAAATTGCCAGAATGTTCTATTCGCGGATGCCCTCGAGGCCCATGAAAAAGGCGTAGTAGAGGGAGGTATCCTCGATGCGGCGGAAGCGCCCGGTCTTGCCGCTGTGGCCGGCAGACATGTCGGTCTTAAGCACCAGGGCGTTGTCGTCCGTCTTGTATTCGCGAAGCTTGGCGACCCATTTTGCCGGTTCCCAGTACTGGACCTGTGAGTCGTGCAGGCCGGTCGTAACGAGGATATTCGGGTACTCGACCCGACGCACATTGTCGTAGGGCGAGTACGACTTCATGTAGTCGTAGTATTCCTTCTCGTTCGGATTGCCCCACTCGTCCCATTCACCGGAAGTCAGGGGAATGTCCGCATCGAGCATGGTCGTCACGACATCGACAAACGGCACGGCGGCCAGCACGCCGTTATAGAGCTCCGGCGCCATGTTCAGCACCGCGCCCATCAGCAGGCCGCCTGCGCTGCCGCCCATTGCGTAGAGATGGTCGGGTGAGGTGTAGCCTTCGTCGATCAGGTACTTCGAGACATCGATGAAATCCGTGAAGGTGTTCTTCTTGTTGAGCTGGCGCCCGTCGTAATACCACTCGCGACCCATTTCAGAGCCGCCGCGAATATGCGCTATGGCATAAATGAAGCCGCGATCGAGCAGGCTCAGGCGGTCCGGTGCTGAAACGTCGGCTCGGTGCTGGAGCCATACGAGCCGTAAGCGTACTGCAGCAGGGGGTTTTGCCCGTTCTTTTCCATGCCTTTCCGGTACACGATGGAAACCGGCACCTGTGTGCCGTCCCTGGCAGTCGCGAACAGCCGCTCGGTGCGGTAATTATTCGTGTCGAAGTCGCCGACGACGGGCTGTTCCCGGATGAGTTTCTGCTCATCCGTCTCCAGGTTGATGTCGTAGGTCGACTTGGGCGTGGTCATCGACTCGTATACGTAGCGAAACCAGTCCGTGTCAAACTCGTGATTGTCGCTAGAGTACGCGGTGTACACTTCCTCGCCAAAATCGACGCGCTTTTTGTCGCCGGACTCGCGATTCATGACTTCCATCTGGGCAAGGCCGTTTTCGACAATGGTCACGACCAGGTAACCCGCGAACACATCGACGTCTTCAATGAGTGCGTCATCCCTGTGCGGGACGACTTCTTTCCAGGCCTCCTTTGACGTGTCGTCGAGCGGCGTCTCCATCAATCGGAAGTTCCTCGCACCGTCGTTCGTCATGACATAAAAGCGGTCGGCTCCGTCGGTGACCTGATACTCGTGGTTGGCTTCGCGGGGCAGGAACACCGCAGGCTTGTCCTGCGGGGAATTCGTTGACAGGTAGCGAACCTCAGTCGACAGCGTCTGCGTGCTCACCAGGTAGAAGTAGGAAGACGAAAGTGATTTGCTGATGCTCAGGTAATTGGTTTCGTCGGCCTCTTCGTAGACCAGCGTATCGTTCGCGTCACCCAGCGTATGGCGGAATACGCGGTACGCGCGCAGCGTATCCGGGTGCTGCTTGCCGTACAGCAGGGTCTGGCTGTCGTTGGCCCATTCGACATTGGCGGTCGTGTCGTCGATCCGGTCCGGCAGCAGTCGGCCCGATTCCAGGTCGAGAAAATACACGTCGTAGAAACGACGGCCCACATCGTCCACAGCATAGACGGCAATGCGATGGTCGGGGCTCACATCGAAATTGACCAGTGAGAAATAGTCCGCATCGCCAGCGAGCTCGTTCACATCGAGCAGGATCTCTTCGGACGCATCGAGGGAGCCCTTCCTGCGGGCGTAAATCGGATACTCACTGCCTTCGACGTAGCGGTAGTAATAGAAATACTCGCCTCGTCTGTAAGGCGCGGACTCGTCATCCTGGCGCAGACGGGCCTTCATCTCGTCATGCAGCACGCCCTGCAAGCCCTTGAAAGGTTCGAGCATCTTTTCCGTAAAGGCATTCTCGGCCTCGAGATACGCTACGACCTCGGGGTTCTCGCGCTCACGTAGCCAGAAATAATCATCAACTCGAGTGTCGCCATGCAGTTCCAGTGTTACCGGGTGTTTTTTCGGGGACGGCGCCGACGGCTGATCCTGCGTGCACGCCGCGACGAGGGCCAGAAAAAGCAGGAAGTGAACAGGATTCTTGCTTGTCGCCATAATCGGACCGCCAGGTTCATGAATGCAGGCTGTATTCTGCCGATTCAGCGGTCGTTTAGACACCATCGCCTGACCGTGGTGGTGCCCTCGTCGGCAGCCTTTGCTGCAACGGCAATGTGGTTTTGGCCGCCAACAGGTAGAAGAACAAGTTCTTGAATTGATTGGTGGCCAGGGGCGGAATGGCCGGACGTCTTGAATTCTCGCGTGAAGGAGCGTTTCATGGTCGACCCGATTGTGGAGCGACTCCCATGGCGAAGATTCCCCGTCCCGAAGGTCATCACACCATCACCCCGGCTTTCTCCGTATCTCACGCCGCAGACGTGATCGATTTCATGGCAGGTGCATTCGGCGGCAAGGTCGTGGACCGCTACGACGGCCCCGAAGGCTCGGTTGCGCACGCGGAGGTCAGAATCGGCGATTCCGTTGTCATGCTCGGCGAACCGATGGGCGATATGCAGTCCATGCCCGCCATGCTGTCCTATTACGTCGAGGATGGTCCCGCCGTCGATGCCGCGTACAAGCGCGCACTGGAATTCGGCGCGATCTCGGTTACCGAGCCGAAAGACCAGTTCTACGGTTACCGCAGCGCGACGGTCGCCGACCAAGGCGGCAATCGCTGGACGATCTGCGCAGTCATCGAGCAGCTCTCGAAGGACGAGATCGAGCGCCGCATGGCGGAAACGCAAGGATAAGAGCGGCGTCCCGGGGATTGCGTGCATGTTTGCCTGGCCGTCGGGACCGGGCCGTGCGCAGCGCGCGAAACATTTACCGCCTAAATGACGAACTCAAAAGGTTCTCGCGCAATGCGGAACTGGCTATTGACCGATGAGGCATTGATGAACGTGGTGTCGCCGACCTGATCGCGACCGGCACTGGCATGCACGTGGCCGAAGCAATGTAGCGTCGGCGTAACGCGTGAAACTGCAGCACGCAACAAAGGGCAGCCGAGATCCAGTCCGCGACTCGATCGATCCAGAATATCTGCCGGTGGCGTGTGTGTGATCAAGACTTGCGTGTCTCGAGGAATTTTGGCCCAACTGTCATGAAGCTCGGAGTCGTCCTGAAAAAACGCATGACCACGCAGCTCAGGTGTCCAGGGAGCGCCCCAAAATCGGATGCCATTCAATACAAAGTCACTGTCCTGCAGGTAGATCGCATGGTTGAACGGGGCCAAACGCTGTTGCACTTTCGCTTCGACCACCAGATCGTGGTTACCCCCAATACAAAGAATCGCTTTGAAGTCTTGTTTGGCGAACCATTGATCCATGTCGTGGAGGTCCCCTTCGTCCGCTTCGAACAGACTGAACATGTCGCCACAATGGATCAACACATCGCCACTTAGTCGGCCAAGTGCCGCATGTTGACGGTGCGTGTCACTAATGATCGTTATGCGCATTTCAGCAAGGTTTGCATATCGTCGTCGCAAGCAACATCTTCGAGGCCTTCTCGAAGCTCACCGCCGTGACCCAGCCGACAGCTCAAGCACGTAACGCAACCGGCGTTTGAAAGTGCTCAACATGGGCAAATGTTATCATGCCACGCAGGTTGGAAGGCGCGCCTGCCCGGCAGTGCTGGCTGGCATGGCGTAATTCCGAAGACCGTCCTCGTGCAAGCGTCTTCAAGCTTATGAGAACCGATCTCAAATCAATACTGAAAAGCAAAGCCATCAACGGGTGGTATTTATTCTGGCTCGTGTCCGTACCGATGTCCCAGTGATGGTTATCGCCATGCTGGACGTCGACCTGTCAACCGCAGCCGGTGTGTTGGCCAATGAACGGCGGAGGCTACGGCCACTGGATTCCCATGCATCCGCCTGAGGCAGGCAAGCCCATGGACGAACGCGATCCCCGCCGCGCGCGCTGGCAAGGGCCTGGGGCGCAGGCGCGCCGTCCACCCAGCCGCGAAAAAAGGTGCCCGCTACCCGGTCCCCGACGGTGAAGCGCGTGACGCCATCGCCCACCTCCACGACTTCGCCTGCGCCATCGGACAAGGGCACCAGGCCATCGGCGTTCGAACCCGGGCCATACGCATTGTCCATGACGTAGACGTCCCGTCGGTTGAGCGCTGCCGCTCGCATTCGTACGACGACTTCGCCCGGCTGCGCGGAAGGTCTCGGCACTTCGTGCAGTACCAGCTGATTGCCCTCGCCATTCGCTTCGAAGCGCCACTCACGTGCCGAATCTGCGCCCGCCGAAGGCAGTGAGAGCTTTGCCTGGATGGGGCTTTGGACACCGTAAGACAGGAAAGGATTTTGACTCAACCAACAGCGAATCGCTTGTCGACCCAGAGCAACTTCGTCCCCGCGGCTACTCGCTATCCGGATGCCGTCCCGGTCGCCTGCTGCCGCGCATACCGCGCCGTCGGCAACCCGACATGGCGGCTGGATGCAATGGTGAACGTACTGGCGGACCTGTAGTCAACGCGCTACGCCACTTCGGTAACGGTGCGGCTGAATCGCTCGAAGAATGTCGAACGCGTATGATGCGCGTCACGGTGATGATCAAGGCAACGAAAATTCCGAAGAAGGGTTCATCGCGCAGACCTGCAGTACCTCGCGTAGTGGAACAGATCGACCTTGTATTTTCTTGCCAAGGCATCGAGAGACCGATCTCAATGCGCCTCGCGATGGTGGTCATGATGCTCGCGGGCACAGGCGCTTCGGCAGACACGGAGATCCATCGTTGCTTGCTCGACGATGGAACGGTCGCCTTTCAGGAGACGCCGTGCCCCGAGCCCGCCGCGAACACCGATGACGAGAGTGAGGCGGGCGACGGTCGTAGCACCGGCGAATCTCCCGCTGATGGAGAGGACCTGTCTGACTTCGCTAGTCCGTTCGACCAGCCTGCAGCGCCGGCGACGCCGTCCGAACCGAGGCTGCCGGCACCGGTGTCACGAACTCGTGCCGAGTGCGAGAAGACCACGCGGGATGCCATCGACGCCATAGATCTCGAGATGAAGCAGGCTGCCTACTCGGACGAACAGGGCCAGGAATACCTCGCGGAGCTGCTCGCGTTGACGGCGCAGCTGCGAGCGTGCAAACAGCTGTAGGTCTGTCCCGATTGAGAGCATAAAACTCGCTACCGCTTGCGGCCGCAATTCGTCGATCCCTGACGCAGATGCCTAGTGTCTCGCGATACAAATTGCTAAGCTGGCCTCCTTATCGCGGAGAAAGATAATGAAAAACAACCCGCGCACAGCGTCACTGCTCATCGCCTTGCTACTCGTTCTATCGGCTGACCTGTCGGCTGAAGTCGCGGAGCCTACCCTGGATAAGATTGCGAGGACCGGCGAGATCGTCTTGGGTTATCGCACCGACTCGAACCCGTTGTCCTTCCAAGACGCGGACGGTCAGCCTGCCGGCTACTCGGTGGACCTGTGCCGAAAAATAGCGGGCAGGGTCAAGGAGCATTTTGCCGGGAAGGACATCGACGCGAAATTCGTGGCGATTCCGACCGACGAACGCATTTCCGCGGTCGTGGACGGCCGGATCGACATCGAATGCGGTTCAACGACGATTACACTCTCCCGGCAGGAGCGGGTCGATTTCTCGCTTCCCACGTTCGTCACGGGCGGCAGCATCTTGTCGCTGGCGTCCACGGGAATCCGGGGTATGACGGACCTGGGCGGAAAGAAAGTCGGCGTCATCAAGGACACGACGACGGTCGAACAGCTCCGGAATCATCTGGCCGAGAACGCAATCGAAGCCGAGGTCGTCGTCGTCGCGAACAGAAGCGAGGGGATGCAGCAGCTCAACGAGGGTAGTGTCAATGCCTTCGCCTCTGACCAGATCGTGCTGATAGGCCAGGTCATCCAGTCCCGCGAACCAACCCGCTACTCGCTAATGACAGAGATCTTCTCGTACGAACCTTACGGACTCGTCGTTCGCAGAAACGACGCCGATTTCCGGCTGCTGGTGAACAGGGAGATATCGGAACTCTATCGCGATGGCGAGCACACCGACATCTTCTACAAGTGGATCGGGCGTCTCGGTATCAAGGTGCCGCCCGTCGTCGCCGCGATGTACCAGCTGAGCGCTTTGCCGGAATAGGGAGCCCCCAGCTCCATTTCCGTCTCCGGGTTGCGGAATCGAGTTGTGGCAAGTTGACATCTATCAGTTGATGCCCTACGGAACAGCCCATTACTGGCCGGAAACCGTCTCAACAGAGCACAGAGTGTAGAGAGGTTAAATTTTTGACTTGATTGGTGGCCAGGGGCGGAATCGAACCACCGACACGCGGATTTTCAGAATCTTAAGTGTCTGATTTGATTACTTTTCATCAACGCGTTACCGGGGCGTCCGTTGCCAGATTTGCAGAACCTTTCAGGACTGTGCAGAGCTGTTCCACGCAAAATTAACGCACGAGGATTGCCGGACAGATGGTTAACATTTTGTCCTGTTGGAAAGGCGAGGAACCGGGCTCGAGCCGGTCCCTTTCGTGTCGACCTCGCGGATGCCGACGAACTGGCCGAACACGGAGCTGAGGTTGATCTTGCGTCGGCCGAGGCAGATGCGTCCGCAGCAGCGGCAGGCCGTTGGCCGACGAAATTGAAAACCTTTCGGGTTAAACGCAATGCAGCGGACTGGGCTCGCCGGGTTGAAGACGAAATGGTCCGTGGGGTGTTTATAGCAGCCGTATCTGTCCCGCATGTGGAGTGACGCGTCGACGCGGCCAATAAATGAAACGCGCCTCGTAGCCGCAACACAGGTGGAAACGAACCTGGATTCGCGTTGAATATCACACTGCTGTTAACATGGCCACGGTATGCAGACCTCGCCGCGCAAACTGAACATCAGAATATTGTTGACAGCAATTTTTCTGTTGTCAGTCGATACCGTTTTCGCGCAACAACCGGAGCCGGGCTTCGCGGATCCGGTCCTTGGCCGGTGGGACCTGACCGTCGAAGCCCAGGATGGCAGTTATCCGTCATGGCTCGAGATACGGCTGCGCACCGAGTGGCAACTGATGGCCAGTTTTGTCGGTCGTTTCGGTAGCGCAAGACACATCGCTGCGATCGACTACGATAGCGGTAGACTTGAGTTTCGTGTCCCTGTGCAATACGAACGGAACCCGGACGACCTGTATTTCGTGGGAACCTTAAGCGGAGATCGACTTACAGGTACAACGGTCGACAGTAGCGGCCAGACGCTTGCATGGAGCGCCGTGCGTGCGCCCTCTTTGGAGCGGCAACAAGTGCGTCAGTGGGGAGAATCGCTCGAGCTGTGGAATGGTCGGGACCTCGAGGGCTGGCGGCCACGCAGCGACAAGCTGCCCGGATGCTGGTCCGTTGCAGACAATCTCCTGGTCGCGACGCCGCCGTGTGTCGACCTGATTTCGGAGCGGTCCTTTGAGGATTTTCGCTTGCACGTCGAGTTCAAATATCCCCCGGGCAGCAATAGCGGCCTGTACCTCCGCGGCCGTTACGAAGTGCAGATTCAGGATGACTTGGGCAAAGCACTCGATCCTTTGCGCATTGGGGGCGTTTACGGTTTCCTGGCCCCGAGCGCTAACGCGGCACGCGCGGCAAACGAATGGCAGGACTACGACATTACGCTGATTGGCCGTCGCATCACGGTCGTTCTAAACGGCAAGACCATCGTCGACAATCAGGTAGTGCCGGGAATTACCGGCGGCGCGCTGGACAGCAACGAAGGATTGCCCGGACCTCTGATGTTGCAGGGCGATCACGGTCCGATAAGCTTTCGTCAGATTACGCTGACACCGGCACAGTAAAGGATGCTGGGCAAAACGGTTCGCGGCGGAACGACGTGACAAACAAAATTCGAATGGGAATGATCGGTGGCGGTGAGGGCGCATCTGTCGGCGCATTTCATAGGACGGCCGCGGACATAGCAGGCGACTTCGACCTGGTCGCGGGCGCGTTCAGCAGCGATGCAGATGCGTCAAGGGCCTTCGGCGTCGAACTGGGCTTGGCGGCGAATCGTTCATATGGAACGTTTGCTGAGATGTTAGAGCGGGAAGCCGATTTGTCGCCAGACGAGCGGATTCAGTGTGTGTCGATTGTGACGCCAAACGATTCGCACGCAGACGCAGCGTGTGCGGCGTTGGCTGCGGGCTTTCACGTTATCTGTGACAAGCCACTCGCCGGTCATCTGGAAGATGCACTTCGAATTGAAAGCGCGGTTGACAGCAGTGGCCTGCTCTTCGCACTGACACACACGTTCACAGGGTATCCGCTCGTCAAAGAGGCACGTGAACGAATTGCGGCCGGTGAAATCGGTGAGGTTCGTCGCGTTGCGGTGAGTTATCTGCAGGACTGGCTCTCGCGCGAGGAAGATACCACGGGAAGCAAACAGGCGATTTGGCGTAACGACCCAACACGCACCGGCGAATCTGGCGCGTTCGCCGACATCGGTACTCACGCTTTCAACATCGTCGAATTTGCGACAGGGCTCAGCATTACTGAAGTTGCCGCGGAGCTGCGCCGCGTTGTACCCGGCCGCACGATTGACGACGATGGCGCAGCGATGTTCCGACTCGCCAACGGCGCATCCGGCATACTATCCGCCAGCCAGGTGTGCAACGGCGCAGTGAATGCACTTCGTATCGAGGTTTATGGCGACGCCGGCAGCCTCTTTTGGGCCCAGGAAGCACCCGATACGATGACGATCAAGCATCGCGGCAAGCCCGACCAGGTCTTGCGCCCCGGCGCCAACGTCGCTTATCTGTCGGAGCCAGCCATCGCAGCATGCCGCACGCCGGGCGGGCATCCGAAGGGCTATCTCGAAGCTTTCGCGGATCTCTATTCGGGCTTCGCCCGCGCCGTGCGAAACTACCCGGCGCATGACGGCACCGGCTGCGCCACGGTAGCGGATGGCGTTGCTGCCATGCGCTTCGTTCGTGCGGCGCTAATCAGCAGCCGCAACCAATCGGCCTGGACCCGGCTGGACGGCGGCGATACCAAAACAGCGAAGCAGTGATCGGCCGCCCACCTCCCCACTACTTTCCTAGTTCTCCCCTCCTGTATAGTAGCAACATATCGCGTGGCAGAGGAATCATGCTAAAGGAAGCTCGGAAAAGAGCCAATGCCGCAAACGAGCCTTACCGGGCGCGGATTGTCGATACCAAGCGCAGGCTGGGTTCCCGGATTACGGACATGCCCGCGCGCTTTGCGAGTATCACCCGGTCCGTCGAAGCCCAGATAGAAGAAATCGTTCAGGAACGTGCTCAAGGCATACAACCGGTACCCGATCTCGACTTCGATCAACTCGATCAAGTAACGGAAGAACAGAAGCACAAAATTCGCCAGCGCGGTTGCCTTGTGATTCGGAACGTGTTCGAAGATCAGCGCGTCGCTGACTGGAACCGGCAGCTCGAGGAGTACCTCACCAACAACAACTATATTGAGAAGGTCTCCGCCAGCGGTGCCGTCGACGACTATTTCAGCACCTTGGCGAGCGACAAGCCGCAGATCTACGGAGTCTATTGGTCACGCCCTCAGATGGAGGCGCGAACAGATCCTGCAATGGCTACGGCGAAGCAATTCCTGAATAAACTTTGGCGCATAGACTCGCCGGAGGGAGCTGTATCCGACCCTGATTGCGATCTGGTGTATGCGGATCGCGTGCGATTTCGCCAACCCGGCGATGTCTCACTCGGACTGTCGCCGCACGTCGATGCTGGCTCAATCGAGCGATGGATCGACGCTGCCTACCGAGACAAGGTCTATCGTCACATCTTCGGCGGCGACCTTACGCAGTACGATCCGTTTGAAGCCTGGGGACGAACAGAGATAGAAGAGATTCCTTCACCCGCAGTCTGCCGAATGTTTCGAACGTTTCAGGGTTGGACGGCACTCACACCGCAAGGGCCCAACGACGGCACGCTGCAACTATTACCCGTGGCTAACGCGATCGTCTGGATGCTGCTTCGGGCGCTACAAGACGATGTGCCTGAGGACGAGTTGTGCGGCGCGGCCGCCTGTCGCGCGATGATGATCGTGAAGGAATACCACGAACTGTTACTGAGAGGCTACGGCTCCATTCCACATGTAGAGCCCGGTGACACCGTGTGGTGGCACCCCGACGTGCTGCACGGTGTCGAGGATGAACATCGCGGTACCGGCTATTCCAGCGTTATGTACATCGCGCCAGCGCCTGACTGCGCCAAAAACCGCACCTACGCGAGGCTGCAGCAGACGGCATTCGAGGCTGGTCTTTCTGCGCCAGACTTCGCAGCCGAAGATTTCGAGGTAGATTTCGACGGCCGATTCACTAAACAGGACCTGTCTGCATTGGGTTTGCTGCAGATGGGGTACTCAGACTGACCGGGCCACGTGCCGAATCGATTTCGAAATCCACGCCAGTCTTGTGCTGCGCCGATCTGCAGCATGACGTCCCACAGAAGCAAGGCTGACCGCTGAAAGCTGGACTTCAAGTCACTGGATACCAATGTTTGGAAATAAGTTTTTCAGCTCCTCTTGAGTCGGCTGCCTGCCATACTCACAAACTTCGAAGGCTTCGGCATACTTGGTTTGTGTTGCTATTTCAGCTCCATAAGTGTGCTGAATCAGCTCTCTATATTGATCGGCCTGCTTGCTCCAACCAGACTTCCATAGACATTGATCAAAGAATTCTTGCTTTCTGAGAGCCCTGGCCGCTGGCTCAGTAGGGACAGGATTTACTTCGACAAAGTTTCCTCTATACCAAAAACTCTCGATTTGAGACTCCAGGCACCATAGAGCATCCATCTTTTTGTCCATTACGGAATCAATAGGAACCGCAATGGTGGGATTAAAAGGAATTGGTGTCTGAAAGTGATCGTAAGAGTATAAAAACACTGGGTTGTGAGTTAAGTAGGGAACTTCAGGAAGAGCATATTTCACAGTCACCATAAATGCTGCGTCCTGCATCAATATTCCTGTATAACGGTGATCAGGATGATAGTCATAAGGGCGATGTCCAATAACAATGTCAGCTTCCCATTCACGAATGTATTTGAGAAATACCAGGCGATTTTCAAGTGATGGCATTAGTTTACCATCGTGAACATCCATTACTTCAGTCTCTATTCCCAATACTTCTGCGGCTGCTTCTACTTCTTTTTTTCGAATTTCTGCCAGCTCTTTACCAGATTTAAAGGCATGCCCCACATCGCCATTTGTTGTCGATACAAATTTGACTTCATGCCCTTGAGCTGCCCACATGGCTGCACATCCACCGGCATTAAGTTCAGCATCATCCGGATGTGCTCCAAAAGCTAAAATCTTTAGCGGATCCATAAACTATTTCCTTACACAGATTTGCGTCACACCAAAATTAAGCCCTCTGCCAATATTAAATTAATTGAGACAACGTCTGAATCACCTTAGAGATTGTCTGAATTCTCCTGGAGTCATTTCTTTGTCATCAACTTAAATACCTGCGCAAATTTGCATGGCTGCTAAAATCACTGTGGAAGCTGCCGTGAAGAGCTCACAGCAGAGAGCGGTTTGAGTTTCCGCCTAGCCCTGATGCAGGTAGTCAAGAGCGCTCGACGTCGTCCTTGAAAGACATCATAAACAACGCGAGGACAAGCAACGCGAACCCGGCCGGCACTAGCCAGAAGTCTTGCCAGCGCTCCGGCGTCAGCACGCTCGTGTCACGCAGGAACCTATTGAAGAGCGCACCGGCAATCTGCGCACCAACAAACATACCGAGTCCGTAGGTCACCAATACGAGAAAGCCCTGAGACTGGCCACGTACGGCTGGCGTCGATCTCTTGTCGACGTAGATTTGACCGGTCACGAAAAAGAAGTCATAGCAGATCCCATGCAGCAATATCCCGACGGCGACCATCCAGAACAACGCATCGGGTGCTCCGAAAGCGAACAGCGCATAACGCAAGATCCATGCGCCGATACCGATGGTCAACATCCACTTCACACCCAAACGCATGAACAACAGCGGCATCAGCAACATGAATGCTATTTCCGACATCTGCCCAAGGCTCATCAATGAGGACGGATTCGGCAGCACATCGACGAGCACATTGCTTACGCCCTGATCGTAAACGGTATTGGCGATGAAAATCGGCGCGAAGCTAAAGTAGGCAGCGAGCGGGATACAGATCAGGAAAGAACAACCGACGAAGATGTAGAAGGATCGGCTGCCAAGCAAGCGCAAAGCGTCGACGCCCGCGATACTCCGAACAGACACCGGCTGACCGGCAGCGGGTGGCGGAGTGTGTGGCAGTGTGAAGCTGTAAGCGCCGAGCGCCAGACTCGCAATCGCCGTTGTATAGAGCGGCAACGGCGTCCGGTCGGGCAACTCTTCACCGGTGAATTGGCCGAGGACAAAGCCGATGAAAAGACCGGCTGCGATCCAGCCGATCGTCCCGAATACGCGGATCATCGGGAACTGCCGCTCCTGATTCTCGATGTTGTGAAACACCACCGAGTTCGACAGGCCCAAAGTTGGCATATAGCACATGTTGTAGAGCAGCAGGAGCAGAACGAACAGACTGGGTGTTCCCGTCGTCTGCGGCACCGCGAACATGACAAGTCCACCCAGGATATGCAGGGTACCAAGCACCTTTTCGGCAGCGAAGAAGCGATCCGCAACCAACCCCAGGAAAAACGGCGCGATGATGGCAGCGATGGGATTTACGGTGTAAGGCCAGTGTGCAAGGTCGGCCATGCCCTGCGCCGCCATATAGTTGCCGATCGTGACGTACCATGCACCCCATACAAAAAACTGGAGGAACATCATTGCGCCGAATCGCGCCGATGTCGCGTTGAACATTATTCCCGTCTCTGGTTGTCCTGCACGCCTTGTCCGTCATCAAACGCATGGAACAGACGTAGCGGCTCTTTACTGGTCATGTTACGCGGCGCATCGTTGATATTGCAACCGACGTTTCGCAGTACTTCTTTTCTTGAACCTCTCTCGGATTGCCGGTATTGACTGCCTTCCTCTGCACAACCGCGCTGAGCCCAAACGAAAGGAGGGAAGAGCCACCGGCACGATAAACCACGGTCTCGCAGTCGTCCGTCGCATCTTAAGGCTCGCCGAGCTCGAATGGATCGACGAACACGGCCTGACCTGGCTGGACCGGGCACCGAGAATCAAGCTGCTGCCCAATCCCGACAAGCGCATGCCTTACCCGCTCAGTTGGGACGAACAGCAGACCCTGTTCTCGGCGCTGCCACCGCATCTTGCACAAATGGCATTGTTCGCGGTCAACACCGGCTGTCGCGATGCCGAGATCTGCAGGCTGCAGTGGGACTGGGAAGTGCAGGTCCCGCCACTCGATACCTTCGTGTTTATTGTTCCGGGATCATTCGTCAAGAACGGCGAGGAACGACTGATCGTTTTGAACGATGTCGCCAAACTGGTGGTGAACGCGCGGCGCGGCAAACACCGCACGCACGTTTTCTCCTACAAAGGCGAACGGGTGCAACGGATGCTGAACAGCAGCTGGTGCCGGGTCCGAAAGGTGGTCGGTCTGCCGCAGGTTCGGGTGCACGACATGAAGCACACGTTCGGTCGCAGACTTCGAGCGGCCGGCGTGAGTTTCGAAGACCGGCAGGACCTGTTGGGACACCGTTCCGGACGAATGACCACACACTACTCGGCAGCGGAGTTGAGCAAGCTCATCGAAGCCGCCAACACGGTGTGTGAACGAAACGGTAACCGGCCCGAGCTGGTGGTGTTGCGGCGACTGAATGTCAGCTAATGGGCATTCGGAACCAGAAAAGTCCCGCAAAATCGCCGCACGCGGCCGAGGCCATCGACGATCAGGTTTGCAAGTTTTTGATTTGATTGGTGGCCAGGGGCGGAATCGAACCACCGACACGCGGATTTTCAGTCCGCTGCTCTACCAACTGAGCTACCTGGCCAACTTTTGATTGTGATGGCTTCGCCGAGCCGAGTCACTGACTGAAAATGGATTTTCAGTCGCTGCCTACCCTGTCGCTTCGCGACCCCGCTACCTGGCCAATCTGTTGTCCTGCAGGCTTCGTTGAGCCTGTGTCACTGACTGAAAATGGATTTTCAGTCGCTGCCTACCCTGTCGCTTCGCGACCCCGCTACCGGCCATCTGTTGTCTTGCAGGCTTCGTTGAGCCTGTGTCACTGACTGAAAAATGGATTTTCAGTCGCTGCCTACCCTGTCGCTTCGCGACCCCGCTTCCTGGCCAGAATTTGAGGCCCACCTGTCGCGCCCATGGGGCGCTCCAACAGCTATCGAGTCGCGCCTATGAGGCGCTCCAACAGGCCGGGAGAGGCCCCGAGCGAGCGGCGTATTAGACCGATTTCGCCTATTTCAGTCAAGAAATCAGGCCTTTCGCCTTGCCGGAACAGGCCAACCATAACCGCAGGTTATAGAATCCCCGCAACGGTTGTCGGCAAGCCCTGCGGGGCGCGGGGACCAGGCATGAACGAGAAGTCTTCCGGCTACGAGCCCGCGGCGGAGCTGTCCGCCGCCGGCAGACCTGCCCTCGCCCCGATCGCTGCGTCCGAACGCCTCGACGTCATGGATATCCTGCGGGGTGTCGCCCTCGTCGGCATCCTGCTGATGAACATCGAGTGGTTCAATCGAAACATGGCGGACTTCGGTCGTTTTGACGAGACGCTCACCGGCCTCGACCACGCCGCGGGCTGGCTGGTCCGTTGTTTCGTCGAAGGCAAGTTCTACAAGATCTTTGCCCTGCTGTTCGGCATGGGCTTTGCCGTGATGCTCATTCGCGCGCAGGAGGCGGGCCGCCCGTTCGTCGCCTGGTTCACCCGGCGCATGCTCGTGCTGTATGCATTCGGCATCCTGCACAGCGTCTTCCTGTTCGCGGGCGACATCCTGCACGACTACGCACTCGCCGGCCTGTTGCTGCTCGGCTGGATACTTCTGTTCCGGACGCGGCGGCTTGCGCGCTTCAACGACCCGGACACCTTCCTGAAGATCGCTGTCGTCGTGCTGTTCATGCCGTTCATCGTCGCCACCGTGGCAAGTCTGGGCTTCGGCGTGTACATGGATCCCTCGAAGCTCGACCAACGCTGGCAGGACGAGCAATACGTCGCGGCAGAAGTCGACGCACGCATGAAAGAAGCGGCAGAAACAGAAGACGCGACCGAAGCCGATGACGCTGAAGAATCCACAATCGGAAACGGCCGACGATGCAGACGAATCCGGTGATGCGGACGAAGACGCCGCGGCCGGCGACAGCAAAGAAGAGGAGATCGAGGAAAAAATATCGGAGCGAGTCGAGAACAAGACGGAACGTCTGGCCTGGGGAAAGGACGAAGTCGAGGCCTTCGCCAGGGGCTCGTATTGGGACGCAAGCGTCTTCCGCGTTCGCGCTGCCCTGCAGGAACTACCCTATTCGCCGTTCCTCGGCGTCGCCGTGCTGCTGCCCATATACCTGGTCGGCTACTGGTTTGTGGCAAGCGGAGTCCTGCGCCACCATCGCGAACACCGCCGGCTATTCAGGTGGATGGCGATCATCGGCATGAGCCTGGGCCTGTTCCTCACCGTGAGCGGACTGACGATCCTCCAGCATCCCGCCTCTGGTATCGTGCGCTCGATCCAAATGACCGGCGGCGGGATGTACTACTACGGCCAGTTCGCACTCTCGGCCGGCTACGTCGGCTGCATCGTGCTCGCGACGCAATGCGCGCGCGGGCAGCGCTGGCTCGAACCGTTCGCCCCGATGGGCAGGATGGCGCTCACCAACTACATCATGCACTCGCTGATCCTGGTGCTGATCTTCCACAACTACGGCGCAGGCATGTTCGGCCGGATTTCACGCGGGCCGCAGATGCTGATCGTCGTCGCGATCATCGGCTTCCAGATGCTGTTCTCGGCCTGGTGGCTCGCGCGCTATCGCTTCGGCCCGCTCGAATGGCTCTGGCGATCGCTGACCTACAAATCCTGGCAGCCCATGCGCATCGCGGCCTGAACGGCCGCGTCGGCCACGGCTGACGCGCGGCCCCGCCCGTCGGAAACCTAGCTCGCGCCGCCGAGAAAGTCCGTCTTGCCGATGTCGATGCCGCTGTAGCGCAGGATCGCGTAGGCGATCGACACGTGGAAATAGAAGTTCGGCAGCACGAAGGACGTGACGTAGTCCTTGCCGGTGAACTTGAACTCGCGCGGGCCGAACTTGAGCTCGACGCTGCGCTCCTCGGCGCCGTCGAACCGCGCGGCCTTGAACGTGCCGAGATAGTCGATCGCCTTATTGAGGCGCGCATGCACTTCCGCGAAGGTCGCTTCGTCGTCGGCCCATTTCGGCAGTTCGCTGCCGGTGAGCCGCGCCGCCGCACCTTTCGCCGTGTCGGTGGCGATGCGGATCTGCGCCACGAAGGGCAGCATGTCCGGCCGCAGGCGGCTCTGGATCAGTACTTCCGGCGCAATCTTTTGCTCCGTGGCGTGGGCTTCTGCCTTGCCGACGATGGTGTCCAGGTTCTTCAGGGCGCGTTGCAGGGAAACGATGATGTCGTAGAGGGTCATGGCGTCCGTTCATTCGATGCGGGGAGCGGGATGATACGACAATTCGGCCTTGCGTATCCCGGCCGGGTCGCGCTGGTCGCGCCGGGTCGCGCCAGGTCGCGCCCATGGGGCGCTCCAACAGGGCGCGTCCAACAGGTAGACTATTCCGCCATGACGCGCTCGGCGCTAGTCCTGCTGCTTTTCCTCGGCATCGCCCTGCCGGCGCCGGCCGATGAGGCCAAACCCCGCTGGCAGAAGTCGCCGGCCGAACTCACCGAGTCCATCGCCCGGATTCGCGCCGGCGAGGATCTCACGCCCGAGTCCTGGCCGAACGGCGCGAAAGTCGCGGTGGCCCTGTCCTTCGATGTCGATACCGAGCTCGTCTGGCTGGCCGATGAAGGCGAGGAAAGCCCGTCCACGATGTCGCGCGGCGAGTACGGTGCGCGTGTCGGCCTGCCGCGCGTGCTCGCGTTACTGCGCAAACACGACATCCCCGCTTCCTTCTTCATTCCGGCGATGAGCATGGAACTGCACCCGGAAATTATTCCCGCGATCAAGGCGGATTCGCGCCACGAAATCGCGTTCCACTCCTATGCGCACGAAAACCCGCTGGGGCTCACCGCCGCCGACGAGCGCGCCGCGTACGAAAAGGGTCTCGCGATCTTCGAGGAACACGTCGGCCGCAAGCCAACAGGCTTTCGTTCCGCCGCCTGGGACCTGACGCCCGCGACGATCGGCATCGTGGAGAACCTGGGGTTCACCTACGACTCGAGCCTGATGGCGGACGACCGGCCCTATCGTCTCGTCGAAGACGGCAAGCCGTCGCGCCTCGTCGAACTGCCGGTCGAATGGATACTCGACGACTGGCCCTACTTCCAGCTCGACTGGGCGGACGGCCCCATCGCACTGCGCAGTGCCGGCGACGTGCGGTCGATCTGGCAGGGCGAGTTCGACGGCGCCTACGAGGAAGGGACGCTGTTCCTGCTCACGATGCACCCGCAGGTGATCGGCCATCGCTACCGGGTGCAGATGCTCGACGAACTCGTCACCTATATAAGGAGTAAGCCCGGCGTCTGGTTCGCCACGCATGCGGAGATTGCGGCTTACGTCGACCGACGATAGGTCGCAGCGGCGCGCCGTTGGAGCGCGCCATGCGCGCGACCGAGCTCTCACGAAAGGTCGCGCCTGTGAGGCGCTCCGAACGACCAGGTCGCGCGCATGGCGCGCTCCAACAAGCGCTCCAACAGGACGAGAAATGACCGCCATCGAGCTCGCCAATGTCTCGCGCCGATTCCGCGAAGGCGTGCGCGAGCACGTCGTGCTCGACGGCGTGAACCTCGTCGTGCACCGCGGCGAGACCGTTGCGCTGCGCGGCCGCAGCGGCTCCGGCAAGTCGACGCTCCTGAACCTCATCGCCGGTATCGACTTGCCGGACTCAGGGCAAGTCGTCGTCGCCGGGCAGGATCTCGGCGCCCTGTCGGAACGCGGGCGTACGCTGTTTCGCCGCGCCAGGCTTGGCTTCGTCTACCAGGCCTTCAACCTGGTGCCGACGCTGTCAGTCGCCGACAACATCCGGCTGGTGCTCGAACTGAACGCCGTGCCGAAGGCCGCGGCCGACGAGCGCATTGCCGGGCTGCTCGACGCCGTCGGCCTTGCCGGCCGTGCGGACAGCTTTCCTGACGTTCTGTCCGGCGGCGAACAGCAGCGCGTCGCAATCGCGCGTGCCCTCTCTCACTCGCCGGCGATCCTTCTGGCGGACGAACCGGTCGGCAACCTCGACGACGAAAGCGCGCAGGCGGTGCTCGCCCTGCTCGACAGGCTCGTGCGAGATGCCGGCGGCACGATGCTGATCGCGACGCACAGCGCAGGAGTCGCCGCGCATTGCGACCGCGTGATCGAGTTGCACCACGGCAGTCTCGTCGCCGTACCCGGGACGCAGCCGTGATCCCCGCCCGCTACCGGGCGAGTCTTGCTTACCTGTGGCGCCACCCCTGGCAACTCGGGCTTGCAATCATCGGCGTCGGAACCGGCGTGGCAGTCATCGTCGCCGTCGAGCTCGCGAACTCGGGCGCGCGCAATGCATTCCTGTTGTCCATGGACGCCGTTGCCGGCGAGGCGACGCACCAGCTGATCGGCGGACCGCAGGGCATCGACGAATCGTTCTACACGGAACTCCGCGTCCGCCACGGCCTGCGCGACATCGCGCCCGTGGTCGAGGGCGACGCCCGCATCGGCGAGCGCGTCCTGCACCTGCTCGGCGTCGACCTCTTTGCCGAGAGCGAACTGCGCGACTACACGGGCGCGCTCGCCGCCGTCGAGGACGGCACCGAAGCGAGTTTGCGGGCCTTGCTCATACAGCCGGGCGCGGTGGCCATGTCAGCGCGAACCGCAGCATCGCTGGGGCTGGTGCAGGGCGAGTCGTTCGAGTTGCTCGTCGACGGCGTGCCACATGCGGCCACGCTCGACGCAAGCTTCGAGGACGACGGCCGCCTCGCCGATCTCGTCGTAGTCGATATCGCGACCGCGCAGGAATGGCTCGGCACGGCGGGTCGCCTCACGCGAATCGACGTACGCATCGCACACGGCGACGACGCGGCGTTCGCGGAACTCGAAGCGTTGCTGCCCGCCGGCGTCCGGGCGCTGGACGCGGCCGGGCGCAGCCGTGCGACCGCGGACATGGCCGCCGGTTTCATGACGAATCTCGCGGCGATGAGCCTGCTCGCGCTGCTCGTCGGGCTGTTCCTGGTGCTGAACAGCGCGAGCTTCTCGGTACTGCAGCGGCGCGAGCTCATCGGCACGCTGCGTGCGCTCGGCCTTACGCGCCGGGAGCTCTTTGGCATGCTGTTGCTCGAAGCCGCCGTCATCGGCCTGGTCGCCGCCGTGCTCGGAATCGCGCTCGGTGTGCTGCTCGGCGAGCATTTGCTTGCGCTCGCCGCGCGTTCGATCAACGAGCTGTACTTCCGCGTGTCCGTGACCGACGTGCAGGTCGGACCGGCCGCAATCGTGAAAGGCCTGCTGGCCGGTATCGGCGCCGCGCTGCTCGGCGCCGCGATGCCCGCGTGGGAAGCGACGGGCTACCGGCCCCGGCTCGCGATGGCGCGCTCGGTGCTCGAGCAGCGTACGCGACGCATGTTGCCGTTTGTCACGTTCGCCGGCCTCGCGACGATCGCAATGGCCATCGTCGTGCTCGCCGTTTCCGGCCGCAACCTGGTCGCCGGTCTCGCGGCCGCGCTCATGCTGATACTCGGCTTTTCGCTGTGCACGCCATGCTTCGTCAAAGTGGCAGCTGCCCGGCTCGCGCCGCTGGCCGGCAAGGCAGGAGTCGCCGCGCGCATGGCGGTCGCGGGTACCGGCGCGGGGCTGAGCCGCACCGGTATTGCCGTCGTCGCGCTGGCCGTCGCCGTGTCCGCGACCATCGGCGTCAGCGTGATGGTCGACAGCTTCCGCGTGTCCGTCCGCGCCTGGCTCGAACAGTCCCTGCAGGCCGACCTGTATGTGCGCGCGGAGCGCGGCGCGATCGACGATGCGCTGGTAGCAGACCTCCTCGCCCGCGACGCCGTCGCCGCCGTTAGCACGACCCGCCGCGTGTTGCTCGAAGAAGCGGACGGCCGCACCTGGCTCATCGCCTTGCGCATGGCGCCCGGCAGCTATGCCGGCGTCGAACTTCTCGATGCCGATCCGCAGGCGGTATGGCCGGGATGGGACGCGGGCGACACCGTCGTCGTCTCCGAGCCCTACGCTTATTACCACGGCGTCGCGCGCGGCGACGCCGTCGACTTGCCCACCGATCGCGGATTGCACTCGTTCACCGTCGCGGCGACCTATCGCAGCTACGACGCGAGTTCGAGCTCGATGTTGATGAGCCGGAGCACCTACGACCGCTGGTTCGACGACCCGGCGATCGATTCGATCGGCGTGTATCTCGAGGCCGAAACGTCGGAGGACGAGCTCGTCGCGGCGCTGGCCGCGATGGCCACGGGTGAGCGTTCCTTCGCAGCCACATCGAATCGCGACATTCGCGAGGCCTCGCTCGCTGTGTTCGACCGCACCTTCGTCATTACCGGCGTCCTGTACTGGCTGACGCTAGGCGTCGCGTTCATCGGCATCCTGTCGGCGATGCTGGCGCTCGAGCTCGAACGGGCACGCGAGATCGCCACCTTGCGCGCGCTCGGCATGACGCCCGCGCAGGTGGGTGGCATGCTCACGGCGCAGACGGGCCTGCTGGGCCTGCTCGCCGGCATCGCGGCCGTGCCTTTGGGCCTCGTCATGGCCTGGGTGCTGATCGTCGTGATCAACCGGCGCGCGTTCGGCTGGCAGATCGACGTCAGCATTTCACCGGCGACGGTCTCGGCATCCGTCGCGTTCGCCGTCGCAGCGGCGGTGCTCGCCGGCCTGTACCCGGCCTGGCGCGCGATGCGCATGAGCCCGGCGCGCGCGATGCGTGAGGAGTGAGCTGATGTTGCGCATCCGCGCAGTCCGGGGCTTTTCGATCGCGCTGCTCGCGGGCACGCGCATCGCCGGGATTGCTTGCGCAGAGGAACCGGTGTCCTCACCTTCCGAGCTCGCGGCGGCCCTCGGCGCCGGCGACGACGCCGGTTTTGCGAAAGCGCTCGAACCGCGTTCCTTTTCCTTTCCCGGAGACCACGGCGCGCACCCGGCGTTTCGCAACGAGTGGTGGTACGTCACCGGCAACCTCGACGGCGAGGACGGGCGGCGCTTCGGCTACGAACTCACGATCTTCCGCGTCGCCCTCGCTCCCGAATTGCCGAAATCGCCGTCCGCCTGGCGCACGAACCAGCTGTACTTCGCGCACTTCGCGCTGACCGATGCGCGGGACGGCGCGTTCCACGTTGCCGAACGCTGGTCGCGCGGCGCGGCCGGGCTCGCTGGCGCCGAGGCCGAGCCGTTTCGCGTGTGGTTAGACGACTGGTCAATTGCCCAAACCGCAGGCGGCGAAACCGACGACGGCCGCTGGCGCCTGCGCGCGCGCGAGGGTGACGTCGGCATCGACGTGACACTCGAGGCGGCCAAACCACCGGTGCTGCAGGGGGATGAGGGTTTGTCGCAGAAGTCATCGGAGCGCGGCAATGCCTCTTACTACTACTCGCTGACGCGCCTGCGCACCGAGGGTGAGATTGCGCTGGACGGCGAGCGGCAACGGGCGGACGGCTGGTCCTGGCTCGACCGGGAGTGGAGCACCAGTTCGCTCGCGCCGGAGCAGGCCGGCTGGGACTGGTTCGCGCTGCAGCTCGACGACGGCACCGAGCTCATGTTCTACCTGCTGCGACGCAAGGATAGCAACGACGACGGCGCCGTCGACGTGCACAGCGCGGGCAGCTTCGTCGATGCGGCCGGTGACG
The DNA here is from genome assembly GCA_963775455.1 of uncultured Pseudomonadota bacterium. Lineage (GTDB taxonomy): Bacteria > Pseudomonadota > Gammaproteobacteria > Steroidobacterales > Woeseiaceae > UBA1847. Next base: position 422,080 of record CAVZIU010000002.1, on the reverse strand, counting down.
TCACGCGCCTCGCACATGACGACGTGCGAATCGACGTCACCGACACCTGGCAAAGTCCGCTCGGCGGTACCTATCCGGCGCGCTGGGTCCTGCGCGTGCCGGCGCTCGCGCTCGAACTTGCGATCGAACCGGTCCTGCCAAACCAGGAACTGGACACGATCGTGCGCTACTGGGAAGGCGCCGTCGACGCAAGCGGCACGCGCGACGGCCGCCCGATCGGCGGCCGCGGCTACGTCGAACTCACCGGCTACGCCAAATAGCGGGCAATCAAGGTGACAGTCACCCTATTTCCTCATTCGGAATCAGGGTAACTGTCACCGAAACTTGCCCGAATCAGGGTAAAGCCACCTCAATTGGTGGCAGTTCCCGTTAATTCACTATTAATGTCGGCCGAGGGTATAGAGCGGCTTGAAGCCGCCGAAGATCAGCCGCTTACCGTCAAACGGCATGTCCGCCGGCGGTTTCATGCGTTCGTCTTTTTCCATGGCCTTCTCGGCGGCATCGGCCGTGGACTTGTCCGGCCAGATGACCCAGGAGAAAACGATTTTCTCGCCGGGCTTCGCCTCCACCGCCCTGCGAAAGTCGGTGTGCTTGCCGTCGCGCACGTCTTCCTCCCAGGCTTCGACGATCTCGAGCGCGCCGTACTCCTTGAAAAAGGGGCCCGCGTCTTCGGCCATCTTGCGATAGGCCTCCTGCTTGTCCTTCGGTACGGGAATTACAAATCCTGATACATACATGATTCACCCTCCAGGGTTGTTGCGTGGGGACCTGGTACAGGTGCCGTCGGTCTGCGACACCGACGCCCGCTCACAATGTTAGACCGGCGCGAAGAGCCGGGGTTCGGTCTATTTCAGCGTATAGCCGAAGCGCGCGGCGGCACGGCCCGCATGGCGGCGCAACATCGCCAGTGATTCCGCATCGCAGTCCCTGTTTGCCGCCGGCGGCAGCACGATGCCGGCCTCTGCCGGCCCGTCGTGCGACGAGTTCGACGCAGTGAGCCGTCCGGCGACCGTCGGCCGCAGCAGGCTCGCAGCGAAATCGATGCCGAGGAACGCCGCGACCTCGCGCATGCACGCTTCCGGATCGCCCGCGAGGTCCTCGTAGCGCACGACGCGATAACGCGCCGGCCCGAGCCGCTTTCCGTAGCGCAGCGCTGCCGAGAACGAGCGGCCGATTTCCTGCGCCAGCCGGGCCGGGTCGCCACCGCTGCCGTGGACGTTCTGCTCGACCGTCTGCCGGGACAGCAGGGTCGCGCACGGGTCGCGCACGACGTGCAGGCACCGGGCCTGCGGAAACGCGCGCAGGCTGGTGCCGAGTACCAGCTCGTGATACGGCGTCTTCTCCACCCACGCAGAAATACCCGCGCCGCCGTTACGGAATGCCCAGGCAAGCACGACCGGCAGGAAAGCGTCGTAGGGGCGGCCATGCGCACGAACCGTGTCGCTCGCTGCCCACGCCACGAGCCGCCGCGCGAACGCGACGTAAGGATTCGGCGATTGTCCCGGCGGGCCCAGCAGCCAGAATGGCGGCAGGTTCGATCCGTGTGTGAGGCGCGCGATCCAGGTCCTGCCCAGGAACTCCACGCGCTCGGCATAAGGTTTGAGCCGCAACTGCCGCCGGAATCGCGTGAGCAGGTCGCCTTCCGTGGGCAGCACCGCGAGCGAGGGATGTCCGTCCAGCAGGTTCTGCAGCAGCGACGTGCCGCTGCGTGGCACGCCCAGCACGAAGACCGGCCGCGCGAGCCAGCGCGTCGCCTGCCCGCTGCCGGCCGGCAGGCTCTCCGGCGCGGACGCGCCGAGCTGCCAGGAGAGTTCCGCATAGCGCTCGGCGAGCGCCGGTATCACCGAGACCCGCGGCCGCCGGTAGCCGGACGCGGGCGCGCGGGCGAGCACGGCATCGAGTTCGGCCGCGATGCCTGCCATCGACTCGAGCGGCAGCTGCGCCGCGGCCATGCTCAGTTTCGCTCCGCGACGAACAGCCGCGCCTCGACGTACGTCGACAACGGCCGGTAGTCCCGCAGCAGGCGCCGGTATTTCAGGCGCCCTGCCAGTGCCGCCGGATGCAGCTGCGCCAGGCCCGTGCGCGCGGCTTCACGCGAGTCCGGAGGTGCGCCGCCGCCCGCAGGCAGCGCGTCGAGCAGCGCCTCGCCGGTGACGCGCAAACCCGCGGCCACGAGTTCGCGGCGCCAGTCATCGACGTGCCACGCATGCTCCGTCGCCTGCGCAAGCCCGAAGTCGCGGATGCAGCCTTCGTTGATGCGCGCAGCCAGCGCATCGTCGACTTCGGGCTTCCAGATCGCCTCATTGCAGGCGAAGCGCCCGGCCGGCCGCAGCACGCGCCGGATTTCGGCGAGCGTGCGCCGCAACAGCTCGTCGCTGTGGAACGCGATGACGGATTCGCAATAGACACGATCGAAGCTCTCGTCCGCGAACGGCAGCGAGTTCGTGTGCCCGCGGACGAGGACGATGCTGCCGTCGAGGCCGGACTTCGCAATGCGCCGGCGGGCCTGATCCAGCATCTCAGGCAGCATGTCGAAGCCCGTGAGGCGCACGTCGGCCGAGTGCGCGACGCGCACGAGCGAGCGGCCGGTGCCGCAGCCGAGCTCGAGCACCGCGAGCCCGGCCGAGAGCGCCAGCGCCTCCAGCATGGCGTCCGAGGCGACGGCGCCGCCCGGGTGTATGTCGGCGGTGCCGAGCCTCGCGAGGTGCGACAGGTATTCGAAGCTCACGCCGATCCTCCCGATTGCGGCCGGATCGCCCACAGGATGTCGAATGTGGGCGGCTCCCGCCGGCCGCGTACGCGCTCGACGAGCGGCGCCACGAACCAGCGCAGCCCGTGCCAGGTTTTTTGCGCGCGCCAGTCCAGCCCGTGCTGGCCGCCGAGATCCGCGATTCGCGCCGGCGTCAGGAAACCTTCGACGGCGCGGGAGTCGGAGCGCTCGCCGAAACGCCGTTCGAAATCCTGCGCGCGTTCCGCGAGCATGCGGCGCCCGCTGCCCGCATCGCGGTACACCGGCGTGTCCATGACGAGGATGGCGCCGCCGTCCTGCGTAACGCGCAGCGCTTCGGCGAGCGTCGCCGCATAGTCGGTGCTGTAGTGGAAGCTCGCATTGAAGACCGTGGCGTCGGCGGCGCCGTCGGCGAGCGGCAGGCGATCGAAGTCCGCGACGACGCACGGCCAGTCGTCCGCGTAATGGCACGCCGCACCGAGGCCGTCGCCGGCATCGGCGCTCAGGTCCACGGCGCAGGGCCGGTAACCCGCCTCGGCCAGGCGATTGCTGAGCCAGCCGTTGCCGGCGCCGAGATCGAGCACGCGTGCGCCGGGCGCGACGAGGCGGGCAAGGAGCGCCGCCAGGGTCCGGAAGCTGCGCGCACGGAAGCGCCACTGCGGCGCCAGCGGATGGCCGGGTACGCAGCCGGGCAGCGTGCGGTAATACGCCGGGTCGTCGCTGACCCGCCCTTCCGCCCGCCGTATGCGTGTATATGCGTCGAGAAATTCCCGTGAGCGCTCCTGTTCGGCGGGCGCGAGCAGCTGCCACGCTCCGTTGACGACGTCGAATTCCGCGCCGCACGCGCAAACGAGCACGACGCCCTGGCGTTGCAGTGCTGCCTCGCTGCAGCCGGGGCAGACGATGGGCCAATCGCTCATTGCATGCGGCCCGGCGCGCGGCTGTCGGAAGCCGGCGCCATCCGGTACCCTCGGGCCGCGGCCCGGAGAATCGTGTCATGTCCCAGGCGGAACACGCGGCAGTGCCCTGGAACGCGGCGCAGGCACCGGCCCGCATCCTCGTCATGCGCCTGCAGGCGCTCGGCGACGTCGTCGCGACGCTGCCCGCCGTGCGCGGGCTGCGCGCGCTTCTGCCGGCGGCGGAAATCGACTTCCTCACGCGCCGCGAAACGGCCGACCTGCCGCTCAATCTCGAGCTCTTCGACCGCGTGCACGTGCTCGAGGGCGGACGCAATACAGCGCTGCAACGGCTGCATTCCCTGTGGCTCGCAGCGGGAATCGCGCGCCGCCGTTACGAGGTCGTCGTCGATCTGCAGAACAATGCGGTGAGCCGGGCGATCCGACGGCGCGCCCGTGCCGCCGCCTGGAGCGAATTCGACCGCTACGGTCCGCTCGCGCACGGCGAGCGTGCAAAGCTCGCGCTCGAACGGGCGCTCGGCATCCGCATAAACCTCGATCACCGGCTCGCACTGAAAGCACCGGCGGGCGGCGTGACGCTCCTGCCGTCGGCATTCCGGCAGCGCGAGCTCGTCGTACTCAATCCCGCGGGCGCCTGGCCGACCCGCAACTGGCCGCTCGACAATTACGTGCGCTTCGCGAGGCACTGGCGCGACCGGCACGCGAACGCGGGTTTCGTCCTGCTCGGCGATGCGCGCATCGCTGCACAGGCGCGCGAACTCGCCGCCGCGCTCGGCGGCGACCTCGTCGATCTCATCGGCCGGACGACGGTGACGCAGGCCTACGAGATCCTGCAGCGTGCGCGGCTGGTACTGAGCGAGGATTCGGGGCTCATGCATCTCGCATGGATCGGTGGCACGCCGACGCTCGCCCTGTTCGGCTCCACGCGCAGCGACTGGGCGCGGCCGCTCGGCATGCACACCGACTTTCTCGATTCCGCCGACCTCATTTGCGGCCAGTGCATGTCGCCGTCCTGCCGCTACGGCGACGTGCGATGCCTCACGCGCTACACGCCGGAAGCGGTGGCCGCGCGTGCCGAAGCGCTGATCGCAAAGCTGCCCTGAAAGCGCCGTCACCTCGCATCCCCCGCCGCCAGCCTGCGGTATTCCGCGAGATAACGTTCCGCCATGTGCGGCACCGTGTACGAACGGCCCACCAGAACGCGCACACCTTCTTCGATCGCGTGCCGCTGCCCGTCCGACAATGCGAGCGCGCGTTCGATCACCGCGGCGAGCGCGCTTGCATCGCCAGGCGCGCAGCACAGTTCCGCCGGCAGGAGTTCGCTCATCGAACCCACGTCCGAGCCCGCGGTGAGCCGGCCGCAGGCGGCGGCTTCGAGGATCACCATGCCGGCGGTCTCGAACCAGGAACTCAGCACGCAAAATTCGATGGCTCGGTACAAGGCCGGCAGCACATCGTGCGCGACGTGGCCGTGAAACCGCACGCGATCCGCGATACCGGCCGCGCGCGCCTCTGCCTCCAGTGCCGCGCGGCAGGGGCCGTCGCCGGCGATGTGCAGGTACAGGTCCGGGTGCCGAGCGGCGAGTTTTGCGAAGGCCTCGAGCGCGAGTGCATGGCCCTTGACCGGCACGAGCGAACCCGCGATCAGCAGGTGCCGCCCGGGGCCCAGGTCCGCGCGCGGGCCGTCGGGACTGAACAGCGCCGGGTCGACGCCGAAGGGCAGGCACACGGGTTTGAGCCAGGGCAGCTCGCGCGACAGCTTTTCGCTGTGCGTCCGCGACAGCACGGCGACCGCATTCGCGCGGCGCGCGGCGTGGCGCGCGAGCAGGCCGTTCGGCCGCTTCGCCTTGCCGTAGCCGGCGCCGGGCACGTGGTCGAGCTCGCCGCCGATGACGGTCACGAGCACGGGCAAGCCGAGCCGATCCGCCACCCGCACCGCCGGGAAGCCGCCGAGGTCCGCCCACAGGCCGTGCACCAGGTCGAAGGGCTCGCGGCCATGGTCCTCGCGAAGCGCCTGCGTGGCCGCGTGCATCTGCGCAAACTGCGTGATGAACCCGCTGCGCACACGGCCGAACGCGCGCACGCGCACGGGGCCCACCGGGAATGCGTCGCGTGCCACCGGGTGGAACACGGCATAGACGCGAAGGTCGTGGCCGCGCGCCAGTGTGAGCACGAGATTCCGCAGCACCGGGATGCCGGGATCGTCGTGGCCGGCGCAGAAGCCGGGCAGGATCATCGCGATACGCATGCTGGACTCGCGGTCATCGTTCTCCGCCGGGGAGCGCCGCGCTAGAAGCCCGACAACTCGGGACGCTGGTACGGAAACAGCCGGTGCAGCAGCCGGAGTTCGACGGGGTTGCGGTAGAAGCCGAGCTTGTAACGCCAGCCGCCGGCCGCGCGCAGTGCCAGCCGCTTGAGGCCCGTGAGCCGCGGGTCGGTGATCGTCGGGAAGGTGGCATGCAACACGCGCTGGAAATCGGCGACGCGCTGCTTCACGCCCGGCGTCAGCCACGGCAGGTCGGCGTTGCGGTGCTGCGCGAAGTCGACCCAGTCCGCGTCCGCCCATTCGTCCAGCGTCTGCGGAAAGCGAAAGCCGCTCGCCTTCGCTTCCTCGAACAGGCTGCCAGCAAGCGGCACCGGCGTGTAGAGATAGAGAATGACCTCGGTGTCGGGGTTCACGGCCTTCAGCCGCCGGATGAACCTGAGGCTGGAGGCGACGTCGGCATCCGGGTCGGGCGGATTGCCGAGCACGAAGGACATCTCCGGCACGATGCCGAAGCCGCGCATGCGCGCGGCGATGCGCAGCGCCTGGTCGGTCGACTGCCGGCCGCCCTTGTTCATGCGCTTCAGCATCTCGTCCGAGCCGGTCTCGGCGCCCATGAAGACCATCCTGAGGCCGCTGTCGCGCAGCGCGGCGAAAGTGCTGTCCTTGAATTTGTCGAAGGTGTCGATGCGGCCGTAGCCCCACCAGCCGATGCCGAGCGGCCGGATGCGCTCGGCGAACTCCGCGATGCGCGATTCGCCGACGAAGAAGTTGTTGTCGTGGAACTCGATGGCGTCGGCGCCGTACTCGCGGACGAGGCGTTCCGCGACCGCGGCCATGCGTTCGGCGCTCTGCGCGGAATAACGGCCGTCGACCATGTTCACGACCGCGCAGAAGTTGCAGCGGAACGGGCAGCCGTAGCTCGCGTGGTGCGAGATCGTCCGCGCCCCCATGAAGGTCTTTCGCAGGTAGCGTGCGACCTCGACCCGGTGATACGGGAAGTCCGGCAGCGCGTTGACGTCGGGAACGAATGCCGGCGTGGTCTTGAGGACAGCGGCATCGTCGTCGCCGGGCAGGACCAGCCCCGGCAGGCGGCCGGGCGCCTCGCCGGCGGCGAGGCGGTCCGCGAGCGCGAGAAAACTCGCCTCGTTGTGGCCGCGTATCACGTAGTCGACGAGGCCCGAGTCGACCACCACCTGGGGATGCATCGTCGCGAAGTAGCCGCCCCAGGCGATGGACAGCGTCGGGTGCCGCCGGCGCAGCTCGCGGCAGACCGGCAGCGCGTCGGCGAGCTGCGGCCCCGGCATCACGGTCATGCCGAGCAGCGTCGCCCCGCTGTCCCGGATATGGTGATCCAGGGCCTCGAGCCCCGATGCCTCGAGATTGCCGTCGACGATGCGGTACTCGTGCCGGCCTTCGAGCAACGCGCCGACCGCGAGCAGCGACATCGGCAGCACCGGCTTCTTGTTCGGCGAACTCTGCGGGTTGTAGAGGACGATCATTGCGACCGCTTCCGGAGGACGATGAGGTAGTGGTCGCTGAATCGATACGAGTGGCGCGCGAGCCGGCGGTCGAGGCGCGCGATGCCGGCGAAGAGCCGCGGCCAGCGTTCCCACAGCCAGAAGGCTTCGCTCGTAGGCACGAGTCCGCCGATTCCGGTAACTGTCACCATTTCGAAGCCGTGTGCGGCGGAGGCGAGTTCGGCCGGGCTGTAGTAGCGCACGGGATGCGAGCGGCCGTCGGCCTCGAAGGTCGCCGTGCCGCGCCAGCGGCGTGCGGCCGTACGCCAGCGGCCGCGGGCGGCGAAGTACAGCGTTTCGAAGAGGCAGAAGCGGCCCATCACGGTGAACGCGACCTGCCCGCCCTCGTCGAGCACCCCGTGCGCGAGGCGCAGGACGCGGGCCGGGTCGCCGATGCAGTTGAGCGCGCCGAAGTTCGAGAACACGAGCCTGGCCGTGTAGCCCGCCGGCAGGCAGCTCGCATCGTCGGCCGCCATGTCGAAGCGCTCGGCCGCGACCGGCAGCGCGCCGTCGAGCTTGGCCCTGAGCAGGTCGAGCATGCGTTCCGACTGGTCGGTCGCCAGCACGCGGCAGCCCTGGCGGGCGAGCCAGAGCGCATCCTCGCCGGTGCCGCAGCCGAGTTCGAGCACCGACATGCCGGGGGCGAGGAACGGCAGCAGCTGCTCGCGCACCTGCTCGCGCAGCCAGGCCGCGGGCGCGCGGTTCGAGAAGCGCCGGTCGTAGTCCGACGCGACGGCATCGAAAGCCGGTTCCAGCGCGCGGCTCATGCTTCCTGCTCCGTCTCGTGCCGCGTCAGGTACATCCCCGCACGAAACTTCGCACTCCTGAAGCGCTGCCGAAACCCCCGGAAACGGTGCCGGGCCGGCAGTTCGGGGTTTCGGGGCGAACTCTGCGCAACGCGCGCGGCCTCGAGCTCCGCCTTGAGCCAGCCCTGTGCATTACGGTAGAAGCGCCGCGAGCGCCGGCCCGCGACCGTGAGCTCGCGATCGCTGCTTTCGGCCCAGGCATGCGGCGCGATGATGCGATCGGCCACGTCCTCGTAATAAGGCGTGCCCTTGATCGGGTAGGCGAGCGTCGTCAGCACGTCGTCCGGCAGCGACTCGCGCAGGTGGCGCGCGGTCTCGTCGATGTCCTGCCAGGTCTCGCCCTCGTAGCCCACCATGATGAACGTGCCGGCGCGGATGCCGTGGCGCTTCAACAGCCGGATCATGTCGCGCATGCGCACTGCGTCGGTGCGCCGGTCCATCGCGTCGAGGATCCGCTGCGAGCCGCTCTCGGCGCCGATCCAGATCCGGTAGCAACCCATGGCGGCGAGCGTCCGACGACCTTCTCGTTCAGGCGATCCTCGCGCGTGATCGTCTCGAACGGAAAACGCAGGCGCCGCCGCTCGAGCTCCTCCGCGTATTGATACAGCCAGCGCCGGTTGATCGTGAACACGTCGTCCGCGTACCAGACCTGCTCCGGCGCGTAGCGCTCGTTCAGGTATTCGATTTCGTCGGCGACGTTCGCCGGCGAGCGGCGGCGGTGGCTGAAGCCGTAGACCGAATGGCTGCACCAGCGACAGGTATAGGGACAGCCGCGCGCGGTGATGAGCGATACCGAGCCCTTGCCGTGGTGGCGCCGCCAGGTGTCGACGTAGCGGTCGAGATCGATCGCCTCGCGATCGGGCGGCGGCAGTTCGTCTAGCTTCGGCAACATCGCGCGCGGCTGCGTCCGCACGATCGTCCCGTCGCCGGCGCGAAACACGATGCCGGCCACGGCCGACAGGTCCGCGCCGTCGGCGAGTTTCGGCAGCAGCTCGGCGAGCGTTTCCTCGCCCTCGCCCGCCACGATCACGTCGGCGCCGCCTTCGAGGTACTCCGCGGCGTAGTTCACGGGCTCGGGCCCGCCAAGGACGACCTTCGCGCCCAGCGCGCGCGCCGCGGCGGCGATCGCGAGCGCATTGCGCCGCGTCATCAGCGTCGCATAGATGCCCACGACGCGGGGCTTCAGTTCGGCCAGCCGCGCGAAGTAGTCCGCGCGCGTCATGAAGGTCGCGTCGAGCACCGTGACCGCATGCCCGCGCACCTTCAGGTACGCAGATATATAAAGCAGACCGAGCGGCGGGTACGGCTTCATCACCTTCGATTCGGCCGGATCCTCGCCGATGAAATACGCGTGCGTCAGGACGAGTTCGCTCATTCAGCCTCCGTCCTGCTCCGACGGCCGCGCGGCGAGCCGGCGGTCGAGCGCTACGGGCAAACTGAGCGCTTCGTTCGCAGAGTAGCGCGCGAGCACGAGCACCCACAGCCACGACAATGGCAGGACCGCGCTGCTGATCACGAAGCCCGCGAGGCGGCGCGCGATACGCAACGGCGGACGCCGGAACAGCGAACCGTCGCGTAGCTCGGCGCGCACCTGGTGCCAGCGCAGGTCGCGATGCGTGTGCCGGTGCAGGTGGCGGTAGAAGCGCGTGCCGAACGGACCCTCGAACAACATCGCGAGGTCGTCGGAATCCTGCCAGTTGCGCTTCAGTCCGAGCTCGTCGCGCACGCGCTCGTAGAAGGGTGTGCCCGGCAGCGGATAGGACACCGAGATGCCGAGTTCCTCGGGCAGCAGCCGCCGCAACATGCCGAGCGTCCTGCGGATATCGTCCAGCGTTTCGCCGGGATAGCCGTACTGCAGGAAGAAGCCGACGCGGATGCCGCGCGCCTTCAGCCGGCGCGTGATGTCCTCGATCTCGCTGACCTCGGTGCCTTTCTCCATCGCATCGAGGATCGCCTGGCTGCCCGACTCGGCACCGATCCAGACCGTCTCGCAGCCGGCTTCGGCGAGCGCGTCGATCTCGCCGTCGCGTTTCAGGAGATCGGGCCGCGTCAGGCACTTGAAGCGGATGCGTATGCCGGCGTCCGCGAGCGCATCGGCGAAGCGCCGCACCCAGTTCGGCTTCAGGCCGAAGATGTCGTCCATGAACCAGATGTGCTCCGGCCCCGCCAGCTCGATCAGCTGGCGGAGTTCCGCGACGACATGTTCCGGGCTGCGCACGCTGTATTGCTGCCCCCAGATGGGCTTGGAGCACCAGTTGCAGTGGTAGGGACAGCCGCGTGTCGTCACGAGGTTGAGCGAGAAGCGGCCGTGTCGCTGCCGCCAGATGCGCCGGTACTCGGCGAGATCGACGAGATCCCAGGCGGGAAAGGGCAGCGCATCGAGACGCCGCAGGTTCGGCATCGGCGGATGGGCGATCACCCCGCCGTCGGCGCCGCGCCGGCTGATGCCGCGGATGCCGGAGGGGTCGCCGCCGCCCGCGTCGAGGAATTCGAGCAGCGCGCCGAGCGGCCCCTCGCCCTCGCCGCGGATCACGTAATCGGCGCCCGCGTCCAGATAGACGCCGGCGTTGTCGCTGGCGTCCGACCCGCACACGATCACGGTCGCGTCGATACGCTTCGCGGCGGCGATCATGTCGAGCGCCGCTTCGCGCATGCGCGCAAGGCACATCTTGGTCAGGTAGTTGAAATTGTCCTCGTACAGGACGACGACGCCCGGGCGGTGGCGGTCGAGCGCCATCGCCCAGCTGTTCGGGCTGGTGGCGAGCATCGAATCGTAGACGCCGACGTCGTGGCCCGCGGCGCGCGCCACGGCCGCCCCGTACAGGCTGCCGAGCGGCGGGTACGGGTGCATCTCGCGCCACAGCTTGGGATCGAAATACAGGTGATAGGACTGTGCGAACAGCACGTGCCGCCGCTGCGGCGCATCGCTCGCCGCAACGCGTATCCGATGCAAGCCCTCTACGCGCCGGCGTACGTCGTCGCGATGCCCGGTCGCCTCCGTACCGAACACCGAGTATTCGCCCCGCAACCGGTCCGTGTGATTGAAGCGCTGGAGCTTGCGCCGGCATTCCCACATTTCGAAACGCCCGGCGAGGCGCGAGCGCATTGCCGGGCCGGCGCAGGCGCGCAGCCAGCGCGAGCCCGTCACCGGCTGCGCGGTCGTGCGGCCGCCGGCCGCGTTCGGGAGGAATTCGAATGCCCAGGCATTCGCCGCCAGGAACTCGCGGTACGCGTCCTCACCGTAGAGCGGCACGGTCTGCAGGAGTTCGTGCGCGACATAGAGGCTCTTCTGCGGCAACTCGAGCGCCCGGTCGCTCCTCAGGTAGTTGATGCAGAGCGTGTCCGTGAGCCTGCGCTCGATCCGCTGCAGAACCATTGCCGCGGCCCGCGTGCGCCACAGCGTGCCACCTTCGACGAGCAGCATGAAATCGATGTCGGCATCGTGCTCGGTGTTGTTCACCGCGAGCGAACCGGTGATGCTGACCATGCGCACCGTGGGCAGCGAGGCGAGCACCGCGGCGTAACGCCGCGCGCGCCGCCAGAGCTCTGCCGCCACGCGCGTGCGTGCCGCGCGCTGCGCGAAGTAATGCGCGCGCCCCGGCAGCGCGTAGCAGCCGTCGTCGGCGATCAGCCGGCCTTCGCCCGCGAGCCGCTCGAGTTGCGCCGCGACCTCGGCCTGGGGCGCGCGTACGCCGTGCAGGTATCGCCATACCTCGTTTGCATCCGGCGGGTAGCCGAACAGGTCGTTGTAGGCGACGGTGGAAAGTATCGCTTCCGTAACGACGGACTCGCGCGTGCGGATGCCGTGGCCGGGCGGACGGTCCGCGCCGAATACCGGCCGCTGCGTCCGGGCCTGTCCCTGGTAGCCGTGTCCGGACGTCACGTCGCGCCTCCCGCCGTCACGCGCCCGGCGTCGAGATGGAAGGCGGCGTCGGCCAGCGCGACGGCGCTTTCGTCGTGGCTGATGAGGAGCACGGTCGGCGCCTCGGGCAAGGCCGAGATGTCGCGCAGCAAAGCGGCAGCCGTCGGGGCATCCAGGCTCGAGGTCGCCTCGTCGAGGATCAGGAGCCACGGGCGGCGCAGCAGTTCGCGTGCGATCGCAAGGCGTTTCCTCTGGCCGCCGGACAACATCGCGCCCCGTTCGCCGACCGGTGCATCAAGTCCGCCCGGCAGCTGCGACAGGAACTCCGACACCTTCGTCGCATCGAGTACGCGCTCGCGCCAGGCCGCGTCTACCTCACCGGCCGCAAACTCGAGGTTCTCGCGCAGGCTGCCGCTGATCACGACTGCATCCTGGTCGACGTAACCGACGCGCCGTCGCCAGGCTGCGAGTTCGCCGCGGCCGAGCGGGCGGCCGTCGAGTTCGATCGCACCCGCGGCCGGCGGCATCATGCCGGCCAGGATGTCGGCCAGCGTCGACTTGCCCGCGCCGGTCGGGCCGGTGAGCGCGACGACCCTGCCCGCGGGCAGGACCACCGTCACGTCGTGCAGGACGAGCTTGCGCTCGCCGTCATAACCACCGCTGACGCCGGCAAGCCCGATCGTGCGCCGCGGCCTCGCGAGCGTCCGGGCGGCATCACCCGCATCCGCGCGTGCGCGCCACAGGTCGATGCTATCCAGGGCGTTGTGCAGCGCCGGCAGGTCGTGCGCCAGTTTTTGCAGGAGCTGGTGCAGCTGGGCGACGACCGGTGTCAGGCGCGCAAAGACGAGCACGAGCACCGTCAACTGCATGGCATCGATGCCGTAGAGCCGCACCCACAACACGATGCAGGTGCACAGGACGACGCCGGCTCCGAGCTGGATCAGCGCGGCATTCGCCGTATGGTTGACGACGTACTGCATGATCGAGCGGTTGACGGCGTCGCTGCGTTGTCGGAAGCGTTCCGTCAGCGCCGCGGTGCGGCCGGTCAGGCGCACGGTGCGCAGCATGGGCAGCAGGTTGCCGAGCAGTCCGTAGACGGCCTCGTGGCTGGCCGTGAGCTGGCGGCCGAGCCGCGCGATGCGCCGCACGCGCGCGCGCATGAGGTAACCCGCCAGCAACGCACCGAGCACGACGGGCAGCGTGAACGGTATCGACACCCAGCCCGCGATGCCGAGCTGCACGAGCGCGACGACGAGGGCGGCTACCAGTCCGAACAAATGCTGCGCCGCATCGCCGGCGCGGTGGCTGTCGAGCGTCAGGATCTGCGTCTGGCGGTGCAGCTTGCCGGCCGGGAAGTGCCGCCAGCCGGCATTCGCGAGGGCTGCCACCAGGTCCGTGCGCAACGCCTGCGCGAAGTCGAGCCGCGTGCGTACGACCAGCACGTGGTGCAGGAACACGACGAGCTGCCGAACCGCGAGTACGAGCAGGAAAATCGACAGCGCCGCGCCGAGATTGCCTGACCGGGCACCGAGACCAAGAAAGGGCAGCTCCTGCAATGCGCCCGGCAGGGTACCGATGCCGAGCGCGGCGAGCAGCGGCAGGAGGACGAGCAATCCCAGGCCTTCCGTCGCAGCGGCAAGGAGGGACAGGGACAAAGCCGCGATGCTGTCGCGGCGATGCTGCGACCACAGGCGGCTGACCAGCCGGCGCAAGGGCGGCCGGGACAACCCGGCTGGCGCCGAGGTCCTGTCGCGGCCTGCCACGGCCGCCGGAACGGCGGACGGCAGACCGGTGCTATCGCCGGCGTTTCCTGTATCGATAACGTTTCCCCCGGGCAACCTGCGGAGCACCGCAGCGGGTTGTGTCGTTGTGTGCCGCCACGATGGCGGCTGTATTTCTGAGTGGTGCCCGGCGCGGTGAAAGTTCAAGCGAGGGGACGGCCGTCCTGGTGCCGGAGGGAGGGGGACGGCGCCCTGGTTCCGCCGGAACCGGGGCGGCCGTACCCAATTGCTGCGCTACATGTCGAAGGCCTGGGCGAGTTCGATCGAACCCTTCGCCGACAGGATCGGGCAGGCCTTGGCCTTCGCCACGGCGTCGGCATCGCTGTCCGCCTCGATCAGGCTGTAGCCGCTCGCCGGGTTGCTCCCGCCGTCGTAGCTTATGGATCCGTCGGGGTGCACGGTCGTCGACTTGCCGACCGGATTGCCGCCGTCGATGACGGCGGATCCCAGGTCCCCCAGCCAGTTGCCCCAGGCATCCATGACTTCCTTGCCTTCTTCCTCAGTCTCCGGCGTTTCGCCGCCGTGGTATACGAACAGGTACTTCGGCATTGCTGATCTCCTCTTGTGTCGGGATTGTCGTCGGGTCGGGTAGAGAATATGCCCAGCCGCCAGGCCAAACACTGGTCACTTCGCTGCTATCATCGCGTGACAACTGTGCAGGTTTACCAGTTTGTATGCCAAGTGCTCAGGATCTCGGCCCGCTCACCCATGCCCTCGACCGTTTGCGCTCGCTGGGTGTCGTGCCGCGCCTCGGCCGGCGCCTCGCGACCGAGCGCGACGTGGTGCATGCGGAACTCGCTGACACAATCCTGGCGCGGATCCCGGCCTTCACCGAAAGCCGCAACCCGGAAGTGCTGCCGGAACTCGCCGCCCATTCGGCCCGGCATGTCGAGGAGATCGCCCGCCTGCTCGCCGGCGGCGCTGCGGGCGACTTCGCTTTCGTCGCCGACAATGCACGCCGCCGGGCCGAGCAACGCTTCCCGCTCGAAGCGACACTGCACGCTTATCGCTGCGGGTTGCGCGCCATGTCGACGTGGATTCGCGAACGTGCGGATGCCGATGCGAGTGTCGACGAACGCGAACTCGCGGCCGCGATCGCCGACTTCTCCATCGAGTACACTGACCTCATCAGCAACCTGCTGACCGCCGAGTACGTCGCACAAACGCGGCTGTTGTCCGAAGCCGAGGGCGACAGGCGCACGGAGCTCCTGAGCATCCTGCTCGGCGGCTATGACGAATCCGACGGGCGCGTCGCGCGACTGCTGCGGCGTGCCGGCTATCTCGAGCAACGGCAATCCTATTGCATCGCGCTCGCGCAGCCCGTGGCAGCGAAGGAGATGGACAACCCCGCGCGCGCACGCCGCCTGGCCGATGCCGTGTCTAACCTGCTGTCCCGGCTGCCGGGTCGCAGGCTCGTCGGCGTGCGCGATCGCGCCGTCGTCGCCATCGTCTCGGACACGCGACGGCTGTCGGGCTGGACGGCGCCGCAGACCAAGCTCGCCGATCGCGTCTATCCTGAACTGCTAAATCTCGGTCCGGCCGCAATCGTCGGCATGAGCAGCGATGTCCCGTCGACCGCGCATATTCCGAGGGCGCTGGTCGAAGCCAGGGTCGCGCTCGACTTCGCAAATGTCGGCACGCGTGTCGTGCGCTATTCGGACATCCCGGTCCGGCGCATGCTCGTCAGGCACGCCCGCGGGGGTCTCGGTTCCGCGCTGCCCGCCTGGACGGACTCGCTCATCGCAGCCGACGCACGCGCCGGCGGTGCGCTGTTGGCGACGCTCGACGCCTACGCGAACGCCGACATGAATGTATTGAAGGCGGCCGAGTCGCTCGGCGTGCATTCGAACACCGTCTACGGACGCCTGCAGAAGATCGCCGACCTGACCGGTCACGACGCACGGAGTTTCAATTCGCTGAGCGAGCTCCTGCTAGCCACCGCCTGCCGCCTGTAAGAATTAAGGTGACAGTTACCCTAATTCCGCGGGATGGAGCTGACTGTCGCCGCCGCCTGAATTGGGGTAACTGTCACCTTAATTCCGCTCCAAAAAAAAGGCCGGGCGATGAGCCCGGCCAGTCAAGCCTAACCTGTTGGGGGGAACGGGGGTCAGGCTTAGACCCGAGTGATCGATTATTACGCCGCCTTCAATACGTCCTTCGCAGAGCGATACTCGTAGCCGAGATCGCGCGCCACCGCCTCGTGGTTGATGTGACCGGCGTGCACGTTCAGGCCGTTCGCGAGATGCGGGTCGCGGGCCAGCGCCTCGCGCCAGCCATGATTCGCGAGCGCTTTCACGAACGGCAGCGTCGCGTTGGTGAGCGCGAAAGTACTCGTGCGCGGCACCGCACCCGGCATGTTCGTGACGCAGTAGTGCACGACGCCATCGACGACATAGGTCGGGTCCGCGTGTGTCGTCGGGCGGCTCGTCTCGAAGCAGCCACCCTGGTCGATCGAGATATCGACCATGACGCTGCCCTTGTTCATGTCCTTGACGTTCTGCGCGCTGACGAGCTTGGGCGCGGCGGCGCCGGCGACCAGCACCGCGCCGATGATGAGATCGGATTCCACGGTCAGTTCGTCGATGGCGTCTCTCGTCGAGTACAGCGTGCGTACGCGGCCGCCCCAGATTTCGTCGATCTGGCGCAGGCGCGGCAGCGATCGATCGAGGATGGTGACGGCGGCACCGAAGCCGACGGCCATGTCCGCGGCGTTGGCGCCGGCGACGCCGCCGCCGATGACCAGGACCTTCGCCGGCCGTACACCCGGCACGCCGCCCAGCAGGATGCCGCGGCCGCCGTTGGCTTTCTGCAGCGCGAACGCACCGGCCTGGATCGACAGGCGTCCTGCCACTTCCGACATCGGCGTCAGGAGCGGCAGCGAGCCGTCCTTCGCAGTGACGGTCTCGTAAGCGATGGCCGTCGTGCCCGACTTGACGAGCGCAGCGGTCTGCCCGGGATCGGCGGCGAGATGCAGGTAGGTGAACAGGAGCTGGTCGTCGCGCAGCATTGCGCATTCCCCGAGCTGCGGCTCCTTGACCTTGACGATCATGTCGGCCCGGGCAAAGACCTCCTGCGCCGTGGCCAGGACCTTCGCGCCTGCCGCGACGTAATCGGCATTGCTCATGCCGATGCCTTCGCCCGCGTTCGATTCCACGAACACCTCGTGACCGTCGCTCACCAGCTCGCGCACGCCCGCCGGCGTCATTCCCACCCGGAATTCGAGCGTCTTGATTTCCCTGGGCACCCCGATCCTCATACACGCCTCCCCGTTGCAGCGCCCCCGGGCGCGACCACACATGATACTCGTGCCATATGGCCATTAGATTGCAAAATCGATGACAAACGCCGGGTTTTCTGGCAGATTCTTTCGACTTTACGTCTCAAAAGGACGGAATCCGCCATGGCCCTCGACCGCTTCGATCGCGCCATCCTCGCCGCCCTGCAGCAGGACGGCCGAGTCACCAACGTCCAGCTCGCCCAGGCCGTGAACCTGTCGGAGTCGGCGTGCCTGCGGCGGGTCCGTGCACTGGAGGAATCCGGCCACATCGACCGGTACGTCGCGCTGCTGTCGCAGGCGAAAGTCGGCCTGCCGGGCAACGTGTACGTCCACATCGGACTGCAGCGCGAAGAGGACAGCGAGCTGGCGCGTTTCGAGGAAGCAGTGCGCAACATTCCCGAAGTCATGGAGTGTTACCTCATGACCGGCGAGTTCGACTACCTGCTCCGGGTCGCGGTTTCCGACATGGCCGACTTCGAGCGACTGCACAAGGACGCGCTGACGCGCCTGCCGGGCGTCGCGCGCGTCAACTCGAGCGTCGCGATCCGCACCGTGCAGAAAAAGACCGAACTGCCGTTGCGCGCCGCGCCGAATTGATGCGGCTCCGCGTGCAATTTTTACAATCGCCGGGAACGCTGGTCCGCGTCACACATTTGCGTTACGGTGATCGCACCTGAATCGTTTGCAGCCACGCCCATGGCAACGAGAGCCGAGTATCTCGCCGTCGCCGCCGGCGACAATCTCGCGACACGCTACACGCGGATACGCACGCAGAGCGTAACGCTCACGGACTCGCTCGAGATCGAGGACACCGTCGTGCAGTCGATGCCCGACGTCAGCCCGACGAAATGGCATCTCGCGCACACGAGCTGGTTCTTCGAGCATTTCATACTGGGCCCGCACGCAAGCCGCTACGAGGTTTTCGACCCGGCCTTCGATTATCTCTTCAACTCCTATTACCACACGGTTGGCAACATGCACCGCCGGCCGGAGCGCGGCCTGCTGTCGCGGCCGACCTACGCCGCGATCCTCGCCTATCGCACGCACGTCGACGAGCACCTGCTCCGGCTCATCGAGACCGGCGAAGAGGGCATCGCGTCGCTCGTCACGCTCGGCCTGAACCACGAGCAGCAGCACCAGGAGCTCATGCTGACGGACATCAAGCACGTGTTTTCCGTGAATCCCCTCGAACCGTCCGTGCTGCCCGGCCTGCCGCGCGCGCAACGATCGCCGGCTCGCGCGCTTGGCTATGCCAACGTCGCGGGCGGCATCGTTCGCGTCGGTGCCGGCGAAGACGGCTTCTGCTTCGACAACGAGACACCGCGTCACGATGCCTTGCTGCACGAGCACCGCATCGCGAACCGGCTGGTCACCAATGGCGAGTACCGCGAGTTCATTGTGGACGGCGCGTATCGCGAGCCGTCGCTGTGGCTGTCCGACGGCTGGGCGGCCGTGAACCGCCACGACTGGCAGCGGCCGCTGTACTGGAGCGAAGACCTGGCGTCCGAATTCACGCTCGGCGGACGGCGGGACATCGATCCCGGCGCACCGGTCGTGCATGTGAGCTATTACGAGGCGGACGCATTCGCGCGCTGGGCCGGCGCGCGGCTGCCGACGGAATTCGAGTGGGAGCATGCAGCTGCGGCCGAACCAGTCGCCGGAAACCTCATGGAAACCGGCTGGCTGCACCCGGTGAGCGGGCCGGGCCCGCAGTTCTTCGGCGACGCCTGGGAGTGGACCTCCTCCGCGTATGCGCCGTACCCCGGCTTCCGCCCGCTGGCCGGTTCGCTCGGCGAGTACAACGGCAAGTTCATGTGCAACCAGCTGACGGTGCGCGGCGGTTCCTGCGTCACGCCAGCCGGGCACATCCGCGCGAGCTACCGCAGTTTTTTCTATCCGGACGCCCGCTGGCAGTTCCTGGGCTTCAGGCTCGCGCAGGACGTGACAGCGTGATTGCCGTGCAACAGCATCGCACCGACGAACTCGCCGAGATCCTGCGGGGCCTGACGGCGACGCGGAAGCGGATTGCGCCCAAGTATTTTTACGACGAGCGCGGCTCGCAGCTGTTCGACGCGATCACGGAGCTGCCCGAGTACTACCTCACCGACACCGAGATCGCGATCATGCGCGACCACGTCGGCGAGATCGCCGACCTGGCCGGCCGGCGGCCGAGCCTGATCGAGTTCGGCAGCGGCTCCAGTGTCAAGACCCGTATCCTGCTCGAGCGACTGCACGAACCGGCCGCGTACGTGCCGGTCGACATCTCGGAGGATTTCCTGCTCGAAACCGCGGCGGCCCTGCAGGCGGATTTCCCGCACATCGAGGTGCTGCCCGTCGTCGCGGATTTCACCCGGCCGTTCGCCCTGCCGACGCCGAAAGTCATGCCGCTGCGCAACATCGTCTACTTCCCCGGTTCGACCATCGGCAACCTCTTGCGCGACGAGGCGCTGCACCTGTTGCGAGTGATGTACCAGGAGGCAGGCGCGAACGGCGCGCTGCTGATCGGCGTCGACCTGCAGAAGGATCCCGCGATCATCGAGGCCGCCTACAACGACAGTGCGGGAGTGACCGCCGAATTCAATCTCAACGTGCTCGCGCGAATGAATCGCGACTATGGTGCGAACTTCGACCTCGACGCCTTCGAGCACCAGGCGCGTTATGACGAGCAAGCCGGGCGCGTCGTCATCTGCCTCGTCAGCAAGCGTGCGCAGCACGTGACGATCGGCGGCCGCACCATCCACGTCGCACGCGGCGAAGGCATCCTCACCGAGTACTCGCACAAGTACACGCTGTCGAGCTTCGCGGCGCTGGCGCGCGAGGCCGGCTTCGCCGTCGATCGCGTGTGGACCGACCCGGAAGCCCTGTTCAGCGTGCAATACCTCGTGCGTCCGTAGGTCCCGGGCCGGCGAAGGAGGCAACCGGGCTCCAGGCCTGTTCTCCCGAATGGCTCGCTGCGCTGCGCTTTATTTCGGTCGAACAGGCCCCCTCGCCCGGTTGCCGGATACTCAGGGCAGGCGTGCCGGGCGTTGCTGCAGGGAAATAAAGCGCAGGCGAGCGCGGCGAAGCCGAGCCATTCCCGGAAGCAATGCCCGGCACGCCTGCCTGTCGACGCGCACCTACAATTCGGGGGGGACGTATTCCTGCGGCGCGGCGGAGCCCTCGCCGAAGAAGAACTTCTCCATTTCGGTCTCGAGGAACTTGCGCGCCTCCGGTTCGATCGCCGAAAGTCGG
This sequence comes from uncultured Pseudomonadota bacterium, assembly GCA_963775455.1. GTDB lineage: Bacteria > Pseudomonadota > Gammaproteobacteria > Steroidobacterales > Woeseiaceae > UBA1847. The sequence continues at coordinate 401,695 of CAVZIU010000002.1, read as the reverse complement.
TATTCGTTGATCAGCATCGTCTGGTGCGCGAGCCAGCGCTGCCATGCCTGTTTCGACACGTTCTCGTAGATACGCCGGCCGAGCGCGCCGGGATAGGGCGCGTAGTCGAGGCCCTCGGCGTCCTCGCCCAGCATTACGCACTTAACCGTTCGCGCCATTCGTCGTTTCCTTGAGGGTGTCCAGCAGTTTGCGCACCGGCGCCGCAAAGCCGCCCGGCGGTTCGTCGTCCAGACGATACCAGACGGCGGCGCCGGCTTCCGTCACGGCGCCCGGCACGCCGTCCAGTTCGAGCAGCACGGGCGAGATGTCGAGATCGAAATGCGTGAAGCCGTGCCGCAACACCGGCCAGTGCTGGCTTGCGCGCACGCGCGCACCGAGCCGTTCGGCGGCCCAGGTGTCCGGCGTGCCGTCTCCGATCTCCGGCAAGCTCCAGAGACCGCCCCAGATGCCCGCCGGCGGCCGCCGTTCCAGGTAGACGCTGTCGCCGGACACGGCAAGCAGCATCGTCGTCGCCTTGCGGGGCTTTGTCGTTGCCGGCCGCTTGCCGGGATAGGCGCCGGCATTCCCCTGCGCCGCTGCGCTGCAATCGCTCGCGATCGGGCATTCGGGACAGCGTGGCCGGCTGCGCGTACAGAGCGTAGCGCCGAGGTCCATGATCGCCTGCGTGTAGTCGGCCACTCGCGCCGTCGGCGTATAGCGTTCGGCGGCTTCCCACAGCGCGGCCGAGACGGCGCCCTGCCCGGGCCAGCCCGCGATCGCCTCGTGGCGCGCCAGCACGCGCTTGGCGTTGCCGTCGAGGATCGCATGCCGCGCCCCTTCGGCCTGCGCAAGTATCGCGCCGGCGGTCGACCGGCCGATGCCCGGCAGCGCCCGGACCGCTGCGAAATCCCGCGGGAACTCGCCGTCGTGCTGGTCGCGCACGAGCCGCGCGGCGGCGTGCAGGTTACGCCCGCGCGCGTAGTAACCGAGCCCCGACCAGGACGCGAGCACCTCGTCGAGCGGCGCATCCGCGAGCGCCCGTACGTTCGGGAAGCGGGCGATGAAGCGCTCGAAGTATGGCAGGACCGTCGCGAGCTGCGTCTGCTGCAGCATGATCTCGGAGATCCAGACGTGATAGGCGCCGCGACCCTGCCACGGCAGGTTCTTGCGGCCATGGCGGTCGTACCAGGCAAGCAGGCGTGGCGCGATCTCAGCCATCCGCCGTCTCCCGCGCGAGCGCCAGCTGCTCGATGCGCGCGAGGGCCTCGGCACCGTCGGACCGGAGCTTGTTCTTGATGACATAGGGGCCGATCACGGGCGGCACCCAGAACGCGGGCTTCATGCGCAGCGAATAGTTGACGAGCGTGCCGCCGTTCTCCGTCACGAACTTCCAGTGCTCATCGCACATCTCGAAATCGCTTTCGTCCGGGTCGGCACGCGCCACGAGGTCCGTGTGCGGCGTCGCCTCGACGGTGCCGCGCCGCTCCACCGATTTGCAATAGAAAAGGAAGCAGCCGCGATTGCGGACGTAGTAGCCGCGCCGTCCCTCGGCATCCGGGCCGATGTCGTAAGCCTCGACGATCGCGGACGAGAACTCCTCGGAGAGATCCCAGTCGTCGAAGATCGCATACACGGCGGGCTGCGGCGCGTCGAAAAAGACCTCGGAGTCGACGGAGTACATTTCGCCGTCGAAGTCGACGACGATGTTGCGCAACTCGACCGCCGGCGTTGCCATCGGCGACAGCAGCGCCGCGGCCACGCAGGCGAGCCGGCGGTTCATTGGTCGAGCAAATCCCTGAGCTTGTCTTTCAGGAGATCCTTCGCCTCGTCCTCTGGGTCTTTCTCCTCGGTCTCGCCTTCGCCGGTCGTCTCTTCGCCGTCGTCGAGCTTCTCCAGCAGGCGTTCACGCAGTTCGTCCTTGGCGCGCTCCTTCACCATGTCGTCGACGTCGATGCCGATCTTGGGCTCTACCAGGCTGCCGGTGACTTTCAGCGGGATCACCGCCTTCGCCAGGTCGGCGACCTCGCCCTGGGCGGTTTGCCCTATGCCCTCCGGCCGGTCGTAAACGTTGCCGGTCAGCGCATAGTCGATCGTTCCTGCGACGAGGTCGACGCTGCCCTTGCCGGTCAGCCGCATGAACGGCAGGTCGGCAACGAAGTCCTCGTTCCGCATCACGCCGTCCGTGACCGTGCCGGTTGCCGAAACGTCGCTGAAAGCTGTGCGCGGCGGCAGGCTCGGCTCGGGCGGCGCCTCCTTGCGAAACAGCGCACGCGCACGCCGCAACTGGTACCAGACGTCCACGCCTTCGTAGGCGCCATCCGCGAGCGCGAACGACAGCTTGCCGTCCAGCGTCTTCTGGATCTCGCTCATGTCGTTGCCGCGGCCGGAGAGCTGGAAGGTGCCGTTGAGGAGGCCGGTGATGTTCTCCTGCTCGAACGCTGCCTTGGCCAGCGGCGCGAGGCTCACGTCGCTGATCTTTTCGTTCGCCGACAGGCTTGCGAGATCGCCGCTCGCATCGATGCGGATGTCGCCCTCGTAGCGGCCGTCGAAGAAGCCGGCGGTAAAGGGATGGATGCGCATGCGGCCATCCGCACTGTCCACAACGAGCTCGACGTCCGAAAAGCTCATGCCGCCGAGCAGCACCTCGCCGATCGTGAGCGAACCTGCAACGTTGAGCTCGCGGATCAGATCCACCGGGATCTCGAGCGGCGGTTCTTCGCCGTCCGCGGCGGGCGCGGCATTCTCGTCGGTCGGCGCCATGTAGCGGTCCGCGTTGATGGCGTCCGCCGCGAGGCCAAAACGGATCCGGCCGGCCGGATCCATCGGCATGACGAACTCGCCGGTGAAGGTCGTGTCGTCGAGCTTCATGCGAAGCTGGTCGAGCGTGATGCTGTCGATGCCGACCGCCGCATGCGCATCGATGACCAGCTTGCCGAGTGCATCGGGGTCGGCGGTCGGCGGCGCTTCGATGTCCAGCGCCTGCATGAGGCTCTTCGGCGAGAACGCATCGATGTGCAGGGTCGCCGACGGGGTGATTTCGTCCGCGTAGGAGAACGGTTCCACCGCGGCGTTGCCTTTGACGTCGAATGCGGAGAAGTCGAGCGTGCCGGGCGAAACTCGGCTGGCCTCGGTATCGACGCCGATCGCCGGCGCCGACAGCGAGAAGGCGACCGGCGTTTCGCCCGCGAGCTGGCCGCGCGACGACAGGTTCGCCACCGTCAGGCTGCCGGCTTCGGTATCCATCTCTACCGCTGCCGCCGCGAGATCGAATTCCAGCGGCGTTTCGCCGCCAACATCGCCCTTGATCGTGACGTTTGCGACCTTGAGCGCGCCGGACCCGGTGTTCATCTGCACGATCGGCATCGCGAGCTCCAGGTGGACGGGCGTTTCGCCCGCGAGCTCGCCTTGCACGGACACGTCCGCCAGGTCGACCGTCGACTCGCCGAGGGTCAGTGTTCCGGCGGCGTCAAGTGATCCGGTGGTGCCGTCAGGCTCCATCGCGAAGTCGAAGCCGGCGTCGAAGTCGACCGGATCGCCAGGACGGATGGTCCCGGTCGAGGCGTTCAGGTTTTGCAGGCGGTACGTCGTTCCGGCCTGGGCATCGGCGTAAGTCAGGCTCGCATTGACGACCTCGATGCTGCCGATGTCCAGGGAGGCCGGGCCGCCGTCGTCCTCGTCGGGCGCAGCAGGATCGGGGGTCTCCTGCGCCTCGGTCAAGTCCTGCCAGTTGCTGCGGCCGTCCGCGGCCACCGCGAGTTGGAGGTCGAGGCCTTCGAGGCGGGCCTTGCCGACCTCGATCTCCCGGCGCAGCAGCATCGGCAGGAGCCTGACGCTGAGCTCGGCCGATTCGAAGCTCGCAAAGGGCTCCGGGCCGAAACCCTCGGCGTTGCCGAGTTTCGTGCGTCCGACCTCGACGGCGAGCCAGGGAAACACGCTGAGCCCGAGTTCGCCCTCGATCACGAATTCGCGTCCGGTCTGCGCCTCGACCGCCTGCGCGATGCGGTCGCGATAATCGTTCGGGTCGAACAGCAAGGCGAAAACGAGGACGGCGATGACCGCCAGGGCGACCAGCGCGGCAACGAATATCAGGAGGAGTTTGAGGACGCGGCCCATGGACTTCATCCGTGCTTCCGGGGCCGCCTAGGGTATCGAATTAGGGTGACAGTTACCTCAATTCAGCGAATTGGGGTAACTGTCACCCTAATTCACTTCTTACAGACCTCGATGCTGCCGTTCAGGGTCGCAAGGGACACGCGGCCATTGCCGTCGCCTTCCGTAAAGTCGAGTTCGAGGCCGGGCGCGTATTTGCTGGTACGTTCCGGATCGGGCCCGAAGCAGTTGCGGATGACGCCATTGAATGTCTCGATCTCGAAGCGCGCCGACAGCGGCCCGGAGAACTGGATGCCGATGCTGCCGTTCACGGTTTCCATCTCGATCCTGCCGTCGTCCGCCAGGCCGCCCGCGAGGCTGATGTCGCCGTTCACCGACTCCGCCCGCAAGCGCGCGTAGTTTCCGCCGCTGATCTCGATCTCGCCGCTGACCACTTCCGCGCGCAGGTCGCCCGACAAGCCCGTGGCCGTGACGTCACCGGAGACGGACGACAGACCCCATTCGCCGTCGCTGTCGTCGACTGCGCTCTCGATTTCGACGTCGCCGCTGACTGTGCCGGCGTCGATATTCTCGCCAAAGGCCTGTGTCGAAATCTCGCCGCTCACCGACTGCAGTTCCTGTTCGCCGCGCACATCCTCCACGTCGATATCGGCGCTGACCGTACCGATGTCGATGCCGCTGTCCTCGGGCACCTGGATTACGAGATAGGCCGAGACGTCCTTGTTGCCCCAGCTGTGGTCCGGCACCTTGATGCGGATCGTGACCTCGTCGCCGTCGCGCTCGAAGATGAGTTCCTCGACGTCCTCTTCGTAGGAGCCCGTGACACGGACCTCGTCCCGGTCCCAGCCGCTCACCTCGATCGAGCCGGCGATGATCGATACGCTCACCTGCCCCTCCGCAGCGGCGGCAAGCGTCTTGTCGATGTCGACCGCCGCGGCCTTGCCGCCGAGCGACAGGGCCAGGGCCATAAATACTGTCTTTTTCATGCGTAGTCTCACTTCGTTCAGCCGCCGCAAACGTTCCCTATCCACGCGGGCGCCCGTGTACTTTCATCAGATGTCGTTGCGCAGCATGACGTCCTGCGCCAGCCCGCCGACCTTGCGCATCACCTCGAGCTCCTCGCGATAGGTCTTGAGCAGCAATTCCTGCAGCAGGGCATTGCCCGGCTCGCGTTCCAGCGCCGCATTGATCTGGGCGATGGCTTCACGGATGACGGCGAGGTTCTGCTCCACGCCGGCGCGTGCATCCGGCGACAGCCTGGCCAGTTCCTGGTCCATGTGCGCCTGGAGGCTCGTGCGCGCCGTGTGATAGCCGCTCGACAGCTCGAACGGGTCGGCATAAGCAGCCTGTTCGACCTCGAGGTTGCTGCCCACCGGGCGTTCGACGATCACCGGGTCGCTGTCCATCACCGTGTAGGTCACGAAGGATGAACCGCCGACGAGCAGCAGCACGGCCGCGGCCTGCGCGAAATACGGTGTCCTGGACCGCCGCGGTCCCGCAATCGCCGCCTCGATGCCCGGCCACAGGTCCTGCTCCGGCGCGATCGCGCGCGTGAGTTTCGCCGCGTCGGCCATCAGTTTGTCGTCAAATTTCGCAGTCATGACTGGTACCCTTCCTGCTCGAGTTGCTGCGCCAGCAGGCGCCGGGCGCGATGCAGCTGGGCCTTGCTCGTTCCAACCGCGATGCCGAGCATCTCGCTCGCTTCCTCGTGGCTGTATCCATAGATGCCGCTCAGGACGAAGACGTGCCGCGCCCCTTCGGGCAGCCGGTCCACGGCGTTCGCCAGGTCGCGCAGTTCGCCGGTATCCGCGACGGCGGCGGGCGCGGCGTGCACTTCATGCGCGGCCCGGATTCGATCCTGTTCGCGCTTCGACTTGCGTATCCGCCCCAGTACGGCATTCACCGCGATGCGGTGCAGCCAGGTCCCGAACGAACTGTCTCCGCGGAACCGGTCCAGCTGGTTCCAGGCCTGGATGAACGCTTCCTGCGCGCAGTCCTCCGCTTCGCTGCGATTGCCGGTCATGCGCAGGCACAGGCCGTACACGCGATCGACGTGCATGCGGTAGAGCGCTTCGAAAGCCCGGGCATCGGCACGCTGCGCGCGCCGGATCAGTGCCGTCTCTTCGTCGGCCGTCGGTTTCACCGCCACCGTCATGCCCGGACTATAGTCGCTGCCCACAACCGTCAAAAGCGCGGCCATCCGCCGTATCTCCGTTAATGCTGACCGTTGGATGCCCGCCGCGGGCTGCCGGTTTGAACCGGCGGGCGCCCGAAACGCGCCTTTTTGGCGAATGGTTGCGCCTGTATGTGCTGGAAAATTAAGTTATCATTCGCCCGGCCCGTCTTGACGTCGGCCACCTCGGGGAAGCGGGAATCAGAAGAAGAATCTATGGCGGGGCACTCCATTTTATTTTTCGGCCGCAGCTCCTTTGCGTCCGAGTTTTTATCCCGACTCGAAACACTCCCCTGCTGCACGATGCTCATGCGAAACGGCTCGCTCGAGATCGACGCGCACACGCCATCGGCTATCGATCTCGTGCTGTTCGAAGCCGGTTCGAATACCGAGTCGCTCTCGGACATATTGCATAAGTTGCAACGCTACCCGGTGATCGCGCTGACCCGGCGCGAGACCGAACATCGCGGTATTGCCGCGCGCAACGCCGGCGCGCAGGCCTACGTCTGCGTCGACGACACGCCCGGCGAACAGCCCGAGGCGATCTTCGACCGGGGCGTGCGGCGCCACGAACTGCAGCGGCGGCTCTCCGCCGTCGACGGTTCGGTGCTCGCCATACTCCGCGACATCAACGACGGCGTGATCGTGGTCGACCGGCAGGGCTCCGTACTCGAAGTCAATCCCGCGGCTCGCTCCATGCTCGGTTTCGGCCCGCGCTGGCAGCCCGAGACCGGCTGGGAACAGTCCTTTTGCTGCCTCGATGCGGCCGGCAAGAGCCTGGTCAACGCGCACCTGCTGCCGCTGGTGCGGGCGCGAAACGGGGAAAAGTTCTCGAACTACACCGGCACCTGGCGGGCGCCGGATCAACCCGACAGCCTGCTCGACGTGAACGGCCAGGGGCTGTATGGCGCGAACGGCGAGCTCGTCGGCGGCGTCGTGACCTTCCGTGACGTCACTGAAATGACCCGGCGGACGCACGTACTGACGAAACGTGCCAGTTTCGACGAGCTGACGGGACTGCCGAATCGCGGCGCATTCATCGAGCACCTGCGGCGTGCCACCGGCCGGAGCCAGCGCAACAACCGGCCGCTCGCGGTCCTGTTCATCGACTTCGACCGTTTTCGTTCGGTCAATGACACGCTCGGCCACGACGTCGGTGATGCGATGCTGATCGAAGTCGCGGAGCGCCTGCGGGGCAACCTGCGCGTCGGCGACTACTCCGCACGCTGGGGCGGCGACGCGTTCGTCGTCAGCCTCGAGGATTTCGCCGAGGCGGGCAACGCCGCGGAAGCGGCCCAGAAACTCCTGCTCGTCCTGTCCGAGAAATACTCGGTCGGGAAGAATGAAGTGTTTGCGACGCCGAGCATCGGTATCGCGGTGCGCCAGGAGCAGGACGAGGATGCCGAGCGCCTCGTGAAAGCCGCGGACATCGCGATGGGTGAAGCGAAGAAGCGCGGCGGCGGCCGCTTCCAGTATTTTTCGCCGACGCTGAACACCAAGCTTGCACAACGCGAGGAACTCGAGCTCGGCTTGCGCCATGCCCTCGTGCGCAATGAGTTCGTGCTGCACTACCAGCCGCGCATCGACCTCGGGTCGGGGCGCCTCATCGGGCTCGAGGCGCTGCTGCGCTGGCAGCATCCGCGCTTCGGCCTGCTGGCGCCGGCGCGCTTCCTGCCGATCCTGGTGTCGAGTGGCCTCATACATTCGGCCGGGGAATGGATCATCGATCTCGCCTGCCGGCAGCTCGCGACCTGGCAGCGGCAATTCGAACTACCCGACCTTGCGATCGCAATCAATATTTCGCCGCAACAGTTGCTGCACGAGCGGCTCATCGACTGCGTGTCGAATGCGCTCGCCAACTACTCGCTCGATGCCGGCTGCGTCGAGCTCGAGATCGGCGACGGTGACGTCGTCCGCAAGCGCAGCGCGGAGATCGAAACGCTGCGTGGACTGCGCAAGCTCGGCGTGCGCTTGTCGCTCGATCACTTCGGCGTGGCGGACGTGTCCTTCGAATCGCTCGACAACGGTTTCATCGACAGCTTCGTGCTCGACCAGTCGCTGCTCGTCGACATCGCGGCGAACGGCAGCCACCAGCGCATCATCCGTGCCGCCATCGCGATGGCCCGTGGCCTCGGCATCGAGGTCACCGCGGAGGGCGTCGAAACCCTGAGCCAGCTCGAGTTCCTGAAAGACTGCCGCTGCGACCTCGCGCAGGGTTACCTCATCAGCCGGCCGATGCAGCCGGAGAAGGTTTCGGCCGTGCTGCGCAGTGAGATCGCCGGCACGCGCCTCCTCGCCCGCGGCATGCCGTAATAAAAAAAGGGGTCAGAGTACTTTTTGTCAGCAATGGCGCATGCCGGAGCGAATCCGCCCGGCAAAAAAGTACTCTGACCCCTTTCTTTTCGCTAATTACGCGGCGCGGCCGCAGTTCCAGCAGGCGGCGAACTGGCCTTCGTTCGATTCGCCGCAGGCGGAGCAGTGCCAGTCGTCCGCCGGGCTCTCGTCTCCGGCCGCATCGCCGATCAGCTGCCCGGCACGGTCGAAGTGCAGGTCGTTCACGACCCAGAGTTGTGGCCAGGTTTCGGTGAAAGGCATGTCCCCGAGTATCGCGCCCAGGTGCTCGTTGCGTATGACGGTTGCGATGCCTTCCGCGGCGAGCAGGTTCTTGTAGTGATATATCGTGACCAGCGTCGGCGCGGACGTCAGCTTTTTCATCGGCCCAGCAATCTTTCGAGGAACTCCGATGGACTGTCGCCTTTTTCAAGTACTTCGACAAGGGCCGAGCCCACGATCGCACCGGCGGCATGCCGGCCGACGTTCGCGACGTCGGCGGCGCTGCGGATGCCGAAGCCCGCGCACACGGGCAGCGTCGAAATCGCAGCCACCTTGTCGAGGTAGCTCGCGAGGTCGCGCGGCAGGCTGGCGCCGCCGCCGGTGATGCCGGTGATCGTCACCGCGTAGACGAATCCGCGCGACGCGGCGCAAAGTTTCCCGAGGCGCGCGTCCGGCGTCGCGGGCGTCACTAGCTGCACGAGGCCGAGGCCTCGGGGCTCGAGCGCCTGGCGCAGCGCGTCGCTTTCCTCATACGGCAGGTCCGGCACGATGAAAGCGCACACGCCGGTCTCGAGCGCACGTTCGGCCAGCGCCTCGTACCCGAAAGCGAGCAGCGGGTTCAGGTAGGACATCATGACCAGCGGCGCGTCGATGCCGCCCGCGGCGGCAGCGAGTTCGTCGAAAATCCATCGCAGGGTCACGCCCTTCTTCAGCGCTGCGAAGCTCGAGCGCTGGATGGTCATCCCGTCGGCCATCGGGTCCGAAAAGGGAATGCCGATTTCGACCACGTCGCCCGCGGCTGCGACGTCGCGCAGGGTCCGCACGAAGGCGGACGGCTCGGGATAGCCCGCGGTCACGAAGGGCACGAGTGCCGTCCTGCCCTCTTCGTTCGCCGCGCGGATCGCGGCGCTCACGCGCTCATGCGGCTGCATGTGCGAACCGCCTGACCGGGTGCTTCGTCAGCGTCGGCATGTCCTTGTCGCCGCGGCCGGAGTTGCCGATGAGTATCCGTTTGCCCGGATTCCTGCGCGCCCACTTTCGCGCTGCGGCGTAGGCATGCGCGGTCTCCAGTGCCGTGAGGACGCCCTCCAGTGCGCACAGTTCCTCGAGCGCGTCCAGCGCCTCGTCGTCGCGGGCCGACACGTACTCGACGCGGCCGAGTGCCTGCAATAGTGCATGCTCGGGTCCGACGCCGGAGTAGTCGAGGCCGGCGGAGATGGAATGCGTCTCCTGCACCTGGCCGTCCGCGTCCTGCAGGATCATGGTGTAGGAGCCCTGCAAAACGCCGGGCGTGCCGGTCGCGAGCGTCGCGGCATTCTGCCCCAGCCCGTCGCCGGTGCCGCCGGCCTCCACGCCGACGAGCCGGATGTCGTCCGCGAGCAGCGGATGAAAGAGCCCGATCGCATTCGAGCCGCCGCCGACGCAGGCGAATACGACATCGGCCAGGCCGCCCGCCTGCGCGAGCATCTGCTCGCGGGCTTCCCGGCCGATGACCGATTGCAACTCGCGCACGAGATAAGGGTAAGGATGCGCGCCGACCGCGGAACCGAGGATGTAGTAGATGCCGTCGGGGTCAGTGACCCAGGCCCGCAGCGCCTCGTCGATGGCCGCCCGCAGCGTCTTGTCACCGGATTCCACCGCAACGACCTCCGCGCCGAGGCGGCGCATGCGATCGACGTTCGGCGCCTGCCGTACGACGTCGACGGCGCCCATGTACACGGTGCACGGCAACCCGACGCGTGCACAGGCGGCGGCGGACGCCACTCCATGCTGGCCGGCGCCGGTCTCCGCGATCACGCGCTTGGCCCCCAGTCGCCTGGCGAGCAGCGCCTGCCCGATCGCGTTGTTGATCTTGTGCGCGCCGGTGTGCGCGAGGTCCTCGCGCTTCAGCCACACATCCGCACCCCAGCTCTCGGACAGCCGCGGCGCGTGCGTGAGTGCAGTCGGACGGCCGACCCACTCGCGAAGTTCGCGGCGGAAATCCGCCTGGAAGTCCGCGTCGTGCAGGTAACGCCTGACGCCTTCCTCGAGGCGTTCGAAAGCCGGCACCAGGGTTTCCGGCACATAACGGCCGCCGAACGGACCGAACCGGCCGCGAGCGTCGGGGAGCGTGCCCGCGAGGCTGGCCGCGAGCAGCGCTTTACGTTCCCCCGGCTCGAGGATGAAACTCATGTTGTGTCCTCAGCGGCGCCAGCAGCCCGCGCTAGGGAAAAACTCATGCTGTGGTCTCCGCGGCGCGAGCCGCACTGATGAATTTCGAAATGAGATCCGGATCTTTCACGCCGGGCGCGGATTCGACGCCGCTCGAGACGTCGACGCCCCATGGCATCACGGTGGCGATCGCTTCCGCGACATTGCCGGCGTGGAGCCCGCCGGCCAGGATCATGCGGCCGCGCGCAGCGTAGCCGGCCGCACGGCGCCAGTCGACCGCCCTGCCCGCACCGCTCGCCGGACCTTCGTACAGCCACGTACCCTCAATCGATGCCGGGGGTGGGGCGGCGCCCTCGCGATACACGGGCCAGGTCGCCATCGTCGCCGGCACGTCCAGCGCCTCGAGTTCGGCCGCGTCGGTCTGCAGGACGTCCGGGCGGAAACCGTCGAGCACCGCGAGCCAGTCCGCCGGCGCGGGATGACGCATCACCGCCACGCGCAGGATTCGGGCCGGCGCAGCTGCGGCAGCGCGCGCGGCAGCGGCGGGCGTCACGCGCCGCACCGAGTCCGCGAAGACGAAGCCGATCGCATCCGCGCCGGCCGCGGCAGCAGCAGCGACTTCCTGCTCCGTCGCGAGCCCGCAGATCTTGACGAACAGGCTCATGCCGCGAGCGCCTCGTGGCCTGCTCGACGCATCGCGCCGATCAGCGCCGCCGGTTCGTCGCTCCGCATGAGCGCCGTGCCGACCAGCGCGAGCGTATAGCCGAGCCGTGCAGCGGAGGCGGCGTCCGCGGCCGTCCGCAGGCCGCTTTCGGCCACTGCCGGGCCGGCCGGGAGGCGCGCGGCCAGCGATGCGAGGCGCTCCGGGTCGACCTCGAGCGTGTGCAGGTTGCGCGCATTGACGCCGAACAGGAGGCGCCTGCCGGCAGCGGCGTCGAGATCGCGCGGCGTGAGCAATGCATGCAGGCGATCGATATCGGCGGCTGCGAAGGATTCGAGCAACACGAACAGCCCGTGCTCGAAAGCGGTGTCGAGCATCGCGCGGAGCTTGTCGTCGGCAAGCATGCCGACGATGAGCAGCACGCCGCTCGCACCTGCCGCGCGGGCTTCCAGCACCTGCGCAGGTTCGACCAGGAAATCCTTGCGCATTACGGGCAGCTCCGGCACGGCGCCGGCCACTTCGGCGAGGTGCTCGAGTGCGCCGTCGAAACGGCTCGGTTCGGTCAGCACGGAGATCGCCGCCGCGCCCCCCGCTGCATATTGCCGCGCACGTTCTGCACGGTCGTACGCGGCGCCGGCCAGCACGCCTTCGGCGGGCGAACGCGCCTTGATCTCCGCGATGACGTCGAAGGCACCGGACGCGAGCGGCAGCACCGGCCGGTCGAAATCCGCGGACCGGTAGCGCGGTACCCGCGCTGCGCGCTCAGCGCTCGCGGCGGCCATTTGCAGCAGGAAATTGCTCATCGTGGCGGGTTCATCGTGGCGGGCTCATCGTCGCGGGTTCCTCGCAGCGGGCTCAGCGCGCCGCGAAATGCGCCCGCAGGCGCTCGAGCAGGCGCGCCGCACGGCCGTCGTCGATCGCAGCCGCAGCAGCCGCGACTCCGTCCTCGGGACCGCTGGCCCTGCCCAGCACTTCGAGCACCAGCGATGCGCCCATCAGCAGCGCATCGCGGTGCGCGCCGCGATCATCGCCATCGAATACGCGCTCGAGTTCGCGGGCGTTGTGGGCGGCGTCGCCGCCGGCAAGTGCCGCCGGGTCGCAGGTCGGCAGGCCATAGTCGGCGGGCAGACGCACCGATTCCGTGACGCCGCCGGGCCGCACGTCGAGCAATAGAAACTCGCCAGCGGGCGTGGCCTCGTCCCAGCCGGGCGTGCCGTGCACGACAAAGGCCCGCTCGATGGGCATGCCGACCAGCGCCTCCGCCATCAGCCGGGCGGCCGCCGGGCTCCAGGCGCCGATCAGCTGGTAGGGCGGCGCCGCGGGATTGGTCAGCGGGCCGAGCATGTTGAACACCGTGCGCACGGACAGCGCGCCGCGAACGGGCACGACCGCTTTCATCGCGGGGTGATAGGCCGGCGCGAACAGGAAAGTGAAACCGGTGGCCGCAAGGCAGGCGACGGCCGCCTTTTCGTCGAGCGGCAGGGGCATGCCGAGGCATTCGAGCAGGTCGGCGCTGCCGCAGCGGCTGGATACCGAGCGGTTGCCGTGCTTCACGACTCGTGCGCCGGCCGCGGCCGCGAGCAGCCCGGTGCCGGTCGACAGGTTCAGGCTGCCGGAACCGTCGCCGCCGGTGCCGACCGTGTCGACGGTGGGCGCTCCGGGCGGGATCGTCGGCTGCACGGCGAGCCCGCGCATCGCGGTTGCAAAGCCGCGGATCTCCGCGGCGGTCTCGCCCTTGGCACGCAGGCCCGCCAGGTATGCGCCCGCCAGTGCTGCGGGCATCTCGCCGCTCGCCAGCTGAAGCATGAGCCCGTGCGCCTCGTCCTCGGTGAGCGATTCGCCGTCGAGCAGGCGGTCGAGCTGGTTGCGCGTCTTGCTCATCCCCGTTCCTTCATCCCGCCTGCATGCGCAGGAAATTCGCCATCAGGATTTCGCCGTCGGGGGTCAGCACGCTCTCGGGATGGAATTGCACGCCTTCGAGCGGCAGGGACTTGTGACGCACGCCCATGATTTCGCCCTGCTCCGTCTCCGCGGTCACCTCGAGCACCGCGGGCAGCGTACGGTGCTCGGCGCACAGGGAGTGGTAACGTCCGACCTCCATCGGCTGCGGGGCGCCATCGAACAGCCGCTTGCCGTCGTGCGTCGCGATCGAGGTCTTGCCGTGCATGAGCCGTTTTGCGCGCACGATCTCGCCGCCGAAATGCTGCACGAGACACTGGTGGCCGAGACACACGCCGAACAGCGGCAACTCCGCGGCAAAGGCGCCGATCATGGCGAGCGACACGCCGGCATCGTCGGGACGTCCGGGGCCGGGTGAAATGACGAGATGCGTGGGCGACAGTGCGCGCGCCTCTTCGACCGTGATCGCGTCGTTGCGAAATACGAGCACTTCCGCACCCATCGCCGCGAATGCCTGCACGAGGTTGTAAGTAAACGAGTCGTAGTTGTCGATCAGCAGCATGCGGACGCCGCCTGGCTTCGGTGTCGCCGTCACAGTCCTTCTCCCGCGATCTCCAGCGCCCGCCTCAGGATCGCGCTCTTCGCCAGCACTTCCTGGTATTCGTGCGCCGGCACCGAGTCTGCCACGATTCCGCCACCCGCCTGGAAACTGTACTCGTCGCCGGAGAAAACCAGCGTGCGAATCGTGATGGCCTGATCCATGTCGCCCGTGGAGCCGAAGTAGCCGGCAGTGCCGCCATACAGCCCGCGCCCGACGGCTTCCATTTCCTCGATGATCTCCATGGCCCTCACCTTCGGCGCGCCGACCAGCGTGCCGGCGGGAAAGCTGGCGGCAAACAGGTCGAACTGGTCGTAGCGGTCGTCGAGTACGCCCTGCACGCCACTCACGATGTGCATCACGTGACTGTAGCGTTCGATCGAGCGGTACGGGTCCACGAACACGCTGCCGGCGCGGGCGACGCGGCCGAGGTCGTTGCGTGCGAGGTCCACCAGCATCACGTGTTCGGCCGCTTCCTTCGGATCGGCGAGCAGGCGACGCTCGTTGGCCGTGTCCTCGGCGGGATCTGCCCCGCGCGGCAGCGTGCCGGCGATCGGACGCAGGGACGCGCGCCGGCCGTGCAGCCGCACCAGCGCTTCCGGTGAGGAGCCGACGATCTTCAGGTCGCCGAAATCGAAATAGAACATGTAGGGCGAAGGATTGATCAGGCGCATCGCGCGGTACACCTCGAACGGCGACACGTCGGCCTGGCCGCGGAACAGCACGGAGATGACGATCTGATAGATGTCTCCCGACGCGATGTATTCCTTGCAAGCCTGCACGCGCCCGCAGTGTTCGTCCTCGCTGACGCTGGCCGCGGCGGGCCCGATCCTGGGATTGCCGGGCGGCCGCGGAACCGCGCCGCGCAGGCAGCGCACGACCTCTTCGCGCAGTTTCCGGCGCGTGCTCTCCGGACCGTCGTGCAAAAGCGCGACCCGGCGCGTGAGGTGATCGAACACCAGCAGCGACTCCGTGGCCGTGAACGCCGCCTCGGGCAGCTTGTTACGCGGCGTCGTCAGCCGCGGAAGCCGCTCGAAGAGCCGCACTACGTCATAGCCGGACACGCCGACGAGGCCGCCCGGGAACGGAAGGCCTTCGACTGCCGGCACCGGCCGCGGGGCACGCCCGAGCAGCTCGCGCAGCGTGCCGAGATACTCCGCCCGGGTCGTCGGCCGCGACTTCGTCTCGCCGCCGACCGTGAGACTCGTGGCATCCATGCGCATGTCGAGCGCCTTGCCGAAACCGAGAAAGGAATAGCGCGCGAGCCGCTCGCCGCCCTCGACGGACTCGAGCAGGTAGCGCGGCGACAGCGGCCCGAGTTTCAGGAAAGCGGAAACCGGGGTGTCGAGATCGGCTGCTATGTCGAAAGGTGCTTGCATGCCTCAATTCGTACTTGTTGGAGCGCGCCATGCGCGCGACCAGGTCGCGCCCGCGGGGCGCTCCAACAGCGCTCCAACAGAACGCCAACAAAAAAGCCCACCTTCGCAGTGCGGAGATGGGCTCTCGGATTCGTTTCGCTTAAGCGAGGTTCAGCCGGCCACCCACTCCTCGGGGGTAGCCCACCACCATGCCTTGGCGACGAAGTTGTTCACGGGCGCGAGTATCACCAGCGCCGCATACAGCGTCAATGGTTGCACGGGCAACGAGTGAACTATCGCGTAATCACGTGGATGGCAGACGAGCAGAGTGAGAAGCCGACCGTAGTCCGTTCCCGGTTCAGTGCTGCTCCGCAACGACGTAGGCCGTACACAGTCGGTGCAGGATGGCGCGTATGCGCGCATGAAAAGCGACGAACCTGCTCATGCTCCAATTACCGAGCGGCGGCTGTCCGTCGATCGCGCAGCAGTCCGCGTGCTCGATCAGGGGCAGCAGGTCGGCGTAGTGAAAATCAGCATCGCCGGCAGGAAACACGGACCACGGCGACATCGCCAGCAGGTTACGGTGCCGCGTGGCCGAGAGGCGCACGGCGTGCAGCCAGCGCTGTTGCCATGCGACGGCGCTCGCTTCGTCGCAGGCCGCGTGCCATGGCCCGCTCGCGGCAATCGCCGGCAAAGTCTCGACGTCATTGGCGAGCTGCCTCGAGTGCCGCAGCACGGCGTTGCGCAGCGACGCGAACAAGTCCTTGAGCATCTCCAGCGTGGCGTGCCGTCCGGGATCCAGGCCGAGTGCACGCACGAGGTCTCCGACGCCGTCGACGCGGATCGCCAGCCGCCGGTTGAGCCAGGCATCCTGGCGCATCGCCGGGGTGGGCCAGGCGCTGCCGTCGTGCATGCGGTCGGCCGCATCGACGATGTCCAGCAAACGTTGAAGGAGGGATTCGCGGTCGAGTTCACCGCCGTGAGCTACGAATTGATCGAGGCGCACGCGCGCGCAGAGCCATGCGGATTGCAGAGGAGCCTGCAGCGCTACGCCCGGCAGCACGTCGCCTGCGGCTTCTGCGGCCAGCAGCGGGCAGGCGCTCCTGACCAGCGGCCAGCAGGCGATCCGCCGCCGGCCATCGAGCCGTGTCCGCCACAGCCAGTCCTGCCAGCGCGCGAAGGCCGCGGCGTCGACGAGCAGGTTGACGGCCCCGGCGCCGAAATGATGCCGCGCGAGATAGAACGCCGCGTCCGGCGGCGCGTGGTTCGCGTCGATCGTGACCTCGAGCGCCGAGCAGGCAAGACCCGCCTGCGTGCAGCCCGCGGCGAGGATGCGGAAGAATTCGACCAGCGCCGCGGATTCGCCGGCGCCAAATCCGGTCGGCCGTACCGCAACGGGCACCGCGCAGGCGGCCAGATCGACGAGTTGTTCGACGCAGCGTACCCGCGCATTCGCACAGTTGATTACATCGGGAACTGTTATCGCGATTGCAACGCCGCTTTGTTGCAGCGGCAGTCCTGCGGACCGTGGCACGCTCGCGTTTCTCCGCCGTTGTGCTTCCGGCATGACATCCGTCCCTGGGTCGAGAGAAAACGAGCTTCGTGTTCATTGTCGGCGACAAAGCCAGCCGCTGGGTGCTGCTTATCTGTGCATGCTTCCGCGTTTTTGCTATTGTCGCGACGCTTTTCCCTCCCCCCGACTCCCACTGAAGCCCCATTGCGCCGCCAGGACATCACATTCGAGGACAAGGACCAGGCGCTGCGTGACGACGTGCGCATGCTCGGCGCGATGATCGGCGAGCTGCTGGTCGAACAGGGCGGCCAGGAACTGTTCGATTTCGTCGAAAACGCGCGCCTGCGTGCGATCCGCCGCCGCGAGGACAACGAGAAGCCCGGCGAGGAACTCGCCGCCCTGGTCGCGAACCTCGATGCCAAATTCGCGCTGTCGGTCATCCGCGCTTTCTCGACCTATTTCCAGATGGTAAACACCGCCGAGAAAGTGCATCGCATCCGCCGGCGCCGCGACTACCTGCTGGAGGTCGGGCACTACCAGCCGGGCGGGCTCGAAGACAGTTTCATCAAGCTAAAGGCCGCCGGCAAATCCGCAACCCAAGTGCAGGCATTGCTGGATTCGATGCTCATCGAACCCGTGTTCACCGCGCATCCCACGGAACCGACCCGGCGCACGATGCTGCGCAAGGAACAAAATATCGTCAAACACCTGGTCGACCTGCTGAACCCGACCAAGACACCGCAGGAGGCGAAGGCCGCGCTCGCCAACATCCGACTGTTGATCACGACCGGCTGGCAGACGGAGGAACATCCGTCCGAACAGATGAGCGTTGCCGACGAACTCGAGCACGTGCTGTTCTTCCTTACCGACGTCCTGTATCGCGCGATGCCGCCGTTCTACGAGGATCTCGAAACCGCACTGGACCGCATCTACGGCGAAGACGGATTCTCGTTCGACGTGAAGACCATCGTGCGTTTCGGCTCGTGGGTCGGCGGCGATATGGACGGCAATCCGAACGTCAATGCGAAGACCATACGCGAGACGCTGACGCGGCAACGCTCGCTGGTGCTGGACCTCTATTTCAGCGAATGCGGCATGCTCGCGACCCGGCTCAGCCAGTCCGTCGAGCGCGTTCCGGTGAAGAAGGAATTGCTGGACAAGCTCGACGAATATCGCGGCGTGTTCCAGCAGGCCTATCATTCCGTGCCGGCGCGGCATCGCGACATGCCATACCGCGTGTTCCTGCGCCTCGTGCAGCAACGCCTGCAGTCGACTTATGACGACGACGTGTTCCCCTACGAACGCGTGGAGCAGTTCCGGGCCGATATCGAGCTCGTCGCCGACAGCCTCAGGGAGAACAAGGGCGAGCATGCCGGACTGTTCACGGTGAAGCGGCTTTTGCGGCGCATCGAAACTTTCGGCTTTCACCTCGTCACGCTGGACGTCCGCCAGGACGCACTCGTGCACCGGCAGGTGGTCGGCGAGTGCCTGGGCATCGACGACTGGGACAGCTGGTCGGTGGAGCAGCGCTCGGCGCGCATCGTCGAGGCGATCGAAGGCCGCGAGAGCGCGCCGCTCAACCTGTCCAACCAGGTGCGCAAGACCCTGGCGGCATTCCAGGCGATCGCGTTCTGCCAGCGCAAGTACGGCAGGGAAGCGACCGGACCCTACATCGTCAGCATGACCCAGGGTGCCGACGATATCCTGTCCGTCCTGTTGCTCGCGAACTGGGGCGACCTGCATGACCGCGGCGGCGACGTTCCCATCGACGTGGCGCCGCTCCTGGAGACCGTCGACGACCTCGAGAAAGGCCCGGAGATTCTCGAGAGCCTGCTGTCGACGAAGTTGTATCGCGATCATCTCGAGTCGCGTGACAACCGCCAGATGGTGATGATCGGCTACTCGGACAGCAACAAAGACGGCGGCCTGGCGTCCGCGCGTTGGGCACTGCAGAACGCACAGGAAACGCTGGTCGCCACGGTCGAGTCGAAAGGCATCGAACTCACGCTGTTTCACGGCCGTGGCGGCACCATCAGCCGCGGCGGAAGCAAGACGCATGTCGCCGTGCTGGGTGCCCCGCCCGGCACGGTCAACGGCCGGCTCCGCGTCACCGAGCAGGGCGAAATCATCAACGAGAAGTACGGGCTGCGCGGCATCGCGCTCAGGACACTCGAGCAGGTCACGGGTTCGGTGGCGCTCGCCACGGCGATCCCGCGCCATCGCGGCAATGACCAGCCGGAATGGCACGCGATGATGGACGTGGTCGCGCGTGCGAGTCGCAAGTCTTACCGCGACCTCGTCTACAACGACCCGGATTTCACCGCGTATTTCCGTGCCGCTACGCCCATCGACGTCATCGAACGCATGCGGATCGGCTCGCGCCCCTCGTCACGCCGCAGCAATGCGGGCATCCGTGACCTGCGCGCCATCCCCTGGGTGTTCTCCTGGACCCAGTCGCGCTTCGTGTTGCCCGGCTGGTACGGCTTCGGCACCGGCCTCAAGTTGGCGAGCGAACAATTCGACGACGCGGCGTTTCGCAACATGCTCCAGGAATGGTATTTCATGCGTGCGCTCACGGCCGACGTCGAGATGGTGCTGGCCAAGGCCGACATGGGCATCGCAAGAATCTATTCGACCCTGTCCGGCGAGCTGCACGAGCAATTCTTCCCGCGTATCGAGGCCGAATTCGAGCTGACGCGCAGCCTCATCCTCGAGTATTCGCAGCACGACGAACTGCTCGAGGGCGATCGCACGCTGCAGCGTGCGATCATGCTCCGCAATCCCTACGTCGATCCGATGAGCCTCATGCAGGTCGACCTGCTGCGCCGCTGGCGTGCCTCGGACTACACCGACGAAGCCGTGTTTCACGCACTGCTTGCGAGTGTCAACGGCATCGCGCAGGGCCTGCAGAACACGGGCTAGTCCGAATCGGGATTCTCAGCAGGCGCGTGCACCGTCCACAGTTCGGTCCACTCGTCGGTGTCGCGTTCGGAGCGGACCTTGCCGCGTACCGAGATGCCCGCGGTATGCACCGACTCCGGGTCGCCCGTGACCAGCGGGTGCCATGCGGGAAGATCCCGGCCGTGCGCCAGCAGGCGGTAGGCGCAGGTCTCGGGCAGCCACTCGAATGCCGCGGTGGAATCGGCGGACAGGCGCAGGCAGTCGGACACGAGTTTTGCACGCCTCGCGTAATCGGTGCAGCGGCAGCTGTGCGTGTCCAGCAGCCGGCACGCCAGGTTCGTGTAGAACAGTGCACCGCTGTCCTCGTCCTCGACCTTGTGCATACAGCACAGCGCGCAGCCGTCGCACAGGGATTCCCATTCGGGCTGATCGAGTTCGGCGAGCGATTTGCGTTTCCAGAATTCTTCGGCCATCGTGCGCCGATTGTCACCCGCGCGTGCGCCGAAGGTAAGACCGGTTGCCATGAAAGCCGTGTTTCTGGATTTCGCCACCATGGGCCCCGGCCTGGACCTGGCCGTACTCGAAGACGCCGTCGGCGAGCTCACGGTGTTCGACACGACGAGCCCCGCGCAACTACCAGGGCGGATCGCCGCTGCCGATGCCGTGCTCACGAACAAGATGCGACTCGGCCGCGAACTCCTGTCGGCTGCCGATCGCCTGCGTTTCATCGGCCTGACGGCTACCGGTACGGACAACGTCGACCTCGAGACCGCGGCCGCTCGCGGCATTGCAGTCGCCAATATTCGCGGCTATTGCACACGCTCCGTCGTCGAGCACGTGTTCGGCGTCGTGCTGTTGCTGACGCACCGGCTGGCGGCTTATGGCCGGTCGGTCGCGGCGGGCCACTGGAAGCAATCCGACATGCCGTTCCTGCTCGACCACCCGATCACCGAACTCACCGGCCGGACGCTCGGCGTCGTGGGCCACGGGGAACTCGGCCGGGGCGTTGCGGCTATGGGCAGCGCGTTCGGCATGGAGGTGCTGATCGCCGCACGCCGGCACGCCCATCGGGTACCCGACGGGCGCACGGCGTTCGATGAGGTGCTGGCTCGCGCAGACGTCATTTCCCTGCATTGCCCGCTCAACGACGAAACGCGCAAGCTGTTCGGTGCGCGCGAATTTTCCGACATGAAAAACAACGCGTTGCTCATCAATACGGCGCGCGGCGGCCTGGTGGATTCGCAGGCGCTTGCCGCGGCACTGCGCGACGGCCGGATCGGCGGGGCCGCAATCGACGTATTGCCTTCCGAGCCACCGGTCGACGGCGATCCACTGCTCGATTACACTGGCGACAACCTCGTCGTGACGCCGCACATCGCGTGGGCCAGCGACCGGGCACGGCAAAACGCAATCGAAGAGCTGGCAGCCAACATCCGGGCGTTCCTGGCCGGCGATAGAAGAAACCGTATCGTTTAAGCTGCGGAACAACCAAGGAGACTCGCTGTGCGCATTCAAGCAAGACTGCTCAAGGCTTCGGCCCTGCCGTTGATGATCCTGCTGGCATCGGGATGTGCCTCGGGCCCTGACCTGCGTTCGGACTACGACCGCAGTTCCAACTTCGCCGAATACGAAACCTACAATTTCTTTGCCGATGCCGGGCCGGGCGGGGCGAGCTATGAGGACCTTTTCTCGAAGTACGTCAAGGCCGCCATCGACCAGGAGATGCAGGCGCGAGGCTACCGCAAGACCGACGACAATCCCGACCTCCTGATCAACTTCAACGCGTTATTGCAGGACAAGACCAAGGTCAGCACCTCACCGGCGCCGATGACCGGCTACGGCGTCGGCTATTACGGCTACCGGGGCGGCTACTACGATCCGTGGGGCGGCTACGGTTATGCGCAGGAAACGCACGTCTCCCAGTACACGGAAGGCACCTTCAACATCGATCTCGTCGACGCCGAGAAAAAGCGGCTCGTGTGGGAATGCGTCGGGGTGGGGAAAGTGACGGAAGATAAGCTGGACAACATCGAACAGTCCGTCAAGGAAGCGGTGCCGCTGTACTTCGAGAAGTTTCCGTTCCGCGCGGGCAACAACACACCGGTCAACGCGACCGAATAGCGCCAAGGCGACCGCCACCTTTTTGTCGCCTGATAAGGACAGTCGCCTGTTTCCGCAGAATCAGGCGACTGTCCTCGAATCTACGCACCGATGACCTGGCGTGCCCACTGCACGACGCAGCGTACGCGCGGCGCTGCCAGGTCGTAAGCTTCATCGAAACTGACCCAGCGCCATTCGTGATGCTCCGGCTTGCCGGTCTCCGGTGAGGGACCGATGACCACGGCGTCCTGCTCCGTCGCGGCAAGGTAGTAGCGCGCGGTCTTGCCGTGGCTGTAGGGACCGGTCTCGAAATACCGGTCGCCCCAGGGAAACTCCACGGTGCCGATACCGGTTTCCTCGAAGAGCTCCCGCACCGCCGCATTGAGTGGCTCCTCGTCGCCCTCGCGTATGCCCTTCGGAAAGTCCCAGTGATGCCACGCGCGCAGCAAAAGCGTGAGCAGATCACCGTCCGCCACTCTTGCGAGAACGATTCCGCAGGACAGTTTCTCCGCGTTCACATCGGTGCTCCGCGCAGTACGTCGACGGGCGCGGAATTGATCGCGCTGCGTGCCGCAAACCAGCCGCTCAGGCAGACGACCACGATGCCGGCCGCCACGCCGGCGACCCACAGCAGCGGATTGAAAGTGTAAGGTAGATCGAACAGCTGCACCGCGACGACGGCGGCGAGCACCGACGCGCCGGCGGCGGCCAGGAATCCGGCGGCCGCACCCAGGGCGGCGAACTCCGCCATCACGCCGGCGAAGACGACGCGCTTGCGCGCGCCGAGAGCACGCAGCATCGCGCTCTCGAATCGGCGTTCGTCGATCGTCGACTGCACCGCCGCAAACAGCACCGCGATGCCCGCAGCCAGCGTGAAGACGAAGACCGCCTGTACGGCGAGGCTCGCTTTCTCGATGATGCCGCGGACCTGCTGCAGAATGGCGTCCAGATCGATGACTGAAATCGTCGGGTGTGCGCGCACGAGTTCGACGAGCGCAGGCCGCTCCGCCGGCTCGATGCGCATGCTTGCGATGTAGGTCGTCGGAAAGTCCTCGAGGGCGCCCGGCGAGAACACCAGGAAGAAGTTCGGCTGGAACGAATCCCAGTTGACGGTGCGCACGCTGGCGATGGTCGCCGTGAGCGGCTGGCCGGCTACCTCGAAGTCCAGGACGTCGCCGATGCCGAGACCAGTTTCCAGCGCCTGCTCCGCCTCGATCGACACCAGCGGCGGGCCGTCGTAGTCATTCGCCCACCACTCCCCTTCCACGATTTCGTTGCTGCTGCTCGGTTCGGCCGCCCAGGACAGGTTGTGCTCGCGGTTCGCGAACCATTCTCCGCCCGGTTCCGGATAGCTACGATCCTTGACCGTCTCACCGTTGATGGCCGTCATCCGTGCCCGCACCAGCGGCGACAATGCGGGCGGCGCGATACCCCGCCCCGCGAATATGCGCTCGACCGATGCCGTTTCCGCAGGCTGGATGTTGATCAGGAACTGGTTCGGCGCATCTTCGTCGAGCGTCCGCCGCCAGCTTTCGAGCAGGTCGGTACGGACCAGCGTCAGCAGGAGCAGGACGGTGAGCCCGAGACCGAAAGCAACGACCTGCACCGCGCTGATGCGCCCGCGGCGTGCCACATTGGCAAGACCGTAACGCCACGCGATGCCGACGCCGGAACGGAAGCGGCCGAGGACCACGACGAGCGCGCGGCCGACGAGGTACAGGCCCGCCGCGATGACCACCACGCCGCCCAGCACAACGAAGAGCATCCGGGCGTCGCCGACGGACTGGTACAGGAGGCCCGCCACGGCCAGCAGGGACAATCCCGCGACCAGGACGCGCGACGGTGCGGGCGGTACGGCGTCGTGGCGCAAAACCCTGAGCGGCGGTGTGTGGCGCAGCGTCAGCAGCGACGGCAGCGCGAAGCCCGCGAGCAGCAGCAGCGCGCTGCCGCAGGCGAGTACGACGGGCTTCAGGCCGGGCGACGGAAGCTCGCCCTCGATGATGTCCGCGATGAGCCAGGACAGCAGCGACTCCGCAACGAAGCCGACGATGCTGCCGATCGCGACGCCGAGCAGGCCGATCAGGACGAGCTGGGCCACGGCCACCGCGACGACGAAATTCTGCGTTGCGCCCAGGCTTTTCATCAGCGCCACGGTGTCCAGGCGGCGCTGTGCGAAGCGCCGCGCCGACATCGCGATGGCCACGGCGGACAGGAGCAGGCTGATGACCGCCGTCAGCGACAGGAAACGTTGCGCGCGATCGGCTGCGGCCAGCGCTCGCTCGCTGCTCTCCTCCGCCGAACCGAGGCGCAGGGAGTCCGGCAAGCCGGGCTCCACCGCGGCGCGGAAGTCCGCGACATCGTCCTCGTCACCGGCGACGAGGAGTGCATAACGAACGCGGCTGCCGACGCCTATCAGTCCCGTTGCATCGAGATCCGCGACATTCATGAGCAGGGTCGGCGCGAGCGAGGCGAAGCCGATCGACTGGTCGGGCCGGTAGGTCACAACGGCTGCGACGCGCAATTGCGCATTGCCGATCTCCAGGCGATCGCCAACCGCGGCGCCGACCCGCGCGAGTAGCGAGCCGTCGGCCCACACGCTGCCCGCCTCGGGAACCGCGTCAGTCGTCCGTTCGCTGCCGAACAGCGCGTCGGCGATCTTCACGCGGCCGCGCAGGGGGTAGGCATCGGTGACTGCCGTGACCGTCGACAGCGCATTGTCGTCGCCGCGATAGACGACGGTCGGGAACGAGACCGTGTCGGCGGTTGCAAGCCCGTGCCCGGCCGCGAGCCTGCGCCACTCGTCGGGTATCCGTTCCTGGGAGCCGAGCCTCAGGTCGGCCGCCAGGACTTCGTTCGCTTGCCGGGCGACCGCTTTGGCGATGCGATCGGTGAGGAATCCGACCGCCGTCAGGGCAGCGACGGCGAGTGCGACCGCGGCCAGCAGCACCAGCATTTCGCCGGCGCCCAGCTCGCGCCGGAAACTCCTGAGCGCGAACCTGAGCGCCTTCAAGCGGCTGCCGCCCGCGCGTCGCTCACGAGCCTGCCGGCGTCGAGCGTCAGGACGCGGTCGCAACGTCCCGCGAGTGCAACATCGTGGGTCACGAGCACGAGCGTCGTGGCCGATTCGCGATTCAGATCGAACATGAGCTGCATGACCCTGTCGCCGGTGCGCGCGTCGAGATTGCCGGTCGGCTCGTCGGCGAACAGCACGGCTGGTTCGGTCGCGAACGCGCGTGCGATCGCGACTCGCTGTTTCTCGCCGCCCGACAGCTGCGCGGGATAATGGCCGCTCCGCTCGCCCAGCCCGACTTCGCGAATGATCGCCATCGCCGACAGTGCGGCGTCCTGGTGGCCGGCAAGCTCGAGCGGCAGCATTACGTTCTCGACCGCGGTGAGCGATGGCACGAGGTGGAAGGACTGGAACACGAAGCCGACGCTCTGCGCGCGGACGCGGGCACGGCCGTCCTCGTCCAGTGAATTAAGTTCGTGGCCGTTCAGCCTCACGGTGCCGGCTGTCGGCAGGTCCAGGCCAGCGAGTAACGCGAGCAACGTGGATTTGCCGGCGCCCGACGTTCCGACGACCGCGACGGATTCGCCGCGGTCCACGGCGAACCCGACGTCCGCAAGAATGGTCAGCGTACCCTCGGGACTGCTAACCTGCTTCGTCAGGCCCTCGGCAAAGAGGACGATATCGCGTTCCGTATTCGACATGCAGAAGATCCTGGCAATTCTTTTCTTGTTGATATCCGCGGTCGCGCAAGGCGAGGACGCGCCGACGATCCTGATATTTGGCGACAGCCTCAGCGCCGCATACGGAATGGAGTCTGACCAATCCTGGGCCGCATTGTTGCAGGAGCGGCTCGCCAGCCTAGGTTACGAACATCGTGTGGTGAACGCCAGCATCTCCGGCGAGACCAGCGAGGGCGGCGTGACCCGCATCGATGATGCGCTCGAGCGCTTCGATCCCGAATTGCTCATCGTCGAACTCGGCGGTAACGACGGCCTGCGCGGATTTCCGCCGGAGCGCCTGCGCGAGAATCTCGGAAAAATCATTGCCGCCGGCAAGGCGGCCGGCGCCCGGGTGGTATTGCTGGGCATCCGCATTCCGCCGAATTATCCGGCGCGCTACACCGCTGACTTCGAACAGGCGTTTCGCGATGCGGCTGCAGGCGAGGACATCCCCTGGATCGAGTTCTTCATGGAGGGCGTGGCACTCGATCCCGAGTTCCTGCAGGCCGACGGCATACATCCGAATACGCGCGCGCAGCCGCGATTGCTGGACAATGCGTGGCCCATTATCGAGGATTCATTGCCGGCGCCTGGGGCGCCGACTGATCGCGACGACTAAAGGGGGACACACTTGGAGAGGATCTGGCTCGAGTCCTACCCGGAAGGGGTGCCGGCATTCATTCCCGAACCGGAATTCCGGTCCCTGCGCGACCTGTTCGAGCACGTGTTCGTCGAATACGCGGACCGGCCCGCGTACGCCAATTTCGGCACGACGCTCGACTATCGACAGCTCGACCTCCTGTCCATGCACTTCGCCGGCTACCTGCAGGGGGCACTCGGCCTGACCCGCGGCGAGCGCGTCGCGGTCATGCTGCCGAACGTCCTGCAGTACCCGGTTGCGCTGTGCGGCATTTTCCGCGCGGGACTCGTCGCTGTGAACGTGAACCCGCTGTACACAGCCCGGGAACTGCAACACCAGCTCGCGGATTCCGGCGCAGTGGCGATCGTCATCCTCGAAAATTTCGCGCACGTGCTGGACACGATCATCGACGCGACCGAGGTACGGCACGTGATCACCACCTCGGTCGGCGATCTGCTGGCGAAGCCGAAGGGCTGGATCATGGACTTCGCGATCCGCTACATCAAAAAGTCGGTGCCGAAGTACGGGCTGTCGGAAGCAGTGCGGTTGCGGCGCGCGCTCGAGCTCGGTAGCGGGCATGCGCTAACGGACGTCGAACTGGGTTTCGCCGACATTGCGTTCCTGCAATACACGGGCGGTACGACCGGCGTATCCAAGGGTGCCATGCTGAGCCACCGCAACATGCTGTACAACGTGGCGCAGAGCAACGCGCTGATGGATGTCGTGACACCACGTGACGAAACGATCGTCGCCATCACCGCATTGCCGCTCTACCACATCTTCTCGCTCGTCTCGAACTGCCTGTGCGTCATGTCGCGCGGTGGACAGAACGTGCTGATCACGAATCCACGCGATTTACCCGCTTTCGTCAAGGAACTCCGCAACCATGAGTTCACGTATATCACCGGCGTCAATACGCTGTTCGCGGCGCTCCTGAACACGCCGGGATTCGCGCAACTCGACTTCAGTCAACTGCGCGCGGCCGTCGGCGGCGGTATGGCGGTACAGCCGGCGGTCGCGAAACGCTGGGTCGAAGTGACCGGCGTGCCCATCGACCAGGGCTACGGGCTCACGGAAACCTCGCCGGTAGCCACGGCGTCGCCGCCGGGCGGAACCTTCACCGGCAGTATCGGGCTGCCGGTGCCGTCGACGGATATCATGATCGCCGACGACGACGGCAACCAGCTACCGGTCGGCACGGTCGGTGAAATCTGCGTGAAGGGCCCGCAGGTGATGGAGGGCTACTGGCAGCGTCCGGCCGAAACCGCCGAGGTGATGCTCCCCGGCGGCTGGCTCAAGACCGGCGACATCGGCCGCATGGACGGGAAAGGATTCATCTTCATCGAGGATCGCAAGAAGGACCTGATCATCGTGTCGGGCTTCAATGTTTATCCGAACGAGGTCGAAAACGTGGTCGTCGAGATGGACGGTATCCTGGAGGCCGCCGCGATCGGCATCCCGGACGAGCATTCCGGCGAGGCGGTCAAGGTCTTCGCGGTGCGCGCGAAGGATTCCGTCACCGAAGAGGACGTGATGGAGCACTGCCGGAAGAACCTGACCGGCTACAAGCGGCCGAAGGAAGTCGAATTCCGCAAGGAACTGCCAAAGACCAATGTCGGCAAGATCCTGCGCCGCGCCCTGCGCGACGAGGCAGCGTCGTAAGAGCGGCGGTAACGCCGCGATCGCGGCCGCACGGCCGCTCCTACGTGTGGTACTGCGGGCTCAGCTCGTGGACTGCGGCTATGCACGTGCCTAGATGCGCCGGGTCGATGTCCGGCGTGATGCCGTGGCCCAGGTTGAACACGTGACCCGGCCCCTTTCCATAGCTCGCCAGCGTGTCGGCGACACCCTGCCGGATGGCCGCCGGGCTCTCGCGCAGGACGGCCGGATCGAGGTTGCCCTGCAACGCAAGCTTGTCTCCGACGTAGCCGCGTGCGGTCGACAGGTCCGTAGTCCAGTCGACGCCGAGTGCGTCGCAGCCGGATCGGGTCATGTCGGCGAGCCGCTCCCCAGCCCCTTTGGTGAACAGGATGACAGGCACCCGGCGACCCTCATGCTCGCGCGTAAGGCCGTCCACGATGCGTTCCATGCTCGCCAGCGAGAAACGCCGGAACTCTTCGCGTTCCAGCACGCCGCCCCAGGTGTCGAAAATCTGCAGCACCTGCGCGCCGGCCTCGACTTGGGCGTTGAGGTAATCCGTCGTCGTCTTCGCGACATGCGTCAGCAGTTGTTCGAGTGAACGCGAGTCCTCGGCTGCCAGCGCACGGATGCGGCGGAACTCCCGGTCGGAACCGCCCTCGACCATGTAGGTGGCAACCGTCCATGGACTGCCCGCGAATCCGATCAGCGGCACGCGCCCGTCGAGTTCGCGCCGGATCCTCTGCACGGCTTCGAAGACATAAGAGAGCGAATCGGCGACGTCCGGCGCCGGCAGCTTGCGGATGTCGCGCTGCGAGCGCACCGGGTGGCGGAATTTCGGCCCTTCGCCTTCCTCGAAATACAGCCCGAGTCCCATCGCATCGGGCACGGTGAGTATGTCGGAGAACAGTATCGCCGCGTCCAGCTCGTAACGCCTGAGCGGCTGCATCGTCACTTCGCAGGCGAGTTCGGGGTTGCGGCACAGGCTCATGAAGTCGCCTGCCTGTTCGCGGGTCGCGCGGTACTCCGGCAGATAGCGGCCAGCCTGGCGCATGATCCACACGGGCGTGCGCGGCACCGGCTCGCGGAGCAGCGCGCGCAACAGCAGGTCGTTTGCCAGTTTAGACATCAGGCGTCGAACTGCGCCGCGATCGACGACTGCATTGCTTCGGCAGCGGCGCGCGGGCTCGCAGCGTCGCGGATCGGACGGCCGACGACGATGTAGTCGCAGCCATTCGCGAAGGCCGTCTCCACGGTGACGACGCGCTTCTGGTCGCCCATGGGTTTGTTGTCGACGGGGCGGATACCGGGCGAGACGACGAGCAGCTTGTGGTCGACGAACTCGCGCAGCTTCGGTACCTCGAGCCCGGAGGAGATCACGCCGTCACAGCCGGCTTCGAGGCATTGCTTCGCGCGCGAGAGTACCAGCGCATCGACATCGCAGTCGAAACCCAGGTCGTCGAGATCGCCGCGGTCGAGACTGGTCAGCACCGTGACACCCAGCACCTTCAGCGAGTCGCCCTTGTTCGCGGCGGCGGCCTCCATGATAGAGCGGTTGCCGTGCACGGTGACGAAAGTTGCGCCGCGATCCTGCAGTTGCCGCACCGCCGAGCCCACCGTCGCCGGTATGTCGAAGAACTTGAGATCGCAGAAGACCTTCTTGCCGCGCGCGAGCAGCCCGTCGAGCAGCTCGAAGTACCCGCCGCTCATCATCAGCTCGAGACCTATCTTGTAGAACGCCACCGCCTCGCCGAGCTCGGTCGCGAGCGCGCGCGCGCTCGCGCAATCCGGCACGTCCATGGCGAAGATGAGGCGCTCGCGCGCGGGGATGTTCTTCGGTGT
This sequence comes from uncultured Pseudomonadota bacterium, assembly GCA_963775455.1. Taxonomy (GTDB): domain Bacteria; phylum Pseudomonadota; class Gammaproteobacteria; order Steroidobacterales; family Woeseiaceae; genus UBA1847. The sequence continues at coordinate 371,850 of CAVZIU010000002.1, read as the reverse complement.
CACTGCTCTGCTCTGCGGTCTGCTGCGCCAGGGGCGGTGAATTCTAGCCCGAAAGCCGGGAAGATTGGCCGCGGCCCCCGAGGCGCTCGTGCGCAGCGAGCGCATAGCGGTCGGTCATACCGGCGATGTAGTCGGCTACGATGCGGGCACGGGCGGCCTCGTCGCGGCTCTGAGCAGACTCTGAATATTCCTTGGGCATCAATGAGTTATCGTCCATGTAGGCGACAAAAAGATCGCGCACGACGGATTGCACCCGCGCCGTCATCTCGAGCTTCTTCTCGTGCCGGTACAGGTGCCGGTCGAGGAACTTCTTGAGCGCGAGGTGCCCGGCGTGCATCGATACGGACATCGCGATGAGCGACCGGTCGGCATCGCGCACCTCGTCAATCGAGTCCGGCGCGGCCGCTTCGATATTGCGTGCGCTGCTCTCGATGAGGTCGGTCACGACGGCACCGATCATCCGGCGGATGACTTCGAAGACGAAGGTCCGGTCGTCGAGCGCGAGCTTCGGATAGAGGGCCCGCACCTTGTCGTACTGCTCGCCGAACAGGGGCTGGCGTCGGAGCTGCCGCAGCGAGATGAGCCCTGCCCGCAGCCCGTCGTCGACGTCATGGTGGTTGTAGGCAATTGCATCCGCGAGGTCGGCGATCTGCGCTTCGAGCCCCGGCTGCTTTCTTGCGAGGAATCGCTCCCCCAGTTCGCCCAGCGCACGGGCATTGCGCGCGGAACAATGCTTGAGGATGCCTTCGCGCGTCTCGAACATGAGATTCAGCCCGGGGAACTCCGCGTAGCGCAGCTCGAGTTCGTCGACGACGCGCAGCGACTGCAGGTTATGTTCGAAGCCGCCGTAGTCGCGCATGCAGGCATTGAGTGCGTCTTGTCCCGCATGGCCGAAAGGCGTGTGGCCGAGGTCGTGCGCGAGGCAGATCGCTTCGGTGAGCGGCTCGCAGAGGTTCAGCGCGACGGCGACCGTCCGCCCGATCTGCGCGACTTCGAGTGAATGCGTGAGACGGGTACGGTACAGGTCGCCTTCGTGATTGACGAAAACCTGCGTCTTGTACATTAGGCGCCGAAACGCGGTCGAGTGAATGATGCGGTCACGATCGCGCTGGTATTCGCCGCGCCAGGCCGAGGGCGTTTCCGGGTACCGTCGACCCTTCGAGCGCATCTCGTCCGCGGCGTACACGGCGAGCCCGCCTGCACTCATCCGTTGCAATCCTCGAGCACGGCGTCGAGGCGCACATTGTCGTAGTCCTTGGTGGTGTAGGCATGGCCGAGCCGGTCGAGCAACACGAAGCGGAGCTTCTTGTCCTCTACCTTCTTGTCCATGCCCATCGCGGCGCGCATGCGCGCCGCGCCGACCGGCGGCGGGTACACCGGCAGGCCGGCGCGTTCGATCAAAAGCCCGATGCGGCGCCGCGTTCCCTCGTCGATGTCGCTCAAGCCCGCCGCCAGGACCATGCCGGCGGCCACCGCTTCGCCGTGCAGCCATTCGCCGTAGCCCTGGCACTGCTCGATCGCGTGCCCGAAGGTGTGGCCGAAATTCAGGATGGCGCGGCGCCCGGCCTCGCGTTCGTCCTCGGCTACGACTTCGGCCTTGATCTCGCAGGAGCGTGTGACGGCGTGTTCCAGTGCGGCGGGCTCGCAGGCGAGCAGCTCCTCGATGTGGTCTTCGAGCCATGCGAAGAATCCGGCGTCGGCGATCGCACCGTGCTTGATCACTTCGGCCAGCCCGGCCTTGAGTTCCCGCTCCGGCAGCGTCTGCAGGGTGTCGGTGTCGATGAGAACGATGCGCGGCTGGTGGAAAGCACCGATCAGGTTCTTGCCTTGCACGTGGTTGACCCCGGTCTTGCCGCCGACCGAGGAGTCGACTTGCGCGAGCAGCGAGGTCGGCACCTGGATGAAGTCGACACCGCGCATGTAACAGGCCGCGGCAAAACCGGCGGTATCGCCCACCACTCCGCCGCCCAGCGCGATCACCGTCGTGTCGCGATTGGCGCCGGATGCGACGAGCCGGTCGAGGATCGATTCGACGGAGGCAAGATTCTTGTACGCCTCGCCGTCCTCGAGTTCGATCGAGGCAACCGTCTTTCCCTTCAGGCATCGTTTCAGCGAGCTGAGGTACAGCGGCGCGACGGTGACGTTGCTGACGACGAGACAGTCCCGGCCGCGCACATTAGCGGCGAGGTCGTATCCGCCGTCGAGCAGCTCGCTGCCGATCACGATCGGATAGCTCCGCTCCCCGAGTTCCACGTTCACGGTCGTCGTCATGGCGGGAAGATTACCGGAAATTGCGGTCCGGCAAACGAGTCTCACTCCAAGTCCATGCGGTACGACCCACCTTCGCACGGATCGAATGGCAACCAGCGTCAAGGAGGGCGATCGTCCGGTCCTGGAGTTCGCGGACATTGGAGCGGCTGTCAGGTCTGAAGATGGGCCGACTGCGTTCGGTCAATTCAGGTCAGTCACTCGCTATTCAACTGCAACAAGTCCCACAAATTGCCATAGAGGTCCTCGAACACCGCCACGATTCCATACGACTCCATTTTCGGCTCTCTTACGAATTTGACCCCTCTATCGGTCATCTCTTTGTAGTCGCGCCAGAAATCGTCGGTGTTCAGAAAGAGAAAAACGCGTCCACCCGTCTGGTTTCCGATGAACGCTTCTTGCTCAGGATTCGACGCCATTGCCAACAACAGCGTCGTACCATCGGACCCAGGTGGAGCAACAACCACCCAGCGTTTGCCTTGTTCGGGTTGGTATGTATCTTCAACTAACGTAAAACGAAGGGTCTTGGTGTAGAACTCAATCGCTTCGTCATAATCGCGAACTACAAGCGCCAGGTGCACGATAGATTGTTTCACAAGGCATCCAGCACGAAATCAGGCTACCGATGGTCAATACCAGGACCAGGATTGAGCAGTTCATTTCACCGGCCGCTTGGGGTCAGCACCGGAAGTTTCTCACTACAAAACTCGAAAGTCTCGCATCCGTGGCGTAGCGGTCGCCGTCCTGTCGCGCCCATGGGGCGCTCCAACAAGATCAGGGTCGCCTCCACGGGGCGCTCCAACAAGATCAGGGTCGGCTCCACGGGGCGCTCCAACGAGATAAGGTCGCGTCCACGGGGCACTCCAACAAGATCACGGTCGCGTCCGTGCGGCGCTCCGACAGCGTTACACGCGGATGGTGTCGAGGATCTGCGTTGCGACCGCGTGCACCTTGCGGCCGTCGGTGTCGACGGTCAGGTCCGCGATCTCGGCGTAGAGAGGTTCGCGCACGCGCATCAGTAATTCGAGTGTGCCGCGCGGATCCTCGTTGTCGAGCAGCGGCCGTTCGCGGCCGCGGCGGGTGCGGGTCAGTTGCTGCTCGATGCCGGTTTTGAGGTAGACGACGAAGCCGCGCGCACCGAGACGTGCCCGGCTGTCCGCATCGACGATCGCGCCACCGCCGGTCGCGAGGACGATGCCGTCCATCCGCGACAGGTCGTCGATGACCTTCTTCTCTCGTACGCGGAAGCCGGCCTCGCCTTCCTTCTCGAAAATATATGGGATGTCGACACCGGTGCGCGATTCGATCTCATCGTCGCTGTCGACGAAGGCCAGGTGCAGCGATCGGGCAAGATGCCGGCCGACCGCGGACTTGCCAGCGCCCATCGGTCCGATCAGGAATACGTTCTTCGGGTTTTTCATGCCGTGAAGTTTCGGGTCCCGCAAAAGGAAAGCCAACCCGAAGGTTGGCTTTCAGAGGGCCGTAAGTCCCTTCAAAAACCGGTTTTGCGCATAGAGCTGCGATTCGGGCGGTGCGAGATCATGCCGTCTCGCGCTGCCCGTGTCGAGATCAGTAGATGCTGCCGCCCTCGTCGAGGATGCGCGGCGTCACGAAGATCAGCAGCTCAGCCTTGTTGTCGACACGCTGCTTGCTGCGGAATGCCACTCCCACGAACGGGATGTCGCCGAGGAACGGCACTTTGTTGATCGTCTCGCGACGCTCCGTCTCGTAGATGCCGCCGAGGACGACTGTCTGGCCGTCGGCCACCAGGACCTGCGTTTCGACGGCGCGTGTGTCGATACTCGGCACCGTACCGCCCAGGCCGCCGGTCGAAATGATGTCGCCGACGTTATCCTTGTGCACCTTCAGGTCCATGATGATGTTGTTGTCCGGCGTGATCTGCGGAGTGACCGTCAGGCTCAGCACTGCCTTCTTGAACTGGATCGTCGTGGCACCCGAGGAAGCTGACTGCTGGTATGGAATTTCCACGCCCTGCTCGATGATCGCTTCCTTCTGGTTGGCCGTGATGACACGCGGGGTCGACACGATCTCGCCGCGTCCTTCCGCTTCCAGGGCCGTCAGCTCGAGATCGACCAGGTAGTCCTCGCCGAGTACGGCCAGCGAGAAGCGGCCTGCCGGCTCCGCGATCGGCACGTTCACGTTGTAACGGCTCGCCAGGGCCGGCAGAAGCACCGGGGTCTGGCCCGTCGGGTCGTTCGCGGATTCCAGGATCGAGCCCAGGTAGTTGTTCGTGGCTTCGCCCGTGCCGCTCCAGACCGTGATCGTGTCGCTGCCGATATTGTTGCCGGTCACGCCGAGGCGTACACCGAGGTCGCGGCTGAAGTCGTCGTTCACGACCACGATGCGCGACTCGATCAGCACCTGCTTGATCGGGATGTCGAGCGTCTGGACCATCCGGCGGATGTCCTGCAGACGCAGCGCCGTGTCCGTCACGAGCAGCGTGTTGGTGCGTTCGTCTACTGCGATGCTGCCGCGCTCCGACAGCATGGCATTTTCATCGTCGCCGGAGATCAGCGACTGGAGGTCGGAAGCCTTTGCATAATTGACCTGCAGGAACTCGGAATACAGAGGCTCGAGTTCGCTGATGGCCTGCTTGGCTTCGAGATCGGCCGTTTCACGGGCGGCGATTTCCTCCGCCGGCGCGACGATGATCACGTTGCCGTTCTGACGCATGTCGAGGCCCTTGGTCGTCATCACGATGTCGAGGGCCTGGTCCCAGGGTACGTTGCGCAGGCGAAGCGTGACGTTGCCCTGCACGGTGTCGGAGACCACGATGTTCTTGCCCGAGGTCTCGGCCAGCAGCTGCAGCACGGCGCGCGTCTCGATGTCCTGGAAGTTCAGGGTCAGGCGCTGGCCTTCGTATTCCTTGCTGTCCGAGAACAATGTCGATTCGGTGCCGGCTTGCTCCGCAACCGGGTTCACTTCGATCGTGAACTCGTTGTCGGACTGGTAGGCCATCTGCTCGTACTTGCCTTCAGCGGTAATCACGATGCGCGTGTCGAGATTGGTACGCAGCGTGTCGACGGTCGTTACCGGTGTCGCGAAATCCATGACGTCCAGACGGCGCATCATTTCTGCCGGCAGGGCCGTGTCCTTGAAGATCGCCACGACGCGGCCGCCTTCCTGGCGGATGTCGACCGGTGTGCCGGGGTCGGTCAGGTTGACGACGACACGGCCACCACCATCACGGGTGCGGCGGAAGTCGACGTTGGTGATCGCACGGCCGGCTGTGCCGGAGGTGGCGGACTGCGGCGACGGCGAGGACGTCGGAGCGGCGGCGAACTGGGTGGTTCCGTCGCTGTAGCTTTGTCCATCACCGAGAGTCACGAATATCGCGTTGCCTTCGCGCCGGGTCTGGTAGCCGACCATAGTGTCGAGGTTCAGGACCACTCGCGTGCGGCCATTTGCTTCCGCGGTCAGCACCGTGTCGAGCGGGCCCAGGTTCACGTCGCGGCGCCGCGACGTCATTCCGAGTGCGGTGTCCGGCAGGTCGATCGCGATACGCGCGGGATTGTCGATGGTGAACGCCATCGGCTCCGGAGCTGCTTCGCTCATGATGAGTTTCAGTTCCACCCGCTGTCCGGGCAGGGTCTGCACCTGGATATCCTGGAGTCGATTGCCCTCCTGCGCGCTGGCGGCCATCCCGGCCAGAAACAGAATCGCGGCCTGTGCCATTGCGGACACTCGAATTATCGCGATGCGATGCGAGGCCGTCCGATTGCTTTTGAGCGTCATTCCCATTACTCCCAGTTCCATTCAGGCATCAGTCCGTAAGACTTATTGCGGCGTCTCTCTCGATATAGCCGCCGATCCCGTCCGAAATAATCTCTACCAGTGCGATCTTCGATTCATCGATGCCGACGATGCGTCCGTCGTTCTGGCCCAAATAGTTGCCGGGCAGTACGCGATGAATCAGGCCGTCGGTGGTTTGCACGAGGCCGTAGTCCGTGTCCCCGACGTTCATGGTGCCGACCATGTTGAGCGTATCCAGCGAGTACTGCTCGAGGTATTCCCGCGGCCGGTCCGGGTCCGGGCGCGTGCCGCCCGAAGGCCCCGCCGATTGCGGCGTATCCGGCAGGAACGGCGAGCGGACACCTTGGTTATCGGCCATGTAAGTGAAGACTTCGTAAGGGGTGATCTCGGGCAGCGGCTCGATACGGCCGCCCGGACGCGCCTTGACGGTATTGATGTACTCGTCCAGCTCGTCCATGTCGCCGCCGCAGGCCGCCAGGCCGAGAACTGCCATGGCGAGTAGTGCACCGTGCCTCGCCATCAGAGAAGCTTTCATTATTGCGCCTCCTCGAGATAACGGTACGTCTGCGCGGTCACTTCCATGCTCAGCTGATCAAAACTCTCGGGGTTCTCGCGCGAGATCACGATGTTGTGCAATGTCACGATACGAGGCAGCGCCGCGATTCCGCTGACGAAGCGCGCAATTTCGTGGTATCCGCCGGTCAGCCGGATCTTGATCGGCTTCTCGGCATAGAAATCTTTCGGTATCTCCGACTGCGGCTCGAACAGCCGCTCCTGCAGCCCAGCGCCGAGGCCAGTCTGAGAAATGTCGACGATCAGGCTCGGGATCTCGGTTTCACCCGGCAGCTGGCGCAGCATGGTGCCGAACGACTGCTCGATCTGCGCGAGCTGAGCCCTGTAGGCATCGTAATTCGCGGCCTTGCGCTGCTTGTTCTCGAAGGTTTCGCGATAAGCAACTTCCTCCTGCCTGGCGCGCTCGAGAATCGGCTGCTTGTCCTTGACGATGAACCAATAGATGCCAAGGCCCACGACCAGCAGGAATACCAGCCCTATTACCCCGAGACGGAATGGCAGCGGCCAGCGCCCGACGTCATTGACGTCCAGGGTCCGGAGTTGGTCAACGACGTTCATTCCGCCTCCTCCTCGTCAGCATCCGTGCTCACCTGCTTCAGGTACACGGTGAATTCGGCCTGACGCGAATTGCCCGAAGTCGTGGTCTCGACCTTCTGCACTTCCGGGTCGGAGAGCCACTCGGACGAGTCGACCTGGCGCATCAGTGCTGACACGCGCGTGCTCGACTGCGCAATGCCCTGAACTTCGATACGCGTGCCGGTCTGCTTCATGCCGGTCAGGTACACGCCTTCCGGAAGCTGCCGCGCAACTTCGTCGAACAAGTGCACGATCTCCGGACGGCTCTTCTGAAGCTGGTCGATGATCTCCATGCGCGCAAGCAGCCGTTCCTTTTGCCGCTCGAGCCCGTCGATCTCGGTAATGCTCTTCTCGAGAGCGGTGATTTCCGTTTTCAGGCGTTCGTTGCGTGCGTTCTGGGCAGCGATCATCTGGCCGAAAGCGAATATCGCCAGTGCCACGACGACGGCAGCGGAAACAACGGACCCGACGACCGCGACGCCGAATTCGCGTTGGCGCCGCTTGCGCTCTTCTTCGCGCCAGGGAAGTAGATTTATACGTGGCATGTCAGTCGAAGCTCCTCAACGCCAGGCCGCACGCCGTCAGGAGCGCGGTCGCGTCCTTGTGCACGCCCTGCGACTTGGCCTTGGACGAAATCTTCATCTGGCCGAGCGGGTCACCGACTTCCGTCGGGATACCGACGCGGCTCGAGATGACATCCGCGATGCCCGGGATGTTCGCGCAGCCGCCGCAGACCAGGATCATGTCCGGCTGCTCGCGGCCGCCGCCCGAGGCCAGAAAGAATTGCAGTGAACGGCTGACCTGCTGCGTCATGTCGTCGATGAAGGGCTCCAGCACCTCAGGCTGGTAATTCGAAGGCAGGCCGCCCTGCTTTTTCGCGCGGCCGGCGTCTTCCATCGACAGGCCGTAGGTCCGCATGATTTCCTCGGTCAGCTGCTGGCCGCCGAAGTTGAAATCGCGCGTATAGACGACCTTCAGGTCGGCGAGCACGCTGAACGTGGTCGACGACGCGCCGATGTCGACGACCGCGACCGAGTGGCCGATGCCGCCGTCCGGGAGCTGGTGGCTCATGAGCTGGCAGGCGTTCTCCAGCGCGAAGGCCTCGACGTCGACGACAGCGGTGTTCAGGCCGGCGGCGGTCACCGCGGCCTGGCGCTGTTCGACGTTGTCGGTACGGGTCGCGACCAGCAGGACGTCCATGAGCTCGGGGTCCTTCTCGTTCGGCCCGATGACTTCGTAATCGAAGCTCACTTCTTCCATCGGGAACGGGATGTACTGGTCGGCCTGGATCTCGACCTGGCCTTCGAGCTCGCGTTCCGAGAGACTCGACGGCATCTGGATGATCTTGGTAATCGCCGCATCGCCGCTGATCGCGACAGCTACGTCGGTGGCCTTCGCGCCGGCACGCTTGACGGCGCGGCGGATGGCTTCGCCGACCGCCTTGGCATCGACGATGGCCTTTTCACTGACCGAACTCGGCGGTGTCGGCTCCGCCGAATAGGACTCCACTCGATAGCGCTTGCCGCTCTGCGACAGCTCGATCAGCTTGACCGACGAGGTCGTGATATCGAGGCCCAACAACGGTTGTGATTTTTTTCCGAATAACACTGCTTTTCCCTTTCAAGTCGGCAACTTGCGAGCCAAACGTAGCCCGGGCCTTAGCAACGCGATTTAACCATATATCAGGCAAATGATAAATAAATCCTGACTATAGATTACGGCCAGGGGAACGCATGTTACTCATCGGCGACACCGTATTCTGTGAACTAGTCGGCGACTCTTTGTGCGAACCGTCGATTCGCCGCTTTTCTGCTCCCGCGTTCCCCGTAGGAGCTGCCGGCGGCGAATCGAACGTTGCGGCTCGCGCCGCGCGGTGGCTATCATCCGACCGGGCAGTCCGCACCGGACTGCCACATTCCGAACACGCATCCGACACAGACTAAGTTCAAAGTCCTCAGTCAGCGCCCCGAAAAATCAGGGCGTTAGCCTCGAAACGCCAGCGACTATGCGCCAGAGAAACGCCCCCAACAAGAACGCAGGTCACAAGTCCGCTACGCGGCTGCCCAGGATCCTGCTGCTGGTCCTGGGGCTCGGGACGGTTCTCGGGATCGGCGCCGTGGCCGGCGTCATCGGCGCTTATTACTATGTGTCGCCGTCGCTCCCGCAAGCGGAAACTATACGCGATATTCCCCTGCAAATTCCGTTGCGGATCTTCAGCCGTGACGGCTACCTGATCGAGGAGATCGGCCAGCACCGGCGGCTCCTGGTGGACTACGACGAGGTGCCGGCGCACGTCGTCCAGGCGTTCATCGCCGCCGAGGACCGGCGCTTCTTCGAACACCCGGGCATCGACTACCGCGGCGTACTGCGCGCGGCGATCCAGCTGCTCACGACCGGCCAGGTGGAAAGCGGCGGCAGCACCCTGACCCAGCAGCTCGCCCGCAGCTATTTCCTGAATCTCGACCAGACCATGGAGCGCAAGTTCAAGGAAGCGGCGCTGGCCGTACAGATCGAGAACGAATTCAGCAAGGAACAGATCATGGAACTGTTCCTGAACAAGATGTTCTTCGGGCAGCGGGCCTACGGGGTATCGGCAGCCGCGCAGGTATTCTTCGACAAGGAACTCGAGGACCTGAGCATCGCGGAAGCCGCGACACTTGCGGGCGTGCTCCCTGCACCATCGCGTTACAACCCGGTGCGCAGCGCGGACAGCGCGACCATACGCCGCGGCTACGTGCTCGACCGCATGCGCAATCTCGACTTCATCAGCGAGGCGGAATTCGAGGAGGCGATGGCCGTACCGATGGAATCGCGGCTGCATGGCGCAGCGGTACAACTGCACGCCGACTTCGTCGCCGAGATGGTGCGGCGCGAGATGCTGAAGCGTTACGGCGAGAACACCTACACGGATGGCTACCAGGTCGTGACGACGCTTGATTCACGGCTGCAGTACGCCTCGACCTGGGCGCTGAAGAACGGCCTCCTGGAATTCTCGCGGCGGCACGGCTACCGGGGACCGATCAAACGCGTCGACCTCGACGACGCGCTGCTTGCCACACCTTATGAAGAATGGCCGGGCAGCCTGCGGGACGACCTCGAACAATATGCGCCCGGCGGACTGTCCGTCGCACTGGTCGTCGCGGTCAGCGATAACAACAGCGCCGACGTGGTCGCCAGCGGCGGTGCGCGCCTAACCATCCCGTGGGCCGGAATCCGCTGGGCGAAACCCTTCGTCGACCGCGAGACGACCGGGCCGGAGCCGAAGGCGGTAAGCGATGTACTCGAGCCCGGCGACATCGTGTACGTCATGCCGACCGCAAATAAGAGCTGGGCGCTGGCGCAGGTACCCGAGGCACAGGCCGCGATCGTCTCGATGGATCCTGACGACGGCGCGATCACTAGCCTGGCCGGCGGATTCGACTTCGCGACCAGCAAATTCAATCGCGTCACGCAAGCCTTCCGGCAGCCCGGATCGTCCTTCAAACCATTCATCTATTCGGCGGCGCTCGAAGAAGGCAATACGCCTGCGACGGTCATCGATGATTCGCCGGTCGTCATCCGATCTTCGGAACTCGAAGCGGACTGGCGTCCCATCAACTACACCGGGCGCTTCTACGGCCCGACCCGCCTGCGCGAGGCGCTCACGCGCTCCATGAATCTCGTGTCGGTACGGCTGCTGCTGTACAACACGGGTATCGGCAGTGCGGTCAAGCACATCGCCAAATTCGGTTTCAGCGACGCGGCATTGCCGCGCAACGGTTCGCTTGCTCTCGGCGGCGGCAATGTCACACCGCTCGACATGGTCCAAGGCTTTTCGGTGCTCGCGAACGGAGGTTACGCCGTGAAACCCTATGCGATCGACGCGATCTTCGGCCCGGACGGCACCGAACTCTATCGGGCCGAGCCGCAGGTGGTGTGTCGTGCATGCGATGCCGAAGCAGAGGCCGATGTCGAGCCGATTTTTGGCGAAGAGGCGCCCGAGCCGCTGTCGCTCGAAGAAATGGCGGACGTGGCGCTGGACTACCGGCCGGACGCAGCAACGGACGCGGCGCTCTTCGAGGAGGTGCGCAAGGCACCGCGGGCGATCAGCGAACAGAACGCTTTCCTGATCCAGGACATGATGCGGGACGTGGTCGCGCGCGGCACCGGTCGCCGTGCCATGGCGCTCGGACGCACGGATCTGTCGGGCAAGACGGGCACGTCCAACGACCGGCGCGACGCCTGGTTCGGCGGCTTCAACGCCGACCTCGCCGCCGTCGTCTGGGTCGGCTACGACGACGACCAGGGCCTCGGCCCCGGAGAGGAAGGCTCGCGCACTGCCCTGCCGATCTGGGTGGAGTTCGGGCGCATCGGCTACCAGGGCGTACCCAACCATCGGATGGACATGCCCGACGGCATCGTCAGCCGCAAGATCAACCGGGAGACGGGCTGCCCGGCGGACGCTACCGACCCGAACTCGATGTTCGAGTACTTCCGCGAGAACCAGCTGCCGGAATGCGAGGCGGTGCAGGATCTGCCCGACATTTTCAACGACCCGACGCGCTACGACACGCCGGGTCGGCCGGAAGAAGAAGACGCGGAGGACGAGCCCGAGAGCCTGTTCTGAGCATGCCTCGCAACAAGCCCAAGACAAACCGCAACAACGGGCACGACCGCAAGCGGCGGCTCGTCGCCCAGGAAACGGCCCGCATCATCGTGACCCAGGGCCTGCGCGACTATCATGCCGCGAAACTCAAGGCGGCCGAGCGTCTCGGGCTGACGGACCGCGGCTCCCTGCCGGGCAATGGCGAGATCGAGCAGGCGATCGAGGATTACCACCTCATATTCGGCGGGAGCGAGCACCCGGCCCTGCTGCGGCGCTTGCGCACTGCCGCCGTGACGGCGATGCAGATCCTGTCGGCGTTTTCGCCACGCCTCGTCGGGCCGGTGCTGAACGGCACGGCGGACGAGAACTCGGCGATCAGCCTGCACGTATTCAGCGACAGCGCCGAAGAGATCGGCACGCACCTCGAGACCACCGGCATTGCCTGCCGGACCTACGAGCGACGGATGAAGAGCCGCAAGGACCGCTTCGACGTGTTTGCCGGCTTTGAATTTGCCTGTGGCGGCGCGACGGTGCAGGCGACGGTGTTCCCATATGACGGTATCCGGCAGGCGCCGCTCAGCCCGGTCGATGGCAAACCGATGCAGCGCGCGGACCTGAAGGCGGTGACGGAGCTGTTATCGTAGGAGCGCGGTCGCGCCGCAATGTTCGTCTTGCCAAAGGGATGCGCATATGACCCTCGAAACGCTGACCACCTTCATCGGCTGGTGCCTGGTCGTGAACCTGGCCTTCTATATAGTCACCGCCGCCGCCCTGATAACGTTCAAGGGGCTGGTCGGGACGGTGAGTTCCCGGTTCTTCGGCGTCGACCACCAGACAGCCATGACCGAGTCGTTCGCTTTCCTCGGGCGGCACAAGCTCCTGGTGATCGTCTTCTTTCTCGCGCCGTACGTCGCGCTGAAGCTGATGGCCTGAAGAATATCGGGACCGTTGGAGCGGTTTCTGGAGCGGCGCTTGCGCCGCGAATGGGAAGGAGTAGAAATCCAGCGGCGTGCAGGTCGCGGCTGACAGCCGCTCCTACTCAGCTGCTCCTAAGCGCGTTGGTGAATCGGTTTGTAGTTGCGCTGCGGGGAGCCGGTGTAAAGCTGGCGCGGGCGGCTGATCTTGCCCTTCGGGTCGGAGATCATCTCCCGCCAGTGCGCCGTCCAGCCAACCGAGCGGCCGATCGCGAACATCACCGTGAACATGGAAGTCGGGATGCCGAGCGCCCGGTAGATGATGCCGGAATAGAAGTCGACGTTCGGGTACAGGTTTTTTTCGATGAAGTACTCGTCCTTCAGTGCGACCCGTTCGAGTTCCAGAGCGAGGTCAAACAGCGGCGTGTCCTGACGGCCGAGTTTCTTCAGGACCTTGTAACACATCTCGCGGATGATCGTGGCGCGCGGATCGTAGTTCTTGTACACGCGATGGCCGAAGCCCATCAGCCGGAACGGGTCGTTCTTGTTCTTCGCCTTTGCCAGGTACTTGCCGATCTGGCTGGCATCGCCGATCTCCTCCAGCATGTCGAGCACCGCTTCGTTGGCGCCACCGTGCGCCGGGCCCCAGAGCGCCGAGATGCCGGCGGCGATTGCAGAGTAAGGATTGGCGCCGGAGCTCCCCGCCATTCGCACCGTCGACGTCGAACAATTCTGCTCGTGGTCGGCATGCAGTATGAACAGGAGGTCGAGAGCCTCGGCGGCGACGGGATCGATCTCGTAGGGCTCGGCCGGCACCGCGAAAAACATGTGCAGCAGGTTCTCGCAGTAATTGAGATCGTTGCGCGGGTACATGAACGGCTGGCCGACATTGAGCTTGTAGGCGGCGGCCGCAATCGTCGGCAACTTCGCGAGGATCCGGTGCGCGAATATGTCACGATGCTCCGGGTCCGACACGTCCGTCGTGTCATGGTAGTACGCGGACATCGATCCGACCACGGCCGACAGCATTGCCATCGGGTGGGCGTCATAACGGAATCCGTTGAAGAAGCGCAGCATGCCCTCGTTGAGCATGGTGTGCGTGCGGATGGTGCGGTCAAAGTGCTCGAGGTCGTCAGCCGTCGGCAGTTCCCCGTGCAGCAACAGGTAGGCTACCTCGATGAAATTGGAATGCTCGGCGAGCTGTTCGACCGGGTAGCCCCGGTACATCAGTACACCCTTCTCGCCATCGATGAAGGTGATTTCGGACGCGCAACTTCCGGTCGACACCAGGCCGAGGTCATAGGTGAAAACGCCCTGTTCCCGGTAGAGCGCACCTATGTCGATGACATCGGGCCCGCAGGTGCCCTTGAGAATCGGCAGGTCGAGTTCGGTCCCGTCAGGACTCGTCAGGCGAAAAGCGTCCTGGCTCATAGTCATCCTCTTTTGTTGTCTTGTGCGGATCTTCGGCGAGGCCTCGCAGAAAAATGCCGGTCGTCGTGCGTCGACCGGCAGACAGCCATAGGAGCATATCAGAACCGGGTCGCAGCCCGGACGCCGGGGACTACCGGTTGTACTTCTTGCGGAACTTGTCCACGCGACCGCCGGAATCGACGATCTTTTGCTTGCCCGTGTAGAACGGATGACAGGAAGAGCACACTTCGATCAGCAGATCGTCGCCGAGCGTGGAGCGGGTCGTGAACTCGTTGCCGCAACTGCACGTGACCTTGATCTCGCGATATTCGGGATGGATTTCGGCTTTCATTGCGGGGCTCTCCGCGGCGCTCGCCGCGCCAAAAGGCCGCGTAATATATCGGGAAGCAAGGGGGGCGGCAAGCCCCGCTAAAAGCGCTTTCAATTATCCACAGAAGCTGTGGATAAAGTTGTGGACCAAAATTGAACCAATGCCCTAAGGCCCGGATTTACAAAGCAGCCAAACGATATGACTATTTTGTGGCCATTTTGTGAAATGCTTGAAAATCATGTAATTACAAGCGATTCTCCAGCCTCTGACTGAATACATTGGCCTTTTGCACGAAAAAATCAGGCTGCACCCCGCCTTGTGCATAAATGCTAGGGCAAAAACTCCGCCTGTAGGTCATTGAGAAACCTCGCGCCGAGGCCTGTGGGCCGCCACCGGCCGCCATTCGAGCGCTCGAGCAAGCCCCGGCGGACCGCCCCTGCGGCCCGGTCTGAGAGAGCCGCGGCGCCGAGCCCGGTGCGCGCCTCGAACAGGGCCTCGTCGAAGCCCGCCGGCAACCTCAGGCCGTTGAGCATGAACTCGAACAGGCGCTCCGCCTCGGGCAGGGCCGGACCCAGGGGCGTCGCCAGGTCGCGGCGCTCGGCATCCTCCATATAGGAGAGGGGATTCGCGGGCTTGGCATAGCGATGGACTCCGGCGCCAGTGGTCAGCTTGCCGTGCGCGCCTGCCCCGGCGGCGACGTAGTCGCCGAACGTCCAGTAATTGAGGTTGTGAAGCGAGCGGGCGCCCGCGCGGGCGTACGCGGAAACCTCGTAATTCTCGTACCCGCGGCTGCCGAGCAGCGCACGACCCGCCTCCTGGATGTCGGCTGCCAGTTCGTCGTCCGGCAGTCCGCTCGGTGGTCGCGCGTGAAACACAGTGTTGGGCTCGAGCGTGAGTTGGTACCAGGACAGATGGTCCGGTTCCAGCGCCAGCGCTTCCCGGAGATCCGCGAGCGCTCCGGCATCATCCTGGCCCGGCAACGCGAACATGAGATCCAGATTCAGTCCCCGGTCGAAGCCGGCGCGCCGGGCCTCGTCGACGGCGCGGTAGACGTCGGCCGGCGTATGGATGCGGCCGAGCACGGTGAGCATTGCCGGCGAAAAAGACTGCACGCCGATCGACAGCCGGTTCACCCCCGCGGCGCGGTAACCCGCGGGTGCCCCGCACTCGACGGTGCCGGGGTTCGCTTCCATCGTGATCTCCGCGTCGGCGGCAAGACGAAAACGGGCGGTCACCGTGTCGAGGATCCGGCCGATCTCCGCCGGCGAGAAGAAACTTGGTGTCCCGCCACCCAGGAACACGCTGATCAGTTGTCGCTCCCGCACGCGCACCGACTCGAGTTCCAGGTCCTTTCTCAATGCATCGAGGTAACGGGACTTCGGCGGCACGGCGCCGGCCGTGTACGAATTGAAGTCACAGTACGGGCATTTGCGCACGCACCAGGGCAAATGCACGTACAGCGAAAGCGGCGGCGACACAGTCACTATCCGTAGCGAGCGGCGAGTTTTCCGGCAAGCTCGCGCAGCGCGATACCGCGATGACTGCGTGCATTCTTTTCGTCCGGCGTCAGTTCGGCGGAGGCGAGGCCGCTGGTCGGATCGAGGAACACAGGGTCGTAGCCAAAGCCGGCCGTACCACGCCGTTCCCGGAGGATTTCGCCGCGCCAGACACCGTGCGCGATGATCGGTTCATCGAGGTCCGGCGCCACGAAACAGGCAACGCAGTGAAACGCGGCGCCGCGCTGGTCACGATCGCCAAGTTCGGCGAGCAGCAGGTCGATGTTGTCGTCGTCGCTGGCGCGAGCGCCGGCGTAGCGTGCCGAATACACGCCGGGGCGGCCGCCGAGCGCGTCGACCGCGAGGCCCGAATCGTCGGCGATCGCCGGCAGGCCTGTGGCGTTCATCGCATGCCGCGCCTTGATGATCGCATTTGCTTCGAACGTCGTGCCTGTTTCCTCGATGTCCTCGATGCCGTAGTCGGACTGCGGCACTATAGTAAAGGCGAGGTGCGCGAGCAGGCTCTCGATTTCACGTCGCTTGCCGGCGTTGTTGCTGGCGAGTACGACGGTCGTTGGGAGATTCATGCGCAGCCCGCCTTCATTCGGCCGCAGCGGCGAGCGCGAGTCTCTGCTGCTCTACGACGTGCCCGACGCCGGTACGCGCCAGACCGAGCAGGTCTTGGAGTTCGTTGGGACTGAATGCGTGGCCCTCGGCGGTGCCCTGCAATTCGATGTAGCCCCCCGCTTCGTTCATTACGACGTTCATGTCCGTTTCCGCTTCGGCGTCCTCGATGTAGTCGAGGTCCAGCACCGGTACGCCACGAAAGATTCCGACCGAGATCGCCGCCACCTGGCCGTGCACGGGGTCACGCTTCAGCTTGCGGGCGGCGCACAGTCGGCGGGTCGCGATAGCCAGAGCGACATAGGCGCCGCTGATCGATGCGGTGCGCGTGCCGCCATCCGCCTGCAACACGTCGCAATCGAGCGTGATCGTATGCTCGCCCAGGGCATCGAGGTCGGTGACGGCGCGCAGCGCGCGCCCGATGAGGCGTGATATTTCCATCGTGCGGCCGCTCTGTCTCCCGCGCGCAGCCTCTCGCGCCGAACGGGTATGGGTGGAGCGCGGTAACATGCCGTACTCGCCTGTGACCCAGCCGCTGCCCTGGTTGCGCATCCACGCCGGGACGCGCGGTTCGACCGACGCCGTGCACAGCACGCGCGTATCGCCGAACTCCGCCAGCACGCTGCCTTCGGCATGCCGCGTGAAATCCGGCGTAAACCTGACGAGACGAATCTCGTCCGCGCCACGGCCGCTGGGTCGCATCGGTGTCTCCTCCCGGTCGGGCTCAGGGGCCGAGCCACCGGAGCGCCGCCCCGGTGGTATTGTCGCTGTATGGCGAGTTGGCATTCAATGCTTTCAGGCTCAGCGACTTGAGGTTGTCTGCAAGCTTGTTTTCACCAGGCAGGCCTATCGTCGCCATGTCGTCGTCGCCGAGTCCCGACCACAAACCGTCGGAACACACCAGCAGCACGTCGCCGGGCTCCAGGCGCAGTTTTGACGTAATCGTCATGTCCGGTACGGGCGCGTCGCCACCCAGGCAGCATTCGACGAAGTTCCGCATCGGGTGGTCTTGCGCCTCCTCCTCGCTGATCGCGCCTTCCTGGATCAGAACTTCGACGTGGCTGTGATCCCGCGAACGCTTGAGCACCTTGTTGTTGCGCACCAGGTAGATGCGGCTGTCGCCGATATGCGCCCAAAAGGACCCGCTTTCCTGAACCAGGCAGATCGCACAGGTGGCTCGTGGGCGAAAGTCGACTGCGAGCTCACGACCAAGCGCGACCACGGCATCGTGCGCCCGCGCCAGCACGCCGTACAGGAAGCCCTGCGGGTCGAGTATCGGCAGCGGCGCGGAAGTAAACATGTCCTGCACCACTTTGAGCGCGGTCTCGGCGGCGCGCGCTCCGTCGGAATGACCGCCCATGCCATCGAAAACCAGCAGCATCGCGGCGGCGTCGGCGACGACGATCGCACCACGGTCCTGGTTGTCCTGCCGGTCACCGAGCGCGGAGACCTTGGCGTATTCGACCTGCATGTAGTTTCGTTCGGCCTCCCGGCCTTCTAATATCTGGTACCGGGCCCGCGATCGGCGTGACCCACCCGGCGTAATGGGAGAAGGACGCAGATGTTACACAGTATGACCGGCTTTGCGCGAGCGTCTGCGGAGTCTTCGCTTGGTGCGCTGACCTGGGAGTTACGAGCGGTCAACCACCGCTACCTCGATGTGCAATTCAAGGTGCCGGACGAACTGCGTGCGAGCGAGCCACAGATGCGCCAGCAGGTCGGCGATCGCCTGAAACGCGGCAAAGTCGAGTGCATGCTGCATTTCGGGCGCGCGTTCGATGCCGACAATGACCTGCGCCTCGACAAGGGACTCATTTCGCTGCTCGCCCGACGCCTGGCGGAAATTTCCTCGGCACTCGATGAACCCGCGGCCGTGGACCCGATGGACCTGTTGCGCTGGCCCGGCGTAATCCAGTCGGTGGAGTCGGACAGCGAGGCCCTCGCCGGTTCCGCTGCGGGCCTGCTGGAGATCGCGCTTGATGCGCTGGAGGCGATGCGCCGGGCGGAAGGCGGCCGCATTGGCGAACTGATAGACGCGCGCTGCACAGAGATTCTGCGCATCGCTACCGCGGTGCGCGCGCGCATGCCGGCCGTGCTCGAAGCGACCCACAACCGGCAGCGCGACCGGCTCGCGAAACTCGAGCTCGATGCGGACCCGGAACGCCTCGAGGTCGAACTTGCGCTCATAGCACAAAAGCTGGACGTCGAGGAAGAACTCGACCGCCTCGAAAGTCACGTACGCGAAATTCGTGATTCCCTGGCGGCGACCGAGCCGGTCGGCCGGCGCCTGGACTTCCTGATGCAGGAACTGAACCGGGAGGCGAACACGCTCGGCTCCAAGTCCGCCGACACCGAAACGACGCGGGCCGCGGTGGATCTCAAGGTACTCATCGAGCAAATGCGCGAGCAGATCCAGAATGTCGAGTGATAACCGGCCGCGCCTGTTCGTCATTGCGGCGCCTTCGGGTGCCGGCAAGACGACGCTCGTGCACGCGCTCGTCACGCACATACCTGAGTTCCGGTTTTCGATTTCGTACACGACGCGCAATCGGCGAGCGAACGAGGCAAACAACGTCGACTACATTTTCGTGAATCGCGAGGAATTCGAGCGCTTGCGCGTGGCCGGCGAAATGCTCGAGTCCGCGGAGGTGTTCGACAATCTATACGGCACGAGCCGGCGGCAGGTAGAACGGTATCTCGGTAATGGCCACGACGTCATCCTCGAGATCGACTGGCAGGGCGCACGCCAGGTGCGCGAGGCGATGCCGGAGGCGATATCGATATTCATCCTGCCGCCCTCCATCGCTGAACTCGAGCGCCGGCTCTGCTCACGCGGCACCGACAGCGAAGAGGTCATACGGCGACGGCTTCGGGACGCCTTGGCCGATATGAGCCACTGGCACGAATTCGACCACGTCGTCATCAACGACGACCTGGAGGATGCGGTGGCGCGGCTGCTCGCGGTCGTGCACGGGCGCGGCGCGGCCACGTCCACCCGCAACCCGGCGCTGCGCAGCGCCGTCGCGAAGCTGCTGTCCGGATGAGCGCTGCAGTCGACACACAGGGCAGGCCCGGCAAGCCGGGTGCGCCGAGCGCCATCGCACTGTTCGCGAGCGGCCGGCGGCACGGCAACACCGGCCGCCTGCTCGACACGATCGCCGGCGCCGCCGGCATGGAAGTCGTGGACCTCGCCGGCCTGTCGATCGCGCCGTACGACTATGAGCACAGCAACCGAGCCGACGACTTCGAGCCCCTCATGCAACGCCTGCTGGACTTCGACCAGATCGTCTTCGCCACACCGGTGTACTGGTACGCGCCGGCGGCACCGATGAAGCTGTTCCTGGACCGTATCTCCGACCTGCTCGACCTGCCCGAACTCATACCCTGGGGCCGGCGCCTGCGTGACAAGCACGCCTTCGTCGTCTGCACTTCGGTCTACGCCGCCGTGCCCGCAACCTTCGAAGCCGCGTTTCGGGAGACTTTCGCCTACCTCGGGATGCGCTATGGTGGCGTCGCACACCTCGATTGCCGTAGCGGTTACGACAGCGCGGCGGCCGGCGCCGCGGCGGCCAGCATGCTCGAAAGACTCGGGGTGTCGACGGAAAACGCCAGTTGATTCAATTACTTGAGTCGACTTATATAACGTTTTGTTATAAGGGATGGCACTCGGGACGCCGGCTGCGCAAGCTCTGCGCCGCTCCCGCCCGTTCCGGGCCCACTGACTGCAGGCGAATCCGCATGGCACGCATCACCGTCGAGGATTGTCTCGACCACATCGAAAATATTTTTGAAATGGTTCTGGTCGCCTCCAAGCGCGCACGTCGCCTGGCCCATGGCGCGGAGGCGATGGTCGACCTCGAGAACGACAAGCCTACCGTCATCGCCCTGCGCGAAATCGCGGCCGGTCACGTAACACCGGCTATCCTCGACGAGATCGAGCAACCGCGCACCGAGGAGTTCATGCAGCAACCGGACCTGACGGACGACATCCTGCCGCTGCGCGGTATCTCCATCGGAGACTGATCCGGCGCGGTATGATCCTTCCATGGACTATGCCGCCACTCTCTTTGCGAAGCTGCCGGCCGCGCTCAAGCGCGACCGCAGTCTTGAGCGGCTGATCGCGCAGCTGCAAACCTACCTCCCCGAGGACCAGGTCGGCATGATCATGCGCGCCTACGACTTCGGGGCGGCCGCGCACGAAGGCCAGACACGCAAGACCGGCGAACCCTACATCACCCATCCTGTCGCGGTCGCGCGCGAACTCGCCAACATGCATCTCGACGCGCAGGCCATATCGGCTGCCATCCTGCACGACGTCGTCGAGGACACCGACGCATCGCTGACGCAGATCCGCGAAAAGTTCGGCGACGAGATCGCACTGCTCGTCGATGGCGTCAGCAAGCTCGACCAGATCCAGTTCCGCAGCCGCGCGGAAGCGCAGGCTGAGAGCTTTCGCAAGATGATGCTCGCAATGATCGAGGACATCCGCGTGATCTTGGTCAAGCTCGCGGACCGGCTGCACAACATGCAGACGCTCGATGCCATGCCGACGGAAAAGCGCCGGCGGATCGCGCGCGAGACGCTGGACATTTATGCGCCGATCGCGAACCGGCTCGGCATCAACCGCATGAAGGTCGAACTCGAGGACCTGGGCTTCAAGTATCTCTACCCGATGCGATACCGCGTGCTCGACAAGGCACGAAAGCGCAGCAAGGGTGACCAGCGGCAGATCGTGAAGAGTATCTCCGAGGAATTCGAGAGCGCCATCGAGGCCGAAGGCATCGTTGCCGAAGTCATCGGCCGGGAAAAACACCTCTACAGCATCTACAAGAAAATGGCCGAGAAGAAGCGCGTGCTGTCCGATGTCGTTGACGTGTACGGCTTCCGCATCATCGTGGACGAGGTGAGCACCTGCTATCAGGTGCTCGGCGTCGTGCACGGGCTGTACAAGCCGATGCCCGGCCGCTTCAAGGACTACATCGCAATTCCTCGGATCAATGGCTATCAGTCGCTGCACACGACGCTGTTCGGCCCGAAAGGCCTGCCTCTCGAAGTGCAGATTCGGACTCGCCACATGGATCGCGTCGCCGAGTCCGGCGTGGCGGCGCACTGGCAATACAAGGCGGAAGATCGCATCGATGCAACGCCGCAGCGCCGGGCCCGTGAATGGCTCTCCAAGCTGGCCGAACTTCAGAAGGCGGGTTCGTCCGAAGAATTCCTGGAGAGTGTCAAGGTCGACCTGTTTCCTGACAAGATCTACGTCTTCACTCCCAACGGAGACATCATGCCGCTGCCGAAAGGAGCGACCACCGTCGATTTCGCGTACGCGGTGCACACGGACATCGGCAATCACACGGTCGCCGCCAAGATCGATCGAGCGCTGGTGCCCCTGCGTACGCAACTGCAAAACGGGCAGACTGTGGAGGCCGTCACGAGCCGGAATGCAAATCCGAATCCAAACTGGCTGACTTTCGTTCGCACCGCGAAGGCCCGAACCGCGATTCGGCAGTACATGAAGAACCTGCGGTCCAACGAATCCATCGATCTCGGCCGGCGCCTTCTAGATCGCTCGTTGAAGGATCTCGATTCGTCACTGCGCAAGGTCGGCAAGGTGCGTATGAGCGACGCGCTTGCCGAACTCGGCTTCAATAACTCGTCCGAGCTGTACGAGCAGATCGGACTCGGCGAACGACTTGCCCCGCTGACCGCGCGCTTCCTGCTCGGCAGCACCGTCGACGGCGACACCGCTGCGAAGCAAGCAAGTCTTACGATTGCCGGCACGGAAGGGATGGTGGTCAGCTACGCGAAGTGCTGTCACCCGATCCCCGGTGACGAAGTGATGGGCTATCTGAGTTCGGGCCGCGGCGTCGTCATACACCGCAATGTCTGCGGCAACCTGATCAACTTCCGGAAACAGCCGGAGAAATGGATCGCGGTCGAATGGGAGCAGAGCATCGAGAGGGAGTTCTCGAGCCAGATCCAGTGCGAGACACGCAACAAGACCGGCGTACTGGCCGAGGTCGCGGCCACGATTGCCGACTGCGGTTCCAACATCGAGCAAGTGGAAGTGCTGGGCCGCCATGAGGACTGCTCCATGCTGTCCTTCCAGCTGCTGGTCCGGGATCGCCGACACCTCGCCCAGATCATGCGCAACGTGCGAAAAATGCCCAATGTGATCCGGGTGACTCGCGACTGCGCCTGACAACCGACGGAGCACGAATGAGCAAAAAAGCCCTGCACACGGACGACGCGCCCGCCGCGATCGGCACTTACTCGCAGGCCGTGCAAACCGGCCAGCTCGTCTTTCTATCCGGCCAGATCCCGCTCGATCCGGTGACAATGGCCGTCGTCCACGGCGATTTCGAGGCGCGTGCCAGGCAGGTATTCGACAATCTCGCCGCGGTGGCCGCGGCGGCCGGCGGCAACCTGGACCAGGTCGTCAAGCTGACGGTGTTCCTCACCGATCTCGGCAACTTCGCCACCGTGAACGCGGTGATGGCGGAATATTTCTCGGAACCCTTCCCGGCGCGAGCAGCCGTCGGCGTCGCGTCTCTGCCGAAGGGTGTCGACATCGAAGCCGACGCCATCCTTGCCCTGTAGCGCGGAAAATATGGTGACAGTTACCCTGATTCGCCGGCCAATTCCGAATTAGGGTAACTGTCACCGTATTTCCTGCGCGACGATACAATCGCGCGGATGTCGGTCGATCCCCTGCAGAGCGAACTGGTCACACTGAACGGCGTCGGCCCCGCGCTCGCCGAAAAGCTTGGCAATCTTGGCCTTGCACGCGTCGAGGACCTCCTGTTCCTGCTGCCGGTGCGTTACGAGGATCGCACACAGCTGATACGCCTCGGCGAACTCTGTGCGGGGGAGCGTTGCCTTGTAACGGGCGAGGTGTTGCTCGCCGAGACCGTGTTCCGGGGCCGGCGCAGCCTGCTCGTCCGGATCGGTGATGGAAGCGGCCAGCTGACGCTGCGCTTCTTCCACTTCTCGAGGAGCCAGCAGGAGCAGTTCCAGCCGGGAACACAGGTGATCTGCTATGGGGAAGCCCGCAAGGGCCCTGCGGGCTTCGAGATGATTCATCCCGAGTATCGGGCCCTGCGCGCTGGTCAGGATGCGGCCGTCAATGACGCATTGACCCCCATTTACCCGGCAACCGAAGGCGTCGGGCAGGCACGCCTGCGCAATCTCGTTGGCCAGGCATTGCGTCACATGCGGCGCTCGCCGCCCGTCGAGCTGTTGCCGCGCGCGGTGCTCGACAAGCTCCACATGCCACCGCTGGTGGAAGCGATAGAGTACCTGCACCAGCCGCCTGCCGATGCGGACGTCGAACAACTGGCGAGCGGCGTGCATCCGTGCCAGCAACGGCTCGCATTCGAGGAACTGCTCGCGCATTACCTAAGTCTGCGCCGCTTGCGAGCGCTCGCGGCAACGGAACGCGCGATGCCGCTGGCAGGCGGCAGGGCCGAGGTCGATGCATTCCTCGCGAGACTGCCATTCACGCTTACCGGCGCACAGCGTCGTGTGGTGTCCGAGATCCTGTCGGACATGGGACAGGCGCATCCGATGATGCGGCTCATCCAGGGCGACGTCGGTTCCGGCAAGACGGTCGTTGCGGCCGTTGCCTGCCTCACCGCGGTGGCGAGCGGCGTGCAGGCCGCGATCATGGCGCCGACCGAGTTGCTTGCGGAGCAGCACTGGCGAAGTTTCAGCGACTGGTTCCGCCCGCTGGGCATCGAGCCCGCCTGGCTGTCGGGCAGCCAGAGAACTACGGCACGCCGAGTGGCACTGGACGGGATCGAGGAGGGCTCGGCGCAACTCGTGGTCGGCACTCACGCGCTGTTCCAGGAAGGCGTGCGCTTCGCCCGTCTCGGTCTCGTCGTGATCGACGAACAACACCGCTTTGGCGTGCATCAACGCATGGCGCTGCGGGGCAAGGGTGCCGGCGAGCACGGACAGCCACACCAGCTCGTGATGACTGCGACCCCGATTCCGCGCACGCTTGCAATGGCGGCCTACGCGGATCTTGACACCTCGATCATCGACGAGTTGCCGCCGGGACGGGAGCCGGTGCAAACAGTTGCCGTTCCCGACACGCGCCGCGACGAAGTCGTTGCGCGCGTGCACTCCGTCTGTGCGGGCGGCGGTCAGGCATACTGGGTCTGCCCGCTGATCGAGGAGTCGGAGGTCCTGGACTTCCAGGCCGCAGAAGCGAGTTACGCCCTGCTCAGTGAGGCGCTGCCCGATGTCCGTGTGGGACTGGTGCACGGCCGCATGCGGCCTGCCGACAAGGACAAGGGTATGCACGCGTTCAAGGAAGGTGTCATCCAGCTGCTGGTCGCAACGACGGTCATCGAAGTAGGCGTGGACGTGCCGAACGCGAGTCTCATGATCATCGAAAACGCGGAACGAATGGGTCTTTCGCAGCTCCACCAATTGCGTGGACGGGTAGGTCGCGGCGCTACCCGCAGTCACTGCGTGCTCCTGTACAAGCCGCCGCTGGGGCTGTTGGCGAAAAACCGCCTGGCCGTTCTGCGCAACACGAACGACGGCTTTCTCGTTGCCCAGCGCGACCTGGAACTGCGCGGCCCGGGCGAACTACTCGGGACACGCCAGACAGGCCTGCCGGAGTACCGCGTTGCCGACATCGCCCGCGACGCCGCGTTGCTGCCGCGCGTGCAGTCGGCGGCCGAGACGCTGCTCGGTGACGCGCCAGAGAATGCCGAGGCAATCGTGCACCGCTGGCTGTCCGGCCGCGGGCATTATGGAAAAGTGTAGGGGGCTACGTCGGAGCGCTCCACGGGCGCGACCTTTCGCGCCAGGCCGGTCGCGCGCATGGCGCACGCCACCAGCGTTCCAACAGCGGGTTCCAGTCACGTACACTCCGCGGCATGAGAGACATCGCCGAATGGATGCCACCGCAACTGCGCAGCCAGTTGCACAACTACGCTAGGCTGATGCGCGTTGACCGGCCCGTCGGCTACTGGCTCCTGCTGTGGCCGACGCTGTGGGCATTGTGGATCGCGGGCCGCGGGCACCCCGACGGCGGGCTGTTCGTCGTCTTCGTCCTCGGCGTGTTTGTGATGCGCTCGGCCGGTTGCGTTCTGAACGATTACGTCGACCGGCACATCGACCCGTATGTCGAACGCACGCGCGACCGGCCGATTGCGTCTGGCGCCGTCGCGGCGGGGGAAGCGCTTACCCTGTTTGCCGCCTTGAGCCTCGTCGCGGTCGGGCTTGCCGCCATGCTGAACCGGCCAGCGCAGCTGCTGGCAGTCGTCGGCGCAGGCCTGACGATCGCCTATCCCTACGTCAAGCGCATCGTGTCGGTGCCACAGTTCGTGCTCGGCGCCGCGTTCGGACTGGCGGTGCCGATGGCCTTCGCCGCGCAGACCGGCGATGTGCCGCGCATAGGCTGGCTGGTGTTCGTCACGGCGCTCGTATGGGCCGTCATCTACGATACTTTTTACGCGATGGTCGACCGCGAAGACGACCGCAAGGTCGGCGTGAAATCCACCGCGATTTTGTTCGGCGACCTGGACCTCGTCGTGATCAACGGATTGCAGCTCCTGATGCTGGCGGCGCTCCTGTTCTTAGGTGACGGCGCCGAACTCGGTCTGTGGTACTACCTGTCCGTCGGCGTCGCCGCATGCCTGATGCTATATCACCTGTACCTCGCCCGACATCGCGACCCTGCCGGCTGTTTCGCAGCCTTTCTCCACAACCACTACATCGGTCTTGTCATCTTCATCGGCATCGTTCTCGACTACACCTTCACACCGCTCGGAACGACGATTTCCTGAAGCGACCGTTCAGTCGGCGCGCGCCCGCGCGAGCGCAAGCACGCTGACTTCGCCGACGCCATGGCGCCGGAGCAGTTCGGCAATCTGCCCGCAGGTTGTCGCCGTGGTGACCACGTCGTCGACCAGCAATACATGTTGGGCACATATGCGCCCGCGTACGGTAAACGCGTTTTCCAGGTTGCGGCGCCGGTCCGCAGCCGCCAGTCCCGACTGGTAGGGTGTGTGCCGGCACCGGCGCACGCCGTCGATCAACGGCACGGACAGGTGCCTCGCAACCGGCAGCGCCAGTTCCCGCGCCTGGTTGAAGCCACGGCGCAACTGGCGCCAGCGGTGCAGGGGTACGGGCTGGATCGCGTCGATACCTGGCGGCAACAGCGCTGCCGAGCGGCACAGGAGTTCGCCGAACGCCGGCACGTAATGGAGTTTGCGATGGAACTTGAACTGCCGGATCGCCGCGTCGACCGGAAAGGTGTAGGCCAGCGACGCAATTGCGGCGGTGAATGGCCGGTCCCGGCCCTGGCAGGAGCCGCAGTATTGCTGGCCGGCGTCCGCGATAGGCAACGCACAGCCGCGGCAGGCCGGTGAGTTGCGTACGAGGTCCCGGTCGCAGCCGGCGCACAGGTGCCGCCTTGCAGCCAATTCGTCGCCGCAGAACACGCAGCGATAGGGCAGGAGTTCGCGTTCGAGCGCGCGCAGGGCGCGGCGGATTCGCGTACGGACGGTGAGTCGGCGCATGCGCGGATTTTCGCGTGCAGGGTCCGCCGCCTGCTCTGCCCTTATCGGCCGTTATGCGGGCGAAAGCGTGCTAACGTTGCGTGTCCCGCCGGTCCCGACGTCCCGCCATTGAAGCCACCGTATCCCGTCAACGCCGCACATCTCGAGCGGCGGGCCGAGCGGGCTGCCGCGGGCTACGCAGAAGCCGGCTTTGTGCACGAGGTCACGCGCCGTGGCCTCATGGAGCGCATCGAGCCGATGGCGGTGGCGGCCCGGACGGTGCTGGTGCTCGGCTGCGGCACGGGCGCGGACCTGACACCGCTCGAGAAACGATTCCGCGGCGCACGAATACTCGGCACCGACCGGTCGACGGCCATGCTCCGCGCCGCGCTCCGCCACCGCCGGCGCTGGCGCGCGCGCTCCGAGTTCCTTCGTTGCGACCCGCGCGCTTTGCCGCTCGCCGACGGCAGCGTGGACCTCGTGTACGCGAACCTCTCGCTCGCGGCCCTCGACAATCCCGCACCGGCTTTCGCGGAGATCGCACGCGTGCTCCGCACCGACGGTCTGTTCGTCTTCGCGACGCTCGGCCCGGACAGCCTGGACGAATTGCGCAATGCCTGGGCCGCCGTCGACGACGGCCCGCATGTACAACGCTTCCTCGACATGCACGATCTCGGCGACCTGTTGCTCCGCGCCGGCATGCGCGATCCCGTACTCGACGTCGACCGGCTCCGCCTGGAGTACGCCGGCAGTGCCGCGCTGTTTCGCGATCTCAGCGCAACCGGTGCCAGGAACGCGCTTGCCGGCCGCCGCCGCTCGCTCACGGGCCGCGCACGTTTCGGCCGGATGACCGCGGCGCTCGAGACGGCCGGGCAGGGCACGCTGATAGAGCTCGGGCTCGAACTGGTGTACGGGCATTGCTGGAGCGGGGGCGGCAAGCTGCAGGATGCCGATGTCCGCATCGATCCTGCGTCGATTTCGCTGCGCCGGCAGCGTCGCTGAACTACCGCCCGCAAACCCGATGCAGAGACGGGGGCTGGATCCCAAGTCTCTGTAATATCAAATTTTTTTGACTGTCAGGCGCGGCTGCAAGGATTGCATGGCCGGGCAGCTTTCAGTAAACTTCGCGGGCTTTTTCTGCCGGTGCTTCCGGACATCCAGACCAGCCACCCGATGACATGACCCCGGGATCTCGCGCCGGCGCGTGATTGCGGAACTATTCGCCAGCGACGGCACGGGTGTACAAGAAGTGTGCGGCAGCCTCGCGGGGCACGCAGGGTGAACAATCAATGATTCGAAAATCCTTGACCAGCTTGCTCGGACTCGTCTGGGCGACAACAGCGACTGCTGACTGGGAACTCAACATGCCGGAAGGCGTGACGGAACTCAGCGCCGAAACCTACGACCTCCACATGCTCGCCTTCTGGGTCTGCACGGTCATCGGCGTGCTGGTGTTCGGCGCGATGATCGTGTCGCTGATATCGCACCGGAAGTCGAAGGGTGCCGTCGCCGCCGGCTTTTCGCACAGCACCACGGCGGAGGTGGCCTGGACCGCGATCCCGGTGTTCATCCTGCTCGCGATGGCCATCCCGGCGGCTCGGACGATGATCAAGCTCGAAGATTCGCGCGACCCGGATCTCACGGTGGTCGTGACCGGTTACCAGTGGCGCTGGCACTACCGATACCAGGACCAGGATATCGATTTCTATTCCTCGCTGGCGCGGCCGAGCCTCGAGGCCCGGCAGAAGGATTCGGGCATCGATCCCTTCGGCGTGGAGAATTACCTGCTCGAAGTCGACCGGCCGCTGGTCGTGCCGGTGGACGCAAAGGTCCGGGTCCTGCTGACCTCCAATGACGTGCTGCACGCCTGGTGGGTCCCCGATCTCGCCGTCAAGAAAGACGCCGTGCCGGGCATGGTCAACGAGATCTGGTTCCAAGCCGAGTCTGTCGGCACCTACCGCGGGCAATGCGCGGAGCTCTGCGGCAAGGACCACGGCTACATGCCGGTCGTCGTGGAAGTCGTTGACGCGGACGACTTCGACGACTGGATCACCGCGAACGGCGGCAAAACTGCGGCGATGCAGGCGCTCGCCGGCAACCAGTAAGCAAACGCATTGGCCCGGGCCGGCATCGCCAGCCTGCAATGGAGTTCAAGGGTATGAGCACTGCTGTCGCAGACACACACGAGGCACACGAACACCACGGCCCGGACAAGGGGATCCGCCGCTGGTTGTACACGACGAATCACAAGGACATCGGCACGATGTACCTGGTCTTCAGCCTCGTCATGTTCTTCATCGGCGGCACGATGGCCCTGGTCATCCGCTCCGAGCTCGCGATTCCCGGCCTGCAGTTCGTGCACCCCGAGTTCTTCAACCAGATGACGACCATGCACGCGCTGATCATGGTCTTCGGCGCAGTGATGCCGGCTTTCGTCGGGCTCGCCAACTGGATGATCCCGATGCAGGTCGGTGCGCCCGACATGGCGCTGCCGCGCATGAACAACTGGTCGTTCTGGATCCTGCCGGTGGCGTTCGGCATCCTGCTTTCGACACTGTTCATGGACGGCGGCGCACCTGCCGGAGGCTGGACCATGTATCCGCCGCTCGTGCTGCAGACCGGCGACGCCTTCCCGTTCCTGATCTTCTCGGTGCACCTGATGGGCCTGAGTTCGATCATGGGCTCGATCAACATCATCGTGACGATCATCAACATGCGCACACCGGAGATGACACTGATCCGCATGCCGATGTTCGTCTGGACCTGGCTCATTACCGCATACCTGTTGCTCGCGGTCATGCCGGTGCTGGCCGGCGCGGTCACCATGCTCCTCACCGACCAGTTTTTCGGCACGAGCTTCTTCCTCGCGGCCGGCGGCGGTGACCCCGTCATGTTCCAGCACATCTTCTGGTTCTTCGGGCATCCCGAGGTCTATATCATGATCCTGCCGGCATTCGGCGTGGTCTCGGAGATCCTGCCGACCTTCTCGCGCAAGCCGCTGTTCGGGCATGACTCGATGGTCTACGCCACGGCGTCGATTGCGTTCCTGTCCTTCATCGTCTGGTCGCACCACATGTTCACGGTCGGCATGCCGCTGTCCGCGCAGTTGTTCTTCATGTTCGCGACCATGCTGATCGCGGTGCCCACCGGCGTGAAGGTTTTCAACTGGGTGGCGACGATGTGGCGCGGCGCGCTGACTTTCGAGACCCCGATGCTGTTCGCGCTGGCGTTCATCTTCCTGTTCACGATCGGCGGTTTCTCCGGCCTCATGCTGGCCATCGTGCCGGCCGACATCCAGTACCACGACAGTTATTTCGTCGTCGCTCACTTTCACTACGTGCTGGTGCCCGGTTCGATCTTCGCACTGATGGGCGCCGCGTATTACTGGCTGCCGAAGTGGACCGGGCACATGTACAACGAGAGGGCGGGCAAGCTGCATTTCTGGCTGTCCGCGATCTTCGTCAATCTCACGTTCTTTCCGATGCATTTCCTGGGGCTCGCCGGCATGCCGCGGCGCATCCCGGACTACTCGACGCAATTTGCCGACTTCAATCTGGTCGCCAGCGTCGGCGCGATCGGCTTCGGCCTGTCGCAACTCTTATTCCTGTACGTGCTCCTGACCGTCAAGAAGGGCGCGCCGGCGTCCGCGAAGGTCTGGGAAGCGCCGCGCGGCCTGGAGTGGACGGTGCCATCGCCAGCGCCGTACCACACTTTCAACGAGCCGGTGCATGTCGATCGTACCGTTGCCTTCCCGAAGGACCCGAATGTCTGACGCCGACCAGCAAAACCGGCGCAAGATCCGCCGCATGACGATGCTCCTGGTCGTCGTCGCGATCGCGTTCTACCTGGGATTCATCCTGTCCGGCGTCGTCAAGTCCTGAAATGACCGGAGACACGCACAACAAGGTTTCCAACCGCTCGCTCGGGCTCCGCTTGCTCGTCTGGGTGTTGGCGATGTTCGGCTTCGGCTTCCTGCTCGTGCCCCTGTATGACGTCTTCTGCGAGATCACCGGCTTCGGCGGCCGGACGAATACCGTTGCGGCGGCGGTGACACCAGAGCCCGATGCAACTCGCACTGTCCGGGTCGAGTTCGTCACGCAGACGAACGAGTACGCCCCCTGGGATTTCTCCGCCGACCTGCCGACGATGGAGGTGCACCCGGGCAGGTTGTATTTCGCGACCTTTACTGCCAGGAACCTGACGGACGCCGACAAGATCGCGCAGGCGGTGCCCAGCGTGGCACCGGCCGGGGCGGCGGAACACTTTCGCAAACTCGAATGCTTCTGCTTCACGAGCCAGGCATTCGCGGCGAATGAGGAGCGTCAGATGCCTCTGCAATTCATCGTCGACCCGGCGCTGCCCGAGTACATCGACACGATCACCCTGCAATACACCTTTTACGACACGGTTCGCCTGTCGGCGAAGTAACCCAGAGTAAAGCCATGTCCGCACACGCACCCGATCACTACTACGTCCCGCACGGCAGTCACTGGCCGATCGTCGGTTCCGTGGGCCTGCTGTTCCTGATGGTCGGCGTGTCCAACTGGCTGAACGGCGCCGAACTCGGTTTCTGGATCATGCTGTTCGGCTTCGCCACGCTCATAACGATGGTCGTCGGCTGGTTCAGCACCGTGATCGGCGAGAACCAGCAGGGTATTTACAACGCCCAGGTGGACCGGTCCTTCCGCATGGGCATGTTCTGGTTCATCTTCTCGGAAGTCATGTTCTTCGCCGCGTTTTTCGGCGCGCTGTTCTATGCCCGCAGCATGGTGCTGCCCTGGCTATCCGGCGAAAGCAACAATTTCTTCACCAATTTCCTGCTTTGGACGGACTTTGAAGGTACCTGGCCGACGAACGGCCCGGGCAGGATCGGCGGCGAATTCGAGGCCATGGGCCCTTTCGGTTTGCCGCTCATCAACACGGCCTTGCTGCTGTCGAGCTCGGTAACGGTCACGATCGCGCATCATGCGCTGATAGCCGGAAATCGGGGCGTGCTCAAAGTGTTCCTCGCGCTGACCTTCGTCCTCGGCTTCACATTCGTGTTCCTGCAGGCCGAGGAGTACATCGAGGCCTATCAGCACATGAACCTGAAGCTGACGACCGGCATCTATGGCTCGACCTTTTTCATGCTGACCGGCTTCCATGGCCTGCACGTGTCGCTCGGCGGCATCATGCTGTTCATCATCTGGCTGCGCGTGATGAAGGGACACTTCACGCCGGACAAGCACTTTGCCTTCGAGGCGGTCGCCTGGTACTGGCACTTCGTCGACGTGGTGTGGGTGGGCCTGTACGTATTCGTCTACTGGATCTAGCAAATAGGCAAAAAAAGGGGTCAGAGTACTTTATTCGTCGCGAGTCAGAAGACCCGGGCCTCGCTCCACCAACGAATTAAGTACTCTGACCCCTTTTCTTGTTATGAGATCCAGCCGAAATAGAAGGCCGACAGCAGGAAGGCGAGCAGAACGATCGACAGCGCCACCCGGAGCTTCAGCGCTTTGAGCATGCGCGTGGAATCCTGCTTGTCCCGTGTCAGGAAGTAGAGGCCCGAGCCCAGGCTCACGACGATGGCCGCGAGCAAAATGAAGACGATGGCTTTCACACGAGCCCCGGTATGAGCGGCGGGTCCAGTATAACGTGAACACCGCGACAAACAGGTCCCTGCCGCGCTGGCTGCCCTTGCTGGCCGGCGCCGTGCTGGTCCTGCAATTCGCGGGCCTGTGCCTCTGGCAGGTGAGCCGAGGTGTCGCGAAGCTCGAGACACGCGCCGCATTCGGCGAGCCGGCCGCCTACGCGGACTTCCAATCCGGCGCGGAGCTGCGGCCATACCAGCCGCTCAAGGCGACGGGCCGCTATGACGGCAGGCACCAGTTCCTGCTCGACAACATCATCCTGAACAGCCGCTACGGCTACTACATCGTCACACCGCTGGAACTCGGCCATGGCCAGCCCGTATTGCTCGTCAACCGGGGCTGGGTCGAGAAGCGCGGCCTGCAGCCGGACATGATCGAGCTGGCCCGCGAACTCGCACTGCCGGCAGAACCGATGACGGTCCACGGACGAACGGGCTCGCTGCCACGGCCGGGCATGCGCCTGGGCGAACCGGTCACGCCATCGACGGAGTGGCCCAAGTCGGCGGTCTTCCCGCAACTGCAGGACCTGTCGCTCACCCTCGGCAGGGAAGTAGAGCCTTTCGTGCTGCTCCTGGACCCGAAAGACGAACACGGTTTCGTCCGCCACTGGGTGCCGGAAGAGATGGGGCCAGGTCGGCACTTCGCCTACGCGTTCCAGTGGTTCGCGATGGCGGCGGTCCTGACCGGGCTGCTCTGCTGGCACTATCGCCGGCGAGGCACCGAGCGTGGCTGAGACCCGCAATCCGGCCACCCGCGTGCAATTGCTGCTGGTCGCCGCCGTCTTCATTGGTCCCCTGCTGCTGGCCGTGTGGCTTTATTTCCGCGGGGCCGGGTTGCAACCGGCAGGACGGGCCAACCACGGCGCCTTGCTCGAACCCATCGTCGATCTCGACGAGGCGCTGCCGGATTCGGACATCGGAGCGCTGCACGACGGCCGCTGGCTGCTCGTCTATGCGCACGCAGGGCCCTGCGACTCCGCATGCCGTGACGGTCTCCACGCAATCCGGCAGATGCGGCTCATGCTCGGGCGCGAAATGGATCGCGTGACGCGCGTGTTCTTGCACGGGGATATCGCCCCCGATACAGTGTTTATCGCGACGGAGCACGAGGGCTTGATCGCGCTGCAAGACAGGGAACTGGGCGATTTGCTGTCCGCGCGCAGGCCCCCCGCAGAGCCCGACGGGGGCTATTACCTGGTAGACCCGCACGGCAATTTGGTGATGTATTTCCAACCGACGCTCGCGCCGCGCGACATCGTCGCCGACCTCAAGCGCCTGCTGCGGCTGTCGCACATCGGCTGACAGGTCCGGGGCCTGACACAGAATGAACGCAGAAATTCAGACACTGACAGACTGGCGAGACTACTACGAGCTGACCAAGCCGCGGGTCGTCATGCTCATCGTTTTTACCGCCATCGTCGGTATGTTCCTCGCGGTGCCCGGCTGGCCCGGTGCCGCCCCGATGCTGTTCGGCACACTGGGTATCTGCCTCGCGGCCTCGGGTGCCGCGGTGTTCAATCACATTCTCGACGCGCGCATCGATATCCACATGCTTCGTACCCGCAACCGGCCGCTGCCGCAGGGCCGGATATCGGAAGGCCGGGCGTTCGTATTCGCAAGCCTGTTGTGCGCGCTGTCGATGCTGGTGCTCTGGTTTCTCGTCAACCCGCTGACCGCCGCGCTGACATTCGCGTCGCTGATCGGTTACGCCGTCGTCTATACCGTATTCCTGAAGCGTGCCACACCGCAGAATATCGTCATCGGCGGCGCGGCCGGCGCTGCGCCGCCGGTGCTGGGGTGGGCGGCGATCACGAACGAGGTCCATTCGAGCGCCTTGCTCCTGTTCCTTATCATCTTCGTGTGGACGCCGCCGCACTTCTGGGCGCTGGCGATTGCCCGCAAGGACGATTACGCAAAGGTCGGCATCCCGATGCTGCCGGTGACGCACGGTGAGGATTTCACGCGCCTCAACATCCTGCTCTATACGATTCTGCTCACCGTCATCACGGTCATGCCTTACCTGACCGGAATGAGCGGGATCATCTACCTCGTCAGCGCGCTGGTCCTCGATGCAGCGTTCCTCTGGCATGTGATCCAGATGCGGCGTCACCCCGCCGATCTGGCTCGCGCCATGCACACCTTTCGTTATTCGATCACCTACCTCGGCTATCTGTTCGCGGCCCTGCTCATCGACCATTACTTCCTGGTACAGGTCTCCCTCTAGCCCGCTTTTCTGCGCGCCAGTACGCGTACCTTGCTGGCGACGGGCAAAACTCCGTAGATGTGGTCAGCCAGCGGCTTGTTCGAGTAGGTACGCCACTCGACCAGCTCGAAGCCACTTGCGTCGAGGAGGTATTCGAAGGACTGCCGGCAATATTCGTTGCAGTGTCCCGGGCGCCAGTCAGCCGAGTATTTGCGGTTCTTGAGCCCGAGGTTCTTGAGTATGCGTTTCGACGCATAGGCGAAGGACCCGGTGTTCGGCAGCTCGAGGAAAGCGATGCCGCCGTCCTTGAGCAGCGCTGCGATCCTGCGCATCGCGAGCTTCGGGTCGGGCAGGTGCTCGAGCACGTGCCGCAGGACGACGACGTCATAGGCTTCGCCATCCGCCGGCTCGTAGTCCAGAAAGTTGGAGACGGCCACCTCGATGCCCTGGTCGGCCTCGATCGCGCGCGCCATCGATTCGCTGAGCTCCATGCCACGCACCGTCCACCCGGCCTTGCGTGCGAAATGCAGCAGGGCCGCATTGCCGCAGCCGATATCTAACATGGAGCCCGGCCCCGGCACGCGCGCCCGCAAATAGTCCCAGCTCCTCGCGATGACCCGGTTGGATTTGTGATGCGGGTCCTCCGGGCTCACGTACCGGGCCGTATACTGCGTCTGGTCCATCCCGCAGTCGAGATCATAGTTCCAGAGCGCGCAGTTGCCGCAGCGATAGTAATTGAGGTCACGATGCCGGCCCTCACGCATCCAGAGCGTCAGGTCGTTGCTTCCACAGAGTCGGCAAGCATGCAGCAAGTCGCCATCTTACAACGAGTTTCCGCATCTGTTACAAATGCACGCTGAAACGCATCTCTCGTCTCCCGACCGGGACCGGCAGCCATGAGCAAGAAGTTTCTCTTCATTTCCTATGATGGCCTGATCAGCGATATCGCATGGCGCGTGTCGACCGAGGGAAACGAAGTCCGGTACTACATCTCGAACCCCGACGAGAAAGACATCGGCGATGGTTTCGTGCCGAAGGTTGACGAGTGGGAGCCGCATGTCGACTGGGCTGACGTCGTCGTATTCGACGATGTACTGGGGCATGGTGAGATGGCCGAAAAGCTCAGGAAGGAGGGCAAGTCTGTCGTCGGCGGCACCGCCTACACGGATCGACTGGAAGACGACCGCACCTTCGGCCAGGAGGAATTGAAGAAGCACGGCGTGTCGATCATTCCGTTCCAGGAGTTCACGGATTTCGATTCCGCGATCCAGTACGTCGAGGAACATCCCGCGACCTATGTGATCAAGCCGAGCGGGGAGGCGCAGAACATCAAGCGCCTGCTGTTCGTCGGCCAGGAAGACGACGGCAAAGACGTCATCCACGTGCTCGGCTCCTACAAAGCGGTGTATTCGGACACGGTCAAGGTGTTCCAGCTGCAGCGGCGCATGCGCGGTGTGGAGATGGCCGTGGGCGCATTCTTCAATGGCCACGAATTCATGATGCCGATCAACGTGAACTTCGAGCACAAGCCCTTGTTCCCCGGAAACATCGGCCCCGCTACAGGCGAGATGGGCACCTGCATGTACTGGAGCGGCCCGAACAAGGTATTCGCCGCGACCCTCGCGAAACTCGAGAAGAAGCTGCGTGACGAACGTTATGTGGGCTACATCGATGTCAATTGCATCGTCAATGGCCAGGGCATCTACCCGCTGGAGTTCACGTCGCGCTTCGGCTACCCGACGATCTGCATCCAGGCCGATGGCATCGCCATGCCGATGGGCGAATTCCTGGTCGGCATGGCCGAAGGATCGCTACAGGACTTCAAGACCAGGAAAGGCTTTCAGATCGGGCTCCGCATCGTCGTGCCCCCTTTCCCGTTCCACGACCCGAAGACCTTCGAAGCGAATTCGAAGGACCGGGTCATCATTTTTCGCAAGCCGAATTACGAAGGCATACACATCGAGGACGTGCGGCTCGTGAATGGCGAATGGCTGGTTACCGGGCACACGGGCGTCGTCCTCGTCGTGACGGGCCTGGGCATTTCCGTGAAACAAGCGCAGCAACAGGCCTACCAGCGCGTCAAGAACATCCTGATCCCGAACATGTATTACCGCACCGACATCGGCGACCGATGGTTCGAGGATCACGACAAGCTGCATTCCTGGGGCTACCTGCGCGAGTCCTGAGTGGTCCGGGAGGAAGCAAGCGACGACTTCGCGCGGATAGTCCGGCCGCACTACGAGCGGCTGTACGGACTCGCGTGGCGGCTGGCCGGCAGCCACGCCGACGCGGAGGATCTGTTCCAGGAGCTCATGGTGAAGGCACTGGCCGGCATGGACCGGCTGAAGGCCGTCGCCGATCCGGGACCCTGGCTCGCCCGCATGCTGTACAACCTGTTCGTCGACCAGCACCGGCGTTTCGCGCGCCGGCGCCTCGTCCTGGTGGAGGAAGGCCGCCTCGAGGGCGAAGGCCTGGCGGGCTTTGCCGGAGACGCTGACCCGGAGCGGGATAGCCGCGACCGGCAGTTGGCCGCCATCCTGGAGGATGCCCTGGCGACGCTCAGCGAGGAGCACCGGATCGCCCTCCTGCTGCACGATGCGGACGGGTACACAATCGAGGAAATTCAAAAACTTACGGGCACCCCGGCGGGCACGATCAAGTCCCGCCTGCACCGCGCGCGGGCGCGGTTGCGGGAGCTCCTGGAGGCCGATGGAACCCTTTCCGGCGCCGCTGCGTGTAAAAGTACAAAGCCGGAGAGCCTGTGACGCCCCTATGACCGACCGCGCCGACAATGACGTCCCTGAGGATCGCGAACTCGCGGCCCTGCTCGGACGGTGCCGCCCGCCGGCGCCGCCCGCGGGCCTGTTCGAGCGGGCGCTCGGCCATGCAGAGCGCGAACGGGAGCGCGCCCGGCTCGCAGCGCACACGCGCATACGCTGGCTCGCCGGCGGATTTGGCGCGGCCGCGGCGGCCGGCATCGCGCTGTGGTTCGCGGGCGCCCTGCCCGGCGTGTCGGGACAGCCCGATTCCGGGTTGCCGACCGTCAGCATGAGCCTGTACGAACCGGAAACCGTGCGTCTCGTCTTCGCGGCCGAGACGCCGCTCGAGGATGCGACCATGACGGTAACGCTTCCCGCAGGCATAGAGCTCGAGGGTTATCCCGGCGAGCACGAAATTCGCTGGGAAACCAGCCTCGAGGAAGGTCGTAACCTGCTGCCGCTGACGCTGATTGCAAGGAGTCCGGGCGGCGGTGAGTTGCGGGCCCGGCTGCAACACGACACGCGCAACCGGACCTTCCGCGTGCGAATCGACGTGGGTTGACGGAGGCATCGAAGGATGA
This sequence comes from uncultured Pseudomonadota bacterium, assembly GCA_963775455.1. Taxonomy (GTDB): domain Bacteria; phylum Pseudomonadota; class Gammaproteobacteria; order Steroidobacterales; family Woeseiaceae; genus UBA1847. The sequence continues at coordinate 333,610 of CAVZIU010000002.1, read as the reverse complement.
AAAGCCGGAAGACAGATCGCCCGAAGCTGATCGCGTTACTGACACTCGCGCTGTTGCCGCCCGTCATTGTTGCGGACGAATTCGAGGACCTGGATGTTACGATGGAAATCCTCGATAGCGAATCGGAACTCGACGTCCTCGTTTCCCAAATGCGCGGCCCCGAGCGGAGCGGCGTCGATCGCGACCTGGGCGAAGAAGAAGACGAGGGCGAAGCGAAGGACAGCCCCTTCGAGGAAAACGAGTTCGCGGTCGACGACGACTTCGAGCGCGACAATCTTTTCCGCCGTCAGGGCCTGACGGAAGAAGACGATTTCGAAGACCTGGAAGGCGAAGACCAGAACCTGGACCTGCCGCCGCCACCCGAACCTGTCCCGGGCGAAACCAATCACTAAGCACTTCAATTTCTTGCGCCAGATCATGGTTTTCTCATCGAAACTCGGTAATCTAGCCGCCTGACCGATTGCAATCGATCCCGGGGCCGCAACGATTCCTGCGCAGGCGACAAGTCGATTTCCCCGTGTCCGTGCGTGCGTGACACGCCTGGCGCTTTGCACTTTGTGCCTCGTGCCCGTCCTGCCGGCATTCGCGCTCACACCGCTCGAATTGTTTGAGGAAGGCAACCGGCTGTATCGCGACGAACTGTACTGGGCGGCGTTGCTGCGCTATCGCCAGGCCGCGGAGGCAGGACTGTCGACACCGCTCCTGCACTACAACACCGGCGTCGCTCATTACCGGGCGCGGCAGTACGACCGGGCGCGCGAAGCGCTGCTCGAATCGCTGGATTCGCCGGAGCTGCGCGTCGCGGCGCAGCACAACCTGGGACTGACGGAATACGCAGCGGGCAACAATACGGAAGCGCTGCGCTGGTTCCGGCTGGTCCGCGACCAGCAGCAAAACCCCGAGCTGTCCGCCTACGCAACCGAAGCCATCGCCCGTATTCGCACGCAGGAACTGGCCGGCGTTGAGGAAGTCGTGGTCGACGCAGCCACCCGTGACCCAGACGAGCCGGTGGCTCAGTTCGAACTGCAAGCATTGGCCGGCTTCGGTACCGACAGCAACGTCTACCGCACGCCGGGACAGCCGTACACCGATTATTCGCAGCCTGACGCGCCGACGGTCGACCCGGTCACCTGGTCCGGCGCCTATATACCTTTCGAGGTCGGCATGCGCTACCGCATCGATGCCTACGAGAACGAGAGCTTTTTCGCGGCCTACCGGCTGGGTGGCGTGTACTACCAGGACGTCGCGCTCAATAACGCCGACGAATACGCGCACGAATTGAGCGTCGGCAGCGAGCACCGCACCTACGACAAGGAACGCGAGCGGGGCCGAGAAGTCTACAGTGCCTTCTCGGTAGCACAACACGATGAATTCTACTTCGATGCGGACTACGGCACGTATTACCAGATCACCGACGAAGACGGCGAAGTGGACGAACTGCAAAAGCGCATGGACTATCTCCGATACGGACCGGAGATCAACTATCGTCAGCGCTGGTCGGAGCTCACCATCGGCCTCGGTTTCAAAGGCCAGCTCTGGAACTACGAGAACGAAGAGGTGGTGCCCGAGTACGACCACGAGTACCTGGTGCTGAGCGGCTTCGCGCAGTACCAGTTTTTCGAGTCCTCGCTGGTGCGGCTGGGAATCCAGGGTTCGCTGCGCAATTTCGGCGACCGCCCGGCCTACGACCTGAACGGTGACGTACTGCTGGCTAATCCCGATCTCGAATACGAATACCTGGACGTGGAGTTCACGGCCCGGCAGCGCATCACGAGCCGAATGTGGTTCGGGCTCGAATACCTGTATTCCGAACGCACCGATAAGTTCGTAGGTTACAACGACTACATCCGCGACCAGTACGGTGCGAACTTCCGCTGGCATATCGGCTACCGTTTCGATCTCGACCTTTCCGGCGCCTACATGCTGTACGACTTCCCGCGCGCATTCGCCTTCGACAACCCGGACCAGGCGCGCAAGTCGCTGGAGCGCGTCGATTTCAGGGCCGAAGGCACGTTCCGCGTGACCGAGCATCTGTTCGTGGTGGGTGCGGTCAACTACGTCGACAGCCAGTCGAACGACATACGCGTCGACTACGATCGCGCGCAGTACTCGATCGGAGTCCGCTGGGTCCAGTAGGCGCCGCCGGCGACGCGCGGATCGCCGGAATGCCTGCACGACCCGCCGTCGCGCGGGGCATTGCCTTCGCCGTGCAATCGCCGTCGATTACGGGCTAGAATCGCACCCTTTTCGCCGGCCGATTCGCAAGCCAATGGATGTCACAACAATCCTGGAATCCCTGAACGACGCCCAGCGCGAGGCCGTCACGGCGCCGCCGGAACCGACGCTGGTCATCGCGGGCGCAGGCAGCGGCAAGACCCGCGTTCTCGTGCACCGCGCGGCCTGGCTGATCGATGTCGAAGGCGTGCCGCCACAGGGCTTGCTCGCGGTGACTTTCACCAACAAGGCCGCGGCCGAAATGCGCAGCCGCATAGAGAGCTTGCTCAGGATTCCCGTTCAGCAGCTCTGGATCGGGACTTTCCACGGTCTCGCGCACCGCCTCCTGCGCCGCCACTGGCGCGAAGCGAAATTGCCGCAGAACTTCCAGATCATCGACGCCGACGACCAACAGCGCCTCATCAAGCGCATGCTCAGGAACCTCGAACTCGACGACAGCCGCTGGGTGCCGAAAGAGATTCAGTGGTTCATCAACGCCCAGAAGGACGAAGGCCTGCGGGCTGCGCACCTGGACGACGAACGCGATCCGCACCGTCGGCAGATGATCGCCCTGTACCGGGAATACGAGTCGCTGTGCGAGCGGGGCGGACTCGTCGACTTCGCCGAGTTATTGCTGCGCGCGCACGAGCTGTGGCGCGACGACCCGGAACTCCTGGCGCATTACCGGCGGCGCTTCCGGCATCTGCTGGTCGACGAGTTCCAGGATACGAACGCGATCCAGTACGCGTGGCTCAGATTGCTCGCGGGCGAGGACGGCGTGCCCTTCGTCGTCGGCGACGACGACCAGTCGATCTACCGCTGGCGTGGGGCGCGCGTGGAGCACATACACCGGTTTCAGCAGGATTTTCCCGGCGCCCGCGTGGTGAAGCTCGAGCAGAACTACCGCTCGACCGCGACGATCCTGAACGCGGCAAATGCCGTCATCGCGAACAACAGCACGCGCATGGGCAAGAAGCTGTGGACGGAGGGTGCCGAAGGCGAGCCCATACGCCTGTACGCGGCCTACAACGAACGTGACGAAGCCGATTTCGTGGTCGCACGGCTGAAGGACTGGATCGACCTGGGCAATCCCCGCGCGGAGGCGGCGATCCTGTATCGCTCGAACGCCCAGTCACGCGTGCTCGAGGAAGGGCTCATCAACGCACGCATCCCGTACCGCGTGTATGGCGGTCTGCGCTTTTTCGAGCGCGCAGAGATCAAGGATGCACTTGCGTACCTGAGGCTGTTGTCCAACCGCAACGACGATACTTCCTTCGAACGCGTCGTCAACCGCCCGACGCGCGGCATCGGTGCGCGGACCGTCGAGGAGTTGCGGCAGTACGCGCGTGCAAATGCCTGCTCGCTGTGGCGGGCAGCGGGCGCACTGGCGAGCGACCAGCTCGCGGGCCGCGCGGCGAATGCGGTGCTGGCATTCATGCACCTGGTCGAACGCATGGCTCGCGAAACCGCGGCGCTGGCCCTTCCCGACCAGGTTGATCACGTCATCCACGCCAGTGGGCTCGTCGAATTCTTCAGGAAGGACAAGGCCGAAAAGGGCGAAACCCGCGTGGAAAACCTGCTGGAACTCGTGAGCGCCGCGAAGAGCTTCGAACCCGGCATGACCGGGGAGCCGATGACGCCGCTCGACGAATTCCTCGCCCACGCTGCACTGGAAGCCGGGGAGGGCCAGGCCGAAGCATGGGAGGATTGCGTGCAGCTCATGACGATGCACTCGGCGAAGGGACTCGAATTCCCGCTGGTCTTTTTGTGCGGCATGGAGGATGGGCTGTTTCCGCACCAGCGCTCCGTTGCCGACGCGCAGGGACTGGAGGAGGAACGGCGACTTTGCTACGTCGGCATCACGCGTGCGAAACGAAGCCTGTACGTCACCTATGCTGAACAACGCCGCCTGCACGGCATGGACAGCTATTCGATGCCCTCACGATTCATTGCCGAGATCCCTGGCGAGCACGTCGAGGAAGTGCGCCCGCGCATCCAGGTGTCCCGCCCCTTGCATGCTTCGCGATCGGTGGCCGCATCTCGCATGACTGCCAGCACCGGCGTCGAGATGGGGATACGTCTCGGTCAGCGTGTGCACCACCGCAAGTTCGGCGACGGCGTGGTCCTGAACTGCGAGGGACAGGGTGCGCATGCGCGGGTCGAAGTCAACTTCGAATCCGCCGGTACGAAATGGCTGGTTCTCAGCTACGCCAATCTGGATCTGATGTAGACTTCGCGGATTCAACGGGTGTGCGTCGCTTGACCGGGATTTCGCGCCCATGGGGCGCTCCAACTTCGCGCCCGCGAGGTGCTCCAACAAGATGAAGATTCTGATATTGGGTGCAGGTCAGGTCGGCTCGTCTGCCGCATATCACCTGTCCCGCGAGGAAGCAAACGAGGTCACGGTCGTCGACATGCGTCCGGATGTCCTGCGTGACCTTCAGGACCGTCTGGACATTCGCACCGTGGTCGGCCATGCGGCGTATCCCGAGGTGCTCAATCGGGCGGGAGCCAACGATGCGGACATCATCGTTGCACTGACGGACAGCGATGAAACCAACATGATTTCCTGCCAGGTCGCGTATACGTTGTTTCACACGCCGACCAAGATAGCCCGCATCCGCGCTGCAGAGTACATGAACGAAGGCAGGCTGTTCACCCAGGATGCGATCCCGATCGACGTTCGCATCAGCCCGGAACAACTGGTCTGTGAGTACGTCGAGCAATTGATACTGTATCCCGGCGCCACGCAGGTGCTGGATTTCGCCAACGGCCGCGTGCGCCTGGTCGGTGTGATGGCCGACCGGGACGGGCTACTGGTCGGCAAGCGCATCGCGACGCTCAAGGACCACATCCCCAACACGGAAGGCCGCATTGCCGCAATCTACCGTGGCGGTGAAGCGATGCTGCCGGACGGCGATACCGTTATCCAGGAAGGCGACGAAGTGTTTTTCATCGCGGACCGCAAGGATATCCGTGTGTTCATGAGCGAGATACGCAAGCTCGAAGACCCGGTGCGGCGCGTCGTAATCGCGGGCGGCGGCAACATAGGCGTCCGGCTTGCACTGGCCCTTGAACAGACCAACCAGGTCAAAATCATCGAGCGGGACCCGCAGCGTGCGCGCCACCTTTCCGAGATGGTGAACAAGGCCATAGTGCTGGTCGGCGATGCCGCGGACGAGGAACTGCTGCTCGAGGAAAACGTCGACAACGTCGATGTCTTCTGCGCGCTGACGAATTCCGAGGAAGCAAATATCCTGAGCTCGATGCTCGCCAAGCGGCTCGGCGCAAACAAGGTGATGGCTCTCATCAACCGGCCGTCCTACGTCGACCTGGTCGAATCGGGGAGCATCGATATCGCGATATCTCCGCAGCAAGTGACGATCGGCTCCCTGCTCGCGCATGTACGGCGTGGGGACGTCGTCAAGGTACATTCACTCAGGCGCGGATCCGCGGAGGCTATCGAGGCCATTGCGCACGGCACCGGGGAGATGTCGAATGTAGTAGGGCGTCGGATCGAGGACATCCCGCTGCCCAAGGGCTCCGCAATCCTCGCTCTGGTACGGGGTGACAAAACCATCGTTGCGCATCACGACACCGTCGTGGATTCGGACGATCATGTGATCATCTTCATGACGGACCGCCGCAAGATCGAGAAGATCGAACAACTGTTCCAGGTAGACGTTTCGTTCGTCTGATTCCGCGCACGAATGAATTGGACGGTCATACAACGGATACTCGGGCTGCTCCTGATGATCTTCAGCCTGACGATGCTGCCGCCCGCCGCGGTCAGCATCGCCTCAGGCGATCATTCGTGGATCTCCTTCATAGAGGGCTTCGCCCTGACGCTCGCCGCCGGGTTCCTGATTTGGCTGCCCGTGCGCCGCGCCCGTCAGGACCTGCGCTTTCGTGACGGCTTCCTGATCGTTTCGGCATTCTGGACGGTGCTCGGCACTTTCGGTGCGGCGCCACTGTTTTTCGATGACTCGATTTCGCTGTCGTTCACGGACGCGGTTTTCGAATCGATGTCGGGATTGACGACGACGGGCGCAACGATCCTGGTTGGCCTGGACCAGTTGCCGAAGGCGATACTCTACTATCGTGCCCAGCTGCAATGGTTCGGGGGCATGGGCATCATCGTCCTGGCCGTCGCAGTGCTCCCGATGCTCGGCGTCGGCGGCATGCAGCTGTATCGCGCCGAGATGCCGGGCCCGGTCAAAGACACGAAGTTGACGCCGCGTATCACCGAAACGGCCAAGGCGCTTTGGTACGTTTACCTGGCGTTCACCGTCGCCTGCACGGTGGCATACAGTATCGCCGGGATGGGTTGGTTCGACGCCGTCTGCCATGCGTTTTCGACAGTCGCGATCGGCGGTTTCTCGACCCACGACATGAGTCTCGCGTATTTCGACAGCACCGCTGTCAACGTTGTTGCGATCGTCTTCATGTTCCTGGCCGGGATCAGTTTTGCTTTGCATTTCTACTCCTGGCGCTATGTGTCCGTACGCCATTACTGGCAGGATCCCGAGTTTCGCGCCTACACCGGCATGCTGGTCGCGCTGTCGCTGCTCGTGATCATGGTGCTGTTCCAGTTCGGCTATTACGCAGCACCGTCGCAAACCATCGTCGACGGTGTGTTCCACGCGGTTTCCATCGCCACTACCACCGGTTTCACGACCGAGAATTTCGCGGTCTGGCCGGCGGCTCTGCCGGTGCTGCTGGTGTTCGCGAGCTTCGTCGGCGGCTGTGCAGGTTCTACCGCGGGCGGCATCAAGGTCATCCGCTGGCTCCTGATCTACAAGCAGGGTGCGCGCGAGATCGCGCGCTTGGTTCATCCGAGCGCCGAGATCCCGGTGAAACTCGGCTCTAAGGCAGTGCCGCACCGGGTCGTCGATGCCGTCTGGGGCTTTTTCTCGATCTATGTCGTCGTATTCGGCGTGATGATGTTGGCCATGCTGTCGACGGGGCTTGACCAGGTGACGGCATTCTCGGCCGTTGCCGCGAGCCTGAATAATCTCGGGCCTGGCCTGGGCGACGTCACGTCGGGCTTCATGACGCTGTCCGACGCGGCCAAGTGGGTCGCCGTGGTTGGCATGCTGCTCGGCCGTCTCGAGATCTTTACGTTGCTGGTGCTCGTAACCCCGGTCTTCTGGCGGCACTGATGACCTTCATCGATCGCCTGAGTGACCTGACCGGTCGCGCGACGGCCTGGCTTACTCTCGTCATGACCGTCGTCACTTTCGTCGTCGTGATCCTGCGTTATGTATTCGATGCCGGATTCATCTGGGTACAGGAATCGGTGACCTGGATGCATGCGATGGTCTTCATGCTTGGAGCGGCATACGCGCTGCGGCACGAGGAACACGTACGGGTGGACATCTTCTATCGGGGCATGTCTCCACGAGAACGTGCCCGGGTCGATGCCGCCGGTGTCGTGCTTTTCCTGTTCCCGCTGTGCGCTTACCTGGCGGTCGAATCATGGGACTTCGTCGCCGCTTCCTGGTCCATGCGCGAAGCCTCACGGGAGTCGGGCGGCCTCTCCTATCCATTCGTGCCGCTCCTCAAGTCAGTACTGCTGGTGATGCCGGTTCTGCTCGCGCTGCAAGGGTTTTCCCTCCTGCTCGAATCCATCGGGGTCCTGCGCCGGCAGGACGCGGCTGCCTGAGTATGGAGTGGGTTGCGTTCCTCATGTTCGCGGCGGTCGTCGTCCTGTTGCTGGCCGGCTTCCCCGTCGCGTTTACCCTCGGCGGAACGGCCCTGATGTTTGCCGCGATCGGCGTTCTGGCCGGGGTCTTCAACGAGGCCTTGCTCGCCGGCCTGCCGAACCGCCTGTACGGCATCATGAACAACGAAACCCTCGTGGCGGTGCCGCTGTTCGTCTTCATGGGTGTGATGCTCGAGCGGGCGCGCATCGCCGACGAACTCCTGGACACGCTGAGCTCACTTTTCGGCGGGCTTCGCGGCGGGCTCGGCATCTCGGTCACACTGGTCGGCATGCTGCTGGCGGCCAGTACCGGCATTGTCGGTGCGACGGTCGTGACAATGGGCCTGCTGTCCCTTCCGACCATGCTCCGGCACGGTTATTCGCCGGCGGTCGCCGCGGGCACGATCTGCGCGTCAGGCACCCTGGGCCAGATCATCCCGCCATCGATCATCCTGGTCATGCTGGGGGACGTACTCACCTCGTCCTATCAGCAGGCACAGCTCGAAATGGGCATCTACGCACCGAAGACCGTGTCGGTCGGCGACCTGTTCGCCGGTGCACTGTTGCCCGGCCTGTTGCTCGTGCTGCTCTACATCGCCTTCCTCGTCATTACCGCGATCGTCCGACCGACGACGATGCCGGCGCACACGCGGACGGAGCGGGTTTCCGCCGGCCGCGTCATTCGGGCGCTACTGCCGCCTTTGTTCCTGATCCTCGCCGTGCTCGGGTCGATCCTGTTCGGTCTCGCCACGCCGACCGAAGCGGCCGGCGTCGGCGGCATGGGGGCGCTGTTCCTGGCCGTGCTGCGGCGGGAACTGGATCTCCCGCGACTCCGGGAGGTGATGCGGGCGACGCTGAAGATCAGCAGCATGGTGTTCATGATCCTGATCGGCGCTTCCGTCTTCTCCCTCGTGTTCCGGGGTTACGGCGGAGACGACGGCGTCGCCTCGATCCTCGGGTCGCTGCCCGGCGGCGTCTTCGGCGCGATGGTCGTGGTCATGCTGGTGATGTTCCTGCTCGGCTTCGTGATCGACTTCATCGAGATCACATACGTCGTCGTGCCGATCGTCGCACCAGTCCTGCTGGCTATGGGGCTCGATCCCGTCTGGCTAGGGATCATGTTCGCAGTCAACCTGCAAACCTCGTTCCTGACGCCGCCTTTTGGTTTCGCGTTGTTCTACCTGCGCGGCGTCGCGCCGCCCGAGGTCGCGACGGCGCAAATCTATCGCGGCGCGGTGCCCTTCGTCGCGATTCAGGTCCTGGCGCTGCTCATACTTGCGACGTTCCCGGGACTCGTGACCTGGCTGCCGCAGCGCATCTACGGCAACTGAGACTCTAGGCGTCCCGGGCCTCGAGGAACGCCTGCTCCGTCACGCGCTGGTTCGGCGCCGACGCGCGTCGAAATGCGTCGAACGATTCGAAAATTTTCGCTGCCGCGGGGTCGCGCCCGACGAGTTCTTGAATGACCTCATCGGCGATCGATTTCAGGTACGCGATGACGTCCTCGGGAAAGCGGCGCAACTCCACATTCGGATCGTCCATCAGCTGCCGCAGCGAATTCGTATTGCCGTTCATGTACTCGGCCGTCACGTCGAGATTGATGGCCTGCGCCGAAGTCTCGACGATCGCCCTGAGGTCATCGGGCAAGGCGTCCCACGCGGCCCGGTTCACGATGAACTCGAGCGTCGGGCCCGGCTCCTGCCAGCCGGGGTAGTAGTAGTAGCGGGCTGCCTTGTGCAGCCCGAAAGCGACGTCGTTGTACGGCCCGACCCACTCGGTTGCATCGATCGCGCCCGTCTTCAGCGACGTAAATATCTCGGAGCCCGGAAGCGTCACCGGGGTACCGCCGGCGCGACGCAATACTTCGCCGCCGAGCCCCGGGATTCGCATTTTCAGTCCCTTGAGGTCGTCCACCGAATCGATCTCGCGGTTGAACCAGCCGCCCATCTGCACTCCCGTGTTGCCGCAGGGAAAGGGAACGAGATCGAAGGGTGCGTACAACTCGCGCCACAACTCGAGACCGCCGCCGTAGTACAGCCAGCCGTTCATTTCGTTCGCGTTGAGGCCGAAGGGTATTGCCGTGAAAAACTGCGCCGCGTCCAGCTTGCCCTTGTGATAGTAGGCGGCACCGTGACCGCATTCCGCAGTGCCGCGGCTGACGGCGTCGAAGACCTCGAACGGCGGCACCAGCTCGCCGCCCGAATAGACCTTGAAGGTCAGCCGGCCGGCGGACGAGGCCGCGATCCGGTCCGCGAGATTGGTCATCGCGACGCCGAGGCCGGGGTACTTCGGCGGCCACGAAGTCACCGCGGTCCATGCCGAACGCCTGCCCGGTTCCGTGCCGGCCGGCGACGGCGTTGTGCCCTGGCGCTCGCATGCGGCCATGCCCGCCGCAACAGCCAGCCCGCCGACGAAATGACGTCTCTTCATGCCTGTCCCCGTCTCGAATCCGAGGCGCTAGTGTAGGTTTCGGCCTGCGTATTGCCAACGCGAACGCGAGCCGATTTGAAACTTGTCAAATCCCACTTTTCTGACATTTTTCGCCATTTTAAGTAGATCATAGTCCACTACTATAAGAACTATCAAAAATTGGAATTACTTGTCCAAAAGCCTGCTTCGTTTTGAATTTGGTGGGATTATCCGTCGCTTTTCCGCGCCATGTGGGTCCAGCCGGCGGGGTCGGACGCCAGCCTTCCGTCCCTGAATGCGCGCGTCCGCCCGCCTGTCGACTAGCGGTTATCCCACCCGCCGGCCGGTCGCCAAGCCTGCCACGAAGTGCGCCCCACTCTGGCCATCGTAAATGGCCTGTGCATTAATAAAGACCCGACCGGGCCAGTATCTCGAGGACTTAGCGGCAAATGATCGGGCTGTTGCAGCGCGTGCGCTCGGCCAGTGTGACGGTAGACGGGCGCGTGGTCGGGGAGATCGGCCGAGGCCTGCTGGTCCTGGCGGCCGTCAGGCGCGGCGATACGACTCGTGACGCATTGCGGCTGGCGGAGCGCATCCTGGGCTATCGGGTATTTCCGGACGAGAACGGGCGCATGAACCTGAGTCTCGAGGCGATCGGGGGCGGGCTGTTGCTGGTCCCGCAGTTCACGCTGGCCGCCGACACGAACAAGGGTACCCGGGCGAGCTTCACCGGAGCCGCCGACCCCGACGCCGGACGCGCCGGATTCGACCACCTGGTCAGCGCTTGTCGCGAGCGCCTTGCCGACGTAGAAACCGGCCGCTTCGGCGCCGAAATGCAGGTCACGCTGGTCAACGACGGACCGGTCACTTTCTGGCTCGAAAGCTGAAGCCCGAACCCCGGCGCCGCGCGGTGGTCAAACTGCGACGCCAGTCCTGTATGCGCCTGGGATCCCGTGAATATAGTGAGCCGCATCGACTCACCCGCTGTATGATGATCGGGATTCGCGCCTGGATTCGCACAGGCGCATCGACGCACCGACAATGAATGAAGGGAATCGGTTCCCGGGAGTAGTGAGATGTTCTCCAACATCGGTCCTGTACAGTTGCTGATCGTACTGGTGATCGTGCTGGCCATATTCGGTACCAAACGCCTGCGTACGCTGGGTTCGGACCTCGGCAGTGCCGTCAAGGGATTCCGCAGCGCGGTGGAAGATGCCGACAAGAGCAACGGCAAGTCGTCCGGCAAGATCAGTGACGCCGGCAGGAAGGACGCCGATTTCGATACGACGCCAGCCGAAGAGAGCCGCAAGGACAGCTGAGGCGCGCCGCCGTGTCCGGCCCGAGTTTTTGGGAATTCCTGCTCATCTGCGTGATCGGCCTGATCGTGCTGGGCCCGAAGCGACTGCCGCAGGTGGCTCAGCAGATCGGGACCTGGGTCGGTCACGCGCGCCGCATGACGCGCACGCTCAAGCGCCAGCTCGAGGAAGAACTCGAACTCGACAAGTCGCTCAACGTCCGGCCCTCGATCAGCCCCTCGACCCGCGAAGCGCCGCCGCGTGACGACGTCACCTACTCGCCGCTGCATCTCAAACCGGCCATGAGCGCCGGGAAGTCCAGTGGCGACGGATCGGATGCCGGACAGCCGGCCGATGAACCCACCGCGCCCGAGACAGAGGCCCCGGAGGCCGCCGGTGCCGACAGTGAGCAGCGACAGAGCGCCTGAGATCGACGAGCAAGAAGAACATCTCGCCGAAGGTACTTTGCTGTCGCACCTCGTCGAGCTGCGCTCGCGGCTGCTCAAGATTTCCGCGGCGATCGTCGGGGTGTTCGTCTGCCTCCTGCCTTTTTCGAAGCACATTTACGAGATCGTCTCGGCGCCGATGGTCAAGGTGCTGCCGAGCGGCAAGATGATCGCGACCGAGGTTGCGTCGTCGCTGCTCGCACCCTTCAAGCTTACGTTCTTCGTCGCGCTTTTCATCGCAATGCCCGTCGTCCTCTACCAGGTCTGGGCTTTTGTCGCACCCGGCCTGTATATGAAGGAAAAGCGCTTCGCCTTCCCGATGTTGGCCTCGAGCATTCTCTTGTTCTACGCCGGAGTCGCATTCGCCTATTTCGTGGTGTTTCCGCTGATCTTCGGTTTCATGGTGGCTGTTGCACCCGCCGACGTCGAAGTGATGACAGACATCTCGAGTTACCTCAGCTTCATCACGATGATCGTTTTCGCCTTCGGGTTCGCATTCGAAGTACCGGTGGCCACGGTACTGCTGGTCTGGACCGGGCTCGTCAGCATCGAATCGCTCAGGAAGGTCCGGCCGTATGTTTTCCTGATGGCTTTCGTCATCGGCATGTTCCTGACGCCGCCCGACGTAATCAGCCAGACGCTTCTCGCTATACCGATGTACATTCTCTTCGAGCTCGGCATCGTGATGTCGCGCATCATGGTGCCGGCTCGCAACGAAGATGAAATCGCCGTTTCGGATCCGTAGGTCACAAAAAAAGAATCGCAAAAGGTTCCGTCAGATGAAATGCCAATATCTCTACCTGTTGCTGCTCTCCACCGTCGTTGCCTGCACTGACCGAGGCCAGGCCCCGGACGCGGCAAGCCCTGCGGCGGAGGACGACGCAGCGGAAGAATCCGCCGACGAGTTCGTCGCCCGCGCGAATGCCGAGTACGCCGAACTTTACAAAGAGGTCAGCGCGGCGGACTGGGTGATGGCCACGTACATCACCAAGGACACGCAGATGCTGAGCTCGACCGCAGCGGAACGGTATTCCGCCTGGCACAGCGACATCGTCCGTCAGACAAAGCAATACGACGGGATGGAACTTGCGCCCGCGACGCAGCGCGCCATCGACAAGCTGAAACTCGGTATTTCCAAGCCGGCGCCGGACGACCCCGCCAAGCGTCGGGAACTGGCGCAAATCGCGAGCAAGCTCGAAGGGGACTACGGCGCAGGCAAATATTGCAAGTCGGAAGACGATTGCAAGAGCCTGCCGGAGCTCGAGGACATCCTCGCTCAAAGCCGCGATTACGACGAGCTGCTGGATGCCTGGCAGGGCTGGCGTACGATCTCGCGCAAGATGCGCGAGCCCTATGCGCGATTCGTGGAGCTGGCAAACGAAGGCGCCGCCGAATTGGGATACGACAACCTCGGCGAGATGTGGCGTGACGGCTACGACATGACGCCGGCTGAGTTCGAAACGGAGTCGAGGCGGCTCTGGGAGCAGGTCAAACCGCTGTACGACGAATTGCACTGTCACGTTCGCGCGAAGCTCGGCGAAGTATACGGTACCGACAAGGTGCCGCCGGACGCGCCTATTCCCGCACATTTGCTCGGCAACATGTGGTCGCAAAGCTGGGGCTTCATCTACGACATCATGGAACCCTATCCCGATGCACCGGATCTCGATGTCGATGCGGTGCTGAAGGCCGAGAATTATTCACCGCAGGACATGGTGCGTTCCGCCGAAGGCTTCTACGTATCGCTCGGCATGCCGAAACTCCCGGCGACGTTCTGGGAACGGTCCATGTTCACCAAGCCGGGCGACCGGGACGTCGTGTGTCATGCGAGTGCCTGGAGCATGGACGGCGTGGACGATCTGCGTATCAAAATGTGCATCAAGCAGACTTACGACGAGCTGCGCGTGATCTATCACGAGCTCGGGCACAACTACTACCAGTTGGCCTACAAGGATCAGCCGCCGCTGTTCTGGGACGGCGCGCATGCAGGCTTTCACGAGGCGATCGGCGACACGATCACGCTGTCGATGACACCGCAGTACCTCGCCGAGGTCGGCCTCCTGGCGGAGGCCGACGAGAGCCGGGAAAGCGTGATCAACCGGCAGATGATGCAGGCCCTGGACAAGATCGCCTTCCTGCCGTTCGGCAAGCTCATCGACGAATGGCGCTGGGGAGTTTTCTCGGGAGCCGTAACGCCGGCGAACTACAATCAGGCCTGGTGGGATCTGCGCACGAAGTACCAGGGCATACAGGCACCCGTCGAGAGGACGGAGGAAGACTTCGATCCGGGCGCCAAGTACCACATTCCGGCCAATGTCTCATACACACGATATTTCCTGGCGCACATTCTCCAGTTCCAGTTCCAGCGCGCGCTGTGCGAAGCCGCCGGCTTCCAGGGCGAGCTGCAGGCCTGTTCGATCTACGGGAGCAAGGAAGCCGGCGAACGGCTCTGGGCGATGCTCGAGGCCGGCGGCAGTGAAGCCTGGCAGGACACGCTGCAGAAACTCACCGGCACCCGTGAGATGGATGCGACGGCGATCATCGACTATTTCGCGCCGCTCATGGGCTATCTCAAGGAACAAAACGAGGGCCGCAGTTGCGGCTGGTAGGCTTGATAGCGGCCTTACTGCTGCTCCTTCAGATATTTTTTTAGGTGCGCTTTTCGGGCGCGGCTCCGGCATGCCGAAATCGGGGAAACGCAGATGACTGACGGGAACGCTGATACCAAACCGCAACGCGGATTTCTCGCCGCCGTCGAGCGCATCGGGAACAAGCTGCCGGACCCGGCGATGCTTTTCGTTGCGCTGCTGTTCATCGTCTGGTTGTTTTCCTGGCTACTCTCATATCTGTCATTCGACGTCATCGACCCGCGCAGCGGCGAACCGCTGGTGGTCATCAATCAGCTCACCGGTCCCGCGTTCACGACCTTCCTTTCGGGGATGGTGAACACCTTCGTGACCTTCGCCCCGGTCGGCACCGTTCTGGTGGCGATGCTCGGCATCGGCGTGGCCGAGCACTCCGGCTTCATCACCACCGGCATACGTGCCCTGTTGAACGTGACGTCGCTAAGGCTGCTGTCGCCGATGGTGATCCTGGTCGCCATCGTCAGCCATTCTGCGGTCGACGCCGGCTACGTGTTGGTCATTCCGCTCGGCGGCGTGATCTTCTACGCCGCCGGCCGGCATCCGCTCGCCGGCATTGCCGCGGCGTTTGCGGGTGTCTCGGGCGGCTTCTCGTGCAATTTTGTGCCCTCGTCGCTCGACCCGCTGCTGCAGGGCCTGACGCAGGGCGGGGCGCGCCTGGTCGATCCCGAAATCGTCGTCAACACGCTGAACAATTATTACTTCACGACCGCATCGTCGTTGCTAGTCATTGGGCTCGGCTGGTGGATTACGGATCGCATCGTCGAGCCCAGACTGAGGAGCACGTCCGTCGACGGTGATGCCAACGACCTGCCGAGGATGCAGGAGCTCACGCCACCGGACCGGCGCGCGCTGCGCTGGGCGCTTGCGGCGATGGTCGCGGGCCTCGTCATACTCATCACCACCGTCGTGCCGTCGACTTCGCCCTGGCGTGACCCGGCCGGTGAATGGGCGAGCGCCACGGCACCCGTCATGCGCTCCATCGTCGCACTGATTTTCCTGCTGTTCGTAATTCCCGGACTCGTATTCGGTTACGTGTCCGGCAGATTCAAGAGCAGCAAGGACATGATCGAGGGCATGACGCACGCGATGCATGGCATGGCGTACTACCTCGTCATCATGTTCTTCATTTCGATGTTCGTGTACGCGTTCGGAGTCTCGAACCTCGGTACGCTGATTGCTCTCCAAGGTGCGGCGGCACTGAAGGTGCTCGCCTTACCTTCGGCGGTGACGATCGTCGGTATCATCCTCATCACCGCGTTCATCAACCTGTTCATCGGCTCCGCGAGCGGCAAGTGGGGACTGCTTGCGCCGATCTTCGTGCCGATGCTCATGACGCTCGGCATTTCGCCGGATCTCACGCAGGCCGCGTACCGCGTGGGTGACTCGAGCACGAACATCATCACGCCGCTCATGCCGTACTTTCCGCTGGTGGTCGTGTATTGCCAGCGCTACGTGAAGGGCACAGGGATCGGGACGCTTGCGGCCATCATGCTGCCGTACTCCATTTGGTTCCTCTGCACCTGGACGACGTTCCTGCTCATCTACTACGCAGTCGGCCTGCCGCTCGGCCTGCAGTCCAGTTACACGTACCCCTAGAGTCGCGCCGTGCTCGATTTCGAGAAGCTGGGTGCGTTCTATCTCGGCCGAAGCGTCGATGCCGGTACGGATGCACTGACGGATGAACTCGTCCTCTACGACTCGAAGGACCTGACGACGCATGCCGTGATCATCGGCATGACGGGCTCCGGCAAGACCGGGCTCGGCATCGGGCTGATCGAGGAAGCAGCTCTGGACCATGTGCCGGTCATCGCCATCGACCCGAAGGGCGACCTCGGTAACCTGCTCCTGACCTTTCCGGAGTTGCGCGGCGAGGACTTCAGGCCGTGGATCAACCCGCACGCAGCCGGCGAGGCGGGGCAGTCGCCACAGGAATATGCCCACAGCCAGGCTGCATTGTGGCGGCAGGGTCTCGAGGAATCCGGACAGGACGGCAAGCGCATTGCTGCGCTGAAAAATGCCGCCGAGTTCGCCATATACACGCCCGGGAGCACCGCGGGGCACCCGGTTTCGGTACTCCGCGGCTTCGCGGCACCGGACCCGACGCTCGTCGGCGATGCCGATCTCTACCGGGAACGTGTGCAGGCTACGGTCACGGGCCTGCTGTCGTTGATCGGCATGGCCGCCGACCCGGTGACGAGCCGCGAACACATCCTTGTGTCCCGGCTTCTCGATCACGCCTGGCAGGCCGGGCGTGACCTCGACATCGCCGGCCTGATCGGCGAAATCCAGAAACCGCCGATCGAGAAAGTCGGCGTGCTGCCCGCAGATGCGTTTTTCCCGCCGAAGGACCGTTTTCAGCTCGCCATGCAGCTCAACAACCTGCTGGCAGCGCCGGGCTTCGATGTGTGGTTGCAAGGTTCGTCACTCAACGTGAAGGACTTCCTGTACACGGGGGCGGGCAAACCAAGAGTGTCCGTAATGTCCATCGCGCACCTGGACGAGCGTTGGCGCATGTTCTTCGTGACCATGCTCCTGAACGAGCTCATTGCCTGGATGCGGGCGCAACCAGGCACGTCGAGCCTGCGCGCGATCCTCTACATGGACGAAGTCTTCGGCTACCTGCCTCCCGTCGCGAACCCGCCCTCCAAGACGCCGCTGCTGACACTGCTCAAGCAGGCGCGGGCTTATGGCCTCGGACTCGTGCTCTCCACGCAGAATCCGGTCGACCTCGACTACAAAGGCCTGTCCAACACCGGCACCTGGTTCATCGGCCGCCTGCAGACGGAACGCGACCTGGCGCGGCTGATGGATGGCCTGGCCGGGGCCGGTGACGCGAACTTCGACCGGCAAGCGATGGAGCGCACGCTGGCAGGGCTTGGCAAGCGTCGCTTCCTGCTGCACAACGTTCACGAGGACGTGCCGGTCGTGTTCGAGTCCCGCTGGGCGATGTCCTATCTCGCCGGCCCGCTGACCCGCGAGCAGATTCGGGACCTCACGCCGGCCGTCGAAGCCGCGGCCACGGTTGTATTACCCGCATCAAAGCCGCCGGCTTCCGGGACTTCGTCCGCACCCGCGCTGCCCCCCGGCGTTCCGCAGTATTTCCTGGCCGGCGAGGGTGCCGGGCTTGTTTACCAACCACGGCTCCTGGGCGTCGCCGATGTGCTCTACGAAAGTGCCAGGTACGGAGTCCACGATCGGCGTTCGGCCGCCTTTGTCGTCGCCTTCGCGGACGGGGCGGTCGATATCGACTGGGGCGACTGCGAACGGATCGAACTGGAGGTTGCGCAGCTGCGCGAATCCGCCGAACAAGGCGCACGCTACGCCGACTGCCCGGCGGCCGCTTGCGACGAGAAAGCCTACACCGGTTGGCAAAAGGCATTCGTCCGCTGGCTGCGGCAGAATGAGGTGCTGACGCTATACCGGAGCAGGCGCTTCGGCCTTACGTCAGCGGCCGGCGACGCCGAAGGCGATTTCCGGATCCGGCTGCAGGACGCGGCTCGCGAGCAGCGGGACCTCGAGGTCGACAAGCTGCGCAAGCGCTATGCCGCAAAGGCGAAATCGCTGGACGACCGTCTGCTGCGCGCGCGCCAGGCCCTGGAACGGGAGCAGGAGCAATCTTCGCAGAAGAAGCTCGACGTGGTCGTTTCTGCGGGCAACGCGGTCCTCGGCGCTCTCCTCGGCCGCAAGAAGTTGTCGAGCACGACGGCCGGCAGGATCGGCACCGCGATCCGGAGAGCAGGCGGCGCGAGCAAGGAATCCGCCGACGTCAATCGCGCGGCGGAGACGGTCGGGAAGGTGCAGGCGGACCTCGAGGCGCTGAATGCAGAGCTCGAACGGGAAATCTCGGCACTCGACACGGCGGTCGACGCGCAGACCGCGGAGTTCGAGGAGATCGTCGTGCGCGCCAGGAGCACGGACATCGCCGTACCGGTGTTCGGTCTTGCCTGGCTGCCGTACGCGCCGGATTCGGACGACCGGCTGAAGCCCGCATGGTAGCGGTGCGCAATGCAGGCCCGGCCGATGCGATTGCACTGGCCGAACTCGCGGAGCGGAGCTTTCGGGATGCGTTCGGTGCGGCCAATACCGAGGCAGACTTGGACGCTCACTGTGCCGATTATTTTGGCGAGGCACTCCAGTTGGCCGAAATCCACGATCCCGACTGGTCCACGCTGGTGGCGGAGCAGTCCGGCGAACTGGTTGGCTACGGCCAGTTGCGCTGGTCGTCCGCGCCGGCTTGTGTCGCAGGATCCCGACCCGCCGAAATCTACCGCCTGTACGTCGACAGCCGCTGGCACGGCCGTGGCGTCGCACAGATGTTGATGGATGCGCTGCTGCAAAAGGCGAACGAGGGCAGCGCCGACACAGTTTGGCTGGGCGTGTGGGAGCGCAATTCCCGCGCGATCGCCTACTATCGGAAGTCGAGCTTCCATGAAGTTGGAGAGCACCGCTTCATGCTTGGCAGCGACCCGCAGCGGGACATCGTCATGAGCCGTCGACTGGCCGCGTGAATCGACCGTGCCGTCGCTATCCTCAGGGACTCCTACGAATGGCGGTCGATGAAATCGCGGGCAATGCGCGCCATCTCGTCGAACACGTCCTCCCCGTTCTGCCGCGTACGCTTCAAAACGTTGTAACCGTGATCGGCGGTATCGAGCCAGTGCAGCGTCGCCGCCGCCAGGCCGGACACCAGGGATTCGAGCAGCGCCTTGTCGGCGAGCTTGTCCCGGGTGCCGGAGAGGAACAGCATGGGCTGGCCGAGCCCGGAAAGATGAACAGCGCGCCCGGTGCCGGGCTTGCCGGGCGGGTGCAGCGGGAAAGAGCAAAAGATCAGGCCCCGCGGCTCGAGACCCTCGGCGATCACGGCATGGGATGCCATGCGGCCGCCGAAGGAATGGCCGCCAAGCCAGAGCGGCAACGGCGTTCGACGTGTGGCCTCCGCCCACGCATCGGCGATCGCGGCGGTCGAGACGTCCCTCGAATCGACGCGGCGGCGACCGGCCTCGATGAACGGAAAATCGAAACGCAGCGTCGCGATGCGCCGGCGGGCGAAGGCGTCGGCAATCGCCTGCATACTGCGATGCTTCATGCCAGCGCCGGCGCCGTGGGCGAAAACCAGCGCCGCGGTGGCGTCGGTCGGGCATTGCCAGAGGGTGTTCACGAGCGACAATTCTTACATGGCTTCGACTTCCGGGGTACCGAAATGCATCGATTCCGATTACGCCGTGGGGCCGCGGTACCGACGATCATGCGGTATGCAGCGGTCGTGGTTGCAGCGCTTGCCTTTCATGACGCACAGGCGGAACGGCGCTACGCCGACGCGCACCTGCACTACGTCGATTTCTTCCAGCGGTCCGAGGGCATCGCGAAAGTCATCGAAGCCATGGACGAAAACGGGGTCACGGACGCCGTGCTGATGGGACTTCCCGTCGTCAAGATGTGGGCGGCTACCGAACCAAAGGAACCGGAGTACGTCTTCGCGGACGATGCCAAGGTTTACTGGTACTCGCTCACCGACGAGATCGTCGCGCGCGCCGTGCTGTCATTGCCCGAGGCGGACCGCAAACGCGTACACCCGTTCATCTGCGGCTTCAACCCGGTCGACAAGTTTGCAGTGCGGCACATCGAGCGCATGCTGGAGTGGTACCCGGGACTCTGGGCGGGTATCGGCGAGGTGATGACTCGCCACGATGACCTGACTGCATTCACTTACGGCGAACCGCCGCGCGCCAACCACGAAGCGCTGCACGCTGTCTACGAGCTCGCTGCGAAACACGGCCTTCCCGTGCTTGTGCACAGCAACATCACGTCCCTGCGCATGCGCGAGCCGCTTTACCTCGGCGAACTCGAGCAGGCGTTGCGCGAGCATCCGGATACCCGCTTCATCTGGGCACATGCCGGCACCAGCGAGAACATCAACCGGCGCATGAACATGAAGTTCCTCGACGACGAGGTGAGCCGCCTGCTCGGGACCTACGACAATCTCTGGATCGATCTTTCGTGGAGCATGCTCGACGAGTACCTGCTGACGAGCGACAAGGACGACGTCCGGCGGCACTGGCTCGGCATCATCCGCCGCTACCCGGACCGGTTCGTCATCGGCTCCGATCTCGTCGGCAACTTCGACCGGCTCGGCGATAAACTGCAGGGGTTCGACGTGCTGCTGGACGAACTGGGCGAAGCGCAGGCGGCAATGGTGGCGCGGGACAACCTGCTGCGCCTGCTCGACCGGCCGGCCGGCAGCGCGGACTGATGGGTTCCGCTTCGCGTGTTCCGTTGCATAAAGGAGCCGTGGACCGTGCCGGCCCTGTCCCCGGCCATCAGGACGCCTTGCAGTAGTAGTCGATGAAACGCTGGTGCTCCGGCAGCTGGCTCACCAGCTTCCTCGCTGCGCCATGGATGCCGTTCAGGAACTTCTCCAGTTCCTCGTCGCTCATCATGTTGACGATCGGGTGATACTGCTCGGGCATGAGGCCCTGGCCGAGCATCACCTGGATCCAGGAATTCTCTCCGAACAGCTCACCGGGAGCCTTGAAGACCCGCCCCGTCTGCTTGAAGAGCTCGATGCGGTGCGTGAGCGTATCGGGTATTTCCATTGAACGGCAATGTCGCCAGAACGGAGAGTCGGTCCGCCTGGTCACGTGATAGTGCAGCACGATGAAGTCCCGGACATGCTCGATCTCGGATTTCATCTGCTCGTTGAATTCGTCGACGTCCGGCTGGCGGATGCCGTCGTAGGGGAACATCTGCATGAGCCGGATCGCGCTGCGCTGAATCAGGTGGATGCTGGTGGATTCGAGCGGCTCGATGAAGCCAGACGCGAGCCCCATCGCCACGCAGTTCTTGTGCCAGTGCTTGCGCCGCTGGCCGGCGCTGAAGCGGATGATGCGTGGCTCAGTGATGGTCTTGCCCTCGATGTTCTGCATGAGAACGTTTGTGGCTTCGTCGTCGCTCCAGAAGCGACTGCTGAAGACGAGCCCGTTACCCACGCGGTGCTGCAGCGGGATGCGCCACTGCCAGCCGGCCTCACGCGCGATCGAGCGCGTGTAGGGAATCGGCGGCCCGACCGCTGCGGTCTGCACGGCCACCGCACTGTTGCAGGGTAGCCAATGGCTCCAGTCCTCGAACCCGACATGCAGGGTCTGTTCGATCAGCAGGCCGCGAAATCCGGTGCAATCGATGAACAGGTCGCCTTCGATGCGTTCGCCGGAGTCCATCTCGAGCGCCGCGATGTAGCCGCTTTCGGGCTCCACGTCCACGCGGCGGATCTTGCCTTCCTTGCGAACCGTGCCGTGCACCTCGGCCATGCCCCGCAGATACACGGCATACAGCGAAGCGTCGATGTGATAGGCATAGTTGAGCTGGTGGTTGGGGAGCACCGCGAAGCGGTTTTCCTTCGCGGCAACCCACTCCTTGCAGTATTCGCCGAATTCGCGGCTGATGCCGAGTTTCCGGCCCTTGAGCCAGAAATGCTGGAAGCCGGCAGCCCAGCAGTCCTGGCCGGTCCAGCCGAAGGAATGGATGTAGTCTTCGTTCAGGTCCCGCCAGCTCTCGAATGCAATGCCGAGCTTGAACGTGCCCTGGACTGCGGCGAGGAACTCCTGCTCCTTGACCTTGAGAAGTTCGTGCAGCGTCAGCAGCGTCGGGATGGTCGCCTCGCCGACGCCGACGGTGCCGATCAGTTCGGATTCGACGAGCGTGATGTCCAGCGTCCTGCCGAGCAGCTTAGAGAGGGAAGCCGCGACCATCCAGCCGGCGGTGCCCCCGCCGGCGATGACGACCTTGCGGATCTTGCGTCGTTCCATGCGCCGTCCTATCGGTTCATCCGGTTGAGCAGTTCTGCGCGCAGCCGGCGCGCGGCGGCATCGTCGAGCGGTGCCAGGCAGCCGCGCCCGGGCTCCGGAATGTGCGCATGCACCGATTCGTCTGCGGAGAAGACGTAATGCTCGAACAGCTGTCTCCACGCGTCGCGCTGGCGCTGCGACAGGTCGCGCAATGCAAGAATGCCGTGCATCAGTGCGGTCATCGGCGCGCCCATGGCCGCCGGCGAATTGCACCACCAGTAGTTCACGAGCAGGTTGAAGGGCGATAGCGATTCGACGTGATGCCACCACATGCTCGGAATGAACAGCGCATCGCCGGCCTCGAGTTCGAACACTTTGGAGGCTGCCATCGCCTCGGCAAACCTGGGGAATCGTTCGAGGTCCGGCTTGGCGACATCCACGGTGCTGATCGCCTGGCCCGACGGCGTCCGGTCGAGAGGTCCGACGTAGAGGTTGCTTACCTGTTCCGGCGGAAACAGCGTGAAGCGCCGGCGGCCGGCAACCACGCAGGCAATGTTGTCAGGGAAATCGAAATGCGCCGAGATGCGAATGCGGTTGCCGAGCCAGAAGCTCGCCAGCGGATCGTTCACCGGCAGCACGATGTCGTTCTCGGCGCGGAAGCCAGGCAGCCACCGGTCGATGGCGGTCGAGCCCACGTAGATCGCCTCGGCCGGTCCGGACGCAGGAGTGTCGGCCAGCTTCCGGAACACCTGGTCGAGCGGCGCGGTTCCCGCCCGGAAATTGAAGCCCGTGAAGTCCTCGTTGTAGAAGAAGCGGCCATCGATGCCTGCGTCGCCGACGTAAACCGTCACGGGCTCGCCGGACCAGAAGCCGCCGAGATAACGATACGCCGCCTCGGGCGAGGCATTGCAGATCGCGATGGACGGCCAGGACGCAACCAGCCCGCGCAATAACACCGGCGTAGCCGATGCGAACACGGCCTCGGGAATGGCGCCTGGCGACACGCCGTCCATGATCTCGTTCGTCGCTTGCGCCGTCGCCATGGGTCAGCCCTTCAGCCGCGCGTTCTTCAGGTCGATCAGCTTGCGCACATTGAGCGTCGACGCGAGGACCATGAACACGGGCAGGAGGAAACCCTGACGGCTGAACTCCTCCAGCGTGGCACCGGGCAGCTGGCGCACTTTGTCCTCGTCGATTGTATTAAAGCCCAGCAGCTGGTTCCGTGAACCGTCGGCAAGCATGATGTCCAGCGTAACGGCTTCCAGCAGGCCTTGCTGTTGCAGGGTTTCGACGAAGTTCTTGCTATGCGCATGTCCGGCATGGATGTCTTCCAGCAATACGGCGGTTTCCTCGAGGTACGGTGTCCGGCCGCCCAGCGGCTGAAACAGCGCCTGGCCTTCGCGGGTGCTGACGCGCGGATGGTCCATGTCCAGCGACAGTACCCGGACTGGATCCGTGACAGAGCCGTCCTTCGACTGCTGGAAGCCGATGAGAAAGGGCTGCCGCCGGATCATCGCCGGCACGTAGGGCGCATGCCAGCCCGCGTCGTCGAGAAACAGATTTTCGTTTCGCTCGAAGCCGAACAGTGCAACCGGGTAGGTCTCCCCACTGCTGTTGCGATGAAACAGTATCGGATAGCAGGCCTGCACGCTGCGAAACTCCGCCGGGAAGGTCGGCACGAACATTACGTTGTCGCCGAAGTTCGCCGAGCGCGTCGTGATGATCCGTACGTCCTGGTGCTCGACGTTGTTGAGTATCGCCAGAGTGGGCATCGGTAATCCGTCGGTTCAGGCCACGCCGGCGAGTGCGGTCAGCGCGTCCAGCAGTTCGCGATTCGCGGGCAGCCGCGCCAGCATCTGTCGCGCCTTGAGTTCATTGTCTCGCAACAGCCGGTTCACTTCCGCGCGATCACCTTCGTCGCGGCCGCGGGTGCGCTCCCGCAGGTTGGGCCGAAAGCCCATGCCGTAGAGCACATACTGGTAGCTGGCCGAGGGAAACAGTTCATCCAGGCGCGGTGCGTCGTCATGCCAGGGTGCCTGCTGTCCCCATAGTAGCAACTTGTCCTTGAGTTCCGCCGGGCAAGTGGCCGCGCTGCGCGCATCGCGCCAATACGCGCTGCCGTCGCGCCGGCTGAGCACGTAATGCAACTTCAGGAATTCGACCACACGCTGCCAGTGGTAATGCATCTTCTCGTTGAAACGTCGCGCGACCACGGCCATGAGCGTGCGATTGGCCGGGAACTGCCGGCACAGGATATTGGCCGCCTGTTCGATCAGCGCAATCGCGGAAGCCTCGAGCGGCTCGATGAAGCCGCCGGCGAGCCCCACGGCCACGCAGTTCCTGACCCAGAACTCACGCCGGTGACCGGGCTCGAAAGCAATCCTGCGGAATTTCAGCTCATCGATGCGCGCGTCCGGGGCGGTACGGCGAATGTAGTCGCGGACCGTCGACAGAGCGTCTTCGTGCGTCGCGTGGGCCGTGGAATGCACGTAGCCGAGTCCGCGGCGGGACGGCAGCGCGATGTCCCAGATCCATCCGGCATCGACTGCAGTGGCACGGGTGACGGATGGCAGCGCTGCAGCGGGTTTCGCGTGCGGGACTTGTACGGCGATCGCGGCATCGTTGAGGAGCCATTCTTTGACGGAGACGAAATCCACGCCGTAATGTTCGCCGATGAGCACGGCGCGCTGGCCGCTGCAGTCGATGAACAGGTCGCCGCTCACGCGCTCCCCGGTATCGAGCAGCAGCGCGGCGATGTCCCCGTTCTCCTCACTCTCGACCGCGATGACGTTGGCGGCACGATATCCGACCGCCAGCGTCGACACCGCCTGTTCGTGCAGCAAGTCGGCGAAGCGTGCCGCGTCGAAGTGGTAGCCGTAATTCACGGCAAAAGCGAACTCCGGCATGGCCGGCTGCTTCGGCGCCAGGCCTGCCCTGATGACGGCCGCCTGGGGCGTGACGAACTCCGCGAAACTTCGGCCAGCGGCGGCGTCCGGCCACCAGTCGGCGAGGTTAAGGCGAGAGTATTCGGCAGGCAGGCTGAACGGGTGGTAATAGATGTCGGTGCCGCTATCGTCAGCCCAGCCGATGAATTCGGTGCCCTGCTTGAAGCTGGCGTCGCAGCGGGCCACGAGCTCGGCCTCGGTGATGCCGGCGGCCTTCAAGGTCATGCGCATGGACGGCCATGTACCTTCGCCGACCCCGATTCGGGGCACGTCCGGCGACTCGATCAGGAGGAGATCGAGACCTCCGGGCTGGTCACGCGGATACTGCGCCGCCAGCCGACAAGCCGTCAGCCAGCCCGCGGTGCCGCCGCCGACGATGACCACCTTTGCCGTTGGATTGTCCACCGCGTCGCTGCCTCTCCGCGCCCACGTTAGAGCAAGCCCCAATGCGATGCAATCGGACCGGTTCCTGCGGCGGGAAAAGAAAGAGCTGCCCCTTGCGCAGGGGCAGCTCCCGGACCGGCGGGGGGATTACTCGCCGAACTTGTACCTGAAACCCACGTTGTAGCGC
Source organism: uncultured Pseudomonadota bacterium (assembly GCA_963775455.1). Classification (GTDB taxonomy): domain Bacteria; phylum Pseudomonadota; class Gammaproteobacteria; order Steroidobacterales; family Woeseiaceae; genus UBA1847. The sequence goes on along the minus strand of CAVZIU010000002.1, from coordinate 307,600 downwards.
GTGCCCTGCTGAACTGCGAACAGCGTCTGGTACTCGTGCCGCCCGTGCACGTGGACCGTTTCGTTGGTCAGGTTGAGAACGTCCGCGAACAGCTGCAGGTTGTCGCCGAACCAGTAACTGGCACTCAGGTCCCACTGTTCGTATTCGCCGGTGTAGCTCGGCGGCCCGGATCCGACATTGTTCTGCCCGGTCCCGCTTAGGAACTTGTCGCGGTAGTTGTAGGCGAGCCGGACGCCGATGCCGTGCTTGTCGTAATAGGCGATCAGGTTGGCTGTGTCGCTCAGGCCGGGTAATACGAACTGTTGATCGAGACTGAGATCGTTGTACTCGATATCGGCATCAGCGAAGGTCGCATTGGCGATAAAGCCGAAACCGCTGTCGCCGAAGTTGTGCTGCAGGACCACTTCAAAGCCGTCCATCTTGGCTTTCTCGATGTTGACCGGGATCGTCAGGTTGAACGGCGTACCCGGGTCGCGGCCCGCAACGCCTGCGATCACGCCATTGACCTCGTCGACGCCCTCCGCATCCGGCCGGTTCTGCAGGATCCAGTCGTAGAGAACGCCGCCTTCAGAGGAGCCCGTCGCAGCGCGCGCTTCGTCGCCGAGGGGTCCGAGGGCTGCGTGCGGGATGTAGTCGACGACCTCCAGCACCGAAGACGTGCCGATGAAATTGTCCACATCCTTATAGTAGTAGCCGATAGCCGCATAGCTGCCTTCCGCGTAGTACCACTCGAGCGACAGGTCGAGGTTGTCCGAGACGAAGGGCAGCAGCGCGGGGTTGCCGCGGTTGCCGGTACCGCCGTCGATGCGGACCGGCGAATTGAGGGTCACGCCGCCCTGGATGTCGGTGTAGCTCGGGCGCGTCATCGTACTGCTGACGGATCCCCGGGCGACGAGGCTGTCCGTGAGCTCCATGCGCAGGTCGAAATTCGGCAGCCAGTAGTCGTAGTCACCTTCGAGCTCGCTGAACGTCGAACCCTCGGACACGAGCTGCAGCTCGTTGCCGGCGTTCCAGTTGAGCTCGGTGTAGTTGGGCGACAGCGCCTGCGAGGCGACGTCCGTCTGTTCGTAGCGAACGCCGAGGCGCATGTCGACCGGCATGTCGAACCACTCGGTGCCCATGTTGACCTGCACGTACCCCGCCGCGGATTCCTCCGTCGTGCGCCGGTCGGCGGTGAAATTCTGCGTGGCGCAGAGGCCTGTGCCGCAGGGGCCGAAGTCGCCGCTGCCGGGCGCGACCAATGTCGCATCTCCCGAGGCGATCAGGTCCTCCGTGCGATTGATCAGCTCCACCATGTCGAAGGTGTAGTAGTCCTGCTGTCGTCGCGCGTCGCCCGATCCGGAGATTTCGTCGAAGGCGCCGGACATGCTGGCCGGCGTCATCAGGTCGGCGATGGCGCCGAGCTGGGTCACGCCGCCCCAGGCATCACGCTGGGTGACCGAGCCGGCGGCGCGATTGTCCACCTCGGTGAACTGCACGCCGAAATCGACGCTCTCGATGAAGCTCGCGTCGAATGCGAAATTGCCGCCGAGTGATGCCTGGTCGATGTCCATCTTCGACTCGTCCCAGGCGAACACGCTGCCCGTCACGATCATGTCGTCCGCCGACAGCGGGTTGTTCAGTCCCAATTCGAGGACCGGGAGTTCCTCGCCGAAATATCCTGAGGTCCGGTTACGCGAGAAAGCCGAAATGGCCAGCTGCGCCGCGCTGCCGTACGGGCTGTTCGGCTCGTTGCTGGCCGTGGAATTGTGATAGTCGAGCGTGAGGGAGAGCTGGTCCGTGACATCCCATTCCAGGTTCAGCCCGAGCGAATCGAGTTCGTTCCGGAATGAATCCGAGCCTGCACCCATTGCGAAGTCGGAGTTCACGGAGTTCTCCGTGTACTCGGTCGCCGCCGCCTGCGGCCCGTCGGTCCAGGCCGTCTCCTGGCCGCCGAAGTTGAACCAGGCGGAGAGGTTGTTGAAGGTGCGGTCAAGCTCGAATTCCGCGTAGGTGTAGTCGAGCGTCGCAGTGAGGGATTCGACCGGCCGGAACTGCAGAGTCAGCTGGCCGTTCATGCGCGTCCGGTCGTAATCGTCGAGGGCGTAGCCGATGACCTGCGGCACGGAGTAAATGTCCTCGTCGCCGGGCCGGTTGGACTGGTTCGGATCGCCTTCCGGAGGAATACCGCCCCATTCGGAGACGCCGATCCCGCACCAGCAATTGTTGATGTTGCCGGGGAAGGATCGCCAGCCGCCGACGCTGGCCGTGGCGGCGCCGCTTTCCCGCTCCTGGTAGATCCCGGTCAGCGATACGCCGATGGTGTCCTCGGCAAAGGTGTTCGAGAACAGCGCCGAGATCTCGGGCGTGACGCTCGCATCGTCGCGTTTGGTGCGCGAGTCGTCGTACATGCCGCCCGCCGCGATCGCCGTATGCAGGCCAGGCCGATCGAGTGGCCGCGTCGTGCGGACATTGATCGTCGAACCGACGCCGCCGGTCGGCAGTACCGCGTTCCCGGTCTTGTAGACCTCCACGGCGGAGATGCCCTCGGAGGCGATGTTCGCAAAGTCGAAGGAGCGGTTCAGGCCGCTGGTCGTCGGCATCTGCCGGCCGTTCAACAAGACGAGGTTGAAGTCCGGACCGAAGCCGCGGACCGTGACGCGCGAGCCTTCACCACGGTTCCGGTCGATCGAAACACCCGTGATGCGCTGCAGGGATTCCGCGAGATTGGTGTCCGGGAAGTCGCCCATGTCTTCGGCAGTGATCGCGTCGACGACGCCCGCCGCATCGCGCTTCAAATCCATGGACGCCTGGAGGCTGCCGCGGATGCCGGTAACGAGGATTTCCTCCACGGTCCCGTCCTGTTGTGCCAGCGCGGGAATGGCCGTGGCCGTACTCAACGCCATCGCGATGCCCATGGCCAACGGCGTCTTCGTGAAAGATGCGTTTCGCATGCTCGAGCCCCCCAGCCCGCGTAGGTAGGTGTTGCCGCTCTACGCGGCAATTCGCAGTCGCCAGCGCAAGCCGACTACTTTCGAACCAGCGCCAAAAAAAGCTGACAGCGCTGTCAGATTCAGCTTATAGTCCATGCTGACAGCGCTGTCAACAGAACCGGGGAGACGGGTTCCGGGGCGTTCCGAACACCAGCGGCCGCCGCTCACCCTCGTTAGCGCTATCATTCGGTCGGCCGGTGCCGGTCGCTTGAAAGGGGAGCGAATGTGTTCGTAAGACGATCGCGTAGTCGTTCCGCGAATCAATCGGATGGCCGGTCCACAGCGTGATGGCCAGAGCGACGATCAATGATGTCGCGGCGCTCGCTTCCGTGTCGATCAAGACGGTGTCGCGCGTTGTCAACGGCGAGCCCAATGTCAGCACGTCGACGCGCGAAAAAGTAGAGAAGGCGATCGCCAGGCTCAACTACAGGCCGAATCCGTCGGCCCAGAACCTCGCCAGCGTGCGGGCACGCCTCATCGGGCTGGTCTACGACGACCCCAGTGCATACCAGATTCCGTCGGCGGGCTATGTAATGCGAATGCAGCAGGGCGCGCTGCGCGCCTGCAAGTCCTCGAGTTACGAGTTGCTCATCCATCCCTGCAACTATCGCAACCGGACAGTGGAAAACGAGTTGCGGACCCTCGTCGAGCAATTCCGGCCGGCAGGCATCGTCGTCGCCGCGCCCTTGTCGAACATGCCGCGACTCGTGCGGGCGATCGCCGAAACCGGCACTCCGCTGGTGCGGCTTTCGCCGGGCGGAAAGGGCGATCACAATTCGGTGTCCACCAACGACCGCGACGTGTGCGCCGAGATGACGCGCTACCTCGCGTCGCTCGGCCATACACGGATCGCGTTCATCAAGGGTCACCGCAACCACAAGGCGGTCGCGGCACGCTGGCACGGTTACAAGGATGGCCTCAAGGCCAGCGGCCTCAAGTATGACGAATCACTCGTCGTCGACGGCGACAATTCCTTCGGCTCCGGCGAGGGCTGTGGCATGGCGCTGCTCAGCACGGATCGCCGGCCGACCGCCATCTTCGCGGCGAACGACGACATGGCCGCAGGCGTCATCCGCGTCGCCGACCGGCTCGGCGTCCGCATCCCCGAAGAACTCTCGGTCGCGGGTTGCGACGACATTGCCCTCGCGCAGCAGGTCTATCCGGCGTTGACGACGATACGGCAGCCGTTTTCGGAGATGGCCGAACGTGCGGCGACCGCGCTCATCAACCGGTCACGTCGCCAGCCCGACCTAAATGGCGACGAAACCATCGCGGCGAGCCTCATCGTTCGGGATTCGACGGGACCGGTACCGCAGTTGCCGCCCGATCCTGAACGCCGGACACATGTGAGGCGATCGCCTGTCAACGGCCGTCTTCCTTGATCAGCACGTTGCTCGACTTGTAGGTGTAGGCTTCCGCAATGCCGGTGCCGGCGATGATCGCGACGGAGTCGGCATAGATCGACAGTCTTTCGATACGGAACTCGAAGCTGCCCGGATCCCATTTGCTGTTACGAACGCGGTCCAGTTCTTCTGCCTTGGTCGAGCGCTGTCCGTCATTGTCGATCATTTCGAAGCTGTCATGCAGCAGTCGGTCGAGCAGTGCGGCGTCACCGGTACGGTAGGCGCGCGGCCAGAGCTCCGTCTTGAACTCCCAAAGTGTCGCCTCGTCGTCTTCGGCATGCACCGGCGTCGTGCCGAGCAGGCCAGCCAGGATCGCCGCACACATCAGATATCTCATTCGCACCTGCTCCCGACCTTTCCGAATACGCCCCCTACTGCCCGAGGCACGCGCCGGCGTAGGCCTTTTGCACGCCGGCATTGTCCAGCTGGCAGTCGTTGTCGTAGGTGATGCCGTCCATGCCACAGACGGGCGCATACTCCCGCGGGCAGTTGCGACCCTGGTCTTCGCACACGCCGGCATAATCGATGCGCTTGCCGCGCCGCTCCGCCTGGCAGGCATTGCCGTAGGTGATGCCGTCCGCGCAGACCGGCACGAACATCGACGGGCAGGGCCGGACGTTGCAGATGCCCTGCGTGTAGGTGTCGATGCCGGCGGCATCGGCGACGCAGGCGTTGTCATAGGTTTCGTCGTCGCTGCCGCAGACCGGCGCGAAGACCTTCGGGCAGTTCTCTAAGTCGCATGCGCTGGCACGCTGGACGGGTACGCCGCGGGCGTCGGCCTCGCACCGGTTCAGGTAGGTACGGCCGTTCATGCCGCACACCGGTTCCTCGATGCTCGGGCAACCCGTCGCCGTGCAGGCGCCGAGGCCAGCAAGCGACACGCCGGATTTCTGCGCAAAGCATTCGTTGATGTAGGTGTTGCCGTCGACGCCGCAGACGGGGTCGAAAGTCTCCGGACATCCGCTGTCGCTGTCCGCGGTTGTGCAGATGCCCGCGTGGGCGACCGTGACGCCAGCCTTCCCGGCTACGCATTCGTTACTGTAGGTCTGGCCGTCGTCGCCGCAGACCGGCGTGTAGTCCTCGGTACAGGCGGCGGTGTCCGCCTGGGCTACAAGAGCCGTACCTGCCAGCTGCGCCTGCTGGTCCGCGTCGCCGGCGGTTCCGATGCCTGCCGCGAACAGGAGGGTGCACAGGAGTGCTCCGATGCGATCAGCCCTGATCATGTGGGATCCCTTGGTGCTCAGAATGTCTTCTGCATGTCGTTGTTAGAGTACGACAGGCGCGTGGGGTTCGTGACGAGTTCGCTGATCGGGACGAGTTCGAGGCCCTCGGCGGCCAGAAGCGGCAGCTGTTCCTCGAGCACGGCCAGCGTCGCCTCGTAAGGATGCCCGATCGCCACGGCGCTGCCCCGCTCGCGCGCAATGCGCTTCAGCCGTTCAAGCTCGGCCCGGATCCGCTCCGGCGCCGGATCCGCGTCGAGAAATACGTCTCGCTTGAGGGCCAGCACGCCGTTTTCGGCCGCAATCCGGAGCGCGATGCTGTGGTGGGTCGTGTAACTGTCGACGAAGAACAGCGGCCCGCGGGCGTGGAGTTCCTGCATCAGCCACTGCATGTGTCCCGGGTGCCGCGTGAGCAGGCTGCCGCGGTGATTGTTGACGCCGATCGCATTTGGCACGGCAGCCAGCGCAGTATCAAGAACTGCGACGAGCTCGTCGCGTTCCATGTCGAGCGACAACATTCCCGCCTCGGCCAGGTCATGGGAATTGGCGGCTTCCATGGGCAGGTGCAAGAGAACCTCCTTGCGATACACGCTCGCCTGCCTGGCCAGCGCACCGGCGCGCGGCGTGCCAGGCAGGATGGCGCAGACCACCGGGCCCGGAAGGGCGATCACGCGCTCGCCGGTCCCCTGCCGATACCCGAGGTCGTCGATGATGATCGCGATCCGCGGCTCGTCCGCCGCCTGCGACATTGCGGCCAGCAGCAGGAGGCCGGCGCACGCGGCCCCGGGCAGGCGGCGCGCGCTCATCTGGCGAGGCTGTGCATGACCCCGCGCTGGTGCAGGCGGGTCAGGGCCTCGACGAGCTGCAGGTCGGCTTCGCGATCGACATCGCCGGTCAGGCTCAGGTCCGGGTATCCCGGTGTGTCGTCGATGAAGATATCCGGCGTGATGCCGGTCTCGTGGATCGAGTCGCCGGACGGCGTGTAGTAACGCGAAGTGGTGAGCTTGATCGCGCGTCCCTTGGACAGGGGCATGACCGTCTGCACCAGGCCCTTGCCGAAGGTCCCGGTCCCAACGACCAGCGCACGGCCATGATCCTGCAGGGCACCCGCCACGATCTCGGACGCCGATGCCGAGCCGCCGTTCACCAGGATGGCAATGTCGGCGCCGTCGAGGATGTCGCCGGGATGTGCGAGGCGTTCGAAGCGGGACTCGGCTGAGCGGCCGTCTGCAGAAACGATCAGGCCGGCATCGAGGAACAGGTCCGCGACGTCCACTGCGGAGTCAAGTACCCCGCCGGGATTGTTGCGCAGGTCGAGAACCAGGCCGGCCAACATCCCGCTGTTCTCGTCGGCCAGTGCATCGACAGCACGGCTCAGCTCGCGGGCCGTGGTGTCGCTGAACTGGTTCAGACGTACATAACCGAAAGCGGGTTGCATCAGCTGCGCATGCACACTGGACACCCGTACGAGTTCCCTGCGCATGACATGATCGATCGACTCGTCGTCGCGCAGCACGGTTACCGTGACTTGCGAGCCGGGCAGGCCGCGCATGCGATGGATCGCATCCTGCAGGTGATCGCGTTCCACCGAATAACCGTCTACGGCGATGATGCGATCACCGCTCCTGATGCCCGATCGGGCCGCCGGCGAGCCGGCGATGGGCGTGATCACGTGCACCTTGCCGTCGATTTCGCCGACCTCGATACCCACTCCGGTGTAGCTGCCGGTCGTGCTGATGCGGATGTCGCGATACTCTTCGGCGTCGAGATACTCCGAGTGCGCGTCGAGATCGGCGACCATCCCGCGGATCGCGCTTTCCAACAGCCGAGCATCGTCGATTGGCTCGACATAATCGCGCTTCACGCGCTCCAGAACCTCGGCGAACAGCCTCGCCTGTTCCCATGCGAGGTCTTCCTGCGCCACCCGCGGCACCTCGCGTTGTGCGAACCAGGCACCACCGAAGCTCAGGCACAGCCCCATTACGACGCCGACGACGACGGCCAGGACAGCCCTAGTTTTCAGTGTCATGCCTGTTCTCCGAACCGCGGGAGCCGCTGCGCCGGCCGGCTCGCGGCTTTGCAGGGCACGCGAGCCCGTCGATGCGATCGAACCGGATCCATGCGGCCGGGTGATCGCCGGGGTCATCGACAAGGTCGAATGACGATATCACAGGGTCCAGGGAGCGCCTACCGGCCAGGTTCCGCCTGGCCGCCTGGCCGCCGGGTCACCCAGATCCTGGGATTGACCGGCGTGGTGCCATGCCGGATCTCGAAGTACAACGCCGACTGCTGCTGGCCGCCGCTGTCCCCGACGGTCGCGATGACATCGCCCGGCGCCACCCAGTCGCCGGCATTCTTCAAGACGCTCTCGTTGTAACCGTAGAGACTCAGGTAACCGTCACCGTGATCGACGATGACCAGGAGACCCATCCCGGCCAGCCAGTCCGCGAACAGGACACGGCCGTGGTACACCACTCGGACCTCCCGGCCTTGCGGCGCTCCGAGCACGACGCCGTTCCAGGTGAGTTTGCCGCCGCGCGGCTGGCCGAAGTCGTGCAGCAGGTTCCCGGCCACGGGCCAGGTCAGGTTGCCCTTATGTTCGCTGAAAGCGTCTTCCGAGCTGATCGGATAGTCCGAAAGAATGCTCGAGAGTTCGGCGATCAGCCTGGCGAGATCCTTTTCCTCCGCCGCGAGCCGCTCGAGCTCGCGTCCCTCGCCGGCAAGCCGCTCCTTGAGTTTCGCGAGGAGCTGCCGGCGATCTTCCTGGGCCGTGCCGAGCTCGGAGAGTTCGGTTTGCTGTTCTGCGGCGATGCGGCCGAGCCGGGCTTCCTCCGCCGCAGCTTCGCTGCGGAGCAAGGCCAGCTCAGCGATGCGGCCGGTCACCGAACCGATGTTGTCCGTGCGGTAGTCGTTCAGGTACCCGTAGTAGGCCATCAGGCGACCTAGGGTCGCCGGATCCTGCTGGTTCAACAGCAGCTTCAGTCGCTCCTGCCGACCGCTCATATAGGCGGCGCGCAATTGCGCCGCGAGCCTCTCCGTTTCCTCGGCGAGTTCCGCCTCGCCACGGGCGATCTGATCGTCGAGTTCGGCGCGGCGTTTCTCGGCGTATGCGTGCTCCCGTTCCAACACCGCCAGTCGCTCGCGCTTTTCCGCGATCGCCACCTCTGCTTCCTGCAGCTCCGCGGTCAGTCGATCACGGTCGCGCGCCGTTTCGTCCATGTGCAATTTGAGATCGCTGATCTGCTCGCGGAGTTCCTCGAGTTCCTGTTCCTTGATCTTCGACAGGTTCTCATCGTCGGCCGCAGCAAGGGCGGCAGAGGCGAACAGCAGGGCAACGAGGACTGGGCGCGTCGAACGGGCCGAACGGGCGGACTTCATGGGCGGAGAGTATTGGTATAATGCCGGCTTTGCCACAGGCGCGGGTTCCCGCGCAACCGACCGAACGATGGACAAATTGCTCGAATTCATCGGCAATCATGTATTGCTGGTTTTGGCACTCGTCGCGAGTTTTTTCCTGCTCGTGTTTACCGAACTCCGACGGAAGACGACGGGTGTGCTCTCGATCGCACCGGCGGACGCAGTGGCCCTGATCAACAAGGATGCGCTGGTCCTGGACCTGCGCTCGGTGGAATCGTACAACCGCGGCCACATCGTCAACGCTCGTAATTTGCCGTTCGACGAACTGGATGCGCGACTTGCGAAACTCGGCGACCTCAGCGGCAAGACCATCGTTGCGGTCTGCGATGCCGGCTTGAGTTCGGCGAAGGCGGTGGAGAAGCTACGCAAGGCGGGCTTCGAGCATGCGTACGGACTGAAGGGCGGCATGGCTGGCTGGTCCCAGGACGGCATGCCCGTGGTCTCGGCGAAGAAGACGGCGACGACGAAACCGGTCCGCAAGAACAAGGGCTGATGCCGTGAAGATCCGGATCTACGGCACCAACAGCTGTGCCTGGTGCGGCGCCGCGCGCATGCTGCTCAAGCGCAAGGGGCTCGACTATGAAGACGTCATGGTGGGTGGCGATCCGGCGAAACGTGACGAAATGGAAGCCCTGAGCGGCCGGCGATCCGTGCCGCAGATATTCATCGACGACCGTCCGATCGGCGGTTATGACGAACTCGTCGCGCTCGACCGAAGCGGCGAGCTGGACCGGATACTTGCGTCGGTGTGAGCAGGACGCAGTTGATGGCGAAATTGGCAAGATTTTAGGAAGACCCAATGGCGGAAGAGCAAAAGGCCGGCGCGGAACGGCGCCTGGCGATCCTGAAGATCTACACGAAGGATTTCTCCTTCGAGTCCCCCCGCTCGCCGGGCGTGTTTCGCACCGAGGACTGGAAACCGAACATCAACCTGAATCTGCGCAGCTCACATGTTGCGCTCGAGGAAGGCCTGCACGAGGTCGTGTTGACGGTCACCGTCGAAGCAAAGGAAAAAGAGTCGGACAAGACCTTGTTCCTGGTCGAGCTGCACCAGGGCGGCTTGTTCGAAGTCGTCGGCTACGGCAAGGAGGAGGTCTCCGCGCTGATCGGCAGCTTCTGTCCGAATATCCTGTTCCCGTACGTGCGGGAATCTGTCGCCGAGATCGTGCGCAAAGGCGGTTTTCCCGAGTTCGTGTTGCAGCCCATCAATTTCGATGCGCTGTACCTGCAGCAGCTGCAGTTGCAGAAGGCGCAGGCCGGAAAGGCGGCGGAGAGCCACTGAGCGCCGGCGCGAGAGCGGGCTCGACCGAGCAGGCGCCGGCTGCCACGGCCCGCGGCGCGATTGCCGTTGTCGGCGCCGGCTCCTGGGGCACCGCACTGGCACTGCAGTTCGCGAGGAACGGCCGCGAAGTCAGGCTCTGGGGTCGCGACCGCGAACAAGTGGCAAGCATGGCGCGGGCGCGTATGAACGCCCGCTACCTGCCCGGAGCGGGTTTTCCCGAAAATCTTTGCCCGGTGTCTGAACTGGCGACCTGTCTCGATGGCGCACGCGACGTACTGCTCGCCGTCCCCAGCCAGGCGTTTCGCGAAACGCTGACGGCGATCCGGCCACTGCTTGCCGGCCATGCGCGCGTCTGTTGGGCGAGCAAGGGTTTCGAAATCGACACCGGCAAGCTTCCGCACCAGGTCGCGCACGAAGTATTGGGCGCGGACCGGCCGATGGCCGTGCTCTCCGGTCCGACCTTTGCACGGGAAGTCGGCGCCGGCCTGCCGACCGCCATGACCGTTGCTGCTAACGATGTCGCTTTTGCGGAGGATCTGGCGGCGAGCTTGTCGGGTGCGAACTTTCGTGCTTATACATCCGATGACATCGTCGGCGTAGAGGTCGGCGGCGCAACCAAGAACGTGCTGGCGATCGGCGCCGGCATATCGGATGGCCTCGGGTTCGGCGCGAATACGCGTATTGCGCTCATCACGCGCGGCCTCGTCGAGATGACGCGGCTCGGCGTGTCGCTTGGCGCAAGAAAGGAAACATTCATGGGGCTCGCAGGGATGGGCGACCTCGTGCTCACCTGCACGGACGACCAGTCACGTAACCGCCGCATGGGACTCGCGCTCGCGAGCGGCAAGTCGGTCGAGGAGGCCTCGGTGGAGATCCGGCAGGTCGTCGAGGGCGTAAAGGCGGCAAAAGCGGTCGAACGCGTGGCGTCAGGCCTCGGCATCGAAATGCCCATTTGCCACCAGGTGTACCGGATTCTCTACGAAGGCGTCCCGGTGCGTGAAGCCGTGGGCACGCTCATGGGCCGTCAGATCGGCCCGGAACACGACTGAAGCATGCCGATTGCTGCGATTGCCACGGTTTTGTTCTATCTTTTGGCGATCAACGACTGCATGGGGAGATTCTCATGAACCGGAGACAATTCTGCAGGACAACCGTCGCAGCCAGCATGGCCGCGAGCTACCCGTTTCTCGCTGCCTGCGAGCGGAAAGCCGAAGCGGGTATCCCGGCCGTTTCGCTCGACGGCAACGCCATCGAACTCGGCAAGCACGCCATCAACGAGCTCACCGAAGCCGTCAGCGGCAAGGTGCTGCTGGCCAGCGACGCCGGGTACGAAACCGCGCGGAAGATCTGGAACGGCATGCACGACAAGCATCCTGCGCTCATCGTTCAGCCGTCAGGTACTGACGACGTCGTGAAGGCGGTGGAATTCGCACGTGACAATTCGCTTTTGCTCGCGATCAAGGGCGGCGGCCACAGCTGGCCCGGCAAGTCGGCGGTCGAAGGCGGCATGATGATCGACCTGTCCGGTCTCACGCAGGTCGACGTGGACCGCGAAGCGCGCGTCGCAAAGGCCGGTGGCGGGGCGCTCCTCAATAACCTGGATACCGCGGCCCTCGGGCAGGGCCTGGTCACGACCGCCGGCGTCGTCTCGCACACAGGTATCGGCGGGTTCACGCTGGGCGGCGGTTTCGGCCGCCTCAACCGGAAGTTCGGGCTCGCGATCGACAATCTCATCGGCGCTGAGATCGTCACGGCCGACGGCAAGGTCCATTCCGTGAGCGCCGATGAGGAACCGGAGCTGTTCTGGGCGCTGCGCGGCGGTGGCGGAAACTTCGGCGTGGTGACGCGTTTCGACTACCGCTTGTACCCCTTCGATCGCAATGTTCTGTCCGGGATGATCGTGTGGCCGATCGATCAGGCGCGTGACGTGCTCGATTTCTATGGCGAATGGCACGCAGGCCTGTCGAACAACCTGTACGTCGGACCGGTGATGATGACGCTGCCGGACGGCGCCAGCGTCATCGCCATGGAAGTGGTGTACGCAGGAGACCCTGCCATCGGCGAAAAGGAGATGGCGCCGCTCAGAGCGACGGGCAAACCGATGGACGACGGCATCAAGGTTCAGGACTACATGGTGATGCAGACGCAGGAAGATGCAACGTTCGCACACGGTATCCGGTCTTACATCAAGAACGGCATGGTCAAGTCGATCACACCGGAGCTCGTGAGCCAGCTCGTCGAGTCGTTTCGCGCCGATCCACGACTCGCATTTTTCACGCACACGGCGGGCGGCGCGGTACATGACGTGGGGGAGCTCGATACCGCGTTCCCGCACCGCAATGCGCAAACCATGATCATGGTCGGCGGCGGCTGGACGGACCCGGCCGACGACGAACCCGCTATTGCCGAAGCGCGCGCATGGTTCAGCGAACTGGAGCCGTACACCGGCGGTTATTACGACAACATCCATTTTGAAGGCGCCGATTCGACGTCGCAGAACTATGGCCCGAACTATCCGCGGCTGCAGGCGATCAAGGCGCAATACGATCCGGGGAACCTGTTCCGGATGAACAGCAACATCGAGCCGGCCTGACGCTTTCGGTCAAGTACCGCCGGCGAAGCCCTGCTGCCGCCAGGCTTCGTAGATCAAGACGGCGGCGGCATTCGACAGGTTGAGGCTGCGGTTGCCCGAGCGCATCGGCAGGCGCAGCCGCTGGCCCGCGGGCCGTGCGTCCAGCACGACCTGCGGCAGCCCGCGCGTCTCGGGCCCGAAGAGAAATGTGTCGCCGCGCCGGTAGCCGGGTTCGTCGTAGCGAGTCATGCCGCGCGTGCTCAGCGCGAATACCCGCACGTCTCCCAGTGCATCGAGGCAGGCTTCGAGCGAGGCATGCTGTCGCACCGTGGCGTACTCCCGGTAATCGAGCCCCGCGCGCCTCAGACGTGCATCATCAAGTTCAAACCCCAGCGGCTCGACCAGGTGCAGGGCCGTGCCCGTATTCGCACACAAGCGAATGATGTTTCCGGTGTTCGGCGGAATCTCCGGCTCGTAGAGGACGATCGTGAACATTCGCACATTATCGTAGGAGCGGCCCTCGGCCGCGACCTGCTAGAATCGCGGGGCCCATGACCCCGCCCGACGACGCCGACATTCAGAGCCTGTTGCGCACAGAATTCTGCGGCCTGGCGATGGCGTCGCCGATCGTCCTGCTTTCAGGCTGCGTCGGCTTCGGTGAAGAGTACACGCGCGTCGAAGGCTATTCGAACGCGGACGTGGGCGCCGTCGTACTCAAGGGCACGACGGGCGAGGCGCGCCTCGGCAATCCGCCGCACCGTGTCTACGAGACACCGATGGGCATGTTGAACGCCATCGGGCTGCAGAATCCGGGTGTCGATGCCGTCGTCGATGACATCCTGCCCGGCCTGGACTTCTCGGAGACGCGATTCATCGCAAACGTATCCGGCTCGACCATCGAGGAATACGTGCGGGTAACGCGGCGCTTCGACGATTCCCCCATCGACGCCATCGAGGTCAACATTTCCTGCCCCAACGTCAGGGAAGGCGGCGTGCAGTTCGGCAACGACCCGGACATGTCGGCGCGAGTTGTTGCCGCGTGTCGTGCGCAAACCTCGAAGCCCCTAATTACCAAGCTCTCTCCCAACCAGACGGATATTCGCGAAAACGCACGGCGCTGCATAGAAGCCGGCACGGACGGCTTCGCCGTCATTAACACGGTGATGGGAATGGCGGTCGACATCCAACGGCGCGAACCTGTGATCGGCAACCGACAGGGCGGATTGTCCGGCCCGGCAATCAAGCCCATTGCGCTGCTCAAGGTCGCCCAGGTCTACGACGTGGCGAAGGCTCACGCCATCCCGATCATCGGACAGGGCGGTATCTGTGATGCCGACGACGCACTCGAATTCATCATCGCAGGTGCATCCGCCGTGGGCATCGGCACGGCCCTGTTCTACGATCCCCTGGTGTGCCGGAAGATCAACACAGGCATCGGAGCCTACCTGCAGCGTTACGGCTTTGCGTCGGTCCGGGACCTGGTTGGCACGCTCGCTCCCGCGTAACACCAAGATACGGTGACAGTTACCCTAATTCCACGAATCAGGGTAACTGTCACCGTATCTTAGTCGAGGCGCAGCGACTTCATCTTGCGCGCCAGTGTGTTCCTGCCCCAGCCCAGGAGCTTGGCGGCTTCCTGCCGGTGTCCGTTCGTTTTCGCCATGGCCGTGCGGATGAGCGTCTTCTCGAACTCCGGCAGTGCGGTGGCAAGCAGCGGGGCGAAATTGTCGCCGAGCTGGGTCTCCGCCCATGCAGCGAGACTGCGCGTCCAGTCCTGGACAGCCTTCAGGTTCGCCTCCTGGCCTCCGAGGTCGGCCGAAATGTCCTGCGACGTGATCACGTTGCCCGGGGCGGTCACGGTGAGGCGCCGCGCGGCATTGACGACCTGGCGTACGTTGCCAGGCCAGTCGTAGCTTCTCAGCAACTCCATTGCCTCGTTGTCGATCGATTTCGCCGGCGCATTCAGTTCCTTCGCCGCCTCCGTGAAGTAGTGCTTCAACAGCAGCGGTATGTCCTCGCGACGCTGGCGCAACGGCGGGATGTTGATGCGGATTACGTTGAGCCGGTGAAAGAGGTCCTCGCGGAAACGGGCTTCCTTGACCGCGCGCGCGAGGTCCTGGTTGGTTGCGGCAATGACCCGCACGTCGACCTTGATCGACGTCTGCCCGCCGACGCGATAGAACTCGCTCTCGGCGAGTACTCGCAGGAGGCGTGTTTGCAGCGCGGGAGACATATCGCCGATTTCGTCCAGGAACAAGGTGCCGCCGTCTGCCTGCTCGAAGCGGCCGATACGTCGCGAGTCGGCGCCGGTGAATGCGCCCTTTTCGTGCCCGAATAGTTCCGATTCGAGCAGCTCGGATGCGATGGCCGACGTGTTGAGCGCGACAAACGGTTTGTTGGCTCGTGGACTATGCTCGTGCAAGGCTCTCGCTACCAGCTCCTTGCCGGTACCCGATTCACCGGTGATAAGCACCGTCATGCTGGAGCCGGCGAGGCGGCCGATAGACCGGAAAACTTCCTGCATCGCCGGCGCCTGGCCGATCAGGGACGGTATGCCGTGCTTGTCCTGCCCCGGATTCCGGTCCCGATCGATACCCTTCGCACGTGCCGCCTTTCGAACGAGCTCGATAGCCTCGTCGACGTCGAAGGGCTTGGGCAGGTACTCGAAGGCGCCACCCTTGTAAGCCGCGACCGCATTCTCGAGATCCGAGTGCGCAGTGATGACGATGATCGGCAGCTCCGGGCAGCTGTCACGCAGGCGTTCCAGCAGGGCTATCCCGCTCATGCCCGGCATGCGCACGTCGGTGATCAGGACATCCGGCCGTCCGTGCTCGATCGCTTCGAGCAGGTGTTCGGCCCGTTCGAAGCTCCGCGAGCCGATGCCGGCCTGCCGAAGCGCTTTCTCCAGCACCCATCGCACCGACTGGTCGTCGTCGACGACCCAGACATCAGGCTCCGTGACGCTCATGGACGACGATCTCCTGTTGCTCGATGGGAAGGCGGATGGAAAAGACCGTTCGTCCGGGGCGGCTTTCGAATTCAATGAGGCCTCCGTGTCGGCTGATGAGTTCCTGGGCCGCCGGCAGGCCGAGACCGGTCCCGTCGGGACGGCTCGTCACCAGCGGATAGAAAATCGAGTCTTGCAGGTCACGGGGAATGCCGGGGCCATCGTCCTCGATGTCGATGCTGGCGATGACGCGATGCCGCGTGTCGCCGATGGTGAAATTGGTCGTTGCTCGCGTCCGGAGCGTGATCGTGCCGTGTCCCTCGAGCGCTATGGCTGCATTGCCGACGACATTGAGCAGGGCCTGGACGATCTGGTCGCGGTCGAGCTTTATGTCCGGCAGCCCCGGATCGTAGTCGCGGCGGATCGCGAGAGCCCGATGCTTTTCGGCACTGATGATACGCACCACGTATTCCAGGAGCTCGTGCACGTTCTGCGGCTCCTTGCGCGGCGGTCCGCCAGGCCCGAGCAGCGTATTGACGAGTCCGGCGAGCCGGTCGGTCTCGCTGATGATGACTTCGGTGTACTCCTCGAGTTCGGCCGATGCGAGTTGCTTCGCAAGCAACTGGGCTGCCCCGCGAATGCCGCCGAGCGGATTCTTTATCTCGTGCGCGAGCTGCCGGATCATCTGTCGGCCCGCGCCATGCTGAATAAGCAACGCGTTTTCACGGGTTATCTTGGAGCGGCGAGTCACGTCGGTCATTTCGACCAGCACCGCGACCGTCCCCGCGGAGATGGGGGAAACGCGGCAATCGATGATGCGTTCCTCCGCGTGTACCTCGGTGTTGGGCAAAGTTATTTCGCTGGCATAGTGGTCGCCGGTGCCGACCACACGTGCCAGAATGTCCTCGAACTCCGGATCGTCGCCGACCAGCCTCAGCAGTGGTTCGCCGCAGGCTCGTTGTTCGCTGATGCCGAGCAGGTTTTCCGCCGCCGGATTGAGTCCGACGATCAGGAGCGAGCGATCCAGCAGGATGACGCCCGAATTGAGGCTTTCCAGGATGTTGCGGGCTTCGCGGTCGAATGCGTCGCCGTCATCTTGCGAGGAGCGACCGTCGGACCGGCCGCCAGGGGAGCCTAGAAAACCACCGTGTTCTGTTGCACGTAGAACCGGTTGGGCTGGCTGCGGATCATCAGCTTGCCGGTCGGATCCAGGATTTCCGCCTGGATGTTGTGCACGCCGCGCCAGACTTCCTGGAGCTGAAAACTCGTGCCCTCGACCATCCGCGGCTGGCCATCGAAATACACCCGCACCTGGTGACCCGGTTGCAAGGCCGGGCTCGGCGCCAGCGATACGCTCAGAACGCCCTCGATGTTCCATAGCGTTTCTTCGGCGGCCGGGGACGAGATCGAAAGGCTTTCGTAGCGCTTGAATTCCGCGTCGTCGTCGTTCTCGTCGCCGGCAGCCGGCTTGGGCTTACCCGGCTGTGCTTCGTAGCGGCGCACGTTGGTCGTGTTGGCTTCGGGCAGTTCGATCGTTTCGGCGCCCGGCTGCGGACGATCGGAATAATGAACGACGCCATCGCTATCGACCCAGCGATAGGCCTCGGCCAGAAGCGTCCCTGCCGCAAGCAGCCCTGCAAGCAGGAAAATCGTGCGCTTGTCCATAGGGTTAGCATAGCAACGGTGACCGGCTCCTAGCCAGCGACCGGGCGGCAAAAAACGCCGCCCAGTTCACAGTTTTGCGACTCAAAGGCTGTAATACATGTCGAATTCGACCGGATGGGTCGTCATGCGCAGGCGCGTGACGTTCTGCATTTTGAGCTCGATATAGGCGTCGATCAGGTCGTCCGTGAACACGTCGCCCTTCTTCAGGAAGTCGCGGTTATTGTCGAGGTTGTTGAGCGCCTCCTCGAGCGAGAACGACACAAGCTGCAGCGTCTTTTCCTCTTCTGGCGGCAGGTCGTACAAATCCTTGTCCATGGCGTCGCCCGGATGAATCTTGTTCTGGATGCCGTCGAGGCCCGCCATCAACATCGCGGCGAATGCAAGATACGGGTTCGCCATGGAGTCCGGGAAGCGTACTTCGATCCGTCGTGCCTTCGGACTGGACACCCAGGGTATGCGAATCGAAGCCGAACGATTGCGGGCCGAATACGCCAGGATCGTCGGTGCCTCGAAACCGGGCACCAACCGCTTGTAACTGTTGGTCGCCGGATTGGTGAATGCGTTCAGCGTCTTGGCGTGCTTGATAATGCCACCGATGTAGTAGAGCGCAGTCTGCGACAGGCCGCCGTACTCGTCGCCCGAAAACAGATTCTTGCCGCCCTTCGCCAGGGACTGGTGTACATGCATGCCATTGCCGTTGTCGTTGACGAGTGGTTTCGGCATGAAGGTCGCGGTCTTGCCGTAGACATGCGCGACGTTGTGGATGACGTATTTGAGGATCATCACCTCGTCGGCTTTCTTCACCAGCGTGCTGAACTTGGCACCGATCTCGCACTGACCGGCGGTTGCCACTTCGTGGTGATGGACTTCCGTTTCGACGCCCATGTCGTCGAGGGCGAGACACATTGCCGCACGGAGATCGTGCAGCGAATCCACCGGGGGCACCGGGAAGTAGCCGCCTTTTACCGTGGGGCGATGGCCGGTGTTCGCGTCCTCGCTGCTGCGGCCCCGGTTCCAGGCACCTTCGTCGGAGTCCACCTTGTAGAACGCACCGTTCATCGAGTCGTCCCAGGACACGTTGTCGAACACGAAGAATTCGTTTTCCGGTCCGAAGTACGCGGTATCCGCGATACCAGTGGACTTGAGATAGGCTTCGGCGCGTTCAGCGAGCGAGCGCGGGCAGCGATCGTAGCCCTGCATCGTGGAGGGCTCGACCACGTTGCAACGCAGGTTCAGGGTCGTCTCTTCGGAAAAGAGATCGATGACGGCGGTCGACGGATCCGGCATCAGGATCATGTCGGACTCGTTGATGCCCTTCCAGCCCGCAATCGAGGAGCCGTCGAACATTTTCCCGTCCTCAAACAGGTCCTCGTCGACCGTTCGCGCGGGCACGCTCACATGTTGCTCTTTGCCTTTCGTGTCCGTGAAACGGAAGTCGACGAACTTGACCTCCTTTTCCTTCATGAGGGCGAGTACCTCTGCGGGCTTCATTGGGCTTCCTCCGATAACAAGTTCATGAATGTGCGACCCGTCCCGACGCGGGTCTGGGTAGCCTTCAAGTGCAGGTCCTGTGCCAAAATGGTGCTGGCGATAACTTTATGATTTGTATAGACTTCCATGGATACCGGCGCCAGCGATAGCGCCACAGCGGTGCAAGCGGGCGAAATCGTGCACAAGAATAGTGCATATGGCGAGTCTCTGCACCCGGGCTGGCCGGCCGTCGGTTTGGCCTCCGGGTCGCGGCCATGGGTCGCACCGACTATAATCCGCGGCTTTTTCAGATCGAGCCTGTAGACTTTCGGCGATGAAGAGCGACCTCGCGCCGGCGCGCCTCAGTTTCCAGGACCTGATCCTGCGGCTCCAGGAATACTGGTCCGCCCGGGGATGCGTGATCCTGCAGCCCTACGACAAGGAGATGGGCGCAGGTACGTTCCATCCGGCCACGTTCCTGCGGGCGATCGGGCCCGAGCCGTGGAGCGCCGCGTATGTGCAACCGTCGCGCCGGCCCACCGACGGCCGATATGGCGACAATCCGTTCCGCCTGCAGCACTACTACCAGTACCAGGTCGTCATCAAGCCATCACCGGACAACATTCAGGACCTCTACATCGAATCGCTCAAGGCGATTGGCGTCGACCCGCTCGTGCACGACATCCGTTTCGTCGAAGACAACTGGGAATCGCCGACGCTCGGCGCATGGGGCCTCGGCTGGGAAGTCTGGCTCAACGGCATGGAGGTCACTCAATTCACCTATTTCCAGCAGGTCGGCGGACTCGAGTGCCGCCCGGTGACGGGTGAAATCACCTACGGTCTCGAGCGGCTCGCCATGTACCTGCAGGAGGTCGACAGCATTTTCGACATCGTCTGGACCGATGGTCCGCTGGGGCGCATCACCTACGGTGACGTCTACCACCAGAACGAAGTCGAGCAGTCGAAGTACAACTTCGAGGAGGCCGATGTCGACGCCCTGTTCCGGACATTCGACCATTGCGAGCGCGAGGTCGGGAGGCTTATAGCCGCGAGCCTGGCGCTTCCGGCTTACGAGCGCATGCTCGAGGCCTCACATCTGTTCAACCTGCTCGACGCCCGCCAGGCCATTTCCGTAAGCGAAAGGCAGCGTTTCATCCTGCGAGTGAGAACGATGGCGCGTTCGATTGCCGAGGCGTACCACGCAAGCCGCGAAGCGCTTGGTTTTCCAATGGTCGCGTCTGTGCGTGCTGCGAGTGCTGCCGCGTGACAGCCGCGGACTTCCTGGTCGAGATCGGCACGGAGGAGCTGCCGCCGAAATCCTTGCGCGGCCTGATGGACGCGTTCGCCGCCGAACTCGAGCGCGAGATTGACGAAGCGCGGCTGACTCACGGCAAGGTCAGCGCGTTTGCCAGCCCGCGGAGGCTGGCAGTGCGTATCGACAATCTGGCAGGCACACAGGCGGACCGCGTCGTCGAACAAAAGGGGCCGCCATTGAGCGTTTCCTTCGATGAAAACGGCAAGCCCAAAGCACCGGCGCTGGCGTTCGCAAGCAAATGCGGTGTAGACGTCACGGCGCTGGGCCGCACGCGCAGCGACAAGGGCGAGTGGCTGAGCTACGAGGCCCGTGAAGCCGGGCGCGCGACGGCTGAGTTGCTGCCCGAATTGCTGCAGAAGGTCCTGGACCGACTGCCTGCGCCGCGACGGATGCGCTGGGGCGCGGGAGAAACCGAATTCGTGCGCCCGGTGCACTGGATTGTTCTCTTACATGGCGACGCGGTGATCGACGCAGAGATACTCGGCATCAGGAGCGGGCGGCAAACACGCGGCCATCGCTTTCACGCCGACAGGACGATCGATGTTCCCAAACCATCCGCCTATCTCGAGGTTCTGGAGTCACAGGGGCGAGTAATCGCCGATTTCGAACGGCGCCGAGCCCTGGTGGTGAACGGTGTTGCTTCGGCGGCGGCACGGGCCGGCGGAAAGGTCGTCGGTAGCGAGAATCTCTACGACGAAGTTGCGGCGCTGGTGGAATGGCCGGTGCCGCTGGTCGGGACCTTTGACGAAGCCTACCTCGCTTTGCCGCGCGAAACGGTTATCTGCACGCTGACGGGCCATCAGCGTTATTTTCCGGTCGCGGACGACAACGGCCGCCTGTTGCCGCATTTCGTCACCGTGGCGAATCTCGAAAGCCGTGAGCCGGATCGGGTCCGCGATGGTAACGAGCGGGTGGTGCGACCGCGGCTCGCGGACGCCGCGTTCTTCTGGGACAACGACCGCCGTACCTCGCTTGCGGATCGGCGGGCACGCATCGCGGGCGTCGTGTTTCAGCAAGGCCTTGGTACTCTCGCCGACAAGTCGGCCCGAGTCGCGGCGCTCGCGGTTCGTCTCGCGAATGAAGCCGGCGTCCCGGCGGAGCCTGTCCGGCGTGCCGCAGAGCTATCAAAATGCGACCTCGTAACCGGAATGGTCGGCGAATTCCCCGAATTGCAGGGAATAATGGGGCGTTACTATGCGCTCGCGGATGGAGAAGAGGAGGCCGTGGCCAATGCGATCGGCGAGCATTACCAGCCGCGTTTCGCCGGAGACGCGCTGCCGACCGGGCCGGAAGGGCGGATACTCGCCGTCGCCGATCGGCTCGACACCATTGCCGGGGCTTTCGCGCTCGGCAAGAAGCCCAGCGGCAACCGCGATCCTTTCGCGTTGCGCCGCGGCGCCCTCGGCATCGTTCGCCTTCTCATCGAAAGCGTGATCGATATTGATCTGAAAGCAGCGATCCGCGTCGCCGTCGAGGCCCAGCCCGTGCCGCAAACGGATGCCGACGTCCTGGTGGCGGAAGTGTATGCCTTCATCGCAGAACGCCTGCGCAGCTATTTTTTCGATCGAGATGCCCGTCTTGCCGCCGAAACTTTCGACGCCGTGCTGGCACGCCAGCCGACTTCGTTGGTGGATTTCGCGGCGCGCCTCGACGCGGTGCAGGCATTCGTAGCGCTCGAGGAAGCGGCAAGTCTCGCCGCCGCCAACAAGCGGATCGGCAACATTCTCCGGAAATCGGCGGACGAGAACGGGCTGGGGCGCGGCGATGCCGTCGACGACGGGCTTTTTGCGGACGCCGCGGAGGCGGAACTGCATCGTTCGCTCGCCAGCGCCGCCGCGGAAGTCGCGCCGCTGCTGGACGAGCGCGACTACACCCGGGCTCTGCGGCGGCTCGCGCGGCTCAAACGGCCGATCGATTCCTTCTTCGATGACGTCCTGGTCATGTCGGAAGACAAGCGCTTGCGGGCGAACCGGCTGGCCCTGCTGGGCGATGTCCGGGCCTTGTTCCTGCGCGTTGCCGACATCTCGCGCCTCGCGATCGACTAGGCCTTGGTCGTGCAGGGCACTGTCGATCTGATCGTCCTGGATCGCGACGGCGTGATCAATCGCGAGTCACGCGACTTCGTCAAGTCCGCCGATGAATGGCAGCCCTTGCCCGGCAGTATCGAGGCCATCGGTCGGCTGTCGCGCGCTGGCTACACGATCGCCGTCGCCTCGAACCAGTCCGGGCTCGCCCGCGGATTGTTCGACACGCCCGCGCTCGACGCGATCCATGCCAAGCTGCACATGCTCGTGGCCGAAGCAGGCGGTACCGTCGACTCGATCGTCTACTGTCCGCACGGGCCGGACGACGGCTGCAATTGCCGCAAACCGCGTCCGGGCCTCCTGCAACAGCTGGCGCGGCATTACAGGGTCGAACTCACCGGCGTACCCGTCGTCGGTGATTCGTTGCGCGACCTCGAGGCCGCACTGGTCGTCGGCGCCCGGCCGATACTCGTGCGTAGCGGAAACGGAGCCCAGACGGAAACCCGGCTGCCCGAGGATTGGCAGACCATCGAGGTTTACGACGATCTGGCGGCGGCGGCGGACGCATTGATTCGCGGGACCTGAGGCCGTGCTCGCCATCCGCTCGCTCTCGTACAACATCTTCGGCTTCGGTTCGGTCATCCTGTTCGCAATCGTCCTGCTGCTGTCCTTCTGGGCGCCCTACAGATTCCGCTGGTTCCTGTGTGTGACCTGGTGCCGGCTGGCCCTGTGGGCGGCGCATTTTTTCTGCGGTATCGAAACCGTCGTCGAAGGCGGCGAAAACGTGCCGGACAGGCCCTCCGTTGTCATGATCAAGCATACCTCGACGCTCGAGGCGCTCTGGCAGGTAACCTGGTTCCCGCAGACGACGTGGGTAGTGAAGCGGGAGCTGCTTTGGGCGCCGTTCTTCGGCTGGGCCATCGGGCTCGCACTGAAGCCCATCGCGATCGACCGGAGGGGCAGGGGCAGCGCGGTGAAACAGGTCATCAGCCAGGGCAGCGACAGGCTGCGGCATGGCATCTGGGTGACGATCTTCCCGGAGGGGACCCGAATGGCGCCAGGCCAGACCTGCAAGTACGGCATCAGCGGCGCCGCGCTCGCACGTGAAGCGCGTGTCCCGATCGTGCCGGTCGCGCACAATGCCGGCGACCTGTGGCAGCGGCGATCGTTCATCAAGCGACCGGGCACTGTACGCTTCGTCATTGGGCCCGTAGTGGACGCATCCGGCCGCGATCCGCGTGACACCAACGTCGTCGTCCAGGACTGGATCGAATCCCGGATGCACGGCATCAGCACCGCTTATCAACAAGCACAATCGGAACCGAAATGACGAGCAACTTCAGAATCGCACTCCTGATCGCCGCCGCAATCCTCGCAGGCTGCGGCCCAAAGACCGAACCGCCGGCGGAAAAATCCGCCCTCCAAACCGCGCTTGAGG
Organism: uncultured Pseudomonadota bacterium; assembly: GCA_963775455.1. Classification (GTDB taxonomy): domain Bacteria; phylum Pseudomonadota; class Gammaproteobacteria; order Steroidobacterales; family Woeseiaceae; genus UBA1847. Next base: position 283,875 of record CAVZIU010000002.1, on the reverse strand, counting down.
CAGTTGCTGCGGACGCGTTGAAGTTGCACTACGAATTCCTCGCCGACGATGCCCGGGAGGGACGGCTCACCGGTACGCCGGGATACGATGCCGCCGCCGCTTATGTCGCCGGGCAATTCGATGCGCTGGGGCTCGAACCCGGCGGCGACGATGGCTGGTACCAGCAAGTGCCGCTACAGACCTACCAGATCGACAACGAAAGCGTGCAGTTCGTCGCGCACCGTGACGGTGGCGACCGGGCGTTTACCTACCGCAAGGAGTTTGCGGCTTACGGCGACATCGTGCGTGAGGAAACGTCGGTGACCGCGGAGGTCGTTTTCGCAGGCTTCGGCGTGCACGCGCCAGAATTCGGCTATTCCGACTACGACGGTGTGGACGTCGACGGCAAGATCATCGCGATTTTCGACGGCGCGCCGTCGACCCTGTCGCACAATGAGCGTGCGTACTTTTCGTCGTCGGACACCAAATACCGGGAGGCCGTCCGACGTGGCGTGGTTGGTGCCATTCTGCTGCGATCGCGGCGTTCGCAGGAAAATTATCCCTGGGAGCGGATCGAGGCCTCCGCGGGTACGAAGCCGGGCATGACCTGGCTGTCCGCAGGCGGCCAGGCGGACGGCTACCACCCGGAGATCCTGGGCAAGGTGCTGATCAGCGCGGCGGCCTCGGAGGCCTTCTTTGCCGGCACGCCCATCAGCTTCAAAGAAGCGATCGAGACAACGGAAGCATCGAAGGTCTCCTCCGTCCCGCTCGGCTTCGAAGTCACGCTCGGCAGCCGGACGAGCCATGATGCGATCACCAGTCCGAATGTAATCGGCGTCGTGCGCGGGACGGACCCGGTGCTCGCCAACGAGTACATCGTGTACACGGGTCACCTCGACGGGCTGGGGCGCGGCGTCGCCGTGGACGGCGACGAAATCTACAACGGCGCTTACGATAACGCGATGGGCATCGCACTGCTCCTGGAGACCGCGCGTGTCTTCGCCGCCGATCCACCGCGTCGTTCCGTGATGTTCCTGGCCGTGACGGGGGAGGAGAAGGGCCTGCTCGGCTCAGACTATTACGCCCACTACCCGACCGTGCCCATCGAGTCGGTCGTTGCGAACATCAATCTCGACATGCCGGTGTTCACGTTCCCCGTGGCCGACATCATCGCATTCGGTGCCGAGCACTCGTCGCTGGCCGGGCCCGTCGAACGTGCCGCGGAAGCCGAAGGCTTCACTGTGACTCCGGACCCGATGCCGCAAGAGGTCATCTTCATTCGCAGTGACCAGTATTCCTTCGTGCGACAGGGCGTGCCTGCGATATTCCTGGTACCGGGTTTCGGCTCGACGAATCCGGATATCGATGGTGCCGAGTACGAAAAGGATTTCCGGCTGAACCACTACCACCGGCCGTCGGACGATCTTTCCCTGCCTGTCGACTGGGACTCGGCGGTGCGATTCGCGCGCGCCAACGTCCGTATCGGTTACGAAGTTGCCGAGACGGAGGCGAAACCGACGTGGAACGAAGGGGATTTCTTCGGCGTGATGTTCGCGCGCGAGCCGTAAAAACTGCTTCGCAAGATCAAATATCTCAACGGCGCCGAGCCTATATGCTTGTCAGTTGGTCGGTGGTTGTCGTGTTCGTACTTTGGCCCTTCGCGACCAGGCATACGCTCTGGTCGTGTCCTGGCAACGGTGTCGCGCCCATGAGGCGCTCCAACCGGGGCACCAAAAAAAAGGGCGCTCCAGGAGCGCCCTTCCGGATTGCGAGAATTCCAGCTCTACCAGATCTTTACCCGGTCTTCCGGCGGCAGGTACAGGTCGTCGTCCGGCGTTACGTTGAACGCCTCGTACCACTCCGGCACGTTGCGCACGGCGCCGTTCGCGCGATACATCGACGGTGCATGCGGGTTGGTCTGGATCAGGTTGCGGAGCGCCTCGTCCCGGTACTTGTTGCGCCAGACCTGCGCGTAACCCAGGAACACGCGCTGCACGCCGGTGAAGCCGTCGATGACCGGTGGCTCTTCGCCGTTCAGTGACATCCTGTAAGCCAGCAGGCCGATGCTGACGCCACCCAGGTCGCCGATGTTTTCGCCTAGCGTGTATTCGCCGTTCACGTTGAGATCGTCGAAAGGCTGAAACCCGTTGTACTGCTCCACGAGCTTCGCCGTGCGCCGCTCGAACTCCTCGCGATCCTCGTCGGTCCACCAGTTCCGGAGCACGCCATCACCGTCGAAGGTGCTCCCCGAATCGTCGAAGCCGTGGCCGATCTCGTGGCCGATCACGGCACCGATGGCCCCGTAGTTGACCGCGTCGTCGGCTTCCAGGTTGAAGAACGGCGGCTGCAGGATCGCGGCCGGAAAGACGATCTCGTTCATCGGCGGGCTGTAATAGGCGTTCACGGTCTGTGGCGTCATTCCCCATTCGTTGCGATCGACCTCGCCGCCCTGCCGATCGGCTTCTCGCTTGTACTCCGCCTGGATGGCCCGTTCGAGATTGCCGTACAGGTTGTCCGCCTCGACGTCGAAATCGTATTCGCGCCAGACGTCCGGATACCCGATTTTCGGCTTGAATTTGGATAGCTTGTCGAGGGCCTGAGCCTTCGTCTCGTCCGTCATCCATTCGAGATCCCGGATGCTGACCTCGTAGGCCTTGATCAGGTTTCCGACGAGCTCGTCCATTCGCTCCTTGGCCTCAGGAGGAAAGTACTTGTCGACGTAGACCCGTCCGACGACTTCGCCCAGCGTGCCGTTGACCGTGTTCACGCCGCGCCGCCACATCGGCTGTTGTTCCTCCGTGCCGGACAATACGGTGCCGTAGAATGCGAAGTTCTGTTGGTCGAGCGCTTCGTTCAGCATCTGGGAGCGGGTGTTGAGCACGACCCAGGTGCAGTAGGTTTTCCAGGTGTCGATGTCCGTATCCCGGACGATGCCATCGAGTCCCTTGATGTAGTCGGTCGTCACGACGATCAGGCCCTGGTTGAGGTCAGTGTCGATCTCCGCTTCCTCGAGCCAGCCGTCCCAGTTGAAATTCGGCATCAGCTCGGACAGTTCTTCGAACGGCACCTTGTTGTAGTTCGCCGCCCAGTTACGGGTGTCCTCCTTCTTCATGTTCTCGTCGGCCAGGCGTGTCTCCAGTTTCATGATCGTCGCTGCCGCGTCGCTGCCATTCGGCAGCCCGGCGAGTTCGAACATCTTCGCGATGTGTGCGACGTACTTTTCGCGGATCTCGACCGACTTCTTGTCGGTGTTGAAGTAAAATTCCCGGTCGGGCAGGCCCAGGCCGCTCTGGAACGCATAGATTCCATAGTGCGTCGGGCGCTTGAGATCGGCGAACTGATCCAGTCCGATGGGTGCATCGAGGCCGCGCTTGACGGCGCCGGCGAAGTACACGGCCAGGTCGTCATGATCCGCGATCGCTCCGATACGCTCGAGTTCGGCGTCGAGCGGCTTCAGGCCCGTGGCGTTGCGCGAGTCCCAGTCCATGTAAGACTGGTACAAGTCTCCGACTTTCTGCTCGTCACTGCCCTTCGGAAAATCGCCGCTCGCCGACTCCTCGATGATCGCCTTGACGTGCTCCTGGGCCTCATCGTTCAGGATGACGAAGCCGCCGTAGCTCGCCTTGTCGGCCGGTATCTTGGTCTGATCGATCCATGCGCCGTTCATGTACATGAAAAAGTCATCGCCGGGATCGACGCTCTTGTCCATGTACTCGAGCGCAATGCCGGAAGCGAGCGGCTGCTCGGCGACGCCTGTCGCGTCGGCAGCAGCTCCCGTATCGGCGCTGTCGCCTTCCTGCCGGGCACAGGCCGCGACCAGGCATACGGCCGCAACAAACATTGTCTGGTACTTCACAGCTTGTCCTCTCTGGTCATGCGCAGCACTCGCAGCGCGTTGCGGTTCATTGACCGCGGTCGAAGGCGCCGGTTCCGATTGCTTCAGGACTCATCGTCTTCGGGAAAATAGGTGTCGTCACCAGGCGCATCGCCGAGTTCCGACAGTTCCTCCCGCTGCGCTTCGGTAATTTCGTAGATCTTTCCGATCCGGCAACCGCGAATGGTGTCGAACCGGGCGCGCAGCGTGCGATTGTCATCCTTGATGTCGGCCATACCCGGTGTAAAACGGGTCTGCCGTAGTTCCGGACACTGATTTGCAAATTCGATCAGGTAGTCGCCGGCATAGGTGGGAATCGTCACATACTGATCGTTGACGTAGGTGTAGGTGAACTGCTGGAAGTAGCGAACCTGGTCCACCTCTGTGAGTTCGTTGGCATAGATATAGTCCACCACTGCTTCCCCTTCCTCCGGCTCCAGCGGGTTAAACCCGCAGCCGCTCAGCGCGAACGCCGCGACCAGCCCGGCGCTCAGGCGTTTGTCGGTCGATTGCATGGTCGTTCCTCCGCGTACAAGGCCTGAACCCAGGCCACCGCTTTCGGATAGTTCTCCGTCCAGCGTTCGATATCCGCACGCATCGGGTTGGTGGCCTGGCTCCGCTCGATTCGAACTTTGTCCGCCTGCCCTCCGCCGTAGTTGCGAGGCTGCAGCCAAAGGCCGCTCATGGCTGCGAACTGGAAATCCGTGTAGTTCGGCCGGTCACCGCCCAGTATAGATGCGCGGCCGTCGGAGAGGGTCGCATCCATCTCGGCCAGCAGCGCCTCGATATGACGGCAGGCTTTGTCGTAGTTCGACGCCGTGATCCGGAACGAGCGGCGGATAAGAGTCGCCAGGACCGGGTACAGCGGCCGGAGCAGCAGACGCTGCCACAGGGGCACCGCCGGGTTGTCCGTCCCCCAGGCATGCAGCGTCAGTTCCCGATCTTCCAGCAGGTGATGGTAGACCCAGACCTGCAGATTCACACCGTAGCGGTCCAGCCGCTGTTCGAGCGCCAGCCGTTCCGGAGTCGGCTCGAGATGCGAGACCGACGCGCCCAGAGTCGCGACATGAGCCCCCCAGAGATAGCGCAGGATCTCGGCCGAATTCCCTATTTGGGAGCGCACGGCACCGGTGCGAATCCAAAGTCGCGGCACCGTACGACCCAGGAAGTAGGCGCCGAGGGTGCCGCCCGCCGGCCGCTCGACGTACTCGATGCCTGCCCGGTCCATGTTCCAGCGTACTTTCTCTACGAAGTGGCTTGCGGAAATGCTGTCGAGGACCAGTGGCGGGTGCTTTTCCGGAGCGATGAATTCGGACATCGTGATCGCCCATCGCCACAGCAGCATCAGCAGCACGGTCAGCACGGCCGTCCACATGGACAAGCCGAAGGCCGCAACGATTACCGGCAGCAGGAACAGGAAGGCCGTATGGACGAGCCTGCGGCGTTCGGTCATTAAACGTCCAGGTTGGACACGGTCAGTGCATTGCGCTCGATGAACTCACGTCGCGGTTCGACCTGGTCGCCCATGAGGGTCGTGAATATCTCATCGGCTTTCACGCCATCCTCTATCTTCACCTGCATCAAACGGCGTGTATCCGGGTTCACGGTCGTATCCCAGAGCTGGCCCGGATTCATCTCGCCGAGACCTTTGTAGCGCTGGATCGATTGTCCGCGCCGCGCTTCGTCCATCAGCCAGCGGATGACCGCTGCGAAGCTGTCGATCGCCTCCTGCTTGTCGCCGCGCCGCACGAATGCGCCTTCGTCGATCAGTCCGTCGAGTTTTGCCGCAAACGACATGATGTGGTGATACTCGTTCGTATCGAAGAACTCACGGGGAATGTAGCGCGTCGTTCCGAGACCGTGCTGGATGCGAGTGACGCCGATGCGGACGCCCTCGCCGCCCTTGCGGCCGCGATCGAGGGCTGCCGTGTAGGTGCCGGCATCGCCGTTGGCCAGTCTGCCGCCACCACCTTTCGGCAGCGCATCGGACAGCCGGCGCGACCAATCTTCCAGGACGTTGAGATCGTCGGCCTGTTCATGTGTCAGCGCCGGCAAGGTCGCGATGGCACGCAAGACCACGTCATCGTAACGGCGCGCAAGTCGCTTGATGATGTTCTCCACCGCCTGGTACTCGGAAGCCAGCGACTCCAGCGCTGGGCCCGACAGGGCCGGCGCAGTCCCGTGCACGTGCAACGCGGCATCGTCGAGGGCCGACGTCAGCAGGTATCGGTTGAGTTCCGCATCGTCCTTGACGTAGACCTCCTGCTTGCCTCGCTTGATCTTGTAGAGCGGCGGCTGTGCAATGTAGATGTGGCCGCGTTCGATGAGTGCCGGCATCTGGCGGAAGAAGAAGGTCAGGAGCAAGGTGCGGATATGCGAACCGTCGACGTCCGCGTCGGTCATGATGATGATGCGGTGGTAGCGCAACTTGTCGGGGTCGAAATCGTCCCTGCCGATTCCGCAGCCGAGCGCGGTGATGAGCGTGCCGACTTCCGCCGACGACAACATCTTGTCGAAGCGCGCTTTCTCGACGTTCAGGATTTTGCCCTTGAGCGGCAGGATGGCCTGGGTACGCCGGTCTCGGCCCTGTTTTGCCGAGCCGCCGGCGGAGTCGCCTTCGACGAGGAACAATTCCGACAGCGCCGGATCCTTCTCCTGGCAATCGGCAAGCTTGCCGGGCAGGCCCGCGATGTCCAGGGCACCTTTGCGGCGCGTCATTTCGCGCGCCTTGCGCGCCGCTTCCCGTGCCCGCGCCGCATCGATGATCTTGGAAACGATTGCCTTTGCTTCCACCGGGTGCTCGAGCAGGAATTCCTCGAGGCGCGTCGACATGGCGCTCTCGACGACAGACTTAATTTCAGAAGAAACTAATTTGTCTTTCGTCTGCGACGAGAATTTCGGATCTGCCACTTTCACCGACAACACGGCCGTCAGCCCTTCCCGGGCATCGTCGCCGGTTGGCAGGAATCGATCCTTGCGACCGGTCATCTCTTTCTCAATGTAGCCGTTCAAAGTGCGGGTCAGCGCGCTGCGGAAGCCCGCCAGGTGTGTGCCGCCGTCACGCTGCGGGATGTTATTCGTGTAACAGAACATGTTCTCCTGGTAACCATCGTTCCACTGAAGTGCAGCTTCGACACCCACGCTGTCTTGAATCGTGGAAAAGTGCAAAACGGATTCGTGCACCGGTGTCTTGTTCCGGTTCAGGTGCCGTACGAAGGCCTGGATTCCGCCTTCGTAAGCGAACAGGTCTTCTTGCTCGTCCCGTTCATCGACGAGCCGGATCTTGACCCCTGAATTGAGAAACGACAGCTCCCGCAGCCGCTTGGCCAGGATGTCATAGTTGAACTCGATGTTTGTAAAGGTCCTGGAACTCGGCTTGAAGCGAACCGTCGTACCGGTGCGTTCGGTCTCTCCGACTGCCGCGAGAGGCGCCTGGGGCTCGCCGTGCACATACTCCTGCTGCCAGATGCAGCCGTCGCGGTAGACAGTGAGCACGAGATGCTCGGAAAGGGCGTTGACCACCGACACGCCGACACCGTGCAGGCCGCCGGAAACCTTGTAGGAGTTGTCGTCGAACTTACCGCCGGCGTGCAGCACGGTCATGATGACCTCGGCCGCCGACCGGCCTTCCTCCGGGTGCAGGTCGACCGGAATGCCACGTCCGTCGTCGGTGATGGTGACGGATTCATCCGCATGTATGGTGACGTCGATCTGGTCGCAGTACCCGGCGAGCGCCTCATCGATCGAGTTGTCCACCACCTCGAAGACCATGTGGTGCAGACCGGTGCCGTCATCGGTATCGCCGATGTACATTCCCGGGCGCTTGCGAACTGCCTCCAGGCCCTTTAAGACCTTGATATTGCTGGAAGTATACTCGTTCTTATCCGTCATTCCGTCACCTTGGCTGTGAGCCGGCGCATTGTATCAAAACGGTGCCCTTGAGAGGGAGCCGAATACCGCTTAGGTAGGCAAGAGCGCTTCGAATGACGGCCGAAACGACTGCGGTTGAAGCGTCGCCGCTGCAGCGCTCAGTCGGCGACGGCCGAACTCAGCCGTCCATGTTCCACGTGAAACACAGACGGTTGTTCGGGAAAAGTCAGGCTCCGCGGATCCAACGCCGTCGCAATCACCTGGCAATTCAGGCTGAAGACGGCATTGAGGAGGCGCCCCAGTGACTGCCGATCGAGTTCTGCGGCGGGGTCGTCGAGCAAAAGCAGCATCTGCCGACCGGTACAGGACTGCACTACCGCGGTTGCCGCGAGCACCATGGCGCACGCCAGCAGTTTTTGCTGGCCGCGGGACACCAGGCGCCGGGCCTGGCGCTCGTCGTACATCAGGGCCACGTCAGCCCGGTGCGGCCCAACCTGGGTGCTCCCGGTCTGATGATCGCGTTCAAACCCTTCATCAAGTGCCTCGGCAAGTGACTTGTCGCCTGCCCAGCCCTGCCGGTACTCGAAACCCACGGCCTGACCGAGCAATTCACGGCTCACCGCGGTCAGTATTTCCGTGCAGCGAGCGAGCACCTCGCGCCGGATGACATCGATGCGTTCGCCCACGGCCGCGAATTCGGTCGTCCAGGCGTCCACCCCGTGGCCGGCTTTCAGCGCCGCGTTGCGCTGGCGCAGCGCGCGCCGAAACCGGCGCCAGTTGCCGAGGAATTCGTGTTCCACGTGAAACGCGATCCAGTCGAGATAACGCCGCCGAAACTCCGGGCCACCTCCCACCAGGTCATGGACGTCCGGGTCTATGACCTGCAGTGGCAATGCGGTCGCAAGGCCGGCTGCGCCGACAGCCGAGTCCCCGTCCACGCGAACTTCAAGTCCTTTACGGCTGTTGCGAACGCCAATCCGGCTTACGCGGTCACCCTGAGCCACCGTCCCGAACAACACGAACTCGTGGGCCCCATGCCGAATCAGCTGCCCCGGCGGTGAACCTCGAAAAGACTTGCCGCGACCGAGGTAAGCCACCGCTTCCAGGAGGCTGGTCTTGCCGGATGCATTGGCGCCGTAAATAAGGTTATAGGCGGGACTCGCATCGAACGTGACGTGTTCGAGGCAGCGAAAATTTTCCGCCCGAAATGACCGGATCGGCACGGGGCGTCCTGGGGCACCTCTGGTCTAGAGGCGCATGGGCATTACGACGAATGTCTGGTTGTCGTTGCCCGGTTCCCGGATTAGGCAGCTCGAATTGCTGTCTGTCACGGACAGGCTGACTGCGTCGCCGTCTACCGCGCCGATCGCGTCGAGCAGGTAATTCACGTTGAAGCCAATTTCGATGTCGTCACCGCGGTACTCGACCTCGACTTCCTCTTCAGCTTCTTCCTGCTCCGGATTGTGCGCCTGAAGGACCACGCCGCTGTCCCGAATAATGAGGCGGATGCCGCGATATTTCTCATTGGAGAGGATCGCCGTCCGCTGCAAAGCGCTCCTCAACAGAGCCTTGTCAGCCTTGAGTTCATTTTCGGTATCCTTGGGAATCACGCGCTCGTATTCCGGAAATCGGCCGTCAATCAGCTTCGAAGTAAAGCGAATTCCGTCGATCTGTACGCGAACGTGATTCTCACCGAGTTGCAGGTCCACGCTTCCGTCGCCAGCCAGCAGCCGCTGCAGTTCCAGCACGCCTTTGCGCGGAATGATCACTTGCTGTTCCTTGAGCCTGGATCCACTCAACGAAGCCTGGCACAACGCCAGGCGGTGGCCGTCGGTTGCTACGGCGCGAAGATGCGTGCCCCCGGCCTCCAGCAACATGCCGTTGAGGTAATAACGCACGTCCTGTTGGGCCATCGAAAAGTGCGTTTTACCGATTAGTTCGGCCAACACGCTTTTCGCTACGGTGATCGTCTGGCTCGCCTTGATGTCCTCGACCGTCGGAAACTCCGCCGCGGGCAATGTCGCCAGGGAGAACTTGCTGCGGCCCGAGCGCACGCTCATCTTCTCGCCGCTGACGCTGATCTGGACGATCGCGTCGTCCGGCAATGCTTTGCAGATATCCAGGAGTTTGCGCCCGGCTACCGTGATTTCGCCGCCGGCACTGACGTCGACTTCCGTCCGCGAAACGAGTTCGACTTCGAGATCGGTAGCCGTCACTGTGAGCTCCCCGCTACGCGCCACGAATAGTACGTTGGAAAGGATCGGCATCGTCTGGCGCCGCTCAACGACCCCCATCACGGCTTGCAGGGGCTTGAGGAGCACGTCCCGCCGGGCGCTCAGTTTCATACGCTACACCTGTTAATAAGATTTGGAATTTAATCTGTTATTGTATTTATTAGCCCGACCGAGCCCTGTGGATAAGCCATTTTTTGCAATAAAAAACAGTAACTTGCCATAAGTTAATCCCGGCGCAAAAGCGCTGCTATCCCGCCGGCGACCTGTGCATACGCTGTGGATTAATATACGCCCGGAACTTATGCACCGCTTGTCCACATTATCCTGTCAGGGTTCTCAACAAATTCAAATAATCATCGTCGATTCGCTTCTCGGTTTCCCTCAGCAGGTCGACGCGGCGGCACCCATGCAGCACCGTCGTGTGATCCCGGCCGCCGAAGGCATCTCCGATTTCGGGCAGACTGTGGTTCGTGAGTTCCTTAGCCAGGGCCATCGCAATCTGCCGCGGCCTCGCGATCGAGCGAGTACGTTTCTTCGAGAGGAGGTCCGCCACCCGGATCTTGAAATAGTCCGCGACTGTTTTCTGTATGTTTTCGATCGAGACGAGACGATCCTGCAATGCCAGCAGGTCTCGTAAAGCTTCCTTCGCAAAATCGAGGTTGATCGGACGGCCGGTGAAGCGGGCGTTGGCCATCACGCGCCGCAGCGCACCTTCCAGTTCCCGGACGTTGGAACGAATCCGCTTGGCGATGAAAAACGCCACTTCCTCAGGCAACACCACGTGCTCGATGGCAGCCTTGCTCATCAGGATCGCGACCGACGTCTCGAGTTCAGGCGGCTCGATGGCCACCGTCAGACCCCAGCCGAAGCGAGACTTCAGGCGCTCCTCCAGCCCCGAGACCTCCTTGGGATACCGGTCGCAGGTGAGCACGATCTGTCGCTGCCCCTCGAGCAGTGCGTTGAAGGTGTGAAAGAACTCCTCCTGCGAACGCTCCTTGCCCGCGAAAAACTGTATGTCGTCGATCAGCAAAGCATCGAGTGAACGGTAGGATCGCTTGAATTCCGAAATCTTGTTGTGTTGCAAACCCTTGACCATATCCCCGACGAAGCGTTCGGAGTGCACGTAAGCAACCCGCGCGTCCGGCTGCCGTAGGAGGATCGCATTCCCCACGGCATGCATGAGATGGGTCTTGCCAAGCCCGACACCGCCGTAGATGAACAGCGGATTGTACGATTTTCCCGGGTTCTGCCCGATCTGGCTCGCCGCCGCCCGTGCCAGCTGGTTGCTCTTGCCTTCGACGAAATTGGCGAATGTGAAAGTCGGATTGAGCCGTGACGCAATAGGCGCCGCGGCCGCGTCGCGTGAATCCAGTGCCGGCACACGCGGCGAAACAGTAGCGACGGGCGCCGGTTTGTCCCGCGAGCCGATTTCGATGACGAGTTCGACGCCGCTCGTCTGGCTGTCGACGATCTCCAGGATTCGCTCGATGTAGTGTTCCTGCAGCCAGTCGACGACGAAGCGATTGGGCGCCAGCAGTTTGAGTCGCCGGCTGTCCTCGACAGCCTGAAGTGGCCGGATCCAGGTGTTGAACTGCTGCTCGGGAAGCTCCGCCTGAAGCAGCCGGAGGCAACGATCCCAGTGCGTGGTTTCGGCCGGCAACGAGTTCCCCATGTTGACGTTCGGTGCTGATCTGGCGCTGCGAAAGATCGGGCAGTCTATACCCCTTTGCCGGAGGCTGCCACACGGCCCCGGCCGCTCGAAAAAGCGCGCTAAGACCGTGATATTGAAGGGCCTCGCTTGACACTCACCGGTGGCCCACGTACCCTTGCCGCCCTTTCGTCCGGCCGGGTTCGCGTGCCCGCCGCTCACCAGGATTCAGGCCAATGAAGCGTACGTTCCAGCCCAGCACCCTGAAGCGTGCACGCACGCACGGATTTCGTGCCCGCATGTCGACCAAGGGCGGCCGCCTGGTCCTGAAGCGCCGTCGTGCGAAGGGCCGGGCCACTCTGACGCCGTAATTTCCTGCGGCCGTCGCCCGGGCAAACACCGAGCAGACTTGGAACGATCGAGCGCCAACCAGTTTCCGACGCACAATCGGCTACTGGACGCTCGCTCTTTCGCGCGTGTGTTCGACAAGGCGACGCGCAGTCGGGACCAGCTGTTCACGGTCCTGTATCGTGACAACGAACTCGATTACGCGCGGCTCGGCCTCGCGATCTCGAAAAAACATTGCAAGAAAGCCGTTGAGCGAAACAGGATCAAGCGTGTCATCCGGGAGTCCTTCCGGCATCACAGTGCCGATCTCGCGGGGTTCGATGTCGTGGTCCTGAACCAGCCGGCGACCACGGCCGCCCGGAACCCGGCTTTGTTCGAGAGCCTGGAGCGGCATTGGCGCCGTTGCTCGCGCTCAGGGGAAAGCGGGAAACGATAGGGAATGGACAATCAGAGACTGATTACCTGGGGCTTGTTCGCTTTCCTGGCCTTTATGACCTGGCAGGCCTGGCTTCGCGATTACCGTTCCGAGCCGGCGCCTCGTGAGGACGCCACTCCAGGAGCGCAAGTCGCCGACCCGCCGGTCGACGACCCCGCGGAGCTCGAGCTCGGGGGCGACGAGCTGCCTACGATCAGCCCGGCACCGGGTACGGCCGTAGCGCCGGCCGAAACCAATGCGGAGCCGGTCGCGAGCCGGATCGTCGTCGTGCGGACCGACGTGTTCGAACTGCACATCGATACCTTGGGCGGGACCATCCGGCACGTCGAGGTGCTGCAGTATCCCTTGCATAAAGACCGGCCCGACGAGAAGGTCGTGCTCCTGGACACGGCCGACACCGAACTGGGACTCATCCGTTCGTGGCTGCGCAACAGTGCCGACCCTGCTCAGGCCCCCGGTGCCGATGCCGTGTATCAGGCCGCAGCAACCGAGTATGCACTCGATGCTCAGGACGAGCTGATCGTGCCGCTTACCTGGCGATCCACCGATGGCGTTTCCGTCGAGAAACGCTACGTCTTCCGTCGTGGCGACTATGCAATCGGCCTCGAACAACGCGTCCACAATGGCAGTCCGCGGGAATGGCGGGGTGACCAGGTCACCCAGATCATCCGCCGGTCCTTCGAGCAGGAACGCTCGATGTTCGATCCGGATACCTACTCCTTCGATGGGGCGCAGGTCTACGACGGCGACAAGGCGGAAAAGCTCGAACGGGACGACCTGCTCGACGACGGCCCGTACAATTTTACCAGCGACAACGGCTGGGCAGCGTCGATCCAGCACCACTTCCTGACGGCGATCGTGCCGGCGGCAGAAACGAAAAACATCTTCCAGGTGAGCCTCAAAGGCAGCCGGCTGAGCACGAGCGTCATCGGCGCGCCGGAAGTCATCGCGCCCGGCGCGTCGGCGGTGTTCGCGCGAACGCTGTACATCGGTCCGAAACTGCAGGACCAGCTCGAGCAGATTCACCCGAAGCTGACTCTGTCCGTGGACTACGGCCTGCTCACGCCGCTTTCGGCGCCGATGTTCTGGTTGTTGTCCTGGATGCACGGCTTCGTCGGCAACTGGGGCTGGGCGATCATCATCGTCACCCTGCTCATCAAGCTCGCGTTCTACAAGCTAACGCAGACGAGCGGCCGTTCGATGGCGAAACTGCGGGAACTGCAGCCGCGCATGAAGGCACTGCAAGACCGCTACAAGGACGATCGCCAGGCACTGTCGCAGGCCATGATGGACCTGTACAAGCGGGAGAAGGTAAATCCAGCTGCCGGCTGCCTGCCGATCCTCATCCAGATGCCGTTCTTTCTCGCGTTCTATTGGGTGCTCGTCGAGTCCGTGGAGATGCGGCAGGCGCCCTTCGCGTTGTGGATCACGGATCTTTCGGAACGCGACCCGTATTTCATCCTGCCGCTGATCATGGGCGCGGCGATGCTTTTCCAGCAAAAGCTGAACCCGGCGCCCGCCGATCCGGTGCAGGCGCGCGTGATGCAGATCATGCCGGTCATCTTCACCGTGTTCTTTGCGTTCTTCCCCGCCGGACTCGTCCTGTACTGGGTCACGAACACGCTGCTGTCGATCGCCCAGCAGTGGCGCATCAACAAGGTCGTGCATGCGGAAGCGCAGGCCCGCAAGTCGGGCAAGCCGAAGAAAGGCAAGAAAGGCGAGGGTGGCGAGAACGCCTAGTATTCCGACCGCCATTCGCCTGTCGCGATGAACCTCGCCACCGATACGATAGTTGCCGTCGCGACCCCGCCGGGCATCGGTGGCGTCGGCATCGTTCGTTTGTCCGGTCCGGATACCGTCCATTTGGCCAAGTACCTGCTGGGCAGTCTGCCGGAGCCTCGGGTCGCAACCGTCACACGCATCCGCGGTCCGGACGGCTCCGAGATCGACCGTGGTCTCGCCCTGTACTTTCCGGGACCCGCGTCCTACACCGGCGAAGACGTGCTCGAGCTGCACGCGCATGGCGGTCCCGTCGTGCTATCGCTGTTGGTCGATGCCGCGGTGGCGTTCGGCGCGCGCAGGGCCGGGCCCGGCGAATTCTCGAAACGGGCATTCATGAACGACAAGTTCGACCTTTTCCAGGCCGAAGCCATCGCCGACCTGATTGCCAGCGGCACCCGGCAGGCCGCGCAGGCGGCGTTGCGCTCCCTCGCGGGCGAGTTCTCACAGGCCGTCCATTGCCTGCTGGCCGACCTGACGACGCTGCGTGTGCACGTCGAAGCCGCGATCGACTTTCCGGACGAGGACGTCGATTTCCTCGCCGACGCGGCGCTCGCGGCGCGGATCAGGGAATGCGCGAACGCATTTGACACGCTGCTCGAAAACGCTTCGGCAGGCCGCGTGCTGCGCGACGGTTTTCGGGTCGTGATCGCCGGCCGGCCGAACGCCGGCAAGTCGAGCCTGATGAACCGCCTGTCCGGCGAGGACACGGCGATCGTCACCGAAGTCGCCGGAACGACCCGGGACGTCCTGCGGGAAACGATCGACATCGACGGTCTGTCGGTGGAGCTGGTGGACACCGCGGGCCTGCGTGAAGACCCGGGCGTCGTCGAACAGGAAGGCATCCGGCGGGCGCGTGTCGCGATGCGGTCGGCCGACGCCGTGCTGTGGGTGCGCGACGCCAGCGTCCCCGACAGCGGGCCGCCCGGGGATCTGCCGCATGACCTGCCCGTACTCCTCGTCGACAACAAGATCGACCTGGTCGGTCATGTGCCCGCGGAAATGCTCGGCATTTCGGCGTACACCGGGGCCGGAATCGGTGCACTGCGCGAGCGGCTGAAAGCACTGGCGGGCTACCGGAACCTGGGAGAGGGTGCGTTCACCGCGCGGCGCCGTCATGTCGAGGCGCTGGAATCGGCCCGCGCGCATTTCGAACGCGGCCGGCAGGCGCTGCATGCAGGCGGGGCGGGGGAATTGCTCGCGGAGGAACTCAGGCTTGCTCAGGACGCGCTGGGCACCATCACCGGGGAAATGACGCCGGATGATCTCCTCGGCCGGATTTTCGGCGAGTTCTGCATCGGCAAGTAAATCCGGCTCCGGCCGGATTATGCCAAACGGAAAAAAATAGCGACTGCGTCACCGCCTGCTGCGTAATAGAGACGCTATCTTTGCTGCCGGGGAATTCGGAGCCAGGGATGCGGCGAAGAACGCTCGGCATGTACATCGTGGTCGCGACGCTGCTCGCGGGATTGCTGGGTTGTTCCGCCCACCAGCTGCGCGAGGCCGGCGCGGCGATCGCCCGCGGCACGGTTGATTCCCTGCTCGGATTTCCGGTCGTCAGCGTCATCGCCGGCGCGGGTGACGTGCTGGATGCGGGCGAAGTTGCGGCCCACGAGCAGGAAGTCGAGGAACTGGCCAGCGCGTACGACGCTTTCGTCGAAGACCGTCACGCTCCGGACCTTCCTGCCGGTGTTGCCCTCCCCGTCGTCATCGGCATGCCAGACGACGCGCAGCCCTACGCCGGCGACTGATTCCGCACGGCCTGCGGGCTGTGCCGTGCCTGGAACCTTGTGTCACACTCGGCCTCAAAGCCGTTGGTCTTACATCCCCTGTACAGTCCGATGCGGCATGCTGCCAGAGACTGAGAATACGAATCCGCACCCGGGAGGCACATGAAATGCGTCTGATCGCAACCTTGCTGCTGCTGGCCGTCAGCAGCCCGCTCTTGGCTCAGAGCCTGAGTTACAACTACATCGAGGGCAGCTGGTCTCAAACCGAGCTCGATTCCGGCGCGGACGACATCGACGGCGACGGCTTCGGCTTGTACGGGTCCGTCGAGGTCGGGACGATGTGGCACGTGTTCGCCAATTTCAAACAGTCGAGCCTGGAACGCGACGTCGACTACGACGAGACCTGGATCGGCGGCGGTCTGCATACGCCGCTTGCGCCGAACCTGGACCTGTACCTCAACCTCGCCTACGTGAACATCGAGGCCGACGGCGTGGCGAGCGCATTCGACGACGACGGGCTCGGAACAGCGCTCGGCGTGCGCATGATGCTCCTGCCGGAGGTCGAGGTGGCGGGCTCCATCGGCTACAGCGATTTCGGCGACTCCGGCAGCAGCACCGGGATCGACGGCGAAGCCTGGTATTACTTCAACCGCAACATTGCGGTCGGCGGCGGCGTGGGTTTTTCCGACGACATCATCCATTACGGCATCGCAGCCCGATATTACTGGGACTAGTGCCGGGTACGCGGGCTGGACGCGGCTGTGGCGTTCCTTACTCCGCCGGCGCCCGGAAATACGGTGCGTTGATGGGCAACTCGGTGACGGTGCCGTATTTCGCGACCTCTTCGCGGATCACATCTGCATCGCCGAGCAGCACGTACACCAGGTCGCCGCGTGCCGGGAACACCGCGTCGATCACCGGGCGGACACCCTCGACGGTGACCGCCGCAAGTTCATCGGCATACGCATCGACGTCGCGACGGTCGAGCCCGTAGAACTCGAGTTCCGCGAATTTCGCGGCAATCTGCCCGCCGGTCTCCAGCGAAGTCGGAAACTGACCCAGCAAGTAGTTCCGGCCGGACTCGAGCATGTCCGGCGCGATCCCGGTGTCGTGCAGGCGGCCTAGCAGGTTCACGGTCATGTCGATGGCTTCGCTCGTCGCATCGGTGCGCGTGTAGGAGCGAATCGCGACGGTGCCGGCCTGGGTCGGCCGCACGAGCTGCGAGGAAGCGCCGTAGGTCAGGCCCGACTCGATGCGCAGCGCGCTGTTCAGCATGGACGTGAAACGGCCGCCGAACAGCGTATTCACCAGGTCCAGGCCGACCCGGCCGGGATAGTCGCGGGCCACGCCGGTGTTGCCGATCCAGAAATAGGTCTGCGTGGCGCCGGGTTTGTCCACCAGCAGGACCCGGCCTCCGGCAGCCGGCGCGGGTGCCGGCACCGCGGACAAGGGTGCTGCGGCCGCACGCCAGTCGCCGAGTGCCGCCGCGAACTCGGCTTGCAAGACGTCTGCGTCGAAGTCGCCGGCAACGGCAAGGATCAGCCGGTCGCCGCCGAACTGCTGCCGGTAGAAACCGACGACGTCGTCGTGCGTGATCCCGGACAGCGTCGTCTCGTCGCCGGATACCGGGTTACCGTATTGATGCTCGCCGAATACGAAGGCGTTCGCATAGACGGGCATCAGTGCGTCGGGGTCCGCATCCTTGGCGGCCCGGATGAAATTGATTCCGCGCTCGCGCAGCTTGTCGAGTTCGGCGGGATCCAGGGCAGGGCGCTTGAGGACGTCCGCGAGCAGCTCGACCATGAGGCTCGAGTCCCGGGCGAGAAATTCGCCCGACACCGTGATCTTTTCGAGCCCGGCCCGTGCCGAGAAAAAGCCGCCGACCGACTCCACGGATTCGGAAAACGCCGCCGCGTCGCGACTGCCGGCGCCCTGGGTCAGCAAGTCGGCGAACAGGTTGGCCAGGCCCGATTTGCCGCGCGGGTCGGCGACGGCCCCGCCGCGCACGATCGCCTCGAAGCTCACGAGCGGTACCTCGTGCTGCTCGGCGAGCACCAACACCGTCCCGTTCGGCAGCTCGACCAGCTTTGCGTCCGGCAGCGCAACGCCCTGGGCGTGCGTCGCGCCGCAGGCGCCGAGCAGGGCCGGCAACACCAATCGGGCAAGGCTGCGTTTCATTCCGCGGCCTCCGCTTCGGACACATCGTCGTCGTCCGGGGAGCCGGGTCGCAGGACGCCGATCGTCGCGTTCTGCGGCCGGAAAACTGCGGCGGCCGCCTCGCGCAAGTCCTCGTTCGTGACGCCGTCAATGCGGTCGGCCACGCCGAACAGTCCCTCGTAGCCGCCATGGAAGACTGCGTAGTTGCCGAGGGTCTCGGCCTTGCCGTCGATGGTCGCCATGCGTCGCCAGAAGTCCGCCTGCATGACGTTGCGGGCCTTGTCGAGTTCGGCGTCGCTCACGCCGTCGCTGGCAAGGGCCGTCAGCAGCTCGATAACGCGCGCTTCGAGCGCGGCGGGATCGCCGCCGGGCGGCAAGGTCAGCAGCAGGTAGACGTAACCGGGATCGAAAGTGTCGGGCAGGTAGCCGTCGACCGAGATCGCGAGCTGTTCCTCCTCCACGAGCAGCCGGTGCAGTCGCGATGATTCGCCGCCCGCCAGGATCTCGAGCAGCAGTTCGAGCGGCAGTCGCCCGGGTTCCGCGGACGCACCGGCATGGAACGCCAGGTGCAGGAGTGGGGTCTGCGCCGGCGCTTCGACGCTGACGCGGCGGATGCCGGACTGCGGCGGCTCAACTGTCCGAACCGGCGCGGGCGGCGGCTGCGCGGGGATGCCGCCCAGGTATTTCGAGGCCAGCGCCTTGATTTCCTCCGGTGTGACGTCGCCCGCGACCACGATCGTGCAATTGTTAGGTGCGTAGTAGGTCCGGAAATATTCCTTGAGGTCGTCGAGGGTCCAGGCCTCGATGTCGGACGGCCAGCCGACCACCGGGAACTGGTACGGATGCGCGATGTACGCGGTCGCGAGTACCTGCTCGAACAGGCGGCCGCTGTTGTCGTTGTCGACGCTGGTGCGGCGCTCGGAGTAAACGACGCCGCGCTCGCTTTCCACCACCTCGGGGTCGAATGCCAGGTTTGCCAGCCGGTCGCCCTCGAGCTCGAAGATCGTCGCCAGCGCGCTCTTCGGGAACCAGTCCATGTACACCGTGACGTCCTGGCTCGTATAGGCATTGTTCGCACCGCCGCTGGCTTCCATGAGCCGGTCGAATTCCCCGGGCGCGCGCGTGCTCGTGCCATTGAACATCATGTGCTCGAAAAAGTGCGAGAGTCCGGTGATGCCCGGGTACTCGTTGCGTCCGCCCGCGCGCACGAAGTTGTAGAACACGACGTTCGGTATGTCGTGGTCCGGCCAGACGATGACCGTGAGCCCGTTGTCGAGCGTGAAACTGCGGATCTCCGGCGGCACATTCCCGCTTGCGGGCGCAACGAGTTCCGCCGTGGCAGACGACGGCGCCACCGTCGCCGGTCCCGGCTCGTTCCGGAAGACGAGCGCCGCCACCGCCGCGAGCAGCAGGAGTACTGCGACCGCCACGGCCGCGAACTTTGCAAAGCGTGCGTTCAACCGAGCAGTCCTTCACGACGATACAAGCGCGCGCAGGCCCAGGTCAGCAGCAGGCCGAACACCAGCGTGCTAGCCACCGAAATCAGCACCTTGGTCGGATCCGGTGTCTCGTTCTTCACCAGGTCGACCAGAAGCAGGTGCTGGCTCAGGCTCGGCACGAACATGTACTCCATGCGCGGCTTGAACTGCAGGATGCTGACGACCAGGATCGGCAGCGTGGGAGCGAGCATCAGCACGCTGAGCCAGGTCTGTGCCTCCCGGTAACTCTTGGTGAACGAAGCGACGAGGGTCATCAACGCCGCGCCGAGCAGCACGAAGGGTAACAGCAGCAGGAAGGCGTGCAGGACCACGCGGGGCCCGAAATTGGGTGTCATGCCGAGTTCTTTCAGCGGCATGAACGGCAGTGCGAAATAGAAGGCGGCGAGGCTCAGCGCCAAGGACAGCATCATGAAGACGCAGGTTGCCAGGATCTTGCCGACGATCAGTTGGCCGCGCGTCACCGGCAAGGTAAGCAGCGGCTCGAGAGAGCCTCGTTCTCGTTCGCCGGCCGTCGAGTCGATGGCGAGGTACATGCCGCCGAGCAGCAATGCGAATATGAAGAAATAGCTCATCATGCCGAGCAGCAGCGCGGACCGGCCGGACGGTGTTGAGACGTCCACGTCGTCGATGTTGAGCGGTCTTGCAATCAGCGGGCTGATGCCCCGCGCTGCGAGCCGGAGCGTCGCGAGCTCGGAGTTGTAGCGCTCGAGCGCGTCGCGCACACGACGAGCGTCGCGCTCCGCGCTCGTATTCGCACGATCGGAAATGACTTCCACCCGCGCGGGCAGTGACTCGCGCAGGCGCTCGCCAAAATCCTCGGGAATCACGAGCACGAATTCCTGCAGGCCCTGCTCGACGGCCTCGATGGCCGCTTCGCGTGAGTCCGGCAAGTCGACGAGCCGGAGATTGTTGCTCTCCAGGTAGGCGGCGAGGTTCGGCGCATGGGCGGCGCCGAGCGCCGGCACGTCCAGCGTCTTCTCCACGTCGGATATCGAGCGTTCGAGCGACAGGTTGATCATGAACACGAAGATGAGCGGGCCGAACAGCGGACCCATCAGCAGCGCGGACATGAGCGTGCGGCGATCGCGCAGGTTGTCGAGGACTTCCTTGCAAAAGACGGTAAGTACCGTGTGCATCAGACGCCGGACTCACGGTGCAGCGCCGCCACGAACGCATCTTCGAGATCGTCGCAACCGGTGAGTTCGCGGAGTTCGTCGGCGCTGCCCTGGGCGGTGACACGCCCGCCGGCGATGATGACGATGTCATCGCAAAGAGCGGCGACTTCCTGCATCACATGACTCGAGAACAACACGCAACGGCCTTCTGCCTTCAGCCGCAGGATCAGGTCGCGCAATGCGCGTGTCGCCATCACGTCGAGCCCGTTGGACGGCTCGTCGAGGATCACGTTCTGCGGGTCGTGGACCAGTGCCCGTGCAAGTGCCACACGCGTGCGCTCGCCCTGCGAAAATCCTTTGGTCTTCCTGGCGGCGAAATCGCGGATGTCCAGCGTGTCGATGATTCGGTCCACTTTCTCGTCGATTGCCTGCCGGTCCAGGCCGCAGAGCGTCGCGTAGTAGACGATGTTTTCGCGCGCCGTGAGATGGGGATACAAACCGGAGCCATGCGGCAGTGCACCGGTACGGCGGCGCGCGGCGAGCTGGTCGGTGACAACGTCATGGCCGTCGATCTCGGCGATGCCGCTGTCCGGCCTGAGCACCGTGTAGAGGATGCGCAACGTTGTCGATTTGCCCGCGCCGTTCGGGCCGAGGAGCCCGGTGATGCGGCCGTCCGGCGCCGCGAAACTCACGCCCTGCACGGCCCGTACCTTGCCGAAGGACTTGTGTATGTCCTCCACGCGGATCACGGCGCCGGCCCGCCGTAATCGAGAAAGAACGGCATCGCGAAACTCTTCTGCAGGCAACTCGTGTCGACGTTCTCGAGGCTGGCACCGGCCACGAAGTCCGCGACGATGCGGGGCATGCAGCCGACGCCGAGCTGGCCATGCCCCTGGTCGCGCCCGGTCAGGAGCCAGGCTTTCATCAGGTTCATCGCGGCGAGGTCGGCATAACGTGGCGGCGTGATCGGATCGCTGTCACCGGACAGCAGCAGAAAGGGTGTCCGGGTCGCGACGGGATCGCGAAAGTCGGCGTCGACCGGTCCCGGCGGCCAGACCGAGCAGATGGCCTCGAGCGCATCGAGCTGCACGAGCCCCATGTAGCTGGCGGCGATCGCTTCCTCGTCGATCAGCGATTCGTCGTACCAGGGAACGTCCTCGGAACACATCACGGCATTGTGCATGCCTAGCGCGATGCTCTTCGACAGGTCCGCCATCGTCATCTGAAACTGCGCGACGAGCGGCCGGTAGTTCTCGTCCGCGGCTTCGGCGACGAGCAAAGGCACCATCGCCATCGTATTCGCATGATAGGCGAGGAGGCGCAGTGCAACGGCCAGCTCGTCGGGGCCGAAGCTTACGGTGCTGAACTCGCCCGAAACCGGATCGGCGACTTTCACTCGCACGGGTTTCTCGGCAAGCCGCTCGCGCAGTGCCGCGAAACGCACGGCGAGCTCCGGAAAGCGCTCGTTGCAGGCTTCGTCTTCCGCACAGCGGGCGAAGATTCGGTCGATCGCCGCCTGTGCCCCGGTTGCGATCTCGGGGCCGAGCGGCAGTTGCGGCGCGACGACGCCGTCGAGGACGACGGTGCGCGTCGCATCGGGATAGCGGCGTGCAAAGTGCTGGGCTACGCGGCTGCCGTAGGACACGCCGTATAGATTGAACGTCGGATAGCCGAGCGCCTGGCGCAGGGCCTCGAGGTCGCGCACCGCGACACTGGTCGTGAACCAGCGCGGATCGTACGGCAGGGCATCCAGGCATTCGGTCGTGTAGCGTCGGGTGTCGTCCGTCGAGTACCCGCCTTCGACGAGCTCCTCGTCCACGGGGCAGTCCATCCGCGCCGACTCGCCCGTCCCACGCTGGTCGAGCAATACGATGTCGCGGTCGCGCCGCATTTCCTCGAACGCCCACGACCACGCGGCGTAGAACTCGACCGCGCCCTGGCCGGGACCGCCGGCCAGCGGTACCACCGGGTCCGGCTGCGGTTCGAGATCCAGCGCCGGAACAATGGCGACGCGCAGTTCGAGGTGCGGCGAGTCGGGATCGTCGGGATTGGCGGGCCGCTCGAAGATGCCGCAACGGGCAGACAGGCTCGGAAAGGACGGCCCGGCACTGATGCGGCAATTCGAAAGTTCCAGTGCGTCGGCAGCGCCGGGCGGAAAAAACAGGACAAGGACCGTCGCAATGGCCGTCGCAATGGAGTTGCCGGGTCGGGGCATGCGGGTCCGTGGCTGCCGGAGAGCCGGTTATGTTGGCCGCTGGAACCGTGCATGTAAAGCAGCGGGCCGTTAAAATGCGCCGCCCTTACGAGCGGATTACGAAACGTCCTGACCATGCCTCGCACTATTGCAAACCAGCACGACGTGATCGTCGTCGGCGGCGGTCACGCCGGTACGGAAGCCGCCCTGGCAGCCGCACGGGCAGGCGCGCGCACATTGCTCGTCACGCAGTCGCGGGCAACGCTCGGACAAATGAGCTGCAATCCGGCGATCGGCGGTATCGGCAAGGGGCACTTGTGCCGGGAGATCGACGCGCTGGGCGGCGCGATGGCGCAGGCAGTCGATCGTGCCGGCATCCAGTTCCGGACGCTCAACGCCAGCAAGGGACCCGCGGTGCGCGCGACGCGTGCGCAGGCCGACCGGGCGCTGTATCGCCAGGTCATCCGCACGATGCTCGAGGCACAGGCCAGTCTCGAAATCGTCGAGAGCATGGTCGAGGACCTCGAAGTCAGCGGTGAACGCGTGCAGGGCATCGTCACGGACGGCGGCGAACGGTTTCGAGCGCGCGCAATCGTCCTGACGGTCGGCACTTTCCTCGGCGGGCGCATCCTCATCGGCCGCTCGGAAAGCGCGGGTGGCCGGGTCGGTGATCCGCCCTCGATCCGGCTGGCACGGCGCCTGCGCGAGCTGCCGTTCCGGGTCGCGCGCCTGAAGACCGGCACGCCGCCCCGGCTCGACGGGCGCACGCTCGACTACTCGGTGATGCAGGCACAGCCCGGCGACACGCCCGTGCCGGTGTTCTCGTTCCTCGGCCGGCGCGCCGAACATCCGCGGCAGGTCGCCTGTCACATCACGCACACGAACGAGGCGACGCACGACATCATCCGGGGTGCGCTCGACCGCTCGCCGATGTACACCGGGCTCATCGAGGGCGTGGGTCCGCGCTACTGTCCCTCGATCGAGGACAAGGTCGTGCGCTTCGCCGAGCGCAGTTCGCACCAGGTATTCGTCGAGCCGGAAGGGCTGGCCACAGAGCTCGTATATCCGAACGGTATTTCGACGAGCCTGCCGGCCGACGTGCAGGAAGCTTTCGTACGCTCGGTGCGCGGCTTCGAAGGCGCGCGCATCACCCAGCCGGGCTACGCGATCGAGTACGACTATTTCGATCCGCGCGACCTCATGCCGACGCTCGAGACGCGACATCTCGGCGGTTTGTATTTCGCGGGCCAGATCAACGGCACCACCGGTTACGAGGAAGCCGCCGCGCAGGGCCTCGTCGCCGGCGTCAACGCGGCACGGCAGGCGGCGGGCCGCGACGGCTGGTTCCCACGGCGCCACGACGCATACATCGGCGTGCTCATCGACGACCTGGTCACGCGCGGGGTGAGCGAGCCTTATCGCATGTTCACGAGCCGTGCCGAGTATCGGCTGACGCTGCGGGAAGACAACGCCGACGAACGCCTCACTCCCGTCGGGCGCGAACTCGGTCTCGTCGACGATCATCGTTACGCGCAGTTCGAGCGCAAGCAGACCGCGCTCGCAAGTGAGAGCGAACGCCTGGCGGCTATCGTCGTGCATCCGGCACGCCTGACGGACGGCGACCGCGAGATACTGGAACAAGGGCTCACGCGCGAAGCCAGCGCGCTGGATCTGCTGAGGCGACCCGAGCTCGCCTACGCGGACGTGACCGCATTGTCGGCCGTCGGCAGCGCGGCCGCCGGTCCGGATGGCGAAGAGTTCCACGAACAGGTGGTCACCGGGCTCGAGGTGCGTGCGCGCTACGCGGGTTACATCGAACGCCAGCAACGCGAGATCGCAAAGCACGAGAAGCAGGAATCGCTCGCGTTGCCCGACGACCTCGATTACGGCCAGGTGCACGGACTTTCCAACGAGGCGCGCCAGCGTCTGGCCGCGGCGCGGCCCGCGACCCTGGGGCTGGCGTCCCGCCTCGAGGGCATGACGCCGTCCGCCGTATCGCTCATTCTCATACATCTGAAGAAGCGGAATCTCAAGAAGACGGCATGAGCCTCTTGCGCTACGTGCTGCGCAGACTGCTGGGTGCGATACCCACGCTGCTCCTGGTCGTGGCGCTGGCGTTCCTGCTGGTCCGGCTGGCGCCCGGCGGCCCGTTCGACGACGAGCGGGCGCTGCCTCCCGAAGTCGAGCGCAACATCCGCGCGGCCTATGACCTCGACGATCCGCTGCCACAGCAGTTCTTCAGCTATCTCGGCAAGCTGCTGCACGGCGACCTCGGTCCCTCGTATCGTTTTCGCGAACACACGGTCAATGAACTGATCGCGACCTCGTTGCCGTATTCGCTGCGGCTCGGCGCGCTGTCGCTCCTCGTCGCGGGCATCGTCGGGATCGCTGCCGGCGCCCTCGCGGCGATCCGGCGTGACACCTGGATCGACCGGCTGGTGACCGGTTTGTCGCTCTCGGGCATATCGGTGCCGGTGTTCGTCGTGGCGCCGGTACTGATCCTCGTGTTCGCCGTGCAGCTCGACTGGCTCCCGGCCGGATTCAGCGGCACGGAGGGCGCCGCGCGCTTCGTACTGCCGGTCATCGCGCTCGCCCTGCCGCAGATCGCCTTCATCGCACGCCTGACCAGGGCGGGCCTGCTCGACGTGTTGTCGAGCGCATTCGTGCGCGCCGCGCGCGCGCAAGGCCTCGGCACCGCGTCCGTTCTGCGCCACCATGCGCTGAAGCCCGCGTTGCTCCCGGTGTTGTCCTATCTCGGGCCGGCGATCGCGGGCGTGCTCACCGGTTCGGTCGTGATCGAGGAGATTTTCGGCATTCCCGGGCTCGGGCGTTTCTTCGTCAATGGCGCGCTGAACCGTGACTACACGCTGGTGCTCGGCATCGTGATCGTCTACGCGGTACTCGTCATCCTGCTGAATCTCATCGTCGACGTACTCTACGCTGTGATCGACCCGCGGGTCCGCAGCCGGTGACGGCCGCGGCGGCAGGCGTACGCAGCTTGGGTGCCGCGACCCTGCGGAACAGCCTCGTGCTGCTCGCCGTCATCGCCGTCTGTGCATTCGTCTTACCGGCGCTGAGCCCGAACGACGGCGAGCGCACGGACTTCGCGCGCATCCTCGAGTCGCCGTCGCTGGCCGGCATGCACTGGTTCGGCGCGGACGACCTCGGCCGCGACCAGCTCGTGCGCACGATGCAGGGTACGCAGGTGACGCTGGTCGTGGCCGTCGTCGCGAGCATCGTCAGCGTCGTCATCGGCGTTCTTTACGGCGCAATCGCGGGTTACGCAGGCGGCCGCGTCGACGCGGTGATGATGCGGTTCGTCGACACGCTGTACGCGATGCCGTTCATCTTCTTCGTGATCCTGCTGATGGTCGTCTTCGAGCGCAATTTCCTGCTCGTCTTCGTCGCCATCGGCGCGATCAACTGGCTCGACATGGCGCGCATCGTGCGCGGCCAGACACTGTCGCTGAAGGAGCGCGAGTTCGTGCAGGCCGCCCGGCTCATCGGCACGCCGCCGTTCGCCATCGTCATCCGGCATGTCGTGCCGAATCTCGCCGGCATCGTCGTCGTGTATGCGACGCTGACGGTGCCGCAGGCGATTCTCGTCGAATCGTTCTTGAGCTTCCTGGGGCTCGGCGTGCAGGAACCCCGCACCTCGCTCGGCACGCTGGTCGCGAACGGCGCCCAGCATCTGGAGGGCTCACCCTGGCTATTGTTGTTTCCGGGCGGCCTGCTCGCGCTTCTGCTCCTGTGCTGCAATTTCCTGGGCGACGGCCTGCGCGACCGGATCGACGCAAGGCACACACCGTGAGCCTGCTCGCCGTGCACGGGCTCACCGTCAGCTACGGCGGCGTACCGGTCGTCGACGGGCTCGACTTCGAGGTGCACGCGGGCGAATCCGTCGGACTGGTCGGAGAGTCGGGCTCGGGCAAGTCGCAGACCGCGCTGGCACTGATGGGCCTGCTGCCACATTCGGCGAGCACGGGCGGCAGCGTCATGTTCGATGGTCGCGAAATTCTCGGCCAACCGGAACGCGAACTGAACGCGCTGCGCGCCACGCGCATCGCGATGGTATTCCAGGATCCATTGCAGGCTCTGAATCCGTATGTGCGCATCGGCCGGCAGCTCGGGCACATCCTCCGCTGTCACGGCCTGGCCGACGGCAAGACGGCAACGCGACGGGTGCTTGAGATGCTGGCGGCCGTCGGCCTGCCGGACCCGGACCGGCAGTACCGCGCCTACCCACACCAGCTTTCGGGAGGCATGCGGCAGCGCGTGCTGCTGGCCGGCGCGCTGATCGCCGGGCCGGATCTGCTGATCGCGGACGAGCCGACGACCGCGCTGGACGTCACGGTGCAGGCGCAGATCCTGGACCTGCTCGGCCGACTGCGGCAGAAAACCGCGCTGCTGCTCATCACGCACGACCTCGGCGTCGTCGCCGGGCACTGCGACCGGGTGTTGCTCGTGGAACGCGGCCGGCTGGTCGAGGCAGGCGCTACCGGGCGGGTGTTCGCGGCGCCGTCGGCGGACTACACGCGGCGCTTGCTCGCCGCGGCGCCGCAACTGGCGGACGACGTGGCACCCGCGCCCGTCGTCGGGCCGGCGCTGCTCGAGACCCGTGCACTTTCGGCGGCGTATCGAGAGCCGGGACGGGACATCCTGCAGGCCGTAAAGCGCGTGGACTTGCATCTCTCGGCCGGCGAGACCCTTGCCATCGTCGGCGAGTCCGGCTCCGGCAAGTCGAGCCTCGCGCGCGCGATCCTCGGCCTCGTGCCGGCCCAGGCCGGCACCGTCGTGTTCGCAGGCACCGTGCTGCCCGCGGATCTGCGGGATCGCGCACAGGCCATGCGCCGCGATTTGCAGCTGGTATTCCAGGACCCGGTCGCGTCGCTCAACCCGCAGCTGACCGTGGCGGACATCGTCGCCGAGCCGCTCGTCGTCGCCCGTTCGACGGGACGGCACGAACGGCGGGAACGAGTTGCGGCCATGCTCGACAAAGCGGGACTCGGGCCGGAATTCCTCGACCGCTACGCGCACGAACTTTCCGGCGGGCAGGCGCAGCGGGTGGCCATCGCCCGTGCGCTGATCGTCGAACCCCGCGTGCTCGTCTGCGACGAAGCCGTCACCGCACTCGACGGCACGGTGCGCGCCCGGATCCTGGAGCTGCTCGCCGACCTGCAACGGCAAAGCGGTCTTGCGCTGCTATTCATCGCACACGATCTCGCGGTCGTGCGGCAGATCAGTCACCGGGTAATGGTCATGTACCTCGGGCGTGTCGTCGAGGTCGCGCCCAATCGCGATTTGTTCGCGGCGCCCGCGCATCCGTACACACGCGCACTCCTCGACGCGGTGCCGACCCTCGACGGTCGGCCGCTGCCGGTCCTGCGTGGAGAAGTGCCTTCGCCGCTCACACCGCCGCCGGGCTGCGCGTTTCACCCGCGCTGTCCGCATGCGCAGGAACGCTGCGCGCAATCCGTGCCGGCACTGGAAGGAGCCGGCGACCGGCTCGTCGCCTGCCTGCGCGCTGACGAAATTGGAATCGCACCTTAATTCGTCACATCGAGGGGATCGGGATTGGTACCGGGGCGCCGTTGACGGTCAACAGGCCCTGCGCGTACTCGGCCTTGAGTTCGTAGCCGTTGCCGCTAGGTACCAGGTAGCCCATTGCGACGAGCGAGCGGGCGTCAGGGTTGCGGCTCACGAGTTGTTCGAACAACGGTCCCGGTATCGTGATGTTCGCGGTAGCCTCGGTCGACAGCAACAGGCCGGTCCAGACGAATTCATCCCGGTTCGTCTCCGCGACCGCGAGTTCGAGATCGGCTTCGAAAGTGCCCTCCGGCAGGCCGAGTTCGAACTCGTCGATATCCGCTTCGAGTCCATGGGCCAGCAGCGTCTTCAGATCCGCCGCGACCGCTTCGAACATCAGTGCGGGGTCCGCCAGGCCACGTGCATCTTCCAGCCCGTCGACGACGCGACCGAGCGCCGCGGCATCGAGGCCGTCGAGCGAGCCCTCGAGCGACCACAGCAGGCGCCCGACTTCCGGGATGTCGTCGAGCTGCAGGTCGATCGCGAATCGGCTGTCGACGGCCTCGTCGTTCAGTTCCGACTCGCTGCGCAGGTGCATGGGACCGATGCGTAGCGCCGGTCCCTCCCCGGAGTGCGCGACGGACTCGATCGACAGGTCGACATCGCCCACGTGGAAATCGTAGGGCGTGCGCACTGTCTTGCTTTCGAGGCTGAGGCCGCCCGCCGCCGTCGTCGACCCGGCCGACCGGAGCTCGAAAGCGTCCATCCGGGCGCTCGCCTCGAGCCGCCCGGACCGGGCGTTGCTGTCCACCCGGATGTCGGTTCTGCCCCAGGACAACGTGCCGGCGCCGCCGGGATCGAGCGCGTAGCGCGAGGACACCGCACCCGAAAGTCCGATGGTCGTGTACACCACTCCGGGCAGCTTGGTCACCGTGCCGTCCGCGGCTTCGATGCTGATGCGCGACTCGGCACGGCCGAGCCCCGGCATCAGCGAGCCGCCTTCACCCTGCATGGACGTGACCGGTACGAGGCCGTGGTCGAGCCGCGTGTCGATCAGGATCGCCGGGTCCTGTCCCTCGCCGGCCACGCCGAGTGCCTCGCGCAGCTCGAGGCCGGCGGGTGTCGGGGCGAACCCGATGCGATGATGTCCCTCGGATGAGAACCAGCCGCGTTCGAATCCTTCGGAGCTAATCTCGATCTCGCGGTTCTCGTCGGCCGCCCAATCCACCTGGCGGTCCAGCGAGCGCTCGGCCAGGTACCCGACCAGTCCCGGTGAAACGAGAACGATCAAAGCGAGGGCGATCAGACCGACGACAATGCTGTTCTTCATTGCGGCGCTCCCGTGCGGACCGCGAAATGAACTCCGATGCTAGCAAACCGGCACAATCCGACGCGCCGCTGCGTCTGGCATTTGCCGGCAACTCTCTCTAACATAGCGCGTCCCGGGTGTCCGGCCGCAGGGAAAAAACACCTAAAACTTCCCGGATATTCAATTGCTTAGACTGATGAAAACCGCTGCCCTCCTGGCGACCGCCTTTGTTTCCCTCGCACTGGTCACCCGACCGGCCATCGCCGACGGCGACGCGGCAAGCGGCGAGGCGCTGGCCTATACCTGCTTCGGCTGCCACGGCATCGATGGCTACCGCAACGCTTACCCATCCTACCGCGTGCCGAAACTCGGCGGGCAGACGGCGGCCTATCTCATCGTGGCGCTGAAGGGCTACCGCGACGGTACGCGCTCACACGAAACGATGAGCGCCCAGGCTGAGAGCCTGAGCGACCAGGACATCGAGGACGTCTCGGCATACATCGCGACGCTCAACGCGACGACGGTGCAGGCCGGCGGCAGCGGCGACTCTGCCAACGAACGTGCGGCCACCTGCGTCGCCTGCCATGGCGACAACGGCATCGGCGTATCGCCGGCCTGGCCGACGCTCGCGGGCCAGCACGAGAGCTACCTCGAGGTGGCGCTGAACCAGTACCGCGACGGCTCGCGCAAGGATCCCGTCATGTCCCAGATGGCCGCGGCGCTCACCGACGAGGACGTCGCAATCCTGGCGGCTTATTACGCGGAGCTCGAAGGCCTCGAAACGCTGGCCGAGCCCGAGACCGACTGATAGTCGACGCGATGCAGAAGCCGTCCGCGAGCATGCTCGAACTCGGCGGCGGCGTGTGGGCCATCGACACCGAATACGCACGACCCCTGCTGGACGCGAGTCACCTGATCGTCGAGGGCGGGCGCGCGGCATTCGTCGATACGGGCGCAAACAACGCGGTGCCACTGCTGCTCGATGCGCTGGCGCAGCGGGACCTCGACCCCGGCGACGTCGATTACCTGTTTCTCACCCACGTGCACCTTGACCACGCCGGCGGCGCCGGCCGCCTCATGCAGGCACTGCCCAACGCGAAATGCGTGCTGCATCCGCGCGGAGCGCCGCACATGGCGGATCCTTCGAAATTGTGGGCGGGCACCGAGTCTGTGTACGGCAAGCGGCGTGCGCGGGAGATCTACGGCGTGCTGCAGCCGATCCCGGAGAACCGCATCGCCGTCGCCAAGGACGGGGAGCGCTTCGAGCTCAACGGTCGCGAACTCTCGGCGCTCTACACCGAAGGCCATGCGCGGCATCACTACGTGTTGCACGATCCGGCGTCGCGTGGCGTGTTCACCGGCGACAGTTTCGGCATTTCCTACCGCGAGCTCGACACGGCCGCGGGCCCTTATATCTTCCCGTCGGCGACACCCATCGATTTCGACCCGGATGCCGCTCACGTGGCCTACGACCGGATCCTCGCCTGCGAGCCGGAACACGTGTACCTCACGCACTACAGCAAGGTGGGCGACCCCGAAAGCCTGGCCGCGGATCTCCACCGCGGCATCGATGCATATCGGCACATCGCACTGGAGCACGAGCACGACGACGAACGGCTGCAGAATCTGCGTGACAGCATGTTCGGCTGGTTCGCCGAGGGCCTGCTCGAACACGGCTACGTCGGCGACAGCGACGCCATGTGGGCGGTGCTCGGGATGGACGTCGACCTCAACGCGCAAGGCCTCGATGTGTGGCTCAGGCGCCGCCGCAACTGAATGTAAGGAATTCGAATGGACAACTTTCGCGCGTTTCGTATCGACCAGCAGGACGGCAAGGTTGTCGCCGGTTTCCGGAGGATGTCGTTGGCCGAACTCACCGAAGGCGACGTCGTCGTCAAGGTCAGCCATTCCACGATCAACTACAAGGACGCGCTCGCGGCAACCGGCGCCGGCCGGATACTCCGCCGCTATCCGCTGAACGGCGGCATCGATCTCGCCGGCATCGTCGTCGAGTCGAACGACGCCGGACTCGCCGCCGGCACGGCGGTGCTCGTAAACGGCTGTGGCCTGAGCGAAACGCTCGACGGCGGCTACGCCGAATACGCGCGCGTGCCCGCCGCGGCCGTCGTGCCGCTGCCCGACGGCATCAGCGCCGCGCAGGCGATGCAGATCGGCACCGCCGGGTTCACCGCGGCGCTGGCCGTCCATCGCATGGAGCAAAACGGACAGTTGCCGGAGAACGGCCCGGTCGTCGTGACCGGCGCCACTGGCGGCGTCGGCAGCATCGCGATCGACCTTCTCGCCGCCCGGGGTTACGAGGTCGTCGCCCTGACCGGCAAGAAAGACGAAGAAGACTATCTGAAGGCTATCGGCGCGCGCCGCATCCTGTTGCGCGGCGAACTCGACTTCGGGAAGCGGCCGATGGAAAAGGCCGAATGGGCCGGAGCGATCGACAATCTCGGCGGCGAATATCTCACCTGGCTCACGCGCACCGTCGGTTACGGCGGCAACATCGCGAGCGTCGGGCTCGCGGCTGGCCACGAACTCGTGACGACGGTACTGCCTTTCATCCTGCGCGCGGTCTGCGTGCTCGGCATCAATTCCGTCGATACGCCGCGGCCTCTGCGCCTCGCCGTCTGGTCGCGGATCGCCGGGGACCTCCGCCCGCAGCACCTCGACCGCATCGGGCATCGGATCATCGGATTCGACGAACTGCCGGACGCCTTTCAAAGCTACATCGACGGCAAAGTGACCGGCCGCACCGTGGTGGAAATCGCCCGCGGAAATCGGTGACAGTTACCCTGATTCGGGATCGCCGAAGACCATCGTCATCGGTTCCCCATTCTGAATCAGGGTAACTGTCACCGATTTGGGAATGCGACGGCGCGTGGTTTAGAATCTGCCGCCCGCCGATTTCAACCAGCATTAAAAAGCGGCGGTCGAAACTCCCGGACGGTTTCCCGCCGGCATAGCGAGAGGAGTAGCGATGAGTGCAGGAGCACGCTTCCGGGCCGCACTTGCTGCGGAGCGACCGCTGCAGATAGTCGGCACGATCAACGCCTATAGCGCCCTGTTGGCCGAAGAAGCCGGCCACAAGGCCATCTACCTGTCCGGCGCCGGCGTCGCCAACGCGTCCTTCGGGCTGCCGGATCTCGCGATGACGACGCTCAACGACGTCTGCGAGGATATCCGGCGCATCAGCGGCGCGAGCGACCTGCCGCTGCTCGTCGACGCCGACACCGGCTGGGGCAACGCCTTCATGATCGGCCGCACGATTCGCGAGATGAGTCGCGCCGGTGCCGCGGGCTGTCACCTCGAGGACCAGGTGGCCGCCAAGCGCTGCGGCCACCGGCCCGGCAAAGCCCTGGTCGAGGCAGAGGAAATGTGCGACCGCCTCAAAGCGGCCATAGACGCGCGGACGGATTCCGGCTTCGTCATCATGGCCCGCACGGACGCATATGCCGTGGAGAGCCAGCAGGCCGCGATCGATCGCGCCGGGGCCTACGTCGACGCCGGCGCCGACATGATTTTCGCCGAAGCCCTGACCACACTCGACGAGTACCGCCAGTTCACGTCTGCGATCGACGCGCCGGTGCTCGCGAACCTCACCGAGTTCGGCAAAACGCCGCTGTTCACGACCCGGGA
The DNA here is from genome assembly GCA_963775455.1 of uncultured Pseudomonadota bacterium. Taxonomy (GTDB): domain Bacteria; phylum Pseudomonadota; class Gammaproteobacteria; order Steroidobacterales; family Woeseiaceae; genus UBA1847. The sequence goes on along the minus strand of CAVZIU010000002.1, from coordinate 250,532 downwards.
ACTCGTCGATGCAGGCGTCGCGATGGCGCTGTACCCGCTGAGCGCCTTTCGCGCCATGTCGAAAGCGGCGTTCGAAGTGTATGCGACCATCCGTCGGGACGGCACGCAGCGCGCCGCGGCCGACGCGATGCAGACGCGCACGGAACTCTATGACGTGCTCGGCTACCAGGACTACGAGGACAAGCTCGATGCATTGTTCGCCGAGGCGGGACTGAAGACCGGCGGCTAGCAGCGGAATCCGGGAAGAGAGGCACTATGGGCAAGCAGAAAACCGGTGGTCTCGCCGGCGTCACCGCGGGCGAAACCGCGCTGTGCACCGTCGGCAAGGAAGGTGCCGGACTTACCTATCGCGGCTATGACATCCACGACCTCGCGGAGCAAGCGAGCTTCGAGGAAATGGCGTACCTGCTCCTTTACGGGCACCTGCCGACGCGTGAGGAACTCGACCGCTACGTCGCGAAGATCCGACGCAGCCGCGGCCTGCCCGCCGGTCTGAGGACGGTACTGGAAATGATCCCCGGCGACGCGCATCCGATGGACGTGCTGCGCACCGGCGTTTCTTTCCTCGGCAACATCGAACCCGAGACGGATTTCTCGCAGCAGTACGACGTCGCGGACCGCCTGCTCGCGTCGTTGCCCTCGATACTGCTCTACTGGCATCGCTTCCATGCCGATGGCGTGCGCATCGAAACGGAAACGGATGACGACAGCATCGCCGGCCATTTCCTGCATCTGCTGCACGACGAACCGCCGTCGGAACTCGACCGGAAGTCGCTTGCGACCACGCTGGTCCTGTACGCCGAGCACGAGTTCAACGCATCGACCTTCGCCGCGCGCGTAATCACGGCGACGCTGTCCGATATGCACTCGGCGATTACCGGCGCAATAGGCGCCCTGCGCGGGCCCTTGCATGGCGGCGCGAACGAGGCAGCGATGGCACTCATCGAGAAGTTCGACTCGCCGGCGGCCGCCGCCGACGGCATCCGCGACATGCTGGCGAAGAAGGAACTCATCATGGGTTTCGGCCACCGCGTCTATACCACCTCGGATCCGCGCAACGCGATCAACAAGAAGTTGTCGCGGCAACTGGCCGAGGTCGAGGGGGACAGCGGCTCTATGACATCTCCGCCGCGATCGAGAAAGTGATGTGGGACGAAAAGAAGCTGTTCGCCAACGCGGATTTCTACGCCGCCACCGTGTATCACTTCCTGGGCATCCCGACCTGCCTGTTCACACCGATCTTCGTGTGTTCGCGCGTGTCCGGCTGGGCGGCGCACGTGATGGAACAGCGCGCGAACAACCGGCTCATCCGTCCCGCTGCCGACTACGTGGGCCCCGGATCTGCAGAAATGGATTCCCATCGATGATCGCTGAGGCAGTTCGAGCGCCCGTTGGAGCGCCCGTCGGAGCGCCCGCACGGAGCTGACCGGCCATGCGCGCGACCCGTGCGCGACCGGCAACGGAGGATCTGAATGTCGAGCTTTGACGCGCGTTCCGCACAACGGCCGAACTGGGACCCGGTGCTCACTGACATCGCGGACTACGTCTGCAGCTACCCCATCGACTCGGCACTCGCGTTCGAGACGGCCCACTACTGCCTGCTCGACACGCTGGCCTGCGGCTTCCAGGCGCTGGACTACCCGGCCTGCACGAAACTCCTCGGGCCGGTCGTGCCGGGCGCGGTGCTGCCCGGCGGCGCGCGGGTGCCCGGCACCTCCTACGAACTCGAACCGGTCATGGCCGCCTTCAACATCGGCGCCATGAACCGCTGGCTGGATTTCAACGACACCTGGCTCGCGGCCGAGTGGGGCCACCCGTCCGACAATCTCGGCGGCATCCTTGCCATCTGCGACTACCTGTCGCGCCGTGGCCGCGCACAGGGCAAGCCGTCGCTCAGGATGCACGAAGTCCTGACCGCGATGATCAAGGCGCACGAGATCCAGGGCGTGCTGGCGCTCGAGAACAGCTACAACCGCGTCGGCCTCGACCACGTGCTGCTGGTACGCATTGCTTCGACCGCCGTGGTCGACGCAGCTGCTCGGCGGCAGCCGCGAACAGGTGCTGAACGCCGTGTCCAACGCGTGGCTCGACGGCGGCGCGCTCAGGACCTATCGGCATGCGCCGAACACCGGTTCGCGCAAGAGCTGGGCCGCGGGCGATGCGACCAGCCGCGCGGTGCGCCACGCGCTGATCGCCATGACCGGCGAGATGGGCTACCCGTCGGCGCTCTCGGCGCCGACCTGGGGCTGGTACGACACGCTCTTCAAGGGCCGCGAGTTCAAATTCCAGCGGCCCTACGGCAGCTACGTGATGGAGAACGTGCTGTTCAAGATCTCCTACCCGGCGGAGTTCCACGCGCAGACGGCGGTCGAGGCGGCAATGACGCTGCATCCCCGGGTGGCTGGTCGCATCGACGAAATCGGGAAGATCGTCATCGAGACACAGGAAGCCGGCTGCCGCATCATCGACAAGACCGGACCGCTGGCCAACCCGGCGGACCGGGACCACTGCATCCAGTACATGGTCGCGGTGCCGCTGATCTTCGGCCGGTTGACGGCCGCGGATTACGAGGACGCCGTGGCCCGCGACCCGCGTATCGACAGCCTGCGCAGCAAAATGGCGGTGCGTGAGAACCAGGACTTCACCAAGGACTATTTCGACCCGGACAAGCGCTATATCGGCAATGCCGTGCAGGTATTCTTCGCCGATGGAACGAAGACGGCGCGCGTGGCCGTGGACTTCCCGATCGGCCATCGCAAGCGGCGGAACGAAGGCATGCCGGTACTCATGAAAAAATTCGTCGACAGCGTGTCGCCGAAGCTCGCGAAGGGACAGTGGCGGGACCTCGAGGCCCTTGCTGGCGACCGGACCCGGCTCGCGGCCACGGACGTCGACGACTTCATGGCGCTGCTGGTGGCGTAAGCTCCGCTGGAGCGCGCCACGGGCGCGACCGTAATAGTTCTGTTGGAGCGCCCCACGGGCGCGACCGATCTCGCGCGACCGTCGCGCCCATGGCGATTCGTCGCGCGCATGGGCGCTCCAACAGCGGAACAAAAGGCAGGTAAAGATTGACTGAGGAAATCATCCAGACCGACGCGCTGGTCGTGGGCGCCGGGCCCTGCGGCCTCTTCCAGGTGTTCGAGCTCGGCCTGCTCGGTGTCAAGGCGCACGTCGTCGACACGATGCGCGTGGTGGGCGGCCAGTGCGCGGAGCTGTACCCGGACAAGCCCATCTACGACATACCCGGCATCCCGGTGTGTTCGGGACAGGAGCTGGTCGACAACCTCATGCGCCAGATCAGGCCATTTGACGCACAGTTCCATCTCGGCGAGGAAGTTTCCGCGGTGCTGCCGCGGGATGGCGGTTTCGACATCGAGACTGACGCCGGCACGCGCTTCCATGCAAGGACCGTGTTCGTAGCCGGTGGCGTCGGGTCATTCCAGCCGCGGCGCCTGCATCTCGAAGGCATCGAGGCGCACGAGGAGAAGTCGCTGTTCTATCGGGTCCGAGAACCGCAGAGGTTCGCCGGCAGGGACGTCGTCATCCTGGGCGGCGGCGATTCGGCGCTCGACTGGACGCTCGCGCTCGCGCCGATCGTCAGGTCGCTGACGCTGATCCATCGCCGCGAGGAATACCGCGCCGCGCCCGCATCCGTCGCGGCGATGAAGAAGCTGGTGGCGGCTGGCGCCATGCGGCAACTCGTCGGCAAGGTGGGCAAGTACCGCGCCGACGCTACCGGTATCACCGGCATCACGGCCGACACCCCGGACGGACCCGTCGAAATCGACTGCGAGGCACTGCTCGTCTTCTATGGCCTCGCGCCCAAGCTCGGCCCGATCGCCGAATGGGGCCTCGATATCAACCGCAAAACCATCAACGTCGACACCGAGAAGTTCGAAACCAATGTGCCGGGCATCTATGCGATCGGCGACGTCAATTACTACCCCGGCAAGAAGAAGCTGATTCTCTCCGGCTTCCACGAGGCCGCGCTGGCCGCCTTCGCCGCCAAGGAACGCCTCGAACCGGGCAAAAAAGTGCACCTGCAGTACACGACCACGAGCCCGATCATGCACGAGCGGCTGGGTGTGACAGACGCAAGCTAGCGCGGCATGCCCGGCTGCGGGTAACCAGGAGCGTCGCAATCGCCGGCATTCGAATTACAATGGCCTTGTGGCGAACATAATAAGTCTAAGCCGGATCCTGCTCCTGATCCCGGTCGTGTGGCTGATCTACCTGCCGCCGAATCCGTGGCAGTTCGCAAGCGTTTTCATAATCATCGTGATCTTCGTGTCCGACGTCTTTGACGGCTATGTTGCCCGGAGACAGGGCACGGCATCGCAGTTCGGCGCACTGTTCGACATCACGGCAGATCGCATCGTTGAAATCACCTTGTGGATCGTCGCCGCCGACGTCGACCTCGTGCCCGTATGGGTTCCGCTCGTGGTCGTGTTTCGCGGCACGATCGTGGATACGATCCGTGCCGAGGCCTCGCACACCAAAGGGGTTGCACCGTTCGCCATGCGCACGGCCTGGGGCAAGCGCCTCGTGGCGGGGCGCTTCATGCGCGGCTTCTATGGCACGGTGAAAGCTTTTGCATTCTGCACCCTCGTGGCCATCATGCCGCTGTCCACGCAGCTGCCGGAACTCTGGACGGTGATTGGCCCGTACTGGACGGGGCTCGCGTACGTCTGCGTCTACCTCGCCGTCGTACTGTGCATCCTGCGCGGTCTCCCGGTACTGGTCGAATTCGGCTATCGCGTCGCGCAGAAGGCCGAGTGAGGTCGGAGCCGTGAAGCTTGCAGTTTTCGACATCGACGGAACGCTCGTCCGGTACAGCACGGAACGGGCGTTCGCCCGCTACCTGCTGCGGCGCGGCAAACTCGGTCCGCGCCAGCTCATGTCCTATCTCGCGCTCGGCCTGCGCTCCCTCCCGGCCACGCGCAAGCACACGCTCAAGAAGAACAAGGGCTACCTCGCGGGCCTGCGCGTCGACGAAATCGAGCGGCTCGCCGCGGAATTTGTAGCACGCGAGCTGTCCCGCGGACTCGTCGGGCCGGTCCTGTCGCGACTCGAACAGCATCGGGAGCAGGGCGATTTCGTCGTGATCCTGTCGGGTACGCTAGACGCCATCGCCCGTGTAATTGCGGAGCAACTCGGCGCGCAGCGCGCCGTCGGTACCTTGTGCGCAACCCGGGACGGGCGCTTCCGAGCGGAGTTGCCGCTCATGCATCCTTTCGGTCCGGAGAAGCTCGAGCAAACCCGGTGCATCGCCGGCGAGCTGGGGCTCGGCGCCGCAGATGTCGTTGCCTATGCGAATTCGGCGGACGATCTAGACCTGCTCCGCTACGCGGGCACGCCGGTCGCCGTGCTTCCGGACAGGACGCTGCGCAGTGTCGCGTTGCAATCGGGCTGGGAGATCATCGACGATGACGTCGAGGCACCGGGTCTCGACCCGGTCTGCTGATCCCCGTCCTCAGAGGACTCTATTCATGAATTCGGCAAAGGACAAAAGCGCCGCAGGCGGCAAACCCAAGCTCGGCAAGGAAGTTTACGAGGACGCCCTCGAAGGATTGCAGATCGACCTGTGCGGTATGCAGCGTTGGGTCAGGGAGACCGGCGCGCGCATCGTCGTCGTCTTTGAGGGCCGCGACACGGCCGGCAAGGGCGGCGTCATCAAGCGCATCGAGGAACGCGTCAGCCCACGAGTCTTCAAGGTGATTGCCCTGCCGGCACCGAGTGATCGCGAAAAATCCCAGTTCTACTACCAGCGCTACGTCCGGCACCTGCCGGCGGCGGGGGAGGTCGTCCTGTTCGACCGCAGCTGGTACAACCGGGCGGGTGTCGAGCGGGTCATGGGCTTCTGCAGCGACGAGGAGTACACGGAGTTCATGCGCACCTGTCCGGGCTTCGAGCACGCGCTGATCGAGAGCGGCATCCAGCTGATCAAGTATTTTCTCGATGTCGGCCCGGAACAGCAGGCGAAGCGCTTTCGCGAGCGGGTCGAGGACCCGACCAAGCACTGGAAGCTCTCGCCGATGGATCTCGAGGCCATACGGCGCTACTACGACTATTCCCGCGCATACGACCAGATGTTCGCGGCGACGCACACGGAGGCATCGCCCTGGCATATCGTCGATGCGAACAGCCAGAAGCGCGCCCGGCTGAACTGCATCGCGCACCTGCTCGACACAGTGCCCTGGAAGCACATTCCCTGGAAGGCACCGAAGCTGCCGAAGCACCCGGGGCCTGGCGAGTACCGGCGGCCACCCGCCATGGCCGATCGCGTTCCGGAACGCTGGTAGGCGCTGGCTCCAACAGGGCTCCGTGTGAACATTACGATCAGCGGGCGCGCCGGCGATGACGCGAAGCCCTACCAGGTTCGGGAAGTGAGGCGGGCTGTTGCCCTGGTTGCCGATGAAAAAGTGTAATCAGTATCTGAAAGTCGTCGAATGGTCCGAAGAAGACCAGTGCTACATCGGGCGCGCACCCGGTCTTGCGCTGGGCGGAGTTCACGGCAGGAATGAGAAGAAGGTCTTTGAGAGGCTCTGCGATGTCGTAGACGAGTGGATTCGCATTCACGCAGACGACGATGCGCCGCTGCCGCCGCCGACCGCCGGCAAGAATTATTCGGGCAAATTCAACCTGCGCGTCGGCGAAGAACTTCACGAGCGACTCGCGCTCGAATCATTGAAGGTGAGCGAAAGCCTGAACAGCTACTGCGTCAATGTGCTGGAGCGGCAAGTCGGGCTCGGAACCGACAAGCGAAGGAAGACCTGAGAGATCACATCAGCCGTTCGAGCATGCCTTTCGCAGCCGGGCCGCTGACGCGTCCCAGGTATTCACCGACCGCGGCGAACAGGTCGTTCGCTTCGCCCTTGCCGATACCGAGTTTGCCCAGCGAATCATAGAGCGCATCGCCGTCCGTTCAGGGATAGACGCGCTTCCACTCCGACTTCATGTCGACCACGGTCCAGCCTTTGGATTCGGCTTCGTCGAGAGCGCTATCGAGCGTCCCGATATGTGACTCGCGGTCGTAGGCCCATTCCCGCTTGCTATCGGTGTGATGCACGATGCCGGCGAAGCGCGCGCCGTCCCCGGCCATCGTCCATTCGAGCATCTGCTGGTCGCCGTCCGAATTCCCGAACGCAAATAGCGGCCGGCGGCCGATGAAGCGCTGGATACCGACCGGCTTGCCGGCTTTGTCGTCGATGAGAGCGACTTTCGCTACCTTGACCAGCACCGGCTTGCCGTCACGCATCTCGAAGGTTAAGTTCGCCGTGGCTGCCGATGACCTGTTCCGGCGGAATGCCGTACACCTGCTCCACCCATGGGCGCATGAACTCCTGGCCGCCGCCGGAGACGATCCAGGTCTTGAACCCGTTCGCACGCAGATAATCGAGTAGCTCCAGCATCGGCTGGAACACCATTTCCGTGTACGGTTTCTTGCTCACCGGGTGACGCGCCGTCCGTACCCAGTCCTCGACCGTTGCCGCGAATTCGTCCGTTGTCATGCCGGTGTGCGTCACCGCCATCAGCTCCATGACGCCTTTTTCACCGGCGCTGAGTACGCCTTGCATGTCATTCGCAAGCACTGACTTGTAGGGCTCCGTCGTTTGCCACTCCGGATGCTCCGGCGCCAGCGCACGCACGCGGTCGAAGACGAAAAATAACTGGAAGTAGAGTGGCTGCTCCGACCAGAGAGTGCCGTCATTGTCGAATACGGCAATCCGTTCCTCGGGCGGCACGAAATCCTTGCCGTTTTCGTCGGTGACCTTCTCGACGAACGCGACGATGGCCTGTTTCGACGGACCGTCGTTCCAGGACGGGAGCGTTTCGGCAGCCGCCGCGACAGTCGTAAGCAACGGCGTCGCAAGCAGCGCAAGGACGCACCCAATTCGCATTTCGACTCTGAGTCTCATGGCATTCCTTAATTAATTGACCTTTGCCTCATCATTGCAGACGTATTGCGGAATCTCTCATTCTCAAAACTCTACTTTTCGTTGGTCGCTGGACCACATTATCAGACTGCGGATCATGCGCGACGGCGTGTATGCCCGCAATCGGCCGGCCACGATGGTGGCCTTCGTGCACGGCAGGATGTTCGCGAAATCTATCAAGGGATGTCCCGCTTTTCGAGCGGCCGCTCAATACATGCAATCGACGCGATCCAGTAGTTAATATCGGATGACGCTCGACCCGGTTTCGTCGCGACTCGGCCCGCGACAACGCAGCCGCGGGGTGGCCTCATCCCGGCTCGGCTGTACCGACGACGAACAACAAAGAAAATCATCCTCTCGGTTGGAGAAGATCATGAAGCGATGGAAAACACGCGCAGGTGCATTCGTCAGCTTGGTGTTGACGGGAATTCTCGGCACGGGCACGGCGCTCGCGCAATCGGACAAACCCAACATCCTCGTCATCTGGGGCGACGACATCGGCATTCCGCAGATAAGCGCCTATACGCGCGGCCTCATGGGCTACCAGACGCCGAACATCGACCGCATCGCGAACGAAGGCATGCTGTTCACCGATTCCTACGGCCAGCAGAGCTGCACGGCGGGGCGGGCCAGCTTCATCCTCGGGCAGGAACCGTTTCGCACGGGACTGCTCACCATCGGCATGCCGGGCGACCCGCACGGCATCACCGACTGGATGCCGACGCTCGCCGACGTGCTGAAGGAACAGGGTTATGCCACCGGCCAGTTCGGCAAGAACCACCTCGGCGATCACGACGAACATTTGCCGACGAACCACGGCTTCGACGAATTCTTCGGCAACCTCTATCACCTGAACGCCGAGGAAGAACCGGAAGGCTACTTCTACCCGAAAGATCCCGAATTCAAGAAAGAGTATGGCCCGCGCGGCGTCATCAAGTCGGCGGCGGACGGCAAGATCGAGGACACCGGCCCGCTCAATACCAAGCGCATGGAAACGGTCGACGAGGAGTTCCTGGCCGCGGCCAAGGACTTCATCGAGCGCCAGGCGCGGGCGGACAAGCCCTTCTTCACCTGGTTCAATGCGACGCGCATGCACGTCTTCACGCACCTGAAGGAAGAGTCGATAGGCGTGACCGGCAAGGGCATACACGCTGACGGGATGGTGGAGCATGACGGCATGGTCGGCGAGCTGCTCGACCTGCTCGACGAGCTCGGTATTGCGGACAACACCATCGTCATCTACAGCACGGACAACGGAGCCGAGATCGCCTTGTGGCCCGACGGCGCCATGACGCAGTTCCGCAACGAAAAGGGCACGACCTGGGAAGGCGGCTTCCGCATCCCGATGATGGTCCGCTGGCCCGGCGTCATCGAACCCGGACAGGTGTCGAACGAAATCATATCGAACATCGACTGGTATACCACGCTGGCAGCCGTGGGCGGCGCGGGCGACATCAAAAAGAAAATGGCGGACGGTGCCTCGCTGCACGGCAAGCGTTTCAAGGTGCATCTCGACGGCTACAATTTCCTGCCCTACCTGAAAGGCGACGAGGAAAAAGGCCCGCGCGACCGGCTCATGTACTTCGACCAGGGCGGCAACCTGAATGCCATTCGCTGGAACGACTGGAAGCTCAGCTTCGCGGTCAATGACGGCAACATCGCAACGGGTACCCGGAAAGTGACGGCATGGGCCGGCATCACCAACCTGCGCATGGATCCATACGAAAAAGCGCAGGACGAAGGTGGCGGCTATCTGAACTGGTATGCGCAACAGATGTGGCTGCTGGTGCCGATCCAGGGCGTGATCAAGGAATTCTTCACCGATTTCGACAAGTACCCGTACCAGGCCGGCTCGTCGCTGAATGCGTCGGGAATCAACTACGGGCTGTTGCGGCAGCAAGACGCGATGAAGCGCCTGGGCGAACTCGAGGCGCTCAAACCGCAGTAGGCACTGGCGCGGCCCCCGCGCGTCAGGTACTCCCGCATCAGGTGAGGGGGCATTCGTGCCCCTCCCTGCTTCGGTCAGGTCGTGGTCTGGCCGATGCGTGCCGGGAAGTCGTCGATCCCGGCCGTGACTGCGCGCTTCAGCTCGTCCTGCTGGCTTACCTCGCAATACGCAATGAGCGGCTCAGGCGGCTCGTCGACCGATGGGTTGCGCCGTTTCGCCCGGTACACCTGTAGCCGTTGAATCCGACTGCGTCCAAACAATCGACAGGCCTATGAAGAACGATTAACGGACGCTCGGCAGCGGGCTCGGCCGCACAGGATTCCGCAGTTACGGTTGTGATAACGTTGCCAAAACAAGAACAAGCCAGCCGAACGCGTGAATGAAAATCTTCCGAGCGCTTAAAATTGCCGTGACCTGCGGTGCGTTCATTGCGCCTCCGGTGGCTCTCGGCCAGCAAAGTCAGCAGGACCTGGCGAAGCAACTTTCGAACCCGGTGTCGTCGCTGATCTCGGTGCCGTTCCAGCTCAATATCGATCATGACATCGGCTCCGACGATGCCGGCGATCGCATGACGCTCAACATCCAGCCGGTCGTGCCGCTGACGCTCAACGACGACTGGAATGTCATCAGCCGCACCATACTTCCGGTGATCGATCAGCAGGATATTTTCCCCGGCGCCGGCGACCAGTTCGGCCTCGGGGACACGGTCCAGAGCTTCTTCTTCTCCCCGAAGGCACCGACTGCCGGCGGCTGGATCTGGGGCGCGGGACCGGTGCTCCTGTTGCCGACGGGGACCGACGAACTGCTCGGCTCCGACCAGTGGGGTCTCGGGCCGACGGGCGTGGCACTCAAGCAGGTCGGTGCGTGGACCTACGGCGGACTTGCAAATCACATCTGGTCGGTGGCCGGCGATGACGATCGTGGCGACATAAATTCGACTTTCCTGCAGCCCTTCGTGGCATATGCGACGCCGCAAGGCTGGACTTTCGGCGCAAACCTTGAAGTCACCATCGACTGGGAAAACGACACGGAGACGGTTCCGATCAACGTTTTTGCGAGCAAGGTCACGCATCTCGGCGGCCAACTCGTACAGATCGGCGGCGGCCTGCGCTATTACTTCGACAGCCCGGACAGCGGACCGGAAGGATTCGGCATTCGCATCAACTTCGTCCTGCTGTATCCCAAATAAGGGAGATGATCATGAGTGACATCACTCTACTACGCATCGCAAGCCTGTTGGGCTGTATCGCGTCACTGGCTGCCTGCGGCCGCGATGAGCCGGCTACCGATACGGACGCGGCGGAACCTGCGACCGACGCCGCGCCGAGCATACCCGTGCCGCCGAGCACCGCGCCCGAGTACCCGCAAGAGGCGTACTGGGGCGACACGCACGTGCACACCGGCTGGTCCGCCGATGCCGGCATGGACGGCGCCATCACCGGCCCGGAGGATGCGTATCGACTGGCCCGCGGCGAGAAGATCAAGTCGAACAGCGGCATGGACGTGCAGCTGCACCGCGCCTTCGACTGGTTCCTGGTCAGCGACCACTCCGATGGCATGGGCACGATCAACGAGATCATCGCGGGGAATCCCGAGATGATGCAGAACGAAGTCCTGAAGCGCTGGAGCGAGGCGCTGAAAGGTACCGAAGAAGAAGCCGCCGCAGCCAAGAGCGAACTCATCGTCATGCAGTCGCAGGGCAAGCTGCCGAAGGAAATCATGGACCCGAAATGGATGGTCTCCGCCTGGCAAAAGACGATCGAAGCCGCGGAGAAGTATAACGAGCCCGGAAATTTCACGACCTTCATCGCCTACGAGTGGACGGTGAACGCCGGCGGCGGAGACAACCTGCACCGCAACATCATCTACCGGGACGGCGCGGACAAGTCGAAGACCCGCCTGCCCCTGACGACCTTCGAGACGCAGGACCCGGAGAAATTGTGGGAATGGATGGCGTCCTATGAGCAGGAGACCGGCGGGCGGCTGCTCGCGATCCCGCACAACGGCAACATGTCGAACGGGCGCATGTTCGAGGAGCAGCGCTTCGACGGCTCGCCGATGACGTCCGCATGGGCCGAGCAGCGGCAGAAGTACGAGCGCCTGTACGAAGTCACGCAGATCAAAGGCCAGAGCGAGTCGCACCCCTATCTCTCGCCGAACGACGAGTTCGCGGCCTGGGACCTCTGGGACCGCGGCAACCTGATACTGAAGCCGAAACCGAACGGCAAGGACGACTACAAGGCCGAGTACTGGCGCGAGGCACTGAAGTCGGGCCTCCGGCTCGAGGAGGAGCTCGGCACTAACCCCTTCAAATACGGCGCGAACGCGGCGACCGACACCCACACCGGCCTGTCGACGACCGAGGAAGACAATTTCTTTGGCAAGTTCAAGACAGTGGAGCCGTCGAATGAAGAGCGCTGGAACTTCCCGTTGATCACCGGCCCGACGGACAGCTACTGGGGCTGGGAACAGTCGGCTTCCGGCGTCACGGCGGTGTGGGCCACGGAGAACACGCGCGAGGCGATATGGGATGCCATGCACCGCCGCGAGACCTACGCGACCACCGGGCCGCGCATCGGGTTGCGCTTCTTTGCCGGCTTCGATTTCGCGGACGGCGATCTCGACGGGGATGTTGCCGGAAATGCCTATAAGAAAGGTGTGCCGATGGGCAGCGACCTCACCGCCGGACCCGAGGGCGTCGCGCCGACCTTCCTTGTCCTGGCGATGAAGGACCCGGACGGCGCGAACCTCGACCGAGTGCAGATCGTGAAGGGCTGGGTCGAAGCTGACGGCGAGCAGCACGAGAAGATCTACGATGTCGCCTGGTCCGGCGACCGGCAGCCGGTCGCGGACGGCAAGGGGCCGGCAGTCGGCGATACGGTAAATCGCGAGGACGCAACCTACGAGAACTCCGTCGGCGCCGCGGAACTGAAGGGCGTGTTCACGGATTCGGATTTCGATGCGGCGCTGAAGGCCGTCTACTATGTGCGGGTGCTCGAGATTCCGACGCCGCGCTGGACCCTGTACGACAAGGTTCGTTTCGGCGTCGAAATGGACGACGAGGTACCGATGGTGCACCAGGAGCGGGCGTTCAGCTCACCCATCTGGTACACGCCGTAGCTCCGATGGAAAGGTCGCGCCCATGGGGCGCTCCAACAGCTTCGTCGGAGCGCGCGTTGGAGCGCCCCATTGGCGCGACCGTTCCGTACTGTTGGAGCGGCCCACGGGCGCGACCGTTGCATAATGTTGGAGCGCCATGGCGAGGCTGTTGGAGCGCGCCATGCGCGCGACGGGTGATTCTCTGGAGATTTTCGTGCGCGTAATTGCCAGGCTCGCATGGGCATCGATGATCTTCCTGACCCTTGCCGCCGCGCACGATGCCCAGGCGCAGGAACTCGAGCCGCGCCGCTGGTCGCACCTGCCGGCCGGCATCAATTTCGCCGCGCTGGCCTACGCGTATACGGACGGCAACATTTTTCTCGACCCTGCCATCCTGGTAGAAGACGCGCAGGCCGAAATCCACTCGCTGGGACTCGGCTACATCCGGACTTTCGGGCTGTTCGGCAAGTCAGCGCGAGTTGACGTGGTCGCGCCGTTTTCGAACGGCTATTGGGAAGGGCAGATCGACGGAGAGTTTGCGTCGACCCGCCGCCAGGGCTTCGGCGATCCGCGGGTCCGGCTGGCCATCAACTTCTTCGGCTCGCCGGCGCAGACCCCGGCGGAGTTCGCCGGGTATCGAACGAACACCGTCGCCGGTGCCGCCCTGGAAGTGACGGTGCCGATCGGTGAGTATTTCGAGGACCGTCTCGTCAACCTCGGCTCCAACCGCTGGGTGTTTCGGCCCATGATCGGGATCGTGCACACTCGAGGAAAATGGGATTTCGAGGCTACCGCGTCCGCCTGGTTTTACGGCGACAACGACGATTACCAGTTTGCTGGTCGGACGCTCGAACAGGACCCCATGTATGCGATCCAGCTGCATCTCATCCATACCTTTCGGCCCGGACTGTGGGCATCGGCCGAGTGCCGCCTATGGCACCGGTGCGCGTGCGATCGTGGCGGGCGTGCGCAACCCGTACGACCAGGCCAACACCCTGTGGGCGCTGAGCGTCGGTTTCCCGATCGACCGCCGGCAGGGTGTCAAGGTGGCGTACCAGATCGGTCGCGCCAGCGAAACGATCGGCGTCGACTACGAGCGCGTGATTCTCGCGTACTCGCTCATGTGGGGCGGGAAATAAAGGGACAGATCTATTTCCCTTGTCGCGCCCACGGGGCGCTCCAACGGTCTCGGTCGGACAGTCTTGGTCTGTTGGAGCGCGCCATGCGCGCGACCGCGCCTAGTTCCAATGCAAAGTAACCGTCGCCCGCACGGAGCGCGGCTCGAGCGGATGGAAGTGCACATCCTCGATCCCGGCCGCCGGCTCGCCCTCGAGACGCGATGCGAACAGGTAACTGATGTCGCTGTCGTCCGAGTCGAGCAGGTTGAACGCATCGAGCCGCAGCTCGAAGCGATCCCAGCGTCGGCCGATACCGGCGTTGACGAGCGTGGAGGAGCCGGATTCGACCGAGCCGTCTTCCACGAGCGGCGCGCTGCCGAGGTAACGCACCCGCAGGCTCGCGAAGGTGCCGTTGTCCCAGGCGCCGGTAAAGCCGAGCACGGCGCTGTCGGGAATGGCGCCGGGGATCTCACGCCCGCCGCCCTGGTCGCTGGCGAATTTCGAATCCGTGTACGTATAGGCGAAATTGCCGGCGAGCCAGTCCGTCGCCTGCCAGAACGCGACCAGTTCCATGCCCTTGCGTTTCGACCCGTCGTTCGCCTCGGTCGTGCCCGCGTCGCCGACAAAGACGAGCTCTGAATCCAGCTCCAGCCAGAAGCCGGTGAGCGTTGCATTGAAGGCATCGCCGTGCTCGTAGCGCAGGCCGAGCTCGGCACCGTCCGAGCGCGCGAGCGGATCGACCGGCAAGGTCGGTTCACCACTCGCCGGATCAATGGATATCGTCGCGCCGCGCACGTCGTTCGAATGAAATCCGCGGCCCCAGTTTGCATAGAGTTCGACGTCGGAGCTTACGCGGTACGCCAGTTTCAGCTTCGGGCTCACGATCGCCTCGTTACCGGTGCCGCTGTTCGCCGCCTGCAGCGCGTCGACGTCCCAGTTGAAGTAGTCGGCGCGCACGCCGACGGTCGCCCGCAAGGCATCCGACAATGCGAACCCGACTTCGCCGTAACCGCCTACCGATCCTTCATCGACGTTGTCGGTACGGACCGCCGAAAGCCGTTGCCGCGCCGCCGTGCGGTACAGGCCGACTTCGTCGATCGCATCGAAGCGCGTATCGATTCCCCAGCGAAACGCGGCGGGCCAGGCGAGGCCGGTGAGACGGCGCTCGCCGTCAAGGCGCGCTCCGTAAACCTGCCGCCGGTCCGTCTGCTCGAATTCGTCGCCGTTCAGCGGATCGTCCAGCAGGTACGTGAAATCGGAGTACAAGGCCAGCTCGTAGTCGATGAAGTAGACCAGAGCTCGCCAGGATTCGAAGTCCAGCGACCCGAGCAGTTCGTAACGGTCCGTGGAACCGCCGAGGTCCGGGTCGATATAGCCGAGTGTATCGATCAGGCCCGATTCCACCACCCGCCGTGGTACCTGGTCCGTTGAGTTCCAGTTGCCGGAGTAGCCGGAGAACGCCAGCCGCGCATCGGCGGCGCCGATCTCGCCGGTCCAGGCGGCATAGGCGCGCGTCTGGCCCAGGTCCTCGTCGAGGTCCCAGGGCCCTGCGTACGAGGTATGGTCAACGGCGCCGGTGACCACACCGCCGCCGGCATGCACGCTCACTGCAGTCAGCGCGCGCAGGTGGTCGAAGCTGCCCACGGTCACGCCGAGCAGGTCTTCTTCCAGTTCGTCGCGGTAGCGGAAGCTCACCGTGCCGGCCGAGGAAAAGTCGCCGACCTCCGCGGAGTACGTGCCCTTGCGATAGGCCGCGGTTTCGACCAGCTCCGGGATCAGGAAGTTGAGGTCGAGATAGCCCTGTCCGTGGCCGTGCGTGCGCATGTTGACGGGCACGCCGTCCACGAAGGCGGAAAAATCCGTGCCGTGGTCGAGGTTGAAGCCGCGCAGGAAATACTGGTTCGCCTTGCCGGTGCCGGAGTGCTGAGTCGCCACCATGCCCGGCACGGATTCAACGAGCTCGCCCACCCGGAGCAGTGGTGGCAGTTCGAGGTCGTCGTAACCGACGATGCCCTCGGATGACGCCTCGGCGATGCCGATGAGCCGCTGCGCGCGACCGTAGACGACCAATTCCTCGATCAGCTCCGACTCGCCTTCGTGGGCCGGCGCAGACGCGGCCCCGAAGGCGCAGGTTGCGCACAGGAAAGCAGCGATCGATGGCTTATGGCGTTGAAACATGCACGGACTGCCTGTCGTTCTTGTGCCTGCATTGCGACGAGCTGCGGAGGCGCCGGCGCAGGAAATTTCGGTCATTCTAGAGGCCTGTACGCCCGAAAGTCACATTCGGATACACCAGGGCATACTCGTTCCGTGTGACCACGAGATCGAACCGCCGCACGTGTGTGCGATGGCACGTTATCCCCGATCTGAGTAAGCTTGACGGCGAGGCGGAATCGAATCGAGGAGTCGGCATGAACTGGCGCATGGCGGTCGTTGCAGTCCCGGTCCTGCTGGCGTTCGGTCCCTGCACCGCGGCCGATGTCGTGAAGTACAAGCTCGCGATGGTCACCCTGGTCGAGGATCCCGCGACGCGCGCCGCATTCGAGGACGGTCTCGCTGCGAAGTTCCGGGCCAACGACTACGATGCCGTCGCGAGCTACGACATCATTCCGGCGGTAAGCGACCTCGGCAACACGGACATCGTCAGCCGGCTTTCGGACGCCGGCGTCCAGGGCATCATCATGATGAAGCCCGCCGCCGTCGGGGAGGGATCCTCGCTCGAGTCCGTCAAGAACGAGATCTCGAGCGACATCTACGCCGACATGCGCGCGTTCGCCCGGGAGATCAGCCCCCCGGGCAAGGATGAGGACGAACTGGTGGCCGTCGTGCACACGGCCATCTACGTGATCCGGGACAAGCGTGTCGAAATGCTGTCCGCCGGCGCGGTGTGGCTCGACGAGCCGGTCGAAACCCGGGAAGAAGGCATCGGCAAGCTGCAGGATCTCATCGTGCTGAACATGAACAAGATGCGGCCGGCCGTGCGCGAGTATCTCGGCCTGCCGCCGATCGATTTCTGACGGGATCTTGCAGGGCGACGGGTGAATCCGGGGATTCAGGACAAGGGCATAGAAAAAGACGGCGCCGCCGTAAGCTTTCCTCCGCCCTTGCTGCCGCTTGCGACGATCCTGTTAGGGGTCGGGCTCAACCGGCTGTGGCCGCTCAACGCGCTTGTCGAGCTGCCGGCGCCGGCGCGCTACTGGATCGGCGGGATCGTCGTCGCTGTTTCCATACTCGTGCTTGGGCTCTGGCCGGTCGTCCTGTTCCGGCGCTCGGGCCAGAGCGAGCTTCCCTGGCGTCCCACGCCTGTCGTGCTCGAGCACGGGCCCTACCAATTCACCCGCAATCCCATGTACCTGATGATGGTCCTGGTCTGCATCGGCGTCGCGATCATTCTCTCGAACGCCTGGATCCTTTTGCTCACACCGCTGTGCGCATGGTCCCTGTACCGATTCGCGATCGCGCCGGAAGAGGCCTATCTCGAACGCAAGTTCGGCGGACCGTATCGCGACTACAAGTGGCGCGTTCGGCGCTGGTTGTAATGCAGGCCCAGGATTACGCCGACTATTTTTTGACTTTCTTCGTGCCGCGCGGCCAGGTGTCCTTGAACAGGTCCGGGTTGAGGCGCAGGTTGCGCGCGACGGCCGTGTAGTCCACGGTCGTGATCGAGCGGTCGGCCAGGCTGAATTCCTGGCGCCGCGGCATCCAGGAGCCCTGGTCGATCCACAGCCGGATCTTGGCAATCACCGCGCGCTCGTCGTCCTTTGTCGGCGTCAGCTCGAACACCAGCGTGCGCATCTCGCCGACCGCCTCCTCGCCGAGGATGGTGAACAGGTAGCGGTCCTGCATTTCGCGTACGGGCACGCTGAAGCCGAAGCGATAGTAGGGCTCCAGCCGGTTCTTGTGTTTCGACAGCGAGTACTCGCTGACGGTGCCGGCAGTCTTGTCGTAGTCCGAGACGGTCTTCCGGTCGACGACGACGATGCGATTGCCGCCGTCCTGGTTGAAGCGCATGTCGCCGTCTTCGTTGATGAACCCGTCGCCAGCGAGGGTGTTGGTGGCCGCGCCATCCGGTCCTTTCGTGACGACCCCGACTTGGGCCATGGCGGATTCGAAATTCTCCGCCTGCTGGTCGATCTGCCTGATGGCGTCTTCGAGCGTCCATTCGATCTTCGGCATGTCCGCAAGTGCCGCCGGGGAACACAGCACAAGCGCGCCTAGCAATGCCAGTCGTAAAGTCGATTTCATTTCGGGCTCCTTATTTATATGTCTATTGTTTGTCTTGCCAGGCGATGTGAAACAGGCCGTAACCGGACAGCACGGGCTGCGGCACGGCCATGCCGATGATCTCGCCGGCGATCGGGCTGACGACCACAAATTCCTCATCGGTCAAAGGGTCGATGATCCTGCCGAGCGCGTCACCCTCGTTCACGACGTGGCCCAGGCCGGCACTCGGGAAAAAGAATCCGCCCTCACGACGTTTCGCACGTATCCATTTCGACTCCTCGAATACCCGGGCCGGCGGCGGTTGCGCTCCGGCGGCAGGAATCATGTCCAGGTGGATCATGATATTCCTGACCCCGGCGACACCGTGTGCGATCTCTTCCTCCTGGAAGCGCAGCGGTTCACCGGCTTCGTAGATGATCGCAGGAATACCGGCCTTGGCGAACTCGCGGCGCAGGCTGCCGTCGGGGCCCTTGCCGCCGATGACGATGCCGAATCCGAAGTGTGTCGCCAGTTTCAGGATCGCGGGATCGTCCAGGTCAGCACGGATCTGCGGCAGGTTGCTGCGATTGTTCGAGGCCGTATGCAGGTCGATGAGTGCCTCACAATGCTCGACGAGTTCGCTGAATATGGCATGGGAAATCAGCGAAGCGACGCTGCCGCCCTTGGTGCCGGGAAACGCCCGGTTCAGGTCGCGCCGGTCCGACATGTAGCGATTGCCGGTGCGCACACCTTCCGCGTTGATCGCCGGCAACGCGATCAGCGTACCCTTCAGCGTCTTTCGGATCGGTTTCTGCAAAGCTTCGTCGGGCCACCTCGACGCCGTTCAGTTCGTCACCGTGGACTCCCGCTGTCAGGCACAAGGTCGGCCCGGGCGATGCACCGCGGGCGACGAAGACCGGCGAGTTCAGGTACGAGGCTTCGAAAGAACGGTCGGGGATTAAGGCAAAGCGGCTGCTTGTGCCGGGCGCGATCTCGTGGCTTGCCAATTGCAGTGACGACCAGGTTTCGGTTTCGGCGGCAACGACCTGTGGCTGCGCTACGAACACGAAGGACATCAGGATTGCGACGCTTGTAGTGCGAAAGTTCAGTGTGGACATATACCCAGGCACCTCTGCCGCGATATCGCGCATCCTGAGGTTGGATCCGGTCAAAGTCAAAAGCCACGGATCGGCCGCGACGGATGCTGCATCGGGATAGTCACATGAATCCTGACCTTCTCTCCAATCAATCGGCTTGCGCGGGCCTTTGTTAACGGCCTGCTAGAACGGGTACGCCAGCGTCAGCCACGTGTTCCAGCCCTCGACGCGGTTTTCCGCGTCGAACTCGAAGTAAGCCCGGAAGTTGAGGTAGCCCTGGCGCTCGCCGACCGGGAAGAAATAGCCGGCCTGCGGCCCGGCCGCGTACACCCGCGACTCGAAGTCGCCGAGCCTCGCGCCCTCGCCGCTGTCCCCGCTCAGCTGGTGATAGACGTAGCCGACCAGGCCGACGTGCAGCTGTTCGTTCAGGAACTGCGAAGCCGCCCAGTCGATGTGGCCGTCGACGCCGTTCTGGTAGTTCGTGTCGTCGTTCTCGAAGTTGTAGGTGAGACCGCCCACGATCGAGGCCTCGCGTCCGGTCTCTGTGTTGAGATAGGTGTAGCCGCCGCCGGCATCAATCGAGTAGTGGTTGAGGCCGATGTTGGCGAGCCGGCCGAGCTCGTAGGAGCCCGTCGGTATGCCGGCCATGGTGTAGGCGAGCCAGCTGCCGTTGCCGCGATTCCACTTCAGCGTGGCGAGCGGATACAGGTCGGAGCCGCCCTGGGACGTGTCGGTGCGGCTGGCGTTGATGGTGTTGCCGCCGGGACCCATGAGCACCACGTCGGCGCCGACCTCCATCCGGCCGGCAGCTATGACGACACTGAGCGCCGCCTGGGCGCCGAACACCGGTTCCGCCCAGGTGTAGGTCGGTGCGAAGAAGACCAGGTCGGCACTCACATCGAGGCCGGCGGCGAGGTTGCCGCCGATGGTGAAGTCCCGCGAGGCATCGGCTTCCGCGGACGTGTGGTAGTACACGAGCGGCAGCGACCAGCCCGGGTCGCCCTGCGCGGCGGCGAAACTCGCCATCTGCCCCGGCAGCCAGAAGCTCGCGCCGCCCTCGTCGGCCGTCGCAGGCAGGGACACGACACTCGACGCCAGCACGGCGAGCATCCAGCTCGCCGTGCCCGGTCCGGGATGCGCCGAGTGGCCAACAGTACGTCGACTGATCATGTCAAATGTCTCCCGTTACGCGCTACTGTACTTCCAGCGTGATCGCGTTGATCTTCCCGGTGAAGCGAGTCTCCGGACCGATGCCTATCCCGAGCGCCACCGGCGTCTGGTTGTCGATGCCGACATCGGCGGTCTCATCTGCGGAGAAGATATTGGGCTGCGTTTTCTCCACTCGACCTTCGGCCACGGCCTTGCCGTTCACCAGCAATGTCGCCTTGCCACCCTTGCCGGTACCGCCGCCGTCATAGGCGAAATCCATCACGACGGTCGCCGGACCTGCCGGCAATGGCTGCGGTGCGACGACGGTGTAACGCGCGAGTCCAAGGAAGTTATAGACGTACGCCGGTTTGCCGTCCGTCATGTACAGCGACCAGCCGCCGAAGCGCCCCCCTTGCGACAGGATCGCGCCATTCGCGCCATCCGCTGGAATGTCGACCTGCGCGGTGATCTTGCTCGACCGGTTCTTGATGTTCATGAACGTGTTTTCCAGCATCCCCTCCATGCCCTCGTACAAGGTCAGCGATTTGCGACCACCAAGCACATCGGGCCGGCCGGCGAGTTGCGGGTTGGTGCGCTCGATGGTCCGATCATCGATCGGCAACACGTGGTACTTCTCACCTTCCTTCATGAAGAGCGCCTGCAGTTCCTTCAACTTCGCAGGATTCTTCGATGCGAGATTGTTGGTCAGGCTGAAGTCCTCTCTGACGTTATATAGGTCCCAGACGTCCGCCGTCAGCGGCTGCATGCCACTCGTCTGCCACGGCGCCCGATGGAGGGTCCGAGCGAACCAGCCATCGTTATAAATGCCCCGATTGCCGAACATCTCGAAGTACTGGGTCGTGTGGCGCTCCGGCGCTTTCGCATCGTTGAACGCGTAGACCATGCTTGTTCCCTCGATGGGCGTCTGCGGCGTGCCGTTGACACTCTTGGGCTCGGGCAGGCCCGCCGCTTCCAGTACGGTCGGCGCGATGTCGATGACATGGGAGAACTGGCTGCGCAGACCACCCTTCTCCTGGATGCCCTTCGGCCAGTGAATGACAACACCGTTGCGCGTGCCGCCGAAATCGGAGGCTACTTGTTTGGTCCAGGAGAACGGCGCGTCGAATGCCACCGCCCAGCCGGCTGCCATGTGCGGGAAGGTTTCCGGGCCGCCCCACTTGTCGATCAGCGGGATGAGGTCTTCGACCTTTTCGGCGACGCCGTTGAAGTAGGTCATCTCGTTGTACATGCCGACGAATCCGCCTTCGGCACTCGTGCCGTTGTCGCCTGCGATGTAGATGAACAAGGTGTTGTCGAACTCACCGATGTTTTCCAAGGCATCCTTGAACCGCCCGATCTCGTGGTCGGTTTGCTCGAGGAAGCCCGCAAACACCTCCGCCTGGCGCGCGAACAAGCGGCGCTGATCCTCCGGCAGCGCTTGCCATGCCTTGAGGTCCTTCGGCCGTTCGCCCAGTTTCGTATTCGCGGGAATCACACCGAGCTTTTTCTGGCGCTCGACGGTTTCCGTGCGGACCTCGTCCCAGCCCTTGTCGAACTGGCCCTTGTACTTGTCGGCCCACTCCTTTGGCACGTGATGCGGTGCATGCACGGCGCCGGTGGCGTAGTAGACAAAGAAGGGCTTGTCCGGCGTCATCGACTGCTGTGCCTTCACCCAGTTGATCGCCTGGTTCGTCATGTCGACGGTGAAGTGGTAGTTCTCCATCTTGGGCGGGTCGACTTTCTTCACACCGTCATAAATCAGCGGGTACCACTGGTCAGTTTCGCCGCCGATGAAGCCGTAGAACTTGTCGAAGCCCTGGTGGGTCGGCCAGCGGTCGAAGGGACCGGACACACTGGTCTCCCACGCTGCGGTCTCGTGCCACTTGCCAAAGGCGCCGGTGCTGTAGCCGTTGAGCCGGAGCATTTCTGCCAGGGGCGCAACACTATTCGGAATCTGCCCGGTGTTTCCGGGGAAGGCCGTGGCGGTCTCCATGATCGAACCGGCATTGGCGGTGTGGTGGTTCCGGCCGGACTTCAGCGCGACCCGCGTCGGAGAGCAAAGCGCCGTGGTATGGAAATTGTTGAAGCGCAGGCCGGATGCGGCCAAGGCATCCATGGTTGGCGTTTGGATGGGGCCGCCGAACGTGCTCGGTCCACCGAAACCAATGTCGTCGATGAGCACGATAACGACATTCGGCGCGCCGGCCGGGGCCTTGACCTCGAAGCGTGCAGGCGGCTTGGCGTTGCGCGCATCGAGCTCGCTGTAAGTCGGCGGCTCGGGCTCCGGGATCGGCAGCACCGTCCGATCGAGTGTCTGCGCGCCGCTGCGCCCGCTCATGCACACAATCAGTGCGACGCTGATCGCTCCTAGTACTATTCTGTGACTTTTTCATTATTGTTACCTTTCAGGTCATTTGATTGTTCTCGAAGTTCGAAGTCGTCACCGGCCGAATTCAGTGAGCCGAACCGGGTCGGGGTTGGGGTATTTCTCCACCGATTTGTAGTACTCGCCGATCAGCTTCAGATACGGGGCGACCACCCAGGCGCTGGTGCCGACGACGTTCACTTCCTCGCGCGGGTCAGCCTCGATGTTGAAGATCGCGGGAAAACCGTTGCCTTCGGCGCGGCGGCCGGCGAGACCCATCATGGCCGGGTTGCCGGTGGTCGTGATGAATTCCTTCGGATACAGGCGATATTGCCGCCAGCGCACGGCGCCAACTTCGTCGCCGATAAAGGTGATCAGGCTGTCACGATTCGACTTCGGCTGCTTGCCGGTAAGAAAAGCACTTTGATCCACGCCGTCGATCGGCCGGTCCGTCGGGACTTTCGCGCCGATGATGTCGGCCAGCGTCGGGAACCAATCGTGCACCGCGACCATCTCGTTGCTGACACGCGGCGCGATCTTTCCGGGCCACTTGATCATTCCGATCGTGCGGATCGAGCCCTCGAGTGCATCGCCGAGTTCGCCGCGGAACGGTCCGTTGGACCCGAAGCGCGTGTCCCACGGTCCTGCCGTTGGTGCCGCCGCGTTGTCCGACAACCAGATGAGGATCGTGTCGTCCTCGATTCCGGCTGCCTTGATGGCATCGAGGATCTCGCCCGTGCGGTAGTCGAGCTCCATGATCGCGTCGCCGTAGGGCCCGATGCGCGACTTGCCCGTGAACTCCGGCGCCGTCCGGATGGGATAGTGCGTGTTGGTGAAACCCACATAGAGGAAGAATGGCTGCTTCGCTTTCGCCTGGCGCCCGATGTATTCGACCGAGGCCTTCGCGATCTCGCCCTCGACCTGGCCGCGGTTGTCCACGGTGTAGGGCCGCAGCTTCTGCATGACTCCGTTTGCGTCGGATTCCCAGATCCCGGGTTCCGCCGCGGCGATCGCGGCTTCGGGCATGCCGGTGCGCTGCATGGCGTCGCGATACAGCGTGCCGTCGGTCGATTCGAACACGCCGACCTTGTATTCGTCGAAGCCCTGGCGCGTCGGCCAGCTTTGCTCGCTCGCCCCGAGATGCCATTTGCCGGTGATCGCGGTGTCTGTAGCCCTGCGATTTGAACAGCTCGCCGAGCGTGACTTCGTCGGCCTGCAGCGTGTTCGGCGTGCCGGCGATGATCACCGTGCTCAGACCCAGCCGCTGCGAATAGCGGCCGCTCATCAGCGCTGCGCGCGACGGCGTGCAGGCCGGCTCCACCAGGTACTGCGTCAGGCGCAGGCTTTCCGCCGGCGAGCCCGTCGATGCGCGGCGTTGGCATGCCGCGCACCTCGCCCGCGCCGTAAGCACCGATGTCGCCGTAGCCGACGTTGTCGGCGAGCAGGATGACGACGTTCGGCTGCTCGGCGGCAAATGCGACCTGGGCGAACGGCGCCAGAACGGGCAGTACGATGCCGGCCGCCAGAGCCGACGCCAGCGCGAAGCAAAATCGCAAGCCTGGATACTTCTTATACGAGCGCTTCATAATTCATCTTCTATGTCTTGACGGTGCAAGGCATTGCAGTCGTGTGCCTGATGTCGGGAGTGTGGCGGACGGGGGCGACGCCGGATATCAAAAAAACGCACGTCGTTTCAGGCTGGTTCGTGGCCGATTTCGCATGGCCGAAAGCTCAGAAGCTGTAACCGACGGACGTGACGAACGACCAGTCGCTGTCCGGTGCATCCAGCGATTGGGGCTTGTTGTCGTAGGTGTGTTGCAGCGACAGCCTGTAGAAAAGATCGTCGACGATTTCGTAGCGCATCTGGATGTTCGCGTCCGTGCGCACCCGGCCGGATACCGTGAAGCTCGGGTATACGGTCAGGCTCGTCGAGATATCGATCTCCGGCGCATCGAACCGGTAAAGGTCGTAGGAAAACGCGAATATCCCTTCAAAGCTCTCCTGGGTCTGGCCGTCGGCAAACTCCTCGTGTGAAACGCCGATGCCGGCAGCCGCGAAAAACTCCTGGTGTGGTGTCTGGAAAAAATAGCGGCCGAACCCGCCGCCGAGCAGCACACGAAGGTCCAGTCCCAGCTCGTCGTTGCTGGCGATGTTGCCGCCGCCGTTCCAGAACCAGCGGTTGCGCAGAAAGCGTTGCTGGTCGATCGCCAAAGTGTGGCTTTGGGCCGATGGATTCTGATCGGATTCGCTGCGCGCACCATCGTACGTAAAATCCCAGAGGCGCAGTTCATCGCGATAAGTCAGGCCGGCGTTCATACTGACCTGGCTGACGTCGTTCGCTGCGGCGGCGCTCCAGCCGAAGCTGACGAAGCCGTCCAGCCGATTCCGCAGCAGCCCTTCATCGAGCGCATGAATGCGCGATGCATTGGCGAGGGGTACGCTGTTCACGGTCCCGTCCCCGGCCGTCCCGATAAGCAGGGTGCCTGTATCGCCGAATTCCGCGGGCCTGGCAACGGCCCGGGTACCGTCCAGCATCTCGATTTCGAACAGCTGATCGCTGCGCAGCTGCGCAACCTTGTCCCATTCGATTTCGATGGTGCCCATGAAATCGGTGCTGTAGCTCAGTATGCCCCGCTCGAGCCCCTTGACCTCTCCGGTGAGGCGCTCCCCATTGATGAAGACCACGACGTCGGTTTTCGGGGCGGCCGCAACCTGCCCGCTCGCCAGCAATGCAGTAGCCGATGCGATAGCGACCAGGGCCGTTCGCGACGCCCGAGACGCGCGACAGGCAGGCCATCAGCGAAAAATCCCCCGGTCCATGATCGTGCCGTGACCGACCGGCCGGCCGATCGTCAACCACAGGGCCCAGGAGTCGAGCGACGTCGATCCGATGCCGAGCGTCATCGGTCCGATGAGCGTGCGGCCGGCGAGGTAGACGGAACCGCCGTAGAATTCGCCGCCATCGTCGCCGTCCAGGCGGCCATAAGCCGCGCCACCCGTGAGGCGCACGCCGCCGTAAAACGCGAGATTGCGAATCGGGAGCACATCCTTCAGCTTCCACAGATAGCTGGAGTCGACGATCCAATAGCTGTCTGCGCGCAGTTCCCCGAGTTCCAGCCCCGGCAAGCTGGCAGGGCCGCCGAGCGCGAACTTGCGATCGGGGGGCAGGTCGTCGCCCAGATCAGTGCCTCCGGCAGCAGAGACCCAGATCACGTCCCGGCGTAACGGTATGGCAATGCCGGCACCGATCTCCGCACGTTGCCAGTCACGATCCGCACCCAGGGAGTCATCGATGCTCAGGTACTCGAACGCCAGCGCGAGCCCGCTCGTCGGGCTGAACGGCGTGTCGCGGCTGTCGTACTCGGCAGAAACCAGGATTCCCGCATCGACGAAATCGTCTGCGGGCATTAGTTCGGAGCCGATGTCCACTTCGATGTCCCGCTGGTCGTAAAGATAGGAAACGCGTGCCTGCGCGTAGCGGCTCAGATTGATGCCTGCCGCAACAGACGCTGCGCTGTCCTCGAAGGCATAGCGCGCTACCCGTTCGCCGTCGTCGAAAACGTCCTCCGTGGACTTGGAGAACCATGCGCGCGGTTCGACAAAGAACTTCTGCGCGGTATCGAGCGGTTGGTAGAAACCTGTGGCCAGCAGTGATTCGCCGCCGACCTGTACCTCGTTGCGCCATTGGCCGCCGAGTGGGTTCACCCAGGTTCGAACATGTCTGCCGTAGAGCAGGAATCTCAGGTCGCCGTCCCAGGATGCGTAAGCGCCCATATCGAGCTTCAGATAGTCCGGCCCCAATTGCTTCTCTTGCGGCAGCCAGGTGAGCGTCGGTGACTCAGGATCGCCGTCGAGGCGATAGCCGACTGAGTCGAAGTCCTGAAGGACCGCTATCCGCTGGGCCTGCGCGCTGATCGTATTGGCATCGACGAGATCCCCGGCCTTGACCTGCTCGTCGCTCGCCAGGAACTCGGGATTGACGCGCTTCAGGCCCTCGAAACGAACGTCGGCAAGGCGGGCTTGCAGCTGCTGCGTATCGGTTACTTCCGTGCGCCAGGCGAGATACGTGGCCTCCGGTACGGAGTATTTCGCCAGCGCTTCCGACATGTCCCGGGCAGCGTTCTCGCCGAGCACAACGGTTTCGGCCGTTCTCTCGAAGTCCGCGGTGCCTATCGTGCCCATCTCGACATTGATGAGAATGTCGTCCGCCGCGAGCGAATTCAGCTGCAATGTCTCGTTGGCGACGATCATCACGTCCATCGTGCGACCGAGTATCTGTGTCGCACTTTGCAGGTTCGCGGGATCCGCGGGCAGCTCGACCAGATTTACGACGATGACGATATCCGCGCAGAGATTCCGCGCGACATCGATCGGGATGTTTCTAACCAGGCCGCCGTCGGACAGGATCATGTCCTCCAGGCGTACCGGAGCAAAGGCGCCTGGAATCGCCATGGACGCGCGCATGGCCGTGGCCAGATCGCCTTCTTTCAGCACGACCATATTGCCCGAGACCATGTCGGTCGCAACAGCTCGATAGGGAATCGGCAGTTTGTCGAAATCCGTTTCGAAGCGGGCAGAGGCTACGTAAAGGCGCAGCAAATCCTCGATGCTGCTCGTGTTGATCAAACCGCCGGCCGTCGTGAGGCCATCCGGAGTGATGCCGAATTCGAGATTGTTGCTGTAGGTTGCACCTGCCCGCTTTTGTTCGATCGGTTCGAGGTCGCGCCGGCCCTGGCTGCCCACGACCTTCTGCCAGTCGATGCCTACGATGAACTCTTCGAGTTCCGCGGCCGGAATTCCCGATGCGTAACCTCCGCCGACGAGCGCGCCCATGCTGGTACCGGCAATACAATCGATGGGCACGTTGAGCTCTTCCAGGACCTTGAGCACACCGATATGCGCTCCCCCTTTGGCTCCGCCGCCGGCAAGCACGAGCCCGATACGGGGCCGGTGGTTATTCTCGGCGGGCGCCGCTGCCCGGGACGAACCGGCGGCAGCGACTACTAACAAGATGGAAGCAAAGACCGCGATGCCAGTCTGTTGTCGGCGGGTGCACATGATTCCTGCCTTATCGGAGCCGTGGGCCAAGGCCATTTACTACCCGGCCGTCCCCTCAGTGTCTACCAGCGAAACGTAGCCCCGGCGGACGGGCCGCTGAAATTCAGCTCCTCGATGGGGCCGTCCGAGAGTTCATACTCCAGCATGGTCCATGTGACGGTGAGCTGGCCCCAATCGAAGGCATAACCGAGTCCGAGCACGGCCTGCCACGTGAGGTCGGAGTCGCCGGTGCCGATGTCGACGTACCAGGGCACGACCCAGCGCTGTTCGGCGCCCAGTGCGACCCGGCCCTTGGCCCCGACGATGGCATCCCACTGTTCGACCGACGCGTCGCGGCTCCCCGTGCGTGGCGGCGGAGTTACCGTGCCGAAATCCCCGACGAATTCCCAGTCGAGACTCTGGTTCATGTCGGCCAGGCGCGCGCCGGCCAGCAAATCCAACGTCGCGTCCTGATCGGTCCGAACGCCGGTACTTGCCGGCAATCGTCCAGAACGTGGACTTGAGGTCGAATTCCGCATTGGCGGTGACCGCCGCCGGCAGTGTCACCCCGCCGATCGTGATGTCCCGGCTTCGCCGATTTCGATTCGCCGACGTCGAGATAGACGAGGTCGGTGAATCCGCCCCAGCGCCCTTTGTGGAACTCGAATGAACCCTGTGCGGTCATCTTGAGATGATCGAGGATCGTGGACACGTCGACATCGATACTGTCGTCGCCGATCGGCAGCGACGTGTTCGCCACCGATGTCCGGAAACCAGCCGTAGACGGTTGCGCGAATTGCCAGTCATCCGAAGACTTCCTGCGCGACAGCGGCGTCCGAAATCACGCCGGTCGAAACAAAGGCCACACTGACTACCCATCCGGCTTTATTCATCATGCGCATCGCTGCCTTACTCGGTTCGATTCACCGGCTGAAAAAATGCTTGCTCTTTAAGGCCGGTGGTGGATTGTCCTGACCGAGTCTGGCACGCTGCGCGCCGCCTCAATATCAAAAAAACGCACGACCCTCCGTCTGGTTCACTGTGGAAACATTTTGCCAATGTTCCAGGGAGCTACCTTCCCGGTCCGGTCAGCGGAGCCTGCGCGATCGTGTGCCGCGACCATTGTGCCGACGGTGCAGCGTTTCCGACGGCAGCTCGCCCATCGCTCGTTTGTAATCGAGCGAGAACTGGCCCATGTGTGTGAAGCCGCACTGGCGTGCAATCTCTGCGACCGACTCATTGATGGGGTCCGCCTGCAGCAGGAGATTGCGGGCCCGTTCCAGGCGCCGCCGCTTCAGGTACGCCATCGGCGTCGCGTCGTAGGTTCTCAGGAACAGGTACCCGAGCGTCCGGGCACTCACGCCGGCTGCACTGGACAGGTCGCGCAGGTGAATTCTTTCCCCGAGATGATCAGACATGTAGGCCACGGCGTTCGCGATCGCCGGCGGATGCGACCTTGACTCGCTCTTGGCGCTTGTGTCGTTCAATGGGATCTCGCGTGTGGTCCGGCCGTAAGCCGCCATCCTGCGCGATTCGCGCAGCCGGCCGCTATCGGGAATCCGCATGGGCAGTTCCGGCCGTTCCACCGCAGTGCCCCGTCCCCCGGGGTGTACGAGGTTTCTAGCGGGCCGCGGCGGCGAGCGTGGTGCTCGGGCTCTGCCCGAACAACTGCTTGTACTGGACGGAGAACTGGCTCAGGTGGCTGAAGCCGAGCCTTGTAGCCTCGTCGGTCACCGTCGTCGTGTTGCCGAGCGTTAGCAGCCGATGACGGACCTCGGTCAGCCGCAGCAAGCGCAGGTAGCGCGACGGGCTCGTACCGAATGCGTCCGAAAACGCGTACTCGAGATAACGCCGGCTGACGCGCAATGCAACGCAAAGTTCGTCGATGCAGACCGGTTCCGAAATCCGCTCGCGCATGTAGCGCTCCGCGCGTCGCGCCAGGCTGAAATGCGCGAGCGCCCGGTAGGTCGTTTTGTCGGGCGACGCATCGAGCGAAATCAACGAGGCGCCCAATGCGTTGCGGATATCCGTGAGCAGCCACTGTTCGCGTTCGACGCCGACGAGCAACGGTGTTGCGGGCGTGACGATGGCAGCAGCGGCCCGCCGGAGGTCGTCGAGCCGGGTGAGGATCGGGCCGTACCCACGCACATTCGGACCGGAATTCAAACGCGCGCGACTGCTGAAGGTTCTGCGCAATGGATGTGAACCCAGTGCAGCGGCACGACCAGCGAGGTCCAGGCGTAGCTTGCCGAGACATGCCCGTTCAGTTCGCCGCCGGGTTTGAAAAACAACAGGTGAGAATTGTCGACGTGATTGCCGTTCCAGGTTGCCTGGGCATGTGGCGGAAACAGGGCAATGCCGAAGCGTTGCGGATCGAGGCGACCGCAAACCCTGATGGACTGGTTCACATGGCCCTGGTCGATGGAAAAGTCGGCCAGCGTGACCTGGCTGAGCATGGCGTCGAGCTGGCCCGGCTTCAGTTGTACGAGCTCGAGATCCGAGCCGCTGACGGCGTGGTTGAGTTCGTCTACGTCGTGGAGATTTACCGAGGACGAATCGGTGGCGGCCGGGGCGGCGGAGGGTTCCTCCATGCCGTTCTCTTTGCGTTATTTCGACAGGCGCATCGGAGCTTAGCGGAGCGTCGGATGAACGCCAAGCGCGGCGAATAACAATGAAGCGCCTGGACAAGTACGCCTTGCGCGAAATTGATAGCGTGCCCGGATGTGCGGAGAGCAGACTCGCAGGCAGCAGTAACGGCATCCACGCCTTCAGTACGGGGGACTAACAATGAGCCGTTTGGAAAAGTACGCCTTGGTCGGCAACCTGTGCTGTTGCCTGGCGGCAATGAGCGCATATGCCCAGGAGGCGTCGCCGCCGGCGGAGGCGCTGATCGATTCCTTCCAGAAGCGGGCAAGCTATTCGCCGTACGCCGGACGCAACTTCGCGACCAGCGTCTACTGGGGCGACACGCACGTGCACACCGGCGCGTCGATGGATGCCGGCGCCTTCGGCGCGCGCCTCGGACCGGAAGACGCGTTCCGCTTTGCAAGCGGCGCGGAAGTCACCGCGGCGAACGGCATGCAGGTGAAGCTCGCCCGGCCGCTCGATTTCATCGTCGTTGCCGATCACTCGGACAACATGGGCTTTTTCCCGAAGCTGTTCGCCGGCGACCCGGCTTTCCTCGCCGACCCGACCGGCAGGCGCTGGTACGACAACATCCAGAAGGGCGGCCAGGACGCCGTCTCCGTGGCGACCGAGGTGATCGACGCGTTCTCGAAAGGCACATTCCCCCCGGCGCTGGCCTCGCTGCCCGGAACCGCGACCTATCGATCGGCCTGGGAACGGACCATCAAGGCGGCGGAAGACAACAACCAGCCCGGCCGCTTCACGGCTTTCATCGGT
This sequence comes from uncultured Pseudomonadota bacterium, assembly GCA_963775455.1. Taxonomy (GTDB): domain Bacteria; phylum Pseudomonadota; class Gammaproteobacteria; order Steroidobacterales; family Woeseiaceae; genus UBA1847. Next base: position 219,177 of record CAVZIU010000002.1, on the reverse strand, counting down.
TACGAATGGACCTCGAACACCGCCGGCAACAACCTGCATCGCGTGGTGATGTTCCGCGACGGCGCCGACAAGACGAGCCGGATCGAGCCCTATACGACCGTACGGCCCGTCGGCAGCGACGATCCGAAGGACCTGTGGAAGGTGCTGCAGTCCTACGAGGATTCGACCGGCGGCCAGGTCCTCGCGATCGCGCACAACGGCAACCTGTCGAACGGCATCATGTTCCCGGAGAACGACTCCTTTACCGGCAAGCCCATCACGCGCGAATACGCCGAAACGCGCGCGAAGTGGGAGCCGCTCTACGAGGTAACCCAGATCAAGGGCGACGGTGAAGCGCACCCGTTCCTCTCGCCGAACGACGAGTTCGCCGACTACGAGACCTGGGACAAGTTCAACCTGAACATGAGCGTGCCGAAGGAAGACGACATGCTGCAGTACGAATACGCGCGCACTGCGCTGCAGATCGGCCTGCAGCAGGAAGCGAAGCTCGGCACGAATCCCTACAAGTTCGGCATGATCGGCTCGACGGACACGCACACCGCGCTCGCGACAGCCGATGAGGACAATTTCTTCGGCAAGCATTCCGGTACGGAACCGAACCCGAAGCGCATGGAACATCCCGTCGGTTGCTTCAGCGGCAACTGCATATTGGGCTGGCAACAGGCGGCCTCGGGCTACGCCGCGGTGTGGGCGAGCGAGAACACGCGCGAGGCGATCTTCGATGCGATGGAGCGCAAAGAGACCTACGCAACCACCGGTCCGCGCATGATCGTGCGCTTCTTCGGCGGCTGGGATTTCGAAACAAGCGACGCAGGGCAGCGCCTGCCTGCGAGCGTGGGTTACGCGAAGGGCGTGCCGATGGGTGGAGACCTTCGCAGCGCACCGCAGGGCAAGTCGCCGAGCTTCCTGGTTGCGGCCGTCAAGGACCCGATGAGTGGCAACCTGGACCGCGTCCAGATCATCAAGGGCTGGATCGATGGCAAGGGCCAACGTCAGGAAAAGGTCTACGACGTGGCCTGGTCGGATGAGCGCAAGCCCGGTGCCGACGGCAAGCTGCCGCCGGTCGGCGACACGGTCGACGTCGAGAACGCCACCTGGACAAACACGATCGGTGCCTCGGAGCTGATCACCGTGTGGACGGACCCGGACTTCGATCCGAAGCTGCGCGCGGTCTACTACGCCCGGGTAATCGAGATCCCGACCCCGCGCTGGACCACCTACGACGCGAAGTACTTCGGCGTCGAGGTGCCAGAGGGTGTGCCCAAGACGACCCAGGAACGGGCCTACACCTCACCGATCTGGTACACGCCCTGACACCGCTCAGGTCTACGACTTTCATGTCGGCCAAGCACTCTCGAATAGTTGCGTTGGCCGGCCTGGGAGCGGCGACCGCAGCGGCCTTGACAGGGAAGTACGCGTTCGGCGATGAGGCGGAGCAGTCATTGCCGGGTTTGCCGGCAGGGCTCGACTGGACGTTCAACCTGGATGCAACGATCGGCGCGTTTGGGTTCGTCAATTCACTGTACACCGATCCGAAGCCCGACCAACCCTCCGGCGATCTCAGCGACAATTGGTTCGAGGGATCGATCAAGCCGGCGCTGGGCGCGGAATATACGACCGACAGCTCCGCGCAGTTCTATGGTGGGTTCAGTGTCGTCGGTGAGCGGACCTACGGCGCAGCACCGTCGTTGGTCGGCGACGACGCCTCCTCTTTCGATGTCGAGGATTTGTATGTCGGCTGGCGCTCGGGCAACAGTCTGGGTGATCTCGGCGAGGACGTACTCGACTTTACCGTGGGCCGCACGCAATACAGCGTCGGTCACGGCCTGTTGCTGTGGGACGGTGCTGCAGAGGGCGGTGCACGCGGCGGTTACTGGACCAATGCACGAAAAGCCTGGGAGTTTGCCGCCATCGGTCGATTCCGCCCGGGGCCGCATACCCTGGAAGCCTTCTATCTCGACAAGAACGACCTGCCGGAGTCCAATACATCCAACGAGCTCTGGGGCCTGAACTATGAGTACCGCATCGGCGAGGATACGACGTTAGGTGCGACTTACATGAGCTTGTCCGCGAACACCGACGAAGCCCCGCAGCGCGACGGTCTTGACGTATACAACCTCCGTGCCTATACAGCGCCTTTCCCGAACCTGAAAGCGCTCTCCTTCGAGGCCGAATACGCCCGCGAGGACAACGGTCCGGCACTCGATTCCGTCGCCTGGAACGGGCTCGCGGCCTATCAGCTGGATACGGCCTGGCAGCCGACGGTCTCCTACCGCTACGCGTTTTTCGAGGGTGACGATCCAGGGACGGCAGCGAACGAAGCCTTCGACGGTTTGTTTACCGGTTTCTACGACTGGGGCGCATGGTGGCAGGGTGAAATCGGCGGCGAGTACTTCCTGTCAAACTCGAACCTGATTTCGCACCAGCTGCGTGTGCACGTAACTCCGACAGAAAGCATTTCGACGGGTGTAATGCTGTTCGACTTTCTGCTGGACGAACCCGCATCATTCGGTCCGACGGTGACCTCCGACGACGTCGCTCTCGAGCTCGATTGGTATATGGACTGGACGCTGAATGACAACCTGCTGCTGAGTTTCGTATTGGCGATTGCGGAACCCGGGGATGCAGTCGAGCAGTCATCGGGACGTACCGACACGTTCTATTACAGTATGATCTTTGTCGCTTACAACTACTAGACGAGCGTGAATAGCATGGGTTCGCTGCCAGAAAACCGGTCGGCGCTGATGCACCGGTATCTCGACCCGGCGTCGAGTCTGGCCGAGATTCTTTTCGGCCTCATCATGACGCTCACCTTTACGTTGGGCGCGGGAATTATTATCGAGGACGAAGGCAGAGAAGGTGCGCGACAACTGCTCATAGCGCTCATCGGCTGCAACATCGCGTGGGGTGTTATCGACGGCGCCTTGTATCTGGTAGGCGAATGGTTCGACCGCGGCCGTTTGCGGCGTTTGGGATTTGCCGTGCGTGGTATGGCGGAGGAGCGTGCAGCCGTGACATTGGTGGCCCACGAGCTGGACGAAATGCTCGAGAGCGTAATCAGTGTCTCGGAACGGGAAACCCTGTATGCGCGCATCGTCGCCAATCTGCGTTCGAAACCTGCGGCGGCGAACACACTCACCAGACAGGATGTGCTCGGAGCATTGACGAGTTTCTGCCTCGTTGTATTGGCCAGCTTGCCCGCCGCAATACCATTCCTCCTGCTGGATGATGCGCGAATCGCATTACGCCTGTCGAACGCCATCCTGATTGCGATGTTGTTCATGACCGGGTATCTGTGGGCACGTCACACACTCGGCAATCCGTGGCTCGTGGGGCTCTGTTTCCTTATTGGAGGCATCGCACTGGTGGCAGTGGCCATCGTACTGGGTGGCTGACGCTGCCTCGTGGTAGAGTCGTCCCCGGCGGCTTTTGGTAACGCGACCAATTTCCGCGACTGTTCCGCGGGGAATTAAAGACAACAAAAGCGCGCAGGGTGCACGATGACGATTCTGCTGATTACCGCCCTGGTCGTGATTGGCATGACCATCTGCGTTCATGGTCTCGGCACGTCCTGGTGGTTGCATCGGGTCGAGCGGCGATATCCCGATGCCAACGAGCGGCTCACGACGCCGGGGAAGGCCGGCTTGATCATCCGGACAGTGCTCTACATGATTGTCCTGCACTTCGTCGAGATCCTCATGTGGGCCATGGCTTACATGCTGATCGTTGCAGAAGAATTCGAGTCATTTGAAGCCGCGATCTACTTCTCGGCCGTTACCTTCACGACCCTCGGCTACGGCGACATCACGCTCAGCTCGAACTGGCGACTGCTAAGCGGCTTCGAGGCCATCGGCGGCATCGTACTGATCGGCTGGACGGCCGCGATGCTTTACACAATCCTGCAACGGATGTGGCAGGCTCGCGTGACCAAAACAGGAGGCACCCATGAATAGCCCGACCATTACCGACGACGAGCGGCGCTTCACGCGCAATATGATGACCTCGTTCATCCAGATCGCAACACTTGTCCTGCTCGTCGGATACTGCGCCGTCATCATCGGCCCGTTCGCAACCATTGTCGTGTGGGCCATCATCCTGGCTGTCGCGGTCTATCCTCTGCATCTAAAACTGGCCGCGGCGCTCGGCGGCAGGGCCAAATGGTCGGCGACAATCATCACGCTCGCGGGCCTTGCGATACTCCTGCTTCCCGGCTGGTTCGTCGTCGACTCCACCATCGGTACGGCGCAGGAGCTGCACCTGGACCTGGGCGGAGGGGACCTGCAGATACCGCCACCGGACGAGTCCGTCAAAGGCTGGCCGGTCGTCGGCGAGAGGCTCTACGCGGCCTGGAGCGGGGCATCGAGCAATCTCGAGGCGATGCTCAAGCAATATGGCCCCCAGGTAAAGGCACTTGCCGAGCGCTTCGCGCAGGCGGCCCGTGCGCTCCTGTCCGGCATGCTGCATTTCGTTGCCTCGATCATAATCGCCGGGTTCTTCATGATGTTCGCGCAGAAGGGCTACGAAGCAACGGTGGCGATCTGCGGGCGGATCTCGCAGGGGCGCGGCGCCCACCTGGCCAACCTCATGGTGTCGACGATACGCAGCGTCACGAACGGCGTACTCGGTGTCGCGGCGATCCAGGCGATAATGGCCGGCATCTTGCCTTCGCCCTGATCGGATTGCCTGCACCTGGCCTGTTCACGCTGCTCATCCTCGTGACCGCGATCGTCCAGATCCCGGCAATCATCATCATGATTCCGCTCATCGTCTGGGTCTTTTCATTCGCCAGCACAGGCGCTGCGACGGTGTTTGCGATCTTTGCCGTCCTGATCGGCCTGAGCGACAACGTGCTGAAGCCGCTTTTGCTGGGACGCGGTGTCGACCTGCCGGTGCTGGTCGTACTCATCGGCGCGATCGGCGGCATGATCCAGTTCGGCGTCATCGGGCTCTTCCTCGGGGCGGTGATCCTCGGCCTCGGCTATCGGGTGGTCTCCGACTGGGTCTGGAACCGCGAACTCGACACGCCGACGGAAGTCGCAACGCACTACCCGCCTCGTCTGGATGCCTGAATATTGAAGTCGGGGGCGGGGACAGGCGGGCTACGGGCGGCGTGCGCAGCTGCCGCAGCAACGTCGCTCGTCGGCTGCACACTGGTGGGCCCGGACTACGAACGGCCGGAATCGCCGCTCGGCCCGGATTGGTATCAGGCCGAGATCGCCGGGCTTTCGACCTCGCCACCGGAGGAAGCCGCCTGGTGGAAGCTGTTCGGCGACCCGGAACTCGACCTGCTGGTCGAGCGTGCACTCGCCGACAACAACGCGCTGGAAATCGCCGGCCTGCGCGTGCTCGAGTCGCGCGCGGCTTTGGGCATCGCGACGGGTCTCCAGTACCCGCAAGCACAGGTGGCCGCCGGCGGCGCGACCGCCGTCTCCGCAAGCGAGAATGCGGCTAACACCGCGGCTGGCGACCTCGACTACCTGCAGTATGACCTCGGGATCTCGGCCAGCTGGGAGATCGATTTCTGGGGCCGGTACCGGCGCGGCATCGAGGCGGCCGACGCGCTGTACCTCGAGTCGCTGGCGGCGCAGGACGATGCGACCGTGCTGGTCGCGGCGCAGGTGGCGCTCGTCTATCTCACGATCCGGACGATCGAGGATCAGATTCGCATCACGCACGACAACGTCGCAAGCCAGCAGCGCAGCTTCGAGATCGTCGACGTACTGTTCCAGAATGGCGAGACCTCGGAACTCGACGTGCTGCAGGCCAGGACCCTGCTCCTGAGTACACAGGCGACCTTGCCGGTGCTGATCGCCGACCTGAACCAGGCGCAGCATGCCTTGTCCGTGCTGGTCGATCTGCCGCCGGGAGACCTTCAGCCGATGCTCTCCGCGGACGCCGGAGTTCCGGATGTCCCGGAGGAACTGGCGATCGGCATACCCGCGGACCTGCTGCGGCAACGCCCGGATGTGCGCGCGGCCGAATATCGCGCCATGGCCGCGAACGCCAGCGTCGGCCTGGCCGAAACCGACCTGTATCCGAGTTTCACCCTGACAGGGACGGTCGGACTGGTCGCGGCCGACAACACCGACACCACGCGCACGGGCGCGTCCGGCTTCGGTGAACTGTTCGATAGCGACAGCCTGACCTGGTCCGCGGGACCGGCGTTCGTCTGGCCGTTCCTCAATTACGGGCGCATCCGCAACAACGTCCGCGTACAGGATGCGCGCCTGCAACAGGCGCTCACGGCCTGGAGGGAATCGGTGCTGCAGGCCGCACGCGAAGTCGAGGACGCCGTTTCCGCGCTCAACGGCGCGCGCGAACAGCAAAGCCTGCTGCAAGAGACCGTCACGGTCGCGCAGCGCGCCACGGATGTGTCGATGCTGCGCTTCCAGGAAGGCTTCGCGGACTACCAGCGCGTCCTCGATGCGCAAACCGCGCTGTTCGCCCAGCAAGGCCGCCTCGTCGCCAGCAAGGGCGACATGGCCGCGGCGCTGGTGTCGCTGTATCTCGCACTCGGCGGCGGCTGGCAGCCAAGCGACGCGGTGCTGGTACCGGAGAGTACGATAGAGACGATGCAGGAACGGACGAACTGGGGCGATCTCCTGGACGAGCCGGTCCCGCAGGATTGAATGCAAACGACGGAAAACTGCGATGACCGACGGCGAAGACGACGGCAGCGATGCCGAGAAGAACAGTGAGACGGAACGCGAATCGAAACCGCGCGACCCGGTACGCACCTGGACGCTGCGGCTGCTCGTGCTGTCCCTCGTCATACTCATCGCCTACCTCGTCTTCGACCGCCTGACGCCGTACTCGAGCCAGGCTCGCGTGCACGCGCTCGTCGTTCCCGTCGCCGGGGAAGTGTCCGGCGCGGTCGTCGAGGTCGCCGTCGCCACGAATCAGCAGGTGATGGCCGGCGACCTGTTGTTTCGCATTGACCCGACGCAATACGAACTGGCCGTCGCCGGGGCCGAGGCCAGCCTCGACGCGGCCCGCGAGTCGGTCGGTGGATCGGAAGCCGGGATTCCCGCCGCCGAGGCCAACGTCCGCGCGGCGGAGGCGAGCCGCCAGAAAGCAGAGCAGGACGCCGTCCGCCTGCGCCGCATCAAGCAACAGGATCCCGGTGCATTGTCCGACCGCCAACTCGAGGCCGCAGAAGCGAATCTCCTGGTGGCGGTGGCACAGCTTGCGGCGGCCGAGGCGAGCCTCGAGCAGGCGCGGCAGAGCCTGGGGCGCACCGGCGAGGAGAATTCGAAAGTCCTGCAGGCGAATGCCGCGCTGGAACAGGCGCAGACCAATCTCGAACGCACCACGATCAAAGCACCCACGGACGGCGTGGTCACGGACGTGCGGGTCGACAAGGGCAATTTCGCCGGCACTGGTGCGCCGCAGATGACCTTCGTATCGACCGAGGACGTCTGGATCCAGGCGGACCTCACCGAGAACAACCTCGGCAACGTCGATGCGGGCGACCGGGCCGGCGTCATCTTCGACGTCTATCCAGGACGGGTGTTCGAGGGCACAGTTCGCGACCTGTCATTCGGCGTATCGGTGGACTCGGCGCCGCTCGGCGGCCTGCCCACCGTCGACAACAACCGCCAGTGGCTGCGTGACGCGCAGCGTTTCCCGGTGGTCGTCGATTTCGACATGCCGGCCGAGGACATGCGGCGGCTCCGGGTCGGCGCACAGGCTTCCGTCATCGTCTACACGAGCGACAGCGTGATCCTCCGGCTGCTCGGCGGCCTGTACTTGAGGATCGCCAGCCTCTTTTCCTATGCCTACTGACCCGGGCAACTTGCCGGTGCCGGCCGACCGTATTCGGTTGCGGCGGGTCGTGCGGCTGGCCGCGGGGACGACCGTGGCGCTCTGGCTGTCGCAGGCCGTCGCCTGGCAGCTGTCCTTCGTCGCGCCGGTGCTGACGCTGGTCATCCTGGCGTTGCCCGTGAGCCGCCCGCCCGCTTCCTTGTTCGTGAAGATCGTCGCAGCGCTGGTGCTGAGCGTGTACGCATCGTTCGTCTTGCTGCCCATGCTGATGCACCAGCGCATCGCAGGGCTGATACTCGTCGCCCTCGCGCTGTTCCACACTTTCTATCTCACCGCGCGTGGCAAGCCGGCCGTCATCGGCACCTTTTTCACCATCGGGATCACGGTTACGGTCGCCCTGGGCTCCGTGTCCGTCGACGTGCTGCTGGCGGTGGCCGAAGGCCTCGCCATCGGTGCGATCGTGGGCGCGGGCATCGCCTGGCTCATGCACATCGTATTACCGGACCCGCCGCTGGAACGGGCACCGGCAGGGCCGCCTGCGAAGCCGCCCGCGGCGGCGCCGCCAACGCCAGAATACCCGGTGCGACGTGCGGTGCGGTCGCTGGTCATCGTGCTCCCCGTGACGATCTGGTTCCTGTTGTCCCCGGCCAGCGCGAGCAATGTCGGGGTGATGATCAAGGTCGCAGCCATGGGGCAGGAGGCGTCCGGTGTCGGCGCGGGCAACGCGGCGAAATCGCTGATCATCTCGACACTGGCCGGCGGCCTGGCCGCCATCGTCGGCTGGGAACTGCTGACAGTCTGGCCGTCGCTCACGATGTACTCGCTGTTTGCCGCGACGGCGAGCCTGTGGTTCGCGGGCAGGATATTCAAGGGCGCCGGCATGGCGCCCGACGGCGGTACCTGGATGTACGCCCTGCTGACGATGTTCGTTGTCCTTGCACCTGCGGTCCTCGACACGCAACTCGGCAGCGCCGCCAGCACGTCGTTCTACGATCGCCTGCTGATGTTCATCGGCGCATCGCTGTACGGCGTAACCGCGGTGTACGTTTTCGATGCGTTCTGGCCGCTGCCGCAGCGCGATCGCGCAGAGGAAGCGCTCGCGTGATGCGCTGGCTGCCCGGCCTCGACACGCTGCGCAACTACCAGCTCGCCTGGCTGCCGAACGACCTGGCAGCAGGACTCGTGCTGACGACGATGCTGGTTCCGGTTGGCATCGCCTATGCCGTCGCTTCGGGCGTGCCGGGCATCTACGGGCTGTACGCGACCATCGTTCCGCTGCTTGCCTATGCCTTGCTGGGTCCCAGCCGAATCCTGGTGCTGGGGCCGGATTCATCGCTCGCCGCGGTGATCCTGGCCGTGGTGCTGCCACTGTCCATAGGGGATCCCGCGCGGGCGATCATGGTTGCCAGCCTGATGGCCATCGTGACCGGCCTCGTTTGCATCGCGGCCGGCGTGCTGCGCCTCGGGTTCATCACCGAGCTGCTCTCCAAGCCGATCCGTTACGGTTACATGAACGGGATCGCGCTCGTCGTCGTGATCAGCCAGTTGCCCAAGCTCCTCGGCTTCTCCATTGAAAGCACCGGTCCGCTGCTAGACCTCGCCCGGATTTTTTCGGCTGTGCAAGATGGCCAGGCCAACGGCGTGGCATTCCTGATCGGCGGTGCCGTGCTGACCGCGATCCTGGTGTTGAAACGTTTCCGGCGCCTGCCGACGATCCTGATCGCGGTGGTGGCGGCGACGGTCGTCGTCGGCTCGCTGGACCTCGCGAACACGGCCGGCGTGAGCATACTCGGGTCCTTGCCGCAGGGGCTGCCGGCATTTGAGATTCCGTGGATCGGCATCGCCGAGCTCAAAGCGATCGTGATCGGCGGCTGTGCCGTCGCGCTGGTTGCATTCGCCGATACCAGCGTGTTGTCCCGGACCTATGCGGCCAGGACGAAAACCACCGTCGATCCGAACCAGGAAATGATCGCGCTGGGCGGCGCCAACCTGGCGGCGGGCTTTTTCCAGGGCTTTCCGATCAGCAGCAGTTCCTCGCGCACGCCGGTCGCGGAAGCGGCGGGCGCCAGGACCCAGCTCACCGGAGTCGTCGGCGCACTGGCGGTGGCCTTGCTGCTTGTGGTCGCCCCCGATCTCCTGCGCAACCTGCCGAACAGTGCTCTTGCCGCGGTGGTCATCGCTTCGGCGATCGGGCTGTTCGAATTCGGCGACCTCGGCCGGATATGGCGCATCCAGCGCTGGGAGTTCTGGCTGTCGATGGTGTGTTTCGCCGGCGTGGCCGCGTTCGGCGCTATCCCCGGCATCGGGCTCGCCGTCGTGATCGCCGTGATCGAGTTCCTGTGGGATGGCTGGCGCCCGCACTCTACGGTGCTGGGCCGGGTCGACGGTATTCGCGGCTTTCACGATATTGCGCGTCATCCCCAGGCCCGGCAGGTACCCGGCCTGCTGCTGTTCCGCTGGGATGCGCCGCTGTTCTTCGCGAACGCGGAGCTGTTTCAGCAACGGGTGCTGCAAGCGGTCGCCGAGGCACCGGCGGCGGTGCGGCGCGTGGTGGTGACGGCCGAACCGGTCACGAGCATAGACGTGACCTCGGCCGACATGCTGGCTGAACTCGAGCGGGCGCTACGCGACGCCGGTATCGAACTGCATTTCGCCGAGATGAAGGACCCGGTGAAGGACAAGCTTCGGAAGTTCGAGCTGTTCGAGCGCTTCGGCAGCGGCCGATTCCACCCGACCGTCGGTGCTTCCGTCGATGCCTACCTTCGCGATCACGCAATCGAGTGGGATTACTGATTCGCCGACGACGGTTCTGCCGTGACGGATGTGCCGGCAACGCAATCCGGCATCGCCCCGGGTTACTGTACGGGCGTTATGTCCTCGAGCTTCCAGCTCTTATCGAAGAACGGCTGTGCGGGACCGTAGAAACGAAAGATCGGAAACCACCCCTTGCCGGGCACAGTCTTGATCCAGTTGCTGTTGCCCTTTGGTGCCAGTGGACCGAAGAAGATATCGACTGAACCGTCGTCGCTTATTTTGGGTTTGCTGTAGGTGCTGATCGATGGCAATGGCTGTCCGTTCTGCAATTCCGACCGACTGAGCGAGTCATACACGACGACGGACCAGAAATTGTTTGCAGGGATCTTTGGCAGGACGTGCAGACGATAGCTTTTTGCGCCGTCGAGGTAGTTGCCTGCAGCGTCACGATAGGTCCACAGATACTGAGAACCCTGACCGACGTTCTTCTCCATCATGGCAGGGGAGTTGCCGGCGGCCATGTAGTACACATTGTTCCGGGCGTCGATTTGCGGCGCGCCGTTTTGTTCGAACTTGTAGGTCATGCCCTGCGGAACGGCCTGCCATTTTCGGTCGGGGTAGTAGTAGACATCGGGCGACGCTGAGGCATAGGTGTTGGCCCGTGCCATTGCCCCGCCAAGGCGCGCTGCCTCCGACAGCAATTTCTTTGTCGGCGCGTCCGGCGCAAATGGCTTGCCCTTCTCGATACCTATCGCTTGCATCATCGAGCGTTCAAGCGGTCCGAAACTTTCGAGCGGTTCCTCGTCAACCAGCATCGCCAGCAGGTCGAAGAAATGGAAGTTGTCCGGAAACAGGGTATCGATGTCTTTGCCGGAACCGTTCATGAACTCCATTTCGGGCGGCGACGCCGCCTTGTCCAGCGGATAGATCCTGATCTGCTTCATGAGGGCGACGGCCTGATCGGTCTTGCCGTTGGCCTGGAAGCCGCGGACCGCGAAAGTCACCGAGTAGGTAGGTGAGCGAACAACGAAGTATCCATCAGGGACGTTGCCTTCAAAGCCGGGCGGTAGCACCAGGAATTTTCCGCCCTTGCCTTTGTCCGGTCCCAGCGGCCCGATATCTGCAAGATAGCGCTGCAGCCCGTCCTGCAGGAAACCCAGCATGTGCTGTGGCGCTTCGACCACGGTCGGACCATCGCTGCGCAGCGCGAGGTGGCTTATTGCGTAGACCGTCTCTGTATTTGCGGTGAGCAGCACCGTCTTCGCATCCATCAAACTTTCCCAGATCACTACCTGCGTCGGTTTCGTGGCACCGAATGCACGCAAGCCTTCGCGTAGTGCGATCTCGCTCACAGGCATCACTTGCGTGAGATAGACCTCCGTCGCCCGGTTGATGGTTTGCAGATCACGCAGGCGCTGTGCCGTGTCGCCCGCGGGATAGCCGTTCTCAAATTCGAAATCACCGAATCGCGTCTTCAGCGTTTCTGTATTGAGCCAGCCATGTGGCTCCGCCTGTTGTGCGTACACGGACGACGCTAAGGCGAAAACATTGGCGAGAACGCCGACGAAAAACAACGCGGGTGGGAGGCGCATGGCAATCCTGCTCCTTCGATTATCTTGGGTTGCGACAATGCTTGCGTACTGCGCGAACATGCGCAAGTGTGGGTGCGTGCCAAACGAGAATGTCGGCAAACTCATCATGAGTGAATTTGACCCATACGGAAACGTAAGCCCCTTTAACACTGACGAGTAGCTTGGAATATCGGATTTTCTATCTCCCCGCCGAATTCATGCGTCAAACCTTCGTGCAGTACAGCTGTTGCTGAGCTATACGGGGATCGACTGTACGGTTCAAGCGGTCGTCTGCTGACGGCGGCTTTCCTGTCGCTCAAATTTCGTGACCCGGGTAGAATCCACCGACAGGAGATGACCCCATGCGGTTGTCTGCTTACATTGGCTCTCGACCAAAAAAACCATCACCAATCGTCGATCGAGACCAAAATCAGGGACTCTGAAAATGAAATCGAACCACGTTCTCGTCATTCTCGGCTTTACACTAGGATTGATAGCTTGTTCGCGGCCGGAAACGCCGTTGGCCGACAGCTCGGCGGACAACCCAGCGGACACCGCGGCCACCCCCGCGTTCGATCGTCGATTTGCCGGCACCGAATCCCGACAACAACGCCTACTTTGGCGTTGTTCACGTCCACACCGGCTGGTCGTTCGACGCGCTGACCAACGGATCGAAGACCACGCCGACGGATGCCTATGCCTGGGCGCAGGGCCAGCCGATCACCGGCAGCGGCGGGCCGGAAATGCAGATCAAGACCCCCCTGGATTTCTATATGGTCTCCGACCATGCCGAATACATGGGTGTCTTTAACGAGATGCAAAACCCGGAAAGCCCGCTCAGCAAAACCGAGATTGCCAAGGGCGTCAATTCCCCCGACGCCAATGTTCGATTGCAGACCTTTGCGGGCATCCTGCGCGACATGAGTGAGGGGAAGCGCGACCCGCAACTGAGCGACCCGGAGTTGGCCCGCACCGTCTGGGCCAAAATCGTCAAGGCGGCCGACGCCAATTACGTTCCTGGCAAGTTCACGACGTTTGCGGGTTTTGAATGGACGTCAAATCCACAGAAGCGCAACCTGCATCGCGTCGTTGTCTTCCGGGACACCGCGCACCTGCCCGACCTGGTGCTCTCAGCCCTTGATTCTGACGATCCTGAGAGTCTATGGAAGTGGATGGAAACGCAGCGCGACAAAGATTCGACGCTGCTGGCGATCCCGCACAACGGCAATGCGAGCGACGGTCGCATGTTCGAAACGGTGAAGTTCGATGGCAAGCCGATCGACGCGGCCTACAACAAGGCCCGCGCCGATAACGAGCCGCTCTATGAAATCACCCAGATCAAGGGCACCTCGGAAACGCATCCCGACCTGTCACCGACCGACGAATTCGCCGGATTCGAGCAGTGGGATTACACGCTGTCGGCAGATTTCGAGCGGCCGTCGCATCGCGAGGGCAGCTTCGTCCGCCAGGCTCTGCTGGAGGGAATGAGCCAGGCGGCGGCAGGCGCAGGCAACCCGTTCAAGTATGGATTCATCGGCGACACCGACACCCACAATGCCGCGTCCAGCCACGAGGAGTTCAACTTCACGGGGAAGTTCGCCTTTGAAAACAATCCCAAGGAACGATTGACCGGTGTCCCGGGTTCGGCGGCTGGCCAGATTCAGCAGATCCAGGAATTCAGCTCAGGCGGCCTGGCTGGCGTCTGGGCGCCGCAAAACACGCGGGAAGCGATCTACGATGCAATGCTTCGCAAAGAGACCTATGCCACCTCCGGCACGATGATCAAGCTGCGTTTTTTCGGCAGCTTCGACTATGACGCTGGCGATGTGGACGAGTCGGACTTCGTTAGCCTCGCCTATGAGAAAGGTGTGCCGATGGGTGGCGACCTGAAGCCCGGGTCCGGCAAGGCGCCGACGTTCCTGGTCATGGCCATGAAGGATCCCAAGAGCGGCAACCTCGACCGCATCCAGATCATCAAGGGTTGGCTCGACGCGGACGGCAAGCAGCAGGAGAAGATATTTGACGTCGCCTGGTCGGGCGATCGCGTGATCGGTGCTGATGGCAAATTGCCTCCGGTCGGCGACAGTGTCGATCTGGAGACCGCAACGTATGCGGATGACATCGGCGCCGAGCAACTGGCAACGGGCTGGACCGATCCCGAGTTCGAGCCGGACCAACGCGCCTTCTACTACGTCCGCGTTCTCGAGGTACCGACCCCGCGCTGGAACACCTATGACGCGGTCAGGATGAAAATGCAGCCGCTGACCAAAGTGCCGGCAACCATTCAGGAACGCGCCTGGAGCTCGCCAATCTGGTACACGCCGTAATGCGAATGGCATCCGGCAGCGAAGCTGCTGGTGAATCGGTGACGGAGTCGGGCTAACAACTATTCGAAATCGAGAAAGAACGTCAGGCGCAGGTGCAGGTCGGTGTCCGGGCGTTGGCCGGCATCGTCTTCGTCATAGCGCTTGACGACCACGTTGGGCGTGACGAAATAGCGATCTGCGGGCCGGAATTCGAGGCCGGCGATGAGCATCGTCGCTTTGGCGGACGGGTCGAAGGGCAGGTAGTCGATGTCGTCCCCCTTGGCGCTCGGTTCGAACAAGCGATCGACGCGCAATATCACGTTGGACCGGCTGCCCGAACGGGCGACCAGGAAACCAGAGGCGAGTTCGACCGGCGGGTCGTCCTGGCGGTCCTGGTGCGAGTACTGCAGGCCCCAACGCAGAGTGTTGGACTCGAAGCCGACGAAACCCTGCAGGGTCCGGCGATCCGTCGGTCCGGGGAGTACTTCGTAGTCGGCAAACAGGTCGACCGTCCACCGCGGGTCCGGTTGCCAGGTCAATGCCGTCATGAGCTTGCGCCCGTCGCCGGAATCGGTGCCGAACTCCGTTCCCGCGCCGAGCATGACCCGGTACGCGAACTTGCCGTTCGCCGACAGCGGCCCGCGCAGCGCCACGCCGGTGTCGCGGCTGGGCAGGCCCTGCAGGTCCATCGCCGTGCGTGCCAGGTAGCGCAGGCCCCACAGTTTCTCGATCAGGTCGAAGGTCGGTGTGGGCGACATGCCGACGAGCAATCGGTGCTCTCCGAAGTCGCGGCCGACGTACAGGTCCTTGATGTCGGCTTCGAAATCATAGGTTTCGAACTCTCCGGACTGGTTTGCCTCGAACCTCAGCCGCCCGAACCAGCTCTCGCCGAACTCGGCATCGAACGTGAGATAGGCGCGTCGCAGCACCGCGCCTGCGGAATCATCATTCTCCTCGTCGTGAAAGGAAGGTATGTAGTAAAGGTCGCCGAACATCAGCCACCCGATGCTCAGCTTGCGGGTGTCCTCGTTCTCGTCCTCGCCCGCGAACGCCGCGCCCGCCGGCCACGCGAGCGCGACCGCGAGACAGCAGGTGCAGGTTGTCCAGGATCTCATCGCTTGCATGCACAAGAAGATTCAGACTGCCGGCCGCCTCAGCCGGCCGGAGCATCCGGAATCACGAAGTACGTCAGTCCCAGGATCAGGTAGACGGCGAGCAGCTGCACGCCCTTGAGCCAGTCGGAACGCCCGTCACTGGCGATTTGCCCGGTAATCAGCACCGCCAGCAGCATGCTCAGGACGAGACCCCCGGAGAAAATGAGGTCCATCGATTTCGGACCGACGAACAGGCTCACCAGCACCAGCACCGGGGCGACGAACAGCGCCACCTGGACGCCGGAACCGAACGCGATCGAGAGCGACAGGTCCATCCGGTTCTTCATTGCGACGGTGACCGCCGTCGCATGTTCGGCGGCATTGCCGAGGACTGCGACTATGAAGACCCCGACGAACACGTTGCTCAACCCCAGCCCATGAGCGGCCGGTTCCACCGCCCCGACCAGGATCTCGCTCATCCAGGCGATGAACACGGTGGCGACGCCCAGCACCGCAAGCGCTTTGCCGACCGGCCAAGTCGCCGGATGCTCCGCGCCTGCGTCGGCTGCGGCCGGGCTCGTAAACAGGGACTGGTGGGTCACGAGGGAGAACAGCAGGAACAGACCGTAGACGACAAGCAGCAGGACGGATATGGAAACGCTCAGGAATCCCAGCGCTCGTGGAACCGGGTCCGGGATCGCAAAAGAGTAGGCAGCGGGAACGATCAGGCCGATGGTCGCCAGGGTCAGCATGGTTGCCTGTGACCTTGCCCCCGCAGCGTTGAACTGCTGTTCGCGATGGCGCACGCCGCCGGCCAGCATCGCAGCGCCGAGCACCAGCAGGATGTTGCCGATGATCGAGCCTGCGATCGAAGCCTTGACGACGTCGTGCAGGCCCGCGCGCAGCGCCGCAAGCGCAATGATCAGCTCCGCGGCATTGCCGAATGTCGCGTTCAGCAGGCCCCCGACGCTTTCTCCTGCGCGCTCGGCCAGGTGCTCCGTGGCACGCCCGAGCCAGCCTGCGAGCGGCAGAATAGCAATAGCCGAGGAAACGAAAATCAGCAGGTGCCGGTCCGGAGCGAGTCGTTCCAGCGCGATTGCGACGGGAATGAAAGCGAGCAACAGGTTCAGCATGATCGCGTGGTTTCCCGTACGCCACTCCGTGCCATACCGCGACGTAAACTTGCGGCTGGCGACCGGCATCGGGCGAGCGTATCGTTGAATGGCAGCCGGCTGAATCCGCCCCCGTCCGGCCCGGAGACGTCCATGGAAGAGAACGAACACGAAAAGACCGGACAGGCTGCAAAGCCCCCGCACACCGTGTGGTCACGACATCTCGACGGCATTGCCGACGAACTCGTGCGACTGACAACAATTTGCGAGGTGGACCTGCGGGCACCCGGCGCAATCGATCGGGTGCTGCAGGACGATGCAAGCGTTTGCGGCAAGAAGAACCCGATCGGATTCAAGAAGCTGCGCAGGCTCCTGGCTGCTACGTACGAGTCGCTGAACAAGGCAGTCGGTCGTATCGGAGTCGAAGACACGAGAGCAATCACGGCCGAGATCATCGCGCGAATCGATGCGCGCCGCGCCGCCGGCGGGCAGAAAAAGGGCGCTTCCGGGAGCCCGTTCGGCGGAGCCTGACAGGCCCCTATTTCAATAGCGCTCTTCGATGAACTTGAAGGAATATTTTGGTTCCTCGTAATCGCCGCGTTCCTGCCGTTCCGGCAGTTCGATCTCCTGCCGCGCGGGCTTCTGGTAGGGAACCTGGCCGAGCAGGTGCGTGATGATGTTGAGGCGGGCTCTACGCTTGTCATCCGTGCGTGCGACATACCAAGGTGCATACCCGGTGTCGCTCGCCTGCAGCATCTCGTCGCGGGCTCTCGAGTAGTCGTACCAGCGGCTGTAGGACTTGAGGTCCATGGGCGACAGTTTCCAGCCCTTGCGCGGATCGTCCATGCGCGCCTGGAGGCGACGCGTCTGTTCTTCCTCGGAGACTTCCAGCCAGTACTTGATCAGGATGATCCCGGAATTGATCATGGCTCTCTCGACGAATGGCACCACCTGCAGGAACTGCCTGACCTCTTCGTCCGTGCAGAATCCCATGACGCGCTCGACTCCGGCCCGGTTGTACCAGCTGCGGTCGAAGATGACGACCTCGCCCGCTGACGGAAAGTGCGGGATGTAGCGCTGCACATACATCTGGCTTTTTTCCCGTTCGGTCGGCGCCGGCAGGGCAATGACGCGGAAGACCCGGGGGCTGACGCGGTCCGTGATGGCCTTGATGGTGCCACCCTTGCCGGCGGTATCGCGGCCCTCGAAGACGATGCAGATCTTGAGCCCTTCCTGTATGACCCAGTCCTGCAGCGCCACGAGTTCGCCGTGCAACTGCTCGAGTTGCTCATCGTAGTCCTCGCGCTTCAGCTTCTTCTTTTTCTTCGAGCCGGACTCTTTGCTTTCGGGATCGTTCTTGTCTTTCTTTTTGGTCTTGTCTGCCATGGAAGTATCCTACTATGGCCGCCGTGTTACGGGCAGTCCGCAATATCTACAATGGGGGTGCGTAATAGTACCGATTGTCGGTGGTGAGTCCGGGTGGAATCATACATGGCGCTTGCCGCGGACCGAGGCCGAACGGCCTCGCCCCGGCTCGGCTCCCCCGGCTCGACCTGGTGCAAATCCGCTGAGCAGGGCCTGGGGCGGCAATCATCCAATTCTTGCGTGAGGAACGGCCATGAACACCAAGTATCCCGGGGACGAGCAATCGCGCCCCTTGCCGGACAATGAACCCGTCGAAGAAGCTCCCGCGGGCGTAGACCGGCGGACATTCCTGATGCGCAGCGCCGTGGTCGGCGCGGCGGCCGTGATCGCCGGCGTACGCGTGCCCGGGGCCACGGCAATCGCCGCCACCGGCCCGACCTCACCTCCGCTGGGCGGCACGATGTCGCCGGACCTGCAGGCGGTCAAGAAATCCAAGGGACCGGTAATGACCCTGCTGGATGAGTTCTACAAGGTCGGTCCGGGGCCGTCGAGTTCGCACACCATCGGGCCGATGCGCATCACCTACGACTTCTACCAGCGCTGTGCAAAGTTGCCGGCCGACCAGCTCGCCGGCGTCACCGGCATGAAGGTGCATCTCTTCGGCAGCCTGAGCGCGACCGGCCTGGGCCACGGCACGGAACGTGCCGCGCTCGCCGGGATCATCGGTAAGGAGCCGGCCACCGTCGAGCCAGCCTTTCTCGACGGCTTGGCGGCGAACCCGGACCAGAGCTTTCCGGTGACCCTCGGGGGCAAGTCCTTCAACGTTTCGCTCAAGGACGTCATCTACGATTCCCCCAAGGGCGATTTCCCGCACCCCAATACGATGACCTGCAAGCTGATGGCCGGCGACAAGGTCGTCTATGAGCTCGAGTATTACTCGCCCGGCGGCGGGTTCATCGAGTGGAAGGGTTACGAGCCGCCGAAGAAGGGGCAGCCGAAGTACCCGTACGCGACGATGAACGAACTCCAGGCGCACGCCGAAAAGAACAAGCTGTCGATCGCCGAGGTCGTCATGGCGAATGAGATAGCCGTCTCCGGCCGCAGCGAAGCGGAGATCTACGCCTTCATCGACAAGATCTCGACCGCCATGGTGAATATCGTCAAGGCCGGGTTGGAAGCGCCGACCTCGACGCTGCCCGGCCCGATCAAGCTCAAGACCAAGGCAGGCGAAGTCTACAAACGCGCCATGCAGGACGAGTACGAGAGACAGCGCGGGATCGGCGTCGTCGCGGCTTACGCACTGGCGGGTTCGGAGGAAAATGCTCGTGGTCACCTGGTGGTGACGGCACCGACCGGCGGCTCGGCCGGCGTCATGCCGGCGCTCGTGTACGCGGTCGGCGAAGGTGGTCGGAAACTTTCCCAGGAACAGATTCGCGACGGCTTCCTCGCCGCAGCAGCAGTCGGCTACCTGTGCAAGCACAACGCAACGCTGTCCGGCGCCGAAGGCGGCTGCCAGGCGGAGATCGGAGTGGCTTCGGCAATGGGTGCCGCATTCCTTGCCGAAGCACACGGCGAGCCTCATCGTGTCGTCGCAAACGCCGCGGAGTCGTCCCTGCAACATCACCTCGGCATGACCTGCGACCCGGTGGCGGGCTTCGTGCAGGTACCGTGCATCGAGCGCTGTGCGTTCGGCGCCGTCAAGTCATGGACCGGCTTCATGATCGCGAAGAACGAGATTCCCGCCGACCGTCGCGTGGACTTCGACACCACGGTGACCGCCATGGCGTTGACCGCGAAGGAGATGAATTCCAAGTACAAGGAAACCTCCGAAGGTGGCCTGGCGGTCTCGCTGGTGCTCTGCTGAGGGCGGAGCCCGCGCCGAAGCGGCCAGCCACAAACGCGACCGGGAGGCGCTGATATGAAGAATGCCTCCCGTGTCGCGCTGGTCGCATGGCTGATCGCAGCCGTTTACTACTTCTACCAGTACATGCTGCGCTCGGCGCCGGCGGTCATGCTGCCCGAGCTGTCGACCGCGTTCGGCATCAGCGCCGCCGGCGTGGCCTCGCTGGCCGGCCTGTTCTATTACGGGTACTCGCCCTTCAGCCTGGTCGCCGGCGTGGCGATGGACAAGTTCGGGCCGCGCCGGGTGATACCGGTCGGAGCTGCGCTGGTCGGCATCGGCTCCCTGATGTTCGCCTCGGGCGATGCCGGGATTGCGAGCGTCGGCAGGTTTCTGCAGGGCGCGGGCGGTGTATTCGCGCTGATCGGCGCCGTGTACATCGCAACGACCAGCTTTCCGCCATCGCGGGCGGCGACTCTCATCGGCGCCACGCAGATGTTCGGCATGGGTGGCGGATCCGCGGGCCAGTTCGCTGTCGGGCCGATGATTGCGGCCGGCGTCGCCTGGAGCAGCTTCTGGCTCGGCATGGGCGTCATCGGCCTGGTGATTGCCGGCCTGCTGTTGTTCCTCCTGCCGCGGCGGGAAGCCGGTGCTGGAGCCAGTGCCGCACGGGGTCCGGGCGCGCTCAGTGCCCTGGCCACGGTCTTTCGTAACCCGCAGTCGCTGCTGTGCGGCATGATCGCGGGACTGATGTTCATCCCGACGACGATTTTCGACATGGTCTGGGGCGTGCGCTTCCTGCAGGAAGGCATGGGCTACGATTACGGTTCGGCGGTCATGCGGTCCGCGACGGTCCCATTGGGCTGGATGATCGGTTGTCCGCTGCTGGGCGCCATCTCCGACAGGATCGGGCGGCGCAAGCCGGTGATGATCGGCGGCGGGCTGGTGTTGCTCGGCTGCCTCGCTTGGATACTTTATGGGCCGGTCGACGTGCTGCCGCCCTATGTGCTCGGCATTGTCACCGGCATCGCGTCCGGCGCGGCGATGCTGCCGTACACTGTCATCAAGGAAGCCAATCGCGCGGAACTGGGCGGCACGGCCACCGGCGTCATCAATTTCCTGAACTTCACGTTCAGTGCGCTGCTCGGGCCCGTGTTCGCACGGAAACTGATCACCGTCTCTGGCGGCGCTGCGGAGATGGAGCTCGCGCATTACCAGGTCGCGTTCGAGCCGCTCCTTTACGGCGTCGGGCTGGCCCTGATCTTCATACTGGTGTTGAAAGAAACGGGGCCGGCAGGAACGCGATCGAAACCCGAATTGACCGGGAGTACTACATGAATAAGAAGGCCGTAAAGACAGGCACCGGTAAGTACGAAGCCCTGCTCCTCCGCTGCAAGGGACTGGAGCCGATCCCGACGGCGGTGGCGCATCCCTGCGAGGAAACGGCCCTGGCCGGGGCACTCGAGGCTGCAGAGAAAGGATTGATCCGGCCGATCCTGGTCGGGCCGGTGGCCAAGATCGAGGAGATAGCCCGGAAGATCGGCGCCGACCTTAAGGGCATCGAGATCGTCGATGCGCCGCACAGCCACGCCTCGGCTGCAACCTCCGTGGAACTGGTGCGCAACGGCAAGGCCGAACTCCTGATGAAGGGCAGCCTGCATTCGGACGAACTGCTCGGCGCGGTCGTGAAGCGCGACACGGGGCTGCGCACCGAACGGCGCGTCAGCCATGTGTTCATCATGGACGTCCCGACCTATCACAAGGTCCTCGTAGTGACCGATGCCGCGATCAACATTGCGCCCGACCTGGAGGCCAAGGCCGACATCGTCCGCAACGCGATCGACCTCGCGATCGCGATCGGCGTGGACAAGCCGAAAGTCGCCATACTGGCGGCCGTCGAAACCGTGAACCCGAAGATGAACTCGACGATAGACGCGGCCGCCCTGTGCAAGATGGCCGACCGCGGGCAGATCAAGGGCGGCGTGCTGGACGGACCGCTCGCGTTCGACAACGCCATCAGCGCCGACGCGGCGAAGATCAAGGGCATCAAGTCGCCGGTCGCCGGCGATCCCGACATCCTGCTGGTGCCGGACCTCGAGGCCGGCAACATGCTCGCAAAGCAACTGAGTTTCCTCGCCAATGCCGACAGCGCGGGGCTGGTGCTCGGCGCAAGAGTACCGATCATCCTGACCAGCCGGTCCGACAACGTCCGTTCGCGTATCGCAAGCTGCGCCGTCGCGATGCTGCTTGCGCACGCGCGCAGAGCGCAGACGGCGGCGGCGGTGAAATGACGAACAGGCCGGCAGTTCACGATCGGGACGTTCACGTACTCGTACTGAACGCCGGCTCGTCGAGCCTCAAGTTTTCCGTATTCAGCCTGGACGGGTCGGCGGAGTGGCAGGTCGAGGCGCGCGGCATGATCGAGGGTATCGGCACCGCGCCGGCTTTCAAGGCCAGGGATGCCAGCGGCCAGTCCCTCCCTGCGCCGCCGATCGGTGCCGACGTCGCCAGTGCCGGCGACGCGTTCGACTATCTCGCGGCCTGGCTGCGCGCGCGCTTCGGCGGCATGGGCCTTGCCGGTGTCGGACATCGCGTCGTGCATGGCGGTCCGGATTACGCGGCCCCGGTCGCGATCACGCCGGATGTCCTTGCGGATCTGCGCTCGCTCGAGAGCCTGGCGCCGCTGCACCAGCCCTACAACCTCAACGCCATCGAGGCCGTGGGCGAGCGCCTCCCCGATGTTCCCCAGGTCGCGTGCTTCGACACTGGCTTTCACGCAGGCCAGCCTCCCGTGGCGCGACTGGTGCCGCTGCCGCAAGCGATACGCCAGGGCGGCGTACAGCGCTACGGCTTCCACGGCCTGTCCTACGAGTACATCGCGTCTGTCTTGCCGACGGTGACGCCCGACATCGCACGTGGACGGGTCATCGTGGCGCACCTGGGCAGCGGTGCCAGCCTGTGCGCTATGAAGGACGGCAAGAGCGTGGACAGCACGCTTGGCTTCACGGCGCTCGACGGCCTGTGCATGGGCACCCGGCCCGGTGCGCTCGATCCGGGCGTCGTTCTGTTCCTGTTCCAGAACCTCGGCATGTCGCCGGCGGAGGTCGAGACACTGCTCTATAAGAAGTCCGGCCTGCTCGGCATCTCAGGCCTGAGCAATGACATGCGCGACCTGCTGGACAACAGCGCCGCGCCGGCAAAACTTGCGGTCGACTACTTCGTGTACCGTGCGGCACGCGAGCTCGGAGGCCTGGCTGCGGTACTGGGCGGGGTCGACGGCATCGTATTCACGGCCGGCATCGGCGAGAATTCGGCCGAGGTCCGCCGCCGCATTTGCACAGCCTCGGCATGGCTGGGCGTGGAACTCGACGATGCCGCCAACGCCGCCGGCGGACCGCGAATTTCCCGCCCGGACAGCCGCGTGTCGGGCTGGGTCATTCCGACGAACGAAGAACTGATGATCGCCCAGCACACACAGAGCGTGCTCGGCCTTGGCAAGGCTCGCACCCTGCGGGCCTGAGGATACGAAAATGGCTGCGACAGCACCCAAGAAGGACACCCCGGACAACGCCGCACCCTGGAGTGGATTTGAATCCGGCCTGTGGCAAAGCGAAATCAACGTTCGCGATTTCATCCAGCAGAACTTCACTCCCTACGACGACGACGAGTCGTTTCTGGCTCCGGCCACGAAACGAACGCAGAAGATCTGGAAGAAGCTCGAAGCGCTATTCATTGAGGAACGCAAGAAAAGCGTGCTCGACGTGTCGCAGATACCGAGTTCCATTACTGCACATGCGCCCGGCTACATCGACCAGGAGAACGAGGTGATCGTCGGCCTTCAAACCGATGCCCCGCTGAAACGCGCCATCATGCCGAACGGCGGGTTCAGGCTGGTCGCCAATGCGCTCAAGACCTACGGCTACGAGGTAGATCCGCAAGTGGCCGAGGCGTTCACGAAGTATCGCAAGACGCACAACGATGCCGTCTTCGATGCATACACGGCGGACATCCGCCGCTGTCGCAGTTCGCACATCCTGACTGGTCTTCCCGACGCCTACGGCCGCGGGCGCATCATCGGCGACTACCGTCGCGTGCCGCTTTACGGCGTGGACCGGCTGATTGAGCGCAAGAAGGAGGAAAAGAACTCGCTGGATGCTGCCATGTCGACCGACGAAATCATCCGCGACCGAGAGGAACTTTCCGAACAGCTGCGCGCGCTCGAGGAACTGAAGCAGATGGCGTCGGCGTACGGCTTCGACGTGTCCCGGCCCGCCGCAACCGCAAGGGAAGCGGTCCAGTGGCTGTATTTCGGCTACCTGGCCGGCGTCAAGGAGCAGAACGGCGCTGCCATGTCCCTGGGCCGGGTGTCGACGTTCCTCGATATCTACCTGCAGCGGGATCTTGCAGCCGGTGCGATAGACGAAACCGAAGCGCAGGAGATGATCGACGATTTCGTCATCAAGCTGCGTATCGTGCGCTTCCTGCGCACACCGGAATACGACGACCTGTTTGCGGGCGACCCGACCTGGGTAACCGAATCCATCGGCGGCATGGGTGATGACGGGCGCGCGCTCGTCACGCGCACCAGCTTCCGCTTCCTCCAGACGCTCTACAACCTCGGCCCGGCGCCGGAACCCAACCTGACGATCTGGTATTCGCCGCGCCTGCCGGACGGATTCCGCCGTTTCTCGGCCAAGGTGGCGATCGATACGAGCTCGATACAGTTCGAGAGCGACGAGATCATGCGCCGGGCCTGGGGCGACGATGGCGCGATCGCTTGTTGCGTATCGCCGATGCTCATGGGCAAGCAGATGCAGTTCTTCGGCGCGCGGGCCAACATGGTGAAGTGCCTGTTGTACGCAATCAACGGCGGCCGGGACGAGATCAGCGGCAAGGTCGTGGCGCCCGGTTTCGAGCCTGTCGCGGGCGACGAGCTGGACTTCAATGACGTCCTCGCGCGATTTGAGAAGATGATGGACTGGCTCGCCGGCGTCTATGTCAACGCGATGAACGTCATCCATTACATGCACGACAAGTACGCCTACGAACGCGTGGAAATGGCGCTGCACGACTACGCGCCACTGCGCACGATGGCATTTGGCATGGCCGGCCTGTCGGTCGTCTCGGATAGCCTGTCCGCGATCAAGTACGCGAAGGTACGCCTGGTGCGGGATGCGACCGGCCTGGTCACCGATTACGAAACGCAAGGCGACTTCCCGGCTTTCGGCAACAACGACAATCGCGTCGATCAGCTGGCTACCTGGGCGGTCAGCACGTTCATGAGCAAGCTCCGGAAGTACCCGACCTACCGCAATGCCCTGCACACGCAGTCAATCCTGACCATCACGTCCAACGTGGTCTACGGCAAGGCGACGGGCAACAGCCCGGACGGACGGCGGCAGGGTGAGCCGTTCGCGCCGGGCGCGAATCCCATGCACGGCCGCGACAGCCACGGTATCCACGCATCGGCGGCGTCGGTCGCGAAGATCCCGTACCGGGATGCCGAGGACGGCATCTCGCTTACGACCACGCTCGTGCCGACCGGGCTCGGGCGGACGGAGGCGGACCGCATCACGAACCTGACGGCGATGCTCGACGCATTCTTCGGTGTCACCGGCTATCACATGAATATCAACGTGCTGAATCGCGAAACGCTGCTGGATGCGATGGATCATCCCGAGAAGTACCCGAGTCTGACGATTCGAGTGTCCGGTTATGCCGTCAACTTCGTACGCCTGACCCGCGAGCAGCAGATGGACGTCATCAACCGGACCTTCCATGGTGAATGATTGACATGAGTAATTACCGTGAGTGATGCCGAGCGAGTCGAGAAGCCGCCGCTCGAGGCCAGGAGTCCGTTCGTGATGCGCGTTCACCTGGCCGACGACATGCCGGAGACCGACGTCAAGAGCGCTCTCGAAACCGGCGACATGGGATTCCTGCACTCGTTCACGACCGGGTCCACGGTCGACGGGCCGGGCGTGCGCCTGGTCGCGTGGACCACGGGCTGCATGTGGCGCTGCCGCTACTGCCACAACCCGGACACCTGGACGATGCGCAACGGTTTTCCCATTGCCGTCGCCAGGGCCGTCGACGAGATTCGCAAGTACCGGCACGGCCTGAAGGTGATGGCGGGCGGCTTGACCATCAGCGGCGGCGAACCGCTCATGCAGCACCGTTTCGTGCTCAAGTTGCTCGGGGCCGCCAGGGCGATGGGCGTCCACACGACGATCGAGACAAACGGCTTCCTTGCGGACCGGCTTGCCGACGCCGACCTCGGCACGATCGACCTCGTGATGCTCGGCATAAAGTCCTGGGACCCGGAGCGGCATCGCGAGCTCACGGGCCGGGACATTGCCCCGACGCTCGCATTCGCGCGCCGCCTCGCAGCCGCGAACCGGCCTATGTGGGTGCGCTTCGTGCTCGTGCCGGAGCTGACCGACAACTTCGACGATATTCACCAGATCGCGGATTTTGCCGCCGGCCTCGGCAATGTCGAGCGCGTGGAAGTACTGCCGTTCCACCAGATGGGCCGGTTCAAATGGAAGAACCTCGGCATCCGCTACAACCTCGAGGATACCCCGCCACCGTCGGCCGAAGTCGTGGACCGCGCCGTCTCGGTATTCCGGGCCGCCGGTCTCCACGCTAACTAGCGGAGCCTTTTTCAGGTATTTCTGAGGGACTTGCGCCTATCAGGGAGTCTGGAGGACCACGGGCGGAGGTGCGAGAAAGCAGGGGGAAACAAAAGTTGAGCCCGAGAGGACCCTGTCGATTGACTCGAGCAGATCCTCGGCAATCGACTGCTTGGCGACTATGCCGTCTGCGCCTTCTGCCAGGGCGGCTCGTGCGATCTCGGGATCGTCGTGCAAGGACAGCACGATCAGCCGTGCGTCCGGCACGTCGGCTTTGAGCTCGTGCAACAGGTTCGTGATGCCGTCCTCCCCGAAGCCGAGGTCTATGACGATCAGGTTCGGTCTCAGGCGCCGAGCGCCGTCGAGCAGCGACCGGGTATCCGCAACTGTCACAACGGTGTCACACACGGCGCGCAACAATTCGCGCAAGCGGTCTGCAAGCGCGGTGTGCCGATCGGCGAGGATCGCGCAGCTGATGCCTTCGTCGACGGCTGCAGTCATGGCGGCTGGCCGGGGTCCCTGTGCCCAATGGAATTCAGTCAACCGCTATCAGACGCTAGCCGGGGCAGGCTTGGCACTCGGAAAACTACGATGCAGGGCTGCGAGACTACCGGAGAGGCGAGCCGACGGCGGGTCAGTCCGCCAGGCCGTGCCGCATGGCAAAGCGAATCAGCTCGGCATTGTTGGTGATATCGAGGGTATGCATGATCTTGTACTTGTGGCTCTCGACCGTCCGCGGCGAGATGTCCAGGCGCGCGGCAATGACCTTGGCCGAGTACCCGTCGGCGAGCAAGCGCAGAATCTCGCGCTGACGAACGCTCAATTGCTCGAACGGATCGACTGTTGTTGTCGAATCCGACTGTGAACCAAATACTTCTCCGGCTATTTCCGGCGACACAAAGATATGCCCTGCCATGGCGGCGCGGACCGCGAATATCAGCTCCGCTACGGCGGAGTGCTTCAGGACAAAACCCAGGGCCCCGGCATGCAGGGCTTCCCGCGCATAAGCGACATTGTGGTGCATGGTCAGGAAAACCATCCTGACGACCGGATCGCTGGCCTTCAGGCGCGCGAGCGCATCGAGGCCCGTCATGCCCGGCATCGAAATGTCCGACACGACCACGTCCGGGTGCAAGCGGGAGGCGGCCTCGAGCAGCCGTTCGCCGTTGTCCACGACATCGACCAGATCGAACTCCGGCTCCAAAAGGCGCTTGAGCCCCTCCACGACCATGAGATGATCATCGGCGAGCAGGACCTTGATCTTGTTCACGTTTTCAGGTGCTCCGGGACCGCACTCTCGCAATGATAGTCGTTCCCCGGCCCGGATGGCTAATCACCTGCAGTGTGCCCCCGGCGAGAGCTGCCCGTTCCCGCATTCCCGACACGCCGATGCCGGAGGCAGATTCCAGTTCCCGGAGGTCGAAGCCATTGCCATCGTCGCGTACTTCGAGAACCAGCGATCCACCCTCCTGCCTGAAAGTCACGCTGATGACTGCTGCATCTGCATGTTTCACGGCATTCTGAAGGGAGGCCTGAGCGATGCGATAAATGCACAGGGCCGCGTCCCGCGGCAGGGTGACCTCGACGTTCTCGATTCGGTCTTCGAACCGGCATCCGGACTGGCGGCGAAGGCGATCGACTTCGGTTCGCAACGCGGTGACCAGCCCGAGTTCCCCAACGATGGACGGGTGCAGTTTGTAGGAAATGTCGTGGGCGTCCTTGCCGATGCGGACGAGTTCCGTGTGCATTTTCCGGAGCGTGTCCGATCGATGCGTGGATTCGCGGTCGGACAACAGGAATGCGGCATCGATGGCAAGGCCGGCCAGCCGTTGTGACAGGTCGTCGTGCAGTTCGCGCGCCAGCCGCGATCGTTCGTCTTCGTGTGCCGTGATCAGGCGGCTGCTCAGGCGGTGACCGGCGAGTTCCGCCGCGTACCGGCGCCGACGATGTGCCAGCAACATCGCAATGGTTACAGTCTGCGCGGCGAGCACCAGAGCTGCCATCAGGATCCACCCGCGGTAGCGTGACCAGATCGTGGGTTCCCGGAACAGTATCCGGCTGTCCGGCGGCAAGGACCGGGCGTCGATGCGCCATTTGTCGAGCGCACGCCAGTCGTAAGTGGGCGGGCCGAGCGGAATGTCGCGAACGGCCGGTGCTTTGGCAGGCTGTTCGAGCAGCTCCAGTGCCTCGGCAGCCATTACCTCAGCCATCCGCTCAGTCTGGATGAGTCTTCCGCCGACGATACCGTGGCCCAGTTGGTGGTCGAATACGCCGAACACGGGGGCGCTGCTGGCGGCGGCCAGGCTTTCGAGGGCCGAGTGGAACGGCAGGATCAGGCCTCGTGCGTCGTTGCTGAAAATGCCGAACAGGACGGCCGAGTGCCCGGGAAGGTCCTGCACGAGCGCCTCGATCTCCGGCATGCTCAGTTCCGAGGTGTAGCTGAACTCGATGCGGTCCCCGAATCTTGCCAGGTCCTCTTGCGCCTCTGCCGTCAGGTCTCGTTCCAGGTCCGAGGCGCCGAATGCGACGACGATCCGGCGTGTCTCCGGCAGCATCTCGACGATCTCGTCGACCGCGTGGGAGAAAGTGAACGTCGAGACGACACCGACGTCGCCCGGCTCGAGCTCATCGGGTTTCAGGTAACTTTCCCTGGCGAACGAGATCGTCGGAATCTGCAGGGGAAGCTGCTGCCGGTTCCGGAGCCAGAAGTCGATCGCCGAGGGCCCCATGTTGACGATCAGGTCCGGCGGCTGGCTCGCGATCCGGTTGCGGATCAGCTGGATCTGGTAGGGTTCCCGGTCCTTCCTGCCGCCCCAGCGTGCGTCGAGGCTGATTTCGGCGAAGGATATGGGCAGCTCGAAATTCGCCTGCAGCCGATTCCGGAACACGCGCGTAGGGATTGCGTACGGACTGGACTGCGCATCCAGCGACTGCAGTATTAATACATTCGGTCCGCTTGCCGGCCCTGCCGCGCTTGCAGGTTCACCGGGTAGCGGGACCGTGAGCGCCAGGCAAGCCAGGAGCCGCATCCATTGAGCCATCGCTCAATTCTGGGACTGCGACCCGGCCTCCGCAACTTCGCTTCGGTGTCATCGCGGCCGCAACATCACGATCGCCCACGTCGGCAATCATGGAAATATACTTTCGAGCGCTCCGTAGATTTCCGATTGCCTCGCGGCGACCTGTCAAACAACATTGCAGGCGACACAGTCGGTTCGAGCGGCGGTTCGTCGGAGCGACAGACGCAGGGCAACGTTAAAATGCATTCAGGTCTATCAAGGCGGCGCAAGGTCGGAACCGTGCTGCTGTTGCTGTCGTCCATCCACGCGACTGCTGCCGGGGCAGCGTCCGACGGCGAACTGATACTCGAGCGTCTCGAACGGCTGGAGCAACGTCAGGCGGAACTGGAAGCCGCAGTCGCGGCACGCGACGAACGCATCCGCGAGCTGGAAGCGCGGCTGGCGGAACCGGCGGATGTAGCGCAGGCGCCGGCGACGACTCCGGCTGCCCCGGACGTCACAGCGGCAGCGCCGGCAACCGACCCCGAGGCACCGCGAGAGCAGGACTCCGGCTTGTTCCAGTACGAGGAATACGGCCTCTTCCAGCCTGGCGGCGCCGGGTTCAAGATCGCCGACACGCCCCATGGGGACGTCAATTTCAGCGCCTGGGCCTATATCCGCTACCTGAACCAGCAGGGCCTCGACTCGACCTACACCGATTCTTTCGGGCGGACAAACACGCTCGACCTGCGCAATGACGTGCAGGTCAACAAGGTGAACATCTATTTCAAGGGCTGGGTCTTCGACCCGAGGTTTCACTACAACCTCTGGACCTGGACGACCAACACCAGCCAGGGGGAACCGGCGCAGATCGTGCTTGCCGGCGATCTCGGCTACAAGTTCAGCGAGAAGCTCGACCTGCGCCTCGGCGTATTGCCGTTGCCGGGAACCCGGACGCTGCGGGGCCAGCACCCGTACTGGAACAAGGTCGATCACCGGACGATCGGCAACGAGTTCTTCCGGCCGAGTTTCACGACCGGGTTCATCGCAAACGGCAAGCTGGCAGACGGCTTGTTCTACAGGGCTGCCATCGCGAACAACATGAGCGCCCTGGGCGTCAGCGCGGCGCAGCTCGATGACGAATTCAACACCGTGTCCGCGGCGCTCTGGTGGATGCCGACGACGGGCGAATTCGGCACCGCCACCGGCTACGGTGACTTCGACCACCACGAGGAGCTCGCCACGCAGTTCGGTGTCAGCGTGACTCGCAGCCGCGAGTCCCGCCAGAACCAGCCCGGCACGGAAAGCCCGGAGAATACCCAGCTGCGCTTGTCGGATGGCACGGTCATATTCCAGCCCGACGCCTTCGGCACCGGCGGCACGATCCAGGAAGCCACCTACCTGATGACGGCCTTCGACGCCGGCTTCAAGTACCGTGGCCTTGCACTCGAAGGCGAGTACTACTTCCGCTGGATCGACGACTTCGACGTCATCGGCACGATCCCCGTGTCGGAGCTCTATGACCACGGCTTCGAACTGCAGGCGTCGGCCATGTTGATGCCGGAGACCCTGTCCGCCTATGTGGCCGGTTCGAAGATCTTCGGCGAGTACGGTGATCCCTGGGATGTCGGCATCGGCGTGAACTGGTACCCGTTCCGCAAGCAACTGATGCGCGTCAATGCCGAAATGCTGTACCTGGACAATTCACCCGTCGGTTATTCGAGCGTGCCGTTCGCCGTAGGCGGCAACGGCTGGGTGTTCCAGACCAACATCGAATCGAGATTCTGAGGCGGCAACCGAAATGGAACCCGGGAGCAGACATGACTTCAGGCGGGGAGCACGCGCCAGGAAAGCTGCGTTGACCAGCGTCGCGGCAGCCGTGCTGACGTCTGCCGCGCTGGTCGTGGCCCCGGTGCGCGCCGCCGAGCCGGTGCTCAACGATTCGCACTTTCACCTGACGAACTACGTCCAGAAGGGTCTCGAAATCACCGAATTCATCGAGATCATGGGCGACAAGGTCGGGCGGGTAGCGCTCTTCGGCATCCCCCTGCAACAAACCTGGGACTATGGAAACACCGGCGATGTCGCGCCGACCTATTACCTGCAAAGCGATGCGCCCCTGTACTACTACTCCTTCGTCGATGCGGCGATCGCAAAAGCATACCTGTCCTTGCCCGAAAAGGACCGGCAGCGCTTCGACCCGATGATCACCGGCTTCAATCCCGCCGACATGTACGCCGTGGACCACATCCGCCGCGTACTGACGACCTTCCCGGGGGTCTTCACGGGCATCGGCGAATTCTCCATTCACAAGGAATTCGTGTCGGCCAAGATCGCGGGCGGCCCGGCAAGTCTCACGGACCCCGCGCTCGACCGCATTTTGGACTTCGCCGGCGAGTCGGGCCTGCTGGTCATTCTCCACAACGACATCGACATGCCGTTCCCGAAGCCAGGCCAGGACCCCTATTCGGCGCGACAGCTCGGCGCATTGCTGCGGCGGCATCCGGAAACGACCGTCATCTGGGCGCACATGGGGCTCGGCCGTATCGTCCATCCGGTGGCGGACATGGTAGGGATCATGAACAGGGTTCTCGACGACCCCAAGTCGTCGCACGTGTATATCGACCTCTCCTGGACCGAAACCGCAAAGTATCTGGTGGCCAGCCCCGAGGCCATTGCCGCTGCGGCGCAACTCATCAATCGCCACCCGGACCGCTTCCTCTTCGGCACCGACGAGGTCGCACCGCCGGACCAGAAAAGCTACCTGACGACCTACGCGCTGTATGCGCCGCTGCTCGAGCAGCTAGATGACGAAACACGGACGAAATTCCTGAAAGGCAACTACGAAAGACTTTTTGATGCGGCCCGCCTCAAGGTGCGGGCCTGGGAACAGGAGAACCTGCAATGAACGACTACAGACATGTGCGCGCTTGCGCCTTGCTGACATTCCTGCTCGCTGCCTGTACGGCGCCGCTCGCGGTTTCGGCACAGGAGACCGGCAAGCGCCTGGACCTGTACGGCTTCGCCATGCTCGATATGGGTTACGAGACCGGGCAGAGCGACCCGGACTGGTTCGACGTGCTGCGGCCGACCAAGCTGCCGGCTTTCGAGGACGAATTCGGCGACGACGGTCACACCTTCGCCGGCGTCCGGCAGAGCCGGCTCGGCGTCAAGGGTTACCTGCCGACGTCCTCGGGCAAGGAGATCAAGACGATCTTCGAGTTCGAACTGTTCGGCACGGGGTCCGACGCCGGGCAGACCACGTTCCGCCTGCGGCATGCCTGGGGCGAATACGGCAACTGGGGTGCCGGCCAGACCAACACGGTCTTCATGGACGGCGACATCTTCCCCAACACGATCGAGTACTGGGGTCCGAACGGCATGGTGCTGTTCCGCAACGTGCAACTGCGCTACATGCCGATGCAGGGCGAGAACGAGCTTCACATCGCGCTGGAACGACCCGGCGCGAGCGGCGATCCCGGGGTGCTGGTCGGCTCGCCGGAACTTGCCAACCTCACCCCGCGGTTTCCGCTGCCTGACCTGTCGGCGCACTTCCGCATGAACCGCGACTGGGGACACGTGCAGATCGCCGGAATCGTCCGTCACATGGAATGGGACGATACCGACACCGCGCTTTTCGATGCCTCCGGGGATGCGACGGGCTGGGGCATCAATCTCAGTTCGAACTTGAAGTTCGGCGACGACACGCTGCACCTGCAGGTCGTCTACGGAGAGGGCATCCAGAACTACATGAACGACGCCACCGTTGACGTCGGCGCTACCGGCGATGCAGACATCGGCGAAGCGATCCCGATGCTCGGTATCGTGGCATATTACGACCACACCTGGGCCTCGGGCTGGACCAGCAGCATCGGCTATTCGATGCTCGACAACGACAGCAGCGCCGCCCAGGCGCCTTCGGCCTACGCCACAGGTCAGTATGCGTCGGTCAACCTGCTCAACCACGACGTCGACAACCTGATGTGGGGTGGAGAACTGATTTGGGGAGAACGGGAGAACAACTCCGACGGCTTCAGCTCGGACGATGTGCGCATCCAGTTCTCGTTCAAATACAACTTCGATTACAGCTGGGGGGGTCAGCCATGAAAACTCGCATGCAAATATTAGGATTGCTGGCTGCCGCGCCCTTTTTTTACGCTTGTGCGGCACAGGCGCAGTCGGAAAAAGACATCCAGGCGGCGCTCGACGCGGCCCACTCGAAATACCAGAACCTGCAGGAAGGCTCCAACGCCGACTACATCCCGGCGCTCGCCAAGGTCGACTCGAAAATCTACGGCATTGCACTGGTGACCGCGGACGGCAAGGTCTATACCGCGGGAGACATCGAATCCGAGGTATCGATACAGTCGATCTCGAAGGTGTTCACGCTCGCGAAGGTCATCGAAGAGCAGGGAGCCGATGCGATTGCGAACACCATCGGTGTCGACGCGACAGGCATGCGCTTCAATTCCATCGTGTCGATCGAGTTCTCGCAGAAAGCCCTGGGCGGCCCGGAAATGAACTCGCTCGTGAATCCTGGCGCGATCGCGACAACGAGCATGGTGCAAGGTACCAGCCGTGACGCAATCTGGAAAAGTCTCCTGTCCTTCTATTCCGATTTCGCCGGCCGCCCATTGTCCGTGAACCAGGAAGTGTTCAAATCCGAGTCGGATACCAACCAGCGCAACCAGGCGATCGGTTACCTGATGTACGCCTACGGCTATATCAAGGCCGAGCCGATGCGGGCCACCGACATCTACACCGAGCAATGCTCGGTCAGCGTCAATGCGAAGGACCTCGCGGCGATGGCGGGAACCCTCGCCAATGCCGGCAAGAATCCGATTACCGGGAAACAGGTCATGAAGCCCGAGAACGTGCCGGAAGTGCTGGCGGTGATGGCGACTGCCGGGCTCTATGACGATTCGGGCAAATGGCTCTATCGCACCGGTCTTCCGGGCAAGAGTGGCGTCGGCGGTGGCATCATCGCTGTGTCGCCGGGCAAGTTCGGCATCGCGGTGATTTCGCCGCCGCTCGACGAGGCCGGCAACAGCGTGCGGGCGCAGAAAGCCATCGCGGACATATCGGCGGCTCTCGGCGGCAATCCGCTCGCGGCGAAGGTGCGCTGAACGACGCCAGGCCCACCGCCGCCCGTTGCCAGCAGTCTTTCAACGCGTGCTGAAGGAGCGCGGTGACATGTCACAGAACCGTTCCGGCAAGAGACGCCGTCCGCACCTGGCACTAGTTGTATTCACATCGCTGATTGCATCGCCGGCGACTTTCGGCGAGCTTGCACCGCAGTACCGCGAACCCGCTGCGGAAGTCACGGAATTGCTGACTGCGGAGCGGCCGCCCGAGTTCAGGCTGCACAGCCCTTCACGGCGTGTGGCCCTCGTCCATAGCGAGCCCGTCATTGACATCCGGCGCCTGATGCGCCCGCGCATCGGGCTTGCCGGCTTCCGCTTCGATCCGGGTGCACATACGTCGGGCATCTATCCGCTCATCACCCGTGTCGAACTCCGGTCTGTGGACGGCAAGGAGCCGGCGGTCGTCTGGCAACCCGCGGGTGGCGCGCTCCTGGATTACCTGCAGTTCTCGCCGGACGGCCGATGGCTGTCGGCGCTGGCGCTGGGCGATGGACCGGCGCGGCTCGTGCTGTTCGACATCGACGGCGGCAAGGAACGCGCGATGGGAGCGGACGTCAACGCCGCCTGGGGAAATCCGTGTGCTTGGGCAACCGCTGATTCACTTCTGTGCCGGGTAGTGCCCGACGGGCATCGGGCCGCCACCGGCGGAATTTGCCGCGCCGACGGTCATCGCGCACTCGGGCGATGCAGAACCGGTACGTACGTATACCAATCTGCTGAAGAACGGCTATGACGACGCGCTGTTCGAGCATTACTTCGCGGTCGGGTTCGCGCGCGTTCGCACCGATGGCACGGTGGCCCGGATACCGGCGCTAGCCGGACTCATCGAGAGGTTCGATGCGTCTCCGGATGGCGCCTACGCCATTGTGACCCGCGTCGAACGCCCGTACTCACGCCTGCTGCCGGCGCGGAAATTCCCCAGCGTGGTCGAAGTCTGGAACCTCGACGAAGGCCGCAGGCTGTATGAATCCCGTGCTGCGAATGAAGCTTCGGAGTCCCACGATGAAGTTGCCGAAGGCCGCGAGCCGCCACGACGTGCCGCCTGGAAGGCCGGGTCTCCGGTAACGATCGGCTACATCGACTCGTTACGTGACGCCGCGGGCAAGGAGGTTCATCGCTGGATGGAACTCGATGCCCCGTTCACCGGGGCGCGGCGCGAGGTCGTGCGGAGCTCGGTCGCCATCAAGCAATTCGGCTGGACGAGTGCGGGCACACCCTTCTACAGCGTGTCGACCGACGACGATCGCGGATTGACCGTATACGCAGCCGTCAATGGGAAAATGCGGAAGATCTGGAGCGGGGAGACCGAGAACCTTTACGAGAGTCCGGGGCACGCGCTTACTGTAGACGGTTCCGACGGTCCGGTGCTCGAAGTCGGCAATGTCATCTACCTTGCGGGCGACGGTCAGGGCGACGGCGGGCCGCGGCCGTTCCTCGACGCGTTCAACCTCGGCAGCGGCCAAGTCCGGCGCCTGTACGAAGCGGAGCCGGGTGTGTTCGAACGCGTTCTCGGCATCCTGGATACGCGTGAGCTGACATTCGTCACAATACGCGAAACGGAAACCGAGGCGCCCCGGCCGTTTCTGCGTACGGCAACGCAGGCAACGGCACTGACCGGGCAAACCGACCCGTACCCGCAGCTCGCCGGCGTGACGCGAAAGGTGCTGAACTACAAGCGTGCCGACGGCCTGGCCTTGTCCGGAACCTTGTACCTGCCCGCGGGTTACCGCAAGGGCGAGCCGCTGCCGACGCTCGTCTGGATCTATCCCTACGAGTTCACCGACCGGAGCCAGGCAGAGCAGCTGGACCTGCGGTCTTTTCGCTTTCACCAGGTGAAGGGCCCGTCGCCGCTCGCCGCGGTGGTCGCGGGCTACGCCGTGCTCATGAACCCGACGGTGCCGATCATGTACGAGGGGAGTACCGTAAACGACGCGTACCTGCCGCAGCTGGTTGCGAGTCTCGAAGCGGCGGTGAACAATCTCGTTGAAATCGGCGTGACCGACCGGGACCGAATCGCCGTCGGCGGGCGCAGCTATGGATCCTTTTCGTCAGCCAACCTGCTGATCCATTCCGATCTGTTCGCCACGGCAATCTGCATGAGCGGTGCGTATAACCGCACGCTCACGCCGTTCGGCTTCCAGCACGAAAAGCGCTCGTTTTGGGAGGCCGGCTCGCTGTACGCCGATATCTCGCCGTTTTTCCATGCCGACCAGCTGACGAAGCCCATCCTCCTGATTCACGGCGGCGGCGACGAGAACGCCGGCACGCCACCGATCCAGGCGAGGCGCTTCGTGCATGCACTCATCGGCGAAGGTGCAACGGTGCGCTACGTCGAGTTGCCGGTCGAGGGCCATCACTACTGGGCACGCGAAAACGTGTTGCTCGCCGCCGCCGAAATGCTCGACTGGCTGGATCAGACGATCGGCTCGAAGCGTCCGGGGGAGTCTGTCGCCGGCAAGCGGCAGGGCCAATCCATTCATTGAACAACGGGAAAAATTCTGTGCGAGCAGCGGATTATTACGGATTTACCTGGAAGCATCGGCAAGGGTAATCCTGTCGCGGCAAATCGCACCAGAACCACAAGCTACATGCAATACTTTGGCGGGAGACCATCCCGACGGCGACGCCTGGCTCAGCCCAGGCACAGGACAGGAAACGTATGGCGCATCAAGGCATTCTGGACCCGGCATCGGCGGAGATGCCGTCTACTGCACAACGACTGTTCGCGCGTTACTTCACGGCCATACTCATCGACCTGACGGTTCTGAACCTGTTCGACGAGTATTCGGACAAGGTCTCGGTCGATACCTTCACGACCTCGCTGCTTGCGGGAATTCTGCTGCAGATCCTGCTCAAAGCCACGTTGGCGGTCGAACACCGGGTGGCCGAATACTTCAATTCCAAACAAGGCGGATTCGCGCGATTCCTGCGCTTCCTGAGCGCCTGGCTGATCCTGTTCGGTTCCAAATTCGTCATCCTCGAGGCTATCAGTTTCACGTTCGGCGACAAGGTGAAGTTCGAGGGAGCATTGCATGGCCTGATCACCCTGATCGTCGTACTCGTCGTTATGCTCCTGGTCGAGGAAATCGTCGTGCGCTTCTTTCGACGGCTGGCATAAGGGTACATGCTACATATTGACCAATAGGAAAAAGTCCGGGAAGGGACTTCGGGCAGCCGGCCCGGTATAGTCACTACGGAATCCACAATTAGAACATCAACTCGGATCCGTCCCGGGCGCCGCCCAGGGGGCAACCAGTTTACCGCCTGTAACTTTGCACAACATAAGAAGGAGAATCTGCATATGAAATCAAAACTGTTTTGGGTATCGGCGCTGCTTGCGCTCGGAGGCGCTGCCTGCGCGCAGGACGCCGCCGATACGGCGGAGTCGGAGACTCCCCTGCTCGACTACGTCGTCGAATCCTGCCAGGCGGACCTCGACAAGTACTGCAACCAGGTGACTCCGGGCGAGGGCCGCATGTTGTATTGCGTCGCGGCGCACCAGGACAAGATCTCCGACCAGTGCGAGGGCGCGCTGGTGGATGCTGCGATGATTCTGGCCGACGTGACCGATCGCATCGTCACCACGGCCGAAGCCTGCGGGCCGGAGCTCAGCAAGTTTTGCGGCAACGTCGAGATAGGCGAAGGACGGGTGCTCGCGTGCCTCAACGAGCATGACGACGAGCTCAGCGACACCTGCGAGGCGGCTGTCGACGACCTGGTCGAGGAATAGCGGTCAGAAAATGGTGACAGTTACCTATTTCTGGGGACAGGTAACTGTCACCACTTCTGCCAGATTCGCAAGTCCGCGCATCAGCGCTCTGTGATAGGTGTGCAGGCTGCGAAGACGACGACGCTACTTTCTTCCCCGGCCGACGCGAACGACGCCATGCCGCTGAGTTCAGGTATGAGCAGGCTGAAGGCGCGCCCGTTGTCGTAACCCTGCAAGACGAGCTGTCCGTCCGGGCGCTCGACCGACGTGACCCGGGTCTGCCGGTTCTCTCCGCTGGCGGCGGTTGTCGACAGCGTCTTGGCCTTGACATCGACTTCGATGAAGCGGGGGATGTTCAGCTCGGCCGGTGGCACGGTCGTGCAGCCCTTGTCGGGAAGGCAGATCGATGCCTGTAGTGCGCTGCACACCAGCCTGTCCGCAGCACGGATATCGTCTGCCGATGCACTCAACGACGCGGCGATGCTCAGCAGAATCCACAAAGACCATTGCTTCATATCGTCCACGTCTCCCGCCCCGGCCGACGCCGCACGCTGCCGGCAGGGTCTAGAAATCGAATTTCAGATACAGCATCGCGCCTGTATAGGCCCAGTCGACATCGCCCTGGAACCGGTCACCCTCGAATCCAATGTCCAGCCGGACGCTGTTAATGCCGATGCCTACGGCGAAGGTGTCGGTGAACCCGTAGTCAATACCGGCAAACAGGTCATACAACGAGCCGTCGAACTCGTTGTACTCAAACAGGAAGATCTCGGCGCTGCCGCGCAGGAGCCAGCGCTCCGACAAATGGTATTCGCCTCGAAGGCCGATGACCGGCAAGGGCGCGGTGATGCCGTCCGACTCGACACTGAGCCCGAGCGGACCGGAGCCGGAAAAAGAAGTACCAATATCCGCGATATACAAGCCTGCGGTGAGGCCCAGGAAATCGCTCTCGTCGGTCAGGAACTGCCAGGTGTAGGCGGCCTTGTAGATGTTGAGGTCAAAGTTGCCCTCGACCTCGGAATTGATCTCGAACGTCGTATCGCCGATCGTGAGGTCGCGATCGATGACTTTCGTCGCACTGCGCGACAGGTCGAAGGCGCTGACGTCGATGCGATGGTGCGCGGCAAAGCGCCAGTAGCCGTCGAGACGGAACACGGTGTCGGACTTGTCGAAACCCAGATCATCCTCGAAGTTGATGTCGGTACCCGTGTCGCCGGATTCCGCATCGATCCGGGTGTCGCTGTCGCGGTCCGTGAAGAAGGCACCCAGGCTTACGCTGAAGGTGGGCGGCTCCTTCGCCAGCACCGGTGGCGTCCAAGCCAGTAACAGTGTTGTTACAGCGGTGATACTCGTCGCAATCTGAATTAGATGCGAGTTGGTTACCGGATTGCGCATTTTTTTTTCCTGCATAGCAGCCAAAGTTTGATGCTATGGCGAACTTCGATCGAACAAGCATCAATACTTGACGAGATACTCTTTCGCCTCGAGACAAGCGCTGAACGCCTTCTTGAAGTTATCCAACTGCTCGGCCGTCACCTCGGCGCGATCCTCTGCATGCTCCGTCGCGCTCTGCTGTGCCTCGGCATTGGCTCGCTTCCCGGACCGCCGGCCGTGAACGGCGCCCGCCGCCGCCCCCCAGGCCGCGCCTTCGCTGGCATCGTCGTTTGCAATTTCGCCGACTAATGCGCCGGCTGCTGCGCCGCGAACCGCACCGCGGGCACCGGCGCCTTTGCCTGTCTCGCTGGCAGCGGCCTTTTCGGCCTCGCTCTGCGCTTCATCTGCCTGCTCCTGCTTGACGACTTCGAACGGATCGCTCCCAGTGTTGGTGACGGCCCACTCATAACACGCGGCCTCGTCCTTCGATTGCTGGGCTTGATCCTGCCCTTCGGCGGGAAACGCGTAAACGTCGAGCGTGGCGGAAAGGCTCTTCGCCGGTTCCTGTGCGAGAGCGGCGGCCGACACGGCGGCAAGAACACCGCACGCAAGCAAAATTTTCATTTTGTATTCACCTGTCGAAGATGTTACCGACGCGCGGGTCCGCGACACGCACACTATAATCTTCCGGGGCCGTTGTTACACTGCAGATGCTGGCAGACAATATGTGTTACTACAAGGGCTCCGGAAATTAGCCGGATGCAACCGGCGGATCCGTATGGCGAGCACGAAAGGACTGTTGACATGTGCATGGATTCTGCTGC
Source organism: uncultured Pseudomonadota bacterium (assembly GCA_963775455.1). GTDB lineage: Bacteria > Pseudomonadota > Gammaproteobacteria > Steroidobacterales > Woeseiaceae > UBA1847. Next base: position 178,689 of record CAVZIU010000002.1, on the reverse strand, counting down.
TCTGGCAGCCTGTCGCCGCGGAGCAGGGGGACGAATCGTCCTCGGTCGATACTCGCCCGCCGGTGGCGCCCGACATCCGCGACGACGACACCGACCTCAAGCTGCAGCGCGGCAACCTGGTCGTCGTCCCGATCCCGATTTCGAATCCCACTTTGGGAACCGGGCTCGTCGCGGGGGCGGCCTGGTTCTACGGCCAGACCGCTGAGCAGGCTGCCGAGCAGCCGGCTTCGCTGACGGCAGCTGCCGGCCTGTATACGAACAACAACAGCCGGGCCATAGTCCTGGGACAGCAGAACTACTGGAGCGGGAATCGCTGGCGCTTCACGGGCGCGGCGGGCGTCGCGGACCTGAACCTGACCCTTCCGGCCGGCGACGGCACGGAATCCGAGTCGGACTGGCTGATCGAGGGCGCATTCGTGTTTGCGAAGCTGGCGCGGAAGTTCGCCGGCAACTGGTACGGGGGCATGCAGGTCCGGGCGATCGACGCCGACCAGGCCTTCGGTGATGTGCAGGAGTCGGACGGTTTCGACGTCGATGCCAGCGTGAATGCGGTCGGCGTCGGCGTGCTCGCCGAATACGACAGCCGCGACATGCCGATCAACAGCTACGCGGGCCGCTATTTCATGCTGGACGCGCTCCTGAACTATGACGCGATCGGCAGCGATTCGACCTACCAGAACTATTCGGCGACTTACCGCGCATACCACGAGGTCCGTGACGGACTGGTCTTCGCCTGGGAGGTCCAGGGCTGTGACCGCTCGGGCCGCGTGCCGCTCTGGGATGCCTGCACGATACGTTTGCGCGGCTTTTCGGCGACCGACTACCTCGGCAAGGTATCCGGCTCGGGACAGGCGGAACTGCGCTGGCAATTCGCGCCGCGCTGGGGTGCCGTGGGATTCGCCGGCGCGGGCTTCACCGCACGCGCATTCGACGAACGCGTCGAGGACGATACGATCCCCAGCTACGGCATCGGCCTGCGCTTCATGGTGCTGCCGGCAAAGCGCGTGAACCTGAGAGTCGACTTTGCGTGGTCGAAAGACAGCGATGCGGTGCACGTCTCGGTCGGCGAGGCCTTCTGAGTCAGGGTGACAGTTACCCTGATTACTGAGTTAAGGTAACTGTCACCATAATTCGGTTCCTGTAGTCGCGCGCATGAACGTCGATTCCATCCGCGAGGCAATCGCCGGCCTCGATAGTTCCATCGCGGAGGCCGAGTCGGGTCGCTTCGCGGTGTTGCTCGACGAACTCGGGCGCTGGAACCGCAGGATCAACCTGACCTCGATTCGCGATCCAGCGGAGATGATCGCGGGACACCTGCTTGACAGCCTGGTCGCCCGCGACCTCCTGCATGGCGTGGCAATTCTGGACGTCGGCACCGGCGGTGGCTTCCCGGGACTGCCGCTCGCCATTGCCGAGCCCGACCGCGACTTCCATCTGCTCGACAGTCACGCCCGGAAGATCCAGTTCGTGCAGCACGCTGCGGGCCTGCTCGGCCTTGCAAATGTCACGCCAGTCCATGCGCGGGCCGAGGACTATGCACCCGGGCACCGCTTTGATACCGTGATTGCCCGGGCCGTGGCCAGCGTGCCGCGGCTCCTGGAGATAGCCGGTCACCACGTGGGAGAGGACGGGGTGTTCGTGGCGCTCAAGGGGCGCCATCCGGCCGAAGAACTCGATGGGCTGCCACCCGAATGGGGCTACGACGTCGTCGAACTCGACGTGCCCGGCCTCGATGCCGGGTCACGGCACGCCGTCGTGCTACGGCGGACGAGTCGCTGAACGCAGCAGCGGCGACGGAACGATGAAATGACACGAATCATCGCGATTGCGAACCAGAAGGGCGGGGTCGGCAAGACCACGACCGCCGTCAATCTCGCCGCGTCGCTCGCGGCGACGCACCGCCGGGTGTTGCTAGTGGACATGGACCCGCAGGGCAACGCGACGATGGGCTGCGGCATCGACAAGCGCAATGTCGAGTTTTCCAGCTGCGATGTGCTGCTCGGGGACGCGTCGGCCGCCGACACCATCGTCTCCGCGCCGGAGGGTGGTTACGCAGTACTGCCCGGCAACGACGACCTGACCCTGGCCGAAGTCAAGCTGCTCCAGGAGATCGGCCGTGAGATGAAGTTGAGGCAGGCCCTCGTCCCAGTGATCGGGATGTACGATTTCATCCTCATCGATTGCCCGCCATCCATCAACATGCTGACCGTGAACGCACTGACGGCCGCGGATGGCGTGCTGATCCCGATGCAGTGCGAGTACTACGCACTCGAAGGCCTGACCGCCTTGCTGAACACCGTCGAGCAGGTGCGCAGGTCCGTGAATCCCGGCGTCGAGGTCTTCGGCATCCTGCGCACGATGTTCGATCCCCGGGTGAACCTGTCGAATGAGGTCTCCCTGCAGCTCGTCGAGCATTTCGACCAGAAAGTGTTTCGCACGGTGATCCCGCGCAACATCCGCCTCGCCGAGGCGCCGAGCTTCGGGCGCCCGGCGCTGTTTCATGACCGGTCCTCCAGCGGCGCGATCGCCTACCTGGCGCTCGCCGGCGAGATCCTTCGCCGCGAGGATGCGCGCATGACCGAGGCAGTATGAGAGAATTAGGGTGACAGTTACCTTAATTCCGGCGCGGGCTCGATTCGATGCCAAGCGAATTAAGGTAACTGTCACCCTAATTCCGGTGAGCTCGCCAATTCGACGATGAAATCATGAACGTGCGGAAGAAACGCCTGGGACGCGGCCTCGACGCCCTGCTCTCGAATCCGGTCGGGACGGAGACGTCGTCGTTCGCCGCGCCATCCCGCGACGAGGGCTTGAGGCACCTGCCGGTCGACCTGCTGCAGCGTGGCGAATTCCAGCCGCGAGTCGACATGCGCCAGGAATCGCTCGAGGAGCTGGCGAACTCGATACGCTCGCAGGGCGTCGTGCAGCCGATCGTCGTGCGGCCCGTCGGCGGCGAGGGTGCGGCACGGCGCTACGAGATCATCGCCGGCGAACGGCGCTGGCGCGCGGCGCAAATGGCGGGCCTCGAGAGCATCCCCGCCGTCGTTCGCGAGGCGTCGGACGAGGACGCCATCGCGATGGCCCTCATCGAGAACATCCAGCGCGAGGATTTGAATCCGCTCGAGGAATCACGCGCATTGGATCGGCTGATCCGCGAGTTCGGCCTTACCCACCAGGAAGCCGCCGACGCGGTGGGCCGTTCGCGTGCCGCGGTCAGCAACCTGCTCCGGCTGCAGGAGCTGTCCGCCCGCGTGAAGCCCCTGCTCGAACAACGACAGCTCGACATGGGCCATGCCCGGGCGCTGCTCTCGATCAGCGACCCGGTGCAGCAATACGACCTGGCGCGGCTGGTGGTGAAGAAAGGCTTGTCGGTGCGTGCCACCGAGCGCCTCGTGAAGTCCGTGCTCGACCCGAAACGCACCGCGAAAGCGCAGCCCCCGGCGGCGAGCGGCGACGGCGACATCCGCCGGCTGGAAACGGACGTGTCCGAAAAGCTCGGCGCAAAAGTACGCCTCGAGCACTCGGCCAAGGGCTACGGCAGGCTGGTTATCAGCTACAACAGCCTCGACGAGCTCGACGGAATCCTGAAGCACATCAAATAGCGGGCCAGGTGCCGGGCTGACGCAAGCGGTCTCGTCGGCGCGCGCGGGCAGAGGCAAAACATGCATTTTTTTCCGGGGAAAACGGCTATTTTCCCGGCAGAAAAGCGCCCGGATTCGTGTTGCCTTGCCCGGTGGAGGCCACTATAATGCGCACGCTGCACGCGAGCTCGCCTGGATAACAGCAACGACGCACCGCCATCGAAGCGCCACCAGCTGCCGGAATTTCCAGTGGAGGTGGCGTTTTTAATGCCAAAGGCAAACGGATGCTAAAGGTGCTTGCGGCACAGTTCGGGTTTGGAGCAGCCCTGGCCGCGGTGCTCTGGTTCTTTTTCGGGAATGTCGCGGGTTATTCGGCCCTGCTGGGCTGCCTGATCTCGGCCGTGCCGAACGCATTCCTGGCATTGAGGCTCGGCGTGCCGCGCAAGGATTCCGGGGCAAAATCCCTGGTGCGCGCAGCTTACATCGGAGAGCTGGGGAAACTGGCGCTGACGGTGCTCCTGTTCGGCATCGTCTTCGTCACGGTGCAACCGCTTGCGGCCGCGCCGTTATTTGTAACTTTCATCGTGACCGCCCTGGCGCCCCTCGCGGGCTTGCTGCCGCGGCACGAACGACACGGGATTGAGGACACGGTAGACCGGCATGGCGAGTGAGAGCGGACACCACGGCCCGCAGACGTCCAGCGAGTATATCGCCCATCATTTGCAGAACCTGCAGGTCTGCAAGACCGAATCCGGCAACTGGGTGTGGAACGAGTGCGCCGGCAATTTCTGGGCGATCAACGTCGACACCATGGGCTGGTCGATATTCCTGGGCCTGCTTTTTGCGTTCCTGTTCCGCCGCGTGGCGAAGAGAGCGTCGACGGAAAAACCCACTCGCTGGCAGGCCGCCGTGGAGATATTGGTCGAGTTCGTCAGCGGCTCCGTCAAGGACACTTTCCACGGCACGAGCCGGCTGATCGCGCCGCTTGGCCTCACGATCTTCGTCTGGGTGTTCTTCATGAACCTGATGGACCTGGTTCCGGTGGACTGGATCCCCTTGATCGCATCCAGCGTGTTCCACATTCCTTACATGAAGGTCGTGCCGTCGACCGATGTGAACATCACTTTCGGCATGTCGATCGCGGTCTTCTTCCTGATACTCTTTTATACGACCAAGTACAAAGGCCCGCTGGGGCTCGTCAAGGACCTGACGCTGCACCCGATCGAGCCGTCGTTCAAATGGCCGGGCATCGTCGCGGCGCCGCTCATCATAGCCTTCAACTTCGTCCTGGAATCGGTGTCGCTGCTCGCGAAGCCGGTGTCCCTGAGCCTGCGCCTGTTCGGTAACATGTTCGCCGGCGAACTCATCTTCATCCTGATCGCGATCCTCGGCCTGTGGCAGCTGCCGCTGCACTTCGGCTGGGCCATATTCCACGTGCTGATCGTGACCCTGCAGGCATTTATTTTCATGATGCTGACCATAGTTTATTTGAGCCTGGCATCGGAAACGCATTGACGTAAATTTGGTTAATTTTCAACATATTGGACAAGATCCTCTCTAGGAGAAACTGATGGAAACTGTAATTGGCCTCACGGCGATCTCCGTCGCACTCTTGATCGGTCTCGGCGCGCTCGGCGTCGGCATCGGCATGGGACTGCTGGGCGGCCGCTTCCTCGAGGGCGCGGCACGCCAGCCGGAACTGGCACCGATGCTGCAGACGAAGATGTTCATCGTCGTCGCGCTGCTCGATGCCGTGGCCATGATCGGTGTCGGTATCGCGCTGTTCTTCGCTTTCGCGAACCCGTTCATCGGACAGCTGCAGCAGGCCGTCGGCAGCTGAACCGTTGGAGCGCCCATGGGCGCGATCGAGGACGCAGGAGCGCCCCCACGGGCGCGGTTGAGATTGTAGGAGCGCCCCATAGGCGCGACAACAAGGTCAGGTATGTAGCGTGGACATCAATCTAACCCTCATAGGCCAGACGATCGCGATGATCATCTTCGTCTGGTTTTGCATGAAGTTCATCTGGCCGCCAATCCTCAACGCTCTCGAGGCACGGCAGAAGCAGATCGAGCACGGTCTGGCGGCCGCCGATCGTGGCGAAGAGAAACTCAAGCAGGCCGGTGCGGAAGCCGAGGAGATTGTCGCGGACGCGCGTCGCCAGGCAACGACGATCATCGACAAGGCGAACGCCCGGGCAAACGAGATCGTGGCCGACGGCAAGACCGCCGGCCAGAAGGAGCGCGAGCGCCAGCTCGCGGCGGCAGAAGTCGAAATCCAGGCCGAGGCGAACCGGGCACGCGAGCAACTGCGCGGCCAGGTATCGGCCGTGGCACTCGCCGGCGCGGAGAAAATCCTGAGGCGCGAGATCGACCCGAAGACGCACGAAGACATCCTCGGTCAGCTGGCGCAGGAGTTGTAGGCGTCCATGGCCGACAACAACACCATCGCACGGCCCTATGCACAGGCAGCGTTCGACGTCGCACGCGCGACGGATGCGCTCGCAGATTGGTCGGCGAGCCTGCAGGCCGCGGGCGCGCTGTTCGAGGGCGGCACGCTTGCCGAGTACCTGGGCAACCCGGCTCTCGGCGAGGCGAAGCAGCTCGATTTTCTCTCGGGCCTGTTCGATAAGGCCGGCGCAACGGTATTCGCGGGCGGCGACGCGAAGGGCACGAACTTCCTGAAGCTGCTGCTCGAATACGACCGGGCCGATGTGCTGCCGGAAATCGCCCGGCATTTCGAAGCGCTGAAGGACGCGGTGGAGAACACGATCGACGTGACGGTGAAGTCCGCCGCGCCGTTGTCGGACAAGGACAAGCTACAGTACGTCGCTGCGCTGGAGAAGCGCTTCGGCCGCAAGGTCGAACTTACGACCGAGATCGACGAAAACCTCATCGGCGGCGCTGTGATCCGCGCCGGCGATGTCGTCATTGACGGATCACTGCGTGCGAGGCTCGAAAGCCTCGCGAACGCGCTGGTCAACTAAGAGGAAAGCACCATGGCACTGAAGGCTTCTGAAATCAGCACGCTGATCAAGGAACGCATCGAGAACTTCGAAGCGGCTGCAGAAGCTCGCGACGTCGGAACCGTAATCGCCGTGACCGACGGCATCGTCCGCATCCACGGCCTGGCCGACGCCCGCTACGGCGAAATGCTGGAGTTCCCGGGCAATACCTTCGGACTCGCGCTGAACCTGGAACAGGATTCGGTGGGCGCGGTCGTGCTCGGCGACTACAAGCACATCACCGAAGGCGACACGATCAAGACGACGGGCCGCATTCTCGAAGTGCCGACCGGCGAAGGCCTGCTCGGCCGGGTCGTCGATGCACTCGGCAATCCGATCGACGGCAAGGGTCCGATCAAGGCCGCGGCCCGTGCGCCGATCGAGCGCGTCGCGCCGGGCGTCATCGACCGCCAGTCCGTGAGCCAGCCGGTGCAGACGGGCCTGAAGGCCATCGACTCGATGGTGCCGATCGGTCGCGGGCAGCGCGAGCTGATCATCGGCGACCGGCAGACCGGCAAGACGGCGGTCGCGGTCGACACGATCATCAACCAGCGCGGCACCGGCATCAAATGCATCTATGTCGCGATCGGGCAGAAGTCCTCGTCGATCGCCGGCGTCGTTCGCAAGCTCGAGGAAGAGGGCGCGATGGAGCACACCATCGTCGTCGCGGCACCGGCCGCCGAAAGCCCCGCCATGCAGTACATCGCCCCGTACTCCGGTGCCACCATGGGTGAGTACTTCATGGACCGCGGCCAGGACGCGCTCATCATCTATGACGACCTGACGAAACAGGCCTGGGCGTACCGCCAGGTGTCGCTGTTGCTTCGCCGCCCGCCGGGCCGCGAAGCCTATCCGGGTGACGTCTTTTACCTGCATTCGCGTTTGCTGGAACGCGCCGCGCGAGTCAATGCGCAATACGTGGAGCGAGTGACCAACGGCGAAGTGAAAGGCAAGACCGGTTCACTCACCGCGCTGCCGATCATCGAGACCCAGGCCGGCGACGTGTCGGCATTCGTGCCGACGAACGTGATCTCGATCACCGACGGTCAGATCTTCCTCGAGACGGACCTGTTCAACGCGGGCATCCGCCCCGCCATCAACGCCGGGCTGTCGGTGTCGCGAGTCGGCGGCGCCGCGCAGACGAAGATCATCAAGAAACTCGGCGGCGGTGTGCGTCTCGCGCTCGCCCAATACCGCGAACTGGCGGCCTTTGCACAATTCGCCTCGGACCTCGACGCCGCAACCCGTGCCCAGCTCGAGCGCGGCAAACGTGTTACGGAGCTCATGAAACAGAAGCAGTACACGCCGTTGTCGGTGGCCGCGATGGCGCTGTCGCTGTTCGCCGCGAACGAAGGTTTCCTCGACCCGATCCCGGTAGAAAAGATCGGCACGTTCGAGACGGCGCTGCACGACTACGCGAAAGCGAACTACGGCGACTTCGCGACGGAGCTCAACAAGTCGGGAGCCTGGAGCGACGACGTCGCCGCGAAGTTGAAGGGAATTATCGAGGAGTTTGTGAAGAAAGGCGCTTATTGATATGGCGGGTGAGAAAGAAATTCGCTCGAAAATCGCTTCTGTGAAGAACATGCAGAAGATCACGAGCGCGATGGAAAAAGTCGCAGCGAGCAAGATCCGCAAGGCACAGAAACAGATGGAAGCCTCGCGGCCTTATGCCGAGCGGATTCGCCGCGTGATCGGTCACCTGTCGCATGCCAACCCGGACTACAGGCACCCGTACATGACGGAACGCGAGGTCAAGCGCGTCGGACTCATCATCATTTCGACGGACAAAGGCCTGTGCGGGGGTCTGAACATCAACATGTTCAAGCGCGTCATCGGCGAGATGGCGAAATGGCAGAAGCAGAACGTCGGCGTGGACCTGGCTTTGGTCGGGGCGAAGGCAGTGCAGTTCTTCCGTCGCCTCGGCGGCAACGTGCTCGGCACCGCGACGCATCTCGGCGACCGACCGGCGGTCAACGACCTGCTGGGCTCAATCAAGGTCATGCTGGACGCCTACGAGGAAGGCAAGATCGACCGCCTGTTCCTGGTGCACAACGTGTTCTACAGCGCGATGAGCCAGCAACCGGTCGTCGAGTCGCTGTTGCCGATCAGTGCCATCGAACTCGGCGACGAGGCCTTGCAGGACCACTGGGACTACATCTACGAGCCCGATGCGGGCGAGTTGTTGGATGACGTGCTGATGCGCTACATCGAATCGCAGGTTTATCGCGGCGCGGTCGAGAATTTCGCCTGCGAAATGGCGGCGAAGATGGTGGCGATGAAATCGGCGACGGACAACGCCGGCGAAATCATCGAGAAGCTGAAGCTAAACTACAACAAGGCTCGCCAGGCGGCGATCACGCAGGAAATCTCGGAAATCGTCGGCGGCGCCGCCGCGGTGTCCGGCTAGAGGGGGGTCAGAGTACATTTCCCGATTTTTGGGAAATGTACTCTGACCCCCTTGTTCCGCAATGAGTGACAGGATCCTAAAGTATGAGCACCGGAAAAACTGTGCAGGTAATCGGCGCCGTCGTGGACGTGGAGTTCCCGGCCGGCCAGATCCCGAACATTTACGACGCGCTCGTCATCGACGACGCGGACATCACCCTCGAGGTGCAGCAACAGCTCGGCGACGGGGTCGTGCGCACGATCGCGATGGGGTCCTCGGAAGGCCTGAAGCGCGGAATGAAAGTGACGGATACCGGTAGTCCGATCCTCGTGCCGGTCGGCGAGAAAACGCTCGGCCGCATCATGGACGTGCTCGGCAAGCCGATCGACAACGCAGGCCCGATCGGCGCCGAACAGTCGTTGCCTATCCATCGCAAGCCGCCATCCTACGAGGACCAGGCGGCGGCGACGGAAGTCCTCGAGACGGGCATCAAGGTCATCGACCTCATCATGCCGATCGCCAAGGGCGGCAAGGTCGGCCTCTTCGGCGGCGCCGGTGTGGGCAAGACGGTGACGCTCATGGAACTCATCCGCAACATCGCGCACGAGCACTCCGGTTACTCGGTGTTTGCGGGCGTGGGCGAGCGCACCCGCGAGGGCAACGACTTCTACCACGAAATGAAGGAATCCGGCGTACTCGACAAGGTTTCGCTGGTGTATGGCCAGATGAACGAACCGCCGGGCAACCGCCTGCGCGTGGCGCTCACCGGACTGACCATGGCCGAGGCCTTCCGTGACGAAGGCCGCGACGTCCTCATGTTCATCGACAACATCTATCGCTACACGCTTGCCGGCACGGAAGTGTCCGCACTGCTCGGCCGCATGCCGTCCGCGGTGGGTTACCAGCCGACGCTCGCCGAGGAAATGGGCGTGCTGCAGGAGCGCATCGCGTCGACGAAGACCGGCTCCATCTCGTCCTTCCAGGCCGTTTACGTACCGGCCGACGATCTGACCGATCCGTCGCCGGCAACGACCTTCGCGCACCTGGATGCGACGCTCGTGCTGTCGCGCCAGATCGCCGAGCTCGGCATCTATCCGGCCGTGGACCCGCTCGACTCGACCTCGCGACTCCTCGATCCGAACGTCATCGGCCAGGAACACTACGACTGCGCGCGCGGCGTGCAGGCGGTGCTGCAGCGCTACAAGGAGCTGCAGGACATCATCGCGATTCTCGGCATGGACGAGCTGTCGGAGGACGACAAGCTGCAGGTCAACCGCGCACGCAAGATCCAGCGCTTCCTGTCGCAACCCTTCTTCGTGGCGGAGGTGTTCACCAATTCGCCGGGCAAGTATGTATCGCTGGCGGAGACGATTCGCGGCTTCAGCGGCATCGTGAATGGCGACTACGATCATATCCCGGAACAGGCTTTCTACATGGTCGGCACGATCGAGGAAGCGGTAGAGAACGCGAAGAAGTTCATGTAGGACAGCGCCCGTTGGAGCGCCCCATGGGCGCGACAGAGACAGAAACAGAGACGAACTGAACCATGGCAACAATCCGCGTCGACATCGTATCCGCCGAAGGCGCAATCCATTCGGGGGAGGCCCGCATGGTCTATGCGCCGGCCAAGATGGGCGACGTGGGCATCGCGCCGCGCCACGCGCCGCTGCTGTCGGCGCTGCGGCCCGGCGAGATTCGCATCGAGACCACCGACGGCAAGGAAATCGGCTTCTACATCACGGGCGGCATGCTCGAGGTACAGCCGCATCTCGTCACGGTGCTGGCGGACACGGCGCTACGCGGTGACCAGCTCGACGAGGCCGCAGCACTGTCCGCCAAGCACCAGGCCGAGGAAGCGTTGAAAGGCGTTGCCGGCGAAACGGACCTGAAACGCGCCCAGGCGGAACTCGCCGAGGCGGAAGCGCGTTATCGTGCCGCGCAGAAACTGAAAGGCAAATAGCTACCTGGTTGGAGCGCCCCATGGGCGCGACGTCATCGCGAACTGCGAAGTCAGGGGACAGATGGACGATAACAAAAACCACGAGCCTGTCTCGCCGGTCAGGACCGGCAAGGTGGATGCGTTTTTCCTGGTGCAACTCCTGCTCCATCCCGGCCCGACCTTCGACAAACTGGCCACGTTCCGGCCGGACCCGGTCGACCTGTTCTGGAAATCCATCGTCTGGCTCGCCGTTCTGCCCCCGGTCTTCGCCTACCTGGGCGGCCACTGGTTCGGTTGGCGGCTGGGCGCACAGCATCCGCTGGACATACCCGACTACCAGCTGAAGGCCATCAGCGCTGCCTATTTCTTCATCCTGATCGCCGGCTACGTGAGCACGGCGTTCGTGTCGCGCTGGATGGCCTCGACCTACGGCGCTCGCAGTTCACTGGGAATTCATTTCGCCCTGGTGAGCCTGGTCGGCGCGCCGCTCGCGCTCGCGAGTTTCGTGCACCTGTATCCGGATGTGTATGTGAACGTGATCGTGCTGGTACTGACGCTGTTGTGGAGTGCTTACCTCCTGTTCCGCGGCCTGCCGATCGCATTACGCGTCGACGCGCCGCACGGCATGCTGATGGCATCGTCGATCATCGCCTGGCTGATGGTGGGCTTCGTCAGCATGCTCGGGCTGACGGTGGTCTTGTGGCAGCGCGGGATCGGCCCGGCTGTCTGGGCATGAGCGCCAGCGGCCCGGCGACCGAGCGATACCACGACAGGTCCGTCCTGTTTCTCGTCGTGATGGCGATCGTCTGGTCGCTCGCCGGCATGAGCGCCGGCGTATACGTCGCGGCGGAGCTGCTCTGGCCGGGCCTGGACTTCGGGCAGCAATGGCTGTCTTTCGGCCGGCTCAGGCCGCTGCACACCAACGCGGTGATCTTCGGTTTCGGTGTCTCCGCCCTGATGGGCACGGCGTTCTACAGCGTGCAGCGCACCTGCCATGTACCGCTCTTTGCACCGCGGCTGGCGTGGTTCTGCGCGATCGCCTGGCAGGTCGTCGTGCTTGCCGGTGGCCTGAGCCTGCTCGCGGGCTACAACACCAGCAAGGAGTACGCCGAACTCGAGTGGCCGATCGATGTAGCGATAGCCATTGTCTGGGTCTGCTTTGCGCTCGTGTTCTTCGGTACCGTCGCCAGGCGCCGGGTCCCGCTCATCTACGTGTCGAACTGGTTTTACGGTGGACTGATCATCGTGATCGCCATGTTGCACATCGTGAACAGCCTCGCGTTGCCGGTAACGCTTACGCGATCCTATTCAGTGTTCGCCGGGGCCCAGGATGCCATCGTGCAGTGGTGGTACGGCCATAATGCGGTCGGGTTCCTGCTGACCGGCGGTTTTCTCGGGATGCTGTACTACTTCCTGCCGAAGCAGGCGGACCGGCCGATCTGGAGCTACAAGCTGTCGATCGTCGCCTTCTGGGCGTTTACCTACAGTTACATCTGGGCGGGGCCGCATCACCTGCACTACAACGCCATTCCCGAGTGGGTGCAGACGCTCGGCATGCTGATGAGCGTGATCCTGCTGGCGCCATCCTGGGCGACGATGATCAACGGCATCATGACGGTGAGCGGCGCCGCGGAAAAAGTGCGCTCGGATCCGGCCATGAAGTTCATAGTGCTGGCGCTGGCATTCTACGGGCTCGCAACCTTCGAGGGCTCGATGCTGGCCATCAAGAGCGTCAACGTCGTCAGTCATTTCACCGACTGGACCGTCGGCCACGTGCATTCCGGCGCTCTCGGCTGGAACGCCCTGATCACCTTCGGAACGTTCTACTACCTGGTGCCGCGGCTGGTCGGCGGCGAGCTGTACAGCCGGCGCCTGGCGAACGTGCATTTCTGGATGGCGCTGGCGGGGACCATGCTCTACATCCTGTCGATGTGGGCCGCCGGCGTTTCGCAGGGACTGCTGTGGCTGACGCTCGACGAAATCGGTGAACTCAGGTTCAGCTTCAAGGACATCATGGCGAGCATGCCGCCCTACTATCTGTTGCGGTTCGCCGGCGGGCTGGTGTTTCTCGCCGGCGCCGTGCTCCTCGCGTGGAACCTGTACATGACACTGCGCGGTCGCCCGCTGGTCGTCGCAAGGCCGCCGATGGCCGACCAGAGCGGAACATGAGCGCCGCCGATCTCCATCACAAGCTGGAAAAGAACGCCGGGCTCCTGATCTTCGGCATCCTGTTCGTATCGGCGATCGGCGGGCTGGTACAGGTGTTGCCGAGCGTAATGCAGGAATCCCTGCAGACACCCACGGCGGCGGCGCGGCCGTACTCCGCGCTCGAGCTCGAAGGCCGCGACCTGTATATCCGCGAGGGCTGCAGCACCTGTCATTCGCAGCAGATCCGGCCCTTGCTCGCCGAGGTGGCGCGTTACGGCAGGAACTCGGAGCCCGGCGAGTTCGTCTACGACCGGCCGTTCCTGTGGGGCTCGAAGCGCACCGGGCCCGACCTGCACCGCGTGGGCGGCAAGTATTCCGATGCCTGGCATCGCATGCACCTCGTCAATCCGCGCACGGTCGTGCCGAATTCCATCATGCCGGCCTATCCGTGGCTCGACACCCGGCCGGCGGACGCTCGCGGCGACATCGAGGCGCGCCTGCGTGCCCTGAAGCGCCTCGGGCACCCGTACAGCGACGAGGACATCGGCGGTGCCGCGCGCGCGCTCGAAGGCAGAACGGAGATGGACGCGATCATCGCCTACCTTCAGGTCCTCGGCAGCTTCGGCGACAGGGAGGCTGAACAATGATGGCCTGGTACCTGTTTGCCGGCGACATGATCGTCATGCTGTTCATGGTGATAGTCATCGTCTGGCTGTCATTGCGCGCAACGCAGCAATCGATCGATGCTGCGGCGCGCATACCGCTCGAGGACGAACGATTCGATGAGTGATTTGCCGAACGAATTCTGGGGCGGCTGGATCGCCGTCATCACGCTCCTCAGCATCATCGCTTTCGTCTGGCTGATGATCAGCGTCGTCTTCGGCGACACCGGGCCGCAGGAGGCCGAGGACGCGGTCTGGGACGGCAACCTGCGGGAAGGCTCGACGCCGGCGCCGATCTGGTGGTTCTGGTTCACTCTCGCCATCCTGATCTTCAGCGCCATCTACCTGATGCTCTATCCTGGACTCGGCAGCTATCGCGGCGCACTCAACTGGTCCATGGGTCATCACCTGGAGGCGCGCCAGCACGACTACGAGCAATACTTCGGACGCCGGCGCGACGCAATCGCGAGCACGAGCATCGAGCTGTTGCAGCGTGACAGCGCCGCGATGCGCGCGGCTCAGGGCATTTTCAATCGCAACTGCGCCGTCTGCCATGGGTACGACGCTGCCGGTCAGGCCAATGCATTCCCGAACCTCGTCGACGAGGACTGGCAATGGGGCGGCACACCCGAACAGGTCGAGGAATCCATTCGCAAAGGCCGCAATGCATTGATGGTGGCATGGGCCGGAACGATCGACGAACAAGCCATCGAGCAACTGACCGACTACGTTGCCACGTTCGGCGCAGACCCGCCGGCCAGTCATGCTGGCCAGGCGGTCTACATGCAGTATTGCGTCGCCTGTCACGGTCCGACGGGCGACGGCCAGGTGGCGCTCGGCGCCCCGAAGCTCAACGACGAGGCCTGGCTGTACGGAGGCTCGCGGGAAGCGATCCACGCGAGCATCGCGCAAGGCCGCAACGGTGAGATGCCGGCCTTCGGCGGCCGGCTCGACGACGCACAGGTGCGCATGCTCGTCGCCTGGCTGCTCAAATAGATGGAGTCACTGTCCCTACGCATCCCCGCTTTTCGCACGGGCGTAGCCGCCCGCCCGTTCCCGGCCTTTGCGGTATCATGCGCCCGCCGGGTCAAGGTACCTCTGGAGCATCGCGTGGGCTTGAGCATCGTCATTCTCGCCGCGGGTCAGGGCACGCGGATGCGCTCTGCACTGCCCAAGGTCCTGCAACCGCTTGCCGGCCGGCCGCTGCTTGCATACGTACTCGATTGTGCGGTGGCACTCGGCGCCGACGATGTCTGCATCGTTTACGGCCACGGCGCAGAGCGCGTGCGTGCCGCGTTCCCGGACGCCGCACTGCGCTGGGCACTGCAGACGGAGCAGAAAGGCACGGGCCATGCTGTCATGCAGGCTCTGCCCGGCCTGGCGCAGGACAATCGCGTGCTCGTGCTCTACGGCGACGTACCGCTGATACGGCCGGCCACGCTCGAACGCATGCGGTCCGTGCCGGAAAACGACGTGGCTCTGCTCACCGTGGAACTCTCAAAGCCTGCGGGCTACGGCCGCGTGATTCGCGAGAACGGCGAGGTGCGGCGCATCGTCGAGCAGAAGGACGCTGCGCCCGGCGAACGGGCCGTGCGCGAAGTGAACACCGGCGTCATGCTCCTGCCCGCAAAGCGCCTGGCCGGCTGGCTCGCACGGCTCACGAACGACAATTCACAGGGCGAGTACTATCTCACCGACATCATCGCGATGGCGGTGGCAGACGGCGTGCGCGTGCACGGCGTCAGCGCGGCGGACGAGGAAGAAGTCATGGGCATCAATGACCGGAAACAGCAGGCTGAAGCCGAACGCGCGTTGCAGCGGCGGCGCGTGGAGGAACTGATGGCCGAGGGCGTGGCCTTCGCCGACCCCGCACGCGTCGACATACGCGGCACACTCAGCTGTGGCAGGGACGTATTCATCGACGTCAATGCCGTGTTCGAGGGTGACGTTGAGCTCGGCGATGAGGTCCGCATCGAGTCGAACAACCTGGTGCGCGCGAGCAGGCTCGGCGCTGGCACGATCGTGCATTCGAACTGCCACATCGAAGGCGCGAAGACCGAAGCGGACTGCGAGATCGGGCCGTTCTCGCGGCTGCGGCCGGGCGCGGAACTCGCCGCCGGCGTGAAGATTGGAAACTTCGTCGAGGTCAAGAAGAGCGAGATCGGCGAAGGCAGCAAGGTCAACCATCTAACCTATATCGGTGACAGCACCGTGGGCCGCGGCGTCAATGTGGGCGCGGGGACGATCACGTGCAATTACGACGGCGTGAACAAGCACCGGACAACGATCGGCGATGGCGCATTCATCGGTTCCGGCGTGATGTTGGTGGCGCCGGTCGACGTCGGCAGCGGTGCGACCGTGGGGGCGGGCTCGACGATCACGAAGCCGGTGCCGGCCGGCGAACTCGCGCTCGAGCGCTCGAGGCAAATCGTCGTGTCCGGCTGGAAGCGGCCCGAAAAGAAGGGGGACTGAAGCGTGTGCGGCATCGTCGGGGCCATCGCCGACCGCGACATCGTGCCGATCCTGGTCGAGGGCCTGAGGCGCCTCGAGTATCGGGGCTACGACTCCGCAGGCATTGCGGTGGTCAATGCCGGCGGACACATCGGGCTCTGCCGCACCGTCGGCAAGGTCGCCGAACTGGAAGCGAAACTCGAAGCGCGGCCGGTCAAGGGCGGCATTGGCATCGGCCACACGCGCTGGGCGACGCACGGCGGCGTGACCGAGGCCAACGCGCATCCGCACGTGTCCGGCGGCCGGGTCGCGGTGATCCACAACGGCATCATTGAGAATTTCCAGCCGATCAAGGAGGAACTGCAGGCGAAGGGCTACGAGTTCGCTTCCGAGACGGATACCGAGGTGGCGGCGCACCTCGTGCACGACTATCTAAAGGACGGCCTCGACCTCGTGGCGGCCGTCACTGCTGCGACGAAGCGTTTCGAGGGTGCGTTCGCGCTCCTGATCGTGGACGCCGACGATCCCAGCCGCATCGTCGTCAGCCGCGTCGCGAGCCCACTCGTCATCGGACTCGGCATCGGCGAGAACTATGTCGCGAGCGGCGTGCCTGCGCTGCTGCCAGTGACGCAGCGCTTCATCTATCTCGAGCAGGGCGACATCGCGGAGATATGCCGCGACAAGGTAACCGTGTTCGGCGCCGATGGCAGGGAAGTCGCACGGGAGGCGTACGAAACGCAGTGGGACAGCGAGGCCGCAGAGAAGGCGCCGTACCGGCATTTCATGCTGAAGGAGATCTTCGAGCAGCCCGCGGCGCTCGCCGACACGCTGTACGGCCGCGTGGAGAACCAGCAGGTTGTGCCCGCATCGCTCGGGCCGGATGCACACGCGCTGCTCGAACGGATCGAGAACATCCACATCATTGCCTGCGGTACGAGTTACCACGCGGGCTGCGTGGGCAAGTACTGGCTGGAAGCGCTGGCGGGTGTGCCGGTGCAGGTCGAAATCGCGAGCGAATACCGTTACCGCAAGGTTATGGTGCCGAAGAACACCCTGTTCGTGACGCTGTCCCAGTCCGGCGAGACCGCCGACACGCTCGAAGCTCTGCGCATCGCGAAGAAGTCGGATTATCTTGCGACGCTGTGCATCTGCAACAGCGCGCACAGCTCGCTGGTGCGCGAGTCGGACCTCGTGATGCTGACCCAGGCCGGGCCCGAGATCGGCGTGGCGAGCACCAAGGCCTTCACGACCCAGCTACTGTCAATCCTGCTGGTGACGCTGATGCTGGCCAGGCACAACGGCATGAGCGCGGAGCGGGAGAAGGAACTGGTGGCGCATCTCACGCATGCCGCCGCGGCCGCAGACAAGGCACTGCAGATTAGCGATCGGCTGCAGGCGCTCGCCGGCGAGTTCGCGGAGAAGGAGCACACGCTGTACCTGGGCCGCGGCCCGATGTGGCCGATCGCCATGGAAGGCGCGCTGAAGCTCAAGGAGATTTCGTATATCCACGCCGAGGCCTATGCCGCCGGCGAACTGAAGCACGGGCCGCTCGCACTCGTCGACGAGAACATGCCGGTCGTGGTGGTCGCGCCGAACACCGAGCTGCTGGACAAGCTGAAATCGAACATGCAGGTGGTGCGCGCTCGCGGCGGCAGGTTGTACGTATTCGCCGACAAGGCGACCGGTATCGGCGGCGGCGAGGGTACGACCGTGATCGAGATGCCGCACGCGAACCGCCTGATTGCCCCGATCGTCTACACGGTGCCGCTGCAACTGCTCGCCTATCACGTCGCGGTGCTCAAGGGTACCGACGTCGACCAGCCGAGGAATCTCGCCAAGTCGGTGACGGTGGAATAGGGTCCAGCGCCAGCGCCAGCGCCAGCGATCAGGAGCAGCTAGTATCAGATACAGATGAGCGCCCTAAGACGCGGCTACGCTCTGCACGGGTTGCGCGACGGTGAAGCAGGTTCTTTACTATCTTGCCGGGATCGGCTTCCTTGGCCTGGCCAAGGCGAAGCACACGTTGCGGGGTTATCGCACGCCCAAGTCTTTTGGTCGTTCGGTCGACTATGACATCCACATAGCCACGCGATTCTGCCATCTACTCGAGGACCGCGGCATTTCGCTCGAGGGCATGCGCGTACTGGAACTGGGTCCAGGCTCCGACCTCGGTATCGGCTTCTGTCTCGTCAGTCAGGGTGCGGAAAGCTACACCGGCTTCGATCGATTCAACCTGGCGGCAGACACACCACTCGTTTTCTACGAGGAACTTGCCGAGCGCACCGGCGCGAATATGGCTGACCTGTCACGAGTACATTACATCGTCAGTGACAGCTTCGATACTTCGACTTTGGAAGGTCACTTCGACGTCGCTCTAAGCATGTCAGCCTTCGAGCATTTCGACGATATTGACGCTGTCGCCCGGGGTCTTGGAAAAGTGGCAGACGTTCTTGTTGCCGACATCGATCTCATCACCCATTCCCGCTGGATTCGCGATGTTGACCCGAACAATATCTACCGTTACCCGCACTGGCTGTACGATATCTTCTATTTCCCAGGCATCCCGAACCGGCACAGGCCCGCTGACTACCAGGCGGCCTTCGAGCGCAACGGGTGGGCGCAGGTGTGCATCGAGGCTGCCACCCTGCTGGAGCAGGCAGAGGCGTCGGTACCGGGCGACCGGATGCAGTGGAAGTCGATGGTCCTGACCGCCGACAACCGACATGCCGACTGCAACGAGCGGGCCCAGAGTTTTTGCACCCGGACAGCATCGAGGTCTATCGCGACACCTTAGTTCTGAAGCTCGGAGGAAAGCTGCAGCGACACGTGAAAATTCTGGACAGAACCGAGATCGCGTCGCTGTTGCCCCGGGTGAACCTGATCGGGCAACTCGAGGCGGGCTTCGTCGGATACAGCAAGGGACTGGCGATTGTCCCGCCAGTCGGAGAATTGACTTTTCGGGATCCGCCCGGCGATGTGCACATCAAGTACGGCTACATGGCCGGCGACGAGTTCTACGTCGTCAAGATCGCGTCCGGCTTCTACGAGAACCCGGGGCTGGGATTGTCGTCCAGCGACGGACTCATGCTGCTGTTCAGCGCACGCACGGGCGAATTGCGCGCGATACTCCTGGACCAGGGTCTCCTGACCGATGTCCGAACCGCGGTCGCCGGTGCGATCGCGGCGAAATACCTCGCGCCAAAGACCCTCTCGAAGATCGGCATCGTCGGCACCGGAATTCAGGCCAGGCTGCAACTGCAGTACCTGGCGCCGGTCACGAGCTGCCGCGAGGTCCTGGTCTGGGGCCGGGATCGGCAGCACGTCGCGGACTACCGGTCCGCGATGGCCGGGCAGGGGTTCGCCGTAAGTCCCGCCGCGTCCGTGTCCCGCCTGCTCGACGAGTGCAATCTCATCGTGACGACGACGCCCGCGCAGTTACCCTTGCTCGACTGCAGCGAAGAATTGCCTGGCGGATTGCATGTGACCGCCGTCGGCGCCGACTCGCCTTACAAGCGCGAACTCGGGCCGGGCCTGTTCCGAATCGCGGACCTGGTTGTCGCCGACAGTATTTCGCAGTGCCTGGAGCGCGGCGAGATTCAGCACGCGGTCAATGAGGGCATCCTGAAGCTGGACGACATCCGGGAACTGGGCTCCGTCATCAACGGCGACAGTCCCGGCCGCGAAACCGACGCCCAGGTCACCATCGCCGACCTGACCGGCGTCGCGGTGCAGGACATCCAGATCGCGAAGGCTATCTACCGGGCAAGCACGACGTCTGAGACCTGAGCAGCGCGGCCCACTGCCGCTTGAGCAATCGCTCTATCTTAGATGAAATTTCGCAAGGTAATCTTGACATTGGCAATCGCAGACCGCGGATTCTGCGCCGCGTCGTCCCAATTGCCATGCCCGGAGGCCGCAAGGTTTTCCTCCTGCTAAACTGCAAGCCATGTCCAGGCGATTTTCCAGGCGCTTGATTGCTGCTCCGATGCTCCTGGCGGCGCTGCCCGTCTGCGCCGACGTGCTGTACCTGGAAAGCGGCGGGCGAATCGAGGGTCGGATCATCAGGAGGGATGCCTCGACCGTCGAAGTCGAAATTGGCGCCGGCACGATGGAATTCCCGATGTCCTCTATCGAGCGCATCGAGGAAGGACGGACGTCGCTCGACGATTACGAAGAACGGCGCGCGAAACTCGCCGACGAAGACATCCAGGGCTGGCTGTCGCTCGGGCAATGGGCGGCGGCGAACGATCTCGGCAACCAGGCGAAAAGCGCCTACGAACACGTCCTCGCGCGGGACGCGGAAAATGCCGCCGCCAACGAAGCGCTCGGCCGCGTGCAGGTCGACGGGCGCTGGCTTTCCGAGACGGACGCGTGGCAGGCGCAGGGCTACGAGAAGTTCGAAGGCGAATGGCTGAAGCCGGAGGAAATCGCCGCGATCGAGAACGAGCGCCGCGACGCAGAGGCGACCGAGCAAGCCCGCGCCGATGCCCGCGAAGCCGAGGCGCGTGCGCGAGAAGCGGAAGCACGCGCGCGGCAGGCCGAGGCGGACGCACTGGCGCAACAGGATGCGTACGAGGACGCAGATGATGACTATTGGGACGTCTGGCCCTACTACGGCCCGCCGAACCGCCCCATCCGTCCGCCGCATCCGCCGGGACCATTCCCGGAACCCGAGCCGGAACCCGAGCGCCCGATCCGCGTGCCGCTCAGAAGGTAAGTAATTCAAACAGGTGTCGCTGCGTGATCGACAGCGGACTCATTCGCGCGTTTGTACGACTGGTACAGTCACGCGCCGTGCCAAGTGTGGCGTCGGCGCGACGAACCGCTGCAAGTAATGCGACGTGCAACACGCTTTCCGGCCGCTCATTTGACAATAGCCGGCGTAACTGCATTTCTGTGAGCGAGCGCACGTCGCTGGCCGTGATCCGCTCTAGCATCTGCTCCTGTGTTTGGGCATGCACTGGAGAAAGACATGCAACGTACCACCCTGGCTTTAGCAATGCTGGCGGCATCCGCAGCGGCCAACGCCGGCGATTTCGACTACAACTACGTTTCGGTCGGCTACGGCAACATGAGCCTCGATGAGGTCGATGTCGACGGCGACGGGTTCGGCGTCAACGCCTCGTTCGCACTCACCGACAGCTATCACGTGTTTGCGGGTTATGAAATTGCCGACCTGGACTACGACGTCGACGCATCGACGATGGCGGTCGGACTGGGCTGGAACCACAGCATTTCACCGGTCCTGGACCTCGTGACGCAGCTGTCCTATCAGTACGTCGAACTGGACGCTCCCGGCATCAACAGTGTCGACGACAGCGGTCTCGGCCTCGGCCTCGGCATGCGTTTCGCCGCCACGGAGAAACTGGAGCTCGACGCTGGTATCGGCTACGTCGATCTGGGCGACGGCGGCGACGAGACTTCGCTCGGCGCCGGTGGGCTGTACAGCTTCACGAATGCCTTCGCGCTGGGACTGGGCGGCAACTGGAGCGACGACGCAAGTTCCTACACGGTCAGCGGCCGCTTCTATTTCGGCAAGTAATTACCCTGCAAGCTTCATCCTGAACCCCGCCTCGCGCGGGGTTTTTTTCGGCCGGTTAGCCGCCGTTCTCGATCTTCGCGAACAGCATGCCCGCAAGCCGGAGCACGGCCAGCGCAAGCAGCGTCACCAGCACGGCCAGGACGATCTGCTTCAGGCCGACGGCCACGCCGATCGCGGCTACCAGTAACAGCGAGGCGGCGGTCGTGAGGCCCTCCACCTTGTCGTTGCCGTGGCGAAAGATCGTGCCCGCGCCGAGAAACGCCGTACCTGTGACGATGGCCTCGATTACGCGCACCGGGTCGGCTCGCAGCACCGCGGGCGCCGACTCCGTCGCGAAGTGCAGGATGATCGTGTCGGTGAGCACGACGAGCAGGCAGGCGGCGGCGCCGAGGATCGCGTGAGTCCGCACGCCGGCGGGTCGCGCGGCGAATTCCCGTTCGATGCCGACGATGCCGCCGAGCACGGTGGCGATCAGCACGCTGGCGATCATCTCGAGTTGCGCTTGCCAGTCGGGGTCGAACAGGTCCATTCAGGCCTCGCGGACTCAACCCGCAACCGTGTCGCCGCCCAGTATCGGCAACACGTTGCCGGTCACATAACTGCTGTCCGCGTTGGACGCGAAAAAGACATAGGCCGGTGCGATCTCCTCCGGCTGCGCCGGGCGGCCCATCGGCGTGTCCGCGCCGAAGTCGCGAATTTCACCCTTGCCGAGCTCCGCCGGGTTCAATGGCGTCCACACCGGCCCGGGCGCCACACAGTTAACGCGTATCCCGCGCTTCACGAGATTCTTCGCCAGCGATTTGGTGAAAGCGTGGATTGCGCCTTTCGTCGACGAGTAGTCGAGCAGGTGCGGACTACCTTCGAGACCCGTGATCGAGCCCGTGTTGATGATGGAAGAGCCGGGTTCGAGATGCGAAAGCGCTGCACGTACCATGAAGAAATACGCGTCGATGTTGGTACGGAACGTGCGTGACCACTGGTCGAGCGAAACGTCCGCGACCCCGTCGCGGTGTTTCTGGTAGGCGGCGTTGTTGACGAGTATGTCGAGACGCCCGAACTTGTCGACCGCCGTCTCGACCGCCTGCTCGCAGAAGCCGGCATCGCGCACGTCGCCCGCAATCAGCAGCGCATCGCCGCCGGCTTCCTGGATCGCTGCCTTCGTCTTCTCCGCATCCGGTTGTTCCTGGGGGAGGTAGACGAGGGCGACGTCGGCGCCCTCTCTCGCGAAGATCAGCGCCACCGCCCGGCCGATACCCGAATCGCCGCCGGTGATAAGCGCCGCCTTGCCGGTGAGCTTTCCGGCGGGCCGGTACTCCCCGGCCTCGTAACGCGGCCGGGGATCCATTTTCTGCTCCAGGCCGGGCTCCGAGATCGGCTGGTCCGGGAACGGCGGAACGGGTTGCGTGTTGCGCTGAGTCATGGCGACCCCTCCGCTCAGGCAGACCGGGAACGTTCCGAGGATTTCAGCATCTTGTTGCGCGCGTGTTCCGCCCGCGCCGCGCCGATGGCGGTCTTGACGTCCTTCTGTTCCTCCGGCGGCGGCAACACGGCCGGCAGGCCCAGCGAGTGCAGCCACAGTTCGCGGCTGTATCCGCGCGTGTGATAGAGATGCTGGTCCTCCTCGTCTTCCACTTCCTCGCAGGCGTTGTACAGGAGATCCGGCGCATCGCCTTCGCACTGCTTCGCGATTTCGCCGAGCAACGTCCAGTTGAGATGATCCTTGGTCTCGGCGAGCACCACGCATTCCGTTGCCACGAGTTCGGCGGCCCGATCGTTGCCCGTTTCGCGCGCCATGCGCATCGCTTTCACGAGAGATTCGCCCAGGTGCCGCACGATCTTACGGCCCGGCGGGTCCTTCTCGGTATCGAGTTCGAGTTCGCCGAAGATCTCCTCGAGCTTCGTGCGATGCGACTCCGTCTGTTCGAGATATTCCTGCCACTCCTTCTTCAGGTCGTCGTTCACCGCGCACCTGATCGCTTCGGTGTAAACGTCGATGCCCCCGATTTCCGTCTCGAGCGCCTGGTACAGGAGTTCGTGCAATTGTTCTTCGTTGAAGATTTTTCCGTTCTTGGACCTGCCCATGTCAGTTCTCCAGTTCTGATTGTCTGCCGGCTCTCGGCGCCGGGTTAGCCGGGTCCGCCGGGACTCCGCAGTGCGATCTTTACAATGCCGCGGCAAAGTTTGCTGCAGCCAGGCGCTGCCCTTGCCCGGCCGCCATTGATCCCTGCGACCCCTCGAGCGTGGGATTGCATTTTGCGTGCCAATCGAAGACCGGCAGGGCAGCAGGCGGTTTTGTAAAGCGCAGGTCGAACCAAGATCAGGGTGCGGTGCAGGCGCCGCGCGTGAGTTCGATGCCGTTCACGAATGCGCCCCGCATCCCGCCGCCGAAATCAAGACTCAGGCCGCGACCGCCGGTGGCGCGGAGTTCCTCGCGGCGCGTGCCCGCCTCGAAGGTGTCGAAGCTCGCCATGTGCAAGGTCGTGCAATAGCGGCCGTCCGGCACGTCGAAGCGGTATGCGAATTCTCCGCGCCGCTGCGACTGGTACAGCGGGTCGAGATCTGTGCCGAAGATGCGATGGTGGGTGAGCGCCGGCTCGCCGCCGACATGACCCCAGCTGCCAGTCACGTAGTCGCGGTCGGCTTCGAAAGCGGTCCCGCCGGCGACGACCTGCTCGTGCCCGCCGGCATTGACGGCAATGCGGCCGTGCGGCTCCCTTCCTTCGAGGAAAGCGCTGCGGTCCTCGTACTCGACGATGGTTTCGTCGTGCGCATGCGCGCTGACTGCTGCGAGGGTGTTCGTGCCCGGCCGAAACCTCAGGTTCCAGGTTGCGCTGCCGTTCGTAACCGGCCGTCTGCCCTGCGACTCGCCGTTGATGGTCAGCGTCACCGCGGCGGCGTTGCCGTACACCTTGACGGGCATCAGCGCGTCTTCGGGGCGGCTGCCGGCGCGCAACGGCCAGTCGCGGGTCGCGATGTGCAGCACGGGGTCGTCGGCCAGCAGGGCGCGGTAATAGAACGCGATGTCCTTCGGTACGCGGTCGTAGGTCCACAGACCCTTCTGGTTGATCGCGAACATCGTGTCCTGCCGGTGATAGCTGCCGAAGTCGAACTGGTTCCAGACAGCGCTGCCGACGAGCCAGGGCCGCTCGAGGACCTGAGCGAAGTTCGCTTCGTGGAAGTCCTGCTGATACTCCATGCTGAAATCGAATGCGCGGGCGCCTCGGGCGTGCACGCGGCGATCGCTGCCGGCACCGTATTCGCTCACCATCAGCGGGCGGTCCGGGTGTCGCTCGCGATACTCGTCGAGAAACGCACCGAGCGCTGCGAAGTCACCGTAATACCAGCCGAAATACAGATTGAAGGCGAGCACGTCCGTGATCGACTGCAGCGCGGCCGGGCTCCGCTCGAGCTCGTCGCGGGACAGCGCCATTACCGTGAGTCGCGAGGGATCCTCCTCCTCGACCACGCGCTCGAGCCGCTCTGCCAGCGTGACGACCGCATCGTAGTAGCCTTCCGGAAGCGGCTCCGGCTGCACCAGCGTGACCTCGTTCATGTAACCCCAGAACGCGATCGACGGGTGCCGGCGGTGTTGCCGGATCATTTCGCGCAACATGCGCTCGGCATTGTCGCCAAACGCCGGCGCGAGGCCGATGAGGTTCACGACCGGGATTTCCTCCCACACGACGAGACCGAGTTCGTCGGCCGCGGCTAGCACGGCCGGATCCTGCGGATAGTGCGCGAGCCGCAGGAAGTTGAAGCCGTCGGCCCTGATGCGTTCCAGGTCCGCGCGATGCAGCGCGTCGGGCAGCGCGTTGCCGATCCCGGCCCGATCCTGGTGCCGGTTCGTGCCGAACAGCCGGTAAGGCCTGCCGTTCAGCAGAAAACCGCGCTCGGGGTCGGCTTCGAACCAACGCAGGCCGAGGGGCGAATCGATCTCGTCGACGATCGTGCCGCTCGTCTCGATCGTGGCCACGGCCCGGTACAGGTTCGGCGCCTCCGGCGACCACAGGGCCGGTCCGTCGATGCCAATGTCATCGAGCGTCGGTTCGGCCAGCTCTCCGGCCGGGACAGTGACTTTGGCCGTTGTCCGCCCGGCTTCGGCGCCGTCCGCGCCGAGGATGCGGACGGTGACGGTCGCGACCCGGTCTTCCGGCGTCGCATTGCGTAGCCCGGCCCCGATGGCGAGCGTCGCGTGCCCTGCCGAGATACGGGTCGTGCGCACGTCCAGCGCCGTTGCGCCGTACTCGTCGATCGCGAAGTGCACGCCGCCCGGCGCGATGAGCCAGGCATCCCGGTACAGGCCGCCGTAGAACGTGAAGTCCGCGTTGAGCGGCGGAATCGTGTCGTCGTGCCGGTTGTCCACGCGCACCTCGATCTCGTTGCGTCGACCCGGCTCGAAGAGATCCGTGACGTCGAACGCGAAGCCCGTGTAGCCGCCGGCGTGGCGTCCGGCCAGGCGGCCGTTCACGAACACCGTAGACACCTGGTTGGCGCCTTCGAAGGCGAGGTACAGCGGCCGCCCGGCCAGCGCCGCGTCCGGCACGAGCTCGCGGCGGTACACGCCGACGTCGCGCCGGTATGGCCTGGTCTTGTCGTTCGAGTCGGCGGTATTCCAGGTATGCGGCAGGTGCACCGGAACGAACGCTGCCGGGTCTTCCGCGTCCGGTGCGAAGGCAAAGCGCCAGCCGTCATCGAGCGCCAACAATTGGCGCGCCTCGTCCGCAGGGGCGCCGCCGGTGACGCCGAGGCCGAGCGCCAGCAATGTGAGAGCGCGGCGCGGCGTGTTCAATCGAGCCAGCCGCCGTCGAAGCCGATCGCCTCGAGGCCTTTGCGGATGTACGGGTTCCTGCGCATCGTGCGCCATACGAGCTCGCTGCGCCGGTTCTCGAGCATGGCCAGGATCGGGCCCTGGTCGATGCCGAGATAGTCGTTCGCGATCCAGCCGAGCCCCGGAATCACGGTGCCGGCATCGCCCTCGTGTTCGACGAAAGCAAAACTCGCGTTGAAGGAATCGCGGAAACCGTATTGCGTGTACAGATGCTCGCCGTAACGATCGCGCATGGCCATCAGCGCGCGCAGTGAGAGGGCCGGCGTGAAAGCGACGGAGCCGCCGGCGGCCGTCGGCGCGATCGTGCCGTCGTCCACCACGCGGATCGCGCTCGCGCCGCGGGCGGCGTAGGCGAAGAACTCGCGCTCACTGCCGCGCACGGAACGGCCGTTCGATGGCCCCGGTCCATCGCAGGCCGTCAGGCCCCAGGTGTCGCCGCCGTAGCCGGCCCAGTCGTTCGGGTTGTCCTCCGCGTACTCGACCTGGGCCAGCGTCGCGCGCCGGCTGTTCTCGAAATAGTCGATGTCCTTGTCGCGCATGAAGTCGTCACGGATGCCGCGGAAGTCGATCCATATGTGCGAGTACTGGTGGCCGAACAACGGCTCGAAATTGAGATGCTCGTAGCCGTAGTAGTCCGACCATTGCTCGGCAAGCCGCGCGGCCCAGCCTTCGTCCCAGGCTTCGCGGCCGACGGGGTGCGTCGGCGAGCCGAGCGCCAGCACGTAGACGAGCATTCCCTCGTTGTAGCCGACCCAGTCGTGAGCTTCGAAACCCTGCCCGGGCTTCCAGCCCATGGCGAGGCCTTTCGACCCGGGAAGATTTGCGGCGGGCGGGTCGTCCGCGCCGCGCAGGAAGAAGGTCCAGTCCGCACGGCGGTAGAGCGCATCGGCTCGCTCGCGAATCGTACGTTCCAGCGCGTCGTCGCGGTCGAAGTAGGACTGCGCGAACAGAACGCCGGCGAGCAAGAGGCTCGTGTCGACCGATGACAATTCCGTATTGCCGAAGCGCGTGCCATCCTCGAACGCGAGGAAGTGATAGAAGAAACCGCGGTAGCCTGCGACGCCCGATGCCTCCTCGCCCTGCGGCAGCGCGAGATACGCCTCGAGGCAGCGCAGCGTGCGGCGGGCCGCCGCCTCGCGTGTGACCCAGCCGCGCTCGGCGCCGATGCCGTAAGCCGTCAGGGCGAAGCCGGTCGCCGCAATGCTGGAGAAGGGTGCCGACGGCCAGCGGTCCGGCGCCAGGCAGTCCTCCGCGTCCGTGGTCTCCCAGAAATAGTCGAAGGTGCGGTGTGCCAGCTCGTCCGCAAACGCCGTTTCCTCGTCCGTGAGGTCCGCGGCCGCGAGGCGCCGCGCCGGTTCGCTTGGACCTGCGGCACAGGCCGAGGTGAGCAGGGCGAGCAAGGTGCCGAGCTGCGCTTTCCGGACCAGGCTGTTCACGCGTTACCCCTTTGGTCTCTGACATCGATTGCAATGCAAAAGTACTTTTTTTTCAATCACTGTTGCATTTACTGACATCGATATCTATGGTTAAGGGGTTGCGCGGCTTCGCCCTATTCCCCCGGATCCCCCGCCGGGCGCGAAGCGGCTTCCGGTCCGGGCGGCGGAGGCCCGCCCGGGCCGAATCCCGGGGTAGGACACGCACATGGCGCTCAGCATACCGATAGCTCGGCCGCTGTTCGTCCAGCTGGCTGCGTTGCTGCTGGCGCTCAGCCCCGCGACGGCTCTGGCAGACGAAACGTCCTGGCGCGATCCGCCGGCCATGGAGGCGTATCTCGATGAACTCATCGGCCGCATGACGCTCGATGAAAAGATCGGCCAGCTCGGTCTCTTTACCAGCGACTGGTCCGTTACGGGACCTACCGTCCGCGAGGGCTACAAGGACGACATACGCGCCGGACGCGTGGGTGCGATCTTCAATGCCTTTACCGCCGACTTCACGCGCGAGCTGCAGGAGCTGGCGGTCGAAGGCACGAGGCTCGGCATTCCGCTGCTGTTCGGCTACGACGTCATCCACGGACATCGCAGCATATTCCCGATCTCGCTCGGCGAAGCAGCGTCCTGGGACCTCGCGGCGATCGAGAAGAGCGCGAGAGTTTCCGCGATCGAGGCTTCGGCCGAAGGCCTGCACTGGACCTTCGCGCCGATGGTCGATGTCGCGCGCGACCCGCGCTGGGGCCGGGTGTCGGAAGGCGGCGGCGAGGACGTCTACCTGAATTCACTGATTGCGGCGGCCCGGGTGCGCGGCTTCCAGGGCGACGATCTGGCCGCGGTCGACACGATCCTGGCCACGGCCAAGCATTACGCCGCCTATGGTGCAGCGCAGGCGGGCCGCGACTACCACACGACCGACATGTCCGACCGCGTGCTGCGCGACACCTACCTGCCGCCGTTCAAGGCAGCCGTCGAGGCGGGCGTCGCGACCGTAATGACGGCATTCAACGAGCTGAACGGCATCCCGGCGACCGGCAATCGCTACCTCATCACCGACATTCTGCGTGACGAGTGGGGCTTCGATGGATTCGTGGTGACCGACTACACGTCGCTCAATGAGATGGTGGCGCACGGCTACGCACGCGACCTCGTACACGCGGGCGAACTCGCGATCGACGCCGGCGTCGACATGGACATGCAGGGCGCGGTGTTCACCGAAGAACTCGGCGCGCTGGTGCGCGAGGGCCGCGTCTCCGTGGAACAGGTGGAGGATAGCGCGCGTCGCGTCCTGGCAATGAAGTACCGGCTGGGTCTGTTCGACGACCCGTATCGCTACTCCGACAATGCCCGGCAGGCCGCGGCCATATACAAACCCGAACATCTCGAGGCCACCCGCGACGTGGCGCGCCGCTCGATCGTGCTCCTGAAGAACGAGGACTCGACGCTGCCCTTGTCCGAGTCCGGCACGATCGCGCTGATCGGCCCGCTCGCGGACAGCAAGGCGGACATGATCGGCAGTTGGTCGGCGGCGGGTGACCGGAAAGAGAAACCGGTGACCGTGCGCGAAGCTTTCGCAGCGCGCCTCGACGACCGGGTCGAGGTCCGCTATGCGCGCGGCGCGGGCTATGCGTTCGAGGACGCCGACGACACTTCCGGGTTCGAGGAGGCGCTCGCTGCGGCGCGCGCGGCCGACGTCGTCGTCGCGGTCATGGGCGAGCGCTGGGACATGAGCGGAGAAGCCGCGAGCCGGACTTCGCTCGGCCTGCCCGGTGCGCAGCAGGCGCTGCTCGAGCAACTCGTCGCCACCGGCAAGCCGCTCGTGCTGGTGCTGATGAACGGCCGGCCGCTGGCGCTCGAATGGGCGGACGAAAACGTTCCGGCCATCCTCGAAGCCTGGTATCCGGGCACGATGGGCGGCCATGCGGTCGCGGACGTCCTGTTCGGCGACTACAACCCGTCGGGCAAGTTGCCGGTGACATTCCCGCGCAACGTAGGCCAGGTGCCGATTCACTACGACATGAAGAACACCGGCCGGCCCTATTCCCCGGACAACCCCGAACAGAAATACCTGTCCCGATACCTCGAAACGCCGAACAGCCCGCTGTATGCCTTCGGCCATGGACTGAGCTATACGCGCTTCGAGTATTCGAAGATCTCGCTGGATGCCGCGGAGATGAGCCTTGGCGGCACGCTCGGCATTTCGGTGACTGTCACCAATTCCGGCGATTACGACGGCGAGGAGGTCGTACAGCTCTACATCCGCGACCTCGTCGGCTCCGTTACGCGGCCGGTCCGGCAACTCAAGGGCTTCGAAAAGATCCTGCTCAAGAAAGGCGAGCGCCGCACGGTGCATTTCGCGCTGGACGCAGACGACCTGGCTTTCCATCGGGCGGACATGAGCTGGGGTGCCGAGCCGGGCGAGTTCGAAGTCTTCGTCGGCACGTCGTCCGACGACGTGCAGGCAGCGCGATTCACGCTGACGGACAGCGCGGCCGAAGAACGGCGGGTGGCCACACGATGAGTGGTCTTGAGCACCATCCGGCCGGCACGCATAATCGCGGCGAAGTTTTCCGGTCTGCGACGAACTGCCCTGGTCATCCGGTCGCGGCTGTGCTCGCCGGCGGCCGGATACCCGAAGGGGAGACGGGCTGATGCGGCGAGTAACGATCGGAGAAGTCGCGCGGCAGGCGGGCGTGTCGCGCAAGACGGTTTCCAGGGTCGTCAATCGCGAGGCGAACGTCAGCGACAAGCTGCGACGCAAGGTCGAGAAAGTCGTCGCCCAGCTCAACTACCATCCCGACCGCCAGGCGCGCAGCCTGCGCTCCGGCCGCTCCTTTCACATCGCTTTCCTGTACGGCGCGCCTTCGTCCTATTTCGTGATCCGGCTCCTGGAGGGCATCCGCCCCGCCTGCCTCGATCACGGCTACCAGCTCGTCACCTTCGAGACGGAGGCACGCGGGTCGCGGCTCGTGCTCTCGCTGCTCGAATTCCTGGAGCGCGAACGCGCCGACGGGCTGCTGATGATGCCGCCGATGACGGACAACGAGCAGCTCCTGGCCGCACTGGACGAAGAAGGCATTCCCTACGCCCGCATCACACCGGGCCGGCCGCGGCCCAACATGATCGACGTGGTGACGACGGGCCGGGCTGCGGGCCGCGAGATGGTGGAACACCTGCTCGAGTTCGGCCATCGCCGCATCGGCTTCGTCGCCGGGCATCCGGACCATTTTGCGATGGGCGACCGGCTGGACGGGGCCCGGGACGCGATCCGCGAATGGTCGGACGGGCCGGCCGAACTGGTCGTGCGCCAGGGCCTCAACCATTTCGAGAGCGGCCTCGAGGCCGCGCGTGAACTGCTGAAACTCGAGCCGCGCCCGACGGCGATCTTCGCCGCCAACGACGACATGGCTTGCGGCGTCATGTTCGAGGCGCACGAACGCGGACTGCGCGTGCCCGACGACCTCAGCATCGCGGGCTTCGACGATACACTGCTCGCCCCGCACATCTGGCCGGGACTCACGACAATCCACCAGCCCATCGCGGGACTGGGCGGACAGGCGACGGAGAACCTGTTCGCCCGGATCAAGGGCCAGCCGGTGGAGCCGAGCACCGAGATCGGGACGACCTTCGTGCGCCGCCGCTCCACCGGCCCGGCGCCGGGACATACCGGCGGCGGCTGATCGCGCGCGTACGTAGTAATGTCTCCTAAAAATATCCTGCTGCCGGCGCTCGTCCTATCCGGCTTTGCCGGGCCAGGATCGGCTTCCGCCGCAGCGCGTGAGGACGGTCCCCTCAACGTCATTTTCATCCTCACCGACGATCAGCGCTACGACGAGATCGGCGTGCTCAACCCGTTGTTGCACACGCCGAACCTCGATCGGCTGGCGGACGAAGGCGTCTTCTTCCGCAACGCTTTCGTCACGACGGCACTCTGTTCGCCGAGCCGGGCGACGATACTCACCGGCCAGTACATGCACGAGCACGGCATCGTCGACAACAACGTGCCCTTTCGCGGCGATCGGCGCTTCTTCCCGATGTATCTCGACGAGGCCGGCTACCAGACGGCGTTCATCGGTAAGTGGCACATGGGCGGCGAAGGCGATGCGCCGCAGCCGGGCTTCGACCACTGGGTGAGTTTCGAGGGCCAGGGTCACTACCTGCCGGAGCAGGGCGGACCCGGGGGTGCACTGCTGAACGTCGACGGCAAGCGAGTCGCACAGCGGGGCTACATCACCGACGAGCTCACGCAGTATGCAATCGACTGGCTGGCTGCCGTCGACCACGGCGAACCTTTCTTCCTGTATCTCTCGCACAAGGCGCTGCACTCCGAATTCACGCCCGCCGAACGGCATCGCGGGCAGTACGCGGACGTCGAGATGCCCGCGCCGGCGTCGCAGGCCGACACGCCGGCGAATTATGCCGGCAAGCCCTTGTGGGTGAAGAACCAGCGCAACAGCTGGCACGGTGTCGACTATCCCTACCACAGCACGCTCGACGTTCAGGAATACCAGCGCGACTACCATCGCACGCTGTCTGCGGTGGACGAGAGCATCGGCCGGCTAATCGACTGGCTCGAGGACAACGGCCACGAACGCGACACGCTGGTCGTCTTCATGGGCGACAACGGGTTCCTGTTCGGCGAGCACGGGCTGATCGACAAGCGCAACGCGTACGAGGAATCCGTGCGTGTTCCGTTGATCGCCTGGGGCCCCGGAGTCGTGGATGAGCCCGGCGAGCGCACGGAGCTCGTCGCCAACCTCGACGTCGCGCCGACCATGCTCGCCGCCGCCGGGCTCACCGCGCCGGCGCAGTTCAGCGGCAGGAATTTCCTGCCACTCATCCGGAATGCGGATAACGGCGGCGACTGGCGCGACGAACTGCTGTACGAGTACTACTGGGAGTACAACTACCCGCAAACCCCGACGACCTTCGCGCTGCGGACCGGCCGTTACAAGCTGATCCAGTACCACGGCGTGTGGGACACGGAGGAACTCTACGACCTCGAAGCGGATCCGCGCGAAATGCACAACCTGATCGACAGCGAGGCGCAAGGGGAGCGCATCGTCGACATGCGCCGGCGGCTGTATGCGCTGCTCGCGAACGCGGAAGGTGCGCACGTAGTGCCCTACTCGCGCCGCGATCACGACGCCGCCTTGCTGCGGCACCGCGAACGCTCGAAAGCGGCGGAATTCCCGGACGCGTGGTTGCGCGACGACTGAGCGCGCCGGTGTACAAGTGACTGAACGGACGCCGTTTCTCCGGCAACCCGAGAACGGTGACCCGGTCGGTTACAGGCGCCGCCGACTGTGTTATAGACTCAGCGCCCCTGGTATTTCCGAGTCCGGACATTGAGCCTTCAGCTACCGATCCCGCGCGCTGCGCGCCACCTGCCCACCAAAGCAATCCTGGCACGCACGCTGTACATCGCGGGCCTCCTGGTCACCCTCGCTGCCTGCGGTGGCGGCGGTGGCGATGACGACGACGACGACGGCAACCAGAACGGCTGGCAGTCGGGAGTTTTCCAACCGAGTGCCCAGTTCGCCGCAAAATGCGTCGCGCCGCGCGGCGGCAACGACCCCGCGACCGGAATGCCGTATCCGGACGTGCAGGGCAGCGTGCTCGACGAAAACAACTTCCTGCGCTCTTTCAGCGACGAGACCTATCTCTGGTACGACGAGATCGTCGACCGGAACCCGGGCGGCTACGGCGACCCGCTGGCCTACTTCGACGTCCTGCGAAGCACAGCTTCGACGTCCTCGGGACAACCCAAGGACAAGTTCCATTTCACCTACGACTCGGCGGACTGGTATCAGCTTTCGCAGGCCGGTGTGTCGGCCGGCTACGGGGTGACCTGGGTGACGCTCTCGAACGTCCCGCCGCGCGAGCTGCGGGTCGCCTACACGGAGCCGGGCTCCCCGGCGACGGCGCCATCGGCCAACCTCATGCGCGGCGAGTGGATCGTGGCCGTCGACGGCGTCGATATCGATACCGACACGCAGGCCGGCATCGACACGCTGAACGAAGGACTGTTCGCGCCGGACGTCGGCGACACGCACGCGTTTACCGTGCTCGGACTCGGCGGCGCCAGCCGCAATATCTCCATGACGGCTGCGGAGATCACGGCGGACCCGGTGCAGAACGTGCAGGTGCTGGACACGCCGACCGGGCGCGTCGGCTACCTCGTGTTCAACGACCATATCCTCACGGCCGAGGGCCAGCTCGCGGATGCGATCGAAACGCTGGCCTCCGGGCAGGGCGTCGACGACCTCGTGCTCGACATCCGTTACAACGGCGGCGGCTACCTGTTCATTGCGAGCCAGCTCGCGTTCATGATCGCGGGCGAAGCGCAGACTGGCGGGCGCATCTTCGAGCAAATGGAATTCAACGACAAACACCCGGCGACCAACCCCATCACCGGCGACCCGCTCGATCCGACACCGTTCTACAACGAGACCACGACCGGAGCGCCTCTGCCGGCACTGGACCTGGATCGCGTCTTCGTGCTGACCGGCCCGGGCACCTGCTCGGCGAGCGAAGCGATCATGAACAGCTTGAGGGGCATCGGTGTCGAGGTCATACAGATCGGTTCGACGACCTGCGGCAAGCCCTACGGTTTCTACCCCGAGGACAACTGCGGCATTACTTACTTCACGATCCAGTTTCGCGGAGTGAACGAGGCCGATTTCGGCGATTACACCGACGGCTTCTCCGCCCAGAACCAGGCGAGCCCCGGCACCGCCATCCCCGGCTGCTCGGTGGGCGACGATTTCGACCATGCGCTCGGCAGCATCGCCGAAGCGCGGCTGGATGCGGCGCTCGAATATCGCAACAGCGCCACCTGCCCCACGCCGACGGGCGCGGCACCGCCGGGCTTCGGCAAGACCGGCGTGCCGCATTCCCTCACCGACGGCATCGTCGCGAAGTCGCCGCTGCTGACGAACCGCATCATGACCCGGTGGCCGCGTTGACGTGCACCCGCCTGCCCCTGGCCGCCCTGCTGCTCGGCGCCGCCGGGTGCCAGAGCATGGCAGTCGCCGGCGACCTGCCGGCGCGCATCGTCGCGCCGGATGAGGCGAGCCAGGCTGCCCTGCAACAGGCGGTGAACCGGGCGCTTGGCACCGAGGTGACGCTGGCGCCGGATGCATTGACTGCGACGAGCCTGCTCACGATCGAGCGCCGCGTGCCTCGCAGCATCGACGGCCAGGACGCCTACGGCCGCAACCTGGAGGCACCCCTGCAGTTCCGCCTCGTCAGGAACGGGGCGGACTGCGTGCTCGTCGACCTTCGCGACGACACTCGGCACCCGCTTGCCGACACGGACTGCGTCGCCGAATAGCGTCGCCCCGTCCGCCGGCAACCAATGTCCGCCGGCTGAATCCATTTGAGGTATCCGCGCACCGGCGTGCCCCGTCCGGACGCCTGCGGATTGTCTGCCAGGCGAGATTTGCCTGAATGGACAACGATGTCACAAATCACAAATTCGCCTTTATTTTCCGCCGCTTTTGACCTAGGATCGATGTCATAACGCATTCTCCGTACCGATCATTGCGGACACGATAAGAGGGGGGTAAGACATGTTGCGTACGCGCAAATCAACGGCCGATGCGCCGTTCCGCCACCAGATCGCGAAAGAAACCCCGGGCCGGGCACGCGCGCCCCAGCGCACGCTGATCGCGTCCGCCGTCGCCAGTTGCCTGATGCTGGCAGCGCCCGCGGTGCTCGCCCAGTCGGCCAATTCGAACCTGCGCGGCCAGGTCGCGTCCGCCACGGAGGGTACCGAGGTCGTCGCAACGAACGCCGCCACCGGCGTGGTCCGGCGCACGCAAACCGACGCCGACGGCAGCTATGTGCTCGTCGGGTTGCCGCCGGGCACTTACATCGTCGCGGCGGGTGGCGCGACCGACACCGTGACCCTGTCCGTCGCGTCCAATGCCGTCCTGAACCTGGAAGCTGGAGCCGGCGGCGGCGAGCCGGTCGAGAACATCGTGGTCTACGGCACGCAGACCGCGGCGCTCGACGTCCTGACCTCCGAAGTGGGCGGCGTGATTTCGCCGCGCGAGATCCAGCAGCTGCCGCAGGCAACGCGCAACTTCCTCGAGTTCGCGGATACCGTGCCCGGCATGGCGTTCGAGACCGATGCGCAGGGCTTCACCAGCCTGCGTGGCGGCGCGACCGGCAACAACATGAGCAATCTGTACATCGACGGCGTGGGCCAGAAGAGCTACGTCGAGCCGGGCGGCGTCTCGGGCCAGAACAATACGCGTGGCAATCCCTTCCCGCAGCTCGCCATCGGCCAGTACAAGGTCATCACTTCGAACTACAAGGCCGAATACGGCCAGGTGGCCGGCGCGGCGGTGACGGCCGTGACGCGTTCGGGCACCAACGACTTCGAGGCCGACGCCTATTTCCGCTACACGGACCAGGACCTCCGCGACGAGCGGCCGGACGAACAGGCGCCGGGCGTGGAGAAGGTGGATTCGCAGACGGAGGAATACGGGTTCGCGATTGCGGGACCGATCATCCAGGATCGCCTGCATTACATCCTGGCGTACGAATTCAAGGATCTCGTCACGCCGCGCAGCGTGACGCCGGACCCGAATGCATCAGACTTCGTGCAGTACCTGCCGGGGGACGTGCAGGCGCTGTACGGCCCGCAGGACGTGCCCTTCGAAGAGGATCTCTGGTTCGGAAAACTGAGCTGGAACCTGACAGACGACGACCTGATCGAGTTCAGTGCGACATATCGGGACGAAGTGCAGGTGGATTCTGTCGGCGAGCGCCGTTCGGCCGATCACGGCCGCGACGTCATCAATAAGGAAATGGATGCCACTTTGCGCTGGGAACACAGCGCCGATTCGTGGTTCAACGAGGTCCTGTACACACTCGAGGATGGCGAGAACAACCCGTACCCGACGTCGATCGGCAACGGCACTGTCTACACCGTGATTAACCGCAACCCGGACAACAGCGTGGCCAATGAATGGGTCCTGATCGAATCCGGGCCGGCCGGCGGCGGCGACGCCAAGGCGCGCAAGCAGGAGGGCTGGTCGATCTCGGACAACTTCACCCTGTTCGACCTCGACTGGATGGGCGATCACACCGTCAAGATGGGCGTGAGCTACAAGGACATCGACCTGACCTACCAGGACAGCGATTCGATCAATCCACAGTTTGCCTACGAGGTATCGGACAGCGGCACGGCGGCGACGCCGTTCAAGGTCGATTTCTTCGCACCGTTCAACGTGCCGGGACAGCGCGTCACCGTGGTCACGGATTCCAAGCAGTACGGCATCTACCTCCAGGACGACTGGGCGATCGGCGACAAGCTGATCGTGAACTTAGGGCTGCGCTGGGACTACGAGGAGAACCCGGCCTACACGGAATTCGTGACCTCGCAGGCCTTCGTCGATGCGCTGTACCAGGATGACCCGGCCGTTCCCGGCCAGCCCTGGGCAGATCGCTTGCTTGCCAGCGGCATGAACGCCGAGGACTACATCAGCACCGGCGACAACCGCGACGATTTCGACGGTGCCTGGGCGCCGCGCCTCGGATTCTCCTACGACGTCAACTCGGACGAACAGTTCGTGGTACACGGCGGCGCCGGCCGGTTCTACGACCGAAATATCTTCAGCATCCTGTCGCTGGAGGTGAGCAAAGCAGCGCTCTCGCCGGTCCAGATCCACTTCGAGGATCCGGCTACCGGCGAATGCTATCGCGCTCCTTTCGACACCAGCCGGCCTTGCGTTCCCTGGGACCCGGTCTACCTCGACCAGGGCATCGATGCGCTATCGCAGATCCCGATTACCGCCGGCAGCGCCGAACTGTTCATGTTGAACAACGAGCTGGAGACGCCCTACACCGACCAGTACAGCCTCGGCCTGACCACCCAGCTCGGCGAGTGGCAGACCGATGTCACGGTGCAACAGATCAACGGTTACCAGGGCTTCATCTTCACGCTCATCAACCGCTTTCCGGACGGCTCCTTCTTCCAGAACGGCGGGCAGCCCTGGGGCGAGCCGGTGCCGGGCTACTTGAACACGATCCTCGGCAACAACGGCATCGAGTCGGAGAACACCCAGATCCTGCTCTCGGCCAGCAAGCCCTATACCAGTGAGTCGGGCTGGAGCGTGACGCTCGCGTACACGCACACGGACGCCGAGCACAACCGAAAGATCGACGACAACTACGCGTTCGACAAGGCCACGATCGACGACTACCCGTTCATCGACGCAAACGGGGTGCCCGAGCACCGTTTCGTTGCGGCGGGCTCGATCGATGGACCCTGGGGCATGACCTTCGGCGCGAAGCTCGTGCTGGAAACGCCACGGCCGATCAACGAGGTCCGGGATTTCGGAGCACGTCCGCCGGACGGATCCTTCAGCCAGCCGTTTGCCTACGATCCGCCGGGAACCGGCAATTTCATCGTCGGCGGCGACATCTTCGGCTACCGGACCGTCGACCTGCAGGTCACGAAGGAATTCCGTTTCGGCGATTTCGGCTTCACGGCGCGCATGAACCTGCTGAACGCGTTCGATTACGAGAACTACTCGTCGTTCAACCTGCTCGGCGTGGGCTCGAGTGGCGTCGCCGGACCCGGACGTCGAAGTCAACCAGTACGGCGACGCCTACTACGTGCCGCGCACCATCAACTTCGAGCTCGGTTTCAACTTTTAAAGTCCCGGACTCCCGACTCCGGGCATCGGCGGCGTGCGTCTCCCCCGCACGCCGCCCTTTTTTCAGGGGAAACGGGGTCAGAGTACATTTTCCATTGGGAAAATGTACTCTGACCCCGTTTTGGTAACTGTCCCCATAATTCCCGTCACCGTATGATTCCCGCACCCGTCAACAACATCGTCATCGTGGGCGGCGGCACGGCCGGGTGGATGGCCGCCGCTGCGTTCGCACACGTGCTCGGGCGGGAATTCCGCATCCAGCTGGTCGAATCGGATCTCATCGGCCTGGTCGGCGTGGGCGAAGCGACGGTCCCGCACATCAAGGCCTTCAACAACCTGCTGCGCATCGACGAAGCGGATTTCGTGCGTCGGACGCAGGGCTCCTTCAAGCTCGGCATCCAGTTCGTCGACTGGGGGCGCGCAGGCGACCGCTACGTGCATGGCTTCGGGACGTTGATCGGACCCGACCTTGGCCTGCTGCCCTTCCACCAGTACTGGATCAAGGCCCGGCTCGCCGGTCGGGCGCAGGACATCGGCGCCTACACCCTCAATACCGTGGCCGCGCTTGCCGGCAGGTTCATGGTGTCGGCGAGCGACGTGCCGACGGGCTCGCCGCTGTCGAACATCGCCTACGCCTATCATTTCGATGCGGCGCTGTACGCGAAGTACCTGCGCGCCTATGCCGAGGAGCGCGGCGTCACGCGCACGGAAGGCTTGATCGAGGAAGTCATCCTGCACCCGGAAACGGGCTTCGTCGAAGCGCTGCGCCTCGAGTCCGGCGAAGCGATCGCGGGCGATCTCTTCATCGACTGCAGCGGCTTCCGCGGCCTGCTCATCGAAGAAGCGCTGCACACCGGTTATCACGACTACACGCACTGGCTGCCCTGCGACCGCGCGCTTGCCGTGCCCTGCGAGAAAGCCGGGCCGCCGGTGCCCTATACGCGTTCGACCGCGCGGCCAGCCGGCTGGCAGTGGCGCATTCCCCTGCAACACCGGACCGGCAATGGCTACGTGTATTCGAGTGCGTCCGTGAGCGACGACGAGGCCGCCGCGACGCTGCTCGCGAATCTCGACGGCAAGGCGCTGGCCGAGCCCAAGCTCCTGCGCTTCACGACCGGGCGCCGCAGGAAATGCTGGAACAAGAATGTCGTGGCGCTGGGCCTCTCGAGCGGCTTCCTCGAGCCGCTCGAGTCCACGAGCATCCACCTGATCCAGTCGGGTATCTCGAAGCTGCTGGAACTCTTTCCGCGCGCGGGATACGACCACGTGCTGGTCGACCGCTACAACGCGCGCGTCGCTTTCGAATTCGACCGGATCCGCGACTTCATCGTCCTGCATTATCACGCCACCAAGCGCGACGACACGCCCTTCTGGGACCAGTGCCGGACGATGTCCATACCGCCGGAACTGCAGGCCAATATCGATCTATTCCGCGACAGCGGGCGCTTCTTCCGCAACGCCGACGAGTTATTCGCGGACATCAGCTGGATCCAGGTGATGCTCGGCCAGCACATCGAGCCGCGTGCCTATCATCCGCTCGTCGATCGGGTTCCCGAGAGCGACATCTATCGGTTCGTGGACGGCGTGGCGGAGACCATGCAGCGCTGCGCCAACGCCATGCCGGCGCACCAGGCCTTCATCGATCGCTGCTGCAAGGCGCAGCAGGCCGCGTGACGCAAACCCCCGTGAAATCGAAGTGGCCAACCGCCATCCGAGCGGCAGAACCTTCTCTCGTTACCGCTGATGCCGAACCTGTCAGCGACGAATTGTCGCAAGAAGTTCGCATGGGCCCAACGGCCCTGCCGCGGGAGATGCTGACTGGCGATTTTCCGCTGTAGCACCTGGCGCAGCGCACCGGGCCGTGCCGTGGCCTCTTGACTTTTCCGTGGCCCGAGCTTCATTGAACAGCCTTCGACTCCGGCAGATACTCCGCCATCGCAAACCGGTCACGGTGCCGCGACAAGAAATCACTCCAATTCGGAGGAACAACAATGAAGAACAGGAACTTGCGGGGGGCGGCAATCGCCTTGGCCGCATTGCAGTTGCCGGCGATCGCCTGGGGCCAAAATCCCGCGGAAACCATCATCGAGTGGAACCAGATCACGCAGACGTACACGGTCGGCGCTCCCTTCGTTCACGCCAGAAACTACGCGATCGTGCAGGTGGCGATGGCCGACGCCGTGGTCGCCGTCCGCGGGAAATATGCGCCATTCCATGCTCACGTGTCGGGGCCCCCCGACGCCAACGCTCCCGCCGCCGCGGCGCAGGCCGCGCACGACGTGCTCGTCTGGCTGATCCCGGCCAACACCGCCGATTTCGACGCTGCCCTGGTCGAGTCACTCGAGTCGATTCCGCCGGATAAACGCTACCCCGGTCGTTCGATCGGTAAGAAGGTCGCCGAGCAGATCATCGCCTGGCGACAGAACGACGGTTTCGCGGACGCAAGCCCGCAGCCGCCGACGATATTGCCCTCGCTATTGCCGGGAATCTGGCGCGAGACAGGATCCGGGCCCGCGCTGTACTCCGCCTACGAGATCGTGCCGCCCTTCGCACTTCCCAGCCCGACCATGTTCCTGCCGGCGCCCCCGCCGCAACTCGACAGCAACGTCTACGCGAACAACTTCAATAAAGTGAAGGACATTGGGAGACTCGACAGCGCCACACGGACGCCGAGGCAGACCCGGATTGCGACGTCAATTGCCGGTGCACCGCCGTACGCGAACGTGACCAATCCGATTCGCGTCTGGCAGAACGTGGCGGCCGACGTCGCACGCACGCAAGACCTGTCGATCCTCGACACGGCTCGCCTGTTCGCGCTGATGTCCGTGTCGATCAATGACAGCCTTCAGACGTCGCAGGTCAGCAAATTCGTGTACCGCCTGTGGCGACCGGTGACGGCGGTGCAGAACGCCGACATCGACCAGAACGACGCGACAGACGCCGATGCTTCCTGGCTGCCGCTGCTCACCACGCCGCCTTACCCCTCGCATGCGAGCAATGCGTCCTGCGTCGGCACAGGTGCCGGGCGAATGCTGGCGAATGTGCTGGGCACCGACAATATCCCGTACGTGGTCAAGTGGTATAGCGACAACACCATGACTACGGTGGTTTCGTCCGAGCCGTACGGGACGTTTTCGGGGTTTGCGCGGGATATGGGCAGCAGCCGCGTTTGGGGCGGCATTCACTATCGCTTCGAGATCGACGCGAGCGAGCACAGCTGCACCCAGATCGCGGACTACATTTACGATCACTACCTGACGCCCAAATAGTTTTCAGGCAGTACCGGGACGGGCCGAAACGTGCCCGTCCCGGATTTGTCGGTGCGGCGCCGCTACATCAATCCGGCTTCCGGAACTTGAGCGTCATGCGATCGGACTCGCCGATCGCATCATATTTGGCGCGATCGAATCCGGGCGGCGACGGTTGCCCATCTTCCTCGGAGCTTTGCCGCGCCGGGGGCAGGGTCCACACGCCGAACGGATGATCCTTCGTGTCCTTGGGATTGGCGTTGATCTCCGACTTCGCCTCGAGCTTGAGGCCGGCTTTCTCCGCCTGCTCGATCACATAGGCCTCGGTGACGTAACCATCGGACCCATCTTCTTTCGCGCCGGGCTTCGCCCGATGCTGTTCGACGGCCAGGATGCCACCTGGCTTGAGCGCGCGAGCGAACTCACCGAAAGCCCTCTCAGGTGTGATCCCGTACTCGCCGCCGACCCAGCCGTGCACCGAGCGCGCGGTGAGGATGAAATCGAACTGGTTATCCGCCAACGGCTTTGACGCGGGA
Source organism: uncultured Pseudomonadota bacterium (assembly GCA_963775455.1). GTDB lineage: Bacteria > Pseudomonadota > Gammaproteobacteria > Steroidobacterales > Woeseiaceae > UBA1847. The sequence goes on along the minus strand of CAVZIU010000002.1, from coordinate 136,260 downwards.
CCCCAGTTGACCAGGCTGACCTTGCCGTACACGTCGGGCTTGGCGGCGTATTTCGACTCGAACTCGCTGCGGCCATCGCGCGACTCCTGCTCGAGTTTCGGATCGTTCAAATCCGCAGCCGTCGCGTAGAAACTGCCGCCGGTCGCGCGCACGTAAGGGGCGAGGATGTCGGTCCACCAGCCCCCGCCCGGCTGCACTTCGAGCACGGACATTCCGGGCGTGAGGCCCCAGAACTCCAGGGATTCCACGGGGTGTCGATACTGGTCGCGGGCCTTGTCCTCCGCCGACCGCCATTCGCCGGCCACCGCATCGGCTAAAGCTTGATTGGCGTCGGCCTGGGCCGAGCCTGCTGCCGCGAACGGCAGGCACAGGACCGCAGTCACCGTGACGATTGATTTACGCATGATCTCACCTCTCTGTTCTGGAAGCCTGCAGGATACCGCAATAAAGGGCTCCCTCACGACACCGGCGGGCTCGCGTCGCAGGTCACGCGGCAGCGCGCGGCCGCCCAACAGTGGCGTTAGGCATTCGCATGAACGTACTCCGACCTCTTTCGTTCACCTTGCTTATGGCAATCTCCACTTCAATCCACTCAGCGGAGCACTCGTCGATGGCATTGGAGACCCTACAAGAGAAGACTCCATTTTCGTCTTGGACCGGACACGTTGATCCGAAGGCGCTTGAGCAGAGTCGCGCCATTTACAAATCGGTGGTTTCTAAGCTAGTTCAAATCGGACTTGGAAAGCCGCGGGAAACGTACATCCCAGACCTAATCCAGTACATTGAGGATTTCAATCTTCTGGATGAAAAGTACGAGTTCATTGAAACCATCGAACCTAGCTCAATCCGCTGCAGCCGCGGCGCTCAGCTCAACCGGCAATCGCATTTACACGACTGATAGGCAGGGCATATGGACCAGACAGTCATTTTTCAACCATTTCTTGCGACCATGATTCTGACTCTTGTTGTTTGGATCTACATGTATGGTCGTCGCCTTTCTTTCATCTTTTCAAGCGGTCTCGAAGCGAAGAAAATGACCCCCCTCGAATTGGCCCGGGTGTCTCCACCTTCGGTGTCCAACCCTTCTGACAATTTGAAAAACCTGTTCGAGCTGCCTACCGTCTTCTACGCAATCGTACTATGTCTGTTCGCCACCCATCAGGTCGATATGGTGCATGTGATTTCGGCCTGGGGATTCTTCTTGTTCCGAACCTTGCACAGCGTGGTTCATTGCACTTTCAATTTCATACCACTAAGGTTTGTTCTATACGTGACCTCCGCAGTGGCGCTGTGGTGCATGGTCTTAAGAGCAGCCTTGGACGCTCTGAGTTGGTGAGCGCAATGACGATCAAGCGCATGGACAACATCGGCATCGTGGTCGAAGACATCGATGCCGCCATCGAGTTCTTCACCGAACTTGGCCTCGAGTTAGAAGGGCGTGCTCCAATTGAAGGAGGCTGGGCAGATGGCGTCACCGGACTGCGCGGCATGCGCGTCGAGATTGCCATGCTGCGCACACCGGACGGCCATAGCCGGCTCGAGCTCTCCCGCTACCTCGCGCCGCCCGTGGTCGCCGATCACCGCAGCGCCCCGGTGAACTCTCTCGGTTACCTGCGCGTCATGTTCACCGTACAGGACATCGACGATACGCTCGTCCGGCTCAGCGCACGCGGCGCGAAGCTCGTCGGCGAAGTGGTCCAGTACGAAGATATGTATCGGCTTTGCTATATCAGGGGTCCGGAAGGAATTCTCATCGGGCTGGCCCAACAGCTCGGGCAGCAGACTTCCCGGGAGAATCCCATAGGCCGTTAGATGCCCAAGACTATCCTCTGACCAAACGAGACTTGGAGGACGCCCCAGGAATCGGCTTCTTACGAGACATCAGGCGACGGGGATTCGCCCGGCACCTGCATCTAATCCGCCGCTTCGTCTTTCACGAAGCCGATCGCATCGAGCGCGGGCTCGATTTCCGGGTTCGCCATGAAATGCTTCCACACGAGACCGGTGCGGTGGTTCTCGATCATCACGGTGATCGGCGCCTGGTTCAGCGCCATGTAGACCTCCTCGAACCAGTCCTGCGTCTCGTTGAAGCCGTCGTGAAAGCCCCAGATGCCCCAGACCCGGTCGCCGAGATCGCGGTAGTAGTGTCTGAGCGCCGCCATGGACTCCTCCGGCGTCCACGGCATCGAGGCGAGCGAGGCCATGACGTTGATCGTGCCGTTGTCGTCGCGCGGCAGCGGCCGGCCGCCGCCGTTGTTGATGCCGGCCGACAGACCCCAGGTGTCCGCGCCGTAGCCCTTGTGTCCGCGCGGGTTCGCCTTGCTGTAGGCATTGCTGATGAGCGCGATCGCGCGGTTGTTCTCGTAGTAATTCGTATATCGGTCGCGGATGCCGCGCGGGTCGAAGCCGAAGAAGGAGAAATGCGTGAAGAACAATTCGGCGCCGTTGCCTTCGCCCACGTCGAGTTCGAAGCCGTAGTAGCTACTGCCGTTCACGTAGTGATCGCCCGCCGTCGTGCGGCTCCAGTTGCGCCGGTACTGGATGTGACGTTCGGACGTGCCGGCCCAGCCGGTGTGGTACATCTCCGCCGGAACCGGATGCGTCGGCGAAGCGATGGCGAGCAGGTAGATGATCATCGTCTCGTTCCAGCCGATGAGCGGATGGTTGATGTGCCACTCGTGGTCGGGCGACCAGTGCCAGTAAAGCACGTCGCTGTCCGGCGTTTTCCGGTACCAGTCCCACTCGACTTCTTCCCACAACCGCGTGGCGGTGTCGCGGATCTCGCGCTCGACCGCATTGTCGCGGTCGAAGTACTGGCGCGCCGCGAGCAGCCCCTGGATGATGAACGCGGTTTCGACCAGGTCGCCGCCGTTGTCGTACTTGCCGAACAGCGGAATAGGTTTGCCCGTGTCGCCGTCCATGAAATGCGCCCAGGCGCCATGGAAGCGGTCGGCGCCCGCCAGGAAGCGCACGATCGTCAGCATGCGTTCGGCGACGGCCGCTCGCGGCTGGAATTCCCGCTCCGCGGCGACGAGCAGCGCCATGACGCCGAAACCGCTGCCGCCGAGCGCGAGCAGGTTCGGGTCGCCCGGCAGCACCTCGGGTGCGAGGCCCGGCTTTGGGGTGGCCCGTCTCCCAGTAATAGCGGAAGCAGGCTTCCTGCACCATCGTCAGCAGTTCTTCGTCATTGAACTCGCGAGTGGCCGCGCGCTTCGAAACCGGCGACGGCGCCGACTCGTTTCCTGCGAGGTCGAGCGCCGTGACGCGATACACGGCTTCGGTGCCCGGTGGTCCCGTGAAATCGACGTAGCGCGAGCGATTCTCCTGCTGCACGCCGATCGGCTCGAAATCCTTGCCGTCACTGGACCGGTAGATGCGGTATTCGAGCAGGTCGTCGGCCTTGCTCGGTTCCCACACGAGGTCGAAGTGCCGTTCGTAAGCTTTGACGTCGAGGCCGGCCGGCGCGGGCGGCGGCGTGCTGTCGTTCGCATCGGCGTCACGAACGCGGATGTCGTCGACCAGGAGCGTGTGCGGCTTGTTGTCGTCCAGTCCCTGTACGAAGGTGACCCGCGCGATGTCGCGGACCTTGAAGCCGCTGTCGGTCGTGCCCTGCACGAGCCCGAACATTTCCTCGAACGGCAAGGTGACGGTCACCCATTCGCCGGCCGGGATGCTGTCCTCGCCACTGACCAGCGTCACGGTCGGCGTGCCGTTGCCGCTCGCGTCCGCAAGCGACAGGCGCGGCGAATTCATCACGGTGATCTCCGAGTCGGCGAAGACCCGCAACACGAGCGCATCGCCTTCGAAGGCAAATGGCCGCGCGTAACGGCGGCTTGCATCGATGGTCGCCCGCCAGTCGCCGCCGAACGCGGAGGTCCAGGACAGGCGCAGCGCATTCGGCGCGCTGGCAAAGTTCGAGGGCTCGACGGGCAGGGCGCCATTCAGCAGCTCCAGCGAACTCGGTTCGATGAACATGCCGCTCGTGCCGTACGCGCCGGCCAACGGAATCGCTGTTGTCGAAGATGACGTGCCGGTCGTAATAGGAAGGCGCAGATCCGGCATCCGCGAGCGCCGTGCCGGCGATGCCCGGGACCAGGATCAGGAGCGCTGTCGCGTGCAGTCGTTGCATGTCGTAAACCCCTCGCGGCCGGGGCTTGCAGTCAGGTTCCGGCTGGTGACATCGATACTATTGCAAAAGCTACGGTTCTTGAAGGAAAAGTGGCGATTGCTGATATCGATGTCTAAGCGACCCGCTGGAGCGCCTCCGCGGCGCGACCCGTTCAGCGCCCTGTTGCAGCGCCCTGTTGGAGCGCCCTGTTGCAGCGCCCTGTTGCAGCGCCCTGTTGGAGCGCCCCATGGGCGCGACCATCACCCGCGTCCGGAACGACCGGGATCGCGTGTATCCTCTCCCGCTACCGGCGACACAGGGGGCCGCGGCGCAATGAAACATTTCAAACGTATATTGGGCGGCCTTGCACTCCTCATAGTGGTCGCGATTACCGCCCTGGCCGTGACGCTCGCCTATGACGCCGGCTGCGAGCCGGTGACCCCGGCGCCCGCGGGCGAGGAAACGATGCAGGCGATCGTCTATTCCTGTTACGGCGGTCCGGAGGTGCTCGAACTCGCGACGGTGAAGAAGCCCGTGCCCGGCGACGAGCAGGTGCTCGTCCGCGTGCATGCCGCTTCCGTGAACCCGCTCGACTGGCATTACATGCGCGGCTCGCCGTACATCATGCGCCTCTCGAGCGGCATCGGTCGGCCGAAGGACCGGAGCATGGGCGTGGATTTCGCCGGCACGGTGGAAGCCGTGGGCACCGGCGTCACGCGCTTTGAGCGCGGCGACGAGGTCTTCGGCGGCGCGGGTGGCGCTCTCGCCGAGTATGTCCTCGTGGGCGAGGACCGCGGGATTGCGCACAAGCCCGTGGACATGAGCTACGAGCAGGCCGCGGCCGTGGCCGTAGCGGGTGTCACGGCGCTGCAGGCGCTGCGCGACGCCGCGAAAGTCCAGGCGCTCGACGAGGTGCTGGTCAACGGCGCGTCGGGCGGCGTCGGCCCGTTTGCCGTGCAACTCGCCAAGCACTACGGCGCAAACGTGACCGGAGTCGCGAGTGCACGCAACGAAGTCCTGGTTCGCGACCTCGGGGCCGACGAGTTCATCGACTACAAGTCGGCGGACTACACGGAAGGCGAGGTCGCGTACGACGTGATCATCGACAACGTCGGAAATCGCTCGCTGTTCGACAACGAGCGCGTGATGCAGCCGGATGCCACGCTCGTGATGATCGGCGGCCCGCCCGGTGACTGGATCGGTCCCTTGATACGCCCGCTCAGCGCAGTCGTCCTCAATCCCTTCCTCGAGCCGAACTTTGCGCCGTTCCTGTCGCATCTCAGCGCCGAGGACCTGGAGTTTCTTGCTGAGCGCATGGAGGACGGCTCCATCACGCCGGTGATCGACCGGACCTATACACTGGGCGAAGTGGCCGAAGCGATCCGTTACCTGGAGGAAGGCCACGCCCGCGCGAAGATCATCGTCCGCGTGACGGAGCCGTAGACGTCCGTCGGAGCGCACCCACGGGCGCGACTCGAAGTGATTCTGTTCGCCCTGTTGGAGCGCCCCATGGGCGCGACCAACCCGGCGAATCAGGTCGCGCCCATGGGGCGCTCCAACATCACCGCTCGAGCGCAATCACGCTCACCGACCTCGGCGGCAGCGTGACGAGCAGCCGATCCCGCTCCAGACGCACCGGTAGCGGCGCCGGTTGCACGGTGTCCGGGTGCTCGAAAGTGTTGTGTGCATCGAGGACCGAACCTGTGAGCACCCGCCCGTTCGCCTTCGCGGCATCGTAGCCTTCGATGTCCGCGACTACGTCGGCCGCGTCGTTCGCATGCAGGTTGACGAGCGCGACCATTAGCTTGCCGTCCTTTGCCAGGGCGGCCGTCGCCGACACCTGCGGTACCGACAGTTCGCCGGACTCGAGTTCCGGCATCGCCTCGAACTCGAGCGGCACGACGGTCGCGTCCTGGAACGGCACGTACATCTCGAAGGCGTGGTAGGTCGGCGTCAGCAGCATTCCCCCGCCGTCGGTCAGCGCCATCGCCTGCAGCACGTTCACCGTCTGCGCGATGTTCGCCATGTGCAGCCGCTCCGTGTGCCGGTGAAAGATATTGAAATGCAATGCCGCGACCAACGCATCGCGTATCGTGTTCTGCTGCCAGAGGAAACCTGCTTCGCGCCCCGGTTCCGGGTCGTACCAGGTGCCCCATTCGTCGAGGTACAGCCCGATCTTCCCGTCCGGGTCGTTCTTCTCGAGCACCGCGGTGTTGGCCGCGATGTACTCCTCTACCCGCAGCGCATACGCGAGCGTCGAATACCACTCCGATTCCGGGAAGCCCGTCGCCGCACCCTTGCCCTGGAATACGCCGCTGGGGAACGTGTAATAGTGGTGGCTGATGCCGTCCATCGCATAGAACACGTTGACGCTGTTCGCGTAACCCGCCGACAGGGTCTCGGTCCAGTCGGTGTGGGCGTCCCAGCCGCCGCTCGCGACGACCTTCGGCCGGAAACCCTCCGGCGTCTTCAGGAACGTGGCGTAGCGCTTGTAGAGCTCGAGGTAATACTCGGGCGTCATGCTGCCGCCACAGCCCCAGGTCTCGTTGCCGACGCCGAAGAACGCGACCTTCCAGGGCTGCTCGCGGCCGTTCGCGCGCCGCTCGCGAGCCAGCGAGGTGTCCTTGCTCTCGGTCAGGTACTCGAGCCAGTCCGCCATCTCCTTCGGGCTGCCGCTGCCGATGTTGCCGGCGATGTACGCATCGGCGCCCAGGAGTTCGAGCAACTCGAAATACTCGTGCGTGCCGAAGGCGTTCGTTTCCTCGACCCAGCCCCAGTACTTGTTGATGCGCACGGGCCGCTCGTCGCGCGGCCCGATGCCGTCGCGCCAGTCGTAGCCGTCCGCGAAGCAGCCGCCCGGCCAGCGGATCACCGGGATGTGCAGTTTCTTCAACGCACCGATGACGTCATTGCGAAAGCCGCGCGTGTTCGGTACGTCGGAGTCCTCGCCGACCCAGATGCCCTCGTAGATGCCGTGCCCCAGGTGCTCCGCGAAATGCCCGTACAGATAGCGGCTGATCGTGCCGCCGGCCTCGTCCGCGCGTATCTCGAGCTCGAGTTCCTCACCCTGGGCGGCAGCCGCCAGGCAGCCGATGAAGCTCAGTGCAGCCAGCACAAGCGGCTTTTGGAGTCGCGTCTGCATGTTTCCCCCCGCGATGAATCCTGGTCAGCTTTTCGCGAGTGTCGCGTCCAGCGAGATCTCGGCGTTCAGCACTTTCGAGACCGGGCAACCCGCCTTGGCTTTCCCGGCGAGGTCCTGGAAGGTCTTCTTGTCGAGTCCAGGAACGTCTGCTTCGAGCGTCAGCTTTACCGCGGTGATGGTGAAACCGTCGTCCTTCTGTTCGAGCGCGACCTCCGCGGTGGTCGCGAGCTTCTTCGGCACATGGCCGGCGTCGCCCAGGATCTTCGAGAGAGCCATGGAGAAACACCCGGCGTGCGCGGCGCCGATAAGCTCTTCCGGGTTCGTGCCCTTGCCGCCTTCGAAGCGGGCATTGAAGCCGTAGGGATGGTCGGCGAGCGCGCCGCTGCCGGTCGAGATCGTGCCCTTGCCGTCCTTGAGACCGCCCTGCCAGACGGCGGAACCACTGCGTTTGATTTTCATGTTGTCACCTCTCCTGTGATTGTCCCGCGCCGGCCCCGATGCCTGTCCTGCATTCTGCTGGCTTCGTCGCGGATTGCAAAGCTGCGGGGCATGCCGTCGCCCGTCGCGTATGATCTGGGCGTCCCGGCGGCGAGGTTCAATTCAATGCGATGCTGGATACTGTCGATCGCGATCCTGTTCGCAACGGGTGGCCTGCTGGCCGCCGAAACGACGGAACGCTTCCGCTTCGACCACGTCGCGCTGGCCGTGCGCGACCTCGATGCGACGGTCCGCTTCTACCAGGCGGTGTTCGGGCTCGAGGAAATCCTGAACCGCACGGAAATCGAGGGCATCCGCTGGCTGGCGCTGGACGAGGGCCGGGAGTTGCACCTCATTTCCGGCTTTGGCGAGCCGCCCAAGCCGGTCAAGACCGTGCACTTTGCACTCGCGGCCCCGGATTTTGACGCCTTCATCACCGGCCTCGAGAACGCCGGGATCGCTTACGAAACCTGGCCGGGCGAAGCGGGCCAGGTCACGACCCGCGCCGACGGCACGCGGCAGGTGTACCTGCAGGATCCGAACGGCTACTGGATCGAGGTCAACGGCGCGCCCGCCGCCGCCGCGCAGTGAGAATGCACCGGGCGGGACGCCAACTCCTTGCGTCACTGCTGCTCGCCTCCTTGTCCGCAGCGGTGCCTGCCGGTTCGCCGCCGCTCTCCTTCGAGGATGACGACGGACTCGTCACAGTCATGGACGGAGAACGCCCGCTCGTCGGCTACCAGCACGGCCACAAGGCGCCGCCCGAGGGCGTCGACCCGGCTTACGGGCGCAGCGGTTTCATCCACCCGCTGCGCTCGCCGCGCGGCCAGCTGCTGACGCGCATCCAGCCCGCGGATCATTACCACCACTACGGCATCTGGAACCCGTGGACGCGCGTTCGATACGACGGCCGCGACTACGACCTCTGGAACCTGGGCGATCACAAGGGCGCCGTGCGTTTCGTCGAATTCGTGAGCCGCAAGGCGGGCGAGGACCAGGCCGAACTGATCGTGCGCCACGAGCACGTCGCATTCGTCGCCCCGGATGCGGAGCGCGTCATCCTGGACGAGGTGCAAACGATCCGCGTGCATCGCCCGACGGGAGACAGTTACCGAATGGACCTGCTCATCGAACTCACGCCCGCGACGGAGCAGCCGGTCGAACTCCTGGAACACCGCTACGGCGGGTTCGGCTGGCGAGCCACCGAAGCCTGGCATGCCGGCAACAGCGAGATCCTCGCTTCCGAGGGACAGGATCGCAGCAACGCCGACAACACGACCGGGCGCTGGTTTCTGGCACAGGGCGAGGTCGACGGCGAGTGGGCCGGGGCAGTCGTCATGTCGCATCCCTCGAACTTCAACCACCCCGAGCCGCTGCGCATCTGGCCCGCCGAACAGGAAGGCCGCGGCGAGGTATTCGCGACTTTCGCGCCGACCCGCAACACGGACTGGATCCTGGAGCCCGGCCAGACCTATACGCGGGTCTATCGTTTCCTGGTTTACGACGGCCGGCTCGGACGCGAGGCGGCGGAGAAAGCCTGGCAGGAATTTGCAGCGATGCCTGTCGCTGTCATCAATTGACTATCAATTGGTCTCGTTGCGCTGGATGGCGTCGATACTCGATTGCACTTTTTCCACCCAGTCGCCCGTGACATCTTCGGGGTCCGGAACGGCAATCAGGCTCGCCCGATCGGCGTTCAGCCTGCGCTCACGCTCGGGCCAGCCAGGATCGAAAAAATACCGACGAGTTCGGCGGTTTCCTTCCAGTTCGGCGACTTCACGATGTGCTCCCAGCATCAGAGGTACAGGAACGGCGCCTGGTCCGCGACTGCGGCCCGGCATTCTCTGTAGAACGCAGATTACGCCAGCGCCCCGGCCGGCGGAACGGCCGCGAGAAGGCCCCGCTACTCCCAGGAATCGATGAAAGCGGCGTGCTTTCCGGTGGCCGCCGGATCGGCGGCAGCGGGGTTCCGCGACTGGTCGATCATGAGGAGCTGGCAGTGGCGGTCCCCGTCGTTCGGCCGGCGCTTCCGGTAGTTGCCGTCGGAGTCCATCTCCCAGGTACCGCAGTTGTCAGTCAGCTGCAGGTCGAGGAACTCGCGCAGCTCGGTCTGCAGGTCGAGGCTGCGCACCGGCACGAGTGCCTCGACCCGGCTGACGAGGTTGCGAGTCATGAGGTCCGCCGAGCCGATGTAATACTCGTCCTCGCCGCCGTTGTGGAAGTAGTAGATGCGCGAGTGCTCGAGGAAACGGCCGACGATGCTGATGACGCGTACCGATTCCGTGAGCCCCGGCAGGCCGGGCCGCAGGCGGCAGGTGTCGCGGACGATGAGGTCCACCTCGACGCCCGCGCGGGATGCTTCGTAGAGCGCACGGACGATGTCCGGGTCCTCGAGCGCATTGGTCTTGAGCTGGATGAGGCCATTGCCCGACTGTTCGTGGTGCCGCGTCTCGCGCCGAATCTTCTCCAGCAGCGCGGATTTCATCTGAAGCGGCGCGATCAGGAGTTCGTCGTAGTGCCGGCCGCTCAGCGAGCCGGAGGTCATAAGGTTGAAGAGTTCAGTCGTATCGTGCGCGATGGCTTTTTCCGAGGACATGAACGCCAGGTCTGAATACAGACGCGCGGTCACGGAGTTGTAGTTGCCGGTGCCGATGTGCACGTAGCGGCGCAGCTTGCCGGCCGGCATCTTGCGCAGCACGAGAATCGCTTTCGTGTGCATCTTGTAGCCGACGACGCCGTAGGACACGTGGATGCCAGCTTCTTCCAGGCGATTCGCCCAGCGGATGTTGGCCGCCTCGTCGAAGCGCGCCTGCAGCTCGACGACCACCGCCACCTGCTTGCCCTTCGTGACCGCCTGGATGAGCAGCGGCATGATCTCGGATTCCTCCGAGGTCCGGTACACGGTGGTCTTGATCGCGAGCACGTCCGGGTCGATCACCGCTTCCTTGAGAAAACGGGTCACTGACCGGTCGAAGGACTGGAAGGGATACTTGAGGAGCAGCGGGCCATTGGCGTCGAGTTCGTCGAAGATGGACTTCACGCGGCCGAGGCGCGGATGATCGGCCGGCTCGTGCGGCGGGAACTTCAGATCGGGCCGGTCGAGTGCGGCAAGCTCCATCAGATCGCGCGTGCCGAGCATGTCGGCGACTTCGTAAATGTCTTCGGGGCCGCTGAACTTGAGTTCGCGGATCAAATGCCGCCGGAGTTCCGGGCGCAGGTTGGGGGCGACTTCGAGACGCACGACCGGGGCGAAGCGCCGGTCCCGAAGCTCGGCCTCGATCATCTCGAGGAGGTCGTTCGCGAGTTCATGGTCCCGTTCGACGATCGCGTTGCGCGTGACGCGAAACACCGCCGCCGACAGGACCGCCGCGCCGGGCAGGAGCAGGTCGAGGTTGCCGGCGATGACCTCGTCGAGCCGGACGAAACTGTTCGTCTCGCCGATCCGCATCAGGCGCGGCGTGCGGTGCGAGCTCGGCGTCTTGATGCGCACCAGGTGCGGGTCCTTCTCGACCGGGTCGTGCACCTCGACCAGCACGTTCACCGACAGGTTCGAGATGAACGGGAAGGGGTGCGCCTCGTCAATGGCGAGTGGCGTCACCAGCGGGAGGACGGACTGGCGGTACTGCTTGCGTACGGTCTTGCGAGCTTCCTCGTCGAGGTTTTCGTAAGACTCGATGTGAATGCCGGCCTGCGCGAGCTCCGCGAGGACGGCATGGTAGATGAGCGCGCGTTCGACGAGTGCTCTCATGATCGCGTCGCGGCAGTCCAGGATCTGCTGCTGCGGCGTGCGCCCGTCGACCGTTGGCGTGCTCATGCCGGCGCCGAGCTGCTGCTTCAACCCGCCGATCCGCTTCATGAAGAACTCGTCGAGGTTCGAGTCGAAGATCGCTAGGAATTTCACCCTTTCAAGCAAGGGGTTGGCCCGGTTTTCGGCTTCGGCCAGGACCCGGCGATTGAACGCGAGCCATGTGAGCTCGCGGTTCAGGTACAGCGCGGGCGCGTCCAGGTCCCATTCCGGCGGCGGGCTGCCTGCCGGTTCGGGTACGTGGTCGAGCGGGTTCGCGCTGGACATCGGGGTTCCTGGGCGGGGTCTTTGGGACCCCCAACCTTACGTCCGGAACGTGACAGCCGCAATCGACCCCGTCTCATCGTTTCCGGGAGGTTTCGGCCCTGCGGCCGCCCGCTTTTCGTTGACCAGCAGCAGCAGTCCCGCTGCCGCCTCCGCATCCGCCATGGCGCGGTGATGGCGCCTGAGCTCGATGCCGAACGCCGAGCAGAGCGCGCCGAGGCCGTAGGACGGCTGCCCCGGGTACAGCCGGCGCATGGCCGCGCAGGTGCAGAGTTTCGGGTAGCGGAACGGCCGGCCGAGCCGGCCGTATTCACGGCTCAGGAACCCGTAGTCGAACTCCACGTTGTGCGCCACGAAGATCGCACCCTCGAGGAAAGTCGCGAATTCGTCGGCCACATCCGCGAATGACGGCGCGTCGGCGACCATGGCGGGCGTGATGCCGGTCAGCCGCGTAATCTCGGGCGGAATCGGCCGTCCCGGGTTGAGCAGCGTCTCGAAGCGGCCCACGATTTCACCGCCCTGCACCCTGACCGCGCCGATCTCCGTCACGCGGTGCCGTTCGCCGGGACCGCCCGTGGTTTCGACGTCGACGACGACATAGATTTGCTGCGGATCCAGTACCCAGCGGACGCGCACGACCTCCGCCCGGAATCCCGCATCGCGCAACTGCTGCAGGCGCACGAGCTGGTTGCGACGCAGCTGGTCGCCGTCCGTCTTGATCTCGACAAAGCGCAGTCCGCCTTCGTCGACGAGCAGCACGTCCGGGTAGCCGTGACGATTGTTCCGGTAATCATGGCAGAGCCTTAAAAGAACCTGCCGCATGGCGTCCGGTGCTGCATGCTCGATCAGCACCATCAGCGCGTCGAGCATCGACTGGCGCCAGCGGAACACGCCGTTCGGTTTGCCGTAGTGCTCCGTGCCGGACTTGAGCAGCCGGCGGCGGAGTTCGCCGGGCGCATCAAGGAGGGCCAGTTTCTGCTCCACGGCCTCGCGCTGCAAAGCCAGGAAGCGGCCGTCGTCGAGTGTGGCCGGCAGGAATTCGAACGGTGAGTGCAGGCTTGCCGCCGGGCCCACGAACAGTTCGTCCCAGAACAGCAGGCCGAAGAACGTGCGCCAGAGCGCGTTCTCGGCACGGTACGCCCGCATGCCGCGTGCCTCGTACCAGGCCATCGCTGCAATCTCCGGTGCGGCTGAGCCGGATTCGTCGAGCTCGATGGTGGTTGCGGCTCGCAGTTCGTCGGTGAGCGGCGAAGTGCGCTTGCCGCCGAAGGTGCGGCGGTACAGGTCCTCGGCCATGGCGGCCTCGTCATCGCTGCGCGGCGCATCGATCAGCCGTTCGAGGTACGCGCCTGCTTCTTCGCGCCGCTGCGCGGCGAGCAACAGCCGCGCCACGCGCTCACTGCAGGCGGCGGATTCGCCGCGCCGGTAGAGCGCGAGCGCGCCTTCGGCATCACCCGCTTTTTCGAGGTCCCGGCCGATCCGCCATGCGAGTTCGTCGCGGGTCCGGGCGCTCGCGGCGTGCTGCGGGTCCGGCCAGTCGCGGCTTTCGCCGGCAAGCTCCGCGAACATCGCCGCGTCGCGACTCGTCCGGTGCAGGCGGTCCGCGAAGTACCAGTGCTCCAGCGCTTCGTCGCGATCGGCGTAGCGGGGCTCGTAGTTCTCCTTGTAATCGTGCGTGCGCACGAGACCGAGGTCGCGCATCGTGAACTTTGCGAGCCCGTCCTGGACGCGCCCGAAATACAGGAACAGGAAGTAGCGCATATCCTCGCAGTGGCACTGCACGAACAAGCGGCGCTCCGCGACGGCGGCCAGCAGTGCCTCGGGCGGGCATTGCGCCGCGGCGAGTCCGATCAGCTCGGGCTTCTTCAGCGAGCGGCTCATGCCGGCCAGGCGCGGCGCGAGCAGCCGATTGAGCTCGGCCCGGGTGAGGAAACTGAGCAGGTCGCCATAGTCGCATTCCGCCGGATCGCGGATGAACCGGGCGGCGCGGAGCGTTCCGAGCAGCGGCGCGATGCTGCCGAGTTCCGGGTAGTGCAGCCGGTCCGGCGCGAAGATCCGTGCCTTGCGATTCACGAGCCGCACATACAGGCGCCGCGCGTCGTCGGGCAGCGCACGGTATGCATCAGCCAGTCGGCGCTGGCGGGCGGATAGCACGTGCGCATAGTGCTGCTCGACGAAAGCCAGCATTTCCTCGAAGTGCGCGTGGTAGTAGTGCGTCGGCAGCGGCTGCCGGCGCCTGACCGGCGCCCAGTAAGTCTGGTCGAATTCGGTATCCACCACCTGTCATCGTACACTGCGAGGCGACATGTTCGAACCGAGGTACTGGAAGCGTCCCATGCTGCCCCGCGCGCACGCGGAGGCGCACCGCCAGGCCACGTGGCTCGAGCTGTTCTTCGATTTGTCGTTCGTCGTTGCCGTGGCGCAAGCGGCCGTGCAGCTCGAACATGCGTTTGCGGCCGGGCATGTCGCACAGGGCCTGATCGGGTTTGCGGTCGTCTTCGCCGCCATCTGGTGGGCATGGATGGCCTTCACCTGGTTCTCGAACGTCTTCGACAACGACGATCTCGTATACCGGCTGCTCGTGTTCGTCATGATCGCCGGTTCGCTCGGCCTCGCCGCTGGCGTGCCGCAGATTGCTCAGCTGGATTTTCGCATCGGCGTCCTGTCCTACGTCGTCATGCGCCTGGCTTACGTGGCACAGTGGTGCCGCGTGTATTCGAGCTGCGGCGAGGTCTGGCGGCCGGTCGCCCGCCGGATAATCGTCCTCACCACGATCAGCCAGCTAGGCTGGATCCTGTTCCTGTGGGTGCCGCAGGACTGGAAGCTGCCGGTGTTCGCAATCTGGTTCGCCGCCGACATCGCCACACCCTGGATCTCGCGCTGGGATGCACGCATGGGTGGCCACCGGCAGCACATCGTCGAGCGCTACGGCCTGTTCACGATCATCGTGCTCGGCGAGTCCGTCGCTGCCGCGACCGTGGCCATCGCTCACGCCATCGATGCAGGCGCGGCGATGCTGCCGCTGCTGACCCTGGCCGCCGGCGGGCTCGGCATCGTCCTGTCGCTGTGGTGGATCTATTTCGAGTTCACCAGCGGGCGCGCGCCCGAGGGCAGCCGACGCGCGCAGTACCGCTGGGCTTACCTGCATTACTTCGTGTTCGCCTCACTGGCGGCGGTCGGCGCCGGGCTCGCACTGACCGCGGCCTGGCTCGAGGATCCGGCGCAGGTCGCGCTGCCCGCGACGGGCCTGGCGCTGGCGGTCGGCGGGCCAGTCGCGGTTTGCGTGCTGGCGCTCGCCACCATCGAGTTCCTGGCGGAAGGTGTACTGCGGGGCCCCGAGGCGATGCTGTTCGTCGGCACCGCCGCCGGCATGCTTGCGATTCCGTGCGCCGCGCCGCTCGTCACGGTGCCCGGGAGTATCCTGTTGCTGGCGATCCTGCTGGCGGCACTGGTGGCCGTGGGCACCGCCGTCCAGCACCGGTCGGCGGACAGCGGGCGGGACGTGAATGGAGCGGCGTCCTCGAATCGCCTCGGGCTATTGCGACAACGTGAAGCGACCCAGCGTAATCGCGCCGTTCTTGAACGCTGTGTCTATATAGAAATCCTCGGTCCCGGAAATTGCCGAAGTAGTTATCGGTACATCGTTGCGTCGGTATTCGATCGTCGTTCCGGAGACCACCATCGACAAAACATCGCCCATTGCCAGCGGGCCTGCATTGACTATCCAGTTGCCATTGACCCTGATATTGAGCGTTCCCTGGGAGCTCCGCATGCCGAAATCGACGTCGCGCCATATTTCACCGGGAGTCTCTGCCGTACCCAGTCCTGCGACCCAAGTGGTCGACTCGGGCGGCGCTTCGATCGTCCAGCTCACTGTGTAATCGTCAGTTGCGCCAAAAGTGGACATGCGAGGTGAATTCGCGGTGTTCTGATTCCAGTCTGCCGGAATTCCCGAGAAATGCAGCGCCGAACCGTTGGCAGTCACGCCGCCGCCAACGGCGACCCAGCCGTCGATCAGCGGTCGATGCAACCACGACCGGTGGCAAACCAAACCGCGGCTAGGGCGGGACGCGCTGTGCCGTGACCCGGACGGCGATTGCACCACTCAGGAAGGACGCGTTGACGTAGAACGCCGGTGTGCCGTTGTACGCGCGCGAGTACACGATATTTTCTTCGTGCCGGTACTCGAGGTACCCGGGCCGGACTCGGAGGGCAACGACGTCGCCGTTCTTGAGGTCCGGCCCATTCGAACTCCATGCTCCGCTTTCGTAAACCTGCAGCAGGCCGCCCGTATTACGGAGGCCGAACTCGATATCGCGCCAGCTGCCAAGCGTACCCTGGCGACCGAGCCCCACCGTAAATATGGAGGCCGCCGGGTTGCCCTCGATTTTCCACCGGACTTCGAACGAATTTCCGAGGCTCAGGTCCGCCAACGGCCCCGAAGAGGCCAGGTTCTGCCCCCAGCCCGTAGGGCTGCCCGTGTACCGGATCAGGTTCGAGTTGCTGGACACCCCGCCCGTCGTCACGTCCCAGTCGACAACGGGCACGGGCGTGATGCCGCCAATCGCGCCGCAGGATTCCAGCGTGCGCAGGTTGACGGGCGCGGGTAAATGGAAGCGGGTCCCACCGATATGCAAGGCGGCACCCGTCGGAATCACATCGAACTTGAGGCAGGCATCCGCCTCATTCGACACGTTGAAGTTGAATCCCTCGTTGTCCAGCTTAGCCACGGCGATGTTGTAATCGAGATTCTGGCTGAGCGTGTCCCCCTGCTCGAGACCCACGGGTGTGAGGTTGATGATGCCGGCGCCTGCGCTGACGTGACCGCTGAAGCGTTTGGTCCCGCCATGGTCGCCGCCGCTTACGCGAATGCGCCACGCCTGCTTGGTAGCGACGCTACAGTCCTTCCATGCATAAATGCCGGGCTGGCTGTCACGTTCGAGATTCGGTGTCCCGCAACTATCCCGCAGCCCGAACGGCGCGTGCTGCCCGGCGAGGTATCGCTTGGCATCGCTTGTCAGGACTTGCACCTGTTCCGCGTGCTGCGCTGCAGTGGCGACGTTGTACCACTCGGCCGGGTCTGAGTTCCGTTCATACAGTTCCCGGAAGCCGTTACGGTAAAGCGTGAATCGCTGGTCCGGCAGCCGCATCGAAAGTTCGTCCTGCGGTCCGTAAGTGACCGCGACTTCGGACCAGTCGGGCGCATTTCCCTGCAGCAGTGGTACCAGGCTGCGATAGTCGATGTGGTAGAGAGGGTCGTCGTCCGCGTAAGCCGGCAGCGGGATGCCGGCAAGTTCGAGGAGTGTCGGATAAATGGCGGAAATACTCACCGGCTGATCGACTTTCGCGACGGGCGCCGGCAGGAACCTCGAGGGAATGCGGAACACCATTGGAACTCGCGTGTCTTCCTCCCACAGAAGTTGCTTTTGCCAGGTCTGCTTCTCGCTCAGGTGGTAGCCGTGGTCGGAGAGCAGGACCACGATCGTGTCGTTGGCGTGGCCGGCGTTCCGGAGCGCGTCGAGGACTCGACCCACCTGCTCGTCCATGAAGCGGATGCCGGTCAGGTAACTGTGAATCGCCCAGCGCACGGCGGCGGGATTTTCTACTAGCGGCGCCCAGACGGATTCATCCGCCATTTGCCTGGCGACCGGACCGACGTCGTCGAGGTCGCCGCTCATGGTCGAGGGGAGGACGATCCGGCTCGTATCGCCGCCCGCAATGCGATCGAAATACGATCGCGGGAAATACCAGGGTGAATGCGTCGATCGGAAACCGACGGCGAGAAAGAACGGTCGCGCGTCGGCGGGATTGCGGTTGGCAAAGAATTCCTCGGCCCAGGTCGCAACGATGTGATCCTCGAAGGCCGAGGCCGGTGCATTGACCACGCCCCAGTCGCCTCCACCAGGCCCTCCGCGGGTGATTTCGTCAAAACCGTTGATGGGAATCGCCGCGGCCGGCGGCGCTGCGCTGGCGGGGTGGGATGTGTACTCGTGCCAGTTGGCCAGGTCGCTATTGCCCGGATTGCCATGAAAAATCTTGCCGAGACCGACCGTGTAATACCCCGCTTTGCGAAATGCCTGGTTCAGCGATACCGCCTTGGGCAGGAATTGCCGCCAGGGCTGGTCCAAATTGATCCTCACGCCACTCCGGCCAGGGCTGATGCCGGTCAGAAAGCTGGTGCGGGACGGATTGCACAGTGCCGCGGCGGCGTGCGCGCTGGTGAAGCGGATTCCCTCAGCCGCAAGAGCATCCATGCGTGGCGTCTTCGTCTGGGGATGTTCGTCCAGGAATCCGATCCAGTCGTTGCTGTCGTCGAGGATTATCAGCAGGACGTTTGGCCGGTCCTGTGCCCGTGCCAGGCCGGACCACAGGAGCGTGAGACATAGGAGCGGGAGCCACCGGCCCTGCGCCCGCAATGCCTGCATCGGTGAAAGTACTATTCTGCCCGCTCCCACGACTTCATCGCCCGATTCGCAGCCGCTCCGATAATGAACCGTACGCCGCCGTGGTGTCGAGCAAAAATACTTAAATGTCCCAGTAAGTTGAATGCGCGGTGCCGATCAGCGTCGTCGGGGGGTATGCCAGGCATGGAGCCCGGCAATCGCGCCGCGATATAGTCGGCTGGTCGGGATTTCGAGGAGGGGCGTTGCCATGCACGGTCCGGACGGGATGTATGCAGGACGTTGCACCTGCGGACAGGTGCGCTACCGGATGGAATCGGCACCGCTCATCGTGCATTGCTGTCATTGCCGTTGGTGCCAGCGCGAAACCGGGGCGGCGTTCGCGCTGAATGCCATGATCGAAACGGAGCGCCTCAAACTCCTGGCCGGCGAACCGGTACGCGTAACGGTCCCGTCGGAGAGCGGCAAGGGCCAGGCCATCCTCCGCTGCCCTGTGTGCGAGATTGCAGTCTGGAGCCACTATCTCGGTGCGGGTGAGCAATTTGCATTCGTGCGTATCGGCACGCTCGAGGAACCGGACCGGTTGCCGCCCGGCGTGCACATCTACATCGCCTCGAAGCAGCCCTGGGTCGTGCTGCCGGACGGCGTGCCGTCGTTCCCCGAATTCTACCGGCGCAGCACCGTGTGGCCGGCTGCCAATCTCGAGCGCCGCGAGGCAGTGCTCGGCGGCGCCTGAGCAAGCTGCCCGTCGCGCGCGGCCGCAACCTTGAGCACACAGCGCAGGTGGCTGCGAAGCCTGCTGATCGGCGTCGCCGGGCTGGGCACGTTGATGGCGGTCGCCGCCGCGTACCTGCTCTTTGTCGACCACGGGTATCTCAGGCCTGAGGTGGAACGCCGGCTCACGATGATGCTGGGCCGGCCGGTATCCATCGATGGCAGCTTGCACCTGCGCATCGGCACCAGGACGCGGATCTCGGTGACCGGTTTGCACATCGCGTCCGACTCGTGGTCGAAATTACCCTACCTGGCCGAGGTCGGCAGGATGGATCTCACGATCGATACGCTCAGCCTGCTCGCCGGACCCGTGGAAATCGAGAACCTGGCGCTCGAGGATGCCCGTGTCGCGCTCGAGAGACGGCCCGACGGGCGCGTGAACTGGGTCCTCGGCCAGCCCGGTGAGGTGCTCGATCGGCCGCCGGATGAACTGCCCGTCGTCGTTCGTAAGACGGCGCTGCAGGACAGTCGCGTGGAGTTCGATTCGCCGGATCTCGAAAAGACGCTCGTAATCGCCATCGAATCGCTCGACCAGTCCATCGACGAGGGCGGCATAATGCGCACCCGTTTATCGGGCGCAATCAACGACACACCCCTCAGGTACCAGGACCGGCTCGACAACCTGCCTGCGCTGTTCGAACGGCGCAACGTCAGCGCCGAGTTCGATGCTGCTCTCGGAGAGATCGAACTCGAAGGCCACATCGTCATCGATGATCTCGCGCAACCGTACCGCCCGGTCGTCGATGTGCGGATGGCCGGACCCGACTTTGCGTACCTCGCTGCAATTCTCAAGCTGAAAGTCCGGGGCAACGGTCCGCTGGCCGCGCGTGCGCAGCTCGCGCCCGACGGCGACCGCATGCGCTTCGATATCGCAAGCACCATCGGCGAATTTAATTTCGAGGCGGCCGGGCACGTGGACGACCTGCGCACGCCGCGCGTCGTCGAGGCCAGGATCGACAGCAGCGGCCCGAACCTGGCGAACGTCGCTCGCGTCTTCGACGTGCACGGGGTGCCTGCGAGGCCCTTCACCCTTACGGGCCACGCAGGAAACGACGGCGATCTGATCGTCCTTCGCGATGTGCGCGCGCAGCTCGGCGATATCGAAGTCCGCGCAGGCGGCAGCGTCCGGCCGGCCAGGCGTCCGACCGTCGATCTCGCGTTCGAATCGGACGACTTCGACCTCGGCGAGTACGTGTCGGACGCGCCGGCCGGCCCGCTCGCACTCCGCGTGCAGCTCGCGCCCGATGGGTCGAAATCGAAATTCGACGTCGACGGCACGTTGGGCGATCTGCGCCTGAAGAGCGCGGGGACACTGGACCAGCTCGATACGCCGCAGGACATCGATGCGGAAGTTGATGCCGCCGGGCCGGACCTGGCCGCGGCGGCACGGCTGTTCGGCGTCGACGGCGCGCCGGCCAGGCCATTCGAAGTCGCCGGGTACGTCGGCTGGCATCGCGGGCAGATCGAGTTCCGGGACACCGGCGTACGGCTCGGCAAGGTGAAGCTGCGCGGCAGCGGCAGCGTCCGTGCAGCGGCACGGCCGACGATCGACGTCACGGTCAGGTCGGAGCAACTCGACCTCAGCGAGTACCTGCCGCAGGTTCCGGCCGCGCCGGTCGACGGACGGGTCCGCCTGTCGCCGGACAGACAAACCATGCGCTTCGACGTCGAGGGCAACTTCGACGAACTGAAGGTGAAGTCCGCGGGCAGCCTTGACGACCTGGGGGCGCCGCGCGATTTCGATGCCGATGTGGACATTTCGGGCCCGAGCCTCGCGCGCGCCGCCCAGCTGTTTGAGATCGAGAACGCGCCCGCGAAGCCCTTTACCGTGGCCGGGCAGTTGCGAAAGCAGGCGGGCCTCATCGCGTTTCGCGATGCGCGTGCGAGTGTCGGCGAACTCCGGGTGCACGGGAGCGGGAGCGTGCGGGCCGGGGAGATACCGCAAATCGAGCTCGACCTCGACGCCGATACGCTGGACCTGACTCCGTACCTGTCGCAGCAGCCGAATACGCCGGCGCCGGCCGCGACCGGAAATAAGCGCGGCGGGCGCCTGATTCCCGATGAGGCGCTGCCATTCGATGCCCTGCACGGGCTGGACGTGAGGCTCGACGCCATGGCGAAAAAGGTGATCGCCGGGCCGCGCAGCCTGAGTGACCTAAGCCTGAAAGCCAGGATCTCGGGCGGGGTGCTTACTGTCCCGGCGTTTGTCCTGGTCGGCGAACGCGGGGCTCGGTTCGAGGGCGCCCTCGTCATGCGGCCGGAAGGCGCGGGCGGGCAGGTGGGCCTGCGCATCGACGGGCAGGGACTGGATCTCGGCCTGCCAGCCGCGAACCAGGCCGAACAGGAGGCATTGCCGCTCTACGACGTGCGCGTCATGCTGGATGCGTCCGGGTCGACGGTCCGGCAGCTCGCCGCGTCCGCCAACGGCTACGTCCGCATCGTGAGCGGCGCGGGCAGGCTCAGGACACGCAACATGCGCTTGTTCACAAACGACTTTCTTGCCGAGCTGCTGAGCACGATCGATCCCTTCCTCGAGGACGATCCTTATACGAATGTGCAGTGCGCAGTGGTCGCGGCCGTCGTGGAGAACGGCGAAGTTTCGGGGGAACCCGGGCTCGTCGTGCAAAGCGACCGGCTCCTCATCGCCGCCCGGGCGCGGATCGACCTGCGTAATGAGATACTGGAAGCCGACATCAATACCGTGCCTCGCAAGGGTCTCGGCGTGAGCGTGTCCAGCTTCATCAATCCCTACATCAAGGTGGGCGGCACGCTGGCAGGCCCGCATTTCGAGATCGACCCGAAATCGACGCTTCTCGAAGGCGGTGCCGCAATCATGACGGGCGGCATCTCGATCCTGGCGAAGAGCATGTTCGACCGCGTTACCGCCTCGGCCGATCCCTGCGGGGACGCGGCCGACGCAGCGGGACCGGCGATTCGGAGAATCGAGCAACAATTTGGGGGTGAGCTATCAACGGAATAGGCCGGGCGCTGCGCGATAATCTCGTGCTGCAGATCTTCATCGGCATCATCGCGGGCGTGATCCTGGCCCGGTCCGCGCCGCAGGCGGCGTCGAGCGCGATGCTCCTGGGCGACCTGTTCGTGCAGGCGCTGAAGGCCGTTGCGCCGGTACTCGTCCTCGTCCTCGTCGCCTCGGCGATCGCCAATCGCACGGCGAGCCACATGGGACAGATGCGTCCGATCCTGCTGATGTATGTAGTCGGTATGCTTACCGCGGCGCTGCTCGCCGTGGTGCTCAGCATGTTGTTTCCGACGTCCCTGGATCTCGAACTCACGGAACTCGACACCGCCGTGCCGCAGGGCATCGTTGAGCTGTTGCACGGGTTGTTGCTGATGCTGGTGGACAATCCCGTCAATGCTGTGCTCACCGGCAACTACATCGGAATCCTCGTCTGGGGCATTCTGCTGGGCATGTTCCTGCACCGCGCGGCCGATACCACACGGCGCGTGCTGGCCGACCTGTCCGAGGCCGTGACCGGGATCGTGCGCATCGTCATCCGTTTCGCGCCGATCGGCATCTTCGGCCTCGTCGCGGGCAATCTCGCGGATTCGGGCCTGGAGGCGCTGCGCGATTACGCGCGCCTGCTGGCAGTGCTGCTGTCCGCCATGCTCATCATGGCGCTCATCATGAATCCCTTCATCGCGTGGCTCGCCATGCGGCGCAACCCCTACCCTCTGGTCTTCACGGCATTGCGCGAGAGCGGACTCACCGCGTTTTTCACGCGCAGCTCTGCAGCGAACATCCCGGTGAATCTCGCGCTGTGCGAACGGCTCGGCCTCGAGCGGGACACCTATTCTGTGTCCATCCCGCTCGGCGCAACGATCAACATGAGCGGCGCTGCGGTCACGATCACGGTGCTGACTCTCGCTACGACGCACACGCTCGGCATCGTGGTCGACCTGCCGACGGCACTGCTGCTGTGCGTCGTCGCGACGCTTTCGGCCTGCGGCGCGTCCGGCGTGGCCGGCGGCTCGCTCCTGCTCATCCCCTTGTCCTGCGGGTTGTTCGGTATCTCGGACGAGGTCGCAATGCAGGTGGTTGCCGTCGGCTTCATCATCAGCATCCTGCAGGATTCGGCGGAGACCGCGCTGAACAGCTCCACCGACGTCGTCTTCACCGCTGCTGCGGCGAGCCGGCATGGCTGAATCCCTGCGCCGCACCGCCGTGTACGTGACCGCCGCCGTGATCGCGGGCGCGGTCTTGGGCGTCACGATGGCGCGCTGGTACACAGGCGCGCAGATCGGCCCGCCGCTGATCGCCGGCGGTGAGCTCGACGTGTCGTCCGCGATTTCCGCTGGGTCTGCGGAGAGGTTGCGCGCCGACAACTACCGGTCGCTGGACACCGTGCAGGAAGTACTCGGCCTGCCGAGCGCGTTCGCGCGCCGCAATGCAGCGCATGCGCTCGCCGGCCGGTCGGACGCCGCCGCGCTGCAGACCCACATTTTCACCGCGGATCGCATCAGCGACCCCGTCGAGCGCGAGCAGGTGCTTGAAATCCTGTTCTACCGGCTCGCGGAGCTGGATGCACCGTCTGCACTCGCGCTCGCAGAGAGCGATTACTTCCGCGCAACGCGCAGCCTGCGCCTCGCGGTGTGGAGCGCCTGGGCGCGGCAGGATTTCGACGAAGCGCTGTTCGCGGCGAAGACCAGGCCCACATTTGCGGAACAGAACGAGGCAGCGCAAGCGTTGTACATGGCCTTCGGATTGCTCGACAGCAAAGCCAGCCTGAGAGTCGGGCGCGAACTCGGCATCGACCCGGACCGGGAGCAACAGAACCGGCACCTGCTGCGCCTCGCGGAGCGTTCGGTCGGCGATGCGATCGATTACGTCGAAACACTGCCGTCCGGTCAGCGCAGGGCCGAGCACATCCAGTGGCTCGCCGATTACCTGTTCCTCAGGGATGCGGCGGATGCGAGGCGCCATGCAGGCGACTTCGAACAGGCCACGGACCGGCAACAGTTCCTGGCGGCGATCGACGGGGAAGCGGCGCGCAGCAATCCGCGCGCGGTGATCGACACGCTGATGGCCGAGGGCGGTAATCCATATGCGTCGAACGACTACCAGATCGCGATGCAGGCGCTGGCCGAATCGGACCCCGAAGCGGCCGAGGCCTATTTCCGCGCGGCAACCCAGAGCACGTTGAAGCAGTTCATCGGCAGCCACATCGTCAGCGCGATGGCCGCCACGGACCCGAAGGCGGCGCTCGCCTGGGCGCGCGCCAACGCCGGCCCGCAGAACCTGTATGAGATGACCGCGCTCATGCAGCTCGCCGTGCAGGAGCCGGAGGCGGCGCTCGCCGAAGCGATGGCTGCGCCGGTGCCGCACCAGCGCGACAGCCTGGTGTCGGGCGTGATCGGACAGCTGGCACTGGAGGATCCGGTCGCGGCAGTCGCCATGGCGGACAAGATCGACGATCCGCTGCTGAAGAAAAGCGCCCAGGCGCAGATCCTGCAGCAATGGATGATGACGGACCCGGACGCGGCGATCGCCTGGCTCGATACGCTCGCGCCGGCACAGGGCGACCAGCTGCTCGGCGATTCGGCGGCGATCCTCGTGCATTCGAATCTCGATGCGGCCATGCGGCTGCTGCCACGAGTGGCGGACGAATACCAGGACCACCTGCGCGAGCAGATCGCCGTGCAGCTCGTCGAATGGCAATCCCCGCAAGCGGCGCTGGCGTTCATTCGCCAGTTCGAGGGCGAGAGCGGTTATGCCGCGCTGCAGGCGAGCGTCGTCGGCCACATCGCGACCGTCGATCCCGCACAGGCACGGCAACTCGCGGACCAGCTCGCCGAGCCGAGCCTGCGCGATGCAGCCTATCTCAACATCGCAAGCCAAGTGGCACTCGGCGATCCCGAGGAAGGCCTGGCGGTCGCCCAGCAGATCGCGGACCCCGGTATGCGCGGCCAGGCACTGGCGAGCGTCTTGCAGAACCTCATGTGGCAGGATCCGGCCGGCGCGCGCCGCGTGATCGACGGCCTGCCGCCCGGGCCGGCGCGCGATCACGCCCTGGCTCAGGTCCTGTCGGACTGGGCTCTGATGGACGAAATGCCGGAACTGGTCGAGACGATTTCCGATCGCACGCTGCGCGGGCAGGTCAAGGCCTCGCGCGTGTACTTCCTGTGGCAGGTCGACCAGGAACGGGCGCGAGAGATTCTCGAGGATCCCGATATTCCGGAGCAGCAACGCCGGGAAATACTGCACGTGCTGTCGGGCGATGCTGACGAAAGCCGCTCATCGTTCGGGTTCTCCGCAACCGGCGAAGGCGAATAGCGCCGGACGCACGCCTGTTACTGGGGCGGGAGTCCGGCAATCTCGCTGGCCGCGAGCAGGAAAGCGCCCACGCCGTAGAACTGCGTATCGGTCTCCGCGACTTCCGCCGGCCGGTCGGAAATCTGCTGCACCCAGCCGAGCCGGCCGTCGTCATCGACCGCGCGGGACAATGCCCGCCAGCCCCTGAGCGCCGGTTCGAGATAGCGATCGCGATCGAGGACTCCGTGGTTGATGCCCCACGCGAAGCCGTAGGTGAAAAAGCCCGTGCCGCTCGTTTCCGGCGGCGAGCCTTCGGGCGCCAAAAGCGACGGCGGCCAGTAGCCGTCCGGCTTCTGCAGTTCGACGAGACGCGTCGCCATCGTCACGAACAACGCTTCGAAATACGGCCGTTCGGGATGCGATTCGGACAGCAGGTCGAGGATGTTCGCGATGCCGGCGAATACCCAGCCGTTGCCGCGGCTCCAGAAGAGCTTGCGGCCGTCCTCGTCGCGCTGGCCGAAGAAGCGGCTGTCGCGGAAGTAGAGTTTCTCCGCGGGGTCGAACAGGAAGTCGGTCGTCGCGCGGAACTCGGCGAAGGCATACGTCGCATAGCGTTCGTCGCCGGACGCGAACGAGAGCCCGATCATCGCGGGCGGTGACATGAACAGCGCGTCGCACCAGCACCAGCGCACGAGGCATTCGGTCTCTCCATAGCCTTTCTCGCCGATCCAGAAGGACAGGTGCACGACCGGCGGGTCGGCGAGCAGCGCGTCGAAATTCCGGCGCATGGGGGCGAGCGCCGCATCGCCGGCGCCGTTCCGTGCCGCCCACAGGTAGCTCTGGCCGATCGCATGGTCGTCGGCGAACTCGAGCCAGTCGCCGAGGCGCCACTCGTTCGCACGGCCCTGCGCGAGGATCGTGTCGCGATACGCGGCGTCGCCCGTCGCCTCGGCGAAGTGGGTAAGCCCGATCCAGAAGGCGGCGCGCTCCCAGCCGCGCGGACCGCCCGGCGGCAGGGTCTCGGCTGCCGCCGAAGCTTCCGCGGCGAGCAACGCGAGTTGCCGGTCGGCGACCGTCGCGGCCAGGGCGAGTGCGGACTCGGGCCGGCTGTCCGCCGCGGCCGCCGTCGCGAGCAGCACCAGGACCAGCATGCACGGGAGGCGGCGACGAGAGCGGGCTGCGATCACCAACAGACGCTAGCGCAGGGTGACTGGAGCGGCAAGTCTCGACAGGGCTGCGGCCGGCAGGTAGTTTTCAATCAAATAACGAGAGGGTTCAGGACCGTGAATCGACGGGAATTGCTGCGCGCCGCGCTCGGCAGCAGCGCCGGCATTGCGCTTGCGGGGCTGCACCGCGCGTGCCTCGCCGCCACGGATCTCGATGGGGCGCCGGCGCATGTCGTCCTCGACGATCACGGGAGGGACATGCTCGCGGCCATCGCAGAACTCATCATCCCGGAGACGGACACTCCGGGGGCCATCAAGGCGGGCGTGCCGCGGTTCGTCGAGCTGATCCTCTCCGATTGGCACACGGCCGAGGAGCGGCAGCCGGTGCTCGAGGGTATGGCGAAGCTCGACACGGATTGCCGGGCGGTCTACGGAAAGGCGTTCCTCGACTGCAGCGAGGCCGAGCAGACCGCGGCGTTCGGCGCGACCGAGGGCAGCACGATGTTCAGCACGCTGAAGAGCCTCGTCGTCAACGGCTACTTCACGTCCGAACTCGGCGCGACCGCGCAGGCGGGTTACAACCCGATGCCGGGCGTCTACCGCGAAGTCGTGTACGTCGTGGCCACCGGCCGCTGGACCTAGGAGGATGGCGATGACGACCGATTTCGATGCCATTGTGGTCGGCTCCGGCATCTCCGGGGGCTGGGCGGCCAAGGAGCTGACGGAGCAGGGCCTGAAGACGCTCGTGCTCGAGCGCGGCCGGGAGATCGCGCACGTGCGCGACTACCAGGGCGAGCACCAGCCGCCGTGGCATTACGAATTTCGCGACTACCGCAACCGGCAGCTCGACGAACGCGACTACCCGGTCCAGAGCGACTTCGGCTGGTTCACCGAAAACAACCGGCAGTTCTGGAACAACGACCGCCTGAATCCGTACGTCGTCGATGAGAAGAAGCCGTTCCACTGGGTGCGCGGCGACATCCTCGGCGGACGGTCCGTGCTGTGGAGCCGCCAGTGCTATCGCTGGAGCGACCTCGACTTCGAGGCCAACAAGAAGGACGGCCACGGCATCGACTGGCCGATCCGTTACCGGGACATCGCGCCCTGGTATTCGCACGTCGAGAAGTTCGCGGGCATCTCCGGCCAGGCGGAAGGCTTGCCGCAGTTGCCGGACGGCGAGTTCCTGAAACCCATGCCGATGAACTCCGTCGAAAAGCACGTCAAGGCGGCGATCGAAGACCACTTCCCGGGCCGGATGATGACGATCGGCCGGGTCGCGGTGCTGACCGAACCGTTGAACGGCCGCGGCCCCTGTCACTACTGCGGCCCGTGCAGCAACGGCTGTTCCGTGTCGGCCTATTTCTGCAGCCTGACCTCGACGCTGCCGGCGGCGAAGGCGACGGGCAACCTGACAATCCGCCCGGACAGCGTCGTCGAGCGGCTGGATACCGACCCGCAGACGGGGCGCGTCACGAGCGTCAGCGTCGTGGACGCGAAGACCCGCGAACGCGTGCAGTTCCGCGCCAGGCTCGTCTTCCTGTGCGCGTCGGCCATCGGCAGCACGCAGATCCTCCTGAACTCGAAAAGCGAACGGCACCCGCACGGCCTCGCGAACGGCAGCGGCGTGCTCGGCCGTTATCTCATGGACCATACCTTCGGCACTTACGTCCACGGCGTCATCCCGGGATACCTCGACCGGAACACGATCGGTGCGCGGCCGAACGGCATCTATATCCCGCGGTTCCGGAATCTCGACGGCCAGGACGAGGACGTGCCGTTCCTGCGCGGCTACGGTTTCCAGGGAGCGGCGGCCCGCACGACCTGGAGCCGCGAAGAACCGGGCTTCGGTCGGCAGCTCAAGGAGGCGCTCGTGCAGCCGGGCCCGTGGGGCATGGGTCTCGGCGGCTTCGGGGAGATCCTTCCCTATGCCGAGAACCGCGTGCTGCTCGACGAGAAGAAGGTCGACCGCTTCGGCATCCCGCAGGTGCGCTTCGAAGTCGAGTACAAGGACAACGAAAAGAAAATGATCGCCGACATCGTGGCGCGCGGCACGGAGATGCTCGAGGCGGCCGGCGCCACCGAGATCCGCTCGGATCCCGGGCCGATGATCATGGGGCGCGGCGTGCACGAGATGGGCACCGCCCGCATGGGCAACGACCCGGCCGAATCCGTGCTGAACGCATGGAACCAGGCGCACGAAGTGCCGAACCTGTTCGTGACCGACGGCGCGTGCATGACCTCCGGGTCCTGCGTCAATCCGTCCGTCACTTACATGGCGCTCACGGCACGCGCGGCGCAGCATGCGGCGGAGCTCATGCGGGCGTCGAAACTGTGAAGCGAAAAAATGCAATGCCAATTCAGGCGGAGAAGTCGCAATGAAAAGAATCCGAATGAACAAGAAGTGCATGGCGGCCGCGATGCTTGCCACCCTTCCTGTCCAGGGCGCCCTGGGTCAGCAAGGTCCGGGCAACGACCAGGCAGCGGATCCTCTGATCGACGAAATCATCGTCACCTCGACCAAGCGCGAAGAGAGCATCTACGACGTGCCGGTGTCCGTAAGTGCCTTCACAGAAGAGACCATCTTGCGGCAGGGCATCACGGATCTGACCGACATCGGCAAGTTCGTGCCGAACCTGACGGTGACCGGATTTTCCGCCGGCCACGTGTCCTCGATGAATCCCTTCATCCGCGGCATCGGCCTGCAGGACCACCTGATCACCACGGACCCCGGCGTTGGTGTGTACGTGGACGGCGTCTACCTGGGGCGGCAGGTCGGCCAGAACTGGAGCCTGGCCAATATCGAGCGGGTGGAAGTGCTGCGTGGGCCGCAAGGCACTCTTTACGGGCGCAACACCATCGGTGGCGCCATCAACATCATCACCCGCCAGCCGGGCGAAGAGAGCGGCGGCCGCGTCACCGCGCAGGCAGGGTCGCGAGGCCGTCTGGGCGGGGACTTCTACTGGAACCAGACGTTCACGGACAGCTTTGCAGGCTCTTTCACCGGCGCGTACACCCAGCGCGACGGCGTCGGAGAGTTCCGCAACCATGAGGCTGCACGGGACGTGGGCGAACTGGAGGAATGGAACGTCCGCTTGGCCGCCCGCTGGGCGCCGACCGAGGACTTCTCGCTCCTGTTCACCTACGACATTGCCGACGGCGAAGGCGGACTGCGCCCCTATTACACGGGCATCGACGAGGTGCCGAGCGGCCTCCTGTACCTGACGGGCGCGCGCAACTCGGATACCGCGAGCGACCCGTACGACAACAACGGAGGCTTCTACATCGACCC
Source organism: uncultured Pseudomonadota bacterium (assembly GCA_963775455.1). Taxonomy (GTDB): domain Bacteria; phylum Pseudomonadota; class Gammaproteobacteria; order Steroidobacterales; family Woeseiaceae; genus UBA1847. Next base: position 106,563 of record CAVZIU010000002.1, on the reverse strand, counting down.
GGCAACGGGCGCGGTCGTCGACCGCTCCGTCGTGACGAACGACGCAGACGGCTTTGCCGTGACGGCCGACTGGAGCATGAGCGACGCGCTCGCCTGGAAGTTCATCTACAGCGATCGCAGCTCGGACTACGAGTCCGGGCTGGACGACGATTCCCTTGGCAGCATCGCCAACCCGTCCGGCCTCTTTCCGGGCACGGAGAACGGCACCGTCTTCTCCTACCCGGAGACCGGCTTCGCCGACCAGCAATCGGCCGAACTGCAGCTGTTCGGCGATTTCGGAGGCTGGGACTTCGTCGCCGGCCTGTACCGCTTCGAGGAGGAGGGCGGCAATCGCCAGGATCCCAACTTCTTCCTCGGCGGGCCGGGCGTGTTCATCAACCAGCAGGAAACCGAGAGCTGGGCGGTGTACGGAAATCTGGGCTTCGAAGTGACCGATGACCTTCGGGTGTCCGCGGGCGCGCGTTACACCGAGGACGAGAAGCACGCGTACACCGCGCCCGTGCTGGGCGTGATCGAGGCGGAGAACTCCCGCGACTGGGACGAGATTACCTGGGACCTGTCGGCGTCGTGGGACGTGACCGACGGCCTGAACCTGTACGGCACGGTACAGACCGGCTACCAGTCCGGGCAGTACCCGGCCCGCGCCTACTGCCTGTTCGGCGACCCGAATTGCTACGTCGCCGGGGAGAACGTCACGGCCGTCAATTACGAAATGGGTCTCAAAGGGCAGCCGCTGGACAGCCTGAGCATGTCGGCAGCGGTGTTCTACACGGACTACTCCGACCTGCCGTACCAGGTCAGCAACTCTACCGGCACCGGATTCAACACGGCCAACATCATCGTCGACCAGACATCGCAGGGCTTCGAGTGGGAAAGCTCCTGGGCGCCGACCGACAACTTCCTGCTGCACGCGACGCTCGGCTTCATCGACGTGGAAGTCGACCATCCCAACCCGAATGTCGTCGCGCCGCTCACGCCGGACCTGACCTGGTCGCTGAGCCCGGAATACACCTTGCCGTTGAGCCAGGGTGCAAGCGTGACGTTCCGCGCGGACTGGTCCTTCCGGGACGACATGTACGGCGAACCGTCCAACGACCCCGTGCGCATGACCCAGATCGAGAGCCGCGACATCGCTAATTTCGACATCGCCTACCACAACTCCGACGGCCGCTGGACCCTGGGCGTGTACGGCCGCAACGTGACCGACGAGAAGTATGCCAATGCGAAGCTCTTGCCGACCGATTACCTGCTGGTCATCCTGAACAACGATCGCAGCGAGTTCGGTGTGCGCTTCCTCTATAATTTCGACGGTACGTGAGCAAGGTCGATTACAAGAAGGAACTCGGCGAGTTCTACAAGGCGCGCGCAGGGAAGCCGGTGCTGGTCGACGTGCCGCCGTTGCGATACCTGGCGATCGACGGCGACGGCGGCCCGGATTCGAAGGCCTTCGGCGATGCGCTCGAGGCGCTCTACCCGGTCGCCTACACGCTGAAGTTCATGTGCAAGAAGGCGCCGGGCGGCATCGACTTCGGCGTCATGCCGCTCGAGGGCCTGTGGTGGGCGGACGACATGGACGATTTCGTCCTGCGCCACAAGGACCGCTGGAAGTGGACGTTGCTCATCATGCAGCCCGACGTCGTCACCGCCGGACCTGTTCGCGACGGCGGTGGCGCAGGTGCGTAGAAAGCAAGAACCCGCCAGGCGCTGACAAAACTGCGTTTCGAGTCCTTCAGCGAAGGCCGTGCGGCGCAGGTCCTGCATGTCGGTCCGTATTCGGACGAAGGCCCGACGATCCAGGGCCTGCACCGCTTCATCGCGGAACAGGGCCTGCGGCTCTCGGGGAAACACCACGAAATCTACTTGAGCGACGCGCGCCGGACCGCGCCGGCGCGGCTCAAGACTATCCTGCGGCAGCCGCTTGCCGGATGAGGTTCCGCCGTCAAGCGGCCTTGCCTTTCTGCAGCGCGTGAACGTCCGCCGCCGACAGCCGCTTTCCGCCGATCGCCCAGTCGCCGCCTTCGAATTCGTTGATCCGGACCCAGGTGACGGGACGCATGTTCTCCCCTTCGATCTCGATCATGGCGGCCGTCACTTTCTCGATGAGGGCTTCTTTCTGCTGCGGCGTGAACACGTTCTTGATGACATCGATGGTTACGAGTGGCATGTCGTTCTCCTTCAGTTGTGCAGTTTCGATTTGAGGTGTTCGATGACTTCGCCCATGGGCCCGCTCGGGCTGAACTCGACGGCTTCGTAATCCTCGTCGACCCGGACCGTGTGACCGGGAGGCCAGTAGTAGACGTCGCCGGCGCGCACGGTTTCCTCTGCGCCGTCCGCGTAGCGAATGTGGATGGAGCCCTTGAGCACCGTGCCCCAGTGCGGGCACTGGCAGAGGTTCTGCGGCATCCCCACGAGGAGCGGCGCGGCATCGGCGCCTTTCGGGAAACGTATCCGGGCCACGTTGATGTCGCCCCAGTCCTCGGCCTGGATACAGACACCGCCGGCTTCAAGGCGCGTCGGCAGGCCCGCTCGAGTTTGTTTCATGCCGTTCTCCTTCGTCCCTTGCGCGGACGATCCGCGCTCTGTGGCCTTATCGTGCGCGCCCCGCCCGCGCGAAGCTTGGAGGAAGCATGGAGATTTCATGGAGGTTGCTGGGCCCCCGCCGCCGGGTACTCTATTCTCACTGGACATGATCTATCGCTTCGGACCCTTCGAGCTCGACACTGACAGGGGCGAACTGCGTGACGACGGCCAGCCGCAGCCGATCGAACCGCAGGTGTTCGCGCTGCTGGCGTTGCTGATCGAGCACCGCGAGCGCCTCCTGTCCAAAGACGAAATCTTCGAGAAAGTGTGGGACGGGCGCATCGTCACGGACTCGGCGCTGGCGAGCCGCGTCAAAGCGGCGCGCAAGGCACTGGGCGACGACGGGCGTGCGCAGAAATTCATCCGCACGATCCATGGCAAAGGCCTGCGCTTCGTGGGCAACGTGCAGGTCGAGCGCGAGCCGTACATAAGCGCGGGACCGGGCCCGGCGCCGGCCGATGTCGAAGCCGCGGGCGATGCCTCCCCGCGACCGTCGGTCGCCGTACTCCCTTTTCTGGTCATCGGCGACGCCGGCCAATACGCGACGATTGCGGACGGCCTGCCGCACGAACTGATCACCGAGCTCTCGCGCCTGCGCTGGCTTTTCGTCATCGCGCGCGCCTCCTCGTTCCGGCTGCGGGGACAGGATCCCGACAGCCGCGACATCGGCCGGCAACTCGGGGTGCGCTACTGCCTCTCGGGCACGATCGAGGTGACGGGCTCGCACCTCGCGATCACGGCCGAACTCACCGACACACGGGGCGGCGAGGTCATCTGGGCGGAACGCTACACGGGCTTCGTCGACGACGTGCACGCGTTGCGCGCGGAGATCCGTTCGAGAATCCTCGCGGCGCTCGAAGTCCAGATACCCCTGCACGAGGCATCGGCCGCACGCCTGACGAATACGGACAATCTCGACGCCTGGTCGGCCTATCACCTCGGGCTGCAGCACATGTACAACTTCAACCGTGCGGACAACGCGGCCGCGGAGTCCCTGTTCGGCCGGGCCGTGTCGCAGGACCCGGGCTTTGCCCGCGCCCATGCCGGGCTCTCGTTCGTGCACTTCCAGAAGGCTTTCCTGCGGCAAACCGACGACCTTTCCGGCGCCATTGCGTCGGCGCGGCGCTCTGCCCAGCGCGGCATCGACATCGACCCGCTGGACCCGTTCGTCAATTTCACGATGGGCCGGAGCTTCTGGCTCGAAGGGGACCTCGATCGTGCACTGGCCTGGATCGACCGCGCCGTGTCGCTCTGTCCCAACTACGCCCAGGGCCTGTATGCCCGGGCGTGGACCGAAGCGATCGCCGGCAGCAGCGGCGACGGGCGGCGCGATGCCGACCTGGCGATGCGCCTGAGCCCGCTCGACCCGTTGTATTACGCCATGCTGGCGACGCGCGGCTTCACGCACCTGGTGAGTGGCGAGCACGCGGAAGCCGTCCGCTGGTGCGAGCGCGCCGCGCGCTCGCCCGGTGCACACGTCCTGATTGCGATGGTCGCGGCCGTTGCGCAATCCCTCGCCGGGAACGAAGCGCAGGCGAGGGGCTGGGCGAGCCACGTTCGTGAACGCAATCCCCGCCTGACGCAGGAGGACTTTCTTGCAGCATTTCCGCTTCGGCCGCCGGACGTTCGTGCGCAAGTTTCTGCCGCGCTGCGGCAACTCGGATTCTGACGGGAGCATCGCCGGGCGAATTGGCCGGCGCCGCGTACCTTCGCTCGTCAGCCGACGCGTCGGGTGGCTGCGTCACCGCCGCCGAAGTGCGCCCGGTACTCGCTGGGCGTGACGTCCAGCTCCTGGGTGAAGGCATAACGCATCGCTTCGGCGGAGGCGAAGCCGCATTGTTTCGCGATTTTCGCGACCGGCAACGGTGTCGACTCGAGCAGGCTCTGTGCTTTCGTCACTCGCGTTCGCGCGAGGTAGCGGCCCACCGGGATGCCGATCTCCGCTTCGAAGCGCCGTCGGAAATTCCGCTCGCTCATGCAGGCGCGTTTCGCGAGGAGCGGCGTGTCGATCTCGCGGTGCAGGTTGTCGGTCAGCCAGTCGAGCAGCTCGGCGAATCGGGTCGGCTGGGCCTGCGCCGCGAGGAAAGCATTGAACTGCAGCTGGTTGCCGGGCCGTTTCAGGAACACGAGCAGGCGCTTTGCGACCTTTAGCGCGAGACGGCGCGAATGATCCTGTTCGACGAGCGCGAGCGCGAGATCGATGCCCGCGGTGATGCCCCCGGAGGTATACACGCCGCCGTCCTCGACGTAGATGCGGTTCGCCTCGACGCGGACCTGCGGAAAGCAGTCGCGCAGCTGCCCGGCATCCATCCAGTGCGTCGTCGCGCGGCGCCCGTCGAGCACGCCCGCGCTCGCGAGCAGCAGCGCGCCCGAACAGACGGAACACAGGCGCCGCACCCGGCCCTGCGCACAGCGCACGAAGGCGACGTAGTCCGGGTCCTCGTAGAAATTCGAGCCGCCGGTGAGCGCGCCCGGCACGAGCAGCGTGTCGACGTCGTCCAGCGTATCGTCGAAGCTGCGCTCTGCGCCAATCGTCAGGCCGGACATCGAGGGCACCGGCTTGCCGTCCTTCGACACGAGCAGGACACGGTATGCGGCGTCGCGCCGCTCGCCGTCGTCGAGCAGCTGCTGCGCCGCGAGATTGAAGGTCTCCAGCGGGCCGACGATGTCGAGCAACTGCACGCCGGGATAGGCCAGCGCGGCGATGATTCGAGTTTCGGCCATGCGGGTCGCCTCGCGGGTCAGTGCGCGCTTCCAGCCTGCGAGCCGGAAAGCTTCGCGCGTATCTCCGGCGGCAGGAATTCGTGGATCGCGGGGTAGAACTGCACGAACACGCCGTCGTAGGCCCCGTCGCGCTTGTGGCAGTCCACGCAGTCGTTCGGCAATGCAATCTCTTCCGCGGCCTCTGCGCCGTTCGGCAGATTATAGAAGTTGAATCCGTCAGGGAACCGCGCGCTGTCCTTGTAATGGATCTCCGCCAGGTGCAGGTCGCCCATTACGAATCCGGCCCGGTTGATGGACACCTCGTTGCGCGAGCCGTAGAAATGCAGCGCGATCATGGTGCCGTCGGGGAACTTGCCCGTCCTGCGAAAGATGTCGTAAGCCTGTGGCTCCATCCGCGCGATCTGGAACATGCCGGGGCTGTCCGGGTCGAAGTTCTCCTGCGAATAACCCATGCCGAGCGAGCTGCCGAGGAACACCCATTCGTCGAGGTTCGCAGGCACCAGCAGGCGGTCATCGGCGTCGAAGCGCGCGACGTCGACGCTGTCCGCGGCGGGCGTCGGTCCCGTTTTCGTGTCCGCGAACAGCGCGGCGGCGGCCAGCAGGGCGGCGAGCGTGACGGGCAAGAGGAATCGCATGGTCGTGTCTCCCTGATCGGGCTATCCGTATAGCAGCCGCCGCGGTGTACGCACAGTCCGGCGCACGGGATTGGCCGGACTTACTGCCGGCTTGGCCGGATTTCCCGCTTCGTTGGAACGCGCCATGCGCGCGACCGGTCGCGCCCGTGGGGCGCTCCAACAGGTTAGGTCGCGCCCGTGGGGCGCTCCAACAGGTTAGGTCGCGCCCGTGGGGCGCTCCAACGTGCTACGGCTCTTTCAGCACGGACTTGAAGAACGTGCCCTGCATCGTCGGCGTGTAGTCCCAGTCGGATATGAGCTGCGGGCTCCAGCGCGGGTCGAACACCCACGCCGTCCAGGAGATGCCTTTCGTCGCCATGTAGTCGGTCACCGCCTTGCCGTAGCGCTCGTCGGAGATGACGGGGATGTGCGCGCCGCGTGCCTCCGCCGACATGAAACCGAACTCGGTGACGAACACCGGATACTTCTCGGCGACATGACCCCAGTCGGCTTCCCACTTGTCCTCCCAGGGTTCGTCGCGCTTCTGCGGATACGGGTGCGACACATAGGCCACACCGGGGAAACCGATCGGATCGTCCATGACGTGTTCCAGCGAGTAGGCCCAGTCGAAACCGGCGACCAGCGGGATGATCTCCTCGTCGATCGCGTAGAGCATGTAGATGATGCCCTCGATGTAGTCCTTGTACTCGTCCCAGGGCAGGTAGCCCATTTCGCCGAAGCGATTGGTCGGTTCGTTGAAGAGCTCGTAGAAGGCGACGGTCGTGTTGCCCTTGTAGCGGTCCGCAACCTGGTGCCAGAAGTAGTAGGTCTCGTCCTTCGTCGTGAGATAGAGCGGCCGGTGCGGAATGCCGTTCAGCGGATTGCCGATCGTGTGCCAGTCCAGGATGACGTACATGCCGAGCTCGCCCGCCCAGCGCACGCCCTCGTCCAGCCATTCGAAATACTGCTCGGCGCCCGCCTCCCGCCACCACACGGGATGAACGGGGATGCGCACGACGTCGGCATTCCAGCTTTTCGCCGCTTCGAAATACTTGCGATTCCAGTGCCCCTGGCGCTCGAGGTGATAGGGATCGGACAGGGCCAGGCCGCGGAAAATGCGCGTGTTGCCGGCGGCGTCGACGAAGCGATTGCCCTCCACCCGGATGCGGGACAGCGCCGAGGCCTGGTCCGCCGTTTCCGTCGACTTCGTGAAGTCGGTTTGTGCAATTGCGGCGTACGGCTGGCCGACCAGAAACACTACTGCCAGCAGCGCCCGCATGCACATTGCGTCATCCCCTTAATACTGCTGTTGAGCGAATATTGCTGTTGGAGCGCGCCATGCGCGCGACCTGTCGCGCCCGTGGGGCGCTCCAACGGGTCTTGACTCAGCCTGTGGCCGTGACCTTGGCCGCTGCGGGCAGGTCGAGCTGCCGGGTTACCAGCGTGTCGATGTCCTTGTCGGCGTTTTCGACACCGAGGAAGTAAGGCGGCTGCCGGCGGAGCAGCGTCCAGTCGCCGGTGGAAATCACCTTGACCAGATGTTTGATGTTGTTCGAGATGGCTTCGATGTACGGGTTGTACCCGTCGAACAGCACCTCGACGTAGCGGTAAACCTTGTTGAACTGATTGTTCAGCCGCTCGCGCATGACGTATTGATAGAACGTCGGTGTCTTCTCGAGCAGGTGCTGGCCCGACTCGTAGCGGATCATGTACTCGCCCGGCCTGGCGTTCTCGACAGCGACGCCGCCGACGACGAACTCTTTGTACAGGCGGTCGCGGCACTTCTCCAGATAGCAGCGGTCGGACATCTGCGAAATCAGGTCGGCCGTGCCGATCAGGTGGCCGCAGATGATATCTCGCGGGTCCTCGAGCTCGATCGTGTCGAGGTCCAGCTCGTAGCCGGTGAAATGTACGATGATGCTCGCGACGCCTGTGTCTTTCGCCATGCCGAGCTGCGGCAGGTAGCGGCGCAGGAAATCCGCCCCGCGCGACACGTGCTGCATGGTGAATTCGGCGCCGTTCGTGTAGTCGCGATCCCGTTCTTCGTGGCGGATGTAGCCGGCGTCGTGGAACAGGGACACGATCACCGCCAGCAGAGCGCGGTGCGGTCCGAGCCGCTCGCTGGCATCGACGCTGCGTTCGTAACCGGCCACGAGCCGGGCGACCGCCAGCGTCATGTCCAGCGAATGCTGCATGTCGTGGTAGGTCGTGTCGCAGCCCACGTAACCCGGATAGCGGCCGGTGAACAGGCGCTGGAAATCGTAGAAGGCCAGCCAGAGCTTGTCGAAGGACGCGCCGGGGTAGGTCTCCGAAAAGATCTCGTAGACGGCATTTCGTACGGCGGGAGGGCTCGAAACCTGGACCGTGTTGGTCACGTCGTAATCGTTACGGCGATCCTGACTGACGGCTTTCAAATGCGGCGGCATGGAAAGAAAGTCTACCTGCTTGCCCAAGTCCGGGCCCGCCGAAAAATGTGCGGCATGTCACGCTTTTCACAAGTTTTTGTAAAAACGAGCCGACGCTCGTTACAGCGCGAATTCCGCCACGACCGGCGCATGATCGGACGGCCGGTCCCAGGTGCGCGGCTCCCGGTCGACGCGGCTCGACGTGCAGGCTTTTGTCATCGCATCGTTCGTCAGGATCAGGTCGATGCGCAGGCCGGCATTGCGGCGGAACATCGCCGCCCGGTAATCCCACCAGCTGAAAGTCTTTTCCGGCTGCTCAAATTTGCGGAACACGTCGCTGAGGCCGAGTTCCAGCACGGCGTTCAGCGACGCCCGTTCGGCGGGGCTGCACAGGATCGCATCGCCCCAGGCGACCGGGTCATACACGTCCTCGTCGCGCGGCGCGATGTTGAAGTCGCCCAGCACGACGAGCTTGCCGTGGCGCTGCAGCTCGTCCTCGAGATACACCCGAAGCGCCGACAGCCAGGACAACTTGTAGGCGTACTTTTCGGAACCGACCTCGGAGCCGTTCGGTACGTACAGGTTGACGATGCGGACATCGCCGACCGTCGTTGCGAGTATGCGGCGCTGCATGTCCTCGAAGCGCGGGAAATCGGTGTGCGGGTCCGCGAGTTCCTGCCGCGCCAGTATGGCGACGCCGTTGTAGGTCTTCTGGCCGTTCGCGATCGAGTGATAGCCGAGTTCACGGAACTCTGCGGCCAGGAAGGCCTCGCTCACCTGCTTGATCTCCTGCAACACGAGGACGTCCGGGCCGTTCGCCTTCAGCCACTCGACGACATGCGGCATGCGCACCTTGAGCGAATTGACGTTCCAGGTCGCGATCTTCACGAGTCGAGAATGCCGCAGTGCCGGAGCAGGGCGTCGAGTTCCGGTTTGCGGCCGCGAAACGCGATGTACGCATCCATGAAATTTCGGCTGCCGCCGATCTCCAGGATTTCCCGCCGGAAACGATCCGCGGTCGCACGGTCGAAGATGCCGGCTTCCTCGAACGCGCCGAAGGCATCGGCCGCGAGTACCTCGGCCCACTTGTAGCTGTAATAGCCGGCCGCGTAGCCGCCTGAAAAGACATGCCCGAACGCGTGCGGCATGCGGTTGTACGCCGGGTGCCGGAGCAGCCCGACTTCGTTGCGCACCGCCGTCAGCAGACCGAGTACGGCCTGCGTGTTCGCGGGCTCGTATTCGCTGTGCAGGAGGAAGTCGAACAGCCCGAACTCGAGCTGCCGGAGCATCGCGAGGCCGGCGCCCAGGTAGCGGCTCGCATTCAGCCGGTCGAACAGCTCACGCGGCAGCAGGGCGCCGGTATCCGCATGGCCGGAGCAGCGCACCAGCACATCGTAATGCCAGGCGAAGTTCTCCATGAACTGGCTCGGAAGTTCGACGGCATCCCAGGGCACGCCGTTGATGCCGGCGATGCTCGGGTAATCGACGCGCGTCAGCAGGTGATGCAGCATGTGACCGAACTCGTGGAACAGCGTCACGACGTCGTCGTGGGTAAGGAGCGAGCGGCGACCTTCGTCCGGCGGTGCGAAATTGCAGACGAGGAAGCCGACCGGCAGGGTCGGCGAGCCATTCAGCTTCTTGCGGTTGATGCAGTCGTCGATCCACGCACCGGTGCGCTTGCCGCCGCGCGCGAACATGTCGGTATAGAAGCCGCCGATCGATACACCGGACTTGTCGCGGATCTCGTAATAACGCGCGTCCTCGTGCCAGGTAGCGACGTCGTCGCGCCGCTCGAAGCTCACGTCGTACAGGCGGCCCGCGAGGTCGAACAGCCCGCCGATTGCCCGTTCGGCCGGGAAGTACTGGCGCAGCACCTCGTTGGAGATCGAGTATTTCTGCTGCTTCAGCTTCTCGAGCCAGAAGGTCACGTCCCAGGGTTCTATCGCCATGTCGGCGAACTCTCGGAGTTGCTCGAGTTCGCGTTCGGCCGCCGGGCGCGTGCGTGCCGCGAGCTCGCGCAGGAAGGTCACGACCTCCGTCACCGACGAAGCCATCTTCGTCGCCAGCGAGTACTCGGCGTAGTTCGCGAATCCGACGAGCCTGGCGGCCTCGTGGCGCAAGCGGAGTATCACGTCGATGTTGGCGCTGTTGTCGTAAGCGAGGTCCGCAGCCTGGTCGGAGCCGCGTGTGACCCACGCGTGGTAGAAGTTCTCCCGCAGCGCGCGGTTTTCGCTGTGCGTCATGACGGCGTCATAGGTCGGGTAGTCGAGCGTCAGTACGAAGCCGTCGCGGCCGCGTTTCTTTGCCTCGCCGCGTGCGCGTTTCACGTTGCCCGCCGGCAGGCCGGCGAGTTCCGCCTCTTCATCGATCGTCAGCAACCAGGCGTCCGCCGAGTCCTGGATGTTCTGTTCAAAGCGTGCCTGGATGCCAGCCAGCTCACTCATGACCTCGCGGAAGCGGGTCTTGAGACTCTCGTCCAGGTCGACGCCCGCCAGGCGAAAATCGCGCAGTGCATGTTCGACCGCGCTGCGGCGCGCGGCATCGGCGTTCGCCGGCAGGCTGTCGTCGACTTGCGCGTAGGCCCGTTGCAGCCGCTGATTTTGCGACAGCTCTGTGCCGTACTCGGTCAGCAGGGGCAGCGCGGCATTGTAGGCATCGCGCCATTCGCGCGAGCCGAGCACGCTCTGCAGGTGACCGACCGGTGCCCAGACCCGCGACAGTTCGTGTTCCATTTCCTCGACCGGCACGACCACGGAGTCGAAATCCGGTTCTGTGGCAGCCGCCAGGATCTGGTCGAGCCGCCGGCGGTGTGTCGCAATGATTTCGGTCAGCGCCGGCACGACATGGTCGGGCGCGATGTCGGCGAAACGCGGAAGCGTAGTAGTATCGAGTAACGGGTTGCTCATCGGATCCTGCCTTTCGAGGCGCGAAAATTCTAGCACAGCCCGGCCGCCGGCCCGGTCGATCGACCGGACGGCTGCGCGACGAATCACGCATTTCAGGAGTTCGGATGAGGGACGATTACGACCTGCTCGTCATCGGCGGCGGGAGCGGCGGGCTCGCAAACGCGCAGCGCGCGGCGGAGCACGGCGCTCGCGCCGCCGTGATCGAACCCGGTCCGCTCGGCGGTACCTGCGTCAATGCCGGCTGCGTGCCGAAAAAGATCATGTGGTACGCCGCGGATCATGCCCATCATCTGCAGCACGCGAAAGATTACGGCTTCGACATCGAACTCGCGGGTCACGACTGGGCCGGGCTCAAGCGCCGTCGCGACGCCTACATTCGGCGGCTGAACGGCATCTATGCGGCCAACCTGGAAAAACGCGAGGTGGACCTCGTCGCCGGGCGCGCGCACTTTTGCGACCCGCATACGCTCGAAGTCGGGGACCGTCGGCTGTCCGCGGAGCGCATCGTCATCGCTACGGGCGGTTACCCGGCCGTGCCCGACCTCCCCGGCGCGGAGCTCGGCATCACGTCCGACGGCTTCTTCGAACTCGAGGAACGGCCGCGGCGCGTCCTGGTCGCCGGCAGCGGCTACATCGCGGTGGAACTCGCGGGCGTGTTCGCGCTCCTCGGCAGCGAGGTCACGCAGCTCGTGCGCAAGGGCGGGCTCCTGCGCGACTTCGACGCGATGCTCGGCACCGAACTCGCCGACGCGATGCGCGCGACCGGCATCGCGCTCCACACGAACACGGTGCCCGCGCGCGTCGATCGCACGGACGCAGGCCTGGTCGTCACGACCGCGGATGAACGGCATTTCGGGCCCGTCGACTGCGTGTTGTGGGCAGTCGGCCGCATGGCCAACACCCGCGACCTCGGTCTCGCGGCCGCCGGCGTGCATACGGAGCTCACCGGCTGCATCCCGACCGACGTATACCAGCGCACCAACGTCGAGCACATTTACGCGCTGGGCGACGTGACCGGCCGCGCGGCGCTGACGCCGGTCGCCATCGCCGCCGGGCGGCGCCTCGCCGATCGCCTCTACGGCGGCATGGAAGACCGGCATCTCTCCTACCGCCTCATCCCGACCGTCGTGTTCAGCCACCCGACCATCGGCACGGTCGGGCTCACCGAGGAGGAGGCCCGGCTCGAGTATGGCGAATCGGTCCGAGTGCATACGTCGCGGTTCACGTCGATGTACTACGCGCTCGGCGAGCGCAAGCAGAAGAGCTCCATGAAGCTCGTCACGGCCGGCACGGACGAGAAAGTCGTCGGCTGCCACATCATCGGCGAAGGGGCGGACGAGATGCTGCAGGGTTTCGCGGTCGCCATCCGCATGGGCGCGACCAAGGAGGACTTCGACGATACCGTCGCGATCCACCCGACGAGCGCCGAGGAACTGGTGACTATGCGCTGACGACGATCTGCTTCAGGACCGGCGCCGTGCTTGGCCGGATGCCGCGCCACAGGTGAAAGGACTCGGCAGCCTGTTCGACGAGCATGCCCCAGCCCATGACCGCGGCCCCGGCGCTTTGCTCGCGCGCCCAGAGCGTGAAGGGCGTCGGTTTCGAGCCGTAGGACAGGTCGTAACACAGCGTTGATGTGCCGACCGCGGCGTCCGGATAGGGCGGCGCCTCGCCTTTCAGGCCGGCGGAGGTCGCATTGATGAGCAGGTCGTAGGGCCGCTCGGCCGGCACGTCGTCGAAATCGCAGGCGCTCAGGAGTCCGCTCCCGAAGCGTTCCACGATGGCTTGCGCGCGCTCGACGGTGCGGTTCGCGATGACCAGTGCGTCGGGGCGCCGGGCCAGCAGCGGGCCGACGATGCCGAGGGTCGCGCCGCCCGCGCCCAGCACCAGGATGCGCCGGCCCTGCAGGGGAAAACTCAGGTTCCATTCGAGGTCGCGCGTGAGCCCGATGCCGTCGGTGTTGTCGCCGAAGATGTCGCCGTCCTGGAACGCGAGCGTGTTCACCGCCCCCGCCTGCTCGGCACGCTCGCTCAGCTGGTCGCAGAGTTCGGTCACCTCCGTCTTGTGCGGGACGGTGACGTTCAGCCCCTTGCCGCCGGTGCGCTGGAACTGTCGTACTGCCTGCTCGAGTTTTTCCGGCGCGACCTGCAGGAGTTCGTAACGCAGCTGCTGGCCGGTCTGCATGGCGAAAAGCTGGTGGATGACCGGTGAGCGGCTGTGTGACACCGGGAAACCGATGACGCCATAGCGATCGAAACTGGCCGGATCATCGGGCAATTGCGCGTTCTCCCGTTATCGTTGCTCCCCGCCGCAAACGCCCGAGGCCAGTCGCCGTCCGCGGCAGGCCGAGTATAACCATTAGGCGGGGGCCGCGCGCCTGTGCCTACTCGGCGAGCCAGCGCGCCACGTCCGGCGCGAAGTAGGTGAGGATAGCGCTCGCGCCTGCTCGCTTGATGCCGAGCAGGGACTCGAGCACGGTCCGCCGCTCGTCCAGCCAGCCGTTCGCGGCGGCGGCCTTGAGCATCGCGTACTCGCCGCTCACCTGGTAGGCGAAGACCGGCACGCCGGCCGCGTCACGCACGCGCCGCACGATGTCGAGGTAGGGCATCGCCGGCTTGACCATGACGAGGTCCGCGCCTTCCGCGACGTCGAGCAGCACTTCCCGCAGCGCTTCGTCGCTCATGGCCGGGTCCATCTGGTAGGTCGACTTGTCGCCGCCGCCGAGACTGGCGGCCGAGCCGACGGCGTCGCGGAACGGCCCGTAGAAATTCGATGCGTACTTCGCCGCGTACGCCAGGATCAGCGTGTTCGCGTGGCCGGCGTCTTCAAGCGCACGCCGGATCGCGCCCACCCGGCCGTCCATCATGTCCGAGGGCGCGACTATGTCGGCACCGGCTTCGGCATGCGACAGCGCCTGGCGCACCAGCATGGTGACCGTCTCGTCGTTCAGGACGTAGCCATCGTCGCCGAGGATGCCGTCCTGCCCGTGAGTCGTGTACGGATCCAGCGCGACGTCGGTGATGACCGCGAGTTCCGGGTAGGCATCCCGGATGGCGCGCACGGCTCGCTGCGCGAGCCCGTCCGGGTCGGCACAGGCACTGCCGTCCGGCGATTTCGCCGCGGTGTCGATCACGGGAAACAGTGCGACCGCCGGGATGCCGAGTGCCACCGGCCCGGCCAGGCGTTCGAGCAGGCGGTCGATGGAGAGGCGGCTGACGCCGGGCATCGAGGCCACCGCCTCGGTCCTGCCAACCCCGTCCAGCACGAACAGCGGCCAGATGAGGTCGTCTACCGACAGTGCCGTTTCGGCGACCAGGCGCCGGAGGTTTCGGGTACGGCGGCTGCGTCGCAGACGGGTGTTCGGGAACTGACCGAGGCATTGCGGGTTCATACTGCACAGTCGACGTGTCGCATGGTTGTGGATTTTCACTTTAATCCGATAGGCTTTCCAAGTCTCAAGTCGCGTTTTGTCGGGCCGCACGTAATAAAAATCACGAACCGAAGGTCACCTCGCATGAACAGCCGTACGGCCGGGCAGGACCGGCGCAGGAGATTCGAGAGGATCGTGGGCACGCTCCACCAGGACATGTACCGCTATGCCCTCTGGCTCAGTCGCAACCGTGCCGTGGCCGAGGACGTCGTCCAGGAGTCACTGCTGCGCGCCTGGCGCTCCATGGATGCATTGAGAGAAGACGCTGCGGCGAAGTCCTGGGTGCTGACGATCGTCCGGCGCGAGAATGCCCGCTACTTCGAACGCCGTCGTCCGGACACGCTCGACGTCGATGCCCTGAGCGCCGCACAAGCCGCGGCGATCGTGCAGCAACCCGACCCGCGGCTCGACGAACTGCGTGCGGCAATTTTCGAACTGGAGGACGGATATCGCGAGCCGCTCGTACTGCAGGTACTGCTCGGCTACAGCACACGAGAGATCGCCGAGCACATGGGGCTCGCCCAGGGCGCGGTGCTCACCCGCCTGCATCGCGCGCGCCTGAAACTCAAGGCCGCGTTCGACGGCAGCGGATACCTGCAGTGACGGACGAACCTGCAATCCGCGATTGCAGCGATTGCCGTGCCGAGATCGCTGCCGATCCCGCATCCGCCCGGATCGGCGAGCACCTCGCGCAATGTGCGGAGTGCCGGGCCTGGCGGGACGAACTGCTGGCGCTCGATTCGGACATAGCGCTTGCGCTCGCCGTGCCGGTACCCGAACTCGCGCTCCCCGAACTGTCCGGGCAGCCGGAGGCCGGGATGACGCCGCTCGCGCCGGCCCGGCGCCGCCGGCTGCCGGCCCTGGCCTGGCTCGCGGCCGCGGCCTCCGTGGCAATCGCACTTGCGCTCGGCTGGCGCACGGCCGGCGAGGACTCCGCTGCAGAGGCCGCGCTTGGCGAGCAGATTCTCGCGCACATCAGCCATGAAAATTTCTCGCTCGTCGTATCGGATGTCGCGGTCGGGGATGACCGGCTGGCGCGCGTGTTGCCCGCGAACGTCGCCCGCCTCGGGCCGGACGCGCCGCTCGTGAGTTACGCGCAGACCTGCGTGATCAACGGACACACCGTGCCGCACCTCGTCATGCAGGGCGCGCACGGGCCGGTGACCATCCTGCTGATGGCTGAGGAGAAGGTCGGGGCACCAGTCGAAATCGGCGACGGCGTGCTCTCCGGCGTGATCCTCCCGGTCGGCGAGGGCAGTATCGCGGTCGTCGGCGAGGATCCCGACGACATCCGGAGTATCGAACAGGCGATGAAGAATTCGGTGACCTGGCGCACCTGATGCGACAGGTACCGACTACGACGCCCGGTCAGGGCGAACATCCACCAAGGAGAACAAACATGTCAGAAAAGAAAGCAGCAACACCCGTGGCCCTGGCCGTCGGTGCGGCACTCGTCGGCTCGCTGGCACTGGTCTCGACCGCAAGCGCACAAACCGGCGCCAGCCCGTTCGCGATGACGACGCTGAGCGCAGGCTACATGCTGGGCGTCGGCGGTGAAGGCTCGTGCGGTGGCGACAAGGAAGGCGAGGAGAAGGACAAGGCAGAGGGCTCCTGCGGCGGTGACAAGAAAGGCGAAGCCGAAGGCAGCTGCGGCGGTGACAAGAAAGGCGAAGCCGAAGGCAGCTGCGGCGGCGACGCGGAAGAGGGCGCGGAGGACGCGGAAGACGAAGCGGCTGAATAGCGCCGGCTGCGTCGGTCCGGACGCAGTCCCGCACCCACGTGCGCGGGCTGTGTTCCGGCCGGCGGCGACCGCGAATACGCCTGTTGCAGCGGGATTTGGCGGTTCCGCGCCGTCGGCTTCGGTGCTAGCGTCGGCCTGACGACGGAGGACCGGAACATGCCGAAATCGCCAGTACGCTGCACCTGGGCCGAAGGCAGCGGAGCGGACTACATCGCCTACCACGACACGGAATGGGGCGTCCCCGTCCGCGACGACCGCCGGCAATATGAGTTTCTCGTCCTCGAAGGCGCGCAGGCGGGCCTGAGCTGGTCGACCATACTCAACAAACGCGAGGGCTACCGGAAAGCCTTCGCGGACTTCGACCCCGAGAAAGTCGCTCGCTACACCCGCCGGCGCATCGAGTCGCTGCTCAGGAATCCTGCCATCGTGCGCAATCGGCTGAAAGTCGAATCGGCCGTGAGCAATGCCAAGGCCTTTCTTGCCGTGCAGGACGAGTTCGGCAGCTTCAGCGATTACATCTGGGGTTTCGTCGACGACCGGCCGGTCCTGAACCGGCGCCGCCGCGACGGCGACATCCCGGCAACCTCGCCCGAGTCCGACGCGCTCAGCAAGGACCTGAAACAGCGCGGCTTCCGCTTCGTAGGCAGCACCATCGTCTATGCGCACATGCAGGCGACCGGCATGGTCAACGACCATCTCGTCGATTGCTTTCGCTACAAGCCCTGCGCCGCCCTCGCCCGCCGGTAGCAGTGGGAGCGCCCGTTGGAGCGCCCCGCCACCCCTTGCAATCCCCGCCGGTGCGCCGGATGATCCGCGCGGGGAGCAAAAAACGCTGATAAAACAAGGGGAAACCTTATGTCAGATCAATCCGCAGTCGTCCGTCCCGATACCGCGTTCTGGGTCGTCGGCGTCGTCTCGCTCATTTGGTACCTGATCGGTTTGTTCTTCTTTTATTCCACCGTCACGGCGACGCCCGAACAGCTGGCCGGCATGATGACGCCCGAGCAGGTCGACATCGTGACCGCGACGCCTGCATGGGCCACCGCCGCCAACGCCATCGCCGTCCTCGCCGGCGTCCTTGCGAGCATCCTGTTCCTGATGCGCAAGAAGCTGGCTGTGCCGCTGTTCGTCATCTCGCTGGCGGCGGCCATCGTGCAGGATGTCTACGTCTTCTTCATGTCCGATTCGCTGGACGCGTTCGGCACGCAACCCGTGATCATCCAGGGACTGGTGCTGGTGATCGGCGCGTTCATGATCTGGTATTCGCGCAACAAGCGCGCGCAGGGACTCCTCACGTAGGAGCGTCCCGCATAATTAAGGTGACAGTTACCGGAATTCGTCTCGAATCAGGGTAACTGTCACCCTAATTACGGACCCGGCACGACGATCGTCAGCAGGGTGAGTGCTGCGAGCCCGGCGGGCGTGTTGTGCGAGACGGCGCCGAGGTAGACCGTCCCGGTGCTGAGCCCGAACCAGTCCACCGACACGGTCTCCGTGCCGCCGGCCACGAAGTTCGGGCCCGTCACGCTCATGTTGCCGCGGTCGTCGACTGCGCCGAGCGACCAGCCGAGCAGGGAGTAGTTCGCACCGGGGCCCCCGGCGACCTCGTCCGTGGCGAAGCCGTGAATCAGCACGGCGTAACGGCCGGCGGGCGGGCGGTAGTAGTCGAAACGTTCCTGTGACGTCGGCTCGCCGCTTTCGCCGATCTTGTTGCACGTCACACCGTCCGGGCAGTAGTAGACATACATGTCGAGATCGTCGTTGCCGTCGGTCAGCACGTCGAACAGCGCGAATCGCAGGTAGATCTGGTCGGCCGGGACGTCGACCAGGTGCGCGGTCACGCCGTCGGTCGATCTGAAGGTGAAAGTCTTGGTGGGGTCGTTGTCGACGAAGCCGTCGATCACGAGCGGCAGGCGCAGCCCGTGCACCATGGGTTCGTACACGCCCGAGTAGCCGAACGAAACGTCGAAGGCGAGCGTGCCGTTCACGCCTTCGCCCGTGAGCTCCGACGGCGCCGACACGGTCGCCGGCTTCACCGCGATGGGACTGCGCACCGCATGGTCACCGCTCTCCCAGGTCAGTGCACCGAAACGCCACAGGTCGAGCGGGCCGGATTCGTAAGTCATCGTCACGTCGAACTCGGCGGTCTCGCCCGGTCCCAGCGACAGGCTCGGCGGATCGACGACGATCTGCATGCCGGAGGGCGGCTCCACGGTGGCGGTGTAGGTGGCGGCGCTATCGTCGACGTTGGTCACGCGGCGGGTGACCGTCTGCTGGCCGGTCAGCCGTGCGACCGCGATCGACGGCAGGTTGAGATCGCGAGCCAGAAGCGAAAAGCCGGCGTCTTCCAGTTCCGTGCAGCGATCGGCGCTCACGACCTCGTAGCCGAAACCGCAGGCCGCGGCGTCGTAGTCGTCGGCCGACAAGTCGAAAACGAGGCCGGGGGTGGCGGCGGCGTTCGGCACGATATGGCCGGCGCCGAAATCGAAGGCGTGCAGGGGCGTCTCGCCGTCCGGCAGCGTCAGGTCCTGGCGAGTCGTCGTCATCAGGGCGGACTTGACCGCCGCCGGCGACCAGTCCGGGTGCAGTTCGAGCAGCAGCGCCGCGACACCCGACACGTGCGGCGTCGACATCGAGGTGCCGCTCAGGTACCCGTATTGCTGGCCCGACGGCGCGTTGACGGCGTCGGGCGCGATGCCGGCGAGGATGTTCGATCCCGGCGCCGTGACATCGGGCTTGAGCAAATCCAGGATCGGCCCCGGGCCGCGGGAGGAGAACGCCGGCATCGTGTTGCCGGTCTCGGGCTCGGTCAGGAACAGCGACTTGTCGAGCACCGCAGTGATGGCGTTGCCCGCGTCGATCTCGGCGAGGAACAATCCGCCGTCCGCCTGCCCGATCATGACGGCGGGCACGAAGGTGCCGCCGGTCGTGCCGTTCATCACGATCGGCGGCCCCGCGTCGTTGAAGACGACGACCGCGGCCGCGCCGGCGCTGGCCGCGTTCAGCACCTTGACGTCGAAGTCACAGCCGCCGCGCTGGATGAGCGCGATATTGTCGGCGAGCGCCGTGGCGTTGATCAGTTCCTCGCAGGCGTCCGAGGTCGTACCTGGATCGCCATTGGCAAGCACGTCCTCGCCGTCGTCCGCGAGCACGAGCAGGCCTTCGATCGGGTCGACGTCCGCGAGCGGCGGCGTGAAGTTCGCTTCGCGCACCGCATACCTGGCGGCGAGCGTGGCCGGGGCATTGATCTGCATTCCCTCAATGGAGGTCTCGCCGTCGCGGGTCGAGCCACCGGTCGTCAGCACCCAGGGGCCGCCAGCCGGCGAGCCGATCGTGCCGAGGTTCGGCCCGTCATTGCCCGCCGCGACCACCGCGAGTATGCCGGCCTTGGCCGCGCCGAACAGCGCGATGTCGTCCGGCGCGGAGATCCTCAGGAGCGAGCTGCCGACCGAATAGTTGATGATGTCGACGCCGTCGGCGACCGCCGCATCCACGGCGCGCGCGAGGTCCGAGGTGTTGCAGGTCGCCCGCTGGTCGCCGGGCCTGAGCCAGCAGGCCTTGTACACGGCGATCCGCGCGCGCGGCGCCATGCCTTCCACCGTGCCGATGCTCGTGCCGTAGATAGAGGCCGATACGCGGTTGCCCGCCGCGGTGGTGGCCGTGTGAGTTCCGTGACCGTCGACGTCCCGCGGCGAAAATATCTCGCCTTCGTCGATCGGCCCGGTCGCCTGCGCGCCCTCCGCGAACCAGCGGGCGCCGATCAGCTTGTTGTTGCAGGCGCTTGCATCGAACTGGATGCCGGCCTCGCAAATGCCGTTCCAAGCCACGGGTGGCTCGTACACGACGCGGTCTTCCGCGAGCCGAAAGCGGCGGCACAGCCAGCGGCCGAGCAGGGCACTCTCGGCCCAGCTGCCGCTGCACAGTCGCGGCCGGTCGGCCTCCTGCGTTTCGGCGAGGGCCGGATGCTCGGGATAAATGCCGCTGTCGATGAAGCCGATGACCACGTTCTCGCCGTCGAGCCCCAGCGACCCGCGCAGCCCGCCGTCGCTGTCATACAGGCCGAGGAACGCCGGGCTGTAATTGGTCGCGAGCGGGCGGATCTCGTCCTCCCACACGTTGGCCACTTCCGGCAGCGCTTCGAGCTTGTGCGCGGCGGCCGGCGTCAACCGTGCCGCGAAGCCGTTCATGCCATAGACGTAGCTGTAGATCTTCTCGGCACCGCCATCCGCCAGCGCCAGCACTCGATCCTGTTCGGCCTCGAGCTTCTGTGCGTGATCGCGAATCCCCGGGTCGTTCTTGTCCATGCGGGGCGCCGACTGTCCGGCCGCCTTCGAGAACGCCGACGCGCCGAGGGCATGGACTTCCGCGGCCGAGGGCTCGCGCAGCTGCACGATGTAAACGCGCCGCGCACCCGGCTGCTCGCTTCCGGCGAGGCGCAGGTTGTGCCCCGGCCCCGCGTCACGCAGGGCGCTGTCCGCGGGCAGGCCGGTCGCCGGCACAAGGGCGAGGCACAGGAGGAATCCGTGTCGAATCAGTCGCATGGGGAGTCAGAGGAGCCGAGGAATTCCGCGCAAACTAACACAAGCCCGGCGCCGGCGGCCAGCGACGATGGGTTCAGCCGCGGCCGGCGCTTACGTCCGTGCGGGCGGCGGACTCGACGAATTCGAAGCCCGCACCGTCCGCGCCGAATACGAAGACCCGGCAATTGCGGGCCTCCTCGGGTATTACATAAGTGGCGGCGGGATCGACGTCGCCCTTGAGACGCCAGGCGTCGCAGCGCGCTTCGAAGCGACGTACGCCCGGATCGGTCTTGGCGAACGCGAAGCGTTTGCGGGTCGGCAGGTATTGCCACAGCCCTTCGGCGCCTGTGCACTCGCAGGCGCTCGCGAGGCGCGCTTGCGCGACGAGCGTTTCGCCGTCCGCCAGCGCCGCGCGCATTTCGGCGAGCGATCCGGCCAGCGCGTCGAGCGCCGCCGTGCCGCCGGTTTCCGCCGCCAGTGCCTCCGCGGTCGCGAGCGCTGCGCCGTACTGGCCCGCGCCGTATTCGACCTCGAAGATGCGGACCAGGAGTTCGCGCCGGTCTTTGCCCTGCACCGCGCCGCCCGCGTCGGCTGCGAGGGCGCGGCGGTAGTGTTCGAGCTTGCCGAAAGCGCTGCCTTCCTGGTCCTCAAGGCGGCCGTTCATCAGCGCCAGCATCGTGGACTCGTACAGGTTCCAGCCGCCGAGCGCCGTGGTCTCGTCGAGCTGCGTACGCGCCTGTGCGGTGCGCTCACTCGAGATGTCGGCCATGATGCGGCTCGAGCGGCGCAGGAAGTTCGACGTCGCCGCGTCGCGGCCGCGTGCCAGCTCGAAACGCATGTCGACGACATTGTTGGCGATTTCTCCGCCGTCCGGCGCGGGTTCGAAACGCCAGCGCGCCAGCGCCTCGAGCGCGGCCTGCTCGAACGGCGCGCCGCCGAGCGAATCGACGACAATGGGATCCGTCACGCGCCCGCCGGGCGTCACGACGAAATTCACGCGTACCCAGCCTTCCTGGCCAGTGCGAGTGCCGCCGGGGAAGGCCGGATCCGGCCGCTCGAGCGGCACCGCCCGCAATTCCCCGACGTCGACGGCGGTCTCCACGCGCGGTTCGCCGGCCGCGGGTGCGGCGAGGCTCGCGACGACCACGGCAGCCAGAAAGCGGTAGCGCATCGGACGTCTCCCGTTCGGTATTGCCGTGCACGAAAGTCGCGGCACAGCGTCGGCCCGTACAGGCCTAACGATGCGCTCAGGTCGCAAAAAGTTGCGACGGATCTGCGAAACTCTTGAATTCGAGCGCGTTGCCGGACGGGTCCAGTAGAAACATCGTAGCCTGCTCGCCGACCTGGCCTGCGAAGCGTATGCGCGGAGAAATGAGGAATTTGGTGCCGGCGGCCGCGAACCGGCCCGCCAGCCGCTCCCAGTCGCCGCGCGCCAGCACGACGCCGAAATGCCGGCTCGGCACCTCGTCGCCGTCCACGGGGTTGCTCGCGGCGGCGCCGTCATCGTCATCGACGAGGTGCAGCGTCACCTGGTGGCCGAAGAAATCGAGATCGATCCAGCGCGACGCGGTACGCCCGGTGCCGCAGCCGATGATGCCGCAGTAGAAATGCCGCGCGGCCTCGAGGTCGCGGACGGGAATGGCCAGGTGAAAGGGCGAGAGTGCGGTCATGGCGCGGTCGCGAGCCAGTCGCGCGCTTTCAGGTAGTCGCGAGTTAGGCGCGCTTCGTCGCTGTCGGGCTCCGGCTGCCAGCCGTATTCCCAGCGCACGAGCGGCGGCAGCGACATGAGGATCGACTCGGTACGCCCGCCGGACTGCAGCCCGAACAATGTGCCGCGGTCGTACAACAGGTTGAATTCCGCGTAACGCCCGCGCCGGTAGAGCTGGAAGTGACGTTGCCGCTCGCCGTAACGATGCTTGCGGCGCTGCGCCACGATGGGTCCGTAGGCTTTCATGAAGCTGTCGCCGGCCGCCTGGACGAATGCGAAAACAGCATCGTATCCCGGCTCGTTCAGATCGTCGAAGAATATGCCGCCGACGCCCCGCGTTTCGTTCCTGTGCCGCAGATAGAAATATTCGTCACACCAGGCCTTGAAGCGGGCGTATGTGTCCGGCCCGAGCGTGTCGCACGCGGCTTTCGCGGTACGGTGCCAGTACAGCACGTCGTCGAGGAACGGATAACAGGGCGTCAGGTCATAGCCGCCGCCGAACCACCAGGCGGGTTCGTCGCCGCCGGCCACGAAGTAGCGGAAGTTGGCATGAGCCGTCGGCACGTAGGGATTTGATGGGTGCAGCACGAGCGACACGCCCGCGGCCTGGAATTCGCGGCCGGCGAGTTCGGGCCGGTGTTTCGTGGCGGAGGGCGGCATGGCGGTGCCGAAGACGTGCGAATAGTTCACGCCCGCCTGTTCGAAAACGGCACCGTCCCTGAGCACCCGGCTGCGCCCGCCACCGCCACCGTCGCGTTCCCAGTTGTCCTCGGCAAAGCGCGCGCGTCCGTCGATGTGCTCGAGTTCCGCGACGATACGGTTCTGCAGCGCGAGCAGGTAGTCCGTGACTTCGCGCATGTGCTTCACGGCGCTCATCCCGCCCGCGCCCTCAGGACTTTGCCGGAGGCGAGGACGCGAATCTCGGACGGGCCGCGCGCCGGGCCACAGGCGCCGGGCGCGATGTAGTCCACCAGGCCGCGGAACCGGCGCCGCAGCAGGTAGCGATTCGCCGCGACCGGCCGGCCGGCCAGGTTGGCGCTCGTCGAGGTCACCGGCATGCCAGCGCCGCGGCAGATCGCGAGCGCGACGGGGTTGGCGGCCAGGCGTACGGCCACGGTCGGGTGCGCGCCGGTCACCAGCGGCGACACGCGCGGGCCGGGCCGCGTGAGCCAGGTGACGGGCCGCTTTGGATCCGGTGGCGGCAGCCGCGCGAGGTCGGCCTCGTCCACCCAGCCGTCGAGGTCGCTCGGCCGGGCCGCCAGCAGGATCAGGCCCTTGGCCGCGTCCCGTGCCTTGATGGCGAGCAGTCGCGCCAGCGCCGAGCTGTCGTCCGGCAGGCAGCCGAGTCCGTAGACTCCTTCGGTCGGGTACGCGATCACGCCACCGGCCTGCAGGGCATCGACGGCCAGGCGGATCGGCATGCGCACGCGTCGGTCCCCGGCCTCAGTCGTCGCCGGCCGCCGGGTCGTCGGGCGATGCTTTCTTTGGCACCTTCGTGCCGGTTTTCTTGCCGGTCTTCCTGGCGGTTTTCTTTGCCGCTTTCTTTCGTGCGCTTTTCTTCGCTGTCTTGCCGGTTTTCTTCTTGCTCGCGCGCAAGCTTCGGTTCCGTCGCAGCTGCCCCGGCGGCGGCCTTGGCCGCTGCGGACTTGCCTCCCCGCCGGCCCCGCACCGGCGCGGCGGCCAGGAGTTCCCGGCATTCGTCCAGCGTCAGCGACTTCGGGTCGCGGTCCTTGGGCACCCGTGCGTTACGGGACCTGTCGGTGACGTAGGGCCCGTAGCGGCCGTTCAGCACCTGGATCCCTGCGTCCTCGAAGTCGCGAATGATGCGATTCGCGTCCGCGAGCTTTTTCTCTTCGATCAGTTCGAGCGCGCGCGGCAACTCGATCGTGTAGGGGTCGTCGTCGCCGCGAATCGAGACATACTTGTCGCCGTAGCGGACGTACGGGCCGAAGCGGCCGACGCTCGCGGTGACCGGCAAGCCATCCGCCGTCTCGCCGAGCTTGCGCGGCAGCTGGAAGAGTTCGAGCGCGTGCTGGAGAGTGATCTCGTTCATCTTCTGGCCGGGCCGCAAGCCCGCGAACTTCGGCTTTTCCTCGTCGTCCTTCGTCCCGATCTGCACGAAAGGTCCGTAGCGACCCATGCGCACCGTCACCGGCTTACCGGACTTCGGGTCCGTACCGAGCTCGCGCGCCTGTGCGACCTGCTCGCGCGTGACCGAGCTGTCCTTTTGTTCGACGAGTTCGTGGAATGGCCGCCAGAACTCGTCGAGTACCGGCACCCAGTCCTTCTCGCCGAGCGACACGGCGTCGAGGTCGTCCTCGAGACGCGCCGTGAAGTCGTAGTCGACGTACTGCGTGAAGTGATCCGTCAGGAAGCCGTTGACGATGCGGCCCACGTCGGTCGGAATGAAGCGCTTGCCATCCATCTCGACGTATTCGCGGTTCCGGAGCGTCGCGATGATGCTCGCGTAGGTCGACGGCCGGCCGATGCCGAATTCCTCGAGGGTCTTGACCAGGCTTGCTTCGGTGAAGCGCGGCGGAGGTTCCGTGAAATGCTGCTCGGGACGCAGTTTCTCGAGCTTGAGGACATCGCCTTCGGCGACTTCGGGCAGCAGTTTGTCGCTGTCGTCCGCGACGCTGTCGTCCAGATCTTCCTGGTATACGGCGATGAATCCGGGCTCGACCAGTACCGAGCCGTTGGCCCGGAACACGTGACCGTCTGCCAATGGGCCGGCGGCCATGTCGATGGCCACTGTGTCGAAGGTCGCCGGCACCATCTGGCAGGCCACCGTGCGCTTCCAGATCAGCGTGTAGAGTTTCATCTGGTCGGCATCCAGTGAGCCTTCCAGCGATTCCGGCAGGTATGCGACCGAGGTCGGGCGGATCGCTTCGTGCGCTTCCTGCGCATTCTTCGACTTGTTCTTGAACAGGCGCGCCTCGTCCGGCAGGTTGTGCTTGCCGTAACGATCGGCGATGAACGCGCGGAGTTCTTGGAGCGCGACCTGCGCCAGGGTCACCGAATCGGTGCGCATGTAGGTGATGAGGCCGACGTTGCCTTCGCCGGGCAGTTCCACGCCTTCGTACAGTCGTTGCGCCACGCGCATCGTCCGGTTCGTGTTGAAACCCAGTTTGCGCGACGCTTCCTGTTGCAGGGTGGAGGTCGTGAACGGTGCGGCGGGATTGCGCTTGCGCTGTTTCTTGCTGACGCTGATCGCCGTCAGCTTGCCTCCGGCTGCATCGAGTATCGTTCGTTCGACTTCACGCGCGGCAACTTCGTCGCCGAAGCTGAACTGTTCCACCTTCTCGCCGCGGTATCGGACCAGGCGCGAGGGGAAGGGTTGCTCCTTCTTGCTGAGATCTGCCTCGATCGACCAATATTCCCGTGCCGCGAACGCCTCGATCTCCAGTTCGCGTTCGGCGATGAGCCTGAGCGCCGGGCTTTGCACGCGGCCGGCGGACAATCCGGGCTGTACTTTCTTCCACAGCAGCGGCGACAGGTTGAAGCCGACCAGGTAATCGAGCGCGCGGCGGGCCTGCTGCGCGCCGACCAGGTCGCCGGATATCTTGCGCGGATTGTCGACCGCTTCGCGAATCGCATTCTGCGTGATTTCGTGGAATACGACGCGGTGCACCGGTTTGCCGTCCAGCGCGCCTTTCTCCCGCAGCAGTTCGACGAGATGCCAGGAAATTGCCTCGCCTTCGCGGTCCGGGTCAGTCGCGAGATACAGCGCATCCGATTTCTTCAGCGCGCGCACGATCGCATTCACGTGTTTCTCGTTGCGCTCGATGATCGTGTACTTCATTGCAAAGTCGTTGTCGGGATCGACGGCGCCTTCCTTCGGTACGAGATCGCGCACGTGGCCGTATGACGCGAGGACATCGAAGTCCGGCCCCAGGTACTTGCTGATGGTTTTCGCCTTTGCGGGCGATTCGACGATGACGAGATTGCGTGCCATGTAACGGTTACGCTGGGGTTCCTGGTAGTGGAAAGTGAAAAACCGTGGTCGGTGCCGCGGTTCAATTACATGCTAGGTGTCGGCCTGTCAAGGAACGGGTCTGCACGGCGCGGTGCGTCGTCGCAGGAACGGCCGTCACGCTGAAAATGCCGCGAACTATCGCGTCAATCGGGACGTCGAATCGTCAAAGCCTAGTGAATCAGGCCGCAATCCTCTTCGAAAACAAGGTCTTCCATGCGAGCGTAGGCGATCTCCTGGCCGGGCTGGCTGAACAGCACCATCAGTACGACCCACTTGATCTGCTCGACGTCGATGTCGGGCGTCTCCAGCGCGAGCAATCTGTCGATCAGGATTTCACGATGCGGCGGCGACAGAATGCCGATTTGTTCGAGATACGTGATGTATCCGCGGCAGCTCACGTCGAGACGCTCGTGCTCGACCGCGTTGTAGATGCGGGTGCCGTGTTCGGTCTGCGGGTTGAGCGGCAGGTGTTCCTGGTGCTCGGTGAGGCCATCGAGCCATTCGAGCGCGTGGTCGATCTCGACGTCGGCGAATCCTGCCCTGGCGAGTTCGAGACGCAGCTCGTTGTGGTCCGGCTCCGGCTCTTCCTCGGTGTCGACGTAAGTCTCGAACAGATACATGAGGACGTCGAGTACGTTCTCTTTCATGCCTGGAGCGGCTCCCCTTTCCTTGGGTCCCGGGACCCTTTGGCTTGACTTCAGAAGGCGTCAGGACAGCAGTGCGTAGCGTCCGCCGGACAATTTCTCGACTTTTCCGTCCAGCTCCAGGATCAGGAGCATGGAGGAAACCTGTTCGATCGTCAATCCGGAACGGAACGCCAGCGCATCGACGCTGACGGGATCGTGACCGAGATGTTCGCGCAGTTTGCGGTACTCGGCATCGTCGCCCACGACACGGGCGGACGGCGATTGTGACGACTCTTCGGAGAATTGCAATACATGACCCGCGAGCGCGCCGAGTTCATTGACGATGTCCTCGGCAGATTCGACCAGTTTCGCGCCGTCGCGGATCAGCCGGTGGCAGCCGCGGGCCATCGGATTGTGGATGGAACCCGGCAGTGCGAAGACTTCTCGGCCTTGTTCGCCCGCGAGCCGCGCCGTGATGAGCGAGCCGGATCGTCGGGCGGCCTCGACGACGATGGTGCCGAGCGACAAGCCGCTGATCAGCCGGTTGCGCTGCGGAAAGAGTTCCCGCAAGGGTGGCGTGCCGAACGCGAACTCGCTTACGAGCGCTCCGTGCCGGGCAATCTGCGCCGCGAGCTCGCGGTGCTGCGCCGGGTACACGGTATCGATGCCATGTCCCAGGAATGCGACGGTGGGCGCACCGGCCGCCAGCGCGCCCCGGTGCGCGGCCGCGTCGATGCCGGCAGCCAGACCGCTGACGATGCAAAAACCGTTCTGGCCCAGGTAGCGCGCGAACTCGAAAGCGTTCTGCGCGCCGCCAGCCGTCGGGTTGCGGCTGCCGACGATCGCGAGGCAGGGCAGGTGCAGCGCCGCAGGATCGCCGTCCACGTACAGGGTCGACGGGGCGTCGGCAATGGCGGCCAGCAAACCGGGGTAGTCTTCGTCCTCGCGCCGGACCACGGAGTGGCCCGCTTCGGCCAGCCAGCCGGCGAGTCCGCCATCGCTTGCAGCTTCGTTCACGCCATCATCTTAGCCGATCCCGGACGCTGCGCCGCGCCGTGAATCCGGCCTGCGAACAACGAAAGTACACGCGGCTGTCCGGCGGCCTGAACGACGAGCGGCGCCCGCAGGCGCCGCCGTCGAATTACAGGTTCGTGCCGCGCGTCAGACCGGGTTGCGGACGGCGTCGTATATGTGAATTGCCTGTGTGGCTTCCATTACAAGGCCGTAGGAAATTCCCTGGTACACCTTGAAGACCATGACCGTACCGGCTTCATCGTCCGGCAGCTGCACGTCGCCGCCCTCGATGCGATCCTCGACGACCTCGCCCGCGCGGAACACGGTGAGGACGTCGCCGATCGTGAGCCCGTCACTGGCGCCGCGGTTCATCACCACGACCTGGTACTGGCCGATCTGCGTTACGCCGCCGATGACGGACATGATGCGCCCGTCGATGTTGCTGCCCGGCGCCTTCGGGAAGAAGTTCAGCGGGATGTCAGTCTGTTCGGGAATAAGCCGGTCGCCCCGAATCGCTTCCTGCGCGGTATCGGTCAGCCAGACGGTGGCCGGGTCGCCACCGCTGCGCAGCGTGCCGTCGCCGACCCAGATGCCCTGGTAGCCGACGACATCGTCGTTGTCCGGGTCGATCAGCGGGTCGCCGATGTGCACCACGCTGAAGCGCGAGCCCGGTATGTCGCTGTCGATGCCGCGGACGTAGATCTCGTTGCCGGCCGCTGCGATCAGGTGATCGCCGCGCGTATCCACCATGTAGGGGAGCGCATCCGCCTCGTCCTTCTCCAGCACGACGCCCGAGCTCAGGAAAGCGGAAATGGATTCGTAGGCAATGCTGGTCACCGCTTCGCTCAGCGGAGTCACCCGGGCCTGCGGCGACAGGCGATAGGTCGACGCACGCACGTTGGTGATGCGCGGCTGGCCATCGATCCACACGAGCCCGAGGACGTCACCGGGATATATAAGGTGCGGGTTCTCGATGTCCGGGTTTACGTACCAGATTTCCGGCCAGTACCACGGATCGTCGAGGAATTGGGCGGCGATGTCCCACAGGGTGTCGCCGACCTGCACGACGTACTCGTTCGGATGGCCTTCGGCCAGCGGCACCGGGTTGCCCACCTCGGTGAGCTGCGGCTGGTAGCTTTCGGTCACCGGCGTGGTCGTCGCAGAACCCGACGCACTCGCGCCGGTCGAAGTGGCGTAAGAAGGCGTGCTGTACGTGGACCCGGCCGACGTGGCCGGCTCGGCGGCATCGGCCGCGTCGTCGTCCGCGAACGGGTTCAACGAACATCCGGCCGCGGTGGCGACGAAGGCCACCGCCGTCAGGCGAATGGCGGCAGTCAGTGTCTCGGTCTTGGGAAACATGTCTTTGAAAACGCTCCAGTCGTCGTTTGGTCGGGTGCGGTTTTCGGCATTGCTATAATATGTACACCCGGGCTTGCCGGGGCTGCCAAGTACGTCACAATTCCAGTCGGGGACGCGAGGACGGGTGCGCCAAAATGTGACGGCATTGTCTGACACCATATTCAATGCCGTCAAACGTTTAGACGTGCCTCGTGGCAAGAAAGGCGAGCAAACCGGTCTTTAATTCTGGCAATTCGGCATTAATTCCAGCGAATCGCAGGTACTACAGCCATTACATTATTATGTCAAAGCTTACGATTTTGGAGTTTCCGGACGCCCGCCTGAGGAAAAAGGCGGCGCCCGTCGAGGTCGTGGACGACGCCCTGCGCGCCTTCATCGACGACATGTTCGAGACGATGTATGCGGCGCCCGGCATCGGCCTCGCTGCGACCCAGGTGGACTTCCACCAGCGCCTGCTCGTTGCGGACGTGTCGCCGGACCGCACCGCACCTTACGTGCTCATCAATCCCCGGATACTCGAGATGGACGGCATCGCGGTGACCGAGGAGGGCTGCCTGTCGGTGCCCGGCTATTTCGATGAAGTGGAGCGCGCCAGCCACATTCGCGTCGAGTTCCTGGACCGCGACGGCGCGGCCGTGGAGATGGAAGCAGACGGGTTGCTGGCGGTGTGCATCCAGCACGAAATGGATCATCTCGAGGGCAAGCTGTTCGTCGACTACCTGTCGGAAGCCAAGCGCAGCCGCATCCGCAAGCGGCTCGAGAGAGACCGCCGGCAAACCGCTTCCGTCGCCTGATTCCCGGGTATTCGTCGTCGCCGGGGCCGCGAGCATGAGTAAGCCCCGCGTCCTGTTCGCCGGTACACCGGCGTTTGCCTTGGACTCGCTCGCGGCCCTCGTCGAGAGCGGCACGCGGCCGGTTGCGGTGCTGACCCAGCCGGATCGCCCGGCGGGACGTGGCAGGAGGCTGGCTGCGAGCCCCGTCAAGACCTGGGCAGTGAGCCACGGCATCCCCGTCCTGCAGCCGGCGACCCTTCGCGATGACACCGTCGTCGAAACCATTGGCAGGGCTCGAAGCGGACCTGATGATCGTGGTGGCCTACGGCCTGTTGCTGCCGGCATCCGTACTTGTTCTGCCCCGGCGCGGTTGCGTGAATGTGCACGCGTCGCTGCTGCCGCGCTGGCGCGGCGCGGCACCGATACAGGCCGCGATCCTCGCCGGCGACGACACGACCGGCATCAGCCTGATGCAAATGACGGCCGGCCTCGACGCGGGCCCGGTATACGCCCGGCGCGCGATCGCGATCGCGGACGAGGACACGGCGGGCGACCTGCAGGAGCGCCTCGCGCTGCTTGGCGGACAGCTCCTCGTCGAACGACTTCCCGAGCTGCTCGAAGGGCGGCTCGCGGCCTTGCCACAGGACGAGGCGAACGCCAGCTACGCCGCGAAAGTTCGCAGCGAGGACGCCGAATTGGACTGGCGCGGCTCCGCCGACCTGCTCGCGCGCAAAGTGCGTGCGTACAACCCGGAGCCCGGCGCGTGGTTCATGTGCGCCGGCGAACGGGTGAAGTGCTGGCGCGCCGTGCCGGTCGCGTCAGGCCCGGGGCCGGCCGGCCACGTCACGACTGGCAACGGTCTCGTCGTCCGTTGCGCGGACGGTGGGCTACGCCTCGAACGCCTGCAGCGGCCCGGCAAGCGGCCCGTCGACGGCCGCGACTTCGCGATACGCACCGGGCTGGACGGCGGTGTGCTCCCGGCCGCCGGCCGGGGCGCATGAAGGACGCGCCGGCCGGGGCCGCCGTGCGGGCTGCCGCCGCCACAGTGGTCGACGCGGTCGCCAACGGCGGCCGGTCGCTGGACGACGCGCTGGCCACGGCCGAACCCGGCCTGCCCGCCGGCGACCGCGCGCTGCTGCGCCTGCTCGCTTTCGGCACACTGCGGCAGTACTGGCAGCTCGGCGACTGGATCGACCGGCTGGCCACCCGCCCGCCGCGTGGCCGCGACGGCATCGTTCGCGCGTTGCTGGCGGTCGGCCTCCTGCAGCTGACGGACACCCGGATTCCGGACCACGCGGCGGTGTCTCCCACCGTCGATGCCGCGCGCCTGCTCGGGCGCCCGAACTCCGCCGGCTTCGTGAACGCCGTGCTGCGCCGCTTCCTGCGCGACCGGGAAGCGCTCGGCCCCGCCGTGGATGCGGCTGCGGCCGCCAATCACCCCGCCTGGTTGCTCGATGCGCTTCGGCGAGACTGGCCCGCGGACTGGCGGGCGATCGCCGCGGCGAACGACGAGCGCGCGCCGATGTGGCTGCGGGTCAACCGGCGGCGTACGACGCCGGAGGATTACCGCGCGGCGCTGGCCGGCGCCGGACTCGCCGCAACCGTCATGCCGGGCTGGCCGGACGCGCTTCGGCTGGAGGCGCCGGCGCCGGTCGAGGACCTGCCGGGTTTCGCTGCCGGCCAGGTTTCGGTGCAGGATGCCGCGGCACAGCTCGCCGCGCCCTGGCTCCTCGAGGCGCGCGCCGGCCGGGTGCTGGATGCCTGCGCCGCGCCCGGCGGAAAGACCGCGCACCTCAAGGAGATCGGTGGGGAGTCGGTCGATGTCGTAGCGCTGGACAAGGATCCGGACCGCGTCGGCCTCATCGCCACGACGCTCGGACGTCTTGGCCTTGCTGCGACGATCGTGGCCGGCGATGCCGCGACGCCGGATCGCTGGCACCGGCCGCCGCCGTACGCGGCAATCCTGGTCGATGCGCCGTGCTCGGCGACCGGCGTCATTCGCCGGCACCCGGACATCAAGCACTTGCGCCGGGCGGCCGACATCCCGGTGCTGGCGGCGCTGCAGCGGCGCATCCTCGACGCCCTCTGGTCCCTGCTCGCACCCGGCGGCCGCCTGCTGTACGTGACCTGCTCGGTGCTGGCCGCGGAAAACGACGCCGTGGTCGGCGCCTTCCTCGCCGACACCGCCGATGCCCGCGAAAACGCCATGTTGCAAAATAACAACATCCGCGCTGTAATGCGGCGCAAGGCGTTTGGATACCAGATTCTGCCCGGCACGTCGGGCATGGATGGCTTCTATTTCGCCTGCCTCGACAAGGTCGTTTGAGCCATGCCGTCCAACCTGCCGCGCGTGAATTTCGCCAGCCTGCCGCTCGTCCTCGTCGCGGCGCTGGTGCCGTTTGCGGCGTTGCCGGTCCTGGCGCAGGACCCGATCGAACGCCAGGGATATTTCGAGGTGCGCTCCGCGTCCGCAATTCTCGACAAGGGCGTGTACCGCCTCGACGCGCGCCTGCAGCTCGTGCTGTCGACCGACGCGCTCGAAGCACTGAACAACGGCGTGCCGCTCATCATCGAACTGCAGACGCAGGTCATCCGCGTTCGGCGCTTCTACGTCGACGACATACAGGCGGAGCTCGCAACGCGATTCGAGCTGGAATACCGGCCGCTCAGCCAGCGCTACATCGTGAGAAACCAGAACAGCGGCGAGCAGGCATCGTTCGCCACGCTGTTTGCGGCGCTGAACAGCCTGGGGCGCATCGTCTCGCTGCCCGTCGTCGATGCAGCGCTGCTCGATCCCGACTCGGGCTACCGGATCCGCCTGCGGGCCATGCTGCAGACGGAACAGTACTCGGCACCGCTACGGCTGCTGCTCTTCTGGCGCAGCGAGTGGCACCTGCAAAGCGAGTGGTACGAATGGATCTTAGGACAGTAAAACGGGGCCTGTTTACGCTGCTCGCGCTCGCCGGCACGAGCCTGGCGCTCGTTTCGCTGTTCCTGCTCAGCCGAACCGCGCAGAACTCGGACGACTTCGACCGGCTGCACATCTCCATCCTGTCGATCAACATCGTCGGCGTGCTGGTGCTGCTGGTGCTGATGATCGGCAACCTCGCCCGGCTGTTGCGCGAATTCCGTGCGAATGTCCCGGGTTCGCGGCTCAAGGCGCGCATCGTCGGCATGTTCGTGGCCTTAGCCGTCCTGCCGCTGCTCGTCGTGTTCTACTTTTCCTACCAGTTCATCAACCGCGGCATCGATACCTGGTTCGACGTGCAGGTCGAGGAAGGACTCGACAACGCGCTGCGCCTGAGCCAGGCCGTGCTGGAGATCCAGAAGCGCGAGCACCTGTTCGATACGCAGCGCGCGGCGCAGCGCCTCGCCGAGGTGGGTGAGCGGCAGCTGATCTTCGAGCTGTCGCTGTTGCGGCGCGAGAGCGGTGCGCGCGAGATGACGCTGTTCGGCGAGAACGCGCGCATCGTCGCAACGAGTTCCGACAGCGCATCGGCAAGCCTGCCCGAGCCGCTAACAGACGAGGTCCTCCTGCAGGCCGCGCAGAACCGGCCGTTCGTGAGCCTGGATCCGATGGAAGATGGCCGCTACGAGATCCGTACGGCAGCGCTGTTGATGGCGCCCGGTGGCACCGACGCAATCGGCATAGTCCAGGCGCATTTTCCGGTTACGGAGCGCCTCGGCCGCATGACCAGCAGCGTCGAGAACTCGCTGCGCGAATACCAGCAGCTCTTGTTCCTGCGCGAACCCCTGAAGAGCACGCTGACGCTGACTCTGACGGTCGTGCTCCTCCTGAGCCTGCTGACCGCGATCTACGGCGCGTTCATCCTTGCACGGCGGCTGGTGCAGCCGATCCAGGACCTGGTCGCCGGCACGCGCGCCGTCGCAAAGGGCGATTTCGATACGCGCCTGCCGACGCCGGCGCGCGACGAGATCGGCTTCCTGATCAGTTCCTTCAATGACATGACCCAGCGCCTTGCCGCCGCGCGGCGCGAAGCGAGTGTTTCGCAGGCTCAGGTCGAGGCCGAACGCAGCAACCTCGAGGTCATACTCGCGCGGCTCTCGACCGGGGTCGTCGCCCTGGACAGCGACCTGCGCATCCGCACGGCGAACCAGGCATCCGGCGCGATCCTGAACGTCGACCTCGAGGCGCGCGTCGGCGAGAACCTGGCCGATGTTGCGGCGAACGAACCGCTGCTCGGGCAATTCGTGGACGTCGCACGCGTGCACATCCAGGCCGGTGAGACGGACTGGCGCGAACAGATCGTACTGCGCGGCGAAGTGGGGAGGCGTGTGCTGACCTGCGCTTGCACGACCCTGCCGGCGGAAGAGGATGGCGCGCCGGGCTATGTCATCGTGTTCGACGACATCACTGCACTCCTGCAGGCACAGCGCGACGCGGCCTGGGGCGAGGTCGCGCGCCGCCTCGCGCATGAGATCAAGAATCCCCTGACGCCGATCCAGCTTTCCGCGGAGCGCCTGCGGCGCAAGTACCTGAGCAGCATGTCGCCGGAAGAGGCACAGATCCTGGATCGTGCGACGCACACCATCGTCCAGCAGGTCGAGGCCATGAAAGAAATGGTGAACGCCTTCTCCGACTATGCGCGCGCGCCCGACATGGACATTGGCCGTTTCGATCTCGATACGCTGGTGCACGAAGTCGTGGATCTGTACCGGGCGCAGGACAGCGGCGTGAAAGTCGTGGTGACCTCCGATCCGACAATGCCTTTCGTCGACGCGGATGCCGGCCGCATGCGGCAAATCCTGCACAACCTCATTCGCAACTCCGCCGAGGCGCTGGAACACAGCGACGACGGTCAGATCGACGTGCAGCTCTGCGCCGCAGAAGTCGACGGCGTCGACATGGTCCAGATTCGCGTCGAGGACAACGGTCCCGGTTTCAATGCCGCGACCGTCAGCCAGATCTTCGATCCGTATGTCACGACCAAGCCGAAGGGGACGGGACTCGGTCTTGCAATCGTGAAGAAACTGGTCGAGGAACACATGGGGACGATACGTGCCGAGAACCGCAAGCAGGGCGGCGCGATGATCAGCATCCGGTTGCCGCGCACGGAAGCCGCGCGTGAAGCCCTGATTGCCAAGGGCTTCGGCAGCCGCACCGAACAGCGGAGGGAAAGAGCGTGACGAATTCTCAAGTACTCGTGGTCGACGACGAAGCAGACATCAGGGCCCTGATTTCCGACATCCTGGGCGACGAGGGCTATGGTGTGACGGTTGCGGCCAACGCGGCGGAGGCGCGCGCCGCGAAGGCGGACAAGCGTTTCGACCTCGTGTTGCTGGACATCTGGATGCCCGATACCGACGGCATCACTCTGTTGCGCGAATGGTCCGAGGGCAACGAACTCAATTGCCCGGTGGTCGTCATGTCCGGCCATGGCACGGTCGATACAGCGGTCGAGGCGACCCGGCTCGGCGCCCACGATTTCGTCGAGAAACCGCTGTCGCTGGCCAAGCTCCTGCGCACGGTCGAAGGCGCGCTCGCTGTTGCGGGACCCGGCAGCAGGCCGCGCGGAACGCTGCCGGCCTTGCTGGCGCCGGTGGGCCGCTCGGAGCTGATGCAGAACCTGCGGGAGAAATCGCAGCAATACGCGCGGCACGATGCCAGCGTTCTCCTGATCGGCGAACCGGGCACCGGCCGCGGCGCTTTCGCGCGCTACATGCACGCACTGAGCCGGCGCGCCGACGAACCGCTGATCAGCGTGACGGCAGCCTCGCTCACGGATAGCAGCGTCGAGGAGCAGCTGCTCGGCAGCGAAACCGCGGACGGAATCAATGCCGGCGCGTTCGAACGTGCCGGCCGTGGGACGCTGATCATCGACGAGCTCGCGGATCTCAACGAAGCCGGGCAGAAGATCGTGCTCGGCGTGCTCGACGACGGGCGCTACATGCGGGTCGGCGGGAAGGTGCCGGTCCGGCTCGAGGCCCGGGTCATCGCCACGGTGACCGCCAACTACGAATCGAAGGTCGAGGCGGGCAGGCTGCGCCGGGACTTGCTGGCGCACCTGCAGATCCTGCAGCTGCGCGTGCCGCCGCTCAGGGACTACGCCGAGGATGTGCCGGAACTCCTCAACTACTACGTCGACAAGCTCGTCGATGCCGAGGGCCTGACCTTCCGCCGCTTCTCGGTGGCTGCACAGAACCGGCTGCGCAACTATCCGTGGCCGGACAATGTCCACGAACTGCAGAATCTGGTGCGGCGCCTGCTGCTCACGGGGCGCGAGGACGACATTTCGCTGGCGGAGGTCGAGGCGGAGATCATCGACACGCCGATGACCGACGAACCGCTGGTCAAGCAGGACCTGCTGGCGCTGCCCTTGCGCGAAGCGCGCGAAAAGTTCGAACGCGCGTACCTGCAGCAACAGCTCGTGCTGTGCGACGGCAAGGTGGGCCAGCTCGCGAAACGCGTCGGCATGGAACGGACGCACCTGTATCGCAAGCTGCGCTCGCTCGGCGTCGACTTCAAATCCGTTGCCGGAGACGATTGAACCGACCGAATCGCGCGAGCGGCCGGCGGCCGCGACTGGCAGTTCCCGCAATGGGGGGCTACGCTTTACTCGGCAGCCCGATTCCTGCATCGCACAGACAGGAGAATCATAACAATGAGCATTCGCGACAAGTTTACCGATGAAGAATGGACCAGCGTGGTTCAATCGCCCATGCTCGCCGGCCTTGCGGTCACGGCGGCCGACCCGAGCGGACTCTGGAGCACGATCAAGGAAAGTTCCGGTATAGCGCGTACGCTCTTCGAGGCGAAATCGGGTCGCGACAGCGATTCCTTGCCGGTGATCATC
The DNA here is from genome assembly GCA_963775455.1 of uncultured Pseudomonadota bacterium. Lineage (GTDB taxonomy): Bacteria > Pseudomonadota > Gammaproteobacteria > Steroidobacterales > Woeseiaceae > UBA1847. The sequence goes on along the minus strand of CAVZIU010000002.1, from coordinate 69,372 downwards.
AGCGCGACTTTCGAGCAGGCCGAGGGCCGGCGCCTCGCGCAGGACGAGATCAAGGCCTTGTTCAAGGGCAGGAAACCCGCGGAAATCTCGACCATCGCTGTAACCCGGCTCGGCGAAATCCGGGCACTCGTGGAATCCAAAGCGCCGGAGCAGGCGAATTCCTTCAAGGAGTTCGTGCGGGCGACCGCGCAGCGTGTCGCGGAAGCGGGCACGGAAGGCGGCTTCCTCGGCTTCGGCGGCGTTACGGTTTCGGACGCGGAAAAGAAGACGCTGGACGACATCGACCGCGTCCTGGCCTGACTAGGAAGGATGACCATGCAGAACCGGACCTATACCCCGGCGACGGCAGCGCTCGCCGCACGTTTGTCGTGCCTCATCATCGTGCTGCCGGCGCTCATTGTCACCGGCTGCAGCGACAGCGACGATGACGATGACGACGATGGCGGGGGCGTCGACACCGGCCTGCCGATCATCACGGCTTCGCTCGCTCCGGCGGCCAATGCGGCAGGCTGGCACAACAGCGACGTAACCGTCAGCTTCCAGTGCAGCGATGCCGACAGCGGGATCGCGACCTGCCCGGATCCCGTGCTGGTGGACACCGAGGGCGAAGACCAGGCGGTGTCCGGTACCGCGGTGGACCAGGCGGGCAATTCGGCGAGCATCACGGTCACCGTGAATCTCGACAAGACGGCCCCGGCATTGTCCGGGTACTCGCCTGACGACGGCGCGACCGTCGCAACCCCCGGGGTGAACCTGACGGGCACGGTCAGCGACAGCCTCTCCGGGCTTGTCGCGGTGAGCTGCGAGGACAGCGGCACGACGAACGAGGCGGCGCTCAACGACGGGGTAGTCGCCGGCGAGTTCCTGTTCGGCTGCAGCCTGCCGCTGACACAGGGCACTCACTCCATCGTCGTCGACGCCTCTGACGCCGCGGACAACAACGCGTCCGCGACGCTGGCGATCACGCACACGCCGCTGCCGACCATCGCCATCGACGCGCCCGAGGATCGCAGCCTCGCGGAATCCTCGCCGCTGACGGTAACCGGCACGATCGACGACGTGACCGAAAGCGTGACGGTCAACGGCATCCCCGCCACCCTCAGCAACGACCGCTTCGAAGCGGCCGTCCCGCTGGCGAGCGGCGTGCAAACCATCACGGCCGTGGGCTCGAATGCGGCCGGCACGTCGAGCACGATGGTCAGGGTGGTTGCGGTCATCGGCCCGCCGCCGCGGCCCACGGTCCACGTCGTCACACCGGACAATTTCGTCGTCGGCGGACAGGTCGGGGCGGTCGGCGAAATTTCGATCGACGGCTGGGTGCGTGACAACCGCGACCCACCCGGAACGGATGCGCCGCCGGTCACCGTCACTTTCGACGAGATTTCGCCGGCGAACGGCAGCGTCCTGCGGACCACCACGGTCGATGCGGTCGTCATCCCGGGACCGCACGGTCTGTGCTGGTGGGAAGACAACTGCTGGCGTTTCGACGCGGATCTGCCCGTCACGACGACCGAAGGTTTTCAGCTCGACATCGAGGCCGAAGCAGAGACCGGCAATTTGACCGGGTCCCTGCTGCGCACGGGGCTCGTGGATCTCTGCTACCAGAACAACGGCGACAACAATGCTTCCGGTGCCTGTGGCGCGTCGCTCGTCCAGCGTCCCGGTTGTACCCAGAGCCGCCGTTGCATCGAGAATTCGGACGGCTGCCCCGCCGAGTTCGGCGCCACGCGTAACAACCCGACAGAGGGCACGCTGGGCCGCACGCCCACCGTCTTCGGCAGGGACGAAAGCCCGGGGTCGGCGGAAGGCGCATTCACGGCCTACGGCCAGCCGCGCCCGGTCCCGCTGCCGTGCAATCGCCACGACGAGTGTTATCACCAGTGGTGCCCGACGGAGGGTCCGACCTACGCGGGCGTGGTCGCTGAAAAGCAGACGTGCAACCTGCGCTTCCGCGACGAGCTCGAGGCCGTGTGCCAGGCGGCGTATCCGGAGTTCCGCTGCCCGGAGGGCCGCATCGGCGCCGCCAACTGCGAGAGCTGGAGCGAAGAGAAAAATCTGTGCCTGACCTGGGCACGCAGCTACTACGAGTTCGTCGCCGAGGATGCCGACCGGTACCTCGTCGCAGGCAGCCACTACGACGAGTGGCCCTACGGCGGTTTCCTCACGCCCGTCGCGGGCTGCCCGGCGATCCAGTAGCCGCAACCACGCTAGCAATTGGGGTGACAGTTACCCTAATTCGGCTTGAATTGGGGTAACTGTCACCACAATTCGCGACTAGGTGCCGAAGGTAACCCGTCCCTGCTCGTCGATCGCCCACGCCGGGTTCCAGGCAATCTCCCAGGTGTGATCGTCGGGATCGGCGACATAACCGCGCAGGCCGCCGTAAGGCGGCTCGTCCGCGGGACGCAGCAAAGTGCCGCCATGCGCGCCGAGCCTGTCCAGCAATACGGCCACGTTGTCGCGCGGATGTCGCGCACGCCGAGAGTGATGACCGAAATCTGCTGTTGCATGCGACCTCCTACTTCTTGCCGGCTGCGTTCGGTTCGACGATCGCGTCGAAGTCGACGACATTCCACGGGTGGCCCGCATTGACATAGAGGCGCTTGCGCACCCGCGGATAGTCGACAACATCGTGACCGAGCCGCGCCCCGGCCACCAGGCAGCGCAGCACCCCCGGGCCGGTGTTTTCGAGAGTGTGCGGCGGCCCGCCGGCCGGATAGCCGATGAAATCGCCGGCCCGCACCGTGTGCACTTCGTCGCCGAGCATGGCCCGTGCCTCGCCTTCGAGCACGTACACGCACTCGTCCTCCCACCAGTGCACGTGCAGTTCCGTCGATGCATGTCCGGGCTGCACTTCGATCAGGTGAAAGCCGAGGTTCTTGAGGCCGACAAGGTCGCCGAGCGACTTGTTCAGCCGGCGCGCGCCGGGATTGAGGAAATGTGTCTTGTCGACACCGTCGAAGGTTTCGATTTCCTCGCGAGTTATGACGTAGCGGACGCTCACACCCAGCTCCTCGAATCGCCGAATGAATGTGGATTCGATCCTAGTCCGAAGGCGGCGCCATCACCAGCCGTTGGAGCGCCCCAATGTCGCGCCCATGGGGCGCTCCAACAGGCGCGACGTCGCGTATCTTCGACCGGGTTCAGGCGCGCCAATAGGTCGGCGTAAATAGCACGAAGATCGTCAATACTTCCAGGCGGCCCAGTATGCAGGCGAATGCGCACACCAGTTTCACCGGGGCGCTGACGCTCGCGAAATTGGCCGCGACTACGCCGAGACCGGGGCCGAGGTTGTTGATGCAGGTGGCGATTGCTGAGAACGCCGACATCTCGTCGAGGCCGAGATACATCAGTGTCAGCATCAGGATCACGAACACGAACGCATAGACCGTGAAGAAGGCCCACACGGCGCGCACCACGCCGTCGTCGATGATGTCCTTGCCGATGCGCAGCGGCTGGACCATGCGCGGGTGGATCAGCCGCGTCACCTCGATGACCGCCTGTCGGCTCATGATCATCAGGCGTATGACCTTGAGGCCGCCCGCGGTGGAGCCGGCGCAGCCGCCGATGAATGACACAAAGATGAGCAATACCGGCAACAGCGACGGCCAAACCGAGAAGTCGCTTATCCCGAATCCAGTGGAGGTGATCACGGTGACCACTTCGAACGCGGAGTAGCGCAGGGCGTGCATCGGCGCCCAGTCACCATCAGTCACCAGTACCAGCGCGGTAAACAGCGTAAGCAAGACGACAATTGCGATGAAGGCCCGCACTTCCGAATTGGCGGTGTACGGACGCAGCGACAACGCCGTGTAGGCGCGGAAGTGCACGGCGAAATTGATTGCGCCGAGCAGCATGAAGACGATCGCCACGGTCTCGATCGCCGGGCTGTCGTAATACGCGAAGCTGGCGTCGTAGATCGCAAAGCCGCCCGTCGAAACCGTCGACAGGCTGTGCGCGATCGAATCGAACAGCGGCATGCCGGCAAGCCAGTAGGCAACGGCGCAGCCGGCGGTCAGGAGCAGGTACAGGCGCCAGAGCGCCTGTGCGGTGTGCATGACCCGCGGCCTGAGCTTGTCGCTCTTCGCCGGGCCGGTCGTTTCGGCACGCATCAGCTGCATGCCACCGATGCCGAGCATCGGCAGGAGCGCGATCGCCGCGACGACGACGCCGATGCCGCCCATCCACTGGATCTCCTGGCGAAAAAACAGGAGCGACTTCGGCAGATTGTCGAGCCCGACCAGGGACGTCGAGCCGGTGGTCGTGAACCCGGAGGCGGCCTCGAACACCGCGGACGCGAAGTCCATGCCGCCTATCCACATAAATGGCACGGCGCCGAGCAGGCTGAGCGTGAACCACGCGACGGTGACGATCATGAAGCCGCCGCGCGTGCGCACCAGACGCTCTTCGGGTGTACGCGTGGCCAGGCACAGCGCGCCCGCAACGACGCCACAGAGCGCCATGAAAAGGAACCGGTACAACTGACCGTCGTCGTAGATCGTCGCCACGAGTGCGGGGGGCAACATCGCGAGCCCGCAGACGACGAGCAGAAATCCGATGACCTTGAAGACGACGTGACGCATGAGGGTAAAGGGCGCGCACGTGCAACGTGCGGGGCGGCATTCTGCAGCTGCCGGCGTCGCAGCACACCTAAAGACTTCGAAGAAAACTGACGTTTTCTTGACGTCTTTCGGGCGCTCCTGTCTTGCGCAATACTGTGCGCCACGCCGCACAACGAATCAGGACGTGTATGGACCCGGGGACGCAGGAACAGGAGCCGGCACCGCCGCGCCGGCGCGCCCGTGCATGGGACCGGGCACGGCCATACGTCGCGGCCACGGCCGTCGTTGCCGTCGCCTCCGCGATCGCGCCGGTCCTGCAGCGCCTGCCGCATGCGAACAACTCCCTGCTGTTCCTGACCGGCGTACTGATCATCGCGGTTCGTTACGGCGTGTGGCCAAGCATCTATGCATGCCTGTTGAGCTTCTTCGCCTACAACTTCTTTTTCACGCCGCCGTATTACACGCTGTCCGTCGGCGAGACGGGCGACGTCGCCACGCTGGTCTTCTTTCTCGTCGTGGCGTCGATCTCCGGCAATCTCGCCGCGCGCATGCGCGAGGCGAGCCGGATTCGCGAGGCGGCCCTGAGCCGGATCGCCGGGCTCCAGGATTTCACGCGCAACGCCGCCGCGGCTGCCTCGCGGGAGGACGTGCTGCGCGCATTGACCGGACATCTCGCCAGCCATTTCGGAGCTCGTGCAAGCGCCCGGCTCGAAGCGACCGCCGCTGCGCCGGCCGCGATGGCGAGCAGCGACGGTTCCCGCGGCGAAGCAGCGGAGGCTCGGCAGGACGAGAGCGGCGAGGGCACGAGCCGCTGGCCGCTCGGCGATGCGCGCGGCAACGCGGGCTTTGTGACCGTGGACAGCGCGAATCCCGGTCCCGAGGAGGACGAGTACGTGCAGGCCATTGTCGAACAGGCGGCGGTGGTGCTGGAGCGCATCGTGCTGGTGTCGGAGCTCGAGACGGCGAACCTGAATACGGAGCGGGAAGAACTGCGCGCCTCGCTCCTGTCCTCGGTGTCGCACGACCTGCGCACCCCCCTCTCCTCGATCGTCGGCGCAGCGTCGAGCCTCAAGGAATACGAATCCACGCTGAATGCGGGGGACAAGTCCGCGCTCCTGCAATCCGTGCTCGACGAGACCCACCGGCTCGACCGCTACATACAGAACCTCCTCGACATGACGCGCCTCGCCTACGGTCCGCTGGAACTGCAGCGCGACTGGGAGGACCTGCGCGACCTGCTGGCAGCTGCGGTACGGCGCCTTCGGCTCGGCGAAGACCTGCGCGTGCGCTCCGAGATTGCGAAGGACGCGCAGCTTCTGTACGTGCACGGCGATCTCATCGAACAGGTGCTGGTCAACCTGCTCGACAACGCGGCCCGGCATGCCCCGCCCGGCAGCTGCATAGACGTGACGGCGAGTGCTGGCGACGGCGAAATCCGTATCGAAATCGCCGATACGGGTCCGGGCATTCCGGAAGCGGACCTCGAGCGCGTATTCGATGCGTTCTACCGGGTGCACGATCGCGACCGCAGGAGCGGCACGGGCCTCGGCCTGTCGATTTGCCGCGGCATCGCTCGCGCGCACGGCGGCGACGTGACCGCGCAATGTGCGTCCGGCGGCACGGGCGCGATCCTGCGCCTGCGCCTTCCGCAGCAGGGCGTGCCCACCGCGGCGGCCGGCCATGACTGATCCGGAACGCCCGGTCATCCTCGTCATCGAGGACGAAGCGCACATCCGGCGCTTCCTCAAGATTTCCCTGGAAGCGCACGGCATGTCGGTACTGGAAGCGCGCCTCGGCAGCGAAGGTCTCACGCTCGCCGGCGAACATCGTCCGCAGCTCGTCGTGCTCGACCTCGGCCTGCCCGACATGGACGGGCAGGAAATCATCCGGCGGCTGCGCGAGTGGTCCCGCATGCCGATCCTCGTGCTCTCGGTGCGCGACGACGAGAAAGAGAAAGTCCGGGCGCTCGATGCGGGTGCGAACGATTACGTGACCAAGCCGGCGGGCATTTCCGAACTGATGGCACGCGTGCGCGTGTTGCTGCGCTCGCGCGAACCCGAACGGACGGACAGGGCCGTGTACGAACGGGCGGGGCTCTGCATCGACCTGGCCCGGCGCGCGGTCAGCCTCGATGGGACGGCCGTGCACCTGACGCGCAAGGAGTACGAGCTCCTGCGCCTGCTGGCACGCGGCGCCGGCAGCGTGTTGACGCACCAGCAATTGCTGACGGCGCTGTGGGGCCCGGATTTCGTGCGCGAGACGCACCACCTGCGGGTGCTCGTGAGCGGGCTCCGCCAGAAACTCGAGGACGATCCCGCGGACCCGCGCTACATCGTCACCGAGCAGGGCGTCGGGTATCGCCTGCGCGATTCCGTGTAGGAGCGCGCGTTGGAGCGCCCCATGGGCGCGACGGGATCGCGCCCATGGGGCGCTCCAACAAGGCAGCCGCGCTCCGAGGCTCTTCTCCGGCTGGCGGCCGCTCAGTTCGCGTCGCCGAACACGCGCCGGTCGATCATCTCGCACCACAACGGGTCGGCGGGTTCGGTAGCTGCATTCGTGACGCCCAGCCGCTGCATCACCACTTCCTGCCAGGCCGGCGTGCCCGGTTCGGGACCGATGGCGGCTTCGTCCGGCTGCTTGACGGTCGAGTCGACCAGCCAGAACCAGCCCTCGTCGCAGGGCTTCGGGCCGTTCTCGCCGGGGTCGTCGTCCGGCCCGAAATCCCTGCGGCGTTCGACCATCGGCCGCTCGGCGGGCAGCAGGCTCCCGTCGGCCCGGAACTCGAGTCCCGGCGCGCCGAAGTCGTCCTTGCTGAGCGTCTCGATCAGGTAGCGCGCGCGACCGCTGCGATCGGGCTGCACGCCATCGGGGCGGCGCTGCACCGTGGCCACGATCTCGCCGTCGAGGAATCGTCCATCACGGTCGAGCCGTGCGCGCAGGATCGGCGCAACACCCTTGATGCCGTCGATGCCGATGCCGGTATGGGTCGCGAAGTTGCCGAGGCTATAGGCGATCAGCCGATCGTTGTAGCGTTCCATCGCGCGCACGACGTGCGGCCCGTGACCCAGCACGAGGTCCGCGCCGGCGTCCACGGCCAGGCGGGCGAAGCGCACGACGTCGCCGCGCGGCTCGCCGAAATACTCCTCCTCGCCGAAGGTCACGTTCGTGTATTGCGCGCCTTCCGCGCCACCGTGAAAGGTTACGATGACGATGTCGTGATTCGCCGCGAGTTCCGTGATCGTGCGCTCGGCGAACAGGTAGTCGAGCAGCATGTTGGAATTCTTCGTCACCGCGTAGTTGATGACGGCGACGCGCATGCCTTGCGACTCGAGTGTCGAGTACGTACCGACCCGGCCGCTGGCGAGAATGCCCGCGGCGGCGAGCGTGCGCAGGGTCGTCGTGCGGCCTTCCTCGCCGAAATCGCGCGCGTGGTTGTTGGCCACGCTCAGCACGTCGAAGCCCGCGTCGACGAAACGCTGCGCATAGCGCGTCGGCATGCGGAAGCGGTAGCACGCAGCCGGGTTCGAGCATTTCTTGCCGGGTTCGCCGCCATCGGCCAGCACGCCCTCGAGGTTGCCGATGGCGATGTCGGCGGATTCGAGCCAGGGTCTCACGGCCGCCAGGTAGCCGGCGGCGTCGTCTGCGGGCAGGCGATCGTCCGGGTACTCCGTGCCGAGCATCATGTCGCCGACGGCCGCGACCGTGAGCGTCGGCGCTTCGTCGATGACGGGTTCCTGAGCGATGGCGATGCCCGCGACGATAAGGGTAAGTAGGGGTAAGGCAGCCGCGCTCCGAGGCTCTTCTCCCTCATGGCTCGGCTCGCTGTCGCTCGCCTGCGCTTTACTTCGGTCGAAGAGTCCTCCTCGCCCGGCTGCCTTGTTCGGACATATCACGTCAGTCGCTCATGCGGATGCGCAGCACGTCGATCTGGGCGGCGCGCAAACGGCTGCGCAGCAGGTTCAGCTCGTCGAGGTCGTCGGTCGGGCCGACGTTCACGCGGTGATAGGTCTTGTCGCCGATCGTCACTTTCTGGATGTTCGACTCGATGCCCTGCAGTGCCAGCTCGGCGCGCCGGCGATCCGCATCGGCATAGCGCGTGAAGGATCCGGCTTGCAGGACGTACACGCCCGGTTCGACGACGGCCTGCGGTTCCGGCGTGCCGGGTGCCGGGCTCGCTTCCTCCTCGGTTACCTCGACCTCGAAGGCCGGGAGCATTTCGTAGAAATCGAAGCGGCTCTTCTTCGGTTCCTCGCCAACCGCAGCCGGCTCGTCGGTTGCCGCAGCGACCGCCTCGCCGTTGTCGTCGAGAGGGCTTTCCATGCTCGCCGGCTCGCGGGCAGCCGCGCTCGTGTCGGGTGCCGCACGCCGGTCGCTGAACCAGACCGCCGCCGCGACGGACAAACCGATCGCCAGGCCAAACAGGCCGTAAGCCCAGCCGGGATAATCGCCCGCTCTCGTGGAACGCCGGCTCCTGCGACGGTGCTGCGGCACTACATGGATTCCGGCGCGGACACGCCGATGATCGCGAGGCCGTTCGCGATGACGATCCGCGTCGCGTCGCACAGGGCGAGGCGCGCATCGCGCAGATCGGCGTCGTCGACGAGAAACACCTCGGCGTTGTACCAGCTGTGGAAATCGTTCGCCAGCTCGCGCAGGAAATGCACGAGATGCTGCGGCGCGCGGTTCTCGGCGGCGAGCTCGAGCACTTCGGGATAACGGCTGAGCGAGGTCATCAGTGGCCGCACCTGCGGTTCTGTGAGCGCCGCAAGCTTGACGAGCCCGTTAGCGCGGTCTGAGCGAAGGCCTTTCTCGGCGAGCTGCCGGAATACGCTCGCGATACGTGCGTGCGCGTACTGGATGTAGAACACCGGATTGTCATTCGACTGCGACTTCGCGACGTCCAGGTCGAAATCGAGATGCTGGTCGTTCGAGCGCGACACGTAATAGAAGCGCGCGGCGTCGTTGCCGACCTCGTTACGCAGGTCGCGCAGAGTGTCGAACTCGCCGCTCCTCGTCGACATCTGCATCTTCTGGCCGCTTCGATACAGCGTCACGAACTGCACCAGCTCGACCTCGAGGTCCGAGGCTTCGTAGCCCATGGCCGCGAGGCCCGCGCGCACCCGCGTGACGTAGCCGTGGTGGTCGGCGCCCAGGATGTCGATCAAACGCTCGAAGCCGCGCTCGCGCTTGTCGAAGTGGTAAGCGATGTCCGATGCGAAGTAGGTCTTGATGCCGTTCTCGCGGATGACGACGCGGTCCTTCTCGTCGCCGAAGCGCGTCGACGGAAACCAGGTGGCGCCGTCCTTTTCGTACAGGATGCCGCGCGCGCGCAGGACATCGAGCGCGTCGTCGATGCGGCCCGCCCTCGTGAGGCTCTGCTCCGAGTACCAGTTGTCGTAGACGACGCCGAATTCGGCCAGGTCGTCCTTGATGTCGTCGAGGATGGGGTCGAGCGCCTGCTGGCGAACGCGGTCGAAGCCGTCTTCGCCGAGCAGGGACTTCGCCCTGGCGATGATGGCTTCGACGTATTCCTCCTTGTTGCCGGCGGGTGCGTCCGCGGGCAGTCCGGCATTCACGTCGGCCGCAGTTACGTCAGGGACGCCGTGCATGTCGATCGCGGCGGCGATGTCGCGAATGTAGGCGCCGCGGTAACCGCCTTGCGGGAACGGGACGGCGATGCCGGCGCTTTCGATGCGCCGGAGCCACACGCTCGTGCCGAGGATGTCCATCTGCCGGCCGGCGTCGTTCACGTAGTACTCGCGCCGCACCGGGTAGCCTGCGGCCTCGAGCAGGTTGCCCACAGTGGCGCCGTAGGCGGCGTGCCGCCCGTGCCCGACGTGCAGCGGGCCGGTCGGGTTCGCGGACACGAATTCGAGCAGGACTTTCGGGTGCGCGCGCGCGGGCTGGCGGCCGTAGTCCGTTTGCCGTTCGAGGATCGTCGCGATTTCTGCGTGGAATGCCGCCGGGCTCAGGTGGAAGTTGATAAAGCCGGGGCCGGCGATGTCCACCTTGGCAACGGATGCGTGATCGGCCAGTACGGCGACGATGGAATCGGCCAGCTCCCGCGGATTGCGGCGCAAGGGCTTCGCAAGCCGCATCGCGACGTTCGAGGCAAAGTCGCCGTGGGTCGCGTCGCGCGTGCGCTCGATGCTGGCCGCCACGTCGAGCTCGGCGGCAGCCTTCGCAAGGCGGGGGTCGGACGCGAGCGCGTCGGAAACGAGTCTGGCTACGAGGGTCTTCATGGGTTGCGGGGATCGGGAAACAGGTACGGCGCCGTCGGCGAGCGGCGATTCTACGGGAATTGCCGCGTCATGGGCGACTGCCAAGGTGACACCCACCCGAGTCTTTCAATTAATGTAAAGCCACCCTAATAGAGGTCGAGGGGGTCGACGTCCACGGACCAGCGTACCTTGCGGGCCGCCGGCAGGCCTTCGAGCAGCGGTCTGAGTTCGCGCAGCAGCGCGTGCAGCGCCTGTCGCTGCTCGCTCTGCAGCAGGAGCCGGGCCCGGTAGCGGCCGGCTTTGCGTGCCATCGCCGCGTCGACCGGTCCGAGCACGCGCACATCGCGGCCGCCGGCCCGTTGTGCGTGAAGCCGGGCCGCTTCGAGAAATTCGTGCGCATCGCCATGCCGGTGCGCCGAGGCCCTGAGCAGCGCAAGCCACGAATACGGCGGCCAGCGCGTCGCGGCGCGCTCGGCCAGGGCTTCGGCCGAGACACCCGCATAGCCTTGCGCGATCAGGCGCCGCCAGAACGGGTGGTTCGGGAACGCGGTCTGGATCAGGACCTCGCCGCGCATTTGTTCGCGGCCGGCGCGGCCAGCCACCTGCACGATGGATTGCGCGAGCCGCTCGTCGCTGCGGAAGTCGGTGCCGAACAGCCCCTGGTCCGCGTTGACGACCGCGACCAGCGTGAGTCCTGGGAAATGATGGCCCTTCGACAGCATTTGCGTGCCGACCAGGATTTCGGCGGTGCCGGCGGTCGCAGCGGCGAGCGCTTCGTCCATCGCGCCCTTCCGTGCCGTGCTGTCACTGTCGATGCGCGTGACCTTGCGGCCCGGGAACGTGTGCGCAAGCGCGTCCTCGAGGCGTTCCGTGCCGGCGCCGAGCGGCCGGACGGGCGCGGCGCATTCCTCGCAGGCGGCGTCGAGCGGCCGGTTCGCGCCGCAGTGATGGCAACGCAGTTCGCCAGCTGCGGCGTGCACGGTGAGCCGTGCATCGCAACGCCGGCAGCCGGCGACATGGCCGCAGGCCGTGCAGATGAGCGTCGGCGCGAAGCCGCGCCGGTTCAGGAACAACAGCACCTGGCCGCCGTCCGCCAGCTGCCGCTCGATCGCGGCGCGCACCGGCTCGCTCAGGCCCTCGTCCGCCGGATAGCGGCTGGTGTCGACGATGCGCATCGCGGGCGTTTCGGCGCCGCCCGCCCGTTCGGGCAGCCGGAGCCGCGTGTAATTGTCGTCGAGACAATGTTTCTGCATCTCGAGAGTCGGCGTCGCGGAACCGAGCACGACGGGTATGCCGGCGCGGCTGGCGCGCGCGATGGCGAGGTCTCTCGCGGAGTAGCGCAGGCCTTCCTGTTGCTTGAAGGACGGGTCGTGTTCCTCGTCGACGACGATCAGGCCGGGTGCTGCGAGCGGCGTGAACACGGCGGAGCGCGTGCCGACCACGAGCGGGACATCGCCCGCACGGGCACGGCGCCAGGCGGCGAGCCGTTCGCCGTCCGTCAATCCGGAATGCAGCAGCGCCGGCTCGATGCCGAGCCGCGCGCGAAAGCGGCCGACGAGCTGCGGCGTCAGGCCGATTTCAGGTACCAGCACCAAGGCCTGTCGGCCCCTGGCAATGACTTCCGCGATGAGCCGGAGATACACCTCGGTCTTGCCGCTACCCGTAACGCCGTCGAGCAGGAACGCGCCGTAACCGTCGCAAGCGCGAATTGCCGCGAGCGCCGCCCGCTGGGCTTCAGTCAGGTCCGGCGCCGGCGCGGGGTCCGTAGCGACGGCGCGTTCGCTCTCGTCCGCGCGGGCTTCGAAGCGGAGCGCGAGGCCCTTCCCGATGAGCGCCACCGCCGCCCGCCGCCAGTTCGGCCGGATTTCGTCGAGTGCCGTGGCATCGAGTCCGGCATTGCCCGCGTCGCAGAGGAGTTCGAGCAAGGCCGCCTGCTGCGGCGCGCGCCGGGCGAGTGCATCGCGGTCCGCCGCGGCGCCGGCAGCCGTCGCCGCAAGACAATCGCGCACCGGGTACAAGGCGTGGCCCTGCCGCAGGAGCGCGGGCAGCGCCGCCGCCACCACTTCGCCGAGCGGATGGTGGTAGTAGTCGCTCGTGAAGCGCAGGAGCCAGAGCAGTTCCTCGTCGACCAGCGGGGATTCGTCGAGCAGTGCCTCGCAGCGTTTCAGCCGGCTGCGCTCGATGCCGGACTCCGCCGCCAGCCCGAGCACCAGCCCGGTGACCCGGCGCTTGCCGAAGGCGACCCGCACTCGCGCACCGATCGCCGGTAGCGGGCCGTTCTTCGGTGGCAGGTAATCAAAGAGCCGCGACAGAGGTACCGCGATGGCTACTTTGAGGATCGGCTCGGAGGTCAATGGCGGTGCGCGGGTTGCGGAACGGCGTCAGGGGCACGTTAGATTACCGCGGCACGGAGTCAAGCGGGTGTTGGAGCGCCTCATAGGCGCGACGAGTCGCGCGCATGGCGCGCTCCAACAGTTCGGGTCGCGCCCATGGGGCGCTCCAACAGTTCGGGTCGCGCCCATGGGGCGCTCCAACAGTTCGGGTCGCGCCCATGGCGCGCTCCAACAGTTCGGGTCGCGCGCATGGCGCGCTCCAACAGTTCGGGTCGCGCCCATGGGGCGCTCCAACAGTTCGGGTCGCGCCCATGAGGCGCTCCAACAGCGCGGCCTGCGCTCTCTCCGACGCCATGCGCAAGCGACGCAATTTGGATAGAGTACGCCCCTTGTGCCGGAGGGGCAGGAATGAAGATCGGTGTACCAAGAGAGATTTATCCCGGTGAAAAGCGCGTCGCGACAACGCCGGACGTTGCGAAGGAACTGCAGAAACTGGGCTATGCCGTGGCGGTCGAATCCGGCGCAGGCGAGACCGCGAGCTACACCGACGAGGTCTACCGGGCAGCGGGCTGCGAAGTAGTCAGTGCCCGCGAGATCTGGGCGGATTCCGACATCATCCTCAAGGTCCGCGCACCGGAAAGCGGCGAAGCCGGCGGCCTGCGCGCGAACCAGGTACTCATTTCCTTCCTGTGGCCGGCACAGAATCCGGCGCTGCTCGCGAGGCTGACGAAGACCGGCGCCACGGTCATGGCGATGGACAGCGTGCCGCGTATCTCGCGCGCACAGAAAGTCGATGCGCTGAGTTCGATGGCGAACATCGCCGGCTATCGCGCCGTCATCGAGGCCGCGCAGCACTTCGGCCGCTTCTTCACCGGCCAGATCACGGCCGCGGGCAAGATGCCGCCGGCCAAGGTGCTGGTGATCGGCGCGGGCGTCGCCGGCCTCGCCGCGATCGGTGCGGCGAAGAGCATGGGCGCCATCGTGCGCGCTTTCGACACGCGCCCGGAAGTCGAACGAGCAGGTCGAGAGCATGGACGCCGAGTTCCTGATGCTCGATTTCAGCCGACGAGGACGGATCCGGCGAGGGCGGCTATGCGAAGGTCATGAGCGAGGAGTTCATCACGCGCGGAGATGGCGTTGTTCGCCGAGCAGGCGAAGGACGTCGACATCATCATCACGACCGCGCTGATTCCGGGTAAACCGGCGCCGAAGCTCATCACCGCCGACATGGTCGCGCTCGATGAAGAACGGCAGCGTCATCGTCGACCTGGCCGCCGAGCAGGGCGGCAACTGCGAACTGACGCAAAAGGACCGGGTAGTGGTCGAGCATGGCGTCACCATCATCGGCTACACGGACCTGCCGAGCCGGCTCGCCGCGCAGGCGAGCCAGCTCTACGCCACGAACCTGCGCCACCTGCTGACCGACCTGACGCCGGCCAAAGACGGCAACGCGGTCGTCGACATGGACGACGAGGTCATCCGCGGCGCCACGGTCGTGCAAGGACGGCGCGATCGACCTGGCCGCCGCCCGCGCCGAAGCTGTCCGCCGCGCCGAAAAAGCGGCGGCCGCGCCGGCGCCGCTGCCTGCGGCGAAGAAGCCTTCGCCCTTCGGGCCGCTCGCCGTGCTGGCCGCCGGCGGCCTGGCGCTGTTCGGCCTCGGCGCCGTCGCGCCACCCTCGTTCATGGCGCACTTCACGGTGTTCGTGCTCGCCTGTTTCGTCGGCTACATGGTGATCTGGAACGTGACCCCGTCGCTGCACACGCCCCTCATGAGCGTCACCAATGCGATCTGCAGCATCATCGTCATCGGTGCGCTCCTGCAGATCAGCAGCCCGAGTGCGCTGATCATGTGGATCGCCGCGCTGACCATACTCATCACGAGCATCAACATCGCAGGCGGCTTCGCCGTCACGCGGCGCATGCTCGAAATGTTCCGCAGGTAAGGCCGTCATGTTGAGTCCAGGCATCGTCACGGTCTCCTACATCGCGGCGACGATACTCTTCATCCTCGCGCTCGGCGGCCTCACGCACCAGGAGACCGCGCGGCGCGGCAACTGGTACGGCATCACGGGCATGGCGATCGCGCTCGGCGCGACCATCCTCGGCGTCGTCACGCAGCACTACGGACTCCTGATCGTGGCGTTGCTCGTCGGCGGCAGCATCGGCATCGTGGCCTCGCAGGCGCGTGCAGATGACGCAGATGCCCGAGCTCGTCGCCATCCTGCACAGCCTCGTCGGCCTCGCGGCCGTCGCTCGTCGGCTTCGCCAACTTCATGGACCCGGCGACGCACTTCGCGGGCGCCGAACAAACCATCCACGACGTCGAGACCTATCTCGGCATCCTGATCGGCGCCGTGACCTTCTCGGGCTCCGTCATCGCCTTCGGCAAACTCAACGGCCGCATCGGCGGCAAGCCGCTGCTGCTGCCGGCGCGGCACTGGCTGAATCTCGGTCTGCTCGTCGCCGCGATCTGGTTCGCGGTCCTGTTCGTGGACCGGTCCGCGGCGGGCGGCGGCATGGGCGCGTTGATGCTGATGACGATCGTCGCGCTGGTCTTCGGCGTGCACATGGTGATGGCGATCGGCGGCGCCGACATGCCGGTCGTCGTGTCGATGCTGAACAGCTACTCGGGCTGGGCGGCGTCCGCGACGGGATTCATGCTGTCCAACGACCTGCTGATCGTCACGGGCGCCCTCGTCGGTTCGAGCGGCGCGATCCTCTGCTACATCATGTGCCGCGCGATGAACCGCAGGTTCCTGAGCGTCATTGCGGGCGGCTTCGGCACCGGCGGCGGCACGTCGGCGGCCGCGGGCGACGAGGAGCAGGGCGAGGTCGTGCCGATCGACGCGCACGAGGCCGCGTCGCTGCTCGTCAATGCCAGGGAAGTCATGATCATCCCCGGCTACGGCATGGCCGTCGCCCAGGCGCAGCACGTCGTGAACGAGATCACGAAAACACTGCGCGAGAAGGGCATCAACGTGCGCTTCGCGCATCCACCCGGTCGCCGGCCGCATGCCCGGGCACATGAATGTGCTGCTCGCCGAGGCAAGAGTTCCCTACGACATCGTCTTCGAGATGGACGAAATCAACGACGAGTTCCCGGACGTCGACGTGTCGGTCGTCATCGGCGCAAACGACATCGTCAATCCCTCAGCACTGGAAGAGCCGGACAGTCCGATCGCCGGCATGCCGGTGCTGGAAGTGCTGGAAAGGCGGGACGACCATCGTCCTGAAACGCAGCATGGCGACCGGTTACGCCGGCGTCGAGAACCCGCTGTTCTTCAAGGAAAACACTCGCATGCTGTTCGGCGATGCGAAGGAAACTCTCGACGCGGTGCTGAAAGCCTTGTAGGAGCGCCAGGTCGCGCCTATGAGGCGCTCCAACATCGCGTCCGTTGGAGCGCGCCATGCCCGCGACCGCTCCTGCGGTACCGGATTTCAATCACGACATAAGCCTTTCCCGCTGTTGCTTTTTTTAAGGACTAGGGCACACTTTGTTTCGGCGGTTTGCAACACAATTGTTGCAGGCTGTGCACGGCGAAATCGGGGTGTGCGTATGCTCGCTGGAATGGCTTCGGATATTGCGCAACAGGTGCTGCGCACTGACGTTGCCGGTATGCCACTGGAGTGGATCGACTACCGGGAAGCGGTACGTCTCTACCATGCCGAGCAGGTCGCCTACGATTGCGGCACCCGCCTGTACACCGTCTTCGGCGGTTTCAGCGCCTGTGACGGGCACCGCAGCAAGGTCGACGTGAATTCGATCATCGCCACGCACGGCACCAGCCAGAGCCTTTCGAAGAACCGCGACAAGTACGTTCCACCGCTCAACAATCGCACCTTGTTCAAGCGCGATGCGAACATCTGCCTGTACTGCGCGATGCGTTTTCCGACGCGGGACCTGACGCGCGACCACATCACGCCGATGTCGCAGGGCGGCACGGACGCCTGGAACAACGTGGCGACCGCCTGCCGACGCTGCAACAATTGCAAGGGCGGGCGAACGCCGGAACAGGCGCACATGCAGCTGATCGCGGTGCCGTTCACGCCGACCTACGCGGAGTACATTTATCTCAAGGGCCGACGTGTGCTCGCCGACCAGATGCAATACCTGCTCGCGCACATCCCGCGCTCGAGCCCGCTGCACGCCCGATTGACCGACCACCTGTTCTCGGGCAAGGACGTCATCGACACGCACTTCCACGATTGACGTTGGAGCGCCTCGCGGGCGCGCGCAAACCTGGAAAACGATCTTCACCGAACGGGCACTTCGGCTTGCCTTCCCGTGAAAGACGGCCTCGATATTGTTGCCGTCGGGATCGAGCAGGATTGCGGCATAGTCGATGCAATTCCTGTGATTCCATACAGGACCTCCTTTTCAGTCGAAATTCAGTCGAGATTCGATACCGGAATTGTAGCTACACGAGCAGGGATTGGCCGTGTTGTCGGAGCGGTCACCGCGTATCGTGGGCTTTCAGCGTGCTCTCCGATATTCACCCTGGCCGGCAAATGTGGTACAGGAAAGTCCCCCTGAGCAGAGTTCGTATGGCCACCAATCCACCTGCCGGCTTCGCCGGCTCCGGCAACTCCGCCGACACCGTACGACTCAACCTGCGGCTTCCGCGACGCCTCATGCTGGGTCTTGCCGCCGCGATCGTGTCGATCCTGCTGCTTGCCGCGCTGTCGGTCGACGCCCTGCGAGAGCAGTACGAGGATCGCCAGAACACGCTGCACACGATGGAAGTGGTATCCGCCATCAATCGGGTGCTCTCCAGCGTGAAAGACGCGGAGACCGGACAGCGTGGGTATCTGCTGACAGGCCGGGAGGAGTATCTCGAACCCTACGTCGGGGCGCGCAGCGAGGTACTGGCGGAGATCGATGGCCTTTCGGCCCTGCTGGGCGACAACCCGGACCAGCTGCAGCGCAGCAATAGCCTGCGCCTGCTCGTGGCGGAAAAGTTGGTGGAATTGCACCAGGCGATCGAGTTGCGTCGTGCGGACGAGACGCGCGACGTGCTCGAGCTCGTGAACAGCGATCGCGGCAAGGAGCTGATGGACGAGATCCGCGAGCTGGGAGCCACGATGCTCGACCGCGAACAGGCGAGGCTGGCGGACCGGTATGTAGCGATGGAGGGAACGCGGCGCGGCTCCTTTTTCACCGTGCTCGGCGGTCTCACCGTGTTGCTGGGCCTGGTCGCGCTGGCCGGTGCGCTGGCCGCGCGCGAAGTACGGCGCAAGGAGATCGAAAGCTGGCTGCGGGCGGGGCAGGCCGCACTGGCCGCCGTGCTGCAGGGCGAGCAGCGCCTGGAAGCACTGGGCGAGCAGGTGCTGCGCTTCATGACCCTGCAGGTGCAGGCTCCGGCAGGAGCCTTCTACGTCCTCGAACGCGGCAACCTGTTGCGGCGCGTTGCGGGTTTCGGCCTTGCGAGCGACGCGCCGGGCACGTTCCAGCTGGGAACGGGACTGGTGGGCGAGTCCGCGCGCGCCGATCGCATCATGGAAGTAGAAGCGCCGGCCGAACACCTGCGGCTCGAGTCCGGCCTCGTGTCGTCTTTGCCTCGGCGCGTGGTGCTCGTTCCGGTGGCCTACAACGGTCGCGTGAACGCCGTGCTGGAGCTCGCCCTCGCCAGGCCGGCCAATGCGGCACAGTCCGAAATGCTGGAGCGCAGCCGGTCCACGCTCGGAACTGCCGTCAATTCCTCGATCGACCGCTCGCGGCTCGAGGAACTGCTGGAGGAAACCCAGCGGCAATCGGAAGAACTGCAGGCGCAACAGGAGGAACTGCGCGTTGCGAACGAGGAACTGCAGGGGCAGAGCGACGCGCTCAAGGCCTCACAGGTGAGGCTCGAACTGCAGCAGACGGAACTCGAGCAGACCAACTCGGAGCTCGAAGAACAGACCCGCGCGCTAGAGGAACACGCCGACCAGCTGGCACGCGGCGAAGCGGAGTTGCGCCTGCGCAGCGAGGAGCTGCAGCGCGCCAACGACTACAAGTCCGAGTTCGTGGCGAACATGAGCCACGAGCTGCGCACGCCCCTCAACTCCTCGCTGATCCTCGCCAAGTTGCTCGCCGACAACAACGCAGGGAACCTCACCGAGGAACAAGTGCGTTTCGCGCAGACGATTCACTCGTCGGGCAATGACCTGCTTGCATTGATCAACGACATCCTCGATCTGTCGAAGATCGAGGCGGGCAAGATGGAAATCCGGCGCGAGAACGTGCCGCTGGACCGGCTGCTGCACAGCGTGCAGGAAGGCTTCGCCGAACTGGCGCGCGGCAAGGGACTGCGTTTCGAGGTCGAGATGGCGCCGGGAACGCCGGCCCGCCTGGAAACCGACAGCCAGCGTGTGCTGCAGATCCTGCGCAACCTGCTCTCCAACGCGTTCAAGTTCACTTCCGCGGGAGAAATCAGCCTGCGGGTGTCGCCCGCGCCTTCGCCGGACGGCATGCGGGTTGCCTTCGTGCTGCGGGATACCGGCATCGGCATCGCGCCCGAGCAGCAACCGACCATTTTCGAAGCATTCCGGCAGGCCGACGGCAGCACGCACCGCAAGTACGGCGGCACCGGCTTGGGCCTCTCGATCTCGCGCGACCTGGCGCACCTCCTGGGCGGCGAGATCACCGTGCAAAGCCAGCCGGGATCCGGCAGTACTTTCACCCTGTGGTTGCCGGAACGACTGCCTGAACGCGCGGAAGGCGATGGCGCGCCGGCGGCTGTGCCGAAGCCGCTCAACGTTGCGGTGCGGGCTAAGCCGCCGCAACCGGCCGTCGATGCGGCGACTGCGAGGCGATCGACCCGTGCGGCGAAAGGCGCGCCAGCTGCACGAACTGCCGACGAGCATGCGGCGACACAACCCGGCGGCGTGGCAAGCGACGACGATCGATTGCGCGCCCCGGGTGCGCGCGTGCTGCTGGTGATCGAGGACGATCCGATCTTTGCCGCCATACTGCGCGACCTGGCTCGCGAGCATGACTTCGAGGCGATCATCGCGCACAGCGCGCGTGAAGGCCTGGAAGCGGCGCGCGACTATCGGATCAGCGCCGTGTTGCTCGATATGCACCTGCCGGACCGGACGGGCCTTGCGGTACTGGACGAACTCAAGCGTGATCCGCACACGCGCCACATTCCCGTGCACGTCGTGTCGGTGGCCGACTACTCGCACGAGGCGTTGAGTCTCGGCGCCGTCGGTTACGCGTTGAAGCCCGTCGATCGCGAAGACGTCGCGGAAGCGCTGCGGCGCCTGGACGCGCGCCTGTCGCCCGGGGTCCGCCGGGTACTGGTGGTGGAGGACGACGCACGGCAGAGAGATAGCGTGCGCCAGTTGCTCGCGAGCGAAGGCGTGGAAATCATGCAGGCAGACACCGCGGCCCGCGCGCTGGAATTGCTGCAGCAGTATACCTTCGACTGCATGGTGCTGGATCTCAATCTGCCCGACCTCAGCGGCTACGAACTGCTCGAGAAAATGAGTGAACTCGAGGGAGTCGGTTTTCCGCCGGTGATCATCTACACGGGCCGGAGCCTCGGCCGGGGCGAGGAACAACGGCTGCGCCGATTCTCGCGCTCGATCATCATCAAGGACGCACGCTCTCCGGAGCGGCTCCTCGACGAAGTGACGCTGTTCCTGCACCAGGTGGAATCGGCGCTGCCTCCGGAGCGTCAGCGCATGCTGCGTGCGGCGCGTGACCGGGAAGCCGCATTCGAGAACCGGCGCGTCCTGGTCGTCGAGGACGACGTGCGCAACATCTTTGCGTTGAGCAAGGTGCTGGAGCCGCGCGGCGCCCGCATCGACATCGCACGCAACGGCCGTGAGGCGCTGGAGCACCTGGAGCGCACTCGCGGCACCGGCGACGCGCCGGACCTGGTGCTGATGGACATCATGATGCCCGAGATGGACGGGATAACCGCCACGCGCGAGATCCGCAAGCGCCCCGAGTGGAAGCGCCTTCCCATCATCGCGCTCACGGCCAAGGCGATGCGCGACGACCAGGAAAAGTGCCTGCAGGCCGGGGCCAACGACTACCTGGCGAAGCCGCTGGATATCGAGCGCCTGCTCTCGCTCATCCGCGTGTGGATGCCGCAATGACCGGCCTGCAATGAACGAACAGATCGCGGACCTCGAACTGCGCCTGCTGCTGGAGGCGCTGTACCTGCGCTATCACTACGACTTCCGCAGTTACGCGCGTTCGTCGCTGCGCCGCCGGTTGCGCGTGGCCATGGACAAGTTCGGCTGCAAGAGCCTGTCGCAACTGCAGCACCGTGTCCTGCACGAGCACGAGCTGCTGACGGAGCTGATGGACATCCTGACCGTGCAGGTGAGCGAGATGTTCCGCGATCCGGCCTATTTCCGGATTCTGCGCGATGAGGTCGTGCCGGTACTCCGCACGTACCCGTCCCTGAAGGTATGGGTGGCCGGCTGCAGCACCGGCGAGGAAGCCTACTCGATAGCGATCCTCCTCGAGGAGGAAGGCTTGCTAGAGCGGACCCTCATCTATGCGACCGACATCAACACGGTGGCACTGGAAAAGGCGCAGGAGGGGGTTTACGACATCGACCGCATCAGCGGCTTCAGCGAGAACCATCGCAAGTCCGGCGGCCATGGGTCCTTGTCGGCGTACTACACCGCTGCCTACGGCAAAGTTGCATTCGACCGCTCGCTGAAAGCGCACCTCACGTTCGCGGACCACAGCCTGTCGACCGATTCGGCGTTCTCCGAGATGCAGCTCATCTCCTGCCGCAACGTGCTGATCTACTTCAATCGGGCGTTGCAGGACCGCGCCATCAGCCTGTTCCGCGATTCGTTGTGCTACAAGGGATTCCTCGGCATCGGCGCCAGCGAATCGCTGCGATTCTCCGCGCATGCCGCCAGTTTCACGCAGCTCGCGGAGGAAGATCGCATCTACCAGAAGGTCGCGGCATGAGTGCGCGTGCGCTGCATGAGGTTGGTGCGATCGTGATCGGCACCTCCGCCGGTGGCGTCGAAGCGCTCGGCATGCTGCTGCCGGCACTGGATAAGCGTTGCGCCGCAGCGGTGCTCATCGTGGTGCACATGCCGCGGCAACGGCCCAGCCTGCTCACGGAATTGTTCGCCCGGCACTGTGCGCTGCCCATTTGCGAGGCGGAGGACAAGCAGCCGGTGCAGGCCGGCAGCGTGTACTTCGCGCCGCCGGACTATCACATGCTGGTCGACCGCACGGAGGACGGCTCGGCGGCGCTCGCCCTGTCGGTCGACGAGCCCGTGCATTATTCGCGCCCGTCGATCGACGTGCTGTTCGAATCCGCAGCCGAATTCTGGGGCAAACGGCTGATGGGCGTCATCCTCACCGGCGCCAACAGCGACGGCGTACGCGGGCTCGGCGCCGTAGCCCGCGCGGGTGGCATCACCGTGGTCCAGGAGCCGCAGGAAGCGGTTGCCGAAACGCTGCCGGCCGCCGCGGTAAGCAGCGGCCTGGCGCAGTACGTAATGCCTCTGGCCGGCATCGGCCAGCTGTTCGGCCAGGTGGGGTATCGATCGTGAACGTCCCGCGCAAGTCGCTACCACCGGTCAAATTCCTGCTTGTCGACGACCTCCAGGACAACCTGCTGGCGCTGTCCGCGCTGCTGCGCACGATGGACGTGCAGATCCTCGCCGCCCGCTCCGGGCGCGAGGCGCTCGAACTCCTGCTCGAGCACGACGTCGCCCTGGCGCTGCTGGATGTGCAGATGCCGGAGATGGACGGCTTCGAGCTCGCCGAGCTGATGCGCGGCAAGGAGCGCACGCGGCATGTGCCGATCATCTTTGTCACGGCCGGTGTACACGACGCGTACCGGCATTTCCGCGGATACGAGGCAGGTGCGGTGGATTTCCTGTACAAGCCCGTCGACCCGCACATCCTGCGCAGCAAGGCCGAGGTGTTCTACCAGTTCCATCGCCAGCGACAGCAACTCGACGCGAACCTTGACGAGCTGTCCGAGACGCTGCGCCTGAACGAGGTGTTCGCCGCGGTGCTCGGCCACGACCTGCGCAATCCCCTGAGCGCCATCGTCGCCTCCGCGCACGTGCTCGAGCGCAGCCCGGATGAACTCGCCCGCAGCATGGGCCAGCGCGTGCTGGTCAGCGGGCGCAGAATGGCGCGGCTCATCGAGGACCTGCTCGACTTCTCTCGCGCGCGGCTGGCAGGCGGAATCACGGTGCGGCCCGAGCCGGGCGACCTGGGCGAGCTGACCGGGCGGGTATTGCAGGAGCACCAGGCCGCCGCGCCCGACCGCAGCATCGTGGTGACCCGGGACGGATCGCTGCGCGGCCGGTTCGATGGCGAACGCGTGGCTCAGATGGCATCCAACCTCCTCGGTAACGCGCTGCAACATGGCGCGAGCGAAGGCGAGATCCGCGTCCACCTGGATGGCGGCGATCCCGCTCAGCTGCGGTTTACGGTCAGCAATCCGGGCGAGATCCCGCAGCAGCTACTCGACGAGATATTCGAGCCCTTCCGTGGCCGCGGCGACGCCAACGGCATGCGCGGCGGGGGCCTGGGCCTCGGCCTTTACATCGTGCAGCAACTGGCACGGGCGCACGGCGGCGAAGTGGCCGTGACGACAGGCGACGGCGCCACGCGCTTTACGGTCGCGTTGCCGCGCGATCCGCCGGGCGCCCAGGAATGATGAGACGGCCTCGCCAATCGGGCTCGGAACTGGCGAAGGCTAGTTAACTGGTCTTGCGCGCTTCAGCTGGGCACCGTTCATTGAGCGGGTGGCTGGTGTTGGAATCCCTGCAGTCTTCATTTTCGCCACGAGTTCCTTCTTGCGCGCAGCCATTACCGCACCGAGCTCTGATAGATCGACATCGCCGTCGTCGCGTGCCTGCGCGAACAGACCGCCGCGTTGCTCTTCCTCTTTGACATGATGCTTGATCATCTCGGATAGCACCGTCACTTTGGCGTCGTAAAAATCGTCAGCAGGCGTCCCCTCCAGGATCTCGGCAATCAGAACTTTGGCTCCGTCATGCTCGACGTAAGCCTCGTCGTAGATATCTTCCTCCACCGTTTCTTTGATGGCCGGATAGAACAGCTCTTCCTCGACGGTGGTATGAACCGAGAGCTCAAGGCAGATCTCGCGCGCCAGCTTGGCCTTCACTCCCTCGGACTTGGCTTTTTCATAGCGCTTGAAGAGTCCTTCGACTTTGCGGTGGTCTGCCTTAAGGAGAGAAATCGCGTCGGAACGTTTCTTCTTGGTGGCTCGAGCCATGGTGTTGACCTCCTGCTTGGATGGATTGAATGACGGCGGGTCGCCGTGACCGGTATGAAAACCTATTATGCGTTCCGCTGCCGACTACGGAGTGTCACCTGCAGATTTAGCGAGATCTTGCGCCATTTGGTAATGGCCCTTAATCATTGGCAGCGTCTTCGCGGCGAACGCCTTGAGATCCGCGTCCTTCCCGTTCTCGGCTTGGTCGGTGAAGAGAGCAACGTCAGCCTCATGATCTTTGACACCTGCTTCGATGATATACAAGCGATCGAAATCGGTGCCCGCCGCAGCTTCAAGCTTCTTTAAGAGATCCTTTTGTTTGGCATCGGGTTCCTCCGGGAGCGTCACACCCTTCGACTGCGCTATGCGCTTCAACTCTTCGCCCGCCTCGCCGTGGTCTTGAATCATTTTCCACCCAAATTGTTTGACGTCAGCGTTGCTTGCCTTCGAGTCGGCCAGCTTGCCTGCCGCCACCTCCAGGTGCCCGCCGTGCGCCGCCTTCGTCATGAAGTCCTGGTCCTTACTGGCCATGGTTGGGCTAGAGCTTTCTTCCGCTGCAAGGCTTGGGGTAGCAAAACCCACTAGCGAAGCTGTAACAGCGACTGCTATCGATCTCAGAATGCCGTGCATGGATGTCTCCTGTGACTGTGCGGATACTAGCGATCTAGCTCGTCGATGATCCTGCTCAAAGAAATAGCCGTTTCTAGATCAATGGCGGATCAGTTTCGCGCTCGAAGTTGCGATGTTTCATGATTGCCTGTGCAAACGCCTTCAGCGCCGCCTCAATGTCGACGCCATCGAAGCGCAACATTCCGCCATCGGTCTTACCCGGTGACAACAAGGCGGCAATACCAGCTATTTCGAGCAAAGCGTTACCGGCGCCCAGCACGAGGATCGGTTTACAGTGCCGATACTGATCCTTGAGGAATTCCATCGCGTGGCCGCTTTGAGAGAGCGCTGTGACGCCCTCTTCCCCGTCGGGCAGCACGAGTGCGTCGTACAGTACCGAGGGGCCGGTTTCCATCGAGACTTCCACTTCGATCGGGTCACTGTCCGCACTGGAGACTTGGCCAAGTTTGGTCCCGACAATTCGGGGAACTGCGCCCTGATCGGCGAGTGCTTGGTGCACGGCCATAACACTTCGGCCGGCTACACCGTCTGCAACCAGAATCGCAATACGGCGGGTCAGAATGCCGGTTTGACCCGGACGCGCCAAAAGCGACAGCGCTGCAGACGTTCTAACTTCGGGCTTGGGAGAGCGCTTGACCAACTTGGGTAGCGCTTCGGGCAGTTCGATGCCCAGGCCATCGGCGACGCCTTGGGCAAGTTCCTTCGCGACATTGCGCAGCCCCGCCACCATGCGGGTTCTAATGGCGACCGTTTGCACTTTGGTCAATTCGAAGCGAAAGGCACGGACGATATGGAGCTTTTCGATGTCGGTTTGACTTTCCCAGAAGAGGGTTGCCTGATTGTAGTGCTCAGCGAATTTTTCGGGCTTGCCTCGCACCTTGTCGCCCTCAGACGGTTGCGGAAATGACATGAAGCCCTGTACGCCTGCTTGAAAGGGACATCCTCCGCCGAGGGAATTCGGCTCATAGGCGACCCGGCCTCGGGGAATAGCTTGTCGATGCATGCCATCGCGCTGGTTGTTGTGCACTTGGGCCACGGGGGAGTTAATCGGAATCTCATGAAAATTTGGTCCGCCGAGCCGGGAAATCTGCGTGTCGACATACGAATGGATACGACCGGCGAGCAATGGATCGTTACTGAAGTCCAATCCCGGCACGATATGAGCGGTACAAAACGCCACCTGCTCGGTTTCGGCGAAAAAGTTGTCCGGGTTGCGATTCAGAACGAGTCGGCCTATCGGCTGAAGCGGGACGAGCTCCTCCGGAATGATCTTGGTCGCATCAAGCACGTCGAAAGTGAACCCATCCGCTTGCTCTTCCGTGAAGACCTGGACGGCCAGCTCATATTCAGGATAGACACCGGCTTCGATAGCTTCCCAAAGATCCCGACGATGAAAATCCGGATCGGCACCTGAGATTTTGACCGCCTCGTCCCAAGCCAATGAGTGTGTGCCGGCGAGCGGCGTCCAGTGAAACTTTACGAAACTCGATTCGCCCTGCGCGTTGACGAAGCGAAAAGTGTGAACACCGAATCCCTGCATCATGCGGTAGCTGCGCGGGATGGCGCGGTCCGACATGACCCACATCAGCATGTGGGTGGACTCCGGCATCAGGGAAACGAAATCCCAGAACGTATCGTGCGCAGAGGCCGCCTGCGGCATTGCGTGGTGCGGCTCGGGCTTCAGCGCATGAACCAGGTCCGGAAATTTCATCGCGTCCTGTATAAAAAACACCGGAATGTTATTGCCGACCAAGTCCCAATTGCCTTCATCGGTATAAAACTTGACCGCGAAACCCCGGACATCACGTGCCGTGTCGGTCGATCCGCGTTCGCCCGCCACGGTAGAGAAACGCACGAAGACCGGCGTGCGCTTTCCCGCTTCGGCGAATAGCGAAGCTCGGGTCAGATTGGCCAGGGATTCGTAGCACTGAAAAAAACCATGGGCAGCGGATCCGCGTGCGTGAACTATGCGCTCGGGAATGCGCTCATGATCGAAGTGAGTAACTTTCTCCCGGAGGATGAAATCCTCGAGCAGTGTCGGCCCGCGTAAGCCTGCTTTGAGAGAATTCTGGTTGTCCGCGATCGGTACGCCTTGGTTGGTAGTGAGGACGCGGGCAGACGAATCGACGCGTACTCGGTCGAGCGGGCCATTTCCAGGGTTAAAGCTGATTTGCGGGCTTCCTTGGCCCACCTTGTCGGACACATTGCCCTCGCTAAGGGTGCTCGCGCCGACTATCGGGTGCGGGGCTTTAACGCTCTGCCCTGCCACCGGTTTCTTTGCTGCGTCGCCAAACTCAGAGGGTTTGGCAGCGTTGTAGCGAAAGGACGCCGACAACATCTCCGTGCCTTCCATTTTCTTGGTGGCTACGTCCGATAACGCAGCAGCTGTTCGTTTATGTGCGGGCCCGCTGACGGTCGAACGGGCGGAAGTCTTGGCGCTGCTTCGGCGGGCGACCGCCGGGTCCTTTGACGACGCTCTCGTCTTAGGAGTTTTTGAGCCTGTTTTCTTCTTAGCCATGTGTACCTCGTGACATTGGAATCCTTATGCAGGAGGCCAACAGTTATTGGTGTGCTTCCAAGTCCTGCCTTAATGCGACCGGTTGCTGGTTTTCAGGCATTCCACCCCGAAGATTTTCATTGCACATTTGACCGCGTCGGCATAAATGGCGATGCCGCCAATCTCCGTTTCGGGCGCCTGGTAAAGCAATTCGCGCAACTGCGTCGGAACGCTCGGCTTCTCAATTTAATGACAGCAAACGGACTGCGATCTTTACAATGCCGTGGCAATCTATTCCTTGAGAGCACTGGTTTGCCGGGCGATGGAATGCGGGTTCTATCCGCCCCCAAAGCACGGGAGCGATGACGCCTCAGACCTTCGCCGCTTTGCTGCATATCGCGTGCCAACCGGGCGTTACGCTACTGGCAACGGCAGCCGCGCTTACCCTAGACCGCGCCGCCGGGTCGCGCGCATGGCGCGCTCCAACAGATCCGCGGCAGGTGCGGAATCTGCGCTATCCTTTTTCCTGTCTCGTACCGGTACAAGGATCCCCTCATGAAAGCTTTCGTGCGTCTTGCTGCGGGGCTTTGTGCATCTGCCTCAATATCGACCGCTGCGGCTGCGGAATTTCCACTCGACAAGGCCGTCGTCGAAGACACGCCGGCGTCGACGGTCGCCGGCAACCCGTTCACGGTGCCGGCCGGCTGGTCGGTGTCCGTCAAGGGGCAGGCCACGATCGTGACGCCGCCGGAGGGCGGCTCGCACATCGTGTTCGTCGACGTCGAAGCCACCGATGCGGAAAGCGCCGTCGAGAAGGCATGGGCGGCGTACAAGGAGCCCCGCTGGCCGCTCAAGCTCGTCGACGAGCAGGCGGACGACAACGGCTGGTCGCGCCAGAAGACCTTCCAGTACCAGACATCGCCGAACGAGAAACGCGGCGTCGTTGCGGGCGCCAGGTTCGCCAACGGCCGCTGGACGGCGTGGATCTACGACCTGGCGGACGAGGTCGGGGACAAGCGCAGTGCCGCGATCGACCTGCTGTTCGCGAGCCTGCTGCCGAAGGGCTACGAGCGCGAAACCTTCGCCGGCAGGGAGGCGCGCGACCTCGATGCCGCGGGCATCGCGGAGCTCAAGGAGTTCATCGAACTCGGACTCGAGGCCTCAGGCGTGCCCGGCACGTCGTTCGGCCTCATCCAGGACGGCAAAGTCGTGTTTTCCGGCGGATTCGGCGTGCGTGAACTCGGCCGGCCGGACACGGTGGACGGCGATACGCTGTACATGATCGCGTCCAACACCAAGGGGCTGACGACGCTCTTGCTCGCGAAACTCGTGGACGAGGGCCGGATCGGCTGGAAGGATCCGGTCACCCGCATCATGCCGGAGTTCAGGCTCGGTGACGAAGAAACGACGAAACAGGTGCTGGTCGAGCACCTGGTCTGCGCCTGTACCGGGCTGCCGCGCCAGGACCTGGAATGGATACTCGAGTACGGCAACTACACGCCGGCATCGTCCATGGAGCTGCTCGCGACGATGCAGCCGACGTCGGGCTTCGGCGAGATGTTCCAGTACTCGAATGTGCTCGCATCTGCCGGCGGTTACGTCGCCGCGCGCGTCGTCCATCCGGAGCACGAACTCGGCGAGGCCTACGACAAGGCGATGCAAAGCAGGGTATTCGGGCCGCTCGGCATGTCGGCCACCACCTTCGACTACGACGCCGCATTGAAGAACGGCAACCACGCAAGCCCGCACAGCATCGACGTCGACGGCGAGCCCGCGATGGCAGTGATGGGCGTCAACTACGCGGCAATCCCCGTGCGTCCCGCCGGCGCTGCCTGGAGCAGCGTCAACGACATGTTGAAATACGTCGCCATGGAGCTGGCGCTCGGCAAGCTGCCTGACGGCGAGCGCTACATCGGCGAGCCCGCGCTCCTCGAAAGGCGCAAACCACAGGTGCCGGTCAGCGAGGACCAGTACTACGGCATGGGCCTGATCGTCGACGAATACTACGGCACGCCCGTGGTGCATCACGGCGGCGACCTCGTCGGTTACCACAGCGACATGATGTGGCTGCCGGAACACGGCGTCGGCGCCGTCGTCCTCACGAACGGCGACCCGGGCTGGCTGATCCGCTCCGGTTTCCGCCGCAAGCTGCTCGAGGTGCTGTTCGACGGCAAGGACGAGGCGGACGCGGAAATCAGGGCCGACAGCGAATCCTACAAGTCGAACGTCGCGAAGGACTTCGAACTCCTGTCCGTACCCGCGGAAAAGGCCAGTTCGGCCGCTCTCGCGGGCCGCTACGAAAACGACGTGCTTGGCAGCATCGAGGTTACGCGCGCTGACGGCGTCACGACATTCGATTTCGGCGAGTGGCAGAGCGAGGTCGGATCACGAACGAATCCAGACGGCACCACTTCGTTAATGACGATCGCGCCGGGCATCAGCGGACTCGAATTCGTCGTCGGCGGCGGTGACGGGAAGACGCTGATCATGCGCGACTCGCAGCACGAATACGTCTTCGACGCCATCTAGCTGCACGTTGACTGTTGGAGCACCCCATGGGTGCGACCTTTCGTGGGAGACCGGTCGCGCCCATGGGGCGCTCCAACGCGCTCGCTCCAACAGGGCGAGCTTCAGAACCGCCACTCGATGCCGATGAACACCGACCCCGGTGCGCCGGGGAACAGGACCGCAGCGTCGTCGGGCGCGATGTTGCGCACGTAGTGCGTGGCCACGTACTCCTCGTCGAGAACGTTGCCGAGGTCCGCGTAGACGTTCCAGCCGTTGCCCGACCAGCCGCCCCGCAAGCCGAGCAGCGCGTAGTCGTCGACGACGTAGCTGTTTGCAAAGTCGGCAAATCGCTCGCCGACCACTTCGAAGGTCGGGCCGGCAAACCATCCGCTGTCGCTTCGATAAATCAGCTCGCCGCGCAGCGCGTAGTCCGGCGCCGCAGGCAGTCGGTTGTTCCCGTAGACCGGATCGTCACTGAACTCGAAACGGTTGGCGGTGAAACTCAGCAGCGGCTCCAACGCGCCGCTCGTGCCCACGCTGAAGTTCCCGTCGACCAGCAACTCCAGGCCGGTGTGCACCGTCTCGTCCACGTTCGTCACAAGACTCGTGCCGGGCGCAGACGGGTCGTCGACGGACAGGATCTCGTCCCGGATTTCTGCGTGGTAAAGCGAAACGTCCCAGCCCCAACGGTCACTGGCGCCGAATGTCCTGCCGCCGCGCGTGCCGATTTCGAGCACCGTCCCGTGCATCGCATCGAGCGTGGCGTCGTCGCCAGTGACGTTGTCCTGCAGCTCGAAGTTGGTCGGCGGCTCGAACAGACGGCTCGCATTCGCGTACAGCGCGACGTCGTCCGCCAGGTCGAAAATCGCGCCGATGCGCGGGTTCACGGCCGCGTACACGTCGGACGGGTCGCTCAACGTGCCCGACGCCACGTCGGTGTTCTTCACGTCGCGCCCCGCACGCACGCCCTGCAAGGCCAGCGTCAGCGTCCAGCGGTCCGCAACCTGCCAGCGATCCATGACGAAGACTTCGAGCGCCGTGGCGTGGTTGTCGATGACCGTCGTGATGCCGTTCGGCTCGCCGTGCAGGTTGCGATAGTTGCCGCCGTCGACCTCGTTGATGCCCAGGTTCGCGCCGACGGTGATCTCGTGATCGCCCGCCGCTCGCCGGTAGCGCAGCGTGGCGCCGGCGTCCTGGTGATCCGTATCGATGAGCAGGCTGAACACTTCCACCGGCTGGAGCGGGCCGGGTCCGTCGAAATCGACCATGATGCGATCGACGATGGGGTGGTAGAGCGATTGCGCCTCCCAGGACAAACCGGTTTCGAACTGCGCACCTCCGGCGAGTAGCCAGGTGAGTTTGCCGCCGAGCCGCAACGTATCCACGTCGATTTGGTAGTTGCCGCTGACCGCACCGACGCCCGCCTGCTCGGGGTCCTCGTCCATTTGCTCGCGCGACAAGGGGCCTGCCAATTCCTGGTCGTTCGAGATCCAGGTGAGGTAGCCCCGCAGCGCCAGGTCGTTCGAGACCTGCCAGCCGCCGTTCGCGTACAAGCCATGCCGTTCCTGCTCGTTGTGCTCGCGATAACCGTCCCAGTTCTTTGCCTCGAGCGTGACGAGCCCGTCCAGGGTTTCATCGAACACGCCTGCGCCCGTCAGCCGCAACCGGGCCTGGCCGAAGCTGCCGGCGTTCAGCGCAATTGACGTGCCGGGCTGGTCTCGCGCTGTCACGGACTCGAAGTTGATCGCGCCGCCGAGCGTGCTGGCGCCATACGCCATCGCATTGGCGCCGCGTGCCACCGTGGCATGACGCGCAGCCAGCGGGTCGACGATGCGATTGTGGTTATTGCCGTCCGCCGTCGTGACCGGCAGGCCGTCCTGCAGGAGTTTGATGCCGTTCATGTCGTAGTTGGTTGCATCGAGATTCGAGCCGCGGCTCGAAAAGAAGATGTCATCGGTGCCGGTATGGCTGGCCGACCAGACGCCGGGCGCATAGCGCAGCACGTCGGCGAGATTCGACACGTTGCGTTCGCGAAACGAGTCAACATCGATGACGTCGACGCCGCCGGGCGTGGCAGCCGCCTCCGCTCGGGCAGAATCGATACTGGTTTGCGTGCCGGTGACCTCGATCGTGTCGATCGTCGCGGGCGTTGCGCCCTCATCCGGCAGAGCAGCAGGGCCTGGCGCTGCGGCCGATGAAGCCGGCGGCGGAACCACGGACAGGAGCAGCGGCAGCATCGCCGTGCGCTTGCGAATTCGGAGATTCATTGCAGGGACCTCGATCGGGATCGCGCATTCCACGGGCCGCAAAGCAGCTCGGGAACGCGCGAGCGGTAATCTTTTTTGGGCAGCCGCTGGCTGCGTCAGGAGATTACGAAGAGAGCGAGGGTGGGCCGCGTGCCCGAACGGCACCGACCTGCGCAAAGCGCAGGAGCACCGGGGGCGCGCCGGCCGTGAGGGAGATGGCGGGCAGGTCGAGCGCGGGAACCGGCTCCGGGGCGGGGGCGGCCGGCGTGAACGCGACGCCGAACGGACAGAACTCCCAGGGCGTGTCGCTCGTTGCCTCGTCCGGCGCGCTGTGCCGATGATGAGGTGCGCCGACGTCGTTGCGTTGTAGAAAAAGGCCCGCGCCTGGCGCGCTGTTCGGGCAAAGGACGAAAGCCGTGCCGTCGGCCAGCGGGCCCGGCATGTAGCCCGCGGGCGTGAGTGCGCGCAGGACGAAGCCGGCGAGGAGCAGGATGACGCTTAGCGGAATCGGTTTGCGCACGGTAATCCCGAGTCTAGTTCTTCGCTGCCCGACTGTCGCTCCTAGGCTGGTTTCGCCACGAGCTGGTTGAGCAGCTTGCCGAGCTCGCCGAAGTCGATGGGTTTCAGGAGGTGCCGGTCGAAGCCGGCTTTCGCACTGCGCTGGCGGTCCTCTTCCTGCCCGTAGCCGGTCACGGCGACCAGCGTCATGCCCTCGAGCCCGGGCGCTTCGCGCAGCTGCCGCGCGACCTCGTAGCCGTTCATGCCGCCGGGCAGGCCGATGTCGCAGAGCACCAGGTCCGGCCGTCGCGCACGGGCGGCCGCAATGCCCGACGCACCGTCGTACGCGATGTGGACTGTATGGCCGTCGAGCTCGAGCAGCGTCTGCAAGCTCACCGCCGCATCGGCGTTGTCCTCGATGACGAGTATCGTCAAGCCCGCTTGCCGGGTGGTCGCCGGCGCCGACGGAGCCGCGGCGTCGGCCGGCGCTGCGGCCAGCGGCAGCGTCATGGTGAAGACCGAGCCATACCCCGGTCCGGCGCTGTACGCGATCACCGATCCCTCGTGCAGTTCGAGCAGGCCTTTCACGAGCGCGAGCCCGAGGCCCAGGCCGCCGGTGCTGCGGTCGAGGCTTTCGTCCGCCTGGCTGAACGGTTCGAACAGCCGCGCCTGCATCTCCGCGCTCATGCCGCGGCCGTTGTCGCGCACCGTCACCACGGCTTCCCCTGCGGTCGCGGCGAGCCCGACCTCGACCCGCCCGCCGGCGTCGGTGAACTTCCCGGCGTTGTGCAGGAGGTTGCCGACAGCTTGCGCAAGGCGCACCGCATCGCCCTTGACCCAGACGGGCTCGCCGGGCACCGACAAGGACAGCGCAAGGCCCGAGTCTTTCTCCAGCGTCGGCCGGTAGTCTTCCGTCGTCTGCCGGACGATCTCGGCGACGTCGAGCGTCTCTGCACGCAGCCGCACTTTGCCGCGGGCAATGCGCGACACGTCGAGCAGGTCGTCCGTGAGCCGCGCCATGTGCGATACCTGCCGTTCGATGACCTGGGTCGCCTGGCGGAACGCCGCGCCGTCATCCGGACCGACGCGCGCGAGTATGCCGGCGGCGTTGCGCACCGGCCCGAGCGGATTGCGCAGTTCGTGCGCGAGCACGGCGAGGAACGCGTCCTTGCGCGCGGAGGCTTCGCGCAAGGCCTCGTCCGCGAGTTTCCGGTCCGTGACGTCGAAGTTGACGCCGATCATGCGCAGCGGCAGGCCGGCCTCGTCGTGATAGACCCAACCGCGCGCCTCCACCCAGCGCACGCTGCCGTCCGGGCGGATGATCCGCCATTCGCCGCCGAAGCCGCCGGCCTCGACGGATTCCTGCACCCGGCGCTCGGCCTCCTCGAGATCGTCGGGGTGCACGAGTTCCCGCCAGGCTTCGTAGGTGCCGGCGAAACTGCCGGCCGCCAGCCCGTAGATCGCCTCCATCTCCGGGGTCCACACGTTGGTGTTGGCCTGGATGTTCCATTCGAAGGTGCCGACCCGCGCCACGTCGGCCGCGAGGCGCATGCGCTGCTCGCTCTCGCGCAGCGCGTCCTCCGCGCGCTTGTGGTCGTCGATGTTGAAGATCGAACCGGAATAGCCCCGGTAAGTGCCGTCGTCGTCGAAGCGCGGCCGGCCGGCGGCAATCGCCCAGCGGTAACCGCCGGCGGGACGCTCGAGCCGGCACTCGAGTTCGAACGGCATCTCGGCGGCATTGGCGGCGAGGAAAGCGCCGAGCAGCGGCTCGCGGTCCTCGCGATGCACGGCGTCCGTCCAGCCGTAACCCAGGCCCTGGTCGATGGACTGCCCCGTGAATTCGGTCCAGCCGCGGCTCATGAACGTGCAGGCGCCCGACGCATCCGTTTCCCACAGGATCGCGGGCGAGGTGTTCGCGAGTTCGCGAAACTCGGCCTCCAGCTGGCGGCGCTGGGTCACGTCGCGCCAGGCCACGGCGAGTCCGTCGCCGAGACGGTTGGTGCGAACGTCGTACCAGCGAGCGACACGTTTGCCGTCGTGCTGGTCGACGAAATATTCTGCATCCAGCGTGGCCGGCTCACTGGTCTCCACGACGCGCCGGTAGACCTCGAAGAGTCCGCTTTCCCGATAGGTAGGAAACAGCTCGAGCAGCCCCCCGCCGACCTGTTGTTCACGCGACATGCGGTTGTCCACGCAGGCGGCGTCATTCACGTACTCGACGCGAAAGTCGATGATGTTGCCCTCGGCGTCCCGCACCGCCGTCAGGACGGCGAAACAGTCGAGCAGCGATTCCACCGAAGTGCGGAAGCGCTCTTCGGAGGCGCGCAAGCGTTCGACGGCGGCGCGGCGGGCGGTCCGGTCGCTGAAGATGCCGACCGCTCCCACCGGACGCCCGGTCGCGTCGTGCAGCGGGGCGGCGCTGGCCAGCACCCACACCTCGGAGCCGTTCCTGTGCCGCCAGCGCCAGTCGAAGCTGCGCCGGAGTCCGCGGGCGCGCTGGTCGATTTGCTCACGTGCGGCAGCGTGATCCTCGGGAAAACTGAAATCGAACAGCGGCCGGCCGATCATCTCCTCGCGCGTGTAACCGAGCATCGCCGCCATGCGGTCGTTGATGTACACGAGCTTGCCGTCGAGGTCGATCTCGCCGATGCCGTCGTGCGCGGTTTCGACGAGCCGCCGGTAACGCTCTTCCGACATCCGTCGTTCCGCCTCGCCCGCGCGTTTTTGCTCGTCGATGTCGGTTGCCGTGCCGAACCAGCTCAGGATGTCGCCATGCAGGTCGCGGTACGGCACGAAGCGCACCAGGAACCAGCGATAGACGCCATCGTGGCGGCGGATGCGTTCCTCGAACTCGCCGGCCTCGCCGCCGGCGACGGCCTCGTCCCATTTCGCCAACACCGTGGCGACGTCGGCCGAATGCACCACCGCCTGCCAGCCGAGGCCTGCGGCCTGCCGAGCCGAAAGGCCGGTGTACTCGGTCCAGCAACGATTGACGAACTCGAAGCCGCCGTCGGGGCCCGAGACCCAGATGAGTTGCGGCAGGGAATCGGCGAGCAGCCGGAAGGGCCCGTCGATCGGCAGAGAGGCCGGCCGTGGTGCCGTCGTTGCCATGCGCGCAAGTTTCGCACGTTTCCCCTCGTTGGAGCGCCTCGTGGGCGCGACTGTGCGCGGGAAGACCGTCGCGCGCATGGCGCGCTCCAACAGTTCGCCTACGGCGCGCTCCGACAGGCGCGCTCCAACAGCGCGGCTCTTCTTCAACAACACGACATAAGCAGGAGCCTGTGCACGCTCCGAAAAATGAGAATAGACACGCGGAATCGCCATTTCCCTGCCTGTAAATTTCGCGCATGGCTGAGACACGGGAATCATTCGAATACCAGGTCGTATTCGAAGGTCGGCTCTTGGACGGATTCATTGCGGCTGACGTGCGCGCGGCATTCGGCATTCGTTTTGGCGAGGAAGCTGCCAACACGGTGTTCACGCAGCCGCGCATCGTCCTGAAGCAGAAGCTGGCGCTGCCGCAAGCGCAGAAAGTCCAGGCGGCGCTCTCAGGTATCGGCATGCGGACCAAGCTCGAGCGGCTGCCCGTCCACGCAGGCGAATTGCGACTGGTCGACGAATCGACAACGCCGGGTCCGGCTGCGCCCGCTGCAAGCGAACCGGCGGCGGATGCCGAACCGGCGCCGGACGGGGAGCGCGACCGCGGCATCATCGCGGGGCGTGCCGCGGCAACGAAAGTCAAGGCGGGAAAAACCTACGCCGTGCCGGTGATCGAAGCGGCATTTCCCGGGCCGCTCGCCATGGCGCCGGTGTCCGCTGCCTACAAGAAACGTCTGGTCGGCGTCGCCGCGTTGATGCTGCTCTTGCCTGCGATCTACGGCGCCATCGCGCTCGCGAGCCTGTTCCTTACTTACTGGCTGGCAATGCCCGGCAGGGACCTGTTCTTCAGCGCCATGCGGCCCGGGTATATCTCCGTAGTCGGTTTTGGCGCGGTCTGCCTTGCCGCCTTTCTCTTCACGGCATTCCTGTTCCGGCCGTTCTTCGCGCGCCGCGAGCGTGGACTGCGGGCGGTGAGTCTCGATCCGGTCCGTGAACCGGTGCTCCATGCGCTGGTCGAGAAGATCGCCGAGGCGACGGGCGCGCCGATGCCCTGCGAGATCCTGGTGGATGCGAACGTCAACGCGTCCGCCAGCCTGAGCAAGGGCGTGTTGTCCCGCGACCTGACCCTCACCATCGGTCTGCCGCTGTTCTGGGGCTGCGACGTCCGCTCGCTCACCGGTGTGCTCGCGCACGAACTGGGGCACTTCTCGCAGCGTTACGGGATGCGCGCGTCGCGGATGGTGTTCGGTATCAATCACTGGTTCTACCGCCAGGTGCACGAGCGCGACCGCTGGGACGAGTTCGTCGAACGGCTGGGCGAGCGCGACTTCGCGCTATTCGGCTTGGCGAGTGCACTGGCACAGCTCGGCAGTTTCCTGTGCCGCCTGCTGCTCGCGTCACTGGCGCAGGCGGCAGGCGTCATCAGCATGTCGTTCTCCCGCCAGATGGAGTTCGACGCCGACCGCTATGAGATTGCGCTCGTCGGCAGTGAGCACTACGAACACACCGCGAAGGCGATGCGCCTGCTCGGCGCGGCGCAGGCGCGTGTGCTCGATGAAATCGGCGGGGCACTTGCCGCGGGGACGATGGCCGACAACCTGCCGTGCATGTTTGCGCGGCGCGCGGCGCAATTCACCGACCAGGATTGCAAGCGCATTCTCGCCGGCATCGAAGAGATGAACACGAGCGTGTTCGATACGCATCCTGCGGACCAGGAACGCATTCGTGCCGCGCGCCAGGCGAATGCGGCGTCGCGCTTCGATTTCGAAGGCAGCGCGCAAGGCTTGCTGCGCGAACTCGAGCGCCTTAGCAAGGTAACCACGTTGCAGTGGTACCGCGCACTGGGCTTCGACGTGCAGCCCTCCGACCTCGTGCCGGTTGCGTCGGTCGAGGCGGAAGTGCAGCAGCTCGAGCGCGCGACCCAGGCGGCCGAGGAATACTTCGACGGCCTTACCGACCTGGGCGTATGGATGCATTGCCCGGAGCCGCGTCCGTTTGCGCAACGTACGGACGCCGAGCTTGCAACGGAACGGGACCAGCTTCGCGACCAGGTGGAACTCGGCAGGAAGGAGAACATCGAGCGCCGCGAGCAACTGCGCCTGCACCGGGAATACATCTCCTGTTACGCGCACGCGCTCTTCTGGAGCAAGCTCGGCGTAGCCGTCGAACCAACCGCCTACCGCCGCAAGCTGAAGGTCGGTTCGGTCGCGCAGATCGACGCCAACCTCGCTGAACATCGCGGCGCCACGAACCGGCTGGAGCGCGAACTCGCGGAGTTCGCGAGCCTGCTCGGGCGCCGGCTGGCGCTCGACCTCGAACTGGCGGGCCGGCGCGAGCCCGGCCGGCTAGCGGAGATCGGCAAGTTGCGGGGCGCCTGGGATCTGCTCGGCAGCGCGGCAAGCAAGGATCGGACCCTGATCGCGAGCTGCGAACAGCTCGCGATGCTCGTCGAAGCGGATGCACGCAAGGGATCCGATGCGCGCCGGCAGCGCGAGATCAGCCGCGAGTTCGACGCGGAGACCGGGCGCAACGAACACCTGCAGTCGGCGATCCGGCAGCTGCTGGCCGCCGT
Source organism: uncultured Pseudomonadota bacterium (assembly GCA_963775455.1). Taxonomy (GTDB): domain Bacteria; phylum Pseudomonadota; class Gammaproteobacteria; order Steroidobacterales; family Woeseiaceae; genus UBA1847. Next base: position 30,984 of record CAVZIU010000002.1, on the reverse strand, counting down.
CGATCCGGCCATAAGCACGGCGGCGCCAGCTACCAGTGCCGCGGACCCGGTGCGCCGCGCGCAGCAGGCGCTCGAGGATGCCGCGCAGTTGCTGAACCGGCTCGAACGCCTGGTGCGCGGGACCCGCGGCCGCATGGCGGAGCTTGCTTCGTAGCCGTTGGAGCGCCTCCAGCGAGGCGCGACCGTCCGAAATCGTTGGAGCGCCTCATAGGCGCGACTATTCTTTCGCGGGCTGTCGCGCGCATGGCGCGCTCCAACAGGCGCGACCGATCTTCCGCACCAGACCAGGATCGTTGGAGCGCCTCGTAGGCGCGACCGCTGTTGTGACTTCTACGTATGGCGTAATTGCTTGTCCGCGATCTAGTCTCAGTAAGAGCGTTCTCGCCGACCCCTCGGCGCTGTGCACAGGAGAACCGCGATGAATCGCAGCCTGTGTTCCCTCGTCCTGTTGCTGCTGCTGGTCCCGCTGACCGGGCTCGGCCAGAGCTACGAGTGGTTCGGTCGCATCGAAAGCCCGGACGATGGTAGTAATCGGCCACCGGTGGTAACGGAGGTGTTCCAGGTCGCGGCGAGCGACTACGGGACCTATTCCGTCGGCTATACGTATACGGATTGCGATGCCGCACGTGTGGTTTGCTGTCCAAGTACAGCAACGAGGATGGCAAGCTACTGTGGCGGCGGATATTCAGCTTCGATGGCCACCGGCGCACGCAAGCCAACACGCTCGCCGTCAATGCCGCCGGCGTATTCGTTGCCGGAGAATCGGGCGATCCCCTTGTCGTAGGTGGAGAGTGTTGCGGCTTCGTCAGGTTGTACTCCCACGACGGCGACACGCAATGGACCAGGCGCGATTTGCAGCGCCCTGAGATGGCCACCGACTCGGTCGCGGATGACACCGGGGTCTATATCGTCGGTCGCAAGACCTATGATCGAGGGGTCGTTCATCGCCTGAGCAACACCGGTGAGACGCTCTGGACGCGTGTCACGAGCCAAGGGCGCGGTTTCTCCAACTACAACATGTCCATCGAGCTTGCCGACAATCGCCTGTACGTCGCGTCGAACGGAGGGCTCTATGTGAAAATCATCCGGGCAAGCGACGGGGCGTATCTTGGCAACTTCCCGAAAAGCTCTAATGGTGTCGTTGACATGAGCTACCACGACGGCTTCCTGTATCTGCTCGGGTTTGGACGGCTCGCGAAGTTCAGCGTCGCGGGCGAGGAAATCTGGCGATACACTTTTGATCCCGAGCGGGACGGTCTGACAGGCGGCGGCGCGATCGTGGCCTCGGACGAGGGCGTAATCGTTCCGGCAGAGTTCAATTGGCCATACGACGCTGAAAACGGGTTGATTTCCGGCAGTGCCCTGATGCAATTCGAACTCGACGGGTCGGTCCGCGAGGTCGTCGAGTATCCGGGACACGGGGTCCAGCTGAACCACCTGGCCACGCGGGATGGTGCGGTCTATGCCGCAGGCCTTCAGTATGAAACGGCCGATTACCCTGACACGGACGACTACACCGTCGCCTACACTGCCCGTTATTCAGACAAGAACCTGGTTCGCCCGACCTTGTTGTCGCTGGCGGGTGCCGCACCGGCGATGCCGCCGCGGCTCGCGGTGCTGCATCACGACTACGGCGCGGGACCGGTGCGCGTGGGCATCCGCGACGCCGCGCCCGGCAGCCTGGAGTACCGGTTCGAGTTCAGCGAAGGCCTGAAACCTGTCAGTTTCGACAAGGTCGCCGACCTGAACGGCAATGGCTACGAGGAAATGATCGTGGTCAGCCGATTGCCGGCGGCTGGCGGAAGTGCGCGACAGCCTGGACGGCAGCCTGGTCTCGACGATCAAGCTCGGCGCACATCTCGAGCCGCTGCAGGCTACCGTCGAGCAACGCGACGGCACGCCGCCGCGGCTGGCCGTCGTGGCCCGCAACCGCAACAACGACGATCTGCTGCTGCGCATCTACAACCTCGAGAGCGGCAACCTGCTGGCGTCGAATTTCTATCATCCGGGCTTCGACCCGGTCGACGTGGCCGCGTTGCCGGACGCGGCCGGCAGCGGCGCGCGACGCTATGCGTTGCTCGCCCGCAATCGCGTGGCCGGTGAACCGCACAAGGTCGAGATCCGCGGCGGCAACGGCAACCTGCTCGAGAACCTCTGGCTCGGCAACGACCGGGAGCCGCTGCAGCTGGCGGTGACCGGCGCGGGCGTGGATGGTCTCGCGGTGCTGCGCTACGCCGCCACTGCGAACGATCTCGACGTGCTGCGCATCGATCTCACGACCAATGATCAGCAGCGGGTCCGTTTCAGCCGGAACCTCACGCCGGTAGCGATGCTGGAGCTGCCGGACATCAACGGCAATGGCGCGCCGCAGTACGCCGTGTACGGCGAAGAAACCGGCGCCGAACCGGTGAAGGCCGAGACCCGCGACCTGGCTACCGGGGCGCTTGACCACTACGTATTCACGGGCAGCAACTACCGGCCGGAGAACGCTGCCTACGTCGGCCAGGTGCCGGGCTTCAGCGACGAGGCATTCGCGCTGCTCGGCTTTCGGCACGAAAAAGGCCGGGGCAACGATACCCACTACAACAGCGGGTTCCGCGTCGCGCTGGCGGACGTCGATGGCACCAAGCTCTTCGATCTGACGTTCTTCGCCGCACCCTGAACCGTTGGAGCGCCCCACGGGCGCGACTATTCTTTCGCGGACCGTCGCGCGCATGGCGCGCTCCAACAGGCGCGACCGATTTCCGCGCGAACCGTCGCGCGCATGGCGCGCTCCAACAGCGAGCTCCAACGGTTTCCGACGGTCGCGCGCGCGGCGCGCTCCAACAGCCGCTATACTCCGCCGATGCAATACCTGATCGACGCGAGCGTTTACGTCTTCCGCGCCTGGTACTCCATGCCAGACGACATGGTCGACGGCGACGGTTACCCGGTGAACGCGACCTACGGCTTCTGCCGCTTCCTCGGCGACTTCATGGAGCAGGTGCGGCCCGCGCACATCGCGGTCGCCTTCGACGAGTCGCTGTCGACCTCGTTCCGCAACGCGATCTACCCCGCCTACAAGGCCAATCGCGAGCCCGCGCCCGAGGAATTGAAGCGCCAGTTCGCGCAGTGCCGGCGCTTCGTGCAGGCGCTCGGCCTCATGGTGTGCGCCGATCCGCGCTACGAAGCCGACGACCTCATCGGCACGCTCGTCTTCCACGGGCGCGCGCTCGGCCGGCCGTCGACGATCGTGAGTCGCGACAAGGATCTCGCGCAGCTGCTCACCGAGGTGGATTTCTTCTGGGACTTCGCCGGCAAGGGCAAGCTCGGCTACGCGCACATCCCGGCCAACTTCGGCGTGCGCCCCGAGCAAATCGCGGACTTCCTCGCGCTCGCCGGCGACTCGGTCGACAACATCCCGGGCGTGCCCGGTATCGGCAAGAAGACCGCCGGCGCGCTGCTCGCGGCCTTCGCCACGCTCGACGACATCTACGCGAATCTCGAGCGCATTCACGAGTTGCCGTTGCGCGGCGCGAAAACCCTGGCCGCTAAGCTCGCGTTGCATCGCGAGGCGGCGCTGCTCGCGCGCAGGCTGACCGGCCTTGCCTGCGACGCGCCCATCGCCGAGCCCGAGTCGTGGCTCAGGCCGCGACGCCCAGACCTCGGCAGGCTCAATGCGCTCTACGACGAAACGGGCTTCGGCCCGGCCCTGCGTCGCCAGGCTGAACGCCTCGCCGACCTGCACACGGCCTGAGGGTGTGGCGTCACGCGTATTCGTGAAGACCGGGCCCGCGGTGGCGGTCGATGCCTTCGAAGCGGAAGCCGCCGGGCTGCGCGAGCTCGCCGCGGCCGAATGCGTGCGCGTACCCGAGGTCTACGACGTCGGCACGGATGCGCGCGGCGCCTACCTCGAGATGGAGCGCCTGGATCTCGTTACCCCGGATCCCGACTGCGAGCGCCGCTTCGGCGCGCAGCTCGCAGCACTGCACGACGTAACGGCGAAGGAGCACGGCTGGCATCGCGACAACACGATCGGTGCTACGCCGCAACCGAATGCACGGAGCGCCGACTGGCTCGAGTTCTTCCGCGAGCGGCGCCTGCGCTTCCAGCTCGCGCTCGCTGACGACAATGGTTATGGCGGCGAACTGCAGGAGCGCGGCGCGTTGCTCGCCGAACGGCTCGCCATCCTGTTCGACGGCTACCGGCCGGTGCCCTCGCTACTGCACGGCGACCTCTGGGCCGGCAATTGGGGCATGGTGGATGGGCACCCGGCAGTGTTCGATCCAGCCGTGCATTATGGCGACCGCGAATGCGACCTCGCGATGACGCGGCTGTTCGGCGGATTCGGCAACGCGTTCTACGCGGCCTACGAAGAAGCCTGGCCGCTCGCCGCCGGCTGGGAGCGGCGCGTGCCGCTCTACCAGCTCTACCACGTCCTGAATCACCTCAACATCTTTGGCAGCGGCTACCACGACCGCGCGCTGCAACTGCTTCGGTCATTGACGTGATAGCGAAGAACCGCTGCCGCGACTGCGGTCACGAATGGCACGACCGGCCGATGGGCTTCGCCATCCACCAGGTATGCCCGGCATGCGGGTCGACGTACTGGCAGTGGACTGATTACGACGGGGAAACCGAGCCGCGCCGGCATACGCCGTCCGTTTCGCTCGCGAAAACCGGCGACGAGTAGAACTTCGCTCGGACGACTGCGCATGGCGCGCTCCAACAAGGACTATACTCACCCAAAACAACAACCGAACCAGTCCAGCGTTTGGCACCGGAGCGCCCCATGGAGAAGCCCCTGACTTTCTTCGCTTTCGCCTTGCTGGCCGTGCTGCCCGTCAGCGCATGGAGCCAGAGCTACGAATGGTTCGAACAATGGCTCGACAGCGAAACCGGGAATAACTCTCTCCATGAGGTCAAGTCAACTGACTACGGCACCTTTGCCATCGGCGAAGTGGATTGCGGTTACACGAAATGTGGCTTGCTACTGAAGTACGACAACGAGACCGGGAAACTCCTGTGGCAACGTCGCTTCACTACTGCCTTCGACTATACGTTCACCCGCAGCTTGGCCGTCAGCGATGTTACGCCTGAATGACAACGGCTCCGCCGTCGATATGCAACTACTTTGGAACCACCGGGTCAGCCCGCAGTATTTGTCGGCCTTCAACGGCGACTTGTATGTCGCGGGCCGTGCATCCGAAGGGACTGTCGCCTTCGTGGGCCGCTTGTCGGACAAGGACCTCGTCGCGCCATCGGTGCTTGCCCTCGAAGGCGCGACTTCCCAGCAACCCCCGCGGCTTGCCGTGCTGCATCACGACTACGGTGCGGGGCCGGTACGGGTCGGTCTGCGCGACGCGGCGCCCGGCAGCATCGAGTACACGGTGAACTTCGACGACGATCTCACGCCGGTGGGATACGACAAGGTCGCCGACCTGAACGGCAACGGCTACGAGGAACTCGTGGTCGTCAGCCGCGTGCCGGCCGTGGCCGAGGTTCGCGATAGCCTGGACGGCAACCTCCTCTCGCGGATCAAGCTCGGCGAGCACTTTGACCCGATCGCTGCCGACGTCGAGGAGCGGGCAGGCCAGGCGCCACGGCTTGCGGTGGTCGTTCGCAATGAATCGACGGAGAGTTTGCTGGTGCGGATCCACAATCTGGTGAGCGGCACGCTGCTCGATTCACTCGCCTACAATCCCAACTTCGACCCAGTCGACGTGCTCGCGCTGCCGGCGTCCGGCGACGCGCGCCGCTACGCGGTGCTGTCGCGCAACCCGCTCGCCGGTTCACCGCACAAGATCGAAATTCGTGGGACGTCCAGTGCGATCGTGGAAAACCACTGGACGAACAACGATAACGAACCGCTCGAACTCGCACTGACCGGAACGGCCGCCAACCCGGTACTCGGGGTGCTCCTCGACCGGCCCGACGCCCTGCGGCCCCGCGTATGGCAAATCGACCTGCAGACGGGAGCCGGTTCGTCGCTGATCTTCACCGACGAGAGAATGCCGGTTGCGATAACGGTGCTGCCGGACAGTGACGGCAATGGCCACCCGCAGCTGGCCGTGTTGAGCGAGACGACGAACGAGGAAGTGAAAGCCGAGTCGCGGGATGCACAATCCGGCATGCTCGACGGCAGGATCACTTTCAAACCGGACTACCGTCCCATGGATATCTCGCATGTCGGCGCCGTACCCGGGTTCAGCGATAGCGCGATCGCCGTAATCGGCCTGCTGAAGGCCTGGAATGTATCCCAGGACTTTGTCGCACCCGTCCGGGCGGAAGTCGTGGACGTCGACGGCGACGATTTGTTCGATCTCGAGTTCTGGTTCGGGATGTAGGAGCGCCCGGTCGCGCGCATGGCGCGCTCCCAGGGCGCCCGCGCTCCTACAGGACGACTTCCTCTTCGACCTCGATGCCCTCGCCGACGAAATCCTCGTCGAATAGATAGAGCATCGTACCCTCCGGGGCGCGCAACACTGAGAACGCGCCCTCGAAACCCGGGAACTTCTGCAGCTGAAACCCGTGCCGCTCGCACAGGGCCTCGAGCGCCGCCTTGTCGTGGCATTTGAAACACAGCGACGGGCCGGTCAGGGCGATGCTTTCCGACAGCCCAAGTGCGATGCCGCCGGCGTCGAACCGCATGTGCACCGTCGGTTCCTCGCGGACACTGGTGACGACCGGCGCGATCGGCGCCCAGAAGCGCGCGGCGCGCATGGCGTCCTGCACCGGCAGCGTGAGCTCGAAGCAGCTGCCGCAAACCGAATTGTTGGAACTCTCGTCCGCGCCGTGGTGCGTGCGCGCCTCGAGCATGATGATCGTGTGGCGGTCGGGGTCGCTCAGGTGCAATTCGTTGAACATTTCTTCGCCGAGCTGCATGCGCGTGAACTCGAAGCCGTGGTCGGCCATCGCGCGCGCGTGGCGCGCGAGTTCCGGATGCACGAAGGTCACGCCCGGCGAGTCGAACTCGCGGTCGTGCAGCCCTATGTGGATGAGCCCATCGCTGACGACCGCGTATCGGTGTGTCCAGATGTCGCCGCTCTCCACTTCCTGGAAGCCGAGCAGCTTGTAGAAGTGCAGCGAGTCGATGATGTCCGGCGTGCGTACCGCCAGTTCCAGGAAGCGCCCGATGCCGCTCATTGCGTCGCGCCCGCACCGAGCGCGCGCGTGCGGGAGCGTTCGCGCGATACGGCTTCGCCTTTCGCGCTGCTGTCCCTGTCGGTCTCGGGCCAGCCGCCCGCGTGCCGTGCGACGAGGCCGGCGAGCATCGCCACGTGTGCGGCGCCAGCGTTGAGCGCCGGAATGTAGCGCAGTTGCCGCCCGCCCGCGGCGGTGAAGCGGTCGGCGTTCAGCATCGCGATTTCCTCGAGCGTCTCGAGGCAGTCGACGGCGAAGCCCGGGCAGACGACGTCGAGCGTGCCGACGCCTTCCTTCGCGAGCGCCGTGATGGTCTCGTCCGTGTACGGCCGGAGCCACTCCTGCCAGCCGACGCGCGACTGGAAGCTGAGCTGCCATTGCGCGTCCGTGAGATCGAGCGCCTCGGCGACGAGGCGCGCGGTCTTGTGGCACTGGCAATGATAGGGGTCGCCCGCTTCGAGCGTCGCGCGCGGTACGCCATGGAAGGAAAAAAGCAGCCGCTCGCCGGCGCCGTGGGCGCTACGGTAGTCGCGCACGGAATCCGCGACCGCTTCGATATAGGCGCGCAGGTCGTGATACTGGTTCACGAAGCGGAACTCCGGCAGCCGGCGGCGATGCGAAAGCAGGGCGGTCACCGCATCGAACACGGACGCGGTCGTAGTGCCGGAATACTGCGGGTAGAGCGGCAGGACGATCAGGCGTTGCACGTTTGCGGCGTAGAGCTCGTCGAGTGCGGCGGCGAGCGATGGTTCACCGTAGGACATGCCGAGTGCCACTTTCACACTGCCCGCGAGTTCGCCGGACAGGCGCGCCTGGAGCGCGGCCGCGATGGCGCGGGAATGCACCAGCAGCGGCGAGCCGGCCTCGGTCCAGATCTTGCGGTAGTTGCGTGCCGAACGTGCCGGCCGCACACGCAGGACGAAGCCGTGCAGGATCGGCCACCACAGCCAGCGCGGCGTCTCGACGACGCGCGGGTCGGACAGGAACTCGGCGAGGTAACGGCGCACGGCGGCCGGAGTCGGCGCCGCCGGCGTCCCCAGGTTGACGAGCAGGACGCCGAGCGTTTCTGTACTGCCATGTTCGTAGCCCGGCGTTGACTCGTATTGCGGCATAGTAAGGTGTGCGCCCGAAGTGACGCTAAGTTACTCGAAACGCAGAAGTCGCGCCATGTTGGAGCGCCCCATGGGCGCGACGATTCGGTACCTGTCGGAGCGCATGTTGGAGCGCGCCATGCGCGCGACCCTTTCGCGTGAGTCGGGTCGCGCCTATGAGGCGCTCGAACGGTCTTAGTCGGCAGAACCCTGGTCGCCCGGCAGCAGGGCGTCGGCCACTCGTTCGCCGTCGACGCTGACGAGAACGAACTTCACTTTCATGACCTCCGAGATCGGGGAATCGCGCGCTTCATCCGAGCGTCTCAGGGCGTGGTCGACCTGAGACCCGAGCGGGAACCCACGTTACCGGCTGCGTCGAAGCGGCAACGGCATACGTGTACTTCACACCCTGGGTGACGGTTCGAGTCCACCCAGCTCGTGCCGGTCACCGTCGCCACGATCGGACCTTGCGTTCCGTCGGTCGAGCGGTACACGTGGTAACCGGTCACGCCGACGTTGTCGGTAGACGCGGTCCACGTGAGGCTCACGCCGCCGGTGCCGGGGCTGATCGTCACGATCGTCGGCTTGGTCGGCGCCTGGGAAGGAAGCGTTCCCGACTTCGAAGCCTGAGCGGGGACTCACATTGCCGGCCGTGTCGAATGCCGCGACCGCATAGGTGTACCTGACACCCTCGGCGATCGTCGTGTCCAGCCAGCCGGTGCCGGTCACCGTCGCGACCACCGGGCCCTGCGTGCCGTCGGTCGAGCGGTATACATGGTATCCGGCCACGCCGCGTGTCATCCGTCGATGCAGTCCACGAGAGATTCAGGCCGCCGGTGACGACGCTGACCGTGACGATTCGTCGGCTGCGTCGGCGGCTGCGCGAGGAGCGTTGCCGACTTGAAAGCCGAGCGGCCGACTGCTATTGCCGGCCGCGTCGAAGGCTGCAACGGCATAGGTGTACTTGATGCCCGGAGTCACGGTCGTGTCCAGCCCAGCTCGTGCCGGTCACCGTCGCCACGACCGGGCCCTGCGTGCCGTTCGTCGAGCGGTACACGTAGTATCCGCTACGCCGACGTTATCGGTAGACGCGGTCCATGTGAGGTTCAGACCGCCGGTGACCGGACTGATCGTGACGATCGTCGGCTTGGTCGGCGCCACGGAGGGGGGCGTGCCCGACTTGAGGCCCGAGCGGGGACTCACGTTGCCGGCCGCGTCGAAGGCAGCGACCGCATAGGTGTGCTTGACGCCTTCGGCGACGGTCGTGTCCAGCCAGGTCGTGCCGGTCACCGTCGCCACGATCGGGCCTTGCGTGCCGTTCGTCGAGCGGTACACGTAGTAGCCCGTCACGCCGACGTTGTCCGTGGACGCGGTCCATGTCAGTTGCAGGCCACCGGTGACCACAGTGACCGAAACCAGCGTCGGCTTCGCCGGACTCTCGGTATCCGGCCCGGCCGGTTCCGGCGCCGTCGTCTCGCTTGCGTCGATTTGTTGCACGTAGGCGACCAGGTCCGCGAGTTCCTGGCCGGCGATCGTCATACCTTCATGCGCGACGATGGCATCGCCGAGTGAGGCCGCGCTGCCGTCGTGCAGGTACGGTGCGCTCGCCCAGGCACCGCGCAGTGTCGGCGTATCGATGCCTGTCAACGGACCGCCGAGGCGGCTGCCGCTGCTCGTCTTCAGCGTGCCGATGTCGTGCAGCGTAGTTGCCGTCGCTGTCCGTGTACTCGCTGCCGCCGTGGCACGCCGCACAGTTCCTGTCCATGAACACGAGCCGCCCGGCCTGGCCCGCAGCCGTGAGGCTGCCGTCGGCATTGCGGTGCGGACTGGCGGCAAAGCTGTCGAGCGACGCCACGTACGCGGCGAGAGCGTCGAGGTCCGGGCTGATCCCTGCTTTCGGGTCGCCGAGCGGCGTATTGCGCGTGCCCTGGAAAAAGCTGGTATCGCTCATGAGCCCTGTGCCGCCCGCGAGCGCCCGGATCTGGCCTTCGAAGTCCTGCACTTCGTCGAAATTCTGCGACCAGTGCAGGCGCCCGTCGTCGGCGCCCGTGCCGTTCAGGTTGACGGTATTGCGCAGTCCCTCGCCCAGCCCGGTGAGGTCCCACACGCGGCCGTCGTGGCCACCGTCGTTGTGACAGGAAGCGCAGCTCATGTAGCGATCATTCGCGAGACGGGTGTCGTGCGCGTCATAAAACAGCTGCTTGCCGGTGAGCACCACTGCGCTCAGCTTCTCGACCGCGACTGCCTGGACCGTCGCCAGCAACGGCGCCGACCACAAGCCCGTCGTCTTGAGCGGTCCCAGGTCGTAGACGCCGACCGTCCGGTCCATGAAATTATTGACGAACAGCCGGCTGCCGTCCGGAGAAACCACGAGGCCCTGCGGTGCGCGACCCGTGTTCACGCGGAACGTCTGGAAGGCGCCGTGTGCATCGACCACCGCAACTTCCCGGCTGGTCTCCAGCGACACGAACATGTAGATGCCCAGCGGGTCGAAGGCCGCCGCGCTGGCCACGCTCGCGTCGTCGAAGTCGATGCGCTTCGCGTAATTCTCGTCACCGGTTCCGAGGTCGACTTGCGAGCCGATCGCCCGCACGGTGTTCTGGAAATTGAGGTTCAGTCCGTCGCGCAGGCTGCCGCGGAGAACGTTGTCCATCTTCGACGGTACCCAGGCGGTCATCCCATCGGGCGACAGCGCCGCGGCGCCGAGGTAGTTCGGCACGCCCCGGCCCTGGTTCTCCGCATCGGCCCTGGCGCTGTGACGCAGGACGATCGTATCGGTCGGCAGCAGGTTGCCGGCGGCGAAGACCAGCACTTCGCCGCCCTGTGCGGATGGACCGGAGCCGGGCTGGACCAGGGCGGTTTCCTCGCCCGGCAGGCGTGCCGTGATGAAGCGCGAAACGTAAACCTTGCCGCCGGTCGCATCGACTGCGACGTGCCGGGGATTTGGCCCGGTGTCTGCCGCCAGCAACTGGCCGCCGCTCGTCGCATCGAGCTTCAGCAACTGGCCGAGCGCTTCCAACACGACGAACGCTTCGTTCGCGACCGGCGAGAACGCGAGGCCGTAGGGCGCCGAGCCCTTGGGAAGCGCGACGGTCTGCACGATCGAGAGGGTCGCCGGATCGATGATGCTGATCGTCGACGCTCGCTTGTTTGTTACCCACAGGCGCCCGTCCGGGGCGATTGCGATACTGCGTGGCGCCTGGCCGACGGTGAGTTCTGCGAGCTTGGCATTGGTAACGGCATCGATCGCCGTCACGCTGTCATTGTCCTGGTTGACGACCCAGACGCGATCGTTGCCGCTGCGCGTCTCGTAAGCAATATTGGACGAACTCGCCGGCATCGTCGCAGCGAGCGGCAGGTGCACGGCCTGCACGAAAGTCTGGATGTTCGGAATGCCGAAAGCGTCGTTGACGGTCAGCGTGACGAAGTACACGCCGGGTTCCGCGAAGGTATGGTTGATGGAGTTGCTCGCCGAATAGGCGGTCTCCGGCGTGCCGTCGCCGAGGTCCCACTTGTAAACGACGTTGACGCCACCCGAGGCCGTAGCGGTGTAAGAGACAACGGTACCTGCCTGTCGCGCAGGCTGGCTCGGCATCGGGCTCACCGCAAGCGGTGGCGCGACGACGATTTGCCAGGTGAAAGTTTCCGTGTCGGACTCGTTGCCGTCGAAAACGGTGACCGACGAGTTGTAGTTTCCGGCCGTCGTTGGCGTGCCGCTGATCAGTCCACTGTCTGCATTGATGGCCAGCCCGGACGGCAGATTGCCGGCGCTGAAGATGAGGCTGTCGTCGTCGTTGTCCGAGGCGTTGACCTGGAAGGAAACCGGGATACCGACGACGTTGTTCCGCAAACCCGGGTTCACGACAACCGGAGCGGTATTGAGGCTGACCGGCGTGATCTCGGCCTGGCGGCACTGCACGCCGAAATTGTCGAGCCAGCTGCTCGAGCGCCCATAGAGCGCGTAAACGGGGTTGCCCGTGCCGCAGGCCAGCGCGCCCTGCGCGGTGCCGCCGGCGCCCCCGGTGGCCCCGAGATACTGTACGTCGCCCGTCACGCTGCCGTTCGCGGAGAGCGCCCTGCACTGGATGTCGATCTGGTCGACGTACTGGGACGAGCGTCCGCGAAATCCGCTGACGGCGTGGTCGCGCGGGCAGGTCTTGTTGAATGCCGTGCCGGTGGTCAGGGTGCCGGCCACCGGCCCGTTGACCGGGTCGCCGATCCAGTGGCCGAGTTGGTTGACCTTCACGCAGCGGGGACCGACCTGGTTCACGTAGGTCGCGTAACGGCCATGTACGCCGACGATGATCTCGTCGGCAGGGCAGGAGAGCTTGAACGGCGCGCCGCCGGCGCCGCCGATGGCGGGCGTGTAATCGACAGCCATGAACGGTGTCGCGTCGATGTTGATGCGCAGCATGCTGGCCATCGAGGGGACACCGCTCGCGTCCAGCACGAACAGCAGGTAATAGCCGGGCGGCGTGTCCGCTGCGCGCGCGGGCAGCGTGACCTGGACCATGTTGCCGGACTGAGTGTACGGCAAGGTCAGGAAACGCTGGTCCATGTTCACGCTGTGCGTGACCGATCCGGTCTTCACCAGGTTGACTGCAGAGACGTTCGCGACATCGACCTGGATGTCCAGGCTGTCCCCGACTTCGGCCGTGTCCGGTGCGGAAACGATTTCGGGGCGTGCCGCGAAATCGCCGCTTTCATCGAACAGGTACGGCGGATAATAGATCTCGGCGTTCGTATTCACCTGCGGCCCGGGCGCACCGCCCCCCGAAACCAGCACGCTCGCATCCGGCAGCAGCAGGGCCGCCGAATGATAAAGACGTGCACGGACGCCGGAAGGGCCGGGGTGCCAGGTGCCCGTCGCCGGGTCCCAGATCTCGGCGATGTTGTTGACGCCGACCATCTGGTTGTCGTTCAGGCTGCCGCCGGTGCCGATTACCTTGCCGTCCGCGAGCACCGTCGCACTGACCCACTGCCGGCGCGAGGACATCGATTGCGTGATCGTCAGCGCCGGTTGCGGCCCGTTGATGTCGATGATTGCGGCACCGTTCGAGTTACCTCCGATCTGCAGTATTTTGCCGGGCCGGAACATGGCGGCTCCGGAGGTCCAGCCGGCGTTGGCGGAGGGCAGCTGGCCCGCGGCGCTCAGTGTGCCGGTGCCACGATGATCGACGAAGTACATGTTGCCGTTCGTGTCATAGCCGAACACACGCCCGTCCGGCGCGAGGAAATTCCGCGGAAAGGTGGCTGCGTAGGAGTTCGTCACTGCGGTGGAGAGCAGGCGGAAATTGCCGTTGAGCTGCCGCACCTCCGGCCGGTCGCCGCCACCGTTGCCGCCCTGGATGTAGACTTCGCCGTCGATCATCACCGTGGCCGACGAATACCAGCGCGCACGCAACATGTTCGCCGAACGGACCAGCGTATTGCCGGAGTAATTGAACAGGTTGCTGTTGTTGTTGCCGGTGTTGGTCGTACCGGTGCCGGTCCAGTTGTCGCCGCCGGCGATGAAGATCTCGCCGCTCTGCGGCAGGATCACCTGCGAGCTGCAGAAGATATCGGTCAGCGTCATGTTCGCCAGCGTCATGTGGCCGCTGCTCGATGCGCCGACGCCCGGATCCCAGACGTCGTAGAGGAAGTAGCCGGTCTGGGTTCCGTCGCCTTTCGTGCCGTAGCTCAGCACCCGCAGGTCGGGCGTGATTGCCGCGTGCACCGTGATGAGCGGCCAGTCGAAAACCGGCGACCACGCGCCATCGACGTTGTCTGCATGCGCGGGCGTCGACGCAACAATCCCGGTTGCGGAGCATGCGGCGAGCAGGAAGACGATCCGCTTCAGGAACCGGGCATCACGGCGATGCCGTGCGTGCGCAAAGGCATAGGCAGGCGACACGAAAAACCCTCTGGAATGAGGTCGCGGGCTCTCGCGCTCGATCGGCTTCGGTTGGGCTCCCCGGTGGCCCGCCGAACATTGGTGCGTTGTGGGCGCCTTCTTGCCGAGCGCATTCTCTAATGGCCCTATGCAATTTCCGCGCCTGACATGCGGGAACGTCCGAAAAGTCATGTACGTATCGATCGACGTGCAGATCCCGGAATTCGCGCCTGTAAACCGGGCCGACACAATCGACGCCGCGGCTGATCGCACATTCAATGCCTGAAACATGCCGGTTATGTAAAAACGGATTACGATGGAGCGCCTGTTGGAGCCGCCATGCGCGCGACGATTCAATACCTGTTGGAGCGCCCCATGGGCGCGACCCGGAGATTATCGTGACCACTGATGACTCGAGCATCCCCGCGCCGGTCGCAAATCCCCCTGCGGACAACTGGACACTCGCGCGCGACGCATCGGTACTGCAGGTGAAACTCCTCATCGACGGTGCGCGAGACCTGCTGCTCGTGCCTGCTTCCATCATTGCGGCGATAATGAGCATCATCGACAGCCGCCGCGGCAAGCCCGGCACGCAGTTCTACGACCTGCTCGCGTACGGCAAACGCAGCGAACACTGGATCGATCTTTTCGGTGCGCTGCGCGACCGCGATGTGCCCAGGCACTCCGGCGAGGGCAACATCGACGAAGTCGTGGACCGGCTGCAGGCGTACGTCGTCGACGAATACCGCCGCGGCGGTGTCACGAAACAGGCCAAGGAGCACCTCGACCAGGTCCTTTCCGCCTTTCGGAAACGCCCGTAACGCCGGCTGACGGAGCACCTGGACCGGTGCTTGTCCTGTGCGTCCTTATGTCAAAGTCGCGGATTTGCGACGCCCGGCGCTTGTTATTGTCATCAGTCGCTTGTGACAGGAGGTCAGGGAATGACCACGAAACCTACATTTGCATTTTGCGCACTCGCACTCGCAATCGCCGCATGCAATTCCGATTCGGGCGGCGGAGAGGAAACCGGCGTATTGAATCTTTCGCTGACGGACGCGGCCGTCGACGATGTCAAGGAGGTCCACATCGAGTTCGACGGCGTGACCCTCAAGCCCGCATCGGGCCCGCCGATCGAAATCCTGTTCGACGCGCCGAAGAGTTTCGAGCTGCTGGCGCTGCAGGACGGCATTACGGCGGAACTGCTGCCGGACACCACGGTGCCGGCGGGGCCGTACAACTGGATACGGCTGCACGTCAACGCGGAATTCGACAGCGTCTACGACTCGTACGCGAAGTACGACGACGATTCGGAAGTCGAGGTTCAGGTGCCGAGCGGCAGTGAGAGGGGGTTGCAGCTTTCGGGCGGGATCACCGTGCTCGCGGGCGAAACTGTGGACCTGGTGATCGACTGGGACCTGCGCAAGGCGCTGACGGACCCGACAGGTCAGCCGGGCCTGTTCGTGAGGCCGTCGCTGCGTGTCGTCGACATGGCCGAATACGGCACGCTCGAGGGCACGGTCGATGCGGCTCTCGTCGAGGATGCGACGTGTACGAATGACCTCGTCGCCGACACGGGCAACGCGGTCTATGTCTATTCCGGCGATGTGCCCGCGCCCGCAGATATTCAGGGTCTGGCAACCGATCCGCTGGTCACTGCGAGCGTCAAGTTCGACGGCGCCACGTACGGCTACAGCGTGCCGTTCATGGCGACCGGCGACTACACGGTCGCGTTCACCTGCCAGGCCAGCGACGACGAGCCCGAGACGATGGAGGCTATTGCCTTCCCTGCCGTGACGATGGGCGTCACGATCGAGAACGGCGCCACGACCGTCGTCGACCTGCACGCTCCCGATCCGGTCTGACGGCTGACTCGGTGGCGGCTGCGGGCCGCGAATCAGGGTAACTGTCACCCTGATTCGGTCGCGCCCATGGGGCGCTCCGACGATCTAAGCGGCGGCTTCCATGATGGCGGTGACGCCCATGCCGCCCGCGGTGCAGACGGAGACGAGCCCGCGCCCGGAGCCCTTCTCCGCGAGCAGTTTCGCCATCGTCGCGACGATGCGCGCGCCGGTGGCCGCGAACGGGTGCCCGATTGCGATGCTGCCGCCTTTCACGTTGAGGCGCGTAAGGTCGATGGGCCCCATCGCCTTCTGCCGCCCCAGCCGGTTGCGGCAAAACTCCTCGGATTGCCAGGCTTTGAGGGTTGCTATGGTCTGCGCGGCGAAGGCTTCGTGAATCTCGTAGAAGTCGAAGTCCTGCAGCTCGAGGTCGGCTTGCAGCAGCATCTCGGATACTGCATAGGCCGGCGCCATGAGCAAACCCTCGTCGCTCACGAAGTTCACGGCGGCGACCTTGACGAAGGTGAGGTTGGCCTGGATGTCGAGGTTCTTCTTGCGCGCCCAGTCCTCGTTCGAAAGCAGGACGGCGGCGGCGCCGTCGGTGAGCGGCGTCGAGTTGCCGGCCGTCATCGTACCGTCCTCGCTCTTGTCGAACACGGGCTTGAGCTTCTTCAGCTTGTCGAGGGTGGAGTCGCGGCGGATATTGTTGTCTTCCTCGAGGTCCATGTAGGGGATCACGAGGTCCTCGTACCAGCCGGCGTCGTAGGCGGCCGCGGCTTTCACGTGACTCGCGAGGGCGAGCTGGTCCTGCAGCTCGCGCTGCACGTCCCACTTCTGCGCGGTGATTTCCATGCTCTCGCCCATGGAGAGCTTCGTGCGCGGCTCGACGACGGAGGGCGTCAGCGGTTTCAGGTATCTGGGGCGCAGGTGGAACCAGGGCGTGAGCTTGCCCATGAAACCCTTGGCCGAGTACGAGTCCATCATGATGCGACGGAAGTCGTCGCGGAAGACGACGGGCGCGTCGCTGATCGAGTCCACGCCGCCCGCGATGCCGGAGTCGATCTGCCCGAGTGCGACCTTGTTCGCGATCATGATCGCGGCCTCGAGGCTCGTGCCGCAGGCGCGCTGGATGTCGACGCCGGGGGTCCGGAGCGAAAGACCGGAGTCCATCGCCGACTCTCGGGCGAGGTTGTAGTCGCGCGAGTGCTTGATGACGGCGCCGAGCGCCACGTCGCCGATCATCTGGCCGCGCAGATCGAACTTGTTCACCACGCCTTCGAGCGCGGCGGCCATCATGTCCTGGTTCGAGACGTGCCTGTAGGCCGTGTAAGCGCGGGCAAAGGGGATGCGGGAGCCCCCGACCACGGCAACCCTGATGGCGCGACCGTCGTGCAGCATACGTCTCTCCGGGGCAAGCTGTTGGCTGGCCTGAACTTTACACCATCGGCAAGGATGTTGGAGCGCTGTTGGAGCGCGCCATGCGCGCGACTCGTCCCTGCGCCGGTCGCGCCTGTGAGGCGCTCCAACAGTTCCTGTCGCGCCTGTTGGAGCGCCTCACAGGCGCGACCTTATCGCGCTCTGATCGTCGCGCGCATGGCGCGCTCCAACAGACGTGCCAACGGGTATCATGCCCGCCTCGGCTTCGAACCAAGAATAATCGTGTCACTCACCCATCCCCCCCTGTCCTGGCGGCATGAGTTGGGCCGCCTGCTCAGGCTTGCGGGCCCGCTCATCGTCAACAACCTGTCCATCGCCGGCATGCATTTCGCGGATGCGGTGATGGCGGGCCGCCTCGGTGCTCGCTCGCTAGCGGGTGTTGCGATCGGCGGCAGCGTCTGGTTCTTCATGTTCACGATCGGGCTCGGCATCCTGATGGCCATCTCGCCCATCGCCGCCCGCCATCACGGCGCGGGGCGCCAGGACCTCATCGGCCGCTACACGCGCCAGGGCATCTGGCTCGCGATCGCATTCTCGGTGCCGGTGATCGTCGCCGCGCACCTCGTCGTGCCGCCCGCGCTCACCGCGATCGGCGTCGACCCGGACTTCCGCGATATCACGATCGACTACGTGAAGGCCATTTCCTGGGGCGCGCCGGGCATTTTCCTGTTTCTCGCGATGCGCTTCACGACCGAGGGCATCGGCGAGACGCGTCCGGTCATGTACACGTCGGTGTTTGCGCTCGTCTGCAACGTGTTCCTGAACTGGTGCCTGATGTTCGGCCACCTCGGCTTCCCGGCGCTCGGCGCGGTCGGCTGTGCAATCGCGAGCGCGATCACGATGTGGGCGATCGGCATCATCCTCACCGTGTACATGCTCACGCACCGCCGTTACCTGCCGCTGAAGCTCGTCACGCGGATCGCGCTGCCGCGGCCGGGACTGGTGAAGGAGATCGTTGCGCTTGGCCTGCCGATCGCGGTGATGGTGACGGCCGAGGCAGGGCTCTTCAACGCGGTCGCGGTGCTGATGGGCACGCGTGGCACGGAAATCACGGCGGCGCACCAGATCGCGATCAACTTCGCGACCATCATGTTCATGGTGCCACTCGCGCTGAGCTCGGCGATCACGGTGCGCGTCGGCCACGAGCTCGGCGCCGGCAATTACGAGCGCGCGCGCTACGCCGGCGGCTTCGGCATCGTCGTGTGCGCGATGTTCATGACCGCGTCGGCGTGCATCATGCTCGTGTTCCGGCATTACGTGGTGCGGCTGTACACGGACGACGCGTCGGTGCAGAGCATCGCGATCGGGCTCCTGCTCATGGCGGCCATCTTCCAGATCGCGGACGGCACGCAGATCGGCAGCGCCGGCGCGCTAAGGGGCTACAAGGACACGCGCGTGCCGATGGTGATCAACACCTTCGCCTACTGGGTGATAGCCTTCCCGCTGGCCTACGTCGCCGCGGTGACCTACCGGCTGGGGCCGAACGCGATCTGGGGCGGCTTCATCGTGGGCCTCAGCCTCGCGGCGATCCTGCTCGCCTGGCGTTACGCGAAGATTTCCAGGCGCCACAGTTTGAGCGCCTCATAGGCGCGCTCCAACATCTATGCTGCGCGGACTTCCACAAACTCGCTCTGCGATGTCGGCGCAGGTACCGGCTCGCCGGATTGCTTGAGTCCTTCGATATGAAACTCGATGGCTTCCTGGATCAAAGCGATAGTTTCGTCGCGAGTTGCCGCAACGGCGACGCAGCCTGGTAAATCCGGGACGTAAGCGCCGAAACCTTTCTCGCCGTTTTCGATAACCACCAAATATCGCATGTCATTCATTTTAGACCAGCCCTCTTCAGAATGCTGTTCAATGTTCCGGGTGGAATGTCGGTACCCGGCTTGCCGGCCACAGTTACTGTTCCGACCTTGTGCGGATGCCGCAGTTGACGGTGGCTTCCTCGAGTTCTTGTGACCTTCCAGCCATTACGTCTCAGCAATCTGCAAGACGTCTCGCACTTTCATGCATCGATGATGAGTCCGCCGTTGCGACAACGGGACGCCAGAATTGGGTCAATCAATTCACTTTGTAAGACAAGGATTTGGTATGGCGAGCCGCCAGAAATTAGGGCGACAGTCTACCCTAACGCTCACAACAATCCCGTAACTGTCACCCTGGGTCTCCGAATTCGGCACCAGGTCGCGCCCACGGGGCGCTCCAACGCGGCGCGCCTATCACGGCGCTCCAACAGGCCATCGGAATATGCTATTTATGGCGGCCTTGCCCACGCGAGCAGGTCCCGCATGTCCTTCAACCTGAAAGATCTCCGGATTGGCGTCATCGGCCTCGGCTACGTCGGCCTGCCGTTGGCCGTGGAATTCGGCAAGAAGTACCCGACCGTCGGCTTCGACCTCAAGATGAGTCGCATCGCTGCCTTGCGCGACGGCCACGACGCGACACTCGAGCTCACGCACGAGGAACTCAAGGAAGCCTCGAAGCTCAGCTTCACGACCGAAACCGAAGACCTGCGCGCGTGCAATTTCTATGTCGTCACGGTGCCCACGCCGATCGGCGACAGCAACCGTCCGGTGCTCACCCCGCTCAAGCTCGCAAGCGAGACGCTCGGCGACGTGATCGGGCCCGGCGATGTCGTCGTATTCGAGTCGACGGTGTACCCCGGTGCAACGGAAGAATTCTGTGCGCCGATTCTCGAGGAACGATCCGGGCTGACATTGAACAAGGACTTCTTCGTCGGCTACAGCCCGGAACGCATCAACCCGGGCGACAAGGCGCACCGGCTGACGAGCATCCTGAAAGTGACTTCGGGCTCGACGCCGGAAGCCGCGGAATTCATCAACGCCGTCTACCGTTCCATCGTCACTGCAGGCACCCACCTCGCATCCAGCATCAAGGTGGCGGAAGCCGCAAAAGTCATCGAGAACACCCAGCGTGACGTAAACATCGCGCTGATCAACGAGCTTGCGATGATCTTCGAGCGCGTCGGCATCGACACCGAGGAAGTACTGCAGGCCGCCGGCACGAAATGGAACTTCCTGCCGTTCCGGCCGGGCCTGGTCGGCGGGCACTGCATCGGCGTGGACCCGTACTACCTCACGCACAAGGCGCAGCAACTCGGCTATCACCCGCAGATGATCCTCGCGGGCCGTCGCATCAACGACGACATGGGGCTGTATGTCGCCGGGCGGGTGCTGAAGGTCATGCTGGCCAAGCACATTCATCCCGTGGGCGCGAAGGTGCTGGTCCTCGGGCTGACCTTCAAGGAGAACTGCCCCGACATTCGCAATACGAAGGTCACCGACGTCATCCGGGAACTGCAGGGCTACGGCATGGAGGTCGACGTTCACGACCCCTGGGTCGACGCGGGCGAAGTCCGGCACGAGTACGACCTGCACACGGTGGATGAGCCGGCGGCCGGTGCTTACGATGCCGTCATCGTCGCGGTGGCGCACCGGCAGTTCCGTGAGCTGGGCGCTGCGGGCATGCGTGCATTCGGCAAGCCGAACTCCGTGCTCTACGACATCAAGTACGTACTCGATGCGAATGAGTGCGATGATCGTCTGTAGGGATTGTTGGAGCGCCCCACGGGCGCGACTTCATTCTCCGCGGACGTCGCGCCCACGGGGCGCGCCAACTGGCGCTCCAACGAACGCTCGAACGGGATCCCGAAGGGCGATCCGGTCGCGCCCATGGGGCGCTGCCAACAGCGCTCCAACAGGCACTCCAACGAACGCTCGAACGGGGACGATAGCTTGAAGATCCTGGTCACCGGCGCGGCCGGCTTCATCGGTTATTTCACGGCACTGCGGCTGCTCGAGCGCGGCGACGGGGTGGTCGGCCTCGACAATTTCAACGCCTATTACGACCCTGCGCTCAAGCGTGCCCGTGCCGAGCGCCTCGCCGCCCATCGCGACTTCCGCATGGTCGAAGGCGCGCTCGAGGACCGGGCGCTGATCGAGTACCTGTTCGCGAACGAACGCTTCGACAAGGTCGTGCACGTCGCCGCCCAGGCCGGCGTGCGCTATTCGCTCGAGAACCCGCACGCCTACATCGACAGCAACATCACCGGCACGCTGCACATCCTCGAAGGCTGCCGTCATCACGGCATACAGCATCTCGTCTTCGCGTCGTCGAGCTCGGTGTACGGCGCCAACACGGCGATGCCGTTCTCGGTGCACCAGGGCGTGGACCACCCGCTCGCGATCTACGGCGTCACCAAGAAAGCCAACGAGCTCATGGCGCACGCCTATGCGAACCTGTACCGGATTCCCGTGACGGGGCTGCGCTTCTTCACCGTGTACGGGCCCTGGGGCCGGCCGGACATGGCGCTGTTCCAGTTCACGAAGAACATCCTCGCGGGCCAGCCGATCGACGTGTTCAACCACGGCCACCATCGCCGCGATTTCACCTACATCGACGACATCGTCGAGGGCGTCGTGCGCACGCTCGACCAAACGGCGGAGCCGAACCCGGACTGGGACAGCGACGAGCCGGACCCCGCCACCAGCCGCGCGCCCTACCGCCTCTACAACATCGGCAACCGCAAGCCGGTGGAGCTCCTGCGCTACATCGAGGTGATCGAGGACTGCGTCGGGAAGAAGGCCACGATGAACCTCCTGCCGCTGCAGCCGGGCGACGTGCTGGACACCTGGGCCGACACGGAAGACCTCGCCGCCGACGTGGGCTACGAGCCGGCAACGCCGATCGAGGTGGGCGTGGCCCGCTTCGTCGAGTGGTATCGGGGGTATTACGGATTGTAGGAGCGCCCCATGGGCGCGACCTAGCCGAATTGCCTGCGACTGTTGGAGCGCCTCATAGGCGCGACCCAGTCGCGAGCCCAGACTCCGGTCGCGCGCATGGCGCGCTCCAACTGTCCCCCTATTTCCCCGCTAATTCCGTTAACATGCCCGGAACTCGAAAAGCCGGCCCGCCCGACTCCGCATGCCCAATCCCCGCTCCCCACGCCCGCGCCGCGGCGCCCTCGCCCTCGCGGCCTCGCTTTTCCTGGGATTCGGCGGTACCGCGGTAACGTTCGCAGGCCCCATGCTGCCGGCCGGCGACATGGCGCTTCGAAGCGACATCCAGTATCTCGCCGACCACGGCATCATCCGGGGCTCGGTCTCCACCTGGCCGCTGTCCTGGGAGCCGATCGAGCGCGACGTGTTCGCCGCGGACCCGGCGAAGCTGCCCTCGCATCTCGCCAACGTGGTGCTGCGTGTCCGCAAACGTGCCGAGCAGGCGACGGGGAAGGGCCTGCTGTTCGGCGCGGAGCTCGGCGGCACCTCCGAGCCCGAGCGCATCCGCGGTTTCGCCGACACGCCCCGCGGCGAAGGGGACGCCCGGGTGCACGCGGGCTATCACGGCGACTGGTTCACCGCCGACGTCACCGTCTCCTACGTGGACTCCGAACAGGACGACGACGAGGTGCGCTTCGACGATTCGCTCATCGCGGTGAACCTCGGCAACTGGTCGATCGGCGCCAGCACCCAGGACCGCTGGTGGGGCCCCGGCTGGGACGGGAGCCTGATCCTCTCCGACAACGCCCGTCCCGTCCCGTCGCTCGTCATCGACCGCGTGCTGACGGACGCCTTCGAGACGAAGTGGCTGTCCTGGATCGGGCCCTGGGATCTCAACATGATGTTCGGCCAGATGGAGGAAGAACGCGCGGTACCCAACGCCCACTTCTTCGGCATGCGGGTGAGCATCCGGCCGTTCCAGTCGCTCGAGCTCGGCCTCTCACGCACGGCGCAGCTCTGCGGCGACGGGCGGCCCTGCGGCTTCGACACCTACTGGGACATGTTCCTGGGCCAGGACAACTTCGACGAGGACGATCCCAACGCAACGCCTGACGACGAGCCCGGCAACCAGCTCGCCGGCTTCGACGCGCGCTGGAACCCGGCGCTTCTGGGACCGCTCGATGGCGTTCTACGTACAGGCGATCGGCGAGGACGAGGCGGACTTCCTGCCGAGCAACTTCCTGGGGCTCCTCGGGCTCGAGTGGTCCGGCTATCTCGCCAACCGCTGGTCGTCGCGTTTCTTCCTCGAGTACGCGGGCACGAAGTGCGAGTTCTTTCGCTCCGACGAAAGCGCCAACTGCGCCTACAACCACGGCATTTACGAGACCGGCTATCGCTACAAGGGCCGGGCCATCGGCCACGGCGCCGACGGCGACTCCGAGATCGTCTCGGTCGGCTGGGTGATGGTGGACCCGGACGAGATCGAATGGCGGGCGCTCATCCGCGGCGGCAAGCTGAACGTCGAAGGCGAGCCCGATCCCTACCACTCGCTCACCCCCACCGAGCAGGAGATCGCGAGCGTCGCCTTCGCCCATGCGCGCCGCTTTGCCTTCGGCCGGGTCGAGCTCGGCGTGGGCTACGAGTGGCTGGACGACATCGCCTCCGGCGAGGACGAGGACGATGCCAGCGTCTATCTGCAGTGGCAGTGCCCGTAACAGTTTCGCGTCGTGCAATCCCCATCGACTACTCGCAATCAACGTTCTCATACAAGGCCTTGGTATACCGCCGTGCCGCCTCTCGGACTAAGTGGTCCGGGTTCTGCATCTCGGTCGCGCCAAATGTTAGCGGCTGCGCGAAAATCAGTTCGACTTGTTCGCTCTTGTCGGCATAGGACGATAGGAAGCGGTTTACGCCTTCCAGGTATTCTTTGACTTGCGGTTCCGCGTACAAACCATGAAAAATTGGCCCGTTGACCAGATAAAGTCGAAAGCCATGCTCGTCAGCAAGTTGAACTAATCTCTCAAGTGAATACTTATTAGCTTGCGAAGGCGCAAAAGGTCGCGACGCAATTTTAGTCAAAGCTCTGCGGGAGACTTTGCGTACGTTCTCGGGACTAGCTTGCGAAGCAGCGAAAAACCCGCTATCCGAAAGTTGGAATTCTTCCGAAAGATCGGTTGATAGTGGATGCATCAGTATTTGCCTGAGACTCTTGTTTTCAGAGTAGGCCCGAAAATACTTTGCCACAACTAGCTTCAGGACATCTTTGTCGTCTCCCGGAAGTTCCGAGACGGCTGCAAGCATTGGTTGTAGCCCGATCGGTATCTGGGCAACGGATGGGTAGCTGAGATTGCTCTGCCAAATGTCAAAAGTGTGACCGACCACGACACAGGCAGGTGAACCAAAGTCCTTAAGATATCGCTCGAGCATCCAGACATCATTAACTGATATCAAGGCCCCGTTTGTCGCAAGATTCAGTGCAGAGACTTGTTCTGTCTCGGCAATGTAGTCCGTATCCAGCCCTTGATTCATGCTCGAATCACCAAGAACTAAAATATCAACGGGTCTGTCCAGATCGAGCAACAGTTCCCATTTCATTCGAATCCATGCGTAGCCTACATTTGTTGAGTATCGACTTAGCAAGAAATTTGAGGCCAGCAGCCAAACAAGAAGAAATGCAAGCCCAAGAACGAGCGTTCGAACTAACGTCGCTGAACTACCGTTCGGCAATACTTCCCGAACATCCTGCATTTCGCTCTTGAGGTTGTTTTCGTCGGTCATAGCTAGAATTGAAAGTAGATAAACTCCATCGATTCTCTGTTCCCAAATACGACAATCCCAAACAGCATCAATGAGTAAAGTCAATCCGCGATTCCATACAGATGTCTTGGTCGCGATGAGCAAGTCACCTAGACATTTGCTGCCATGCCTGCATCGCAATCAAGGGCAGCCGTGAAAAAGGCAAGCGCATATGCATTTGCTCTGGAAAACTCTGCCGTAATCGTCGTGACGTTGACTAACATTTCTAGAATCTGCTGGGGAGATTCCGATCGGAAAATTAGCCATCCGAGCAGCGTGAATCCAAACATGATTGAGATTCTGAGTGCTCGGATCGAGCTTTGTACCGTCGAGTTGCCTCGGCTGTAGCTATCCTGAACGGCAAAAATATGTCGACAGTCTGAAGCCGCGCGGTAAACACATAGTAATACACCGTGATAGGCACCCCAGATTACAAAAGTCCAGGCCGCACCATGCCACAGACCACCGAGTAGCATAGTTATCATCAGATTTCTGTATGTCGCAAGTTCGCCATGACGATTGCCGCCCAAGGGAATGTACAGGTAGTCGCGCAGCCAGGAAGACAGCGATATATGCCACCGTTGCCAAAAATCACTGGGGCTGTCCGCCAGATAGGGGAGACGAAAGTTCAGCATCAGATCGAAGCCCATCAGTTTGCAGAGGCCTCTTGCAATATCGGTGTAGCCCGAGAAATCGCAGTAGATTTGCACGGCGAATGCCAGCGTGCCTATGACTATGTCGATTCCCTGGTATTGACCGTAGTCGCCGAACACCTGATTGGCAATTAGTCCGACGTTGTCGGCAATAACGACTTTTTTGAAGTAGCCCCACAGGATGAGAAAGAGACCCGCATCAATTTCTGGACTCGTTATCCTTCGCGGCCGCAAGATTTGGGGCAATAAATGGGACGCCCGCACAATTGGGCCGGCTACCAGTTGCGGAAAGAATGCGACGAAAAGTGCGAAGTCCAGGAAGCTCTTGGTCGGATCAAGCTTTCGTCTATACACATCGATCGTGTAGCTGAGAGTTTGAAAAGTGTAAAATGATATTCCGACCGGCAATACGATATTCAGCGTCGGCCAGTCTGCCTCCATGCCGAACGTTGACAGCAATCGTGCGAAGCTATCAGCGAAGAAATCGAAGTACTTAAAGAATCCAAGAATTGAAAGGTTCGCGGCTATGGAGAGGCTCAAAAGAACCTTTCTTTTCTGTGGGTGTATCCTGATTGGCAAGTGATTTGCCAATATAGAAGTCAACCGCAGTCGAAACAAATAGAAGGCTAAGAAATCGCCAGTCCCATGATCCGTAAAAGACGTAACTGGCTAAAAGCAGAAGTCTGTTCTGAAGTTGGAAATTCTTTCGGGACAGTAAATATGCCGAATAGACAATCGCAAAGAAGACGACAAAGCTAAACGAGTTGAAGAGCATGAATAAGTGCGCTTTGAGACTTTGTCCGACCTAGGAGATCGTCGAAACTTGGCACGACAGAATGCCAAAGTCACAGATATAGTCCAGCGAATTGTTGAGTACTTTCCGAAAGTTCGTGTAGTCGTTGAATGGGTGCAAGAGTTCGTGGCGAGCTGTGTTCGGAGGAGGCCGATCTTCGTCCGTGCCGCTGTTACGGTTGACCGAAACCCGGCGCTCATGGCGCTTGTGAACGGGCTATCGGAGGCCGACAGGCCGCTACGTGAGGCCGCAGTCGATTGTCTGGAGCGTCAAGTGCTACGGCTTGACAATGCTGCAACGTGATTCAAAATGCATTGCTTTCGCTACCGTACCAAGCTCGCGTACAAACGATGATCGCACAAGTGACAGAGTTTGCAATGCGCTTAGTGTAGCCAGTGTCAAGCGAATAATGTCGGCTCGGACGAACCACTCGTGAAACTCGCCAAATTGGTTATTGCGCCCTAAGTCCTTGAAATCGCTTCCGTGGAGCCCATGGTTGGGCTTGCGTCAATTTGCGACATAATGCGCGCCGGGACGTGACTCGGAATCCATTGAGGTGATCCGGCACGTCCTGATTGTTTGCGTCGGCAACATCTGCCGGAGCCCCATGGCCGAGGCCCTGCTGGCGAAGGCGTTGGAACCGGCAGGGCATCACGGTGCGCTCGGCCGGGCTTGCGGCGCTGGAGGACTACCCGGCGGATGACATGGCGATCGAACTGATGACGGAACGGGGGATCGACATCGCGGGGCACCGGGCACGGCAACTGACGCCGGAACTGCTGGCGCGAGGCCGATCTCGTGCTGGTGATGGAAAAGGCCCACAAGCGGGCGCTCGAGCAGAACGAGCCGACGGCGAGCGGCAAGATCTATCGCCTCTGCGAATGGCAGGATAGCCGACGTCCCGGATCCCTACCGCCAGCCGCGCGAGGCGTTCGAGGAAGCGCTGCGATTGATCGACGCCGGCGTCGCCGACTGGACAGAAAGCTAACGTTGGAGCGCTGTTGGAGCGCCCCACGGGCGCGACCGGAAATGATCTGTTGGAGCGCCCGTTGGGCGCCCACAGGCGCGACACATGTTCGATCAGGAGGAGGATTGAGTAAGACGGGTTACAGCACTTTCTGGCTCGCCGCCGCAGCGCTCGCCCTGCACGGCTGCGCCATGGCCCCCGGCATGAAAGCGCAGTCGACCGGCCAGGTGGAAGTCGAGCAGGGCACGGTGGTGACTCGTGCAGCCCATCACCATGGAGCTGCTGGACCGCCTCGACGCCGAACGCCAGGCGGCAATGCAGTCACTGGTCGAAGACTTCTCGCAACCGAAAGAACCCTACCGCATCGGCCCGGGCGACGTGCTGCAGATCATCGTCTGGGATCACCCCGAACTGACCAATCCTGCTCGGCGAGTTCCGGGATGCGGAGACGTCAGGCCAACAGGTCGGCGAAGACGGAACACTCTATTATCCCTACATCGGAACGATGGTCGCCGCCGGCAAGACTGACGGCTGAGCTTCGAACGTTCATTACTGCCGCACTCAGCGAATACATTCAGAATCCCCAGCTGGACGTACGGGTCGTTGCGTACCGGAGCCAGAAGGTCTATGTCGTCGGGGAGGTCAGGGAGCCCGGCGTACTGCCCCTGAACGACCTCCCATTACTGATCGTGGACGCCATCAATCTGGCAGGTGGCCTGACGGCGAATGCCCACAAGAGCGGCGTCAACATTTCCCGTGGCGGGAAAGTGTACGAGATCGACCTCAAAGCTCTGTACGATCATGCCGACGCGACACAGAACCTGATGCTCCAGGACGGCGATATCGTCAACGTGCTGGATCGCAGCCGGGAAAAAGTATTTGTGATGGGTGAAATACATCGGCCGGGTGCCGTGGACATCGTCAACGGCTACCTGACACTTGCCGGTGCCCTCGGCCAGTCCGGCGGCGTCAACCAGAACACCGCCGACCCGTCGAACATCTATGTCATACGCGGCGCCGACGGCCAGGAACCGTCCATTTATCACCTGGATGCCGAGGAAGCCTACGGCCTCGTCCTGGCGGAACGTTTCGAACTCGAAGCGCAGGACGTCGTGTTCGTCGATACCGCCGGTGTCTCGACCTGGAACCGCGTGATCTCACAGCTGTTGCCGTCGTTTACCGTCCTGAACACCTTCGACCGGACGCTGGGGAACTGAGCACGTGGCTGACGCACCGGATCAAGACCAGGTTTCCCGGGCACCGGTGGCGCCCGTATACTACGCATCGCCGGATGCGGACAGCGAAACCCTGAATCTCCAGGACATGATCGGCGACATCCTGGAGAACCGGTGGCTGGTGCTCGGTATAGCCACCCTCGTCTTTCTGATCGGCATTGCCTTCGCGATTACGGCCACGCCGATTTACGAAGCCGATGTCCTGCTGCAGATCGAGGAAAAGCAGTCCGGTTTGAGCCGAACTCCAGATCAGCGAGTGGTATATGGGCGAAATCCCGGTTACTGCCGAAATCGAGATTCTGCGGTCCCGCTCCGTACTCGGTGCGGTGGTCGACAACCTGAACCTCGAGATCGTCGCAGATCCCGCCGAACCCGGGCTGTTCGGCGCCGTCGTCAAGCGACTGTTCCCGAGCGACGTAAAGCCCGCGATCCAGGTTTCAAGCCTCGACGTACCCGACTCTTTAGTGGGCACGTCGTTTACGGTGACGAAGACGGGTCCGGGCGCGTTCACGGTGGCAGCCGAAGTCCCTGCGATGAGTTTCGCCGGGCAAGTCGGTGAGTCGGCGAGCACGACGGTCGACAAGCATGGCGAGCTGAGCTATTTTCGTCAGCCAACTGGAAGGCGAGGAGGGACAGGAATACCTGGTTCAAGAGCGCAGCCGGGCTGCAGCCATTAACCGACTTGCAGGGCAATCTGGAAGTCGAAGAAAAAGGCTTTGGCTCCGGCATTCTCACCGCGGCGCTGCAAGGGCCGGACCGGAGCCTGGTTCGAAAAACGATCGATGAAATTGCCAACGCTTACGTGCGCCAGAATGTCGAGCGAAAATCCGCGGAGGCCGAAAACACCCTGGCCTTCCTTGACGAGCAATTGCCAAAGATTCGGCAACAGGTGGAAGCCGCGGAGTCCGAACTCAATACATACCGGCTGGAAAAAGGCTCGATTGACCTGACTCTCGAAACGCAGACGCTCCTGCAAACAATCGTAGCAACTGAGTCAAGCATCGAGGAGCTGCAACAGCAACGCGTAAAGGCGACACAGAGTTTTACGGAATCGCATCCCGCGATCATCGTGCTCGATGGACAGATAGCGCGAATGCGGTCGGAGCTCGAGAGCCTCAATCGTCAGGTTCGCGAGCTGCCGAATACGCAGCAGGAAGTGCTGCGGCTTGTACGCGATGTCGAGGTCAGTACAGCGCTGTACACCTCATTGTTGAACAACGCCCAGGAGCTCCGTGTCATGCGCGCGGGCACGGTGGGCAACGTCCGTGTCATCGACTACGCCGTGCAGCCGCGAAATCCGATCAAGCCGAATAAACAAAAAACAGCTTTGATCGCGCTGGCGCTCGGCCTGGCGCTCGGTGTAGGTGCGGCCTTCCTGCGCAATGCACTGCGCTCCGGCGTGGACAATCCGGATATCATTGAAAAGTATGCCCAGGTTCCGGTCTACGCGACGGTGCCGCACAGCGACCACCAGGACGACATGTCCCGGCAGATGGGGAAGAATGGCAATGCAGCGGTACTGGCCCAGGAGCATCCGCAAGACGCTGCGATCGAGAGTCTGAGAAACCTGCGTACCGCGCTGCACTTCGGGATGATGGA
Source organism: uncultured Pseudomonadota bacterium (assembly GCA_963775455.1). GTDB lineage: Bacteria > Pseudomonadota > Gammaproteobacteria > Steroidobacterales > Woeseiaceae > UBA1847. Next base: position 842 of record CAVZIU010000002.1, on the reverse strand, counting down.
TGCGAAGAACAATTGCATCATGATTGCCGGCCCGAGCCCCACGGTCGGCAAGTCCTTCGTGAGCGTGAATCTTGCGGCCGTGCTGGCCGCAAGCGATCGCAGGGTATTGCTGATCGACGGCGACATGCGGCGCGGCCACCTGCACGAATACCTCGGCATGCAAAGGCAGCAGGGACTGTCGGACTATATCAGCGGCGGGATGCAGATCGATGGCTGCCTGCACCAGACGCCGGTGCCGGGACTGACACTGATCCCGACCGGAACCATGCCGCCGAATCCGGCCGAACTTCTAATGCACGATCGCTTTCAAGAACTCATGCACGTCCTCGAGGAACGCTATGACGACGTCATTATCGACTCGCCGCCTATACTGGCGGTAACCGACTCGACGATCATCGGCCAGGTCGCCGGCGCGGCGATCATGGTCCTGCGCGCCGGCCAGAACAGTACCCACGAAATCGAAACCAGTGCGAAGCGGCTTCGGCAAGCTGGCGTCAACCTGCGTGGCATCATCCTGAACGACATAAAGCAGACGAGCCGGTACTACGGGGCAGGCCGATACTCCTATAAGTACGCCTATCAAGACTCGCTCGAAATAAAACGAACCAGAGCCTCAGTCCAACATCTTGCTAACCCAATTGGGCCGACCGGAGCGCCTTCCCTGCGTACCGGCGATGTGCTTCCGGCCAATAGGTTTAGTGCGGCAAGAGATGTCGCAAAATGCTGGAAAACAAAATACTGCTGACCAGTCTCCCTAGGTCCGGGTCGACTTGGGTTTCGAAGATGCTGAGTATTCAGCCGAGCGTATTGACAATGCATGAGCCGGATCGCTCTGGATAAAG
>CAVZIU010000001.1:0-536144 GCA_963775455.1 uncultured Pseudomonadota bacterium | reverse complement strand
ACCCGGATCGCATGGCGTCCCGCATTCTCGGCATGGGCGACGTGTTGTCCCTGGTGGAGGAGATCGAGGGCAAGGTCGAGAAAGACAAGGCGGAGAAACTGGCGAAGAAGCTCCGGCAGGGCCACAACTTCGACCTGGCCGACTTGAAAGACCAGCTCGAACAAATGATGAACCTGGGCGGCCTCGGCGCGATGCTGGAGAAACTGCCGCTGCCCGGCAACCTGAACGCAGCGGCGCTCAAGGACGGCGCGAACGAGCTGCAGTTGCGACGCCAGATCGCGGTCATCAATTCCATGACGCCGAAGGAGAGGCGCTTGCCGAAACTGATCAACGGCTCGCGCAAGAAACGCATCGCGGCCGGGGCAGGACTTGCGATCCAGGACGTGAACCGCCTGTTGAAGCAGCATGCGCAGATGGAGCGGATGATGAAGAAAATGTCCCGCGGCGGGCTGAAGAACATGCTGAGAAATCTGCCGGGCAAGGGACTGCCGCCCGGCTTCGGGCGCTGATCGGCAGGGTCGGCGCAGAGGGCTGATTGGCAACGGATTCCGCCGCGGAAAACGCTTCACATTTACGGCGTTACGGGTACAATGCGCGGTCTGTTCGGGTCGGCCCGACCACAGGCATGTCTGCCTGACTACAGCTTTTATACGGAATTCAGATGGTTAGCATTCGTCTTGCGCGCGCTGGCGCGAAGAAGCGCCCCTTTTATCACGTCGTGGTCACCGACAATCGCAACCGTCGGGACGGCCGCTACATCGAACGCATCGGTTTCTTCAACCCGGTTGGCCGGGAGCACGAGGACAACCTGCGGGTCGATCTGGAACGCGTGGATTACTGGCTCGGGCACGGCGCCAAGCCGTCCGAGCGTGTTGCCGCGCTCCTGAAGGCGCACCGCAAGGCGGTCGTCGCCAACTGAGCAAGCGGCCCTGCGGGCGCCCGGCGCCGTGACGGAGTCAGCAGAGAAGCCTGGATTCGAGCCTGTATTTCTGGGCCGGATCGCAGGCCTGTTCGGCATCCGCGGCTGGGTGAAGGTCTACTCCTACACCGACCCGCGGGAGGCCGTGCTCGATTACGGACCGTGGTGGTTGCGGCGGGACGGAGAATGGCGACAGCTGCCGCTCGCCGAAGGGCGGCGCCAAGGCAGGCACGTGCTCGCCAGGCTCGAGGGCTGCACCGATCGGGAGCAGGCGGCGGAGCACCTCGGCAGCGAAATCGCGGTGGCGCCGGAGGCTCTGCCCGATCCGGAAGAGGGACGATATTACTGGCACGACCTCGTGGGACTCGAAGTCGTGCATCGAGACGGCACCGGCCTCGGCCGGGTCGCCTACGTGCTGGAGACCGGTGCGAACGACGTGCTGGTGACCGAGGGTGAGCGGGAGCGGCTGATTCCGTTCGTCCCGGGAGACGTGGTCCTCGACGTGGATCTTGCCGCCGGCGTGATCCGGGTCGATTGGGAATGGGACTAGGACCATGCGCTACACCGTGGTGACGCTGTTTCCCGAGTTCGTGGCGGGCGTGGCCCGGCACGGGGTTGTGGGCCGGGCGGCGGAAAGCGGGCTGATCCGGCTCGAGTGCGTGAATCCGCGGAATTTTGCCGGGGACCTGCACCGGACGGTCGACGACCGGCCCTACGGTGGCGGCCCGGGCATGGTGATGAAGTACGAGCCGGTCGCGAAAGCGATCGATGCGGCGAGGGCGGCGCTGCCGGCGGAGGTGCCGGTGCTGTGCCTGTCGCCGCAGGGCAGGGTATTCGACCAGGGGGCGGCACAATACTTTGCGCGCCTGCCCGGACTGATCCTGCTGTCGGGGCGCTACGAAGGGTTCGACGAGCGCCTGGTGCAGGACAAGGTTGACGCGGAACTGTCGCTCGGCGACTTCGTGCTGTCGGGCGGCGAGATCGCGGCGATGGCGGTGATCGACGCGGTAACGCGGCTGCTGCCGGGTGCGCTCGGTGACGCGGAGTCGGCGGCGCAGGACTCGTTCATGAGCGGGCTGCTGGATCATCCGCATTACACGCGGCCGGAGCACATCGCCGGCCGGAACGTGCCGGCCGTGTTGTTGTCCGGCGACCACGCGGCGATTGCGCGCTGGCGTTACAAGCAGGCCCTGGGCCGCAGCTTCCTGCGGCGCCCGGAGCTGGTAGGAAGAATGAACCTGGACAGCGAGCAGCAGGCGCTGCTCGATGAGTATTTGCAAGAAGCCGGTGATTGAATCATGAGCAAGATTATCGAAGCGATCGAACAGGAACAGATGAACAAGGACATCCCGGACTTCGCGCCAGGTGACACAGTCGTTGTTCAGGTCAAGGTGACGGAAGGCGATCGCGAACGCCTGCAGGCGTTCGAGGGCATCGTGATCGCGAAACGCAATCGCGGCCTCAACTCGTCGTTCACGGTGCGCAAGATCTCGCACGGCGAGGGTGTCGAGCGCATATTCCAGACCTACAGTCCGGTCGTCGATTCGATCGAACTGAAGCGCCGCGGCAATGTCCGGCGCGCCAAGTTGTACTACCTCCGCGGCCGTACGGGCAAGGCCGCCCGCATCCGGGAAAAGATCTAGGCTACCGTCGCCAGTTCTGGTCCGATTGCTCAAAAAAGCTCCCGCCGACGCTGCGGCTGGGACTTTCGCGCCCGCCAGCGACAGGCGTGCAAAAAGCGTGCGCCAGCCCACATAATCCGGTCTCGCCCGGCGACTATCCTGCAACCTTTCCGCCGCCTCGGAGTCTCTCGTCGCATGACCTCCGGATCGCCATTCGCCCGGTTCGGCACGCTCCTCTTGTCGTTGACTGCCGGGCTGCTGTCGGGCTGCGCCTCGCTGGTGTCGAATGCCGCCGGCGATTTCGCCGCCGACCTGTCCACTGCCGTGCTGAACCAGGACGATCCGGAAACCGCGCGCGCGGCCATCCCGTCATACATGGTGCTGGTCGACAGCCTGCTGGAAAGTCATCCGGACAACCCGGATCTTCTGGCCGCTGCCGCCAAGCTGTACGCCTCGTACGGCGCGGTGTTCGCCGAAGAACCGCAGCGTGCAGCACGGCTCACGGCCAAGGGGCGGCGCTATGGCCTCGATGCGATGTGCCGGCGATATGCCGACGCCTGTGGCTGGCGCGAGGAAAACTACGAGGAATTCGTGGCGAGCCTCGCGGCTGTCGACGAGCGCGACGCGGAATACCTCTACAGCTACGGGTTCGCTACGCTGGCCTACCTGCGGGCGCACGCTGACGACTGGAATACGCTGGCGGAGCTGCCGCAGGTCGAAGCCCTTTTCGATCGTTACCTGGTGCTTGCCGGCGAGACGGCAAGTCCGGCCACGCACACCTATCTCGGAGTCCTGCTGACGCTGCGTCCGCCGGCGATGGGCGGAAAGCCCGAGGAAGCGCGCGAACATTTCGAACTGGCTATCGAAATGAGCGGTGGACGGGACCTGAGTGCCAAGGTGGAATACGCGCGCGGGTACGCGCGCATGCTTTACGATCGCGAGTTGCACGACCGGCTGCTTACCGAGGTCGTGGACGCGGACCCGTATGTCGACGGCCTCACTTTGTCGAACGTGCTGGCACAGGACGACGCACGTGCCTTGCTGGCCGATGCCGACGACTATTTCTGAGTGACTACCGGACGGTGCGCCTGCCGCGCTGCCCGAGAGGGACGACAAGATGAAGAGATTCCTTGGGACAGCTTTGTTGCTTGCCTGCGCGGGACTGGTGCAGGCCGCAACCCTCAAGCTCGCCACCGTCACGCCGGAAGGTTCCGACTGGATGAAGCAGATGCGCGCGGGCGCGGCCGAAATCGAGGACCAGACCGCCGGACGCGTGCAGATCAAGTTCTTTGGCGGCGGCGTGCAGGGCAACGACAGCAAGGTACTGGGCAAGATCCGGATCGGCGCCCTGCAGGGCGGGGCTTTCACGCCAACGGCGCTCGGCTCGCTGTACCCGGACATCAACCTGTACGGCATGCCCATGGTGTTCGAATCCGAAGCAGAGGCGGCCTGGGTGCGTGAGCGCATGGATGAGAAGATCCGGCAGGGCCTCGAAGATGCCGGCTTCGTGAGTTTCGGATTCGCCGCCGGCGGATTCGCAGCGATCATGTCGAACACGCCGGTACGCACGCTCGATGACCTGCGCGGGCGGCGGGTATGGATACCGGAGGGCGACCGCATCAGCTATGCATCGATGCAGGCCGTGTCACTGTCGCCCGTCACGTTGCCGCTCACCGACGTGCTGACCGGCCTGCAAACAGGCCTTATCGACATCGTAGGTGTATCGCCGATAGGCGCGCTCGTGCTGCAGTGGCACACGAAGGTCAAATTCATGACCGAACTGCCGTTGTCCTACACGATCGGATTTCTCGCGATCGACAAGAAGGCGTTCGGCAAACTGAGCGCGGCCGACCAGGAGGTCGTACGCGAAGTCATGACGCGCATTTACCAGGACTTCGACAAGCAGAATCTGGTGGATAACCGCGCAGCGCGTGAGGCACTTCTGAAACAGAAGATCCGGCTCGTGGAATTCGACCCGGACGAACACGCGCGGCTGCGCAGCCTGGTCCTCGACTCGAATCGTGCGCTCGGCAAGACCGGTGAGTTCAGCTTGGAACTGTACGACGAAATGCTGGCGCTGGCCGCGCAGTACCGGGAGACCCATGCGGCCAGCGCGAATGCCGTCGACCGGAGTGACTGAGCCCGTCCCCACTTGAAGGCGCTGCTGTCCCGGCTCGATCGCGCCGGACGCGCCGCGGAGAATGCGGCGCTGGTTGTACTGCTCGTCGCGCTCATGTTGCTGACCGTCGGCCAGATCCTGTTGCGCGAGCTGTTCTCGACAGGCTTCGTGTGGGCCGACGAGCTCGTGCGGATCCTGGTCCTGTGGATTGCAATGGTGGGTTCGATCGCCGCCTGCCGCGACAATCGCCATATCCGCATCGATGCATTGTCCCACGTGTTGCCGCCACGTGCCGTGGTCGCCGTCCGCGCGGTCGTGGACCTGTTCGCTGCGGGAATCTGTGCCACGATTGCCTGGCAGTCGTACCGCTACCTCGCAGTCGAGTTCGAGTTCGGCGACACGGTGCTGGTCGATACGCCCGCGTGGCTGGCGCACCTGGTCGTGCCGCTCGCATTCGCGCTGATCGCGTGGCGCTTCGTCGTGTTGGCGGCGCTACACGTCATGTCGGTCCGTGAGCTCGGCGACGAGTTCCACGCATGATTGCCGTCGGTCTCGTCCTGCTGTTGCTGGCAGTGTTCGGCGCACCGCTGTTCGCGGTGATTGCCGGCAGCGCTACGGCGGGTTTCCTGCGCGAAGACACCGACCTCATGAATCTCGCGCTGGAGATCCTGAGCATCGCCGACATGCCGTTCCTGGCGGCCATCCCGCTGTTCACCTTCGCGGGCTACCTGCTCAGCGAAAGCGATGCGCCGAAACGCCTCGTGCGCCTGACCAATGCCCTGCTGGGATGGATGCCCGGAGGGCTCGCGATCGTTTGCCTGGCGGCCTGTGCGTTCTTCACCGCATTCACCGGTGCCTCCGGCGTAACGATCATCGCGCTCGGCGCCATCCTGTACCCGGCTTTGCAGCACGACGGCTACGGGGAACGCTTCAATCTGGGTCTCGTCACCTCGGCGGGAAGCCTGGGGCTCCTGTTTGCTCCGTCGCTGCCAATCATCCTCTACGGCGTCGTCGCCGAAGTACCGATCGACGACCTGTTCCTCGCCGGCATACTGCCCGGCATGCTGATGCTCGTGCTGCTGGCCGGCTGGTGCCTGTGGGTGAACCGCAGCAACCGGCGCCCGTTCAGCGCTTTCTCCTGGCGTGAACTCGGCGCTGCGCTGCGTGAGTCGGCCTGGGAGTTGCCGCTGCCGCTGGTCGTGCTGGGCGGTATCTACTCGGGCTACTTCGCAGTCTCCGAGGCCGCCGCCGTGACGGCGCTCTATGTGCTGGTTGTGGAGGTCTTCATCCTGCGCGAGATCCGGTTCGAAGAGCTGCCGTCGATCGTCCGCTCGTCGATGGTGCTCGTGGGCGGAATCCTGCTCGTCCTCGGCGTGTCGCTTGCGTCCACCAATTACATGATCGGCGCGGGTTATCCGCAGATGTTGTTCGAATTGGTTGCAGGTCTCGTGACCAACCAGGTGACCTTCCTCATCCTGCTGTTGTTGTTCCTGCTGGCACTGGGCACGATTCTCGACATCTTTTCGGCCATCGTGCTGGTCGTGCCGCTGATCCTGCCGATTGCGGCGGGCTATGACGTGCACCCCGTGCACCTCGGGATCGTTTTCCTGGCCGCGATGCAGCTTGGTTACCTGACACCGCCTGTCGGACTCAATCTGTTCATCGCGAGCTACCGCTTCGAGCAGCCGATCATGCGCGTGTACAGCGCGACCTTTCCGTTCCTCGTGATCCTGCTGGTGTCGGTGCTTTTGATCACCTTCTGGCCGCAGTTGTCGCTTTGGCTGGTGCCGGAGTGAGTCCGCCGGAACAGGCGATTCCTGATAGTCTATGCGGCCCACCCCCGGAGTGACGATGGCAACCGGACCCGCTGCAATTACCCTGATCCTGATCTCCGCCGTGCTGTCCGGCACCGCGCTCGCGGATGTCGACCTTGCCGATATTTCTCTGCCACCGGGTTTCCTGATAACGGAATACGCCGCGGTGAAGAACGCTCGCTCGCTCGCGGCCGGTGCCGATGGCGCGGTGTTCGTCAGCAACCGGCAGGGCGATTCCGTCTATGCGCTGGTGCCGCAGGGCGAGCGGGCGCGCGTAGTGGAAATCGACGACGACCTCGCGACGCCGAACGGAATCGCGTTTCACGACGGCGATCTGTACGTCGCGGAGATCGACCGGATTCTCGTTTATCGCGACATCCTCGACGCGCTGCGCGATCCCCCGGATCCCGAGGTGCTGGACGTCGAGTTGCCGTCCGAGAGCCATCACGGATGGCGCTACATCGACTTCGGGCCTGACGACAAGCTCTACATTTCGATCGGTGCGCCGTGCAACGTCTGCGAACGTAAAGGCTACGCGGAAATCCTGCGGATGAATCCCGACGGCAGCGCGCGCGAAACCGTCGCGCGTGGCGTGCGCAACTCCGTCGGCTTCACCTGGCATCCGGGCACGGGCGAGCTCTGGTTTACCGACAACGGGCGCGACATGCTCGGCGACACGGTCCCGGGCGACGAGTTGAACCGCGTGCGCACGGCAGGCGAGCATTTCGGCTTTCCGTACTGCCACCAGGGCGACTTGCCGGATCCCGAGTTCGGCGACGAGCGGCCATGCAGTGACTTCACGGCGCCAGCCCGGGCGCTCGGCGCGCACCACGCGGCACTCGGCATTGCGTTTTACACGGGTGACAGTTTCCCGGACCAGTATCGCGGGCAGCTGTTCATCGCCGAACACGGCTCCTGGAACCGTACGGAGAAAGCCGGCTACCGTATCGCGCTCGTGCGCCTCGAAGGTGATCGGGCCGTTGCCTATGAGACCTTCGCCGAAGGCTGGCTCGATGGCCAGCGCACCCTCGGCCGGCCGGTCGACGTGTTGGTGCATGCGGACGGCTCGCTGCTGGTGAGCGACGACGAGGCGGGCAAGGTCTACCGGATCCGCTACGAGGAACCGGGAACGAAGCCCTGAGGTCCAACGCCGACATGAACGACCCGCTGATACCCGCTGCACCCACACGTCCGAACGGATTCCTGCGTTTCCTGCGCACGTTCTGGCACGGCGTCGACGCCGTGCGCAAGCTGCTGCACCTGATGTTGCTGGTGCTCATTTTCGGTGTGGTCATCGCCGCCGTGAATGGCGCCGCGCCGATCCTACCGCCGGTGGCGGCACTCGAGATCCGGCCGAACGGCTACCTGGTCGAGCAGTTCGAGGGCGATCCTTTCGAACAGGCGCGGCTCGAGCTGGCCGGCGGCGACACGGCGCCGCAGACGGTCGTGCAGGATATCGTCGATTCGCTGGAACACGCGCGCGACGACGACCGCATACTCATCGCGCATCTCGAGCTGTCCGGCCTGGCTGGCGGCGGCCTGTCGAAGCTGCAGCGGGTCGCCGCGGCCATGACGGATTTCCGGCAGTCGGGCAAACGCATCGTCGCGAGCGCCGATTTCCTGTCGCAGGCCGGCTATTTTCTCGCCGCGCACGCCGACGAGGCCTACCTGCATCCGGAGGGCCTCGTGCTGCTGCAGGGATACGGCAGCTACCGGACCTATTACAAGGAGGCGATCGACAAGCTGCGCATCGACTGGAACGTGTTCCGGGTCGGCACGCACAAGGCGTTCGTCGAACCCTACACGCGCATGGAGATGTCCACCGAGGCGCGCGAGGACCTCTCCCGGCTGACCGGGCAGTTATGGAGCATGTACCAGGCCGATGTCGGTGCAGCGCGCGGCCTCGAGGAGGGGACGATCGCCGATTTCGCGGAGCATTTGACCGAGCATGTCGCCGCGGCAGGCGGCGACCTCGCACAGGCCGCAGTCGATGCAGGCCTGCTAGACGGACTGCGTACCCACCGCGAAATCCGCGAACAGCTGATCGAAGTCGTCGGGGCGCAAGACGAATATCCGGACGAGCCGGTCACGGCTGAGCTTTACGACTACGTCGCGCAGGTGCGGCTGCTGGAACCGTTGGAACTGCGTGACAGCAACGTCGCCGTCGTGATCGCGTCGGGCGACATCACGGTCGGCGATCCGGCGCCCGGGACGATCGGTTCGGACTCGACGAGCGAACTCCTGCGCGAGGCGCTGACGGACGAATCCGTCGCCGCGGTCGTCATGCGTATCGACAGTCCCGGCGGCAGTACATTCGCGTCGGATGTCATCGCGAATGCCGTGCTGGACCTGCAGGAAGCCGGCAAGCCGGTGGTGGCGTCCATGGGCAGCATCGCGGCCTCGGGCGGCTACTGGATCGCGTCCAGCGCGGACGTGATTTACGCGAGCCCGTCGACGGTGACCGGATCGATCGGCATCTTCGGGATGTTTCCCACTTTTCAGCGTACGCTGGCGGCGGTCGGCCTGAACGTCGACGGTATCGGTTCGACGATCTGGACGGATGCATTCCGGCCCGACCGGGAGATGTCGCCGCAGGCCCGCGAACTGTTCCAGCTGATCGTCAATGACGGTTACGAGGATTTCGTGGCCCGCGTCGCGACCTACCGCAACATGGACAGGGATGCCGTGGATTCCATTGGGCAGGGCCGGGTTTGGACCGGGGCCGATGCAGTCGACAACGGCCTCGTCGATGCGCTCGGCGACCTCGACGATGCGATCGCGACCGCCGCGGGACTGGCTGGTCTGGAGGAGGGCGACTACGGCGTGCGCACGATCCGCCGCGAACTCTCGCCGACGGAGCAGTTGCTCATCGATCTCATGTCCTTCGGCCGCGCGCTGGGCTTCGGAGCCGAAGGCCTGCGGACGAGGCCGTCCGCCCTGCAAAAGGTCGCCGCCGGCGTCGAAGCCGCGCTGGGGCCGCTCCTCGACTTCGACGACCCGAAAGGCGTTTACTCGCACTGCCTGTGCGACGTGGAATAAATTCCACCGCAAATCACCAGTTCAGGATCACCTTGCCCGACTGGCCCGAGGCCATCAGCTCGAAGGCCGGCACGTAGTCGTCCGCGCCGAAGTGGTGGGTGATGACCGGTGCGATCACGAGACCGCTCTGCAGCATGCTGGACATCTTGTACCAGGTTTCGAACATCTCCCGCCCATAGATGCCTTTAAGTACCAGGCCCTTGAAAATCACCTGGTTCCAGTCGATCGCCATTTCGTCCGGCGGGATGCCGAGCATCGCGATCTTGCCGCCGTGATGCATCGTGCGCAGCATGTCGCGGAAGGCTGCTGCGTTGCCGGACATCTCCATGCCGACGTCGAAGCCTTCGGTCATGCCGAGTGTCTTCATCGTAGCGTCGATCGATTCGCGCCCGACATTGAGTGCGACCGTGGCGCCCATCCTGCGTGCAAGTTCCAGCCGGTAGTCGTTCACATCGGTGATGACGACGTGACGCGCGCCGGCGAAACGCGCAATCGCGACGGCCATGATGCCGATCGGGCCCGCGCCGGTGATCAGCACATCCTCGCCGACCAGCTCGAACGACAAGGCCGTGTGCACGGCATTGCCGAGCGGGTCGAGGATCGCAGCCATCTCGTCGGTAATTGCGTCCGGCAACTTGAAGACGTTGAAGGCAGGCACCGCGACGTACTCCGCGAATGCGCCGGGTCGGTTCACGCCCACGCCGATCGTGTTGATGCACAGGTGCCGGCGGCCGGCACGGCAGTTGCGGCAAACGCCGCAGGTGACGTGGCCTTCCGCGGACACGCGGTCGCCCGGCGCGAGGCCGCGCACCTCGCTGCCGCATTCGACGATCACGCCCGAGAACTCGTGCCCGACGGCGAGCGGCACCTTGATCGTCTGCCGGGCCCAGTCGTCCCACTGGTAGATGTGGATGTCCGTGCCACAGATCGCGGTGCGCCGCACCTTGATCAGCACGTCGTTGTGGCCGACCGCCGGGACTGCGATATCCTGCATCCAGATACCGCGCTCCGGCCTAGCCTTGACCAGCGCTTTCATCAGTGAATGACTCCGAGTTCGCGTCCGACGTCGGTGAACGCGTCGATCGCCTTGTCCAGTTGCCGGCGCGTGATGCCGGCGGACATCTGCGTGCGGATGCGCGCCTGGCCGCGCGGCACCACGGGAAAGGAAAAGCCCACGACATACACGCCGCGCCCGAGCAACTCCCCCGCCAGTCGTGTGGCCAGCTTTGCATCGCCGAGCATGACCGGGATGATCGGGTGCTCGCCCGGTTTCAGGTCGAACCCGCGTTCGCTCATCCGCGCGCGGAAATAGCGTGCATTATCGTGCAGTTGCTCGCGCAGCGTGTTGTCGCGTTCGAGCAGGTCGAACACTGCGAGCGACGCGGCGGCGATCACCGGTGCGACGGAATTCGAGAACAGGTAGGGGCGTGAACGTTGCCGCAGCCAGCCGACGATCTCGCGCCGACCGGAGGTGTAGCCACCGGAGGCACCGCCCAATGCCTTGCCCAGCGTGCCGGTGATGATGTCGAGCCTCCCCATGACGCCTCGGTACTCGTGCGTGCCGCGGCCCGTCCCGCCGAGAAACCCGGTGGCATGGCAATCGTCGATCATCGTCAGCGCGTCGTATTCGTCGGCGAGATCACAGATGGTTCCGAGATTCGCGATCGTCCCGTCCATCGAGAACACGCCGTCGGTCACGACGAGCCGTACCCGGGACTCCCTTGCTGCCTCGAGTTGTGCGCGCAAGTCGTCCATGTCGCAGTTGCGGTAGCGGAAGCGTTTGGCCTTGGAGAGGCGGATGCCGTCGATGATGCTGGCGTGGTTCAGCTCGTCGCTGATCACGGCGTCGTCCTCGCCGAGCAGGGTCTCGAACAGGCCGCCGTTGGCATCGAAACAGGAGGGATAGAGGATGGTGTCTTCGGTGCCCAGGAATTCGCTGATGCGCGCCTCGAGTTCCCTGTGGATCGTCTGGGTGCCGCAGATGAAGCGGACGGACGCCATGCCATAGCCGTACCGGTCCAGCGCCGCGTGCGCGGCTTCGATCACCACCGGGTGATTCGCGAGGCCGAGATAGTTGTTCGCGCAGAGGTTCAGGACGTGCTCGGTGCCGGCCTTGGTCCGTACGTCGATGTCGGCCTGCTGCGGTCCGGCGATCAGGCGTTCTTCCTTGTACAGGCCCTGTGACTTCAGGTCTTCGGTCTGTTCGGCTAACGCTTCGAGAAAACTGGCAGGCACCGTCCTGTCCTCGGGGTCGAAAGGCCGCCGAGTATATCAGCCGGCAAAGCCGGCGCAGCGCACCGTGCGCCCTCGCACGCCGCGCAGATTGCGCCGGAGGTCCGGTGGTCAGCCGCCGGAGCGGTGTGCGAAGATGCCCCGGGGGAACCAGCGACTATGCACTTCGACGATCAAGCGGCCGCCCGGCCGGGCCCGATCCCGGGACTCAACGACCTGTACCTTGCCGACGAGGCCGAGCTGCTCGTGGAGCTCGCCGCCGCCGCGGACCCGGGCGACGACGGGCGCCGCCGGATCCAGGCCGTGGCCGCGGATCTCGTGCGGGCGGTGCGCAGCAACACCGAGCGGGAAGGCGGGATCGACGCATTCCTGAAGCAGTACGACCTGTCTTCGCAGGAAGGTGTATTGCTCATGTGTGTCGCCGAAGCGCTGCTCCGTATTCCCGACGCGGACACGGCCGACCAGCTGATCGCCGACAAGATCACTGCCGCACAATGGGAGGACCACCTCGGCAGCAGCGACAGCCTGTTCGTCAACGCGTCGACCTGGGGCCTCATGCTCACCGGCCGCCTGCTGAAGGTGGACGACGAAGCACGCCGGCAACCCGCGCAGGTCCTGGCGATGCTCGCGAGCCGGGCCGGGGAACCGGTCGTGCGCGCGGCGATGCGCCAGGCCATGCGCATCATGGGCCACCAGTTCGTCATGGGCCGCAACATCGAAGAGGCGCTGGAACGCGCCGCGCGCCGGAAGAACGCGGTGTATCGCTATTCCTTCGACATGCTGGGCGAAGCGGCGCTGACAGCGAACGATGCGCAGCGGTATTTCGAGGCTTACTTCGCGGCGATCGCGAGCATCGGGGCGGCGCAAAGCGGCAAGGACATCGTCACTGCACCGAGCATCTCGGTAAAACTCTCGGCATTGCATCCGCGCTACCAGTACGCACAGCATGACCGGGTGATCGCCGAGCTCGTCCCGCGCATTGTCGAACTCGCGGAACATGCGAAAGCGGCCGGCATCGCGCTCACCGTCGACGCCGAAGAGGCGGACCGGCTCGAACTGTCGCTCGAGATCTTCACCGCCGTCGCAAGGGGCGCGAAGCTCGATGGCTATGACGGATTCGGCCTGGCCGTGCAGACATACCAGCGCCGTGCGCAGAGCGTGTTCGCGTACCTGGCCGGCCTGGCCGCGGACACGCGGCGCCGTATTCCGGTGCGGCTGGTCAAGGGCGCCTACTGGGACACCGAGATCAAGCGCGCCCAGGAAGCTGGGTTGTCGAGCTATCCCGTCTTCACGCGCAAGGCGCACACCGACATATCCTACCTCGCCTGCGCGCGGCAGGTGCTGGCGGCGGGTGAGGCCCTGTATCCGCAGTTTGCGACACACAACGCGCACACTCTCGCGAGCGTGCTGTACTACGCCGGCGAACGCCGCGACTACGAATTCCAACGGCTGCACGGCATGGGCGAAGAGCTCTACGCCGAAGTCGTCGACCCGGAGAAACTCGGCCGCCCGTGCCGCGTCTACGCCCCGGTCGGCAGCCACGAGGACCTGTTGCCCTACCTCGTGCGTCGCCTGCTCGAGAACGGCGCGAACACCTCCTTCGTGAACCGCATCTCGGACGACACGATCGCCGTCGAGGACATCGTGGCGGACCCGATTTCGGCCGGGCGCGCGCACGAGTTTCGGGCACACCCGCGCATTCCCCGGCCGCCCGACCTGTATGCGCCGGAACGTCGCAACTCGCAGGGCTGGAACCTGGCCGATCGTGCCGTGACGGCACCGCTCCTGGCCACCATGCAGGCGCAGGCGAGCGGCACGCTCATGGCCACGCCGCTGTCCTCCGCGTGGCGGCCCGGCAGGCAGGCCGGCAAACGGGTCGTGCGTCCGTCGGTGAACCCGGCGCACACGAGCGAGATCGTCGGCCATTGCGAGCAGTCGGCGCCGGAAGCGGTCGATGCGGCGTTGGCAGCGGCGGTGGCGGCGCAACCGGGCTGGAATCGCACGCCGGCGGGCGAGCGGGCAGGGTTGCTCGAGAATGCCGCGGACCTGTTCGAGCAACACGCGCCCGAACTCCTCGGGCTGTGCGTGCGCGAGGCCGGCAAGTCATTGCCCGACGCTGTCGCGGAGCTGCGCGAGGCCGTCGACTTCCTGCGTTATTACGCATTGCAGGCGCGGCAGCGCTTCGGCGAGCCGCTCCGCCTGCCCGGACCGACCGGCGAACGCAACACGCTCGGCCTGCACGGCCGCGGCGTGTTCGTCTGCATCAGTCCCTGGAACTTCCCGCTGGCAATCTTCACCGGGCAGGTGAGCGCCGCACTCGCTGCAGGCAATGCGGTGCTGGCGAAGCCGGCCGAGCAGACGCCGCTGGTCGCGTTTCGCGCGACCGAACTCATGCTCGAAGCCGGCGTGCCGGACTCGGTACTGCATTTCCTGCCGGGCGACGGCGCGACGATCGGCGCACGGGCAGTCGCGGATGCACGCGTCGCCGGCGTTGCGTTCACCGGTTCCACGGAAACCGCGCAGCGGATCAATCGCGCGCTCGCGGCGCGCGATGGGCCGATAGCGGCGCTGATTGCCGAAACGGGCGGCCAGAACGCGATGTTCGTCGACAGTTCCGCGCTGCCCGAGCAGGTCGTACTGGACGCTCTTTACTCCGCGTTCAACAGCGCCGGCCAGCGCTGTTCCGCGTTGCGTCTCCTGTGTGTGCAGCGCGACATCGCGACGCGCGTCATAGAACTACTGGTCGGGCACATGGACGAACTGAAGGTCGGCGACCCGGCGGACCTGTCCACGGACGTCGGGCCCGCGATCGACGAGGAGGCCCGCGCCACGCTCGATGCGCACGTCGCGCGCATGTCCGTCGAAGCGCAGGTGCTGCATCGTTGCCGCCTGCCCGCCGATGCCGCGCGCGGCACTTTTTTTGCGCCCGCGCTGATCGAGATCGACGGCGTCGACCGCCTCGAACGCGAGGTGTTCGGACCGGTGCTGCACGTTCTGCGTTTCCGCGGACGGGATCTCGAGTCGATGATCGCAGCGGTGAACAACACGGGCTACGGCCTGACGATGGGACTGCACAGCCGCATCGATGCACGGGCGCGCAAAGTCGCGCGCCTGTCCGGCGCCGGTAACCTGTACATCAACCGCAACATGATCGGCGCCGTGGTGGGCGTCCAGCCCTTCGGCGGTGCAGGGCTGTCGGGCACCGGCCCGAAAGCGGGCGGCCCGAATTATCTGTCGCGTTTCGCGCACGAATTCACTGTCAGCAACAACATCGCAGCGGTCGGCGGCAATGCAAGCCTGCTCTCGCTGGCGACGGATTGAGCCATGGCCGCGATCAGCGTCTTCGAAATCTTCAAGATAGGCATCGGGCCGTCGAGTTCGCACACGGTCGGCCCGATGAAAGCGGCGCGGGAGTTCGCGCTGTCGCTGGCCAGCGTCGATGGAACGGTGGCGGCGGTCCAGGTGAGCCTGCACGGCTCGCTCGCATGGACGGGCAAAGGGCACGGCACGGACACCGCGATCGTGCTCGGACTCATGGGCGCCGAGCCCGATACCGTCGACCCGGACGCGGTCGCCGGCATACTCGCGAAAGTGCGCGCGACGAAGCGGCTCGAACTCGCCGCGGGGCCCGCCATCGCGTTCGATCCGGACACCGACATCGTCTTCAACTATGCCGCGGAATTGCCGCGGCACACCAACGGCATGCGCTACATCGCCCGCGCCGATACCGGCATCGAGCTCGCCGCCGAGAACTGGTATTCGCTGGGCGGCGGATTCATCGGCCGCGGTGACGTGGCGCTCACGAGCGGCGCGCGTACCGCACCACCTTATCCTTTCGACAGCGCCGCCGCCTTGCTCGCGGCAGCCGGCGGCCGCGGCCTGAGCATCGCCGAACTGGTGTTTGAGAACGAACTGGCCTGGCGCGACAGGAGCGAGATCCTGACGGGCCTCGACCGCATCTGGTCGGTCATGGAGGCCTGCATCGAACGCGGCCTCCGCGCCGAGGGCGTGCTGCCGGGCCGCATGGCCGTCGCGCGGCGCGCCGGCAGGCTCTCCCGGCGGCTCGAGGCACGTACAGAATCTTCGCCCACGGATGCCATGGAATGGGTGAATACCTGGGCGATCGCTGTCAACGAGGAGAACGCCGCCGGCGGGCGCGTCGTGACCTCGCCGACCAACGGGGCAGCCGGCATCATCCCGGCGGTTATCAAGTACTACACGCGTTACACGAAACGGCCGACGCCGGAGGGCATCCGCACTCTCCTGCTCGCGGCGGGCGCCATCGGCGCGCTCTACAAGCTGAAAGCCTCGATCTCCGGCGCCGAGATGGGCTGCCAGGGCGAGGTCGGCGTGGCCTGCTCGATGGCGGCCGGTGGCCTCGCTGCCGCGCTGGGTCTCGACAACGACACCGTCGAAGAAGCCGCGGAGATCGGGATGGAACACAACCTGGGGCTCACTTGCGACCCGATCGGCGGCCTGGTGCAGATTCCCTGCATCGAGCGCAATGCCATGGGCGCGGTGAAGGCGATCAATGCCGCCAGCCTGGCCGCGCACGGCGACGGGACGCACAAGGTATCGCTCGACCAGGTGATCGAGACCATGCGCCAGACGGGGCTCGACATGAAGACCAGTTACAAGGAGACGTCCCAGGGCGGCCTCGCGGTCAACGTGCCGGAATGCTGAGGTGAAGAAAGCCGCCAAACCCGAGAACGCCGATGGCTATCTCGCTGCCCTGAGCGGCTGGCGAGCGGCGCTCGTCCGGCAGTTGCGCAGCGAGGTACTGGCGGCGGCGAAATTCGAGGAAACCATCAAGTGGGGCCACCTCGTCTATTTGGCCAACGGGCCTGTACTCCTTATCCGCGCGGAAGAGGAGCGCGTGCTGTTCGGTTTCTGGCGCGGGCAGCGACTCAGGGCCATCGATGCGCGCCTGAAGCCCGGCGGCAAGTACGAGATGGCGACGATAGTGCTAGGCAAGAATGACAGCATCGACGCGAAGATCGTCAGGCGCCTCGCGCACGAAGGGGTCAAGCTGAACCGGACGCTCGGCGATCCGCAGCTCGCCGCCGGCTCACGCCGCTAGCCGTCGCGCAAGCTTTCGCTACTGCCGGACGCCGACGAAGTTGTGAACCTTGGTCACGCCGTCGACGCCTTCGGCGATTTTGCCGATCTGTTCGCGGTGTTCGGCGGTGTCGACGAAACCGCCTAGCAGTACCTCACCGTTGCGCACGTCGGTGATGACGGACACGGCCTCGCCGGCGCCGGCCTCGCTGAGATCGAACTTGACCTTGGTCTGGATGGTCTGGTCGTCGACCGTGATGCCGAAGCTGCGCTTCTCGGGCACGACGATCATGGCGTCGACGACCTCCTGCACGCCACCGACCTCCTTCGCCTTGGCAATTGCCGCCTGTTCCTGCTTCTCGGAACTCACGAAGCCAATCAGCTGCACTGTGCCCTTGTAGGATTCCACGTTGATGCTGGTGCCCGGCGCCGTGGCGTCGCCGATGAGCCCCATCTTGACCGAGGACGCAATCGTAGAGTCGTCGATCGTCTCGCCGGTCGTGCGTCCGGCCACACATGCCGCCAGCGTCAGGGACAACGCGAGTCCCAGAATGCCCGCCAGCGGATTGCGTACCAGTGTCGTTCTAGCTGTCATTGTCGTCACCTTTCTTGCTGTGTGGGCACCACAGTGACCCGTGGTGGAGCCGAAGGGGATCGAACCCTCGACCTCCGCATTGCGAACGCGGCGCTCTCCCAGCTGAGCTACGGCCCCGATTCCGATGGGTAGTGGTGGGCGATACCGGTCTCGAACCAGTGACCTCCGCAATGTGAATGCGGCGCTCTCCCAACTGAGCTAATCGCCCGCCCGCCGCTATTGTGGCCCGGGCGGGCGGGCGCCAGCAAGGTTGACAGACCTCGCTTCAGCTGCTCGCGCGCACGCGCCGTGGACTGTCGAACAGTCGGAGTTCCATAGGCGGGTGCGAGTGCAACGCCCAGTCTTCGCGGTCGATCGACACGGACACCACGCCCGCGGTTGGCAGGTTGCGCGTGACGCCCGGCGCCAGGAAATTCGCGAAGTCCGTCATTCCGGGATTGTGTCCGACGAGCAGCAGGCTGTTGAACTTGCGATCCTGCGCGCCGACGACGTCGAGGATGTCTTTAAGCGATGCCAGGTAGAGCTCGTTTTCGCGCTGCAGGAACTCGAGCGGGTAGTTCAGTTCCTCTGCGACGGCCCGGGCCGTGCTCCAGGTGCGCACCGCCGGGCTCGCGATGATGAGAGACGGCCGGATGCCGGCGGCGGCAATGCGGCGGCCCATCATCGGGGCGTCGCGTTCACCGCGTTCGTTGAGCGGCCGTTCGCGGTCGCCAAGAGTTTCGTCGTCCCAGCTCGATTTGGCGTGGCGAACGATCGTGAGCGTCTTCATGCCGTGCGGTTCTTTATTTTTTTTGCTACATCAGCCCCGTTTGCAGCCGGGCCTCGTCGGACATCATAGTCTGGTTCCAGGGCGGGTCAAAGACGAGCTCGACCTTGACATCGGCGACCGTCGGGATGACCGAGATCTTTTCCTGCGCATCGGCAACGAGTATGTCGCCCATGCCGCAGCCGGGCGCCGTCAGCGTCATGTCCACTTCGACGGAGCGCTCGCCGTTGCCGGCGGCTTTCACCTCGCAGCGGTAGACGAGACCCAGGTCGACGATGTTGACCGGGATCTCCGGGTCGTAGCAGGTCTTGAGCTGCTTCCAGATCACGTCCTCGATGTCCTTGTCGGTCGGATTGTCCGGCACCTCCGGCGCCGCTGTGCGCTCCTTGCCCAGCGCGTCGGCATCTGTGCCGGCGATGCGAAACAGATTGCCCTCGACGTACACCGTGAAGCTCCCGCCGAGCGCCTGGGTGATGAACCCGCTCGTGCCGGCGCGCAGCAAAAGCTCCTCGCCGGCGGGGATGATGATTGCCCTGACGTCGCGGGTCAGCGTCACCGGTTCGTTCGTGTGGCCGAACATGGCTCAGTGCTCCGTGCTGACGGTGCCCGACCCGCCTTCGAGGGCGCCGCGCAGTGCGTGCCAGGCGAGCGTGGCGCATTTCACCCGGGTGGGGAACTCGCGCACGCCGAGCAGCGCCGTGAGCTTGCCGAGATCTCCGGTCGCAGCGTCGCCGCGCAGGGCCCGGGTCAGTTCCGACCAGCGGGCGAGTGCGTCGGCCCGGTTCATGCCGATGACCGTTTCCGTCAACAACGAGGCCGACGCCAGCGAGATCGCGCAGCCCGAACCTTCGAAGCTTGCGTCCCGCACGGTGCCGTCTTCGCCAACGGCGAGGTACAGGTGCAGGCGGTCGCCGCACATCGGATTGATGCCGGCCGCTTCGTGCGTGGCACCGGCCAGCGCGCCGAAGTGTCGGGGATGGCGTGCATGATCGAGGATCAGGTCGCGATACAGCTCGCGCAACTCGTTGCCGGACAATGTCGCCAGCGTGTTCATCCGAAAATCTCCCGCGCCTTCCTCAAGGCAGCGAGCAGGCGATCGATGTCGGTCCGGTCGTTGTACAGGGCGAGCGAAGCGCGCGCCGTGCCCGGAATGCCGAAGTGCTGCATGACAGGCATCGCGCAGTGATGCCCGGTGCGGATTGCGACACCCTGGTGGTCGAGTATGGTCCCGAGGTCGTGCGGATGTATGTCGCCCAGCAGGAAGGACTGCACGCTCGCCTTGTGCGCGGCGGTGCCGATGAGCCGCAGACCCTCGATCGCGCCCAGCGCGTTTGTCAGGTACCCGAGCAGCTCGGCCTCGTGGACCGCGATGCGCTCGTAGCCGATCCGGCCGAGGTAATCGACCGCGGCACCCAGCCCGACCACACCGGCGATGTTCGGCGTACCCGCTTCGAATTTGTACGGCAGGTCGTTGTAGATCGTCCCGTCGAACCGGACTTCGAGGATCATGTCGCCGCCGCCCTGCCAGGGTGGCATGGCGTCGAGCAGCGCTTCGCGGCCGTACAGCACGCCGGTACCGGTCGGACCGAACATCTTGTGCCCGGAGAACGCGTAGAAGTCCGCGCCGAGATCCTGCACGTCGACGGCCATGTGCGGCACCGCCTGGGCGCCGTCGACCAGCACCGGGATGTCCCGTTCGTGTGCGCGACCGATGATGTCGCGCACCGGGTTCACCGTGCCGAGCGCATTCGATACGTGGCCGATCGCCAGCAGCCGCACACGGTCGCCCATGAGCCCGTACAGGGCTTCGAGATCCACTTCGCCATTCGCGAGGATCGGTGCCACCACCAGTTCCGCGCCGGTCTGCCCGCAGACGAGCTGCCAGGGCACGATATTCGAGTGATGCTCCAGATGCGTGATCAGCACCTGGTCGCCGGCTCCGAGCCGCGGGCGGCAATAGGCCTGCGCGACGAGGTTGATCGACGCCGTTGTGCCGCTCGTCAGGACGAGCTCGCTGCGGCTTCGCGCATTGACGAAGGATTTCAACTTGTCGCGCGCGCCCTCGTAAGCCTCGGTGGCGCGGTGGCTCAGCGTATGTACGCCGCGATGCACGTTGGCGTGATTGAGCTGCTGGTAGCCCGTGACCGCGTCGATGACCGAATACGGCTGCTGGCCGGTCGCGGCGTTGTCCAGGTAGACAAGCGGATGGCCGTTCACGAGCTGCTCGAGCGCCGGGAAATCGTCGCGCACGTCGAGCAGGTCGCGGCTGCTGTCGGCCTGCAAGGGTTTCATCGCTCGTCTCCGGCGGCCATCGCGCGCAGGCGCGCCTCGACCCGCTCGCCGACGTAGTCTTTGAGTGACGGGATCGGCACGGTTTCGATGACAGCCGCGGCAAAGGCCCGTGTCAAAATGCGCTTCGCGCGCGCTTCGTCGATGCCGCGGGTTCGCAGGTAATAGAGTGCGCGCAGGTCGAGCTGGCCGACGGTCGTGCCGTGCGCACACTTGACGTCGTCCGCGTAGATCTCGAGTTCCGGTTTGGCATCGATCTCGGCATGCTCCGACAGGAGCAGGTTGTGGTTCGCCTGCTCCGCATCCGTGCCGTCCGCGCCGGCATGCACGATCGCCTTGCCATTCCAGACGGCGCGGCAGCGGCCGGCCAGCACGCCGCGGTATTCCTGGCGCGAGCGGGCCGGACCGACCCGATGATCGACGCGTGTGTGGTTGTCGATGTGCTGTCCCGGGCCGGCGAGGTACACACCGTTCAGCACGGCATTTGCGTTGCGGCCTGCGATGTCGATCCTTAGGTCGTTGCGCGCGAGCTCCCCGCCCAGGTCGACGGAGAAATGTTCGAGCTCCGCGTCGCGCACGAGGCGCACGTCGAGGCGCGCGGTCTGGCTGTGGTGCAACGCGCGCGCCTGCATGCGCAGGTAGCGGCAGCGTGCGTTCGCCGCCAGCTCGAGCTCGACCAGGACGTTGGAATAGTGAGGCTCCGCCCCCGTCGAGCAGTGATACTCGACGACGCTCGCAGTCGCCGACTGCTCCAGGCGGATCGTCACGCGGACCTGGGACGCCATCGTGGCTGCCGCCGCCGAATCGGCGACGAGCAGCGCAATCGGCCGGTCGCCGGTCCAGTCCCTGTCGACCCGCAATTCGACGGCATTGCGGGTCAGTGCGGCATTGAGGTCCGACAGGGGCGAAGTGAACTTCGCATCCGTCAATTTCCCGGTCTCAACGTGAACACCGGGCAGCGACAGCACGTCGGAGCATTCATTCACGATGACGCCATTCGCCAGCACCAGCCAGTGCGCGTCGATGGCGGACTGCACCGCCCGGATGGCATCGAGGTCCGGACCTTCCTGCGGTGCGCCGGCCAGGAGCCAGTCGCGGCTGATGTCGATCGCACGGGTCAGGTCGGTGTATTTCCAGTCTTCGTCCCGCACGCTCGGGAAACCGCGCGCGGCGAAGGCGGCGAGGGCGGCCTGCCGGAGCGCGGATACGCTGTTGTCGGGCAGTTGCCGAACCGCACGTTCCAGGGCATCGGCGGGCAGTTGCATATTCATGCCGTCGCTGCCTCCCGGGCCCATTCGTAACCTTTTTCCTCGAGCTCCAGCGCCAGCGACTTGTCGCCCGAGCGCACGATCCGGCCTTCGGACAACACGTGCACGCGGTCCGGCTCGACGTAATCGAGCAGCCGCTGGTAGTGCGTGACGAGCACGATGGCCCTTGCCGAACTGCGCAAGCCGTTGACGCCGTCGGCAACCGCCTTGAGCGCGTCGATGTCGAGACCCGAGTCGGTTTCGTCCAGGATTGCGAGCTTCGGCTCGAGCATCGCGAGCTGCAGGATCTCGTTGCGCTTCTTTTCGCCGCCGGAGAAGCCCTCGTTGACACCGCGATTCAGGAATTTCGGGTCGATGCCGAGCTGCGCCATCTTCGCGCGCGCGAGCTTCAGAAAATCGAACGCGTCGATCTCGGGCTTGCCCTCGTGCTTGCGCTTTGCATTCAGCGCCGCTTTCAGCAGGTAGGCATTGTTGACGCCGGGAATCTCGACCGGGTACTGGAAGCCCAGGAATATCCCTTCGCGGGCGCGCTCCTCGGGTGCGAGTTCGAGCAGGTTCCGTCCCTCGTAGGACACGCTGCCCTCGGTGACCTCGTAGTCCTCGTGGCCCGCGATCACCTGCGCCAGCGTGCTCTTGCCCGAACCGTTGGGGCCCATGATGGCGTGCACTTCGCCCGCGTTCACCGCGAGCGTTAGGCCGCGGAGGATCTCGTTGCCGCCGATCCGTGCATGCAGGTTGTTGATGTCGAGCAGTGTCATGGTGCCTGTCCCTAGCCGACGGCGCCTTCGAGGCTGACGTTCAGCAACGCCTGTGCCTCGACGGCAAATTCCATTGGCAGTTCGTTGAATACTTCCTTGCAAAATCCATTCACGATCATGTTGACCGCGTCTTCCTCGTCGATGCCGCGCTGCCGGCAGTAGAACAGCTGGTCCGCCGAAATCTTCGAAGTCGTGGCCTCGTGTTCCACTTGCGCAGTCGGATTGCGGATCTCCATGTACGGAAACGTGTGCGCGCCGCACTCCTTGCCGAGCAGGAGAGAATCGCACTGCGTGTGGTTCCGGGCCCCGTGGGCCTGCGGCATCATGCGCACGAGGCCGCGGTAGGCGTTCTGGGCCTTCCCGGCGGAGATGCCCTTGGACACGATCGTGCTGCGGGTGTTCCGGCCAATGTGGATCATCTTCGTGCCGGTGTCGGCCTGCTGGTAGTTGTTAGCGACCGCAACCGAGTAGAACTCGCCCACCGAATTCTCGCCGCGCAGGATGCAGCTCGGGTACTTCCAGGTGATCGCCGAACCGGTCTCGACCTGTGTCCAGGAGATCTTCGAATTCGCCCCCCGGCAATCGCCGCGCTTGGTCACGAAGTTGTAGATGCCGCCGACACCACGCTCGTCGCCCGGGTACCAGTTCTGCACGGTCGAGTACTTGATCTCGGCGTCCTTCAGCGCGACGAGTTCCACGACCGCGGCGTGCAGCTGGTTCTCGTCGCGCATCGGCGCCGTGCAGCCCTCGAGATAGGACACGTGGCTGCCTTCGTCCGCGATGATGAGCGTGCGTTCGAATTGCCCGGTGTTGGCCGCGTTGATGCGGAAGTAGGTCGACAACTCCATCGGGCAGCGCACGCCCCTCGGGATGTAGACAAAGGAACCGTCGCTGAACACCGCGGAATTCAGGGCCGCAAAGTAGTTGTCGTTGCGCGGCACCACCGTGCCCAGGTACTTACGCACCAGTTCAGGATGGTTCTTCACGGCGTCGGAGAAAGAGCAGAAGATGACGCCGGCCTCGGCCAGCTTCTTCTTGAAGGTGGTCGCGACCGACACGCTGTCGAACACGGCATCTATCGCGACACCCGCGAGCCTGGCGCGCTCGTGCAGCGGAATGCCAAGCTTGTCGTAGGTCTCGAGCAGCTTCGGGTCGACCTCTTCCAGACTCTGCGGCCGGTCTTTGTCGGACTTCGGCGCCGAATAATAGGAGATCGAGTTGTAGTCGATCTTCGGGTAGCGCACATGGGCCCACGCGGGTTCCGTCATCTCCCGCCACTGGTGATAGGCGCGCAGCCGCCAGTCGAGCATGAACTCGGGTTCGTCCTTGAGCGCCGAAAGGGCGCGGACCGTGTCCAGGTCGAGTCCGGGCGGCAGCCCTTCGCTCGCGATGTCGGTCACGAATCCGTGCTTGTAGCGCCGGTTGACGAGCCGTTCCAGGTTTTCCGTTTCGCTTGCCACTGTATTTCAGCTCTTTTTCGGGCGCTGCGTCTCGACGTTGACCGGGACGCCCGCGAATACAAAAGAGGGCAATCGGCTGTCGGCGTGCAGGAGGTCGATGAGGGTGACGTCGTCGAGCGCCCGGCGGATAGCGACATTGATCCGCTGCCAGGTGCCGCCCACGCTGCAGACGCCTTCGTGCTCGCAATGGCTGTCCAGCGAACTGCACTCGGTGATCGACACCGGTCCTTCGAGTGCATCGATGACGTCCGCGGCGCTGATCTCGCGTGGCCCGCGCGCGAGCCGGTAGCCGCCGTTCGCGCCGCGCATCGAAGTCACGAGCCCGGCCCGGGCGAGAGACTTCAGGAGTTTGCTCACGGTCGGCAGCGCGAGGCCGGTCGCATCGGCAACCTCCGCGGCGCTCACCACTGTGCTGTACCCGCCCGCCAGGTGCGCCAGCACCACGGTGCCGTAGTCGGTCAGCTTGCTGATTCTGAGCACGATCCGGCTCCTTAGCCAAAATACGGGACTAGTTTAGTCCTATTTAATGGCGGCGGCCAGACCGGATGCGGCATCGGGGAGGGCGTCTGCTATGCTACGCGCGAAAAAAAATGACCACCAACAACGACAACATCATCGAGATTCGCGATCTCCACTTCGCCCGGGGCAGCCGCAAGATCTTCGACGGCCTGAACGTCGACATCCAGCGCGGCAAGGTCACAGCGATCATGGGACCGAGCGGAACCGGCAAGACCACGCTGCTGAAGCTCATCACGCGCCAGCTCCGGCCCGATTCGGGCCGGATCCTGATCGACGGCGTGGACATCGCGGACCTGCACAAGCCGGAGCTCTACAAGCTGCGCAAGCGCTTCGGCATGCTGTTCCAGAACGGCGCCTTGTTGACCGACCTGTCAGTTTTCGAGAACGTGGCCTTCCCGCTGCGGGAACACACCAATCTTTCGAACCGGCTGATCCGGCACGTCGTGCTGACCAAGCTGCACGCGGTGGGCCTGCGGGGCGCCGCCGACATGTTGCCGCGCGAACTCTCGGGTGGCATGGCGCGCCGGGTCGCGCTCGCCCGTGCGATGGCCACCGACCCCGACATCCTGATCTACGACGAGCCCTTCGTGGGCCTCGACCCGATCTCGATGGGCGTCATCGTGCGCCTGGTACGGCGGATGAACGACGCGCTGGGCATAACGAGCATCGTCGTGAGTCACGACGTGGACGAGGTTTCGACGGTGTCCGACCTCAGTTTCCTGATCTCCGGCGGCAAAGTCGCCGCATCGGGCAGCCCCGCGGAACTAAACCGGGCGAGTTCGGAGCTCGTGCGCCAGTTCATGCATGGCATGGCCGATGGCCCGGTCGCCTTTCACTACCACGCCCCCGACTACGAAGAGCAGTTGCTCGGCCGGGATACCTGAGTCCGGCACCATGCTGCGCGAGATCTACGTCTCCCTGCTCGACTTCGTGCGCACGTTCGGTGCGCTCACCCTGTTCCTGCTCGAACTCATCGTGCAGATTCCGCGGGTTTTCGTGCGCCGCTTCGGGCTCATTGTGGCGCAGGTATACAACGCGGGCTCGCTGTCGCTCGTCATCATCATGGTCTGCGGTGCCTTCGTCGGCGGCGTCCTGGCGCTGCAGGGCTACGCGAACCTGACCCGCTTCAACGCCGAGGACGCAGTCGGAATTTTCGCCGGATTCGCACTCATCAAGGAACTCGGGCCGGTCATCACCGCTCTACTGTTCGCGGGACGCGCCGGAACGGCGCTGGCCTCGGAGATCGGACTGATGAAGGCGACGGACCAGTTGTCCGCGATGGAAATGATGGCGGTGGACCCGGTGAGGCGAGTGGTGGTGCCGCGTTTCCTCGGCGGCGTCATCGCGATGCCGCTGCTCGTCGCGGTATTCAGCATGATCGGTCTGCTCGGCGCACACCTGGTCGGTGTGATGCTGCTGAACATCGACGTCGGTGCGTTCTGGCAACAGATGCAGTCAAATCTGAGCACGCGCGATGTCGTCGAGGGTATCATCAAGAGCGTGGTCTTCGGCATCATCGCGAGCCTGCTCGCCGTCTGGGAAGGTTACAATGCCATTCCCACCGCGGAAGGCGTCAGCCGGGCGACGACCCGCACGGTCGTGTTGACGGCGATCGCGGTGCTGATTTCGGATTTCATGATCACGGCCTGGTTCCTGAGGTAGGCGCATGAAAAAAACACGTACAGTCGAGATCGGTGCAGGCTTGTTCGCCATACTCGGCATACTTGCGCTGTTCTTCCTGACCACCCAGGCGACCGGAGGCGACGACTATGCGGCGAAGGATGTCTATCACGTCGTCGCGCGCTTCGAGAATGTCGGCAGCCTGAAGCCGCGGGCACCGGTCTCGATGGCCGGAGTGACCATCGGCCGGGTGCAGGCGATCGAGTTCGATCCCGCATTGCTCGAGGCGGTCGTCACCATCATGATCGACAAACGTTACAACCAGATTCCCGACGACTCCGATGCCAGCGTACTGACCGCCGGCCTCCTGGGCAGCCAGTACATCGGCCTGCAGGCCGGCGGCTCGGATACCTATTTCGAGGAAGGCAGCGAAGTGCCGTTCACCCAATCCGCCGTGGTGCTGGAGAACCTGATCGGGAAGTTCCTGGTACGCAGCGGCGGAAAGGACGACGAATGAGCAGAGCGTATCGGACCTCCGGCCTGGCCCTGTGTTGGCCGATGCTGTTATTGGCCCTGGCAGCGGCCCCCGCTGCCGCCGACTCGCCAAACGACATCATCACCTCCGCCGTCGACGAGCTCGCGGCGGCTTTCGAAGGCCGCCAGGAGGAGCTTGCGCAGGACCCGGTGGAACTCAGGAAGGTCATCGACCCGATTCTCCTGCCGCGCTTCGATCGCACCTATGCGGCGCAGCTAGTGCTCGGCAAGCATTGGCGGACGGCAAGCGCCGAACAGCGCGAGCGTTTCGTCGATGCGTTCTATGGCGCCATGCTGGCCAAGTACGCGGATGGCGTCGCCGAATTCGACAAGGACCGCGTCAAGGTGCTGCCGTACCGGGGCGACGACAAACAGAAACGCACGACCGTGCGCACGATGGTTACGCTGAACGACGGAACTGAATCGCCGGTGAACTACGGCCTCGTCAAGCGGGACGAGGGCTGGAAGATCTTCGACGTCACCATCGAAGGTGTGTCCTACATCCGCAATTTCCGGGCCGAACTCGATTCGGAGATCAGTTCCAGCAGCCTCGATGAGGTAATCGCGCGCTACGAAAACGAATCCGGCGGCGCGGGTGGCTGATTTCGAACTTCAGGATGCCGGCGATGGCCGGTTCCGGCTGCTGGGGGACATGAGCTTTGCGACCGCGGAGGAAATTCTGCGTGCGAGCGAAGGCCTGTTCGAACAATACACCCGCATCGAGGTGGACCTGTCCAGGGTTGCGAACGTGGATTCGGCCGGGCTCGCGCTCATGCTCGAGTGGATCAACTGGGCGATCCAGACGGTCCGCGAGATCCGTTTCGTTGGCACGCCCGCGCGCATCGCCGCCATTGCGAAAGTCACCGAAGTGGACAACCTGCTCGCACGCGGCGAACGCTGGTCGGGTTTCATCGAGGCGCCTGCCGCGGCGAGCTGACTATTCGTTGTCCCCCGGACCGGCGGGCGGATCCACAGCGTCTTCCTCGAGCTCCTCCATCGGTTCCTCGAAGTCTTCTTCGAACTCATCGTAGAAGTCGTCGTCTGCCGGCGGATCTCCGTCGTATATCTCGAACTTCCGGTTCTGCAGGAAGGATTCGCGGATCGTGACGTAGGGGTCCTTCGAATCGTCGAGGAACTTGTCCAGCCTGAGCAGGTTCGCCCGCAGGTTGATGAGTCGCAGGACTTCCAGCTGGTTGCGGACGTTCTTGACCTCGTAGTGCCACAACGGGTCGGCCCAGAAGTTCAGCGGGATCGTGGCCGCATCGCGCAGCGTGCGAGGACCGAGGAACGGGACGACGACGTACGGCCCGTCGGGCACGCCCCAGACGGCGAAGGTCTGGCCGAAATCCTCGTACCTGCGTTCGAGGCCGCCCATCGTCGCGACATCGATCAGGCCGCCGATACCGAGCGTGCTGTTGAACAGGAAGCGCGAGATCTCGCTGAAACCGTCGCGCGGCTTGCCCTGCAGGAAGTTGTTCAACGCCGAGCCGGGGGCCAGCAGGTTGCGCGAGAAGTTGCTGATACCGGTCTGCACGACGTCGGGCAGTATCCAGTCGTAACCCTGTGCAATCGGCTTGACGAGGTAGCGGTCGCCGAAGTCGTTGACGGCGTAAATGTCGCGGTTGAGCGGTTCCCAGGGGTCGTAATCCACGCGGCTGCCTTCCGGTGCCGTCGCGCACGCGCAGACAAGCAGCGCCGAGGCTGCCGCCATGTGGGCCCTGCTAGTCCGCATTGGATGCCAGGGACTCGCTGCCGCGGCTGCGCTGCACCTGCCGCAACTGCTCCTCGGTCATGTACTCGCGGATGAAATCGATGCGTGCTTCGAAGCGTGCGCGCTGGATGTCCTGCAGTTCGGGCAGGGCCAGCGCGCGCTGCAGGTAGCGGATACCGCCCACCAGATCCCCGGTCATCAGCTCGTATTCCGCCATGTAGTAATAAGACTCGGCCGCGTCACCCGCTTCGTTCGCCGCCCGCGCAATGAGCCGCACCTGTTCCGGCGTCGGCGGCACGTTGTTCAGGAGATCGAGGAGCAGCGCATGCGCTTTTTCGGCTTCGCCGGCCCGGATCAGGTGTTCGCCGTAGCTCACGACGAGCGGCACGTTGCGGGGGAAGAGCCGGATCGCACGATCGAACGTGGCCTTGCTTCCGGGATAGTCGTCGAGGTCGAACTGGGTCTCGCCGAGACCGATGTGGTAGGCGATCACCTGCGGATCATTCGCGATCAGTTCCTTGAAGATGCGATTCGCGTCCTCGTGACGTTCGGCGCGCTGGTAGGCGACCGCGCGGCCGTAGCGGTCGACCTCCGACTGGCGCTCGTAATTCGCCTGCTCGAAGTATTCGACCGCGCCATCGGCCGTATTGAAGCGGTCAACGATCGCGCGTGCGCGGGCAATGCCATAGCCGTCCGAGTCCTCGTGCTCCTGCCGGGGATAGTCCTGGGCGCGGCCGCGCGCCTCCGAGATGCGCTCGGTCGTGACCGGGTGCGTGCGCAGGAACTCGGGAGCGCGAAGTTCCGGCGACGCCGGCTGCAGGCGCGACATCACTTCGAAGAAGGTCGCCATGCCCTGCGGGTCATAGCCGGCATCGTACAGCGCGCCGATGCCGATACGGTCGGCCTCGTACTCATTGTTGCGCGTGAAGTTGATCTGGCTCTGAGCAGCCGTGCCCTGGGCAACCGCCATGCCGGCCTGTGCCACGTCCGCATCGCCGCCCGCCACGCCGGCGACCAGCGCGCCCAGCATCAGCGCGGTGGTGAGCAAACTCTGGCGCTGGTTCGCGTGGATCGAGCGTGCGATGTGCCGCTGGGTGACGTGCGCGACTTCGTGCGCGAGGACACCGGCGAGCTCGTCCTCGTTGCGCGTGGCTTCGAGCAGGCCCGTGTGCACGCCGATGTAGCCGCCGGGCAGGGCGAAGGCATTGATGCGCGGGTCCTCGATTATGAAGAACTCGAAACTTTGTTCGCCGTCGTTGGTCTGCGCGGCGATGCGGTGGCCGATCTCGTTGACATATTCGGTCATTAGCGGATCTTCGACGACCTGGCCGGACAGCCGGATCTGCGACATGATCGCGCGCCCGAAGCGGCTCTCCTCGTTCTTCGACAGGATCGCGTCCGCCGGGCTGCCCATGTCCGGCAGCTTGATGTCGTCGTCCGCGCGTGCAGCGACGGCCGCCAGGCACAGGCAGGCGGTGACGTACAAGAGCTTACGGGGATCGAGACTTATCATAGTGATTCCGACCGGGCTGTGGCCGGTCCGTTCCCGGAATGATACTCCGCGTGTCCGGGCGGCAAGGGACTTTTGCCATAAGCGCTGTCGGTTCAGCCGGCCTTGTTCAGCAGCTTGACGGCATCGAGGACTTCCACGGCGTGGCCCTTGACCTTGATGTCACGCCACTCGCCCCGCAGCTTGCCCGCCTCGTCGACGAGGAAAGTACTGCGCACGACGCCCATGAACTTGCGGCCGTAGAGCGATTTCTCGCGGATCACGTCGAATTGCCGGCACAGCTTCTCGTCCGGGTCGGAGAGCAGGTCGAACGGGAAACCCTGCTTTGCCTTGAACTTCTCGTGCGAGGTGATGGGGTCGCGCGACACGCCGAACACAATCGCATTCTGTCGCCGGAAGCTGCCGTGCAGGTCGCGAAAATCCTGGCCCTCCTGCGTGCAGCCCGGCGTCGCGTCCTTCGGGTAGAAATACAGGACCACGTGCTGGCCGCGGAGATCCTTCAGACGCATTTCGCCGCCGGTCGATGCGGCGCGAAAATCGGCGACGACCCGGTTCATTGTCGGTTTGCTCACGGGTTGCTCCTCGGGCGGGGCGTCAGGCCTTGACGGGGTCGAGGATGCCGTCCAGGTTCATCCGGTCGCACAGGTCGGCAAAATCGTCACGCAACAGCGCCAGGTTGATCGTGGACGGCACGTTCACCGCCATCTGCACGGCGAACATCGGTGCCCCGGTATGCGCCGCCGCGTAACGCCGCGTCGAAACGTCCGCGATTTCGATGTCGCGGGCGGCGAAAAAGTTCGCCAGGTTGTAGACGATGCCCTGCTGGTCGAGGCAGATGACGTCGACGCCATAGGGCATTCGGTCGTCGCTGATCTTGCGGGCGCCGGTTTTGCGAATCGAGAAGCTCAGGTCGCTGTCTTCGGTCAGTTTCTCGAGGCCTTTCTCGAGCCGACTCAGTGTGTGCCAGTTGCCGGAGACGAGCATGAGCACGGCGAACTCGGAGCCGAGTGTCGTCATGCGGCTTTCCTCGATGTTGCCGCCACAACTCAGGATCACCTTGGAAATGTCCTGGACCACGCCGGTACGGTCAGTACCAATCGCTGATAAAACAATAAGTTGGGTCATTTATTTCGAGCTATTCTTGATTGTGACGGGAAGTCCGCGCCGCGCCTTGCCAGCACTGACAGCGAACAGTAACATCGCCGCCTTATTTGTGGCGAGGGAATGATGTGTTCGCGGGCAGCCTGGTTGCGCTGGTTACGCCATTCGACGCGAACAACCGGGTCGATTACGCGGCCCTCAAGAGACTCATCGATTTTCATGTCGACGAGGGCAGCGACGGCCTGGTGATCGCCGGCACGACCGGCGAATCGGCGACACTCGAAACCCACGAACATGCCGATCTCATTCGCCGTGCGGTGGAACTGGTGGATGGACGGCTGCCGGTCATCGCCGGCACCGGCTCGAACTCGACTGCGCAGACGATCAATCTCTCGCTTGCGATCGCGGATGCCGGCATCGACGCCTACCTGATGGTCGTGCCGTACTACAACAAGCCAATGCAGGAAGGCATGCTGCGGCACTTCAATGCCGTGGCCGACGCGGTAGAGAAGCCGGTGATGCTGTACAACGTGCCCGGGCGGACCGTGGCGGACATGCAGCCGGCGACGGTGGCAAAGCTCGCAAAACACGGCAACATTTTCGGCATCAAGGAAGCGACCGGCAGCATCGAGCGCTTGAAGGAGATCAAGGCATTGGTGGATCCGGCATTCCGACTCTACAGTGGCGACGATTTCACCGTGCTGGAGTTCCTGAAAGCCGGCGGGCACGGCGTCGTAACGGTGAGCGGCAACGTAGCGCCGGCAGCCATGGCGCGACTGTGCCGGCTGGCGAGGGCAGGGGATTTCCACCAGGCGGCCGCACTTGATACGACGCTCCAGCCGTTGAACAAGGCGCTGTTCGCGGAGTCGAACCCGATTCCGGTGAAATGGGCGCTGGCCGAGATGGGACTGATGGAGAGGCACATAAGGCTGCCGCTGACCGAGTACGGCTCGCAGTACCATGCACAAATGCGGTCGGCGATGAAATCGGCCGGCGTGAAACTGGAAGGATGAGAGTGAAGCGTATCAGGCGAACAGTATTGCTGCTCGGTGTGACGGGGCTGGTGACGGCCTGCGGCGGCGATGAGATCGTGACGCGCGCCTGCGACGAACATACCGTTTACAAGCTGGCGACCGACAACAAGCGCGTACAGGCACCGGATGGCCTCTCGCCGCTCGACCCGGAACAGGAGATGGTGCTGCCGCCGCCGTCGCCGCAGCCGCCGCGACCAGCGAATGCACCCTGCCTCGACTTGCCGCCGTCGATCCTGCTGTCCAGTGACGACGACAAAGAAGCTGACGACGACGTAGCAGGGGAATAAGCGCTGCGCGACCAAGGAATTCGGAGAGGTGGCTGAGTGGTTTAAGGCGCTCGCCTGGAAAGCGGGTGTACGCTAATACCGTACCGGGGGTTCGAATCCCCCCCTCTCCGCCAGTCATCAAGATGAAAAGTGCTTTGCGACGACGTCGCGAAAGCCGAGGACTTTCAGGTTCGAATCCCTCCTCGCGTAAGGCTATACTGGATTACTTGCCCAACTCCATGCAATCGATGCCCAAGGCCCTGAGGGCGACAGGACCCGGCAAGCCTCCAACGTGATCCCAGGCGTTGAACTTGCCGATCTCAATGTGTCGGCTGCGCTTATCAGCGTAATTCGCGGGGTGCCGTCATGAGTCAGATTGGCAAGTACAAGCGCAATGGGGGATTCCTCGCCCCTGCCGTGATCGGCGTCGTTCTGGTGGGTTTCGCCTTCATCCTCTGGAAATTCCTGCTCTAGGGGCGAGACCGCCCCGCTGGATTGGAAATCGTGCTGGATCTGGCCGCAAGGCCTTACTGTGCGCCTTCTCCGAGCAATGCCCGCAGCTCGGCAACCTCCGCCTCCAGCTTTGCGACGCGCGCCTCGAGGCCCAATGTCTGGTTCCTTACAACCGGTTCGGTCGCGTCGGCGTCCGGGACGGCTGCTTCGTACGCACTCGCCTCCAAGTCCCCGGAGAACAGGTGCATGTATTCCGAATCTCGCCGTCCGGGCGTGCGTGGCAGCCTGACCACCAAAGGCCCCGGCTGGCGCTGAATCAGCCGTGTCAGGCAGTCGACGACAGCCTGGTTGTCGGTGAAGTCATTGAGGCTTCGGCAATGGGCTCGCAGTTCGCCCGGAGTCTGCGGACCGCGCAGCAGCAAGACGCACACGAGGGCGAGTTCCGCGTTGTCGAATTGCAGTTCGTTGTAGCGGGTATTGCAGAAGGTGTGCTGATACTTCTCGACACCGCTCCGGAAGTTCTCGTTGATGCGCAACAGATTGCGCTCGCCAAGGAGGCGCGTCGTCCGTTGCACCTCGCCCTTGGTCAAGGCCGTCACGGGATTGCGCCCGGACTTCTGGTTGCAGGCATTGGTCAGGGCGTTGAGCGTGAGCGGATACAGGTCGGGCGTGACCAGCGATTTTTCGATGAGCGACCCGATGACGCGAGCCTCATCGGCAGATAGTGTGGGCAACAAGTTCAATTCCTTCCGTTGATGGTTCGTCATCTTCGTCGCATGGGTTGCGCGATTTGACCATGAATCCGTGAACCGGGCGAGGGGGTATAATCGCGCCCGCCATGCTCGCCCTCACCAACATCGCCCTGCGTCGCGGGCGCAAGCTTCTCCTCGAAAACGTCAGCCTGCAGATCCATGCCGGGCAGCGCATGGGTGTGATCGGCGCCAACGGCAGCGGCAAGTCGTCCCTGTTCGCGATGATCCTGGGCGAACTCGAGCCGGACGACGGCGCACTCGCGCTGGACCCGGAACTCGAGATCGCGCAGGTCGCGCAGGAAAGCCCGCACGGCAGTGAGTCCGCGGTCGACTACGTCATGGACGGTGACCGCGAGTTGCGTGCGATACAGGCCGCGATCCGGGACGGCGAAGCCGCGGCCGACAAGCCGGACCTGCACTTGCTGTACGAACGCCTGGAGGCCATCGACGGTTTCACGGCCCAGTCGCGCGCGTCCCGGCTGCTGCATGGCCTCGGCTTTGCCGACAACGAATACACGAAGCCCGTAAGGGAATTCTCTGGCGGCTGGCGCATGCGGCTAAACTTGGCCCGCGCCCTGATGTGCCGCTCCGACATCCTGCTGCTCGACGAGCCCACGAACCATCTCGATCTTCCGGCGATACTGTGGCTCGAACGCTGGCTCAAGCGCTACGAAGGCATCCTGCTCATCGTGTCCCACGACCGGGATTTCCTCGATGAGGTCTGCACCCGCATCGCGCACATCGAGAACGAGACGATCCGGCTGTATACCGGCAACTACAGTCAGTTCGAGGAGCAGCGCGCCGAGCAGCTCGCTCAGCAGCAGGCCATGTACGCGCGGCAACAGAAGCAGATCATGCACATCCAGAGCTACGTCGACCGATTCCGCTACAAGGCCTCGAAGGCGCGCCAGGCGCAGAGCCGCATCAAGATGCTCGAACGCATGGAAAGAATTGCGCCCGCGCACGTCGATTCGCCGTTCCAGTTTCATTTCTTCGAACCGGACAAACAGCCGCAGCACCTGCTCGGCCTGACGGATGCGGCGGCCGGCTACGGCGCGACCGTCGTTCTCGAGAACATCAATCTGCACCTGTCCGCGGGCGACCGCGTCGGCCTCCTGGGCGTCAACGGCGCCGGCAAGTCGACGCTCGTCAAAGCTCTCGCGACGGGCAGCACCCTGCTGGCGGGCGAGCGGGTGCTCTCCCGCGACACGAAGATCGGGTATTTCGCCCAGCACCAGCTCGAGCTGCTTGCCCCGGAGCAGAGTCCGATCGACCATCTGCGGGACGTCGCGCCCGGGGATCGCGAGCAGGAGCATCGAAATTACCTCGGCCGCTTCGGTTTCGGCGGCGAACGCATCTTCGAGCCGGTCGCGCCGTTCTCCGGCGGGGAGAAAGCCCGTCTCGTGCTGGCGTTGATGATCCGCCGCGGACCCAATTTGTTGTTGCTCGACGAGCCGACCAACCACCTCGACCTCGAAATGCGCCAGGCCTTGAGCATCGCGTTGATCGAGTACACCGGTGCGCTGGTCGTGATCTCGCACGACCGGCACCTGCTCCGCAGCGTCTGCGACGAATTACTCATCGTGCACGACGGCGTCGTCGATCGCTTCGAGCTGAGCCTCGACGAGTATCCGAACTGGTTGCGCGAGCAGGAAAACAAGCAGCAGGCGATGCCGGCAAGCGCGGACGACCTTGCAGCGAAAGGTCCCGGCAGGAAGCAGCAGCGGCAGGAGCAGGCCCAGGCACGCCAGCGGCTGAAGCCGCTACGCGACAGGGTCCGCAAGGTGGAGGACGAGCTGGCTTCGGTGCGGGCCAGCCTGAGCAAGTTGGAAGCGGGCCTCGCCGACGAGTCGATTTACCGCGATCCGGGACGCAAGCACGAGGTCACCGGGCTGGTGCAGGCGCAGGCCGCCGCGAAAGCCAGCGTCGAATCCCTGGAATGGGAGTGGCTCGAGGCGAGCGAGAAGCTCGAACTGGCGATGCGGAACCTGTCTGGACCGTTCGCCGGGGCTCTGCCAGAATCCTCGTGAAAAAAAAGAGGCCAGTCATGCGCGATCCCATGCAACAAGGGTTCTACATCCGGAAAATCACGCCGGTCCTGCTCGTCGCATTGCTCCACGTCGGCCAACTCGGCACGCCGGCGAGCGCGCAGGACGAGAAACCCCACAAGGCCATCTTCGTCTACGGCGGCTGGGACGGCCATGCGCCCGGGCGTTTCCGCGACCTCATCGTGCCCTGGCTCGAAGCCGAGGGATTCGATGTCAGCGTATCCGACTCGCTCGACATCTATACGGACGCGAAACTGATGGCCGAGGTGGATGTGATCGTCCAGCTCTGGACCCAGGGCACCATCACGAGTGAACAACTCATAGCTCTGCTCGATGCCGTGGAGGGCGGCGTGGGTCTTGCGGGGTGGCACGGCGGGCTCGGCGACGCTTTTCACGACAGCCAGCGTTACGAATACATGGTCGGCGGGCAATGGGTGGAACATCCCGGCAACGACGGCGTTCGTTATCGCGTCAACATCGTCGATCACGAGGACCCCGTGACGGCAGGCCTCGACGATTTCGACGTGGTGAGCGAGCAGTATTACATGCACGTCGACCCGAACAACAAGGTACTGGCCACGACCACCTTCGTCAGCGACTTCGAGCCCTGGGTCAAGGGCGCTACCATGCCAGTTGCCTGGAAGAAAGTGTACGGCAAGGGCCGCGTGTTCTATACCGCGCTTGGCCACCAGCCCGAAGTCTATGACGTGCCGGAAGCCTTCACGATGTTGAAGCGCGGCATACTGTGGGCGAGCCGCAGCAAGTACGAACCGACGCCGAACCTGGTGTCGCCCGTTTATCCGTCCGAATAACCGTTGTCAGGCGTTCCGCGAGGATATTTCATGACGCAGTCCATTCCGCATCGCTCGATGAGCGCTACTTTGTGTTTCACAGCCTGCCTGGCCTGGTCCGCTGCCGCGCAGGCCGCCGTCAGCACGAGCAAGGAAGCCGCTGTGGAATCCGTCGAGACGCATGGCAGCGAACTGATCGGCCTGTCCGACCGCATCTGGGCGTACGCCGAGACCGCACTAAAGGAACACAAGTCGGCCGCCGAGCTCGCCGACTACGCCGAGCAGCAGGGTTTCAAGGTGGAGCGCGGTATCGCCGGCATGCCGACGGCGTTCGTCGCGAGCTACGGCTCCGGCCGGCCGATCATCGGCGTCATGGGCGAGTACGACGCGCTGCCCGGTATCTCGCAGAAGGCAGTGCCCGAGAAGACGCCGCTCGAAGCGGGCGCCGGCGGCCATGGCTGCGGGCACAACATGTTCGGCGCTGCGAGTATAGGTGCCGCCGTCGCCATCAAGGAGCAGATCGACGCCGGGAAGTTGCAAGGTACGATTCGCTTCTACGGCACGCCGGCCGAGGAGGCCGTGGGCGGCAAGACCTACATGGCGCGCGATGGCGTATTCGACGACATCGACGTGATGCTCGCCTGGCACCCGGGCGATATCACGCGGGCGGACACGACCTCGAGCCAGGCGATGGTCGACCTCATCGTCGAATTCGAAGGCCGTACGGCGCATGCTGCTTCGGATCCCTGGAACGGCCGCAGCGCCGTCGATGCGCTGGAACTCTTCACCGACGGCATCAACATGATGCGCGAGCACATCAAGCCGACCTCGCGCATGCACTACGCGATCATGGCCGGCGGCGACGTGCCGAACGTCGTGCCGGATTACGCCAAACTGTGGCTCTGGCTGCGAGACTGGAAGCGCTCCGAAGTGGACGACCTGCTCGCTCGCACGCGCAAGCTGGCGGAAGGCGCAGCACTCATGACCGAAACGACGTCGAAGCTCACAGTGCAGGGCGGCAGCTGGGAGATCCTCACCAACCTGCCCGGCGCCAAGCTGATCGACGAGAACCTCGCGTGGCTCGGGTCGCCCGTCTACACGCCGGAGGAACAGGAATTCGCGAAGACCATCCAGCGGGCCACGAACGTGCCCGACGTCGGCATGGACACGGAGATTCACGCGCTCGAAGGCCAGGTCGAGGAGGGCGGGTCCACCGACGTCGGCGACGTGAGCTGGGTCGTGCCGACCCTGCATTTCACGGTGGCCACGGCGCCGAAGGACGCGCCCTGGCACGCCTGGCCGGTGGTCGCCACCGGCGGCATGTCGATCGGGCACAAGGGAATGATCCTGGCCGCCAAGACGCTGGCTGCAACGATGGTCGACCTGTTCGAAGATCCCGCGGCGGTGGCGGCGATCAAGAGCGACTTCCAGGACAAGAAAGGCGACGTGGAATTCGACGCCTATCTTCCGGAGGGCCCGCCGCCGGTCCCGGAGAGTGAGTAACAACAAGCGGGAGATTACCGACATGACTGACGACAACCGTCCCAAGGGCCTATCGAGTGCCGTCGCCTAC
Source organism: uncultured Pseudomonadota bacterium (assembly GCA_963775455.1). Classification (GTDB taxonomy): domain Bacteria; phylum Pseudomonadota; class Gammaproteobacteria; order Steroidobacterales; family Woeseiaceae; genus UBA1847. The sequence continues at coordinate 498,293 of CAVZIU010000001.1, read as the reverse complement.
AAGGATCCGAAGGCGGCATTCCGCTGGCTCGAGAAGGCATTCGGATTCGAGCCGCTGCTCGTGATCCTCGACGACGACGGCAATCTCGCCCATTCGGAGATGAGCTTCGGCAATTCGGTGGTCATGGTGGGCAGCGAGTGGGACGACTCGCATCGCAGTCCGAAGTCCGTCGGCGACAAGAACACGCAGTCGGTGCACGTGCAGTTGGCCGAAGGCGAGGACGTCGATGCCCATTGCGAGCGCGCGCGCAAGGCCGGTGCGAAGATCCTCACGGAACCGGAAACACAGTTCTACGGAGACCGCAGCTATCGGGCGATGGATCCGGAAGGCCACATCTGGACCGTCAGCGTCACCGTGCAGAGGATGACCCAGGAAGAGTGGGACAAGGCCGGCGGTTTGACGACGAAGAAACGCCTCGACTGAATACATGTTTCGATCCCCTGCAGCGCATTGCACCAGCGAGTCGGGCCGTATTCCGGTGTTCTTTCCTTTACATTGGCTGAAACGCTGATATAGTTCGCCGCGTTCTGGTGCCCTTCGGTCGGCGCCACGATTCCCGCCCTGCAATTTCGCGGCCTCGGGACCCACAATCACCCGTCCGCCTGGACCGACGCTTTCGCGGCTTCTGCCGCCAGGGTTTCAGGCGAACCGGAGCAAACCCCAGTGTCATTCAGTAACCTCGGCCTTTCGGCCGAACTGTTGCGTGCGGTCGATGAAAACGGCTACCAGGCCGCGACCCCGATCCAGCAACAAGCCATACCCGTCGTTCTCAAGGGACGCGATCTGCTTGCCGGCGCCCAGACGGGCACCGGCAAGACCGCGGCCTTCACCCTGCCGCTCCTGCATCGCTTGCAGCACGGCACCACCAACCGGCGCAGCATCCGCGCGCTGGTCCTGGTGCCGACGCGCGAGCTTGGCGCGCAGGTCGGCGACAGCATTCGCAGCTACGGTCGCTGCCTGCCCTTTCGCACCGCCGTCATATACGGCGGCGTCAGCATCAAGACGCAGATCGACAAGCTCAGAAAAGGCGTCGACATCGTCGTTGCCACCCCGGGTCGGCTGCTCGACCACCTGCAACAGGGCACCATCGACCTTCGCGCGATCGAACTCCTGGTACTCGACGAAGCCGATCGCATGCTGGACATGGGCTTCATCCGCGACATACGCAGGATCCTCGGCCGGTTGCCGGAATCGCGGCAGACGCTGATGTTCTCGGCGACATTCTCGCCGGACATCCGCAAGTTGGCGACGGACTTCCTGCGCGACCCGGCAGAGGTCCAGGTCGCCGTCAGCGGCCGGCCAGTCGACGGCGTACGCCAGGTCGTGTACCCGGTCGACCGGGAACGCAAGCGCGAGCTGTTGTCGCATCGCATCGGCGCCGAGAACTGGCGACAAGTGTTGGTCTTCACACGCACCAAGCACGGCGCGAACCGGCTGGCGAAACAGCTCTGCGACGATGGGCTCAATGCCGCCGCTATCCACGGCAACAAGACCCAGTCGGCCCGCATCCGTGCACTTAGCGACTTCAAGGCCGGCAAGGTTCGTGTGCTCGTGGCCACCGATGTCGCCGCGCGCGGCATCGACATCGATCGCCTGCCGCATGTCGTGAACTTCGAATTGCCGCACGTGCCGGAGGACTATGTGCACCGCATCGGCCGCACCGCGCGCGCGGGCAACGACGGGCATGCGGTATCGCTGGTCTGCGTCGACGAGCACAAGCTGCTGGCCGGTATTGAAACGTTGTTGCGGATGCGACTCGAACGCGAAGTCGTTACCGGTTATGCGCCCGATCCGCGCATCAAGGCTGAACCCATCACGCAGGGCCGCTCACAGCGTTCTTCGGGCCAGCGCAAGCCTGCGCGGTCGGGTGGCGCTAACGCCTCCGCGCGGCCGAGGAACAAGGGCCGCCGCAAGTCGGGCGGCAGCTACCGCGGCAGGGCGTAGGCGAGCAGGTAGTCGCCGCGGGTCGATGCATCCTTGTACCCGCCGGCGGCGATGACGACGAACTGGCGGCCGCCGATCGCATAGCTCATCGGCGTCGCCTGGCCGCCGGCCGGCAGTTTCACTTCCCAGAGTTGCTCGCCGGTTTCGCTGTCGAACGCGCGGAAGCGGTCGTCGAAGCTCGCGGCGATGAACACCAGTCCCGAGGCCGTGACGATCGGCCCGCCGAGGTTCGGCATGCCGGTGTCGAGCCGGATGACCGGCGCCTCGCCGAGCGGCACCTGCCAGGCGATTTCGCCCCGACTCATGTCCACCGCCGAGAGTGTGCCCCAAGGCGGTTTCACGCAGGGTACGTCGAGTTTCGACATGAATGAGCGGCGGCGCATTCCGTAGGGCGTGCCGTGCTGTTCCGCGAACTCGAAGTCCTCGTAGCGGGGGTCGTCTCTCTGGGCCTGCAACTGCGCGCGCGGGATGAGCGCGACGACGAAGGGCAGGTCCATCGTGTTCACGATCGCGAGCTGCCGTTCGGGGTCGAAGGCGATGCCGCCCCAGTTGGCACCGCCGGCGTTGCCGGGCTGCATGATAGATTCCTCGGTCGACGGCGGCTGATAGATGCCCTGCGAACGCATGGCCTCGATGCGCTTCCTGCAATCGCGCGTGTCGAAGAAGGCCACGCCCCAGGCATCGTCCGGCGTGACCGCGCCCTGGCGCACGAGCGGCGGCGGCGCTGCGGGAAAGGGCTGGGTCGGCGACGGATATTCGCCGGGCACCGCATCCTGCGGCACGGCTTTCTCGATGATGGGGAATACCGGTTCGCCGCTGGAGCGCTCGAAGGTGAACAACAGGCCCGACTTGGTCGCCTGGATGACCGCCTCGATGGTGCGACCGTCGCGTCGGATCGTAGCGAGTGTCGGCTGCGATGCGAGGTCGTAATCCCAGAGGTCGTGGTGCACGAGTTGTCGTCCCCAGGCGAGTTCGCCGGTGTGGCCGTCGAGTGCGACGATCGAATTGGCCCAGCGATTGTCGCCGCGCCGATGGCCGCCGAAAAAGTCCGGGCTGGCCGAGCCGGTCGGCACGTACACGAGTTTCCGCTCGATATCGACCGACAGCGGCGGCCAGGCATTCGCCGCGCTCGCACGCTGCGCGCCTGCGGCGGGCCAGTCCCCGTAGACCGGATTCTCCGCATCGCGCGGGATCGGGTCCCACTGCCAGCGCAGCGCGCCGGACCTGGCATCGAACGCGCGCACGATGCCGAGCTCTTCGTTCACCGAGCGGTTGTCGCCGATCGACGAGCCGACGATGACGAGATCCTCGAGCACGGCAGGCGGCGAGGTCACCAGGTAATTGCGCCATTCGGACTCGGGCTCGTCCGTGTGCCGGATATCGACGAGCAGGTTCACGGCGCCGTCCGTGCCGAAGTTCGCACAGGGCATGCCGTCTGCCGCGTCGAGCGCGAGCAGGCGGCCGTCGAGCGTCGGTGCAAGAATTCGCGCACGGCACACGGCGCCATCCGCTGCGTCCGGGTCGATCCACAGGGACACGCCGCGCGACACGCCGTCGGAATAGTGCAGGTCCTTGCGGCTTTCGCTTGCATGCCGCCAGCGGAGTTCGCCGGTCGCGGCGTCGACCGCGATCACGTCTGTGGCGCTCGTGGTGAGAAAGAGAGTGCCGTCGTACAGGATCGGGGTCGCTTCGAATGCGGATCGCTCCCAGTCCCTGACGCCTTCGCCGAGCTCGCCGGTGCGGAAAGTCCACGCGAGCTCGAGTTCCCCTACGTTGCGGGGATCGATCCCGGTCAGCGGCGTGTAGCGGGAGCCGCCCGGATCGCCGCCATACGCCGGCCAGCCCGCGTCGTCCGCGAAAACCGCTTGCGCGGCCAATGCAGAGCAAACGAGCAGTGCCCAAAGTCGCTGCATGATGTCAGTATCCTGCCGCCGCGCCGTCGTATCGCATTTCGGTCGCGCCGTGATAGACGCCGGTCGCAGCGTCGCGCCAGATCGCCTGGTAGCCGCCATAGGAGCCGACGTAGCGTCGCTCGCCATGGGTCACCGTGTGCCCCCGACGCTCGAGCTCGTCCACGACGGCTTGCGGGATGCCGGCTTCCATGTGCAGCACGCCGCCGTCCGTCATGCGGCCGCCGGCCGGCTGGGATTCGGACGAATGCACGGCGCGCGCGGCGTCGCCCGCTTCCTGCACGTTCATGCCGAAGTCGATGAGGTTGACGAGGATCTCGACGTGCGCCTGCGGTTGCAGGTACCCGCCCATCACGCCGAAAGCCATGACGGGCTCGCCGTCCTTCATCAGGAAGGCGGGGATGATCGTGTGGAACGGCCGCTTTCCCGGCGCATACACGTTCGCGTGGCCCGGCGCGAGCGAGAAGGCCGAGCCGCGGTTCTGCAGCGCGAAGCCCGTGCCGTCGGCCACGAGCCCGCTGCCGAACTCCCAGTAGTTGCTCTGGATGAACGACACCATCATGCCGTCGGCATCCGCCGTTGCGAGGTAAGTGGTATCGCCGTGCGCGGGCGGCTGGCCGGCCTGCACTTCGAGGCGTGCCTTTTGCATGTCGATGAGCTTGCGGCGCTCATCCGCGTAGCCCTTCGACAAGAGCCAATCGAGCGGCGGGTCGGCGAAGGCCGGATCTGCGTAAAACTTCGCCCGGTCCTCGTAGGCGAGCTTCGTCGCCTCGGCGAACAGGTGCCAGAAGTCCGCGCTGCCGCGGCCGATCCTGGCGAGCGGGTAGGGCTCCATCAGGTTCAGGATCTGCAGTGCCGCGATGCCCTGGGAATTCGGCGGCAATTCGTAAACCCGGTAGCCGCGATAGTCGACCGAAACCGGATCGACCCATTCCCCGCGGTGCCGCGCGAGGTCGCTCGCAGCGAGCGCGCCGCCGAATGCTTGCACCGTTTCGACAATGCGCCGGCCGGTGTCGCCCTCGTAGAAACTTTCTCTGCCGCCTTCGGCGAGCTTTTCGTAACTGTCCCCCAGAGGGTCGTTGCGGAAGACGCTGCCGGCCGGCGGTGGTTGGCCATCGACCGTATAGGTACTACGCAATCCGGCCAGTTGCGACGCAGGCAGGCCGCTTGCACCGAAAGTCGTGAGCGCCTCGGCCCACAACGTCGCATCCACCTCGGTAATTGCGACGCCCTCGCGCGCGTAGCGGATGGCGGGCGCCAGCAGCTCGCGCATTGGCAGCTTGCCGTAACGTTCGTGCAGCGCGAACCAGCCGTCCACGGCGCCCGGCACCGACACGGCGAGCGGGCCGAACAGCGGCATGGACCCGGCATCGCCGAGCGTCGCGACAAGTGCCTCGTAGCTCAGCTCAGCGGGCGAGCGGCCGCTGCCGTTGTAGCCGGCGAGCTTTTTCTGCTTCGGGTCCCAGACGATCGCGAACAGGTCACCACCGATGCCGCAGGCATGCGGCTCGACCAGGGCCAGCATTGCATTGGCGGCAATCGCCGCGTCGACGGCACTGCCGCCTTTTTTCAGCATGTCGACGGCGATCGCACTCGCGATCGGGTGCGAGGTCGCCGCCATGCCGTTACGCGCAAGCACCGGGCTCCGCGTGGCGAAATGCTCGCCCGTGTAGCGCGTCCCGAAATCGGTGTCCGCGTGTGCGGAGAACACACAAGCGAGGAGCAGGGTACCTGTCACGATTCGCATTTTCGTCGTCTCCGAGCGCGCTGCGCCGCGATTCCAGTGTGTAGTGGTCCGGTTCAATCCGCGAGTTCTTGCGCGCATCAGGGTTCGAGCACCGCGCGGCCATTGATCGTGAAGCTCGCGGCAGCGCCCGGCGACGCCGGCAGGCCTTCGCGCGACACAGGCTGGCCGCCGCCGATCCAGATCTCGACCGGCCCCGCCTCGATCGAGCGCGTGCCATCGGCGGATACCGTGCTCATGGCGCTCGCAGGCAAGTTGAACTCCACGCGCTCCGCCGCACCGCGCGCGAGCCGGATGCGCTCGAACGCAGCGAGCTGGCGCAGCGGCGCGCCGTCGACCTCCGGGCGGGTGACGTAAACCTGCACGACCTCTTCGCCGTCTCTGCCACCGGTATTGGTCACGTCGATGGCGATGCTCACCGCGTCGCCGGCTTCGACTGTCTTTCGTGCCACGTCCGGCCTTGCATAGTCGAAGCGTGTGTAACTCAAGCCGTGGCCGAACGGGTACAGGACCTCGTCGTCGAAGTAGCGATACGTGCGGCGTTGCATGTCGTAGTTGTCGAAGGCCGGCAATGCGTCGACCGAGCGGTAGAAGGTCACCGGCAAGCGGCCGGCGGGACTGAAGTCGCCGGCCAGCAATTGCGCGACCGCCGTTCCGCCCGAGCCTCCCGGGTACCAGGCCTGCACGATGGCGGACACGTGATCGTCTGCCCAGTTGACACCGAGTGCGCTGCCGCTCATCAGCACCAGCACGAGCGGCGTGCCCGTCGCCTGCACGCGCTCGAGCAAGGTCTGTTGTGGCTGCGGCAGATCGATGCTCGTGCGGTCGCCGCCCGCGAAGCCGGGCGCCTCGATCTGGAGTTCCTCGCCTTCGACGCGGCCGTCGAGGCCGGCGACGAACACGACGAGGTCCGCGGCATCCGCAGCGGACACCGCCTTGGCCGCAGGCTCTCCTGGCGGGCTCCACAACAGGCGCTGGTAGCCGCGCCGACCGAATTGCGCAGCTTCGATTTCGATGGCGTAGGTTTCGCCCACATCGAGTTCGACGGCATTGAGCGCCGGCGCATCGTCGGCAGTACCCCCGGCTTCAGTCGCGATCTCCCCGTTCACCCGAATGCGATAGGTCGCCGAACCGTCGACGCGGAAGCGGTAAGGCCCCGAAGCCGGTGCCTCGAGATAGCCCGTCCAGCGGGCCGCCGTGTCGCGGTCGTAGCCGGTCCAAATCACGTGCACATTCGGCTCGACACGCTGCTCGCGCGCTGCGCCGTTCGTCGCCGGCCCGTCGAAGTACTCGACGGCGAGACCTCGGGCGCGGCAGTCGTGCGTCGTGCAAAGCAGCTCGTCCGGCACCTGCGGCTCCGCCGGCCCGATCAGGCCCGCGCCCTGGACGTACGTGACCTCGGCGGCGGGAAAGCGCGCGCGGATGCCGTCGAGCACCGTGGCCGGCAAGGAGGGAATGCCGTTGTAGTTGCCGAGCAGGGCTTCGAGGCTATCCGCGTTCGGCCCGATGACGGCAATCGATCCCGGCGCCGCGCGCAAGGGCAGCAGCCCGTCGTTCTTCAGGAGCACCAGTGATGCCTGCGCCATCTCGAGCGCCAGCGCGTTGTGCGCTTGAGTGTCGTAGTCGGCCGCCGTTATGTCCGCGAACGGCAGCTCCGGCTCGAAGAGCCCGAGGCGGATGCGCGCCTCGAACAGGCGTTCGAGCGCGCGGTCGAGCACGGCTTCGTCGAGCAATTCGCGCCTGACGGCCGCGACGATGTGCTCGGCTTCGGTGCTCATGTTGTTACGGTAGTCGCCGCAGATCAGGTCCATGCCGGCTTCGAACGCGAGCGCAACGCCTTCGGCGGGATCTTCGACCCAGGCAAGCGCATCGTCGCGAAAGATGTTCGCCGCGGCACCGCAATCCGAGACGACGTAGCCGTCGAAGCCCCAGTCGTCGCGCAGACGTTCGTTCATCAGGAAATCGCTGGCGCAGGCCGGCACGCCGTTTACCGCATTGTAGGCGCACATGACGGATTGCACGTCCGCATCGACGACCGTGGTGCGGAAGGCCGGCAGGTAGGTGTCCTCGAGGTCGTGCGCCGATGGATGTACGTCCTCGCGGTGCCGGTTCGATTCCGGGCCGCTGTGCACGGCGTAATGTTTCGAAGTAGCGACGGTCTTCAGGAAGCGCGGATCGTCACCCTGCAGGCCATTGATGAAAGCGACGGCGATCGCCCCGGTGAGATATGGATCCTCGCCGTAGGTCTCCTGTCCGCGGCCCCAGCGTGGATCGCGGAAAATGTTGATGTTGGGCGACCACACCGTGAGCCCGCGATACCAGCCGCTGCCGCCATTCGCGTGCCGCTGCTCCAGGAACTTCGCGCGGAACTCTGTGCTGATGACGTCCGCCACCTCGTGCATCCGCTCCGTGTCCCAGGATGCGGCCAGGCCGATAGCCTGGGGGAACACCGTCGCGCGGCCCGCGCGGGCGACGCCGTGCAGGCCCTCGTTCCACCAGTTGTAGTCCGGCACGCCGAGGCGCGGGATCGCGGGTGCCGTATGGCCCGCCTGCGCCGCTTTCTCCTCGAGCGTCATCGCCGCAACGAGCGCCGTGGCGCGTGCGTCGGGCGGCTTCGATGGATCGCGCCAGTCCGCATCGTCGGCGGCCGCGGCGATGGTGGCGAGCGAAAGGCAGGACGGCTGCCGAACGTCCGGCGTAATTGAGAGTCGCGTGCTCAATCCGTCCCATCCGTTATCTTGTCGGGGATCCAATTCGACAATCATCAGCATTGCCAGGTCGTTGGCCAATGTAAGAAACCGGAAGGCTTTGAAGCCGTCATCACTGGTGTGAACTTCCCAGTCGCCATGCACACTGTAAGCAAGTGACGTGCTTTCGGTTATCGGAAACGGGCCGAAGATCCGGATCACCCGGCCGCCACTCGGAAATCTCCTTCGGATCAAGCTCGAGCGGAAACCAGGAATACTCGTCAGCGCTTGGCATCGTAAATCCAACGCGTGACGTGCAAGGTCAGGAGCATTGTCGTCCTCGGCTGAAAATGCTGTACACGGTCCGCCTCGGAGCGCGTCCTGGACAATGTGTCCGCGCCAGTGTCCGTTCCTGTCGTTGCTCCAAAATATTCCGTCGCTCATTACCTCGAGTGCCTCGAAGATGCCGGGCAATCGAATCTCGGATCTGCCGGCCCGCGGCCTCGAGCGCCTCGATGTTCGCTGCGTACCATCTCGGCGTTGCCGTCGCTCGCAAACGCCGTAGATCGGGCGAACTCATCCTGTTTCGCCGAACGATGGATTCGCGTTGCTCGTCGTTGAATCGTCGAAAATGCTTCAACTACCGCCTCGGCACTGGTCGACGACGATATCAGCAACACGCCGACAAGCCACTGGTCGCATGGGCTCCCCCGGCCGCGCCCGACGTCTTCCGCGGCGGCGGGGCCAAGGATAGCAAATCGCCGCCGGCGCAAACCGGCGGCTGCGCGACGCGCGACAATGACAGTGGAGCGGGCGCTCAGCCCGCGACTTTGACGAGCCTTTCCTCGTTGTCGGCGATCTTGAGCGTAGCCTTCGGTGCACGGGCCGATACGCCCTTCATGTTGAGCGTGCCGTTGAAGTCGGCGCCGTCGTCCATGATGATGCGTGCGCAGTTGATCGTGCCGGTCACGACCGCGGTCGAAAAAAGGTGTACGACATCTTCGCCGTAAATTTCACCGTCGACGCGGCCGCGCACGTCGATTACCTGCGCGTGAATGGTGCCGTGTACGCGGCCCTGCTTGCCGACGGTGAGGTTCCTGCCGTCGTGCCGGATGATGCCTTCGATCTCGCCTTCGATGATCAGGCCTTCGTGGGCCGTGATTTCGCCCTTGAAGAACACGGTGGGGCCGACGTACGACACGCTGCGGGTCGCAAAATCCTGCATCGGATTACGCCGGGGTACGGCGTCGGCGTCTGCGAGTTCGCTGTCGTCGATGAAGGTTTCCCGGTTGCCCGGCTCTTTGCGGAACATGTGCCATTCTCCCCGGCGACCGGCCACAGGACAGGACCGATGCGCAATTCTTGTTGTAATGTCGGCGCAGGTCGGGCACGCCGGTGACGGGCGGGCCACGGACTTTGTGCTTGGAATTCGTTTCGGCCGCGCCGCCTCGGGCTATCGTCCTATCTAAGCTGCGGTGATTGTTGGCGTTTTGACATATGTTTGAAAGTGAGCGGATGCCAAATATACTGCCGCGTCCTGCGGCGTTTCGGGCCTTCGATCCGGTGAACCACGAAAAGTTCGAAAGCGTCGTGCACGAGGTGATGGCGAGCCTGCCGGACTGGGTGCATGCGGCACTCGACAACATCGACGTATTGGTCGAGGACGAGCCCGGCGAAGACATCGACCCGGACGGCGAAGGCTTCCTCGGCCTGTACCTCGGCCTGCCGTTGCCGGAACGCGGTGCCGATTACGCCGGCGAGTTGCCGGACGTCATCTACATTTTCCGCTTGCCGCACCTGTCGCTCGAGCTGCCCGAAGACGAGCTCAGGCAGGAAATCGCGAAGACCCTTATACATGAGATCGCGCACTACTTCGGTTTCGACGACGACGAACTCCACGAGCGCGGCTGGGGCTGAGGCTTGAGTGGCGGCAGATGGCGGCGTGTTTGTAAGGCGCTCGTCGAATGGGGATAATCGCGCCCGGCTCGCGTCGGCAACCCCGCGACGGTCAGCCGTGAACCCCGCCAGGCCCGGAAGGGAGCAACGGTAGCGGTGACACCGGGTGCCGGGGATCGGCTGGCGCGGGCCACTTCACGCTTGCGGCGCCATGCCGGTGGGTTACACTGATCGATCCTCGATTTCGGCAAGACACCGCTAAAAAATCAATGACTTATCTCGTATTGGCCCGCAAGTGGCGACCGAAGACCTTTGCGGACACGGTCGGTCAGGAGCACGTGCTCAAGGCGCTCGTCAATGCGCTGGAGTCGGGCCGCCTGCATCACGCGTACCTGTTCGCCGGCACCCGCGGTGTCGGCAAGACGACGATCGCCCGCGTCCTCGCCAAAGCGCTCAATTGCGAAACCGGTATTACCGCGTCGCCGTGCGGGAAGTGCAGCGCCTGCCGGGAGATCGACGAAGGCCGCTTCGTCGATCTCATCGAGGTGGATGCCGCGTCCCGGACCAAGGTGGACGACACGCGCGAATTGCTGGACAACGTCCAGTACGCGCCGGCGCGCGGGCGTTACAAGGTTTACCTCATCGACGAAGTGCACATGCTTTCGAAGCATTCCTTCAATGCGCTCCTGAAGACGCTCGAAGAGCCGCCGCCGCACGTAAAGTTCCTGCTGGCTACGACGGACCCGCAGAAACTGCCCGTGACCGTCCTGTCGCGCTGCCTGCAGTTCAATCTCATGCGGCTGACGCCGGGACTGATCGCGGACCGGTTGACGTATATCTGCGCACAAGAGCAGATCGACGCCGAACCGGGAGCGCTCAAGGCAATGGCGCGGGCGGCCGACGGCAGCTTGCGCGACGCGCTCAGCCTGCTCGACCAGGCAATCGCCTACTGCGGCGGCAAGGTCGCCGCCGGGCCGGTCGCGGAGATGCTGGGTACGATCGATCGCGACCATGTCGTCCGGCTGCTCCGCTTGCTCGCCGACGGCGACGCGCCCGGGCTGCTCGCCGCGGTGGCGGACATCGATCAGCGCTTTCCCGACTACGAACGGCTGCTCGAGGATCTGGCGCGGCTGCTGCAGCGGACCGCGATCCACCAGGTCATCGGCGCGACGGACTACGACGACGAGTTCGATGACGAGCTGCTCGCCGGACTCGCGGCGGCCATTCCGGAGACCGACGTGCAGCTCTATTACCAGACTGCGCTGATCGGCCGGCGCGACCTGCATCTTGCGCCCGATCCGCGCGGCGGCGTCGAAATGACCCTGTTGCGCATGCTTGTGTTCCGTCCTGCCGTGGCCGACGGCGGTGCGGCCGCGGCGCCGGCGGGTTCTGCCATCTCGCGCAAAGCGCCGGCGAGTGCAGGGAAGTCCGGTGGCGCCGCAGCGCCGGCCGTGGCTCGCTCGACAGCGCCGGCAGTCGTCGCTTCGGTGTCCCCGGCGACGCGCGGATGGCAGGAACCGGACTGGAAGACGCTGGTTGGCACGCTGGCGCTCAAGGGTGCAGCGCGGATGCTTGCGATCAACTGCGCTTACCTCCGCCGCGCCGGTAACACGCTTTATTTCAACGCCGATCGCAAGGCGGAATCGGTGCTCACGCTGCAACGGCAGCAGGCGTTGGCGGAGGCTTTGTCCGCACACTTCGGTGAGACGCTCGCCGTCACCATCGCGCTGGACGACGGCGAGCCGGCGCCGGAATGCCTGACGCCGGTACAACAGGAGTCGCGCGACAGCGACGCGCGCTACGTGGCTGCGCGGCAGTCGCTGGAAGCCGATCCGAACATCCGGGCACTGAAGTCCCTGTTCGGCGCAGAACTGAAGTCGGAAACGATAGAGCCGCTCACACCGCGGCGTCCGGATTGAGCCGCGGCATCATGCAGCGAATCGCAGAGGAGACCCTATGAAAGGCGGTATCGGGCAGCTCATGAAACAGGCCCAGAAAATGCAGGCCGACATGAAGAAGGCCCAGGAGGAGCTGCAGCACCTCACGGTCACCGGCGAATCCGGCGGCGGCATGGTGAAGATCACCATGAACGGACGCCACGAAGTGAAGTCGCTCGAGATCGATGACACGCTCGTCGGCGACGACAAGGACATGCTCGAGGACCTGATCGTCGCCGCGTTCAACGACACGCAACGCAAGATCGAGCAGACCATTCAGGAGAAGTTTGCGGGCCTGGCCGGCGGTCTGTCCCTGCCGCCGGGCATGAAACTGCCGTTCTGACGCCATGGCGTATTCACCGCTCCTCACCCGGCTGATCGAGTCGCTGCGCTGCATGCCCGGCGTCGGGCAGAAATCCGCACAACGCATCGCGTTTCACCTGCTCGAGCGCGATCGTAACGGCGCGCGGCAAATGGCCGCCGCACTCGCGGAAGCGGCCGATGGCATCGGCCATTGCCGCCGCTGCCGGATGCTCACCGAACACGAGCTGTGTGCGATCTGTTCGGTGAACGGCCGCGACCGCGGCCTGCTGTGCGTCGTCGAGTCGCCGGCGGACGTCATGGCGGTGGAGGACGCAACCGGTTATCGCGGCCTGTATTTCGTCCTCATGGGACACCTGTCGCCGCTCGACGGCATCGGCCCGGACGAACTCGGGCTCGATGAACTCGAGGCCCGCCTGGCCACGAAGGAAGTTACCGAACTCATCATCGCCACCAACCCGACGGTCGAGGGCGATGCAACGGCGCATTTTCTCGCTGAACTCGCTGCGCAGCACCGGGTACAGGCGAGTCGCATCGCACACGGCGTGCCGCTGGGTGGGGAGCTGGAGTACGTGGACGGCGGCACGTTGTCGCATGCGTTCTACGGCCGGCGCATCGTCGATTGAAATGACGAGGAACGAAGCATGACGGACTGCCTGTTCTGCAAGATCGTCGCCGGCGACATTCCCGCGGATATTGTCTACGAATCGGAGTCGGCGATCGCCTTTCGCGATATCAGCCCGAAAGCGCCGACACATGTGCTCGTCGTCCCGCGGGCGCATATCGCTACCGCGAACGATATCGAGCCGGCCCACGAACGGCTGGTCGGCAGCCTGTTCACGGCGGCCAGGAGCGTTGCCGAAAGCGAAGGCCTCGCCGAGCGCGGCTACCGGCTCGTCATGAACTGCAACGAAGGCGCGGGCCAGAGCGTCTTTCACCTGCATTTGCACGTGCTCGGCGGCCGGACGCTCGGCTGGCCACCCTGGCCGCACGGTTGAGGACAGAGTCGGCGCCGGCCCCGGCAAGCCACCCTGCGAAATCGACACGGCCTTGCGTGGCCAGGCGCCCGACCTGACATATTCGGTCGCTTCCGGCGGCACGCGAGCGCCGCCGAAGTCGCTTCCCGCCTCGCTTTTCCCATTGTGAGCAGCTTCACGAGCAAACTGTGACTTTGCTCACAAATTTATGACAAATCAGGCATTTAACGAGCTTTAGCCGGCGCGAATCGGCACAGTTCCGCTGCGCTCCGAGGTCGGGCGTACCGGTCTTTCCTCTGTCGATGGCGCTGGGACATGGGCTCGATGCACGGGGCGGACGACGTCCGCCCGAATCGTCTTGCAACGCACGGAGCGGCGCTGGCCGCCGCGCTCCTGATCCTGTCCGCGTCCGGCGCCCAGGCCGCCGGCACGCCCGCCGGCACCGTCATCGAGAGCAGCGCGACGGTCGACTTCGACCTCGGCGGCACGCCAACCAGCATCACCTCGAACATATCCGTGCTGCGCGTGGACGAACGCCTCGACGTGGTCGCTGCGCTGCAGAGCCCGCAGCTCGCGGTCTCGGCCGGTGAAGCGAATCGTGCCCTGCTTTTCACGGTCACCAACACGGGCAATGGCAGCGAGACTTTCACGCTCGCCATCGACAACCTGATCGCCGGCGACGACTTCGATCCCGTCGCCGCCGTTCCGTCCATCTATTTCGACACGGACGCGAGCGGTGACTTCAACACCGGCGACCAGCCGTATGCGCCCGGCGTGAACGATCCGGCGCTCGCCGCGGACGCGTCGGTCGACCTGTTCCTGGTCAACGACATTCCTGCGGCTGTCGTGAACGGCAACCGTGGTCGCACCGAGCTGACCGCGACCGCTATGACCGGCGCCGGCACGCCGGGCACGGTGTACTCCGGCGCCGGCGACGACGGCGTCAATGCCGTCGCCGGCATGACCGGCGCGGAGGCCGCCGTCGAAGGTGAATATCTCGTCGCCGACGTGCAGGTCACCATCGTCAAGTCGCAGCAGGTCGCCGATCCCTTCGGCGGCAGTCAGCCGGTGCCCGGCGCGACGATCACCTACACGCTGGCCGTCGACGTCATAGGTTCCGGGACAGCGACGGCGAGCACGCTGAACGACCCGATTCCCACCTATACCACTTTCGTTCCCGGCAGCCTGAGCCTGAATGGCGGGGCATTGAGCGACGTCGCCGACGCCGATGCCGGGGAACTGGACACCAATGGGGCGCCGGCAGTCGTCGTGCGCCTCGGAGACCTGGCGCTGGCGGACGGCACGCAGACCATCGTCTTCCAGGTAAGCATCGATTGATGAGTGAATGAAAGGAGCTGTGACATGAGCGTTCGAATCAAGGCAATAACAAGCGTCCTGGCACTGGCAATGTTGCCGGCCAGCATGGTCCGGGCCGCCGAGGCCATCGAAGTTACGACGACGGTGCAGAAGGAAGTCGTCGTCGAGAAGGACGACGGCAGCAAGGAGACGCAGCTTATCGCCGCGGATTCCGTCGTTCCCGGACAACGGGTCGTCTACACGATCTCGTTCCGCAACGTCGGTAACGAACCGGCCGGCAACGTCGTCATCACGAACCGGATCGCCGAGACGCTGACCTATGTCGCGGGTTCGGCGGCCGGCAGGGACCTCGAAGTCGAGTTCTCAGTCGACGGCGGCGCGAGCTTTGCACCGGCGGGCGAACTTGCGGTCGTCGACAACGGCATCGAACGGCCCGCGACCAACCTCGATTACACGCATGTCCGCTGGGTCATGCGATCAGAACTTCCCGCCGGCGGGCAAGGGCAGGCGACCTTTGCCGCCGTTCTCGAATAAGGGCAACACACCACATGCAACACCACCAACACAATTCTTTTCCACAAGGGAGTACCGTGATGAAAGCTGTAACAAGGAAGTTCGGCCTGGTCGCCAGGTTGGGCGCCATGGCCGCTGCTGCGCTGCTCGCGCAACAGGCGACTGCCGCAGGCACCGATCCCGGTGTCAGCGTCACCAATACCGCGACGGTCAACTACTCCGTCAGCGGCACGGCGCAAGCGCCGATCGATTCGAATACGGCCGAGTTCCTGGTCGATCGCCGCGTCGATATGTCGGTAGACCAGGTCGGTACTGCGCTGACCCAGGTGACACCGGGCCTGCCGGGCGTCTTCGTGGAGTTCATCGTTACCAACCTGAGCAATGGTGTCATCGATTTCAACCTGGACTTCGCGCAGCTGAGCTCCGCCGACGGTGACGTCCGCGGGCCCGGCACAACGGATTCCGACGACGACATGACGAACGTTACGATCTCGGTGAGCGCCGCGTCCGACGGTGTCGGCACGCCCGGTGCCGGACCTGATCCCGTGCTCGGTGGCCCGACAGTCATCAACGATCTGGCCGAAGACGATTCTATCCGCGTGCGGCTATATGCCGACTCGCCGGCGGCGCTGGCCAACCTCGACATTGCCAACCTGCGTCTCGACGCGACGGCGGCCGACCCCGCTTCCGGTACGGATCTCGTCGCGAGCGTCACGTGGACCGCGGGTACGGTCGACAACGTCTTCGCCGACACCGATAACGACGGCGTCGAGTCCGCTGCCGATGGTTTCCAGGCCGTGTCCGCCACGCTGACGGTCACGAAGACCCAGGCCGTTATCTCGGATCCGCTCTCCAGCGGCTTCGCGATCCCGGGCGCGCGCATCGAGTACACGATCACGCTCGACAACTCTGCCGGCACGGTGCCCGCAACGGACATCGTCGTTGCCGATGATGTCGACACCGACGTCACGTTCGTTGCCGACGCCTACAACGGCGGCGCTGCAAACGTCGCCTTCGGCGGCGGCACCTTCTGCCTCGCCGATGCCGGCGATGCGAACGCCGACGGCTGCGCATTCGACGGCACCGCACTCACCATCCAGGGACCGGGTGGTTCGCCGATCAGCATTGCGAACGGCACATCGCTTACGGTCAGTTTCGTCGTCGAAATCCCGTCCACCTAACACGTTCGACGACGAATCACGGTGCTGCAGGGATCGCACACTGGAGCCGGACGTCCGGGACCGCAAGGGCCCGGACGTCCCGGCCGTGGGCGAGGCAGGATCCGGGGGAGACGATCGTCCCCCCCGGCTCGCGTTTGCCGCTGGCAGTACCGGCTGATTGCAATGTGTGCCGCCGTCCTGGCCGGTGGCACTGCGTCTAATGCCGCACCGCCCGGCGCGGCGATCAGCAACCAGGCAACGCTCGAGTACCTGAACGCCGCCAACCAGCCTGAAGTCGTGAGCAGTAATGCCGTCGCGCTGACCGCCGCGGTCCTGCGCAGCCCGGCGACGTTGCAGTTCACTCGTATCGCGCCCGCTGCCGCCGGCAGTTGGCAGGAGACGGTCGGCCCGTCCGCCTGCCTGCAGGGCGGCAACTGGGTGACGCAAGCGGATCCCGTACTCGTCGGTGGTGCGGTCATCGATCCGGGGAGCGTCCAGGAACTCGTTACGGCTTCCGCATACAACCTGGGCGAAACCGTTTTCCTGCGCCTCGCAGACGCCGACCAGAACCTGGACTTCCAGGCGCTGGACACCGCGGAGGTCACGATTCGACATCCGCTGTCCGCGGACAGCGAAAGCCTGCGCCTCGTCGAGACCGGGCCGGACAGCGGCGTATTCGCCGGCTACCTGGCAACCGCAGCCCGGACCGGCCGTGAGCGGTGACTGCATGCTCGGCGGCGCGCCGCAGACCCTGGTCGAAGCACAGTACGTCGACCCCGCCGACTCCGCCGACACCAGCTTTGGCAGTGCGGAATTCGACCCGGTTCAGCGCGTATTCGATGCGCACGACGGCACGCCGGTGAGCGGTGTCTCGATCCGACTCGTCGACGCCGCGACCGGTGCCCCGGCAACGGTGTACGGCAATGACGGCGTCAGCCTGTTTCCGTCCACGATCGTGAGCGGAGCGACCGCGAGTGACAGCAGCGGTGCCACATACGCATTCGGGACGGGCGAATACCGCTTTCCGGTCGTCCCCGACGGCAACTACCGGTTGGTCATCGTCCCGCCGGCGGAATATGCGGCACCGTCGGCGGCCGACCCCGCGACATCTGCAGACCCTGCCGGGCGCGCCTTTCGACCTCGGTCCGGCTTCGTTCGGCAACAGCTTCAGCAAGGCCGGCGGACTGAGTTTCGCCTGGGATATCCCGCTCGATCCGCGCGCGGATGCGCTGTTCCTGCAGAAACGCACGCTGACCGGGACGGCGGCACCCGGCGACTTCGTGCGCTACGAACTCGTGCTGGAGAATGCCTCGTCCGCCGGCACGGCCACCGAGATCGTCGTACGCGACCAGCTGCCGCCGGGAGTGCGCTTCCGCTTCGAGTCGGTGACGGTCAACGGCGAACCGGCGCCGGATCCACGTTTCGCGCCGGGCCCCGACACGCTGCAGTTCCGGTTCGGGTCGCTCGCCGCCGGCGAGCGGCTCACGATTGCCTATGTCGTCGAGATCGTCGGCGGCAAGCCCGGCGATGATCTCGTCAACCGCGCAACCGCCGAGGCGGCCGGCGGGCTCGTCTCGAACGAAGCGAGCGCGCTCATCCGCCTCACCGAGGACCTGTTCCGGTCGACCGGCACCATCGTCGGCCAGAGTCATCGAAGGCGACTGCAGCCAGGACGGTTTCGCCGAATCGCAGGGCGTAGCCGGAGTCCGCGTGTATCTCGAGGATGGCAGCTATGCCGTCTCCGACGACGGCGGACGCTACCACTTCGACGGTGTCCTGCCCGGCACGCATGTCGCCCAGCTCGACCTGCATTCCGTGCCCGACTGGTTCGACGTAGTCGGCTGCAGCGACACGCCGGGCTTCGCTGGCCGCGCGGATTCGCAGTTCGTGAAACTGACCCGCGGCAGCTTGCTGCGTGCCGACTTCTTCCTCCGCCGCAAGCCCGCGCCGGAAGGGCGCATCGACCTCGAACTGAAGAGCGGCGGCACCGACCAAACCGATCGCGTCCACTATGAACTTACGCTCAAGGGCGTCGGTAACGTGCCGGTCGAGAACATCGACGCGATGGTGATGTTGCCGAAGGGCATCGCTTACGTGCCCGGCTCGATGCGCATCGACGGTGAAAATCTCGGCGACCCGCATGTGACGGGCGACGTACTGTCGATGGCATTGCCCGAGCGCAGCGGCAACTGGCAATCGACGGCACGCTTCGATGCCACGATCGCGGACCAGGCGAGCGGTGAGCTGACGACCAGGGCCACGGTGCGCTTCGATTCGCCGATCGAGCAGGGCCAAACAACGCCGGTGGCGGAGACGAAGATGTTGCGCGAAACGGCGAAGTTCGAGAACGCCGGTTACGTGTTGGACCTGAAGTTCGACGTGCTGTCGGATCGCCTGTCCGCCGAGGACATGCAGAAGCTCGACCGGCTGGTCGACGACTGGCGCGGAGTGCGCGACATCCGCCTGTCGGTCGTCGGGCACAGTGACAGCCAGCCAGTATCGCCGCGCAACCAGCATCTGTTCCGCGACAACTACGCGCTGTCGCAGGCGCGCGCGACATCCGCCGCGGACTACGTGGCCGCGGCGCTCGGCCTCGGCCGCGGCGCCATGCAGGTCACGGGGCGCGGGCCGGACGAGCCGGTCGCAGACAATGCCACGGCCGACGGGCGCGCGCGCAACCGGCGCGTCGAAATGGTGCTGAGCGGCGTGCGGCCCTCGCGACCGTCTTTTCTCGAAGTGACCCAGGCATCGAGCGGAACGCAGGTGGCGGAAACCCAGGGCGCGATTCCCGGCACCGAAGCAGAGCGGTCGGCGCGCGACGAGGACGAGGTAGCCGCCGCGCAGAACGAGGCGCCGATCGAGTCGCTGGCACCCGGCATCGAGATGCTGCTGCCGGGCGAGGACGATGCGCCGGCGGTGCCCGCGACCAAGCTGAGCATCAAGCACGCGCCGGGGCAGACCGTCGAGGTCTGGGTCAACGGCGAGCCGGTCAACGCAGCAAACTTCGACGGTATCGAGTTCAACAAGGCCCGCACGGTCGCGGTGTCACGCTGGGCCGGCGTGGAACTCTCGGACGGCGAGAACGAACTGCGCGCGGTGGTGCAGGATGCCGACGGCACGCGCGCCGAAACCCTGCGCCGGACCATCGTGTTCGCGGGCACGCCGATCCGTGGCGAAATCCTGCTCGAGGAGTCGACGCTGGTCGCCGACGGCAAGACCCGGCCCGTGATCGCGGTTCGCCTCTTCGACCGCGCCGGGGATCGCGCGCGCCGCGGCATGGTCGGTGCGTTCCGGGTCGAGGCGCCGTATCGATCCTGGTGGGACGTCGAGAACGACCGTCGCAATCCACTGGTGCAGACGACTACCCGCGAGCCGGGCTATCGGGTCGGCCAGGACGGTATCGCGCGGATCGAACTGGAGCCGACGACGCGAACGGGCGAAGTGACGCTCACGCTCAAGTTCGAGAATCACCGCGAGCAGGAACTGAAAGCCTGGCTCGAACCGTCGGCGCGCGAATGGATCCTGGTCGGCTTCGCCGAGGGCACGGCCGGCTACAACACGCTCTCCGAAAACCTGGTCGCCGCGGCCGAGGCGGGCGTCGAGGAGGACTACTACGACGAGGGCCGCGTCGCGTTCTTCGCGAAGGGTCGGGTCAAAGGCGAATACCTGCTGACACTCGCCTACGATTCCGATCGCGAGTATCAGAATACGCAGGACGAGTTCGGCACGGTCATCGATCCGAACCAGTATTACCCGTTGTATGCGGACACCGCGGAACGCCGCTTCGAGGCACCCAGCCAGCGCAAGCTCTACGTAAAGCTCGAGCGCAACCAGTTCTACGCGTTGTTCGGCGACTTCGAGACCGGCCTCACCGTGACGGACCTGGCGCGTTACCAGCGGCGATTCAACGGGTTCCTGAGCGAATACCGCGGCGAGAACCTCGGTTATTCGGCGTTCGCGGCGGAAAGCAGCCAGGCATTCAACCGCGACGAGTTGCGCGGCGACGGAACGTCCGGACTGTACTACCTGAGCAACGCGCCGATCGTGGTCAACAGCGAGGAGATCCGCCTCGAGGTGCGCGACCGTTTCGATTCCGGCATCGTACTGGAGACGCGTACGCTGACGCGCTTCCTCGACTACAGCCTCGATCCGCTGGACGGTTCCCTGTACTTCCGCCAGCCGGTGCCGAGCCGCGACCTGGAGTTCAATCCGATCTACATCGTCGCCGAGTACGAATCGTTGACGTCCGGTGACGAGGACGTGGTGGCCGGCGGCCGTGCGTCGCTCGCCACTTCGGACGACGACCTCGAAGTCGGCGTCACGCATGTGAACGACGACACAAGCAATGCAGGCGGCGAACTCTCCGGCGTCGACCTGCGCTGGCAGATCGATCACCAGACGCTCCTGACAGCGGAGGTCGCGGAGACCTCGTCGACGTCTGGCAGTGTGATGCAGGAAGGTTCGGCGGCGAGCGTCGAACTCGAGCACAACGGGCAGAATTTCGACCTGCGTGCGTTCATGCGCGAGGTCGACGACGGTTTCGGTCTCGGTTACCAGTCTGACGCGGACAAGGGTGTCAGGCGGCTCGGCGTCGATGCGCGCGCCGAGTTCGGCGAGTACTGGGCATTCGACGGCGAGGCAGGCTGGCAGCAGCGCCTGGCGACGCAAGATATCCGCAATCTCGCGCGCGCACAGGTGCGCTACGACCGGAACAGCTTCGGTGCGTCGCTTGGCCTCACCCATGCCGAGGACGAGTTCGAGGATGGTGACGCCCGCCAGAGCGAACTCGTCGATGTCGGCCTGAGCAAGCGCTTGTTCGACGACCGGCTGACGCTGCGCGTGAATAACAGCACCGCGCTCAACGACGAGGCTGAAAGCCTCGACTTCCCGACACGCCTCGTGCTCGGCGCCGATTACCGGTTGAATCCGAACGTGGACCTGATCGCCGAGTACGAGGAAGCCGAAGGCCGTGACATCCGCGCGACGATGAGCCGCCTTGGCGTCCGTGCGACGCCCTGGGCACGCGCGCAGATCGATACGTCGCTCGGCAACGAAGTTACCGAGTACGGCCCGAGACTGTTCGCCAATATCGGACTCATCCAGGGCTTCCAGCTCACCGAACGCTGGCTCGTCGACATCGGTTTCGATCAGACGGACACGCTGACGAACGACGACGCGCGCCCGTTCGATCCGGACCGCGAACTGGCGTCCGGCTCGTTCCGCGACGATTTTCTCGCCATTCACACCGGCGCGACCTATACGGCGGATCTGTGGACCGCGAATTCGCGCATCGAGTACCGGAATTCGGACACCGAGAAACGCACGGCGCTGCTGGCCGGCTGGTACCGCGAGCCGATGCGTGGTCACGGCCTGTCCGCCGGCCTCACCATGTACCAGGCGCGGCCGGAGGCAGGCGGGGAACTCGCGCATGCCAACCTGCGCTTCGGCTGGGCCTGGCGGCCGGCGTACAGCCGCTGGACATTCCTCGACCGCCTGGACCTCGGCTTCGATAACTTCGAGAACGACCTTGACCACGAGCAGAGCTTTCGCATCGTGAACAACTTCAATACGAACCGACGCATCGGCGCCGCGACGCAGCTCGCGTTGCAATACGCGTCGAAGTACGTGCAAAGCCGCTTCGACGACGAATCCATCGAGGGCTACACGGACCTCGCCGGCGCCGATTTCCGCCGCGGCTTCGGCGAGCGCTGGGACGCCGGCGTGAACATGAGCCTGTATCACGCCTGGGAATCCGACGTGTTCGACTACGGCTTCGGCATGGACGTGGGCTACAACCTCGCGACCAATATCTGGCTCAGCCTCGGGTACAACGTCATTGGTTTCCACGACGACGACTTTGCCGCCGCGCGCTACACGGCCCAGGGTCCGTTCCTGCGCTTCTCCGTGAAGGCCGACCAGCACACGCTGAAGGAGATTGCCGGGCAGCGATAGGCGCAGAGGGGCATTCGCGGTACGCCGTGCCATCTGCCTCAGGATAGGCTGCGGCGTCGCGTCAAGGTAACCTGTGCCGCGTGATGCCTCTCTCCGAATATTTTGCCGACGACAGCCCGCTCGAAACGTTGCTGCCGGGATTCCGGGCGCGCGCGGGCCAGGCATGGATGGCCGACGCCATCGCCGAGACCATAGAGGACGGCGGACAGCTCGTCGTCGAAGCCGGCACGGGCACCGGCAAGACCTTCGCCTACCTCCTGCCCGCGCTCCAGAGCGGCAGGAAGACGATCATCAGCACCGGCACGAAAGCGCTGCAGGACCAGCTGTTCCATCGCGACCTGCCGCTCATCGGCGAGGCGGTCGGGCGGCCGGTCGATGCGGCGCTCCTCAAAGGGCGCGCCAATTACCTGTGCCTGCACCGGCTCGAGCTCGCGCAGGACGGAGGGACGGTACTCGCGGCGGATCTCGCGCGCGTGCGCGAGTGGCGGCATCGCACGGTGAGCGGCGATCGCGCGGAGCTTGCCGAGGTCGCCGAGGACTCGGCGATCTGGCCGGCGGTTACCTCGACGGCCGACAACTGCCTGGGCCAGCAGTGCCCGCTGTTTGAAGAATGCTTCGTCGTCAGGGCGCGGCGCGCGGCGCAACGCTCCGATCTCGTCGTCGTCAATCATCACCTGCTGCTCGCGGACCTTGCGATGAAAGAGGCGGGCTTCGTCGAGTTCCTGCCGGGTGCCGATACCGTGATCCTCGACGAAGCGCACCAGGTGCCGGATGTCGCCGTGCAGTTCTTCGGTGCGGCGCTCGGCACGCGCGAACTGGAGCGCCTGGCCGACGAGATCCGTGCCGCGACACTCGCTGTCGCCGGCGCAGAATTGTCCGGGCGCATCGATCGGCTCGAGCGCGCAGTGACAGAGCTGAGGCTCGCGGCGCCGCGCGAGGAAGGTCGGCACGAATACGCGAGCCTCGAGCCGGCGTTGTCCGCCCCTCTCGCGGCGCTGCGCATGGCACTGGATGAACTTTCGGAAGGCCTGGCGAGCGTCGCGGCCGGACTCGACGCCGAAAAACTCGAGCTGCAGCTCGCGCAGGCGACGGAGCGCTTGTCACTACTCGTCAGCGAAGACAGTTGGGACGGGCTGCGCTGGATCGAGGTGAATCCGAGGAGCCTGCGCCTGAACCTGACGCCGCTCGACGTCTCGCCGACGCTCGCGGGTCTCGTCGCGGGCGTGGGTCGGGCTTGGATCTTCACCTCGGCCACGCTCGCGGTGGGGGAGGATTTTTCGCATTTCACATCGCGCATGGGGCTCGCCGATGCGCGTACGCTGACCTTCCCGAGTCCGTACGCCCTGGCGAAGAATGGCCTCGTTTATCTGCCGGAAGGACTGCCGCAACCCGCGGCGAGCGACTACACCGACGAGGTGTTGTCCGCGGTCATCCCCCTGCTCGAGCTGACCGAAGGCGGCGTGTTCCTCCTGTTCACGAGTCATAGGGCGCTCAAGCTCGCGCAGTCCTGGTTTCGCGCCCGCCCGAAGCTGCTCGCGGGCCGCTGCTTGCTGGCGCAGGGCAGCGTGCCACGCGACGAGCTGCTCAGGAGCTTCCGGCGCCTCGGCAACGGCGTCCTGCTCGGCACCAGCAGCTTCTGGGAAGGCGTCGACGTCCGCGGCAAGGCACTCACGCTCGTGGTCATCGACAAGTTGCCGTTCGGGTCGCCCGGCGACCCGCTGCTGATGGCGCGCCTGGAACACATCCGCCGCAACGGCGGCAACGGTTTCACCGAGCACCAGGTGCCGCAGGCTGTGCTGGCACTCAAACAGGGCGCGGGCCGACTGCTGCGCGACGAACGCGACTACGGCGTCGTCGTGCTTTGCGATCCCCGCATCTGCAGCCGCAACTACGGCGCCCGCTTTCTCCAGGCGCTCGCGCCGATGCCGGTCACCCGGTCGCTAGCCGAGGTCGCCCGCTTCTTTGCCGAACACGAGGGCCGGGGCGCCGTCGCATGAATCTCCTGGCCTTCGACACGTCCTCGTTGGCATGCACGGCTGCTGCCGTGGCGGGCGGCGCAGTGTTCGTCCGCTACGAGGAACGCGAACGTGAGCACACGAAACTCCTGTTGCCGATGATCCGGGCCGTGCTGTCCGAAGCGGGGCTGGAACCGAAAACGCTCGATGCCGTCGTACTCGGCAACGGTCCGGGATCTTTCATCGGCATGCGCATCGCAGCTTCGGTCGCCGAGGGCCTGGCCTATGCGGCCGGGCTCGAAGTCGTGCCGGTGTCCTCGCTGGCCGCCGTGGCACGACGTGCCGGGC
This sequence comes from uncultured Pseudomonadota bacterium, assembly GCA_963775455.1. Classification (GTDB taxonomy): domain Bacteria; phylum Pseudomonadota; class Gammaproteobacteria; order Steroidobacterales; family Woeseiaceae; genus UBA1847. The sequence goes on along the minus strand of CAVZIU010000001.1, from coordinate 473,632 downwards.
GACCGGGCGACACGGTCGCCGTCACCCAGGATGCGCACATGGGCGAAGTCTACTTCGGCCTGTATCGGCTCGCCGAAGACGGCTTCCCGGTGGCGCTGCTGCCCGAACGCCTGCAGGGCCAGACACGCATCGAGGAACTCGACGGCGCTGTCGTCGCAGCCGGTGCCGGCTGGCAGCGCTACCCGGAGCTCCTGCGGGCCAACGAGGCGGGCATCGCACGACGTGCGGAGGTCCTGTATCCGCATGCCGAAGAGCTCCTGGTCCTCGGCGCGCGCGCGTTGGCCGAGGGGGCCGCGGTCGCACCGGACGATGTCGTGCCGGCCTACCTGCGGCACACCGTCGCCCGGGCGCCCGCCGACGCGGGCCCGTAACAGTCCTGTAATATGTCAGTGCTGTAATGCGTGCCCGAACGGCGGGGCAATGGGCTCCGTCACACGGGCAATCGTTCGGGTGCCTTGATGGCGGGCAGCAAGATACTGATAGTCGAGGACGAAGCGGCGATCCGCGAAATGATCGCTTTTCATCTCGTCCGTGCCGGGTACGAAACGCTCGAGGCGCCTGACTGCCGCAGCGCGCGGCAACTCCTGGCCGACGAACGGCCGGACCTCGCGCTGATCGACTGGATGCTGCCCGACATGAGCGGCCTCGAACTGACGCGCATGCTGAAGCGCGACAAAGGCAATGGGGATCTCGGCATCATCATGCTCACGGCGCGAGCCGAGGAATACGACAAGGTCGCCGGCCTCGAAGGCGGCGCGGACGACTACGTCACCAAGCCCTTCGCACCGCGCGAACTGATCGCGCGCGTCCAGGCGGTACTCCGGCGTGCTCAGTCAACGCCGGACGAGGAGTCGGTCACCACCGGCGTGCTGCAACTCGACACTGCGGGTCACCGGGTGACAGCAGACGGGCGCGAGATCCGGCTCGGCCCCACGGAGTACCGGCTCCTGCATTTCCTGATGACGCATACGGATCGGGTTTACAGCCGCGCCCAGCTGCTCGATCGAGTCTGGGGCGCGAATGTCTATGTCGAGGAGCGAACCGTCGATGTGCACGTTCGCCGCCTGCGCAAAGCGCTCGAAGACGCGGGCGCGGATGATTACATCCAGACCGTGAGGGGTGCCGGCTACCGATTCTCGACGCGCGTCGAACCCTGAACCATGCCCGATGCCTCCCGCAAATTCCTCGTCGGCCTGCTGTTACTGTTCGTCGCCGGTGGGCTGATCGGCTGGCTTTACGATGCACCGGTGACCGGCATACTCGCGGCGGCCCTGTTCGCATTGTTCTGGCAGGTCCGGCACCTGCTGGCTTTCGTACAGGCGACGCGCACGCGCAATTTCGAAATCTTCCGCCAGGGCGACGGCATCTGGCAGCAGATTTTCTCGAGTTTTTCCCACCAGCGGGTACGCGCGCAGCGCTACAAGCGGGAGTACCGGCAGTTGCTGCGGGAGATACGCCGGACGACCGACGCGATGCCGGATGCTGCCGTGATCCTCGACGAGAACAACGAGATCGTCATGAGCAATCGCGCGGCGAAGGTGCTGGCAGGGCTGAAGCCGAAGAAGGATCGCGGCCAGCGCGTCGACAACATACTGCGCGATCCGAAGCTGACCAAGTTGCTGCGCTCTGGAAACTTCGCGAAAGACATCGAAACACCCTCGCCGGTGCGCGACGACGGCTGGTTGAACTGCCGGATCGTGCCTTACGGGACCAATCAGAAACTGCTCATAATGCGCGACGTAACGGAGCGCATCCGGCTGACGCGCATGCGCCGCGATTTCGTCGCCAATGCCTCGCACGAATTGCGCTCGCCACTGACAGTCATCACGGGTTACCTCGACAGTCTCGCGGACGACCCGGCCATGCCGCGCGACTGGGCCTTGCCGGTAACACAGATGCAGATTCAGGCCCGGCGCATGAACCGCATCGTGGCGGAACTCCTGGAACTCTCGCGCCTCGAAAGCGCCGGGCCGGCGCTCGAACAGGACCTCATCGACGTCGTCGGCCTGCTCGAAGCGGGTCGGCGCGCGCTGTACAAGCCGGGCGAGACCGCTCCAGTCGAAGTGCTCGCGGAATCCAGGGCACGGCTGCGCGGCAGCAGCAACGAAATCGAATCACTGGTCACCAACCTGTTGTCGAATGCGGTCCGCCACACGCCGGTCGACGGGCGGATCACGATGTCCTGGCGTTCCGACGAGACCGGCGCAGAGCTCGCGGTCGCCGACACGGGGGAGGGCATCGATCCGGAGCACCTGCCGCGCGTGACCGAGCGATTTTTCCGCGTGGACCGGGGGCGTTCGCGCGACGACGGCGGCGTCGGGCTGGGCCTGGCGATCGTGAAACACGTGCTCGGCCGCCACGACGGACGCCTCGAGATCGAGAGCGAACGCGGGCAAGGCAGCACCTTCACCTGCCGGTTTCCATCGTCCCGGGTCGTCATTCGTCCGCCTATCCCGCTCTCCGGTGTGTCGCAACAGGCCTGAGTCGGCAAAATTTTCCGGCGAGGCCCTGTATTTTTCGACGGAATCGGCTACAGTCCGCGCGGCGGCGGTCCTCACCGAATCGCAACAGGCCGGTCATGTGAGTGACCGCAGCGCTTCGGACCGGTCGTTCACAATCACTCTCAGCAAACGATGTCGATGCGATACCTGGCATTTTCGGCGCTTGTCGCCGTCGCAACCCTGGTTCTTGCTGCGCCCGCCGGCGCGAGCGACGAGAGCTGGGCCGAGCGCGTGGATTTCTCGGGTGACTTCCGCCTGCGCTATGAATCGATCGAGCGGGAAGGTCTCTCGGACCGGAGCCGCGGCCGCTACCGCGTTCGTCTCAACGCCGGCATAGCCCTGTACGACGACGTGACCTTCGTGCTGTCGCTGGCAACGGCGGCCGACAACCCGATTTCCCGCAATGTGACTTTCGGCGGCAACGACACCGACGACGATTTCGGCGTCGACACGGCCTACGCCGACTGGCGGCCTTCGGAGTCGCTCAACGTCTATGCCGGAAAGATGAAGAACCCGATGTACCAGCCGGGCGCCGCGCAGCTCATCATCGACAACGATCTGAATCCGTCCGGCGCTGCGGTGCGATACCAGTCGGGGCCGTGGTTCGCTTTTGGCGGCGTGTACCAGGTCCAGGAACGCACGCAGGGTGAGGGCACGCTCGTGTATCACCTGCAGGGCGGTGCGGCCTGGCCGCTCGGGGACGATACGACGCTGACCGTCGGCGGCGGCTACCTCGAGTTCACCGACGTGGCGGGCAACGTTCCTTTCATCCTGGGGCTGCCGGCGGGCAACACAGTCGACGCTGCCGGCCGCTACGTGTACGACTATGCCAATGCAGAGCTGTTCGCGGAATTCGCCAGCACGGTCCGGCGCCTGCCGGTGTCGGTTTTCGCGCATGTCGCGGAAAACACGGAGGTGGAGCGCGAAGACGGCGCATACGCCGTAGGCGTCAGCGCCGGCAAGGCGAAAAACGAGGGAAGCTGGGACGCCGCCTGGATCTACAAGACGGTCGAGGCAGACGCCGTGGTGGGCTCATTCACGGAATCCGACTTTGCCGGCGGCGGCTCGGACGCCGAAGGGCACGTCTTCCGCGGCCGCTACATGCTGCGCGACCGGCTGTCCCTGACCGGCACCTATTACCTCACCGAGGCGAACAGCTCCGGGAGCGGGGCGCACGACTACCGGCGCCTGCAGCTTGACGTCGAATTCAAATTCGATTGAGATTGCCCGGGCGAAACGGATAAATGTCTGCTTGTCACAGCCACGACACGAATTCCGTGCTCTACTGACGGATCAATCCCGCGGTGCCAAGCATGCAAGCCTCAGACCTCACCGACCACATCTCGAGACGCTTCAACAAGGATCTCGAAGACCTGCGCAACATGGTTCTATCCATGGGCGGAGTCGTCGAGACCCAGCTGTCGCGCGCCATCGCAGCGATCGTCAGCGGCGACAGCGAGCTGGGACTCAAGGTCGCCAACGACGATTACAAGGTCAACAAGCTCGAGGTGGCGATCGACGAGGAATGCAGCCGCATCCTCGCAACCCGCGCGCCGGCCGCCGGAGACCTGCGGCTGATCGTTGCGGTCATCAAGACCATCACGGACCTCGAGCGCATAGGCGACGAGGCGGAGAAGATCGGCTACCTGGCCTCGAAACTCGCTGCCATGGACCGGCCAGTCGATTCCTATCGCGAACTGAAGAACCTCGGCACCCATGTTTCGCACATGCTCCGTGACGCGATGAATGCATTCGCGCGGCTCGACGTGGGCGAGGCGACGGACGTCGTGCTCGAGGACGAGCGGGTCGACGACGAATACGAGCTCATCACGCGCCAGTGCATCACCTTCATGATGGAGGACCCGCGCAGCATCAAACGGGTGATAAACGTGACCTGGGCCGCGCGCTCGCTGGAGCGCATCGGCGATCACGCAAAGAACATTTGCGAGTACGTCATCTTCATGGTGGAAGGGAAGGACGTCCGCCACACCGTCATCGGCGCGGACGACGATTTGCCGCCGCAAGACTGATCGGCATGCGCCTGCCATCCCGGCGAGTGCTGAATTTCGCGGGCTTCCTCGCTTGCGCCGGACTCATCGCTTACGCCCTGTACGCCGAACACGTGCTGATGTACGTCCCCTGCCCCTTGTGCATCCTGCAACGGATCGCGGTGATCCTGCTCGGCATCGTGTTCCTCGCGGCGTGCCTGCACGATCCGGGCGCTGCCGGCCGCAAGGTCTATGCCGTGTCGTTGGCGTTGCCGGGCCTGTTCGGCATCGGCGTCGCGGGCTGGCATGTGTGGAAGCAGATCCAGCCGCCGGACCCGCTGGCCAGTTGCGGCGCGGGCCTCGATTACCTGCTCGAAACGCTGCCGCTCGGACGCGTCGTCGAACTGGTGTTTACCGGCCCCGGCGATTGCGCCGCGGTCGACTGGTCCCTGCTCGGGCTGTCAATGCCGGCATGGGTGCTGATCGCGCTCGCCGCCCTGACGGCAACGGGGATCTGGAACAACCTGCGGCGCACCTAGATCCCGGCGCAAATCAGTCGCCGGGCTCGACCTCCGGAAGCAGTTCCCGCATGACCCGAAGGTAGATGCGGGCGAGCGCCTCGACGTCCTCGAGGCGCACGTGTTCGTTGACCTTGTGAATCGACGCGTTCACCGGGCCGAGCTCGACGACGTCGGCTCCCGCCGGCGCGATGAAACGCCCGTCAGACGTGCCGCCGCCGGTGGACAACTCGGCGGTCCGCCCCGTTTCCGCACGCACGGCCGCCAGAACCGTGTCGATGAGGATGCCGGGTTGCGTCAGGAACGGCTCGCCCGACAGGTGCCAGTCGATCTCGTAGTCGAGGTCGTGGCGGTCGAAGATTTCGTGCACTCGCCGGCGGAGCCGTGTGTGGTCCCACTCTGTCGAGTAACGAAAGTTGAAGCGCGCCGTCAGCTCGGCCGGTGTCACGTTGACGGCGCCACCGTTCGCCTCGATGCGCACGAACTGGAAGCTGGTCGGCGGGAACCATTCGTTGCCCTGGTCCCATTCGAGCGCATACAGCTCGGCCAGCAAGGGCGCGAAGCGCCGGATCGGGTTGTCTGCGAGGCCGGGATAGGCGACGTGACCCTGCACGCCGCGCAGCGTCAGCGTAGCGCTGAGCGAGCCGCGGCGGCCAATGCGCAGGACGTCGCCCAGTGCATGTTGACTGGATGGCTCGCCGAGCACACACCAGTCGATCCGTTCACCGCGCGCGCTGAGTGTCTCGACGACCCTGAGCGTGCCGTCGCGCGCACGCCCTTCCTCATCGCTTGTGACGAGCAGCGCGATGCTACCGGCGTGGTCCGGGTGTGCCGCGACAAAGCGTTCGGCCGCCACGACCATCGCCGCGAGGCCGCTCTTCATGTCCGCGGCGCCACGGGCATACAGATTGCCGTTCTCGATTACGGGAACGAAGGGGTCGGTGCGCCATTCGCCCAGTGCCCCGGGCGGCACGACGTCCGTGTGACCGGCGAAACACAGAACGGGCGAGGCCGTGCCGCGCCGGGCCCACAGGTTCGTGACCTCGCCAAAGACCAGGCTCTCGCAGGTAAATCCGGCTGCGGCGAGGCGCCCGGCGAGCAGGGACTGGCAGCCGGCGTCGTCCGGGGTGATCGACGGACGCCGCACGAGTTCGGCCAGGAGCGCGCACGCGTCGCGCGCCGGATCCGCCTGCGCAGGGCTTGTCATAGGTTCGAGAAAGTATTCTTATATTCTTGAATAACCATAGAAAAAACTCTTAAACACGTCGTCGACCCAAGTGTGACCGGGCCGTTCGTCCTGCAACAATGCGGTAACAAAGCGCCGGTATGCTGGACGCCGCGAAAAGCCCAATGGTGGCAGGAGGAATCGTGGTCAAGAGAAGCACAGCGAAGCTGTTACTGGCAAGCGCACTCCTGAATGGTGCACTGGTCGGCCCGACGAGCGCGCAATCCGCACGGGACTACATCTATATAGTCGGCTCATCCACGGTTTACCCGTTCGCGACCGTCGTGGCCGAACGCTTCGGACGTGGCAGCGAGTTCAAAACGCCCAAGGTGGAATCGACCGGTTCCGGCGGCGGCATCAAGCTGTTCTGCGACGGCGTCGGCGTCGACTACCCGGATATCGCCAATTCCTCCCGCGCCATCAAGGAGAGCGAGCTAGCGATCTGTGCGTCCAACGGAGTCGACGAGATCGTCGAGGTCCGCATCGGCTACGATGGCATTGTGCTCGCCAATTCCAGCACCGCGCCTGCGGTGTCACTGAGCCGCAAGGACCTGTTCCTCGCGCTGGCGAAGCAGGTGCCGCAGGCTGAAGGCGCACTGGTCGCCAATCCTTACAAGACCTGGGCCGACGTCAATCCAGACCTGCCTGCGACGAAGATCGAGGTGCTGGGTCCGCCACCTACCTCCGGCACCCGCGACGCCTTCGTCGAACTCGCCATGGAAGGCGGCTGCAAAGCCATTCCGTGGGTCGCTGCGCTGGCTGACAGCGACGCGGACCGGTTCAAGTCGATCTGCCACACGGTGCGTGAGGACGGCGCGTTCGTCGAAGCCGGCGAGAACGACAACCTGATCGTGCAGAAACTCGCTGCGAACAAGGGCGCGTTCGGTATCTTCGGCTTCAGCTTCCTCGACCAGAACACGGAAAAAGTGAAAGGTGCCGCAATCGACGGCGTCGAACCGACCTTCGAAGCCATCGCCGACGGCGACTACCCGGTGTCCCGGCCGCTATACTTCTACGTCAAGAAGGCGCACGTCGATGTCATCCCCGGCCTCAAGGGCTACCTCAAGGAATTTACCAGTGAGCGGGCTTGGGGCGAGGAAGGCTACCTGTCGGACCGGGGACTGATTCCGATGCCCGAAGAAGAAAGGCGCCGCGTCGCGACCGACGTGCGCGAGCTCAATCCGGTGCCGATGGCAAGCCACTAGACCGGCACCGTACAGCAGATCCGGCGGCGGCCGCGGGCCGCCGCCGTGCATTCAGGCAGCGAACAGGCGATATCGATGCAGAACACGACCTTGCTCCTGTTGCTCGGCGGCATGACCCTGCTCGCCTTCTATCTCGGCCGCAGCCGTTCGCTGAGATTGGTGGGTGGGGGTGCGCGCAGTACCGAGCTGCATTCGTTGCCCGGTTACTATGGCTATTTCACGGCGCTGTGCTGCCTCCTGCCAGCACTTGCGCTGATGCTTGTGTGGGTGCTCATCGAGCCGCGGGTGATCGTGGCGCTGGTGGTCGACGCGCTACCGGCGGCGGCGCGCGAACTGTCGCCGGGCGAGCTGGACCTGCTGGTCAACAACATCCGGAACCTGGCCGCCGGAGACGCCATATCGGGCGATGCGGATGATGTCCTGAGTGCAGCATCGGCGCGCTACAACGCATATCTCGGTGCCAGCCACTGGCTACTCGCGGCTCTCGTGCTGGCTACTTCGCTTTTTGGCGCGGTGTTGGCGTGGCGTCGCATACGGCCGGAACTGCGCGCGCGCAACCGGGTCGAGAAAGTGATCGAAATCCTGCTGATCGGCGCCTCCAGCATCGCGATCCTCACGACGATCGGCATCGTACTGTCCGTACTGTTCGAAGCTGTACGCTTCTTCCAGAAAGTGCCTGTGACCGACTTCCTGTTCGGCCTTAACTGGAGCCCGCAGACGGCCATACGTGCCGACCAGGTCGGATCGTCCGGCAGTTTCGGCGCTGTTCCGCTGTTCACCGGTACACTGCTGATCACGGCCATTGCCATGCTGGTGGCCGTGCCGGTAGGTCTGATGACCGCGGTCTATCTCGCCGAATATTCGCCACCACGGGTACGTGCCGTCGCCAAGCCGCTGCTCGAAATCCTGGCCGGCATCCCGACGGTGGTCTACGGTTTCTTCGCGGCCTTGACCGTCGCACCCTGGGTACGCCGCGCGGGCGAAGCGCTGGGCTTCGAAGTCGCGTCCGAGAGCGCACTCGCCGCCGGACTCGTGATGGGCATCATGATCATCCCGCTGGTGTCGTCCCTGGCCGACGACGCCATACACGCGGTACCGGCGGCGATGCGCGATGGCGCCCTCGCGCTCGGCTCGACGCGTTCGGAAACGATGACTCGCGTGATCCTGCCCGCCGCATTGCCGGGCATCGTGGGCGGCATCCTGCTCGCCGTTTCGCGTGCCATCGGCGAAACGATGATCGTGGTCATGGCGGCCGGGCTTGCCGCCAACCTGAGCGCAAATCCATTCGAGGCCGTCACGACCGTAACCGTGCAGATCGTCACGCTGCTCGTGGGCGACCAGGAATTCGACAGTGCGAAGACGCTGGCCGCCTTCGCGCTTGGACTCGTGCTCTTTATCGTCACGCTGTGTCTCAACATCCTCGGCCTGAGTGTGGTGCGCAAGTACCGGGAACAGTATGAGTAGGCACATCACCGAGGAGCTGCAAGTCACGACGCGGCAGAAGGTCGAGCGGGGGCTGCGGCGGCGGCACCGGCGGGAGCACCTGTTCCAGGCCATGGGTGTGCTTGCAACCGCGGTCGGCATCGTCTTCCTGTGCATTTTCTTCTACACGCTGATCGCGAACGGTGCCTCTGCTTTCCAGCAGAGCAAGATCCGGCTGGACGTGGAGTTCAGCCGGGAGGCACTCGCTCCGGACGGAGTCCTCGATCTCGAGTACGCGGACTTCGACGGCATCGTGCGCGATGCGCTGCGGAAGCTGTTTCCGGAGGTGATCGCGCGCGGCGAGCGCCGCGAGCTGAGTCGCATGCTGAGCGTCGGCGCCGGATTCCAGGTCCGCGACATGCTGGTGGCAGATCCGGAACTCGTCGGCGAGACCCGCGACCTGTGGGTGCCCGCCGCCGCGAACATCGACATGCTGGTGAAGGGCTACATCGACCCGGAACTCGATGCCGCGCTCCGGCCGGTGTCCGACAGGGAGATTGCGTGGAGCGACGCACTGGTTGCCCAGGGTCGGTTGGAAACGCGCTTCAACACAGCGCTCTTCAGCAACGGTGATTCGCGCGAACCGGAACTCGCCGGAATCAGGGGTGCGCTTATGGGCTCCTTCTATATGCTGCTCGTCACCGTGCTGCTCGCGTTCCCGATCGGTGTCGCGGCCGCCGTGTACCTGGAGGAGTTCGCGCCCAGGAACCGCTGGGCCGACCTGATCGAGGTGAACATAAACAATTTGGCTGCGGTGCCGTCGATCGTATTCGGCCTGCTCGGGCTCGCCGTGTTCATCAACTGGATGGCGCTGCCACGCTCGGCACCACTGGTTGGCGGGCTCTCGCTCTCGCTGCTGACGCTGCCGGTCATCATCATCGCCTCGCGCGCCGCGATCCAGGCGGTACCGCCGTCGATCCGGCAGGCCGCGCTCGGACTGGGCGCCTCGGAGATGCAGGTGGTGTTCCACCACGTGCTGCCGCTGGCATTGCCGGGCATGCTCACCGGCGCGATCATCGGCATGAGCCGCGCGCTCGGCGAGACGGCACCCTTGCTCATGATCGGCATGGTGGCATTCATCGTGGACGTTCCGGGCGGATTCACGGATCCGGCGACGGCGCTGCCCGTGCAGATCTTTCTCTGGGCCGACAGCCCGGAACGCGCGTTCGCGGAGCGTACGTCGGCCGCGATCATCGTTTTGCTGGGATTCCTGCTGCTCATGAACCTGGCGGCCGTAATCATTCGGAAAAGAATGGAACGCAAATGGTAGCCGGGGCGTTTGAGCCGGGGAGAGTCCTGTATGACAATGGCACATATGTCAGAGCCTGATGTGAAGAGCGACGGGTCTGCGCCGCCGGCCGACGCAGACACCATCGAGGTGCTGATCCCGCCGCGCCGGCCCCGCACATACGGGCCGGCCGGGCAGATCACCGGACTGACCGGAGCTACCGTCGGCAACATTCGTACCGACAATCCGTTCATGATCGCCGACAATGTGAACGTCTACTACGGCGACAATCACGCGATCAAGAACGTGAGCCTCGAGATAGGCAAGGAAGAGGTAATCGCGCTCATCGGGCCGTCCGGATGCGGGAAATCGACTTTCCTGCGCTGCCTCAATCGCATGAACGACTCGATCGAATCGGCGCGCGTCACAGGCAGCATCTCGCTCGACGGTGTCGACGTCTATAGCAGGGAACTGGACCCGGTCGCCCTGCGCGCGCGCGTGGGCATGGTGTTCCAGAAGGCGAACCCGTTCCCGAAGAGCATCTACGACAACGTCGCCTACGGACCACGCATACACGGACTTGCGACCGACCGGGCGGAGCTCGATGACATCGTGCACACGAGCCTGGAGCGGGCGGGCCTGTTGCAGGAAGTGAAGGATCGCCTCGACGAGCCGGGAACCGGCCTGTCCGGCGGCCAGCAGCAGCGCCTTTGCATCGCGCGAACCATCGCGGTGAATCCCGAGGTGATACTCATGGACGAGCCTTGCTCGGCGCTCGACCCGATTGCGACCGCGCGCATCGAGGATCTCATGGATGAGCTGTCGAAAGACTACGCAATCGTGATCGTCACGCACTCGATGCAGCAGGCGGCGCGGGTGTCGCGACGTGTCGCCTATTTCCACTTGGGCAATCTGATCGAGGTGGACGACACCGACCGGATCTTCACCAACCCGCAGCACAAGCTGACCGAGGACTACATCACCGGCCGCATCGGCTGAGGGAACGCGGCGCGGCCACGGGCCGCAGTGGCCGGGTCAGGCGAGGCTGTCGAGGAACGCGCTGAAGCGCGCTTCCGAAAAACCGACGGCGAAGTAATTGCGATGATCGAATACCGGCCGCTTGAGCAGCGTCGGGTGCTGCAGCAGCAGCGCCATGGCCTTGGGGCGCGTGAGGTTCGACCGGGCCGCTTCGGGCAGTTCGCGCCAGGTAGTGCTCTGCCTGTTGACGAGCCTCTGCCAGTCGATGCGATCCGCCCAGCGCTCGAGCGTCTGGATGTTCAGGCCTTCCTCGCGCACGTCATGGAACGCGTGGGTAATGCCGTGCTCGACGAGAAACGTCCGGGCCCTGCGGCAGGAGTCGCAGCCTGCGATGCCGTAGACCTCAAGCATGCGCCTGTGCCTCGGCATCGCGCAGGAGTTGGTTGAGCCCGGTCTTGGCGCGCGTCTTCGCATCGACGTTCTTCACGATGACCGCGCAATACAGGGAGTACCGGCCGTCGGCGGCAGGCAGGTTGCCGGACACGACGACCGAGCCGGGCGGAATGCGACCATAGCTTACTGTGCCGGAGGCGCGGTCGTAGATACGCGTGCTCTGGCCGATATAGACACCCATGGATATCACCGAGCCCTTGCCGACGACTACGCCTTCGACGATCTCGGAGCGAGCGCCGATGAAGCAGTCGTCCTCGATGATCGTCGGCCCGGCCTGCACGGGCTCGAGCACGCCGCCAATGCCGACGCCTCCCGACAAGTGCACGTTCTCGCCGACCTGCGCGCAGCTGCCGACCGTCGCCCAGGTATCGACCATGGTGCCGCCGCCCACGTAAGCCCCGATGTTGACGTAGCTCGGCATGAGTATCACACCCGGCGCAACGTAGGCGCCTTTGCGCACGACGGCATCCGGCACGACCCGCACGCGGTCGCGGGCGAAGTCGGCGGCGGTATAGTCCGCGTACTTCAGCGGCAGCTTGTCGAAAAAGCGGCTGTGCGCACCTTCCACGACCCGGTTGTCCCCCAGGCGGAAGGCGAGGAGCACGGCCATCTTGAGCCACTGATTGACCCGCCAGCCGTCATCCGCAGGCTCGGCGACTCGCAGTTCTCCGCGATCCAGCCGGCCGATGGCCTCGTCCACGGCGGCCATCAGTGCGTTGCGGTCGACGGATTCGATGCCGTCGGCGAACGCGCATTCGATCAGGCGCCGCTGCGCGTCCATCAGGCCTTCTGCGCGCGCGCGACAGCCGGCCGGTCGTCGAGCTGGTCGATCAGGGCCGCCTCGAGACTGTCTTGCGCCGCCGCGTCGAGCGGCGCCCCGGACTCGTCGGTAATGTAGAAGACGTCCTCGGCGCGCTCGCCGATCGTCATGATCTTGGCGGTGTGAATGTCGACGCCGTGCCTGAGAAAGACCTGGCCGACCATGCTGAGCAGGCCCGGACGATCCGCGGCCACCAGTTCCATTACGTTCATGCCGCGGCGGGACACCCGGATGAACTGGACGGTGGTCTTGGTCGTGAACATGCGCGCCTGACGCGGCACCGCCCGCGTCACTTTCGTTTCGTCGCCGACGTCCGCGGTCAGCACGCGAGTCAGCATGCGCCGGATCTTGGTCAGTCGTGACTCGTCTATTTCAATACGCTTGTCCGTCTCCATGAAGATGTAAGTGTCGAGGCTGTAGTCGTTGTCCAGCGGCACGATGCGTGCGTCGACGATCGTCATCCCCAGCTCGTCGACGACCGCAGTCGCGTGCGCGAAGGTGTGCCGCAGCCGCGGCGTGTAGAACACGGCCTCAATCCCGTCGCCGCCGGGTTTGCGCCTGAGATCGATCAGGCCGACCTGGGATTCAGTGTCGGAGTCGGCGAGCCACTCGGTGTGCCACACGATCTCACCGGCCTTGTGGCGGATGAAATAGTCATCGTCGAACAGGTTCCACACCGCGTCGATCGCCTCATTCTCGACGCCGGACGCGTTCAGGGCCGCGCGCGACTCCTCCTTGGTTTCCGACACCAGGAGTTCGCGATCGATCGGGTTCTCGAGGCCGCGCCGGAGCGCGCGCGAAGTCAAATCGTAAAGATCCCGGAACAGGCTGGCCTTCCAGGAGTTCCAGAGCTTCGGATTGGTGCCGCGCACATCGGCGACGGTCAGCAGGTACAGGTAATCGAGATGCAGCTGGTCGCCGACGAGCGCCGCAAACTCGTTGATGACGTCGGGATCGCCGATGTCCTTTTTCTGCGCGGTCATCGACAGCACAAGATGGTTGCGCACCAGCCAGGCGACGGTCGCCGCGTCGTACTTGCCGAGGCCGTGCTCGAGACAGAAGGCTTCCGCGTCCACCGCCCCGAGCTCCGAGTGATCGCCGCCGCGGCCCTTGGCGATGTCGTGGAACAGACCTGCGAGATACAGGATCTCCGGCTTCTCGAGCTGCTGCATGATGCGGCTGCAATCCGGGAACTCGTGATCGAAACGGCTCAAAGCGAATCGCCGCAGGTTGCTGACCACGAACAGCGTGTGTTCATCGACCGTGTAGGCGTGGAACAGGTCGTACTGCATGCGCCCGACGACCCGGCCGAAGGCGGGCAGGTACAGGCCGAGCACGCCATAGAGATTCATGCGGCGCAGTTCGTGGGTCACGCCCTCGGGCGCCCGCAGGAGCGACAGGAACAGCCGGTGATTGCGCGGGTTCTGCCGGAACTCCTCGTCGATGAGATTGAGGCTGCGCTTGATGAGCCCGATCGTATAGGCGCTGACGCCGCGAATCCGCGGGTGGTCCTGGAGCTGCACGAAAAGCTCCAGCAATGCCGACGGGTCGTTGTCGAAGATCCGGTCGTTGACCGTTTCCAGGAACCCGTTGCGCACCTGGAAGCGCTCGTTGAGCGGCACGGGTTCCGCGGCCGGATCGAGCAGGATCGCCTCCTCGAACAGTTGCAGCAGCATTTCGTTGAGGCGCGACAGCTCCATTACCGTGCGGTAGTAACGCTGCATGAGCTGCTCGACGGCAAGCGTGTAGGTCGCGTCCTCATAGCCCAGCAATTCGGCCAGATTGATCTGGAAGTCGAACAGGATGCGATCCTCGCGCCGGCCCGTGAGCTGATGCAGCGCGAATCGCACGCGCCAGAGGAATGCCTGACATTCCAGCAGGCGCTTGAGCTGCCCGGGGGTCAGGAACCGGTGGTCGACGAGTTCCGCGAGCGTCGTGCAGCCGAAATGCCGCTTCGCGACCCAGCCGATCATCTGGATATCGCGCAAGCCGCCGGGACTTCCCTTGACGTTGGGTTCGAGCTTGTAGGCCGTGTCGTCATAGCGGTGGTGGCGCGCGATCTGTTCCTTGCGCTTCTCCTCAAAGAAACGGTTCGACGGCCAGACATGCTGCGGGCCCACTGCGGCTTCCATGGCGCGGAACAGTTGCGGCGGGCCGTCGAGCAGCCGCGCTTCCATGAGGGTCGTTGCCACGGTCAGGTCGCCCGCGGCTTCGTCACGGCACTGTGCGACGCTGCGCACGCTGTGGCCGATCTCGAGGCCCGCGTCCCACAGCGAGGCCACGAAGGCGGACAGCGATTCGTTGCGGGCCGGGTCGAATTTCGGCGGCAGGAGCAGCATGATGTCGACATCGGAATGCGGATGCAGTTCGCCGCGGCCGTAACCGCCGACAGCGACCAGCGCAACCACGTCGACGAGGTCCGCTGCATGCTCGTGCCACAGATCCCGGATGATCCCGTCGACGACGCCGGCCCGCTCGTGGACGAGCCGGACGACGGACTCGCCTTTCAGGAAGCGCTGTTTCTGGTCCGCGTCGGCCGCTTCCAGCGCCGCGCGGGTGTCAACGAGCGTCTGCACCGAGCGTAAGTACCTCGTAGCCGTCGTCCGTGATCAGGACGGTGTGTTCCCATTGCGCCGAGAGACTGTGGTCCTTGGTCACGACAGTCCAGCCGTCGTTCAGCAGCTTCACATGCCGCCTGCCGGCATTGACCATGGGTTCGACGGTGAGTGTCATCCCGGACTTGAGTTCCAGGCCGGCGCCCCGGTGGCCGTAGTGCAGCACCTGCGGGTCCTCGTGAAACACCCGCCCGATACCGTGACCACAGTATTCCCGCACGATCGAGAATCGATTCTGTTCCACGAAGGTCTGGATCGCTTCGCCGACGTCGCCGAGGAATTTGCCCGGCGCCAGCTCCTCGATGCCGCGCCACATGCCCTCGAAGGCGACGTCGGAAAGGCGCTGGGCCTGGATGCCGGGCTTGCCGACGAAGAACATGCGGCTCGTGTCACCGTGATACCCCTCCTTGATGACCGTGACATCGATGTTGACGCAGTCGCCGGACTTCAGCGCCCGGTCACCAGGGATCCCGTGGCAGACCACGTGATTCACCGAGGTGCAGATCGATTTCGGGAAGCCGCGGTAGTGGAGCGGGGCGGGGATGGCGTCCTGGACGCCCGTGATGTACTCGTGACAGACCCGGTCGAGTTCACCGGTCGTGACCCCGGGTTTCACGTACTCGCCGATCATATCGAGCACGTCGGCTGCGAGCCGCCCTGCGACGCGCATTTTTTCCTGCTCCTCGGCACTCTTGATCGTTACGCTCATACGACTGCTCGTCGGGACCGGGCGCACGTAACGGGCGCGCGCTGCCAGCCGGATCCAAGGCCGGCCCTCGCGCGTGCTTCGTTTGCCCCTCGTCTATCGATAAATGCTTGATTTTCGCGTTGTTGGCCGCGGTCCGCTATGGTATAAAGCGCGCGCCCCAGAGGCAATTAATCCACACGCGCGTCGTCACGGTCCGTTGGGTGCCCCGTAAAAACAAGGGGTTGCGTACCGGGGCGCGCGGAGGCCAAACCCGGAGACCAATCATGGCAGACGTAACCATGCGCCAGATGCTTGAGGCTGGCGTGCATTTCGGTCATCAGACCCGTTTCTGGAACCCGAAGATGGCACCCTACATCTTCGGCGAACGAAACAAGATCCACATCATCAATCTCGAAAAGAGCCTGCCGCTCGCCAGGGAAGCGTACGCATTCGTGAAAGCGACCGTTGCGGATGGCGGTACGGTTCTGTTCGTCGGCACGAAGCGGGCGGCGCGCGACGCGATACGCACGCACGCGTCGCGCTGCGGCATGCCGTTCGTCAGCCAGCGCTGGCTCGGCGGAATGCTGACCAACTACAAGACCATACGCCAGTCGGTGAAGCGTCTCCTGACGCTCGAGCAGATGGCGGCCGACGGTGCTTTCGAAGGCCTGACAAAAAAGGAAATCCTGGGCCTTAAGCGCGAGCAGGAGAAGCTCGAACGCTCGCTCGGCGGCATCAAGGAAATGAAATCCCTGCCCGATGCGATTTTCGTCGTGGACGTCGATCACGAAGACATCGCCGTGCGCGAGGCCCACAAGCTCGGCATCCCGGTCGTCGCGATTGTCGACACGAACTGTTCCCCGGATGACGTCGACTACGTAATTCCCGGCAACGACGACGCCATGCGTGCCATCGAATTGTACGCGGCGCTGATCGCGGACGCGGTTGATGACGGCAGGGCCTCGCTGCCCGAGGTGCCGCTCGGTGAAGACGAGTTCGTCGAACTCGACGATGCCGGCAACGTCAGGAAAGCGCGCGGGCGCAAGAAAGCGGCGGGCAAGAAAGCGGCCAAGAAAACGACCGTAAAGAAGAAGAGCGGCCGGAAGCCGGCAGTCGCCGCGACCGGGGTCGAGAATGACGAAGACGCAAACGCCGACGCAGCCGTCGAATTGCCGGCTGCGGTGCCGGACTTCGGCGACGAGTCCGACGACGTCGAATAGACAAGCAGATTCGAGAGGTAAGCGAGCGATGGCAATTTCTGCAGCTATGGTCGCAGAACTGCGGGCGCGCACCGGCGCCGGCATGATGGAGTGCAAGAAGGCACTCGTCGACGCCGGCGGCGACATGGATGCGGCCGCGGAGAACCTGCGCAAGTCGGGGCAGGCCAAGGCGGACAAGAAGGCTGGCCGCGTGGCCGCCGACGGCCGGGTCGTGATTCGCCAGGAAGCCGGCCGGGCCGCGATCGTGGAGATCAATTCGGAGACCGACTTCGTCGCGAAGGACACGAACTTCGCCGATTTTGCCGAAGCCGTCGCCGTTGCGGTGCTTGCATCCGGCACGACCGAGCCGGCTCTGCTGGCCGACGTGAAACTCGCGGACGGCCGCCGCGTCGAGAGTGCGCGGACCGAGCTGGTGACCAAAGTCGGAGAAAACATCAGCGTGCGCCGCGCCGCCATGGTCAGCGAAAAAGGCCCGATCGGTACCTACACCCACCTGGGCGACAGGATCGGGGTCGTCGTCGCGCTCGAGGGCGGCGACGAAGCTCTGGCCCGTGATGTCGCCATGCACGTGGCGGCGCTCAATCCAGCCTGTGTGGACGAGTCCGGCGTGCCGGCGGACACGATCGAGAGGGAACGCCGCATCTTCGCGGAGCAGGCCGCTGCGTCAGGCAAACCTGCCGATATCGTCGAGAAGATGGTGCTGGGCCGGGTGCAGAAGTTTCTGAAGGAGATCACGCTGGTCGGGCAGCCGTTCGTGAAGGACGACAAGGCGACCGTCGGCCAACTCCTGAAGCAGAAGGGCGCCCGGGTCAAGGCTTTCGTGCGCTTCGAGGTGGGCGAGGGCATCGAGAAGAAACAAAACAACTTCGTCGAGGAAGTCATGGCCCAGGTGAAAGGGGCGCGCTGAATGGCTCAAGGCCTGCTTCCCTATCGGCGGGTCTTGCTGAAACTCAGCGGCGAAGCGCTGATGGGCGAGCTGGACTATGGCATCGAACCGCGTGTCATCCAGCGCCTCGCGCGCGAAATCGCCGCCGCGCACAAGTCCGGGGTGGAGATCGCAATCGTAATCGGCGGCGGCAACATCTTCCGGGGTGCGGGCCTCGCCCGTGCCGGCATGGACCGCGTAACCGGCGACTACATGGGCATGCTGGCGACCGTCATGAACGCCCTCGCGATCCAGGACGCACTGGAAGCCATCGACCTGCATGCGCGAGTGATGTCCGCGCTGCAGATTCACGACGTCTGCGAGGATTACATACGCCGGCGCGCCGTGCGGCATCTCGAGAAGGGCCGCGTCGTGATCCTCGCGGCCGGCACCGGCAATCCGTTCTTCACGACGGATACGGCGGCCAGCCTGCGTGCGATCGAGATCGGCGCCGACATATTGCTGAAAGCGACCAAGGTCGACGGCGTCTACGACGCTGATCCGTTGAAGAACCCGGCCGCCAAGCGCTTCGATGTCGTGACTTATGACCAGGTGATCGCCGACAAGCTTGGCGTGATGGACGCGACCGCGATCGTTATGTGCCGCGACAACGACCTGCCCTTGAGGGTTTTCGACCTGCACCGGCCCAACGCACTGGTGCAGGCGATTTCCGGCGACAGCGTCGGTACTCTGGTCAGGGCCTGACAGACAGCAGGGAGACAAGCCGAGGTGCTCAAAGAAATCAAGAAGGACGCAGCGGAACGCATGGCGAAAAGCGTATCCGCCCTGAAGCACGAGCTCACGAAGATCCGTACGGGGCGTGCGCACACCAGTCTGCTCGATCACATCACGGTCGACTATTACGGTGCCCAATCGCCGCTGAAGCAGGTGGCGAACGTGACGGTCGAGGACGCGCGCACGCTGGCCGTCACGCCCTGGGACAAGAGCATGGTCGCGGTGATCGAGAAGGCGATCCTGAATTCGGACCTGGGGTTGAATCCTGCAACCGCAGGCACGGTCATTCGCGTGCCATTGCCGCCGCTGACCGAGGAACGGCGCAGGGACATGATCAAGGTCGTGCGCAACGAGGCAGAAGGCGGCCGCATCGCGATCCGCAACGTACGCCGCGATGCGATCGGCGACGTCAAGGACCTGAAAAAGGAGAAGCTCATCGGCGAGGATGAGGAACACCGCGCCGAAGACGAGATTCAGGGCGTCACGGACAAGTACATCGCCGAGATCGACGCAGTGCTGGCCGAAAAAGAGGCCGACCTGCTGGAAATCTGAGTGCCGCAGACTCCGTGCAAAGACCCGGGCCTGCCCGCTCACGTGGCCGTCATCATGGATGGCAACGGGCGCTGGGCGCGAAACCGGTCGAAGCCGCGACATGCCGGTCACCGCGCGGGCGTCAAGTCGGTACGCCGGGTGATAGAGCACGCCGCACGCACGGGCATCCGGCACCTGACCCTGTTCGCCTTTTCCAGTGAGAATTTCCGCCGGCCCGCCGACGAGGTCGGCGCACTGATGGCTTTGTTCGTCGAGGCGCTGCAACGGGAAATCGTGGCGCTGCATCGTAACAACGTGCGGCTCACGTTCATCGGCGAGC
This sequence comes from uncultured Pseudomonadota bacterium, assembly GCA_963775455.1. Classification (GTDB taxonomy): domain Bacteria; phylum Pseudomonadota; class Gammaproteobacteria; order Steroidobacterales; family Woeseiaceae; genus UBA1847. The sequence continues at coordinate 454,180 of CAVZIU010000001.1, read as the reverse complement.
GGCGGCGTCTGGCCCGCAGCCTGGTCGAGAAGATCGAGTCGGCGGAGCGGGATACGGCTGGCAACGACGGCCTGCACCTCATCGTGGCGATTGCCTACGGCGGGCGCTGGGATTTGGCCGAAGCCGCACGCCGCCTCGCCGTGCGGGTTGCGGCGGGCAGCTTGCCTGCGGATGCGGTGGACGAAACGACACTCGCGGCGGAGTTGCAGCTTGCCGGGATACCGGATCCGGACCTCCTGATCCGTACTGGCGGCGAGCAGCGGGTGAGCAATTTCCTGTTGTGGAATCTCGCCTATGCGGAACTCTGGTTCACAGAGATCCTGTGGCCGGATTTCACCGAAGCGGACTTTGACAGGGCACTGGAGTTTTACAAGCAACGGCAACGACGTTACGGTCACACCGGGGAGCAGCTCGAGGCAACGAAATGCTAAAGCAACGCATCATCACCGCGGTCATCGCGCTGGCGGCGCTCGGCATCGTCCTGTTCGTGCTCCCGCCATTCGCCGCCGAAATGGTCATTGCAATCATCGTGCTGGCCGGCGCCTGGGAGTGGTCGGCCTTTCTCGGCACGCGTTCGCTGCCCTTGCGGATCGTATATGTGAGTCTGCTCGCCGCCGGCATGGCGGCGATCAATCTCGCGCCGCCCGCGGCGGCGGTCCCTGTGCTCAAGCTCGCCCTGTTATGGTGGGTCCTGGCATTGGTATGGACATTCGTCTTCCCGACCCGCATCCCACTCGCCTGGCGCTGGCTGTGCGGCGCGTTCGTGCTGATCCCGATGTACGTGGCACTGGTCACGTTGTACGAACTGGGTCCGTCGCTGCTCCTGTTCGCGCTCCTGATCGTGTGGGCCGCCGATGTCGGCGCCTACTTCGTGGGCAAACGCTTCGGGCGCGTCAAGCTCGCACCCAAGATCAGCCCGGGCAAGACCTGGGAAGGGGTCATCGGCGGACTCGTTTTCGTCATGGCGCTGATCCTGGTGCGCAGCCTGATGATCGAGACCCATCTCGCCACACTGCTGCCGTTCTGCCTCGGGGTCGCGGGCCTTTCCATCGTCGGCGACCTGACGGTCAGCATGTTCAAGCGGACCGTCGGTCTGAAGGACAGTGGCACGCTGTTTCCGGGTCACGGCGGCTTGCTGGACCGGATCGACAGCGTGTCCGCCGCCGCGCCGCTGTTCGCGCTGGGCTTGCCCTGGCTGGGGCTCGCATGAGCGGGTCTCCAGGGGCGTTCAGGCGCGGTTCAGACTGCCGCCGCAAGCATTGCGGGTACGCGGCGGGAACTGGGACGGCCGGCGCCAGTCCGAATTACCGACGTGCATGTCGGATTGCGGGAACGGGCCGTGTTTGACGCCTTGAGCAGCCTACTGGCTTTCATCGTCGCGATCAGCGTGCTGGTCGCGGTGCACGAATACGGCCATTTCCTGGTCGGCCGGCTGTGCGGGATGAAAGTACTGCGGTTCTCGATCGGGTTCGGCCGGCCGATCTGGACCCGGATGGGCGCTGCCCCGGACCGCACGGAGTATTGCATCTCTGCCATTCCGCTCGGCGGCTACGTCCGCTTCCTGGACAGCCGGGAGGCGGAAATCGCGCCTCGGGACGCCGCGCGCGCCTTCAACCACCGCCCGATACCCGCACGCATCGCAGTGTTGCTCGCCGGGCCGATGTTCAATTTCATCTTCGCGTTGCTCGCCTACTGGCTGCTGTTCGTGTACGGCGTGCCGACGATGTGGCCCTCCATCGGGGATGTCACTCCCGGTTCCTACGCCGACGAGGCGGGGCTCGAGTTCGGCGACCGGATCGTCGCCGTGGGCGACACGCCGGTAGCGGACTGGGAGTCGGCACTGGTGCAGATCCTCGATCACATGGTGCCCGACGGACGGGTAACGCTCACGCTCGAAGACGAGTCCGGCAACGAACATGCGGCGCTGCTCGACGTCGGCAGCGAAGTACGCCGGCTGACGGAACCCGGCATGCTGTTCGACGGGCTCGGCTTCCAGCCATGGCAGCCGCCGCCGGTGGTGGGCGAGGTGACGCCGGACAGTGCTGCCGCCCGAGCCGGAATCCAGGCCGGCGACCGCATCGTCGCCGTCGACGGAGAGCCGGTTCGGCATTTCTCGGACCTGCTGCGCCTGCTCGAGCCGCTCGCCGATGCGCCGGTCGTGATCGAAGTCGAGCGCGAGGGTACGAACGTGGCGCTGGATGCGGTCATCGGGTCGGCCGAACGAGACGGCGCCAGGGTGGGCCAGCTCGGCGTGGCGGTCGCGGCCGATCCGCGCGAATATTCCTACCTGCGCAAGTTCGGGCCGCTGGAGTCGATCGGCCGGGCGGCACATCGGACCTGGCAGTCGTCCATATTCACCGTGAACATGCTGGGCCGGATGCTGACCGGCGACGTCTCGATCAAGAACATCAGCGGCCCGATCAACATCGCACAGTTCGCCGGCGCGTCGGCGCAAGCCGGCATCGGCAATTTCCTGGGCTTCCTTGCCATCGTCAGCATCAGTCTCGGCGTGCTGAACCTGATCCCGTTGCCGGTGCTGGACGGCGGACAGATCGTCTACCAGCTGATCGAGTTCGTGAAGGGCAGCCCCTTGTCGGAACGCGCCCAGCTGGTCGGCCAGCAGGTCGGCATCTTCGCCTTGCTGCTCCTCATGAGCTTCGCGTTCTACAACGACATCGCCCGGATGCTCGGCTAGCGCGGAACCGAATGCCAATGACCGAGTATCGCGGACATCGACGACACCGACTGGCCATGCTGCTGCTGGTTGCCTGCGGCTGCCTTGCGACGAGCCCTGTCTTGGCGCAGCTCATGCAACCCTTCGTCGTCCGGGACATGCGCGTCGAGGGTCTGCAACGCATCTCCGAGGGCACGGTGTTCAACTACGTGCCGATCAACATCGGCGATACCGTGGATGGCGTGCGCGTCCAGGAAGCGATCCGTGCTCTCTACGGGCAGGGCCTGTTCGACGACATCGAGATGCGCAAGGACGGCGACAGCCTGGTGATCGTGGTGCGCGAACGGCCGTCGATCGAGAGTTTCGAGGTCGAGGGCAACAAGGACATAAAGACCGAGGACCTCATGGAATCGCTGCAGGGCGTCGGACTCGCCAAAGGGCGCACGTTCGATCGCTCCGTGCTCGACAACGTCGAGATGTTCCTGCGCGAGCAGTACTACGACCGCGGCAAGTACGCGGTGGCGATCGACACCAAGGTCGAAGACCGTCCGAACAACACCGTACGGATCGACATCGACATCGAGGAGGGTGATCGCGCGAAGATCCGGCAGGTGAACATCGTCGGCAACAAGACCTACACCGAGGACGATATTCGCGAGCGTTTCGCGCTTGACACCGCGAACTGGCTGTCGTGGATCCGGCAGGACGATCGCTATTCGAAGGAAGAGCTCGAAGGCGATCTCGAAACGCTCCGCTCCTATTACATGGACCGCGGCTATGCCGATTTCCGCATCGAAGACACGCAGGTTGCGATTTCACCAAACAAGAAAGACATTTTCGTCACGATAACCCTGGAAGAAGGTGATCGCTATACGGTCACCGACGTGAAGCTCGTCGGCGAGATGGTGGTTCCCGAAGCCTACCTGCGCGCGCTGGTGCTCGCGAAGCCCGGCTCCATCTTCAACCAGGCACTGCTCACCAACACCAGCGAACTGATGAGCGTCCGGCTCGGCGAGGAAGGCTATTCGAACGCCGAGGTCGAGCCCGTCTGGGAACTGGATCGCGAGGCCAAGACCGCCGAGATCACCTTTTTCGTCGATCCGAAGAGCCGGGTCTATGTCCGGCGGATCAATTTCAACGGTGTCAGCCAGATCGAGGACGAGGTTCTGCGCCGTGAGATGCGCCAGATGGAAGGCGCCTACCTGTCGAACCTGCTGATCGACCGCTCCAAGGTTCGCCTGCAGCGCTTGCCGTACGTGGAAAGCGTCGAGGTCGAGAACACGCCGGTGCCGGGCAGCCCCGACCTGGTCGACGTGGATTTCGACATCGAGTACCGCATGCCCGGCCAGTTCTCGGGCGGCATCGGCTACTCGGAATCGCAGAAGCTGATCCTGAACGGGAGCATCGTGCACACCAACTTCCTCGGCACCGGCAACCGCGTAGCCCTGGAACTGAATTCGGGCCGTTATTCGAAACTCTACAGCCTGTCGCATACGGATCCGGCCATCACGATGGACGGGATCCGTCGGACCGTCGGGATCAATTTTCGCGACATCACGCGCTATGCCGATGCGACCTCGGATTTCTCGACGACGACGGCCGGCGCGTCCGTGGACTACGGTTACCCGATCAGCGAGTTGCAGACCCTGAGCTTCGGCCTGTCCTATCAGCACGCCGAACTGGCCACCAGCGCCGGCAGTTCGGTGCAGGCCCAGGACTGGGTGCTGAACAACGGCGACACGTACATCACCAACGTCGGCAACGGCGTCATCTTCTACGGCACCACTTTCGATACCTACGAACTGTTGGCCGGCTGGACGCACGACAGCCGCAACCGGGCGCTGTTCGCGAACCGGGGCTCGCGCCAGCAGCTGTTTCTCGGGTTCGCCGTTCCAGGCAGCGACGTGGAGTACTACTCGGCGCGCTGGAGCTATACCAAGTACGTGCCGATTACGCGGAAGTGGGTGGTTAGCCTGAACGCGGATGTGGGCATGTCGGAAGCGCTCGGGGATACAACGGCTGTTCCGCCGTACAAGCAATACTACGGCGGCGGGCCTGAATCGGTACGCGGCTTCCGGGAATCGTATCTCGGCCCCCGGGACAGCTTCGGCAATCCTTACGGTGGCAACGTGTTGGTTGCGGGTCAGCTAGAGCTTATACTCCCGCTTCCGGACAAGTGGGCCAGCCAGGCGCGGGCCAGCATTTTCTACGACGTGGGTAACGTATTTAACACCGGCGAAGTCCTGTTCACGGACAAGCTCGGTAGTCCTGTCGAATACAAACCCGATTTCGACGAATTGCGCGGTTCGGTGGGTATCGGCGTCCAGTGGCTCGCGCCGCTGGGGCTGTTCCGCTTCAGCTACGCATATCCGTTGAATGCGTACTCCGGCAACGACAGGTATTACGGAGACGAAGTCGAAAGATTCCAGTTCTCCATTGGTCAAGCATTTTAGGGATTTGATGCATATGAATTTTGTCAAGCAAGGCCTGGTTAAGGCTGCTCTCGGGATCGCGCTCCTCGGCGCGTTTGCAATGCCAGCTGCAGCACAGGATCTTAAGATCGGCGTCGTAAACGTGCCGTTGCTGCTCGATCGTGCACCGCAGACCAAGGCTGCCATGGATGACTTGCAGGAAGAGTTCGCGCCACGCCAGCGGGAGTTCGCTGCCAAGGCGAAGGAACTCGAGGACATGCAGGCCAAGGTGCAGAAGGACACGGCCGTGATGGGCGAGTCAGAGCGCCGTACCGCGGAGAAAGACCTGCGTGACCTGCAGCGCGAAGTTGCGCGCCTGCAGAACGAGTTCCAGGAGGATCTCAACCTGCGGCAGAACGAGGAACTCGGCAACTTGCAACGCGCGCTGCTGGCCGAAGTCCAGACCTTTGCGCAGCAGCAGGGTTACGATCTCGTCGTGGGTGACGGCGTCCTGTTCGCAAGCACGGCCATAAACATTACGGAAGAAGTTCTGCGCGTGATCGAAACCAATTACAACGCCACGAGCAGCAACTAAGCGCGAATGCCGATTCGCCTGGGAGAACTGGCCACTCGATTTGGCTGCGATCTCGATGGTGATCCCGACGCCGTAGTCGACGGTGTCGGCGCCCTGACCTCGGCGGGGCCTCGAAACCTAAGCTTTTTCACCAATAGCCGCCTGCTGCCTGAGCTCGCAGCAACGCGGGCCGCAGCGGTAGTGTTGCGGCCGGACGACGCGACGCACGCGCCCTGTGCCACGCTGATCAGCCCGAATCCGTACGCAACCTATGCTCGCATGGCGGCGCTGCTGCATCCGCAGCCGGCGGCAGCGGCGGGTGTGCATTCGACGGCGGTCGTCGATGGTTCCGCACGGATCTCGCCGAGCGCAGAGATCGGACCGCATGTCGTGATTGGTGAGCGAGCCGTGATCGGCGACCGGGTTATCGTCGGCCCGGGTTGCATCGTCGGTCCGCATTGCGAGCTCGGTTCCGATACTCGACTCGTCGCCCGGGTCACGCTGGTGCGCAATGTGCGCATCGGCGTACGCTCCATCGTACATCCGGGTGTCGTGATCGGAGCCGACGGTTTCGGCAATGCGATCACGCCGGAAGGATGGATCAAGGTGCCGCAGCTCGGCGGGGTCAGTATTGGCAACGATGTCGAGATCGGCGCCAACTCGACGATCGATTGCGGCGCGCTGGACGACACTTCGATTGCGGATGGAGTGCGCATCGACAACCTGTGCATGATCGCGCACAACGTCTGCGTCGGGCAGCACACCGCGCTTGCGGCGATGACCGGCATCGCCGGCAGCACGAAAATCGGCGCACGCTGCCTGTTTGCCGGCCAGTCCGGCGTCGTCGGACACATCAGCATTTGTGACGACGTCGTGGTGAGCGGGCAGGCGATGGTGAGCAAGGACATCAGCGAGCCTGGCGTGTACGCGTCCAGTTTTCCCGTGGAACCCGCGCGCGACTGGAATCGCAAGGTGGCGCGCTTGCGGCGCCTCGAGGCCCTGTTCGACCGAGTGACGGAACTGGAGAAGCGCAGCAAATGAGCGTACATCCCACGGCGATTGTCTCGGCTACGGCGCGGCTCGGGGAAGGCGTAAGCGTGGGTCCGTATTCGATCGTCGGTGACGACGTCGAGATCGGCGACTGCACCGAGATTGCCGGCCATGTCGTGGTCAACGGCCCGACCACGATCGGCCGCAACAATCGTATCTATCAGTTCGCGTCGATCGGCGATGATCCGCAGGACAAGAAATACGCCGGCGAGCGCACAAAGCTGTGGATCGGGGACCGCAATACGATCCGTGAGTACTGCACGATCAGCCGGGGGACCGTGCAGGACCAGCGCGAGACGCGCATCGGCCACGACAACTGGATCATGGCCTATGTGCATATCGCACACGACTGCGTGGTCGGCGACAACTGCATACTTGCGAACAATGCGACCCTCGCGGGACATGTAATGCTGGGCGACTGGGTGATACTTGGTGGCTTCGCGGGGATACACCAGTTCTGCAAGATCGGTGCGCACGCATTTCTCGGCATGTACAGCGGGACCAACCGGGACATTCCCGCTTACACGATGATGTCCGGAAACCCGGCGGAGCCCAAAGGCATCAACAGCGAAGGGCTCAAGCGCCGCGGCTTCACGTCGGACCAGATTCGCAACATCAAGGCCGCCTACCGGATCGTCTTCCGCCAGGGCAAGAAGCTCAACGAGGCGATCGAGGAGATCGCGCGCCTAGAACCGGCGCAGCCGGAACTCGGCGTGTTGCTCGACTCGCTGCGTTCGTCTGAACGCGGCGTGGCGCGGTAGGTACCGATGCGCGTTGCGCTGGTTGCCGGGGAGGCTTCCGGCGACCTGCTCGCCGCCGGTCTCATCAACGCGCTGCGCGAGCGGGTCGCGGACGCAAGTTTCGAAGGTGTGGCCGGTCCGCGGATGCGCGCAGCGGGTTGCAATGCGCTTGCTGATGCGGACGAGTTGGCCGTCATGGGCTTCGTCGAGCCGCTGCGCCGCCTGCCGCGGCTGCTCGGTCTGCGTGCAACGCTCCGCCGGCGCTGGATCGGCGCGCCGCCGGACGTTTTCATCGGCGTCGATGCGCCCGACTTCAATCTCGGTCTCGAAGCGGCGCTCAAGGCCGCCGGGATTCCGACGGTGCATTACGTCAGTCCGTCCGTGTGGGCGTGGCGGCAGGGGCGGCTGGCGAAAATCCGTGCCGCGGCGGACCGTATCCTGTGCGTCCTGCCGTTCGAGAAAGCGTTCTACGATCGCCACGCCATCGACGCGGTTTTCGTCGGCCATCCCATGGCCGACAGGGTGCCGGCCACGGTGGACGTCGCTGCTGCGCGCCGCGAACTCGGCCTGGCGGCGGATCGGCCGGTACTGGCCGTCCTGCCGGGCAGCCGGATGAGCGAAGTAACTCGCCTCGCGCCGGTTTTCGCCGGTGCCGCGGCGATACTCGCCGCGCGCTACCCGGAGCTGCAATTCGTCACTCCGGTCGCTGCGCCGCGGCTTGCGCCAGGCATCGCGGCAGCGCTCGCCGACGCCGGCGTCGCGGAGCGTTTCCGACTCCACGACGGCCACTCGCATACCGTGCTCGCGTCCGCCGATGTGGTCCTGCTGGCCTCCGGTACGGCGGCGCTCGAGGCGGCCTTGCTGCAAAAGCCGATGGTAGCTGCCTACCGCATGGCACCGCTGACCGTTGCGCTCATCCGCGGGTTCGGCATGCTCAAGGTCGACAAGGTCACCTTGCCCAACCAGCTGACCGAAACAGTGCTGGTCGAGGAGTTCATCCAGGAAAAAGCCAAGCCGGAATTGCTCGCCGCAGCGGTGGCGGCGCTACTCGACGACCCAGCGCGGCGCGCGGCGATCGCCGGGAGATTTGCTAAACTGCGCAGCGAGCTCGCGCTCGACGCCGACCGGCAAGCCGCCGAGGCAGTGCTGTCACTGGTCCAGGATGCAACAAGCCGCATTGATTGAACACAAAGGGCTCGTCGCAGGCGTCGACGAGGCCGGCCGCGGCCCGCTCGCGGGTCCCGTGGTGGCGGCGGCCGTGATCCTCGCGCGCGGGCAGTGCACCGATCGGCTCGTCGATTCGAAGCAGCTCGCCGCGCCGGCCCGCTCGGCCGTCGCCGAGGAAATCCGGACCTGCTCCCTGGCCTGGGCCGTGGGCTGGGCGGATCGCGCAGAAATCGATGCACTCAATATCCTGCAGGCGACGTTGCTGGCGATGCGCCGTGCGATCCTCGGCCTCCCGTGCCTGCCGGACGCGGTCCTCGTCGACGGCAACCGGCTGCCGGACCTGCGCTTCGGTGCGCGCATCATTGGCGGCGATGCGATCGTCGGGGGCGACTCCTGTGTGCCGTCGATCAGCGCGGCGTCCATACTGGCGAAGACGGCGCGCGATGCGATCATGCAGGAACTCGACGGGCTGTTTCCCGACTATGCGTTCGCCGCGCACAAGGGTTATGCGACGCCGCAACACCGTCAGCGGCTCCGGGATCGTGGCCCCTGCGTGCATCACCGCCGCAGTTTCGTGACGGTGCGGGAGGTCCTGTGAGCGGTAGCGCGGCGGCCTTCGTACACCTGCACGTGCGTTCAGAGTACTCGCTCGTCGACAGCACCGTGCGCATTCCGGAGCTTATCGAGCGTTGCGCCGGCAACGACATGCCGGCGGTCGCGCTTACGGACCGCAACAACCTGTTCGGGATGGTGAAGTTCTACGGAAAGGCGATGGCTGCCGGCGTGAAGCCGATCGTGGGTGCCGATGTCGGCCTGTACAACGACGACGAGCCCGGGCGGCCGCATACGCTCATCCTGCTCGTGCAAACTCTCGCGGGTTATCGCAACTTGTCGCGGCTCCTGTCCCGCGCTTACCTGGAGGGCCAGCACCGCGGACAGCCGATGCTGCATCGCGAGTGGCTGGATGGCGACGCAGTCGCGGGCCTGATCGCATTGTCCGGCGGACTGAGCGGCGACGTCGGCCAGGCGCTCGCGAACGGTCACCCCGAACTCGCCGCGCGACGGCTCGAGCACTGGCTGCAGCTGTTCGGCGACCGTTACTACCTGGAACTGTTGCGCACGGGCAGATCAGGCGAGGAGGCCTGCGTGCAGGCGAGCGTTGCGCTCGCCATCGGCCACGGCGTTCCGGTCGTGGCGAGCAACGATGTGCGTTTCCTCGACGCGGACGGGTACTACGCACACGAAGCACGGGTGTGTATTCGCGAAGGACGAAGTCTTGCGGACCCGGACCGGCCGCAGGTATACAGCGAGCAGCAATACCTGAAGTCGGCCGTGGCGATGGAGGCGCTGTTCGCCGACCTGCCTTCGGCACTGGCGAACAGCGTCGAAATCGCCCGGCGCTGTAACCTGGACCTCGTGCTGGGCCGCAGTGTACTTCCGGCATTCCCGGTTCCCGCGGGCCAGGACGAGGCCGACTGGCTGGCGGCGCAGGCACATGCCGGCCTCGAGCAGCTGCTCGAACAAAAGCTCGCGGACGCCGAGCATGCAGGCGCGGAGCACGGGGCGGTGGCTGCACCGTACCGCGAGCGCCTGGCGCGGGAACTCCAGGTCATTTGCGACATGGGCTTCCCGGGTTACTTCCTGATCGTGGCCGATTTCATCCGCTGGGCGCGGCAGAACGACGTACCGGTCGGCCCGGGCCGCGGCTCCGGCGCGGGTTCGCTCGTGGCCTGGTCGCTCGGCATCACCGACCTCGATCCGCTGGCGCACAAGCTGCTGTTCGAACGCTTCCTCAATCCGGAACGCGTCTCGATGCCGGACTTCGACGTGGACTTCTGTATGGAGGGCCGCGATCGCGTGATCGAGTACGTCGCCGAGCGCTACGGACGCAACAGGGTCGCGCAGATCATCACTTTCGGGACCATGGCGGCGAAAGCGGTCATTCGCGATACCGGTCGCATCCTGGGTCAGGCCTACGGCTTCGTCGACCGGATTGCGAAACTCGTGCCTTTCGAACTCGGCATGACGCTCGACAAGGCGCTCGAGCAGTCCGAGGAACTCGCGGCGATGTACCGCGACGACGAGGAGGTCGCGGCTCTCATCGACCTGGCGAAATCGCTCGAAGGCCTCGTGCGCAACGCGGGCAAACATGCCGGTGGCGTCGTGATCGCGCCGCGGGAACTCACGGACTTTACGCCGCTGTACTGCGAGGAAGGCGGCACGAATCTCGTAACGCAGCTCGACAAGGACGATGTCGAAGCGATCGGTCTGGTGAAGTTCGACTTCCTGGGCCTGAAGACCCTGACGATCATCGACTGGGCGGTGCGCATCATCAACCAGGATCGGCCCGATCCGCCTTTCGACATCGACCATATCCCCCTGCGCGACGCGGAGACCTTCCGCCTGCTGCGGAGTACTGCGACTGCAGCGGTCTTCCAGCTCGAATCCAGCGGCATGCGCGACCTCATCAAGCGGCTGAAACCCGACCAGTTCGATGACCTCGTGGCGCTGGTGGCACTGTTCCGCCCGGGCCCATTGCAATCGGGGATGGTCGACGATTTCATCCAGCGCAAGCATGCGACCAACAAGGCCGACATCGACTACCTGCATCCGGATTTGAGGCCGGTGCTCGAGGAAACCTACGGCGTCATCCTGTACCAGGAACAGGTGATGCAGATCGCGCAGGTGCTCGCAGGGTACACGCTGGGCGGCGCTGACCTCTTGCGACGGGCGATGGGCAAGAAGAAGCCAGAGGAGATGGCGCAGCAGCGTGCGATCTTTGTCGACGGTGCGATCGAGCGCGGCGTCGCCATTGGTACGGCAAGCCGCATCTTCGACCTGATGGAGAAGTTCGCAGGCTACGGCTTCAACAAGTCGCACTCTGCCGCCTACGCCGTGCTGTCGTACCAGACAGCGTATCTGAAAGCGAACTATCCGGCGCAATTCATGGCCGCGGTGATGAGCGCCGACCTGGACAACACGGACCGGCTCGTGACGCTGAAGGACGACTGCCGCCAGCTGGGGCTCCGGCTCGAACCGCCGAGTGTCAACCGCTCCGGCTACCACTTCACGGTGCCGGATGCGCGCTCGATCCTGTATGGCCTGGGTGCGATCAAGGGTGTCGGGCGCGCTGCCGTGGAAGCGCTCGTCGCTGAACGCGAGCGCAACGGGCCGTACTCGGGGCTTACCGAATTCTGCCGGCGCACGGACCACGAAAGAATCAACCGCCGGGCGCTGGAGGCCATGATCAAGTCCGGCGCGATGGACGACTTCGGCCTGTCGCGACGCGGGCTCATGCACCAGCTGCCGGAGGCACTGCAAAGCGCCGAGCAACATGCGCGTGCAAACGCGGCGGGTCAGAACGACATGTTCGGGCTCGAACTGCCGACACCGCTGCCTGTCGCGGCGGAGAGCGAGCCGCTCGAGATCGGCGAATGGTCGCAGGCAATCCTGCTGGCGAACGAAAAGGAGGCTCTCGGCCTGTACCTCACTGGCCATCCCTTTCACGCCGTACGCGCGGATGCACGCAACTTCGTCGATGGCCGCCTGGCAGACCTTGCGAACGAGCCGCCGCCGGTGCGTGACGGCGAGTACCGCCAGCCGCGAAGGGACATCAGCATCGCCGGCCTGGTCGTCGACGTACGCAAGCGCGGCAATCGCGTCAGTGTCGTGCTCGACGACGACACCGGCCGCATGCAGGTCGGGCTCTTCAACGAAGCATTCCAGGAGTTCCGGCACCTGCTCGTGAAGGACGAAATCGTCGTCGTCTCGGGGACGCTGCGCTATGACGATTTTCTCGGCGCATGGTCGGTAAATGCCAAGAACGTGTTGCACATCGACCGAGTCATCGAAAGCCGCGCCCAGGGCATGCTGCTGCGGCTCGCACCAAACGGTCATGGCGAGCAGCTGCTGACGCGCCTGCATGACGTCCTGTTGCCGCACCGGGCAGGCAACTGCGAGGTCGCGGTGCAGTACTACGGCGATTCGGCGGCCGCACGCCTGAACCTGGGGCCGGAATGGGCAGTGCGGCCCAGTCGGGACCTGCGCGACAAGCTCACCGAACTGCTGGGCGCCGGCAACGTGCGACTGGTCTACGCACCGGGGCGGGAAATCATGTAAGGTTGGCCGCCTCAGCAAGAACGTCGCGCCTATGGACCTGAACTTTCTGGATTTCGAGCAGCCGATCGCCGAACTCGAAGCAAAGATCGACGAGCTGCGATTCGTCGGCGACGATTCGGAAGTCAACATCAACGAAGAAGTCGCGCGGCTGAAGAGCAAGAGTGATTCGCTGACGCGCAGCATTTTCTCGAAGCTGTCGGCCTGGCAAATCGCGCAGGTCGCCCGGCATCCGGGCCGGCCGTATACACTCGATTATCTCGAACTCATCGCGCCGGATTTCCAGGAGCTGCACGGCGACCGGATGTACGCCGACGATCTCGCCATCGTCGGCGGGCTCGCTCGCCTCGACGACCGCCCGGTCATGCTCGTCGGGCATCAGAAGGGCAGGGATACGAAGGAACGTGTGCGCCGCAACTACGGCATGCCGAAGCCGGAAGGCTATCGCAAGGCGCAACGCCTCATGCGGCTTGCGGAAAAGTTCGCTCTCCCGGTAGTCACCTTCATCGACACCACGGGCGCGTATCCGGGTGTCGGCGCCGAGGAGCGCGGCCAGAGCGAGGCCATCGCGAGCAGCCTGTATCTGATGGCGGGGCTCAGGACCCCGATTCTGAGCATCGTGATCGGCGAGGGCGGTTCCGGCGGCGCACTGGCGATTGGCGTCGCGGACCGGCTGCTGATGTTGCAGTACAGCGTCTATTCGGTCATTTCGCCCGAAGGCTGCGCATCGATACTCTGGAAAAGCGCCGACAAAGCCCAGGAAGCCGCCGAGGCAATGCGCATCACGGCCGACAGCCTGGAGAAGTTCGGACTGGTGGACGAGGTGCTCGACGAGCCGCTCGGTGGCGCGCACCGGAATCCCGCCCAAACGGCGGAGACGATTCGGGCCGCGCTGGTCCGGCACCTGGACGAACTGACGAGCCTGACCCTCGATCAGCTGCTCGAGGCGCGCCGGCAGCGGATTGCCGGCTTCGGCCAGTACAAGGAAGCGTGAACCTCGATCCGGCGTGCTTGCAGCGCGTGCTCCGTGGGCTGCAAAGCCCGCAAACGAGTCCCGCGCGCTACCTGGTTGCACTGAGCGGCGGCCTCGATTCGACCGTTCTGCTGCACGCCCTGGCGGCGACCCGCGGAAGCCATGCGGTTCCGCTCGCCGCGGTGCACGTCGATCACGGCCTGCATCGCGAGTCCGGGCGCTTTGCCGCTCTGGCGGCGGACTTCGCAAAGTCCCTCGACGTGCATTGCGAGATCGTCACGATCTCGGTCGGGTCGGGGGCCGGACCGGAAGCGGCCGCGCGCGATGCCCGATATTCGGCGCTCGCAAGCCGGATGCGTGCCGGCGACTGGCTGATCACCGCACACCATGCCGACGACCAGGCGGAAACGCTCTTGCTGAACCTGCTGCGCGGCAGCGGGCCGGAAGGCTTGGCCGCCATGCCGCCGATCCGACCGTTCGGGCCGGGGTTCCTCGTGCGCCCGCTGCTCGGCGCAGCGCGCGCCGACCTGGCAACGTACGCGGCGGAAGCAGGCCTTGCATGGAACGACGACCCCAGCAACGCAGACCAGAGTCTGGACCGCAACTACCTGCGACAACAGGTGCTGCCGAACTTGCGTGCCCGCTGGCCGCATGCGGTGCGCCGGCTCGGCCGCAGCGCTGAGCTGAACCGGGAAGCCGCCCGCTTGTTGCGCGAGATCGCCGACCGCGAGATCGAGGCCCTGCGGACGCCCGACGGCGAACTCCCGGCAGCCGCCTTGCGAGAGCTGCCGTCGGCGACAAAGGGTCGCATCCTGCGCCGTGCCGTGGAGCGTGCCGGCCTGCCGCAGGTGCCGCCCGGCGCATTCGGCGAAATCCTGAACTCGCTGCTCGGCGCGCGCGCCGATTCGAATCCGCTCGTCTCCTGGCACGGCGGGCATTGCCGTCGATTCCGCGACACCTTGTACCTGCTGCCGCCCGAACCGGAACCTGCCTTCGAGGGCCGGCGTCTCGCGCCGGGCCGGCCGGTGGATCTCGGCGCGGGTCTCGGTCGGCTCATGCTCGAGAAAATCGCAATCACCGGGATTGCGCCGGCACTGGCCGAGGCCGGCCTGGTGTTGCAGGCGCGACGGGGCGGTGAGGAAATAAAGCCGCTTGGTCATGAACATACGCGCAAACTGAAGAAACTCCTGCAGGACCATGGCGTCTTTCCGTGGCTGCGTGACAGTTTGCCGATCCTGTACGCCGGCAGTGAGCTCGTCGCCGTTGCGGATCTGTGGATCGCGGCCGCTGCCGCGGCGACGCCGGGATATGCGATCCGCTGGCATGATGCGCCGCGCTACGCCTGATGCGTGCCGCACGGCGAGCGGCGCGATTGTCTGGCCGCGATCGATCTGTTAACGTCTAAAACCGTCTTCTATCCAACGACGGCGCGCTACTCGAAGGGTTGGAAAAGAGCACCAGACGCAGTGCTTCTGTTCCAGCCCTTTCTTGTTTGCGTTGTCGCGATCCGGGAATGCAATGACTTCTTACGTGTTCATAACCGGCGGCGTGGTGTCCTCCCTGGGCAAGGGCATCACCTCCGCCTGCCTCGGTGCATTGCTCGAAGCCCGCGGTCTGTCGGTCAGCATGATCAAGCTCGATCCGTACCTCAACGTGGATCCGGGCACCATGAGCCCGTTCCAGCACGGTGAGGTGTTCGTCACGGACGACGGCACGGAAACCGACCTCGACCTCGGGCACTACGAACGCTTCGTGCGCACGACCACCGGCCGGAACAGCAACTTCACCGCCGGGCGCATCTACGAATCCGTCATCGCGAAAGAGCGTCGCGGCGACTATCTGGGCGCCACCGTACAGGTCATTCCGCACGTCACGGACGAAATCCGCGCATCCGTGGAACGTGGTGCGGGTGATGCGGACATCTGCCTCGTGGAGGTCGGCGGCACGGTAGGCGATATCGAGTCGCTGCCCTTCCTGGAAGCTATCCGCCAGATGGGCGTCAACCTGGGGCATGGGCGTGTCGTGTACGTCCATCTCACACTGGTGCCGTACATCGCCACGGCCGCCGAGATCAAGACCAAACCGACCCAGCATTCCGTGAAGGAACTCCGTTCGATCGGCATCCAGCCGGACATCCTCGTCTGTCGGTCCGAACAGCCGCTGCCGGCCGAGCAACGCAAGAAAATCGCGCTCTTCACCAACGTGCGGGAAGAGGCGGTCATCTCGGCATACGATGCCGACGATTTGTACAAGATTCCCGCGATGATGCACGACCAGGGACTCGACGAGACCGTCGTCAGGCAGCTCGGGCTTGCGGTGCCGCCGGCCGACCTGCACGAGTGGCAGGCCATCGTCGAGGCGAAACGTAACCCGGACGGAGAAGTGAATATCGCGATGGTCGGAAAGTACGTCGATCTGCGCGATTCCTACATTTCGCTGTCGGAGGCGCTGTTGCACGGCGGGATACATACCCGCACCCGCGTCAACATCCACTACATGGAGGCGCAGGACCTCGAACGCGAGGGCGTGGATTGCCTGAAGTCGATGGACGGCATCGTCGTGCCTGGCGGCTTCGGCGACCGTGGTATCGAGGGCAAGATCGAGGCTGTGCGCTTCGCCCGCGAAAACGGCATCCCCTACCTCGGCATTTGCCTCGGCATGCAGGTCGCCGTGATCGAGGCGGCACGCCACCTGGCGGGCTTGGACGGGGCCATGAGCACCGAATTCAACCGGTCGACGCCGCATCCCGTCGTCGGCCTGATTACCGAGTGGCAGGACGCGAGCGGCGGCATCGAGGAGCGGGACGAACACTCCGAACTGGGCGGCACGATGCGGCTCGGCGCACAGGAAGTGCGGCTGGCGCGCGGCTCGCTGGCGGCGTACGTGTACGGCGGCAATACGATCCGCGAACGGCACCGGCATCGTTACGAAGTCAACAACCGCTATCGGACGGCGCTCGAGAAGGCCGGCCTGCGCTTCTCGGGACTGTCCGTCGACGATCTCGTGGAAATGGTGGAAATTCCGGCTCACCCGTGGTTCCTCGCGAGCCAGTTCCATCCCGAGTTCACGTCGAATCCTCGCGACGGCCATCCTTTGTTTACGGGCTTCATTCGCGCTGCAAGGCAGCATCGCGCGGGCGAGTTGCCGCAGGTCGCGGAAGCGTGAATCTTTGCGGATACGACGTCGGCAATGATCGGCCGGTCTTCCTGATCGCCGGAACTTGTGTGATCGAGTCCGAAGGCCTCGCACTCGACGTGTCGGGTACCCTGAAGGAGCTGTGCGACGGGCTCGGGGTGCCCTTTATCTATAAGTCCTCGTTCGACAAGGCGAACCGCAGCTCGAAGGCGAGTTTCCGGGGCCCGGGCATGGAAGAGGGGCTGCGGGTCCTGGCTGAAGTGAAGCGGCAAATCGGTGTACCTGTGCTGACCGACGTGCACGAGGACACGCCGATGGACGAGGTTGCCGAGGTGGTGGATGTCCTGCAGACGCCTGCATTCCTGTGCCGCCAGACGAATTTCATCCTGCGGGTTGCGCGGACGATGAAGGCCGTCAACATCAAGAAGGGTCAGTTCCTGTCGCCCTGGGAGATGCAGAACGTCGTCGACAAGGCGAAGTCGACCGGCAATCAACAGATTCTCGTCTGCGAACGGGGCTTTTCCTTCGGCTACAACAACCTGGTTGCGGACATGCGCGGCCTCGCCGTCATGCGCGGCACCGGCTGTCCCGTCGTTTTCGACGCCACGCATTCCGTGCAGTTGCCCGGCGGCAAGGGCAGCGCCTCCGGCGGCCAGCGCGAGTTCATCCCGGTGCTGGCCCGGTCGGCGACCGCGGCCGGCGTAGCAGGCCTGTTCATGGAAACGCACCCGCGGCCGGACGAAGCGCTGAGCGACGGACCGAATGCGATGCCGCTCGACCGGCTCGGCTCGCTATTGGAAACGCTCGTCGCCATCGACGCAACCGTCAAGCAGAACGGCTACCTGGAGTCGGAATTCGGGCTCGGATCATGAACCTGAGGACGGAGCACGCATGATCAGGATCAGCGAGATTCGCGGTCGGGAAATCCTCGACTCGCGGGGCAACCCGACGATCGAAGCCGACATCACCCTGGCGGACGGCAGCTTTGCGCGCGCGGCCGTGCCGTCAGGTGCATCGACGGGCACCCGCGAGGCCGTGGAACTCCGCGACGGCGACAAGTCTCGCTACCTCGGCAAGGGCGTGCGCAAGGCCGTCGCCAACGTCAACGGCGAAATCCGTTCTCACTTGCGCGGCACCGAATTCGAAAGCCAGCGTGAGCTGGACGACAGCATGCTCGCGCTGGATGGCACCGACAACAAATCACGGCTCGGTGCCAATGCGCTGCTCGCCGTGTCGCTCGCGACTGCCAAGGCCTACGCGGTGTCACGCGAACTGCCGCTTTATGCGGCGCTGGGCAGTGATACCACCATGCCGGTGCCGATGATGAACATCATCAACGGCGGCGCGCACGCCGACAACAGCGTGGACATCCAGGAATTCATGATCCTTCCGGTCACGGCGCCGAATTTCGCCGAAGCCTTGCGCCAGGGCGCGGAGGTCTTTCACGCGTTGAAGTCGGTGCTCAAGGCACAGGGGCTGAACACTGCGGTCGGCGACGAGGGGGGATTCGCTCCGGACCTGCCGTCCAATCAGGCCGCGCTGGATACGATCATGACGGCGATCGACAAGGCGGGGTTCCGCGCTGGTCGCGATATTTTCCTCGGGCTCGACGCCGCGAGTTCGGAGTTCTACGAGGACGGCAGCTACTACCTCGCGTCCGAAGACCGGCGCTTCGACGCGGCCGGATTTACGGACTACCTGGCAGGCCTCGTCGACAGCTATCCGATCATCACGATCGAGGACGGTATGCAGGAAAGCGACTGGGAGGGCTGGCGCCTCCTGACGCTGCGCCTCGGCGACCGCGTGCAGCTCGTCGGCGACGACCTGTTCGTCACCAACACGGCCATACTGAAGCGCGGCATCGATCAGGAGATCGCAAATTCCATATTGATAAAACCCAACCAAATCGGTACCTTGTCCGAGACTCTTGATGCAATTACTATGGCGGTGGCCGCTGGTTACTCGGCGGTCATTTCGCACCGGTCCGGCGAGACTTCGGACGCCACGATCGCGGACATCGCGGTAGGTACCGCGGCGACCCAGATCAAGACGGGGTCCCTGTCGCGTTCGGACCGAATCGCAAAGTACAACCAGCTCCTGCGCATCGAGGAGGAACTGGGCGCACGGGCGCGCTACGCGGGACGCACGGCATTTTCCGTGCAGCTGCCGTAGCGGCCGGGACTCGGGGGAACTCGCGTGACATCGACTCGCTGGATGCTCGTACTGCTCGCGTGTGTGGCCGCGGCGCTGCTCGGCGAACTCTTCCTCGCCGACGACGGTTACCGCAAGACGCTGCGGCTGCGCGCAGCCGTTGCGGAGCAACGCGCGCTGAACTTTGAATTGCGCGCCCGGAACACTGCGCTCGACGCCGAGGTCGTCAATCTCAAGGAGGGGCGCGATGCGGCCGAGGAGCGGGCGCGTACGGACCTTGGCCTGATCGGCCCCGACGAGACCTTTTACCAGGTCGTGACCCGCCCCGACGCGGTTGCTCGCTGAGGACATGCATCAGGAAGCGGACGCGCTGCCGGACTGGCCGCGCGCGCACGGCGCGCCCGTCGTCGCCGGACGGCTGCGCACGGAGGCCGCGGACTTCCGGGTGGACGAGGAACTCGGCTTCGAGGCCAGCGGCGACGGCGAGCACGACCTGCTGCACGTGCAGAAGTCCGACGCGAACACGTCCTGGGTCGCGGCCAGGCTCGCCGCGTTTGCGCAGGTTCGCGAAGTCGACGTGGGTTACTGCGGCCTCAAGGATCGACATGCCGTCACTACCCAGTTTTTCTCCGTACGGCGGCCGACGCGTGCCGGCACCGACTGGGCGCAGTTCCACGCGGATGGCGTAAGTATCCTCGGGCAGGCCCGGCATCATCGCAAGCTCAGGACCGGTTCGCACGCCGCCAATCGGTTCGCCATCACCCTGCGTGCCCCGGACCTCGGCCGGTATGCCGATGCGCTCGCCGTGCGCTGGGCAGAGGTTGCGGCGCAAGGCGTTCCGAACTACTTCGGCGAGCAACGTTTCGGCAGGGACGCCGGCAACATTGCATTGGCGCGAGAGGTATTGGCTGGCCGCCGCGTACGGCGGGCACAACTCGGTCTCGCCTATTCTGCGGCGCGCGCATTGCTGTTCAATCGCATACTTGCCGCGCGGGTCGCGGGCGGCAACTGGGATTACCTGTTGGCCGGTGACCTCGCAAACCTCGACGGCAGCGCCAGTGTATTTGGGGTCGATGCGGTGACCGAAGATCTCGAGCGCCGTTGCCGCGAGTTCGACCTGCATCCGGCGGGTACGCTCTGGGGCGCGAGTGCGCCGCTTACGCGCTCCGTTGCCGCTGACCTCGAGCGCGCGGCGGTGGCAGGCGAGGGGACCCTTGCCGCCGGCCTCGAACGGGCGCGTGTCGACGCGGGCAGCCGTCCGCTGCGCGTGCGGCCGCTCGCTGCCGCCTTGTCCGTGGCAGCAGCGTCCGCACAATTCGAGTTCCGGCTGCCGCCCGGCAGCTTTGCGACGGCCGTGCTGCGTGAAGTCTGCACAGAACCGGATCAATCAGCCCTGAGCAGCACGTAGACCGCGCCGGTGCCGCCGTCGACCTGCCGCGACGACACGAAGGCGAGCACCGTATCCCAGCGCCGCAACCAACGGTCCACGTTGGGTTTCAGCACCGCGCCGCGCGCGCCCGAGCCGAGACCTTTGCCATGCACCACGCGCACGCAGCGCTTGCCGTTTTTCACCGCCTCGTCGAGAAACGCCTCGAGTCGCGGCCGCGCCTCGGCCAGTGTCATGCCGTGCAGATCGATCTCGGCCTGCACGGCAAAACTGCCGCGGGTCAGCCTGCGCATGGTGCGGCGGCCCACCGACGGCCGCTGGAAGCGAACGGCGTCACTGCTGTTCGTCACGAGCGCATCATCGTCGAATGCGAGGCTTTCGCGCAGCACCGCCTGTTCGTCGGCACGCCGGAACCGCGCGGCAGGCTTCGGTCTCGGCCGACTGTGCGCTGCGCGCGGCTCTTTCTGGATCGGCCGGGCGTCGCGCATCGCGCGGCGAAAAAGTTCGCGTTCGTCATCGCTCACGGCGATCGATCCCGGTAGCTATGGAAAGTGTCGGTTGTTCAGTATAGTGAGCGCCTTCCTGGTCGCCAACGCAGAATTCGCTCGTCACCCAGAAGAATGAGAATCCTCGTAAGTAATGACGACGGGTACCTGGCTACCGGCATCAACGTTCTGACCGAAGCCCTCGAAGAGGTGGCGGATGTCGTGGTCGTGGCGCCCGACCGCAATCGGTCCGCGGCCAGCCATTCACTGACGCTGTCGTCTCCGCTGCGTGTGAAGAAACATGGCAAGAATCGGTATTCCGTCAACGGCACTCCGTCGGACTGCGTGCACCTCGCGCTCAGCGGTTTCCTGGATTATGAACCCGACCTCGTCGTTTCGGGGATCAATCACGGCGCCAACCTGGGCGACGACGTCATCTATTCCGGAACGGTAGCTGCCGCGATGGAAGGACGCTTCCTCGGTTGGCCGACGATCGCCGTCTCCCTGGTGGGTCACCAGCTGGCGCATTTCGCCACGGCGGCGCGCGTGGTGACCGACATGATCGAAAAGCTCGAATCTTCGGCACTTGCGGCCGACGTGATACTCAATGTCAACGTGCCCGACGTGCCGTATGAGGAACTTACCGCCATTCGCGCCGCACGACTCGGCTTCCGGCACAAGTCGGAACCCATCGTAAAATCCCAGGATCCGCACGGGCGCACCATTTACTGGGTCGGACCGGCCGGCCAGGGCCAGGACGCGGGCGAGGGCACCGACTTCTTTGCCGTCAGCCAGGGCGCAGTGTCGGTCACGCCGCTCAAGATCGACCTCACGCGACACGATACTCTGCCCAGGCTGCAGGAATGGCTGTCGTCGCGATGAATGATCGCGCCGGCATCGGCATGACCTCGGCGCGTACACGAGACCGGCTCGTGCTACGCCTCCGCGAGCACGGCATCGTGCACGAACAGGTCCTGGCGCAGATTCGCAATGTGCCGCGCCACCTGTTCGTCGACGAAGCGCTTGCGAGCCGCGCATACGAGGATACTGCGCTCCCGATCGGCCACGGCCAGACGATCAGTCAACCCTATGTGGTGGCGCGAATGACCGAAGCGCTGCTCGGCGGTGGCTCGCTCGAATCGGTGCTCGAGATCGGCACGGGATGCGGTTACCAGACCGCCATTCTCGCGCCGCTGGTGAAACGCATCTATTCGGTCGAACGTATCCGTGAACTGCTCGCCCGAGCACGGCAGCGCTTGCGCGACCTGGACATCTACAACGTGCAGTACCGCCCGGGCGACGGCTGGGAAGGCTGGTCGAAATATGCGCCGTACGACGGCATCATCGTCGCCGCCGCTGCGCCGATGCTGCCGCAGAAACTGCTCGACCAGCTCGCGCCGGGCGGCCGGCTGGTCATGCCGCTCGGCCCGCCGGGACGTCAGGAACTCACCGTGGTCACGCGCCACGACGATCATTTCGAGCAGGTCGCGCTCGACTCGGTGAGTTTCGTGCCACTGGTTTCCGGGCGCTGATGGCGCTTCTCGGCCGGCTGTACGAGTGCGCAATGCGCTGGTTGCGGCATGGGCCATCATTGCCCTGTCGGTCGCGGTCATCGGGTACCTTATGATGCGCTGACATGAGCGCACGCCTGTCCTTATGCCTCCTTCTGCTGTCGTCGCTGGCCGCCTGCGTCTCGTCTTCGGGCAACAGTTACGGCGGCGGCGAACACGTCGTGCGGCGCGGCGAAACGCTGTACGCCATTGCGCAACGCTACGGCCGCACGACCGAAGAACTCGCGCGCTGGAATCGCCTCGGCGACGGCTCGCTGATTTATCCCGGCCAGGTGATCCGGCTGACACCGCCTGGCACGAAGGGCGCGGGTCCCGCGCGCGCGCTGCCGGCCATTCCATCCGAACCGGCGCCGCAATTCGAGTGGCCGACCGCGGGCCGGATCAGTGTCGAGTTCGGTGGCCGGCCGGGCCCCGGTACCGGGCTGTTGATCGACGGGCGACACGGTCAGCCGATCGTCGCTGCGGCTTCCGGAATCGTCGTGTACGCCGGTAGTGGACTCATCGGTTACGGTGAGCTTATCATCGTCAAACATAATGACACTTACCTGAGCGCTTACGGGTATAACGCAAGCCTGCTGGTACGAGAAGGCCAGACGATCAACAGAGGCCAGCAGGTCGCGCTCATGGGTGAGGGGCCGGAACGCAAGCCGCGGCTGCATTTCGAGATCCGACGAAACGGCCAACCGGTGAATCCGCGACAGTTTCTGCCAGCGCGATAGTTCGACCGCCGGTTTGCGACGGTCTCGGTACACGTCCCGATTCTTTGAGAGGCGATCGGCGTGGGGTCGGTGCGACATCACAATGGTTCCGGCAATGGTGCGGAACACAATGGGCAAGCCGCCGCGCGAGTGCCCGACGCGACCCGCATGTACCTGTCCGAAATCGGCATGTCGCCGCTCCTGTCGCCCGAGGAGGAAAAGCGTTTCGCGCTCCGCGCACGCGCGGGCGACGAGAACGCACGGCGGCGCATGATCGAAAGCAATCTGCGGCTGGTCGTGAAGATTGCGCGCCGCTACATCAATCGCGGGCTGCCACTGCTCGACCTGATCGAGGAAGGCAACCTGGGCCTCATACATGCGGTCGAGAAATTCGACCCCGACCGCGGATTCCGGTTTTCGACCTACGCTACTTGGTGGATCCGCCAGACCATGGAGCGTGCGATCATGAATCAGTCGGGCGCCGTACGGCTGCCGATCCACGTCATCAAGGACATCAATGCCTGCCTGCGCGCCGCGCGCCAGATTCGCCAGCAGTGCGACCGGCCGGCGACCGCCGCCGAAATCTCGACGAGACTGGGCCGCGGCGTGGACGAGGTCGAGCGGCTGCTCGGCCTCCACGATCGCGTGACCCTGCATGCGGGAAACGGCGAGGACAGCGAGGACCCGGTTGACCGCTTGCGCGCGCGCAGTGACGCCGAGCCGGCCACGCGCGCGCAAGCGGCCCTGGTTCGCGAAATCGTCGATCGCTGGGTGTGGGCTTTGAGCGACAAGCAGCGTGCCGTCGTCGAGCGTCGATTCGGGCTGCACGGCTGCCGCCGCGCCACGCTGGAACAGATCGGCGACGAGATCGGCGTCACCCGGGAGCGGGTTCGCCAGATACAGCTGGACGCCCTGAAGAATCTGCGCAGCATGATGGAGGCGCAGGGGATTTCCGGCGACGTCATGCTGGACTGATCGACGGCGCGCGCCTTCCGTCGAGTCGTCAGGGATACAGGACCGCGGCGACCTTGCGGCCCTCGCCGGCAAGCACGTTGAATGTGCGAGCCGCGGCCGCTGAATCCATTACTTCGAACCCGATGGAAATCCGCGCGAGCGCAAATACCAGGTCGCGCGGCGGAAATTGCGGAACGGGGCCGGTCCCGAGGATGATGAGTTGTGGGGCGAGCGCAATAAGCTCGTGAAAATGTCCGGCTGTGAGTTCGGCGATCGGCGTCGCCTCCCAGGCGCCGAGCACGCGGTCGCCGGTGAGGGCGACCGGCGCGGCATAAGCCGAGTCACCGATCAGGATCTCGCCGCCGCCGACGGCACGGATGGCCACGGCGCCTGTGCGCTCGCGTGTGAATCGCACTGCCCAATTCCGTTATTCTTGCCCGCGATCATCGTTGCGGGACTCACGTGACCCCATCATATGACAATTCGGCCGCGGTCGTGGTCCTGCCGGCTGCCGGCGGCGGCCGCCTCGCGGACCGGCGCCTGCGCCGGTGGCTGGCACAGTCCGAGCTCGAACGTTGTCCGATCCAGCCGCTCCTGCTGGCGACCGTCCTGGCCGAACTGGGACGGGATGTTCCGGCCGACGGACTCGCGGCATTGCGCCTGTGGGGACAGACGGGTGTACGCCCGACCGCATGGGTTGCGGCCGCTGATCCGGTTTCGTTCGAGCCGCGACTCGACAGTCTGCGCCTCCACGATGTCGGCGCCAGCGTGACAGCGGCCGAGCTCTGCGCATTGACCGAACACCTGCAATCCTCGCTGAGCGGAGACGGCGGCCACCGCTTCGTGCAAATCGGTGATTGCGTCTACGTCTCGGCAGAAGAACCGCTCGCGACTGCGGCCGTTCCCGCCTCCTCAGTCGACGGTGAGCGCCCGGACCCGCACCTGCCGGACGGGGTGGCTGCGGCCGGCCACCGGCAGCTGGTCTCCGAGATCGAAATGGCGCTGCATGTGCATGCCGTTAATGCCGAACGGGAAGCAGCCGGACGGCTACCGGTCAACAGCCTGTGGCTGTGGGGTGGCGGCTCGGCACCCGAACGCGTGGCCGAACCCTTGCCGCCGCTCTTCGGCGACGACGCACTCGCGCAGGGCTACTGGCTGTCGCGGACCGGCGTCGGGCTGGCCTGGCCCGGCAGCATCGGCGCGTGTCTCGAAGCATCCGGCGCCGGGTTCGTCGCACTGGTGCCTGCCAGCGACGATGCCCGGCTGCTCGAATCGCTGCTCGGAGAGTTGCGTGCGGCGCTCCGGTCGGGGCGTCTCGGGCAGCTCGTATTGCGGTTCCGGGACGGCGTGCGCGCCGAGGTGCGCCATGCGCACGCCCTGCGCCTGTGGCGAATGCGAAATTCGCTGCTCGAACGCGACCCGGACGGCGCATGAACGCGCCGCGACCGGTGCGCACGCGCAGCCTGCCCGATGGCGCGGTGCCAGCTGCGCTGGCGGCCCTCGATCCGGTGCTCGCGCGCGTGTATGCGGCGCGCGGCGTCACGGCGGCAGACGAGCTGGACTACAGCCTCGCACGACTCGCGCCGGTCCGCAGTCTCGAACAGGTGGACCAGGCAGTCGACCTGCTGCTTGCGCATCGCGACAAGCGAATCGTGGTCGTCGGCGACTTCGATGTCGATGGTGCGACCAGCTCTGCGCTGTTCCTGCGCTGCCTCGCGGACTTCGGTTTCGCCGAGGTGAGCTATCTCGTCCCGAACCGGTTCGAGTACGGGTACGGCCTGTCACGCGAGATCGTCGAGGTCGCCGCGGCCCGGCAGCCCGACCTGATCGTCACGGTCGACAACGGCATTTCGAGCCTGGACGGCGTCGATGCTGCCCGGGCCGCGGGCATCGCCGTGCTGGTCACCGACCATCACCTGCCGGGCGCGCGCCTGCCCGTGGCCGACGTGATCGTCAATCCGAACCTGCCGGGCAGCCGGTTCCCGAGCCGCAATCTCGCCGGCGTCGGCGTCGCTTTCTACGTGCTGGCCGCGCTGGGCCGGGCGCTGGAGCAGGGCGGACTGACCGACGCGGCGCGCCGTCCGGCGCGTTACCTCGACCTGGTCGCGCTGGGCACAGTAGCCGACATCGTGCCGCTCGATGGTAACAACCGCATTCTCGTGGCGCAGGGCCTCAGGCGCATTCGCGCGGGCCAGGCACTGCCGGGCATCGAGGCTTTGTTGCGCGTGGCCGCGCGTGATCCGCGCCGAACGACCAGCGCCGACCTGGGTTTTGCCGCCGGGCCGCGCCTGAACGCCGCCGGACGTCTCGAGGACATGTCAATCGGCATCGAGTGCCTGCTGGCGGATGACGCCGCAACCGCTGCTCGCCACGCGGCGGCGCTCGATGCGATCAACCGGGACCGCCGCGATATCGAGGCGACGATGCGCGAGCAGGCCTATGCGCACGTCGACCGGCTGGATCCGGCGCGTTTGCCATCGTGTATCTGCGTCTACGACAGATCCTGGCACCAGGGCGTCGTCGGCCTGATTGCCGCGCGCGTGAAGGAACGGTGGCAGCGGCCGGTGATTGCATTTGCGCGCGACGGCAGCGGCCGCCTCAAGGGTTCTGTGCGTTCCGTGCACGGTGTACACGCGCGTGATCTGCTCGAAAGCGTGTCGTCCGCGCAGCCGGGACTCATCGACAAGTTCGGGGGCCATGCAATGGCCGCCGGACTGACGATCGCGGAGGCCGATTTTTCGCGCTTTGCGGCGCTCGCAGCGCGGCAGCTCGATGTTCTGTATCCCGAGGCGGACTTCAGCGGCGTCCTCGTCACGGACGGTCCACTGCCCGGCGGCCTTCACACACTCGCGTTCGCGCGCCTGTTGCGGGATGCCGGACCCTGGGGCGCCGGCTTTCCGGAGCCCCTCTTCTGCGGCGATTTCGAACTCCTCGAGCAACGTACGGTCGGTGAACAGCACCTCCGGATGCGGGTCCGGCCCGCGAGCGGCGAATTTCCGATCGACGCAATCGCATTCAATCAGGCCGGCGCCGGTCAGCGTGGCCGACTGCGGCTCGTGTACCGGCTCGACGTAAACGAGTACCGCGGCATCGAGTCGCCGCAACTGATCGTCGAGCAGATCAGTTCCCTCGCCGCCACATGAGCGCAGCATTGGTGATAACATCCCGCGTTTCCCGAGGCCGGCTGAAGCTGCCTCGCCGAACGCAGCGCAGACGATCTTGACATGGAAACCAACCAGATCCGACAGGACATCGAAGACCTCGTTGAACGCGCGACCGCGTTGAGGAGGTATCTTTGACTACGAAGCGAAAGCGGAGCGCTTGGCCGAAGTCCGACGCGAACTCGAACAACCCGATGTCTGGAACAAGCCCGAACGTGCGCAGGCTCTCGGTCAGGAACGCGCGGCACTCGAACGGATAGTCGATACGCTCGACGGTTTGGCCGGCGGCCTGAACGATGCTGCCGAACTCCTCGCGCTGGCCGTGGAGGAGGACGACGCCGCAACGGCCGGCGAAGTCGCGAGAGAACTCGAGGAATACGAATCGACGCTCGGTGCCCTCGAGTTCCGGCGCATGTTTGCCGGTGACATGGACCCGAAGAACGCCTATCTCGACATACAGGCCGGCGCCGGCGGCACCGAAGCCCAGGACTGGGCCAACATGCTCCTGCGCATGTACCTGCGCTGGGCCGAAGATCACGCTTTCGCGGTCGAGCTGATCGAGGCGTCCGCGGGGGAAGTGGCGGGCATCAAGAGCGCCACGATGCACGTGCAGGGCGAATATGCCTACGGCTGGCTGCGCACGGAAACCGGCGTGCATCGGCTCGTGCGCAAGTCGCCCTTCGATTCCGGCAACCGGCGGCATACGTCCTTCGCCTCGGTGTTCGTCTCACCGGAGGTCGATGACGACATCGACATCGAGATCGATCCGTCCGATCTTCGCATCGACGTGTATCGCGCCAGCGGTGCCGGCGGCCAGCACGTGAACCGCACCGAATCCGCCGTGCGTATCACCCATCTGCCGACCAATATCGTCGTGCAATGCCAAAACGACCGTTCGCAGCACAAGAACAAGGCACAGGCGATGAACCAGCTGAAAGCCAAACTGTACGAATTCGAATTGCAGAAGCGCAATGCGGCAGCCGCCGCGATCGAGGAAACCAAGGCGGACGTCGGCTGGGGCAGCCAGATTCGTTCCTATGTACTGGACCAGAGCCGGATCAAGGATTTGCGCACCGGCGTCGAAACCGGTAACACTCAGTCCGTGCTCGACGGCAATCTCGACCAATTCATCGAAGCGAGCCTCAAGCAGGGGTTGTAACGGCACCGTGACGGACAAGAATGACGACAATAAGCTGATCGCCGAACGGCGGCGCAAGCTCGATGCGCTGCGCGAAGCCGGCATTGCATTTCCCAACGACTTCCGGCGCAATGCACTCGCCGACGAACTTTCGCACCTGTACGGTGCGCACGACAACGAGACCCTGGAATCCATGTCCGTCGAGGTCGCGGTGGCGGGGCGAATGATGGCGAAACGCGTGATGGGCAAGGCGAGCTTCATCAAGCTCGCCGATCGTTCCGGCCAGGTCCAGGTCCGCGTCGAGCGCGACAGGCTTGGCGAGGATCCGTACTCAGACTTCAAGACGTGGGACGTCGGCGACATCGTCGCGGCCAGCGGCATGCTTTTCCGGACCAACACAGGGGAGCTGACAGTGCGGGCCGACGAATTGCGCCTGTTGACGAAGTCACTGCGTCCGCTGCCGGAAAAGTTCCACGGCCTGTCCGACCAGGAGATGCGATACCGGCAGCGCTACGTCGATCTCATCATGAACGAGTCGAGTCGCGACGTTTTTCGCAAGCGCTCGGTTATCGTGCAGTACCTTCGCTCGTTCCTCGATGCGCAGGACTATCTCGAGGTCGAGACGCCGATGATGCAGGTCATGCCCGGCGGCGCTCTCGCGCGGCCCTTCACGACACATCACAATGCGCTGGACATGCAGCTCTATCTGCGTGTAGCACCAGAGCTGAACCTGAAGCGGCTCGTCGTCGGCGGCTTCGAGCGCGTCTACGAGATCAATCGCAACTTTCGCAACGAAGGCGTGTCGACGCAGCACAATCCCGAGTTCACGATGCTCGAGCTGTATCGTGCTTATGCCGATTATCGCGACCTGATCGACATGGTAGAGGCCATGTTTCGCGGCCTGTCAGGCGCCGTGCTCGGCGGCACGGCAGTCCGTTACCAGGGCGAGGAATTCGATTTCGCCAGGCCGTTCGACCGCATCTCCGTCGAGGATGTGGTCCTGCGCTTCGATGCCGGCCTCGAACGGCAGCGCTTGCGCGAACGCGACTACCTGGCCGGCGTGTGCGGCCGGCTCGGCATTCCGGTCAGGGACGGTTATGGTGCGGGCAAGCTCTTGATGGAGGTCTTCGAGAAGACAGCCGAGCACCGGCTGCGCCAGCCGACCTTCGTGACGCAATACCCGATCGAGGTCTCACCCCTGTCGCGCCGCAACGACGCCGATCCCTTTCTCGCCGATCGCTTCGAGTTCTTCATCGCCGGGCAGGAGATCGCCAACGGTTTTTCCGAACTCAACGATCCCGAGGACCAGGCGGCGCGCTTCCGCGCGCAGGTCGCGAATCGCGACGCGGGCGACGACGAGGCCATGGCCTATGATCACGACTACGTCCGGGCGCTCGAGTACGGCATGCCGCCCACCGCCGGCATTGGTGTCGGGATCGACCGGCTCGTCATGCTGTTCACGGATTCGGCGTCGATACGTGACGTGCTCCTCTTCCCGCACATGCGCCCGGAAGTTTTCTCGTAGGAGCGCTTAGTCGAGGCGGTACGGCAGCGGTGCCGGACTGATCGGCCGGCCGCGTATCGTCAGCGCGGCAGCGGCGAACTCGAGCGACACGACCGCCAGGAGACCTGTGCCGATCGCATTGACGACCTCGCCGGCTTTGCGGTCGCCCGCGTTGAGTTCGTTACCAGGCGCCACTTCAACCTCCGACTCGAAGCGGAGCATGCGGCGTTTGGTAGCTCCCCGGTAGTGCGTGCGCGCCACGACCTCCTGTCCCGTATAGCAACCCTTGTCGAGACTGAGCGCATCCAGCCTATCGAGGTTCAGCATGTGCGGGGTGAACTTTTCGGACTGTGCGGTGCCGATTTCCGGTATGCCGCGCTCCAGATTCATGCGCTGCCAGTCGGCGAGGCCGACGCCCGTGCCGGCATCGGTGGACAACAGCCAGAGCGGCGCGGGCTCGATCTCGAATGTCACCTTCGCCCGGAAGCGGAAACGCAGCAGGCGCTCCGTCACCCCGTCGGCCAGTTCCGCCGGCAAAGCCAGCCGATAGCCGTCGCGGTCGCGACCCACGCGCGCCAGACAGATGACGCGGCCCTGCGGGTTGCACCAGGCCGCCAGCAGCTGCGCATCCTGATCCAGCCTTCCGAGATCGTTGCTGAGCTGGCCTTGCAGGAACGAGAAAGCATCGGCGCCGCGGGCCGCGATCGAGGCGTACGCGGAGGCACTCACGTCTGCGGCATCTGTGGCATTTGTAATAGAATGCAGGCACTGTTTGATTGTCCTGGTCGCCGATACATTCTCTGCTCCGATGGATGAATCACGAGACACGTCCGCTTCTTCCGTCGACACGGTCGACGAATGCAGCAATGCGGCTGCCAATGATAGCGCGGTGCTGCGGGGAAACAGAAAACCGCCGCAGCCAGTGGAAGTGGGCGGGCGTGGCGGTCCGGATCCTACACGTTACGGGGATTGGGAAAAGGCCGGCCGGTGCATTGATTTCTGACGGCCGACACGCGCTTGTGCGCTGCAATCGAATGAGGATAATACGGCGGGCCGTCACCGCCCGACATCCGGATAAGCGAGCACGATGAGAGAACCCGGCAGACCGCTGTCGCCCCACCTGCAGGTGTACCGCTGGCCCGTAACGATGCTCCTGTCGATCCTGCACCGGATCACCGGCGTGGCATTGTCCTGCGGCCTCTTCGTGCTGGCGCTCTGGCTCCTGCTCATTGCGGCCGGGCCGGAGCAATACCAGTACTTCCGTGCGGCGATGTCGACACCGGTCGGCTGGGCGCTTCTGATCGGGTGGACCTTCGCATTCCTGTTGCATCTTGCGAATGGCATACGGCATTTCGTGTGGGACGCCGGAAGGGGCTTCGCGATCCGTCATGCGAACGCGTCCGCCTGGGCTGCGTTGCTCGGCGCCGCGCTGCTCACGGTGCTGCTCTGGGGTTTGCGCCTGTGAGTCTCAATTCGCCGCTCGGGCGCGTACTGGGCCTCGGATCCGCAGGCGCGGGCACGGAGCATTTCATTGCCCAGCGCGTCTCCGCCATCGCCCTGCTGTTGCTCGGCAGCTGGTTCCTGTACCGGCTGTTCACGTTCGACAGCTTCGCTTTCCTGGAGGTCGTACGATTCATCGGCGATCCGCTGAACGGCATTCTGCTCACGCTGCTCGTGCTCACCCTCGCGTATCATTCCTGGCTCGGGATACAGGTCGTCATCGAAGACTACGTGCATGCGCCCCTGTTGAAGGCGGCCAGCCTCATCGGCGCGCGCTTCGCGCACGTGTTGGTCGCCGTCGCGGCAGTCTACGCAATACTCCTCATCGGATTGCACCGCCTGTGAGCCGGGACTACGAATTCGTCGACCACAATTATGACGTGCTCGTCGTCGGGGCGGGCGGCGCCGGGCTGCGGGCGACCTTCGGGCTCGCCGAAGCCGGCTTCCGCACGGCCTGCATAAGCAAGGTCTTTCCGACCCGCAGCCATACGGTGGCTGCGCAGGGCGGAATCAGTGCGGCCCTCGGAAACATGGGTGAGGACGACTGGCGCTGGCACATGTATGACACGATCAAGGGTTCCGACTGGCTCGGTGACCAGGACGCCATCGAATACATGTGCAAGGAGGCACCGGACGCGGTCATCGAACTGGAACATTATGGCGTGCCATTCTCACGCACCGACGACGGCCGCATCTACCAGCGGCCGTTCGGCGGTATGACCACCCGCTTTGGCGAGGGCACCGCGCAGCGCACCTGCGCCGCGGCCGACCGAACGGGGCACGCGATGTTGCATACGCTGTATCAGCAGTCGCTGGCGCACGACGCCGAGTTCTTCATCGAATACTTCGCCATCGACCTCATGATGGACGATGGCGTGTGCCGTGGCGTCGTCGCGCTGGACCTGGCGACCGGGCGCCTGCATCGGTTCCGGAGTCATCAGCTGATCCTAGCGACCGGCGGTTATGGCCGCGCATATTTCTCATGCACCTCCGCACATACCTGCACCGGTGACGGCAATGCGATGGTTCTGCGGGCAGGTCTGCCGCTGCAGGACATGGAGTTCGTGCAGTTTCATCCGACCGGCATCTACGGCGCCGGCTGCCTGATCACTGAAGGCGCGCGCGGGGAGGGTGGTTACCTGACGAATGCCGATGGCGAGCGATTCATGGAGCGCTATGCGCCGAACGCCAAGGACCTCGCGTCCCGGGACGTGGTCAGTCGGTCGATGACGATCGAGATTCGCGAAGGGCGCGGCGTCGGGCCGCACCGGGACCACATCCATCTGCACCTCGAGCACCTGGGACCCGAGGTCATCGACGAGCGGCTGCCGGGCATCGCCGAATCGGCACGAATCTTCGCGGGCGTCGAAGTCACGCGCGACCCGATCCCGGTGCTGCCGACTGTACACTACAACATGGGCGGCATCCCTGCGAACTACAAGGGCGAGGTCGTCACGCTGCGCGACGGGAATCCGGAAGCCGTGGTTCCGGGACTGATGGCCGTCGGCGAAGCTGCCTGCGTGTCGGTACACGGCGCCAACCGGCTGGGGTCGAATTCACTTCTCGACCTCGTCGTGTTTGGGCGTGCGGCGGCGCAACATGTTTCCGCGACTCTCGAACCGGGCCGCCGGCACGCTGCCTTGCCGCGCGACGCCGGGCTGAACAGCGTCGCGCGCCTCGATCGCCTGCGCCACGCGAACGGTGCCCGGCCGACGGCGGAAATTCGCCTCGAGATGCAGAAGATCATGCAGACTCACGCCGCCGTGTTCCGCACGGGCGCAACGCTCACCGAAGGCGCCGACATGCTCTCGTCCACCTTCGCGTCATTCGCCGACGTAAAGGTCGCCGATCGCTCGCTGATCTGGAACTCGGACCTCGTCGAAACCATGGAACTCGAGAACCTCCTCCTGAATGCGCTGGCGACAATTCGCGCCGCGGCCAACCGCACGGAAAGCCGCGGTGCGCATGCACGGGAGGACCACCCGGAACGTGACGACGAACGCTGGATGAAGCACACGCTGTCCTGGGTCGCCGGGGACGGTTCGGTGCATTTCGCCTACCGCCCGGTGCACGAGAACACGCTCACCGATGAGGTGCAAAGCGTGCCACCCAAGGCGCGGGTCTACTAGAGAGGAGCCATTGTGGCCGAGTTCCGCCTGCCCCCGAATTCGAAGATACGCAAGGGTCGACACTTCCCGGCACAGGGCCGCACGGCCAACCTGCGCCGTTTTGCCGTGTATCGATACGACCCCGACGGTGGCGAGAATCCGCGCGTCGATACCTATGAGCTGGATCTCGACACCTGTGGCCCGATGGTTCTCGACGCGCTCATCAAGATCAAGAACGAGATCGACCCGACCCTCACCTTCCGGCGCTCCTGCCGCGAAGGGATCTGCGGCTCCTGCGCGATGAACATCGACGGCGGCAACACGCTGGCCTGCACGCGAGCCATCGACGACATAAGCGGTGAGGTCCGGATCTATCCCTTGCCGCACATGCCGGTCGTCAAGGACCTCGTGCCGGATCTCACGAATTTCTACGCGCAATACGCGGCGATCAAACCCTGGCTGCAGTCTCAAACGCCGCCGCCACCGGACCGCGAAAGACTGCAAAGCAAGGAGGACCAGGAGCGCATCAACGAGCCCGCCGCCTGCATCCTGTGCGCCTGCTGTTCCACGGCCTGCCCGAGCTACTGGTGGAACAGCGACCGCTTTCTGGGCCCGGCGGCCTTGCTGGCCGCTTACCGCTGGCTGGTCGACAGTCGCGACGAGGCAACCGGGCAGCGGCTCGATGAACTGGAGGACCCGTTCCGCCTGTATCGTTGCCATACGATCATGAACTGCACGCAAGCCTGCCCGAAGGGCCTGAACCCGGCGAAGGCGATCGCGGAAACGAAAAAAATGCTGGTCGAGCGACGCCACTGAGGCCCGCGCGGAGACCTGCACGCCATGTCTGACGCCAGACTCCGGTCTTGCGAATCCGGTCATGTCTGAAGCGGGGCTCCGGTGGCAATGCCGGTCTTGCCAACCCGGTCATGTCTGAAGGGAGGCTGCGGTGGCAATGTCGGCGAGGAATGCGCGAGCTCGACGAACTTCTGCTTCGCTATTTGGATCGGCGATACGCCCTTGCCGGAAGCGCCGAAAAATCCGCGTTCGAAGCGTTTTTGGACCTACCGGATCCGGAACTCGCAGGCTATCTGTTGTACCGTCAACGGCCCGAGTCGCCTGCGCTTGCCAGCCTCGTTCACAGCATACTCGGCGACACTGCGCGCTGAGCCGGCGCTGCGCTGCCGGGTACTCGCGAGCGGCGCGGCGTTCGCCGTCACCGGTATCGTAATCGCAGGCGCCATGCCCGGAGGGTTCCGGGTCACCGGACCGGCCGTGCTGGCATGGGCCGCGTGGGTCGGGGCCGAGTTCACGCTGGCGCTCTGTGCTTTTCGCTCGAGCCGGGCCTTTACGGTGCTGGCCGACGGTAGTGTCGAGGTCGAGCTCCCGGACGGGTCGCGGCGGCTCGGTCACATGGCGCCGGGTGGCCTGCATCTGGCGCGCTGGGCATGGCTCCGGGTCCGTCTGCCGGGGCGCCTCAGCTGGGGCGAGCCGTTGAGCATGGGCGGACAGGATCGCGAGCAATGGCGGCGATTTCAGGTCATATGCCGACATATGTCGGCATGATAGTATTCCGGGCCGCACTGCGGACCGGCTGCCCGGCGTCGTCGGCCTGCGCGCCGGAGGATGCCACCAGGAGCGAAATGATCGAAGCGGTCACAATCGGCGAACTTTTGCGGCAAGGCCCGGTCTATCTGGCCAGCGGAGGAGACAGCCGTCGGGACTCGCCGCGGACATACTCGCAAATCGAGTGCCCGTATGGCGAATGAATCGACCGACAGCCAACTCGTCCGACGGGTCCAGAAAGGCGACAAGGGAGCGTTCGACATACTGGTACTAAAGTACCAGCACAAGATCGTCAACCTGGTGATGCGATATGTGCGGGACCCCGAGCAGGCAATGGACATTTCCCAGGAAGCGTTCATCAAGGCATACCGGGCGTTGCCGCGGTTCCGCGGGGACAGCGCGTTTTATACCTGGTTGTACCGGATCGCCGTGAATACCGCGAAGAATCATCTCGCGGCGCAGCGCCGCCGTCCGATGGATATCGAGCTGGACCTGCAGGACCCGGAGCAGTTCGACCTGCATGCGCGGCTCAAGGAAACCGACACGCCCGAAGCGGTCATGATCAGCCGCGAAATGCAGGAAACGGTGGAACAGGCGATCCGGTCGCTGCCGGACGACCTGCGGACCGCCATCATCCTGCGGGAACTGGACGGCATGAGTTACGAGGAAATCGCCGAAACGATGGAGTGCCCGGTGGGCACCGTCCGGTCACGGATCTTCCGGGCCCGCGATGCGATTTCGAAGAAGGTTGGCTCGCTGATTCGCTAGAATGCGGATGCGGCGTGCGGTCGGGGCCGGCATTGCCGGCGAAGGCAAAGGTGTTTTACGGGCATGTCCCGCACTGGTGCAGTATGAATGAAGCGATACGTATGCAACTGTCCGCATTCGCCGACGGCGAGTTGCCCGACAACGAGAAGGAACTCCTGTTGCGGCGACTGAGCCAGGATCCGGTGATGCGCCGACAGCTTGCGGACTATTTCGCGATTGGCCGCGCGATGCGCGGCGAAGCGCCGGTACCCGGTATGGAAACCTTGCGCGACCGGGTCGCGGCGGCCATCGGCACCCTGGACCTGTCGCCGGCAGAGACGGTGCAAGCAATCGCCGACCCGGCAACGCCCCGCAGTCGGCCGGCTCCTGCGCGCCGTCGCCGGACTTGCAACTGCGGCGGCGGTCGCGCTCTTTGCGATCGTCGGCCTGCAGCGCCTGTCGGACGCCCCGGATGCTTCCCCCTCGCTGGTGGAGGACAATAGTTTTTCCACCCAGCCCGAGCCGGACAACTTGCTCGAGCAGTACCGCCGGATGCATGAAGCCGAGGCGGCGGACAGCAGCATGCGCACGCGCTTCACATCCATCGAGCTGCGCCAGGAACTGGCAATGGAAGCCGGTGCGCCGGAACCGGCGGCGGCCGGCGAGGACGCGGCCGATGAGACCGCCGACGATGCGGCCGACGACCCTGCCGACGATGCGGCCGACGACCCTGCGATTCGCCCGGCGGCCGACGAATGACGCCGATGCAGCGACTCGGCCTCCCGGTCCTGTTCGCCTGCGTCCTCTGTAGCAGCGCTCACGCTGATAGCCGCGCGGATGACAGCCCGAGCGCGTGGCTGGAACGCATGTCGCGCGCCGTGCAAAGCAGCAACTACGAAGGGACGGTCATCCGCGTATCGGACGGCAAGGCGGAAACGCTCAAGGTCGTACACAGCGTTTCGGACGGTTTGATCCGTGAGAAACTCATTGCGCAGGAGGGTGATGGTCTCGAGATCGTGCGCGTCGGCAATGAAGTGCAATGCATCCTGCCCGAGCGCCAGTCGGTGCTGGTTGAACAATGGACCGACCAGAGCACCCTGTTTTCCACCTTGCCTCGCCGGGATCTGACCATCGGCAGCGAATACGACCTCAAGCTCGTCAGTGAAGAACGCGTGGCGGGACGCAGGGCCGTCAAACTGTCGATCAAGCCGCACGACGATTACCGCTACGAGCATCGCATCTGGCTCGATCACGATACGGGCTTTCCTTTGCAGACACAGCTGATCGGCGTGAATGGCGCCGCCATCGACCAGGTCAAGTTCGCCGATATTCGTTTCGGCCGCGAAATCGACGAGAGCGACCTCTCGTCAAGTTACAGCACGGATAATTTCAAGTGGTACACGCAGCCGCAGCGCAGCGTCACGCCGGTCGTCGACAGCGACTGGCAGAATGACGATCTGCCAGCCGGCTTCCGGCTTGTATCGGTGCAGCAGGAGCACGTGCCGGGCAGCGGGCAGAAAGTCACGCATATCCTGTACAGCGACGGACTGGCCAGCGTCTCGGTGTTTGTCGCCGACGAAAGCGACGAATCGGTAGCAGAGCGTTCCACGCGCGGCGCATCGAACACCTACAGCACGGTGCGCGACGCCACACGCATCACGGCGGTCGGTGAGGTGCCCGCGATCACCGTCGAGCGCATCGCGCTGGCCATGCGCCGCCGGTGACGGCCGTAGTGGACGAGCGCCTGCGCCTTGCCGGCATCGTGTGCGAATTGCGCCGGACGGCGTTCGGTGCGCTGGCACAAGTGCGGGTCGAGGCGGTGCGTAGCTGCCCGCGTTGTGCCGCAGGACGTGGTTGTGGCGCCGGGCTCATTGCCCGCCGTTCCCGCGTCGCGCGAGTCGACGTGCCTTGCGGCGCGGAATCCGGGTTCGAGATCGGCCAGCCGGTGACGGTGAGCGTCGCGGGCCGCCCGCTGTTTCGAATCGCACTCGCCGCCTATGGGCTGCCTCTGGCCGGCATCGTGCTGGGAAGCGGCGCGGCGTGGCTGGCGGGAGTCGGCGAGAGTTTCGCGATTCTCGCCGCAGCCGGCGGACTCGCCGGCGGTGCCGGTCTCGCCCGCTGCCGGCTGAGGTTCGCCGAACGTGCCGGCAAGCTGGCGCTCGGCATCGAGCCCTGAGTGCCGGCGTTCGAGGTCTACAGCCGCCGCGGATGTCATCTGTGCGACACCCTCGTCGAGGCGCTCGCGGAACAGTTGCGTGGCAGGGCGGAATTCGTCCTGCGCGACGTCGACGCCAGTCCCGACTGGCAGTCACGCTACGGCGCCGACGTCCCGGTCGTTACGTACCAGGGTCGTGAACTGTGCCGCCATCGGCTGGATGCGGACGCGATCGCGGCGGCGCTCGCAGCGAGGCGATAAACCGGTATACTGCGCCGGTTTTCGCCCCCGCCCAGTTCATGAAGCGCATTCGCAATTTCTCGATCATTGCCCACATCGACCATGGCAAATCGACCCTGGCCGACCGCTTCATACAGATATGCGGCGGGCTTGCCGAACGCGAGATGGCCGAACAGGTGCTCGATTCCATGGACATCGAGCGGGAGCGCGGCATCACGATCAAGGCGCAAAGCGTTTCGCTCAATTACGTGGCGCGCGACGGGCACAGCTATCAGCTGAATTTCATCGATACGCCCGGGCATGTGGACTTTTCCTATGAGGTGTCGCGCTCCCTGGCAGCCTGCGAAGGCGCGCTGCTGGTGGTCGACGCCGCCCAGGGCGTCGAAGCTCAGAGCGTCGCGAATTGCAATACGGCAATCGACCAGGGCCTCGAAGTGCTGCCGGTTCTCAACAAGATCGACCTGCCGGCCGCCGATCCCGACGCGGTAGCGGCCGAGATCGAAGACGTGATCGGCATCGCGGCACGCGACGCAGTCAGGGTCAGCGCAAAAACAGGTTTCGGTGTGCCGGACCTGCTGGAAGCGCTGGTGGCGCACATACCGGCGCCGTCAGGTGACCCGGACGCGCCGCTGCAGGCACTGATCATCGATTCCTGGTTCGACAACTATGTGGGTGTGGTGTCACTGGTGCGAATCGTGAATGGAAACCTGCCGAAGGGCGCGAAATTCAAGGTAATGTCCACCGGCGACAGCTACAACGCCGACCGCGTCGGCAGTTTTACGCCGAAGATGCAGGACCGCGAGCAACTCGCGACCGGCGAAGTCGGGTTCGTCATTGCAGGCATCAAGGATATCTACGGCGCACCGGTTGGCGACACGCTCACCCTGACGAAGAATCCCTGCTCCAAACCGCTGCCGGGATTCAAGCAGGTGCAGCCGCGTGTATTTGCCGGTCTGTTCCCGATCCGCTCGGACGACTACGAGGACTTCCGCGAGGCGCTGCAGAAGCTCAGGCTCAACGATGCCGCGCTGCACTTCGAACCCGAGACATCCGCGGCACTCGGTTTCGGCTTTCGCTGTGGCTTCCTCGGGATGCTGCACATGGAAATCGTCCAGGAGCGACTGGAACGGGAATACGACATGGAGTTGATCACGACGGCTCCGACGGTGATCTACGAGGTCGTCAGCAGCGCGGGCGACGTCGTTCTGGTCGACAACCCGGCGCGCCTTCCACCGCCCAACGAGATCGCGGAACTCCGCGAGCCGGTCATCGAGGCGAGCATACTCGTGCCGGAAACCTATGTCGGCAACGTGATCAAGCTGTGCATCGAGAAACGCGGTGTCCAGAAACAAATGCGTTACCTCGGCAAACAAGTGGCGCTGGAATACGAAATGCCGCTGGCGGAAGTCGTGCTGGACTTCTTCGACCGGCTGAAGTCGGTGAGTCGCGGTTTCGCGTCCTTCGACTATCGATTCCTGCGCTTCGACCCCGCGAACGTGGTCCGGCTGGACGTGCTCATCAACAAGGAGCGTGTCGATGCGCTGTCCGTGATCGTGCACCGGGACAAGTCGCAGTCGCGCGGTCGCGATCTCGTGGACCGGATGCGCGAGCTCATTCCGCGGCAGATGTTCGATGTCGCAATCCAGGCTGCAATCGGCAGCCAGGTCATCGCGCGCAGCACTGTCAAGGCCCTGCGCAAGAACGTGACCGCCAAGTGTTACGGCGGCGACGTGACGCGCAAACGCAAACTGCTCGAGAAGCAGAAGGCCGGCAAGCGGCGCATGAAACAGGTCGGCTCCGTCGAGATCCCGCAGGAGGCCTTCCTGGCCGTGTTGCGTGTGGAAAAATAGAGAGTGAGGCTGTCTTGAGCAACAACCTGGCACTGATCCTGACGTTGCTGACGCTGTTCAGCGGAATCGTCGTCGCGATCAACAAGTTCTACTGGCAGCGTGCCGACCGCTGGAAGAAGGCGTCCCCGGCGCGGCAGACGGTGGTTGAATACTGCCAGTCGTTTTTCCCGGTGCTTCTGTTCGTACTGGTGATCCGGTCGTTCGTGTTCGAGCCGTTCCGCATCCCGTCCGGATCGATGGAACCCACCCTGGAGGCCGGTGACTTCATCTTCGTGAAGAAGTACGCCTACGGGCTGCGCCTGCCGGTCACCGAAACCAAGATCATCGACACCGGCTCTCCGAAGCGTGGCGACGTCGTCGTATTTCGCCTGCCCGCAGATCCGAGTATTCACTACATCAAACGCGTCGTCGGCTTGCCGGGGGACGTGATCGAATACCGGGGTCATCGCCTGACGGTCAATGGCGAGACGATGCGCGTCGATCCGCCGGTCGGTTCGGGCACCGAAGCCGGGCTTATACATGAAGAACAGCTGTTCGACCGGCTACACAAGATCAAAACCCTGGTTCCAGGCTCGCGCGAAAACGGTCGCTACGTCGTACCCGACGGGCACTATTTCATGATGGGCGACAACCGCGACAACAGCACCGACAGCCGGTTTCCACAAGTCGGCCCGGTGCCCGAACCGAACCTGGTGGGTGAAGCGAGCCGTATCTGGATGCACATCGAGGGCTTCAGCTGGCCGGACTGGAGGCGCATCGGCAGCAAGATAGAATAGTGTGGTCTCAGTCACTATTTGGCCGCTAGAATTGGACTAGCCTGTGCGGTGCTGGCCGTGGAGCCGCGTAATTCCGGAGTTCGGGAGCAATGAAACGCCTGGTGAATCGATTCAGTCTTCGACGCGAAGCGGGCATGACTACGCTGGGTCTGCTGATACTCATCGTCTTCGTGGGCCTGTTCGCATTCGCCGGCATTCGTTTGTCGCCTGTCTATCTGAATTACATGAAAGTCGCCGGCGTCGTCAACGGCGTACAGTCGGAGTTCGACGGTCAGAATGCTTCGCGCGCGGCCATCCGCAGTTCGATCGCGCGACGCTTCGACATCGAAAGCGTCTCCGAGATTACGGCTCGTAATGTCGACGTCAATGCGGTCGACAGCGGTTTTGAAGTCGTCGCCAAGTACGACCACTCGGCGCCGTTCATTGCCAACGTCTCCTTCACGGTGCACTTCAACAAGACAGCGCTCGTACGCCGCTAGCCGGTCAAGGGCGCCGGACGGCGCTGGCAGACCCGGAAAAGGCCTCCGTCGGCGCACGGTCCGACGGATGCCCGACAAGTGAAACAGAGCGATACATTGGACAAAGCCGCGGCCTGGCTGAAGGCGACTCTCGACTATCAGTTCGAAAATCCCGTACTGCTCGCGCAGGCGCTCACGCACAGGAGCGCGGCCGGGCCCAGTAACGAGCGCCTGGAATTCCTGGGGGACGCAGTGCTCAACGTCGTCGTTGCGGAGGCCGTGTTCCGTGCCAAGCCGTTCGCCGACGAAGCTGACCTGACCCGGCTCCGGGCTTCGATCGTGCGCGACCGGACGCTGGCGGAAGTGGCGGTCGAACTCGGGATCGGCAAGTTCCTGGTCCTCGGCAGCGGCGAGAAAAAAACCGGCGGACACCACCGCGAATCGATACTCGCCGGCGCAGTTGAGGCGCTGTTTGGCGCCGTCTACCTGGACGCGGACTTCGCCGTCACCCGCGCCATCGTCGGACGTGCGCTGGGTGCACGGCTGTGCGAGCTGCCGGATCCGCAGGCGCTGCGCGATCCGAAGACGTGCCTGCAGGAATGGCTCCAGTCCCGGGGACTGGCGTTACCGGAGTACGAGCTGGTCGCCGTGACGGGCAAGGCGCACCGGCAGGTAATCGAAGTCCTGTGCCGCATCGAGGGGCATGCCGTGCCGACGCCGGGCAGCGGACCGTCGCGGCGCAGCGCCGAGCAAGATGCCGCGTCGCGGATGCTGGTGGCCTTGAGCGAGGGTGCCGGTGACTGAGCCTGCGTTCCGCTGCGGTTTCGCCGCGGTCGTTGGCCGCCCGAACGTCGGCAAGTCGACGCTGATCAACGCACTGGTCGGCGCCAAGGTCAGCATCGTGACGGCCAAGCCGCAGACGACCCGGCATCGCGTGCTCGGCATCGCGACGGGACCTGACGCGCAGGTGATCTTCGTCGACACGCCAGGCCTGCACCGTGCCGGCGGCAAGGCGATGAACCGGCTGATGAACCGCACCGCGATGAACGCGCTGGCGGACGCCGATCTCGCTCTGTTCGTCGTCGAAGCCGGTCGCTGGACCGGCGAAGACGCCGACGTTTTGATGCGCTTGTCCGATCGCCCGGTGCCCACGATCGCAGTGCTCAACAAGATGGACAGGCTGCGTCCGCGCGAGCGGATGCTGGAGGCACTTGCAGACCTGTCGTCCCGTTTCAAATTCGCGGAACTCGTGCCCGTGTCGGCGACGCGCGGCACCAACCTTGCGACGCTGCGCCCGCTGATTGCGCGTTACCTGCCGGAGTCCCCGCCGCTGTTTCCGGAGGAGATGATGAGCGATCGCGGCCCGGAGTTTCACGCGGCGGAGATCATCCGCGAGAAGCTGATGACGATGCTGCACCAGGAGCTGCCTTACGGGCTCAGTGTCCAGGTCGAACGCTACGCATCGGGCACGAGCGGTCTGGAGATCGACGCCGTGATCTGGGTCGAACGCGACAGCCAGAAGGGCATGGTCGTCGGCAAGGGCGGTCGGCAACTCAAGCAGGCGGGTCGCGCGGCCCGCCTGGAGTTACGTGACCGGCTCAACACGCCGGTGCACCTGACTCTCTGGGTGAGGGTCCGGGACAACTGGGCCGACAACGAGGCCGACCTGCGCGCGTTCGGCTATGACCCGTTGTAGGCCGCCGCCAGCATGAGCACCGAGCGGAAGCGCGTTCACCTCGAGCCGGGATTCATCTTGCAGCACCGCCCGTTTCGCGATACGAGTCTGTTGCTCGACGTACTGGTGCAGGACCACGGTAAGCTCACGCTGGTCGCGCGCGGCGCGCGTTCGTCCCGCTCGCGCCTCAAAGGCTTGCTGCGCCCGTTCCTGCCGTTGCGCATGTCGTGGTACCTGCGCGGCGACCTCGGCACGCTCACGGGTGCGGAACTTGACGGGCAGCCGCTGGCGCTGGAGGGCGATGCGCTGCTGTCCGGTTTCTACGTGAACGAACTGCTGCTGTTCCTCCTGCACCGTCACGATCCGCAACCCGAGGTCTATGCGACGTACCGGCAGACCATTGCTGCGCTCGGCCGCGCCGCCGTGCCGGCTGTTGTGCTCCGGACTTTTGAACTGGAACTGCTCCGCCTGCTCGGGTACGCGGCGCTCGTCGACATCGAATCGACGTCACACGAAAGGGTCAGCGCCGGTACCTGGTACGAATATCGACTCGACGAGGGCCCGGTTCCGGTCAAGCGGCAGGACGGCGACATGGTTTTCAGCGGCGAACTCCTGTTGGGCATCGGCGCGCGCCGCTTCGATGTCCCGGAAATCCTGCAGGCGGCGAACCGTCTCCTGCGTACGCTGGTCGCCCACCATCTCGGCGGCCGCGAACTCAAGAGTCGCAAAGTGCTGGTCGACCTTCACCGTGCTCGCGCTAGAATGACCGGTCCGGCGGGCGCCGGCGAAACCCTGGGAGACACAGCGTGAGCGGGCGTGGCCTGCAACTCGGCGTCAATATCGACCATATCGCGACAGTGCGCCGGGCGCGCGGGACCAGCTATCCGCGACCCGCGGACGCGGTGCCGCTGGCGGAGCGCGCGGGTGCCGACAGCATCACCGTGCACCTGCGCGAGGACCGACGCCACATTCAGGATCACGATCTCGAGGAGATCCGCGAGTGCCTGACGACGCGTATGAACCTGGAATGCGCGTTGACCGACGAGATGCTGACGATCGCCGTGCGCACGCGTCCGAGCGATGTCTGCCTGGTGCCGGAAAAGCGCGAGGAACTGACGACCGAAGGCGGACTCGACGTTGCCGGCCAGCGCGCGCGCGTGCAGGAGGCGGTCCTGCGTCTCGCCGCCGCTGGCATCCGCGTGTCGCTGTTCATCGATCCCGAAGCCCGGCAGCTGGATGCGGCCAGGGCGGTCGGCGCGCCGGTCGTCGAGTTGCATACGGGCGCGTATGCGGACGCGACAGGCGCGGGACGCGACGCGGAACTCGGTCGCATCCGCCAGGCCGCCGGTCGCGGCGACGAGCTGGGTCTCGTCGTGAATGCCGGCCATGGACTGCACTACGACAACGTGGCGGCGATTGCATGCATTCCCGAGATCGTGGAACTGAACATCGGTCATTCGATCGTGGCCCGCGCCCTGTTCGACGGGCTGGCCGTGGCGGTTTCGGAAATGAAGAGGCGCATGCTGGAGGCCCGCGGTGCCTGAGCCACCGGTCGCCGCCGGCGCAACACCGGCATGATCTTCGGCGTGGGAACCGACGTCGTCGAACTCGCCCGCATCCAGGCCACCTGGGAGCGCTTCGGCGCGCATTTCACGGAACGGCTGCTGATGCCCGCCGAACTCGCACTCTTTCGCAGGAGCCGGCAGCCCGTGCGCTTCCTCGCAATGCGCTTCGCCGGCAAGGAAGCGACGGTCAAGGCCATGGGTACGGGCTTCGCTCACGGCATGTGGATTCGCGACGTCGGCATCACGAACGATCCTCGCGGCCGACCACTGGTGGTGTTCTCGGAACGCGGGCATCGGGTTCTGGACGAACTCGGCGCCGGGCCTGCGCACGTGAGTCTCACGGACGATGCCGGCCTCGTCATCGCCTTCGCCGTGGT
The DNA here is from genome assembly GCA_963775455.1 of uncultured Pseudomonadota bacterium. Lineage (GTDB taxonomy): Bacteria > Pseudomonadota > Gammaproteobacteria > Steroidobacterales > Woeseiaceae > UBA1847. Next base: position 409,277 of record CAVZIU010000001.1, on the reverse strand, counting down.
CGAGCGGGCGCCCGGCAAGAGCTGAAGCATGCACTGCTTTTCTTTCGACATCGAAACCATCCCGGACGTCGAACTCGGCCGGCGGCTGCTCGGGCTGGACGGGCTCGGCGACGAGGACGTCGCGACCGCGATGACCTTCCGGCGCCTGCAGGCAACCGGCAGCGAATTCCTGCCTTTGCACCTGCACCGCGTCGTGGCGATTTCGGTTGCTTTGCGCACCGGCGACACGTTCCGGGTCTGGAGTCTCGGCGACGAGGCGTCGGGCGAGGATGAACTCGTGCGCCGGTTCTTCGATGGCATCGAGCGCTATACGCCGGACCTCGTGTCCTGGAACGGTGGCGGCTTCGACCTGCCGGTGCTGCACTACCGGGCCCTGAAGCACCGGGTGCGGGCGCCGCGCTACTGGGAAACCGGCGAGAACGACCGCGACTTCAAATGGAACAACTACGTCAACCGCTATCACTGGCGGCACACCGACCTGATGGACGTGCTCGCGAACTACAACAATCGAGCATTCGCGAAGCTGGACGAGATCGCCGTGCTGCTTGGCTTCCCCGGAAAGCTCGGCATGAGCGGTGACCTGGTCTGGCCGACATGGCTCGCCGGCGGGCTCGCGGCAATCCGCAACTACTGCGAGACCGATGTCGTCAACACGTGGCTCGTGTACCTGCGCTTCGAGCACCTGCGCGGACGGCTCGACGATGCCGGGCTCGCGCGTGAACTCACACTCGTGCGTGCGACGCTCGCGGCTGCGGGCCAGCCGCACTTCGACGAGTTCCTCGCAGCCTGGCGGGACGCCTAGGTCATGGGTCGGCAGCGCCGGCCGGAGCCCGAGACCGGCCAGATCGGGGGCGTGACGCACGAAGGGCGGGGCATCGTCACCGGCAGCGGCAAGAAGGTGTTCGTCGCCGGGGCGCTGGCAGGCGAGCGAGTGCGCTTTCTCCGCCGCAAACAACGGCGCAATTACGACGAAGCGGAATTGCTCGAGATCCTCGAGGCGTCGCCAGACCGGGTCGAGGCACGTTGTGCCGTCTATGGTCGCTGCGGCGGCTGCTCGCTGCAGCACGTCAGCCCTGGGGAGCAACGCGCCATCAAGTTTCGCTCGCTGGCCGACAGCCTGGGCCGGATCGGTCGCGTCACGCCGGCGCGATGGCTCGAGCCGCTGGCCGGCGCCGATTGGCAATACCGCCGCCGCGCCCGGCTTGCGGTCAAGGATGTGACGAACAAGGGACGTGTGCTGGTCGGATTTCGCGAGCTGCATGCTCCCTATGTCACCGACATGCTGCGCTGCGAGGTCCTCGCCGAACCAGCCGGCGCGTGGATGGGCCCGCTGAGCGAGCTGATCGGTGGCCTGTCGATCCGCAGCCGTGTGCCGCAGATCGAGGTGGCAATGGCCGATGCCGCCACCGCGCTGGTGTTCCGGGTCCTCGACCAGCCGAACGAGGCCGACCGCGCACGGCTCACCGACTTCGCCCGCAATTACGACGTGCAAGTCTGGCTGCAGCCGGGCGGGCTCGAGTCGCTGGTCGCACTTGCGCCGGATGATCCCGCACCGCTCACCTACGCGCTGCCGGAATTCGATGTCAGCATCGCGTTCGGGCCGACCGACTTCGTCCAGGTGAACGGCGCCGTGAACCGGGCGATGGTGCGACAGACGATCGAGCTGCTCGCAGTGCGCCCGGACGATCGGGTGCTCGACCTCTATTGCGGCATCGGCAATTTCTCACTGCCGCTTGCACGCGTGAGCGGCGCGGTGCTCGGGATCGAAGGCGAACAGAGCCTGGTGCTGCGGGCGCGGGCGAATGCCGAGCGCAACGACATCGCCAACGCGGAGTTCCGCACCGTCGACCTGTCCCGCATCGACGGGCGGGAGGACTGGCTGTGCGCCGGCTGGGATGCCGTCCTGCTCGACCCGTCGCGCAACGGTGCCGCCGAGGTCGTGGCCCGGCTGGGACGGACTGGCGCGCGGCGTGTGGTGTATGTCTCCTGTCATCCCGGAACCCTGGCACGCGATGCCGGGGTGCTGGTGCACGAGCTGGGGTTCCGGCTCGAGGCCGCCGGCATCATCGACCTGTTCCCGCATACCGCACATGTCGAGTCCGTCGCAATTTTCACCAAATAGAACAGCTATTTATTGAGTTTTCCTAAGAATCTTCTTATCGTCAGCGTATGTCTCTCGGACCGGTCATGCTCGATATCGACGGCAGCAGCCTGACGCCAGCCGATCGCGACCTGTTGCGTGAGCCCGCGGTCGGCGGAGTCATCCTGTTCAGCCGCAACTACCGGTCGCCCGCACAGGTCGTCGACCTCGTCGAAGAGATTCGCGCGCTGCGGAGTCCGCCGCTGATCGTCGCCGTCGATCACGAAGGCGGACGGGTGCAGCGTTTCCGCGATGGCTTCACGGCCATTCCGCCGATGCGCGTCATCGGGAAGCAGTTCCCGGATGCGCCCGAAGAAGCAATCGCGCTCGCGCGGCGGGCGGGCTGGCTGATCGCATCGGAATTGCGTTCGGTCGGCATCGACCTGACCTTCGCCCCCTGCGTGGATCTGGACTTCGGGGAAAGTGAAGTGATCGGCGATCGCGCCTTTGGCCGGTCGCCGGAGACGGTGGCCGAACTGGCGACGGCATTCGCACGCGGCATGCGCAGCGCAGGCATGGGTGCCGTGGCCAAGCACTTTCCAGGCCACGGCGGCGTCGCCGCGGATTCGCATTTGCGACTCCCGGTCGACCGCCGCGAATACGGTGACCTGCTCGACGACATGCGGCCTTACGAACGGCTGATCTCCGGTCGCGCCATCGCCGGCGTGATGACCGCCCATGTCATCTATCACGAGATCGACCCGACGCCTGCCGGATTCTCGAGCTACTGGATACAGCGCGAGCTGCGCGGCCGGCTGGGCTTCGACGGTGCGGTGTTCTCCGACGACTTGTCCATGAAGGCGACGGAACCGTACGGCAGCAAGCCCGAGCGTGCGCAGCGCGCGCTGGACGCCGGCTGCGACATGGTGCTCGTCTGCAACGACCGCCCGGGCGCGGCGGCGGCCGTTTACGCGTTGCGCCAGTATTCGAATCCCTTGTCGCTTGTCCGGCTCGCGCGCCTGCATGGCACCGGCCAGGTGCTGCGCGAGTCGCTCCTCGCGAGCGACGAGTGGCAGCTCGCGAAAACGGACCTCGAACGCTGGAGTCGGCCGCCGGAGCTCGAGCTGGATGCCTGAAGGGACCGGCATCATCACGGGCTCGGGTCTGGCCGGGGCGTTGGCGGGCGCGCCTGCAGGCGGGATCGCGACGCGTTGGGGCGATGCCTCGGCCGCGCCGGCGCGCGTCGACCTGGGTGGCGGTAGCGCCTGGGTGCTGCCGCGCCATGGATTGCACCACGACATTCCCGCCCACAGGATCAACTACCGCGCGAATATCGCGCGCCTGCACGAGCAGGGGGTCCGGCGCATCGTCGCGCTCAACACGGTGGGCGTGATCACGGCCATCTGCCGTCCGGGCCAGCTGGCTGTGCCCCGCCAGCTTCTCGATTACACCTGGGGCAGGGCGAGCAGCTATTTCGACGGCGGGGCGGACGGCCTCCGCCACATCGAATTCACGGAACCTTTCGCGCCCGGCCTGCGTGCGGACTTGCTGTCCGCGGCCCGGCGCTCGGGCGTGGCCTGCGCCGACGGCGGGGTCTATGCCGTCGTACAGGGACCGCGCCTCGAAACGGCGGCGGAAATCGACCGTCTCGAACGCGACGGCGCCGATCTCGTCGGCATGACCGCGTTGCCCGAGGCCGCACTCGCCGCCGAACTCGGCATCGACTATGCCTGCCTGGCGCTGGCGGTGAATGCCGCGGCCGGTCGCGGCGGCGGGCCGATCCATGCGGACGTCGCCCTGAACTCGGCCGCGGTACGCGCCGCGGCACTGACCGTTCTGGCCGCGTTCCTCGATGGCGTGAACGGCCGGACTGGGCAATCATGAGCGCGGGGCGGGGCAGGACATGAGCGACATCAACGGGGACGTGCTGGAGCAGCTCATCGGTGCAAGCCATGAAGCCGTTCTGCTCGTCGATCTGGATCATTCCGACTGGCCTGTACGTCTCGCGAACCGGGCCTTCGGCGAACTCGGCGGCGACGGGACGCCCGGGCGGCCCGTCGCGGACGTGGTCGAAGCCCTCGTCGGCCGGGACCAGGCGCTGGAGGTTGCCGAGTCCCTCCGGCAACGGCACGAAACGAGCTACCCGGTGGAAATCGCGGGCCTCGACTTTGTGTTGACGCTGAAACCGCTGCCGGTGCCCGGCGAGTTGCGCGCGCGTCATGCGGCACTGTACTTTCGCGGCGCTGCGGCGGGCCGCGGCGCCGCGGACCAGGAGACCCAGCACGCCCTGCTCAATGCCAAGCGCCGGATCCGCGACCTGACTCGCGAGGATGCCGTAACCGGGCTCCTGAACGAACGCGCGTTCCGCGACGTGCTCGAACACGACTGGGCTATCGCGGCCCGGCAGCGCGGATCGCTGGTGCTGGTGCTGTTCGAGCTCGACGACTTTGCCGCCTACGTCGACGTATTCGGCAAGCATGCCGCAGACTCGTGCCTGCGCCGCGTGGGGCAGGCAATCCGCCGCTGCCTGCGGCGCGCGAGCGACGTCGTCGGTCGCCTCGACGGCGCGCGGCTGGTCGTACTCTCGCACTCGTCGGACCGCGACGCCGTGGAGGAATTTGCGACCCAGATCGCGACCACGGTGCGGGATCTCGGATTGCATCATCCGCGCTCGAGCGTTGCTCGCTTCGTTACGGTTTCACATCTGCTGGCCACCGCCGAAGCGGGCAACGGTCAGGATTCGGCCGCGTTGTTCCTCTCGCGTATGCTGGCCGCGGCCGAGGAAGCGGCTAGCGCCGGCTGAGCGTCGCGTCGGTTTCGTCGGCGCGGGTGACGCGCGCGATCACGCCGAAATACGGATGGTCGAAATAGCGCGTGTCACCGCTCTTCATGATCCGGGTGTCCTTGATGCTGTAGTGCAGCGGTGCGTGGCGTTGGCGCGCGAACGCATCGTCGGTTTTCGTTCCCGCCGATCCTGCCGGATCGCGGGGCACCGCCGGCTGCATCGGCGCGGCGGACACATCCGCCGCGAGCGTGAGGTCGACAGCGAGGTGCAGGTAGCGGCTCAGCGCGAGCGACACGCTGCCGGCCAGGCCCTCCGGCGGAGTGCCGAAGCGATCGAGCATGAGCGCGCGTGCCGTGGCCTGCGGCAATGCGTCCTGCACCCAGCCGAAATGCATCAGCGGCTCGTAGGCCTGCAGCCTGGACAGCATGCCCCAGGTTTCGGACAGCGCGTATTCGTCAGGTGTCAGTATCCGGTAAGCAAGCTCGCTGGAGGCATCCTCCGTGCCGGTCGCCGCCGGCAGTGCCGCAGCATCACCGAACTCGGCGACGGCGACCTCGTCCTCGAGGAGGGGAGGTACGAAGACCTCGCTGCCGACCGAGTCGGGATCCTTGGAGGCAAAGATGATTATCTCGACCGCGTAGCGGCGCGCCGTCTCCTCGTCGCCGCTGTCCGGCGTGCTTTGCGCTGTTGCTACGGCCGGCGCCAGTGCGACAAGGATCAAAAAGAGCAGGCAGATTCTCATGTTTCCTGGCCCAGGGTCGTCAGCAGCGATTCGACGGTGGCAAAGCGATTCTCGATATCGGACAGGTCGAGCCGGAACTGCAGGCGGTGCGAACCCTGCAGCCGATAGGCCCGGCTCTTATTCTGCACCAATTGCACGAGCGCGACAGGGTCGATGCGGCTGTCCTCGCCGAAGACCAGGAACCCGCCGGCATCGGCTGCGTCGATCTTGGCGATGCCCAACGCCCCGGAATGCTGCTTGAGCGCAGCGATGCGCAGCAGGTTGCGGGCGGCCGGCGGCAGCAGGCCGAAGCGGTCGATCAGTTCGACTGCCAGGTCGCGCAGGGCCTCTTCGTCACGGCAGGTCGAGATGCGCTTGTAGAGAATGAGCCGCAGGTGGACGTCCGGGACATAATCGGCGGGCAGCAGCGCCGGCACATGCAGGTTGATGTCGACGCCGGCATCGAACGGCGCGTCGAGATCCGGTTCGCGCCCCGCACGCAGGGATTCGACGGCGCGCCCGAGCATGTCCATGTACAGCGAGAAGCCGACTTCCTGGATCTGGCCGCTCTGTTCGTCGCCGAGCAGTTCGCCGGCACCGCGGATCTCGAGGTCATGGGTCGCCAGAGTGAAGCCCGCGCCCAGGTCTTCCAGCGAATCGATCGCTTCCAGCCGCTTGATCGCATCGGCACTCATCTGCGCCTTCGGCGGCGCGATCAGGTAGGCATAGGCGCGATGGTGTGAACGGCCGACGCGACCGCGCAGCTGGTGCAGCTGTGCCAGCCCGTACTGGTCGGCATGATTGATGATGATCGTGTTCGCCGTCGGCACGTCAATGCCGCTTTCCACGATCGTCGTGCAAAGAAGCAGGTTGAATCGGCGGTGATAGAAGTCGAACATGACCTGTTCGAGTTCGCGTTCCGGCATTTGTCCGTGACCGACGCGGATGCTTGCTTCGGGTACCAGTGTCTCGAGTTTCTGCCGGAGCCGCTCGATGTCCTCGATGCGATTGTGTATGCAATAAACCTGGCCGCCGCGCTTGATTTCCCGCAGGCACGCTTCGCGCACGACCACGTCGTTCCATTCGCTGACAAAGGTCTTGATCGCCAGCCGTTCGGCCGGCGGTGTCGTGATCAGCGACATGTCACGCATCCCGCCTAGCGTCATGTTCAGTGTGCGAGGAATGGGCGTGGCAGTCAGCGTCAGTACGTCCACGTCGCTCCGCAGGGACTTGATGCTTTCCTTGTGGCGTACGCCGAAGCGATGTTCCTCGTCGACGATCACGAGCCCGACTTCGCGGAAATCCTTCGTGTGTTGCAGCAGGCGATGCGTGCCGATGACGACGTCGACAGCGCCGGCGCGCATGCCGGCGACGATCTCCCGTACTTTGGCTGCCGACTGGAAGCGCGAAAGTACCTCCACGCGAACGGGCCAGTCCGCGAAGCGGTCGCGAAAGGTTTCGCCGTGCTGCTGCGCGAGCAGGGTGGTCGGCACCAGGATCGCGACCTGCTTGCCGCCGTGCACGGCGGCAAATGTCGCGCGCAGCGCGACCTCGGTCTTGCCGAACCCGACGTCGCCGCAAACCAGGCGGTCCATCGGCCGGTCCGACGCGAGATCGGCGAGCACGTCCGCGATCGTGGTGGCCTGATCTTCCGTCAGTTCGAAGGGAAAGCCGCTTTCGAATGCACGGTACTCGGCCTGCGGCCAGCTGAACGGATGCCCCGGTCGAGCCGCGCGGCGCGCATAGACGTCGAGGAGTTCGGCAGCAACGTCGCGCACTTTGCCTGCCGCGCGCTGGCGCGCCTTCGCCCACTGGTCGCTGCCCAGCCGGTGCAGGGGCGCGGTTTCCGGTGACGCCCCGGAGTAGCGCGAAATCAGTTCCAGTGCGTGCACGGGGACATAGAGCTTGTCACCGTCGGCATACTCGAGTTGCAGGAATTCCCCGGGGATGCCGCCGGCCTCCAGGGTCGTGAGGCCGCGGTAGCGGCCGACGCCGTACTCCACGTGCACCACCGGCGCACCCGGGGCGAGATCATTAAGCTGCCGGATGATGGCTTCCGGATCACGGTCGCTGCCGCGGCGCCGTCGCCGGGTGCGCGGCCGCTCGCCGAACAGCTGTTGCTCGGTGACGAGCGCCAGGCTCGCTTCCGGCAGGACGACACCGGTGTCCAGCGGCGCGATCGTCACGCCGATCCGGCGAGCGGCCGCCAGCCAATCGTGCCAGCCGGCCACGCGGCCCGGGTCGAGGCCGCGCCCCGCGAGCAGCTCCACGACCTGCTCGCGGTGCCCGGCCGACTCCGCGGTGAACAGGATGCGGCCGGGGAAATCCGCGACGAAGGCCTGCAGTGCACCGGCGGCATTCTCGTGATGGGCTTCGATCCTGAGCGGCGGGACCATGCGGGCGGCCAGGTTCAGCTGTCCCGGCAGCTCGGCGACCGTTTGCGCCGAATACCGGATCCGGGCGTGGGCGGCAAGGCGTGCGCCCGCCTCGCCGGGTGAGAAGAAGGTTTCTTCCGCGCCGAGGATCGGCCGCTCGGGATCGAGGCTGCAGAGCGACTGTCGTTCGCCGATCTCCTGCCAGGCGCCGGCCAGGACACCCTCGAGGCCATCCGGTGTGCATACCGCGGCGTTCTTCGGCAGGTAGTCGAGCAGGTTGCCGGTCGTGTCGAAGAACAGGGGCAGGTAGTACTCGATTCCGCCGTGGGCGATGCCTTCCGAGATCTCGCGGTACACGCGTGACTTGCCGGGCTGGCCTTCGAATCGTTCCCGGTAACGGCTGCGGAATGCCTGGACGTCGGCGGCGTCGAGCGGTACTTCGCGGGCCGGCAACAGGCGCACGGCGTCCAGCGTGTCGCCGGAGAGCTGCGTGTCGGGCGAGAACTGCCGGAGGGATTCGATTTCATCGTCGAAGAAATCGATGCGCACCGGTTCGCCCGCGCCCATCGGGAACACGTCGATCAGCGAGCCACGGACGGCGAATTCTCCGTGCTCGCGGACCTGCGGTACGCGGACGTAGGCCGCCGCTGTGAGCGTGTCGACGAATCCCTCGCGTGCCAGGCGCTGGCCTTGCACGAGCGCCAGCGAGCGGGCTGCCACGTACCCGACGGGAGGCAGGCGCTGCAACAGCGTCTGTGCCGACGCGACCAGCACACCCCGCTCGAGTGTCGGCAGGCGCGCGAGCACCGCCAGTCGTTGCGAAATGATGTCCTGGTGTGGCGAAAAGCTATCCCAGGGCAGCGTTTCCCACTCGGCAAAGTGCAATACGTCGTAGGCTCCGCCGGCGAAGAAGCGAATCTCCGCTTCAAGTCGTTCAGCCTGCCGCGGATCCTCGGCGAATACACAGACGGGCCGGTCGAAGGCTGCGCCGGCTTCGCTCATCGCGAGCGCCGCGCCGGCACCGGTCAGGCGACCCCAGGCCACGGCCTGACCGGGATCCGGCGGGATGGCCGAACGCGGTAGAAGTAAGGACTGCCTGCTGACTTGCGGTTCGGCCACGGCGAGGGGCGGGTGACGGGCGGCCGGGGATTATATGAGCTGCCCCCGGGACGTGCACGCCGGACGCAAAAAAGCCCGGGCCAGGCGGCCCGGGCGGTGCGATTCGTGCGCGCCGCTCGGGCGCTTCGGGGCCTAGCGTTTCAGTACCGCGTGAACGACGCGGTCGTACTCGAAATAGACGATGAACTCCGGGTATTCCCAGCGCGCGATCGGGGGATCGCCGACCGGGGCGACCTTGTTGACCGGCGAGCCCCAGGTGGCCTCGACGCTCGCCTCGGTCATCCCGGACTCGGGACGGCCGTCGTGCGCGGCACGGTCGGTGCCAGTCATGTCCAGGGTCTCTGCGAACGCGGCCGGACCCGCAATGCCCGCCAGGGCCAGCAACGCGAGTGTCGGCTTGAGCTTTGAGTGATTCGGCATGGTTTGTCTCCGGTTCCGTGCGCCGCGCCGGCGCGGCCGATTCGAAAATCACTTGTACAAACCGGTTTTTACACCGCGTGCACGCAGTGTCGCGTGATGCCCGTCACAGAATCCCCGACCCGATCGCCACCGATTCCTGTGGCGATTCTATGGTTTAATGCCTGCCGATGATCAAGGCCCATGAATTGTTCGTCGGTTTGCGCTACCTGCGCGCAAAGCGACGCACCCGCTTCGTCTCCTTCATCACGCTGATCTCACTGCTCGGTATCGCGCTCGGCGTCGCGGCGCTGATCGTGATCCTGTCGGTAATGAACGGCTTCGAGGCGGAACTGCGCAGCCGCCTGCTCAGCATGTCGGCGCACGGGTCCGTGGGGATGGCCGGCGGCCCGGTCGCGGACTGGCGCGCGCTCGCGGCCAAGGTCGAAAACGAGCCTGGCGTGGTCGCCGCGGCACCGGTGGTCAGCATGGAAGGCATGCTGCAGTCTGATCGCGAACTCGAAGCCGTGCTGGTGCAGGGCGTGGATCCCGCGGCGGAACAGCGCCTGTCAGGCAACAGCATCAACATGGTCGAGGGCCGGCTCGAAGCGCTGACGCCCGGCGGCCGAGCCATCATCCTCGGCCGTCTGCTTGCCTATGACGTCGGCGCGCGCGTGGGCGACGGCGTGGTGTTGCTGATTCCGCGCCCGGTAGGGGACGGCACGATGGAGCCGGTCCTCGAGCGTTTCGTCATGCGCGGCGTGTTCGAGGCGGGGCTCGCGGAACTCGACGAAGGGCTCGCGCTCGTCAACGTCGCGGACGCGGCCCACGTCATGGGACTCGGCGATGCCGTCGACGCCGTCCGGTTTCGCGCGGCAGACGTCATGGCGGCCCCGATGCTCGCGGCGCAGCTGCGCGCACGAATTCCCGGCACGGTCACGAGCGACTGGACGGTGGAGAACGAGAGCTACTTCCGCGCGATCCGTCTCGAGAAGATGATGATGTCATTGCTGTTGTCTCTAATCATCGGCGTTGCCGCGTTCAATATCGTTGCGAGCCTGGTGATGGTCGTGACGGACAAGACCACCGACATCGCCGTGTTGCGCACGCTCGGCATGCAGCCAGGCGGCATAGTGCGCGTGTTCTTCGTGCAAGGCGCGGTCATCGGCTGGGCGGGCGTGCTGATCGGAGTGCTGCTCGGCGTGCTGCTCGCCCTGAACGTGCCGGTCATCGTGCCGCTCCTCGAGTCGCTGTTCGGCTTTCAGATCATGCCGGGCGACGTGTACTACGTGACGCAGATCCCGTCCCGGCTGGACTGGGGCCACGTCGGCATCATCGCGCTGATGGCCTTCCTCCTGACCTCTCTTGCGACACTGTATCCGGCACGCCGGGCCGCCCTCGTCAACCCGGCCGCTGCGCTGCGGTACGAATGATGGCCGCGTGGGAGTACTGGGTCGGCAACCGTTACGTCCGCTCGAAGAGCGGCAATCGCTTCGTATCGCTGATTTCGGCAATTTCGATGCTCGGCATCGCGATTGCGGTCATGGTGCTGATCGTCGTGCTGTCGGTGGTGAACGGCTTCGAGCGCGAACTCAAGGACCGGCTCCTGGCGATGACCGCGCATGCCTCCATCGAAGGCGCAGAAGGACGGCTCGCGGACTGGCAGGCCGTCGCCGCAACGGCCGCCGCGAATCCGCGGGTACTCGGCAGTGCGCCGTACATCGATGGCCAGGCGCTCCTGGTCGCCGGCGGGGCATTGAGCGGCGCGGAGCTGCGCGGCGTCGACCCTGCGAGGGAGAGTGCGGTCTCCGGTATCGGCGGCGCCATGGTGTCCGGCGAGTTCGGCAGCCTGTCTGCCGGCGCGTTCGGAATCGTACTGGGCCTCGAACTGGCGAATGCGCTGGATGTGCAGGTCGGCGACAAGCTGACCGTTACGCTGGCGGAGGGCGTCGTCACGCCGGCCGGCATCGTGCCGAGGACGAAACGCTTCACCGTGGCCGGGATCTACCGGATCGGCATGTACGAGTTCGACCGGCGCCTGGCGTTCGTCAATCTCGACGATGCGGCACGACTCTATCGCCGCCCGGACACGGTCACCGGACTGAGGCTCGCGGTGAGCGATGTCTTCGCGGCTCCGGAAATCGTGCGCGAAGTCGCCATCGACACGGGCCGGCTGGTGCTCGTCAGCGACTGGACGCGCCGGCACGTCAACTTCTTCCGGTCCATCCAGATCACCAAGTCCATACTCTTCGTCATCCTGCTCCTGGTCATCGCCGTCGCCGCATTCAACATCGTCTCGACGCTGGTAATGGTCGTGAAGGACAAGCAGTCCGATATCGCAATCCTGCGTACGATCGGCGCACGCCCCGCGGGCATCGTGCGCGTTTTCATGACCCAGGGCAGCATCATCGGTATCGTCGGTACCCTCGCTGGCGTCGCCGGCGGCGTCTTGCTCGCGGCCAACCTCGAAACCGTGGTCCGTTTCTTCGAGCGGAGCCTGGGCATCAAGTTTCTCGCGGCGGACGTCTATTTCATCAGCGACCTGCCATCCGAACTGCAAACAGGAGATGTCGTGCGCATAGCATCGATTGCGCTGCTGCTGGCGCTCGTTTCGACCCTCTATCCGGCCTGGATGGCGGCACGCACCGCGCCGGCGGAGGCGCTGCGCTATGACTGAAACGAGGGGCACGACGCTCGAGTGTCGCGGCATCGCGAGGCGCTTTCGCGAGGGCGATACCGTGCTCGAGGTGCTGCGCGACGTGACCTTCGCCGTCTCGGCAGCCGAGCGCGTGGCGATCGTCGGCACCTCGGGATCCGGCAAGACGACCTTGCTGCAGATCTTGGGCGGCCTCGACGATCCCGACGAAGGCGAGGTGTACATCGCCGGCGAAGTCATGCACGGCGGCAACGAAGTCCGGCGCGGCGACCTCAGGAACCGCCACATCGGATTCGTGTACCAGTTTCACCATCTCCTGCCGGAATTCACCGCGGCCGAGAACGTGGCCATGCCGCTCCTGATCCGGCGCACGCCGAAGCCTGCTGCACTCGAGCAGGCCTCCGCGTTGCTCGGCCGCGTCGGCCTGGGGGAACGCCTGACGCACAAGCCCGGCGAACTCTCCGGCGGGGAACGCCAGCGGGCGGCGGTCGCGCGCGCGCTCATCACGCGGCCGAGCCTCGTGCTGGCCGACGAACCCACCGGCAATCTGGATGCCGGCAACGGGCGTCATGTGCTGGACCTCATGCTCGAGCTGAACCGCGAGTTCGGCACCAGCCTCGTCGTCGTCACCCACGATCCCGTCATCGCCGAACGCATGGACCGGGTCCTGGTGCTGGAAAACCGGTGTCTCGTGGAAACGCCGACCCTGCGCCGCGAGCACGGCACCTAGGTCACCCGAGTCAGTCCCTCGATTCGCCCTCGCGGCGGGACCGCTTCTGCATCTGGTAGTCGCGCAGCGACGCCCGCCAGAGCAAGTCCAGCACGACATAGCCGACCAATGCACTGGCAATGCCGAGCAGCAGGCAACCGAGCATCAGCGGCTGCCAGATGGTGACGAATTTCTCGGTCAGCCATTCGAGCGATGGTTCGAAGTCGAATGCGAGCGGCGGCGTACCCAGAAGGCCGCGGCCGAGCCGGTAGGCCGCGTAATACATCGGGTACATGGTCACGGGATTGCTGATGAACGTGGACAGAACCGTGACAGGGATGTTGACCCGGCCAGCCAGTGCAGCCAGCGTGCCCCAGAACGGGTGGCCGGGGATGGGTATCCAGGCGATGAACAAGCCGAGCGCGAAGGCGGGTACCGCCGTCCGTCGCCGGATGCCCCAGTAGCGCGGTTCGTGTAACAGCTTGCGAAACGGCGCCAGCAGGCGGCTGTCTCGAATGCGCTGCCGCTTAATCGCGAACTTCCTGAAGAATCGCCGTGGCATCGCGGCCGGTCGTCCTCGAATATCCGTCGTTGCTGGAGGTTGCTGCCGGACCCGCGCCTGACGCTGATGCTGCGCGCGAGCCTGTGCCTGCTGGCCGGCATGCTGCTGCCCCAGCTTAGCAGCTTTTCCCCGGTCGCCGACCTCCTGCACGGCCGGAGCGAATTCGCGGCGCACCCGATCCTGCCGGCGGCCGTCGTACTGCTATTGCTTCTTGCGGGCTACCTGGCACCGGGATTCACGCGCGGCCTGCCGTGGTGCGTCGCCGGGATGTTGCTGTTCGGCATCCAGACAGCCTCGGTGATCCATTCCCGGCTGCCCGAGTCCTACGCCGGTGACAGCTTCCTGGTCGAATTGCGGATCACCGATTTTCCGCGACAGAGCGAGGCCGGTTTCAGTTTCAGCGCGCTGGCCGCGGACGATGCCGCTGTCCCCGCACGTCTGCGCCTGAACTGGTACGACGCACCCTTGTCCCCGCGGCTGGGAGACGTCTGGCGCATGGAACTCAGGCTCAAGCCGCCGCACGGCAGCCACAACCCCGGGACGCCGGATACGGAGAAGTGGCTCACCCGCGACCGCGTGGGTGCGACCGGCTACGTCGTCACGGGTACACGCAACGTGCTGCTGGATTCCGGCACCGCGACCGGCATCGCCGCGTTGCGCGAGCGATTCGTTGAGCGCGCAAGCCGCGTGGTGCGGAACCCGGAGGCGGCCGCCGTCCTCGTCGCCCTGGTCGTCGGCGCGCGCCACCTCCTGAGCGACGAACAGTGGGATCGCTATGCAGCGACCGGTACCAGCCACCTGATGGCGATTTCCGGCCTGCATGTCGGCATGGCCGCTGCCGGCGCCTACGCGCTCCTCACCGGCCTGCTCGGCCTGGCCGGCGGAACGCGCAATTTTCGAGGTCTTGCGCTCGTCGGAGCACTCGCCTGCGCCGTCGCCTATGCGCTGGTATCCGGACTTGCGGTGCCGGCACAACGCTCAGCAGTGATGCTGACCCTCACAGCCGCGGCCTTGCTTTGCCGGCGGCAATCCGCGATGGTGCGCGTGCTCGCGGCCGCCGCGCTCGCGATACTGCTGCTCGATCCGCTCGCAGCGCTGTCGCCGGGATTTCACTTGTCGTTCGCAGCCGTCGGCGTGCTCCTGTGGGTGGCACGGCGCACGCCGGCGCGCCGCGCCGGCTTCGCTCGGCGCACGGCGACCGGATTGCTGTTGCTCGCCGGCATGCAGTTCGACTTGCTGCTCGGACTGGCCCCGCTCACGACGATGCTGTTCGCACAGGTCTCCGTGGTCGCGCCGGCCGTCAACCTCGTCGCCGTTCCGCTGTTCAGCCTGGTCACGGTGCCGCTGGCCTTGCTCGGATTCGTGTTCGATGGACCGCTCGCTGCTGCCGGCGATGTGCTGCTGCAGCTGAGCGCGGCTAGCATCGTGCTGTTCGAAACCGTCCTGGAATGGTGCGCTGTCGACGGGCTTTCATTGCGGCCGGTTGCAGGGCTCGCGGGCGCCGGCTTGCTGTGCCTCGCGTTGCCCGTACTTTGGGTCATGCTGCCGGCGCGCTGGCCCGGACGATCGCTCGCGTGGCTGGGATTCATCGGACTCCTTGCCTGGCGGCCGGCGCCGCCACCGTACGGCTGCGTCGTCCTGACCATGCTCGACGTGGGCCAGGGCCAGGCCGTGGTCGGCCGCACCGAATCCCATGTCTTCGTCTACGACACCGGTCCGGCCTACCGCGGCGGCGGCAGTGCTGCCGAGCATACCGTGCTGCCGTATTTCGCCCATGCCGGGATCCGGCACATCGACCGCCTGATCGTGTCCCATTCGGACCTCGATCACTCCGGCGGCCTCGAATCGCTGCTAGACGCATTGCCGGTACGCCACGTCGAATCGGGCGATCGCATGAGTCTGCCGGACCGGGCGATCGGCCGCTGCACTGCGGGCCAGGCCTGGCAATGGGACGGCGTCCGCTTCGCCTTCCTGCACCCGCCGGCCGAACTGCACCTCGATCGCAACGATGCCAGTTGCGTGCTGCTGGTCGAAGCCGGTGCGCGTCGGGCGCTACTCGCGGGTGACATCGAGAGCCAGATCGAAGCGCAGCTGGTACAGACGCGCGTACTGCCGCGGGTGGACGTCACGACGGTGCCGCATCACGGCAGCCGCACGTCGTCGATCGTGCCCTACGTACGATCTTTGGCGCCACGCCATGCGCTGGTTTCCGCGGCCTGGCACAACCAGTGGGGATTTCCGAAAGCCGACGTCGTCGAGCGCTGGCGCAATGTCGGCGCCGAGGTATGGAACACGGCCGACCGCGGAGCCATCGAAGTCGAGCTCTGCGCACACGCGCCACAAGCGACCGTCATGAGCTGGCGCGAGCAGGTGCGTCGGCCCTGGCACGCCCGGCCCGCGCCCTGAGCGGTGACGGGCGTACGCACGGGGCATTCCGGGATTCGTTCTAGTATATTCCGGGTTTTCGCGGGGGCTGTTGCATGATCGAGATTGTCAAGTCCGGCGGCTGGCTGATGGCGCCGATCATTCTGTGCGCCATTATCGCGCTGGGGATCATCCTCGAACGATTCTGGACGTTGCAGACGAAACGCGTAATACCGGAGGATCTGACGAACAAGGTCTGGGGCTGGGTGAAGAAGGATGAACTGGACCAGAAGCAGGTCCAGAGCCTGCATCAGGGGTCGCCACTCGGCCAGATCCTGGCCGCCGGGCTCATCAATCGCGACCGCGAACGGGCGGTCATGAAAGAGAGCATCGAGGATACCGGCCGGCATGTCGTTCACGAACTCGAACGCTACCTCGAGACGCTCGGCACGATCGCCGCGATCTCGCCGTTGCTGGGCCTGCTCGGGACGGTCGTCGGCATGATCCAGACCTTCGCCGCGATCACCTCGCAAGGGGTCGGCAGCCCGAGCGCGCTGGCCGGCGGCATCGCAGTGGCACTGATCACCACCGCCGCCGGTCTCACGGTCGCTATCCCGGCACTCGTCGGTTATCGCTACTTCCGCAATCGCGTCGACACGCTCGTGGTGACGATGGAGAAGGAGGCGATAAAACTCGTCGAAGCCTTGCATCGGAGGCAGGAACGAGGCGACGAATGAAACTCACCCAGCGCCCCCGTCGGCAACCCGAGCTCAACCTGACGTCGCTGATCGATGTCGTCCTGCTGCTGCTCATTTTCTTCATGGTGTCGACCAGTTTCGTGAAACCGTCGCAGATCCAGATTCGGCTCCCGGAGACGGCGACGACGAAGCAGGCGGATCCTCCGGCGGAGAGCCTCGACGTCTTGATCACTGAAACCGGTACCGTATTCATCAATGGCCGCGAACTGATCAACAATAGTCCGGAGACGATCCGCAACGCCCTGCGCAAGGTCTCCGGCGGCGATCACGGCCTCCCGCTGACGATCAGCGCCGATGCCAACGCGAAACACCAGTTCGTGGTGACGGTCATGGACGTCGCGGGCCGGCTGGGATTCAAGGAGATCAACATAGCGACCGTCAACGAAGCGACGGACGACGAGTAGCCGGCCGGACGACGTGGCGGAGCAGTTCGACTCGAGGATTCGCGCGGTCTACGGACGCCTGTGGCGCTATGTTGCTCCGCACCGTCTGTTCCGGTTCGTCGCCATATGTGGAATGGTGGCGTCCGCGCTGGTCGAGGGCGGCATGGTCTGGCTCCTGGAACCGCTGACGGACGAAGGGCTCGTAGCGCGCAATCTCGAGGCTGGCGCCCTGATCGCTTTCGCTTTCGCCGGCATTTTCGTGTTACGCGGCGCAACCGGCTTCGCGACGGAATACTCGTTGGGCTTGATCGGGCGCTCGGTCATCAGTTCTCTCAGGCGCGATGTCTTCAGCAAGTACCTGACGCTGCCAGTGTCATTCTTCGATCACCAGGCGGCCGGTCCCCTGCTGTCGCGCATGTCCTACAACGTCGAGATGGTGGCCGAATCGGTCACCAGTGTCGTTACGATCGCGGTCAGGGACGTGCTGACGGTGATCGCGGCAATCGCCGTCATGCTCTACCAGAGTCCGGCGCTGTCGGCCTTCATGGCATTTCTGATACCGGTGATCGCATTGCTGGTCAGGTTGCTGGGCAACGCATTCCGGCGCTATTCGAATCGCATCCAGGATTCGGTCGGAGAAGTGACCCAGGTTACCGACGAAGTCGTGCGCGGCAACTGGGTGGTCAAGGCATTTCGCGGAGAGGCCTACGAACGGCAGCGCTTCGACACCGTCGAGGACCGCAATCGCCGCCAGAACGTCAAGCTGATCATGGTCCGGTCACTGGGTGTCGCAGTCACACAAGTGATTTTCGGCATCGGCGTCGCAGTCGTCATCTATGCCGCCAGCCGCGAGTCCCAGCAGGGGCAGCTGACGCCAGGCCAGTTCATATCCTTCTTCAGCGCGATGATGCTGATGTTGCAGCCGATCCGGCGCATCACCAATATCAGCGCAACCTTGCAGCGTGGCGTGGCAGGCGCAGACAGCCTGTTCCGGATCACCGACGAGGCCGACGAAACCGATGCCGGCAGTGTCGATGCCGGACGCCTGCGCGGCGACGTCGAATTTCGTGAGGTCGTGTTCGGCTACGGGGGCGGCTCGAAACCGGTGCTGCAGGGCATCTCCGTCCGTGTCAGCGCGGGCGAGACCCTCGCGATCGTCGGGCATTCCGGCAGCGGCAAGTCGACGCTGGTCAGCCTGCTGCCGCGGTTCTACGAATTCGACGGCGGGGACATCCTGATCGATGGCGTGTCGATCCGTGATTTCAGGCTGGCGAGCCTGCGGGACAACATCAGCCTCGTAAGTCAGGACGTCGTGCTGTTCAACGACACGATTGCGAACAACCTGGCCTATGGTCAGCTCCGGGATCGGACGCCGGACGAGATCCGCCGGGCAGCGGACGCTGCGCACGTCAGCGACTTCACAGACGAGATGCCGGACGGTCTCGAGACGATCGTCGGCGATCGCGGGATGCTGTTGTCCGGCGGCCAGCGCCAACGTATCGCCATCGGCCGTGCGCTACTCAAGGATGCGCCGATCCTGATACTCGACGAAGCGACCTCGTCGCTGGACAGCCAGTCCGAGCGCCGCATCCAGGAGGCCCTGGGCAGGCTCATGCAAAACCGCACGACCCTCGTGATCGCGCATCGGCTGTCGACGGTGGAGCGCGCCGACCAGATCGTCGTGCTGGACGCGGGCCGCATCGTGGAGGCGGGCAGGCACTCCGAGCTGCTCGCGGCCGATGCACAATACGCGGCACTGTACCGGATGCAGTTCAGCGACGAATAATGCAGCAGGCCCTGTATCGCTGGCTGCACGACACCTGGTACGGGCAGGGGCGCGGGGCATGGCTCTTGCTGCCGTTCTCGGGCCTGTACTGGCTCGTTGTCAGCCTGCGACGCTCGCTGTACGCCGCCGGCGTCCTCAGGCAGGAGCGAGTGCCAGTGCCGGTGATCGTCGTCGGCAACCTGACGGCAGGCGGCACCGGCAAGACACCGGTTTGCATCTGGCTGGCGCAAGCGCTTGCAGAGCGCGGCTTCGCACCGGGAATCGTCAGCCGCGGCTATGGCGGGAGCAAGTCCGCGTCGCCGATGCGGGTCGACGCGCGCAGCGACCCGGCCGTCGTCGGCGACGAACCGGTCGTGCTGGCCCGCCGCACGGGCCGGCCGGTCTGCGTCGATCGCAACCGGGTACGCGCCGCCCGGATGCTGGTCGAGGACCGCGTCGACGTGATCATCGCGGACGACGGCCTGCAGCACCTGCGACTCGCCCGCGACTACGAGATCTGCGTGCTGGACGGACGCCGCGGCCTCGGCAATCGCTTCCTGTTGCCCGCGGGCCCGTTGCGCGAACCGAGTGCGCGGCTCGCCGAAATCGACCAGGTCCTGATCAACGGCCCGGCGCAATGTCGCACGGAATCCGCGGCGGAACAGAATGCAATCGGCTTCGAGCTCGTGTCCCGTGTCGCGCATCGCCTGAACGGGTCCCTGACTCGTCCGCTCGCGGGTTTCGCCGGCACGACCGTGCACGCCGTTGCGGCCATCGGCAACCCTGCGCGCTTCTTCCACCAGTTGCGGGCGGCCGACATCCAGGTGCTGGAACATGCTTACCCGGACCACGCCCGGCTTGGCGTCGACGATCTGTCCTTCGCTGACGATTTCGCTATTCTGATGACGGAGAAAGATGCGGTGAAACTCGGCACGCAGGTCGCCGATCGCTACTGGTACGTGCCGGCCGACCTCGTCATGGATCCGGCGCTGGCTACACCCTGGCTGGCGCAGGTCGTATCCCGATTGCAACCGGAACGGAAGCGCCTGTGAAAGATTTCGTCGTCGTGATTCCCGCGCGCTACGCGTCGACCCGGCTGCCGGGCAAACCGCTCCGCAAGATCGGCGGCCGGCCCATGATCGAGCACGTCTGGCGGCGCGGCACCGAGAGCGGGGCGAGCGAGGTAGTCATCGCGACCGACGACGAGCGCATCGCGGAAGTTGCCAAATCCTTCGGCGCGCTCGTCTGCATGACCGGAGACCAGCACGGGTCCGGCACCGAACGCATCGCCGAAGTCGCCGACCTGCTGGACTGGGACGATGCCCGGATCGTCGTTAACCTGCAGGGCGACGAACCGGCCATGCCGCCGGCCCTGATCGACCAGGCCGCCGCGCTGCTCGCCGATTCGGCCGCAGACCTCGCGACGCTGGCCTCACCGCTCGCGAGCCAGGCCGATTTCGAGAATCCCAACGTCGTCAAGGTGCTGTGCAGCGATGCAGGCAATGCGCTGTATTTCAGCCGTGCCCCGATTCCGCACGCGCGCAACCCGGCCGCGGCGATGAGGGCGCGCGCCGCGGCGCTGCATCATCATGGCATTTACGCGTATCGTTGCGGCGTGCTGCGCCGCCTGGTCGCTGCCCCGCCGTCGCCGCTCGAGCAGGCCGAACAACTCGAGCAGCTCAGGGCGCTGGGGCTCGGCATGACGATCCGCGTTGGGATCCCCGAATTGCGACCCGGCCGCGGTGTCGATACCGAGGCAGATCTCGAGGCGGTCGCCAGGGAACTCGGCTGACGGGCTCAGTGCGCGGCCGGCGGCGCGAGCAATGCCGGCTCGGTAGCCAGCGGCGCGTCGAGGGTTTGCAGGAATGCCTCCAGGTCGCGCAATTCCCAGGTTGCCAGCCCGAGCGGCTGCGCTTCGTTGTGCCCGATCATGGCGGGCGGCGCGGCATTGTAATGCGCCAGCACCTCGCGCAGGGTCGCGAACTGGCCCCTGCTCTGGTAGGGCGCCGTGCCGGCGAGATTGCGCAACGACGGCGTGCGCGTCGCACCGAGCAGGCTCGTATCGGCACGCACGTACTCGAGCTCGGGGCATCGCCCATCGAGGTCGTCGGAATAAGGGCCGGCACAACTGAAGGGATCGGCGCGCAAGGTGCGCAGGCCGTCGGCACGCCCGCGCTCCGGCAGTTCGCCAGGCGGTGGCAGCAGGCCCGTGTTGTGGAACTCGTGGTTCGTGAACAGCGGACCGTTGTGACAGTTGATGCATTGTGCCGAGCCGATGAACAGTCTCAATCCCCGGATCTCGCGCGCCGTCAGCAGCGCCTGTTCGAGCGGATCGCCGCCCGTTTCCAAGTGCGCGACGTAGCGGTCGAAGCGCGACATGCCGGGATTCAGGCGGCGTTCGTAGGCGGCCAGCGCACGGCCGACATTCGCGAACGCGCGCTCCGCCGCTTGCCCCGCGTCCGGCAGCGGACCGAACAGGGCTGCGTAACGCCGCCGGAGGTCCGGGTCGTCCTGCAACAGCCGCAGGACCTGCTGGCGCGTCGTGCCATGTTCCGCCGGCGCTTCGAGCGGCGCGAGCGCCTGCGACCACTGGCTGTCCTTGCGGCCGTCCCAGTACAGCCAGGGGCTGTAGGCAGTGCCGACGAGGCTTTGCGTATTGCGGGCGGTCGTGCCGATTGCGATCGCACGCGGCAAGCCATCGGTGTAGCGCCGCACGGGCTGATGACAATGCGCGCACGCGATCAGTCCGTTGGCACTCAGCCTCGTATCGAAAAAGAGCCGGTGCCCGAAATCGACCGCGCGGGGATCATCCGCGACGGCATTGCTGGGGTCCGCGGGCGGCGGCGGCAGTTGCTCGAGCCACAGCGTGACCAACAGCCGTCGTTCCGACTCGGTCCAGGGCGCAGGCGGCATGTAACGCACCCACACGTAGTACCCCCCCGCCAGCCAAACGAGCGACAGCAGCGCGAGGCATCCGTAGTAGGTCCGGCGGCGCATGCGGCGACTACAGGTCGAGCGCGATGCGCACGAGGTCCCGCCGCGTGCCGTCATCGATCGTGAGTTCCAGCACCCATGCGCCGGGCATGTGAAAGCGCAGCCCGTCGATTCGGTAGTGGCCCGGCATCTCGCCGGCCGACACCCGCGGTACGGTAGCGAGTCCGTGCGGGTGCTCCGGCATGCCACCGACTACTTCGATCCGGGCGTCGGCGACGGGCGCGCCGCTCGCATCGCGAACAACGATGTCCCAGTAATGCATACGATTGATGACGACCGGATCGACCGACGCGCGGTAGTCCACGGAAAAAGTGCCGGACTCGCTGACGATCGGTTCGGCGTGCACGGCCGCGGACAGCGGGAGCAGGCAGGCGAGGGCGATGGGAACCGCAGCGCCACCCGGCCGGTGGCGCCGCCAGAACCAGAAGTTCAGTTGCAGGGCGACGAGACCCAGGAGTATCCACGGCCACACCCCGGGGCCGGTGCCGCCCACAGTGAAGGGAAAGACCGCCGTGTAGCGGCGCGGTTCGTCTGCACCGCCTGCCGTGACGATGCCGATGAATTCGCCGTCGTCCGGAAAGTCCTGCAGCAGCATGTAGACGTCCGGCACGACCGATGGCGGCTGATAGCGGACGGTCACCGCGTCGAGATCCGGCAACGCATCGACATCGGGCTGCCGCGCATGAATGCCCTTGCCGGTCGTGTTGCGGATGATGCGGAATGCGATTGGCCGCTCGCCGAGACCGTCGTGCAGGTATTCCATGATGAATACGCTCTCGCCCCGCACCGGGATGTCTTCGCAGTATTCGCGGTGCCCGGTCGCTGCCGGCACATAGATCTTGAAGTGGGCCTCGAGGTAGCCGATCCTGATGACACAGAGGTCGTCTTCGGCGACGACGCCGCCATGGGCGCCGAGTGCGGTGGGCAGGCAGAAGAGCAGGACGGCCAGCCAGCGTAGGCGGTTCCGTCGCCGGGCGGATCTCATGCGGCCATTATAAGCACAGGCTCCCTGACCGCAGTCTGCGTCGTTGCCGCTCTGCGCCTGATTGCGTACTTTGCCGCGATGCCTGTCCCGCGCACCCTGACCGGCGGTCTGCTGTTCGCTTGGCGCCCGCCGGCATGAGCCGGCCTAGCGCACACCGGAGTTCGCCGCGGGCTCGAAGCCGCGGCCGCGCAGCAGCGCCTCGATTCCGGGGTCCTTTCCGCGGAAGTTTCGATACAGTTCGTCGGCTTCGCGCAGGGCGCCGGTTTCGTACACCCACTTTCGCAAGCGCGCGGCGGTAGCCGAATCGAAGATGTCCCCGGCTTCCTTGAAGGTGCTGAAACCGTCGGCATCGAGTATCTCGGACCAGAGGTAGGCGTAATAGCCAGCCGAATATCCGCCCGCGAATGTGTGGCTGAAATACTGCGTGCGATAGCGCGGCTCGATTTCCTCGATCAGCCCGTATTCGTCCAGCACCTGTTTTTCGAAGGCGCGCGCGTCGGTGATCGCCGCCGCTTCGTCACTGCTCAGCATGTGCCAGCGCAGGTCGAGCAGCGACGCTGCAATATATTCCACGGTCGTGAAGCCCTGGTTGTGGTTGACTGCGGCGAGCAGGCGTTCGACCAGCTCCGTCGGTATGACCTCGCCCGACTCGAAATGGCGGGCGTACAGCGCCAACATCTCGGGTTCGGAAGTCCAGTGCTCCAGGATCTGGGCCGGAAACTCGGTGTAGTCACGCGGACCTTCGGCGCCGGAGAATCTGGGGTAGTCGATGCGCGTCAGGACGCCGCGGAGACCGTGACCGAATTCGTGGAACAGGGTTTCGACCTCGGAGAAACGCATGAGCGTGGGCTCGCCATCCGGCGGCTTCGCAAGGTTCAGGTTGCCGGAGACGATAGGGCGTACGTCCCGTCCATCGATTTTCGATGCAGGCCGGTACACGTTTGTCCATGCACCGCCGCGCTTCGAATCGCGAGCGTACATGTCGAACATGAACACACCGAGGTGCTTCCCATCGCTGTCGTGAACTTCGAAGGCTGTCACGTCATCGTTCCAGACCGGCACATCGACCTGTGTGAATGAAATACCGAACAGCCGGTGCGCCAGTTCGAACGCACCGGAACGCACTGCGGGCATCTCGAAGTAGGGCTTCAGCGCAGTTTCGTCCAAGTTGAAGCGCTGCCGGCGCAGTTTTTCGGCGTAGTACCGCCAGTCATGGCCGGCGATACAGAACTCGTCCCCGACCAGCACTTGCATTGCCTCGCGATCCGCCTTCGCCTCGGCGAGGGCCGGACGCCAGACTTCGAGCAGAAATGCCTCCACGGCCTGCGGCGTCTTGGCCATGCGGTTTTCCAGCTGGTAGTGCGCATGTGACGCGTAGCCCATGAGTTCGGCTCGTCGCGCCCGGAGCTCTGCAATGCGCACGGCGAGCGGGCCGTTGTCGTACTCGCCGTCGGCCGCGCGCAGGCGGTAGCCGTCGAAGAGCCGCTTGCGCAAATCGCGATTCTCCGACTGCGTCAGGAACGACTCATACACCGAACGGCTCAATCCCAGAACCCAGACCCCACGCTTCTCGTCCCACAGGCTGCCGCGCACGTCGTCCGACACGCCCGCGAGTCCCGCTTCGTCGGTGATTTCGATCTCGAACGCGTTGGTTGCCGCGAGCAGGTTCTGCGCGAACCGGGTGGTGCTTGCAGACAGTTCCGCGTTGATCCGGCTGACCTCGGTCTTGGCCGACGGCGACAACGCGGCGCCCTCGCGTACGAAGTCCCGGTGGGTAAGTTCCAGAAGTCTCGCATCCTGCTCGTCGAGACCGAGCGTGCTGCGGCGGTCGTAAAGGTCCTGCACGCGAGCGAAAAGCTTTTCATTCATCGTGATTGCGTCGCGTTCCCGCGTCCACATCGGCCAGAGTTCGGTTTGCGCGGCGCGCAGTGTGTCGCTTAGCTCGGTACCGGTCAGGCCGGAGAAAGTGGCAACGACACGGTTGACGAGCGCGCCAGATCGTTCCAGCGCCACAATGGTGTTGTCGAAGGTCGGCGCTTCCGGGTTGTTCGCGATCGCGTCGATGTCCGCACGCAGTTCCAGGACGCCCTTCTCGAAGGCGGGCATGAAATGCTCGTCGCGGAGCCGCTCGAAAGGCTGTATGCGAAAGGGCGTGTCCCATTCCTCCAGGAAGGGATTGCCGGCGAGTTCCGCGTCGCTGACGCTGATCCCGGCCTGCGCCGACGCGGACTTTCTTTCGCCAGCGGGGTCGGCAGTGTCCGCGCCGCAGGCGGCAAGTGCGACCGCGGCGATACCGGTGGCCAGCGAATTATTCGTGCGCATCCAGGCGTTCCTCTCGTGACGGGTCGCGGTTCGGTCCGGAGCGCGGCCGCCGGCCGTGGACAAAAGACTATCTTACGTGCGGAACCTGACAGCGCCCGCGCGAACCGCCCCCCGACCGCAAACTCGCGGGCGCAGGCGACGTTCCCGGCTCGCGGCCAGCATATCGAGAGGGTCTCAGGAAAGACATTCAAGAGACTGAAAATAATAACAAATAACTCTTGGTACCGGGCGACAGGCGGTCCCGACGAAGCTTGCTGCAGTACGGCAGCCCGTCAGGCACGGTCAGTCTTCGTGTCCTGGCAACGACGCCCGGGCGAGTTGCTCCGGCGACCACGCATCTTCCACGCGCGCCACGACGCAGGCCGCGGTGAGGTCGCCGGCGACGTTGACCAGCGTGCGGCTCATATCCAGGATCCGGTCGACGCCGAGGATGATCGCGATGCCCTCGCCGGGCACGCCGACCGAGGTCGCCATCACCATCAGAAGCGGGACCGACCCGCCGGGAACCCCGGCCGCGCCGACGGCGGTCAGCACCGACAGCACCATGACGATCGCCTGTTCCACGATCCCGAGCTGCACGCCGAAGATCTGCGCGACGAACAGCACCGTCATGCCCTCGAACAAGGCCGTACCGTTCATGTTCAGCGTGGCGCCGAGCGGCAGGACGAACCCCGAGATCCGCGTCGGCAGCTTCAGCCTGTGCTCTGCGACCAGGAGCGAAGTCGGCAAGGTCGCATTGCTGGACGACGTGGAGAACGCCGTGACGAGCGCGCTGCGTGTAGCGCTCCAGAATCGCGATGGCGCAATGCCCGCGCCGAAACGAACCGCCAGCGAGAGCGTGACCGCGCAGTGCAGGAGCAGGCCGAACAGAACCGCGCCGACGTACAAGCCGAGATGCGCGAGCAGCGTCCAGCCGAAGCGGCTGGTGACGACGAAAATCAAGGCGAAGACGCCATAGGGTGCGAGCCGCATCGTGATCTCGACCAGTTTGGTCACGACGTCGGCCAGCCCCTCCAAAAATCGCAGCACGGGCGCCGCACGTTCGGCGGCAATCAGCGTAAGTGCAATGCCGAACATGATCGAGAAGAAGATCCAGGGCAGCATCTGCATGTCGACGGCCGCCCGCAGCGGATTGCGCGGCACGATGTTGACTAAGGTATCGATGCCGAACGTTTCGGCGGCACTGGTCTCGAGTCGGGTGCTCGCTTCGCCGCGGTAGGAGGCAACCAGTTCCTCGGCGACCGCCGGCGGCAGCCCTTCGCCCGGCCGCAGCCCGTTCGCGAGCGTGAGTCCGATGACGGCGGCAAACGCGGTGGTGACGAGGAAATACGCCAGCGTCAGTCCGCCGACCCGGCCGAGCCGGCGAATATCGCCCAGGTTGGCGACGCCCAGCGCGAGAGTCGCGAACACCAGGGGAATCACTACCATGAACAGCAGCCGCAGGAATATCTGCCCGACGGGTTCCGCGATGTAGTGGTTCAGTCTTTCGATGGAGCTGTCACCGACGAGGTTGTTCGCGGCGATACCCGCCACCGCGCCGAGCACGAGGCCGAGCAGGATTTTTGTCGGCTGCTGCATGACTGGGTACCTCAGGCGAGCGTGCAGATGCCGGCGCGGTTGCCGGCCCGTCGAGCGGGGGACGTCATGCCGACCTCAGGGACGAGTACCTGCGTCCGGCACGGGTACGGCGGGCTCGGCAAGCCGGCTGTGCCGCTGCGAATAGCCGAAGTAGATGAGCAGCCCGAAGCCCATCCAGATTGCGAAGCGCCACCAGGTGATGGCCGGCAGGCTCAACATCAGCCACGCGCACATGCCGACACCCAAGAGCGGCACGAACGGTGCGCCAGGCGTCCGGAAGGGGCGGTGCAGGTCGGGCTGCGTTCGCCGCAGTACGATGACGCCGATGCAGACGGTGGTAAAGGCTGACAGCGTACCTATGTTGACCAGTTCCGCGATCGTGGTGATTGGTGTGAAGCCGGCGATGGCCGCCGTTACGGCACCGGTCAGGGCGATGACCCGCACCGGCGTGCCGGTACGTGCATTCAGCGACGCGAACATCGGCGGCAACAGCCCGTCCCGGGACATCGCGAGGAGCACGCGGGTCTGGCCGTAATAGCAGACCAGCATGACCGAGGTCAGGCCGGCGATCGCGCCGGCCGCGACCAGCCCGGCACCGGTACGACTCCCGAGCCGGAGGAGTGCGTCGGCAACCGGCGAAGCGACGTTCAGCGTGGAATAGTGGGCGATTCCCGTCAGGAGACCGGCGACGATCACGTAGATCAAGGTGCAGATCGCCAGCGAACCGATGATGCCGATCGGAAGGTCTCTCTGCGGATTACGGCATTCCTCGGCGGCGGTCGAGACCGCATCGAAGCCGACGTAGGCAAAAAATATCAGAGCCGCACCGTTGATGACGCCCGCATACCCGAACGGCAGGAACGGCGTCCAGTTGCTCGTGTCGACGTTCGGTACGGCGATCACCACGAACGCGGTGATTGCCGACAACTTGATCAGCACCATGGCACTGTTGAACCGGGCGCTGGAGCGCATGCCGACCGCCAGCAGGACTCCGAGGATCACGATGATCATCACGGCGGGAAGGTTGACGATGCCGCCTCCGGCGGGGCCGGCGAGCAGCGCCGGCGGCAGTTCGATGCCGAGGGCGGCGAGCATGCCCCTGAAATAGCCGGACCAGCCGATCGCCACCGCGGAAACGGCGAGGCCGTACTCGAGCACGAGCGCCCAGCCGATGATCCATGCTACGAGCTCGCCGAGGCCGGCGTACGCATAGCCGTAGGCACTGCCGCAGCCGCCGACGCTCGCTGCGAGTTCGGCGTACGACAATGCCGCGAACGCGCAGGCCAGACCGGCAACCAGAAAGGAGAGGGTCAGTGCGGGACCGGCTTGCGTCGCGGCGACGACGCCGGTCAACACGAAAACACCGGCGCCTATGACGGCGCCGATTCCGAGGAGGACCAGGTCACCGGCGCCGAGGACGGCTGGCATCCTGCCCGCCACGTCGGGCTCGACCCGGCGGGTGCGGAACCAGCGCGCAAGTGACACCGGCACCCGGCGTTCACTTGTGCGCGGATTCATGCGCTTGACTCGTGCAGTGTCCTCGTTCCCGCCGGTGGGACGCCGCTACTCGGGGCCGGGCGACATTCGAATTCCATGCGCGATTCGGTCCTGCTGGAAAGGAATTGCATAGTAGCCGGCATTTCCTCTCGGTGCGAGTAGGCCTCGTGCTGGAACCATGATGGCAAAAGGTCGTTCCGGGTGCCCGGGGATCGAGGGTAGAATTTTCCGCGACCCGAATGGAGCTATCGAGAACCTGCAGATGACGCGCAATCACGGCAAGACATCGGTGCTGTTCGTATGCATGGGCAATATCTGCCGTTCACCGACCGCGGAAGGGGTGTTCAGGCATGTCGTCGAAACTTCCGGGCTCGGCGATGTCGTACACATCGATTCTGCCGGCACGCACGGCTATCACATCGGCGAGGCACCGGACCGCCGTTCGCAGAACGCAGCCGCGCGCCGCGGATATTCACTGTCCGCGTTACGTGCAAGGCTGTTCGAGGCTGCTGACTTTTCGCGATTCGATTACGTGATCGCGATGGATCGCGAAAATTTGGCGTATCTCGAGTCGCTCGCGGCTGCGGAACACCGGCATCGGCTGAAATTGTTTCTCTCCTTTGCCGAGGGCCTTGGAGACGAAGTGCCGGATCCGTACTATGGCGGCGCCGCTGGCTTCGAGCGCGTACTCGACATGGTCGAAGAAGCGTCTCGAGCGCTGCTCGAGACGCTGCGCCGCAGGCATTCGCTGTAGCCGGCGTCCGCCGGCTTGACTAGACCGGATCCTGATTGTCGGTGGTGCTCTTTGCTGTGGCCGGCGCATCACTCGCCGACGGTGGCGTGGCCGGTTCCCAGGGCAGCAATCGGGACTCCGTCTTTCTCGCCGGTGGATCCGCCGGCGCCTGCCGTTTCGGCTGCGCCATCTCGTCAGCCACTGCGCGCTCGGCATCGGTGCGCACGCGCGGCGGTCCGCCAGCTTCCGGTGCCTGTACGCTGCCGGCCTCAGCTGCGGGCAGCGGAGGCGGCGAGGGCGGTGCTCCCGCCTGCGTCAGCACGCCGTTACCCGTGCCATTGGTCTTTTCCGGCGGAAGCCGGTGCTCTGCAGCCCGCTCCGGCACATTGCCGTCACCGTCGTCGGAGCCGCGAAGTTCGACGTTCTCACCCGGCTGGTTGCGTTGTTCGGCATTCTTGCGACGGCGCCGACCGCCGCGACTGCGCCGGCTGCGCGACGAGCGCTTCTGTTCCTCGCGATTCTCGCTGCCCGCGCCGCCTTGCACCTGCTGGCGCTCGGGCGCCGGCTTCGCGGCGGCGTCCTGGGACTTCGTCTTGCGCGGTTCGGCATTGCCCGCATCGCCCGTTTTCTTCCTCGCCGCTTGTTTCTTCGGCCGTTGACGATTGCGTTCCTGACCCGCCTGGCGATCTCCGCGTCCGCGCTGCTGGGTGCGCGCAGTCCGTTGTTTGCCACCCTCGCTGCCGCGGGTCTTGGCGGGGGTACGTTTCTTCTTCGGCCGTTCCTCCTTGTCGCCGGCGAACAGTCCCTTCAGCCACGCCCAGACGCCGCCGGAGGATTCCTTGCGAACGGGGGCCGGCGTCGATGGCGCGATTACGCCGATGGCCGCCTGCTCGGCGGGCTTCGGCTCTTTGGCATACTGCGGCGGCTCGGCCAGCGGGTCGGACTCTGCCAGCGAGTAGCTGACTCCCGCATTCTCGGGCAGCTCGGCCTGGTCGTCACGCACGCGGCGAATGTCATAGTGCGGCGTTTCAAGCGCCGCGTTGGCGACGAGTATCACCTGTACGTCGTTGTTCGTCTCGAGGCTCTGCACCCAGTTGCGCTTTTCGTTGAGGAGATAGGTCGCGACTTCGACCGGCAGCTGGGCAATTACCTTTGCGGTTCTTTCCTTGCGCGCCTCTTCCCCGATGATGCGCAGGATGGCGAGCGCAAGCGATTCGATGGACCGGATCGTGCCGAAGCCCGAACAGCGCGGGCAGGACTGATACGCGGACTCGCCGATGGACGGGCGCAGCCGCTGACGGGACATCTCGAGCAGACCGAAGCGCGTGATCTTGCCGATCTGCACGCGTGCGCGATCCTGACGTACGGCATCGCGCAAGCGGTTTTCGACGTCCCGCTGGTTCTTCTGCGGACCCATGTCGATGAAGTCGATCACCACCAGTCCGCCGAGGTCGCGAATACGCAATTGCCGCGCGACTTCTTCCGCCGCCTCCAGGTTCGTATTCAGCGCAGTCGCTTCGATGTCGCCGCCTTTCGTGGCACGCGCGGAGTTCACATCGATGGAAACCAGTGCTTCCGTGTGATCAATGACGATGCTGCCTCCGGACGGGAGGCTCACCTGGTGGGCAAACGCCGACTCGATCTGCGATTCGATCTGGAAGCGCGTAAACAGGGGTACGGCGTCGGTGTAATGCTTGAGCTTGCGCGCATTGTGCGGCATGACCTGCTCGACGAATTCCATGGCTTCGCGAAACGTGGCTTCGTCGTCGACGAGGATTTCACCGATGTCGTTGCTCAGGTAATCACGCAAGGCGCGAATAACCGCATTGCTTTCGCGGTAGATAAGAAACGGCGAGGAACGCTTGAGTACCGTGTCGAGGATCGCCTGCCAGACCTTCAACAGGTTTTCGAGATCCCACGTCAGTTCCTCGGCCGTGCGATCGATGCCGGCGGTGCGCAGGATGACGCTCATGTTGTCGGGAATTTCGACCTCGTTCAGCGAATCCTTGGCGACGTCGCGATCGTCTCCGACGATACGCCGCGACACGCCGCCCGAACGCGGCTTGTTCGGTTTCAGGACGATGAAGCGACCAGCCAGGCTGACGAAGGTCGTCAGTGCGGCACCCTTGTTGCCGCGTTCCTCCTTGTCGATCTGGACGACGATATCCTGGCCCTCTTTCAGGACCTCCTTGATGATCGCCTTGCCGGAATCGACCGGTCGAACGAAGTATTCGCTGGAGACTTCTTTCAGTGGCAGGAAGCCATGGCGCTCTGCGCCGTAGTCGACGAACGCTGCCTCCAGGCTGGGCTCGATACGGGTGATTCTGCCCTTGTAGATATTCGCTTTCTTGCGTTCGCTTGCAGGTCCTTCAATATTGAGGTCGAACAGGCGCTGGCCGTCGACCATCGCCATGCGCAACTCTTCTGCCTGAGTCGCGTTGATCAGCATTCTTTTCATGTTGCCCTACTTGTAAAGGATAAGAGGGCAGCGAAACAGGCCGGTAGAACCGGTGAGGAGCCATGAGAGGCATGCAGGGCGTGACACGCACGAGTCCGTGCCGCACGAAGGCGCTGAAGTTCGGTTTGAGTCGAAAGTCGAGCCGGTGAACCAGAGAGGTCATGGCCCAGATGAAGATCAGCATGATGTTCCTGCGGTTGTGCCGCTTTGGCGCTCGGCGGAATCCGCGTTCGCTGCCAATTACTCCCGGTCCCGCCTGGGGCGCGACCGGAGATAGTGCTTTAAGGAGACAGGCGGCGCATCCGGAACCGGTGCCGCTTGTATCGATAAACCTGAATCCAACTCGTTGAAACTACTTGTCGAAACAGTCAGTGTGGAAGCGTCGTTACCGGCGGCCAAGTGCCTTCTGCTCACGAGGTCCCCACGGGGCGTTAATATACCACAAGGCAGGGCTTCATCAAGTCATTGATCATGCAAGAAAAGTCCGCAAAAGCCACCGCAACCGCCTCCGTTTCCGTGCGCAAGCTCCAAATCGACGCCGACCGTGCCGGGCAGCGCATCGATAATTTCCTCATGCGTGAGCTGCCGGGAGTGCCCAGGGCGCGCATCTATCGCTTGCTGCGGCGCGGCGAGGTACGGGTGAACGGCGGGCGTGTGCGGGCGGAGTACAAGCTCGCCGCCGGCGACGAAGTGCGCATCCCGCCGGTGCGGGTCGATGCACCGGGCGCGCCGCCGGCAGCCAGTGCCGCGGCGCGGCTCCTGGACTGCATGTTGTTCGAGGACAAGGACCTGTTGGTCGTGGACAAACCTGCCGGTGTCGCGGTGCACGGCGGCAGCGGAGTCAGCCACGGCGTGATCGAACTCTTGCGGCATGCGCGGCCGGATTTGAAGGACCTTGCCCTGGTGCACCGGCTCGATCGCGAGACTTCAGGCTGCCTGGTGCTGGCGAAACGCCGCAGCGCGCTACGCGCACTCCATGAATGCTTTCGCGAGGGGCTCGTTGAAAAGAATTATCTGGCACTGGCCGTCGGTGATTGGCAACTGGGAGAACGCGTGATCGACGAAGCTTTGCTCGTTACCCATCGTCAGGGCGGAGAGCGCCACGTCGTGATCCATCCGCAGGGTAAACCTGCGCGGACCCGCATGCGGCTGTCGCGCAGGTACGGCGAATACAGCCTGCTGCAGTGCACGCCGTACACGGGTCGAACGCACCAGATCCGGGTCCACGTACAGGCAGTCGGGTTCCCGCTCGCCGGGGACGAACGCTACGGTGACGAAGCCGCGAATCGGCGTTTGCGCGCACTGGGCCTGCCGCGCCTGTTCCTGCATGCGCAATCGATTGCCTTTCCAGACGGCAACGGCAATGAAAGGCATTTCGTCGCGGCGCTCGCCGAGGACCTCGATCGCTTTCTCGATGTTCTGTCGGGACCGCGGAAACGCATGCCGCGCGCGCCACGCGACGTTCAGGGCAGCAGGTAACCGAGCTGCAGGAGCCGATCCGCTACCCAGATCATGGGCAATCCGATCAGCGCCGTCGGATCCTCGGCAGATACGGATTCGAACAGCACGAAGCCAGCACCTTCCAGCTTGAAGCTTCCGGCACAGTCGTAAGGCTCGTCACGACGCACGTATGCTTCGGCCAGCCGCCGGTCGAATTGCCGGAAACGTACGACCGTCGTGTCCGTGTATTCGTAGCGGTTGCGGGACGCCGGGTCCAGCATGCAGACCGCCGTGAGGAAGCGGACGGGCTTGCCTGCGGCCGCCAGCAGTTGCTCGACGGCCTTGTGCGCGGTACCGGGTTTGCCGAGGACCCGGTCATCGAGCACCGCGAGCTGATCGGCGCCGATGATCAGTGCGTCGCGTGCGATGGCCAACACCGCCTCCGCCTTGCGGCGGGCGAGGGCCGTCGCAAGGGCAGCCGGCTCGAGCCCGGCCTCGTTGGTTTCGTCGACATCCGGGGACCGGACTTCGAATTCGTCGAGGCAGCGATCGAGGAGGCCGCGGCGATAGGGTGACGACGAGGCCAGGACGATGCGGCGAGCTGCCGGGTTTTGCATAATGGAATCAGGCGTTTGCCGGACGAAGCCGGTAAGTGTACCGGCATTGCCGGGCACCGCCGACGAATTTCTGCCGGGCTGCCCGCGACGCTTTGACAGCGCACGCCGAGGTACTTATTATGCGCGCGCCATGGGCGATCCGCTGCGGGACAGGCAGTCACTCGAGGCTCTGACAGAAAAGAAACTGGTCATTGAAATTGCTGAACAAATTGGCAGTTTCGACGGTCTTGCCGACAGCGTCCGACAGGAACTGTCGGCCTTGGGCGAAGCCGAGCGGCCAACGGGCTGGCGCGAACTTCCGGTCCGAGGCCGGCTGGTGTTCGGACGGGGCGGTAGCGACCGTGCCACGCTCTCGGGCCAGCTCAATGCCGGCGTGCCTGCCGTCTGTCAGCGCTGTCTCGAACCCTTCGTATGGCCGTTGGCGACCGGGGTGGAACTGTTTTTCGTCACTCCGGACTCGCCGGTCACGGGCAGCGAGGCCCGCGAACCGTGGGAGCTGACGGACGAGCTCGTGCGACCGATCGACATCGTGGACGAGTTGCTGGTCATGGCCCTGCCGCTTGCGGCGCGGCACGAGGATGGGGCAGGCTGCTCGCCTGACGGGCCGCCCGACGCCAAAGGCCACAAGACCAGGCCGTTTGCGATATTGCCGGCGCAGATGGGCCGTAAGGTTATGGATTAGGTTCGACGACTGCGCCGCGGCGATACTGCGCGTACCGACAGGAGATGACACATGGCTGTTCAGAAGAGTCGCAAGACCCCATCCCGGCGTGGCATGCGACGTGCGCATGACAAGCTGAAGAATCCTGCGCTGTCGGTCGATCCGACGACAGGCGAGACTCACCTGCGTCACCGCGTTTCGCCAGACGGCTTCTACCGCGGCGAGCAGGTCATTGCGCAACCCGAACTCGCTCACGACGACGATTAGTCGACACCAGTTTCCCGGTGCAAGCGCCGGTCCGGTCTGAAGGCTCCCTGGCCGACGGCTGCACAATGGGAACCCTGTCGATTATCGCTCTTGATGCGATGAGCGGCGACCTCGGTGCCGAGGTCGTGGTGCGCGCCGCGCATGCGTCGCTGGAAAAATACCGCCACATCGAACTGATCCTGGTCGGCGACGAAACCCAACTCCGGGACCTGGTCACGCGAATCATTGGCGAGGACTCACGGCTAAAGATCGTGCATGCATCCGAAGTCGTGGAGATGGGTGATGCGCCGGCAGAGGCCGTGCGCAAGAAAAAAGATTCGTCGATGCGGGTCGCGATCGACCTTGTGAAGGCCGGCGAAGCGCACGCTTGCGTCAGTGCCGGCAATACCGGCGCGTTGATGGCGACGGCGAAGTTCGTGCTGAAAATGCTGCCGGGCATCGACCGGCCGGCGATCATCGCCGAGTTGCCGTCGATGCACGGCTCCATCCATATGCTGGATCTCGGCGCGAACGCCCAGTGTACCGCCGAGCAGCTCTTCCAGTTCGCCGTGATGGGCTCGATCGTCACGGCCGACATACGCCGCATCGAGAATCCTCGCGTCGCACTCCTGAATATCGGCGCCGAGGACACCAAGGGCAATGACACCGTACGTGAGGCGGCCGCGCTGCTGCAGGCGAGCACGCTGAATTACGTAGGCTTCATCGAAGGCAATGACCTGTTCAATGGCAAGGCCGATGTCGTCGTGACCGACGGCTTTTCCGGCAACGTGGCGTTGAAAGCGATGGAAGGCATCGTAGGCCTCGTCAAGCACCACATGAAGCGCGCATTTACCCGCAACTGGATTTCCCGCCTCCAAGCCCTGCTCGCCCGGCCGGTCCTGAAGCGCATCGCCCAGGAAACCGACTCCCGGAATTACAACGGCGCGACTCTGGTCGGCCTGAATGGTATCGTCATCAAGAGTCACGGCGGCGCGGACGCGTATGCTTTCCAGCATGCGATCGACACTGCCGTGGTCGAAGTGCGGAACCAGGTACCCCAGCAGATCGGCAATATGCTCCGACGGGAAGCGGCGTGATCTATTCGAGGATTGCCGGCACGGGACGTTACCTGCCGGAGAAAATACTCACGAACTTCGATCTCGAGAAGATAGTCGATACGACCGACGAGTGGATTCGTACGCGCACCGGGGTAGAACGGCGGCACTGCGTCGCGCCTGACCAGACGACCTCGGACATGTGTGTAGAGGCCGCGAAAAAGGCGATGGCAAACGCCGGCGTCGGCCCCGCCGACATCGACATGGTCGCCATCGGAACGACTTCACCGGACCTCATCTTTCCCAATGTCGCCACGCTGGTCCAGCACCGGCTCGGAATTCCGCCCTGTCCTGCGCTGGCGCTCGAAGCTGCCTGCACCGGCTTCATCTATGCTCTGAGCACCGTCGACAAGTTCATCAAGTGCGGCACCGTGAACCGTGCACTGGTGATCGGTGCCGAGTGCATCACCAAGCTCGTCGACTGGACGGACCGCAACACCTGCGTCCTGTTCGGCGATGGCGCCGGCGCGGTCATCGTCGAGCCTTCCGACGAGCCCGGGATACTGTCGACCCATCTAGGCGCGGACGGCCAGTACAAGGATCTCCTCTACTATCCTGTCGGCGCCTCTAAAGATCTTGCCAAGGCGGGCACCGCAGACGCCGGCATCATGATGAGTGGCAAGGACGTCTTCAAGGTCGCAGTGAGC
The DNA here is from genome assembly GCA_963775455.1 of uncultured Pseudomonadota bacterium. Lineage (GTDB taxonomy): Bacteria > Pseudomonadota > Gammaproteobacteria > Steroidobacterales > Woeseiaceae > UBA1847. Next base: position 373,311 of record CAVZIU010000001.1, on the reverse strand, counting down.
ACGCTGGGCAATGTTGCGACACAGGCGCTCGAGACGGCGGGCGTGAGCCATGAGGAACTCGACTGGCTCATTCCGCACCAGGCCAACATCCGCATCATCCAGGCGACCGCGAAGCGCCTCGGATTATCGATGGACAAGGTCATCGTGACCGTCCAGGACCACGGCAATACGTCGGCTGCATCGGTGCCGATGGCATTGGATGTGGGAATTCGCGACGGCCGGATCCGACGAGGCCAGCTCGTACTGATGGAGGCCTTCGGCGGCGGCTTTACCTGGGGTTCCGTGCTGATGCGCTTCTGAGGCACGCGCGGATGGCTTACCATGACTGTCCGGGAGCCGCCACAGCAAACGATGTCCGCCGTACTCATTATCGGTAACAAGAACTATTCGAGCTGGTCGCTCAGGGCCTGGCTGTTACTGCGCGAGGCGGGCATCGCGTTCGAAGAACGGCGTATCGCACTCGACCAGCCCGGCACGAGGGCGGCACTGCTTGCCGTATCGCCGGCCGGGCGCGTACCGGTACTGCTGCTTGACGGCGAGAGCATCTGGGATTCGCTCGCCATCGCCGAGACCGTTGCCGAGCGTCATCCCGGGAAGCGGCTATGGCCGGCCAATGCCGCGGCCCGTGCGCATGCCCGGTGCATCAGCGCGGAAATGCACGCCGGCTTTGCCGCGCTGCGCAACCAGATGCCAATGAACTGTCGCGCCACGGGACGCAAGGTGCCGCGGCCGGCGGACCTGGCGGCGGACATCGACCGCGTGACCGCGATCTGGGGCGACTGCCGCCGGCGCTACGGTGGCGGCTGGTTGTTCGGAGAATTCTCTATTGCGGATGTGATGTATGCACCGGTAGTGCTGCGCTTCCGGACATACGATGTGCGTTTGCCGGATACGGCTTCTACCTATCCGGAACGATTGCTGAAGAGCCCGGCGCTGCAGGAATGGCTGGCGGCAGCCGAGCTCGAGACAGAGGTCATCGAACACGATGAGAAAGGACACCGGGCGCACGCCTGACCTGCTGCGGCAGGTGCTGGCGATGCCAATGCTGATGCTGGTCGCTGTGTCGGGCGCCGGCGCGGCGACATTCGAGCTGCCGCCCGAAGGCACTGACGTGATCGGCGAGGTCAGCACCGTGGTGGCGCGACATGACGACACGCTGATCGACATCGCCCGGACCCACGGCTTCGGCTACGAGGACCTGGTCCGGGCGAATCCCGGCGTGAACCCGTGGCTCCCCGGCGAAGGCACCGAGATCGTGCTGCCTGGCCGTTTCGTCCTGCCTGCCGTGCCGCGCAAAGGCATCGTGCTCAACGTCGCCGAATACCGGATGTATTACTTCCCGCCGCCGAAGGCCGGCGAACGCCCGGTCGTCATGACGTTTGCGGTGAGCATCGGGCGACAGGACTGGGCCACGCCGGTCGGTGTGACACGGGTCGTGCAGAAGACCGTCAACCCATCCTGGTATCCGCCGCAATCCGTCCTCGATGAACATGAAGCTGACGGCCGCCCGTTGCCGCGAATCGTGCCGCCGGGTCCCGACAATCCGCTCGGCGCGCACGCGATGCGCCTCGGCCTGCCGGGTTATCTGATACATGGCACGAACCGACCTGCTGGCGTCGGCATGCGGGTAACGCACGGCTGCCTGCGCATGTTCCCGGAAGACATTGAATTCCTGTTCGAACGCGTGCCGGTCAACACGCAGGTCCGCATCATCAACGAGCCGGTGAAGATCGGCTGGAACGGCGATGCGCTCGTCATGGAGGCGCATCCGGTGCTCGGAGTCATCCCGGGCGCGACCTCGGATGTGCCTGTGCCCGGCCCGGACGCCGGCGCTGCTGATTCCGTGGCCGCGGCGGTGCCGCCGTCCGGCACGGAGTCGCAAGACGAAGCGACGCAAGTCGATCTGCCATTGGCGAAGGATGCCCTGACGTCCGCGACGGAACAGTTCATCACGGCGACCGCCGAACGGAATGGGGAACTTGACTGGACGCTCGTCGAAAGCGTGATCGGTCGCGCTGACGGATTGCCCGTGACTGTAGGCGCGGGCATAAAAAACGCCGCGACCAGCGCGGCGTCTGAATAAGTCCTTGGTCGGCTGACCTTACTTAGACATCGACTTCTGGAACATCCGATCCATCGCCTCGCGATTCGCTTCGCAGCAGGCCTGCGATTCGGTTGCGGCGGACAGGGCACGATCGGCGGTGCTCTGCGCGCTGGAGGCGGCCTGGGCGGCCCGATCAGCGGCAGCGCGTGCAGCTTCTGCAGCGGAGGCAGCAGCAGCTGCGTCGGCTGCGGCCTGTTCGGCCGTTGCGCGGACGTCTTCGAGCTTCGTCGAGGCGCAACCGGTGGCAAGGCCGAGCATGAGCAGCAGTGCGCTCGTTTTTACTACGGTATTTTTCATTTTCATGTATTCCTCTGTTGGGAAAAAACTGCGGACGCATTATTTCGCAAATCCCCTGAGGCTGCAATGAAGATGTTGTTTTTCAATGCGGTTTGTCGCCTTCCGGGGACACTTCGAAAAAATCGTCCTGCGCGCCACACGAGACCCCTGTGTATTGACCTGTAGCACGTTGCGCTGACCCCGATGGAACCTTTCGTCGGCGGCGGTCGCAACGAGGGCTTCTCTCTCTTGCTTTGCTTCGCTGGAGATTCGCCTCAGACGTGACTGACTGGAAGACCGCGCCGGACTGCCGCCGGTCCTGTCGACGGCAGCCGGATGAAGCAGGGCCGCTGAGGTCAGGGCTCGGCTGATGCGATGGGGCTTGCGCCGGGCAGACTACTGTATATAATCGCAGGTACTGTGATTTCATACAGGAACTGCTGAAATGCGCGAACTGACTCCCCGACAAGCGCAAATTCTCGAAATGATTCAGGATTTTATTGCGGAAACCGGCATGCCGCCGACCCGCGCCGATATCGCGAGCCAGCTCGGTTTCAAGTCCGCGAATGCGGCCGAGGAACACCTGCGGGCATTGCAGAAGAAAGGGGTGCTGGACCTGATTCCCGGTGCTTCGCGCGGCATCCAGCTCAAGGATTCCCTGCGCGAACAGATGGGACTGCCGCTCATCGGTCGGGTCGCGGCCGGCAGTCCCATCCTCGCGCAGGAACACATCGAGACGTATTACAAGCTCGATCCGCAGCTGTTCAACCCCAAGCCGCATTACCTGCTGCGCGTCTACGGCATGAGCATGAAAAACGCCGGCATCCTCGATGGCGATCTCGTCGCCGTGCACCGCACACCGGAAGTGCGCAGCCGGCAGATCATCGTGGCGCGGCTCGAGGATGAGGTGACGGTCAAGCGGTACCGGCAGGACGGATCGCTGGTGTGGCTCTTGCCGGAAAACGAGGAGTTCGAACCGATTTGTGTCGACCTGCGCGAACAGGCGCTGGTCATCGAAGGCGTCGTCGTCGGCGTCATCCGTGACGGGCTGCCTCTGCACTGATGATGCGATGGACGAGGGAACGGGGCAGGGCATGCGGCGCAATTCGTCATCCCGTAATTCGTTAAGCGATTCGTTACCCGAGTCTTCTTCCCTGGAGCAGTTGCTGGAGAACCCCCGGGTCTGGCGCGGCGTGGCGCGAACCCACGCGCTGCCCGGTCTCGCGAGCGGCTATGACAAGCTCGACCGGCATTTGCCGGGCGGCGGCTGGCCGCAGCATGCGTTGACGGAAATCCTGACCGAACAGTACGGCGTCGGCGAACTGCAGTTGCTGATGCCGGCGCTCGCGCGCCTCAGTGCCGAGGACCCGGCGGCGGCTTTCAGCGAACCGGGCTGGATCGCCTGGGTGGCGCCGCCGTTCCAGCCTTATCCACCCGCGCTCAGGGAATGGGGCGTCAACCTGTCACGGTTGTTGCTCGTCCGTCCCAGGGACGACACGGACATACTCTGGTCGGCCGAACAGGCGCTGTCCTCCGGTACCTGTGCCGCCGTGCTCCTGTGGCCGTCGCGGCTCTCCGACCAGGACAGCCGTCGTCTGCAACTGGCCGCAGAAAAAGGAGAAAGCTGGGCCATCGCATTTCGTCCCTGCGGCGCTCGCCGGGAACCTTCGGCCGCTGCGCTGCGCATCGAGATGCGGGCCGACGAAGCGGGCACGCACCTCGACATCTTCAAGAGTCGTGGCGGACGTCCGGTCACGTTGCACAGCATCTTTTCGGGCTGAGCATGGCCCGTGCACGCCGCTTTCCGGTCCCGGCGCGGGGTCCGGCCCCGGTGCCTCCGTCATCCGACCCGGCCTCGCCCGACAGCCAGGTGCTCCTGCCGCTCGATCCGCCGGCTCCACCGCACCGACCGGCGAAGCCGGTCGCGACCAGCCGGCAGCTCTGGTTTTGCCTGTATCTGCCGCAACTGGCGCTCGAGGCCGTGAACACCGTGCGCGAGCCGTTGGCTGTCATCGAGGAGCGGCAGGGCGTGCATCGCGTCTTGCTCGTCAATGCGGCGGCGGCGGCGGCTGGTGTGATGCCGGGCCTGGCTTCGAACGCCGCACTGGCGTTGCTGCCGGAACTCGTGCTCGAGGAACGCAGCCGGCTGCGCGAGCAGCAGGTGCTCGAGCGCCTGGCCGCCTGGCTCGAACGCTTTTCCTCCCTCGTCTCGCTGACGGCAGCGGATGTGCTGCTCATGGAAATCGCCGGCAGCCTGCGTCTGTTCGGGGGCTTGAGAAGCCTCCGTCAGCAGGTATCGGACGGGCTGCGGCAACTCGGGTTCACCGCGGCCCTCGCGATCGCGCCGACACCGCTCGCCGCGACCTGGCTCGCGCGAAACGGCCGGCGTAGCTGCGTGCGCGCGCCGGCCAACCTGCCTGCCGCATTGCGCGCCGTGCCGCTCGACTGCCTGGGCTGGCCGGCGGCGATCGTCGAGGCGTTTGCCGGTATCGGCGTCGCCAAGGTCGGTGATTGCCTGCGGCTGCCGCGCGAGGGCTTCGCCCGGCGTTTCGGCACGGGCCGTCTGCTCGATCTCGATCGTGCGCTCGGGCGCCTGCCGGATCCGCGACCCGGCTGGCGTGCCCCGGAAGTCTTTGTTGCCGATCAGGAACTCCTGGAGGAGCAGTCGGACCGGGAGCTGCTGCTGGGCGTCTGTCAGACATTGCTGCAGCGCCTGGAGCGTTTCCTGCTCGTGCGCCAGCTCGGTATGCAAGGCCTGGACTTCAGCTTCTATCACCTGCGTGCCGATACGACGGTCCTGTCGCTCGGTTGTGCGCAGGCGGACCGTTCGGCGGCGCGCTGGCTCGATTTGCTGCGCCTGCGCTTCGAACGCGTGCGGCTTGCCGAACCGGTCATCGCCGTACGCCTGCAAGGCGGTCCGACTCAGGCCCTGCAGGCCGGGAGCGGACGATTCGCTTTCGAAACACGTCGGCAGTCGTTGCCCGCCCATTCGATCCTGCACCTGGCCGAACGCCTGGGCGCACGGGTCGGCCGACAGGCCGTGCACGGCCTCATGACGCTCGCGGAACATCGTCCGCAGCATGCCTGGGCCGCCCGCAGCCTGTTCACGAACCAGCCGGATGCGTCGCTGAACGCCGCCGACGAGGGGCGCAAGCGGCCCCTGTGGATGCTGCCCGAGCCGGCCTTGCTGCACGCTGAACGGGGCTACCCGACGCACCTCGGGCCCCTGCGGCTCATCGACGGTCCGGAGCGGCTGGAGACCGGTTGGTGGGACGAGGATGGCATCGCCCGCGACTATTACACGGCTGTCAATCCGCGCGGCATGCGCCTGTGGGTCTTTCGCGACCGCCATCCCCGGGCCGACTGGTACCTGCATGGCTTCTTCGGCTGACGGTGCCGGGCTTGACGATGGCGGCACCTTACGCAGAGCTGCATGCGCTCAGCAACTTCACTTTCCTGCGCGGCGCATCGCATCCCGAGGAACTCGTCGCTACCGCGGCGGCGCTCGGCTACGACGCGCTCGCCATCACGGACGAGTGTTCGATGTCCGGCATCGTGCGCGCGCACATGGCGGCAAAGGATTGCGGTCTTAAAAAACTCGTCATCGGTTCCGAACTCCGCCTGCCGAGCGGCCGCAAGCTCGTCGTGCTGGCGCAGGACCGCGCCGGTTACGCCGCGTTGTGCGCCCTGATCACGCGTGCCCGGCGCGCCGCCGACAAGGGTCGCTACCGGCTGCAACGCGGAGATTTCGACACCGGCCTGCCGGGTTGCATGGCCTTGTGGATACCGGACGAACGCTTGACGCTCGACGCGGAGGATCACTGGCTTCGGGAATGCTTTCGCGACCGCCTGTGGATCGCGGTCGAGTTGCTCGCCGACGGACGGCAGCGGGAACGGCTGAAGAGCCTGGAAGCGATCGGCCGGCGGCTGAAACTGCCGTTGGTCGCCGCCGGCGACGTGCACATGCATCGCCGCTCCAGGCGCATGTTGCAGGATACGCTGACGGCGATTCGCGAAAGCGTCATGGTCGATACCGCCGGTTTCCTGCTGTACCCGAACGGTGAGCGGCACCTCCGGCCGCGCGAGATCCTCGAAAGCATCTACCCGAAGGCCCTGCTTGCCGAGTCGGTCGATATCGCCGAAACGATGCGGTTCTCGCTCGACGAATTGCGTTATGAGTATCCCGACGAGCTCGTGCCTGCCGGCGAGACACCGGCGACTTACCTGCGCCGGCTGACGGAAGCCGGCATGCGGCGGCGCTGGCCCGGCGGCGTGTCGGACAAAGTCCTGCAGCTCGTCGAGCACGAACTCGAACTGATCGCCGATCTGCGTTATGAGCCGTATTTCCTGACGGTGTGCGACATCGTCGCCTTTGCACGTTCCCGGGGCATCCTCTGCCAGGGCCGCGGCTCGGCCGCGAACTCGGCAGTGTGTTTCTGCCTGGGCGTCACTGAAGTCGACCCGGCACGCATGGAAATGCTCGTAGAGCGGTTCATCTCCAGGGAGCGCAACGAGCCTCCGGACATCGACGTCGACTTCGAGCACGAGCGGCGCGAGGAAGTCATCCAGTACATCTATGCGAAGTACGGCCGCGACCGGGCAGCGCTCGCGGCAACCGTCATAACCTACCAGCCGCGCAGTGCGCTACGGGACGTCGGCAAGACGCTCGGCCTTTCCGAGCCGCAGATCGGTCGCCTGTCGCGTTCGATGCAGTGGTGGGACGGCAAGCGCGTCGATGAGAGCCGGATTCTCGAGGCCGGGCTCAAGCCTGACAGCCCGATCATCCGGCGCCTGCTGTACCTGGTCGGTGAATTGATAGGTTTTCCACGGCACCTCTCGCAGCACGTCGGCGGCTTCGTCATCTCCAACGGTCCTTTATCCGAACTGGTGCCGGTCGAGAACGCGGCGATGCCGGAGCGCACCGTCATCCAGTGGGAGAAGAACGATCTCGAGGATTTGGGTCTGCTCAAGGTCGACGTGCTCGGTCTCGGCATGCTGACGGCGATTCGCCGCAGTTTCGAACTCATCCGCGGTTTCGACGGCCGCGACTACACCCTCGCGACCGTGCCCGCCGAGGACCCGGTGGTCTACGACATGATCTGCGAAGGCGACACGATGGGTGTGTTCCAGATCGAGTCACGGGCCCAGATGGCCATGCTGCCGCGCCTCAGGCCCCGCTGTTACTACGACCTCGTCATCGAGGTCGCGATCATCCGGCCCGGTCCGATCCAGGGCGACATGGTGCACCCGTACCTCCGGCGCCGGAACGGCGAGGAGGCCGTTGAGTACCCCAACGACGAGGTGCGCGGCGTCCTGCAGCGCACGCTCGGCGTACCGATCTTCCAGGAGCAGGTGATGCAGCTCGCGATCGTCGCCGCCGGGTTCACGGCGGGCGAGGCCGACCGCCTGCGGCGCGCGATGGCAGCCTGGAAGCGACGCGGAGGGCTGGGACCCTTCGAGGAACGCCTTATCGAGGGCATGCGCAAGCGCGGCTACAGCCAAGAATTCGCACGGCAGATCTTTCACCAGATCGAGGGCTTCGGCGAGTACGGCTTCCCCGAGTCCCATTCGGCGAGTTTCGCGCTGTTGGTGTATGTGTCCTGCTGGCTGAAACGGCACACGCCGGCGGCGTTTACGGCCGCGCTCCTCAACAGCCAGCCGATGGGTTTCTACTCGGCGTCACAACTCGTGCAGGACGTGCGGCGCCACGGCGTCGAAGTGCGGCCGGTGGATGTCAACGCGAGCGGATGGGATTGCACGCTGGAGGCGGGCGAGGAGGGCGCCGCGGCGCTCAGGCTTGGCCTGCGCCTGGTCAAGGGTCTGTCGGCGGAGGGGGGACGGGCCCTCCTCTGTGCGCGTGGCGCGGGCTCTTTTGCCAGCATGCAGCAGTTGGTCGAAAGCACCGGGCTGGACCGGCGTGAACTCGGCCTGCTGGCGACGGCGGGCGCCCTGAAGTCGCTCGCGGGACATCGACATCGCGCCCGCTGGGCGGTCGCCGGTGTCGAGGAACCGACGGCGCTGTTCAGGTCGCTGGACCGTTACGAGGCCCTGCCCCTGCTCCGGAAGCCCGGGGAAGGGCAGAACATCGTCGCCGACTACCGCAGTCTCGGACTGACCCTCGAGCGGCATCCGCTGCACCTGCTGCGGGCGCAGCTGGACCGGTATCGCTATTGCCCGACGGCCGGGCTCCCGGCGCTGGACAGCGGGCAACCCGTCAGCGTCGCCGGACTGGTGATCACCAAGCAACGGCCGGGCACGGCGAGCGGCGTCACTTTCGTGACTCTCGAGGATGAATGCGGCCATGTGAACCTGATCGTCTGGAAGCAGGTCGCGGACCGGTACCGGCCGGCACTCCTGAACGCCAGGCTCATGGGGGTGCATGGCGAGCTGCAGATCGAGGGCAAGGTCATCCATGTGATCGCGAAGCAGCTCGTCGATCACACGGAAATGCTGGGTGGTCTGGAAGTCAGGTCGCGAGATTTCCGCTAGGGACTGGACGCGGGACTGGACGCGGGAACGGACGCGGGAACGCGGGCTATTCCTTGTCGTCGAAATCGAAGTTATAGGTGCTCTCGAGATCCCGTTCGGCATCCCGCATTTCGCGCAATTCTTCGATGCGCCTCTTGATGGCGCGACGACGGGCGATATCGTCGTCATCTGTTGCATCCAGTTTGGAAACGAGCTCCTCGATATTGATCTCGGCCGACACGTCGCCGACGTCCTCCTCCTCCTCCTCCTCTTCGTCCTCGCTCGAACGACGGACCTTGACCGTGTCGTCCTCCTCCTCGGAGTCGATTTCCTCTTCTACTTCATCCGGATCTCTTTCGTTGTTCATCTGGCCTGTCATCTGCGTTCCACGAACGTCGCCGGCGGCGCGCCCAACTTGATCGCGGCCGGCCCCCCGGCGCGGGTTTGCCGCATGTATACCGCGAAAAAATAGGGATCGCAAGGACGCATTCCCGCGCATTTCGAATGGCGGGCGGCTCAGCGAATCAGGTTGTTGAGTTCGAAAATCGGCAACAGGATCGCCAACACGATCATGAGTACAACGCCGCCCATCGCGACGATGAGCAGCGGCTGCAGGATGCCCAGCAAAGCCGCAATCAGGCCATCCACCTCGCGTTCCTGGCCGTCGGCGGCGCGCGTCAGCATCTCGTCGAGTTTGCCGCCGGCTTCTCCGCTGGAGACGAGATGAATCATCATCGGCGGAAACATCTTGCTCGCTTCGAGGGACTTGCTGATCGACCCGCCTTCGCGGACCCGCACCGCGGCGTCGCGAACCGCGTCGCGCATCGGCAGGTTCTCGATCACGGCCGCGGAGATCTTCATGGCTTCGAGAATCGGCACGCCGCTGGCGGCGAGTATGCTGAAAGTGCGGGTGAAGCGTGCCGTGTTGATGCCACGGGTCAGCCGGCCGAGCAGCGGCAGGGACAGCAACAGGCGGTGATAACGTCGGCGCGGGCCTTCGCGCTTGAGCAGCCACCAAACGCCGTAGGCCAGCAGCAACACCGCAATGATGACCAGCAGCCAGTAACTGCGGAGGAAGTCGCTCGTGGCGATCAGCCCGCGCGTCAGCGCCGGCAGTTCCGCCTGCGTGTTCTCGAATACGTCGACGATTCGCGGAACTACCGTGGCGAGCATGAATGCGATGATGGCGACGGCCATCACCACGAGGGCAATGGGATAGATCATCGCGTTGGTCACGCGCTGGCGCAGCTCGTGCCGGGCCTCGGTATAGTCCGCGAGGCGCTCGAGCACGGCATCCAGGTGCCCGGATTGCTCGCCGGCGGCGATGGTGGCCCGATACAGTTCCGGGAATGCTTGCGGAAACTCGGCCAGCCCGTCTGCGAGCGCGTGTCCTTCCATTACCTTGCTGCGTACGCCGAGCAGGATGCTCTGGGTACGGGGATGGTCGTTCTGCTGCGACACGGCGAGCAGCGACTCCTCGAGCGGCAGGCCGGATTGCGACAAGGACGCAAGTTGTCGGGTCACCAGGGCCAGCTCCGAAGCTGCCATCCCGCGCCGCAGCGAAAAGCTGCGTTGCCGCCGCGCCTCGCGCTGGGCGACCTCGGTGACGCGCACCGGCAGGAGTTTCCGCTCGCGCAGGAGCTGGCGGACGTGTTTGGGCGTATCGCCCTCGATCAGCCCCTTCGATTCCTTGCCGGACGGGTCCAGCGCGACGTATTCGAACGCACCCATGCTCCCGGCATCTGCCTCAGTCTTCGCGCGTGACCCGCAGCACTTCCTCGAGCGTCGTCGTGCCGGCAAGGACCCGGCGTCGGCCATCGGCCCGGATGCTGGGGCCGAACTTGCGCGCGTACCGCTCGAATTCCTGTTCGCTCACGCCGTCGTGGATCATGGTGCGCATGCGGTCGTTCACCGCGATCAGCTCGTAGATGCCGGTGCGTCCGGAAAACCCGCCATTCGCCCCCGTGCCGGGTTTGTACAGCGTCGGCGGATGCGCGGGATCGACCTCGAGCAGGCCACATTCGTATTCCGTTGCGGCATAGGGAACGCGGGTCTCGGCGTCCAGGACGCGTACCAGTCGCTGGGCCAGCACGCCGATCAGGCTGGACGAGAGCAGGAACGGCTCGACACCCATGTCCCTGAGGCGCGTCACGGCACCGGACGCGGTGTTCGTGTGCAGCGTCGACAGGACCAGGTGGCCGGTGAGGCTCGCCTGTACGGCGATCTCGGCGGTCTCGAGGTCGCGAATCTCGCCGACCATGACGACATCCGGGTCCTGGCGGAGGATCGCACGCAGCCCGCGCGCGAATGTCATGTTGACCTTGGTATTGACCTGCGACTGGCCGATTCCGTCGATGAAATACTCGATCGGGTCCTCGACCGTCATGATGTTGCGGCTGTTGTCGTTGATGCGCTCGAGCGAAGCGTACAGCGTCGTGGTCTTGCCGGAACCGGTCGGTCCTGTCACCAGGATGATGCCGTGCGGCTTGTGGATCAGGTCGTCCATGATCCGTTGCGAGCGATCTTCCATGCCGAGCGACGTCAGGTCGAGACGTCCCGCCTGCTTGTCCAGCAGGCGGAGCACCACGCGTTCGCCGTGTCCCGAGGGCATGGTCGAGACGCGTACGTCGACCGCACGCCCGGCGACGCGCAGCGAGATGCGCCCGTCCTGCGGGAGGCGTTTTTCGGCAATGTCGAGCTTCGACATGACCTTGATGCGAGACACGACGAGCGGGGCGAGAGCGCGGCGCGTCTGCAGTATCTCGCGCAGCACGCCGTCGATGCGGAAACGCACGTTGAGCCGGTTCTCGTACGGTTCTATGTGAACGTCCGACGCGTTTTCCTTGACGGCCTCCGTCAGAACGGCATTGATGAAACGGATGATCGGGGCGTCGTCGTCACTGTCGATGAGGTCCGACGGTTCCTGGAGTTCCTGCGCGACCTGGTCGAGATTGATATCCTCGTTGAGGCCGTCGACCATCTGCATGGCATTGTGCGAGCCCTGCTCGTAGGAGGCCTGCAGCAGCGAGTCGAACAACTCGTCGGACACCCGCGACAGCTTAAGCGGCACGCCGGCGAAGCGGCGGGCTTCGGCGAGGCTCAGCGGCGACGTGCCTGCCTTGTACACGGCATCGGCGGCCTCGGTTCCGATGGCACGGATCAGGACGCCGTGGCGCTTCGCGAACGAAAACGGCAGGACGCGTGCCACGCGTGCGCTTTCCTCCGCAGCCGGGAGCTCCGTCATGCGCAAGTCGTTCTCGTGCAGCAGTTCTTCCTGCATCTCCGCGCTCATTCTTCCTGTTCGACCGTATCAGGCGGCAACGGCTGGCCGGTCTTTTCGTCGAGCGGCTCCAGCATCGGCCGTTCCGCACCCGGCATCAGCGGCACGGACTGGCCTTCGCGGTCAAGCTGCATGTCGCGCATGTAATTGTACTTCTCGTTCGTGACGGACCAGGCCTTCTGGCTGTCCCGAAGAATCTGCGGCCGAATGAAGATCAGCAGGTTGGTCTTCACCTTGTCGGTGCTGCGCGTGCGGAACAGGTTGCCGACGATCGGGATGCTGCCGAGGACCGGCACTTTCTGGTCGGATTCACGCAATACGTCCTCGATCAACCCGCCGAGCACGATAATCGTCCCGTCGTCCACGATCACGGTCGTCTCGACAATCCGCTGGTTGGTGATCAGGTCGACGGCGCCGGCCGACGACGATGCGATGCTCGAGATCTCCTGCGAAATGTCGAGCAGCAGGGAATCGCCGCTGATCTGCGGGGTTATCGTGAGCTTGACGCCTACCGACTCGCGGTTGACGGTGGTGAACGGGTTGACCGAGCCGACCCCGCCGCTGTCCGTGTACTGGCCGGTGACGAAAGGCACTTCCTGCCCGATGTTGAGCGACGCTTCCTCGTTGTCCGTCGTCAGGATCGTCGGTGTCGAGATGATATTGGTGTTCGCGTCGCCCTGCAGTGCCCTCAGGATTGCCGCGAAGCTTACGCCGTCGTCCGTAATGCGCCCGACGCCGATGGTCACGCCTTCGCCGATCAGGCTGGTCGGATTGGTAGTAGTGCCGCCGCCGTTGCCGCCGCCGCCCGCGATTGCGCCGGCAAGCTGCACTACGCCCGGCCCGAAAGCGGGGAAATTCGTGATTGCGATCGGGGCATTGTTGCCGCTGCCCTCGATTGCCCAGGTGGTGCCGAGATCGGCGGACCGGTCCTCCAGGACCTCGACTATGATGGCTTCCACCAGCACCTGCTCGCGGCGTATGTCGAGCTTGTCGACGATCGCCATCAGCGAGCGCATGGTTTTCGGCGGCGCATTAACGACGATCGCGTTCGTCTGCTTGTCTGCCCACACGCCGATCGGCCCTGTCGGCGCGCCGCCGCCGCCGCCTTCGGCGCCTGCCGGCGCGGCGCCACCCTGGGCGGCCATGTTCGACGAGAGCTGCGTCTGCAGTTTGGTCGCCAGTTCCTCGGCGTCAGCATACTGCAGGTAGCGAACCTGGGTATCTCCGCCGTCCTTCAGCGGCGTGTCGAGGTGTGCGATGAGCGCCCGCAGGCGCAGCCGGTCCGCCTTGTCGCCGCCGATCAATACACTGTTCGTCCGAGAATCGGCGACCAGGCTCGTGGTCATCGGGGCACCGTCCGCAGTCGGGGCCTGCGCGAGAGTTGTTACCACGCGCACCACTTCGGTGGCCGACGCATGCTCCAGGGGTATGACCTCGATGTCCTCGTCACCGGCCTGGTCGATGCGCTGGATGATGTTGATCATGCGCTCGACGTTGGCGGCACGATCCGAAATGATCAGCATGTTCGAGCCCGGGTGTGCAACCAGGTGGCCGTATTGCGGCACCAGCGGCCGCAGGATCGGGACCAGCTGCGTTGCGCCGATGTTTCGGACCTGGATGATCTGCGTAATCAGGTCGTCCGGTCCGTCAGAATGCGCGGAGTCGACCGGTCCAGCGTACTGGCGCGCCGTCGCATTCGGGATGATCTTGGTGATGTTGCCGGTCGTCACGGCGGCCAGCTGGTGCACGTCGAGTATCGACAGGAATGCTTCGTAGAAGGCATCCGGGGTCATGGGGGTCGACGACAGCATCGTCACCTTGGCGCCCTGTACCCGCGGGTCGATGATGAATGTGCGGCCTGTGATCTCGCCAACCGCCTCGACGATCTGGCGGATGTCCGCTTCCTTGTAGTTCGGCGTAATGGTGGCCTGACTGCCTTCCTGTGCAAAGGCGCCGGGTCCGATGAACAGAACGAAGAACAAGGCGAGGGCAATTCTCATCCTGCCCCGTAGATCGGAGTGCTGCGCTTTCATCAATGCGTTTCTTCGCCTACGTCGAGTTGGTCGGTGCGCAGGACGATGGTCTCTGGAGTACCGTCGCGCTCGACGGTTACCGAGACCTGCGTCGCCGTGCCCAGCGACTGAAATATCTGCATGGCCTGCGTCGGATCGGTCAGCGACTGCCCGTCGATGTCCTTGATGAGATCGCCTGGCCTGAGGCCGAGCGCGGTGAACTGGTCGCGGTTGCGACCCGGATAGACGCGGTAACCCTGCTGCTGGCCGTTGACGAAATACGGAGTCGGACGGATCACATCGGCAAGGCGCGAGACGTTCTGCGCGACCACGGCCTGGATGCTTTCTTCATCCACGCTTTCCTCCGTGACATATTCCTCCTCATATTCCTCCTCGAGCGTCGGAATCGTCGGCATGTAGGACGTCGTCGTCGGGCCGAAGTCCCGCGGCAGGGACAGGTTCGTCAGCTCGCCCTGCTCGTCGAGGACGACCCGGTCGGGATAGACCGCGTGCAGGGCCGCCCCCGATGCCACCGGATCACCGATGACATAGACTTTTTCCTCGTTGCCGCCGTCGGCGATGATGGCGATGGAGAACTCGGGCAGATCGGAGGCGATCGTCCCGCGCAGCTTGAGGTTGCTGAGATTGGTCTCTTCGAGATCCGCGAGTTCGACCGCCGGAGGCGGCGCGTCGCCCACGGCATCGGCTTCCCCGAAGAGGTGGGCGGCCGCGATGGCCGTCGTATCGGCACCCGCGCCGGAGGTCGTCAGTACGCCGCTGTTGCGAGGCACGTCGATGGGTCCGCCGGCCGCGGGACCGGGGACGAGCATCCAGACGATCTTCGCGCACTGCCATCCGATCAGGATCACGACGACGAGGCTGACCCAGGCCGGCAGCAGCGCGTTCGCGGCTGCGACTGTACGGATCCGGTCGCCGGACCAGAAATCAGACCAGTGGTACTTTGTCGCCATGTTCCATCAGGCCGTTGCGGCAACCCTGTCCCGTATTTAACGCTGCGCAATGATGATACGGGTTGTGCTGCGATTCAATTAAATCCTGGAAGTGAGAAAAATCAGGATTTCCAATGATATACCGTTGCCGGTGCGCCGGTCACCCGAAGCTGCCGCGCGGCCCCGTCGCCGAATCTGCGACACCGGGCCCCTTGCGCCGTGCGACGCCCCGTTATAATGGTCTGCGAGTCGGCGAAAAGTATTGAATACGACCGACAAGGCGATATAAAAGGTCCATGGCTGACAAGCGCGAAAGGCCCGGCGTCTCCGATGACTTCGAACTTGCGGTCGAGGAGGGGCGGCCGCGCCTGAAGGAGCCGCCGCGCTACCGGGTCGTCCTGTTGAATGACGACTACACGCCGATGGAGTTCGTCGTCGACATCCTGGTCACCGTGTTCGGCATGGAGCGCATGCGGGCGACCCAAGTCATGCTGGAGGTGCACACCAAGGGCAAAGGGGTGTGCGGTGTATACAATTACGAGATCGCCGAGACCAAGGTCGCACAGGTGATGGGCCTCGCCCGGCAGCATCAGCACCCGCTGCTGTGTACCATGGAGGAGTCGTGACAGGAGGGATGCCCGGCCGATGTTGAGCAGTGAACTGGAATTCTGTCTGAACGAGGCGTTTCAGCGCGCCCGGGAACAGCGGCATGAGTTCATGACCGTGGAGCACCTGCTGCTTGCGCTGCTGGACATACCGAAGGTCCACGAGATCATCAAGGCCTGCAACGGCAATATCCCGGAACTGCGACGCCAGCTAACGGAGTTCATCGACGAGCAGACGCCGCTTCTGCAGCTCGACGATGACAACGACGTGCAGCCGACGCTCGGTTTCCAGCGTGTGCTGCAACGCGCGGTCTTTCACGTCCAGTCGAGCGGCAAGAAGGAAGTGACGGGCACCAACGTGCTGGTTGCCATATTCAGCGAGAAGCAGTCGCAAGCCGTGTATTTTCTCGGGTTGCAGGACATCACGCGACTCGATGTGATCAACTTTATTTCCCACGGCCTGCCCCAGGTTCCGGGCGAGAGTGCCGAGGAGGAGCAGGAGACCCCGCAGGACGGCGAGAGCGAATCCGAATCGACGGCGCTCGAACGCTACGCAACCAATCTCAATCAGCGCGCGATCGACGGACGCATCGATCCGCTCATCGGTCGCGAGATCGAGATCGAGCGTACCGTGCAGATCCTCTGCCGTCGCCGCAAGAACAATCCGCTCTACGTAGGCGACGCCGGGGTCGGCAAAACCGCGTTGGCTGAGGGGCTTGCGCGCATGATCGTCGAGGAACGCGTGCCCGAAGTACTGCTCGATGCGACGATCTACGCACTCGACATGGGCTCGCTGATAGCCGGCACCAAGTATCGGGGAGACTTCGAGAAGCGCCTCAAGGCAGTCATCAAGGAAGTGCGGGAGGACCCGGGCGCGATCCTGTTCATCGACGAGATCCATACCGTGGTCGGCGCCGGCGCGGCGTCCGGCGGCGTGATGGATGCGAGCAATCTGATCAAGCCGGTGCTCGCCAACGGGGAGATCCGCTGCATCGGTTCGACGACCTACGAAGAGTACCGCGGGATCTTCGAGAAGGACCACGCTCTCGCCCGCCGTTTCCAGAAGATCGACGTGCCGGAGCCGACGGTGGGAGAGACGGTTGCAATCCTTCACGGCCTCAAGTCGCGCTTCGAGGAGCATCACGGCGTGCATTACGCGGATGGGACGCTCGAAGCTGCGGCGGAACTCGCGTATCGCCATATCAACGACCGACGCCTGCCGGACAAGGCGATCGACGTGATCGACGAGGCGGGTGCGAACGTGCGCCTGAAGCCTGCCGCCGATCGGGATGGCACGGTCACCGTGCCGATGATCGAGAACATCGTCGCGAAAATCGCGCGTATCCCGGCAAAGAGTGTCTCGTCGTCGGATCGAAAGGCGTTGCAGACCCTCGAACGGGACCTGAAGTTGGTGATTTTCGGTCAGGATCCGGCGATCTCGGCGCTGGCGTCGGCGATCAAGATGTCACGATCCGGTTTGCGCGACGAAGAGCGTCCGATCGGGAGTTTCCTGTTCGCCGGTCCGACCGGCGTCGGCAAGACCGAAGTCACGCGGCAACTGGCGCGGACGCTGGGGGTCGAACTCATCCGCTTCGACATGTCGGAGTATATGGAGCGGCACACGGTTTCACGCCTCATCGGTGCTCCCCCGGGTTACGTGGGCTTCGACCAGGGCGGCTTGCTGACCGAAGCCGTCAACAAGAATCCCCACGCGGTGGTGCTGCTCGACGAAATCGAGAAGGCACATCCCGAAGTGTTCAATATTCTGCTGCAGGTCATGGATCATGGCACGCTGACGGACAACAATGGCCGCAAGTCCGATTTCCGCAACGTCATACTCGTAATGACGACCAATGCCGGCGCGCAGGAAATGAGCCGGTCGTCCATTGGTTTTACGGAGCAGGATCATACGACCGATGGCCTGGGGGTGATCAACAAGATGTTCGCCCCGGAATTCCGCAATCGGATCGACGCCATTATCCAATTCGCGGCACTGGACGAGCATTCGATAGCACGGGTCGTGGACAAGCTCATCGTCGAACTTGAAGCAAAGCTAGACAACAACAACGTCACGCTCGAACTCGACGACGCCGCGCGCCGCTGGATCGCGGATCGCGGGTACGACCCGAAGATGGGCGCGCGGCCGATGGCGAGAGTGATCCAGGAACACATCAAACGGCCGCTGGCCGAGGAGCTGCTGTTCGGCAAGCTCGAGAACGGCGGGCACGTGCGCATCGTGCTGGGCGACGACGACGTGCTCGAACTGATCCTCGAGCCGGCGCTCAAGGAACTCGAGCACCTGCGGGACGAAAGCTGATTCGTTGACTGGCAGCGGCGCGGCCCCGGGCGGGCCTCGCGTTCTAGCGACCGCGGTAGACGATGCGGCCCTTGCTGAGATCGTAGGGAGTCAGTTCGACGGTGACTTTGTCACCGGTGAGTATGCGAATGTAGTTCTTGCGCATCTTTCCGGAAATATGCGCAGTCACGACATGACCGTTGTCGAGTTCCACTCGAAATGTCGTGTTCGGCAGCGTGTCGGTTACCACGCCTTCCATCTGTATGGCTTCTTCTTTCGCCAAGATTTCAAAACTCCGTCCGCCTGAAGGCCCGCGAATTGTGCAGAAACAGGCTGCCTATTGCAATGCGAGGTCGTCGGCATCCGCCGACAGGTCCCGTAGCATCAAGGGTTTGCTCGGCCAGTTGGAGCAGGGTGTCGGTGGGGCGCAAAGCGTCGCGAGGCCGGCGACGAAATCCTTCCTGGCGATCGTGATCGCGCCGAGCGACAGGAGATGCGGCGATACGGTCTGGCAATCGAGCAAGGCGAATCCTCGCGCGCGCAGGGCGACGCAGAGCGCGTGCAATGCAAATTTCGATGCGTTGGTCTCGCGGCTGAACATCGACTCGCCGAAAAAGGCACGGCCGATCGCCAGGCCGTAAATGCCGCCGACCAGGCGACGATCGCGCCAGACTTCGACGGAGTGCGCCCAGCCGAGTACGTGCAGTTGTTCGTAGGCGGTTCGCATTTCCGCGGTAATCCAGGTCCCGGCGAGCCTGCGACGAGGCGCCGCGCAGGCCGCCATCACCGCCGGAAACGCCTGGTTGAAAGTGACGCCAAGCGTGGCGCTGCGCCGCTCGCGGTCCATGCGGCGCGCGAGGCGGAATTCCTGTGGCCGGATTACGCAGCGCGGATCGGGTGACCACCAGAGAATCGGCTGGCCGGCGTCGTACCAGGGAAAGATCCCGCGCGGGTAGGCGTAGAGCAATCGTGCCACCGACAGGTCGCCCCCGGCCGCAAGCAGGCCGTCGGGGTCCGTCATTGCGCGGTCGACGGGTGGAAAGGCGGCAGGCGGATCGGCGGCACTCAGCCAGGTAATGCGGCGATTCTGCACTCAGCCTCCGGCGTCGCGGCGGAAAGGGCCGTGACCCCGCACGGTCCGCATGTACTTTTCGACGTGATCGGCTTCGACCTCGACGTACTGCGAAATCGCGGCGCGAAACCTGGCGTCGGCGAGCCAGTGTGCGGACCAGGTCGACTCCGGCAGGAACCCGCGGCTGATCTTGTGTTCGCCTTGCGTCCCGGGTTCGAAGCGCAGCAGACCGTACCGGATGCAATAGTCGATGCCCTGGTAATAACAGGTCTCGAAGTGCAGGGCGTCGAAATTGCCGCGGCTGCCCCAGTACCGGCCATACAACGTGTCGGCGCCGACATAGAATACGGCCGCCGCAACGACGTCACCGGCGCACTCCGCCTCGATGACGAGAATCGCGTCGGGCAGCGCGTCGGACAGGCGCCGGAAAAAGGAGCGATTGAAGTAAGGAGTCGAACCGTGGTCGGTAAAGGTGCGGCTGATCAGTGCATGAATCGTCCGCCATCGGCCTTCGTCCATTTCCCTGCCAGTGCGGCAGCGGAACGTGACGCCGGCTTCCGCGACGCGGCGCCGGTCGCGCCTGGCCTTCTTGCGCTTCGCCGCACTGAAGCGGGCAAGGAACCCGTCGAAGTCGGCATAGGCGTCGTTACGCCAGTGGAACTGGCAGTCGCGTCGCAGCAGGAAGCCGGCATCCCGTAGCGCGGGCAATTCGTCGTCGGACGGGAACAAGAAGTGTGCCGACGAGCACGCGTGCTCCCGGGCCAGGTCAACGGCGGCATTCAAGATTGCGGTGGCGCTTTGGCCGTCGTTGCGGTCGGCGAGCAACAGCTTGGGGCACGAGGCCGGCGTGAACGGTACCGCCGACACGAGCTTCGGATAGTACGCGAGCCCGGCTCGCTGGTAGGCATTGGCCCACGCCCAGTCGAACACGAATTCGCCCCAGGAATGCGATTTTTCGTACAGGGGCATGGCGGCGACCAGCGCGCCGTCATCCGTTCGCAAGCTCAGGTGGCGCGGCCGCCAGCCGGTTTCCGGCGCCACGCTCCCGGATGCCTCCGCCGCGTCGAAAAACTCGTGCATCAGGAACGGGTAGCGACTGCCGGCCAGCCGGTTCCAGTCTGCCGCCGGTATCTCAGCGATGCCGTCATGCACGATGACCCGCATGCCGGCGCGACGTCTCAGGCGGCTGCGTTGCTTGTGCCGGCACCGCGCGCGGCGATCCCGGCCTCGAGCGCCTCCAGGTATTTCTCGGCATCCAGCGCCGCCATGCAACCCGCGCCGGCCGACGTGATGGCCTGCCGGTACACCTGGTCCATCACGTCACCGGCGGCGAAAACGCCTGGTACGCTCGTGGCTGTCGCATCCCCGGCGATCCCGGACTTGACGACGATGTACTTGTTCTTCATTTCCAGCTGGCCATCGAACAATGTCGTGTTGGGAGTGTGACCGATGGCGATGAACACGCCGTCTACCTTGAGATCGGTAATCGTGCCGTCTTTCGTCCCGCGCATCCTGAGGCCGTTGACGCCGGCCTCCTTGCCGAGCACTTCGTCGACGGTGCGATCCCAGTGCAGCTGTATGTTGCCGTCGCGCGCTTTCTCGAACAGACGATCCTGCATGATCTTCTCGGCCCGCAACCGGTCACGCCGATGCACGAGATGCACTTGCGAAGCGATATTGCTGAGATAGAGCGCCTCCTCGACTGCAGTGTTGCCGCCGCCGATTACTGCGACGGGCTTGTCACGATAGAAGAAGCCGTCACAGGTTGCGCAGGCGGACACGCCGCGACCGCGGAACGCTTCCTCGGACGGCAGACCGAGATACCTGGCGGTTGCGCCGGTCGCAATAATGAGTGCGTCGCAGGTGTAGCTGCCGTAGTCACCGTCCAGCCGGAACGGTCGGCGGGAGAGGTCGGCAGTATGGACCTGGTCGTTGACGACCGCCGTGTTGAAACGTTGCGCATGACGGAGCATCCGTTCCATGAGCTCCGGTCCCTGCAGGCCTTCCACATCGCCCGGCCAATTGTCCACGTCGGTAGTGGTCATCAGCTGCCCGCCCTGTTCGACGCCGGTAACGAGCACGGGCCGGAGGTTGGCCCGTGCGGCGTATACGGCGGCCGCGTATCCCGCGGGCCCGGAGCCCAGAATGAGGACGCGGCAATGCTTGGGAGGGCTCATGTATACTTCCATCCTTGTTCGCTTGGGAGCGACATGCTGACGCGAAACCAGTAAATACGGCCCTTCGACCCGGAATCAAGGGCTGCCGCAGGTTGCCAGCGTGTGGCCGCCAAGTTTAGGGAAAAGCACTTACCGTCGCCATGGCCAAAGCCGCAAGAGCAAGACCCTCCGATTCCGCAATGTCGGCGCAGGTACACCGTGCGCTTCGCGAAGGCGCGCTCTATGTATTCGGAGCGCTCGCACTGATCCTCTGGTTCGCCTTGTTCACCTACGACCCGGCCGATCCGGGATTCAGCCAGGCGACCAGTTCGACCGAAGTGCACAACGGCATCGGCCGGGTCGGCGCCCTGACTGCGGACGCCTTGTTCAATCTCTTCGGCCGCCCTGCGTATCTTTTCACCCTGATGGTCTTCTATCTGGGCTGGATGCTGTATCGCGAACAGAAGACCCAGACGGAGCTGACCCGGACGGATTTTTTCCTGCGCGGCAGCGGCTTCTTCGCCACGCTGGTCACCAGCTGCGCGCTGTCGACACTGCATTTCTCACCGGACGGGTTCAACGAGACGGCTGGAGGGATCGTCGGCCAGATCGTGGGATACCAGCTGGCATCCGTGATGAAGCTGCTCGGCGCGAGCGTATTGCTGTTCGTGCTGTGGGTCGCATCGATCTCCCTGTTCCTGGGCTTTTCCTGGATCAGCGTGATGGACCGGGTCGGGCGCTGGTGCCTCGTCGCCTACGAGCGGCTGCGCGCGCGAATAGACGGATGGAAGGATCGCGCCGAAGGGCGGCGCCAGGCTGCGGTACGCCAGGACATCGTGCAGGTCGAGAAGAAGCGGGTCGAAGGCCGCCAGAAACCGCGCATCGAACCCGTCATCGCGACCCTCGAACCGAGCATCCGTGCGGAAAAGGAACGGCAGGTGTCGCTGTTCGAACCGCCGGCGGCCGGCGAACTGCCCCCACTCTCGCTACTTGATGATCCGCCGGAGAAGCGCGAAGGCTATTCGCCGGAATCGCTGGAGGCGATGTCGCGGCTGGTGGAACTGAAACTCGCCGATTTCAATATCGAGGTGCAGGTCAGGTCGGTTTCGCCGGGTCCCGTGATCACGCGTTTCGAACTGGATCCCGCGCCGGGCGTGAAGGTAAGCCAGATCGCCGGCCTGGCGAAGGATCTGGCGCGGTCCCTGTCGGTCGTCAGCGTGCGCATCGTCGAGGTCATCCCCGGGAAGTCTTTCGTCGGTCTCGAGATCCCGAACGAGAACCGGCAGCTCGTGACGCTCGGCGAAATCCTGAAATCCCGTGCGTACGATGACCTGTCCTCGCCACTGACCCTCGCACTCGGCAAGGACATCGGCGGACACTCCGTGGTCGCCGACCTGGCCCGCATGCCGCACCTGCTGATTGCCGGAACTACCGGTTCCGGAAAGTCCGTTGCGCTCAACGCCATGATCCTGAGCATCCTTTACAAGACGCAGCCGGAACACGTGCGCATGATCATGATCGACCCGAAGATGCTCGAGTTGTCGGTCTACGAAGGTATTCCGCACCTCCTGGCGCCGGTGGTTACCGACATGTCCGAAGCCGCAAACTCATTGCGCTGGTGCGTTGCCGAGATGGACAGGCGCTACCGGCTCATGGCGCCGCTCGGCGTGCGCAATATCGGCGGCTACAACCGCAAGGTACGTGAGGCGATCGAGAAGGGCACGCCGATCAAGGATCCGACCGTCCTGCCGCCGCCCTTCGAGGACATCGAGAAGCCCTTCGAGCAACCGACGCTGACGCCGCTTCCGTACATCGTGGTGATCATCGACGAACTCGCCGACATGATGATGATCGTCGGCAAGAAGGTCGAGGAGCTCATCGCGCGCCTGGCGCAGAAAGCCCGAGCCTCCGGAATTCACATGTTGCTCGCGACGCAGCGACCGTCGGTCGATGTCATCACGGGGCTCATCAAGGCCAATGTGCCGTCGCGGATTGCCTTCCAGGTGAGCGCGAAGGTGGATTCGCGGACGATACTCGACCAGCAGGGCGCCGAGAATTTGCTGGGTCACGGCGACATGCTGTACCTGCCGCCGGGCACGTCCTTGCCCATCCGCGTGCATGGTGCGTTCGTCGCCGATCATGAAGTTCACGCCGTGGTTCGCCACCTGAAGTTGAGCGGCTCACCACGCTACCTCGATGAGATCCTGGAAGGCCCCTCGGCGCCGACGCCCGGTCTCGTCGGGCTCGAATCCCTGGGCGGTGGAGACGTCGGCGTCGACGCGGAGCAGGACCCGCTGTACGACCAGGCGGTCCAGGTCGTGCTGGAAACGCGTAAGGCATCGATATCCGGCGTGCAGCGGCGTCTGAAAATCGGCTACAACCGCGCGGCGCGGATGGTCGAGTCGATGGAGGCCGCCGGTCTCGTCGGGCCATTGCAGTCGAATGGTTCGCGGGAAATCCTCGTGCAGCATGCCGTGGAAGACGATTGAATGACGTGCAGGGCCACTAGCTGGCGATGTGTCACGGTCGCGGCGCTGGCATGCGGACTCCCCGGCGTTGCCGGCGCACGTGGCGCAGGTGACGTTGCCGCGCGCGAGCCGTTGCTCGATCGCTACCTTGAGCAGGTGCACACCCTCTCGGCAGACTTCGACCAGACGCTGATCGACGCGGAAGGCACGGTGCTCGAGGAGGCTAGCGGTACGCTCGAGATCAGCCGGCCCGGCCGGTTTCGCTGGATCTACCGTAAGCCATACGAACAGTGGCTGGTGGCCGACGGCCGAAACGTCTGGAGCTATGACGTCGACCTCGAACAGGTCACGGTCAAAGCCCAGGCGGAGGCGCTCGCCAGTACGCCTGCGCTGCTGCTCGGCGGTTCCGCCGACGTACTCGACGAATTCCGTTACGAAGGCACCGCCAGCGAAGGCGGACTGACCTGGGTGCGGCTCGTGCCACTCGCCGAAGGCAGCGGTTTTCGCCAAGTCGAACTCGGTTTCGCTGGCGAACAGTTGTCGCGGATGGTGTTTCGGGACAATCTCGAACAAACCACGGTCGTGAGCCTCGCCGACGTCGTGGTGAACCATGTCATCGCTCCGGAAACCTTCGAATTCGTCGCGCCCGCGAATGTCGATGTCGTCGGCACGCCGGCCGCTCAGGGGCCGGACCCGCGCTGATGTTGCCGCTGCAGTATCCCCGAGAATGGCGGATCGCCAGCGCCGCCCTGCTGCTCACGGTGCTCGTTGCTACGTTGATGCCTGCCCTTTGGATCTGGGGCGACGCCGGCACGTTCAAGCTGTGGTTCATCGAAATCGACAAGTGGATGCATGGCATCACCTTTGCGCTGCTTGCTATCTGGTTCGCCGGCCAGTACCGCAAGCAGTCCTACTGGCGGGTCGCGGCGGGCCTGCTCGCATTCGGTTTGCTGATCGAAGCCTGCCAGCGAATGGTCGGCTATCGGACGGCCGACTGGCTGGACGTTGCCGCAGATTGCGGCGGCATCGGGCTGGGATTGCTCGCCGGGGCGGCCGGTGCCGGCGGCTGGGCACTGCAAGTCGAGTCCTGGTTTGCCGGCGAGGCGCGACGGAGCTGAGCCGATGACCGCGGATCTGTTTGCAGCGGACGCTCCGGGCAACGCAGCGCGTCCTCTTGCCGACCGCATGCGGCCGCGCTCGCTTGGCGAATTCTTCGGACAGGCTCACCTCGTCGCGCCCGGAAAGCCGCTCGCGCACGCCATTGCCGACGGTCGCGCGCATTCGATGGTGTTCTGGGGCCCGCCCGGAACCGGGAAGACCACGCTCGCACGCATGGTGGCAGCGCACACGCGTTCGCATTTCATAGCGCTCTCGGCCGTCATGGCCGGTGTCAAAGATGTGCGGGCCGCCGTCGAGGAGGCGCGGCGTCAGCGCGCAATGCACGACCGCGGCACGGTGCTGTTCCTCGACGAGGTGCATCGCTTCAACAAGGGTCAACAGGATGCATTCCTGCCGTTCGTCGAAGACGGCACGCTCGTTTTCATCGGCGCGACGACGGAAAATCCGTCGTTCGAACTCAACAACGCGTTGCTGTCCCGGGCCCGCGTGTATGTACTGAAGCCACTCGACGGCGGCGCGCTGCGGGAAATCATCGAACGTGCGCTGGCGGACAAGGAGCGGGGCCTCGGCGGCCAGTACCGCATCGACGCGGAAAGCCTCGACCTGCTTGCGGCCGCTGCGGACGGAGACGCGCGCCGGGCGTTGAACCTGCTTGAACTCGCGGCCGACCTGTCCGAGAGCGGCACGATCGATGTGGCGACGGTTCGCGAAGTGGCCAGTGGCGGGCGGCGCCGCTTCGACAAGAAGGGCGAATATTTCTATGACCAGATCTCCGCGCTGCACAAGTCCATTCGCGGCAGCGATCCGGACGCTTCCCTTTACTGGCTGATGCGCATGCTCGACGGTGGGTGCGAGCCCTTGTATGTCGCGAGACGAATGATCCGGGTCGCCTCGGAGGACGTCGGCAATGCCGACCCGCGTGCGCTGCAACTGTCGCTCGACGCCTGGGAAACACTCGAACGTCTCGGCAGCCCGGAAGGCGAACTGGCGCTCGCCCAGTGCGTCGTCTATCTCGCCTGCGCCGCCAAGAGCAACGCGGTGTACACGGCGGCTAAGGCGGCCGCCGCGGACGCACGCAATTACGGTTCTCTCGAGGTGCCCCTGCATTTGCGAAATGCACCCACGGCACTCATGCGGGACCTGGGCTACGGTAAGGACTACCGCTACGCCCATGACGAGCCGGATGCGCTCGCGATCGGCGAGAGCTATTTTCCCGAGGACATGCCGCCAGGCAGGTATTATCATCCCGTGCCTCGCGGCCTCGAGCTCCGCATCCGCGAGAAGCTCGAAGACATCGAACGCCGCAAGCGCGAAGCGCAGTCACAACCGAAACGAAGCTGATGATCGATCCGAAACTACTCCGACAGGCGACCGACGAGGTTGCTTCCCGGCTCGCTCGCCGCGGATTCCAGTTCGACGCGGCGGGCTATGCTCTGCTCGAGAAACGTCGCAAGTCGCTGCAGGTCGAGGTGGAACGCCTGCAGGCGGAACGGAACGCCAGCGCGAAGAGCATCGGCAAGGCGAAAGCGCAAGGCGCGGACATCGCGCCCTTGCTCGCCGCCGTCAAGGATTCCGGCGAACGCCTGGAATCCGCCGAGGCGGCACTCGAGTCGGTGCAGCTGGCTCTGTCCGCTGTCGAGCTAGGCTTGCCCAACCTGCTGGCAGACGAAGTCCCGGACGGCGCAGACGAATCCGCCAACGTCGAACTGCGCCGGTGGGGCACACCGCGTAGCTTCGATTTCGAAGCCCGCGACCATATCGCCATCGGGGAAGGCCTCGGCATGCTGGACTTCGACGCGGCGTCGCGCCTGTCCGGCGCACGATTTGCCGTGATGACCGGTGCATTAGCGGGGCTGCAGCGAGCCCTCATACAGTTCATGCTCGACGTGCATACGCGCGAGCATGGCTACGAGGAGGCTTACGTGCCCTACCTGGTGCACGCGCCGTCGCTGGTCGGCACCGGGCAGTTGCCGAAGTTCGAAGCGGACCTGTTCCGGACCGGTTCGGAGCCGCCGTACTACCTGATCCCTACCGCCGAAGTGCCGCTGACGAATCTCGGCCGTGACAGGATCTTCGAAGACGGCGACCTGCCGAAGCGTTATACCGCACATACCCCGTGCTTCAGGTCCGAGGCGGGCACCTACGGACAGGATACCCGCGGCATGATTCGGCAGCACCAGTTCGAAAAAGTCGAACTCGTGCAGCTCGTCAAGGCGACAGATTCAATGTCTGCGCTGGAAGAATTGACCGGTCACGCCGAGGTGGTCCTGCAAAGGCTCGGGCTGCCTTACCGTGTCGCGGCACTTTGCGGCGGTGATACCGGCTTCAGCGCCGCCAAGACCTACGACCTGGAAGTGTGGCTGCCGGGGCAGGGGCGCTATCGCGAGATCTCGTCCTGCAGCAATTGCACGGACTTCCAGGCGCGGCGCATGAAGGCCAGGGTCAGGAATCCGGAGACGGGCAAGCCGGAACTGATTCATACGCTGAACGGCTCGGGCGTGGCCGCAGGCCGGGCACTCATTGCGGTGCTCGAGAATTTTCAGCGCGCCGATGGCAGCGTGGAGATTCCCGAGGTGCTCCGCCCGTACCTGGGCGGAGCCTCGGAACTTGTGCGCTGAATACCTTCTAGTCGCGGCTCATGAACAGCCGCAGGATGTACCAGAACATCAGCGCGATCGACGCGAACAGCGCCATAGACGCCGCGACGTAGCGATCCTGCGGATAGTGATGCAGGATGTTGGAGGTGTCGTACAGCACGGCCGCGCCGGCGAAGCCGATCATGGCGAGCGAGAACCAGGTGCCGAGTTGGAAGCCGAACAGCACCGCCGCGACGATGCCGCCCAGGGCAAGGAAACCGCCCCAGATCAGTATGCCGCGCAGGAACGAGAAGTCCTTGCGCGTCACCATCGCGACGGCAATCAGCCCGACGCATCCGATCACGGTCACGCCGATTGCGCTGTCCAGCACGTCCGGTGCCTGGTAAGCGGCAACCAGGATCAGCGGCGCGAAGATCACTGCCTGGGCGACGACCAGCAATGCGTAGCCCGCGTATTGCGCGGGTTTCGACGTGAGCCGATGCGCGAGATGCGTAGCGCCCCAGCTGACGAGCATGAAAGCGCCGAGCGTGAGCAGCCAGCTCTGCAGCATGACCGGCGCCAGTCTTTCGGCGACGCCCGAGCTGATCAGGTAGTACTCGACCGCCGCAAAAGCGAGGATGCCGCCGATGACGTGTGCATAGCACTTCCAGATGAAATTCGACCGATCCTCGGCTGTGGCTTCGGACACCGGCCGTACGTAAGTCAGGTTTTCCTGCATGACATAAGTCCCCACGCGGTTGTGACGTTGAATATTACCACCCGCGCCGAGTTTGCAATACGCAACTTCGCCAGCCCGGGCGATAGTACGCCGGCGCAAGCCGGTTTTCGCGCGACACCCGGCTTGCGGTATCGTCCGTAAGTGTGAGCGACAGCGCCGATTTCAAGTACCCGCGGGCCACCGTGGCCGCCGTCGTCATCGCCAACATGATCGGCACCGGCGTGTTCACGAGCCTGGGTTTCCAGCTCCTGGATATCCGCTCCGGCTTCGTGATCGTCGTCCTGTGGGCGCTTGGCGGCCTCATTGCGCTGTGCGGCGCCATGAGCTATGCGGAACTGGGCGCGGCGCTGCCCCGGTCCGGCGGCGAATACAACTTTCTCTCGCGCATCTACCACCCCGCCGCCGGTTTCGTGTCCGGCTGGACCTCGGCAACGATCGGCTTCGCAGCACCGACGGCGCTGGCTGCGATGACTTTCGCCGCCTATGCCCGGTCGAGCCTGGGCATTGGCGAGCAGCCGATGCTGGAAAAGCTGCTCGCAGTGGTCCTGGTTCTCGCGCTGACCGCCGTGCATTCCTTTCGCCGCCGGCAGAGCGGCAGACTCCAGGCGGCCTTTACCGTGCTGAAGATCGGCGTCATCCTGGCGTTCTGTGGCGCGGCGCTGACGCTCGCCGGCAACCCTCAAGCGGTCGACTTCCTGCCGGCACCGGGCGACGCCGGCATCATGGCCGGGAGCGCCTTCGCCGTGTCCCTGATCTACGTCAGCTATGCCTACACCGGCTGGAATTCGGCGACGTATCTCGCGAGCGAACTCGAACATCCGAGGCGTGACCTGCCGATCATCCTGTTCACCGGCACGGCGATCGTGACGCTGCTCTATGTCGCTCTCAATGCCGTGTTCCTCATGGTCGCACCGATGGACGCGCTGGCAGGGGAGGTGGAAGTCGGCTACCAGGCGGCGGTCTGGGCCTTCGGCGAGCAGCGCGCACGCTGGACCGGGCTTACGCTTGCACTGCTGCTCGTGTCGACCGTCAGTGCGATGACCCTGGCCGGGCCGCGCGTCCTGCAGGTCATTGGGGAAGACTTTCGTGGCTTGCGCCTGTTGGCCCGTGTGAACGGGGATGGACTGCCCTACGTCGCAATCGTTTTGCAGTCAACGCTCGCGGCGGTCTTCATCCTGTCTTCTGGCCTCGAATCGATGCTGGTGTTCGCCGGATTCACGCTTGCGCTGAACAGTTTCGCGACCGTGCTCGGCGTCTTCGTACTGCGAATCCGGGAGCCGGATCTCGACCGGCCTTATCGTACTTTCGGCTACCCGGTCACGCCGCTGCTGTACCTGCTGCTGATGGGCTGGACGCTGGTTTATGTGCTGCACACCCGACCGATCGAGGGATTGTTCGGTATCGCGCTCATTGCGAGCGGCGTCGTGACGTATCTGCTTGCGCGATGGTCGGGTCAAACACGGGGCCGACGTCCAAAGTGAGGACGACGAGGATGATCCGAATGACAGGCCTGTCTCGGCCGGCCCGCAGACGTCATGGTTGTCGTGGCGGAGAGGGTGGGATTCGAACCCACGAACCCCGTGAGGGGTCTCCGGTTTTCAAGACCGGTGCATTCAACCGCTCTGCCACCTCTCCGAACCCGGCATTTCCGTCTGCTGCTGCGCGGAACAGCTCAATGCGCCGCGGCGCCTCTCGCGAAACGGCGCATTGTGCAATCAGCTCTTGTCGGGTTCAACCGACGAGCTGCTTGAGATGCGGAGTTCCGGCGCCATACTCCTTTCGAGGCTCGCTGCGAACCCAAAGTCAGAGCAGAGGTCATAGCATGCATGGACGCGGGAATCGGTGGCAAGAATGATTCTAGAAAAAATATGTAAGCCATTAAAATATAATGTATTTATTTCTAGTCTGTTCTGCATGGCGGCGGTGGCCGAAAGCGCTGTGTCGGCGTCGCCCCAACAGGGGGCACTCGATGCGGCCCCGGTTGTGGCGGCTTTCCCCTGCGAACAGGATGGCGCTTTCGATGCTTTTGACTTCTGGGTCGGCGACTGGGACGTGCATCTGGCGGACGGAAGCCTGGCGGGCACCAATCGCATCACGCGCCAACACCATGGTTGCGTGCTGGTGGAGGAATGGACCAGTGCCTCCGGCAACACGGGTATGAGCGTCAACTTCCTGGACAAGTCGAACGGGGAATGGGTGCAGGTGTGGAACGACGCCAGCGGAAACCAGGTCACCATCCGCGGCGGCCCGACGGAAACGGGAATGCGGCTCGAAGGTACGATTCACTATGTGACCGGTGACCAGACGCTGCCGTTTCGCGGACTGTGGACGCCGCTGCCGGACGGTCGTTTGCGACAATACTTCGAACAGGCGGACAAGGACGGTGCGAATTGGACGCCCTGGTTCGAAGGCTTCTATTCCCGCCGGGTTGCGGCCGAGTAAGGACCGACATTGAATTTCACATCGAACAGGGGTTTTCCGGCGGGCAATCCGATCGCCAATGCCCTGGTGATCATCGTCGGCGCATTGGCGATTGCAGGCTCTGTCGTGCTCGGATTTTTTGCATTTCTCGTGGTGGCGTCGCTGGTGGCGATTTTTGCCGCGATCCTCGGTATTCGAGCCTGGTGGATTCGCCACGCACTCGGCAGGACCGCACCCCAGCCCGATGCCCCGCAGCGGGCCGCCGCAGACAGGAGCCGGACCCGGGGCAATGTGATCGAGGGCGAGTTCCGGGTGATCGAAGGCCGTAAGGGCAGCGGCAATCGGAATTGACCGGCTTCTGACGCGGATCCGAAGATCTGCGGCAGGCAATTCCTCCTACGGCGCATCTGGTCACGTCGCGCGAAAGTCCGTAAAGTCGCGCCTCATGCAAAGCGACCCGGGCAAGGACGAAAAACGCCGCCGCAGGCGCCGGCGTCGCATACAGATTCTCATCCTGTATACCGCCATCGCCGTCGGGCTCGCATGGTTTTTCGAATCTCAGGCGACGACTACGATCATATTCGTAAGACACGCCGAGAAGGAAATCTCGGTGGGCGATGATCCAGAGCTGAGCGATGCGGGGAAAGTACGCGCGGCCGAACTGACCCGGCAGCTGGTGGATGCCGACGTCATCCGCGGCATCGACGCGATTTACGCGACGCAGTTTCGCCGCACGCAGGAGACGGCAGCACCGCTCGCCGATGCGCTCGACATTCCGATCAATACCTACGACGCAGACGACACGGAATCCGTGCTCGACGAGATCGTGCGCAAACACAAGGGCCGGATCATCCTGGTCGTCGGACACAGCGATACGCTGCCGGACCTCATGGCGAACCTCGGTGCGAGCAAACGTGTTCCGCTGATTGCCGACGGCGAATACGACAACATTTACATCGTGTCGATACCCTGGTTCGGCAAGACAAAGACAATACGCCTGCGCTACGGCAGGCCTTACGTTCCGGACGTGCCTGCCGGCTGATCGCGCGGCACGATGCGCATGCCGGCAGCGTCCCTAAGGCGCACGGCGTTCTCGATAAATTTGCGATGCCGCTCGATGCGCAGATCGGCGAGCACCGAGTCGCGAATCGTACGGTCCTGATCGATGAGGCAGGTGCCGCGTCGCACGCCAAATCCCAGCGGACCGTCCACATCGTACATGCGAATCACGACCTTGTCGGGGTCGCACAACAGTTCGAAAGACAAGCCGTGGCGCTCGCGGAAACGGCTGTGCGTCGCCGGGTCCTGCGGGCTGACGCCGGCGACTGCCAGTCCGACACTTCGAATCTCACCGTGCAGGTCGCGGATCACACAAGCTTCCCGCGTGCAACCGGGCGTGAAGTCGGCAGGGTAGAAATATAGGATCAGCGGCCCGTCGCTCAGCAGCCCCGTCAGGGATCGGTCCTCGCCCGCATGGTTCTGCAGGACGAATTCCGGTGCGCGGCTGCCCGTGGCAAGCATCATGGCTTCCCGAGAGTGCGCAGCGGGTCTCCGAATTCGACCTGCATCACCTTGTACCCGGTCGCCTTCATGCCGAGCTTCGTATAGGTGCGCTGTGCGCGGGCATTGTCTTTCTCGACGTACAGGCGAATTCCGGCGACATCCGCTGAATCGCGTGCGAGCGCTTCGACGTGCCGGTAAAGCGCCGTGAATACGCCGCATCGCCGGTAGCTTTCGCGAACGTAGACGCCCTGAAGCCACCAAAGCATGCCGTTGCGCCAGTCACTCCATTCGTAGGTCACCATGATTTGCCCGATGACCTCGCCGCCGGCTTCCGCGACCCAGTAGCGGCCGAGATTCCCGTCGCCGAGAATCCGCTGGACGCCGGGTCCGATGACCCCGGGGTCGAGCCGTGTGTCTTCAGATTCCGCGGCGAGCAACGAATTGAATTCCGCGATGGCCGCGCGATCGGCAATTCCTGCAGCCCTGATCGAAAAACTCGTGCTCGGCATCGAGCGTGCCCGTCGGCGATTGCGCTTATCGAGTGTGGTGCCCCGACCATGATTCGAACATGGGACCCCCAGATTAGGAATCTGGTGCTCTATCCTACTGAGCTACCGGGGCGGATCGCGGGCGATTGTACCAGACTGCGTATTGGCCGACAGGCGGCCGGCGTTCGTCGATGGACATGCTCGGTGCGCGGTGGTCAACTGGTTCCGGGCATGGCTGTTCCAGCAGCCAGTGGACAAGAATTCGAGGAAGGTGCGCGATGTCCGGACGATTACTGTCGCAATCCGTAAACGTCGACTGCGACGGCGCACATTGTCAGGGTCTCTTCCTGTATCCGGCAAGTGCCCCGCGTCCGTCTCCCTGTGTGCTGATCGCGCCGACGATACGCGGGCACAGCGACTTCGAGGAGCAGCGGGGCGCCGAGATCGTCGCGCTCGGCTATTCGGCGCTGGTGCTGGACCTGTACGGGACCGGCAAGCTTGAGGAGCCGATCGAACGCAAGCGGGAACGGATGAACCGCTTGCTCGCGGACCGGTCGGCCCTGGAACGCCGCTTGCTTGCATGGCTGGCCGCCGCCCGCGGCCTGCCACAGGTGGATCCGTCCCGCCTCGCGGCGATCGGCTACTGTTTCGGCGGCCTGTGCGTGCTGGACCTTGCCCGCAGCGGCACGGACGCGCTCGGTGTCTGCAGTTTTCATGCCGTGCTGAAACCGCCGTCGAGCGCCGCAAGGGCGAACATCCGTGCCCGGGTGCTCATCCTGCACGGGTGGGACGATCCGCTCGCCACACCGGACGCAGTGCTCGCGCTGGCCCGCGAGCTGAGCGACAAGGGCGCGGACTGGCAAATTCATGCCTATGGTAATACGCTGCACGCGTTCACGAATCCGGCCGCTAACAACCGGGAGGCCGGCACCGTGTATGACGCGCGCGCCAATCGCCGATCATGGGCCGCAATGACGGACTTCCTCGGCGAACTCTTCGACGAGTAGGCTTCACACAGGTTCGAACATCCGGCGCGCTCGCCAATCCGACCAGGAGACAAAACTGTGTATCAACGACACGCCGTATCGATGTGCATTCTGTTGTTCCTGTTGCAGGCCTGCGGGCGAGACGAGGCTGAGCCAGCCGCCGACGTCACGCCGGCGCCAGGATCGGCGCCCGGCGCGGCTGCGCCGGGCGATCCGCCGGACGCAGGTCCGGCCAGCCACGCAGCAAATGAAATCACGGCGGACTACATGCGGGACATCGTCGTCGAGATTTCGAGCGACGCCTACGAAGGGCGTGGTCCCGGCAGCCCCGGCGACGAGAAGGCGCGCAAATACCTGGCCGACGAAATGGCGAAGCTCGGACTCGAGCCGGGTGCCGCTAACGGCGGCTGGGAGCAGACTTTCGAACTCGTCGGAGTCAAGACGAAGCAACCGGAGACCTGGACCTTCGAAGGGCACGACAAGTCACTCACGATCAAACAATGGGACCAGTTCATCGTCGCGAGCGGGCTGCAGGCCGAGCGTACCGGGGTGGACAACGCGGAACTCGTGTTCGTCGGCTATGGTATCCAGGCGCCCGAGTACGACTGGGACGATTTCAAGGGCGCCGATCTCGAGGGCAAGTTGCTCGTGATCATGAACAACGATCCGGACTGGGATGCGGACCTTTTCGCCGGCGAAACCCGCCTGTGGTACGGGCGCTGGGACTACAAGTACCTCAGTGCCGCCATGCAGGGCGCGGCCGGCGCCATCATCATTCACACGCAGCCATCGGCGGGATATCCCTTCCAGGTCGTGCAAACGTCATGGTCGCAAGTGCGGTACGAGTTGCCGGCCGGCGACGAGCCGAATAACCAGATCAACGCCTGGGTTACGGAGGACACCGCGAAAGCACTCGTTGCAATGTCCGGTTTCGACCTGGAGGAGCTTCGGGAGCGCGCCGACAACCGGGACTTCGAGCCGGTGCCGCTGGGCATCACGACCTCGATTGCAATGGACGTCGAGATCACGCGCGTGGAATCCGCGAACGTGCTCGGCCTGATCCCGGGCAGCGACGCCAAAATCGGGGACGAGGCAGTGATTTACACGGCGCACCACGATCACCTCGGCATCGGCGAGCCCAACGAGGCCGGGGACGCAATCTACAACGGCGCGATGGACAACGCGTCCGGTGTTGCGCAGGTTCTGGCGATCGCCAGGGCCGTCAAGGCGCTGCCGGAAGCCCCGCGGCGGTCGATACTCGTCGCCCTGGTCGGCGCGGAAGAGCAGGGCCTGCTCGGATCGAAATGGTATGCCGAGAATCCGACCTTTCCGCCCGGCAAGATCGCAGCCAATCTCAACTTCGACGGTGGCAACATCTGGGGCGATACGCATGACGTGACCTACATCGGGCTCGGCAAGACGTCGATCGACGGAATCGTGCAGATGATCGCCGGGGAACAGGGCCGGGTCGTCAAGCCGGACCAGTTCGCCGACCGCGGCTACTTCTACCGGTCCGACCAGTTCAGCTTCGCGAAGATCGGCGTGCCGGCGATGTACCTCGACACCGGCACGGATTTCGTGGACCGGCCGCCCGACTGGGGGCGGCAGCAGGTGGACCACTACACGGACGTGAACTACCACCAGCCGAGCGACGAATACGACGATTCATGGAATTTTGACGGCATGATCGCCGATGCACTGCTCGGCTACTGGACCGGCCTCGCAATCGCCAACGCCGACGAGATGCCGGCCTGGACGCCGGGCGACGAATTCGAAGCCGCGCGCAAGAAGGCCCTCGAAACGACCGGGCAATGACGGCTTCCCGGGGCGAATTCAGGATGACGGCGGCGCTTTTTGGCGCCGTCGTTTTGTTGGCGTCGGGTATCGCCCATGCCGACGACACCGGGCAGGCGGACGCGCGACTCGATGCGTTGCTGGCCGAGTACCGGGCATACAGCCTCGCGGAGGATCCGGTTGCTGCGACCCGAGCCGGCGACGCGAGCGGCAACGATCGCCTTCCCGGTGTCGCAGCGGCGGATCGCGAACGCCGTCTCTCGGCGGAGCGGCGTTTTCTCGCCCGGGTCCGCGACCTCGACCGCAGGTCGCTGAGCGAGCAGGGGCGATTGAACGCCGAATTGTTCGAATGGGTGCTCGACGACTCGATTGGCGCCTACGAGCTCGATCTCGATCGCATTCCATTCAATACCTTCTCGGGCTTCTTCATGACAGCGCTCACGGCGAGCAACGGAGTACGGATGGATGAGGTCGCCGACTACGAGGACTACCTCGCGCGGCTGGGCGACATTCCGCGTTACTTCGATGAGAACCTGGCGAACATGACGCGCGGCGCCGACGGCGGTTTCGTATTGCCGCAGATCGTCATCGACGGCGTGCTGCCGACAATCCGTGCCCAGGTGAAGGACGACCCGGAAGCCAGCAGCTTCTACGCGCCGTTCCGGGACATGAATGCCCGCGTGCCGGCGCCGGAGCAGGACCGTCTGCGGGAGGAGGCCCGGAGCGTCATTGCCGGCGCGGTGATGCCGGCCTTCGAGCGGCTGGCGGACTACCTCGCCAGCGACTATGCCGCGTCGCCAGTCATTGCGGCCGAGACACTGCCGGACGGCAAGACCTTCTATGCCTTCCAGATCCGCCGCTACACGACTATTCCCGGCCTGGACGCCACGGAGATACACCAGATCGGTCTGGAGGAGGTAAGGCGCATCCGCGCGGAGATGGATGCAATCCTCGAAGAATTGGACTTCCCCGGCGATTTCCAGGCGTTCACCGAGTACCTGCGCACGGATCCGCGGTTCTATGCGACCGGTCCCGACGAGCTGCTGAAGGAAGCGGCCTGGATCGCGAAACGCATCGATCATCGCCTGCCGGGCTTCTTCGGGCACCTGCCGCGGCAACCCTATGGCGTCGTGCCCGTGCCCGAGGAGATCGCGCCGAACTACACGACCGGTGCGTATCACGGCGCTCCGCCGGGCGGCGATCACGGCGGCGAGTACTGGGTCAACACCTACGCGCTGGACCAGAGACCGCTGTACGAACTGCCGGCATTGACCCTGCACGAGGCCGTTCCGGGCCATCATTTGCAGAACGCTATCGCGCTCGAAATGGAGGTCGTACCGGAGTTTCGCACGGATCTCTATTTCAGCGCGTTCGGGGAAGGCTGGGCACTGTATACCGAGAGACTCGGCGTCGAGATGGGTATTTATCGCACGCCTTACGAGAATTTCGGACGCCTGAGTTACGAGATGTGGCGCGCCTGCCGCCTGGTCGTGGACACGGGAATACACAGCCAGGGATGGACCCGCGACGCGGCGCTCGCGTACATGGCGGACAATACCTCGCTCTCGGAAGCCAATATTCGCGCCGAGGTCGACCGCTACATTTCATGGCCCGGCCAGGCCCTGGCTTACAAATTGGGCGAACTCGAAATACGGCGAATGAGGGCCGATGCCGAATCGCTGCTTGGCGAGCGCTTCGACCTGCGCGAGTTTCACGACGTTCTGCTCGAGAACGGAGCATTGCCAATGGCGATGCTCCACGCCGTCGTCGAACGCTATATAGACCGGGAGCTATCGGGGGAGTGATGGACCGGGCAAATGCTCAGCCCGCAAGCGCAGTCGCATTGCGTCCGCCCCGTTTCGCGTTGTAGAGCGCCACGTCGGCACGTTGCAGCCAGTCGCTGCCGTGCTCGCCGGCACGCAGTTCGGCGACGCCGAGCGAGATCGTCACGGCATGATCGTTCGTGAGTTCGTTCGCCTCGACCAGCAGGCGCAGCTGCTCCGCAAGATGGCCGGCCTTGTCTAGGTCCTGATGCTCCGCGACGACGACGAACTCCTCTCCGCCGATCCGGTACAGGCTGTCGGTGACGCGGATGCGCAAGTTCACAATCTCGGTGATGCTTTGCAGGATCTGATCGCCCTTCGCGTGCCCATGCGTGTCGTTTACGTCCTTGAATTTGTCGAGGTCTAGAAGGATCAACGAGGCGGGGGCCGGGTTGCGCCGGCGGGCCGCGACGATCTCGGCGAGTTTCGTGTCCAGTGCGCGCCGGTTGCCGACCCCCGTGAGCGGGTCCTTGGTTGCCAGCCGCAGGAGCATCGCGCGCTGACGGTTGGATACAGCCGCAGACGAATAGGCGAACGCGCCCATGAGCAACAGTGTGATGAAGATCGAGGTGGTGCGGAAATCATTGCGCTCGGACAACAATATCGGCAACACAGCCGAGATCATCACCAGGACAAATACCACCGCTTCTTTGGGCCGCAACAGGTAAAAGAGCGCCATCACGGCGGGATAAGCCCATAGCACCTGTTGCGGGCCGCTCGCGTACACCGAGGCCGATACGCCGAGCACGCACAACAGTGACAGAAGGACACACGCGGTGCGGATTTTCTGCGTCCGGTACACCCATCCGCCGAGCAGCAGCATCCCGGAAATGATCAGCCCGTCCAGCACGGCGACCAGGTACTCGCCGTGCATCAAGCGAAGGATCGCGAAGGGCGCCACACCGACCGAGCAGATGACGGCCAGGGCCAGCGGCACGGTCCCCTCGACTTCGTTAGTCTTGCGTTCGAGCCTGGTGATGAAGTTCCAGGATTCGATCCCGGACTGTCTGTCTGTCACGTTGATTCCCGGTTCCGAGGACGGTCGGCAGGGGCGGGACTATAGCAGCATTGCGCGCGGATAACGCGCGCCGCGACGGGAACTCGAATCAGTGCTTGCGGAAGCGGCTGAAGAACCCGCCCTTGCGATCGCCGTCGTCGTCATCGTCGTCATCGTTGGCGGAACGGGAGTTAAGCGCTTTCAGGGTTTGCGTCATCGAGGTGCTGATCTGTTCCTCGATCGACTGCGACGGGATGCTGCGACTCGAACGCGCGCCACCGTTTGCGCCGGCCGTGCGTGTGCGTGCCGTTTCAGAAAGTTTGCGCTCGGCGTTCAGTGCACGCACGGTCGCGAGGCGTTGGGACGCGGACAGGTCCAGCCCGGCGCGCGGCGCGTCGCTTTCCAGCGAGACTTCGACAGCGTTCGCGCCGTAGACCTCGAGGAATTCACGTTCCATCGCGGACTCGACGGATTCGGTTTGGTGCTTCAGGTCCTCGACGACCACCTCGAGCTGCAATTCGACGGGCAGGATAGGGGGTTTGTCCAAGTCGGCGACGGGCGCGTTCGCAGCGACAGCGGCTGCGATAGCACTGAATTCCTCGCCGAACAGCGTTTCTGCCATCTTGTCGTCGACGTCTTCGAGGGACTTCGCATTCGCAATGCCCGCTGCCACCCTGCGCAGGTCGTCGGCTGGCGATTCTTTCGCGGGAGCAGGTGCCGACACGCCGCCAGCGGCTTTGGCTGGCCGGGCCGCGTCCCCGGCTGTCCGGCCAGGGTTCTCGGTCTTCCGGGGCGGGTTCTCGGACTTCCGTACCGGGGTCTCCGCTTTCCGCGCCGGGGTCTCCGCTTTCCGTACCGGGGTCTCCGCTTTCCGTACCGGGGTCTCCGCTTTCCGTACCGGGGTCTCCACTTTCCGCGCCGGGGTCTCCGCCTTCGGCGCCGCGTTTTCCGTTTTCAGCGCCGGGTGGTCGGCTTTCCGGGGGGCGACTTCGACTTTCTGCGGGGCGTCGGCGACCACTTCCTCCGCAATCGTAGCGTCGTGTTTCTTCAGCGCCTCCGTGGCTTCCGCGATCTTCTGCTGAATGGCGATGTCCAGTGTGATCGCCGGAATGCCGGCGAGCGTCGGGTCACGCAGTTCCACCTCGGGTACGTCGTCCCCGGATGCCGGGGCCTTCGGCCGCGGTTCCTGCGCGGACTCCGCCATCGCGCGTTCCAGCGCCTCCAGGTCCGGGCGCAGTTCCGCCAGCGTCGGGTCCTTGTCCCACGCTGGTATCTCGTCTGCGGGTTTTGCTTCGGAAGCCGGCTGCGGCGCAGCAGCGGGCACGATCGATTCGGGCGCTGTTGTACGGCGCACCGGTGTTTCGATGCGCACTGAGTTGAAGAGCGTGGGAATCTCGGCGGAGTCGCTGCCGGAGACCGGCGGACGCGCCAGGTCCGGCGCAAGCTGAGCCAGGTCCGGTAGCGTGTCGTGGATGGCGGGTGCCTTGCCGGCCGCTGGCCTCACCGCAGCAATGCCCGTCGCGGCAGTTGCGGCGCTGGCGACCTGGGGTGCCTGCTCATGCACGGCGGGTGCCGGCGCGTGCTTCGGCGCGGTCGATGTTGGCGCCGGCGATATCGCTCCGGACGCCGGGGGCCTGGGTTTGGCAGCCTGGACCTCCGGTTTGGGTGCCGCGGCGGGCGGGACGGCCGGGCCGGCGGGCACGCTGCACTGTCGACCGAAATGCTTGCGGGCCAGCTCCGCGACGAAAGTTGCGTCGATCCGCGCAAGTTTGCGCTCGGCAGCCGCGCCCAGTATTGCTTCGACGAAGTTGTTGACGAGTCGAGGAACGCCCCCGCTGAACTCGTGCAGCATCTGCGCCACATTGTCGGCGAACAGCCGGTCATAGTCGCCGCCGGCCAGCCGGAAACCGTGCTTGAGATAAGCGAGCATTTCGCCTGCGGCGAGGGGCAGTACATCAAAGCGCAGGCGTGTGCGCTGCGCCAACCGCGTCAGTGCCGGGTCCTGCAGCAACTCGCGCAGCCGCCCACTGCCTAGCAGGACTACGCGGGCACCGTGGTCGTCAGTGCCGTCCGCCGAGGTCAGGGCTTCGATCTCGATCAGTGCGTCTTCCCCGATGCGATCCGCATCCTCGACGACGATGCACACACCGCGGCCGGATTGTGCCTTGCGCGCAAGCGCTTCGCGACAGGCGAGTACCCTTCGGATCGTACTCGCCGGCGGATTTTCGATGGCCATGCGGGCAAGAAGAAAGTCGAGGACTTCGTCGTGCCGCAACTGTGCCCGCGGCATGCGTACCACTTCCATGCTGTTGACAAAAGCGTCGAGAGCTCGGCTCACGAGCGTGGACTTGCCGATTCCGGCTGTGCCGCAGACCGCGACGATTGCGTCGTGGCCGGCCAGGGCACCCTTCATGCTGGCCACGATGCGGGCGGTTTGCGGGCCGACGAACACCTCGGGGCCTTTTGGGTTGGCCTTGAACGGCTTGCGATTCAGGCGGAAAAATTCTGTGTACATCCCCTTCCCGATCCCCGCGTCGATTGCCGCAACGCGCAATGCGGCCACAATGCAGCGATTCTGCGGAGGTCGTCACGGGTTTTCGCGGAGTTATGTCACAGATTTGCAGCGGGCAGGCCCGGGATCCGCACCGGCATTGCAGCGACAAGATTCTGATTTATCGCCCGAAAACGGTCAGAATACGGGCCCCGACAAGCGGCAGACGCATGACCCGATCCGTCGACAGACCAACACCAAATCCGGCCGTTGCGCCGGTATCGCAGGACCCGCAGCTCGGAGTGATCGCCGGCCTGATTGCCTACACGATGTGGGGCGTTTTCCCCGTGTACTTCAAGCTCGTGGACGTAGTCGCACCGCTCGAGGTACTGGCGCACCGAGTCATCTGGGCGGTGCCCTTCGGTGTACTGATCGTGGCTTCGTGGCGTCAGATGCCGCAGGTGCGGATGGCGTTCGAAGACCGTCGCATGCTGTTCTGGCTGGCGCTGGCGGCCCTGTCCATCTCCGGCAATTGGTTCGTATACATCTGGGCCGTCATGCACGAGCGGATCTTCGATACGAGTCTCGGCTATTACATCAATCCGCTGATCTACGTGCTCGTCGGCGTGCTGTCCTTCGGCGAGACCCTGCGTTTCCTGCAATTGGTTTCCGCGCTACTCGCGACAATCGGCGTGACCATACTGACCGTGAGTGGCGGGAGTTTCCCCTGGGTGTCGCTGTCGCTGGCAGGGCTCTTCACCGCCTACGGGGTCATTCGCAAGCGGGTTCCGGTCGGCGCGATGCCCGGCTTGTTCATCGAAACGCTGATGCTGTTTCCGTTCGCCTGCGGCTGGCTGCTGTGGCTGATGGCGGACGATCGTGCCGCATTTGCAAACGGCGACACGGGACTGACGAGCCTGCTCGTGCTCGCAGGGCCTATCACCGTCCTGCCGCTGCTGTGTTTCGCGACCGCAGCGCGCAACCTGACACTGACCACGGTTGGGTTCATGCAGTTCATTGCGCCGACACTGCAGTTCCTGACGGGCGTCTTCTACGGGGAGCCGCTGACTTCGGCACGGCTGGCGTGCTTCGCCTGCATCTGGGTGGCGGTCCTCGTCTTTTGCGCGGACGCAATTAGAGCTAACAGAAAAAAGCCCCCGCCGGTCGTACCGACGGGGGCCTGACCCGGCAAGGGCGCAAAGGGGACTATTTGCGAGCTTTGCGTTCCTTCGCTTCGCGGATGACCTCGTCCGCCACGTTCTGGGGACAGGGTGCGTAGTGCGAGAATTCCATCGAGAACTGGCCACGTCCGCTGGTCATCGTGCGCAGTGTGCCGATATAACCGAACATGTCCGCAAGCGGTGCGTCTGCCTTGACCCGCACGCCGGTCGGGACGGATTCCTGGGCCCTGATCATGCCACGGCGCCGGTTGAGGTCACCGATGACGTCGCCGACATGATCCTCCGGCGTAAAGACGTCGACTTTCATGATCGGTTCGAGGAGTTGCGGGCCGGCCTTGGGTATCGACTGGCGATACGCCGCCCGTGTCGCGATTTCGAAGGCGAGCGCCGAGGAGTCGACGGCATGGAACGCGCCGTCGAGCAGGTTGAACCTCACGTCGAGCAACGGGTAGCCTGCCAGCGTGCCTGCCACCATCGAATCCCGGAACGCTTTCTCGATCGCCCCCCAGTATTCACGCGGCACGCTGCCGCCCGTGACCAGCGATTCGAACTCGTAGCCCGCGCCTTTTTCTGAGGGCTCGATCCGGTACTCGATCTTCGCGTACTGGCCGGAGCCGCCCGACTGTTTCTTGTGCGTGTAGATGTCTTCGATCGACCGCGTGATCGTCTCGCGGTAGGCGACCTGCGGCTTGCCCATCGTCACGTCGACCTTGTGCGTACGCCGAAGGATGTCCACCTTGATGTCGAGGTGCAACTCGCCCATGCCCTTGATCAGCGTCTCACCGGACTCTTCGTCCGTTGCCACCTGGAACGATGGATCTTCCTGCACCATCTTGTTAAGTGCGATGGCCATTTTTTCCTGGGCACCCTTGTCCTTCGGGTTGATTGCCACCGAAATGACGGGATCGGGAAACACCATCGGCTCCAGCGTCGCCGGGTGGTCCGGGTCTGCGAGCGTGTGGCCGGTACGCGTGTTCTTCATGCCGAGCAAGGCCACGATGTCTCCGGCCTGCGCCGACTCGCGTTCCTCGCGTGAGTCCGCGTGCATCTCGACGATGCGGCCGATGCGTTCGGTTTTGCCCGTGAAAGTATTCAGCACGCTGTCACCCTTCTCGATCCGGCCCGAGTAGATGCGGGTGAAAGTCAGCGCCCCGTAGCGGTCGTCCATGATCTTGAAAGCGAGCGCGCGCAAGGGCTTGTCCGGGTCGACGATGGCCACGCCGCCGGTCGGGTTTCCCTCCAGGTCGATCTCGAGCTGGGGCGGAACTTCGGTGGGGTTCGGCAAATAGTCGACCACGCCGTCCAGTACGTTCTGGATGCCCTTGTTCTTGAAGGCCGCACCACAATAGGTCGGGAAGAAATTGAGCTTGATCGTGCCGG
Organism: uncultured Pseudomonadota bacterium; assembly: GCA_963775455.1. Taxonomy (GTDB): domain Bacteria; phylum Pseudomonadota; class Gammaproteobacteria; order Steroidobacterales; family Woeseiaceae; genus UBA1847. Next base: position 330,126 of record CAVZIU010000001.1, on the reverse strand, counting down.
TGCGCACGCAGCGCTTCAGGTCCTCGACGGACGGTTGCTTGCCCTCGAGGTACTGTTCCAGGATCTCATCGTCCTGATCGACCACGGCTTCGATGAGTTTCTCGCGCCATTCTTCCACGACATCGGTCATGTCGGCGGGCACGTCGGACACCGCGAAGTCTTCGGGCGTACCTGACGGACCCCAGATGTAAGCCTTGCGTTCGAGCAGGTCGACGACACCCTTGAATTCGTCCTCGACGCCGATCGGCAGCACCATCACCACCGGCTTCGCAGCGAGTACTTCCTCGATCTGCTTGACGACCCGGAAGAAGTCGGCGCCGATGCGATCGAGCTTGTTTACGAAAATGACACGCGCGACCTTGGAATCGTTCGCGTAACGCCAGTTGGTTTCGGATTGAGGCTCGACGCCGCCCGAACCGCAGAACACGCCTATACCGCCGTCGAGCACCTTCAGCGACCGATAGACCTCGATCGTGAAGTCCACGTGTCCTGGGGTATCGATGATGTTCAGGCGATGCTGATTCCAGTAGCAGCTGGTTGCCGCCGACTGGATCGTAATACCGCGTTCCTGCTCCTGCTCCATGAAGTCCGTCGTTGCCTGCCCGTCGTGCACTTCGCCGGTACGGTGGATTCGGCCCGTCAGCTTCAGGATGCGCTCCGTCGTCGTCGTCTTGCCGGCGTCGACATGCGCGAAGATTCCGATGTTGCGGTACGTGCTCAAGTCAGTCATTTGCGTAGTGCTCGTTGCTGGTTGTTGTCGGGCCCGGTCGCTTCAACAAGCATCGCGCCGGGGCGCCCTGGCGTTGCAGGACGGCCGTATCAGCGTGCTGTGGAGCGGATGCCAGCGTAATCCGTGCCGGTCCGACGGGCTGCCGGTTCGTGCGTAGCCTGCCCGCACCCGGGCGGGGCAGGCAGTTTGGGCGCGGATGATAGCAGCGCGTCCGCGCCTAAACCAGTGCCGGAACCCGCGCCGGTACGGGATATGGGGCTTGCCGCCGGCATCACAATCCCGGCATTCAGGACCGCCCGTAGGGCAGGGGCTGGCGGTGGAGCCTGACCTGCGCCCAAGGGTCCGTTTTATGTCAAACGCCTGTCGCCGAAGGTGCGAAAGCCCGGTCCAAATGTGACATCGCCGGTCGGTCAAGTCCTTGAACACCAAGCTATCGATGTGCAATAAGTCTTTGAAAGTCCAAAGTTTCCATGGGGAACCCCCGATTGACCTCCGCTGGCATGGGCCTTGCAAAACTCCCCGGGCAGATTTCGAGTACGCGGCCCGGCAACGGGCTCAGGGAGGATCTATGGAACTCGCGGTAATTCAGGACTGGACCGCAAGCGACGTTTTGCTCACCTTTGGGAAGCACCGGACCGTGGAATATCGCGTCTACCGCGATGGTAAACGTTGTTTTCAGGAAATCCGTGAACCGGGCGGCAAGCCCATTCATACGCTCGAGCTGCCCGACGGCATGACGCTCGACGCAGGCAGCTACCAGGTGCTGCTGCGTTACGTGCTGCTCGACGTGATTGACTGAGGTTCCGGCGGCGGTTCGACCTCCGCGGCAATCGCGGCAGCCTCGACCTCGGACCAGACTCGCAGCAGGTTTTCGCCGAGGATCGCGGCGATGTCGTCCTCGCTATAGCCCCGTTCGAGGAGCCCAAGTACGAGATTCGGATAGTCCGAGACGTCCTTCAGGCCGACCGGCAGGGCGTCGCCCACGCCGTCGAAATCCGATCCGATGCCGACGTTGTCCGCGCCCACGAGCGCGACGATGTGGTCGAAATGGTCGAGCACGTCGGTGAGCGCGGCGTGTGGGTATGGTCCGTGCTCGGCCGCGAACATCTTCGGGAATTCATCTTCCACAAACTGCTCGGTGACGCTGGGATTGGCGGCTTTGTAGGCCTTCTCGGCATCGCTCTGCCGCGTGCTGTAAGCGTTGGCTTCGGCAGTGATGAACATGGACCCGAAGCTGACCATGATCAGCCCGCCGTGTTCGCCCAGCGCCCGGACCATGTCGTCACTCATGTTGCGCTCGAATCCCGGCGTGAAGGAACGCGACGAGGAATGCGATGCGATGACCGGAGCTGCGGAAGTCTCCAGCACGTCATAGAAAGCGGCGTCGGACAGGTGGCTGACGTCCACCATCATGCCCAGACGATTCATTTCACGCACGACCGAGACGCCGAACTCGCTGAGTCCGTCCCATTGCCGGTTCGTGTCGTAAGACGAATCCGAGAGCTGGTTGCTCTTGCCGTGCGCAAGCGTGATGTAGCGAATGCCGCGCTCGTAGAAGTAGGCGACGTTCTCCAGCTTGCCGTCGAGCGGCGAACCGTTCTCCATCCCCATGGGCAGCGAGATCAGCCCGGTCCCGAATTGAGCCCGGACGTCGGCCGGGCTCAGCGCAATCGCGAATTTGTCCGGGTGCGAATCGACGAGCGCATCGACGCCGTCGATAAGCTGGTTCGCGAGGGCATGCGATTCGCCCCTGTCCGCCGACTCGGGGCTGGTATAGATCGACATGAATGGCGCATTCAGGCCGCCGGCGACTGCCCGCGGATAGTCGAAGTCGCCGCCGTCCGTCGCCGCGGACACGTCTGCCGGTTCCTCCGCCAGGCGATACGGTACGTCGATGTGTCCATCGACGATGATGTGCTCCTTCGCGATGCGCTGCGCCTCGTCAATCGAAGGACGGCTGGCGGCAGGCTGCGAGGGAGGCGTGTCGTTTTGCTCATCGGCGCAGGCCGCAACCAGGACTACCGCAGCCAGGGCAGCCAAAACGATTCGGATCATCGGTCGGATCTTGCGTTTCCAGTTTGCATCCAGAGGACGCGCATCAAATCATAGTGACGCTTCGAGGTCTACTGGCGCAGCCCGCGGAGCCCGCCCGTCGGCCCTGAATCTTATTTCGCCCGCGCAGCATCGCAATTGACAATCCGTGCCCGGCATGGGCGACAATGGAGCTTCGCCGGCCGCGCCGGAAGCGCGGCCGCATACGACCTGAGGAGCGCCTTGTGATCAATGCCGTGTTCGCCGTCAGTCTGTTTCTCGGAGTGGCCGCCGTCGCCCTCGTCGCATTCACCCTGTTTTGGATTGCGCTGGGCAAGGTCGACGTATAGAGCGACTAACGCGCCGGACGCGCTGTTCCCTCGACCGACAGGCGGGTGCGTTCCCGCAGTTGCTCCAGCGCGTCGGCGTCCGCCGCCGCGACGGCATCGCGCATCGTGTCCAGGCGCGCCTGCATCCTTGCCTCGATTTCGGCGAACTGCGGCAGGCTGACCACCCCGGCGAGCAACGGGTTCGATACAAGTGGCCATGGATCGAACGGCAGGTCGGACACGAATCCGGCGTTCGCCGCTTCTTCGAGCCGCGCGAGTGCTTCCTCTGTCCGGCCCTGCAGCGCCAGGATCTTGACGTCGAGGATGCCGTGGCCGGCATAGCCGGCGCGTGGCATCGCGGTGACGACCGGAGCCGCAGTGTCGACCAGCGCGCGCGAATCCGTGAGATTGCCCTGCTGCGCTCGTACGAATGAGAGCAGGATCGCCTCGTCCGCGTTGTAGCGGTCCACCACCGGCGGCGACTGGGCCAGTTCCGGGGCAGCCAGCAACAGGACGTCGGCAGCAGCGAGCATGTCGCCAGTCTCGACGGCACTCCGTGCGAGGAGGGGGTAGACCAGGATCGTCTTGTCGAGCTCACCGTCGGGGATTTGCCGCAGGCTGCGCATTGCGGCCGCGGCATCGTGCTGCAGGAATTGGCGGTGCGCGGTCCACAGCTGCCGTGCCGGTAGAGCGTCGGGTGCTGCATCGACCAGTGCTGCGGCGCGATCTTCCTCGCCGAAGGCCAGCAGCGTCAGCACCATCGAGGCCGCAGCAAGCGGGTCTGAGGTCCGCTGCCGGAGCGAGCGGATCCATGCATAGGCCTCGTCGTATCGCCCGAGTTTCTGCAGGTGTCGGGCAAGATAGTCCGCAGGTGCCGGCCAGTCCGGGAAACGAGCCATGATGTCCAGCAAGACGGCCGTGGCGCGATCGTTTTCGCCGCGCAGCGACACGAGATATGCCAGCTGGATGTGTGACAGGCGGTTGCGCGGGTCGATGCTCAGGGACTTGAGCAACAGGTCCACCGCGGAATCGACGTCGTTCTCGTAAGTGCGCAGCGTTGCGAACCACAGGTAGGCGTTGGCCAGGTTGCGGTTCTGGTCCAGCGCCCGGCGAAAATCAGATTCGGCGTCGACGTTGCCTGATCCCTGCCGTGTCGACAGCCAGCGGCGCATCGCGATCATGCCGCGGATCGCATAGGCCTCGCCGAGGTCCGGGTCCAGTTCGAGTGCCCTCGCAACATGCGAGTCGGCGAGCGCGTACGCTTCCGCCGGCGACAACGCACGGTAGGCCACCATGAGTCCCATCGCGGTCTCGGCAAGGCGGGCATGTGCGCGCGCGAAAGCCGGGTCGAGCTCGATCGCTCTTGCGAACAGTTCCCGGGCCGCCTGCAACGACTCGTAGCTGTAGCGGTCGAGATTCACCGACGCGTCGACATAAGCGCGGTACGCAGCCTGATTCGTCGTCGGTACGTCGTCGAGCTGCAGCACGTCAGCGTTGGAGACGGTCGCTTGCAACTGCTCCACGATCTGTTTCGACAGGCCGGACTGCAGTTCGAACACACTTTCCAGGTCCGCCCGTTCGAGAAACTGCGCGGACCAGTCGATCGAATCGCGGTTCGCGTTGTACATCGATACCGTGACCTGCAGTTCGTCGCCGGCACGCTGCACCGCGCCCTGAATCAGCGCCGCGACATCGAGTTCTCCGGCGATCTGCCGGAGGGAATTGCCGCTGTCGCGGTAGCTAGCGACGCTTGCACCGGATATGACGCGCAATGCGTCGATCGAAGCGAGCCGCGTAAGCAGGTCGTCGTGCAAACCGTCGGCGAAGTACCCGTTTTCCGGATCGCTGCTGCGGTTCTCGAACGGCAACACGGCGACGGAATTGGGCACGTCAGTGGTCGAGCCCGCCGGCTTGCCCCGGAGACCGGTCAGATTGAAAGTCAGGGAGACGAGCAAGGCGCCGATCAGCAGCGTGACCAGTACGGCGTTGCCGTGCTTGAGGGTACGAGGCCGGTCCTCGTCCGGGCCGACTTCCGATTCTAGGCGAATGCCTTCGGGCGAAATCTCGAAGACCCAGGCGACGATCAGCGATACGACGAAGCCGGCACTCACGACCAGGACATAGAGCCTGAACTGCATTTCGCTGGCACCGAACGTCGGCAGGAGCACCGAGCCTGCTTCGATGAGCATCCAGGCGACCAGCGCGTAGCCGGCCGCCACGCGGATCACGTTGCGACGTTTCAGTTCGGCAAAGAAAGACACCCGGCGATTATGTCCGCAATCCAGCGGAGTCGCAGCCGGCCGGCGAGTTGCGCGATTCGCGCCGGCCCGCGCCGCGCCCATCGACACGGCGCTTGAGCTCGTCGTCGACCGCTTGACAACACCCGAGGAATGATATCAATATAATATCAAAATGACAGTGCACGGGGAGTAAGACATGATTCAGGAACATTCGAACAAGGCCGTTTCGGGCTACCTCATGATCGTCGTTCTGCTGGCCCTGCAACTCTCCAGCGCCTACGCCGTGTTTGCCGCGGCCAGGAACGAATCGGTAATCGGCGTGATCACGGCCTGTCTCGCGTTCGTCGTAATTGTTGTCATGTGGATCGGGATGTTCTTGGTGCATCCGAACGAGGCCAAGGTCCTGCAGCTGTTCGGCAAGTACGTCGGTACCGTGCACGAAGCCGGCCTCAAGTGGGCCAATCCCTTCTATCAGAAGACCCGGGTGTCCACGCGGGTGCGCAACTTCGAAAGCGGGCGTCTCAAGGTCAACGACTCGAGCGGCAGCCCGATCGAAATCGCAGCGGTCGTTGTATGGAGGGTGTTCGACACGGCCGAAGCGCTGTTCGAGGTCGATGACTACGAAGAGTTCGTCCACATCCAGAGCGAATCGGCGTTGCGCAACCTGTCGACGACCTTTCCGTACGAGCCCAACGACGAAGAGAAGATTGCACTGCGCAGCCATCCGAACGAGATCGCCGTGGCATTGTGCGGCGAGATCCAGGACCGGCTCGAGAAGGCCGGCGTAACCGTCATTGAGGCGCGCATCAGTCATCTCGCGTATTCGCCGGAGATCGCCAGCGCCATGCTTCGTCGGCAGCAGGCGTCCGCGATCATCGCGGCGCGCACGCAAATTGTCGCCGGCGCGGTGGGCATGGTCGAATTGGCACTCAACGAGCTGCGCGACAACAACATCATCGAACTCGATGGCGAACGGCGGGCGGCCATGGTCAGCAACCTGCTCGTCGTCCTGTGCGGCGAGGAGGGCGCCAAACCGGTCGTCAATACCGGCACGCTGTATACCTGACCCCGGCAGGACCGGGCTCCCCGATGGCCGCTCGCAAGGCATTTGCCCTTCGAATCGACGAGAAGACGCTCGCTGCCATGCAGCGCTGGGCGAATGAGGACCTGCGCAGCCTGAATGCGCAGATCGAATTCGTGTTGCGCGAGGCATTGCGCAAGCACGGCCGGCTGTCGAGGGGACGCGACGACGACAAGGACTGACTGCGCCGGTGCTAGGATGCCGGGATGGGTGCAGTGGTTCCCGTCATCGTGGTCGTGTTGGCGCTGGTCGCCGCAGGCTCGATCGCTTACATCGCGTGGCAGCTCACGTCGAAAGACGTGCAGGATCAGCTCGAGCGATCACTCGGCCAGCCGGGCAATGCCGGGCCACACTCGCCACAGGAATCGCCGACACCGGGTGCATCCGATCCGCCCGCAGGGCCACAAATGCCCGGCGAGGACTGAGCGTTGGCCGAGCGCGCCGGGAGGCCTAGCGCGATTGCCCGCTCCGACGCGTGGCGGGCATGTGCTGCGGGGCCGCCCGCGCGCCCGCGGACGGGCTGCTGGCGGCCGACGGACGGACGGTCGTAACCGGCGCCCTCGCCGCCGGCGCGGGTGCCTGACGTACGGCCGGAGCGCGGTACTCCGAACCCGCCTGGCGTACCGGCGCCGGGCCGGACGGCGGCCGGCGCGACTCCGTCCAGGTCGTCACCGTCGGCCGTTGCGCGGGTATTGCCGGCCTCGGCACGGGCACGGCAGGCCGCGGCGTCGGAATCGACGGGCGGTTGACGGTCGGTCCGCGGGTGACATTCGTGTGCTGTTGCTGGCGGCTGGCGTCCAGTGCTTCACGCAACTCGCGCACGTTCATGCCGGCTTGGTTCGGTCGCTGCGACGTAACGGTCGCGGGCTCGCGGGACTGCGGTACGGCGACGTTGCGCGCTCGAGTGGCGCCGCTCGCTTCCAGCGCCTGGCGTATGTTCCGGATCTCGCCGCTCCCAGCTGGCCGACGCTCCGCCTGAGCTTGGGCGCGCAGCGGATCCTGGCCGTTCGCAATCGTGCGGCTCTGCCCGCCCGATCCGCCGGCGGTTGCCGCATTGGGACTGTAACGATTGCGCGTGATGCGCTGGTCGTCGGCGTGCAGCCGCGTGTAGCCGTTGGGCCGCCAGCGATCGCCCTCATAATAGCGGTTGTTCACCTGGCGCTGATCGTAATAGGCGTTGTTGTAGGCCACAACTGACGGGCGGCGGTACCACCAGTCGTTCCCGTAGCTGTAGCCGTAATACGGATGTCCGTAGTAGCTTGGATGGTAGACGTTCAGGCAGTGAGCGTTCCAGCCGATCGAGAAAGCCGTGGTCACGCCCCAGAAATAACCCCAGCCGAAGGAGTAATGGGCCGGGTACGGATAGTAGTAGAGCGGATAGGCGCGCGGGTAATAGTAGTAGGCCGGCTCCGTCTGGTAGACCACGACACGTTCGGGCTCGTAGTACGGAACGTAGACGATATCCTCGCTGGACGGCTCGATCTCGATGATGTCGTCTTCGTTGCGCGTGACCGACTGATGCGTGTCGCTGTTCAGGTTGCCGGCTGCCGCCGCCTTGTCGCGGAACGTGGCGATCGCGGCGATGACGTCGGCCTGCTGGGCGACGACGGCTTCACCGAGCTGCCAGGTCCAGTCGAGATCCTGGTTCATCAGGTCGACGACCTCCGGGTAATTGATGAGCGCGACGATCGAGTCGTCCCAGTCCTCGTCGGGTGCGAGCGCGGGGTTCGCTTCGAGTTGCTCGAGGAAACGGGCTGCCTCGACGACTTGCAGCGGGTAGGTGGCGGCGGGCAGGACCACCGCCAGCAGGTCGTCGGGATACAACGCGATCGGGCCGACGAGCGACTCGAGTTCGTCGGCCGACTTGAGCGGAACTCCGTCGTCACCCATGGCGGCCGCTTCGCCGCCGGCAGCGTTGTAGTCGCCGATGGCGTTCCCGTCTTCGTCCACCGGAACCTGGGCCAGGGCGGGCCACGCACCGCCCGCAAGCACCAGCGCCGCGAGTACTGCGCGGGAGCGGGATGTCGAGTTGTGCGTTTTCATCGTTCCTGGCTCCTCCGCAAGGCGGATTTCCGGATTTCAGGGCCGATTCTGCCGTGCGTTGCCTGAACCGGGGCTTAACGGGCCCGGCGCCGCTCTGCGCGCGCTGCCGGCGTCAGTCCTCCCCGCCGTGCCAGGCCAGGAATTTCCAGCCGGAGTCGGTGCGGACGAGGATGTCGGTGAAACGGCCGTTCTCCAGTTTGACGGTGCCGTCCTTGTCCTCGTTGGCCTGCGTATACAGGTAATGCGCGACGGCGACGTCACCGCGGACGACGATGGACAAGGGATACAGTTCGTGCGCCTTCATGGTTCCGACGCCGTCCATGGCCCGGTCCCACATCTTCGTCGAGGCGCGATTGCGGGGGGCAGGTGAAATGTTCTCCCAGCCGGCAAATTCGTCGACCAGCAGCTTGTCGATCCAGTCCTCGTCGCCATTTTCGTCGGCGCTCCACTGGCTTTCGACCACGGCCCACACGTCCGCCTGGTCGTTGCCCGCATCCTGGGCAGCAGCGACAGTGGCCAGCATCAGGCCGAACAGGGTGATGGTCCATTTCCACGTCGATGACATTGACTCCGTTCCCCGCTTGAATGAGCAAATGTGCAGGGAGTGTAGTCGCAAAGGGAAAACGCAACAATCGACGCTCAGGGACGAATGGCCAGCATCGCGAATAGCTCTGCGCGCGACCCCGCGTCCAGTGCGTCGGCCGCTTGCACGGCATACAGGGATTGCAAATCCTGGAGATCCAGGAACTCGGGGTGATGAACTTCCATGATTCTTGCGTATTCAACAACTTCAAGAGACTTCTTGATGGAAACATCATATACGTGCACGGCGAGGCCTGCGCTGGCGTCGATCGACATTAATTCGAGCCAGCCGGGCGCAGGATCGATTGCCGGCAGCGATCCGAGATAACGGGTGCGCTTGTCGATGATCCAGCCGGCCGAGCGCAGGGTTTCGCCGAGGGAAGCGCCGGCGAGTATTCGGGCATGGGCTGTAAGCAGTGACGGGTCCGGCCCGGGAACGGCCAGCGGCTGCCAGATGACGATGGCGTAGGTCCGGCAGATGCGTTTGCCGTCGTGGACGGAGTACAGGCTGGCGCGCCTGGTGGCCGGGCTGATGTCGAGCACTTCGATGCCGTAGGAACCGAATCGGTTTTCTATGCGCTCGGAGTTCAGTAGCGGCTGCCCGGCGCTGCACGCATACAAGCAGGCTGCGGCGACCAGGCCGACGGGCAGGGCGCGGAAAGCCGGCACAGAACCCGACGTTTTCCGGAACTGGCGCATCTCGAGCCTATGATATTAAAAACGTGTCTGACCTGCCTGCGCATGAGGGCCGGGTCCGGGGGAGTTCCGATGTTGTCCTGCAAAAAATGTCGTCCGGCCGCGCTGCCTGTGCTCATGATCCTGCTGTCGCCCGCGGCCTCGATAGCGGCCAGTGACTGGGTCGAGCGCAGCAACGGCTATGCGACGCTCGTGCTCGAGCAAATGGCCGCCTTCAATCCGGAGAGCGCCGGGGGATTCGGCGTTGCCGGCGTTGACGGAAACGTCGTCGATCTCGGGCCGCAGCTGTATGAACGCAATCTTGCCGCCTCCGGGAAATTGCTTGCGACGCTCGAGAGCGCGCTCGGCGAGGAGCAGGATCGGCGTGTTCGCCAGGATCTCGGGATACTGATCAAGTCGGTCAGGGACAACATCGAGACCGCGAAGCTCGAGCGCGAGCACATGCTGCCATACCTGAATCTGAGCCAGACCGTGTTCGGCGGAGTGCGGGCGCTAATCGACCCGCAGATCGCGCGGGAACGGTATCCCGCGGCGATCGAACGGATGCACAAGTACGCAGGCCTCGCCACGGGCACCGTGCCGGTCGCCGAGCTCGCGCGCGATCGCAGTGCGGAACGATTCGACGTCGACGGACTCGTCGGCCCTTATCGCGCTCAGGTGGAACAGGACCTCGCGCGTTCCGAAACCCTGATCGACGGGATCGGCGAGCTCCTCGAGGGCACGGACCTCGAGGGCTGGCGGGACAGCTACGAGACGCTGGCGAAACAGCTGCGCGACTACAACGACTGGGTGCGCGCCGAGATCCTGCCGCGTGCACGCGAGGATTTCCGCTTGCCGCCGGTGTTGTATGCCAACGCGCTGAAAAACTGGGGGGTGGATGACTCGCCCGAAGCTCTCATCGAGACGGCGACCAAAGGCTACATGGACATCCGCAACGAGATGGAGGCCCTGGCGCCGCTGGTCGCCCGGGAGAAGGGCTACAAGACCCGCGACTATCGTGCAGTCATCGGCCTGCTCAAGCGCGACGGCGCGATCGACGGTGACGAATTACTCGACCATTATCACAACGTGCTCAGGGATCTCGAAGAGATCATCGTCCGCGAAGACTTGTTGACACTGCCGCAGCGCGATGCCGGCATCCGCGTTGCCACGGCTGCGGAGACCGCCGTGCAGCCGGCGCCGCACCTGGATCCGCCGCCGCTGATCGGCAACACGGGGGAATATCCCGTCTTCGTCATCCCACAGCTCAAACAGAACGAAGACGGCAGCTGGGTGCAGACCGACGACACCTATGCCGCCGGCGCCTGGACGCTTACTGCGCACGAAGCACGGCCCGGGCATGAGCTGCAGTTCTCCAGCATCGTGGAAGAAGATGTGTCGATCGCCCGTGCGGTGTTCGCGTTCAACAGCGCGAACGTCGAGGGCTGGGCCTTGTACGCCGAAGCGATCGTGCGCCCGTACCTGCCGCTCGAAGCCCAGCTCATCAGTCTGCAGTACCGGCTGATGCGGGCGGGGCGCATGTTCCTCGATCCCATGCTGAATCTCGGCATGATTTCGCCTGACGAGGCAAAGCGACTGATCGTCGACGACATGGCGATCGGCGAATCCTGGGCACAGACCGAGGTCGAACGCTACACCTACCGGATCCCGGGCCAGGCTACGGCCTACTACTATGGCTACAACAAGATGCAGACGCTCAGGGTGCTCACCGAACTCAAGCTCCGTGAACGATTCGACGCGAAAGCGTTCCACGACTTCGTGCTCGCGCAGGGTCTCCTGCCGCCCGAGATCCTGCGCGCAGCCGTGCTCGAGGAGTTCGTGCCCGGCCGGCTCGACTGAGCGGCGCGCTATACTGCGAATCGGTGAAATTCCCGGGGCCGCAATGGATCACCTCGCGACTCACGAGCGACCCGTCTGGTCGCAGTTCGAAAACGACGTGCGCCGACGGAAGCCCAATGATGCAGGCTGATCCGGACAAAGCGCTCGTGCTGCTCTCGGGCGGGCAGGACTCGACGACCTGCCTGTACTGGGCACTTGATCGGTTCGGCCGGCACCAGGTATCGGCGATCACTTTCGACTACGGTCAGCGGCATCGCTTCGAACTCGAGTGTGCCGCGCACATCGCGACGGCCGCCGGCGTGGACCAGGTCTGCCTGCCCATCGATACGTTTACGGCCCTGGGCGGCGACGCGCTGACGGATCCGGCGGTCGCAGTAGCGGACGGGCTCGACGCACGTTCGGGCTTGCCGAACACCTTCGTGCCGGGACGCAATCTCGTGTTTCTGACTTATGCTGCGGCCTGGGCATGGCCGCGCCGGATCGGCAATCTGGTCGCCGGAGTCGCGCAGACGGACTACAGCGGCTACCCGGATTGCCGGGCGGCTACGCTGGAGTCTCTCGAGCAGACCTTGCAGCTCGGCATGGAGAGCGGCATTTGCATACACGCGCCGCTTATGCATCGTACGAAAAAGGAAACGGTGGAACTCGCCGTGACGCTCGGAGCGCTGGACGCGCTGGCAGAGACCCAAACCTGTTACCAGGGTTCGCGGCCGCCCTGCGGCAGCTGTCCTGCCTGCCGCCTGCGCGCACGCGGTTTCGCGGACGCCGGTGTCGCGGATCCATTGCTGACCCGTTACGGGGTTTCGCAATGACCTACTCCGTGAAGGAAATCTACTTCACGCTGCAGGGCGAAGGGGCGCAGACCGGGCGCGCCGCCGTATTCCTGCGCTTTGCGGGCTGCAATCTGTGGTCCGGGCGCGAGCAGCACCGGCAGGACGCGGTTTGCCGCTTCTGCGATACGGACTTCGTCGGCACCGACGGCCCGGGCGGCGGGAAATTCGCAAGCGCAGGCGCGCTGGCCGAGGCTGTCAGATCTCACTGGCCGGACAGTGCCGCGCGTGCGCGTCCGTACGTCGTCTGCACCGGCGGTGAGCCGCTGCTCCAGCTCGACGCGGCGGCCGTCGATGAAATGCATGCCCGCGGCTTCGAGGTCGGCGTCGAAACGAACGGCACGGTCGCGGCGCCGCTCGGCATCGACTGGGTCTGCGTGAGTCCGAAGGCCGCGGCGCCACTCGTGCAACGCTCCGGCAACGAACTGAAGCTCGTCTATCCGCAGGCCGAGGCCGAAGCGCAACCGGAGCGCTTTGTCGCCCTCGAGTTCGCGCATTTCTTCCTGCAACCCTGCGACGACGCCCGCAAGGCGGAAAACACGCGGGCGGCGATCGACTACTGCCTGCGCCATCCCCAATGGCGCCTGAGCGTACAGGCTCACAAGATCGTCGGAATCGCCTAGGCGTGGAGCGGCGTCCGGGCAGTCTCCTGTTCGGCCTTGCGGCAGGTCTGGTGCTTGCGATCATGGCGTACCGCTGGATATCGGTACCGGACCTCGGGAGCGAGCGCCTGCTGGAAGAAACGGTGGTTGCAGACAGTCGCCGCGTCCTCGCGCTCAGGCTGCGACTCGATGCACCAGAAATCGTGGACCCGCTGGCCCCGCGCCGCAGCGTCGGCAAGGCATACGTCTACCCGGCGGCTGGCGGCTGGGAAATCTCGGGTTACTACCGGCGCAATGCCACGGACGAATGGCACGCCTACCTGCTCAGGCTCGACGCAGGCCGGCGCCTGCTCGGGCTCCGGGTCCGGGACGACGACCCTCGGGTCGCAGAACTCGCTCGACTCGATCCCGCGCTCGACGTCCTACCCTGAGATAGCCAGCGTCGGCGCTTCCGCCAGCTGTTCCTCCTGGCGCCATTTGACGACGTTCATTTCGATGAAGAAGAACGCGACGAGCCAGAGGAACGCATCCCAGAAATCGACGAAATCGCCGTCGAAGCCCCAGTAGACCGCGAGCAGCAGCAGCACCGAATAAAAAACGACCTTGACCGCACCGAACGCTTTGACCCGGAAGTCGGTGAGCCGCTCGTGCTCCTGCAGCCGGACCTCGATTTCCAGGATGATCACGATCAGGATCCAGACCATGGCGTTGATTGCATCGGCCCAGGCCAGCGTTCGGATGTGAACCAGGCCCGCGGAATCGACCACGGCCGCCAGTTCGCCGAAGCGCAGGAATGCACTGTCGCCCGACAGCATGCCGCAGTTTTCTGCGCTGATCGGCAGGTATTCGTCGTAGTCGACGGCATACGCCCAGCCCTGGTCCGCGAGGGTGCACAAATCGCCCAGCCCGGCCACGACCGCCACATCGTGCATGCCCAGCGCGTTCACCAGGTAGCCGTAGAACGCATAAACGATGAACAGGTAGGCGAACATACGTAGCCCGTGCAGAGCCCGCGCAACGCCCGCGGTGAAGTGCCGGTCGTCGAGCAGGTAAGTCTCGAGTTCGAACATCAGGAGCAGGACGAGCCACGCCGCCGTGTCGATCGTCGTCGCATAGGCGTCGATGATTTGCTGGAGAACGACTCCGCCCGGAAATTTCACCAGGGCGGCGGTGAACTCCTCGTCCCAGAACAGGTACACGTTCAGGGCCAGGAGGCTGAAGACGGTGTACTTGAAGAACTGGAACAGCGTTCCGCGATTGAGCGTCAATTCAAGGCTCCGCCGAGTCCGTTTCGACGCCAGCATAGTACACCCAGACGTTTTCCTCCCCGGTGAGGAGTTCGATGTACTTGGAGTGAACGAAGATGTTCTCCCGGCCGGACTTGAGCTCGCGCAGCACGCCGATTTCGGTGAGTTGCTTCAAATACACGGACGCAGTCTGACGCTTCGCGATGCCTGCGTCGACCAGGTTGCCGATCCGGCAACAGGGTTGTTGGAACAACAGCATGCAAAGCTCCCGGCTGTAGATCTTCGGCACGCGTGCCTGCAGGTAGCGCGCGGTGTGCTCGAGCAATTCGCGAATGGCCTTGATCTTGTCCGTCGTCCATCTCGAGGTTTCCTCGATCCCATCAAGCACGAACAGGATCCAGGGCTCCCAGGCCTGTTCCCCAGTGACCCGCTGCAGCAGCCGGTAATAGGCGGCCTTGTTGCTGATGATGTAGCGACTCAGGTACAGGATTGGAGAATCGAGCAGTCCCTGTTCCATCAGGAACAGGACATTGAGTATGCGGCCGGTGCGTCCGTTGCCATCGGAGAAGGGGTGTATGGCTTCGAACTGGTAATGCTGAACGGCGAGCCGGATGAGCGGGTCCAGCCAGCTCGACTCGTGCATGAACTGCGCCCAGTTGTCGAGTTTCTCAATCAGGAGTTTCTGACCGACCGGCGGCGTGTAGATGACTTCGCCGGTCATGCGGTTCGTGAGTGTCGTGCCGGCCGCCATACGAATGTCGAGTTCGACGCCCGTCACCGCGCCGCAGGTCCGGATGGCCATCTCCGTCGAAAGACCCTGGCTCTGCACGATCCCGGCCCCTTCGAACAAGGCTGTGCGGTAACGCAGTGCTTCCCGGGTGGCCGGGTCCGACCTGTGATCCGCGACCTCCGCGCACTCGAACAGCTTGAGCGTGGTCGTCACGATGTTTGCGATCTCTGAGGAGGCGCGAGCTTCGAGCAGGGTCAGCGCACCGACCAGCACATCGGCATGCGGAGTGAGCGTTACGGCCTGCCTGAGTTCGGCGAGGGCCACGCGTGCGCCGATGCATTTCTTCAGGATGCGATGGGTCTCGACCGGGTCCGCGCGCGGCGGCAGCAACGGCAGGTCGTTGTATGGCGATTTCGGGTCGAAGCGGCCCATGGCAGTCCCCTGCGGCGGCATCTTGCGGACCGGCATCCGGATCTGGAATGCCGGCGGCCTGCGGTTGTCGATTTTTTTATCGAAAATCGACATATTCGTCAATCCTGGCCATGCCGCGAACAAATTCCGGCAAACAGGTCGAAGGAATCAGAAATTTTCGACTTGTGTGGTCGCCACAGGGCCGGCAGCTGCACTGACCATGGCCCCGGCCGGTTCGCGCCGAGCGGTCGGAGCACCTTGGGTCGAGGTCGTGACAGCACTGCGCTCCGGCCCTATTCTGGACCGAGACGAACCGGAGGTGACGAACATGCCCAGGCGCATCGAGCGGTCTTCCACGGCGCTGTGGACCTGCGCCATCCTGCTGCTGTCGGCCTGCGACGGGAGCGACGATGACGACGACAACGGGCCGCCGCCGCAGCCGGATCCGGTGTTGCCGGATCTGGCGCTCGAGGACGCATTCCCGAACCTCTCGTTCGCGCTTCCGGTGCTGATGCTGCAGGCGCCCGGCGATGACGCCCGCTGGTTCGTGGTTGAGAAGAGCGGCGTGGTCCGGCGCTTCGAGAACGATCCGGCCGCCGCCGCCGCCGAGCTTTTCGTGGATATCGACGACCGGGTGGAGTCCGGTTTTTCGGAGTCCGGCCTGCTCGGCATGGCTTTTCACCCGGGCTTCCCGACCACGCCCTACGTGTACCTGTCCTACACCGCGGCCGGGCTCGGCGGCGGGTCGCCGCTGACTTCGCGGATTTCACGCTTTGTGACTGGCGATGGAGGCCTGAGTCTCGATCCCGGCAGCGAGGAAATCCTTCTGACCGTGCGCCAGGAAGCCTCGAATCACAACGGGGGGCACCTGGTGTTCGGTCCGGACGGATTCCTGTATGCCTCGTTCGGAGACGGCGGCGGGGCCGGGGACCCGGGCGAGAATGCGCAGGATCCCTCGAACTTGCTGGGCAAAATCCTTCGTATCGATGTCGACGGCGGCAGCCCTTACGCTTCGCCGCCCGGCAACCCCTTCGCCGGCAACCTGCCGTGCCCGGCCGGCGTCTCGCTGACGGCGAACGGCTGTCCCGAGATATTCGCCTGGGGCCTGAGGAATACCTGGCGTTTCAGTTTCGACCAGTCAACCGGCACCATTTGGGCCGGCGACGTCGGCCAGGACACCTGGGAGGAGGTCGACATCATCGAATCGGGCGGCAACTACGGCTGGGACGAACGGGAGGGGGCACACTGTTTCGAGCCGCCGAGTGGTTGCAGCGCGACGTTCATCGATCCTGTCGCCGAGTACGATCACACGATCGGTCGTTCCATCACCGGCGGCTTCGTCTACCGCGGCAACGCAATGCCGGGTCTCCAGGGCTATTACTTGTTCGCCGATTTCAGCTCGGGCATCCTGTTCACGATCCCGGCGGACGAGCAGCCTCCGCTCGAACCGGAAATCATGCTCGATACGGACATGCACTTCGCAACTTTCGCCGAGGATCTCGCCGGGGAGTTGTACATCGTCAATTTCGACGACGGAACACTGCATCGAATCGTGGCTGCGCCCTGAAGCGCATTTCCGCTAGAATCGCCGTCGGCGTCCGGACCGGAGGTCGTTGCGGCGGGGGGATATGACAGCTGTCAGAAGCGATATCGAGATTGCGCAGGCCGCGACGCTCGAACCCATCCAGGCGATCGGCCTCAAGCTCGGTATTCCTGCAGACGTCCTGATTCCCTACGGCCGCGACAAGGCGAAGATTGCGGACGATTTCATTCGTGCCAACGGCCATGCGCGCGACGGCAAACTCGTCCTGGTTACCGCCGTATCGCCGACCCCGGCCGGCGAGGGCAAGACGACGACGACCGTCGGCCTCGGCGACGGCCTCAACCGCATCGGCCGCAAAGCGGCAATCTGCCTGCGTGAGCCGAGCCTCGGGCCGTGTTTCGGCATGAAGGGCGGCGCGGCTGGCGGCGGCTATTCGCAGGTCGTCCCCATGACGGACATCAACCTGCATTTCACCGGCGACTTCCATGCGATCGGCGCCGCACACAACCTGCTTGCGGCACTAATCGACAATCACTTGCACTGGGACAACGAGCTCGGCATCGACCCGCGCCGGGTCACCTGGCGGCGGGTGATGGACATGAACGATCGCGCGCTGCGTTCGATTACCACCGGCCTCGGCGGGTTCCAGAACGGCGTGGTCCGCGAAGCCGGATTCGACATCACGGTCGCATCCGAGATCATGGCGATTTTCTGCCTTGCGACGGACCTCGCGGACCTCGAGGCAAGGCTCGCGAGGATCGTGCTCGGTTACACCCGCGCCAACCAGCCGGTGACCGTGCGCGAACTCGATGCGCACGGCGCAATGACCGCGTTGCTGCGCGACGCCCTGCAACCCAACCTGGTGCAGACGATCGAAAACAATCCGGCCTTCATGCACGGCGGTCCCTTCGCCAACATCGCGCATGGCTGCAACTCCGTCATGGCGACGAGCACCGCGCTGAAACTGGCCGACTACGTCGTGACCGAAGCCGGTTTCGGCGCAGACCTCGGCGCCGAGAAATTCTTCAATATCAAATGCCGCAAGGCCCGGCTGAAACCCGATGCCGCGGTCATCGTCGCGACGGTGAAAGCGCTGAAGATGCACGGGGGAGCCGCCAGGGACGCGCTCGGCAAGGAGGACCTGCGCGCATTGCGCAAGGGACTCGAGAATCTCGGCCGGCACATACGGAACGTCGGCAAGTTCGGCGTGCCGGCCGTCGTTTCGATCAATCGATTCGTCGCGGATACAGACGCCGAGATGGAACTGATCGCCGCTTACTGCGAGGAACTCGGCGTGCATGCCGTACCAAGCACGCACTGGGCAGAGGGCGGCAAGGGCGCGGAAGCGCTGGCGGAAGCGGTCGTGCACCTTTGCGAACACGGTGGCTCGCAGTTTCGCACGCTCTACAGCGACGACGTGCCGCTCTGGGAGAAGGCACGGCGCATTGCGCGCGAAATCTATGGCGCCGATGACATCATCGCGGACAAGAAGATCCGGGACCAGATCCACGAGCTGAACGACAGCGGCTACGGCCATTACCCTGTGTGCATGGCGAAGACGCAGTACAGCTTCTCCACGGATCCCAACCTGCTCGGCGCACCAACCGGCCACGTCGTTCCGATCCGCGAGGTACGACTCGCGGCCGGCGCCGAGTTCGTCGTCATGGTCTGCGGCACGATCATGTCCATGCCGGGGCTGCCGCGCCGGCCGGCGGCCAACGACATACGGGTGACTGCAGAGGGTCGCATCACCGGATTGTCCTGACGTGTCCCGCCCATTCATGCACGAAAACCTGTATCGCTTCGGCGTGCCGCAGGCGAGTTACTGGGAAGCAACCGCTGGTGAAGCGCTGTTCGACGCGCCGCCCCTGTCGACGCGCGACAGCTGCGAGGTCGCCGTCATCGGCGGTGGCTACACCGGCTTGTCGGCGGCTTTGCACCTCGCACGCGATCACGGTGCCGACGTCCGGGTTCTCGATGCCGGCCACATCGGCTGGGGTGCATCGGGCCGCAATGCGGGCTTCTGCTGCGTCGGCGGTTCGGCGCTCACCGGCGAGCAGCTCATTGCGCGGCTCGGAAAGGATGCGGCACGGGCCTATTACCGTTCGACGGTCGAGGCCGTCGAGCTGGTCCGGAGCCTGCTCGCCGACGAGCGGATCGAAACCGAAACGAAGGGCAGCGCCGAAATCGAACTCGCGCACTCGCCCGCGGCCGCGGAACGCCTGCGTCTCGAATGCGAACGGCTGCCGGCCGAGCTCGGTGCCGAGCTCGAATTCCTGCCGGCGGCGGCCTGCCGCGAGCGCCTGTTCGAATCACCGGAAGCGTTCGGCGCGAAAGTGCACCGTCCAGCCTTCGCGCTGCACCCGCTGCGCTATTGCCGCGGCCTGGCTGCGGCCGCCGTGCGCCGCGGCGCGCGCCTGCACGGGGCCAGCCGGGTGCTCGAGTGGCAAACCGGCAAAGGTACGCACCGGCTCGTCACGGCGGGCGGTGAATTGCGCGCGAAGCGCGTCATCTATGCCTGCAACGGCTTCATGGAAGAAGGATTGAATCCTCAGTTCGACGGCCGCTGGCTGCCCATCATCAGCGCAATCATCGTGACGCGCCCGCTCTGCGCCGATGAACTCGGACGCCAGGGGTGGGTGACGCCGGACATGCTGTCGACGTCGCGACAGGTGCTGAACTACTTCCGCTTGCTGCCGGACGACCGGCTGTTGTTCGGCGGCCGCGGCACGAGCATCGGTGCGCCGGCGCGCGAAGCGGAGGCTTATCCGGAACTAAGCACCACGCTGGGGCGCATGTTTCCGGCCCTGGCGGGAGTCGATGTCGAGTACCGCTGGCACGGTCTCGTTTGTTTCACCTCACGACTGTACCCGACGCTGGGTCATCTGCCGGACGATGACAGTGTGTACTTCGCCTACGGGTATCACGGGAACGGTGTCAGTGAAGCGAGCTGGTGCGGCAAACAGCTGGCGGACTGGATCGGTTCCGGGCGCGCGCCGGACAGCGTTCCGGCTGCCATGCGCGGGCTCGCCGCGCCATTTCCCCTTGCGCGTTATCGCAGGCAGTATTTCCAGGCCCTGCTCGCGTTCGCTAAATGGCGCGATGCGCGCAGCACCCGCGCTGCGCTCAGAAGTTGACGACGAAACCGATCGCGAGCACCGGCCAGGCTTTGAGGTCGCTGACTTCCTGTGCGAGCTCGAGCCGTTCGCGCTCCAGCGCCGCCTGAAACTCTGGATCGGTGGCCAATGTGCCGTTGGCGGACAGCGAAACTTCCGGCTCACCCTGCCACAGGAGTCCAAAGTCGAAATTGATGCCGACCTTTCCGATCAGGGTAAAGTCCAGGCCGACGCCGAGATATGGCGCGCTGGCCGGGAAAACCGACGAGCTGTTCAGCATGCCGGCCTCGGCAGCCGTATAGGTATTGCCGCCGATCTCCACCGTCGTGAACGGCTGTCCCACGAGATTGAGCTCGTTGCCGTTGGCGAAGGCACCCACTGTGAGGCGCATCGGGCTCAACGGAAAGAGCACGTTCAAGGTGCCGTAGTAGCTCTCGAGCGTGAGTGTGCCGTCGTAATCGATTCCGGCCTGCGACCCGCTGTCTTCGTAGTCGTAAAAATTGCCTCCGATGCGCAGGTCCAGATAGGGCAGCGGCTGCCAGCTGGCCTCGACGCCGGCACCCAGCGTGCCGGCCTTGATGCCGACGCCGAAATCGTTGTCGGCCGCAGCCGTTCCCGCCAGCGCCAGCCACGGCACTGCGGCCCAAAGTCGAAAGAATCGCATGCGCATGCTCCTGCTCCGCCGACCGTCGTCCCTGACTACAAACGGCAGCGTAATCGGCTGGCCGCAGCGCTGCTGTGCGGTGTTTCACAAGGTCCGCGAGCCGGTCGCGACTTCCACATATGACGAATCGGGGCCATATATGGCATTTCTTCGCGTGCGGCCACCGCCGGGCCACGCTAGTCTTGAGATGCGCCACGGAGGGCGTGACCCAAAACCGACAAGGAGAGCGAATCATGCGCGAACTGACGAACAGCGAAATCCGCCACGTTAGGGGCGGGACGGGCGTCTGCACGCCCGGCAATACCGGCGGTGCCGGCGATCCGAACGACTACCTGGGCGGCACCTCGCCAAAAGGCAGCGGCGATGCGTTGATTGCGGTGTATGAAGGATTGGTTGCGGCGACCTCGCACGTGATCGAGCGCGTAGCCAAGGCTATCGGCAAGTAGGAGCTGCGGATCATGCGGGTTGAGCCGGCCGAGGCTCAGCCCGCGTTTTCGTCACCAGGCAGATGGCGCCGGCGACGCAGCATGCAAATACGATGGACGCCGTCACCCCGGGGATCAGAACGGGCAACGCCTCCGGCGGGGGGTTCCAGGCAAGTTTCAGGCACAGGACGTCGAAGGGTATGAATCCGTCGTACACGGCATGCGAAATGATCGGGCACCAGAGAATCCCCGTGTTCCAGTACTGGATACCGAACAGTGCCCCGAGTGCAAATACCGAGATGAACGCCGATGGCGGGTGACAGGCTGCAAAGAATGCGGCCGAAGCGACAATAGCAACCCACGGGCCCCGGTGTGCCAGGGCGCCCTGGATGGCACCCCGGTGGACGAACTCCTCGGTAATCGGAATGAGGCAGCAATAGACCAGGCTGCTGGCCGCGAGCACGGGGGCGGCCGGACATTCCCAGTTCGCTGAGAACTCGGCGGGCGCCGCATTCGCGGCCGCCGGAATCCATCCGAACGCACCTCGAGCCGTCAATTGTGCCCATTCGGCCACGCGTGCCAGGACGCCGACGGCCAGCGCATCGATGACCAGTCGGGCCGGCGGCAGGCGCAGGAACAGCCGCGCCGGCTGTTGGCGATCACTGTGGATCAACAGCCATGCCAGCAGGAAGAGCAACGGCAGACCCACGAGGCGAGGTATGTCCTCGGCGAGGGCAGGATGCGATACCAGGTCGCGCAGGCGGAGGCTCGCCCATGCCTGAACGACCAGCACCAACAGCAACGTCAGCACGAGAGCTGTGATTGTGCGCACAGTCAGAGGCAGGTCGGTGCGGGCGTGCATGGGTGATCCGGTCGCGAACGGCAAGCCTAGCCATTCGTCGGCCACATCCCACGCGAGAAACGCCCCGATTCGCCTCAATTCGGCGTCTCTCTGTACATAATCCGTGTTCGGATCGCGGACGCTTCAAGCGAACCAAGCGCTTAGCGACAAAGCTTTCCGCGGCCGGCGCCGATGCCTATCATGCGGCATGCAGGAAGAGCCGCGCCCTTGCCTCGCGCCAGCGCGGCAATCAGAGCGTACACACCTGGGACACGGCGGGTCATCGTGTGAACCGGGAGCAAACGCGACGGAGCCCCGCGCATTGCGGGTGGCCCTGCTTATCCTGCCCGTGCTCGCTGCCGTGGTCCTGGCCTCCTGCGGCGAATCCCGAAATCCGGTTGCCGACGACCGGCCGGCGTCGACGCCGGTACAAATACCCACAGCGGCGACACTCGGCGCGCAGCCAGTCGCCACGACCGCCGAATACCTGGCGAGCGAACCCTATGCATCTGCGAAGCACGACAATGGCGCCAGGCTCGCGCAGATGTGCGGCGCCTGTCATACCTTCGGTGCCGGTGAGGCGGTGCTGGTCGGGCCGAACCTGTACCGGATTTTCGGCCGCGCTGCAGGCAGCGGGGATAACTTCGATTATTCGGAGGCTATGCGGTCCGCGGATTTTGTCTGGACCCCTGCCGCCCTCGATGCCTGGCTCGCGCAACCCGCACGCTTCCTGCCGGGCAACCGGATGACCTACGCGGGAGTTCCGGACGCAGGCGACCGGGCGGATGTAATCGCGTATCTTCTGGCGGCGACTGCGGCGGAGGATTGACGGACTCGGCACACCGGGAGCAGCGGTGCGCTGCAGCATAAAAGGAGCGAAATGAGCGAAGCGCTAGCAGACCAGATACAGGATCGGCGCATGCGGACTGACAGGCGGCAATTCGGATGGCGGACCGTGATTTACGGCTTCGTACGCTCGCGTCGCAGGCGGCCGCGCCGCAATGGCGACGATGTGCTGTTTCTCGACTGGCATCACCCCTGGATCTTCTTTCTATCGGTAGGCACGATGATCCTGAGTGCCGCAGACGCCTTCCTCACGATCGAGCTCCTCGAACGCGGCATGCTCGAGGCGAATCCGGCAATGGCCTGGGTGCTGCAATACGGGACCGGCGCATTCACCACGAGCAAGCTGTCGCTCACGGCACTCGGGATTCTGACACTAGTCTATCTCGGCAAGGCACGATTCCTCGACCGGGTCCGGGCCGGTCTGTTCCTTACTGCATTCTTCTCCGGCTACGCCTGCCTCGTCTGTTACGAAATCGTGCAATTGCTGCAACTGCTGTAAGCCGGGCTCGATTCCCTCGGCGATTGGCATAGGCTAAACTAGCGCCCCTTTCGCAGGGCCGGTCCCCCGGGGCCGGCCATTCGGCCAGCAGCGCACCGCTCCGGTGCGCGACGCTCCTGGGACGATGAGCAAGAATCTACAGGAACAATACGCGCAGACGCCGCTGTTCGGCGGCAACGCCGGCGCCGTCGAAGCGCTCTATCAGCAATACATCAATGATCCGGCATCGGTCGCACCGGCCTGGCGCGACTACTTCGATGCGCTCGACGATGCGAACACCGAGCTGGCCCATTCCGAAATTCGCCATCGGCTCCGACAAGCGGCGCGCAATGGCGGGAGCAGCGCCGCCGTCGGTATCGTGGCCCGCGCCGCGGCCGTCGCCGATGGCGAGAAACAGGCCGCGGTGTCGCGGCTGATCCAGGTCTACAGCCTGCGCGGTCACCAGATCGCAGACATCGACCCGCTCGGACTCATGCAACGGCCGGTCCCGGGCGTGCTCAAGCGCGACTACCTCGGCCTCACCGATTCCGACCTGGACACCGAGTTCTACACAGGCGGCCTCGCCGGTACCGGTAACCGGCGCATGAGACTCCGGAACATCATCGAGCTGCTGCAGAAAATCTACTGCGGCAAGATCGGCGCCGAGTTCGCCCATGTGTCGCGAGCGCGCGAACGACTTTGGCTGCGCAAGCGTTTCGAGCAGGGCATGGCCGGAGACACGCTCGTCGACAAGGACCGGCGCACGATACTCGAGCAGCTGACGAGCGCCGAGGGTATCGAACGCTACCTGCACACACGATATGTCGGCCAGAAGCGTTTCTCGCTGGAAGGCGGGGAGAGCCTGATCCCAATGGTCGACGACGTCATTCAGCGCGGCGGCGCCGCCGGAATTCGCGAGATCGTCATCGGCATGGCCCATCGGGGCCGCATCAACATGCTGGTCAACATCCTCGGCAAGTCGCCGGAAGAACTGTTCGAGGAGTTCGAGGGCAATTACGACCTGAAGGAGCTCAAGGGATCCGGCGACGTGAAGTACCACAAGGGCTTTTCCGCCGACATGAAGACGGATGGCGGTAATGTGCACATTGCACTGGCATTCAACCCCTCGCATCTCGAGATCGTGGACCCGGTGGTGGAGGGTTCGGTGCGCGCGCGCCAGCAACGTCGCGGCGACGTCGAGCGCAGCGAGGTCCTGCCGCTGCTCGTGCATGGCGACGCCGCATTCTCCGGCCAGGGCGTCGTCACCGAGACCTTCCAGATGTCGCAGACCAACGGCTTCCGGACGGGCGGCACGCTGCACATCGTCATAAACAACCAGATCGGGTTCACGACGAGTCGGCCTGCGGATGCGCGCTCGACGGAATACTGCAGCGACGTCGCGAAGATGATCGAGGCGCCGATTTTCCACGTGAACGGCGACGATCCGGAGGCGGCCATATTTGTCACGCGGCTTGCGCTCGAGTTCCGGCAGAAGTTCAAGAAGGACGTAGTGATCGACCTCGTGTGTTACAGGCGACACGGCCACAACGAGGCCGACGAGCCTTCCGCGACCCAGCCGATCATGTATTCGACGATCAAGAAACACCGGACGACGCGGGAGATATACGCGGAAAAGCTGATCGCGCGGCACCTCGTCTCGGCGGCCGATGTGACGCAGTTGCAGGACCAATACAGGGACCGGCTCGATCGCGGCGAGCCCGTGCCGAAGTCCGCGCTCGGCATGATCGGTGACGAGTACACGGTGGACTGGAGCCGCTACATGAAGGCGCGTTGGGACCAGGACATCGACACGGCGATCAGTCCGAAGACCGCGGGTGATCTCGGACGCTTCATCTCGACGATCCCAGACGAGTTGAAGCTGCACGGACGCGTGCAGCGCATCATCGAGGAACGCGCGCGCATGGCAAGAGGCGAGGTCGAGATGGACTGGGGTTTCGCCGAGACCATGGCCTATGCGTCGCTGATCCAGGAAGGCCACGATTGCCGCCTGGTCGGGCAAGACACCGGCCGCGGCACCTTTTTCCATCGGCATGCCGTCTGGCACAACCAGATCAACAATGTCGAATATACGCCACTCCAGCATCTGACGAATCGGCGCAATGCGTTTCGGGTGATCGACTCACTGTTGTCCGAAGAAGCGGTGCTGGGCTTCGAGTACGGCTATGCCACGACGGATCCCAACACGCTGTGCGTGTGGGAAGCGCAGTTCGGCGATTTCGCGAACGGCGCCCAGGTCGTCATCGATCAGTTCATCAGTTCCGGCGAGGCCAAGTGGGGTCGGCTGTGCGGCCTGACGCTGTTTCTGCCGCACGGATACGAGGGCCAGGGTCCGGAGCATTCGTCCGCGCGACTCGAGCGTTTCCTCCAGCTGTGTGCCGAACACAACCTGCAGGTCTGTGTCCCGTCGACTCCGGCACAGATGTTCCACATGCTGAGGCGCCAGATGCTGCGCCCGTTCCGCAAGCCGCTGATCGTCATGACGCCGAAGAGCCTCCTGCGTCACAAGTTGTCGGTGTCGCCGCTGACGTCCCTGTCCGACGGCACTTTCGCCCTCATCATCCCGGAGACCGACGACCTGCCGGCTGCGCAGGCCAAACGACTGGTGTTCTGCAGCGGCAAGGTCTACTTCGACCTTTACCAAGCGCGGCAGGTACACGGCGTCGATGATGTGGCGTTGGTGCGTCTCGAACAGCTCTACCCGTTCCCGATCCGCGAGTATGCCGCGCTGATCGAGCGATACTCACAGGCGCGGGACGTCGTTTGGTGTCAGGAGGAGCCCGAGAACCAGGGTGCCTGGTACCAGATCCGGCACCGGTTGCAGGAGCCACTCGCGAACGAACAGCAGCTCTACTATGCCGGGCGGGCCGGTGCTGCGGCCCCAGCCTGTGGCATTTACAAGGTTCATCTCAAACAACAGCAGGCGCTCGTCGAAGCCGCGCTCGGCGTCAAGCCGAAAGCCAGCAAAGCGAAGAAGCCCAAAGAGACCCGCAAGCAATGAGCATCGAAATCAAGGTTCCGCCACTTCCCGAATCGGTCGCCGACGCGACGCTGGTCGCCTGGCACAAGAAAGCGGGCGATGCGGTCGAGCGCGACGTCAACCTGGTGGATCTCGAGACCGACAAGGTCGTGCTCGAGGTGCCGGCACCGGCTGCCGGACGTCTGAAAGAAATTCGGGTGAAGGAAGGCGCAACGGTCGAGTCTGGCGACGTCATCGCCATCCTCGACGACGGCGAAGCCGGCGCGGCGGAAGAAGCCGATGCCGGTACGTCCGCTGCGAGCGGTAACGGCCAGTCGTCGCCGGGCAGGCCGGCGGCAAGAGCCGCTGCTCGCGAATCCGACGCCGACGCCGACGCCGACGCCGACGCCGTGCCGATGAGGACGAGGAAGACGGCGACGACCCGGAGGCGACGCACGGGCAGGCGCGGCCGCAAGGCGAAAACAAGTCCCTGAAGACGAGCCCGGCGGTGCGCCGCCTGCTCGACGAATACGACCTCGATGCCACCATGGTGACCGGCAGCGGCAAGGACGGCCGGATCACCAAGGCCGACGTCATGGCGTTCCTGCGGGCCGACAATTCGAGCGACACCACGCCTGGCGATACGAAGACACCGGGCGCGGGAGGAGTTGCGCCGGTGCAGGAGCGCACGGAGGAGCGGGTACCGATGACCCGCCTGCGCGCGCGCATCGCGGAGCGGCTGGTCGAGGCGCAACAGACAGCGGCGATGCTCACGACTTTCAACGAGGTCGACCTGACCGAAATCATGGCGCTCCGGTCGCGTTACAAGGAGACCTTCGAGAAAGAGCACGGCGTGAAGCTCGGATTCATGTCCTTTTTCGCGAAGGCCGCCGTCGAGGCACTGAAAAGGTTTCCGGTCGTCAACGCGTCCGTGGAAGGCGAAGACATCGTCTATCACAATTATTTCGACATCGGCATCGCCGTTTCGACCGAGCGGGGACTGATGGTGCCGGTGATTCGCGATGTCGACCGCAAGAGCTTCGCCGACTTCGAGAAGGAACTGGGCGAACTGGCCAGCAAGGCCCAGACAGGCAAGATCGGGATGGAGGAACTGACCGGCGGCACGTTCTCGATCACGAACGGCGGTGTATTCGGTTCCATGATGTCGACGCCGATTCTCAATCAGCCGCAGAGCGCCATACTCGGCATGCACGCGATCCAGCAGCGGCCCATGGCCATCGACGGAGAGGTGCGGATCCGTCCCATGATGTATCTCGCACTGACCTACGACCACCGCCTGATCGACGGCAAGGATTCGGTGCAGTTCCTGGTGACCATCAAGCAGCTGCTCGAGGATCCGAGCCGGCTGTTGCTCAAGCTCTAGGCAGCGCAATGAGCAGGAAATTCGACGTTGTCGTCATCGGTGCGGGCCCCGCCGGGTATATCGCGGCGATTCGCGCCGCACAGCACGGCCGCAAGACGGCCTGCATCGACGAATGGCGCAACAAGGATGGCAAGAACGCCTTCGGCGGCACCTGCCTCAATGCGGGTTGCATCCCGTCGAAGGCATTGCTGGAGTCGTCGGAACTCTATCACCGGGCGCGGCACGAATTCGCCAGGCACGGCATCAGGACGGGTGAACTGGGTGTCGACTTCGACCAGCTGCAAAAGCGCAGGGCCGGGATCGTGCGGCAACTGACGAACGGCATCGCCGGCCTGTTCAAGGCGAACAAGGTCGAGGGACTGGTCGGCCACGGCAAGCTGCTTGCCGACCGCAAGATCGAGTTCAAGGCTGTCGGCGGCAAGACCGAGACGATCGAAGCTGAGAACGTCATCATTGCGACCGGCTCGACGCCGATCGAGCTGCCGTTCGCGAAATTCGATCACGAACGCATCGTCGATTCCTGGGACGCCCTCGAGTTCAGCGCAGTGCCGGAACGGCTGGGCATCATCGGTGCCGGCGTGATCGGGCTTGAACTCGGCAGCGTCTGGCAAAGGCTCGGTGCGGAGGTGACGATACTCGAGGCCATGCATGATTTCCTTTTCATGGCCGACCGGGAGATCGCCGCCATCGCCGGCAAAGATTTCAAGGAGCAGGGGCTGGACGTCCGCCTGGGCGCCAAACTCACCGGCGCGAAGGCCGGCAAGACCGGCGTCACCGTGGAGTACGAGGACAAGGGCGTGCCCAAGAGCTTCGAGGTCGACAAGCTCATCGTCTCGGTAGGCCGCCGGCCCTATACGGAAGACCTGCTGGCCGCGGACTCGGGCATCCAGCTCGACGAGAAAGGCTTCATCGTCGTCGACGGACAATGCCGGACGCGCGTCAAGCGCGTGTTCGCCATCGGTGACTGCGTTCGCGGCCCGATGCTGGCGCACAAGGGTTCCGAGGAAGGGGTGATGGTTGCCGACCTCATCGCCGGTGAGACCGCGGAGATGAATTACGACGTCATCCCGTCGGTGATCTACACGGCGCCGGAGATCGCCTGGGTCGGGAAAACCGAGCAGGAGGTGAAAGAGAGCGGGCGAGGGTACAAGACCGGCTCGTTCCCCTTTGCGGCGAGCGGCCGCGCCAAGGCGATGGAGCAGACGGTTGGCATGGTCAAGATCGTATCCGCGGTGGAGGACGACGAGGTCCTCGGCGTACACATCATCGGCCCGATGGCGGGCGAACTGATCAGCGAGGCCGTGCTGGCGATGGAGTTTTCGGCCAGTACCGAGGACATCCAGAGGACGATCCACGCGCATCCCAGCCTCGCCGAGGCGCTGCACGAGGCCGCGCTCGCGGTCGACAAGCGAGCGCTCAACTACCCCAATAAGTAGCAGCGCGCATTGCGCGCGAACCTGCCAGGAACCAATTGCGGGATGCGTCACGCACGCTGACGGGGACTACCGGCAAACGCAGCGTGCCGATGCAGCACAGGGCGGTGCGGGCGCGGCTGCGCAACTGCCACTCGAGCTACCGTTGTCGACACACCAGGTTTTGCAGTCGAACCGGTCCGGATGACCGATGTCGTCCGCATGACTGTGGAGTTCGCCGGCACCGGGATTGGACTCGACCAGCTCACCGTTACTCAAACACGCTTCTCCGAACATCCGACCGTTCGGCGTCCCGTTACTGTCTGTGCCGACGTGGCAGCCCGCGGTCCCGGGGTCGACGCCGTCCGAGTCCTTCCACCACGTCGTGACACCCTGCGTCCAGTCGTCTGGCTTGAATTCGAACGTGCCGTCCGCGCCGGCCATTGCGCGTGCCCCGGCTGACGGCGCATGGACCGCCTGACCCGCGCAGGCGGGGAGGGTGCAAATCAATACTATCGGTAAGACCAAGCGCATCGTGACCAGCTCGCACCTTATCGCGATTTCCAGAAATCCGCATTGCGAATGCCGAGCTTCTCCGGGTCGAACGTGTACTCGGTGACGCCGGCCTTGCGCTGCGCTTCGTAGTCTTTCAGAGCGCGCAGGGCAGGCGAACCCATGAAGATCAGGATCACGATGGCGATGATGTTGAGCCAGGCCATCAGGCCCACCCCGATGTCGCCGAGACCCCACGCAAGGCTCGCAGTGCGAACTGCGCCGTAGAACGTCGCGACCAGAATCGCGACCTTGAGGATCGTCAGTTCATACGGGATCCTGAATGTGCGCCTGAGATACGCGACATTGGTTTCTGCGATGTAGTAGTAGGCGACCAGCGTCGTGAAGGCGAAGAAGAACAAGGCCAGCGCGACGAGGACCCGGCCGCTGCCGCCCACCACGCTCTCCAGTGCCAGCTGCGTGAATGCAGGACTGTTGGCTTCAATGGAGGTCCCGAGCGCGCCGGCGAGCACTTCGGTCCCGGTACCGACGACGTAGTATTGGTTCGTGATGAGAATCATGAAAGCCGTTGAGGAGCAAACGAGCAGCGTGTCGACATAGATGGAAAAGGCCTGCACGAGGCCTTGCTGTGCCGGATGCTGCACCTCGCAGGCGGCGGCGGCATGCGGCCCGGTGCCCTGGCCCGCCTCGTTCGAATAGACGCCGCGCTTGACGCCCCAGCCGATGGCGGCGCCGAACATGGCCATGGGTTCGAAAATATCCCGGAAAATGAGCGAGATCACCGCCGGCAGGTCCTCGATGTGCAGGATGACGATCACGATCGCGATGCCGACGTAACCGAGCGCCATGAACGGAACGACCACCTGTGCGAAATGAGCGATACGTTTGACACCGCCGAAAATGATGACGCCCAGCAGTGCAACCACCCCGAGCGCCGTGGCCAACTTCGTGAATGTCACGTCGCCGAGAAAAGTCGTATACGTCGGTCCGGCGCCGAAGGCGGTCTCCACGGCGTTGCCGATGCTGTTCGACTGTACGGTAGGCAGCAAAAAGCCGGTGGCGAAGATCGTCGCAATCGCGAAGGTCCACGCGTACCAGCGCTGGCCCATCGCTTTCTCGATGTAGTAGGCAGGTCCGCCGCGAAACTGGCCTTCGTCGACTTCCTTGTAGATCTGGCCGAGCGTAGATTCCACATAGGACGTGGCGGCGCCGAGAAACGCCATGACCCACATCCAGAACACTGCGCTCGGGCCGCCGAAGGCGATTGCCGCAGCCACGCCGGCGATATTGCCCACACCAACCCGGCCGGACAGCGATACGGACAGCGCCTGGAAGGACGAGATACCGCGCTTCGATTCCTTGCCGGTAAACAGGAGACGCAGCATCTCGCCGAACATCCGCACCTGCACGCAGCGGGTCAGTGTCGTGAACAGGATACCCACGCCGAGGCAGAGATAGATGAGCGCATTGCTCCAGATGTAGCTGTTGATCGTATCGACGAATTGCTGCATGTCCGCCCCGACTTCCGGTGATTTTCGCCCGGATACTACTAGATGCCGTCCCGCATTGCCGCATGCCGGCAATTGCGATCCGGCGTCGCCGGAGCGAGACCCGCTCTAGGTTCTGCGGCTCACGGACGCCACGTTGGGCAATTGCTCGAGACGCGCGATCGCCGTGCTCAGCGCAGGCAGGTCGGCGATCTCGATGCTGATGCGCATCGTGACCTGCTGATCGCGTTTGTCGACGTGGCTCTTCAGGTCGAGGATGTTCGCACCTTCGTCCGCCAACACCATGGTCACATCGCGGATCAGGCCTGCGCGATCGAAGGCGCGCAATGTGAGATCCACAGGATAGGCCGAGGCTTCACGGTCTCCCCAATCAACCTCGATGACGCGTTCGGGATTGCGATTGACGAGGTTGGCGTAATTGCCGCAGTCGTCACGATGTATCGTGACGCCGCGACCCAGCGTGATGTAACCGCCGATGGCTTCCGGCGGGACCGGCCGACAGCAGCGGGCAAAATTGCACAGGAGGTCGCCCACGCCGCTGACCGCAACGCCGTCGGCCGTTCCCGCACTCCGGCGCGGCCGCCTGTGACGCACATTGCGCCGTGGCTCCGCACCGTGCAGCTGCTGCAGCGCGGTCGCGACCGCCGACGGCGTCAGTTCCCCTGCACCGAGGGCCACGTAGAGTTCTTCCGGGTCCTTCAGCTTCAGGGCCTTCGCGAGCGTCTCGCCGGACACATCCCGGACCCCGAGCCGGGAAAGTTCACGCTCGAGGATCTCGCGTCCTTCGCGCAGGTGCTCGTCACGGTCCTGCTGCTTGAACCAGTTTCGTACTTTGGCGCGATTGCGCACGCCGGCCAGGTACCCGAGCCGCGGCACCAGCCAGTCGCGGCTGGGATTCGGCTGGCCGCCGGTGATGATCTCGATCTGGTCGCCGTTCTTCACGCTGTAAGTCAGGGGCACGATGCGGCCGTTGACCTTGGCGCCGCGGCACTTGTGGCCGACCTGCGTATGCACCTGGTATGCGAAGTCGAGCGGCGTGGCGCCGGCGGGCAGTTCGACGACGTCACCCTTCGGGCTCACGGCATAGACGCGATCCTCGAACACATCGCCGCGTATCTGGTCGAGCAGGTCGCCGCTGTCCTGCGCCGGATCCAGCAATTGCCGAAGGAAGCGGATCTTGCGATCGAAAGCCGCCGGTGCGCCGCTGCCTTCCTTGTAACGCCAGTGCGCCGCGATGCCGAGCTCCGCCTGGCGGTGCATGTCGTGCGACCGGATCTGGACCTCCAGCGTCTTGCCTTCCGGCCCGACGACCGCCGTGTGCAGGGAGCGGTACTCGTTGCCCTTCGGGTTCGCGATGTAGTCGTCGAATTCGCCCGGCAGGTAGGACCACAAGTTGTGCACCACGCCCAGTGCCGCATAACAGGCGGTTACGTCCTCCACCAGCACGCGCACCGCACGGATGTCGTACAGGCTCTCCAGGCCGCGTTCCTTGCGCTGCATCTTGCGCCAGATGCTGTAGATGTGCTTCGGACGCCCGGATACCTCGCCCCGCACGCCGGCCCGGTCTAGCTCCTGCTGCAACTGCTCCGTCACCTTGCCGATGAACGCCTCGCGTTCGATCCGCTTCTCCTGCAGGGACGCGGCGATCGACGCGTAGGTCTCGGGTTCGAGATAGCGGAATGCGAGATCCTCGAGTTCCCACTTGAGCTGCCAGACACCGAGGCGGTTCGCCAGCGTCGCGTAGATCTCGCGGGTCTCGACCGCGAGGGCCCGGCGCTCGGCATCCGGAGCGGACTTCGCGCGTCGCAGGCGATAGAGTTGCTCGGCAATCCGCGCGAGCACGAGCCGAACATCGGACACTACCGCGAGGAGCATCTTGCGCAGCGCCTCCGATTGCGGCGTAGCCAGGGCCTCGCCGGGCTGCCAGTCCGGTGGCAGCGCGAAGCCGCTCAGCGTCGCCAGCTCCGAAGTCAAATTAGGAATATTACCTAAGTGATTGTTTTTTAAATTATCAAGACTCAGGAAACCGTCGCGAAGGGCGGGACACAGGCGAACCGACAGCAGGACATCGTCCGGCAGGCCCAGGGTCTGCGCGATGGCCGCGATCTCCTCGCCTTCACGGCTCGCGGCATGCGTAGCGGGATCCTCGGCCAGCCCGGCGAGCAGTCGATGAACCGTCGCCAAGTGTTGCGACGATGGCGGCTCCGGCGGCGCATTCTCCGGTGTTGCGAGTGCCATTGCGCGTTCCTGTGCCGGCTTAAGAATTATCGTTATCATACGCGCACATTCCGGCCCGGTGGCCCGGCCGGAATCGCTGCTTGGCGCACCGGGAACCGAAATCACAGGGCCATACTCCGGGCGGACATATCGAACTCGAGGCGCACGGTTTCGGCAGGAGACCATGGCAGGACACAGCAAGTGGGCGAACATCCAGCACAGGAAAGGTGCCCAGGACAAGAAGCGCGGTAAACTGTTCACGAAGCTGATTCGCGAGGTCACTGTCGCGGCGCGCATGGGCGGAGGTGACCTCGACTCGAACCCGCGGCTCCGGCTCGCTGTCGACAGGGCGCGGGCGCAGAGCCTGCCCAAGGACAACATCGAACGCGCGATCAAGCGAGGTTCGGGTGAAATCGACGACGCGAACTACCAGGAAATCCGTTACGAAGGCTACGGCCCCGGCGGCACTGCCGTGATCGTCGATTGCCTCACGGACAATCGCAATCGCACCGTCGCCGACGTTCGGCACGCGTTCGCGAAGTTCGGCGGTAACCTGGGCGCGGACGGCTCGGTGGCCTACCTGTTCAATCACGTCGGCCAGTTGTTCTACCCGCCGGGCAGCAGCGAGGAGACGATCATGGAAGCCGCAATCGAGGCGGGCGCGGAGGACGTGCTCGTCGACGACGACGGGTCGGTCGAGGTCCTTACCGACCCCGCAGATTACGAGTACGTCACAGGCGCCATGCGGCGTGCCGGCCTCGAGCCCGCGGAGGCCTTGCTCACGATGCGGGCCTCCACCAGCGCAAGCCTGGACGCCGATGCCGCGTCGTCGATGGTAAAAATGCTGGAAATGCTCGAGGACCTGGACGACGTCCAGCAGGTTTATTCGAATGCCGATATCGCCGAAGACATACTCGCAAGGCTATGAACGATGCTGACGCGTGTCCCAGCGGGCAGCCGGCGATGAGCGCCCGCCGTCGGATACTCGGC
The DNA here is from genome assembly GCA_963775455.1 of uncultured Pseudomonadota bacterium. Taxonomy (GTDB): domain Bacteria; phylum Pseudomonadota; class Gammaproteobacteria; order Steroidobacterales; family Woeseiaceae; genus UBA1847. The sequence goes on along the minus strand of CAVZIU010000001.1, from coordinate 295,821 downwards.
ATCGATCCGGGTTCCCGGCTCACCGGCTTCGGCGTCGTGGACTTCGTGCGCTCGGAACCGGTGTACGTCGCAAGCGGTACCGTGCGCAGCCTGGACGGCGATTTCCCCGCGCGTCTGCGGCAGATCTTCGAGTCGGTCGCTGCCATCGTCGACGAATTCCGCCCGGATATCGTCGCGGTGGAATCCGTTTTCATCCACCGGAATGCCGCCAGCGCCCTCAAGCTCGGCCAGGCGCGCTCGGCAGCCCTGTGTGCGACCTTCAGCCGCGCCCTGGAGGTTCACGAGTATGCGCCGCGCGAGATCAAGCTGGCGGTGGTTGGAACGGGCTCGGCGAGCAAAGAGCAGGTGCAGCACATGATCGTGGCCCTGCTGCGTCTGTCCGCGATGCCCGCGCCCGACGCCGCAGACGCGCTCGCCGCAGCTTTGTGCCACGGACACCAGCAGCGCATCCGGCACAGTATCGGCGCGCACGTCGTATTCGCCGGTATCAGGTGAGGCAAACATGATCGGCTCGCTGCGTGGCCAGCTTACCTTCAAGCAGGCGCCCGTGATCGTCGTCGAATGTCACGGCGTCGGCTATGACGTCGAAACGCCCCTGTCGACCTTTTTCGTACTGCCGCCGCCCGGCGCGAATGTATTCCTGTATACCCACCTGCTGGTGCGCGAGGATGCGCAGATACTGTACGGCTTTGCGAGCGAGGAGGAGCGGGCGCTCTTTCGCAATGTGCTCAGGGTGCGCGGCGTCGGTGCACGAATCGGCCTCGCGATTTTGTCCGCCATGAGTGTGGCCGACTTCCGGCGCTGCATCGAGCACGAGGACACGACTTCGCTGGCCCGGATTCCGGGTATCGGCAAGAAGACCGCGGAACGCCTGGTCGTCGAGATGCGGGACCGGCTCGACAAGGTGCCAGGCGGCAAGCATGCGCGCGTGAGCGTCGAAGCCGGCGCGAAGGCAGAAGCGACCGATGCGCTGATCGCGCTCGGCTACAAGCCGTCCGAGGTGAATCGGCTCCTCACGAAACTCGATATCGACGGCAAATCGGCGGAAGACATCATCCGGCTGGCGCTGCGGCAGGCGGTGAGCTGAGGTGGCTGGCATCGAACGGGACCGGCTGACGAGCGCCGAACCGAAATCGGAAGACCGCGCATTCGACCGGGCGATCCGGCCAAAGAAGCTCGCCGACTACGTTGGCCAGGCCGGCGTGAAACAGCAGATGCGCATCTTCATCGAGGCTGCGCGCCGCCGTGGTGAGGCGCTGGATCACGTGCTCATCTTCGGTCCTCCCGGACTCGGCAAGACCACGCTCGCGCACATCATCGCGAACGAGATGGCCGTGAATCTGCGCCAGACCTCCGGGCCGGTGCTCGAGCGCCCGGGCGACCTCGCCGCCATCCTGACGAACCTCGAACCGGGCGACGTCCTGTTCGTCGACGAGATCCATCGGCTAAGCCCGGTCGTCGAGGAAGTGTTGTACCCGGCACTGGAGGATTTCCAGCTCGATATCGTCATCGGCGAGGGGCCCGCGGCGCGCTCCATCAAGCTGGATCTGCCACCTTTCACCCTGGTCGGTGCGACCACGCGCGCGGGATTGCTGACCTCGCCGTTGCGGGACCGCTTCGGCATCGTGCAGCGCCTCGAGTTCTACACCGTTCCCGACCTCGAGGCGATCGCGCGGCGCGCGGCCGGCATACTCGGTCTCGAAATCGAGAACGAGGGCGCCAGCGAGATCGCCCACCGGGCTCGCGGCACGCCGCGAATCGCGAACCGCTTGCTCAGGCGCGTGCGCGACTATGCAGAAGTCGAGGCAAACGGCGTTGTCACCGGTGAGGTGGCAATGCGGGCGATGGACCTTCTGCAAGTCGATCCGAACGGCTTCGATGCGATGGACCGGCGCCTGCTCCGGACGATCATCGAGAAATTCGACGGAGGGCCGGTAGGAATCGACAGCCTTGCGGCCGCGGTCGGTGAGGAACGCGGCACGATCGAGGATGTGATCGAGCCGTACCTGATCCAACAGGGTTTCATGATGCGGACGGCACGTGGACGCGTTGCCACGCAGAACGCCTGGCTGCATTTCGGTTTGAAGCCTCCAACACGGAATCCTGCACAGGAACTGCCGCTCTTCGAGCGGGAGTGAAGGACCGCAGCCGATGAGCACGCAGGAATTCGAATGGCCGATCCGCGTCTACTACGAGGACACCGACGCCCAGGGCGTGGTGTACTACGCCAATTATTTCCGCTTCCTGGAGCGCGCCCGCACGGAGTGGCTGCGGGCGCTGGGTGTCGACCAGGTGCGCATGCTGCAGGTGGATCGCCGCATTTTCGTCGTGGTCAGCACGGAAGCGGACTTCATCGCGCCGGCGCGGTTCAATGACGAAATCGTAGCCACGGCGTCGCTGGCCGGGCTGGCACGCGCGACGTTCGACATCGAGCAGAAGATTTTCCGTGGTTCGCTGCTGCTGCTCGAAAGCAGCGTCAGAGTGGCGCTCCTGGATGCGGACACGCTGAAACCGCAGCGTGTGCCCCGATCGTTGTTTGAGGGAAACCGAGATGCAAGCTGAACTGAATATGTCCGTCGTCAACCTCGTCATGGGGGCGAGCTGGCCGGTGATCATCGTGCTGATCCTGCTGCTCATGGCCTCAATCGTCTCGTGGAGCATCATCTTCACCAAGCGCAGGGTAGTCGTGAAGACGACGTCGGCGTCCGACGATTTCGAGGCGGCGTTCTGGTCGGGCGGGGACCTGAACACGCTGTACCAGAGCGCCACGCGCGAAAAGGGCGGGGCGCAGGGCATGGCCGGCATCTTCGAGGCCGGCTTCCGCGAGTTCAACCGGCAGGTTCAGCTCGGCGACAGCAGCCCGAGCAAGATCGTCGAGGAATGCCGCCGTGCGATGAACGTCGCGCAGATGCGCGAGGTGGACCGGCTGGGCCAGAGTCTTGCGACGCTGGCCACCATCGGTTCGACGAGCCCGTATGTCGGCCTGTTCGGTACCGTCTGGGGCATCATGACGGCATTCATGGGTCTCGGCAGCATGACGCAGACAGCAACGCTGGCCATCGTCGCGCCGCCCATCGCCGAAGCGCTGATCGCCACCGCGATGGGCTTGTTCGCCGCCATTCCGGCCGTCATCGCCTACAACCGCTACGCCGATAAGGTAGTGCGTCTCGAGTATCGCTACGACACCTTCCGCGAGGAGTTCTCGAGCATCCTCGAAAGGCACGCGCGCAACCGCAAGGAACGCTGACATGCCCACACCCGTCCGCAATCGCAAGCTGATGGGCGAGATCAACGTCGTTCCGTATATCGACGTGATGCTCGTCCTGCTGATCATATTCATGGTAACCGCGCCGCTGCTGACCCAGGGGGTCAAGGTGGAACTGCCGAAAGCCGGCGCGGAACCCATCGAAGCCGTGGAAGACACGACTCCGCTGGTCCTGAGCGTCGACGCCGCGGGCAAGCTCTATCTCGACGTCGGCGACGACGAGGAAGAGCCGCTGGGCGCCGCGGAAATCATCGAACGCGTGGGCATCGTACTGCGCAACAAGCCGCAGACCCCGGTGCTGGTCAAGGCCGATCGCAACGTGCCCTACGGCAACGTCGTCGGCGCGATGGTGCTGCTGCAGAAGGGCGGTGCGGAGCAGGTCGGATTCGTGACCGATCCCCTCGATACCTATCCGGTTCCCGAGTGACGCATTGCGCGACCCGCAAAAAATCATAGCGGTCACGCTGGCGATCATCCTGCACGTGCTGGTGATGGCATCGTTCGTGTTCGCCTTCGACTGGGCGCGCAGGGACCCCGAGCCCCTGCCGCTGGCCGTCACCGCTACGCTGGTGAGCGCCGACGAGCCCGTGCGCCCGCCGGTCGTCGAGCAGGAACCCGAACCCGAACCCGAACCGGAACCCGAACCGGAACCGGAGGCCGAGCCGGAAGAGCCCGAGCCCGACCCGGCGGCGGAGGCGCGCGCCAAGGCGGAGGAGCAGGCGCGACTCGATGACCTGCGCCGCGAGCAGCAACGCCAGGAGGAAGCGCGCCTGCAACGGATCGAGGACGAGAAACGCAAAGCCGAGGAGGAAGCCCGGCGCAAGGCGGCGGAAGAGGAGGCCCAACGCAAGCAGGAGGCGGAACTCGAACGCAAGCGGGTAGAAGCGGAACGGCTCCGCAAGGAGGAGGAAGAGCGCCAGCGGCTCGAGAATGAGCGGCAACGGAGGGAAGCCGAGGCGCGTCAGCTCCAGGAGCAGGTCGAAGCGGAAGACCGGCGACTTGCGGCGCGCAGTTCGGAGGACATGGCTGCCTACAAGTTTGCGATTCAGCAGAAGGTACGGCGCGCCTGGATCAAGCCTGCCAGTGCGCCGCGCGACCTGAATTGCGAGGTCAACGTGAAGCAGAACCAGAACGGCGACGTCCTGTCCGCCACGGTCGTGAGCTGCAACGGCGATGCCGTTGTCGTACGTTCCATAGAAGCGGCCGTCCGCAAGGCCTCGCCCTTGCCGCGGCCTCCCAATCCGCTGCTGTTTGATGCAGACTTGGTGTTTGATTTTGTTCCCGGCGACCAGTAACTACGAACTCTGGCAGGCGATATCGTGACCAAACTTTGTTGGAAGATGTGCATACCGCGGTGGATTGCGATTTGCGCGGCACTCTTTTTACTCGTATTGACCCCGGCCCATGCCGAGATCCGCATCGAGATCACCGGGGACGGCGTCAAGCGTGCCCCGGTCGCCGTCGTGCCTTTCGGCTGGAGCGGCCAGGATGCTGCGTCGCCGCTCGATATTGCGGAAGTGATCAGCGCCGACCTGTACCGGAGCGGCCGATTCGAGCCCGTCCCGGAAAGCGAGATGCTGCAGAAGCCGACGGCGGGCACGGACATCGATTTCGAGGACTGGACCCGGCTCAGCATCGAAGCCATCGTGATCGGCAACGTCGAGCAGACCGGCGACAACGCCTACAACGTCCAGTTCCAGTTGTTCGATCCCTACCAGCGCACGCAACTCGTCGGCTACCGCATGCCGGCCAGCCGCGGCAACATGCGGCGGGTCGCGCACCGTGCCGCAGACATGATTTACGAAAAACTGACCGGCATCAAAGGCGTGTTCGCGACCCAGGTCGCATTCGTCTCCGCGAGCAAGCAAGGCGCGGCTACGCGCTATCGGCTCGTGGTCGCGGACTACGACGGCGAGACGGAGCACACGATCATGGAGAGCAATGATCCGATCATGTCGCCCGCCTGGTCTCCGGACAGCCGTCGCCTTGCCTATGTGTCGTTCGAGGGCAGCCGCTCCTCGATCTACGTGCAGCAGCTGCGCTCCGGCAATCGCATACAGCTCTCGGCCGATCCCGGCATCAACGGTGCTCCGTCGTTTTCGCCGGACGGCCGCTTGCTGGCCGTCACTCTCGGCGGCATCGACGGTAACCTCGACATCTATACCATCGACGTAACCACGCGACAGAAGGTGCGGCTCACCACGCATCGGGCCATCGACACCGAGGGCACCTGGTCGCCGGACGGACGCCACATCTACTTCACGTCGGACCGTGCGGGCGGGCCGCAGATATACCGCATAGCGGCGGCCGGCGGCGACGCCGAGCGCGTGACCTTCGAGGGGAGTTATAATGCGCGGCCGCGGTTGTCGCCGGACGGCGAAAAGCTCGCACTCGTCCACAACGATGGGGGCAATTTCCGCATCGGGATCGTGGACCTCGAGCGCAAGGATCTCCTGATTCTGTCGACCGGGGGTCAGGACGAATCGCCGAGTTTCGCACCGAACAGCGATATCCTGATCTATGCGACCCGGCAGTCGGGAAACGGGGTGCTGGAGACCGTGACGGCCAACGGGCTGATCCGGCAACGCATGGCATCGGGTCAGGAAGACGTACGCGAACCGGTCTGGTCGCCGTTCCCGTTATATTGAGTTTTACCTGAAATAAGCAATGTAAATGACGGTTTTCATTAACTTTGATTGGGCACACCTGTACAAGGGCACGACTATGTCACAGCACAAACTGATTCTCCTGGTCCTCGCCGCCGCGGCACTCGCCGGGTGCGGCAAGAACACGGTGCCGGATCCCGAGCCGGCAGCGACCGAAGTCGATGGCGCGAGCGACACCGAAGGCTGGGAGGCCGCGGACGGTCAGCAGGGCGAGGACGTGGAATGGGGCGCGGACCCGTCAGCAGGCGAACTCGGGACCGTCATCTATTTCGAGTTCGACTCCTCGGAGGTTCGTCCGGATGACACCGAGATGGTCACGCGGCACGCACTGCAACTGGCCGAGAACCCCGCGGCGCGGGTGCGCCTCGAAGGGCATGCGGACGAGCGGGGCTCGCGTGAATACAATATCGGCCTGGGAGAGCGTCGCGCGCAGGCAGTGCGGCAGCTGTTGCTGGTACAGGGCGCCACGGCCGGCCAGATCTCGACAGTCAGCTTCGGCGAGGAGCGCCCTGCGGCCGAAGGCAGTACCGAGGAAGCGTATGCGGAGAATCGCCGCGTCGAGATCCGCTACATCGACTGAGCCGGACGGATCGATGATTCGCACGCATCGCACGCGCTCGATCCTGCTGCTGGCGGCCGTCCTGGCCGCGTGCAGCGGGACGCCGCCGGAAGAGGATCCCGTCCTGCTCAAGCTCGACGACCTGGACCGCCGGCTGACTTCGATCGAACGCGTGATCCAAAACCAGAGTCTCGTGGAGATGACGCAGGATGTCGCCGCGCTCGAGCGGCGATCCGACGAACTGCTCGGCTTCACACAGACGCTGGAACACGATGCGGCCACGACTGCCGAGCGGCAGCGTGATCTGTACAACGATCTCGATGTCCGCATCCAGGCGCTGGAGGCCCGGCTGCAGACGACGGCGGCGGGCGGTACGGGCGACGCGGACGGACTGCAGCCCGGCCAGCTGCCGGTGCCCGGCGGTTCGGAAGACGTGAACTACCGCGCGGCCTTCGAACTGGTGAAGGAGCAGCGTTACGATGACGCCGAAACCGCCTTCAGTGAGTTCCTCGGCGCATTTCCGGAAAGCGCGAACGCGTCGAATGCCCAGTACTGGCTCGGCGAAACTTATTACGTCCGCCAGGAATTCGAACAGGCGCTGAATTCCTTCCAGACGGTGGTCGACCAATACCCGGACTCCAGGAAGGTCGTCGATGCGTTGCTCAAGATCGGCTATTGCAACTATGAGCTCAAACGCTGGGACGCCGCGAAGGCCGCGCTGGCGCGCGTGCAGTCGGAGTACCCGGACACGACTGCGGCACGGCTTGCCGGCCAGCGGCTGGAGCGCATGCAAACCGAGGGCGTGTGAGCGACCGCTGTCAACTTGCGATCGGATGCTGATCGGGTATCATGCCGCCGGCCTGCGCGGGCGGTAGCTCCCGGGCGCCGGAAAAACGGGGCGTTAGCTCAGAGGTAGAGCATTCGGCTTTTAACCGACTGGTCGTTGGTTCGACTCCAACACGCCCCACCACTCTCTTCGCGCATAAACGGGAAACGGGTCCTCGTCACCAGGCCGGTTACTCCTCGGTCGTGAACGTCTGCTCCACGACCACGATGTTGCCGTTCTCGGCGATGGTGTGAATGCCGATCTGGAATTCGCCGCCGCGCACCATCAATGTGGCCGGGATCCGCCAGCTCGTCACGTGCGGTGGCAGATTGATCGTGAACGTCTGCTCCGGATCGGCCGACTCGTTCTCGAATTCGAGCACGTAGCCGGTGCCCTGGACCGACGACCATTGAATGGTCAGCGCCTGCCTGGCCGGCAATTCCGCGTCGGCGGCGGGATGCAAAATGGTCGCCGCGGCCGGTAGCTGGTGCGACAGGGTGAGGACGGTGCGGAACACCTCGCCCGCTGTCGACACGCCGCGCAATGCGTACTCGCCCTCCGGGTAAGCGGCGAGCACCGCCTCGCCGGGTGGCTCCGGCGACTCGAAATGAAACTCGCGCATGCCGAGCGTGGTCAGGTCCGGGGCGCGCAATCGCGCCATCGTCCGGCCATCCGGGGACCGGATGGTCAGGAGCTGGAGACCGTCGTCGCCGGCCGTGCCGGAAATCACGACCTCCGTATCGCCATCCGTCGCATTTTGCTCGACGAACATCGTGGCCTCCTCGAAGGGCTTTCCCGCGACGGCCGCTGTCCATGCGGTGGCCAGGGCCAACAGCAAAGCGAGTCGGTACTTTGGTTTCATTTGGGATTCTCCTCGCACAGTAAATTCGTAATTCCTTGGACGGAAGGAATCGACAAGATCGGTCGGTGCTCGTAGGTCGTCCGGTGGACGGGCGGCAAGTCCCGTCCTAAAATCCCTGTTACGGGACGCCCACGACTTCAGGTCCAGGTGCGATTCCCTTCGCAGAGGAGGTCCTATGGTGTATCTCCTGACTCTATTGAGGCGCTTTCGCGCCATCGCCTCTGTCGTCCTCGCCCTTCCGGCAATTGCCCTCGCGCAGGACGACGACATCTCAGTTGCGATCGCAAAGCACGCAAACCTTACCTCCGACGGGGCGGTCATCATCAGGGTTTATATCGCCTGCGATCTCCCGCCGGGTACGGAAGATTTCCAGGAAGCCTTTGCGGGCGCGGCAAAACGTCGTATCGTCATCCGAGGTCGGCTGGTGTCATGACTGGCTGAAGGTGTGTGTACGCGGCGGCAGCAAAACACGACCCATTGCGCCGGTAACGGGGATTCGAATCCACCTGGGGGCCAATACCTACACGTCCCACCATTCGCAAGACTTCGGCGCGAAACTAATTTCAGATAAAACAGGCGACTCCCGGCCTCGCTGTCGTTATGATTGCGCATTTTTTCGGGCGGGGAAGCGAATCTGGCCGTGAGTCGAGAGCGCTGGAAGTTGCACAAGTTCGGCGGCAGCAGCCTGGCCGATGCCGATTGCTTTCGCCGGGTTGCAGGCCTGGTCCTCGAGCGGCCGGACGCCCGTATCGGGGTCGTGGTGTCCGCCATGAGCGGCATGACCGACGCACTGCTCGGTCTCGCCGCGCTGGCCGAACTCGATGACGCGAGTTATTCGCAACGGCTCGACACGATCGGCGCGCGCTATGCAGAGGCGACGCGCGCACTGCTGAGCGGCGAGGCACGCGTGCAGATCCTGGACGCATGGGCGCGCGATGCACAGGATATCCGCGACCTGTTGAAGGCCGTCGCGCTGGTGCGCTCAGCGCCGCAGCGCAGCCGCGACGTCGTTGCCGGTTATGGCGAGATCTGGTCGGCGCGCCTGCTGGCTGCGCTGCTCGGTGCGATGGAGCCGGAACGGGCGGGCCGCTGGATCGACGCGCGCGACATCCTGATCGTGCGTCAGACTGAACTCGGACCCACCGTACTCTGGGATACCTCACGGTCCCGTTTCCAACGCCAGGTGGACCGCGATTTCGCCGGCATCGTTGTCATCACCGGTTTCATCGCCACCGACGAGGATGGTCGGCAGACGACGCTCGGCAGGAATGGCAGCGACTACTCGGCCGCCATATTCGCGTCGCTAGCCGATGCCGACGAACTCAGCATCTGGACCGACGTCGACGGCGTCATGAGCGCCGACCCGAATCGCGTGCCGGAAGCCCGGGTGATCGAACACATGACCTACAACGAGGCCATGGAACTTGCTTACTTCGGCGCGAAAGTCATTCATCCGCAGACACTCGGTCCCGTGATAGCCAAGGATATTCCGGTCTTCATTCGCAACAGCCGGAATCCCGCGCATCCGGGCAGCCGCATCGACGGCGCGCCTGCTTCGAAAGATCCCATCAAGGGCATCACCGCGATCGGCGGCATGGCGCTTGTCAGCGTGGAAGGCGCCGGCATGATCGGCGTTCCGGGCACGGCCGAGCGCCTGTTCCGGGCCCTGCACGAAGCCGGCGTTTCCGTGACGCTCATATCGCAGGCGAGTTCCGAGCATTCCATCTGCGTCGCCGTGCCCGCCTTTCTCGCGGAGCGTGCGCGCAACGTGGTAGCCGGCGCATTCGCACAGGAACTCGACAGCGGCCAGATCCAGAAGGTCGACGTGACTGACGCGCAAAGCATCGTCGCCGTCGTCGGCGACGGCATGGCGGGCACACCCGGCATCGCTGCCCGTTTCTTCGGCACGCTGGGCCGCGCCGGTGTCAACATCCGCGCGATCGCACAGGGCTCCTCGGAGCGCAACATCTCGGCGGTCGTCGATTCGAACGAGGCGACCCGGGCGCTGTGCGCCGCCCACTCCGGTTTCTACCTGTCGGCGAAAACCCTTTCGATCGGCCTCATAGGTCCGGGCTCGGTCGGCAGGACGCTCCTGCGCCAGCTCGACCGACAGCGGGCCCGGCTCGAGAGCGACTTCAACCTCGACCTGCGCGTGCGTGGCATCGCCCGCTCGACATCGATGTTGCTCGGCGAACGCCGGATCGCCCTTGCGGGCTGGGAGCGTGAATTCGCCGACAAGGCGGTAGCTATCGATTTCGCCACGTTCGAGAAACACATCAATCCGGACCACCTGCCGCACGCGGTGATCATCGATTGCACGGCGAGCGCCGACATCGCCGGGCAGTATGCCGGCTGGCTGGAGCGTGGCATCAACGTCATCACGCCAAACAAGAAGGCTTTCAGCGGGCCCTTGCACGCCTACCTCGATCTCGAACGCCGGGCGGAACAGGGCAGCTCGCACTATTTCTATGAGACCACGGTGGGCGCGGCGCTGCCGATCATCAGCACTTTGCGGGACCTGATCGACACCGGCGACGAGATTCGGTCGCTGCAGGGCATCCTGTCCGGCACGCTGGCGTACCTGTTCAATGTCTACGATGGCACGACGCCGTTCTCGCAGATCGTCCGCAAGGCGAAAGAGAGCGGTTACACGGAACCCGATCCTCGCGACGACCTGTCGGGCATGGATGTCGCGCGCAAACTCACAATCCTGGCCCGCGAGTTGGGCCAGGCGCTCGAAATCGGTGACTTCCCTGTGCAGAACCTGGTCCCTGACGCGCTCCGTCAGGGCAGCGTCGATGAGTTCCTGGATCGACTGCCCGAGTACGATGACGAGATGAAAGCGCTGTACCAACGGGCACACGCGCAGGGCAGGGAACTGCGCTACGTAGCGCGGCTCGGCGTCGATGGCAAGGCCGGCGTCGGACTCGAAGCGGTCGAGGCGGGACATGCCTTCAGCCATATCAATCTGACCGACAACATCGTGCAGTTCGAGTCGGCGCGCTACTCCGACAATCCGCTGGTGATCCAGGGACCGGGCGCCGGTCCCGAAGTCACGGCCGGCGGCGTATTCAGCGACCTCCTGCGTCTCGCCAGCTACCTGAGCTCCGGGCAGGGGCATGGCTGAGCGAGCCACGGCCTACGCGCCGGCTTCGATCGGCAACCTCGCGGTCGGGTTCGACATGCTGGGCCTCGCGCTAGACGGCGCGGGCGATCGCGTCGATGCGCGCCGCACCGGCGAAACGTCGATCACGATAGACGTCGTGCGTGGCCTCGACGGGGAAGTTCACCCGACCCTGCCCTCCGACCCGACCCGCAATACCGCGTCGATCGCGGCACAAAGTTTCTGGACGGTCCACGGCGACCGTGGCGGGGCCGCGCTCACTATTCGCAAGGGCGTGCCGCTGCAGTCCGGGATGGGCAGTTCGGCCGCGTCCGCCGTTGCGGCAGTGGTCGCGGTCAACGGATTGCTCGACTCGCCGCGCCCGCTGACGGACCTGCTGCCGCACGCGCTCGCGGGCGAGAAGTTCGCGAGCGGTGGCCTGCACGCCGACAACGTGGCGCCGAGTCTCCTGGGCGGCCTGGTGTTGTGTCCGATCGCCCTCCTGCCACAGCTCATACGCCTGCCGGTCCCGAACGGCATCAGCGCCGTGCTGGTACACCCGGACCTCGAGGTCAACACCGCGCAAGCGCGCCGAAACCTCAAGACGCACTATCCGCTCGAACAGTGGCTGGAACAGCAGGGCTACCTCGCGGCTTTCATCGCTGCCTGCGCGGCCGACGACCACGGACTGCTTCGCCAAAGCCTGCGCGACGTGACCATCGAGCCACAGCGCGTCGCCGCGGTGCCCTGTTTTCCGGCCGTGCGGGACTCGGCGCTCGCGGGCGGCGCGCTGGGCTGCAGCCTGTCCGGCAGCGGACCCAGCATCTTCGCCTTGGCGGAGACCAGGATCGCGCGCAATCTCGCTGCGGCCATGGAGCAGGCTTGCCGACGGCAGGGCATCGGCTGCCAGTCCTGGGTCAGCTCGCTCGCCGCGCCGCGGCGCGCGGCTGGAGCCCTGAATGCGGTACGTCAGCACTCGCGGCGAGGGGCCGGTCGGCCTCGACGACGCTCTGGTACAGGGGCTCGCCACGGACGGCGGGCTGTACCTGCCGGCAGTCTTGCCGGACTTCGCGCCGGACGACTTCGCCGGTGTCGACACGCAGATCGCCGTGGCCCGGCGACTGCTGGCACCGTTCTTCGTCGGCTCGACGCTCGAAGCGAGCCTCGAGGAAATCCTGGCCGAAACTTTCCGTTTCCCGATTCCCGAAACCATGCTGCCCGGCGGGCGCCGCTCGTTGCTCGAGCTGTATCACGGGCCGACCGCAGCCTTCAAGGACCTGGGCGCCGGCTTCCTTGCTGCCTGCCTGACCCGGCTCGAAGGCGACGTCGCCGATCCCCTGACCGTACTCGTCGCAACTTCCGGTGATACCGGCGGAGCGGTTGCCGCGGCCTTCGACGGCCGGCCGGGCATGCGTGTTGTCGTGCTGTTTCCGGACGGCCGCGTCTCGGGGCGCCAGCTCAAGCAGTTGACCTGCTGGGGCGACAACGTCCTGGCACTGCGTATCGCCGGGACCTTCGACGATTGCCAGGCGCTGGTGAAGTCAGCGCTTACCGACCCGGGGCTCGGCGCGCGTTATCGCTTCAGTTCGGCCAACAGCATCAACATCGGCCGCCTGCTGCCGCAAATGACCTACTATGCCGACGCGGCACTGCGGCACTTCCTGGGAGCGGGTGAGTATCCCGGGTTCGTCATTCCGACCGGCAATCTCGGCAACGCGCTCGCCTGCATCCTGGCGCGGGAGATGGGACTCCCGATCGGGCCGATCGCACTGGCGACGAATGCGAACCGGACGATACCCGACTACCTCGCGACCGGGCGCTGGGAGCCGCGCAAGAGCGTGGCGACCCTGGCCTCAGCGATGGACGTCGGCGACCCGAGCAACATGGAGCGGCTCGCAAGCGTGCTGGGCGACGCGGAGGTATTGCATGAGCGCCTGGACGTGGTGTCGGTCGGCGACGGCGAAATCGAGAACGAGATCCGCGCGGCCTGGAACGAGTTCGGCTTCGCCATTTGTCCGCACACCGCCACGGCGGCACGCGCCTGGCGGGACATGGGGCCGGTTGCCCGCGACGGCAGTCATTGGATCCTCGTGGCGACCGCGCATCCGGCGAAGTTCGAGACCATTGTGGAACCCCTGGTCGGGGCCGCCGTGCCGGTTCCGCCGGAGCTCGCTGCTATACTCACGCGACCGAGCCGGAGCGTCCGCATCGAACCGACGCTAGCCGCGTTCAATGCGGCGCTCGGCGCTGAGTTCGGCTGAGAACGATGGACGAGATCCTGCATTCCGATTATTTGCCCTGGGCAGCGGGCGCCCTCGTACTGCTCCTGGGCGGGCTGGCGTGGCGGCGGTTCTCGGCCCGCGGCAGCCGGCTCGACCAGGTTCTCGAGCAGATCGGCTTCGATCGCGTACGCAATCTCGTGCTGCCGAACGGCGACGACGGCGAAATCCTCATCGACCAGCTGCTCCTGACCTCGCAGGGACTCCTGATACTCGAAGTCAAGGACGTACGGGGCACGGTCTTCGGCAGCGACAAGATGCAGGACTGGACCGTCATTGCCGAAGACCGCCGCTACACCTTTCCGAATCCGCAGCCCGGCTTGTATGACCGCATTGCAGCCGTGCGCGAGATCGTGCGCCAGGTGCCGGTGTCGGGCCGGATCCTGTTCCTGGAGGGCGCCGAGTTCCCGAAAGGCGTGCCCGGCCTGGTGTCGACCCTGGACGAGCTGGCCGCGCAGTTCGGGGAGAGCAATCCGATGTCCGCGACCGTGAAGCTCGAAGCCTTCAAGCCGCACTGGGACAGCATCAAGAAACGCGCGTTGGTTGCGACGCGCTGAACGACGGCCGGTCCCGGCGACCAGGCGTCCGATCTAACCCAGACCGAAGAACCGCCGCGCATTCGCCGTCGTGATGCGAGCGACATGCTCGGGATCCTGGGCCCGCGCTTCCGCCAGTACCCGCAGCACTTCCGGCAAGAATGCAGGTTCGTTGCGCCGCGACTTCGGCTTCGGCGTCAGCGTGCGTGGCAGGAGATAGGGCGCATCCGTCTCGATCATCAGCCGGTCGTCCGGGATTCGCGCGGCGATGTCGTACAGCTCCCGTCCCCGGCGCTCGTCGCAGATCCATCCGGTGATGCCGATCCAGAGCCCCATGCCAAGATAGGCATCCAGCGCGGCGACGTCGCCGGTGAAACAGTGGGCGACGGCGTACGTGAGGCGCGGCAGGAGCGGCTCGAGAATGGCCACGAGGTCCTCGTGCGCATCGCGTTGGTGCAGGAATAACGGCCTGCGGCTGTCGACGGCGATGGCGAGCTGGGCCCGGAATGCGTCGAGCTGTGCCGCGCGCGGGGAAAAATTGCGGAAGTAGTCGAGGCCGCATTCGCCGACCGCAACGCAGTGCGGGTCGCTCGCAAAATTCCGGATTTGCGCGTCGATGCGCTCATCGTACGCCGATGCGTGGTGCGGATGGAGGCCTGCGGTGCAGTACAGGCGTCCCGGATGCCCGGACGCCAGCTCGAGCGCAGCGGCGTTGCTGTCGTAACTGCTGCCTGTCACGACGAGCTGCGCGACGCCGGCTCGTGCGGCGCGCTCGAGCACGGCGGACCGATCGTCATCGAAACTGTCGTGGGCGAGATTCGCGCCGATGTCGACGAGCGGCCCGACCATGTCCTAGCGCGGCGTCCAGCGAAAAATACTCGCACCCACGGCGAGGAACGCGATGCTCATCGCAACGAGCGTCAGAACTTCGGGCAGGACGTCCCGCAGGCCGGCACCGTCCAGCATGACCGCACGCGCGGCATCGAGCAGGTGCGTCAGCGGAAATACGCGTGCCAGTCCCTGCACGAGCGCGTTCGCGCCTTCCAGCGAAAACCACACGCCCGACAGGATCATCATGGGCCAGGTGACCATGTTCAGGAGCCCGCCGGCGAGTTCCTCGCTGGTCACGCGCGCCGCGAACAGGAGACCGAGCGACACCAGCGACGCGGCGCCCGCCAACGCCACCACGAACAGCGTGAAATAGCTGCCTTCCATGCGGGTGTGCAGCAGCAGATGCGTCCCGGCGTAGACAAGCGCCGTGATCAGCAGGATGAGCACCAGGCGCGACAGCACCTGGGCAACGATAAATTCGAGCGGACGCAGAGGCGTGGCACGCAGGCGCTTCAGGAATCCGTTCTTGCGATAGCGGACGACGACGTAGCCGACGCCGAACAGGCAGGAGAACATCATGTTCATGCCCAGGATGCCGGGCAACACCCAGTCCACGTAACGAATCTCCTCGCCCGTGATGGATTGCCGGACGATGGCGTCATGGCCGGCGGACTGCAGCAGGACGCGCTCTGCGAAATAGCCGCGCGGTGAATCAGGGTTCACCCAGTACCGTACCGGGTCGCCGAAGCGCACGAGCAGGTCGAGCTGGTGATGCTCAATCCGCCGCAGGGCTTCCGTTTCGTCCGTGTAATCGACGAACTCGACATAGCGAGTCTCGAGGAACGGATGCGGGGCGCCGGCCGGCTGCCCGTTTTCCTGCAATATGCCGACGGTGTACTGGTTTCGCCCCGCGCCGCCGAAGATGAACGCGAGAGCGAAGATCAGAATCACCGGCAGGACCAGGTTCCACGCGAGCGTGCCCCGGTCGCGCAAGAACTCGCGATTACGGGCCGAGAAGACGGCGTAGATGCGAGACCACATGTTCAGGCCCTCAGCGAATGGCCGGTGAGGTCCAGGAACAGGTCCTCGAGCGTCGGTTGACGGATCTTGATCTGATTCAGGCTGTGGGCATTCGCGGCCAGCCGATCGATGGTCCGGGCAACGTCCCGGGTCATGATCTCGACGATTCCGGCCTCGGCGACGACGCGGTGCTCCAGGCCCGCAAGCGGCCCGTGCACGTCGCCGACCGGTATCTCGATGATGAGTCCGGGATATCGTTCGCGCAGGAGTGCGTCGGGCCGGCCCTGCGTGACGATGCGGCCGCGGTCCATGATCGCGATCTCGTCACACAGCACCTGCGCTTCGTCCATGTAGTGGGTCGTCAGGACAATCGTCGTTCCCTGCGCGCGGATCCGCTTCACGAGGTCCCAGAAGTTGCGCCGTGCCTGCGGGTCGAGGCCGGTTGTGGGCTCATCGAGGAACACCAGGCGCGGCTGGTTCACCAGCGCGACCGCGAGGAACAGGCGTTGACGCTGCCCGCCGGACAACTTGCGGTTGTCCCGGTCGAGCAGCTCCGACAGCGAACATTCTTCGATGACGGTATCGAGGTCCGCACGTCGGTCGTACAGGCGGCTGAACATGTCGAGCGTCTCGCGCACGGTGATGAAGTCCTGCAGGGCCGTCGCCTGGAACTGGATGCCGACCTCCTCGCGAAAGCGGTCGCCGGCTGGCGCGCCCCGGTACCACACCTCGCCGGCGGTCGCCGGTGCCACGCCTTCGATGATTTCCACCGTCGTGGTCTTGCCGGCGCCGTTCGGCCCCAGCAAACCGAAGCAGCTGCCCTCGTTCACGCAAAAACTGACGCCGTCGACGGCGACGACGCCGGGATAGTGTTTGACGAGGTTGCGGGCCTCGAGTGCTGGGGGCATGGGCCGGTCTGCGCTGTGGTTCCGGCGCTAGCGTAACCAATGCGGGGAGGACCGGCCACCGTGCGGCATTGCAACCGTTCGGCGCCGGCAGGTATCCAATCTCCGGATATCCATTGCTAGAGGACCCCATCATGAAAACTGTTGCTTTCCGTGCATCCACCCTGGCCGCTGCCTGCCTTCTGCTGCTGGCCGTGCCCGCCCTCGGCAGCGTGAACAAGAGCGTCACGATCGGCGACGGCGAAACCGCGGACGAGGCGAAGTCGGTCAATGGCAGCGTCACGGTCGGTGACGACGCGGTCGTCAACGGCGAGCTCAGCACAGTGAACGGCGCGATCTCGATCGGCGACCGGGCCGCCGTCCAGGACGCCCATACGGTAAATGGCCGGATCAGCATCGGCAGCGGCGTCAGTTCGGCGGACCTGGAAACGGTCAACGGCTCCATCAAGGTCGACAAGGACGGCCGCATCGACGGCAGTGTCACCGCGGTCAACGGCTCGATCGGCGTGGCCGGCGGCAGCCGGGTCCGGGACGACCTCTCGAACGTGAACGGCAACATCGAGCTGGACGCGAGCGAGGTCGCCGGATCCATGTCCACGGTGAATGGCGACGTCGAATTGTCGGCCGGCGCCGTCGTCAAGGGCGACATCACGGTGGAAAAACCGAACAGCTGGGGCTTTTCCAACAACGACCGGCTGCCGACCGTGACCATCGGTCCGGATTGCCGCGTCGACGGCATCATCCGTCTGGAACGCGAGGTAAAGCTGTACATTTCGGAGTCGGCGAGCGTCGGCGGCGTCGAAGGCGTGATGTCGCTGTCGGACGCGGTGCGATACAGCGGCGAGCGTCCCTGAAAATCCGTAGAATCGCGCTGTGCACGGTGCGGCAACCCAGATTCCTCTGTTTCCACAGACCGATGAACCCGACGACGAGACCTCGCCGGGCATATCGGTGCGCGAGAGCGGGCGCGCAAGCCGGCTTTCGATCAAGGTCTATCCGCGAGGCAAGGTCGAGGTGGTCGTGCCGAAACGCACGCGGGCCCGCGACGTGCAGGCGTTCGTCGAGGAGCATCGCGAGTGGATTCGGCATACACGCGAATCCTTCGCCGCACTGCACGAGCCGGAGCCGTTCCGCCTGCCGGTAAACATTGAGCTGCCGGGCATCGACCGCGCGTTTCGCGTGCGTTACGAGCGCCACCAGCCGGGTACGAGCGTGCGCTGCCGGCAGCGCGGCGATCTGCTGGTCCTCGGCGGGGCAACCGCCGACAACGCCCGTTGTGTGCAGGCGCTGAAACGCTGGCTGGCGGGTGTTGCGAAGCGCGAACTGGCGCCGTTGCTGCGGGCGCAGTCCGCGCTGACCGGCAATGCCTTCCGGCGCCTGAGGGTGGCCGGCCAGAAGACCTGCTGGGGCAGCCATTCCAGCACCGGCACCCTCAGCCTCAACTATTGCCTGCTGTTCCTGAAGCCTGAACTCGTGCGCTACCTGATGGTTCACGAGCTGTGCCATGCGCGGCACATGGATCACTCACGCCGGTTCTGGGCTCTGGTGCGTCGCTTCGAACCGGAATACCGCCGGCTGGACCGGGACTTGTCGGAAGCCTGGCGGCACATCCCGACCTGGGTCGGAATCTATTGACCGGTCGTTGCGCCCAAGGGCCGCACTTAGCCCTGGCCGAGCAGTTCGCGCAGATTGATCACCGCGGCGTTGGCGCGGGCCAGGTAGTTCGCCATCACCAGCGAGTGATTCGCGGTCAGGCCGAAGCCCCCGCCGTTCAGCACCATTGGTGATCGCAGCGGCGCAAGACTCGCTTCGAGTTCACGGATGATCTGGCGCACGCTGGCCTCCGCATTCTTGTCCTCGAGTACGGCAGCGAAATCGAACTGCACGGCGCGCAGGAAGTGCACGAGCGCCCAGGCCGTGCCGCGAGCCTCGTAGAAGACGTCGTCGATCTCGAACCAGGAAGTCCGGACCGACACGCTGTCCGGCTGATCCTGTGCGGCCCTTGCAGACCGTTCACCGGCAAGGTTTTCGTTCACCCGGCTCTGCGCGACGCTGTCGCCCAGTCGCCGTGTCAGGCTGCCGAGTCGCTTTTCGACTTCGGCCAGCCATTCCCGGAGGTTGTCGGCGCGCGCATAGAAACGCGCATCCCGGTCGCCGATGCCCGGATTGGCCAGGCGGTCGCGGTAGCGGGACATCCCCTCGATGCCCTCACGGAACCGGCGTTCGGTCGGCGGGAACAGCCAGGAATCGCTTTCCGAGAAAAACTTCTCGACCGCTATCACGATGTCCGGATCCTCCTTGGACTGCGATTGGCTGCGGCTGTAATCGTTGCGGATGACGCGCGACAGATCCTGCACCTGTGTCAGGACGCCCTGTTCCCAGTTCGGCATGTTGTCGAGGACGACACCGGGGGGCAACAGGTCGTTAGTCAGGTAGCCACCGGGTTTGTCGAGCAGCGTCGACGCGACTCGCACCAGCGTGTCGGTCGTCGAATAGCCGACCACCCGCCGGTCGTCGTCGACGATCTCGTTGACCCAGAATACCTTCGGCGTGCGCGACCAGTAGATGCCGATGATGACGAGCAAGAGCAGCACGGCCGCTAGTGCCCACGCCAGCGGCCGCGACCAGCGCACGCGCCGTTTGAGCATGCTGTCGGCTGTCGCCGTGTTCATGGCCGTCCCGCGCTAGGCGGCGAGTTGCCGAAGCACGTAATGGAGAATGCCACCGTGCTCGAAATAGTCACGTTCCTTGGGCGTGTCGATGCGGATTAGTGCTTCGAACACGATCGGTTTGCCAACGGCGGGCATTGCTGTGACGGTGACCATCCTCGCACCGGCCCGCGTGTGGCCGGAAATGTCGTAGGTTTCGGTGCCGTCCAGGCCGAGTGTCGTCGCATCGTCGCCGTCCTTGAACTGCAGCGGCAGCACGCCCATGCCGATGAGATTCGAACGGTGGATACGTTCGAAGCTCCGCGCTATGACGGCCTTGACGCCGAGGAGCAGTGTGCCCTTGGCCGCCCAGTCGCGCGACGAGCCGGTACCGTACTCGGTGCCCGCGATGACGATGAGCGGCGTGCCTTCTTCCGCATACTGGCGGGCGGCGTCGAAAATGCTCATCTGCTCGCCGGACGGCTGGTGGCGGGTCCAGCCTCCCTCGGTGCCCGGGGCGAGGCGGTTGCGCAGCCGGATGTTGGCGAACGTGCCGCGCATCATCACTTCATGGTTGCCGCGGCGCGAGCCGTAGGAATTGAAATCGGCGGGCTTCACGCCCTGTTCGATCAGGTAGCGCGCGGCCGGACTGTCGGCGGCGATACTGCCGGCCGGTGAGATATGGTCCGTGGTCACGGTATCGCCGAGCAGCGCCAGGACGCGCGCGGCCGCGATATTCGTCAGGGCCGCGGGTTTCAGCGTCATGTCCTCGAAATACGGCGGATTCTTGACGTAGGTCGAGTCGTCCGCCCAGGTGTAGATCTCGCCCTCGGGCGAATCGATGTTCTTCCAGTTCTCGTCGCCCTCGAACACGCTGCCATAGCTCTTCGCGAACATGGCGGAGTTGATGTTCGCCCCGACGACCTCCTGTATTTCCTTCTGGCTGGGCCAGATATCGCGCAGATAGACGGGTGCGCCACTGGTATCGCTGCCGAGCGGATCGTCGAACAGGTTGACGTCGAGATTGCCGGCGAGGGCATATGCCACCACCAGCGGCGGTGAAGCGAGGAAATTCATCCGCACCAGGGGATGGATCCGGCCTTCGAAGTTGCGGTTGCCGGACAGCACGCTCGTACCGACGATGTCCGCATCCTGCACTGCATCGGCGATCGATGGCAGCAGCGGTCCGGAGTTGCCGATGCAGGTCGTGCAGCCATAGCCGACGGTATAGAAACCGATCGCATCGAGATCGTCGAGCAGTCCCGCCTTCTCGAGATAGTCGGTGACGACACGCGAACCGGGGGCAAGGCTCGTCTTGACCCACGGCTGCGCAGTCAGGCCGCGCTCGCGCGCATTCCGCGCGAGCAGTCCGGCCGCAATCATCACTGCCGGATTCGACGTGTTGGTGCAACTCGTGATCGCCGCGATCAGGACCGCGCCGTCGCGAATCTCGACCTCTTTGCCATCCACTTCGGCAAACGCCTTGCCGCTGCCGGCACGCTTGTCGACGGCGGCCGCGAGGTGTTTCGCGAATACCTGGTCGGCGTCGCGCAAGGCGATGCGGTCCTGCGGCCGCTTCGGTCCGGAAATTGACGGTTCGACGGCACCGAGATCGAGCTCCAGCGCATCGCTGTAGAGTGCATCCGGCTGTCCGTTCTCGCGCCAAAGCCCCTGCGCACGCGCGTAAGCCTCGACCAGCCTGATGTGAGACGCAGCACGCCCCGACAGCTCGAGATAGCGCAGCGTTTCCCGGTCGATCGGGAAGATTGCGCAGGTGGAACCGAATTCGGGCGACATGTTGCCGATCGTGGCGCGATCAGCGAGCGGCAGCTGCGACAGCCCGTCGCCGAAGAACTCCACGAACTTCCCGACGACACCCTTCCTGCGCAGCATCTCGGTAACGGTGAGGACGAGGTCGGTGGCCGTCGCACCCTCCGTGAGTCGCCCGGTCAGCTTGAATCCGATCACCTGCGGGATCAGCATAGTGATCGGCTGCCCCAGCATCGCCGCCTCCGCTTCGATCCCCCCGACGCCCCAGCCGAGTACCCCAAGTCCGTTGATCATCGTCGTGTGTGAATCGGTGCCGACGACGGTGTCTGGAAATGCGCGGCGCGTGCCGCCCTCGTCGACGTCGAACACGACGCGGCTCAGAAACTCGAGATTGACCTGGTGCACGATGCCGGTATTCGGCGGCACGACGCGGAAATTCTTGAAAGCCGACTGGCCCCAGCGCAGGAAGGAATAGCGTTCCTTGTTGCGCTGGAACTCGATCTTGTTGTTGAGTTCGAGAGAATTCCGCGCGCCGTAGTGATCGACCTGGACGGAATGATCGATCACGAGTTCTGCCGGAGAGAGGGGATTGATGCGGTCCGCGGATCCGCCCAGTTTGACCACGGCATCGCGCATGGCAGCCAGGTCGACGATCGCGGGCACTCCGGTGAAATCCTGGAGCACGACGCGGCTCGGCGTGAAGGAAATTTCGGTACTCGGTTCCGCCTGCGGATCCCAGGTCGCAAGCGCCAGTATGTGTGCGCGGGTCACGTCACGGCCGTCTTCGTGCCGCAACAGGTTTTCCAGCAGGATCTTGAGTGAATAGGGTAGGCGGCCTGCGTGACCGTCCCGAACGGCGTCGAGACGGTAGATTTCGAGTTCATCGCCGTCGACTTTCAGCGTCGAGCGTGCGCCGAAGCTGTCCTTCATCATCGTCCTCCGGGTGCTGCGGGTTCAGCCGGGGCACGCCGTCGGGCCCCGTTTGGGCCGCGCATTATAGCGAATGACGACTGCCGACGCTCAGCAATTTGCCGGCGCAGCCGCGGTCGCCGACACGCTGTGCGCCTGCCAGGCGCGATCAATTGCAGCGCCGCCGAGGCAGCGGTCGCCGTCGTAGAAAACCACGAACTGCCCCGGCGTTACCGCGCGCTGTCGCGCATCGAAATGCACCTCGACGGTATCGCCGCCCGTTGCCGCGACCCGGCAACGCTGATCGGCTTGCCGGTAGCGAATCCTCGCCGCCAGCACGACGCCATTTCCGAGTCCGCCGGGCTCGCGGCCGATCCAGCTCGTGCGGCTCGCTGCGAGCGCGTCGCTCTCGAGCAGCGGCGTCTCGCCCTGATCCACGATGAGCACGTTCGCATCGAGGTCCTTGCCGACGACGTACCACGGCGCTTCGGCCGCGTCGGCGCGCCCGCCGATGTACAGGCCCTGCCGCTGCCCGAGCGTGTAGAACATGAGTCCCGCGTGCCGGCCCAGTTCGCGGCCGTCGGCCGACCGTATCGGTCCCGGCCGGCCCGGCAGGTAGGTCGCGAGGAACTCCCTGAACGGCCGCTCGCCGATGAAGCAGATGCCGGTGCTGTCCTTCTTGGAATGCACGGACAGTCCGTGCGCATGGGCAATTCGGCGCACATCCTCCTTGTGCAGCGCCCCCAGTGGGAAAATCGTATCCGCGAGAGCCGCTTCGGATACGGCATGCAGGAAGTAGCTCTGGTCCTTGCCTGCGTCGACGCCTTTCAGGAGCGCCGTGCGGCTGTCGACGGTCGCGACACGCGCGTAATGACCGGTTGCGAGCACCTCGCCACCCAGCCGGCGTGCATAGTCGCGAAATTCGCCGAACTTGATTTCCCGGTTGCACAGCACGTCCGGATTGGGGGTCCGGCCCCTTTGATACTCGTCGAGGAAGTGCGCGAAGACACGATCACGGTATTGCGCAGAGAAGTCGACATGGTGCAGGGGTATCCCGAGTTTCTCGCACACCCGCCGCGCGTCCTGCAGATCGTCGGCCGCCGTGCAATAACCGTCGTCGTCCCAGTTTGTCATGTGCAGCGCCTGCACATGGGCGCCGGCGGCCTTGAGCAGCACGGCGGCAACTGCCGAATCCACGCCGCCGGACAATCCGAGCACGACCTTGCGGCCGGCGATGTTGTCGAGAGTATGCGTCATCCCGCGCCATTCTAGCGCGGATGCGGTGCCTGCGGATTCAGACCAGGTCGGCGCGTGCCAGGACCCGGTCGACGTGTTGCGAGAGGGGCAGCATGCCGGTCAGCAGAGCATCGGATTCGCGGCGACCGGATTCGTAATCCTGGATGCTGCGCAGGACCGCGGGAGTGCGCAGTACTTTCCGCCGCCGCTCGATCTCCGCGAGCGTCAGCCAGTGTCGTGCCACGATCGCCGCATCGAGCGGCCGGCTGTCGTCGCAGCCCAGCAGCCCGGCGGCATACACGAGCCGCAGGAATTGCTGCCGTGACTGCGGATGTATCCACAGGTAGACGCCGATCAGTTCCGTGCAATGCACGTCGCAGGCCGTTTCCTCACGTACTTCACGTACCAGGGCCTGTTCCGGCGATTCGCCGCTTTCGAGGTGGCCGCCCGGCTGGCTGAATACGATGCGGCCCATGGCTTCTTCCTCGACCATGAGATACCGGCCTTCGTGACAGACGACGGCCGCGACTGTCAGGTCGGTTTTCTGCACGTGCGTCAGATTCCCAGTTGGCGGAATTCCATTTCTACTTCGCTGGCCAGCCAGATCTCGTCGAACATCTTACCGTAGAGTTTCGCAACGGCCGGCTCGTCGATGTCGACGATGCCTTCCCAGCGACCGGCCTGCAACCGGTAGACGAGAGCCTTTTCGTCGGCGATGCAGAATGCTTCGGAATGGGTCCGCAGGTCCTCGCGCACGTGCCGGAACTCGATGTAGGTGTTGAGGCGTCGCCCGAGATGGACGAAGTGATTGCCGTTCTTGATCGCGCGTACGGGCTCGGCGATGAGCACGCGAATCCGCGCATAGGCCTGCGAGAGAACCAGGCGCTTGATGACTTCGAGGAACTCCGCATCGTCATAGATGCCGGGTTCGAGGTCGTGGGTGAAGATCGATAACTTGCGCTTCGCCTCCCGGGCAACGGCGATTGCGGCCTCGCACATTTCCTCGCGACTGGAGATCACCCAGCGCTTGCTCTCCATGCGTGCATCGCTCATCTGCAGTACGGTCCGTATTCTCGTTGTGTCTTCACACTGGCGGGAAGGGCAGAGCCATATTAACGGCCCAGGTATCCTCCCGGTGCCGACTGTGTCACGTTTTGGTCGCGCCGGCACATGTTGCGAACGGTTCGCATCCCGCGCCGCGCCTGCGGGCGCCCCCGGTGGCGGCCAATCGCGTTCCGGGCACTCTGCGTCGTCCATGGTAGTGGCGATACTGGCGTGGCCGGGACGAGCAGGGCCGGTGTCACAGGTCGCGGGCGAGTTCGGCGGCGAGGCCGGTGTAGGTGTCCGGCCTCAGGGCGAGCAGGCGCTCACGTTCGGCTGCGGGAATGTCCAGCGACCGGATTAAGGTCTCGAGCAGGGCGTGATCGACCGCCTGGCCACGGGTCAGGGCCTTGAGCTTTTCATAGGGCTCCGGAATTCCGTAGCGGCGCATGACGGTTTGCACGGCTTCGGCCAGGACTTCCCAGGCCGAGGTGAGATCCGCTTCGACCGCCGCAGGATCGAGCTGCAGTTTGCCGAGGCCCTTCAGGAGCGAGTCGATGGCGATTGTCACGTACGCCACCGCCAGCCCGATGTTGCGCTGCACCGTGGAGTCCGACAGGTCGCGCTGCCAGCGCGAAACAGGCAACTTTTCCGCGAAATGCGCCAGCAAGGCAGTCGACAGTCCGAGGTTGCCTTCGGCGTTCTCGAAGTCGATGGGATTCACCTTGTGCGGCATCGTCGAGGAACCGATTTCGTCCTTCGCGACCTTTTGACGGAAATAGCCCAGAGATACATAGCCCCACAGATCGCGGCACAGGCCGATGAGCACGGTATTGCAACGGATGAGTGCATGACAATACTCCGCTATCCAGTCGTGAGGTTCGATCTGCGTCGTGTGCGTATTCGGTTCGAGCCCCAGCGCGGCGACGAAGCGATCGCTCATGCCGCGCCAGTCCACATCTGGGTAGGCAACCGCATGTGCGTTGAAGTTGCCCACCGCGCCATTGAACTTGCCCAGTATTGGCACCGCAGCGAATTGCTTCTCCTGGCGCTGCAGCCGATGTACGAAGTTCGCAAACTCTTTGCCGACAGTCGTCGGGCTCGCCGCTTGCCCGTGCGTGCGCGACAACATCGGAACCTCCGCGTGCTCGCGAGCCAGCGCGGCCAGCCTGGTCGCGACGGAGCGCATTTTGGGCTGCAGAACTTCCTTGCGGGCCGCACGCAGAATCAGTGCGTAGGCGAGGTTGTTGATGTCCTCGGACGTGCAGGCGAAATGCAGAAAGTCCTTGAGCGAGCCAGTCTCCGGACCTTCGCCGAGGCGTTCGCGAAGGAAATACTCGACGGCCTTGACGTCGTGATTCGTCGTCTGCTCGATGGCCTTGACACGCTCGGCATCATCGAGCGAGAAGTGGTCAGTGATGTCATTCAAGATGTTCTTCATCACCGGCGAAGGCGGAGCCAGCTCGGTGATCGAAGGTTCGTCGGCCAGGGCCTGCAGCCAGCGGATCTCGACCAGCACCCGATAGCGGATCAGGCCGTACTCGCTGAACAAGTCCCGCAGTGCGTTGACCCTGTCGGCATAACGGCCGTCGACCGGTGATATCGCTCTCAGCGTCGAGACTTTCATGGTGCGAAAACCAGTGTAGACATGCGCGCGCAAAGCGCGAATCATACACGATTGTGCAGCCAGCGAGACGAGGAACGGCAAGGAATGAGTGACGGCAAATACCGCGTCGAAAAGGACAGCATGGGTGAACTGAAGGTCCCGGTCGATGCGCTCTGGGGTGCGCAGACGCAGCGGGCCGTCGAGAACTTTCCAATCAGCGGACTCAAAATGCCGCGGCAGTTCATCGCGGCGCTCGGGCTGGTCAAGTGGGCGGCCGCCGGTGCGAACGCCGAGCTCGGGTTGCTGCAGAACAATATTGCCATAGCGATCCAGAAGGCCGCCCTCGCCGTGGCCGCAGGCGAGCACGATGAGCAGTTTCCGATCGACGTCTTCCAGACCGGTTCCGGCACCAGCTCCAACATGAACGCCAACGAAGTGATCGCCCGACTCGCGAGCGACGCGCTCGGCACCGGCGTACACCCGAACGATCACGTCAACATGAGTCAGAGCAGCAATGATGTCATCCCGAGCTGCGTGCACCTTAGTGCGGCGCTCGCGATCCACGAGCGCCTGTTGCCCGCGCTGGCGCACCTCGCCGGTGTGCTGGAACGCAAGGCGGAGGAATGCGCCGGCGTCGTGAAGACCGGCCGCACGCACCTGATGGACGCAATGCCGGTTACGCTGGGCCAGGAGCTGGACGGCTGGCGCGCGCAGGTCGTTCATGGCGTCGAACGCCTGCGCGACACGCAAAAGCGCCTGGTCGCGCTCGCACAGGGCGGTACGGCTGTGGGCACCGGCATCAACGCCCACCGGAAATTCGGCGACAAGGTCGCGGTGCTGTTGCAGGAACGGACCGGCGTGCCGTTCACGGCTGCGGTGTCCAAGTTCGAGGCGATGAGCAGCCAGGACGCCGCGGTGGAAGCCTCAGGGCAGCTGCGGGTCCTGGCCGTGAGCCTGACCAAGATCTCGAATGACCTGCGCTGGATGAATTCCGGCCCGCTGGCTGGCGTCGGCGAAATCGAATTGCCGGCCTTGCAGCCGGGCTCGAGCATCATGCCTGGCAAGGTGAATCCCGTGATTCCCGAGGCCGTCGCCATGGTCTGCGCGCAGGTGGTCGGCAACGACGCCTGTATTGCGATGGCGGGTGCGTCGGGCAATTTCCAGCTGAACGTCATGTTGCCGCTCGTGGCGTACAACCTGCTGCAGAGCATCGAACTGCTGGCGAATGGCGCGCGAGTGCTGGCTGACAAGGCGATCGCCGGCTTCACGGTGAATCGCGACAACATCAACCGTGCGCTGGACCGAAACCCGATACTCGTGACGGCGCTGAACCCGGTGATCGGATACGAATTGGGGGCGGCCGTCGCCAAGCGCGCGTACCGCGAAGGCAGACCGGTCAAAGACGTCGCACGGGAAATGACGGATCTCACCGATTCCGAACTCGATCGCCTTCTGGACCCGGCGGCGCTCACCGAGGGTGGCATCAAGCACTAGGCGCATGGTAGCGACGAGCGAACCCACGCTGGCGCTCCTGCGCGAGCGGCTCGGCCACACACGCCTGCCGGAGGACCCGACGGCCGTGGTCCTCCCGCCGAACAGCGAGCGCTGGCCCGAGGAGCTGCGCGTTCAACTGGCAATTGCGCTCAGGCCCGCCGGCGTCCTGATTCCCGTCATGGAACGCGACGCCGGCCTCACTGTGCTGTTGACACGCCGCGCCGCTGCGCTGAAGCACCACGCGGGGCAGGTGGCCTTCCCAGGCGGTGGCATGGAGATGGGCGACCGGACCATCCTCGATACCGCGTTGCGCGAGACCGAGGAAGAAGTCGGAATCCGCCGCGAGGACGTGACCGTGCTCGGCTTCCTCGACGCAATGCCTACTGTGACCGGTTTCGCAGTGACCCCGGTGGTCGGCTGCATCGCGGCGGGAGCGCAAATCGACGTGGACCCGCTCGAGGTCGAACTGGCGTTCGAGGTGCCGCTCGGATTCCTGCTCGACCGGGACAATGCAATTCCCGGCGAACGCGAATTTCTCGGCCGCCGCGTGCCCATCATCGAGTATCGTTACGAGCAGCACCGGATCTGGGGCGCGACGGCGAACATGCTCTTTCGCTTAAGTGAAAAGTTAGAATAATTAAATAGATATGAGCAATATAGACAGATTACTTGAGATCATGTCCAGGCTGCGCGACCCGCAGGGAGGCTGTCCCTGGGACCTCGAACAGACCTTTGCCAGCATAGCGCCGTACACCGTGGAGGAGGCCTACGAGGTGGCCGACGCCATCAGCCGTAACGACATGCCCGGGCTGCGCGACGAACTCGGCGACCTGTTGCTGCAGGTCGTGTTCCATGCGCAGATGGCCGACGAGGCCGGCTTGTTCGGGTTCGACGAGGTTGCCGGCAGCATCGCCGGCAAGATGCAGCGGCGGCATCCGCACGTGTTCGGCAGTGCGGAGGAGGTCGCCGCGGGCAGCAAGTACGGAAGCTGGGAAGCGATCAAGGCCGGCGAACGTTCCGGCCGCGACGATACGAGTTCCATCGCCGGCGTGGCACTGGCGCTGCCGGCGCTGATGCGTGCCCAGAAGCTCGGCGAGCGGGCGGCAGCCATCGGCTTCGACTGGGAAAGCCCGGCCGGCGTGCGGCGCAAAATCGAGGAAGAACTGGACGAGCTCAGTGCCGCCGTCGGCAGCCGGAACAGTGCGCACGTCAACGAGGAATTCGGCGACCTCCTGTTTTCCATCGCGAACCTCGCCCGCCACCTGGGAGTAGACCCCGAGACCGCGCTCGCGGCGGCCAACGGCAAGTTCGAGCGTCGCTTCCGGGACATGGAGCGCGCGGTCCTGGCAGACGGCCGGAAACTCAAGGACCTCGGGGCAGCCGACCTCGACCAGGCGTGGCGGGCCGCCAAACGGCGGCTCGCCGACGGCGACTGAGCCGTTCAGCCGGGATTCAGTGCTTTGCGCATAGCCTGTGTCCCAGGCTGGCGCGTGGCCGGCCATGCATCCAGGAATTCCGGACTATGAACAGGACAGCGACAGCGAAGGCATGGAGCATCGGCGTGGCTCTTGCCGCGTTCGGCTTCGCCGCGCCGGCCGTGGCGGACCGCCACGGTGCCCAGTACGACTACGCCCGTGTGCTCAGCAGCGATCCGATACTGCGTACCGTCACGGTACGCACACCGGTTCGCGAATGCTGGCAAGACACCGAGTACTACGAGGTGACGCGCGCCGCTCCAGGCACGGGTGTGAGCACGTTCTTCGGCGCACTGGTCGGTGGTGTGGTCGGGCACCAGTTCGGGAGCGGGCACGCCAACAATGCGGCGACGGTCGCGGGCACGCTCCTCGGTGCCGCAGTTGGTAACACCGTGGCCCAGCGTCAACTCGGTTACGTCAGCGAGCGCCATGAACGTCCCGTTCGCCGGTGCGAGACGACGATGCGCGAGACTCGCGAGGACCGCATCGACGGTTATCGGGTCGTGTATGAGTATCGCGGCCAGAAGTACGCGACGCAGATGCCATACGACCCGGGCCGGGAAATCCGCGTGCGCGTCGATGTGCGACCGGCCGGGCAGGGCTAGCGTGGCACGGGTTGTGGCGCGTTGCATTCGCGACATCGGCATACGACACTTGGCGGCGTCCGGGCGGCCAGGCCTGGCCAATACGAGAGCGACATCCCCGTGAGAGCTACGCTGCGATACCTCTTGCTTATATTGTGCTGCGTGGCGCTCGCGATGCCGGCGGCTGCACGCGTTGCCGACGACCGGGTCCAAGCGCCGGTCGAAGCGATGCTTGGGCTGCCGGAGGGCAGTGTCGCTCAGCGTGACGGCATGACCTTGTCCGAGGCGGTCGAGTCGGTGCGCCGGCGCGGCGACGTCGAGCGCGTGATCTCCGCGGAAACGCACAACAACAACGGACGCGAAGTGCACCACATCCGGGTCATGACCACGGACGGCAAGGTCACGACTTTCAAGATCGGCGGCCGCCAGCGCACCTAGGCAGCCGACGTGAGACTGCTGCTCATCGAGGACGATGCGTCGCTGCGCGGCTCGCTGGCAGCGCAGCTCCGCACGGACGGCTTTGCCGTCGAGGAAGCTGCGAACGGGCGGGAAGGCCTGTATTTCGCACTGGAATTCCCGGTCGACCTGGCCATCGTCGACCTCGGTCTGCCGGAGCTTCCCGGCATCGACATCATCCGGAGCGTGCGCGAGGCGGGCAAAGCGTTCCCCATCCTGGTGCTGACCGCCCGCGACCGCTGGCAGGACAAGGTCGACGGGCTCGGCGCCGGCGCTGACGACTATGTAGTCAAGCCGTTTCACTACGAGGAAGTCGCCGCGCGCGTCAACGCATTGTTGCGGCGCGCGGGCGGCTGGGCATCGTCAGTGCTGGAAGCCGGCCCCATCGCGCTCGACCTGTCACGCCAGGAAGTGAAAGTCGGCGGCCAGGCTATCGAGCTCACGAGCTACGAATACAAGATTATGGAATACCTGATGGTGCGGGCGGGTGACGTGATCTCCAAGTCCGAACTGACGGACCGTCTCTACGAACAGGACTTCGAGCGCGACAGCAACGTCATCGAGGTCTTCATCGGCCGGCTGCGCAAGAAACTCGACCCCGACAATACGCTCAGGCCCATAGAAACGCTGCGAGGGCGTGGCTACCGCTTCGCGCTCGAGCGCAGGAAATCCGGCTGAGTCGGGGCATGTCCTCGCTGAGCGCACGACTGCTGGTTTCGGTCAGCGTGCTGTTGCTGGTGTTTTTCGGCGCAACGATCGTCGTGCTCGACGCCGCATTCGTGTCGGCCGGGGAAAGCGCCCGCGAGGAGATTCTCGACGGCTACCTGATGCAACTGCTGGCGGATGCGGAGCCGGCCGGCGACGAGTCGCTCAGGCTGCCCATGGATCTGGTCGAGCCGCGCTTCAATACCCTGGGTTCGGGCTTGTATGCGGAGCTTCGGCGCGGAAACGGGAGCGTCGCCTGGCAGTCGCGGTCGGCGCTGGGCCTCGCGTTGCCGGGAGGACCTACGCCGGCACCGGGTGAGCAGGCGTTTTCGCACGATGAACTCGAGAACGAGACGCCGCTGCTCGCGTTGAGTCTTGCCGTGCAGTGGGAATTCGCGGACGGCAGTCTCGAGCCCTATGTGTTCCGGGTCTACGAGAGCCTGGATGCCTACAACGCGCAGGTTGCCGAATTCCGGCGCCAGCTGTTCGGCTGGTTCGCGGCCGTCGCGGCGATCATGCTGCTCGCGATCGCGCTGCTAATGCGGCGCCTCCTTGCGCCTCTTCGGCAGATCGAGAGCGAGATCAGCGCGATCGAGGAAGGTGAGCGGAGTTCATTGTCGGAAGATTTCCCGACCGAACTCTCCGGGGTCGCGCGCAACCTGAATCTCCTGATCGACAGCGAGCGGGCGCGCTCCCAACGGTACCGGCACACACTGGACAATCTCGCCCACAGCCTGAAGACGCCTCTGGCCACGGTCCGGGCCATGCTCGACGAAAGCGGCGACCGCAGCTTTCGCGACAAGGTGAACGAGCAGGTCGCACGCATGGACGAGATCGTGCGTTATCAGCTGCGCAAGCCGGCGGCCGGCCGCGGCAAGCTCGGGCTCGCAACCGTTCCGGTCGGCGCGGAAGTCGAGAGGCTGGTCGCCGGTCTCGCAAAAGTCTATCGGCACAAGTCGCCGCAATTCGACGTGCGCGTCGCGCCGGACATTCGTTTTCGCGGCGACGGCGGGGACTTCCTCGAGCTTGCCGGGAACCTGCTCGACAACGCCTGCAAATGGTGCCGGCGGCAGGTGCGCCTGACGATCGACCCGGCCCGGCCCGCCGGAAGCCATTCGAGCGGCATGGAGCTGCTCGTCGAGGACGACGGTCCTGGCATTCCGGACGATGCCGCGGGGCAACTCATGCGGCGGGGTGCTCGGCTGGACGAACGGACGCCGGGCCACGGAATAGGTCTCGCCATCGTGACCGATATCGCGCGATCCTACGGGGGGACCGTCGGCATCGAGCGCTCGCCGCTCGGTGGCGCTGCGATTCGCGTGAGCATCCCGCCGCAGCCCGCGGGCGGCGGCGCGCAGTCGCCGCCGGCCTCGGACTAGCGCTCCTGCTGCTGGGCCATGCGTTCCGCCAGGTTCAGCAAGGGTTCCACGAATTCCAACGGCATCGGGAACACGATCGTGTTGCTCCTCTCATTCGCGATTTCCTTGAGCGTCTGCAGGTAGCGCAGCTGCAGGGCCTGCTCCTGCTGCGCCAGAATACGCGCTGCTTCGGCCAACATCGTCGCCGCCTGTTTCTCGCCTTCGGCATTGATTACCTTGGCGCGCCGCGCGCGTTCTGCCTCGGCCTGCTGGGCGATCGCGCGGATCATGCTCTCGTCCAGGTCGACGTGCTTTATCTCGACATTCGCGACCTTGATGCCCCAGTTGTCGGTCCGCTGGTCGAGGATCGTCTGGATGTCCTCGTTCAGCTTGTCGCGTTCCGCAAGCATGTCGTCGAGTTCGTGCTGGCCGAGGACGGAGCGCAGGGTGGTCTGTGACAGCTGGCTGGTCGCCTCGAAGGCATTGGCGACGCGTATGACCGCCTTTTCCGGGTCGACGATGCGGAAATAGATGACGGCATTGACCTTGACCGACACGTTGTCACGGGAGATCACGTCCTGGGTGGGAACGTCCATGACGATGACGCGCAGGTCGACCTTGACCATCGTCTGGATGCCGGGAAACAGGAGGATGAGGCCGGGGCCCTTGACCTTCTGGAAGCGACCGAGGAAGAAAATCACGCCGCGTTCGTATTCCTTCAGGATCTTGATCGTGTTGTAAGCGATCACGATTACGAGCGCGATGATGATGCCCAGGAATGCGATTGGCATGGCGGTTCCTCTCTGTTCGTGGCGACGCTGACGTCGCTCAGGTCTGCAACTGGGTATTCGGCCGCTGGACGGGGGCCGGACGCACATGCAGCGTCAGGCCTTCCATCGAAGTGACGACGACGTCCTGATTCTTGCTCAGCGGTACCTCGGAGTAGGCGGCCCAGGCTTCGCCTTCCAGCCAGATACGGCCGTTGCCGGTGAAGCTCTCCATGGCGATGCCGATGCCGCCCACGATGGAACCCCTGCCTGACACCGCACCGCGCTTCTGAAGCTTCAGGAGATAGCGCACGAGCCAGCCGATGGCGAGTGCGGCGACCACGCCGAGCAGGCTCACGAATGCGACCGAGATTCCGAAGCCCGGGATGCCGCTGTCGAACATCATGATTGCGCCGAACACGAAGGCGGCCACGCCGCCGAGACCCAGGGCACCGAAGCTCGGCGCGAATGCCTCCGCGGTCATCAAAGCCAGTCCGACCACGATCAGTGCGAGGCCCGCGTAGTTCACCGGGATGATCTGCAATGCATAGGCCGCCAGCAACAGGCAGATCACACCGACGACGCCGGGGACGATCGCACCCGGATTCCAGCCCTCGTACATGAGCCCGTACAGGCCGATCATGCCGAGAATCAGCACGATTTCCGGGTTGCTGATCACCGACAGCAACTTGATGCGCCAGCCGGGCTCGAATGCGACCAGCGTCGCGTCCTCGGTATCCAGCGTCACCGACTCGGCACCCACGCGCACTTCGTAGCCGTGCAAAGCCTTCAGCAGGTCCTCCTCGTCGTCCGCGAGGAACTCGACGACGTTCTGCTCCAGCGCTTCCCGTGCCGTGAGCGTCGCGGCGTTGCGCACCGCATCCTCGGCCCAGTCGGCATTGCGTCCGTGCCGTTCGGCCAGCGCGCGTATGTAGGCGACCGCGTCGTTCAGGACCTTGTTGTCCATCGCAGTGCCCGGCTCGCGGCGCTCGGACCCGGCGGACTCGTCGTCCTTCTCTTCTTCTCCATCGTTGTCACGTCGGCCGTTCGCGGGTTTTTCGCGCTCCGGGTACAGGTCGTCGAGATCGCGGGGACCGACGTCGTCTCCGGTGATCGAGACGGGTGTCGCCGCCCCCAGGTGCGTGGTCGGCGCCATCGCGGCGACGTGGCTCGCGAGCAGGATGTAGGTGCCGGCGCTGTCGGCGCGCGCTCCTTCGGGAGCGACGTAGACGGCTACGGGCACCGGCGAGGCGAGCATGGACTTGATGATGTCGCGCGTCGAATTGACGAGGCCGCCCGGCGTGTCGATCCGGACGACGACGAGTTCGGCTTTCGTTTCACGCGCGTGCTCGAGGCCGCTGACGAGATATTCGGCGGTCGCGACGCCGATCGCCCCGTCCACCTCGAGGGTCACCACCTCGCTCGCGAGCGCAGGTCCTGCCAGGAGCGCGAGCAACAGCAGGACAAGCGGCGGGTGCGGCGCCGGGCTCGGCCGACGGCATGATCGACGGGTCCTGTTCATGCTGTCATGATAGCAGGCCATGTTCATCCGGTTCATCACCACCGGCGGCACGATCGACAAGATCTACTTCGACGAGCTCAGTCAATTCGCCGTCGGGGAGTCCCAGGTCAGCCACATTCTTACTGACGCGCTGGCCGAATTCGACTATGACGTGCTGCCGTTGCTCGCCAAGGACAGCCTCGACCTGACCGACGATGACCGCCGCCTGCTGCGGGACACGATCGCTGCCGACGATGGTACACGCTATGTGGTGACGCACGGGACGGACACGATGACGGAGACGGCGAAGGCGCTGTCCGATCTGCCGGGCAAGACCATCGTGCTGACCGGGGCGCTGTCGCCGGCCCGGTTTCGCACGACGGATGCCGTGTTCAACGTCGGCATGGCGGTGGCCACCGTGCAGGTTGCGGCGCCCGGTGTCTACATCGCGATGAGCGGCCAGGTATTTGCCGCGTCCCGGGTTCGCAAGAACCGCGACGCCAACCGCTTCGAGGCGATGTAGGAAATAGGGTGACAGTTACCCTATTTCCGTCACCCTATTTCCTACAAATCGAACTTGATGCCCTGGGCCAGGGGCAGCGCGGTACCCCAGTTGATCGTGTTCGTCTGCCGCCGCATGTAGGCCTTCCAGGCATCGGAACCGGATTCCCGGCCGCCACCCGTTTCCTTCTCGCCGCCGAAAGCGCCGCCGATCTCGGCACCGGAAGTCCCGATGTTGACGTTCGCGATGCCACAGTCAGAGCCGGCGGCCGACAGGAACCGTTCGGCATGCTGCAGATTGTTCGTGAAGATCGCCGACGACAGGCCCTGCACGACGCCGTTCTGCATCGCGATTGCTTCGTCCAGCGAATCGTAGGGGATGAGATACAGCAGCGGACCGAAGGTCTCGGCCTGCACGATGTCCCAGTCGTTTTCAGCGACCGCGATGGCGGGGGTGACGTAGTTGCCTGGCCGGTCGAGGCGCTCGCCGCCGCACAACAGCTGTCCGCCGGCCTTCTGCACCTCGGCAATGGCGGCCTGCAAGCGTTCAACCGAGGCCGGCTCGATCAGCGGGCCCATGAGCGTCCCGTCATCTAGCGGGTCGCCGATGCGCACCTGTGCATAGGCTTTGAGCAGTGCGTTCCTGAGATCGTCGAAGCGCGAGCGATGAACGAGTACACGGCGGGTCGATGTGCAGCGCTGCCCCGCGGTACCGACGGCGCCGAACACGATGGCCGGGACCGCGAGTTCGAGGTTGGCAAACTCGTCGACGATGATCGCATTGTTGCCGCCGAGCTCGAGCAGGCTTCGGCCCATGCGTGCGGCAACACGTGCCCCGACATCCCTGCCGACCGCGCAGGAGCCGGTGAACGAGAGCAGGTCGATGCGCCGGTCGTCGACGAAAGCCCGGGCGAGCTGATTCGAACCGTCGTTGATGAGGAAGAACACCGGCGGCAGATCCTCGTCCGCCAGCGCGTCATTGATGATGCGCTGCACCGCCACCGCACACAGCGGCGTCCGGGGTGACGGCTTCCAGATACTGACGTTGCCGCAGATAGCCGCGATGAATGCGTTCCAGGAGAACACCGCGACAGGAAAATTGAAGGCCGAGATGGTACCGACGACGCCGAGCGGATGCCACTGTTCGTACATGCGATGCGAAGGCCGCTCCGAATGCATCGTATTGCCATACAGCATGCGTGACTGTCCCAGCGCAAAATCGGCGATGTCGATCATCTCCTGCACTTCGCCGATGCCCTCCGCGAGAATCTTGCCCGTCTCCAGCGTCACCAGGCGGCCGAGCGCATCGCGATGGCGGCGCAATGCGTCGCCGATCAGCCGCACCGCATTGCCACGCACCGGCGCCGGCACCGTGCGCCAGACGAGGAACGAGCTGCGGGCTGCCGCGAGCACCTGCTCGTATTCCGCGCGCGTGGTCGACCGGACGGCGGCGATCTTCCGGCCGTCGGCCGGGTTGACGGACTCGATCAGGGGCGCGGACGAATCCGAGAGGCTGTCGGCGCCCAGCCAGCTGCCGGCATTGACGGAATCGAGCCCGAGGGAAGTTAGTACCTTCTTCATGCTTCGACCCCCTTCTTCTGCCGCGCTTGGCCGACGCGCTGGTGACCGGTCTTGCCGCGCGCCACGAGATCGGCTGACTGCAGGTTGTTGCCGCCGTGGGCGTAATAGCGGCCGAACCGATTCTTCAGGATGTCGTCGAGCAGGAACTCCTCCTGGGCAACGAATCCGCGGAAGCGGCCCGGGGCGCCGAGCACGATGTCGAGCACGCTGCAGATACCCGCAGCGGTCGTGACCTGGATCGCCGACCACAGGCGGCCCGCGACGACCTGCGGATACACCTTGTTGACGTAATTTTCCTCGCGGAATTCGCCGTCCTGCACGCCGGTAACCGCCGCGTAGATGATGACCACGTCCTGCAGCGTTTGCGGGACCGCGTTCTCGAGGATTCGCTTCAGGGTGTCGCGATCGTGATTGAGCCGCAGGCCGTTCATCAGCAGCCGCATCTGTTCGCAGTGGCCGGGATAGCGGATCGTCTTGTAATTCATCGAACTGACCTGCTTGCCGAAGGTCTCGGCGAGCGAACCCAGCCCGCCGGAGGTATTGAAGGCTTCGTACAAGGTGCCGTCGATCTCGATCTCCTCCAGCCCTTCGAGCGGCAACACGTCGACCTCGCGGCCGTTGACGATCGCCTGGCAGAGATTGCCGTACTCGTTGATTACGCCGTCGGTCGACCAGGTGAGCGAATACTTGAGCACGTTGTTCGGGTTCTGCGGCAACGCCCCGACACGCAGCTTGACCGTTCGCAAGGTGTCGAAGTGCTTGATGAGTTCGTTGGCAGCGATGCTGATGAAGCCCGGCGCCAGCCCGCACTGCGGTGCGAAGACCTTGTCGGCGTCGTGTGCGATCTCGCGCACGCGGGCCGTCACCGCCACGTCCTCCGTGAGATCGAAATAATGAAGGCCCGCGTCACGTGCGACTTCGGCGACCGCGATGTTGCAGAAGTAGGGCAGTCCGGAGACGACCGCGACGGGGCGATGTTGCCGGACATGCGCGGCGAGGGCTCCCGCATCTGCGGCATCGAGGCGCACCGGTACGATGTTGTCGAGGCCGTGAGCGGCCGCGACTTCGTCTGCGGCGCCTTCGCGCGCATCCGCGAGCCGCACGCGATAGTCGCGGCTTTCGGCCAGCAATCCCGAGATCAGCGCACCGATCTTGCCGGCACCGAGTACCAGAATATCCTGCATAGGGTTCCCCGTAGATTTCAGCAGCGCCGGCCGGCGACATGCCGGGACGGCGGCCTGCTGGCGGCAGGCGAAAGCCGGCAATTGTGCCAAAAATCGGGGCAAAAGGCAGGGCCGCGGGCGACGAGAGCGCCGGCCGGCGGCGGCGCCGACGGAACGCCGGCAAGCTCTTGATTGCGCGCGAAACTTTTGCTCCGTCGCCGCGCGACATGGCATAGTGCCCGGCTCCGGGGGCATGCAAGGCCCTTTTTTTGTCGACCCGAGACCGTACCGTGACGCGCAGGATCCCCGATGCCGACTGGCATCCGGCCAGCTGGCAGGCCCGGCCGGCCTTGCAGCAACCGACCTACCCGGACAAAGCCGCGCTGGAACGCACGGTCGCTTCGCTGTCGAGCCTGCCGCCGCTGGTCACGTCCTGGGAAGTGGATGCCCTGAAAGGGCTGATTGCGCAGGCGCAGAGCGGACAGGCGTTCGTGCTCCAGGGCGGAGATTGCGCGGAAACCTTCGAGGAGTGCACTTCCGACAAGATCGTCGCCAAGCTCAAGATACTCCTGCAGATGAGCCTGGTGCTGTTGTATGGCCTGAAGAAGCCGGTGGTCCGGGTCGGGCGCATGGCAGGGCAGTATGCGAAGCCGCGCTCGGCGGACACGGAAACCAGAGACGGTCGGACCCTGCCGAGCTTCCGCGGCGATCTCGTGAATCGCAGTGCGTTCACCGAGGACGACCGGATTCCCGATCCGCAGCTGATCCTGCGCGGCTACGAGCGCGCGGCCCTGACTCTGAACTTCGTTCGATCATTGGTCGACGGTGGCTTCGCGGACCTGCATCACCCGGAATACTGGGACCTGGACTGGGTCGGCCATGCGCCGATGGCCGACGAGTATCGCGCCATCGTGGAATCGATTTCGCGCTCGCTCGATTTCATGGAGACCGTGCTCGGCCGCCAGCTGCATCATTCCCAGCGCGCCGATATCTACGCCGCGCACGAGGGCCTGCACCTGATGTACGAGCAGGCGCAGACCCGCTATCTCGATCGCCGCGGCCGCTGGTACAACCTGACGACCCACTTCCCGTGGATCGGCATGCGTACGGCGCAGCTCGACGGCGCGCACGTGGAATTCTTCCGCGGCATTGCGAACCCGATGGGCATCAAGGTCGGCCCCGGCATGACGCGTGAATGGCTGCAGGAGCTGATTCGCGTGCTGAACCCGAACAACGAACCGGGCCGTCTCACGCTCATCCATCGCTTCGGCGCCCGCTCAATCGAGCAGCATCTGCCAGACATGATCGCCGCCGTGCGGGAGACGGGCTCGCCCGTGCTGTGGGTTTGCGACCCGATGCACGGCAACACGGAAAGCACCGCTGATGGCGTGAAGACGCGCCGGTTCGACAACATCGTTGCCGAACTCGAGACCGCTTTCCGCGTACACGGCGAATCGGGCAGTTACCTGGGCGGCGTGCACCTCGAACTCACCGGCGAAAACGTCACGGAATGCACCGGCGGCGCGCGGGGGCTGACTGACGGCGATCTCGCGCGCGCCTACAAGTCGACCGTCGATCCTCGGCTCAACTACGAGCAGGCGATGGAAGTTGCGCTGCGCATCGCGGGCCTGCGCCGCGACTGATCAGGCGACCTCATGGCGGCGCGAGCAAGCAACGCCATGCGTCCTGATTGTCGAGTACGCGCGACTCGCCCGGTTGCAGGCCATCGAAAGTCCAGGGGCCGATCGCCCGACGCACCAGTCGCAAGGTCGGCAGGCCAACCGCCGCGGTCATGCGCCGCACCTGGCGGTTGCGACCCTCGCTCAGGCGGATCTCGAGCCAGGAATCCGGCACGTTTTTGCGAAAGCGGATTGGCGGGTCGCGCGGCCATAGTGCCGGCGCTTCGATCAACCTGCGTGCCCGCAGGGCACGCGCAGGTCCGTCCCCGAGTTTGATTCCGGTCTCGAGACGGATGAGCTGGCGTTCGTCTGCTACGCCTTCCACCTGCACCCAGTAGGTCTTGGCGACCTTCGATCGCGGCTGGCTGATGTGAGCCTGCAATCGGCCGTCGTCGGTCAGCAGCAGGAGCCCTTCGCTGTCATAGTCGAGCCGTCCGACCGGATAGACGCCGGGCACGGTGACGTGCTCGGCGAGGGTGCGGCGCCCGGTCTCGTCCGTGAATTGCGACAACACACGAAACGGCTTGTTGAGCAGGATCAGGGGCATGACGGCATTCTAAGCGAGCGGTTTGTCGCTGCATCGGGGATCGGTACAATGCACGCCCCGCGGCGTCCCGGCCGCACTGAAGCTTCGCAGGATGGAATCCGCATGCAGTACGACCATATCGAGGTCCCGGCCGGCGGCGCAGCCATCACGGCGAACCCGGATCTCACCCTGAACGTGCCGGCGCAGCCGATCATTCCCTTCATCGAAGGCGACGGCATCGGCATCGATGTGACGCCCGTGATGCTGGACGTCGTCAACGCTGCGGTCGCCAAAGCCTACGGCAAGCGCCGCCGGATCCGCTGGATGCAGGTGCATGCCGGCGCGAAAGCGAACGAGGTCTACGGCGCCGACACGTGGTTGCCGGAGGAGACCCTCGATGCCTTCCGGCGCTACGTCGTGTCCATCAAGGGGCCGCTAGCCACGCCGGTCGGCGGCGGGATCCGGTCCCTCAACGTCGCGATCCGCCAGACCCTGGACCTGTATGCCTGTGTGCGGCCGATCCGCTATTTCCCCGGCGTGCAGACACCGATGCGGGAGTCGGAACTCGTGGACATGACGGTGTTCCGCGAGAACACGGAAGACATCTACGCAGGCATCGAATACCCGGCCGGCTCACCCGAAGTGAAGAAGCTTATCCGTTTCCTGCAGACCGAATTCGGGGTTACCGAGATCCGCTTCCCCGAAAGTTCGGGAATCGGCGTCAAGCCTGTATCGCGCGAGGGTTCGCAAAGGCTTATTCGCAAGGCACTGCAGCATTGCGTCGATCGCGATCGCAGCTCCGTCACCCTCGTGCACAAGGGCAACATCATGAAGTTCACCGAGGGAGCCTTCTGCAAATGGGGTTACGAACTCGCGAAGGCGGAATTCGGTGCCGTCGAGATTGACGGCGGTCCCTGGTTGTCGTTCATAAACCCGAAGTCCGGCAACGAGATCATCGTAAAGGACGTCATCGCCGACAATTTCCTGCAGCAGATACTCATGCGGCCGGAGGACTACGACGTCATTGCGACCCTGAACCTGAACGGCGACTATATTTCCGACGCACTCGCGGCCCAGGTCGGCGGCATCGGGATTGCGCCCGGCGCCAACATCGGTGACACGATCGCCGTTTTCGAGGCCACGCATGGCACCGCGCCGGGCTTTGCCGGCAAAGACCGTGTCAATCCTGGCTCTTTGATCCTGTCGGCGGCAATGATGCTGCAGTACATCGGCTGGGACGAAGCCAGCGAGCGGGTCATGCAGGGCGTCGCGAAAACAATTGCCAATGGTGAACTCACGTTCGACCTGGCGCGGCTGCGCGAGGCGATTCATCAGCCGAAGCGCAAGGACCGGCCGCACGGCAGGCAGGACGTGGAGGCGGAACTCGAGCATCTCGTTCCCGGTGCACGCCTGGTCGGCACGCGCGGTTTTGGCGACGCGGTCATTCGTCACATGGACGACTGAGCATTGGCCGGGGACGCGATGTTCGACCGGGATTGTCGGGTCTGCCCGCGACTCGCACAGTTCCTGGACGAGGTCGGGACGCGCCACCCGGAGTACTGGTGCCGGCCGGTACCGCCATTCGGCGATCCGGCGGCCCGCTTCGTCATCGTCGGCCTCGCGCCGGGCATGCACGGCGCGAATCGTACCGGGCGGCCGTTCACCGGTGACCATGCCGGCATTCTGCTGTACCGGACCCTGCATCGGCATGGCTTCGCCTCGGCGCCGGCGTCGCTCGGTCCGGACGACGGCCTGCGCCTTGTCGACTGCCGTATTACGAACGCGGTCAAATGCCTGCCGCCCGACAACAAGCCGGCCGGCAGCGAGGTCCGCAACTGCAACCATTTTCTGGCCAACGAGTTCCGGCTGTCACCCGGCATCGTCGTCGTGCTCGCGCTCGGCGCGATTGCGCACGGCGCTGTGCTGCGGGCGCTCGGCGCGAGACTTTCGGCGTTTCCGTTCGCGCATGGCGCGCTGCATGAGCCGGGCGACTTCCGGCTAATCGATTCGTATCATTGCAGCCGGTACAACACCAACACCGGGCGCCTGACCGAGGCCATGTTCGAGGACGTGTTCGCCACCGCTCGGCGGCTGCTGGACTAGTACCGGTCTCCGAATATCACGTGCCCGCAGAGTGAACGACAACGCGAAATTCGATCCGACGGCCTTCGTGCGGCAGCTGACGCACCGCCCGGGCGTCTATCGCATGCTCGACGAGAAGCACGAAGTCATCTATGTCGGCAAGGCGGGCGACCTCAGGAAGCGGGTGTCGAGCTATTTCACGCGCGCGCGGCAGGAGCCCAAGACCGCCGCCATGCTGGCCCAGGTGGCCAACATCGAAGTCACGGTCACGCATACGGAAGCGGAAGCCCTGCTCCTGGAATATTCGCTCATCAAACAGCATAAACCGCGATTCAACGTAACTCTGCGTGACGACAAGAGTTACCCGTACATCTACGCCGAGACGGAACACCGCTTTCCGCGCCTGCGCTTTCACCGTGGCGCTCGCAAAGGGCCTGGCCGCTACTTCGGGCCGTATCCGGGCGCGGCATCCGTCCGGTACACGCTGAACGAACTGCAGAAGCTGTTCATGATCCGGCCCTGCAACGAGAGTTTTTTTCGCAATCGATCGCGACCCTGCCTGCAATACCAGATCAAGCGCTGCACCGCCCCCTGCGTCGGCTACATCGCCGAGGACCAGTACGCAACGGATTTTGCCGCCGCCATGCAGTTCCTCGAAGGCCGAAACCAGGCGGTCATCGACACCTTCGTGCAGCGCATGGAGGATGCATCGGCCGCGCAGCACTACGAGCAGGCGGCGCGTTACCGTGACCAGATCGCGAAACTCAAGGACGTGGCAGCCAGGCAGCGCGTGTCGCGTGATCGCGGCACGGACCTGGACGTGCTGGGTTATGCGAGCAACGGCGCGCTGGCTTGCGTCACGGTCCTGTTCATACGCAATGGCTCCGTCATAGGCAGCCGCGACCACTTTCCGCGGACGGGCGGCGAGCCGCGGCACGCGGAAGTGCTGAACGGGTTTCTCGCGCAGTATTACCTTGGCCGCGAGGCGCCGCGCGAGATCGTCCTGGACACCGAAGTCGAGGACGGGAAGCTGTTGGAAGAGACGCTCACAGAGCGCAGCGGCTACCGCGTGCGGATACGCTCGCGTGTGCGCGGCGATCGCCAGCGCTGGCTCGAAATGGCCCGCACCAATGCCGAAAACGGGTTGAACCTGCGCTTGGCCAGCAATGCCACGCTCAAGCGGCAGTTCCGGGAACTCGGCGAGTTGCTCGAACTCGAGGAATCGCCGGAGCGCCTGGAGTGTTTCGATGTCAGCCACACTGCCGGCGAAGCGACGGTCGCGTCCTGTGTCGTGTTCAACGCCGCAGGTCCGATGAAAAGTGATTACCGGCGATTCAATCTCACGCCGTCGGCGGCAGGCGACGATTATGCGGCCCTGTCGGAAGCTTTGCGGCGGCGCTACGCACGCGTCAAGCAAGGCGAAGTCCCTGTGCCCGATGTGCTGTTCGTGGACGGTGGCAAGGGGCAACTTGCAGAAGCGCAGACGGTGCTTGCCGAACTCGAGCTGGCCTGGCTGCGCGTCGTCGCCGTCGCCAAGGGACGTGCCCGGAAGCCAGGCATGGAGCAGCTGTTCGTCAGCGGCCGCAAGACGCCGATCCGCCTGCCGCCCGATTCGCCTGCGCTGCTGCTGGTCCAGCAGATCCGCGACGAGGCCCATCGCTTCGCGATTACCGGACACCGGCAGCGGCGCGGCAAGGCACGGCGCACTTCGCCGCTGGAAAGCATTCCCGGGCTCGGGCCAAAAAAGCGCCGCGAACTCCTGCGCCAATTCGGAGGACTGCAGGGTGTCATGGGTGCAGGCGTCGACGACCTGTGCCGGGTCCGCGGAATCGGGCGCCGCCTGGCCGAAACCATATACAATGAGTTGCACG
Organism: uncultured Pseudomonadota bacterium; assembly: GCA_963775455.1. GTDB lineage: Bacteria > Pseudomonadota > Gammaproteobacteria > Steroidobacterales > Woeseiaceae > UBA1847. The sequence goes on along the minus strand of CAVZIU010000001.1, from coordinate 252,016 downwards.
TTGAATAACGAACTCCAAGCGCCCTCCACTTGAAACTCAACCTCGCCAACCTGTTGACGCTGTTTCGAATTGCGGCAATCCCGGTCGTCGTCATCTGTTTCTACAGCCCGTTGCCCCATGCGCGGCCCATCGCCGCCATCCTGTTCGCAATCGCGGCGCTCACGGACCTGATCGACGGCTGGGTGGCGCGCCGCTACGGCCAGCAGTCACGGTTCGGCGAGTTCCTGGACCCGGTCGCGGACAAGCTGATGGTCGTCATCGTGCTGGTAATGCTCGTCCAGGAGCAGTCGCGGTTGTGGGAAGACGTCATCGCGATGATTATCATCGGCCGTGAGATCACGGTCTCCGCACTGCGCGAATGGATGGCGACGGTGGGCGAGCGGGCCAATGTCCAGGTACACATGTCGGGCAAGATCAAGACGACGTTCCAGATGCTTGGCATCGGCTTCATGGTCTACCAGGAAGAGATGTTCGGCATCGACGTCTACAAGCTCGGGTACGTGCTGCTCATCATCGCGGCCGTGATGACCATCTATTCGATGTTCATCTACCTGAAGGCTGCGTGGCCCTCGATGACGCGGGACATGGGTCCCGACTAAGGCGGATGGTCTGAGGTTGTGGTGCAGACCCGGCGCGGGACCTGACTTGACAGTCGCCCTCCAGCGACTAGAATTGCCGATCCTTCAGCGCGGGAATAGCTCAGTTGGTAGAGCGCAACCTTGCCAAGGTTGAGGTCGCGAGTTCGAGCCTCGTTTCCCGCTCCAATCTTTTCAAAGACTTAGGCCACTTCCTTGAAGTGGCTTTTTCATTAGTACGGTAGCGGTACGGAAGTCCATCTGCGAACGACCACATCGTCAACGACGCTCGTATTGTGGCCCGCGAGAACTTCGTCCGCCGTCGCAATGCGTGTTATTGCGATGAAGGGAAGTAAATCGCCTGCAGCTCAGATCCCCACGCCCCTGGCGAGCAGCCAGGACATGGATGCCCAGACGAAGATCTGCAATGGCAGTCCCAGCCGGATGAAATCGCTGAAGCGATAGCCGCCCGCGTTCATCACCATGACGTTGGTCTGGTAGCCGAGCGGCGTCAGGTAGCTCATGTTGGCGCCGAACATCACGGCGAGCACGAGCGGCTTCGGATCCAGGCCGAGCGCTTCGGCGATGCCGAAGGCGATCGGCGTCAACAGCACCGCCGCGGCATTGTTGGTGACGACCTCGGTCAGCAGCGCCGCGCACAGCATCAGCACCGTGAGCACCATCGCCGGGGACAGGTCGCCCGCCACGTACACGAACAGGCCGGCCAGCCATGCCGTCGCGCCCGTCTGCATCAATGCCTCGCCCATGCCGAGCGACGCCACGATCATCAGCACCAGGTTGGAATCGACGGCGGCGCGCACCTGGTGCCAGCGGATGCAGCGGGTGGCGAGGCACAGCACGACGCCGATCAGTGCGGTCACCATGATGGGCAGGATGCCGAACGCTGCAACCAGGATCACGCCGCTCATGATGATGCTGGCCGGCAGCGCCTTGGCCGTGAGCGGCAGGTCGATCGTGCCCGACAGCACCAGCGCCTGCCCGCTGAGCCTGAGGTCGTTGATACTTTCCGGCTCGCCCTGCACCAGGACGACGTCCCCGATACGCAGTTTCTGGTTTTCGAGCTTGCTCAGTTCGTCCGGCTTGTTATCGGCGTCGGCTTTCGGCGCGTGCATGGCAATCGGTGAAAGGCCGTACTGCGCAAGCAACGGCGACTGCCGGACGGTCTGCCCGTACAACGGTGAGGACGAGGTAATGACGATTTCGGCAAGCCTTTGCAGCGTCTTGTCCTCGAGCCAGTTCTTTTCGGATGCGCTGGTCTGCCCGTTATCCTGTCTGAGCGGCGTGCCGAGCAGCATCTCGAATTCCTTGAGCTGCCACGACTGGCTGCGTACGTACAGCAGGTCGCCGGGACGCAATACCACGGTTGGCAATCGAGCCACGAACAGGTCCTCGCCGCGCTCGATGCGTTCGATCTGCATGCGGCCCTGGGTCAGTGTCCGTATCTCCGCCAGGGTCTTGCCTGCCGCAACGCTCTTCTCGCCGACCTGCAGGACGCCGCGGAAAAGTCGCGGCGAGGTATCGGTCATCGGTGCCGTGCGATCAGGCAGCAGGTAGGGTGCCAGGAACCAAATCAGCACAATACCCGCCGAGCCCGCGATGATGGCCGGCAACGCAAAGTCGAACATGCCGAAGCGCGGCAGTCCGTGATCTTCAACCAGGTTCGCCACGAGCAGGTTGGTCGACGTGCCGATCGTCGTCGCCATGCCGCCAAGGATCGTCGCGTAGCCGACCGGCATCAGCACGCTCGCTGTCGATGTCTGCGTGCGCAGGCAAATGGCAATCAGCGCCGGCAGCACCATGGCGACGAGCGGCGTGTTGTTCATGAACATGCTGGCCGCCGCCGCGCCGAACATGGTGACCAGGAGCGCCGCGCGCGGTTGCTTGCTCCAGAATCCGGCAAGCTGCCGCGTCATGGAATGCAATGCGCCCGTGACGTCCAGCGCCTTGGAACAGATGAGCAGTGCAACGATCGTGATCAGCGCCGGATTGCCGAAACCCGCCAGAAAGTCGTTCGCGCCGAGCGGCCCTTTGGCACCGCTGTAGGGGAACAGCTCGAAACCGACGATCAATGCGGTTATCGTCACGAGTCCGGACGACTCGAGCGAGAGCCACTGGCGACTGAACAGAAAGAGCGCTGACAGCGTCAACACCATCGCGCCGATGGCATGGGCGTCGGGCGCTGCGGGAAGTGTGATCAAGTAAGACGAAGTCGCGCCGGCCTGTGACGGGCGGCGGTAAGCAGTCGTAGCTTCGTTGTGCTTCGACTGCTTCTATTGCGTCGTACTTTGAGGAAGTCGTTACGAAGATCCATCATTTCTCTGTAGTAGTCCCGGCGCTTTGATCCTTTTCTTCCGCGGCCACCTCATCGAATGGAAGCGGATCGGTCTTTTGCGCCCAATCGGAACTCTCGCCGGGGCGCCGCTTCCGATCGTACTTGCTGCGGTCACGCATTGGCCCACTCTTACGCAGAAGGTCCGGCGTTCGGCCGGTCCTGGGCTTCTTGCCCACGGCTTTCTCCCATTGAGTTTCACAGGTTAATTGTACCTGCTGCCGTGCCAGAGCGTCTTTGCTCCCCACGTTACGTGCACAGTGCGTCTCGTAAGTCATCTTGCCATCTCCGCAAGCATTTTCACGGTATTGAGGTTGCGCGCGGTCATCGTAACGCCCGGAAATGCCTTGGAAAGTTTTTCCACCAATTTGGATCGGCCGATGCCTTCCGGTGCGTGCAAGTAGAGCACGCGGTCCAGCAGGCGATAGTCCTCGCTTGCTGCCTTGAGCGAATCGAGCAGGGCGAAATCCACGGAGCACGGTTCGCAGTCGAAAAAGAAAAAATGCAGGTGCTTGCCTTCGCGTGCAGTGAAAGGATTCTGCTCCATCGCCTTTCGGAGTTCCGCCGCGGTGAGCAGGAACACCGCCGGCGCGAAACCGAACTCCCGTTCGATCAGTGGAGCCAAAGTATTTGCCTGGCCGGCCGAACTGCGGAACACGACATTGCCACTCTGTATATAGGTTCGGACGTCGCTGAAACCGCCGGCTTCCATCACGCGCACCAGTTCCTTCATCGGCAATTTGTGCTTGCCGCCCACATTGATGCCGCGGAGCAGGGCGATGCGCGAACTCAAACGAATATTTCCTCGGTCGCTGGACAAGGGACATACTGCAATCGCGGAACATTCAGCGCAAGCAGGATTGGTTACGCGTGCTCCCGTTAGCGCCGACGCGCCGGACTATTCGTCCTGTGGCCTGAAATCGACGGGCACGCGCACGCTGACGATCGCGGAAACGCCGGCGTCGGTATCGGTCCAGGCCAGGATCAGCGCGTTCTGCCGGTACTCCATCTGCGGAATCTGTCGGCCGGTCTGCGTACGGCCTATCGGCGTGATCGCGCTCATCGTGCCGTGGTCGTCGATGCTGCGCAGGCGGATCTCATAGCCGTCGCCCGCATTCGCGAGCCAGCTCACGACGAAAGACGATCGTCCTGTGAACACGATGTCGGCTTGACCGGCCACCGCGCCGGCGTCGATCTCGAGCGGAGCGGCGAAGGTCTTGCCGCCGTCGCGTGATACAGCGGCGCGCAACTTCGGCTCGGCCTTCGCTGCCGTGAACCACGCGACGCCGATGAGCTCACCGGCTGCTGCGACCGCCGGGCCGTTGACTGGGCAGCCGTTCACGATCCAGCCGTCGTCGGCGACACGGACTGCCGGGTTCCAGCGTCCGTTGCTGAAGCGAGTCACGGCAATGTCGCGCAAGTTTCCGGCGGTGCGGTCACGGTACGCTACGAGCGGACCACCGCTCGTAGCGACAACGCTCGTCGCGCAGCAGTCGCAGACCAGCTCGTCGACCTGTAGTTCGTCACTGAGTTTGCCAGTCGGCGCGACGACTGCAGCCCGCAAGCTGGTGCCGTTCGACCCAGCCTCGTCCGTCGCCGGCAGCAGCGTGCGCCGGCCATCGAGCCAAATCATTCCCACGCCTTTCGGCGAACCGAACATGGACACGAAACCATGCTCCGTCGGCGTAGCGTCGGTGTGTGGTGTAACCGGCTCCGACCAGGTCGCACCGCTATCCGCACTTTGCGCCACGCGTACGTCGTAGGCATAGGCCTGTTCGCCGCGCCGGCTCATCCAGTGCGCTGCCCAATTCGAGTTCGCTCCCACCTCTGTGACCATCGCGAGGACGGAGGGCAGGTCGGCCCAGTTCACGAACATGTCGGGATCGGTCACGACGTCGACGGCGGGACCCCAGCTTTCGGGGCCGAGTTCGGTCACACGCAGCGTGGCACCTGACGGGCGGCGTTCCATCCAACTCAGGAGCAGCTGTCCGTTCCCGTCCGTCAGGCGCGGCCCGAGGCTGTCGCCCGTCGCCGGTACCACGAGACGCTCGGGTGATCCGAAGCCAGGCGCCGGTGCTCGGATGCAGGACACCGGCAAGATACAGAACAGGAGCAAAAGGCTTGGAAGACGATTCATTGGCGGCCAGGATGACACGGGCATGCGATGCACCGATTATTTGACACCGGTGGAGCGCGGCCTGCAAATTGACCGTAGCGACGATGACTGTATACTGCGACGCCTGCTCGGCGGGCAGCCCCGCGGCTAGGTGGCAGAGTGGTCATGCAGCGGCCTGCAAAGCCGTGGACGCCGGTTCGATTCCGACCCTAGCCTCCATTACCCTGTTTTCTTGCCGTCCCAAAACGTCCCGCTTCCCGGCAAAACTCCAAGAAATCCGCACAGATAATGGTCCGGAGCGTCCCGTAGCGTCCGTTGACAGCCGGCACCTCAAGAATTCTTCCTTGGGTTTGGCGCGGCTTTGCTTTTTCCTTGCTCGTGGCACTACGTTCGCCTCAAGCTTTAGGCATCGAAGACGCTTTCTCGGCGCCTCAGGACGCCACCGTTGGCCGCGAAGACAAAGCGCGTCGCCGGTCCGGATAGCTGCCCTTGCCGGCCGGAATAATGAGCCAGCGGGTGAGCGCGACATGCGTACCAATGGCCACGAGAAGTGCGGGAATTGATGCGCCTACGTATGGAAACACTAGCGCACCATCCAAAGTCACCGGATTGAGTATCAAAACGTAAACCGACGACCCCGCGAGCAGGGCTAGTGGCGCGATATAGTTGATGCCGTGCCAGTAGCCATAGGGCGAGTTTGCTTCGACATCGTACAGCGCGGACAGGCTGATATGACGGCCGCGGAGCACCAGGTAATCCGCCAATGTCACGCCAACAGCGGCTACGACCGCGGCTTGTGTCCAAGCGAGAAAGGCGAAGAAACGGTCATAAAGCAACGTTTCCGTGAAGAATACGCATATGCCACAGATGCCGAGGCAGACGGCGGCTGTCTTGGCCCAGCCGAACTGCTGGACACGCGGCCCAAAGTGCTGCGCGAACGTCTGAACGGCTCCGTAGACCATTCCGGCGATGCTGGTCAAGTTGGCGAAGCAGATAAATGCGAGTAGCACGGCCGCCAGCAACGGACCGACTATCGGCAGCATCCATTGCGTCGGATCGGAACTGCCCATGACAAGGGCGGCAGTAAGCCCCACCATCTGCGCGAGCACCCCGACAGGAACATAACCAATGAAGCTCCCCCACATGGCGGTGCGTCGCGTGCGCGCGAAGCGGGATACGTTCGCAGCGAGTGGCCACCAGCTCATCCCGAGTGCGACGTTCAACTCCAACGCGAGCATCAGGTTTGACGCTCGGGACTCGTGTGGCGCCAGAGGAGGTGCGGCGGCGACTTGTGATAACGATTTCTCCGTGAAAATAGTCGCCAGCAGTACGACACTCATGACGATCACGGCGTCCAGTCCCCAGATGTTCGCTCCGGAAGGTGCGTTGGCATTCTCCTACAAGATGAGCTCCCAGGTTGATATGACAACGGGAAACTGCGCAAGTATCGTGCTCGCTATGCAAAGCGCGACCTGCATACAAAGTGCCGGGCAGAGGCGTGCTCGCGGCGGTCAGCGATGTCTTGGTTGGGGTATTATTCGGGGTATTTCGTAATGGGTATCAAAGTATTTCATATCAACCAACGGCATAGATCGCATTTCGATTCCAGACTCTGCCTACAAACAACAGAAAGATCAGCTCATGAGTTTCGTGACTCACACCAATGGGCCGGAATATCTGGGGCGGTTCACCGGGCGGAGAAGCCCCTGTTCTTGTTCGACAAGCAACGTCGTCAAACTCGGTTCGGTGAATGCCTCCATCCACAAGATCGACGAGCATGTGCGGGTCGCGGACGTGGCAGATCTCTGCCGTATGTACGAGAGGACACTGGAGTTGCTGTTGCTTCGGCCGCCGGAGGCATGATGTCCCCTCGAGTCATCGGAAGCTTTTGCAGGAAACGGCACCAAATCACTGCAGGCCGCGTATAAATTACACTTGCCGACCAAGTGCGCGCGCTTGATTCCGCCGCGTCCTACCCCGATTCCCCGCCTGCACACCCTCACGCGCGTGACGACGGTGCGTACTGGCCGCACACACGCGGACGATTGGCACACTTCTTGCTAGCTCTGTCGTATACCCGCTTCCAGTCGAACTCGACGGACCGGTAACGCCGCTAGCAGAAATGACTTTTTGGAGGCTCTCATGAAAACGTATTTGTGTGTCGCCGCAGCGCTGACGGCACTGTCCGGCTGTCAGACTCTGAGGGGTATCGACAACCCCCTCGCGACGGCCTATAGCGACCTGGACGGTGACGACGATGGCGTCATCAGCAGTCAGGAAGCTCAGTCGATTCCCGTCCTGGCGAAGAACTTCAATCGGATCGACACCAACAGCAGCGGCGGCATCGACGACAACGAGTACAAGGCCGCCACGATGCGCATCGCCGATCTGGGATTCGAGGACGTCGACATCAACGGAGACGGCGTGATCAGCGAGCGTGAAGCCGCGGCGATGCCGGTGTCGCTGAAGGAAACATTTGACGATGTCGATACCGATGACGACAACAATGTAAGCCCGACGGAATACCGGGCGGCCGCCACCAACCTGTTGCAGGAGGTCGATTTCTCGACCCTCGATACGGATGGCGACGGCGTGATCGGCACCACCGAAGCGAAGAAATTGCCCCCGCTCGCGGAAGCCTACGAGCGCGTCGACACGGATGCCGACAGCCTGATCAGCAAGAAGGAACTCGCGGCCGCGCAACGGTAGCCGCTCGGCCGCGCCGTTTCAGCGGCGCCGGTTGTTCCAGACGCCGCCGCCGAGCACCGCCAGGGCGATGAGAACCCAGGCCGGCATCGAGAGGCCCAGGAACAGCCGGTCAGTCGCGGCGCATTCGCCAGAGCCGCTGAACAGAGGCGCAGGGCTTCGCCCAAGGGAAAACGCTCCAGTATGTAGTCGAGACCGGGACCTCCAGGAAGGGACCTGGCCGGCCGGCAGGTGCTGCAGCCAGACGTGGCGGCCTGGCCCCCTCTTGATCGATGGAGGCCCCGGGACGGATTGAACGATCGGGGACATACGTAAGGAAAGGGCCGAGGACATAGGTAACAGACAAGACGGCTCGCTCACGGCGCGCCAGCTACCTAAAACACTGCACTGGCCGCCGGACGTATCTGTCCGCGGCTTGCAGGATGCAACCTGTCCGCCAGCTTCTGGTGCAAGGGAGCTAAAGTGCGACGATTGACCGGAAGTGGCTGCGGATTCAATCGATCGCCGCAACACATTGGGCAAATTTCTCTGCCGGCGAATAGAATTGTAACGTTTCTCGCGGCCGTTCGTTCAGTTGTCGTGCAACTGCGTTGAGCCGGTTCTGATGCACGTCGGACAAGTCCATCGCCTTCGGAAATTGCTGGAGAGGCGGATCATGATCTGCTGACGCGGATTGCTGGGAAACCAGAAGATTCCGTCTCGCTGCTATCAGAGAAGTTCCTTGGGGATGTTTCCTCCATTCTCTGCGAGCTTCTGAAGTACGGTCTTATGGAGCCACATATTCATCTGCGCAGAATCTCCCATCTTTTCCTTGGGACATCCTAATTCGGTCGCAAGCTCCTTTCGCGCTTCGAGGCCGCTATCCAGGCCTAGGAGCTTAAGAAGATCCACAATTGACGTTTTCCAGTTGAGCTTCTGCGAATTCGATGCTGCGAGACCATCAAGTTTCGCGACGACATCGACGTGCGAAATGCCCACCACAGCAGCTTTATCAACCGGGGCTGTCGGCGGACCCGCAGTATAGGTTGGTCGGGGCGTGGATTTACTCGTTTCAGCCTTTTGACCGAACCCTAGCTTGTCAAGGATTGAGCTTAATAGACTCATTGTCGGATTCCTTTCGGTGATCTGGGTGAATCCCCTTCACGTTGTTTACCTATTGGCTACCAAATCTATCGGCGGGTTGAGCCGTTCAGGCGGCCCGAGACATCTCCCGCTGCAGCGCCAGTTTGCGGTCGCTCATCTGCTCGCCGAGTGCGACCAGCTCTTCCTTGCTGAGGGACTTCGCGGCCTTCTTGAACATGTCCTGCTCTTCTTCGTCCGCGTGGTGTTCTATCAGCTCTTTCAAGACCTTGGCACGCCCGGAGAATTGATCGCTGGTCGGTGGAGTCTTTTTCAGGTCCGGTAACACCATTTCTTCTACGGTCCGGTGCTCTTCCAGAGCTTCGAAGTACAACTTCGAGAATTCCGAGTTACCGGCGTCCTTGAAGGCCGGATAAAAGATTTCTTCCTCGATCCGGGCATGAATCAGCATCTCCAGCTCGATCTTCTCGAGCAGCTCGCGCCGCTTTTTCTCCGCACGATTCGTCGTTTCGGTCAATTCGCTGAGGAGGGCCTTCACCTTCTTGTGATCTTCCTTCAGTAATTCAATTGCGTTTTTGCTCATTGTCGTTCGCTCCCGAGGATTCATTGGAGACGCGGGTGGTAGGGAAATGCCGCAAGAACTGTGCCATCCCCAAATCGGGGGCGACGCGCTGCTCGAAGCGGCAACCTTTCTCTATGCCGAGAATTAACTTCAATCGACGTTGGAATTCTTACCAGACATGGATTGCGAATTGCGAACTGCAACGGGGACCTTTGTCGTTGACCTACTGGAAGGGTTGGGGCGGGTAATTCCTGCCGTCCGCGGCAACAGTTGGCGTATCAGCGTGAGAATTCCGTGAGGGCAAGCGAAAGAGATCTGGCCCAAGCCGTCTTCTTGCGGGAGATCGTTCGATTCAGCGACGAAGAATTACGGCGAAGGCCAAAGATTGGCCCCGATGCTGCCACGTGGCATAGATGTTGCAGTCTACTGGCGGCAGTCGCTCGATACTTCATCAAACCGGAGAATAACCATGAACAAAGACATTATCGAAGGCAATTGGAAGCAACTGAAAGGTAAAGTTAAGAAGCAGTGGGGCAAACTCACCGACGACGAACTCGACCAAATCGAAGGTAATCGTCAGGAGCTGAGCGGAAAAATTCAAGAACGCTATGGCAAGTCGCGCGAAGACGTTGATCGCGAGATCGCTGACTGGGAGCGCACCTTGCAATAGCAGCCTGGGTAGGTAGGGCGGACCTTGCACGACGTTGCCGACCAGTGTGCAACGGCGGGCAGGGTCCGTGCTTTATCGTGAATTTCGGACACATTCGCTAATGTCGCGCGCTGACTTCAATTGTGCGCTTGTCCAAGAAGATCGGCGCAACCTGCACGAGGTTTTTCCGGTGCGCGTGTTCTTTGCTTGGATTTAGCCATTGGCACGGTGATTTGAGTTGATGTTGCAGTGGCGCAGCACCGAGGGGGTCGCTTCTGGCCGTTCTGAGCCGGGCGTCCCGTGTATCAGACCGGCGTGTATCAGACCGGCGGCGGAAGTTGACCGATACCGGCCGCTCGGCTTGTCGGCAAATTCCTATGCGACGAAGAAGTATTAAAAACTACGCTGATGGTGTCTGCCGCATGTTTACGTCCGCTGCAAGACCGTCCGTTGCAAGGGACAGTGATCCACGAGTAAGCCTGGGTCACTGTCGCTATTTGGATCGCAGAGCCTCCGTTAGGCCGATTTCCGATCGGCGATACGTATGATGTATACGATGAATCCGCGGCCATCGAGGCTTCTCCTTGCTGCCCATCATCGAGAATCGCTCCGACGATCAGCACAAAATGATTATCGCATCGATGCTTTACTTGAACGAGTTTTTCAATACATTAGGCCAGAAGCCGACGCTCAACCGGCAGACGAAACGGTGTAAATCGGGAGTAAACGTATTGCACCTTGCGAAGTCTACGGGCACCGAGCACTGATGAGCAAAAGCCCCGCGATGATTAGACTACAAGGCGGAGATCGGCGAACTCGCACATGAAAACCGAGCAAGAGCCGTCGAATAGCTTTGAAACCGAAGTAGCAGGCCGCTTCGGCATCCTGCCAAATTTCTTCCGCTCAGCGCGGACTGCGCCCGAGTTGATTCAGCAGCTATGGGGGTGGGCGAGAACCAAGAGTCGGCGAAGTGGAGGCACAGCTCATTGCGGAACGGTTCGATGCGTTTTTTGGGACGGGTTCGCGGCGCTTAAGACCGGCGTCGAAGTCCAGCGTCACGGGGCGCCCTAAGGGTGGGGGTCTAAACCGGTGGTGCCTCTGAGGCCGCGTTTGGAGGTTGGAGATTGACTGATTGTCCAAACTGTTCGTCGCATGCGCCGGAGCCGTGAGCCCATGATTGTTTCCATAACGCTAGGCGCCCTGATCGCGGTACTCGTGACCGTAGTCGCACTAAACTTTGTCGGCGGCGAGAAGAAGATCGAACGCAAGCTCGAACATCGCTACGGAATTGACGACCCTCAGTTCCTTCGCGAGCTAAGCAGCCTGCTCGGCCCGCCTATCATCGACTGTAATCGGGTGACCAATCTCGAAAACGGCGACGAGATCTTTCCTGCGATGCTAGCGGCGGTGCGCGAGGCCCGTCAAACCATTAATTTCGAGACCTATATTTACTGGTCGGGGGAGATCGGGCGCAAGTTCGCTGTCGCTTTGGCAGAGCGCGCTGCCGCAGGTGTTGACGTGCAAGTGCTTATCGACTGGGTGGGCGGCCAGAAGATGGACGATTCGATTCTCGAGACGATGATCGAGGCAGGCGTCAAAGTGGAACGCTTTCATCCGCTTCGCTGGTACAACCTTGGCCGAATGAACAATCGCACTCACCGCAAGTTGTTGATCGTGGATGGTCAAGTCGGGTTCACCGGAGGCGTCGGCATTGCCGACATCTGGACAGGTAACGCGGAGTCGTCAGAACATTGGCGAGATTCTCACTATCGCCTGGAAGGTCCCGCTGTGGCGCAAATGCAGGCTGCGTTCATAGACAACTGGATCAAGACGACTGGGCGTGTGCTCCAGGGCGCAGAGTATTTTCCCGCACTCGAGCCCGTGGGGGATGCGCGCGCTCAAGTGTTTACAAGCTCACCAAGCGGCGGTGGCGACAGCATGCTTCTCATGTATCTGATGTCAATTACGGCCGCGGAGCGCACGATTGACCTGTCAGCGGCTTACTTCGTGCCCGACAACCTTATGCGGCACGCCATCCGGTTCGCTCTGGAGCGCAGCGTGCGGGTCCGCATCATTGTTCCCGGTACGCATATAGACAAGGAAGTCGTCCGCAAGGCTTCGCGAGCTGTATGGGGTGAGCTACTCGAGGCTGGTGCGGAGATCCACGAATATAGCCCCACTATGTTTCACTGCAAGATGCTCGTGGTCGACCGGCGCATGGTGTCCGTGGGGTCGACAAACTTTGACAACCGTTCATTCCGCCTCAATGACGAGGCCAATCTTAACGTCTACGACCAAGCCTTTGCCGAGGAAGTCACCGCGGTGTTTGAGCGCGACCTCGAAGACTCTCATCGTATCAGCCACGATGAGTGGCTCAGACGTCCTTGGCAGGAGAAGCTTGTGGAACACACTTCCGCGCTTCTGTCCTCCCAGCTCTAGAGCGTAAGGTGGTTCGTCGTCAGGTAGGCCGTCGCTGGCTGGTCCTTAGTCTGCCGCGGCGTGGTGACGCCGCGAATCGCGTGACGTTGATTCAACCGAGTGGCATTCAAACACCATTTGGGCGAAACGCGCTAAATTACATGGACCACGCGTCCAAGGTGCCTCCACCCGTGTATTCCCCTTACGTCGTGGCCAATGCAATCCTGCATGCCGCCGAAAACAGGACACGAGACTTGGTTATTGGCGGTTCCGGCGCGTCGTTCATTTCCCTCGTGCGCCTGATGCCGCATGCGGCGGATAAATTGCTCGACAAAATGTTCTTCCTGAGCGCAGTCGATCGCACTCGGCCTCCTCGCGAAGACGAGGCATTACACAAGCCGGGCGATGGGGGACACGTTCTCGGCGACCAGAAAGGCTACATGATGAAGAGCAGCGCTTATACGCAGGTGCGAAAACATCCGGCAGCTACCTTGGCGCTCGGGGCCGCAACTCTGGCCGCATTGATTGCCGCTCGACACCGTCGGAACGGAACGCTCGACGCGCTGCGCGCTTATCTGCACCGCGACTGAAACCGCCGCGGTTGCATTCCATGGCCAAGCGACGACTGGATCGCTGCTCCTAGTGATCCGCATTGGCGTGCGGCGATTCGCCTGCTATTAATCGCGAACTCTTCAGCTGGACAGCATTGCCTTTCTGCCATGCATCGGCCCCGACATCAATCGGCGGATAGCTGATGTCAGCTCGCTTCTTGCGGTTTTCCTCGCTGGATACGTTAAAGCGCGTATCGCGATCGGCCACCATCTGCTCATTAGCTTGCCCGTCTTGAGTAAAGCCCATCATATTCATCGGAATACCCAGCGGCAATTCGAGTCCGCGGTCGGTGTGCCAGGTGTGCCAAGTCTTGCCATAAGTGCCGGCGATTTTTTCCATGAACTCATGCTCCGCTATTTCGGGGATGCCGGGGGCGATTAGCTGACCCGAACGGACCTCGTGCACGTGGCTATGCCAGAAGTGCTTTTCCTCTGTCGGCAGCTTTTCGAAAAGCGCCCGAGATACTATGTACTCAACGCCCATTATCTTCGCGTTATCGCTATTCCCATCGAAGACCACGCACTGCATCACATCTTCGTTCAGATGGCCACAGTAGTGGTGCGCCTCCATCTGGCCCTTCATATCGCCGTTATAGAAGTGAAATCCGTCCATATAAGCGTTCAATGTCTGCAGCGGAGTTTTGTCCTGCATCACATTGGCGCCCGCTTCCAGGACTTTTGTCGTGGTCGATTCCTCGCCGCCTGAAGCAGAGACATTCGAGCCCGTATTCTCGCCACCGCATGCGCTCAACAACATGCTAACGACGACAAGCGACATTGCGGCGACTTTTTTTGGCGACGTTTGCTTGTGAATTACAGCCATCTTTACTTGCTCCTAAGAAATCGGGCGGCGGCCTCCACAACAAAGTCCAGCCCAGCCATGCTCGAGTTGAATTATGCGGGCATCTCAGCGCGATGGGCCAGGAGCGGTCGCAACCTTAGGGCTTGAGATCGAGGGATGCTTTCCCGGTCTCGGGGTCGAAGGGCACAGATTGGTGCTCATGCACGAGCATCCACATGCTACCCTTCTTTCGGTAGCACCCGGTGGCGCGCACCCACATATCGACCTTATTTGCATCCTTCAATGTACCCGACACGCGGTACAGGTAGTGGCCAAACGCAACCTCGCCACTTGCATCGATTTGCAAGTCGCTAATATCGACATCGACGGGACCCTCATAGAGCGAAAGCCACTCGTCGATGCGCTCCTTTACGCTCTCCAAGCCCGAGTAGACCAGAGGATCAACTACATCGAAAAGTTGGATCGAGGGATCATGATTCGTCAAAATTCGTTGAACGTCCTTGGCGCGAACGGCCACTGTCCGCTCTAGAATAATCTGCCGAATTGCTGCCACATCCTCCAGAGACTCACTCATGCACACTTCCTCAAACCCACGTTTGAAGTTGGGTTTAACCCTTGCTGGTGTCGGGCCTCGATTCCGCTATCCACGGCTGCCACGGGCCACCCGTACAACAAAAGGCCGCTGGATAGCTTCACCGGCCGTGTAATCCCGTTGGCAATAGATCTTCGGCATTGGGAGCTTGCGACGTTTCACACCGGGAAGCTTGCCGTCGTGCTGCGCGAGGACATAGCCGTTAGCGGAGATCAATGTGCGGGTGTTGTCGCGCCAGCGCGCGTGTAGTTCGGCAACCAGCTTGTTCTCTGCCGCGACTTCTTCCGGCGCCTTGTAACGGTCGTACGGACCGCGAGCTTGCATTCGCATAGTGGCCCCTCCGGAGTTAGCGTCCTGTATTTCGCGCTCTCGTCGACTGGGTGATTCCCGCTCTGGCGCGGGCTCCTGCGTTTCGACAGCAAGTTCCGTGCCACGCGGCTTCGCACGGCTCTCTCGCTTGTGATCAGCAGTGCTGTCGCCGTGAAAACCGACGCTCCAATACAGCGCCAGGCGGGCGACGCGTGCACGCGCCAATTTTGCCGAGAGCTATAGCCGGACGTGCTGCCGCCGCCGACGGAGCAAGATGTCGAATCGGGACGAAGGTGGTCGCGTGTCGATCTCGGTCTGGTCCTGCGCGTTCGGGGGCCTACAGCCGCGCGGCAACTTTCACGAGACCTTGCAAGAATTACCTTCTTTTTCCTCCCCACTTCTCGCAGCCCGGCGCCGGCACTCGTTCTCGCATTTGGCCTGCTTTTTGCAAGAAAAAATTCCCAAACCACGGCCATTTCAATTGGTGAGCAGCCCATCGAAAGTTGAGGAGCAAGTCATGACAACATCGAAATCCGATCCCGCTCGCCGCAGCGCGGACAGCCGGCCCGAAGAGGCCGGCGACGGGACGACCCAGCAAAAAATCAAGCAGGAAATTAAGGATGCAAAGCGCGAAGTGGGCGCGAAGGCGCGGAAGAAAGCCGAGGCCGGGCAGCACCGCCTAGCCGAGGAAGCGGATGCGCTTTCCGATGCCATTGATGCCGCCGCTGCGACTCTCGACGATAACGATCGCCAGGGTCTCGCCCGCTACACGCGGGAGATGAGCCGCCGCCTTGCGGAGGCGGCCGGGCACCTCGAGGGCCGCAGTCTCGACGAGCTGGCCGACGATGCGAAGCGTCTTGCGCGCGAGAATCCCGCGCTGTTCATGCTCGGGAGCGTCGCAGTCGGCTTTGGCCTGTCGCGCTTTTTCAAGGCCAGCGGGAAGCACCAGGATCGGTCCGAAAACGAATTCGAGGCCGAGCGGAACGAGGGCTTCGACAGGGACGACCGGAACGAGGATCGCGCCGCCGGCAGAGGGCTGAGCCGTCCCGAGACCGGCAAGAACGATCCGTACATGACACCGGCCGCGGCGCGCAGCGGCGACGGGAGGAACTCGCCATGAAACAGGATCGCAGCAATACGCCACTTTCAGCGTCACCGGTGGCCAACCTCGAGCGCGGCGCCGAAACAATCCCCGATCTGATCCGCAACCTTGCCACGGATCTCTCCGACCTGCTCGGGAAGGAGATCGCGCTCGCGAAAGCCGAGGTACGGGAAAACGTTTCCGAAGTACAGACCTCGGTCGCCTCGGCCGCTACCGGCGGGGCCATCGCCATGGCAGGTCTGGTGATTTTGCTGCTGAGTGCCGTGTACGGGCTCAGCACCGTCGTGGACCCGTGGCTCGCGGCGCTGATCGTCGGCGCGGCAGCTCTCATTGTCGGTTACCTCTTGGTGCGCGGGGCGAAATCGAAAATGAGCGCGCAATCGATGGTACCGGATCGCACCATCAAATCCGCGAAAAAGGACACGGAGACATTGAAGAGGGCAACCCGATGACTAATCCTATCGATACGACCCACGACGAGAACCTTCGCCGCGATGACCCACTTCGCGGGGACGACACCCTGTGCCGCCGCGACACGCTTGGCCGCGACGACCCGTTGACGAGCGACGAAAACAAGAGTCCCGAACGTCTGGAGCGCGAAGTCGACGAGGCACGTGCGCGCGTCGGCCGGACCGCGAGCGAGTTGTCGGATCGGCTCTCGCCGGGCGAACTCCTCGATCAGGCGCTTGGCATGGCCCGCGAGCACGGCGGAGAATTTGGCCGTAACCTCGGCGCCCAAGTGAAAAACAACCCAATGCCGCTGATTCTGACGAGCGTCGGCATCTCATGGATGATGCTGTCAAACAAGAGCGGCGGCCTGCGTCATTACGGTCCCAACAATACTTATAGCAATGATTCGTACAACGACAGGTACGGCCTCTCGGACGCGTTCAGCGGTTCGGACGCACCGGGCGGTCCTGACACCTTTAGCAGCTCGGAAGGGCAGAGCTTGAAGGACAAGATCGGCGATACCGCTGAGAAGGCCCGCGAACGGGCTGCCGCCGTCGGCGACCGGATTCACGGGAGGACCGACAGCATGAGGCACTCCGCAGAGAACGCCCGGGACAGCCTGGCGGAGTTCTACCGCGAGCAGCCGCTCTTGGCCGGAAGCCTGGGGGTCGCGATCGGCGCCGCGCTCGGTGCGATGGTGCCGCCGACCGAGACGGAGGACGAGCTCCTGGGCCAAGTGAGCGTTCGCACGGCCGAGTCCGCTACGTCGAAGGCCGCGAGGAAGTATGACGAGGTCCGCGCGTCGGCCAAGTCGAACTCCTAAACGGACGGTTGGAGTGGACGGCTAGATCACAAAGTATCCACGCAAATGACTTTTTCGACAGGAGACATCCATGCACGCCATTCTGAGATCGATAATAGTCGCTTCTATAGTTTCGCCGATAGGTGTAGCTACCCTTGGGCTTGCTGAGGAAAGCTCTAGTCCAACGATCGCCAGTAAGGACCAGGACTTCATGACGAAGGCGGCGCACGGCGGGCACCTGGAGGTTACCGCAGGCAACCTCGCAGCCTCGAAGGCAACCAACGGCGAGCTCAAGAAATTTGGTCGGCAAATGGTTCAAGACCACGGCAAGGCGGGTGAAGAACTCAAGCGGCTCGCGCAGGCGAAGGGCGTGACGCTTCCGGAAGAACCCGATGCCAAGCAAAAGGATCTCTTGAAAAAGCTCGAAGCGGCGCAGGGCCCCGACTTCGATCGCTTGTATATCACCGAAGCGGGGGTCAAAGATCATGAGGCTGACGTCGTTCTTTTCACCGACCAGGCGACGAACGGCACGGACGCCGATGTCAAGGCGTTCGCTGCGAAGACGCTGCCAATGATTAAAGGGCATTTCCAAATGGCGCAAGATCTCGCCAAATCTGGCGAGGCACCGACACCCTGATCGGTGCCGAATCACATGAGGATACCACCATCCTGTTAATCCACTCTGAGGAGGACGTCATGGCAACAGCACGCAAAAAATCATCTGATTCAGCCGACGCGATCGCGATCCTGACTGCGGATCACAACAAAGTGAAAAAGCTTTTCAAGGAATTTGAGAGCCTACACGAGAAACAATCCGACGAAGAGGCGGAACAGGTCGCGCAGCACATTTGCGCTGAACTGACGATACACGCAACGGTGGAGGAAGAGATCTTCTATCCCGCCGTACGTAAGGGGATCGACGATGAGGATTTGCTCAACGAGGCCGAAGTTGAACACGCAACCGCCAAGGACCTAATCGCGCAAATTCAATCCTTGGACTCGTCGGATGAGACGTATGCCGCCAAGGTGAAAGTGCTGGGCGAATACATCAACCACCATGTCAAGGAAGAGCAGGGCGAGATGTTTCCGAAGGCCAAGAAAGCCAAGCTCGACATGGAAGCTTTGGGCGAAGAGATTCTCGAGCGCAAGAGCGAACTGAAAGCGGAGATGGGTATTGCCGAGGCGGCCGACGAACCGGATGCGGCCAAAGCCCCGCAGCGCCGTAAGGCACAAAAGGCACAACGCAGTGCAGCTGCTCGTCGTTGAACCTCTAATCAAATACACGGGTTTTTCTCACACCACCGAAAGGAGTTGGCAATGAGTCTATTCAGTTCAATCCTCGATAAACTAGGCTTTGGTGAAAAGGCCGAACCGACTAAACCCGCGTCCCGCCCTACCGCTACTGCGGCCCCTAGTAATCCCGCGCCCCGTCCTAACGCTACTGCGGCACCACCGGCGGCCTCTGCGACAAAATCTGCTGTGCCCGGCATTTCTCGGGTCGATGTCGTCGCGAAACTTGAAAGTCTCGCAGCATCGAATTTGCAGAAGCTCAACTGGAAAATGTCAATTGTGGATCTACTGAAGCTCTTGGACCTGGATAGCAGCCTCGAAGCGCGAAAAGAGCTTGCGACCGAACTAGGGTACCCGAAGGAAAAGATGAGTGATTCTGCGCAGATGAATATATGGCTTCATAAGACCGTCTTGCAGAAACTCGCAGAGAATGGAGGCAACATCCCTAAAGAACTAGTCGCGTGATTGAGTCCTTTCGTGGAGATTTGTGCGATGAATCAATTGCTCCGGAATCCCATTGAGTCCGCGTTCCTTTTTTTGGCTCTGGTCCTCTCGGCTACCCCGGCGGCGACGCAGGACGGTACAAACTCGTCGGACAGCTATACGCCTGTTGCTGCTAAGAAAACCGCGGAGTCGGTGCTCAAGGAGGAAAGCGCCCTTAAGGCGGAATTCATCGCGCGTCATCAAAGCCTGCTCGAAGAGCGCTACAACCTCTCCGACAATCCGTCCGATGTAATGATGTCGGGCGGCCGCAAAGCCGTACAGAAGGGCATCCGTGTGAAGCTAGCTGAAGGCGTCAGTTGGGAACGCTTGGCGGAGATGACGCCGGCCGAGATCAAGCAACGGAATCTGTTTCCGATGGGCTTTCGTCCACTGCCGCACTCGAAGCACGAGACCGGCGGAATGGTGTTTCCACAACAGCAGATAGACGAAATAAGCCAGCAGGAAGGCCGGGACCTCGAGCGCTTCGACACCGAGTTCGATTTAATTGCGGCAGATCATCGAGCTTCGCAATGAAGGGAACGCTCACTTTGGTCCTATGGCGCTGCTGGTGGGCGCTCTGATAGCCATTGGAGGGCTAGGCTTGATCGTTAGTATGGCGCTCGGAGCAAGGCGTCCGCCAGATTAGGACACTACCGGCCCTCGGTAGGTCGCGCCATTTGCCCAAAAGCTCAGGTAGGATTGTTGTTGGCGAATCGTATTTCTGCCGAAACCGGTCGAAGGCGACGTCTTGAAGCCATTCGACTAAGTATGCCTCGAGGTAGCAGCAGACAAGAACGATCTCACGCAATCGTGAGCGGACCGGAGATTTTACGGTCAGAGCCTCCACTGCATCCCGGAACCAAAATTGAGACTAGCGCGGCTTGCAGGTCACGGTCACCATGCGCGCAGTATCACAAAAAAGGCCGCGAAGAGCGCGGCCTTCAGCGTGGTACGGAACCGGACCGCTGCTCAGGCAGGCTCGGCCTGATCCGGAAACTGGAGGGATCATCGCCTCGAGTGTCGGCAGCGTTGGCGTGGAGTTGCGCCAGCACGTCCTGGTACCGGCTCGCCGGCTGAGTAATCAGGAATGCAACGACCTAGCCGGCTTCCAAGTAGATCAGGGCTGGCGGCCGTTTGTGGCACATCGCCGGTCCGCATACGCTGGCGCCGCACTGCTCGCGTCGGAAGTTCAGCCGGCGCCGTGGTCGGGGTAGTTCTGGGGGTAATATTGTCGCCCCCGAGGAGTTTCTTTTCTGATACAAATGGATAGGTCGCTATTCGATTCCGACCCTAGCCTCCATTACCCAGTTTCAATTCAGTGATGGGCCGCGTCGTCAGCTCATTCACATCGTCCAACATTTTGTTCTGGCCTGGTGGCTTTCGTTCCCTTCCCGAACGCCCCTTGTTACTGCGCGCCAGGGATAAACACAGGTGACCCGTCGGCGGGGTATTGGAAGCCGCCTGCCTCGCAGTTCCGCACAAGATTCTTTTCGGCCAGGACCGAGTCACCGCGCGCGACCGGGGCGCTGCTTGCCACCTGGCCGCCGTTGCGAACATTCGGGAAACCGCAAGCAAGTGTGAGAACTCGAGCCCCGCATCGAGTTGCAACATCACGACCTCCGGCTGGTCCGCTTGGACAGATGGGACCCCCGAAAGTTACTGCTGTCAAGGAGCGAGCTCGAGACGAGCGAATGGTAAGCTAGCTGACGCTAAGCGCATGTCCGGCCCGGGTGGCGGAACCGGTAAACGCTGCGGACTTAAAATCCGCTGGGAGTTATCCCTTGAGGGTTCGAGTCCCTCCCCGGGCACCAATAGCAACACCGCCATAGGACTTTTCAAGAATAATTAGCGTCTAGACATCAGTTGCCTGCACTGGATTCCCGTCGTACGGGTTCGTCCTTCTCACGCAAGCGGAAATACAGGTTTCTCAAATAGATCAGCATGCCTGTTGATTGCCCGACGATAAATACCGGATCGCGAAGATGTACCGCATACAAAAATAACGTCGCGCCGCCGATCAGGCTCAGGTACCAGAATGCAACGGGAAATACGCTCCTGCCGACCCGTTCGCTTGCAAGCCACTGCACGAGAAAACGCGAAAGAAAGAAAGTTTGCCCGACGAATCCGAGCAGGTACCACGCTGTCATCGGGTGCATAGATCAGAGCCGCCGCTTTTGCAGCCACATGACGCCCAGGATGTCCGTAATGCCTACCCAGAGACGATCGTTGACACCATATTTTGACTGGCCATGCCGGCGAGGACGGTGATTAACGGGAACCGCATACACCATGCCGCCATCGCGAAGCACCAATGCCGGCAAGAAGCGGTGCATGTGATCAAACGCCGGCAACGCAAGAAACGCATCGCGGTAGAACACCTTTATGCCGCAACCGGTGTCGCTGATACCGTCGCCAAGCAGGCGCGCGCGAACAGTATTTGCGATTTTTGACGACCAAAGTCGCAGTCGGGAGTCCCGGCGACTTACGCGCTTGCCGATGACCAGTTGCAAGCGACTTGCCGCCAGGAGCTGAGCATAGAGTTTCGGGATGTCGCGTGGGTCGTTTTGACCATCTCCGTCGAGTACCGCGACTATCGGAAAGCGAGCCTGCCCAACGCCGGTACGCACCGCGGCACTCTGGCCCCGGTTCGATGAATGCATAGCCAGAACGACACGCGAATCGCAGAGGGCGGCCGCCCTGATTTCGTCGCCGGTCGCATCGATGCTGCCGTCGTCGACGAATATCAACTCGTACGCCATGCGCCCAGTCAGGGCTTGCCGCACTTCGTCCGACAGGGGCTGGATGTTGCCGCTTTCATTGTAAACCGGGATCACTACGGTGATCTCCGGGGCCTGTTTGCTTTGCTCCATGATTGTCGACCTCAGTTTCCGCATTGTTGCACAGCCATTGGCCGTCAATTGTCTCTGCAGCCTGTACCGTTAGATCGGGATTTCCAGAAAATCCTTCGCAACGATGCTGACTCGCAGGCAATCAGTTTGACGCAGATGGATGCTTGATACGGATGTGCTAACAGCAACGAAGGATTCGCTGTCGATGTTGCTCTAACCTGATGCCGTAACCGGTAGCAAAGCAACACGGACAATTGGTTGTCGGTAATCACTCTGGTTTCAAAGCAGGGCAGCATCGTGCATAAGCATAGGCAGCGACCCGAAATCAATTCGAATACGCCGTCTGGAATTGAGACCGCGTTTGTGCTTATTGCATTTGCCGGGCTGTTCCTTGTCGTCATTGCCGCGCGGCCGCTTCTACCGATTGATGAAACACGCTACATGGCAGTGGCCTGGGAAATGTTCGTGCGCCAGGACTGGTTCGCGCCGCTGACGCTCAACTTCGAGCCCTATTATCACAAGCCGCCCCTGCTCTTCTGGCTGATAAATGCATGCTGGGCGATCTTTGGCGTTAGTCGCTTGGCGGCAACCATTCCCGCCATCGCGGCATCGGTGGCTGTCGTCTATTTGACCACCGTGCTATGCAATAGACTGCTGCCGCCCGCCCGAAAGCACATCGTCTACGTAATTGTCGGAAGCCTGCCCCTGACAATCTATGGGTCGACCATCATGTTCGACACCGTACTCACCGCATGGGTATTGGGTGCGCTGGTTTGTCTGCACGAGTACGCGAGAACAGGGCACAAGCTCACACTTGTCGGTCTCGGTCTATTGCTCGGTTGCGGCGTCCTGACCAAGGGTCCGGTCGTTTATCTCTATATTCTGTTCCCTGTCTTGTTCGGGCCGCTATGGAGTGCGGACATCATGAGGAACCGAAATTGGTACCTCGGCAACCTCGCAGCGGTTGCAGTGTCGCTGGTGCCGATCCTTGCGTGGCTGCTCCCGATGCTCACCGATGCCGACAGCAACTTCGCGTGGGCGTTGCTTTGGAAACAGACGGCAGATCGTATTGCCGGTGGACAGAAGTATACGCATCCGCAACCGATCTGGTTTTATCTGCCTTTCCTCCCGCTCTTCGGCGCGCCGTGGGTGCTGGTTCCAGCAGCATGGCGCCGATTGCCATCACTCTGCACCGGTTTCCGCAAAGATTATTCCCTGCGCTTTCTGGCTAGCTGGCTCGTACCAACCTTCATCGCCTTCTCGCTGATCGGCGGCAAACAGCCGCACTACCTGATGCCGTTACTCCCGGGACTTGCGATCGCGATGGCCTGGTTGTTGAGTTGCGTTTCCGGTCTGGCCATTCGCTGTATTGCCACGAGTTTGGTTGCTGCAGTGGTCGCACTGCAACTGTATGCGGTACGGGCAGACCTTTTCCAACGATTTGATCTGAGCCCAGTTGCGCAATTTGTTGCCAATCATCCAGATCGAGACTGGGCCTACGGTCGGCCCTACCGGGGTGAAATCAGTTTTCTCGCCGGGCTCCAAGAGCCGCTCGACAGTCCGGAGACCGGCCAGCTGTTCGCCTGGTTCGGCGCGCATCCTGACGGGCTGGCGATACTGAAGTTTGAAAGGATCGAAGATATCTCCGATTGCACGACACTATTTTCAATGCCGTATCGCGGCAAACAGATCGGCATTTTTGCGGCAAAACGGACCGAAATTATGGCAGCGAAATCCACCCCACCTGGTGACAAAAACTTTCTAACTGAAAAGTCGTACGGCCGTGTTGACGAGCCGTAAATAGGTGCATGCAGGATGCATGGCGACAAGCAGCAGATATGCCCGCTTTTCATAGTTCTGATCGGTATGATTAGTACGGTTGTCGTCGATGCTGAATCTGCATTGCCGGAACCCGCTTTTGGGACGAACGTTGATCAAAGTGACATCCTTGCACCTGAGCGACTGGGAGCAATGAGTGCAGTAATCGGCGATATCCGGATTTCAAACGGCGATGTCTTCGACACTGGCGACCCTGCCGAAAGCGGAACGCTCTACCGGGTCATCAACGCATTGCACCTGGAAACTCGCGATGACGTGATTCGGCGGCAGCTCCTGGTCCGAAGCGGGGAGACATTTTCCGTGGACAAGATCGCAGAGGCGGAGCGAAGTCTGCGAGCCAATAACTTCTTGAAAAGTGCACAGATTCTGCCGATCGCTCTCGCGGATGGTGCTGTTGACCTGGACGTGATTACCGCAGACACCTGGTCATTGATGCCGTCAATATCATTTTCCAGAAAGGGCGGTGTAAGCACGGGCGGCCTGGAAATCGAGGAATCGAACTTGTTGGGAACTGGCTCGGAAATTGCGTTTGGCTACAAATCGAAACTGGAGCGCGACGAGACTTACTTCGCCTATCACGACAGCCAGATTGGCACAAGCCGTTTCGAAATCGACGTGCGGGCTGCTGACGCCAGTGATGGCGCAGCGTACCGCCTACGGCTGCAGCAGCCGTTCTATGCGATGGATGCGCGCCGAGCTGGCGGGATATATCTCGAAAACTTCGATCAGATCGATCCTCTCTACCAGCTTGGCGAGATTTACGATGAAGTCCGGCACGAAGCGAACAGGGCGGAGGCCTTCTACGGCTGGTCAGACGGACTACGCGATGATCGCGTCACCCGCCTTATCGCAGGGGTTGGCTACGATGAAGCCGCGTTCTCCGGCCTTGATGGTGGACCACGGCCAGCTGAGGCGCCAGTCGATCGGTGCGACGTCTATCCGTTCGTGGCATGGGAGTGGCTATATAACCGATATGAAATGGCACGCAACGCGGACAACATCGAACGGGTCGAGGATCGCTTTCTGGGCTCACGAATCGCAATCAAGGCGGGCTACGCCAGCGAAATGTTCGGCTCAAAAGACGACACATGGCTCTATGGGCTGGATTTGGAGAAAGGCTACAAATTCTCTGCCAGCGATACGATGCTGGTGTCCGGCACAATGCATGGACGCCGGCCAGTGCGCGATCCGGATAGCTTTCGGATCGATGCCCGCATACGCTGGTATCACCGCCAAGCGACAAGACGATTGCTGTACGCGGAATTACAGACGAGCCTCGGTGAAAATGTTGATACCGATGAACAGATTGCGCTTGGGGGTGACAGCGGATTGCGCGGCTACCCGGTGCGCTACCAGGCGGGAAAGGCCAGCACGCTGCTAACAGTGGAGCAGCGTTTCTACTCCGACTGGTATCCGTTTCATCTTTTCCGAGTGGGGGCTGCAGCCTTCGTCGATGTCGGGAAAGTGTGGGACGTGACCGGCTCTCCCGAAGCTGCTCTGGGCCTGTTGCGAGACGTTGGGGTCGGACTGCGCATCACCAGTCCGCACTCGTCTTCCGGACGAATGCTGCACATAGACCTGGCGTACCCACTCGATGGGCCGGAGAACATCCGCGAGGCCCAACTTGTTATCGAAACCAGCAAGTCTTTTTGAGCGGTCAAACTGATTCGATCACTGGACCACTATCATCGCCTGCGGACGGCCAAGAGCTGCGACCTGGCTCACAGTGACGTCGTGGACTGGTTAACAGTTTCCACGCAAAAGAGACGTTCAAGGCTGCGTGCCGTTCCCACGCGGTGGAGAATCTGGTTTCCGCGTAATGGAGACCGGACATGGCATCGAACGTCAACGGAAACGTCGACTATCGGCTGCTCAACAACCTGAGCAACCTGGTGATCTGCAGCCAGTGCCTGCAGAACGGCACGGTGACCCCGGTGCCTCAGGTCATCAGTTTCGCGCGCCGAATCACCAATCTTTGTGCACATTGTCGCGTCGGGCAGTTACCCGACAAGCTCCGCGTGCCGGGCAAGCTCATACCGTTTCGCCGCAAGCGCCCGGTGTGACGTCTCGCGGCCTCGGTGCGACAATAGCGCCATGGCCAAGCTGTACTTCTATTACTCGTCGATGAACGCGGGGAAATCGACCTCGCTGCTCCAGTCCAGCTACAACTACCGCGAACGCGGCATGAACACGCTCGTCATGGTGCCGGCAAGTCGATGACCGCTACGGGGCTGGCAAGGTGACCTCCCGCATCGGCCTCGAGGCGCCCGCCGTCAGGTTTGGCAGT
This sequence comes from uncultured Pseudomonadota bacterium, assembly GCA_963775455.1. Lineage (GTDB taxonomy): Bacteria > Pseudomonadota > Gammaproteobacteria > Steroidobacterales > Woeseiaceae > UBA1847. The sequence continues at coordinate 226,144 of CAVZIU010000001.1, read as the reverse complement.
GACGACAACCTGCTGACCATTGTGGCGAAGCACATCGAGGACGAGCCGCTGCATTGCGTGCTGGTGGACGAGGCGCAATTCCTGAGTCGCGAACAGGTGTTTCAGCTCTCCGAGGTAACCGACAAGCTTGGCGTGCCGGTGCTGGCGTACGGGCTGCGCACGGATTTCCAGGGCGAGCCGTTCGAAGGCAGCAAGTACCTGCTGGCCTGGGCGGATACCGTCCACGAACTCAAGGCGATCTGCGAGTGCGGTGCCAAGGCCACGATGACGGTGCGCCTCGACGAACATGGCAAAGCCATCCAGGAAGGAACACAGATCGAGATCGGCGGCAATGATCGATACGTGTCGATGTGCCGCAAGCACTTCAAGAAGCACTTCTACGGCTGACAGCCGCTACCCGCCAAGGGTAGGCAGGTTCTCCGACGGCGCAGGTATCACATCCGTATTCTCCCGCGCCAGCAGCGCTCGCATGTCGTCCAGGGACTTCATGATCGCCGTTTCGGCGAACTCCGTCCCCTCGAGCGTGCTGCGTTGTGTTGCATGCGCGTCCGTGTACTTGATGCGGTAGTGGCCGAGTGAAATGACGTCGTTGTCCATCAGGACGTGATTCGAAACGCGCCGCGAGTTGACGTACGTGCCGTTGGTGCTGTTCAGGTCCATCAAGGAACGTGGCCGCGGCGCTGCGTACCAGCAGCAGGTGGTGGCGGCTGACGAAGCGGCTGTCGATGGCAAGGTCGTTGTGTTCCGAACGCCCGATCAACAGACGCGACTGGTGCAGGGGAAGTTCCTGTAACAGGGCGCCGTCCCGCGACACGTAAAGCACAGGTACCTCGGCTGCCACACCGGTACGGGCTCCGTCGGCCGGCGACTCCCAGGTCCCGCCCGCGACGACCGGGTGTTCGATGCAGGACGACGGCACGGGCAGGGTTTCCGACCTCGCAAGTGCGAGGAGGGCAATGCGGTCCATGACGCCCGGCCAGCCACCGGAGGCATGCCAGATTTCATTGCAGACCGATTGCGGGAGTATGAAGGTCGGGGCGCGCGATCCTGCCGCACGCAACTTCGCATGCAGGTAGCCGGCGGCCTCTTCGACGCACAGCGGATGCAAGTGAATATCGCGCGTGACCCGGAATTCGACCTTGTCGTAGGCTTCTGCGGCGAGGAACGGCAGCAGCGGGCGGTCGCTCGCCAGAAACAGCTTGATTGCGCAGTTCTGCCGCGTTTGCAGCGCGGCGAGTTCCGAAACAGCGAGCATTGCACTCGGACTCAACAGATGCGCGTTCTCCACTATGATGACCGGCGGACGCTGGCGTGCCGCCTGTTGCAGGCAGAAGACCCTGAGCATGGCGTTCAGCTCGGTGGTCGAGCTGTAGTCCACGTCGTAGCCGAACTGGTGCAGCACACTTTCGAGGAGCGCACCGGACTTGAAGCTGGATCCGTCGACCAGCGCGACGGTCACGTCATCGGGCAGGCGCCCGACGAATTCGCGGAGCAAGGTCGACTTCCCGGAGAGCGGCGGGCCTTGCAGCAGCGTGACGCCGATCGGATAGCTGCGTGCACTCTCGAGCTCTTCCACCGCGGCCCGGTGCGCCGCGTACGGGATGACCGTAAGCGGTTTGCCGTGAGTCCTGAACGGTTGTTCCTTGAGTCCGGCCGACGCCAGGTCCATAAGTATGAACTCGCTCCACGTCGCGGATCTGCGATTCGCGTAGCGTCAAATGCGCTTTCCGGCCTGCACGCTGGTATACAAATCCGGCCGGGTCGGTCAGTCTACGTTCGCAGGCGCTCGGGTTCAATTCCGGAGCGCGCGGTGGCGGGGCTCCGCGAGGTTGCACGTCGGTGCTCGATTTGGCATTCAATAAATCTGTTAAAGACTTGACATTTAAAAGGTTTCTTGCAATGTTACACCGCTGTTGCCCGTGTTCGGAGACGACGCCTTGACGGACACCCTCGTCGCCGACGACCTGCTCCTGATCCGTGGCGAGCGCTGCCTGTTCGCGAACCTGTCCTTTTCACTGTCGTCCGGCGAACTGTTGCTCCTCGAGGGCCGCAACGGCAGCGGCAAGACCAGCCTGTTGAAGGTGGTGGCCGGAATCCTCGAACCAGAGGACGGCGAAGTGCTCTGGAACGATGAACCGCTGCGCACCCAGCGTCAGGACTATCTCGGCGCAACGGTGTGGCTTGGCCATCGCACCGGCCTGAAGAGGGACCTGACTGCTATCGAGAATCTGCGCTTCGAGGCGTCGTTGCGGCCGGTCCGTACGCGCGACATCGAGGAAGCGCTGGAACGGCTCGGTGTGTTGCGGCTGAAGAAGCAGGCGCTGGGTATGCTCTCCGCGGGCCAGCAGCGGCGCGTGGCGCTGGCACGGATGCTGCTCGCCGATGCTCCCTTGTGGCTGCTCGACGAACCCTTCACCAATCTCGATCGCGAAGGGCGGACCCTGGTCATCGAACTCGTGCAGGAGCACGTGCGGGGCGGCGGACTGTGCATGCTTGCCGCACACCAGGCCGCACCGATCGACGTGCCGACGCAACGGGTGCTGCTCCAATGAGCACCGTGCTGAAGACGATGCCGGGCCTGGCGACCGGCATGCTGGCCACGGTTCGCCGGGACGTGCTGCTGGCCTGGAAGCGGCCCGGCGATGTGCTGAACCCGCTGTTTTTTTTCGCGATGGTTTGCACCCTGTTCCCGCTGGCCGTTGGGCCCAGCGTGGACCAGATGCGCTTCGCCGCACCCGGCGTGCTCTGGGTCGCGGCACTGCTCGCGACCTTGTTGTCGCTGAACAGCCTGTTCCTGGCGGATCACGAGGACGGCAGCCTCGAACAGATGCTGGTAAGCCCGCAACCGCTCACGATCCTTGCGCTGGGCAAGACCGCCGCGCACTGGCTCACGAGCGGCCTGCCGCTGGTGCTGCTGAGCCCGCTGCTCGCACTGAGCTTTCGATTGCCCGCGGGCACGATACTGGTGCTGATGGTCACCCTGCTGCTCGGAACGGTGAGCCTGAGCCTGCTCGGCGCGGTCGGCGCCGCGCTGACCGTCGGCCTGCACAGGGGCACAGCGCTGCTGAGTCTGCTCATTCTGCCCATCGCGATGCCGGTGCTCATTTTCGGCACTCGCGCCGTGTCGCTTGCGGCGGCGGGCGACCCGTATGCGACCGGCATCTATGCGCTCGCGGCGTATGCATTCGCGGCCCTTTCACTGGCTCCGTTCGCGACCGCCGCCGCACTCCGAATCGGTAACGAGTAGAATTCTGCGCCATGTGGAAATACCTGCACCCGCTCGCTTCGCCCCCGCATTTCTATCGCCTGGCGACGACCCTCAGTCGCTGGTTTGCGATACCGGGGTATGCGCTCCTGATCTACGGCACGATCGCGGGTCTGTTTTTCGCGCCGGCGGATTATCAGCAGAAGGATGCGTTTCGCATCGTCTACGTGCATGCACCTGCTGCGTACCTGTCGATGTTTGCCTACATGGTCATGGCGATTGCGGGCGGCATCGGCCTCGTCTGGCGCATGAAACTCGCCCACGCGGTGGCCGCCGCGGCCGCGCCTATCGGCGCGTCATTCACTTTCCTGGCCTTGGCAACCGGCTCGATCTGGGGACGGCCGATGTGGGGAACCTGGTGGGAATGGGGCGATCCACGCCTGATGTCGGAACTCATCCTGCTGTTTCTGTACATAGGATATATGGCATTGCGTAGCGCCATCGACGACACAGCCAAAGCGGACAAGGCGGGCGCCGTGCTCGCCCTGGTCGGGGCCGTGAACGTGCCGATCATCCACTACTCCGTCGAATGGTGGACGTCCTTGCACCAGACTTCGACCCTGCTCGACGAAGGCGGGCCTGCGATGGATGCGGCGATGTTGTACCCGCTGCTGGCGAACATCGTCGGCCTTACGCTCGTGTTCGGCGCCTTGCTGCTCAAGCGCGTACGCTCCGAAGTGCTGCAGCGCGAGCGGCGCACACGTTGGGTGCGCGACCTCGTCCTGCCGCAGGGAGCACAAGGATGACGGACAATCTCGCAATGAGCGGCTACGGCTTCTATGTATGGACGTCGTTCGGGCTTGCACTGCTCGTCCTCGTTTGGAACGAGTGGTCTGCACGCCGTCGCCATCGCAACGTGTGGCGCGACGTGGAAGTCCGGGTCAAGGCGCTCGAGGATCACGCATGAAGGCGCGACAGCAACGGATGCTCGCCGTCGGACTCGCATTGGCGGGCCTGGCCGTGGCCGCGACCCTGACATTGAAGGCGTTTCGCGACAACCTGATGTTCTTTGTCAACGTTTCAGACGTCGTGGCGGGCGACTATCCGGCGGGACGCACTTTCCGCATCGGAGGTCTGGTCGTCGAAGGCAGTGTCGAGCGCGACCAGGACTCGCTGGATATTCGATTTCTCGTAACGGACCTGCATTGCGACCTGCCGGTGACGTACACGGGCGTGCTGCCGGATCTGTTTCGCGAAGGGCAGGGCGTCGTTGCTCACGGGCGCATGAATGCCGCTGTGTTCGTCGCGGACGAGGTACTGGCCAAGCATGACGAGAACTACACGGCACCCGAAGTCCAGGAATCTTTGGCCCGGCACGTAGCCGACAAGACTGCCGTGGCCGCCGGTGCCGAGGACTGCAGCCGAGGATGACACCGGAAGTCGGCCATTTCGCGCTGATCCTGGCGCTCTCGCTCGCACTGTGCCAGGCACTGTTGCCGATGCTCGGCGTCTGGCGCCGAGACGTGGCCATGATGTCGGTGGGACGCAGCGCCGCGACCGGCCAGTTCCTGTTCGTCGCGATCGCCTTCGCCTGTCTCGTAGGGTCTTTCCTGCGGGACGATTTCTCGGTGTTGTACGTCGCAAATCACTCGCAACTCGAGTTGCCGACGATGTACAAGGTGTCCGCGACCTGGTCGGCACATGAAGGCTCGGTGCTCCTGTGGATCCTGGTACTGGCAGGCTGGACCCTTGCCGTCGCGACTTTCAGCCGGCAATTGTCGGACGAGTTCCGGGCGCTGGTGCTCGGCGTGCTCGGCTGGCTGTCCGTCGGATTTCTGACTTTCATCCTGTTCACCTCCAACCCGTTCGAACGCCTGTCGCCGGCCGCGATCGACGGCGGCGACTTGAATCCCCTGTTGCAGGACCCGGGGCTCGCGATACATCCGCCCATCCTGTATGTGGGCTACGTCGGTTTCTCCGTTGCATTCGCGTTCGCCGTCGCGGCAATGCTGAGCGGCGACCTCGACCGCGCCTGGGCGCGCTGGACCCGCCCGTGGACGATCGTGGCCTGGCTCTTTCTCACGACCGGAATCGCGCTCGGCAGCTGGTGGGCCTACTACGAGCTCGGCTGGGGTGGCTGGTGGTTCTGGGATCCGGTGGAGAACGCGTCGTTCATGCCATGGCTGGTCGGCACCGCGCTGATACATTCGCTCGCAGTCACGGAGAAGCGTGGCCTGTTCAAGAGCTGGACCTTGCTGCTCGCGATCGCTGCGTTCGCCCTGAGCCTGCTCGGCACGTTCCTCGTGCGTTCCGGAATCATCGTGTCGGTGCATGCCTTCGCGAGCGACCCCACGCGCGGCTATTTCATCCTCGCATTCCTCGGCATCGTCGTGCTCGCGGCGCTCGTCCTGTTTGCATTCCGTGCGCCAGGCCTGGACTCGGATGCAGGCTTCCGGCCCTTGTCCCGCGAAACCTTTCTGCTGCTCAACAACGTGCTGCTCGTGATCGCCGCCGCGCTCGTTTTTCTCGGCACGCTTGCGCCGCTGATCGCGGACGTCGTCGGCGCCGGCAAGATTTCCGTCGGCAAGCCCTGGTTCGAAATTGCATTCGCGCTGCCGATGATCCCGCTGCTGTTTCTCGTCGGCATCGGCATGCACGCCGCATGGCGCAGCCAGTCCTGGGCGGCCTTGCGCCGGCCTCTGCTCGTCCCGGCGGCTATTGCGCTCGTGGCCGGCATCGCCCTGCCGCTCGTCGCCTGGGGCTCCACCGGATTCCTGCTCTCGATCGGCACGATCGCCGCTGTCTGGATCATGGCGAGTTCCCTCGTGCAGCCCTGGCGCGCCTGGCGTCGCCAGCGTGGCGCCGCAGCGCTGACCCGCTCGATGCTCGGCATGTCCGTCGCGCATTTCGGTGTGGGCGTGTTCGTGTTCGGCGTGTCCGTGGTTTCCGCATTCAACATCGAATCGGACCAGGCGCTGAGCCCGGGCGGGACGGCGAGTGCGGGAGATTACCAGTTCGAGATGCGCGAGCTGCTCAACGTGGAAGGGCCCAACTACATCGCCCGCGAAGCCGTCGTTGACATACGGCGGGACGGTGAGTTCGTGGCCCAGGTGCGGCCGCAGAAGCGCCAGTACCAGGTACAGCAAAGCTGGATGACCGAGGCCGGCATTGTTGCGGGCTGGAACCGCGATCTCCTGATTTCACTCGGGGACCCGCTCGGGCCGGAGTCCTGGAGTGTGCGCGTGCAGTACAAGCCATTGGTGCGCTTCGTCTGGCTCGGCGCACTCATCATGGCTCTCGGCGGGCTCCTCGCGGCCACCGACCGGCGCTACCGCACGCCGGTGGCGGCGCGCGTGACTGCCGGGCACGCCGCGACGGAGCGCGCATGATGTTGCGCTACCTGATTCTCATCGCCGCATTCATCGGACTGATCGTCGTGTTTTCCATTGGGCTCAGGAAGGATCCCAGTGCGCTGCCGTCGCCGTTCATCGGTGAAACAGCGCCGGCGTTCGACCTGCCGACACTCGAGGAGCCCGACCGCCGCCTGAGCAATGCGGATTTGCGCGGCCGGATGTCGCTCGTGAACGTCTGGGCGACCTGGTGCGTCGGCTGCCGACAGGAGCACGCATTCCTGATGGAACTCGCCACCGCGAAGCGCCTGCCGATCTACGGTCTGAACTGGCGCGACAACCGCACCGACGCTTTGCGCTGGCTCGATCAGTACGGTGACCCGTACGAATCTTCCGGTTTCGACGCCGACGGCCGCGCCGGCATCGACTGGGGCGTGTACGGCGCCCCTGAGTCCTTTCTCGTCGATGGCAATGGCATCGTCCTGTACAAGCACCTGGGGCCGCTGGATTCGACGATCTGGCACCAGGAGTTCGAACCGCGCTTAGAGACGCCCACGGTGGCGCAGTGATCCGCAAGCCGGCAGCGCTGTACCTGCTGCTCGTCGCCTGCGCGGCGGGAGCCATCGACACGGAGCCGGCCTTCGATGATCCGAACCTCCAGTCGCGCTACGAAGCGATCATCGAGGAAGTCCGTTGCCTGAAGTGCCAGAACCAGTCGATCAAGGATTCCAATGCGTTCCTCGCGGCGGACCTGCGGCGCGAGATCCGGCGCATGCTGACCGAAGGCAGCACCGATGCCGAGATCTACGACTTTCTCGTTGCGCGATACGGCGAATTCGCCCTGTACCGGCCGCGCGCGTCTGGCAAGACCCTGTGGTTGTGGCTGGCACCCGGAATCCTGCTCGTTGCGGGCGGCGCAGCTCTGGTTGCCATACTCCGCCGCCGCATGGCTCTGCCCATCGACGATGACGAGGCCGCGCAGGGCTGAATGATGCTGTGGTTCCTGTTTGCAACGATGTGCCTGCTGGCCGCGGGCTTTGCGATCCTGCCCTTCGTCCGCGACCGGCGCCGGCGGCCTGTCGCCGCGTTGTGCACGGTCCTGTTCGTCGCCGGCCTCGCGGCCGGCGTCTATGCGCTCAACGGCAGCCCGGATCTACCCGCGGGACGGAGCGAGCAACCGGACGTCGGCGCCATGGTGACCTCGCTCGCGGCGCGACTCGAGGAGCAGCCGGATGACATTCGCGGCTGGAAGATGCTTGGCCGTTCCTACATGACGCTCGGCAACTTCGAGGGCGCCGTTTCGGCATACGAGAAGGCCGTGCAACTCGAAGAAGCACAGGATGCGCAAACGCTGGTCGACTACGGCGTCGCACTGGCGCGAGCCGGCGGGGAACCGTTGTCGCCGAAGGCGATCTCGGTGTTCGAGAACGCGATCGCGCTGGCGCCGAACCATCCCGAGGCCTTGTTCTGGAGCGGAATTGCCGCGGCCAACCGCGGCGATCGGATGGCGGCGGCGGACCGCTGGGAACGGCTGCTCGACACCGATCCGCCGGCCGAAGTCCGTACCATCCTGACGGAACGCATCGCGGCCTGGCGCGGCGTCCCGCCGGCGACCGGCGCAAGCGCTGAAGTGGCGGACGTGATCGTCGTCGACATCGGAGTTTCCGCCGCGGCGCGGGCGGCTCTGCCGGCGGATGCCAGCGTGTTCGTCATTGCACGCGACCCGGCGCAACCGTCGCCGCCGATCGCGGTGTCGCGGCGCCGCCTGGCGGAACTTCCGGCACAGGTTGCACTCGGCGACCGCGACGCGATGATCCCAGGACGGAACCTGTCCGGCTTCGACACATTCGAGATCGTGGTGCGCGCGTCCGCGTCGGGCAATCCGACGGAGGGATCGGGTGACTGGTTCGGAAGCGCGAAGGTCGAGCCGGCCAAATCGCCGGAAGTGGCGATCGAGATCGGCGAGCGAGTGCCTTAGTCGCGATCCTGCGGCGGCGTGAAACGGACGGTCGAGCCCAGGCTTTCGATGCCGGAGCGCTCGACGATTTCCTGGTCGACGAGATTGCAGGTGTGCACCAGGCTGGCGTACAGGCGCCGCAGCTGCACATAGGACAAGGCCTTGACGTCCACCATCTTCAGGGCATGGATGACGCCGAGCGCCAGGTCGTGCACACCGGTTTCGTGTTCCGTCATTTCCATGCAGACCAGTCTAACAACCGGCGGCTGCGGCGAAATGTGAAGCGCATCACGGCGCTGTGATAGCATGCGGCCGCTTCACGGGGCACAGGATTCACCGGGCCGGGTCTGGATGGCACTACCTGCATCGCTGCGAGAGTCACTGCGGCTGCCGATGATCGGCGCGCCGATGTTCATCGTCTCCTGTCCGGAACTCGTCATCGCGCAGTGCACGGCCGGCATCATCGGTGCATTCCCAGCGCTCAACGCGCGCCCGCAGGAGCGCCTGGACGACTGGATTCGGAGCATCAAGGAGGGGCTGGAGGCGTACCGGGCAGGCAACCCGGCCGAGCCGGTCGCGCCATTTGCCGTGAACCAGATCGTGCACGCGAGCAATACCCGGCTGCAGCAGGACATCGAGGTCTGCGTGCGCCACGAAGTCCCGATCATCATCACGAGCCTGCGTCCGCCGGCGGAAGTCGTCGCGGCCGTGCACGCTTACGGCGGGCTGGTGTTTCACGACGTCATCAGCATGCGTCATGCGCGCAAGGCGATCGAACAGGGCGTCGACGGCATCATCGCCGTGTGCGCGGGCGCCGGCGGACATGCGGGTCCGCTGAGCCCGTTCGCATTGGTGAAGGAAATCCGTGCCGAGTTCGACGGCCTCATCATTCTGTCCGGCGCGATGACCGCAGGCGGCGACCTGCTGGCCGCGCAGGCGCTGGGCGCCGATCTCGCGTACGTCGGCACGCGCTTCATCGCCTCGCGCGAAGCCAATGCCGACCCCGAGTACAAGCAGATGATCCTCGATTCGCACGCGGCCGATATCGTGTACACCCCTTACTTCACCGGCGTCGCCGGCAGTTATCTGCGCGGCAGCGTGCAGAGGGCGGGCCTCGATCCGGATGCACTGGGCGGCTCGCAGGCGCGCGCCATGGATTTCGACAAGCGCGACCGCGAGGGTGCCAAAGCCTGGAAGGACATATGGGGCGCGGGGCAGGGCGTTGGCAACATCGCGGACATCCTTCCGGCGCGGGAGATAGTCCTGCGCTTCGAACGGGAATACCAGGCTTGCCGGGGACGACTCGGCGGAGAATGAAAACATGCAATCAATGCTTGCGAGTTGTGCGCTGGTAGGCGCTGGCGGAGCCTTCGGCGCGCTCGCGCGCTTCGGCCTGAGTTCCTGGTTGCAGACGGCGGAGGCTTTTCCGTTTGGCACGTTCGGTGCGAACCTGCTCGGCTGCTTCGCGATCGGCGTGATCGCCTGTTTCCTGAGCAGCGCAGAGTCGCTGCACGAGACCTTGCTCATACCCGAGCACTACCGCCTGCTGCTGGCTGTGGGGTTCTGCGGCGGCTTCACGACCTACTCGAGTTTCGTGCTCGAGCTGACGGCCATGATTCATCGCAACGAGGTCAACATGGCCTTCGCGTACTTCATGGCCACCACCATCGGCGGTTTCGCCTGCTTCTATCTGGGACTCGCCGTTACGCGCGGGCTCGTGCTGCTGCTGACTCGAGGATAGCCACGATCGGGTCCAGCCACTCACCGTGTTCCGGCTTCATCAATACGGAGCGCAGGCAGGTCACGCTGGCCGTGTTGCAGGCCAGGCCGGGCAGGGCACGGCGAACGTACGCCTCCGGCAGCTGGACGAGCGAGAGGTGCAGCTGCTGCTCGGCTGCATGCGCGAAGATTGCGCGTGAGCGCGCGCTGACGGCGGCGGCGTCTGCGGCGACCGGCGCATAGACGACGATGTCGAGTTCAGGCGGGAGCAGCGGCCGGTACGCCGTGCCCTCCGCGAGGCGTCGATGGAATTCGCGTGCGGCGTGCAGGCAGCGGTCCAGGGATCGCGGCGAATTCGCCACCGCGTTCGAGTGGCAGGAACTGCTGCGTCGCCCACAGCGCGACCGCGGCCGCGCCGGGGCGCGAACATTCGAGGCTGATTTCGCCCAGGTGAAGGTCTGCCGAGCTGAAATAGGTATAGGGCGAATCGTGCCGGTAGAACCGCCCGACCTCCGGATCGCGGAACAGCACTGAGCCGCAGCCATAGGGCTGCAAGCCATGCTTGTGCGGGTCGACGACGATCGAATCGGCTGCGCCGAGCCGGGCAAAGGCCGCGCGGGTGCTCGGCGCCAGCCCGTCGGCGAGCGCGAAGTAACCGCCGTACGCCGCGTCGGCGTGCACGCGCGCACCGGCGCCGGCGGCGAGTTCCAGCATCGCCGGCAGGGGATCGACCGCGCCGAGGCCGGTGCTGCCGATCGTCGCCACCACCGTGCCGACGTCGCCCGCCGCGAGCAGGCGCCGGAGATGGCCGGTGTCCATGCGGCCGGCGGCATCCACGTCGACCGCGGTGAACGGCAGCCCGAGCACATCGCACAGGCGCGCGTGCGTGTAATGCGCTTGCGACGACGCCAGGATGCGCTGGCCCGGACGAAGTCGGCCGGCGATCCACAGTGCTTCGAGGTTCGCGACGGTGCCGCCGCCGGTCAGGTGTGCGAGCGGCGCGGACCAGCCGAACATGCCGCCGATCGCTGAAACGCATTCCTTTTCGAGCGCCGAACTGGCGCGGCCGCCGTCGAGTGCATGATTGTTCGGGTTGAGCCACAGCGACATCGCGTAGGCGATGCGTGCGACCGGGTGCGGCGGCTTCAGCATCTGGCCGGCATACAGGGGATGGTGGTACGGATAGTTGTCCTGCATGCGGCACGCGGCTTCATCGAGCACGGCCTTTGCTCGCGACAGGTCGAAGCCGGTCGCGGCCGCGGGGAGTTCTTTGAATCCTTGCTCGAGGCGCTCGAGCGCCGACTTGAGGAGGTCGAGTTCGGCGGGATCGATCATCGGTCTTGCCGCGAATTCGTCACTGCCGCAGCTTAGCGCAGTGCTAGGATGCGGGACATTCGATTTTCCCGGTCGTGACCTGCGACTACCCATGCTGCGACGACGTTTCGTCCAAAGCCTGCTCGGCGGCTCGTTGTGGCCGGCCGTCGGACTTCTGCCCCGGCCGGTCGTATCCGGCGAGATTGCGTTCCGGCACGGCGTTGCGAGTGGCGACCCGCAGAGCGACCGCGTGATCCTGTGGACTCGGGTGTCCGGCGCGCACGACGACGTCGATGTGGGCTGGGAGGTCGCGAGCGATGTCGCACTGCAGCAGGTCATCGCATCGGGTCACGTGCGCACGGGCCGCGAGCGGGACTTCACGGTGAAGGTGGATGCGACAGGGCTGGAGCCGGGCCGCGCCTGGTACTACCGCTTCGCGGTCGACACGCGCGAGGGCCCGGTCGTGCATTCGCCCGTCGGCCGCACGCGCACGCTGCCGGCCGGCCACGTCGAGGCAGCGCGCTTCGCCGTTGCGTCCTGCGCCAACCATCCCTACGGCTATTTCCACGCCTATCGCGACATCGCTGATCAGGACGACCTCGATGCCGTGCTGCACCTCGGCGACTATCTGTATGAATACGGCATGGGTGACTACGCGACGGAACGCGCCGAGGCGCTCGGACGAATTCCCGACCCGCCGCACGCAACGGTGACGCTCGACGACCTGCGACGTCGCCATGCCCAGTACAAGACGGATCCGGACCTCCAGGCGCTGCATGCCGTGCATCCGCTGATCGCCGTCTGGGACGATCACGAGCTGGCCAACGACGCGTGGAAGGGCGGCGCGCAAAATCACGGCGACGAGCAGGGCGACTGGGAGGCGCGGCGGGATGCGGCAATCCAGGCGTGGCTGGAGTGGATGCCCGTGCGCGCACGGCACGAACAGGCGGACACGCGCATCTATCGGCAGTTCCGGTTCGGCGACCTGGTCACTCTGCTCATGCTCGATACACGCATCGTCGGCCGCGACCGCCAGCCCGATGGAGAGCCCGGCATGCCGGCGGAAGCCGTCGCTGCCGCATTGCACGATCCGGAACGGCGCCTGCTCGGCGCGCGCCAGGAAACCTGGCTGCGCGACGTCCTGCGCGAGGCGACGACGACCTGGCAGGTCCTGGGACAACAGGTGATGGTCTCGCCGACGCTGTCACCGTCACTCGAGCCGCTTTTGGATCTTGACAAACCATCGATGCTGAGTCCTGAGCAACTGGAGCACTACATCGTCGCGAGCCGCGACAATCCGCCGTTGTTGCTCGATACCTGGGACGGCTATCCATTCGCGCGCGGGACGCTGCTGGCCGACCTCAAAGCTCTCGCACGCAATGCCGTGATCCTGAGCGGAGACCTGCATACCTCGCTGGCTGCCAACCTGCACACCGACGAAAGCGAGGCTGCGGTGGCGGTGGAACTCATGACGGGATCGATCAGTTCACCGGGCTTCGCGGAGTATCTGCCGGAGCGCCGGCCAGGCGCGGTTCGCGATGCGACGCTGGAACTCAATCCCGGGCTGGTCTACATGGAAACGGACCGGCGCGGCTGGCTCATGGTCGAACTCACGCACGAGGCGTGCATCGCGGAATGGCGCCTGCTGGACTCGGTGCACGAACGAGGCTGGTCGATCCAGGCCGACCGGCGCCTGAAGGTTCGCGCCGGACGCGTCGGCGAGGGGCTGGTGCCAGCCTGACGCGCCGCTGCACCGGACGCATGGAGTCACTGTCCCCACCGGCAGATTTTGTGTATTTTTCGAGCGGTTTCGCACAGGGATATTCATGAAGGCGCTGGTATTTGTATTCGGTCTCCTCGCAGTGTGCGGCACGCTCGCCGCCGCCGGCGGGGACAAGCCCGTTGCCGCGAAGACCGCGCGCGACGGCGCCGCGGCCGGCATCGACTGGTTCGACGGCACCGTGGACGAAGCTTTCGCTGTTGCCGCCCGCGACCGCAAACCGGTGTTCCTGTACTGGGGTGCGGTGTGGTGCCCACCGTGCCATGCGATCAACAACACGGTATTCAAGAGTCCGGCATTCGTCGAACGTTCCCGGCTGTTCGTGCCGGTCTATCTCGACGGAGACACGCCCAATGCGCAGGCTGCCGGGGAGCGCTTCGCCGTCAGCGGCTACCCGACGATGATAGTGTTCGATCCGGACGGCACGGAATTGACGCGTATTCCGGGCGGCATCGACATGGAGGCTTATGCCACCGTGCTCGACCTCACGCTCGCCAATTCCTCGTCGGTGGCCCGCACGCTTTCGTCGGTGATGGCGGGCAGCGACGCGCTGACGCCAGCGCAATGTACCCAGCTCGCTTATTACTCATGGGAACAGGACAAGACGATCCTCGGTTCCTTCGATGTGCCGGAGGCATTCCGGCGCATGCACGAAGCTTGCCCCGAACCGATGGCGAGCGAGCGGTCGATCCTGTACTTCGCCGGGCTGTCCGCGACGCTGGACGCCCTGGAAGCCGCGGCAGGCGAGGGCGGGCAGCCAGCGGAGCTGCCCGCGGCCACCGCGCGTCAGGCACAGCTCGTGCTCAACCGCGTGCTCGCCGATCCCGGCCTCGTCCGGGACAACGTGCTGGTCCTCGAATTCAGCGGCGCGCGCTTCACGGCTGCCGTCAGTGAAGCGGGTTCGCCCGAGCGCGCGCAACTGGCCCGCCGATTCCTGTCCGCCTACGACCAGCTCTATGCCGACGAGTCACTGTACAAGCGCGAGCGGCTGTACACGTTGGCCGGCAGGATGAGATTCGAGCGCATCGACGACGAACAGGCACCGGTGTCGGCCGAACTCGAGGAACGAATTGCGAAGGCGGTTGCCTGGGCAGACCGGAGCACGCCCGCTCCCGACGAACGTCAGCCGATCATCAACGCGGCTGCCAACGTGCTCGAAGAAGCCGGCATGGACGAGCTTGCGAAAGACCTGTTGCTCGCGGAGCTCGAAATCTCCGGACAGCCGTACTACTACATGCCCGCACTCGCCGATATCGAGGAACGTGCCGGCCACGAGGAAGAGGCACTGGGCTGGCTGCGCAAGGGCTGGGAAACTTCCAGCGGGCCGGCGACCCGCTTTCAGTGGGGCGCGTATTACCTGGATGGCCTGCTCGAAATGGCGCCCGACGACGTCGCGACGATCCGCGCCGTGACCGTGGCCATGGTCGACGAAGTACTGGCTGGCGGCGGCTTCTTCCTGCGGCCGAAGGCACAGCTCGCGCAGCTCGGGGAAAAGCTCGAGGCGTGGAGCGAAACCAATGACATGGCGCCGGCGCTGCTAAGCATTCGGTCTGCGGTGGCGGCGGCTTGCGAGCGCGACGAGGACGGCAGTTCGCGCGCCGCCTGCGAGTCGTTCCTGGATGCGGCCTGAGTGAGCAGTCCCCGCGCACTGGCGGCCGCCCCGCTTGCGCTGCTGGTGCTCGCAGCCTGCGGCACCAACGAAGTGCTGGTCGCGAAGAGCGCCGTGGTGCCGGCGGGCATTGACCTGTCGGGCCAATGGCGTCTGCGGGAAGAATCGGGGCTCGAGCAGATCGAACGCGCGGAACGCGAAGCGGCCGGCGGGATACCGATACCGCCGAAGAGCATGGCGCCGCAGGCGCAAGCAAAGCCGAACCGGAATTCGCTGGTGCATATTTTTCTGGAAACCGGCTCGACGCTGCGCATCACGCAAACGGCGCAAGGCTTGTTCATCAGTTTCGATCGGGCGATCGTCGAGGAGTACCTTTTCGGCGAGAACCGGATCGTCAGCGTCGGTCCGGTGGAAGCGTCCCGCGTATCCGGCTGGGAGAAGGCCGGATACGTCATCGAGACGCTGGACGACGACGGCAACAAGCTCGTCGAGCGTTATCGAATGGAGGAGGGCGGCGCGCTGCTGGTGCGGCGGATCGAAATCCTGCGGCGCGGCAAACCGGCGCTCTCGGTCGTCCAGCAATACGATCGGGCCTGAGCCGCCGGCGCGGAACCGCAGATCAGCGCGGAATCACGGGCTCCCGTCGAGCTTTTCGTAGGTCGCCAGTTCGGCACGCAGGTTCAGCTTGCCCTTGCGGTGCTGCTCGATGATCACCGGCAGGTATTCCAGTTCCGGCACGGACCACAGTGTCGTCACGCGCGACGAGCCCCTGGCCTGGTGCCGCACGCCGATCGCGTCGTAGTTCCCGGCAGGCACCTCCACCTCGCGCTCGTCGAGCAAGGTGATCTCGAGCGTCTTGAATTCGTCGATGTCGAACAGCACGTAATTCTTGCCGGTTGCGCCAGCGAGCATGTCGCGCATCATTGCATACTGGATCGAGATGCGATCGTGCGCGACACCGTCGAAGGACATCTCGACCGCCTGCCCGTTGAGTTCACCCGCAATCGAGTGAGTCGACCAGTCGAACCGGAAGTCCGCCTGGACCTTGTCGCTGGAAACCGTATCGTTCGAGGTAAAACGCAGCGGCCGGACTCCGTCCTGACCGAGCACGAACAACGAGGACTCTTCGATCGTGCCGTTGACAAGGGCGCGTGCGAGTCCCGTGGGCGCCACGCGGTGCACGGCGAGATAGCCGTCATCGGTCCGGGACATGCGCGTCGTCAGCTCACCACTGAGGATACGGATCTTGACCTTGTAGGTGGCGGAATAGGGGCTGAGGAGGGTCTCGGCGGCAACGCCCGCCGGCGCGGCGACGAACGCGGCGCAGAGGAACGGCAGCACTAGCCGCCGGAGTCGATCAGGAAGTCTTGCCGACCGCATGTTCGCAGTCTCGCATGACGGACATGACTGCTTCCTGAACGGCGACGCGATAGCGCTCCATGTCGTCGAGGGCAGCCCGCGCAGGAATGGCATGCGGGACGCCGACGCCGACGCACACGATTGCAAACGGCTTCGGGATCATGAATCGGTCCCAGCGATCGAGATACCACGCACGGTCGGCTGCACAGGCCATCGGGACGATCGGCACGCCCGCGATGCGCGCCATCAGCACCGTGCCAGGTTTGAATTCGTACTGCGGGCCGCGCGGCCCGTCCGCGGTCGTCACGATCGAGTAACCGCGTTTCATCATCGACTGCTGATCGCGCAAGGCGAGCGCGCCGCTCTGGTTCGCGGAGCCGCGGATCACTTCCGCACCCCACGCACGAGCGATGCGTTCGGGCACTTCACCGTCGACCGAGCCCGACACGAGGAAGCAGGCCTTGAATCCTTCGCCGATCCAGCGGCGAATCTGTGTCGAACACAAGACGTGTTGCTGATGCCAGTAGGCCGGTGCGCACACGCCCGTGCCCTTGATGTACGGCCGGATGTTTTCTTCGCCGAGCACGGGTCGAAATCGATAGGTCGCAGCCAGCAGGCGAATGAGGCCACGCAGGACCGGCAGGCCGAGTACATAGTACATGTGGCGCGCAGCATTCATGCGACGACGCGACGCCGAACTTCGGCGTGACTCGACCGAAGTAAAATCCGTCTTGTCGCTGGCGCCGTTTTCGTCGGCAGGCATGTCCTGTCCCGCTGGGCTGGCTCGCGTTCAGTTTGCGGTATCGGTCACGGGGCGGTCAATGTAGAATTTGGCGGCAATCGTCCGCTGCCGCGCCTCACCAAACCCAAAAGATGTCAGCAATCGAATCCGTAACCCGACGGCCTCCGGGCCCCGAGCATGCCGTTGCACTTGGCATAGATCCGGAAACCCTGGAGACGCTGACCGCCGTGCAACACGACTACGGAGATGTCGTGCGCCTCGTCAAGCCGAGCGGCCGTCTCGCTTACTTCATCAACGAACCTGTGGAAGTACGGCGCATACTCGTCCGGCAGCATGCCCGCTACCAGAAAGGGCCCGGATTCGAGCGGGTCAAGATGTTGCTCGGCAACGGGCTCATCGTCAGCGACGGCGATGTGTGGCGCCGCTCCAGGACCATGATCCAGCCGGCATTCAAAGTCCAGAACGTGCACCGACTGATGCAGGTCATGGTGGCCTGCACGAGCAAGCTTGCGACTGCGTGGAGCGACGCGGCGAGGCAAGGTGAACCGATCAACATCACGCAGCAAACCAGCGACTTTGCGCTCGAACTCATCCTGCGCTGCATATTCGGCGCCGACTACGAAGGCCGGCTGCTGGCCGGCGGCGACAATCCATTCGGCTTCCTGAGCAAGGACTCGGCGCGAGACCTGGGCGTGGTGATGAAGGCACGCCACTTGCGTGCATTGCTGCTCGAGATAATCGGCGCACGGCGTGCAGCAGGTCACGAAGAATTCGATTTCCTGTCCATGTATTTGCAGGCCCGTGACAAGGAGGGCCGGCAGTTCAGTGACGGCGAGTTGCTCGACGAACTGATGACGCTGATCGTTGCCGGCTTCGAAACGTCCGCAAATACGCTGAACTGGGCCTGGTACCTGCTCGCGGGACATCCCGGTGTCGAGGAGGCGGTCGTGGCCGAGGCGGTGCGGGAATTGCCGGCAAACGACTTGCTGGATCCGGCGCACACGACGGCCATGACCTACACCCAGCAAGTGCTGGAGGAGGCGTTGCGGCTGTACCCGCCGGTGTGGCTGTTCACGCGTCGCGCAATCGCCGAGGACGAACTTGAATCCTTCGACGTGCCGCAGGGTACCGACATCTATCTTTCTCCCTACATCCTGCATCGCACGGAACGCTACTGGCCCGAACCCGGCGTGTTCGATCCTGCGCGCTTCGCCGTCACCGATGCGGCGCGCAGGGACCGCCCGTACTTTCCTTTTTCACTCGGGCCGCGGCGCTGTCTCGGCGAATACTTTTCCTTCCTCGAGATGAAACTGCACCTGGGGCTGCTGCTGCCGCGCTTCCGCATGCAACGAGTGGAAGACAGCGAGCCGGGACTCGAACTTGGGATCAACCTGCGCTCGAAACGCGACATACTCCTGCGCCCGGTATTTCGACAGGGGTAGCATGCGGCTATTCGATTCAATGGCGGACCTGCTTGCGGAGGCAGCGGGCTGGGACCGCGAGATCCGGTTCATCGACGGCGACGACGACGAATCGACCCTGAGTTTCTCCACCCTGCGCATCGAGGCGCTGCGCTTGCTCGGGGCGCTGCAGGCGCGTGGCATGCAGCGCGGCGATGAACTGGTCATATTCACGAACCACAACCGCCAATTCGTGGTCGCCTTCTGGGCTTCGATCCTGGGCGGCATCACGCCGGTGCCGGTGGCGACGGGCATCAGTGACGAGCATCGCCTGAAACTGTTCCGCATCCTTCGCCAAATGCGCCGCGGCACCCTGCTCAGCGAAACCGGCCTGCTGGACAAGCTGCGTGATTTTGCGGCGGCACGCGGCCTGCCGGAGATCAGCAAGCTGCTCGAGTCACGGAGCGTGGTCGCGGACGAAGTTGCGGACGGCGTGCCGGGCGAGACTGCTTCGGTTTCGCCGGCCGACGTCGCATTCATCCAGTATTCCTCGGGCTCGACGAGCGACCCGAAAGGCGTGGTACTCACGCACCGGAACCTGTGCCACAACATACGCGCGATCGTCGAGGGGGCGCACTGGACGGCGGATGACCGGAGCCTGTCCTGGATGCCGCTGACACACGACATGGGACTCATCGGCTATCACCTGAGCGTGCTGGCGGTCGGCATGAGCCACGCGGTGATGGACACTAACGTTTTCGTGCGGCGGCCACTCCTGTGGATGCAAAAGGCCGACGAGTTGCGGGCGTCGCAGTTGTGCTCGCCGAACTTCGGCTACAAGCACTTCCTCAAGCTGTTCGAGCGCAAGGGCCTGGCCGGGGGAACGGACCTGTCCTGCGTGCGCCTGATCCTGAACGGAGCGGAACCGATCTCCTGGGACCTGTCCGAGTCGTTTCTCGCGGCGCTCGCACCCTTCGGCCTCAGGCGCACGGCCATGTTCCCCGTCTACGGGCTCGCGGAAGCAACCGTCGGCGTTTCCTTTGGCCAGCCGGGCGACGAGCCGTCCCGTATCGTCGTGGACCGTCACGCGCTGCGAATCGGGGAGGCGTATCGCGAAGTCCCGGCAAGCGATGCGCGTGCCTTGAGTTTCGTGCGCTGCGGCAGCGCCATACGCGACGTGCGCATCCGCATTGCCGACGATGCGGACAGGGAACTCGGCCCAGGCACGGTCGGGCACGTCCAGCTATACGGCGCCAGCGTGACCGAACGCGTGTACGGTGACGACACGGCCACGGCCGCGCTGTTCACGGCGGACGGCTGGTTGCGCACCGGCGACCTCGGGGCGTTGGCAGACGGCCAGCTCGTCATTACCGGCCGGCAGAAGGATCTCATCATCGTCAACGGGCAGAACTACTATCCCCACGACATCGAGGAGATCCTGGGACAGGTCGAAGGCCTCGAACTCGGCAAGGTAGTCGTCGCGGGTGCGACGCCAACCGGCAGCGGCACCGAGGAATTGCTGGTCTTCGTGCTGCACCGGCAGGACATCGATGCTTTCCGCCCCGTAGTCGCAACGGTACGTGAGATCATCGCCGAACGCGTCGGGCTCGAAGTCGATCACGTGATCCCCGTGACCCGCATTCCAAAGACGACGAGCGGCAAGATACAGCGTGCGCACCTGCTCCGTGATTACCTGGACGGCGCGTTCGACGAGGACCTGCGCCGGCTGGCACCTGCTGGCGCGGCGGCGCCGGCCGGCGACGCGGATCCGCTGGTCGCCGAGCTGGAGACGATCTGCCGGGAGTTCGCCAAAGACCGGCACATCGGCCCTGACGACAACCTCTTCGAAGTCGGTATGAGCTCGCTGACCCTGACGGAAATCGTGCTGGCGATCGACGAGCGCCACCCCGGGAAGTTCGACATCAGTGATCTCTTCGACTATCCGACACTGCGGCAGATCGCCGATTTCCTGCGTCGGGCATGAACGTATGACCGGAGTTGACATGACATACGCCCGAATCGCCGGTACCGGCAGCTACCTGCCGGAGAAAATCGTCCTGAATTCCGAACTTGCCTTGCGGATCGACACCTCCGACGAATGGATCCAGGAACGCACGGGTATCCGGCGCCGGCACGTGGCCGCGGACGGTGAAACCACCTCCGACATGGCGCTGGCCGCGGCTCGCAACGCGCTCGAAGCGGCCGGACTCGAAGCGGACGACGTCGACCTGGTGCTCGTGGCCACGACCACTCCCGACAAGATCTTTCCGTCAACGGCCTGCATCGTGCAGCGCAAGCTCGGCATGACGCGCGGAGCGGCAATGGATGTGCAGGCTGTCTGCAGCGGTTTCGTCTATGCGCTGGACATCGCGGATCGTTACATACGTACCGGCGGCGGCCGCCGGATTCTCGTGATTGGCGCCGAGACGATGTCGCGCATCGTGGACTGGAACGACCGGTCGACGGCCGTGCTGTTCGGCGACGGTGCCGGCGCCGTCGTGCTCTCGGCGAGCGACGACCAGGGCATCATTTCCACTCACATTCATTCCGATGGCCGCCTCGAGGGCACGCTGCACGTGCCCTGTGGCGTATCGAGCGGTTACGAGCAAATGTGCGCAGGACGCGCTTACATCGTCATGCAGGGTAATGCCGTGTTCAGGAAGGCGGTCAGCATGCTCGGTGCGATCGCGCGCGAAACGCTGGACGGCAACGGCATCAGCAAGAAGGATCTCGACTGGCTGGTGCCGCACCAGGCGAACATGCGCATCATTGTGGCAGCCGCGAAAAAATTCGGCCTGCCGATGGAACGGGTGGTGGTCACCGTGGACGACCACGCCAATACCTCGGCGGCGTCGATCCCGCTGGCGCTCGACATCGCGGTTCGCGACGGCCGGATAAGGCGCGGCGAGTTGCTGCTGCTCGAGGCTTTCGGCGCCGGTTTGACCTGGGCATCGGCCCTGATTCGTTACTGAGCGCAAGAGCACGCCGACCGGACATAAGTCCCGAAAAAGGCCTCTTATTCGAATTTCCGCTGTGACCCGCTTCACACTTTCGCGACGATCCGTTTCCTATACTGCGGGCACGTACTGTCGCCAAACAGAGACAAACGGAGCCCGTCCGCATGTACGAGGACCCGAAAAACATCACGCCAGCCGAATCGGGCATTTCCCTGCGCCTCGCAGAGATCCGTCAGCGCTGTTCACAGCTGCTGTCGGAGCCGGATGCCCTTGAGCTGACCCTCGAGGACGCCGTCGAACGCCCGGACGGGACGAATCCCTACAACCGCGGCTGACCCGCCGACAGTCCGTCCGCTCGTGCATCAGTGCTAATATCGGTGCGGCTACGCTCTACACGTTTCCGCACCGGCGCAGGAGGATCACATGGCGGTCGAACTCACGATCAACGGGCAGGTTCACGCGGTCGACGCCGACCCGGCGATGCCGCTCCTGTGGGCGATTCGGGATATCGTCGGTCTCACCGGCACCAAGTTCGGCTGCGGCAAGGCGCTGTGCGGCGCCTGTACGGTGCATGTCGACGGGGAACCGGTCCGCGCCTGTTCCTTTCCCGTGTCGGCTGCGTCCGGCCGAAAGATCACCACCATCGAAGGATTGTCCGAGAACGGGGCGCATCCGGTGCAGGTGGCCTGGCGGGAACTCAACGTGCCGCAGTGTGGCTACTGCCAGTCCGGGCAGATCATGAGCGCGGCGGCACTGCTGGCTCGCAACCCGAAGCCCAGCGATGCGGACATCGACACGGCAATGAGCGGGAACCTGTGCCGCTGCGGGACGTACACGCGCATTCGTGCCGCGATTCATCGCGCGGCGGGAGAGCTGTCATGAACGGCTGGCGGCGCATCAACCGGCGCGAGTTCCTGCGGCGCACGGGACAGGCCGGCGGTGGCCTCGTGTTCGCGCTGACGGCGGCGCCGGTGTTCAGGCCGGCGCTGGCCGCGGTCAGCGCGAATGCGGCTGGCCAGGCGCTGGCACCGAACGTTTACGTCAATATCCGTCCGGACGGCATCGTGCAGATCGTGTGCCATCGGTCGGAGATGGGCCAGGGTATCCGCACCTGCCTGCCGCAGATCATTGCCGACGAGCTCGACGCCGACTGGGACAAGGTCCGCCTGGAACAGGCGTTGGGCGACGAGAAATACGGAGACCAGAACACCGACGGCTCGACCAGCATCCGCCAGCAGTTCGACCTGCTGCGCGGCGCAGGCGCCGCGGCGCGCGAAATGCTGATTGCGGCCGCCGCCGCCGAATGGGGCGTGCCTGCGAGCGAATGCGTGACGCGCCAGCATGCCGTGCACCACGAAGCAAGCGGCCGCAGCCTCGGCTATGGCGAGCTGGTGCCGCTGACCGCGGACATGCCGGTGCCGGAGAAGCCCACCTTTAAATCGAAGGACAAGTGGCGGTACATCGGCAAGTCCATCGACACGATCGACGGTTTCGCGATGTCCACCGGTGCCGCGAATTACGGCATCGATGCGACCTTGCCGGGCATGCTGCATGCGTCGATCGAGCGTTGCCCGACGCATGGCGGCGGCGTGCAGAGCGTCGACGAGCAGGCCGCGCGTGCGGTGCGAGGCGTGGTCGACGTGCTGCGCATGCCGGAGCCGACCGCACCGCCGGTGTTCAATCCGCTGGGCGGCGTCGCCGTGCTCGCCACCGACACCTGGAGTGCGCAAAAAGGTCGCGAGGCGCTGAAAATCGTCTGGGACAAAGGCGGAAACGGCATCTACGATTCCGAGAAATATCGTGAGGAATTGCTTGCAAGTGCCCGTTCTGACGGGAAATTAGTACGAAGCCGCGGTAATATTTCGGCGGCACGGGACAGCGCGGCGCAAAGTCATTCGGCGGACTTCTATGCGCCGCACCTGGCGCAGGCACCGATGGAGCCGCCGGCGGCGCTGGCACGGGTCGACGCTGACGGATGCGACGTCTGGTCCTGCACGCAGAACCCGCAGGCGACGCGCGACACGGTCGCTGCCATCCTGGGACTCGACAAGACGAAGGTGCGTGCCCACGTTACCTTGCTCGGCGGCGGATTTCGGCCGGAAGTCGAAGCCGGACTTCGCCGCCGAGGCCGCGTGGCTCGCGCAGAAATCCGGCAAGCCCGTCAAGGTGACGTGGACGCGCGAGGATGATCTCCGGCACGGCTATTTCCATTCGGTCAGCGCCCAGCATCTGGAAGCAACGCTGGATGCGGAAGGCAACGTGACGAGCTGGCTGCACCGGACGGCATTTCCGTCGATCGGCTCGACCTTCGATTCCGCTGCCAGCGGACCTTCGTCCGGCGAACTGGGACTCGGCTTCACCGACATCCCGTATGCGGTCCCGAACCTCAGGCTCGAAGCCTGCGATGCGCAGGCGCACGTCCGCATCGGGTGGCTGCGCTCCGTTTGCAACGTCTACCATGCTTTCGCCATCGGCAGTTTTGCCGACGAGCTCGCCGCACTCACCGACACGGATCCGCACGACTTTCCTGCGCAAGCTCATCGGGCCGCCGCGTCGAATCGATCCTGCGACGGACGAAGCCGAGTACGAAAACTACAGCCAGAGCCTCGCGACACATCCGATCGATACCGGCCGGATCGTGGCCGTGCTCGACAAGGTCGCGGAAATGTCGGACTGGGGCCGGACTCTGCCAGACGGTCACGGGCTCGGCATCGCGGTGCATCGTTCATTCCTGACGACGGTGGGCACGGTTGCCGCAAGTCAGTCGTGACGCGCAGGGCAAGATGCGCGTGCACACGCTGTGGACCGCCATCGACGCCGGACAGGTCATCAATCCGGACAGGGTGAAGTCGCAGATGGAAGGCGCGGGCATCTTCGGCATGAGTCTCGCACTGCACGGCGAGATCAGCGCCAAGGACGGCGCGATCGTTCAGGGCAATTTCGATACCTATCCGATCCTGCGAATGAGCGAGGCGCCCGCCGCGATCCACGTGCACATCATGGATGTGGACGCGCCGCCGGGCGGTGTCGGCGAGCCCGGCGTACCGCCGGTCGCACCGGCGCTCGCGAACGCCTGGTTCGCTGCGACCGGCGAGCGCGTGCGCGACCTGCCGTTCCGCAACGCGGGTATCGTCTAACCGGTCCGGCCGGTGGCACGGTCGCGGGCAGCGCGTCCCAGCCACGCCATCGCGTCCTCGATGCGCGGCCCCCAGGGATGCCCGAAGCTCAGCCGGAGGCAGTTCGCGTAGCGCACGCAGGGCGAAAAGATACGGCCCGGCGCGATGCTGATGCCGGCAGCAATTGCATCGTCGAACAGTCCGACGGTGTCCACCGTTGCCGGCAATTCCAGCCACAGGACGGAGCCGCCCATCGGTTTCGACGTGCGGGTCTCCGCCGGAAAATGCTCCGCGACCAACGCTCCCATGCGCTCGGCGTTGCGCTGCAGGACCGGCCTCAGAGCTTTCAAGTGCCGGACATAGTCGCCGTTCGCGAGAAAATCCGCGAGCGTGAGCTGCTGGAGCAGGCCGGAGGAACAAGAATAGGCGCGCTTCAGGCGGCCGACGCGATCGATGTATTCGCCGGCCACGATCCAGCCGATCCGGTAACCGGGCGCCACGGTTTTGGAGAAAGAGCCGCAGGTCAGCGCGCGGACGCCGCGACCGAGAAACTGCGCCGGTGTCGGCCGCACTCCGTCGAAGCGCAGGTCGCCGTACACGTCGTCTTCGATCAGCACGACGTCATGCCGGCGCAAGACATCGATCAGGCGCAGACGGACGGCGTCCGGCATCGTGACACCGAGCGGATTGCCGAGCGTCGTCGAGAACACGCAGGCCTTGACCTCGTGCTCGGCCAGGACCCGGTCGACTTCGCTGACCACGACCCCTTCCTCGGGGCAGGTCTCCACCTCGATCGCGAGCATGCCCAGGCTGTCGATCAATTCGAGGACCCCGTGATAGGTCGGAGTTTCCACGGCGATTATGTCGCCCGGTCCCGCTACCGTTTGCAGGGCGAGCAGGAGCGCCTCCTGGCCGCCGTTGGTGATACAGATCGACTCTGGCGACACCTGCGCGCCGAGCGTGTCGAAGCAATGCCAGGCAATTTGGCGGCGCAAGACAATTTCGCCCAGCGTGGTGGAGTAGCCGAGACTCCGGGACTCGGCGCGCGACATGACCCGCTTCATGGCACGGTGCAGAGCTTTCGCAGCCGGGCGCGCCATGCTCGGATTCGCGATGCCGAGCGGCGCCAGGTCGGGATTGTTGATGCCGTCGTATACGCGTTGCATCAACGTGCGATCGTCGAGTGGCGCCGGGCGACTGCCTCGCGACGAGGTCGGCCGGACGATGTCGTTGGCTGCCCGGTGGCGCAGGTAAAAACCGGATTGCGGACGAGACTCCACCTGGCGCTGGCGCTCGAGCTCGATATAGGCCTGACGTACCGTGGGTACGCTGACCCCGACCTGGCGGCTCATCTTTCTGAGCGAGGGCAGGCGGTCGCCGGGGCGCAGCGCACCGGCAGTGACGCTGGCGTGGATCAGGTCGATCACCTGACGGTAGAGATAGGCGCCGTCCGACTTGTCGAGCGTGAGCATACTGTTCAGGTCACATTACCGAAAAAACTGTTTCTGTTATAGGTGCAGAATCCGCCGTATAGTCAAGCCTTGTGACCCAGCGACGTGACTCCTTGCACTATCATGCGTGGTCCCGCCGCGACGAACCCTGAAAGCCACGAGCAGCCTTCGATGAGCAACATGCTCCTGTACCTGATCACTGTGCTCATCTGGGGCTCGACCTGGTTCGCCATCGAGTTCCAGCTCGGTGTCGTCGAGCCCGAGATATCGATCGTGTATCGCTACGCCGGCGCATCCCTGCTCCTGTTCGCCTGGGCGGGGTTTCGGGGTTTGAAGCTGCGGTTCGATCGCCGCGCACATGCGTGGTTCTTCGTTCTGGGGCTGTTCCTGTTCTGCCTGAACTACATCCTCGCGTACCGTGCCCAGCTCCATATCACCTCGGCGATGTGCGCCATCGCGTTCTCGACGATCGTGTGGATGAATATCCTGCTCGCCCGCTTGTTTTTCGGCGTTCGCTCCGGCCGACGTGTGCTGCTCGGCGCTACCTTTGGAATCGTCGGCATACTGGTCCTGTTCGCGCCGCGCATCGGCTCCATATCCTTGTCCGATTCGGTGCTCTTCGGCTCGCTGCTCGCCGTCCTCGGCGCGCTCGCGGCGTCATTCGGCAACATGGCCTCACAGAAAGCGCAGGCGCTCAAGCTCCCTGTCATCCAGTCGAACGCCTGGGGTATGTTCTACGGCACCTGCCTCACGGCGTTGGTGGCCATCGTGGAAGGGCATCCTTTCACGTTCCAGGTCACGCCGGCCTACATCATCTCGCTCGCCTACCTGACGATCTTCGGCTCGATCATCGCATTCGGCGCGTACCTGACCTTGCTCGGACGAATCGGCGCGCACCGGTCCGGGTACGCTCTCGTGATGTTCCCGGTAGTCGCGCTGATCCTGTCGATGCTGTTCGAAGGTCTGCGGCTCGACGTGTACATCGTCATCGGCACGATCCTGGTGCTGACGGGCAACGTGTTCGTGCTGGAAGGCAGGAGCGGCGGGCAGGCACCGATGGCGGCCGGCACTGCGCGGGCCGCAAACGATTAGCACAAAGGTCGCGGCCCAGCGGAATGGCCGCCTGCCGACAGTTCGGTCCAGGCTTCAGTCGTCGGCGCCGGCGTCGGGCGAATCCGACCAGAGCCAGCGCAGGGCCTCGGGCAGCAGTGCACCGCCGTCATTGTCGGTGTGCTCGCCGTCCGTCCACACCGTGCGCACCCGGTAGCGGGTAGCGCCCTCGCCAGCCTCGGCAGCCCGGCGATTCGCGTATTCGAACGCGGCAGCCATCTGCAGGTTGGCCAGGAACCAGTTGCCCCATTCGTTGTCGAGATCGTTGCTGCCGTCCTGCAGGAAAATCTTCAGCGGTCGGACAGGCTCGCGGCGGACCAGCGCCGGATAGTCCTGACCCCCGAGCTGCACGGGCTGTTCGTAGGGGCGAAAACCGATCGACACGTAACTGCCGATGAAACTCACGACCTTGCGGAAATAGTCCGGCCGGTGCCAGGCCACGGTGAACGCGCACAACGCACCGCTGCTGGTTCCGCCTATCGCACGCTGCTCCGGGTCCGCGGTCAGCAAATAGCTTTCCGACACGTGCGGCAGCAGTTCGTCGATGAGAAAGCGGGCGTAACGGTCGTTCAGCGCATCGTATTCCTCGGTGCGATGATTCGGATTGCTCAGGCCGAGGTCGTCCGGATAGGTCGACGTCGTATGTCCCGGCGTCACGAACAATCCGATGGTCACCGGCATCTCACCGCGGGCGATCAGGTTCTCCATGACCTGCGGCACGCGCAAAGGCCCGAGCGGGTTCGTCGCCCGTTGCCCGTCCTGGAACACCAGCAGGCTTGCTGCTTTCTTCCCGTCATACTGCGCCGGCACGTATACCCAGTACTGGCGAACGGTGCCGGCGTAAACCTCGCTGTGAAATTCGTATGGTCCGGCCAGCCGGCCCGTCGGCACCTCCGGCTGTGCGAAGTGATCCGGCGTCAGTTCCTTTGCACCGGGGCGGATCTCCACTTCGTGCACCGCGGCGGATGCGGCTACCGCGCCGGATAGAGTCGCCAGCAGGGGCAGGCGTACAGGAATCGTGGCGATCGACATGCGGGGCTCCGCGCACCGGACCCGTGGATTCTGGCCCAGCACCGGAATGCTTGCAAAGCGCTGCCTTGCTTTCTACGCTCGCGCGACCCGGCGATTCGAGTCCCGCCATGTACATCCGAGCCGCAGTACACACCGATGCCGATGCCGTCACCCGCATCTACAACCATTACGTCCGGGAAACCATCGTCACTTTCGAAACGACCGAGCTCGAGGTGGCCGAAATGGCACGGCGCATCGAGGCGACGGTCAACTCGGGTTTGCCCTGGATCGTAGTCGAGGAGGGCGGTTCGCTCGTCGGCTATGCCTGCGCGTCGAAGTGGAAGAGCAGACATGCGTACCGCTACTCGGTCGAATCCACGATCTACCTGGACCCGGCGGTGACCGGACGAGGAATCGGGCGACGACTCTATGGCACGCTGCTGGAACAGATTCGCGATTGCGGCATGCACGTCGTCATCGGCGGCATATCGCTGCCGAACCCGGCCAGTGCCGGCCTGCACGACGCGCTCGGTTTTCGCAAGATCGGAGAGTTCGAGGAAGTTGGCTACAAGCTCGATCGCTGGATCGATGTCGGCTACTGGCAGCTGACGCTGCGGCCGTCCTGATTCGAGCGCCGCTTGCGCCGCCTGTTAGGCGGGACGATCGGCCAGCATCTTGTCGAGCAGTTCGTATCCCGCGCGATCCGCGTAACCTAGGCTGTGATAAAAGCGCCGTGCGTCGTGGTTGTCCCGGCCGAGCTGAAGAGAGACGTTGGTGCAATGCAAGTCGCGGAAACGTGCCTCCGCCGCGGCCAGCAGCGCTTGCCCAAGCCCGCGTCCGCGGCAGCCTGGTGCAACGTAGAATTCGTCGATTTCCGCCGTCAGCCCTTTGTGTTCCAGACTGAAGACGTATACGGCGACGAGGTAGCCGGCCAAGGCATCCGGCGTGCCCGTCACCCAGACGTCGCCGAGCCTGCGATCCGACAGCAGGAAGTCGAGCTGCGCTGCCAGTTCGTCGCGATCGAAACCGTCGATTCCCTCCAGCGACCAGTAGTCGCCCACGAGCCGCACGATGCCCGGAATGTCGTCGTGCTTCGCCAGCCTTGCTGCGTCGCCGCCGCGTGACGTCATTCTGCCGGCCATCCTGTGTGATCGGTGCCGCGTCGCACGTCTACGCGCTCGGAACGTCCGAATCACCGATACTGAGCGCCGGTCGGTACATGCGCCAGCAGGCGAGGAACAGGCCCGCGATCAACGGCCCGAGCACGAGACCCGTGAGGCCGAATGCGCCAAGACCGCCGAGCGTCGCCAGCAGCACGACATAGTCCGGCATCTGCGTGTCGCGGCCGACCACCCGCGGACGCAGCAGGTTGTCGACCATGCCGATCAGCAATACGCCGATCAGCAACATCAGCACGCCCTTGACCGGGGCCCCGCCGGCGAACAGCACGATGGCGGCAGGTACCCAGACAATGGCCGTGCCGACGACGGGGATGATCGAGGCGATTGCGATTGCAACGCCCCAGAGCAGCGCATTGCTTACGCCGAGTGCCGCAAACGCAATTCCGCCGATCGCGCCCTGCACGAGACCGATCACGATGATGCCTTTGACCGTCGCTTGCGTGACTCCGCCGATCTCCTGCATGAGATAGCGCTCGCCGGGCCCTTTGATCGGCAGCGCCTCATGGATGAAGTTCATGATGCGCCGGCCGTCGTACAGGAAAAAAAACAACAGGTAGATGGTCAATGCCAGCGTCAGACTTGTCTTCAGTGCGCCCTGGCCGAGCGTCAGCGCCTGCGAAGCCAGGAACTCGCCGCCGCTCGCAATGGCTTCGGAAATACGGGTCGACAGGCTGCCGACATCGATGCCGGCCGCCTCCATGGCACGCTCGGCGCGCGGCGCGAGGTCCATCAACCAGCGAATCGGCGTCGCCGGATCGATCTCACCGCTTTGGATGCCCTGCACGAGCCCCGAAGCCTGAGCGGCGATCACCAGGCCGAAACCGACCGCAGGCACGAGCACGACGAGGACGACGGCGAGGGTCGTCGCGGCCGCCGCGACGATGTCGCGGCGGCCAAGCCGGGTACGCAGCCCTTCGTACAGCGGCGTCGCGAGGAGAGCGAACACAAATGCCCACACGATCGCTTTGTAAAAGCCGCCGATCAGGGTGAGGAACGCGATCGTCACCAGCATGAGCAATATGGGAAACACATACGGCGGTGCTTCGGTCTTGGCGGGTGGAAGGCGTTCGTTCATCGTTTCTATCCGGCGGCGTCCAGAAAATTGCGGCATTGCACCACAATGGTTACACGCCGCGGCGAATCTTGCATCGCTTCGTGGTCTTCGCAGCTGGCAGCGCGCCTCCGGACACGGCGGCGGACGATGTTGGTCGTGCGAGCTGGCGCGATGCCGATTCGTCGATAACCGGACACTTGACGCAGCGTAAATGAATGTTCATTCTCGGCAGCTTCCCCGATCCCGAAAGCCAGGTCTCAAATCGTGAACCCAGCTTGCTTGCGGCCGCTGCTGCCGATGATCGCCGTCGCGGTGCTCGGCGCATGTGAGAAGGCAGACCAGACGCCGCCCGAAATGCCGCCACCGGCCGTCAGTGTCGTGACCCTGGCGCCGGAGCGGGTCACGCTGTCGCGCGAACTGCCGGGCCGCACGCGGGCCTATCTCACCGCGGAAGTGCGTCCGCAGGTGACCGGCATCATTCGTGAACGTCTCTTCGAGGAAGGCAGCCAGGTGGAATCGGGACAACCCCTGTACCAACTCGACGACGCAACCTATCGTGCCGCGTTCGCAAGTGCGAAAGCATCGAAGGAACGTGCGGAGGCAGCGGCCGAAATTGCACGCCTGAACGCGGGGCGCGCCGAGGAACTCCTCGACGTGAATGCCGTCAGTGACCAGGAGTACCAGAATTTGCTTGCCGTGCTGCGCCAGGCGGCAGCTGATGTCGCGGTTGCGACCGCCGACCTGGAGAATGCGCAAGTTCGCCTGGACTACGCACGCATCCGTTCGCCGATTGCCGGCCGCGTCGGCAAGTCCACGGTGACGCCCGGCGCACTCGTAACGGCCGACCAGGAGGACCCGTTGACGGTCGTGCACCAGCTGGACCCGCTTTACGTCGACGTCACCCAGTCCGCAAGCGAGCTCATCGGTATGCGCCGGCAATTGTCCGACAGCGCCGTGCAGCTTGCGAACAAGATCCCGGTGACGATCCTCCTCGACGATGGCAGCCGTTATCCTCACGAGGGAACGCTGGCATTCGAGGACGCTGCCGTCGATCCGACGACCGGAAGTGTCGCGATGCGTATCGTCGTGCCGAATCCGGAGACCTTGCTGATGCCCGGCATGTACGTGCGTGCCCAGGTCGGTAGCGCGGTGCTGAACGATGCGCTGCTGGTACCGCAGCAGGGCGTCACACGGGATCCGAAAGGGGATGCTGTCTCCATGGTGCTCACCGACGACGATATCGTCGAACAGCGCACGGTCGAAGTCGGACAGGCGATCGGCGACAAGTGGCTGGTCCGCAGCGGTCTGGCGGCAGGCGACCGGGTGATTGTCGAAGGACTGCAAAAAGTCCGGCCCGGTGCGCCCGCGCAGGTGACCGAGAGTCCGGGCGCCGGCAGCGCCGCGAACTAGCGGGACCCGACGATGGCACAATTCTTCATCGGCCGACCGATCTTCGCCTGGGTCATAGCGATCATCATCATGGTCGCGGGTGGACTCGCCATCACCGGACTTGCCGGTATCCATGTACCCCGACATTGCACCGCCGACGGTATCGATCGGCGCCGGTTATCCCGGCGCGTCGGCGGAAGTCGTCGAGCAATCGGTCACCCAGGTCATCGAACAGAACATGAAAGGCCTCGACGGGCTGCTCTACATGACGTCGAGTTCCTCGAACGGCGGTTCCAATATTTCACTGACCTTCGACAACAGCATCAATCCGGACATTGCCCAGGTCCAGGTGCAGAACAAGGTGCAGCTGTCCATGCCGCTGCTGCCACAGGAAGTGCAACGGCAGGGCGTCAATGTCGGCAAGGCCCGCAGTGGCTTCCTCATGGTCGTCGGCTTCGTGTCCGAAGACGACAGCATGTCGCGTGACGACATCTCCGACTACATCACGGCAAGTCTCGTCGACCCGCTCAGCCGGGTGCCAGGTGTCGGCGCGGTACAGGTGTTCGGGTCACAGTACGCGATGCGCATCTGGCTCGACCCGAACAAGCTCGAGACTTATCGCCTGACACCGTCGGAAATCACCGCGGCCGTGCGGGCCCAGAACCAGCAGACCGCAGTCGGCGAGCTCGGCGGCACGCCGGCCGTTCCCGGCCAGCAACTGACGGCGACGATCACGGCACAGACCCGCCTCGCAGACACCCGAACAGTTCCGCAACATCATCATTCGCAGCAATCCGGATGGCTCCCTGCTGCGACTCGGCGATGTCGCACGCGTCGAACTCGGTTCGGAGGGCTACGGGTTCGTGTCCCGCTTCAACCGGCGCCAGGCCGCCGGCATGGCAATCTCGCTCGCAACCGGCGCGAACGCCCTCGCAACGGCCGCCGCCGTCGAGAAGCGCGTCGACGAACTCGCGGCATTCCTGCCGGAAGGGCTCACGCCCGTCATCCCCTTCGAGACGGCGCCGTTCGTGCGTATCGCCATCGAGAACGTCGTCGAGATCCTGCTCGAAGCGATCGCGCTCGTATTCCTGGTCATGTACCTGTTCCTGCAGAACCTGCGCGCGACGATTATTCCGACCATCGCTGTCCCCGTGGTGCTGCTCGGGACCTTCGGCATACTTGCGGTGCTCGGCTTTTCGGTCAACATGCTGACGATGTTCGCCATGGTCCTGGCGATCGGGCTGCTCGTCGACGATGCCATCGTCGTGGTCGAAAACGTTGAGCGGGTCATGTCCGAGGAGGGACTGCCTCCGGAAGCGGCGACGCGCAAGTCCATGCAACAGATCACCGGTGCGCTGGTGGCCGTCGGTCTGGTGTTGTCCGCGGTTTTCGTCCCCATGGCGTTCCTGGGCGGCGCGGTCGGCGTCATCTACCGGCAGTTTTCAGCGACGATCGTATCCGCGATGGCACTGTCCGTGGTCGTTGCGATCATCCTGACGCCGGCCTTGTGCGCGACGCTCCTGAAACCGCTGCCGAAAGGCGAACACCACGCGCAGCGCGGTTTCTTCGCCTGGTTCAACCGCAAGTTCGACGCGAGCTCGAAGCGCTACCGCGGCTTCGTACGAACCATCATTGCGCATAGCGGCCGGTTCGTGGCGGTATTTCTCGTGCTCGTCGGACTTATGCTCATCCTGTTCCTAAACCGGCCGACGTCGTTCCTGCCCCAGGAGGACCAGGGCATTTTGTTTGCGCAAGCCATCGGGCCGGTCGGGGCGACACAGGAACGGACCATGGATACGGTCTACCAGATCGAGGACTACTTCATCGACCAGGAGGCGGATGCCGTCGAGTCGATGTTCGGCGTCGCCGGATTCAGTTTCGCGGGTGGCGGACAGAACAACGCATTTGCGTTCGTGAAGCTCAAGGACTGGGACGAGCGTGACGACGAAACGCTCGGCGTGTCTGCCGTCGCAGGACGTGCGTCCGTTGCGTTGTCTCAGATCAAAGATGCGATGGCCTTTGCTTTCGCGCCACCGGCGATCCAGGAACTCGGCCGCTCCGCGGGCTTCAACGCCTACCTGATGGACAACGCCGGCCGCGGCCATGACGCCACCGTCGCTGCAATGGACCAGTTCCTGCAGGCCGCAGCCCAGAACCCGCGGCTCGCCAACGTACGCCACAACGGCCAGGCCGACGCACCACAGTTCAAGATCGACGTCGATTTCGAAAAAGCCGGCGCACTGGGCCTGGCAGTAGCGGATATCAATGCCACGATCCAGGCCGCCTGGGGCGGACAGTACATCGACGATTTCATCGACCGCGGCCGCGTAAAACGCGTCTACATCCAGGCGGACGCGCCTTTCCGCATGGTCCCCGAGGACTTCCGGCTCTGGTCGGTCAAGAACGACAGTGGGGCCATGGTGCCGCTGTCCGCGTTCGTGAGTTCCCACTGGGAATACGGTCCGCCGCAGCTCGGCCGCTACAATGGCGTGGCGGCCATGGAGATCCAGGGGGAACCGGCCGCCGACGTCAGTTCCGGCGATGCAATGGCTGCCGTCGAAGAAATCGTGGCCGGACTGCCGCAGGGATTCGGCGTCGAGTGGACGGGCCAGTCCTACCAGGAACGGCAGGCCGGCGCGCAGACACCGCTGCTGTATACGCTGTCGATCCTGATCGTATTCCTGTGTCTTGCAGCTCTATATGAAAGCTGGTCCATCCCGACGTCGGTACTGCTCGTTGCGCCACTCGGCATACTGGGAATCGCCGCCGCGGCAACGCTGCGTGGTCTCGACCGCGATATCTATTTTCAGGTAGCGATGCTGACGACAATCGGCCTCACCAGCAAGAACGCCATCCTCATTATCGCGTTCGCCAAGCAATACCTCGACCAAGGCATGGAGCTCGTGCAAGCGACACTTCAGGCGGTGCGTGATCGGCTGCGACCGATACTCATGACCTCGCTGGCATTCGGCATGGGCGTGTTGCCGCTCGTGCTGGCGGACGGAGCCGGTTCCGCGGCCCAGCGTGCGATCGGTACCGGTGTGGTCGGCGGCATGCTCGCAGGTGCGTTTCTCGGGAATCTTTTTCGTACCGTTGTTCTTCGTACTGGTTCAGCGCCTGTTCGGATGGCGGCGGGCCAGGGAGTCAATGCCCGTGACTCCGGGCGGCGAGCCTGCGCCCGAACGCAGCTCGGCGTGACGGGAGGTCAGAACTGCATGTCCCGACCCGCGTCCACGATTCCCGGCACCGAGGAACACAAGCAGGCCCAGCGTCTGCGCATACTGGCTGCGGCGCAAAAGCGCTTCATCGAAAGCGGATTTCACAGTGCCAGCATGGCGACCATCGCCGAGACCGCGGGCATCAGCCCCGGGCTCATCTACCGATACTTCGACAGCAAGAATGCCATCATCCTCGCCATCATCGAGCAGCAGCTGGAAATCGCGCAGGGCCGGATCCGAGAAACGCGCTCGACCGAAGATCTGTGCGGCGGCATCGTCGGCTATTTCAACGCCCACGACACCGCCGGAACGGGATCGATGAGCGCGGCGCTGTTTCTCGAGATCGCCGCGGAGGCGACCCGCGATCCGGAGATCGCGTTGGCGATGAGCCGATTCGATCGTGCCGTGCGGGCGGAGCTGGTCGACTGGCTGCAACGGAGTCCGGAAGACGGTGGTTATGGACTGGACGAACGGGCGGCCACCGAACGCGCCTTAGCCCTGACACTCGTCATGGAGGGCCTCAAGATGCGCAAGGTCCGTGAACCGGGTCTGGATGGTCGCATCCTGCGCAGTGCGCTCGACACGCTGATCGGCGCCCTCGAGGGCTGATCAACCGTCGAGGGCAGCTGATCAGCCGCCCGGCGAAATCCCCTTGGATTCCAGTGACGCGATCGCCTCGGCCGTCTTCCGGGTGGATCGTGCACCGAGATGAGCAAGGACCGCCGGATTCTTCAGGAACTCGACGTCCGCATATTCCACGATCTGCCAGAGATTGCCGGACGGGTCGCGAAATTCGAGAAACCGGTCGTTCGGGTTATTCAGCCCGACCGATGCGAGCCGATCGCGGAATGCCTGCTGATTGTCGACGACAAGACCAAAATGTCGGTGTGCGTCCTCCTGTCGCCGGCCTGGTGTCGTGGCAAAAAGCGCAATGAACTGGTCTCCCAGTTCGATGAATGCGTTCGCATCGTTCTTCGAACGCAGCTCGAAGTGAAACAGGGCCGACAGGAAATCGAGCTCCTCGTCGATGTCACGTACTTCGAGGGCAACGTGATTGAGCCCAAGTGCGCGGGGCAGGTCGGTCGGCTCGGATTCGCTCGGCATGTTATTCGTCCGCAACTGTCATTGCCCCAACTCCTTCAGCGGCGCTTCGAACGCGGATGGGACTTTAGCCGCTCGATGCAATCGGCTTTCGCCGGGTCGACGTAAATGGAAGCCGGTATGACCACGTAGCCACGCAGTCCGCTCTCCGACTCGACCAGGTAAACGGTCGAATCGTCGCCAGGATCCGTGCCCATATCGACCGTCGTTGATTCGACGATCCAGCTGCTGTCACCTTCGAAGCGCTCGCCGGTGGCTTCGCAAAACAGCGCTCCTTCGGCCGAGGAGAGGTTTCTGGTGTAGCCGCGCCGCTTTGCATCGTCCAACACATCTGTTAGATCCCTGCCATTGCTGTTGCTCAGGGTCGAACCGGGATTCGTACTCATCGTCATGCCCCTGTTGTGAAATTGTCAGCCGCCGCCGCCGGCGGCGTCGCTTTCGACCACACCGCAAGCGACTCTGTCGCCCGAATTACCCGCAGGTTGCGAAACCAGGTCGTCGGGATCCGCGTGCGCGACGATGGCTCGACCTACGATCGTTTCCGGGCCAGACAGGGTCAGGCCGTCGTCGATCGCGTCGACGGTGGCACGGCCGTCGGCATCTGCCACGATGTTGCCCAGGTCGCCCGAATGGTGCAGTTCCTCCGTTTGGGTGGGCGCGCCGTGCTGCGAGCCGCGCGGCGCGTAGTGGCTGCCTGCCGAGCTGGCATCCGGTGCCGAGCAGTCACCGATTTCGTGCACATGCAGACCGTGGAGCCCGGGCGAAAGCCCGGTGATCTCACCCGTGATGCGCAGGTAGCCATCGTCTTGCGCGAAGGCCAGGGTGCCGCCAGCTTCGCTGTCGGACGCAGCCTTAAGCTCCGCGGTGGCGGTGGATGCGCTTGCCGTGCGGGCGCCGGCAATCGGTTCCTCAGGCTCGGTTCCGGCGACGTCGGAGGGGGTCATCGCCGCGACGTCCTCGGCGGGAGATTGTGTATCGATCGCGGCATCGGGCGGTGCCGGCGGCGCGCAGGCCGCGAGCGAAAGGGCCACCGACAGCGGCAGGATCACCTGCATGCGAAGGTTCGATGATCGGTTCATTGCGATGTCTCCCGGTACGGAACGACTCCGTTGCTGCAACGAATTGCCGCCTGACGACTGATTGGGTACCGCAGATCGCTGCAAATAGCGTACCAGTCCGCTTCGGAATGTCGCCGCGCGCTTTCGTGCGTTGCCGCGGAGGCCATGCATCGCGGGCTCCGCGCCTCAATACCCGCGAGTGCAATCATGCTTGCGCACGGAAGGCATGCCGCGGCGGGGGGGAGGGCGATTCGGTAAGAATTACAAGGCCCGGCAAGGTCTGCGACCGGTTCGGCGCTCTCACCGCGGCCGCATGCCGTCAAGACGTGGGAACGCGTCTTGCATACCCTCGCTGCATGGACAAACGCAGGAAACGACTCCTTCGACTGTGTGCGTTGTTGAGTGTCGCCGTTGCGGGTGCCTGCAGTGACAATCCGCCGGCGGTGGAGAAAAGTTACGGCCCGAATCCGGAGTTGCCGGCCCCGGAGAAGTCGTTCCTTCCGACCATGAATATCGCACCGGCAACGGGGTGGCGGCAGGGCACGCAGCCGGAAGTCGCTCCGGGCTTTGCTGTCAATGCGTACGCTACGGGACTCGACCACCCGCGCTGGCTCTATGCGCTGCCGAATGGCGACATCCTGGTGGCCGAAACCAATGCACCGGAGCGGCCCGAGGAGCACAAGGGGCTGCGCGGCTGGGTCATGAAAAAGACGATGGCACGGGCGGGCTCGGGTGTTTTGAGTGCCGATCGCATCACGTTGTTGCGTGACACGGATGGCGATGGCGTTGCGGACTTCCGGAGTACATTCCTCGAGGACTTGCATTCACCCTTCGGCATGTATCTCGATGGCAAGGACTTCTATGTGGTGAATACCGATGCGCTCGTGCGCTTCCAATACGAAACCGGCGCGAATGCGATAACAACTCCCGCCGAACGTGTCGCGGAGCTGCCCGGCGGCCCGCTCAATCATCACTGGACTAAAAACGTGATCGGCGAACCCGGCGGTGACATCCTGTATGTCACGGTCGGCTCGAACAGCAACATCGCGGAAAACGGCATGGAGAAGGAGCACAATCGCGCGGCTATCCTGAGCGTGGACCCGCACACCGGGCGGGTCGAAGTGTTTGCGAGCGGATTGCGCAATCCCAACGGACTGGACTGGCAGCCGCAAACCGGTCAGCTTTGGACGACCGTGAACGAACGAGACGAACTGGGCGACAACCTGGTGCCGGACTACCTGACGGCGGTGCGTGCCGGGGCTTTCTACGGATGGCCGTACAGTTACTTCGGCCAGCACGTCGACCAGCGCGTGCAGCCACAGCGTCCCGACCTGGTTGCCGCCGCAGAGGTACCGGACTATGCGCTGGGTGCGCACACGGGGAGCCTGGGGCTGGATTTCTACACAGCGGATCTGTTTCCGGAACGCTTTCGGAATGGCGCATTCGTAGGCCAGCATGGTTCCTGGAATCGCCATGAACTGAGCGGCTACAAGGTGATATTCGTTCCGTTCGAGAATGGCAGCCCGGCTGGCCCGGCGGAGGACATACTGACCGGATTCGTTGCCAGCGATGGCAAGGCATCGGGGCGCCCGGTCGGTGTGACCACGGACGGGACCGGTGCGCTGCTGGTAGCGGACGATGTCGGCAATGTCGTGTGGCGGGTAGTACCGGAGACACGCGCCGCGGAGGCGGGCAGGGATTGAGAGCCATCGCTATGCACATCGACCAGGAACGACAGGCGCAACTCGAGCGCGACAAGGCGAATGCCGAAGCCGAGATCGAGCGTTTGCTGGCGGAAGGCGCGGAGTTGCCGCTGGCTGCGCTGCAGGACCTGCGCGATAGGGTGCAAGCGCTTGCCGACGAATTGAATCGAATGGAGTTTGCGGCGGAGATCGAACGACAACGCGACGCCTGAACGACGCTCGAATGTACGCACCGTCCTGGTGCATCCCAGTCAGGCTGTCGCTGCTGGTACAAGGCTCAGCCGCCAGTTACGACCCGCCAGCCCCAGCGCATGACAGCGATTGCAAGGAATACGAAAACGGCAGTGACGGCAAAGCAGGCGAGCAGCGCCAGTCCGACGACAGCGCGACTGCGATTGCGCGCTCGTCCGGGCTGAAGTATGTGCTCGCGCAGCAGGCGCACGTTGCGGGCATTGGCTTTGTAGCCGAAGTCGAACAGGTCGCCCACGATCGGCACCAGTCCGATGAAGGATTCGACGACGACGTTGAGTGCCATGCGCAGGACGAGGCTCGAGGGCGCGCCGCCGTGCGCGGCCTGCGCGACGATATAGCTCGACAGGAGCGCGCCCAGCGCATCGCCGATGCCGGGAACGAGGCCAATCAGCCCGTCGATGCCGATGCGAAAACCGGTGCCCGGCACCGGAATCGAGTTGTCCAGGATCCATGCGAGACGGTCCAGCCGATTGAGGCGCGCGTCGGTGGATTCGTTCATTGGCATAACAAACTCTTCTTAAGGAGTGCAGCACGGGCCGGGGAACCGGCCTGCGCAATCGTGGTCCACAAGTCAGAATTCATCGCTCCGGATCGGAAGGGGGGTCCGCGCGTTCTCACCCTGGAGGTGTCCAATGCGCAGTCTTGCTTTCCCGATCCGCACATTGCCGAATGTACTTTCCGTCTTCTTTCTGGCCGCTTGCGCCACACCGGAATACGTTTCGCAGCTCGATGCCGCACGCAAGGCGCGGTGCCCCGAACAGACGGTACTCGTCTGCCATGAGCAAACGAGTCTGCACAGGACCTGCGCCTGCACGTCACGGCAGGAATATCACACAATGCTCAATGCGACACGGTACTGATCCGTGCGTTGACTATTGCGGCCGATGACAAACGGCTTCGACGTTGTGGCCGTCGGGGTCGAGTACGAAGGCTGCGTAATAGGTCGGATGATAGTGCGGCCGCAGACCGGGCGCTCCATTGTCGTTGCCGCCGGCCGCCAGGGCGGCAGCATGAAAGGCGTCGACCCGGTCGCGGGACTCGACGACGAAGGCGACGTGGAATCCTTTGCCGACCTTCTCATTGTCACCGAACCAGTAGAAGGGATGGTCGTTCCTGCCGTACCCGTAGACGGTGCCGCCGCTGTCGCTAGTCTCGGCATCCACCGTCATCAGCAACGTAATCCCCAACGGCGCCAGCGCGGCGTCGTAGAACGCGCGCGATCGCTCGGCATCCCGAACCGCAATTCCAACATGATCGAGCATGGGTATTCCTCTATTCGAAATCTTCCTGCGAGGGGTGATTCCGCGACGGGCAGGTGGCGGCTGGCAGGGCCTGGTCGGGATCTAACTATGCGTATAATGTATATTATGTTAAGTAAGAGGCGTCATTTGTTCCGAACCGGCAGATCATGACTCCGGCTTAGCCGGCACCAGTTCGAGTAACCGCCCGCCCTGGCCATCGTCCTCGTCTTCCAGCAGCCAGATGGCGCCGTCCGGACCTTGCTCGACTTCCCGTATGCGCCGATTCATGTCGAAGCGATGGGCCTCGCGTGCCGTCTCACCGTCGAACTCGACCCGCACCAGGGATTCGGACGACAATCCGCCGATCAATCCATCGCCGCGCCACTCGGGAAACAGGTCGCCGGCGTAGATGATGAATCCCGCCGGGGAAATTACTGGCGTCCACCAGGTTGCCGGGGCCTCGAATTCGGGACGGGTTGCATGGTCAGGGATCGAGCGTCCGTCATAGTGATCGCCATTTGAAACAATGGGATACCCATAATTCTTGCCGCGCTGGATCAGGTTGAGCTCGTCGCCACCTTGGGGTCCCATTTCGTGACACCACAGCCGCCCGTCGGCGTCGCGCGCCATGCCGAGCGGATTGCGGTGTCCGAGTGACCACACCTGCCCTGCAATTTCGCCATCTCCGGCGAAGGGATTGTCATCCGGTACGCTGCCATCGTCGCGCAAGCGAAGGATCTTGCCCAGGTTCGCCGTCATATCCTGCGCGGGATCGAACTTCTGTCGCTCGCCGGATGAGATGAACAGGTAGCCTTCATCGTCGAACAGCAGCCGGTGCCCGTAGTGACCCTCACCCGATACCTTGGGCACTTGCCGCCAGAGCACTTCGACCGCGGACAACGCATGGTTCTCGATGTCGAGCCGGGCCCGCGCAACGGCGGCGCCGCGCGTGTCGTCGTCACCGGATTCTGCGTAACTCAAATAGATCGTAGCGTTGCTCTTGAAGTCGGGGTGCAGGATCACATCACCAAGCCCGCCCTGGCCGCCGTGCGCCACTTCCGGCACGCCCGTTATCGGAGTTGATGCCCCGTCGCTGGCAACCAGTAGCAATCGTCCCGGTTTCTCGGTGACGAGCAGTCGGCCATCGGGCAAGAACGCCATTGCCCAGGGCTCGTCGAATTCACCGACCGCTCGCACCTCGAACGGTTGGTCGGCGGAGCAATTCGAGACACCGGAGATAAGATACAAACCGGGCAGCCAGTAGCGGGTCAGCCGCATGGAATTCCCCGTCTATTGCTCGCAAGCGCCTGTGCTCGCGAGAAAATGCCCGGGCCACGCTGCAACGCGTGACCCGGGGCTTGAAGTACAGCTATTCGCTGTCCTCTTCTTCTTCGAGTTGATTTTCTACGTCGTCACCTGCCGGGTCCACCTCGATCGTGGGGACTTCGACGGTTTTTTCCTCGACCTCGACGTCAGGCGCATCGACGTCATACTCAGGCAATTGTCCGCCTTCGACGTCCACATCCACGTCTGGCGCGCGACCTTCCTGAGTCTTCTCAACGTCATACTTTGGCAACTGGCCTGCGTCCGCATTCACGTCGACGTCCGGCAATTCGCCTTCTGCCGTTTTCTCCACGTCACAGCCGGCCATGGCCAGAAGAAACGTCGCCATGCCGATCGGCACCAGCGTCTTGATAGTCATGTTCGTCTCCTGTTGCGGCGTAATTGCCCGTACAGGACGGGAACTGCAAGTAGTATGCCAAGGATAGTGCCCGATCGGCCGGTCGGTCGCCCGTCGGCGCGGGGTGCGCCTCGTGTAAATCTTGCAGCCCGCGTGCATTTCACGCCGGCCGCATGAGGACCCCCCTGCCCTCACCGGCGGCAGTCCGGTTTGCGGCCTTGCGCCACCGCTTTTCGATAAGTCTCGGCGGCCGACGGCATGCGCGCCTGCAGCGCCTGAATTCGCGTGCCGGTCGCAGGATGGGTGGACAATATTTCGGGTGGCGAATCACCTTTCGATGCCTTTTCCATGTTGTGCCACAGATCGACACTCGCCTGGGGATCGAAGCCGGCCGCAGACATATAGTCGAGGCCGAGCAGATCCGCCTCCTCTTCCTGTGTGCGGCTGAAGGGCAGCAGTACGCCGACCTGTGCGCCCAGTCCGAGGAGGCCCATCAGGGTTTGCGAATCGCCCGAACCGCTGCCGGTCGCGATGACCGACGCGAGCTGCAGGCCGGTGTCAGTCGCGAAACTGGTCGAAACCCGTTCGTTGCCGTGTTGAGCAATGACGTGTGCGACTTCGTGTCCGATGACGGCCGCAAGCTGGTCAGGCGTATCCGCGAGCTCCGTCATACCGGAATAGACACCGATCTTGCCGCCAGGCAAGGCAAACGCGTTCTGCTCGTCGGACTTGAACACGGCCACTTCCCAATTGCGAGGCGTGACGCCGGGAACGGCATCGAGGATCGCGTTTGCTACACAGGTCACATAGCCTGTCTGCCTCGGATCCTGGACTCGCGGTGTGGTTTCGTCGATATTCTTGAACGCACCAGCACCCATCTCCGCGAGTTGTTCTTCTGGGAACAGGCGCAACTGCGTGCGGCCCAATGGCGATGTCGCACACGAGGTCAGTGTGATCAGTCCGGCCAGCAGCAAAGTCATGCTCGATAAACGGCCGCGCAAACCCTGCATCCCGGATCTCATTACACTCAACATCGCTACCTCTTCATCAATGCCTGTCCAATTCACGACTAGCAAGGCTCGTGCCATTGGCGGTCCGTCGAACACCTGCCCCGGGTTCGCTGGTACGAGCCGCGCAATTCCCTATCGTCGGA
Source organism: uncultured Pseudomonadota bacterium (assembly GCA_963775455.1). GTDB lineage: Bacteria > Pseudomonadota > Gammaproteobacteria > Steroidobacterales > Woeseiaceae > UBA1847. Next base: position 183,033 of record CAVZIU010000001.1, on the reverse strand, counting down.
CGGTGTGTTTCCTCGCACCAGTGTCAAAGCTGCGTGTAAGAAGGGAGACAGCGTTGGTAAGACTTGCAGGCAAGAACGCATCGAAATGTCTTGGCTGCTGTCTTGCGCAGGTTTGTCGCTCGACCGGGCTTTGCACGATCCTTTCCGTGGCACAAAACTTGCAAAACTTCTCCTGTACAGCGGCAACGATACCGCATTTTTGCGCGCACCAACGCTATGGCCGCACGTGCTTACTGGAAAGGTTATCTGAGACTCTCGCTGGTCACGATCGGCATAGAGCTCCACGCCGCCGTTGCTCGCTCGCAGAAGCTGAGCTTTCACCAGATACACGAGCCGTCCGGCAAACGTGTTCGCTATCAAAAAGTCGTACCCGGTATAGGTCCTGTCGAACCCGACGACATCGTCAAGGGATACGAGCTCGATGACGACGAATACGTACTGATCGATCCCGACGAGCTGGATGAGATCAAGCTCGAAAGCAAACAAACCATCGACCTGGTCCAGTTCGTCGACGTGTGTGAGATCGACCCTCGCTACTTCGATCGTCCTTACTACGCAATGCCCGTCCGTGACGAAGTTGCCGAAGAAGGGTTTGCCGTAATTCGGGAAGCCCTGCGCAAGTCGAAGAAAACAGCACTTGGTCAACTGGCCATGCGTGGACGGGACTACATCGTTGCGCTTCGGCCCTGTGGCAGCGGACTACTGCTGGAAACGCTGCGCTATGCGAATGAAATCCGCGATAGCGACAGCATCTTCGAATCCATCCCGGACGTCGACATCGACAACGAGATGCTCGAACTGGCCGGAGAATTAATCGATCGCAAGTCCGGTACGTTCGACCCGTCGGATTTTCGTTCGAAGTATGCAGACGCGCTCCGTGACCTGGTTGGAGAGAAACGGAAGAAGGGCCGTATCGCCGCATCCGGCGAGGACAAGAATCAGCCTGACAGTGGCAATGTCATCGATCTCATGGCAGCGCTTCAGAAGAGCGTTGCCAGCGGCAAGAAGCGCAAAGCCGGACCAGCGAAATCCGCCGGCCGAAAGAAAAAGAAACGTAGTGCATCGCGCAAGTCCCGGGCGTCGGGCTGATGAACATTCGGGCCAACACCGGGAGCGAGCGTGTGACGAAGCCGACGGATGAAGATGTCACGATAGCAAATGTGCGGCTCACGCATCCGGACCGCGTGTTGTTTCCCGAACAAGGCGCAAGCAAGAGGACTATTGCCGCATACTACCAACGTATCTGTACGCGCATGCTGCCGTACATCGACAAACGGCCTCTCACGCTCGTGCGCTGCCCGGACGGCCGGGATGGAGAATGTTTTTATCAAAAGCATGCGAATGCGTCGATTCCGACTGCCGTAGGCCGCATCGAAATTCGGGAGCAGTCCGGTGATACGCGCGAGTACATGCTGGTCGATTCCGTCAACGGACTTGTCGCGACCGCGCAGGTCGGGGCACTGGAACTGCACGTCTGGGGTGCACGCAGTGATCGTCTCGACCGGCCGGAACGCATCGTATTCGATCTTGACCCGGACGAAGAGCTGGCGTTTGCCCGGGTCCGTGAAGCGGCTTTCGAACTTCGTGACGTGCTGACGTCCGCCGGCCTCGAATCCTTTCCCCTGCTGACCGGCGGCAAGGGCATACACGTGGTCGTTCCGATACGACGTACACGGACCTGGCCCGAGGCCAAGGATTTTGCACGTGGCCTGGCGAGCCGCATGGCCGAGGCCACGCCGGACAGGTACGTGGCGAAGGCGTCAAAGGCGGCCCGACACGGCAAGATCTACATCGACTGGTTGCGCAACGAGCGCGGCGCAACAGCGATCGCCCCGTATTCGCTGCGTGCACTCGTTGGAGCGCCGGTCGCAGCACCGGTGAACTGGGATGAAGTGGAAAACTGCAAGAGTGCGCGCGCCTACACGTTGAGCAACGTCGAAGATTGGCTCAGTTCTGAATCGGGTGCCTGGAGCGACTATTTTTCAGTTCACCAGTCGATCACTCGGGATCACCTGCGCTTTTTTGGTTCCGGCTGAGGAACCGACACCTGCCCGCCCAGCGGCTCCGAACCTGCTCATCGCCGGACCGCGAAGCAGTAACGACAAGAGGGTTTTGCCATGATCGAAAGTCACGAAGCCTGGGCGTCCTGGATGACGATACTCGGCATCATCGCCGTTCTCGTCATCTTCGGCTCGGCGTGGTATTGGGTGAATTCCATTCGCAAAGGCAATCGCCGCTTCCGCTCGTGGCAGAAGCGACACCCGGAGGAGGCCTCACCGCCGCCGGACACGGAGTACCCCGAGGCGCGCGACGACCTGCGCTAGAACGGCGATGCCCGGCCGGTCCCCCGCCGGGCATCGCGTTTCCGAATCAGCGGCCCATCTTCGATCAGTACTCCTGCGCCGAGCTGTTCGTAGCCTCCGGGAACCCGTCTTTGCCTTGGGAGGAAATGATGATTTCCACCCGGCGGTTCTCCTGCCGGCCGGCGTCGGTATCATTGGAAGCGAGCGGATACTGCTCGCCGAGGCCGAGCGACTTGAGGCGCTCTGCGCCCACGCCTGCCGACGTCAACGCCGTACGTACGGCGTCCGCGCGCCTTTGCGACAGGTCCTGGTTGTATGAATCGGATCCGCGAGAGTCGGTGTGACCCTCGATCAGCAGTCGCCGCTCCGGGTACACGTCGAGAAACTCCGCCAGACGCCGGATTGTCGCATCGGCTCCGGGTTTGAGCTGCGCTTCCGCCGTGTCGAAGAGTACGTCACCCAGCGTCAGCACCACACCTCGTTCGGTCTGCTCTGCCTTGAGATCGACCAGTTCCTGTTCCAACTGGTCCGCCCGCGCGGTTGCTTCATCGGCGTCACCGCGAGCCAGTTCCGCCTCGCGTTCCCGCACTTCCCCGACGACCTGTGTCCGTTCCAGTTCGGCGTCCGCGATGCTCTCGCGTGCCGCGCGCTCTGCAGTTCTTGCGGCGGCGATGTCCGCGTAGCCTTGCGCCAGGTAGGCCTGGTGGCGGATGACATCGAGGTCCCCGCCGGCTGTAAAAGTCTGTTCCGCCATGTCCAGCGCCGTTTCCGCCTTGCGCAGCTCGTCCCGAGCGTATTGGTCGACCGATGGGTCCTGGCTTAATTTCATTACAGCGTCACGTGCCTGATCGAGTTCGACAACCCGTTCGGGCGTCGAGCTGCAGCCTGCCAGCAAAGCCGCCGCAACCGCGCCAACCAGGATTCTATTGCGAGTGCTCATTGTGTTTCTCCTGGACGGTTTGCGCCCTTCTCGAGTTCCTGCCTCAAAGTATCAATACCCTCACTGACCTCGCGCAGCGACGCCTCGGCTTCGGCCTGTTCAGCCAGCGCCACGGCCACTTCTGCATCAATTTCGGCTTCTTTGGCCAGGCGAAGGGCCTCTTCCTCCTCTCCGCTTTGGGCCGCAAGTTTCGCGGCAGCGAGCTTGTCCTGTGCTTTGTCCAGCGACGTCGCCGCATACTCCGGCGCGCCACTGTCGGCGGCGAGTCCGATGCTCGTCTCCGCCTTGACGATCTGCGTGTCTGCGGGTTCGGGCGCGGACGCACATCCTGCGCCGAGTGCGGCGAAAGACAGCGCCGTCGCCATCAGGGTTGATTTCATCATTGCCTCCACTGCGCCTGGAATCAGGCGCCCTGCAATGGAGAATGCAGGCTTCGTGCCAACATGCGTCAAGTTGCTGGAGTACAAGAGTCGGTACAAAAAAAACGGGGAACGCCCGAGTCGTTCCCCGCTTCTTGGCTGTTATTGCTACCGGGCGTCGCCCGGCCAGTTCAAACTCTTGTCAAACCCTTGGCCGTCGTCCCATGATAAAGAACACGACTGCCAGCACCAGACCCACCACGAACAGTATCCATGCGATGTTCGTCGCCGTCCCCGCGATTCCGGTGAAACCGAATACCGCGGCGATGAGTCCGATGATCAGGAAGATAATTGCCCAGTTAAACATTGCTCTCTCCTCTTTGTTAGCAGTACACGTCAATGACTGGAACCCGGTTGCCGTTGCGAACCCGCAGTGCCCTAAGTTCGCCCCTGCTCAGGGTTGGTAATGGAATGTGCAACATGCGTGCCAATCCCGTTTTCTGCAGAAAGCGCCAACGTGTCGGTTTCTTATCAGGTTTTGCAGAACAATCGGACAAATAATACGCCCGCCGATCCGGACATGCACGCTCATTTCCCGAACCCGCGCGTGTAAGGTTCGGCCGAGTTGACCAACGCAGCCTGGCGTGTCGCGTTTGCATTCGTCGCGAATGAGTTCAATCGGCGCTACCTTCCGAGGGGTAAATTTTTCTGTTGCAAGTAATTTTTGCAGCGCAGCGCCATCCGGCGGCGGCGCGGACCGCGGTCGAATCTCGGCGTTTGAACATAATCGGGAACACAGCTCGGCGCGCTTGGCACGAGTTGTGCATTGCCATACTCGGCAGATGTATACCCACAACGACTCCCGGAGACTATCGATGGATACACAACTGAAATTCGTTTTCGTCTTGTTGGCGCTGTTCGGTCTCGCGGCTTGCAATACCACCAAAGGCTTTGGCCAGGACGTGGAAGCGGCCGGCGACAAGATCGAGGAAACAGCAACCGATGCGCAGGATGAACTCTCTGACGACGAATAATGCCGACTTGCTCCGGACTCGGCCGCCAAAGCCTGTCCGGAGCCTCGGCTAAAGGAGAACGAACATGTCCCAGGATAAGCGCCGCGAAATCGGAGAGGGTGATAGGGAAAGCGCGAGACGCTACAACAAGCATACGCGTGAGTTCGTGGAAGGCGAACGGCGTCGCAAGGCTCGCAGAGTCCGGCCCGGTGAAGCAGATGACGATTTCGACGAAGAAGAGTGGTCTGCCGACGAACTGCGGGAAGCCGAGAAAGCGGCTCTTGAACGGGCACGCGAGCAGGATCCGCAGGTCAGTCGCGATTACCATCGTCCGACGGTAAGTCGGAGTCGCTGAGCTATCAGGGGGACGCCTAGGGCGCTTGAACGAGCTGCTGCAGGCCGCGCACTGCGCGGCCGCAGTTGCTGCGCTCCTCCAATGCACGATGTAGAGCTGTGCGCGCTTCATCTAAATTGCCATTCTCGAGATGGAGCCGCGCCAGTTCCGCCTGCAGCCCAAGGACGTGTAGTGAGTTGTTGATCGCGTGCAGGGCGTTACGGAGATCGCCGCGCGCATCGCGAGTTCCGGAATCGTCACTTGGCATATCGTCCCTTCCTGTACTTGTCGTTTCCATGGCCGATCTCGCACCCTGCGGCGTCCACCCGGCCGCCAATTTGCGGCTAATCGACACGTGCTTGACGCCGGAAGAATTCATCCTTTGCCCGCCAATTTGTCCGTCTGTGCGTACTGCGAATCACGATACATCCGCCAGCAATCACGCCCGTCGCGCTTCGCAAGGTACAGTGCTTCATCCGACCGGCGAATCCACTCGTCCACCGTAGATGCACTGCCTGGTGCGACGGCGATGCCGATGCTTGCGCTGAATGGCACGATTGCCGTGTCGAGTCGGCACGGATCATTGAAACAGGCGATCAGCTTGTCGGCTGCGGGCGCAATATCCCCGTCTGTCGCAAGTCCGTCGAGGACGACCCAGAACTCATCGCCGCCGGCTCGGCCGACGTGATCGTTGACACGTGTGTATTGGCGCAGTCGATTTGCGCATTCCTTGAGCACTGCGTCCCCGGCCGGATGACCAAACCGATCGTTAATCTGCTTGAAAAAGTCGATGTCGACCGTACAAAGCGCAGCATTCAAGCCCAGCCTGCTGGCTGCAGCAAGTGACTTGCGCATTTCGGAAACCAGCCCGCGGCGATTCAGTGCGCCGGTAAGGGGATCCAGTGATGCAGAACGCTGCAGGACCAGTTCGCGCTGGTGTCGTTCCAACGCGAGTTGAATGGTTCGCAAGAGCCGCTGCGGGGTGGCTTCGGACTTAGGGACATAGTCCTGGATGCCGATCTTGACGAGATCTACCGCGAGCGTATCGGACTCGTCACCGGTCACGACCACGAGCACGAGTTCCGGACACAATGCACGTATCGTCTGCGGTGCGTCGGATCCCGAAGCATCAGGAAGGCTCAGGTCGACGAGCGCGACATCGTATCGCTCCCCCGCTTCAATCTTCTGTATGGCTGATGCGAGACTGTTCGCAATGTCGAACGAAAAACTTCCGTCGAGCAGAGTGAGTGCATCACGGGTGCTGTCAGCAACGGCCGTCACGTCCTCAATCATCAGAATCCGCATCGTACTTCCCTGCCGATTTGCCATCCGCGTCAGGGAAGTCGAAGCAAGTTCCGTGCCAACAAATCGGCACGCATGGTTCGACAATGGCGGAGCATGCGGCAACGGCGTGGCGCGCCATCTGCTGATTCGTGATTTTCTCGTGCGGATTCGGCCACGCGGCCGATGGCTCAGGCGGACTCGGAGAGGCCGGGAAATCCCGACTCGAAGCCATTGGATATCGATCGGGCAAGCTGGATACCGTCGACCGGTTTCAGGAGGTGGTAGGCGAAACCCGCCTCGCGGCATCGTGCGACGTCAGAGTCGCTGCCATAGCCTGTCAGCGCCACGAGCGTCAGCTGCGACATGTCGTTACGTGCGCGCAGCGTTTCGGCCACTCCGAGGCCGTTCAGTTCGCCCGGCATGCCGATATCGCAAAGAACGACATCGGGGCGGAAGCTGGTCGCCTTGGCGACGCCTTCGGCGCCGTCGTAGGCCACCTCGATTTGATGTCCGAAGTACTGCAGGAGCTGCGTCAGGGACACGACCGTGTCCCGATCGTCATCGATGAGAAGCACACGTTTGGAAGTCATCGATATGACTCGCAGGTACGCCGGTACACGAAAAAAAATTGATGTGACAAGCCGCCGGCGTCCTCCCGATCAACCCTTGCGAACCCGTGCCAGCACACTCGCGATGTCCTTGAGCTTAGCAGGTTTCGCAAGGTGGTAGTCAAATCCCACCGCGGTGGACCGTTCGCGAGCCTCGCGGTGTCCGTAGCCCGAAATCGCTACCAGCAACCCCTCGTAGCCATCCGCTCGAAGTCTCCGTGCGACCTCGTGGCCGCTCTTGTCCGGGAGCCCGATATCGATCAGCACGGCGTCGGGCGCCGTGGTGCGCGCGAGCTCGAGCCCAAATTTTGCCGTTTGTGCCGTCCTAACGCGGCACTGCAGCGATTCCAGCAGACCCGGCAGGGTCCTGAGAATGTCCTCGTTGTCGTCGATCAGCACGATGACGAGCCCCGGACGCAGTACCGCCCAGGAGCCGCTGCCGTCCGGTTCGTCTGCGCCCGTTGCCGTGGCATGCACCGGGAACCGCAGGGTGAACGTCGCGCCCTTGCCGTGGCCTTCGCTCGCGGCAGAGATCGTGCCCCCGTGCAGCTCGGTCAGCTTGCGCGACAGAGCCAGGCCGATGCCGAGTCCCGATGTCGGGCTGCCATCGCACTTGACCTGAAAGAATGGTTCGAAAACTCGCTGCAGATTCGCGGCATCGATTCCAATTCCGGTATCCTGAACCTCGACCAAAACTTCGCTGCCGGCACGTTCCGCATTGACGGTGATGCGCCCGCCCTGCTGCGTGTACTTGCAGGCATTCGTCAGCAGATTTAAGAAAACCTGCTCCAGCCGCGTGATGTCGCCGAGCACGAACAGGCCTTCTCCGAGGCGTGACTTCAGTGTCTGCTGGCGTTTCTCGCATTCCCCGACCGCAAATTCCAGTGCCTTGCGCAAGGACAGGCCGAGGTCGACGACCTGCAGGTCCAGCTGGATTTTGTCCTGGGAGATTCGGTTGAGATCCAGGAGATCGTCGAGCAGCCGGCCCATCGTTCGCACACTGTTGCGCATGATGCCCAGTACGTCGTCAACGGCATCCGGCATCAGGCCCAGCATGTCGACGCTGTTGTTCATCGCTGCCAGCGGATTGCGCAGCTCGTGTCCCAGCACGGCCAGAAATTCATTTTTGCGCGCATCGTTTTGCTGCAGTTCGCCGACTGCCTGCTTGAGGGATTCCTCGAGTTCCTTGCGCTCGGTGATGTCGATGACCAGGCCAATCATGCGCAGTGCCATGCCGTCTTCGAACAAGGTCTGCCCGCTGGCCTCGATCCAGCTCTGTTCACCGTTCTGCCGATTGAACACGCGATACGTGGCGTGAAAATGGCCATCGCCAGCCGGGTCGGTTGCTCGTTGCAGCGCCTCGCGAACCCTGTTCGCGTCGTCCGGATGCACGCCTTCCCAGAAAATTGCCTGCGTCGGCGTCTCGTCCCGGGCCACGCCCCACGCCCGCAACAACACCGGATCCCAGTAGGTCCGTTCCTCGCGGAGATAGATATCAAAAGTACCGATCTCGTTCGTGTTGATCGCGAGACGCAGCTTTTCCTCGCTGGACCGGAGCGCCTTTTCTTGCTGGCGTTGCTGGGTGATGTCCGTGTTCGTGCCGAACCAGCGCACGACTTCGCCGTCATCGTTCCGGATCGGCTGGGCGCGGGACAGGAACCAGCGATACTCTCCATCGCGGCCGCGCAATGGAAACGTATCCTCCCAGTGCGAGCCGTTTTCGATGAACTTGCGGAATTTTGTCACGACCCGATCGACGTGATCAGGATGGTGGACGTCGCGCCAGCCCCAACCGCGCATCTGTTCAAATGTCGTTCCCGTGAAGTCGAACCATTGCTGGTTGTACCAAATGATGTCGCCGGCAGCGTCAGTGATCCACGCGAGCTGCGGGATCGAATTGGCCATCGTGCGAAATTGCTCCTCGCTGTCGCGCAGCCTTTCGTTCGTCACTGCGGTCCGCAGCGTCGTCGACAGCAGGTTAGCGACGGATACGAGGAAATTCGCATCATCGCGCGTGAACTTCCTGAAACTCCGTGTGTGTACGGCAAGCACGCCAAAAGGGGGATCGCTGTGCTTGATGAGGCAGCTCATTCCGCTCGTGGCCTTGTGGTTGAAGAGCAGGTTCGCGGCCGTGAAGCGCGTTTCCTCCGACAAGCGGTCGACTATGACCGGTTGCTGGCTCAAGAGCGTGAATCCGGCCTGAGAATGCCTGTCCGCCGAAACGCTTGCTTGACCGACCACCCCCGGGGTCAGGCCGACGCCTGCTATTACCAACAGGTCGTTGGTTTCCGGACGGTATCGCAATACCTTGCACAGGTCCGCGTGCAAGACTTCGGCGACCTGCTGCACTGCATGTTCGATCAGTTCGTCGGCATCGATTCCGGCCAGGGACATCATTCCGAGGTTCGCGACGACCGATTGCTGCCGTTCGCGGCTTTCGGCGCGATTCCCCAGCTGCTTGAGGTCCGAGACGTCCTGCAGGACCACTACGACGCCGTCGATACGCCGATCCTCCGTTCGGTACGGGGTAATCTGCCGGATGAACCAGCCCCCGCCCTCGCCCGGCAATTCTTGGCGCGCCGGTTGCAGGTCGGCGAGTACCCTCCGGCAGTCTTCGATAAGCCCGGCACCGAGCAGATTGCCGCCGACCGATTCGATGCTCCGGCCGATGTCGCCGTCACCGAGTTTCAGGAGTTTCGCGGCCGCCGGCGTGTAGCGCTCGACGCGCAGCTCGAGATTCAGGAATATCGTCGGAATGTGCGTGCTCGAGAAAAAATTCTCGGCATCATTGTGCGCTGCCTGCAGCACCGCAACTTTTTCCTTGAGATTCGTCAGTTCTTCGTTCAGCGATCGCAGTTCGTCCGCGCTGGCTTCGACAGGCGGCACAAGCTTTTGCTCGAGAATCCTGAAGTAATCCGGGTCACGAAAGTGGTCCGTACTGTCAGCGACGCTGCCGCCGCGTTGGTCCCTGCTCGTCACAAAATGCCGATACCCCGAGTCGACGTAACGCCGCAAGCATTCCGACATCAACTCGACCGGCAACACGGCATCGATTGCCGCAGCACCGTCAACGCGGCGCGGCATGCTCGCGTGCTCCGCCATAGCAGGTTCCTGCGCGATGGTCAGCCCGCCAGCCGCCTTGACCGCGGCCAGGCCTGCCGTACCGTCGGTGCCTGTTCCCGACATGACGATGCCGGCGCAGCGCGGTCCGCCGGTTGCGGCGAGGGAAGCGAAGAAGTAGTCGATCGACTTGCGTAAGCCGCGCTTCTCGGGTGTCGAGAGCCGGACCGTCCCCCGGTCGATCGCGAGATATCGGTTCGGAGGGATCACGTAAATCGTATCCGGCAACAGGCGCTGCCCGTCATCGGTGTCGTAGACCGGCAGCGTGCTGTGCCGGTCGAGCAACTCGACAAGCTTGCTTTCCTGATCAGGATCCAGGTGCTGGACGACCACGATCGCAAATCCCGCATCCGTCGGCAGCGTCCTTACCAATTCTTGGATTGCCGAAAGGTCGCCAGCCGAGGCACCGACGCCGACGGTCAGACTGATGCTGTCGCTGTGAGGCGTGTCCACCGCAACATCTTACGTGATCGTATTCGCCCACGCGATCCGGCGACCGTCACGCATTGCGGCCGCGGCGCCCGTGTCCGGAATCCCGGCGCGTGGGCTAAGATAGGACGGACTTCGCACCAGGGAACCTACGTGACCGAATTCGACGCGCCCGCTGCGGCACTGATCTTCGCCGTGACTATCGCGATCAGTGTGCTTGCACTGTACCGCATGCCAGGACTCATACAAGGTTTCGTAATGCGGCCCTACCGGGTCGCGCGTGGCGCAGACCTGCACACGGTGGTCACCAGCAGCTTTGTACACGGCGACCTGGCCCACCTGGCGTTCAACATGATCACGTTCTTCTTTTTCGGCTTCCCGATGGAACGCTTACTGGGAACGGCCGGATTCGTGACCCTGTACCTCGCCGGGCTGGTCCTGAGCTCCGCGTGTTCCATCGTGAAACACCGGAACGAACCCGCTTATGCAACACTGGGTGCTTCAGGAGCCATCTCGGCCGTCCTGTTCGCGTATGTCGTCTATTCGCCTCTGAGCATGCTCGTCATATTCCCGATACCCGTGCCTGTACCGGCGATTATTTTCGCCATCGCGTATGTGGGCTACTCGTGGTGGGCCGGCCGGCGGCAGCGCGGCAACGTCAATCACGATGCGCATCTGTGTGGCGCATTGACCGGTCTCCTGTTTGTCCTGGTGTTCGACCCGCAGGCGCTGCTCAGTCTGCCATCTCGCTTGACCTGACCGTGTGCCGATGCTCGTTCGGCTTCACGCGCAGTGAAAGGACGCCCTGCCACCGATATCATCAGGGCATGCGCTCGAGCTTCCTGCCTGTTGCCGCGGGCCTGCTGCCGCTGGTTGCCGTCACTGCCGCATACATGGTGGCGGCCGAGCGCGGCCTGGTACCTGGCTGCAATCCGTTTCTCGATGGCTGCACGTCGATCAGCGCGACCGGCCGCTACGCTCCGGCGAGCTATTTGTTCAAACCGGCGCACCTGCTGCAGTCCGGCATCCTTGCCTTGATCTGGCTCCGTTGCGCGGCGGCGCTGCCAGCCGGGTCACGGATTGCCGTCGCGCTGCGGCTATCCGGCCTTGTCGGTGCAGGAGCGCTGATCGTCTACACGCTGACGCTCGGCAGCCAGACACCGCTGTACGAGTTCATGCGCCGCTTCGGAATCTATTTTTACTTCGTCGGTACGCTGGGCGCCCAGCTGCTTGTAACCGGGGCCCTGGTACATGCAAGCAGCCCATCGTGGCGTATCCAGGACGCAATCGCCGTCGGATTGTGGCTGCTGTGCCTGGCGCCCTTCGCGCTCGGTACAGCCAATTTCGTCTGCAAGGCCGTGCTCGATGACCCTGACCCGGTGCAGAACCGGATCGAATGGATCGCGGCGTTGGCGATGCAGGGCTGGTTTATCCTGTTCTACGCAGCGCTGCGCATGAAAGTGGTCAGTCCGCGGCTGTCCACCACGCATCGCTGCTGACCAAGGGATCCGTCAGGGCCGCAAGCAACGCAAGGTCGTCAATGCGTTCCTCGTCCGTCCGTTCGAAGCCGCGGACGAAAGCGGCAATCAGGGGGCCCGCCGGCGTTTCGCCGCAGCGTCCTCATCGTCGTCGTCGACGAATGAATAGTCGAGTACACCGGTTGCGATCAGGTCCGTGGAGGCCTGCGCAATTGACAATTCAGTTTCGAGTTCCCGCTGCTTGGCCTCCGATCGAAGGTTCTCGGTGGCACGGTCACGCAATTCCTCACGCAGTTCGCGGGTCTTTCGGACCGAGTCGCGCAGGTCCGACGTCAGTTTTTCAATGTTGCCCTGTTGATGCTGGATCACGCCGTCGCGCTTCGCGATCTCGTCCTTCGACGCCTGTAGTTCTTTGCTCGACGCTTCGATCCTGGCACGCAAGCCCTCTGCGGACACCTGGGCGACGCGCTGGTCGGCTACCAGGCTGCGTATACGATCGTCACGCGAATCCCGCTTGCGTGCCGAATAGCGTGCGCCGATGCGGGCGCTGATCGACGCCAATATCCAGCCAAGCAGGAACGCGCCTACCGCCAGAAGGACGATTTGGTGGGTCAACACCGCAAACATCGGGCAATAATCGGGCTGTTTTGCGTCCCAGAACAGGACGGAGTTCTCACTACTGCAAGCAAGGGCGACTGCGTTCCACGTCCGGCCGGCTGCCCGTCGGAGTGAAGTCCCGACCAAGAATAGATTTTCAATGCAAGCTGTCGCGACGGCAGCGTGCGATTGCGCGGCCCGCCGTTCATTTAGCAGCCCAGCGCAGCGCACAGTACCGCGTCAGGTCCGGGTGGTCGGTGAACAGACCATCGACGCCGAGCACGCCGATGCAGTAGCGAACCAGCTCGTCGTGTGTCGCGATGCCTTCGGGCAGGCTGTCAGCACGTACCGTAAAGGCATGTACGAACAAGCCCGCGGCATGGGCGTCCTCCACGAGTCCCGTGGAGCGCAGTGTGCCGTCCTGAGAGTTGAAACAGTGGGCGAGCCAGGGACCGATGCCGTCGACAGTTTCCGCCAGCGCGCGCAAACCAGCCGGGCGCCGCAGGGCATCGTAGTCAGCCTCCGATTCTGACCAGTCATTGGCGCCGAGCAGTTGGACGAGCGTGAGGTCCGACCCCAGATCGTGTCGAATTCGCCGCAGTTCCAAGGGGTCGAAACATTGCAGGCACACGTTCGAGCCCCGTTTCGAGTAACCGTGACGTTCGAGGATGGACAGCATCAGGGGTGCAATGTCGACGCCCTCTGCTCGGTGCCATGCGGGCCGCTTGATCTCGGGGTAGATGCCCGCCTTGCGCCCGGTGGCCTCGTTGAGTTCCGAGACGAAGTCGAGTTCGTCCTCGAGTGTGTGTACCCGGAATCGGCCCGTTCGGACCGGGTAACGTCCGGGGTACACGGCCTGACCGTACTCGTCGAAGCGCTCGGACACCTGCAGGGACTGGAGTTCGGCCAGGGTGAAATCCCGCGCGTAGTAGCGGCCGTCCTCGCGCGCCCGTCGCGGGTATGCCGTCGCCACGTCCGTGACGCGATCCAGGTGCACGTCGTGCAGGATCACGAGCCTGTCGTCCCGTGTGGCCACGACGTCCTGCTCGAGATAGTCCGCGCCCATCGCATAGGCCAGCGCTTTTGCGGCCAGGGTGTGTTCTGGCAGGTAACCGGATGCGCCGCGGTGCGCGATCACTTGCACTACTCTCTCCGACATTAGCTTAGATACATAGTACAACTTATTGTTTTATTTGATCTCGCCATGCTCGTTGTAACCGGGGAAGTCCAAGACCTCCCAGCGGTTGGTATCTACGTGCCGGGCCTGCCGTTTCAAGGCGTCGACCATGTCGCGCGCATTCCATTCGATATGCTCCTTGCTGCGTGCAAGCAGTTCCTTCGGCGTCTCTTTGACCTGACCATAGGGACGGATGGTGATGATCGGTTTGCCGTTCGCATCCGCGGCGTCCATCATGAAATTCACCAGATCGGGTTGCTTCTCCCAGAGCGCGGGCAGAACGACGACCGCCTCGCTCGCCTTGATTTGCTGTATGAAGGCGTCCTTGATCTCGCTCATGCCGCCGCTCGGCCGGTCCTCCGGCCTGCTCACATTGAGGTAATAGAACTTGTCGACGCATTCGAGAAACTCGAACAGTCGCAGGTAGTCGTCGGACTCACTGAATGCGTGAGTGACGAATACCCGAATCGGATTGCCTTCGGACACAATCGACTCCTGGCTCCCTGACATCGCTTGCCGTGTAATGGCGATTCTACCAATTTAGGACGACAATACCCCGCATGCGGCTGCTTCTCTACAACATCCGTTACGCGGTCGGCGGCGGAGCGAGCATGCATATGCCCGTGCCCGGCGCAGGCTACGTGTTGGGCAACCAGAATGTGTTGCCGGAGATAACTCGCTTCATCCGGTCCGTGGACCCCGACATCGTGGGCCTGATCGAGGTTGACACGGGCTCGATCCGAAGCCGGATGATCAACCAGGCCGAGTCCATCGCGACAAGTCTCGGCATGAATACGTCGTACGAAACCAAGTATGGCGAAAAGTCGATCAACCATATGTTGCCGATCGTGCGCAAGCAGGGCAATGCATTCATGGCCGCACAACGGGTGCACGGCGAAAAGTTCCATTACTTCGATACGGGCATCAAACGGCTGATCATCGAGCTCGAGATGGAATACTTCGCCGTCTTTCTCGTGCACCTGTCGCTAAAGTACAGGCATCGACACCTGCAGTTGCGCCGACTGTACGACCTAGTCGCCGCAACGCCGAAGCCGGTAATCGTGGCGGGCGACTTCAACACCTTCTGGGGCGAGAACGAAATCTACCTGTTCATGAAAGCAGCCGGCCTGCGCTCGGCGAATTCAGAGGGTTTGGCCACCTACCCGAGCCGCTCGCCTCGGCGGGAACTGGATTTCATCCTGTACCAGGAAGGAATCACGGTGACGGGCTTCCGGGTCCCGGCCGTGCGCCTGTCCGATCACCTGCCGCTGGTCTGCGACTTCACTGTGGGTTGATCCAGCTGCCTGCGCGCAGTATCAATAGCGTTTCACGCGACGAGTGGCGGTGATGAGCAAGAAGCACTGGACGTATGAGAAGGACGAAGCCGGACTGGGCTGGCTCGGCATCGACAAAGCAGACGGCAGCGTCAATGTCTTGTCTGCGCCGGTGCTGCTCGAACTGGACGAATTGCTGGCGGACATCGAAGTCGACCTGCCCGCAGGCCTCGTTATTTATTCGCGCAAACCCGGCGGCTTCATCATGGGCGCCGACATCAATGAGTTCACGCGCATCGATAGCGTGGCTCAGGCCTACGAACTCGTGCGCCAGGGCCAACGGGTTCTCGATCGGCTGGAAGAACTGTCCTGCCCGACGGTCGCTGTGATCGAAGGTCATGCGCTGGGTGGCGGGCTCGAACTGGCGCTGGCGTGCAACTATCGCATAGCCGTCGATACGGACCAACGCATCCTGGGCTTGCCCGAAGTTCAGCTGGGCATCCATCCCGGTTTCGGTGGCACCGTGCGGGCCGTGCGCCTGTGCGGCGTGCGGCCGGCGATGGAACTCATGCTGACAGGCAACCCCGTCGACCCGCACGAGGGCCGCCGCATCGGCCTCGTCGACGAACTGTGTCGCAAGGGTGACTCACGTGCCGCGGCAACGCGCATCCTGGCCGCAAGGCCGCCGCGACAGACGCCGCCGACCCTGGAGCGTTTGTTAAATGTCGCGCCGGTACGTCCACTGATACGGCTACTGCTGGAAAAGCAGGTCGCCGGCAAGGCCAGGCGTGAACACTATCCGGCGCCGTATGCAATTGTCGACCTTTGGACACGACACGGCGCTCGCGGTGCTGCGGCCTTCGAGGCCGAGGCGCGCTCGATTGCCGAACTCATGTGCACACCCACGTCCCGCAACCTGGTGCGCGTCTATTTCCTGCAGAACAGGCTCAAGGGCCAGGGCAGCAGGACTGCTCCCGAGGTGCGCCGCGTTCACGTCGTGGGCGCAGGGGTAATGGGTGGCGATATCGCGAGCTGGTGTGCATTGCGCGGGCTGAACGTCAGTCTGCAGGACCGGGAGCTGAAGTACATCGAGCCGGCCATAGACCGTGCACGCAAGCTGTTCGAAAAGCGCATCCGTGACGACGCGGAGCGTGCGGCCACGACCGCACGCCTGCATGCCGACGTCGACGGCAGCGCCGTGGCGGAGGCCGACCTCGTGATCGAGGCAATTTTCGAGGACCTCGATGCGAAGCAGACGTTGTATCGCTCACTGCAGCCGAAGCTGAAGCCGGGTGCCGTACTCGCGACGAATACGTCCAGCATACGGCTCGAGGAGCTCCGCACCGTGCTCGACTCGCCCGACGAATTCGTCGGCCTGCACTTCTTCAACCCGGTCGCGAAACTGCCGCTGGTCGAGGTCATACGCTGCGAGGACACGTCGCCGGCGGCGCTGGACATCGGCCTGCGATTCGTGCGTGACATCGGCAAATTGCCTCTCGAGTGCGCAAGTTCGCCCGGATTCGTAGTGAACCGTATACTTGCGCCCTACACCAACGAGGCATTGTTGCTGGCGCAGGAAGGCGTAGGCCTGGCAGCCATTGACCAGGCGGCGGTTCGATTCGGCATGCCGGTGGGACCGATCGAACTCCTCGACAGCGTCGGCATCGACGTTGCACTGCATGTTGCCCGCGTGCTCGGCGCTGCATTTAATCGCCCGATCCCCGTACTGCTCGAACAACAGGTTGCGGAGAAGAAACTCGGCCGCAAGTCCGGCGAGGGATTCTATCGCTGGGCGGACGGCAAGCCGGTAAAGACAGAAGTCGGCGGACCCGCACCGGCGGACATCGAGGACCGATTGATCCTGCCGATGGTCAACGAGTCCATTGCCTGCCTGCATGAAAACGTGATCGGTGATCCGGACCTGCTCGATGCCGGCGTGATATTCGGCACGGGATTCGCGCCGTTCCGCGGCGGGCCGCTGCAGTATGCCCGGTCGGTGGGCAGTGCCGCGATCATTGCCCGCCTCACGACTCTCGCTTCTCGGCATGGCAATCGCTTCGTCCCACATCCGGGCTGGCAGTCGTTCCCCGGCTGACATTCCTGCTTGCGCCGGACCAGCGGACCTGTTTCGATGTTCGGGCGCATCCGGAGTGTGCGCCGGGTCACGCTGCGGCGGTTCGGCAGTTCCGGAAGTTGTTGAATTGCAGGTAGAATGCCCGGAGACCGCTAGCCGGCCTCCCATGACAACAGCAAGACGTGCGCCCGCCGTGCCGGGCGACACGGAGCGAACAGGCAGATCAGGACGAATATGACGGACGAGCAGACCACGACAGAACTGCTCAAGCGATTTTCTCCGCTCGACGGTCTCAAGCGGGACAATCTCGCCGCTCTCGCGCGCAAGGTGCAGGTCAGGGAACTGTCACCCGGCCAGGTGCTGTTCAAGGAAGGCGATACCGAGAAGCGGACCTTCTACATCGTCGCGGGCACACTGGAACTCGTCGACCATGGCAAGGTGGTCGGTACGGTCGAAGGTGGCTCCGATTTCGCACGGAACCCCGTGGCTCCCGTCTATCCGCGGCGAGTCTCTGCCAAGGCGCGGGACCGCGTGCAGTTCATCTCGGTGGACAGCGACCTCCTGGATGTCATGCTGACCTGGGACCAGACCGGGTCCTATGAAGTCTCCGAACTCAAAGGCGGAAAGGACGGCGGTAACAACGAAGACTGGATGACGATGCTGTTGCAGACCAAGGCATTTCACAAGATACCGCCGGCGAACATTCAGGCGATCTTCATGCGCATGCAGCAGATCAACTACAAGGCCGGCGACATCGTGCTGAAGCAAGGCGCGGAAGGCGACTATTTCTATGTGTTGACGCGCGGCACTGCCCTCGTGACCCGCGAGACTCCCCTCAGCAAGGACGGCATCAAGCTCGCCGAATTGTCGGTCGGCGATACGTTTGGCGAGGAAGCGTTGATCTCCGACGCGAAACGCAATGCCACCGTCACGATGACCCGCGAGGGGGCCGTCATGCGGCTCGGCAAGGAAGACTTCAAGAAGCTGCTCAATGAACCGATGCTCGACTGGGTCGACGCGGAACAGGCGGCGAAGATCGTCAAGGCGGGCGGTCAATGGCTGGACGTACGCCTGCCCAGCGAATTCGAGAACAATCACCTCGATGGTGCGGTCAATATTCCGCTCTACTTCATACGCCTGAAGATCAACACGCTGGACAAGTCGCGCAAGTACGTCGTGTGCTGCGATACCGGTCGACGCAGTTCGGCGGGTGCCTATATCCTCAGCGAGCGCGGATTCGACGCCTACGTCCTGCGCGGCGGAATCAACAGCAAGAGTCCGCGTTAGCGTCCGGCCGGGCAGCCGGCCTTACATCGTGTGCGTGGGCTTGTCGCCGCCCAGGGCGCCGGCCAGGTAATTCTCGATCTTCTTCTGCGTGTTGCCCTGGTCCTGGTCGCTGAACTGCACCCCGATGCCTGCCGTGCGTTTGCCCTGCGCGCCCTTGGGCGTCATCCAGATCACCGTTCCGGCAACCGGAATCTTCTCGTTCTCGCCCATCAGGTTCAGCAACATGAACACCTCGTCACCGAGACGATAGGAGCTGTTCGTCGGTATGAACAGGCCGCCATTGGAGATGAACGGCATGTATGCGAGATACAAGGCGCTCTTGTCCTTGATCGTGAGTGTCAGCAGCCCTGGTTTGCTCATCTCGTCACCTGTCGTCCCGCGGCCGGGGCGTTCCGTCGCCGGCCCGCACGCGATGCATGCCCGGCAGTTGCGTGTCCCCGCCTCCACCGCGCAAGCCCGTTGCCCAGTCGATCAACAGGCCCTCCAGCGCCAGCTGCACGTTGAAGGAGCCGCTGGCCTGCGCGCGCAGGCGATTGATGTGGTCTAGATAACAAAACAGTTTCCGCCTGTCCATGCGCCGCAGCACAGATTCGAGAGTGCCGCCGAGCGACGCGCCCGGGCCGGCCGTCAAAAGCCGCAGTCCGGACTGGAGTTCGCGTGCCAGCCACTCCAGCACGAATGCCGGATCGAGCTTGGACCAGCTCGCCGCCACTGCGACGGGCGAGGCCTCGCCGCTGCCGACCCGCGCCAGGTCCCGCCGGAGCACGGCAACAGCGGCCAGCCGATCCGCGCCGTCAAGCGCCGCGAGCGGTGCCCCGCCCGCCGCGCGCAGCCCTTCGGCCCATGCGGTCCCGGGCCGGAACCGTTCCAACCAGGCCAGGCCCGCCGGTTCCGGCGGCGCCTTGACATCCAGCCGCTGACAGCGGCTAACGATCGTGGCGGGCAGGAGCCCGGGACGATCAACGAGCAGGACCAGCAATGCATCCCCGTGTGGTTCCTCGAGGGTCTTGAGCAGGCTGTTCGCGGCGTTGCGAGTCAAGGCATCCGCGGGATCGATGACCGCGGCCTTGCCGCGGCCCGCATAGCTCGTCAGCGCCAGTTCGTCGACCAGCTCGCGGACCTGCTCGATGAGGATCGCGCTGCGGTCCTCAGGCACCCGCAGCCAATGGAGGTCCGCATGCGCCGGCGGCTCGAACGGGTACTCCGGCAGATCCTGGTCCGAACGCAAGCCCAGCTTGCGTCCGACCATCCATGCAGCCGCCGCGCGCTTGCCGGTGCCGGGCGGGCCGGACAGCATGACGGCGTGCGGCTCGCGTTGCTGTTCGCCAACCGAGCGCCACTGATCGGCAAAGTTTCTGAGCCAGTCAAGTTCCATTGAATCAGCTATTTAACCAATGTTTCTCATAAATCAGTTTAGCTCAGGTTCCTGACCAGCAGCCGGTCGGCTACGGCGTCGACGGCGCGACGTACGGCAGCGCGATCGCCGCCGGCGTCCAGGATGACGAATCTCTCGGGCTCCTGACGGGCGAGCTCGAGGTAGGCCCTTCGTACGCGCTCGTGGAACGGCACGCTCTCGGCGTCGAGCCTGTCGTTCGCGCCACGCGCCCGGGTACGAGCCAGCCCGGTATCGACCGGCGCATCCAGCAGAATCGTAAGGTCAGGTGACAGCCCATCGAGCACCCAGCCGGCGAGGGCTTCGATGCGTTGCATCGGTAGTCCGCGCCCGCCCCCCTGGTAGGCCCGGCTCGCATCGACGAAGCGGTCGCTGACGACCCACCGGCCGGCGGCCAAGGCAGGCCGGATTACGTTCTCGACCAGCAGCGAGCGTGCCGCGAACATGAGCAGCAATTCCGCCATGGGCGGCATTGGTTCACCCGCATGGTCGAGGACGATGCCCCGAATGGCTTCTGCCGCCGGGGTCCCGCCGGGCTCGCGTGTCAGCAAGACCTCGTGGCCGGCCGCTTCGATGCGCGCGACGAGGTGCGCGATATTCGTCGACTTGCCGACGCCCTCGATACCCTCGATGGTGATGAATCGTCCGTGTTGCATGTCGGGCGCCATTTGTTGCTACCGCGAGCGCCGCAGCCGGTCGAGATATTCTCGCACCGCCTGTCGGTGCTCCTCGACGGTAACGGAGAACTTGTGGCTCCCGTCGCCGAGACCCGTCGCAACGAAATACAGAGTTTCGCCGTCCGCCGGGTGCAGCGCGGCATGGATCGCGGCCCGCCCCGGCATCGAAATGGGCGTCGGCGGCAGGCCGGCGCGCGTGTAGGTGTTGAAAGCCGTATCGGTCTCCAGATGCCGGCGCGTCAGGTTGCCGTCGAAATCCGCGCCAAGACCGTAGATTACCGTCGGATCCGTCTGCAGGCGCATGTTTCGGACGAGGCGCCTTGCGAACACCCCGGCAATTTGCTCGCGCTCATCGGCACGCGCCGTTTCCTTCTCCACGATGGATGCCAGTATCAGCGCTTCGTAGGGTGACGTGACCGGTGTCGTATCGCCGCGCTCTGCCCACTCCGTTTCCAGCGTCGCCTGCATCAGGCGGTACGCCTGCGCAAGCACGGACCGGTCGCGAGTGCCGCGCGGAAAATGATAGGTCTCGGGGAGGAACAGCCCTTCCGGCGATTCGACTGTTGCCCCGAGTTCCGCGAGCAATGCCGGCCAGTCGCCGGCAGACATGCTGGTCACGATCTGCGGGTGCGCCTGCAATGCCGCGAGCAGCTCGCGGTGGTTCCAGCCTTCGACGAAGGTAAAGGCATACTGGACTACGGCGCCGCGTATGAACTGCTGCAGCAGCGATCTTGGCGTCGCTCCGGGCTCGAGGCGATATTCCCCGGCCTGTACCTTGCTCGCCTGCCCGGTCCCGCGAGCATACAGCCGCAGGAGTTCCGGATGTCGCGCGAGTCTCCTCGCTTCGAGGTTGCCGGCGATGGTGGCGAAAGACGCACCGGCCGGTACTTCGAAGAGCGTCCCGCCCGGCGGAATCTCGAGCGGCGAATCGAGGTACCGACTCAGGTACAAGCCCGCGATCGCTCCACACACGCCCAACAGGAGGAGCAGGACAGCCAGGGTTGTGAGCATGCGCTTCATGGCCCGGGCCTGCGGTTTCTGTCAGTCGAACGCGCGGAAAACCAGGCTTCCGTTCGTGCCTCCGAAGCCGAACGAGTTGGACATGACCGTGCGCACGCGGACTTCCCGCGGCGTATTCGGCACGTAATCGAGGTCGCAGGCAGGATCCTGATTGTGCAGGTTTACCGTGGGTGGCACGACCTGGTAACGGATCGCCAGTATCGAGAGGATGGCCTCGACGACGCCGGCAGCACCGAGCATGTGACCGGTCGTCGACTTCGTCGAACTCACCAGCAGGTCGTCGGCAGCAGCACCGAAAGTGCGGCGGATGCCGACGGTTTCGCCTATGTCGCCGGCCGGAGTGGAAGTGCCGTGGGCATTCAGGTAGTCCACATCGGACGGGTCGATTCCCGCATCGCGAATCGCCGCGGTCATGCACTTGCGCGCGCCTTCGCCGTCGGCCGGCGGCAGCGTGATGTGATAGGCATCACCGCTCATGCCGAAACCGATGAGTTCCGCGTAGATGCGCGCACCGCGAGCTTTGGCGTGTTCAAGTTCTTCGAGCACCACGCAACCGGCGCCATTGCTCAGCACGAAACCGTCGCGATCCACATCGAAAGGCCGGCTGGCCGCATGCGGGTCATCGTTGCGCGTCGTCATCGCGCGAGCTGCGCAGAACCCGGCCATGGCGGACGGCGTCGTGGCGTACTCGGAGCCCCCGGCCAGCATCACGTCGGCATCGCCGTGCGAGATTGTTCTTCCGGCGATTCCGATGCAGTGGGTCGAGGTGGCACAGGCCGTCACGATCGAGATGTTCGGACCCGTCAGGTGCAGCAGGATGCTGACCTGCCCGGATGTCATGTTGATGATGCTGCCGGGAATGAAAAACGGAGAGACCTTGCGAACGCCGCCGGCTGCGAGTTTGTCGTTATTGTCCTCAATGAAGCGAATGCCGCCGATTCCAGAACCCATGGCTACGCCGACGCGGTGTCCATTCTCTTCAGTCACCTCCAACCCGGAGTCGCGCACTGCATCGATGCTGGCGGCAATACCGTAATGTATGAATGGATCGTTTTTGCGCTGATCTTTGCCCGGGAGGTAATCGTCGACATTGAAGTCGCGGACGGTGCCGGCAATGCGCGTTGGATAGCTGGTCGCGTCGAAATCCGCGATCTCGCCGATCTGCGAATCACCTTTCAGCACATTCTCCCACGCGCGTTCCAGCTTGCCGCCCACAGGAGAGACGAGGCCCATACCTGTGATGACGACACGTCGCTTGCTCAATGGAATGCCGTGGGATGTGGCGGGTGCACCGACGAAAAGTATCAGGCGCGGACCAGTCGGCCGCGCCTCGCAAAAATCAGTCGCCCTTCGAACGGGAAGTGACGAAATCGATGGCTTGCTGGACGGTTGTGATCTTCTCGGCTTCCTCGTCCGGGATCTCCGTTTCGAATTCTTCTTCGAGGGCCATTACGAGTTCGACGGTGTCGAGCGAATCGGCGCCCAGGTCATCGACGAACGAAGCATCGTTGGTCACCTCTTCTTCTTTCACACCGAGCTGTTCGGCAACGATACTTTTCACTTGTTCTTCAATACTGCTCATTTTCAAGCTTCTCCGTAGAAGGCTGTGAACCGGTAAGTGCTTGATTTTCCAAGGAGCACTTGGCCGAGGATGCGTATTGTATGTGAATCGGTGACGGCATTCTATACGCTTTGCGGGAGTTTTTCGCCGGCTTTCAGTCCATCAACATCCCGCCATTCACGTGCAGAGTCTCCCCTGTGATATAGGCGCCCGCGGGCGAAGCGAGAAAGACGACGGCATTCGCAATGTCCACTGCCTCGCCCAGTCGTCCGAGCGGCACCTGGCCGAGCATTGCGTCGCGTTGCTCCGCGGACAGGACCCGGGTCATGTCCGTATCGATGAAGCCGGGCGCAACCACGTTGACGGTAATATTGCGTGACCCGATCTCGCGCGCCAGCGACTTGGAGAATCCGATCATCCCGGCCTTGGCCGCGGCATAGTTCGCCTGGCCCGCATTGCCCATGACGCCGACCACCGAGGCTATGCTGATGATGCGGCCCTTCTTCGCTTTCATCATGCCGCGCAGACAAGCCTTGGACATGCGAAAAGTACCGCTCAAATTGGTCCCGAGTACATCGTCCCATTCTTCCGCTTTCATGCGCATCAGAAGGTTGTCACGCGTGATGCCCGCATTGTTCACGAGGATCGTGGGAGATCCTTCGCGATTCTGCACATCCTCGATTGCAGACTGCACCGACGTCTCGTCCGCGATGTCGAGCACGAGGCCGCGGCCGGCACCGCCGATTGCTTCGGTGATGGCGCTCGCGCCGCTTGCGCTGGTTGCGGTACCCACGACGGTGGCACCTGCGTCCGCGAGTGCGCGCGCTATCGCCGCACCGATGCCGCGCGACGCACCGGTAACGAGGGCTACCTCGCCCCGCAACAATCCCGCTGCGAATACGTTGCTCATCAAACTACCTCGTCGATCCTGTCGGCCGGCCGACGATCAGCCCGCCATGGCTTTCTGAAATCCGTCGTAGTCGTCCGCCGCGAAAACCGGCAGCGACTTGTCGATGCGTCGCACGAGGCCGGCCAGCACCTTTCCCGGTCCGCACTCGACAAAACGATCGCCGCCGGCCGCGACCATCGCGCCGATCGTTTCCGTCCAGCGAACCGGGCTGTATACCTGTGCGGCAAGCAGGCGTCGAATATCGTCAGCATCTCCGTATGGCGCGGCGGTCGCCGCGCTGACGACAGTGATAGCCGGATTGCGGAACCGGGCGCCCGCAAGAGTTTCCGCGAGCGATTCGCCGGCACCCCGCATCAGCGATGAATGCGAAGGGACGCTGACCGGCAACACGATTGCGCGGCGTGCCCCTCTCTCCTTGGCACGTTCGACCGCCGCATTGACCGCAGCCGTTTCACCCGCGATTACGACTTGGCCCGGAGAGTTGTAGTTGACGGGTTCGGCGAGGCCCGCCACCGCGGCGCAAACTTCAGCGACGATTTCGTCGTCCAGTCCGAGTATCGCCGCCATCGCACCCTGGCCCGCCGGCACCGCTTTCTGCATCAATTCGGCGCGCCGCTTGACCACGGCCATCGCCTCGGCGAAATCAATTGCGTCGGCGCTGACGAGTGCCGAGTATTCCCCGAGGCTGTGTCCTGACAGCAGCGCGGGTAGTTCGCCACCGGCGTCGATCCAGGCTCGCCAGGCCGCGACACCGGCAGCGAGCATTGCTGGCTGGGTGACCGTGGTCGCGGCCAGCTTGTCGGCCGGTCCTTCCTGGACGCATGACCAGAGGTCGTAGCCGAGCACATCACTGGCTTCCGCATACGTACTTCTAATCACGGGATAGCGATCGGCGAGGTCGGACTGCATGCCGGGCGATTGCGAACCTTGGCCCGGGAATACCATTGCTAGGCTCATTGTCGTTGTTCTGGCGCGGGAGGCAGACCGGATTATATCGGCGGCGGCGGCGCGACTCTAATCGCGTTCCGGCGATAACGTCAGGCGTCCGGTCGCGAAGGCGGCCACCAGCCCGGCCGCGGCGCCGTAGAGATGCGCGTCGACGACGACGGCTCCGCCCGCGGTTGCCTCCGAGCCCGGCAGTGGCCCCGCGAACTGTTCGAACACCAGTTTGATTGCAACCAGCACGAGCAGAATCAGCGCCTCCGCCCTGCCAGCGCGGTCACGACACAGTGCCGTCGCCAGCGCGCCGGCGACAAGCAGCGCGTGCAAGAGCCCGGACAGGCCCACATACCAGCCGAGGCCCGGCGACAGCCACCAGAAGCCTGCATCGACCAGCACGATCGAAACGCCGAGAACCAGGAGCCAATGCCGGATGCTGAAAGCAGCGCCCACCAGGAGCCAGACGAGCAGGAGCCCGGCGATGTTCATGCCGAGATGCATCCAGCCGAGATGCACGAGATGTCCGGTGAGGAGGCGCCAGACTTCGCCCGCGGCGATAGCCGAGCGCTCGTAGCGCAGCGCGAGGTCCAGCCCGGCGGCCTGCAGGCCGAGCGCAATCGCCGCCAGGCCGGCCGGCACGGACCAGCCGCGGCAAGCGGAGACAATTCGATCGATCAGCGCTAACCCCATGTTTGATATACTCGCGTTTACCACTCTGGAGAGTCAATTGCACAGCGCGCCGCCGCCGTCGAGGCGGCTATGGAGTACAGCAGTGAACAGGAATTCGACGCCACTCGGCCGCCGGCGCGAGCGCGGCTTCACACTGATCGAAATCATGGTCGTGGTCATCATCATCGGCCTGCTCGCCGCGATTGTCGCGCCCCAGGTCATCGGGCGCGTCGACGACGCGCAAATCGAGAAGGCACGCGCCGATATCCGCAACATCGAGTCGGCCATGAACCTCTACCGACTCGACAATTTCACCTACCCGTCGACGGAACAGGGCATCGATGCGCTGGTCAACAAGCCGAATGACCCCAACGTGCGCAACTGGAACGACGGCGGCTATCTGGCGCGCATGCCGAAAGATCCCTGGGGCAATCCTTACCAGTACCTGAGTCCCGGCCAGCACAGCGCCATCGACATCTATACGCTGGGCGCCGATGGCAGGCCCGGCGGCGATGGCATCAACGGCGACCTGGGTAACTGGGACGTCGCAGAGTAAATGCACCCGCAGGGCCGCCAGCGCGGCTTCACCCTGATCGAAATCCTGGTGGCGGTCACAGTGGTCGCTATCGTGCTGTCGATCGCCTTGCTGTCCATCAACCTGGTCCGCAACGATCGTGAAGTACGGACGGAAGGCGAGCGGCTGGTTGCGCTGATCGAAGCGGCACGTGACGACGCGTACTTCCAGGGTCGCGAATTTGGGCTGGAAATGCTGCGGAGCGGCTATCGCTTCCTCGAGTATGACCCCGCATCGGGCGCATGGGCCGAGATCCCGGACGACCAGACGTTGAGGCAATGGTCGCTGCCTGAGGGACTCGAGCTGTCGCTGGTGCTGGAGAACAAGGCCATCGAGCTCCCCTTGGAATTTGCCGAACTGAAGCAGGATGCACGTCCGGGTGCGCAGCCGAACCGGTTCGCGCCCCACTTGCTCATTTTCTCCAGCGGCGACATGACTCCCTTCGTGGCACGCATCACGCGCCAGCTCGATCGCCGGGTCATCGCAGTCGAAGGGGATTTACTCGGCAACCTGGAGCTGGTCGTTGAAGACGATGCGGCGGCCTGACACGCACGCCGGGCGCGGATTCACCCTCATCGAGGTACTGGTCGCGCTGTTGATTCTGTCCGTCGCGTTGACGGCGATGGGTGTGACGATGGGACGCATGTTCACGAACGCGACTCTGATGCGTGACCGGACCTATGCAAGCTGGATCGCACAGAACCTGATCGTGCAGCTGCGCGCCGAGGGTACGACGCCCGATGCCGGAACCGACAGCGGCGAAGTCGAGTTTGCGGGAGTGGACTGGGCGTGGGACACCGAGATCTCGGAGACCGGGATCGAAAACCTGCTGCGTGTGGATGTCACCATCTCGCGTCCGGCAAACGAGAGCATGATCAAGCAGGTAACGGGATTCATCGGCGAGCCCGCGATGCCCGGTACCGCGAACCGGCTCACCTCGCAGCTCGGTGGCGGCGGCAGCGATGGCGATGGCGATGGCGACGGCGGTGGTGACCGCCAATGAAGGGACTCCGTCCGCGAGGGTTTACGCTGATCGAGGTTCTGGTCGCACTCGCCATCTTCGGCGTGCTTTCGGTATTGGCGTACCAGGCGCTCGCGTCGTCGATGACCAACGCGGATATACTCGAGGACCGCATGGACCGCCTGCAGGACATCCAGCAGGCCATGCGGCTGCTCGGTCGCGACATCGTGCAGGCGGCACCGCGGCCAGTGCGCGACCCGCTGGACGATCACCTGCGGCCGGCGTTCCAGGTAACGGCAAGCGGCGAGTTCGCGATCGAGATCACGCACGCAGGCTGGCCGAACCCGGCCGGGCTTAAGCGCAGCACGCTGCAGCGCACGGCATACCGGCTGCAGGACGGCATGTTGAGCCGTCTGTACTGGACGGTGCTCGACTCGACGCTCAATGCCGATCCGCTCGTGACCGACCTGCTCGAGGAAGTCGACGGCATATCCTTTCGCTTCTATTTCGGCAATGGCGAGTGGACCGAGCAGTGGCCGCCGCTCGGCGGCGACGGCGCGGATGCCGCCTTCTCGCGTCCGCGCATGGTGGAGGTCGTGCTTACGCTGCGTGATGAAGGCGAACTCACGCGTTACTTCGAGGTGGCGCCATGATAATCCGCCGGCTGACATCCCGCGGTCAGTGCGGAGTGGCGCTGATCACGGCGATGTTGATGCTTGCGCTGATCGGCACACTTGCGCTCACCCTGAGTTTCAATAATTTCTTCGACCTCCGGCGCACGATGGCGATGATCTATCACGACGAGGGCACGCAGGCGGCATACGGCGCCGAGAGCTGGGTGGCGATAATTCTGCAGGAAGACGCCGGTGAATCGCAGACCGATCACCTCGGCGAAATCTGGGCGCAGCCCTTCCCTACGCTGCCCATCGAGAGCGATACCGTGAGAGGCGCGGTCACCGGCGAACTCGTAGATCTCCAGGGCCGCTTCAATGTAAACAACCTGGTCGATCCCGGCGGCATCGTCAACGAACTGGCATTGCAGCAGTTCCAGCGCCTGTTGGTCGCACTCGAGATCGATCCGCGCTTCGCGGGGCTCGCCGCGGACTGGCTCGATTTGGACTCGGATGCCGCATTTCCGGATGGTGCCGAGGACTCGATCTATTCCGGCATGACGCCGCCCTACCGGACAGCCAACCATGCCATCGTCTCGACGACGGAACTGATGGCGCTCGAAGGCATGGACAAGGAGACCTTCGACCGGCTCGCACCATTCATCAGCGCGCTGCCCGGTCAGACCCAGCTCAATATCAACACCGCGCCGGCGCCGGTCTTGCTGGCCCTGGACGAGAACCTGTCCCCCGCCGACGTCGAAAGCATGATCGCGGAACGGGCCGACGGCGGCTTCACCGATGTCCAGAACCGATTCCAGGCGATAGTGGCGCCTGAAGTCCTTGCCACGCTCACCGAAGCAAGCAGCTTTTTCCAATTGAAGGTGGTCGTGCAGATTGCTACGGTTCGCGTTACCTATTTCAGCCTGCTGTACCGTGATACCGGCGGCGCCGGGGACGTGGTGCCCATAATGCGCAGTTTTGGGACTGTTTGACGATGGCCGAGTACTTCGTGTTGCGCCTGGGCGAACGCGCCGACGAGATCGTCGAATGGATCGTCGTGGATGACGAAGGAACGCGCCGCAGCGAGGTCGGAGGCGGATTGCTGGCCGAAGCCGCACTCGCAGTACTCGAACGCCCGGTCATCGTCTTGGTGCCCGGCACCGAAGTGCTGACGGCTTACACGTCCATTCCCGCGAAAGGTGCGCGCCTGCTCATCGCTCTGCCCTTCGCCCTCGAGGACCAGCTCGCGGACGACGTCGACAACCTGCATTTTGCGACCGGCAAACGTCGCGAGGACGGGCGGTTGCCGGTCGCTGTTGTCACACGGCGCCAGGTGCAGGATTGGCTCGACGCACTCGCCGTGGCCGGCATACGGCCGGCGCGCCTGGTGCCCGACAACCACGGGCTGGCGCAAATTCCCAATACGCTGTCGATGCTGGTCGCCGACGAGCGCGTGATGTTCAACGACGGCCACGAGGTCGAATTCGCGATCCACGGACTATCGCCGGCGGAAGCACTGGCGACGACGGGTATGCTCGGCACAGACACGACAGGTGCGGAGAACAGGCCCCGGCACCTACTCGCGTATTGTGACGCGACGCTGGCCGAACGATTTGAGCAGGATTGGGCACAGCTCCGGCACGAACTCGACAGCGTGGATGTCAACCTGCTGCCGGATGGCGCACTGCCGAGGCTTGCTGTCACCGTGGCGAGCGGTGCCGGCATCAACCTGCTGCAGGGCGACTTCGGTGACAAGGTCCGCATCGGTGCAACGCTGCGGCCGTGGCGTCATGCGGCCGCGCTGTTCGGCGGCCTGTTGCTCGTCGCTCTTGCGAACCGCGGCGTGGATTACTACCGGCTCAGTGCCGAACGCGACACGCTGCAGGCGCAATTCACCGAGGAATACCGGCGCTTGCGGCCGAACGACGAGCGCGAAATCGTGGACCCCGTCGGCACCGTCGAATCGCTGCGGCGCAGCCTGGGTGCAACGTCCGCCGGCCCGCAGGTGTTTCTGCCGCTCTTGCAGTCACTATCGGACGCGATCGAGGACAGCGAATCTGTCGAGGTAGAGGCGGTGTCCTACCGTGCGGGCGTCGTGGACGTCCGCCTGACTGCGCCGGATATTCCGGCACTCGACCAGGTGGTGCAGAACATCGATGCATCGGGCCGCTTCACGGCCTCGCTGCAGTCGGCCGACAGTGTCGGCGAGCGGGTCAACAGCCGCATCCAGATTCGCGAGGCCGGCTCGTGAGGGACTGGTTTGCCAATCTCGAACCGCGTGAACAGATGATCGTCGCTGCCGGCGGCGTGCTCGCCGCCCTGATCCTGCTCTGGGCGCTCCTGTGGATGCCGCTGGATCGCGGCCGCCAGGATCTCGCCGGCAGCGTCGAGACCTGGAAAACGTCACTGGCCGAACTGCGCGTCATTGCCGCGACAATGCCGGAAGGCGGCGTTCCGGCAGCGCAACCGGCCGACCCCGACGAGTCGCCGGTCGTGGTGGTCGACCGGACATTGCGGGAACGAAACCTCAACAGCGCCGTCAAGCGACGGCAGCCGACCCCGAACGGCATACGCGTGGAGTTCGAAAACGTCGCATTCGATCAACTGGCCGTCTGGCTCGGCGACCTCAGCGCCACGCACGGGCTTTCCGTGCAGGCGGGCAGTCTTTCGCTGGCGAACCGCGCCGGTCCCGGCCGGATCAACGCGTCGCTGACCCTGGAACGCGCACCCTGATGCCAAGGCGCCGGTGCCTCGTCTTCGGCGGCGTGGCGACATTCATACTCGGCCTGCTGGTACTGTTTCCGGCTCGCGTCGCCTGGCACTGGTTCGCGCCGCCGGGAGCGGCACTGGCGGGCATCGAAGGAAGTGTCTGGCGGGGCAGCGCGACCGAAGCCACGGTTCATGGCTTCTACCTGCGCGAACTCCGGTGGCATTGGCTCCCTGCATCGCTGCCGGCAGGACGCATCGGCTATGCCCTGAAAGCCGTTCCGGGAACGGGTTTCCTGGATGCCGAAGTCGGCATCGCACCGGCCGGCACCGTGCAAGTCGAAGACCTGAGAGCCTCGGTGCCGCTGCCGCAACTCGAGAACGCAATCGGCGTTCGGGGATTGCAGGGCACGGCCAACCTCGATTTCGCGCGCGTCTCAGTGGAGGACGGCGTGCCCACCGTGGCGATCGGTACGATCGAGGTGACGGGCCTCGTCGTGCCGCTGGTCGCCCCGACGCCGCTCGGCCGGTACCGCGCCGAGTTCCAGACACAGGACGGGACCATCGTCGCCGGCATACAGGACGATGGCGGCGTCGTCGACCTGACGGGGCGCCTGCAGATCGGCAGCGACCGCGCCTACGAATTCCTGGGCTATGTCGCGCCGACCGGCAGCACGCCTCCTCCGCTGCTTCGCCAACTGGAACTACTCGGCGCGCCGGGCGCAGAAGGCCGCTACGAACTCAGGTTTTCCGGCCGATACTGATCGACATCAACGCGGAGTGACTTCCACGAAGCGCGCCAGCAGCGGAAAATACAGAGCGCAACGCGTCGGGACCTGGGCGTAATTCCTGTAGATGGCAGCGTAACGGTCGAGCTGGGCTCGATAGCGATCGGTCTCCGCTCTCAGGAAGCCGTCGAGGTTTCCACCTTCGTGTGACCCCGTCTTGTAGTCGATGATCCAGTGCGTCCCGTCGGGATCGATGCGTACACGATCGATGACGATGGACTGAACCCGGCCATCGTGCAGGCCGGTGAGCGCAAGTTCCGTGTGTCCTTCGCCGTCGAGTATCCATCGCCCCCGCTCGTCGCCCAGCACGC
Organism: uncultured Pseudomonadota bacterium; assembly: GCA_963775455.1. Taxonomy (GTDB): domain Bacteria; phylum Pseudomonadota; class Gammaproteobacteria; order Steroidobacterales; family Woeseiaceae; genus UBA1847. Next base: position 151,636 of record CAVZIU010000001.1, on the reverse strand, counting down.
CCTCGAGGGCGTCGCGGACACGCGATGCAATGCTCCCGTGCAGCGACGTCGCGGCGCCGAGTTCGCGGAGCCAGCGTCGGCAGGTCGACTCGAAGCTCGTGTCGAGTGCCGCGTTCCTTTTTCCGGATCCGGTGGCCAGCCGCTGCAGCCAGCGATGTACGACCGTGCCGGCGAGTCGTGCGTCGCGGCCCACCCAGTCGTACTCGACCTTGAGTTCATCCGCGGTATCGACACCGTCGTCCTGCCGTCTGGCGAGCGGCTCGGCCAGAGGCGCAACCCAGGACCGCGCCAGGCGTCGCAGCGACGGCGTGCCGAAAGTATCCTCGCGAGTCCGGGCCGCAACGGCCCGGTGACCGGTAAAAGCAGCTGCGAAGTCGGACTCGACCGCCGGCCATAGCAGCTGCAGCAGGGTTCCGCTCCGGGGCTCCGCGTACGCACGGCGATCGTCCCGCAGCGCAACCTGGCCGACGATATGCAACGACTTGCGTGCTCGCGTGCAGGCGACATACAGCAGGCGCCCGTCCTCGTGCGCATCCCTGGCCTTCCTGGTGCGCTCGAAAAATCGATGCAAGGGGTCCTTCCCCTCCTCGTCCCGTCGACCCATCGGGCTGAACAACCGGGTTTCGCCCGCACCGGTGTCCGGCAGGTCGAGCCAGTTCAGGATTGCGGTACGATTCGTTCCGCTGCGCCGGCCGGTTGCGTACAGGACGACATGATCGAATTCCAGGCCCTTGGCTTTATGCATCGTCATGACCTGGATACCGGCGCGATTGCTCGTCGAGACCCGCTCGCCGTCGAGCAGCGCGTGGAGATCGCCGATCTCGTGCAGCGTGCCCGCGCTCTCCAGTTTCGCGAGGGTCGCCAGGTACTGATACGCGTTGTCGACCGCGTCGGCATTCGCGAGCAGCGCCGGACCGCCCAGCAGGTACCAGTAACGTTCGACGCGCCGGTGCAGGAACTCCGCACGGCCCGGGTTCAGCGCCTCCTCGAGCACCGGGAGGACTCGCGACACCTGGTCGCGCGCCCATGGAGACAGTGCGGCGAGCCGCTCCGGGTCGCGCAGCAGTTCGAGGATCGTGGCGTTGCGCGTGTTCCGGACCAGCGCATGCAGGTCCGTCCAGTCGAGCCCGATCCAGGGTGCCCGCAACAATCCCAGCCATGCGGCCCGGTCGCCGCGGTGCACCAGCGCCCGGGTCAGCGCCAGCAGCTCGATAACCTCCGGCAGGTCGGTGAGACGATCGATGTCGATGGACTGATAGGCGATTCCTTGTGCACGCAGGTGCCGCAGGAGTGCCGGCAGCTGCGTACGGCCGCGTACGAGCACCGCAAGCGAGTCGCCCGGGTGCTCCTCGGACAAGCGCCGCACCAGGTTCGCGCCGACGGCAGCTTCCTGATCTACTCCCGAGCCGAATCCCGCGTGCACGGTCACTTCACCCTGCCCCAATAGTGCCGGCGCCGGAGCCGATGCCGTGTAGCCGATCGCGCCTTTCAGGGGTTCGTCTTTCATCGGCAGGACGCAGGGAAAGGTCCGATTGAACCAGTCGACGAGCCGTTCACCGGAGCGAAAGTTCTGCCGCAAGACGAGCGGTTCCAGCGGCAATGCGCCGATGCCATGCTCGCGGGCGTGCAGGAACTGCGTCACGTCGGCATTGCGAAAACCGTAAACCGACTGCATCGGGTCGCCCACGCAAAACAACGTCCTGCCGTCACCGAGCTCCCAGCCCCACGTGAGGGCTTCCAGCAAGCGGTATTGCGCTCGCGATGTGTCCTGCATTTCGTCGACGAGTATGTGCCGAAGCGTGTAATCCATGAGGAATGCGACATTGCCGGGTTCGTCCGGTGTGCCGAGCGCGGCTGCCGCACTCAATGCGACTTCGATGTGATCGGTGATTCCACGGGCGAGAAACTGTCGCTGAAGTTCGTAGATCGCAACCGGTAGCACGCGGAACAGGCTTAACAGCATCGCCCACTGCTCATCGGCATACCGCCACGGCGGCAACTGGCGTAGCGCGGCCAGTGCTGCGAGAAATTCACCCTCGCGCTCCAGCGTCACCAGCAGTGCTTTCATCGCAGCCTTCTCGCCATTGTCTCGGGGCGGAAAGCCCAGCTGCACGTTGATCCGACGCCGCAGTCTGTCGCCATCCGTCAGGAGCAGCTTCGCCAACGCGAGCCAGCGTGGCAGGTCCTCCAGGCGCGACGTCGGCAGGCGACCATCGTCCGCGAACATCTCGATTCCGGACTCGTTGTCGCCGGCATTCCGCAGGTTGGTGCCGGCGTATGTTGCGAACCTCGATAGTTCGGCGACACAAGCGGAAGGCAAGAGCCTGCACACGGTTGCGATGGCGCGTGAGACGAGTGCCTGCAGGTGTCTCTCGGCGTCCTCACGCAGGCGCCCTGCTTCAACATCGGAAATCCTGCCGCTGCGTACGAAGGGCAGCCACTGGTCACGGTTCGCCAGCATGCGCGACAGCTGTTCGACGTAAACTTCCGAGCTGACGTCCACGTGTTCCAGTACCTGCCGCACCGCGCGCTCGTTATCGTCGCTACCCCCGAGCCATTCGAGCGTCGCCGCCGCCGCGCGGCGGTAGACCTGCTCCATCTCGCTGTCCTCGACGATGCTGGTGGATCCGCCCGTCGGCGAAGTAAGCGGCAGCATGCGTGCAATCGAAGCGTTCAGCGCATCTATCGTCAGGATGCGCATGCGGGCCGGATTCTCGACCAGTCCCCACCCGCGTGCGTCGTCACGCGCCAGGGCCGCCGCGGCAGCTGCGGCGGTAATCTGCCGGTGCGGCGCATCGAAGTGCCTGCCTTTGCGCACCGACTCTACGGCGTCCACGACTCTGAACCGCATTTCGGCTGCAGCTTTGCGGGTGAACGTGATGGCGAGTATTTCTTCCGGATCGTCGACCGTGGCCAGCAGCCTGAGGTAGCGCTGGATCAGCAACTCAGTTTTGCCGGACCCAGCCGGCGCCTGGACGACGAATGAACGCGTGGTATCCAGCGCTGCGACGCGCGCGCGCCGGTCTGCGGCCAGCAGGTCGCGAGGGTCAGTCGCCACGATACAGCTCGGGATAGCGGCTCAACAGGCTCAGCTCGCGCGCGTCCTCGAGTCCCTGACGCAGGTTGACCCGCACGTCGCCGGCAGCCATGTCCGCCGCATGGCCCTGGACGACCTCCTGCCAGGCGGCGAGCGTCGCGGCCCATTCGTCGGCGTCGCCGAACGCAGGCCCCACACCATCGATCGAGGTGCGGCGCACGGCGACGTTGAACATGGCCAGGCCGGAGACCGTTTCGGCCAGGACGCTGGAATAGACGACGAGTTGCAGCTCGCCGGGCCCGTTCGTCACGGACATCGTCTTCGCCTTACCTGTCTTGTAGTCGAAGATGACGAGCGAACCGTCTTCGGCGCGGTCGATCCGGTCGCAACGCAGATTCAGCAATACGCCGCTCAACACCGTGTCTATACGGGCCTCGACACTGAGGACCGCAAATGCGTCGCGGGACTTATCGACGTCGACGACCGCGTGCAGCAGGCGCGCGGTCCGGGTCCGTTCGAGCGACAGCAGCTGATGGAGGACCGGATCCGCATACCGTTCGCTGGGGCGAAAGGCATGTCCCACCGCCGCGTCGATGCGTTGCTTGCGATCTTCGGGCGCCCAGCGGCGTAGCTCCACCAGGTCCGGTAGTTCCGCGTACAAGTTGGCCAGCGCGCCGTGTATCAAATTGCCGCGTATGTTGGCGGCGATGCCGCTCGTGAAGGCACGGATCGGGCGGACCCCCAGGCGCCCGCCGGCGAATGCGGCGAACGGCTCTTGCGCCTGGCTTTGCAAGGTGTAGGCGCCTCCGGCGATACGTTCGCCGGAACTGACGGGCGGTACGCGATCAGGTACAGGTATGAGCTCGTCGCCGGCGAAGCGTGCGGCGAACCAGCCCGGATCGCCGTTTGCCGGTTCGGTCACGGGCTCGCCCGCCAACCGTGTCGGTACCTGGTCGGCGTCGTCGATGCGTACCGGGTAGCTCAGCACGACCGCCGGCGCCGCGCAAAGTATCCGCCGCAGGACGCGGCGGGCAAAGTGGGCCGTATCGTCGGGCGTCGCATCGGGCATGCCGTATTCACGCTGCAAATCCCGCGCGATCAGCGCGAGCGGCCGGCTGGCCGGTGGCCATTCCGTCGCAACGGCGCCCGCGAGCCAGACGCGGTCGAACTCCAGTCCCGCGGCTTCGAGCGGTCCCAGTAAGGTAACGACGGCACCGGGCGACTCAGCCTGGAACAGCGTCTCGGCCGCCAAACCGGACAGCCGCGCCACGGCATCCCGTCCTGCGAGCTGCGGCAGCACCAGTTCGAGCCGGGCGAATTCGTTGAGCAGCCGGCGCCATCGATTGTCGAGCTGGAAGTCCTCGCTCGAAAGCGTCTTCCGGCCTGGCCAGCCGAGCGTCGAGAGCACGGCCTCGAATCGCTCTGCCCAGGTGCCCGGCGCAACGCTCCGTGGTCCCGCCGCAACATCGCCGCGTGCACGCTCTAAACGATCCAGCCAGTCGATGGCATCGGCCGATTCGTCCTTTCCCGCAAGCGCCTGTAGCAGTGGCCCGATCGGCCAGTCACGATCGGGCCACTCGCGCAACATCATTTCGAGGCGCGTGCGGCCCGGCGCATCGGCTTGGCCAAGGAAAGGCGTCCGTAACAGGAGCGCAATATCCGCTCCCGGAGCGCCTGGTGAAACCATCGCAGTGCGAGCAACGCAACGTGTATCGCCGGCAGCTCGGCGAGCCGCCGGCCGTAGGAGAGATCGACCGCATCTTCGGCACGCGGCGGCGAAGTCTGCCAGCCGGGCGCGAGTCCTTCCCGCACCAGATCCGCGGATCGCTGCGCGTCCTGCTCCAGCCGCGTGACGACGATACCGATCCGGAGCGTCGTGTCACGCACCAGTTCGGTTCGGGCCCAGGCGCCGGCCGCACGCAATTCCGCCTCCGGGTCGCCGTACGCGTAGCAGGTCGGTGCGGCGCCGCCGTTGACGTCGACATGCCGCACACGGGTGCCCGCGGTCGCGAGCGCCGTCAGCAAGGATTCGAATTGCGGCGGACGGCGATCGAAGCCGCAACACCAGGTCTGCGCTGGCAATGGGAGCGCACCCTTCGCGATCGAGTCGGCGAGCGTCGCCGGCAACATGGCGCTATCGACGAAGCCACGTTCGTACAACAGCTGTGCGTAGCCTCGTGCCGTCCGCGCGAAGAGCTGCTGGTCCGGGCCGGAAGCCGCCTCCCGGACCCGCACGAGCGGCAGCTCCCAGTCGTGCATACGTTGCCACGCATCTCGACACAATCGGGCGAGTGCTGAGACGTCGACGAACGGATCGCTGATCTCTGCACGCAGGCTGTCTTCCCAGAGGATGCGTGCCTGTTGCTCGTTGAGCCGTACGGGCAGCGCAAGGCCGGCCGGAACGCACTCCGCAAGTGCCAGATACCAGTCCTGAACGGCGCGAATCTCGGGACTGCGCCATGCCGTGTTGCCGGCCGCAATCTGCCGCTCGGCATGGGCTGCGCGCAAAGCGCGCGCAAGGCGCTGGTTCGGCGTCACCACGTGTACGCTGCCGTCGGCGGGAAGCTCGCTCAGCCAGTCGTACATGGACTCCGTGTCCCCTTACCGGTGCTGGTCCAGCAGGCTGTCAATGCGATCGAAGACGGTGTGCAGAGTGTCGTTGTCCGGCAACGTCGTGATCCGGAAATGATTGCGGTACGGCGTGTTGAAACTCGAACCTGGCGCGACCAGGACGTGCATGCTGTCCAACAGTTCCATCGCGAAGGACTGGTCGTCGAGCGTATCGTCGAATCGTTCGTCGAGGCGTATGAAGGCGTACATCGCGCCGCGCGGCGCATGCAGGCTCAGGTACGGACTTGCAGCCACCCGTTCGATGATCGTTTGCCGTTGCTGGTGCAGGCGACCGCCCGGCGCAACGAGATCACCGATGCTCTGGAAACCGCCGAGCGCCGTCTGGACCGCCCATTGTCCCGGTACGTTGCTGCACAGGCGGAGCGCAGCAAGCAGCTCCATCGCATGTATGTACGCGCGGGCGCGATCGAGGTCGCCGGTGAAGACGCACCATCCGACTCGGTAGCCGCAGGCCCGGTAAACCTTGGAGAGGCCCGAATAAGTCAGGCAGACCGCTCCGTGCGCGAGCGCCGCCATTGGCACGAAGCGGGCGTCGTCGTAGACCATCTGGTCATAGATCTCGTCTGCCATGAGCAACAAGCCGTGTCGCTCGGCAATGAGCGCGATCGACGCGAGCACCTCGCGGTCATAGACCGCGCCGCTCGGGTTGTTCGGGTTGATGACCACGATCGCGCGCGTACGCTCACCCACCTGTGCTTCGATCGCATCGGGGTCGGGCAGGAAACCGTTTTCCGGCAGGCAGTCGTAGTAGCGTGGCGTGCCGCCGTTCAGGGTGACGGCCGCCGACCACAACGGATAGTCCGGGCTCGGCACCAGGACCTCGTCGCCCGGATTCAACAGCGCTCGCAGGGTGAGGTCGATCAGTTCGCTGACGCCATTACCGATGAACACGTCGTCGGCACTGACACCGGTGATGCCCCGATTCTGTTGCTGCATCACCACGGCTTCCCGCGCCGGGAAGATGCCCTTCTGATGAGAGTACGGCTCTGCGAGCGACAGGTTTTCGATCATCGCGAGCCGCATCGTTTCCGGCGTACGGAATCCGAACAAACCCGGGTTGCCGATGTTCAGCGAGATGATTTCGTAGCCGCGCTTCTCGAGTTCCATCGCCCGATGTGCGAGTTGGCCGCGAATTTCGTATTTGACGCCCTTCAGACCGTTGCTGCTGCCGATCATTCGAGATACGGCGCCTTGTGGCTTTGCGTTCAAAGTGCGCCTGATGTCCTGAGTTGCTCGACTTGCTCCCGAGAATACCCCAACCATTCGTGCAATACCGCGTCAGTGTCGGCTCCCAGCAAGGGCGGGGCCGCGGCGTATTCGACGGGTGTTGCTGAGAATCGTACGGGATTTGCGACCGCGGGGAGCGCCGCGTGGAATGGATGGACGAGCTCGCGCACGAGTTGCTGCTCTTGCGCATAGTCGCTCGCAAAGACCTCGTCGAGCGCCTGGATGGCGCCGCAAGGTACGCCCGCCGGCAGCAGTGCCGCGAGCCAGGCGGCTGTCGTCTCGCGGGCGAACGCGGCGCCCAGTACCGCCACGACTTCGTGCCGCCGCGTGACGCGACGGGCGTTGCTCGCGAATTCGTCGCTGCCGAGCTGCCCGGCGACACCCAGGCAGTCGATACACGCGCGAAACTGGGCTTCCGTGCCGACGGCCAGCATCAGGTGGCCGTCGGCAGTCGCGAATGCCTGGTAGGGCACGATATTCGGATGTGCGGTACCGAGCCGCCCGGGAACCGTTCCGCCGAGCAGGTAGTTGAGATTCTGGTTGACGAGACTGGCGACCTGTACGTCGAACAACGGGATCTCCAGACGCTGTCCGACGCCGTCTCGCTCACGATGCTGCAACGCTGCAAGTATCGCCGTCGCAGCGTAAAGGCCGGTCAGTATGTCGGCAATCGCGACGCCCGCCTTCTGCGGGCTTCCGCCCTCCTCGTCCGGAGGCCCGGTGATACTCATGAAACCCGCTTCGGCCTGGATCATCGCGTCGTAACCGGGCATGCGAGCGCGCGTGGATCGGCTGTCGTAGGCGGAAATGGTGCAATACACGAGTCCCGGATTGAGGGATCTGATCGACGTTTCGTCGAGGCCGTAACGGGCCAGGGTCCCGGCACGGAAATTCTCGATGAGTACATCGGCACACATTGCGAGTTCACGCACCAGCGCCTGTCCCTGCGTATGCGCCAGGTCGATCGTGACAGAGCGTTTGTTGCGATTGCAGGACAGGAAGTACGCCGATTCGCCGCCGACCCATGGCGGGCCCCAGTGCCGCGTGTCGTCGCCACTCCCGGGGCGTTCGATCTTGACGACGTCCGCGCCGTAGTCGCCAAGCAACTGGCTGGTCCACGGTCCGGCAAGGACTCGCGAAAGGTCGAGCACTCGCAGGCCGTGGAGCGCCGTCGTCATTCCGGGTCGGCCTTATCGACAGACAATGAAAACCCGGCCAACCCTGAAGGGTTGGCCGGGTGGGTCCGCACGGAGATTGCGGATTGCGTGACCGGGATGCCGCATGGGAATGAACGGCAACCTAGTCCAGCTCTTCGACCTCTGCCCCCGCGACGTCTTCGTCCGGAGGGGTGGTAACCTGTTCCGGCGCCTTCTTGCCGTGCCTGACCAGCAAGTGCCCGTACTCTGTCTCGTCGATCGCCCGGATACTGTAAATGCGCACCGCATCCGCGTCGAACCCATTTTTGACCACGACTTCGTCGCCAGGACAAATCTGGCCGGTGCGCGACGAAAATCCGAGGCCCCAGGCTGACGACAGCGCCATCGCGGAGTAACTTAGCCGCATATGGTACTTTTGTTTCCGCGTCGTCGAGACGACTAGATTGCTGCCGTCCAGTACCCGATAGTCTCGGATAGTCCCTTCCAAGATGCAATCCGTGCCTCGAGGTTCCGGCTCATCGTAGTCGGCGGCGATCGGATCGCCAGTCGAAGCACATCCTGCGAACAGACAAGAAGTAAGTAATACAACTATCTGTTTCATAATATAAACATCTCTGCAAAAGAATGGGCGGTATGGGCCCATCAGGCACCGCAGCGAAGCCCCGATCCCCGGGATGATAGCGTTTGTCGTCCGGATAAATTTGACGCCGGTTCCGCGGCGTAGTTCACGGCCCGGTTGCCACCGGGCGCCGCCGGTCGCGGATCCACTCGCTCCACGAGCCGGCGTAAAGTGTCGGCGCCTGAAAGCCCGCAAGAACGGCAGACACGGCGAGATGGCAGGCGGTTACGCCTGATCCGCACATCGCGATCCACGGGCGTTCCGGCGCGTCTCCGAGGACCTTTTGCCATTCCGCCCGAAGGTCCGCCGGGGACCGCCAGCGGCCGTCCGGTTCGAGGCTCCGGGATACCGGGAAATTCACAGCGCCGGGCACGTGCCCGGCGACGGCATCTATGGGCTCCGCCTCACCGCGGAATCGCGGCGCCTCGCGAGCGTCGACAAGCAAGGGGCCGGCGCCACTCGCAACGCCAGCGGCGACCTCGGCGGTGGTCGCGACGCGACCCCGCAGCGTTGCTGCGTCGAAGACGACCGGCACCCGAACCGTTACCGCCATGCTGAGTCGCCGCCCTTCACGAATCCAGGCCGCGTGACCGCCGTCCAACAGGGCCACTCGTTCATGCCCGATCCAGCGGAGCAGCCACCATGCGCGGGCCGCCATGGCCCCGTTGCCGGCGTCGTAGGCCACCACCAGATCGCTGTTGCGGATTCCCCATTCACCGAGACGACCTGCGAGCGCGGCGGGCGCGGGCAAAGGATGGCGGCCGCTGACAGCCGTGACCGGTCCCGACAGGTCGTGTTCGAGATCTGCATACACCGCGCCGGGCAGGTGCCCGGCAAGAAAGGATTCGCGGCCGCGTTCGGGCGCGAACAGGTCGAAGCGGCAATCGAGCAGCCGGCAGCCGCCGGCGTCGATGAGCGACTCGAGCGCTGCCGTGCTGATCAATGGGCCGTATTCCGGCATGTGGTTTCCTGTATCGAATCGAAGACGCTGCGATGCGGATGCCAATGCGCACCAGAACATGATCTCGGCGCACAGCCTTGTACACCTTGAATGCGTCGTGGACAATACCGGGCCTCTCGCGCTTGCCGGGCGCGGTTGTCGGAGCACAATCCTTGAACAAGATCGTCGTGGGACTGAAGCGAACCGTGGACTACAACGTCCGCGTGCGTGTGAAGGGCGATGAGAGCGGCGTCGAAACGGACGGCGTGAAAATGAGCATCAATCCCTTCGATGAGATCGCGCTCGAAGAAGCGTTGCGGATGCGCGAACGCGGCGATGCAAGCGAAGTCATCGTGGTCTCCATTGGCCCGCCGGATGCGCAACAGCAGCTGCGTACGGGCCTTGCTATGGGCGCTGATAGAGCGATCCTGGTCGAGTCCCGCATCACGCCGGATCCGCTGGACAGGGCGCGGGTATTTCACGTACTCGCTATGCGCGAGCAAGCTGACCTCGTGCTGCTCGGTAAACAGGCGATCGACGACGACAACAACCAGACTGGGCAGATGCTCGCGGCGATCTGGGGGCGGCCGCAGGCGACATTTGCGTCGAAAATACGGATCGACGGCGCGACAGCCACTGTGACGCGGGAAGTGGATGCCGGCCTCGAGACGATCGAAGTCGACTTGCCGGCCGTGATCACGACTGATCTGCGTCTCAACGAACCCCGTTACGTGAAGCTGCCTGACATCATGAAGGCCAAGAAAAAGCCGCTCGAAATATTGTCCATCGACGAACTCGGTATCGAGCGCAGCCCGGCACTCGCAGCCGTCCGTTACGAACCTCCGCCGGCACGCGGTAGGGGCATCATGGTGACGGACGTCGCCGAGCTCGTCGCTGCTCTCAGGGACAAGGGACTGATCTGATGGCCAGCGTACTGGTAATTGCCGAGCACGACGGCAGGACGCTCAATCCGAGCACGGCGAAGACCGTCTCCTGCGCCGCCGCAGTGCGCGATGCCACAGTCGATGTCGCAGTGTTCGCCGAGCCCGGCAGTCCCGTGGCCGCCGCCGCGGCCAGGCTCGTCCCGGTCCGGCGCATACTGTCGGTCGAGTCGGACGCCAATGCGCGGGCGCTGGCCGCCGTACTCGCACCGCAGATTGTCGCGCTGGCCGCCGATTACGATCACATATTCGGCCCCTCGACCACGTTCGGCAAAGACCTGATGCCGCGCGTTGCCGCACTGCTTGGTGTCAATCAGATCAGCGACATCATGAGCGTCGAGGGCGATGGCACGTTCAAGCGGCCGGTCTACGCCGGCAACGCAATCGTTACCGTGCAGGCGCCAAAGGGACACAAGGTCGTAGGGACCGTGCGCATCGCGTCGTGGCCGGCAGCTGAAGCAACATGCGACGCGACGGTGTTGCGCACTGTGCCGGGCATCGAACTTCCGGCCCACACCCGCTTCGTGTCGCTCGAAGCCGGTGTGACGGATCGCCCGGACCTGCAAACGGCAAGTCGCGTGGTATCGGGCGGGCGAGCTCTTGGCAGCGCCAAAAACTTCGACATCGTGTACGCCCTGGCGGACAGGCTCGGCGCTGCCGTAGGCGCATCCCGCGCAGCGGTCGATGCCGGGTACGTGCCGAACGACATGCAGGTCGGGCAGACCGGCAAGATCATTGCGCCGGATCTCTACATTGCCATCGGCATTTCCGGCGCCATCCAGCATCTGACCGGCATCAAGGACGCCGGCACCATCGTCGCGATCAACAAGGACGGTGAGGCGCCAATCTTCGAGGTCGCAGATATCGGGCTCGTGGCCGACCTGTTCACAGCAATTCCCGCCCTTACCGAAGCCCTGTAGGGACCGCGCGCGCCAAACCAGGCGCCGTCGCTACAAGCGCGCCAGTATCGCCTCCGCCTTGCTCACCTCGAACTTGCCAGGCTGTTCGACGGCCACGTGCTCGGCCACCCCGTCGTCGACAACGATGGCGAAGCGTTTTCCCCGCTGGCCCATGCCGAATCCCGTTGCATCCATTTCCAGGCCCAGCGCACGTACATACTCGCCGTTGCCGTCCGCCAGCATGAGTACGTCGGCGCCGACGCTACGGTCCTTGCCCCAGGCATCCATGACGAAGACATCGTTCACCGCCATGCAGGCAATCGTGTCTACGCCCTTGTCGAGTATCTTATCGGCCAGCTTGACGAAGCCCGGGAGATGGTTCATCGAACAGGTGGGCGTAAAGGCGCCGGGCACTGAGACCAGAACAACCTTCTTGCCCGAGAACAGCTCGTTTGTGCTCATCGCGCCCGGGCCCGATTCCTTCATCACGCCGAACGTGCCGGTTGGCATCTTGTCACCTGCCTTGATCGACATCGGACCTCTCCTCGTGGGTTGTTGTTTTGGCACCTGATTCTAAGCGCATTGCGCCCGGGCGTCATGCACATCGAGTGCGCCACTGACGAGCCGTGATTCCGCCGTATAATCTGCCGGAACTCCCCGGAGGACTCATGGATTTCGCTCTCAACGAGGAACAACAGATTATCCAGGCGGCGGCGCGGGAGTTTGCCCGAAACGAGATCGCACCGGTGGCCGCGGGCTTCGACGAATCGGGCGAGTTTCCAGCGGCAACCGTTCGCGCTGCGGGCGAACTCGGATTCATGGGCGTCGAGGTTCCCGAGGAATACGGTGGCGCAGGCCTTGATGCGGTGAGCTATGCGCTGATCATGACCGAGATATCGGCAGCCGATGCCGCACATGGAACGATCGTTTCGGTAAACAACTCCCTGTATGGCGTTCCGCTGCTGCACTTCGGGACGGAACGGCAAAAGAAGCGCTTCCTGGCTCCAGTCGCTTCCGGCGAGGTAACCGGCGCCTATGCGCTCACGGAACCCCAATCCGGATCCGACGCGCGAGCCATGCGGTCGCGGGCCGAGCTGTCGCGTGACGGAACTCACTACACGATCAACGCCAAGAAATCCTGGATCACGTCAGGCCCTGTTGCCAAATACGTAATCCTGTTCGCACAGACGTATCGGTCCAACGGCGAATCGACGGGTATCAGCGCTTTCCTCATCGACGCCGACTCGGACGGTTATCATCGCGGCAAGCACGAGCCGAAGCTCGGGATTCGCGCCTCGGCAACCTGCGAAATCGAGCTGCGCGACTACCGCTGCCCCGTCGAGAACAGGATCGGCGAGGAAGGCGCAGGCTTCCGCATCGCAATGACGGTCCTCGACTCCGGGCGAATCGGCATCGCTGCACAGGCACTGGGCATCGCACAGGCCGCCTACGACGCCGCCCTGGCCTACTCCCGCGAACGCAAGGCGTTCGGCGAAGCAATAGGCAGCTTCCAGGCGATTCAGTGCAAGATTGCCGACATGAAGACCCGGATAGAAGCAAGCCGCCTGCTGGTTATGCAGGCGGCATGGTCCAAGGACGAGGCGGCGCGTACCGGCGGCAGAAATACGCTCAATGCCTCGATTGCGAAATTGTTCGCATCCGAGACATGCATGTGGGTCACCCACCAGGCACTGCAGATCCACGGGGGCATGGGATACAGCCGGGAACTGCCCCTGGAACGCTATTTCCGCGATGCGAAAATCACGGAGATATACGAAGGAACATCCGAAATACAACGCATGGTCATCGGCCGCATGGAGACCGGGCTGCGTTAAGTTGCGCGGGGATCAGTACTCGTTGTCGGCAACGTGCACGACGATGCCGTCCAGCGCCTCGGTGACTTCTATCTGACATGTCAGGCGGCTGTTCGGCCTGCGCTCGAAGGCGGCATCCAGCATCGAATCTTCCATATCGTCCATCGGCGGTATCCGGTCCAGCCAGGCCTCGTCGATATAGCTGTGACAGGTTGCGCAGGCACACGCACCGCCGCACTCGGCCACGATTCCCTCGATATCGTTGTTGATTGCGCCTTCCATGATTGAGTAACCGGTATCGACCTCGGCCTCATGGCGAGTACCATCCGGCGTGATGTAAATGACTGTCGGCATGCGTGTCGCTTTCCTCAATTTGCGAGAACCCGTCGAACAGAGGGCGTTGGCCGTGCCCGGCCAACGCCCTGAAGGCCGCAATGATAGCGGGTTCCGGCGCTGGAGGCGATCCGCGCGTTGGGGTCCCGGCGCATGGTTGTGCCCGGGTTCCTGGCTGCCATGTCGCTTGTCCGCGACGGAAATATCGACATGCAGCACGGCCGGGCTGAGCCGGATGAACCCGCCTAGACCACAGGACGCCGGCCGCCGCGCTCGTTCCACACCCGCCAGATGAAGTACATCGGAACACCCGCGCCGATGATCGCGAACGTGAAGAGAGTGTTTTCGGGATCCGTGACCAGGGCATTGACGATCATCGCCGCGGATACCAACAAAAAAATGGCCGGCGTCACTGGGTAGCCCCACGTGCGGTATGGGCGGTGTGCATCAGGCAAACGTTTGCGCAACACGTAGACGGCGAGCACCGCGAGCACATAGAACGGCCATACGCCGAGTATGTATCGGCCGGCGAGTTCAGCGAAGCTGCCTTGCAGGACGTAGGCTACCGCCAGGCCGGCGGCGACCCAAATCGACACGGAAGGTGTGCGGAAGCGCGGGGAGACACGTGCAAGTACCGGGAAGAACAGGCCGCGGTCCGCCATCCCGAAGAACACACGCGGACCGGTCATCATCGAACCGTTCGTCGCCCCGAAGCAGGACAGCATCACGATGGCGCTGACGATGCTCGCTCCAGCCGCGCCGAACAGTGGAATGCGCTTCGCTGCCTCGGCCGCAACCAGCGGCAACTGTCCCATCTCCGCAAGCGGTACGAGATACAGGTACGCGAGATTGATGCCGAGATAAATAACAAGGATGGAAGCTACGCCGAGAATCAACGCGCGCGGGAGGTTGCGCCCGGGATCCTTCACCTCACCGCCAACCTGCGCCAGGTTGCTCCAGCCGTCGTACGTCCATGTCACCGCGATAAGTGCCGTAAGGACCGCGGACGCGCCGACAGCCGTGACCGGATCGTCGCTCAGGTTGGCGACATTGCCGTCGCCTGCACCAAAGGCAAACAACGTAAGCCCGGCGAGTGCGCCGTACTTGAGGATCGTGGCCACGTTCATCAGCGCGGCTGCATAGCCGATGCCGAGCCAGTTGAGCAGTGCAATTGCGATGATCGTCGCAGCCGCCACGAAGCGCACTTCGCTTTCCGACAAGGCCACGAAGTGACCCAGATACTCCGCAAATATCGTCGAAATTGCGCCAACCGACGATGCACGGATGACCGTGAGCTCCGCCCAGCCGTAAACGAATGCGGGGAGTGCTCCCCATGCCTCCTCGATGTACACCAGGATGCCGCCGGATCTCGGAAACATTGCCGCCAGCTCGGCAATCGCCAGCGCGCCTGTAAGGGTGATCAGGCCGCCGAGCACCCAGACGAGCAGAAACGCTGCGGGCGAGCCGAGGCTGTCCGCGATCTGCGCCGGCACCCGGAAGATGCCGCTGCCTATCGTGATGCCGATCAGAATGAAGGCGGCACTCCACGGACCGAGCGTGCGCGGCAATCGTTCGTGGTGCACATTTGGGGCCGGTTCAGTCAAGTGCGCTGTGATCGGGTAAGGGACTTCCAGGCCGTGGCGGCGGTAGCGATCGCGATCCTAGCATGTGCCTGCAAGCGATGGATTGCGTTGGCGCATGGATGCCCTGTGGATGGCCGAATCTACCGGTTATGTATACAATTCGAACTGGTCCCGAACGTTGAATACCAATAAGGACGGACAGTATGCCTCTCGATATCACCTTTACGCTAAGCGACGAAGACCTCGATCATTTTCAGGAGATTGTTGACCGCGCCAAGGTGGCGATAGGGGACGAACAGGACAACCAGCAGGTCGAGGCTGCTGCGAGAAAAATGATCGAAGACGCTAAGGGCGCGCAACTGCCGGATTTCATTGCCAAACGGCTGTTCAAACTGGAGACCGTGATCAACATGGTGTCCGATGAAGAATGGCAGCTCAGCGACGAAGAACGCAACCGGATACGCGGCGCCCTGGTCTACTTCACCGACCCGGACGATCTCATTCCAGACCACATTCCCGGACTCGGCTACCTCGACGACGCAATTTATGTGGAACTGATCATTCGGGAACTAAAGAATGAAATCGACCACTATGAGGAATTCTGTCTCTTTCGCGCCAACGAGGAAAGGAAGCGTATCAGCGAAGGCAAGGACCCGCACGTCGACCGTGAGGCCTGGTTGTCGGAAAAACGCGCTCAGTTACACTCCCGCATGCGTCGCTTCCGCCGGCGCCGAATGGGCGACGACGTAGGCAGCTGGAGATTTCGCTGGTAGGTCGCTGAGCCGACGGCATTCACGCAGCGCTGCATCGTCGTCAGACAGACAACCCGTGGCCTTCAAAGGCATTGCCTCGTACGGCAAGTCGAAGCGCGCTTGAGTTCGATAATCTCGTGAAATTAAATCGCCGATTGGCGCGTCAATATCCGTAACGGGCTTTGTGCGCCAGAATGGTATCCGCAAGCAGCGCATCACTTTGCTCGTCAAGTATCTGGGTTACCCCGCGAGAAAAAGCCGTCAGTCCTGCATTGATGAACAATAACGGGATCGCGATACCGAGGCCCAGCACGGTGGCGATCATTGCCTGACCGATGCCGTGTGCCATCAATTTCGGATCGCTCGAGCCGGATGCCACGATCGCATGGAAGGTGATGATCATACCGATCACGGTACCGATCAGCCCAAGCAGGGGGCCCGCGGCGACCGCCAGGCGCAGGAACGCCTGGAAGCGTTCCAGTTTCGGTATCTCGCGCAACACGGCTTCGGACAGGCGCAACTCGGCGACTTCGACGTTGTCCGGCTTCTTGGTCTTGCCACCGCCCTCGCCATCGCCCTCGCCGCCGAAGGCAAGCAGCAAACGCCCCAATGGGTTGGTGTCGCGTGGCCTCGACAGGTCCTTCAGTTGCGCGTTTACGGCTAGTCGCGTTTTCAGCAGATAGCCGTACTGAAATAGCGCCAGCAAGACACCCAGGATGCCGACGGCGATGATCACGTAGCCGACTGCCTCGCCGAGCTGGATTCGCTCCAACCAGCCGGGACGCCTGAGATACTGGCCTAGCAATGCGCCGGAGGATGGATCCACCACCGCCCTCGCATAGCCGGCATCGGCCGGCGTGTCGAAAAAGTCGCCGGCGACGCTGCGGAAGTTGCCCGCCAGTCTGCCATCCAGGTCGCTCAATGCCCGGTCACCGGACAGATAACCGAGGAACTCACTGCGACTGATCGCGGTAAATGGCCCGACCCGGACGACCTCTTCAGGTTCTGCCGCGCCGGTCGGTTTACCGTCCTCGAGTTGCATCACGTCGGCCTGGTAGCGCACGGATTGGCCGCTGCCGGTCATTTCCTGCATCAATTCGAACCACAGCCGTTCGAGTTCCCGGATGGAAGGCAGCGCCTTGGCCGCGGCCATGCGGCGCATGAACTCGGCCCGTTCCTCCTCGTTAGCCTGCGGGCGGTACTGCGTGCTCAACAGGGATTCCTGCATGACTTTGGCCGCGTCGCCGGCGATCTGTCGCGTCACGCCGAACAACTCGCCCAGGTTCCCTTCGTGCTGGCGCAGCAACGCGGAAGTCTCGGCGATGGTCTTTTCGTTGGCTTCCCACCGCTGGTCGAGCGCCTTGCTGTTGGCCTCGGCACGATCTCGCCTTACAACCTGTTCCTTGGCAAGGCGTTCCTGTTCCTGCAAGTCCCGGCGCGCTTTCGCCTCCTGTTGCTTCAACAGCTCCGCCTCCTCCTTGGCGAACTCACTTACCTGGGCAGCAAGATTGGCGAATACCTGCTGCCTGGCTTTTTCTGCGGCAGCCGCCTTGGCGGCCGCCTCGGCTGCTGCCTTGGCCTGGGCATCTGCCACTTCCTCATCGTCCTGCGCCCACAGGGCGGACGGGGGTGCCAACACTACGCAGGTCAGCGACGCCAGGAGCAACGTCCGCAAGTACGGCAGCATGCGCCGTTTCATGCCATCCGGGCGCTTGAGAACAGTCACGAGCTCGACTCCTTGGCGGCGGGAACCGGCAAGGTAACGAGATCCGGCGCGATCGTTTCCTCGGCCATTTCCAGCGCTTCCTCGACGGCACGGGCGTAGTCCCTGTCAATTACCCACTCGCCGGCGTCCGCATCCCAGTACGCAACCTCTGAACCATCGGTAGTCCGGTACATCAGTGACACGCGGCCGAGGTGGACAAAGTACACTTCGCGGCCGTCATCGAGTTTTCCTGCATACGCGTTCATGGTCCGGCCGTACTCGAGTTCGATCTGATACGCCTCCAGCAGGCGACGAAACTTCTCGGACAGGCTGCCTTCCTCGTCGGCCATCAGCAGCCGCAATGTTTCCATGCGTGCGGTCCGCTCCTCCACCAGAAACGGCAGGTCGCCGGCGACGAACTTCTCGAGGCTGTCGTACATCTTGTCGAGCAGTGGCTTCATCGACGCGGCCGTAGCGTCGAGTCCGGCGATTTCTGCGGTACGCGTTGCAATTTCTGCCTGTTGAGACTCGATCAGCCGCTCGAGCTGCGCGTTGTACTGCCCGTAACGCTCCGCGTCGGCCAGGGTTTCGGCATAATTCGATGCAGCATCCTGTGCCGTAGCCATCCCGGAGGCGCAGGCGACCAGCGCCATGCATGCTGTCCGAGTGGCCAGGCTTGCGCCGATTCTGAAGCAGCGATTTCGGGTCATAAGCATCCTGTTACTCACGATATATCACCGGAATCAGTCACACTGGGCGCAATCCGCAGTCGCGTCTCAGCTCTGACGCGAATCGATCAGCTGTATGTAGCCGGCCGCCATCTTCTGGTGCTTCTGCGAGCGGCTGGCGCGCTGAAACCACGTGCGGGCGTCCTTTAGCTTCTTTTGATTGAACAATGCAATGCCCATCAACAGATGAGAATTGCCCGGATCCTTCAGCCCGCCTTTGTCGATGCCGTCCTGCAGCGCCGCCACCGCGTCACCCCACTCTTCACGCTGTATCTGTACCTGTCCAAGCTGCGCGTACAAATCGCCATTGTCCGACATACCGGCGGCGCGCTTGAGTGGCGGTATTGCCTGCTCGAAATCGCGGGCCTGTATCCACGCGTTGGCGAGTTTTTCGTAAACTTCCTCGTTAGCTTTTACATGGCCGTCGTCGATTGCTTTCTCCAGCACCCGTGCAGCCCGGAATGGTATGTTGTTGAAGCGCAGCATGTCGGCGAGGCGCATGAAGTCCGACTCTGACTCCAGGAATCCGGCGTTGTAGGCCACCTGCATCGCCGCGAGCGCCTGAGGGTATTTCTCCTGCGCCTGATAGAGCGACGATAGCCGCAGCCAGTGCGACTTCTTGTCCGGCTCCATCGCGATGAGACGTTCCATCAACGGCAACGCCGCGTCGTAGTTCTCGCGTTGCAAATACAGGCCGAGAAGCAATTCAATCCAGCTCACTTGCGGTTTGTCGGTAAGTTCGACCGCCTTCTTGGCCGGTTCGAGTGCCCGGTCCAGATCCTCCATCTGGTAATACGCGGCGGCAAGCAAATAGTAAGCCGCGGAATTCGGCTCAGTGGCGGTGCGGAACCAGTCTTCCAGTGCCGCCGCGCCTTCCTTCCATTTCTCTTCGGCCATATACATCTGGGCTATCTGATAACGTGCCTGTGAGACTTCTTGCTCGTTGAATCCGCCGGCGTTGATCGCCTTCGTCAAATGGTCGCGCGCGCCGTCGGGATCGCCTTGCGCATACGAGATTCCGGACCAGATCTGTTCGATTCTGCTGCGTTCATACGGACTCGTCTTGTCCAGATTGATTTCCGACAAAACTCTCGTTGCGCTGGCATAATCTTCGGCGTTCAGGAACTCGATAGCTTCGTTCAGCTTCTCGCCGGTGCGCTGGCTGATGGTCGGCGAAGGAGCGGTTTCAGGCTTTTCCGCCTGGTCTTCCTGCGCGGGAACGCCGGATGGCAGCATGGCAAGAACACAAGTCAGCAATGCTGCGGCTGGGTTCAGAAATTTGTTGTGCGGAGTCATCGCCTATTCCTCCAACAAGAACCGGATTACCGTCTGTACGCCGATGCGCTCGACGGCCACCCCGCCTTCGACCTTCGGGTTATAGCGCCAACGGGCGATGGAACGGAGTGCGGCCTCATCAAATATTCGCGGCGGGTCCGATGCGACGACCACGGCATCCTTGACCGCGCCGGTCGCAGTAATCGTGAATTGCACCTGCACCCAGCCTTCGAGGCCGCGACTCAGCGCGCGCGGCGGATACTCCGGTGCGATACGGACGAGCGGAATGACGTCGGTATCCGAACCGCCGCTCATGTCCATTCGGGAGATCGAACCGGCCGTGTTGATCGTCGGATTCAGTGTCGCGACGTTGTTGTCAACGCCGCTGGTGGAGAACTGCATGCGCGGGATCTCCGGCGCCGGGGGCGGCGGTTCACGCTCCGCCCTATCCTCTCGTTTGGTTGCGGCCTCGGTATCCCGCCGCATGCGGCTGAACTCGATCCGTGTCGCTTCCAGCATGTCACCGACGTTGATGGGCTGGCTGATCAACGTCCATAGCAGCCAGAACATCCAGATACTGAAAGCACCCCCGAGAAGGACGGTCAGCGGGAGTCTGAGCTGCATCATGGAAGCATTCTCCTACCTCGATTTACCCGGCCGAGCCCGGATCTGCAGCGATCGACACTTCGGTGATACCACCCGCCCGTACCTCGTCCATCACTTTGGCAACCACGCCCGCCTGTGAGTTCCGGTCCGCGATTATCACCACGGTGTCGTCCGGCCGCTCGATGTGCAGGCGTTCGATCAGCGTACGCAACTCACGTAACTCGACCTTTTCGCGATCCATCCAGATGTCGCCATTTTCCCTGATCGCAATCAACAAGTTACCCGACTCGCGATGTTCCGCGGTGCTGGCGTTGGGTTTGACGACCGTGATCCCGGCTTCCTTGATGAAGGATGTCGTAATAATGAAAAAAATCAGCAGGTTGATCGTGAAATCGAGCATCGGCGCGAGATCGATGCCGTGATGTTCGCTTTCGCTGCTGTGATGCCGTGCCTGCATAAATTCAGCCCCTGCCCCGGAGTTCCGGGAAACTACTGGTTCGTCGTAAAGGTAATGTCATAGATGCCACCGAGGTGGACCTGATCCACGACCTGTACGAGCACGCCGGTCGGCGCCGCCTCCTGGGAAATGATCAGCACGCCGGAGTCCGGACTGACGGCGCTCAGCCGCTCGACGTTGGCACGCACGGCCCGCGCGTCGACCGGCCGGTTGTCGACCCAGATTTCACCGTTGTTCAGGATCTGGATCTGGATGCTTTCCAGCTCGTTTTCCGGCTGCTGCTCGAAGGAGGTCGGCCTATTGACCAGCAGGCCCGATTCCTTGATGAAAACTGCCGTAATAATAAAGAAAATCAAGAGATTAATGACGAAATCGAGCATCGGTGCAAGGTCGATGCCATGAGAGGACTCGTCGGAGAATTCCGCAATACGTCGTTTACGCATGGCTAGATCGTGAACTCATCCGCCAACAGTTCGGTTTCGCGAACCGCCCGCGTACGGAAATAATGCACAGGATACAAACCCGTTATGCTGACGGCGAGGCCGGTCATCGTACAAATCATTGCCGCCGACACACCACTCGCCATACTGCGCGCATCGGCGCTGCCACGCAGCGCCATAGAATCGAAAACCTCAAGCATGCCGCTGACCGTCCCGATAAGGCCCAGAAGCGGCGACATCGGGACCAGTACCTGCATGACCGGAAACCCCGTGGTCATCGATACGTTGAGCCGCGAAATCATCGCCTGACGGATCTGCCGCGCGCACCACGAGGTGTGGTCTGTCCGAGCGTGCCATCGCGCCTTCATCTCTGCCGCTTCCTTCGGCAGGACGCGCCAGAAGTACCAGTAACGTTCGACGATCAGCGCCCACATCAATACGCACGCCGCAAAGATCCACGCAACGAACGGACCGCCATCATTGGCGAGTTGAACGATACCTTGGACCAGGGGTATGTCTTCAAGCACGGCGCTGCTTCTCGATGCTTTCGGCCAGCATACCGGCGCTTTGTTCGTCGAGAATCTGGACGACGTTCCGTGACAGGGAATTCAGCAACGCGTTCGCGAACAGAAGCGGAATCGCAATGCCGAGCCCGAGGACCGTCGCGATCATCGCCTGGCCGATACCTGTGGCCATCAGCTTGGGATCGCTCGACCCGGACTCCGTGATGCTCTGGAACGTAATGATCATGCCCACCACGGTGCCGATCAGGCCCAGCAACGGACCCGCCGCGACGCCAAGTCGCAGAAACGCCTGGAAACGCTCGAGTCTTGGCACTTCGCGCAAGGCGGCCTCAGAGATCCTGAGTTCCGCGACGTCGGCGTCTTCCTCGATCCGGTTCGGATCGCCTTTGAAGGCCAGCAATACACGGCCGAGCGGGTTGTCCGGCGTCGGGTGATCCAGGTTCTTGAGCTGCGCGCCGACCTTGCGACGCACCAGGATCAGGTGGAAAAGCTGATAGAGGAACGCGAGGGACCCGGCAAGGCCCACGACAATAATGATATAGCCAATCGTTTCACCGAGTTCGATGCGCTCGAGCCAGCTTGGTCGTTCGACATACAGGGCAGCCAGTACGCCACGCGTGAAATCGACCACGGCAGTCGGATAGCCCTCGGTCGTGTCCGCGAACTCCGACGCGACACTCATGAACTCGCCCGGCAATTGCCGCGGCATTACGGTAAGCGCATTCAAGTCCGGCAGGTAGGCCAGAAACTGGCCCTCCGAAATCGCGTTGAACGGGCCTATCCGTATCACCTCGCCGGCTACCGACTCGCCGGTCGGCTGCACGACCTCTGCCTGGTAACGCAGGACATCGCCCTGCGCCGTCATTTCACGGTGAATCTCGAACCACAGGCGCTCCAGTTCTTCGGGCGTCGGTGTCGAACGGCCGGACGCGAATCCGCGCAGGAAGTCGACCCGGCCCACCTGGCCTTCCGGCGCTGGAAACTGCGTCGAGATCAATGACTGGCCCATGATGCCGGCCGTGTCGTTGGCGACCTGCCGGGCGAGCCCGAAGACTTCCGCAAGGCCGAGCGACGTCGCCTTTCTTACCAGCTCGCCGTTCAATTCACTGAGCCGCAGCTCATTTGCAGAATAGGTGTCGGACAGGCCTGTCGATGCGGTCTCCAGCTGGTCGCGGCGAGATTCCGCCTGGCGCAACATCGTTGCCTTGCCGCTCTCCGCCGCGGCATTGTATTCCGCCACTCGTTCTTCGAAGAGTTCGTCCTGGCTCTCGCGCACGCGCTGTACCGAGTCCAGCAAGTCGTCGAGCGTGCGTGCCGCGTCCGTCTCCTGCGAAACGGCGGACAGCGGCAGAACCGAGGTCAGAGCGACGGCAACGCCGACGATACCGAATGACTTGCGTACGACATTGCTCACGACTGCACCTCCTGCGGTGCCGGTACCGGTACGGTCAGCAGTTCCGGTGCGCCGTCCTGATTCGCGACCCTGATCGCCTGCTCAACGGCCTCTGCATAACTGTTGTCGACCACCCACTGCTTCTGGGCGGCATCCCAATAACCCGTCTCCGAACCGTCCAGCGTGCGGTACATGAGCGAAATCCGGCCGAGTCTCACGAACTCGACTGTGCGTCGGTTGTCGCCGGCGTTCAAAACGCCTTCGTACGATTCCAGGGTTCGCCCGTACTCGAGCTCGATCTGATAGGCCTCCAGGATGAGGCGATATTTTTCGGAGATGGTGACGTCGGAGCGCGCCAGGATGTTCTTCAGATTTTGGACGCGCGCGGTGCGTTCCTCGATGAGAAACGGCACGTCGAGCGCCACGAACCGATCCAGTGCCCGGACCATCTTGTCCATCAAAGGCTGGACTTCCCGATTGGTCGTCTCGATGTCCACGAGCTGCGTCTGAATCGATGCGATCTCGTCGGCCTGGGACTGCACCTGTTCCCTCAGTTGTTCGTTGTACTTTTCGTAGCTTTCCGCCTCGGTCATGGCCTGCGCGTAACGTCCGGCGGCATCCAGTGTGCGGTCCTGGATTTCTTCCATCTCCTCCTGCGCCTGCAGCGCCGCCTGATCAACTTTAGTCTGCGCTTGCAGTGTCTGATTGAGCTGCGCCCCAGCCGGCAGCGACGCGAGAGTCGCAATCGCTACAAAGGCCGCAATGATGGCGGACCGCCGGATACCCGGCTCGCGAAGTGCCTCCGCCAGCGGCGCACTCGCACAATTCGTGTCGGAACGGAACTGCCTCATGGCAACACTTGCCTCCAAGTTATATTGATCTCCGCGCAGCCAAATGGGCCTGGCCGTCGACGCTCTGGAAAAATGTATGTACCCGCGACAAGTGCTGGAAACCTTTTCGTTTTTCGCGGTCCGGGCAAAGGAACGCCATTCCTTACATGCCCCCGCGACCTGTTCTGTACCAGCGGGATCGTGGGTTCCCCACTGGCAGTTGAGGTATATAGCATACTTTCTTGATCGCACAAACGCTACCTGCCGGCGGCAGCGTGAAGACGGGGAGACTTGCCCGACGAATCCGATTCATCCGGACTTCGCGAACCGGTTCCGGAAGAATGTTTTTGCATGTATTGTATCGAATAACGCAGGCGCCGAGGCTCGCCAGCCAAGCTTGCGAACTTACGAGTACCGAGGCCGTATTTCCTGCTGCACGGGTCGCTGTCACGATCGGATATTTCGCATTCAGTTTGCAGTCATGCGACCCCATCGACATGTGACAATGCCGGCCCGCGGCCGGTCGATTCCCGGCATCGGTTTCGACACCAACCTTCGCGTTGCACCAGGGCACTGGCCGCTTGGCGACAACACCACTTACACGGCCTGCGAACATCGTTCCAGGCCTGGCTCATGCCGCCCCAAAGTTCTGAACGGCTTGCAGGGCCGGAAAGTCTGCCACAGCAAACAGCTCCTGCCCGGCCAACGCTGTAGCAAGGCGTGCCCACGACCTCATTTAGTAACACAAGTAACTGAAAAGTCGAGAGTTGACATCCCCGGAACCTTGCAACATGATCGCCGCATGATCGATGCGCATTTGCAGGGCTTGCCGGTTGCGAACTGCATTGGTCTGCAGCTGCTCCCGCTCGAACTCCTTCTTGCAGACAGGGAGTGCGGGTAGCGCGTAACGAACAGACAGAAACGCCGACCCCGCATCCCCCAGATCGCGGGGTTTTTTTTTATCGAATGAAGCCGTAACGGCACCAAGCGCAAGGAAACACGAACGATGCAACTGTATGTAGACGCCGACGTCGATACGACCTGTCTGTCGGGTAAGAAGATCGCAGTACTCGGCTACGGCAGCCAAGGTCGCGCACACGCCCTGAACCTCAGGGATTCCGGCTTCGAGGTGGTCGTCGGCCTCCGCCGAAGCGGCGCCAGCCGGGCCCGGGCGATAGCTGACGGACTCACGGTCGCCGAACCAGCTGACGCGGTGGTGGGTGCAACGATCGTTGCCTTCCTGACGCCCGACATGGTGCAGAAGAAACTCTATGCATCGGTCGTGGATCGTATTCCGAAAGGTGCCACACTTCTCTTCGCACACGGCTTTGCCGTGCACTTCCGGCAGATAGACCCGCGGCCCGATCTCAATGTCGTCCTCATCGCTCCAAAGGGTCCGGGCGGCCTGGTTCGGCGGCAGTACGAAGAAGGCCACGGCGTGCCCTGCCTCGTCGCCGTCCATCAGGATGCGGGTGGCAATGCACTGCAGCTCGCTCTCGCTTATGCGGCCGGTATCGGCGGTACGCGGGCCGGCGTTATCGAAACGACTTTCGCCGAAGAGACGGAGACCGACCTGTTCGGCGAGCAGGCGGTGCTGTGCGGCGGTGCAACGGAACTCATTGTCGCGGGATTCGAAACCCTGGTTGAAGCCGGCTACCAGCCGGAGGTTGCCTATTACGAGGTCATGCACGAACTGAAGCTGATCGTCGACCTGCTGCACGAAGGCGGGCTGCGCAAGATGCACGAATTCATCAGCGACACTGCGGCATGGGGCGATATGGTAAGCGGCCCGCGAGTGGTCGATGCAAATTCGCGAGCAGCCATGCAGGCCATTCTCGAGGATATCCGCAATGGCACGTTCGCGCGGAACTGGATCGCCGAGAGTGAAGCCGGCATGCCCGAATTCCGGCGGCGCATGGATGCCGACCTCAAGCATCCGATCGAAACAGTCGGGAAATCGCTGAGAAGCCGCATGGACTGGCTGGAAGGCTAGCGGGCGCGCCGTACGCACGAACTCTGACGGGGAGCATGCGAGATGATCGAATCGAAGACGAATCGCGTAAGGATATTCGATACAACCTTGCGAGACGGTGAACAGGCGCCAGGCTGCAGCATGACGCTGCAGGAAAAGCTCAAGGTCGCGAGGGCGCTTGCCGAGCTCAGGGTCGACGTGATCGAGGCCGGTTTTCCGGCAGCCTCTCCCGGCGATTTCGAATCCGTCCAGGCGATCGCCGAAGCGGACTTCGGGCCGGTGATCTGCGGGCTTGCCCGTTGCAATTCCGCCGATATCGACAAAGCCTATTCGGCCGTCAAGTCCGCCGCGCGACACCGAATCCACGTTTTCGTTGCGACCAGCGCGATCCATCGCGAGCACAAGTTGCGCATGGCAAAAGACGAGATCATACGCAGCGCAGTCGGTGCGATCAGGATGGCGCGCGAACTGGTCGACGATGTCGAGTTTTCCCCGGAGGACGCTTCTCGAACCGAGCTCACCTATCTGGCCGAGGTCGTGACTGCAGCCATCGAAGCTGGTGCGACCACCGTCAATATCCCGGATACGGTCGGCTACACCGTACCCGCCGAGTTCGACCAGTTGTTCGGATATCTCAAGGCACATGTACGCGGCATCGCCGACGTCACGTTGTCCGTACATTGCCATGACGACCTCGGAATGGCCGTTGCCAATAGCCTCGCGGCCGTCCGTGCCGGCGCACGCCAGATCGAATGCACCATCAACGGCATCGGCGAGCGCGCCGG
Organism: uncultured Pseudomonadota bacterium; assembly: GCA_963775455.1. Classification (GTDB taxonomy): domain Bacteria; phylum Pseudomonadota; class Gammaproteobacteria; order Steroidobacterales; family Woeseiaceae; genus UBA1847. The sequence goes on along the minus strand of CAVZIU010000001.1, from coordinate 124,988 downwards.
CAACTGCAGCCTGGAGGAAGTTGTCATGGCGTTACGGACTCGCGCCGAATTCTTCGGCCTCGACACCAGCGTCGAGACCACGCGCCTCTATCCGACATCCCGCCTGGTCTCGAGTATCACCGGAATGCATGTCCCGCGTAACAAAGCTATCGTGGGCGAGAATGCTTTCGCGCACGAAGCCGGCATCCATCAGCACGGCATGCTCCAGCATGCGTCAACTTACGAGATCATGCGTCCCGCCGACGTCGGCCTGAGCCGCTCGAACCTGGTGCTCGGTAAGCACAGCGGGCGCCACGCTTTCCGTGACCGCGCCAGGGAACTTGGCTTCGAACTGGACGAATTCGAGATCAATCGCGCATTCCAGGAATTCAAGAAGCTCGCCGACAAGAAGAAAGACGTATTCGACAGCGACATCGAGGCCATTATCATGAACGTCGATGCCGTGTCGTCCGGGCCATGGCTGTTGAAATCCCTCGCGGTATCGACCTCCACCGACCTGCCCGCTCGTGCGACGGTCGTGCTGCGCGACGAGGACGGCACCGAGCACGAGGCGTCCGCAGCCGGCGACGGCCCGGTCGCTGCGGCGATCCAGGCAATAGAGAAGGTCACCGGCGTCATACTCGCACTCCGGAATTTCGAGTTGCACAGCGTTTCGATCGGCGAGGATGCCCAAGGCGAGGTCACGGTGACGGTTGAACACCACGGCCAGAGCTATCGGGGCCACGGCGCCAGCGTCGACATCGTCGAAGCCGGCGGTCGAGCCTGCCTCGAGGTAATGAACCGGATCATCCGTCGCGAACGGCGCGACGACGGCAGCCATGCCATGGCAGCGGACCGTGCGAGCATCTGATGGCGACCTTGTTCGACAAGGTCTGGAGCTCGCACGTGGTCGTGGTCGAGAGTGCGGAAAAGCCGGCGGTCCTGTATATCGATCTGCACATCATTCATGAGGTCACGACGCCCCAGGCGTTCGCGCAGCTTCGCGAACGCGGACTGCGCGTGCGGCGTCCGGACCTGACCCTCGCGACACTGGATCACTCGACGCCTACGATCCCCGGCAGTTCGTTTCGCGACCTGGCGGTGGTCAGCGACAGCGCGGCCCGGCAGATCCGGCAGATGGAACAGAATTGCGAGGACTTCGGCATAGACCTGTACGGCTTCGGTAGTGCGAATCGCGGCATCGTGCATGTCATCGGCCCCGAACTCGGCGCAACGCAACCGGGAAAGACCGTCGTGTGCGGCGACAGCCATACGAGTACTCATGGGGCATTCGGCGCCCTCGCTTTCGGTATCGGCACTACCGAGGTCAGCCACGTCTTCGCGACCCAGTGCCTGCTGCAGCGGAAACCTCGCTCGCTGGCCGTCGAGGTCGACGGAATGCTTCCGCATGGCGTGACCGCAAAGGACGTAATCCTGGCCGTCATCGGACGAATCGGCATCGATGGCGGCACGGGCCATGTCATCGAGTATCGTGGCACGGCGATCGAAGCGCTCGACATGGAACAGCGAATGACGATCTGCAACATGTCGATTGAAGGCGGCGCGCGTGCCGGCATGGTCGCGCCCGACGATACGACCTTCGAGTATCTTCACGGGCGACCGCATGCGCCTACCGGTACAGACTGGGATGCAGCCGTCTCGCGCTGGCGGACCCTCGTTTCGGATGCGGATGCCGGTTTCGACCGGCGGGTCGGCCTCGACGCTGCGCGACTGCAGCCGATGGTTACTTTCGGCACCAATCCGGCGATGGTCATCGGCATCAACGATCCGGTGCCGGAATCGGGCGACGCCAGTTTTCGCAAAGCGCTCGACTACATGCAAGTCACTCCGGGCCGCCCCATGACTGGGCACAAGGTCGATGTCGTGTTCATCGGCAGCTGCACGAACGGCCGGTTGTCGGACCTCGAACAGGCGGCTGAAATGTTGCGCGGCCGGCGAATTGCGGACGGCGTACGGATGCTCGTGGTCCCCGGTTCTCAGCAGGTGAAGAACGAAGCCGAGGCTCGCGGCCTGGACCGGGTCTTCCGGGCGGCCGGCGCCGAGTGGCGGGAGGCAGGTTGTTCGATGTGCATCGGGATGAACGGCGATACCGTGCTACCCGGTCAACTGTCGGTCAGTACGAGCAATCGAAACTTCGAAGGTCGACAGGGCGTGGGCGCGCGCACCGTTCTGGCGAGCCCTCTGACGGCGGTCGCGTCGGCGATCGCCGGCAGTGTGGCAGACCCGCGCCCCTTGCTCGAACATTGACCGGAACCCGGGAACAGATGCGGGCGCTTGCGGAGATTCGCGCACGAACAGTGGTCATCCCGACTCGTGACATCGATACGGATCAGATCATCGCGGCCCGCTTTCTCACGACGACGACCCGGGATGGGCTCGGGCAGTCGCTATTCTACGACCTGCGCTTCGACAAGCGCGGGCGGCCGCGGCCCGATTTTCCGCTGAATCGTCCGGAAAGCAGCGGATGCCGCATTCTGGTCGCGGGCAACAACTTCGGCTGCGGATCTTCGCGCGAACATGCGCCCTGGGCCCTGCTCGACTACGGATTCCAGGCCATCGTCTCGACCGAGATTGCCGACATCTTCTTCAACAATGCGCTCAAGAACGGGTTGGTTCCGCTGATTGTCGACGCGGATACCCACCGCTACCTGCTCGAGAATCCGGGTATCGAACTCTTCGTCGACGTCGGGCAATCGCGCATCACGCTGCCCGATGGGCGCTGCGTGACGTATCCCATGGACCGTTTCGCCCGCCATTGCCTGGTGGCCGGCATCGACCAGCTGGATTACCTGCTGCAGCAGGCCGACGCCATCGGACGCTACGAACACGGACGTGCATGGAAGCCCTGATCACCCTGTTGCCGGGCGATGGCATCGGTCCCGAAGTCGTCTCCGCGGGGCGAGCGGTGCTTGAGCGGATCGCGGCACAAAATGGCCATCGCTTCTCGTTCCATGAACACCTGTTCGGCGGGGTCGCCATCGACGCAGTTGGCGAGCCGCTGCCCAAACGGACACTCGACAGCTGCCTCGCTTCAGACGCGGTACTGCTCGGTGCCGTAGGCGGCCCGAAATGGTCCGACCCGAACGCAGCGGTGCGCCCGGAACAGGGATTGCTGAGACTGCGTTCCGAACTGGGCGTCTTCGCGAACCTGCGTCCCGTCCGGTGCCTGCCAGAACTCGCCGACGTGTCGCCGATCAAGAACGATCGCCTGGTCGGCGTCGACATGCTCGTGGTGCGAGAACTGACAGGCGGCATCTATTTTGGCGACAAGATGCGCACGCCCACCTCGGCATCGGATCTCTGCATTTACACGGTACACGAGGTCGAGCGCATCGTACGCGTGGCCGCCGGCCTGGCGCGCACTAGGCGAGGGAAACTGTGTTCCGTGGACAAGGCCAACGTGCTGGAGACATCGCGCCTGTGGCGGGACACCACCAGCCGCGTGCTGCAAACGGAATTCCCGGATGTCGCGCTCGAAACCCTGCTCGTCGATGCGGCCGCGATGCACCTGCTGAGCCGGCCTGCTGACTTCGACGTCATCGTCACCGAGAACATGTTCGGGGACATCCTGACGGACGAAGTGTCCATGCTGGCGGCGTCACTGGGGATGCTTCCGTCCGCTTCGCTCGGCACAGGTTCGCGCGGTCTCTACGAACCGATTCACGGTTCGGCCCCCGACATAGCGGGCAAGGGAATTGCAAACCCAGTCGCGACCATCGCGAGCTGCGCCCTGCTCCTGCGCCACAGCCTTTCGCTGATCGCCGAGGCGGCCGCGGTGGATGACGCGCTGTCGGCCGTAATCAGAAGCGGAGGCCGCACGGCCGACATCGCCCAGCCGGGCGAGCGGATGTTGTCGACCGAGGAATTTACTGCGTCAGTACTTCGCGCGCTCCGCTGACGAGTTCCAGGCGCGCGCGGCCGCGACGCCCCTCGCGAAACGCGCGGATGAGTCCGCCGAGAGCATCGGTCTCGATCAGAAAGCCGTCATGTCCATGCGCGGAATCCAGGACGGCATATTCGGCGTTCGGCAGGTGGTCCGCCAGCAAGCGTTGCTCCGCAGGCGGATACAGCGTGTCGGTGCTTACCGATACCACCAGCGCAGGCTGGACGAGGGACGCGAGCACATCCGCATACTCGCCGCGTCCCCGCGCCAGATCATGCGTGTGCATCGCTCGCGTCAGCGTCACATAAGTATTGGCATCGAATCGCGCGTTGATTTTCTCGCCCTGATGCCGGAGATAGGACTGGACCTCGAACTGGTCGGCATCCTTGAGGCTGCGGCCGAAACGCTGTTCGAAGGAGTCCCAGCTCCGGTAGGTGCAGACCGCCATCATGCGCGCGGCTGCAAGTCCTTTTTCGGGCGGATGGTCGTCGCTGTAGTAGCCGCCGTGCCAGTTCGGGTCTGCGGCAATCGCCGCACGCTGTGCCTCGCTGATACCGATGCACCATGGCGAATGGCGGCCGCCGACGCCGATTGGAACCACGCTGCCCACGCGTTCCGGGTACATGAGCGACCACTCGAGCGCCTGCATGCCGCCGAGCGACGGACCGGTGACCAGTTCTATGCGCTGCACGCCGAGTCCGTCGAGCAGGAGCCGTTCGAGTTCCACCATGTCGCGTACGCTGATGCGCGGAAAGTCTGCGCGATAGCGCGCGGATCCGTCCGGTTTCGTGCTCACCGGTCCGGTCGTGCCGTAACAGCTGCCGAGTATGTTGGCGCAGACGATGAAGTCACGGTCCGGATCGAAGGTCCTGCCCGGGCCGATGATGCCCGGCCACCAGGCCTCCACGTCCGCCGAACCGGTCAGCGCGTGGCATACGAGGATCGCGTGTTCATCCGCATTGGCGATGTCGCCCCAGGTGCGGTAAGCGATCCGTACGCCCTCGAGCGTGGTCCCGTTCTCGAGCCGGAATTCACCGGGCACATCGAGGAACCGGGTCGACGGCGAAATGTGCCGTTCGAGGTAATCGGGGAGGCTCAAGGTCCGGCCTCAGGCTGCGGCGACGGGCTTGAGGTCGACCGCCTTGCGCGCAGCATCCAGCGCCTGCAGCACGTCCGCGACGAGATCGTCGCTGCTCTCCAGGCCCACTGACAGCCGGATCAAACTCTGACTGATCCCCGCTTCCGCGAGTTTCGCCGGCGTCAGCGGCGCATGCGTCATCGTCGGAGGATGACAGACCAGGCTTTCGACGCCGCCGAGCGATTCTGCGAGCGAAAAGAACTGCAAATGGTCGACGAACGCCCGCACCGCGGCTTCGCCCCCATCGAGATCGAAGCTCACCATGCCACCAAAGCCCTGCTGCTGCCGCGCCGCAATTTCATGACCCGGGTGCGATTTGAGCCCCGGATAGTACACTCGCTCGACATTTGGCTGGTCCGCGAGCGTGTGCGCCAACAGGTTCGCGCTTTGTTCGTGCTGCCGGATCCGTACCTGCAGCGTTCGAACACCGCGCAGGGTCAGGAAGCTGTCGAACGGTGCGCCGGTCGCACCGATGCAGTTCGCCCACCAGGCGAGCTGTTCATGCAACTCCGCCGTCTTCGCGACGATCGCACCGCCGACGACGTCGCTGTGGCCGTTGATGTACTTGGTCGTCGAATGCACGACCACGTCGGCGCCCAGCGCAATCGGTTGCTGCAATGCCGGCGACAGGAACGTGTTGTCGACGACATACAGTGCTCCGCACTCCCGCGCAGCTCGTGCGACTTTCCCGATGTCGACGATACGGAGCAAGGGATTGGACGGCGATTCCGTCAGTATCATCCTGGGCTTGCGGGCGCAGGCCGCGGTCAATGCCACGTCGTTCGTCTGGTCCACGAATACCACGTCGAACAGGCCTTTCTTGCGCAGGGCATCGTAGAGGCGGAACGTGCCGCCGTAGCAGTCATGCGGCGCGACCAGCAGGTCCCCCGGCTGTAACAACTGAGCCAGGACGTTCAGCGCTGCCATGCCGGATGAGGTAACAACGGCCGCAGCGCCGCCTTCGAGTTCCGCAAGCGCATTGCCCAGTGCGTCCCGGGTCGGATTGCCCGAGCGCGTGTAATCGTACTGGCGCTTCTGACCGAAGCCCGCGAACGCGTAATTCGAGGACAGGTGCAGCGGCGGCACCACTGCGCCGAACTGTGTATCTGACTCGATGGATGCCCGCACTGCGCGGGTCGCCTTGTCGCCTGAAACAGCCATGTCGTTCTCCGCGGTTCCGCCATTGGTACGGCCGTTACAGGCCGCCTGTTTTTTTCATCGGAACCCTGCGAAAACGCAGAGGATGGGCGTCCGGCCCTGCACCGCAATGGTGTCGCACGGACCCTCATCATTCGGAAGCTGCGGCTTCCGCAGGAGTTGGCACCATTTCAGAGTGGTGAAGTCTGATGGTTGCCCCGGCGTCGAAGGGCCTTTCCCTCAGCCGGTCTCGATGAGTACCAGAGCAGTCTAGGCTCCGGGTCCCTCCAACGTCAAGGAAATATGCATGTTTTTTTATATTCGCATAAAAACGCCAGTGCACGCGTTAGCCGTTATCAACCGGCTTGCTTTTGCTACAAACCCGTACTAATGTAACAGCTCATTAGTACATTAATACATGCCTCCAGCCACTTGCGAAGCCTTTGACCATGAAGCCGAATCGGCAAGACGACAAAGAGTCACAGACCAGTGCAGAAAATGCCCTGTTCCGCGCCGTGATCAGCCTGCGCAACCTCGACGAGTGCCGGAGCTTTTTCAAGGATCTGTGTACCCCCGCGGAGTTGCAGGCGCTCGTCGATCGCTGGCAGGTGGTTGCGTACCTCGAGCAAGGCCTGCCCTATCGCCAGATACATGACCTGACCGGCGTGAGCGTGACCACCATCGGTCGCGTCGCCCGGTTTCTCACCGACGGCTACGGCGGGTATGACGTCGCGTTCCGGCGCACTGCCGGCACCGGCAATTCCGCCTCCTGACTCAAGACCTGCGGGAATCGTCGACATGGACAGAACGGAACAGCGCATCAAGATCGCCGTGCAGAAATCGGGGCGCCTCACGGAACATTCCATGGACCTGCTCGAGCGTTGTGGACTGAAATTCACGCAAAGCAAGGACCAGTTGTTCTGTTACGGCGAGAACATGCCCATCGACCTGTTGCTGGTGCGCGACGATGACATTCCGCAACTTGTCGCGGATGACATTTGCGATCTCGGTATCTGCGGCCTGAACGTCGTCGAGGAAAAGCGGCTCAAGCTGGCCGCCGCCGGCATCCGGGCACCCCTGAAGCAGGTCTTCGAGCTGGATTTCGGACACTGCCGCCTCGCCATCGCCGCGCCACAGGGCATCGAATTCAATGGCGTTGAGTGCCTGCAAAACTCGCGTATCGCAACGAGTTACGTGCACGTGTTGAATGATTTCCTTGCCCGCAACCGCATCGTCGCCGAGGTCGTCTACCTGTCGGGGGCCGTGGAAATCACGCCTAAACTCGGCAAGGCCGACTTCGTCTGCGACCTCGTGTCCACCGGCAGCACGCTCGCGGCAAACGGACTGGTCGAGGTGCTGAGCCTGCTCGACAGCGAGGCCGTCGTCATTCAGACCGAAGCGCCGCTTGGCGACGTCAGGCAGGCCTGGGTCGACCGCATACTGCAGCGTCTCGACGGCGTTCTGCAGGTCCGCGAAAGCAAATACATCATGCTGCACGCGCCGCGCGACGCCCTCGCCCGGATCCAGGCGCTGTTGCCCGGCACCGAGGTGCCGACCGTCATTCCGCTGGAAGGTACGACGGATCGCGTGGCCGTGCATGCCGTTTGCCGGGAAAACGTATTCTGGGAGACCCTTGAGAATCTGAAGGCGGCAGGCGCGAGTTCCCTGCTCGTGCTGCCGGTCGAGAAGATGCTGGTCTGAACGATGTTCGCCGAGATCCGCATCTGGGCATCGCTGTCCGCGGCCGACCGTACTGCTCTGCTGGCCCGCCCTGCTCTGCACGGTAACCAGGAACTGCGCGCGGGCGTGCGCGCCATCCTGTCCGATGTGCGTCGTAACGGCGATCGGGCATTGCGAGAACTGGGCATGCGCTTCGACCGGGTCGATCTGCCGCTGCTCGAGGTTTCGCGCGCCGAAAAGCAGGCCGCGCAGGCCTACCTGCCCGACGCAGCGGTGGCCGCCATCGACGTGGCGATAGTGAATATCACGCGCTTTCACGAGGCGCAGGTGCCGGCGCCGGTCGAAGTCGACACGATGCCAGGGGTACGCTGCGAACGCCTGGTCCGGCCGATCGATTCGGTTGGCCTGTACGTCCCGGCAGGCACGGCGCCGCTGCCATCGGCGGCCATCATGCTGGCCGTGCCGGCGAAGATCGCCGGCTGTCCGACCCGAATCCTGTGCACGCCGCCGCGACCGGACGGATACGCAGACCCGGCAGTCGTCGTCGCCGCGACACGCGCGGGCATCGAGCGGATCTTCAAGCTCGGCGGTGCACAGGCCATCGCTGCGATGGCCTACGGGACAAAGTCGGTGCCGAAAGTGGCGAAGATCTTCGGTCCCGGCAACGCGTGGGTCACCTGTGCGAAGTCGCTCGTCGCCGGCGACCCGGACGGCGCGGCCATCGACATGCCAGCCGGACCGTCCGAAGTGCTGGTGATCGCGGACGAAACCGCGAGCCCGGCCTTCGTTGCCGCGGACCTGTTGTCGCAGGCAGAACACGGGACCGACTCCCAGGTATTGCTCCTGACGACCAGCGAGGCCTTTGCGCGCGCGGTCAAGGACCAGATTGAAGTCCAGCTCGCATGCCTGTCTCGGCGCGAGGTGGCAAGTCAGGCGCTGGTGCATTCCCGTTTGATCGTCGTAGACACGCTCGCTGCCGCGGTGGGCATCTGCAACGACTACGCGCCCGAGCACCTGATCCTGCAGTGCGCCGGCGCGCGCCTGTTGTTGGCGGAGATCCGTAACGCCGGCTCGGTGTTTCTCGGCCCGTGGACGCCCGAGGCCGCGGGCGACTACTGCAGCGGCACGAATCACGTGCTCCCGACTTACGGCTACGCGAGGAATCACGGCGGACTGGGCGTCGAGCATTTCCTGCGACAAATGACCGTGCAGGAGCTGTCGAAAGAGGGGCTGGTCAGGCTCGGGCCGACGGTGATGACGCTGGCGGGACTCGAAGGGCTGGACGCACATGCAGCCGCAGTACGCGTCCGACTGGAGGCCGACGCATGAGCATTACGTCGATAGCCCGCGCGGAACTGCGCGATCTCGAACCCTATTCTGCCGCAGAACAAGTCGACCACAGCATCCGGCTGAATGCTAACGAAGCACCGTTCCGAAATAGCGCGGACCGGTTCCGCCGGCCGCTGAACCGATACCCCGAAGTGCGCCCCGCCGGGTTGCGGGCGGCACTGGCAGCGCACTACGGTGTGCCCGCCGAGCGGCTGCTCGTGACGCGCGGCAGCAGCGAGGCAATCGACCTGTTGCTGCGCTGTTTCTGCCGCGCGGGCCGTGACAATGTCGTCACTCCGGCGCCGACATTTTCCATGTATCGCCACTATGCGCGCATCCAGGACGCGGAATTGCGCGAAGTGCCGTTGGCGCGCGCCGCCGAATTCAACGTCTCCGCGCCCATGTTGCTCGCGGCCTGCGATGCCCGCACGCGGCTCGTTTTCCTGTGCTCTCCGAACAACCCGACCGGCACCGAGCTGCCGCGGGCCGCGCTCGCGAGCATACTTGCCGGGCTGGCCGGACGCGCTGCCGTGGTCGTCGACGAGGCATACGGCGAATTCTCCGGCCAGCCTTCGGCCCTCGAACTGCTTCCGGCCTGCGAAAACCTGATCGTATTGCGTACCCTTTCGAAGGCACTCGGATTCGCGGGTGCGCGTTGCGGCGCGGTCATCGCGCACGCCGACGTGATCCGCATGCTGGACGCCGTGCAAGCGCCGTATGCGCTGGCGACACCGGTGGTCGAATGCGTCGAGGAAGCACTGACACCTGCGGGCCTGCAGGAAGCGCTGGGCAACGTCGCGCGTACCATTGCGGAACGCGCACGGCTCGTACGGGAACTCGAACGGCTGCCGTTCGTGCGCAAGCTCTTCCCGACCGGGGCGAACTTCGTGCTAGTCGTCTTCGACGACGCCGATGCTGTATTCGAACGGACCCGGACAGACCAGATCTTACTGCGCCGCTTCGGCGGAGACCTGGCCGATTGCGCACGCATCACCGTCGGCCTTCCCGAAGAAAACGACAGGCTGCTGTCCAGCCTCAAGAGTCTCTTGGATTGAAGCCATGGCTCGGAAAGTCCTGTTCATCGACCGCGACGGCACACTGATCTGCGAACCTGACGACCGGCAGGTCGATGCACTCGAAAAGTTACGTCTGGTAAGCGGCGTTATCCCGGCGCTGTGCACGCTTCGTGACCAGGGTTATCGTTTCGTCATGGTGACCAACCAAGATGGCCTCGGCACGGCTTCGTTTCCGACGGACAGGTTTCGCATTTGTCAGGATTTCGTACTGCAACTGTTTCGTTCGCAGGGAATTATCTTCGACGAAGTCTTCGTCTGTCCGCATTTCGAGAAGGACAATTGCGACTGCCGGAAGCCGCGCACCGGATTACTCACGCGATTCCTGGCAGCGAACGAAATCGACATGGATCGCTCCGCTGTTATCGGCGATCGGGAAACCGATGTCGAGCTCGCGCGCCGCATTGGCATCGACGGTTTTCTGCTCGACGAGGACGGCGACTATTCCCTGACCTGGTCCGGAATCACGGATGCGCTGTGTCGCAATGAACGGGCCGCAACCGTGGAGCGCAACACCAGCGAAACGCGCATTCGCCTGTCTGTCAACCTGGACACCGACGGCCCGCAGAACATCGCCACCGGCATCGGTTTCTTCGATCACATGCTGGCGCAGATCGCGCGTCATGGTGGATTTGCGCTGACCCTGCGTTGCGAAGGCGACCTGCAAATCGACGAACACCACACGGTCGAGGATGTCGCTATCTGCCTGGGCAATGCCTTGCGCTCGGCGCTCGACGACAAGCGCGGCATTGCCCGGTACGGCTTCCTGTTGCCTATGGACGAGAGCGAAGCACAGGTCTGCGTAGACTTGTCCGGGCGCAGCAATATCGTGTTCGAAGCGAACTTCCCGCGGGACACGGTTGGTGAAATGTCGACAGAAATGGTCCGCCACTTCTTCGCGTCGTTGGCCGAATCCCTGCGTGCGGCGATTCACATCCGGGTCTCCGGGGACAACACGCATCACATGGTCGAAGCTTGTTTCAAGGCCGTCGGCCGCGCCCTGCGTCAGGCGATCCGTGTCGAAGGCGGGGTACTGCCATCCACCAAGGGCACGCTCGTATGAGTGCGGCAAACGTTGCCATCGTCGACAACGGCGGTGCCAACATCGCATCGCTCCTGGCGGCGCTGAGCCGGCTCGGCGTCCAGGCGGAACTGACTGCGGATGCCAGCCGTATCCGGTCGGCCGGCCGGGTGATACTGCCGGGCGTTGGCGCCGCCCGCGACGCCATGGCGCGCCTCTACAGCAATGCGCTGGTCGCTACCGTTCGCGAACTCGCACAGCCGGTACTCGGCATCTGCCTCGGCATGCAGCTGCTGGCAGATGCCTCGGAGGAAGACGAAGTCGACTGCCTGGGCATCTTTCCCGGAACAGCCCTGCGCCTGCCGGCATTGCCGGGCAAACCGGTTCCCAACATGGGCTGGTGCCCGCTTCGGCTGAGCGCGCGACACGCACTACTCGAGGGCGTCGAGACCGGCGACTGGTTCTACTTCCTGCACAGCTACGCCCTCCCCGTCGGCGAATACACGCTGGCGACTGCGAGTCATGCGCGGGACTTCTCGGCGGTCGTGGCGCGTGGCAATTTCGCGGCTGCCCAGTTCCACCCCGAACGCTCTTCTGCCGCCGGTGCACGCGTCCTGCAGAACTTCCTGGAGTGGTCGCCGTGACGATCATCCCGGCGATCGATCTGCGAGGCGGTCGCTGCGTCCGACTGTTGCGCGGCGATTTCGCCCGGGAAACGAGCTACAGCGACGATCCGCCGTCGGTCGCGCGACGCTTCGGCGCCCTTGATGTCAGCGACCTGCACATCGTGGATCTCGATGGCGCCCGAACGGGCACGCAACACAACGCCAGCGTGATCCGCGACATCGTTGCCGCCACAACGCTGAACCTGCAACTCGGCGGCGGAATTCGAGATACGGATTCCCTGGAACGATGGTTTGCAGCCGGTGTGCGCCGTTGCGTCATCGGCAGCCTGGCAGTCCAGGATCCGGCCACGGTCAGGCGGTGGCTGCGCGACTTCGGTGCCGACAGGATCGTGCTGGCACTGGATGTCACGATGAGTGGGGATGGCGCACCCCTGCTCGCCACCAACGGCTGGGCGCGCACCTCGGCGACCGACTTGTGGACCTGCCTCGATGCATACACGGACACCGGACTGCAACACGTTCTGTGCACCGATATCGACCGGGACGGCACGCTGTCCGGGCCGAACGTCGATCTGTACCGCCGGATTCTCGAGCGCTACCCACGGCTGCAGCTGCAGGCATCCGGCGGGGTCCGCGACATCGAAGACCTGAGCGTGCTCGCAGCAACGGGAGTCCCGGCCGCAATTGCCGGGCGCGCGCTCCTGGACGGGCGGATCAGCAGCACGGAGGTTGCCGCATTCCAGCGAAGCGCATAGTTCCCTGCCTGGACGTCTGCAACGGCCGGGTCGTCAAGGGCGTCCGATTTCGCGATCATCGTGACGCGGGCGATATACTTGCGCTCGCGAGCCTTTACTGCCGCACCGGCGCCGACGAACTCGTGTTCTACGACATCACCGCGAGCCCGGACGGGCGCAGCGTCGATCGCAGCTGGGTGAGCCGGGTGACCGCACTGCTGGACATCCCGTTCTGTGTCGCCGGCGGCATCCGTAGCGTTGCCGACGCGGAAGACATCCTCAACAAAGGTGCCGACAAGGTCTCCGTCAACACCCCCGCGCTCGAGAATCCGTCGCTGATCGACGAGCTCGCGACCCGCTTCGGCTCGCAGTGCGTCGTCGTGGGCGTGGACAGCCGGCTGGTCGGTGGCGACTACCGGGTCTATCGCAATACCGGCGACCCGGCGAAGACCAGCGACGCCGGCCGCAGCACCCTGGACTGGCTGCGTGAGGCGGAGGCGCGAGGCGCGGGTGAATTCGTCGTGAATTGCATGAATCGGGACGGCGTGCGTCGCGGTTATGACTGTGTCCAGCTGGCTGCGGCACGGGCTGTGACGACCGTGCCGCTGATCGCTTCGGGTGGCGCCGGCAGCATGCCGCATTTCGTGGAGGTGTTCGAACGGACCGGCGTGGACGGGGCGCTGGCGGCGAGCGTGTTTCATGCAGCCACGATCGGAATCCCCGAGCTCAAGTCCCATCTCCTGCACGCCGGCATCGACGTCCGTCCGCCGCCCTCACGTTTACAGGAATGAGTATGGCCAACGTCGAATTCATCGCAGAACTGGAATCGGTCATCCGCGACCGGCTCGCCGCGAATCGTCCCGACAGCTACACCGCGCGACTGGCCCGAGCCGGACAGCGCCGTGTCGCTCAGAAGGTAGGCGAGGAAGCGGTGGAACTGGCCCTGGCCGCAACCGGCGGCAGCCATGGCGAGATGCTCGACGAAGCGGCTGACCTGGTCTACCACCTGCTGGTATTGCTGGCGATAAAGGAAGCAAGCCTCGCAGACGTGGCGGCCGTCCTGGCCAGGCGCCACGCCAGCTGATACGCGCCGGGGTTCGGCGGCATGCCTCATATCACGACCTCGGGTGCGACGGGCCGCCGGTTGTAGAACGAACTCATGACGTAACCGTATGCACCGGCATTCGCGATCAGGATCACGTCCCCTTCGCGCGAGGGCGGCAGCAGGCGGTCCGTGCCGAGACGGTCGCCGGATTCGCAGATCGGCCCGACGACCGTGACGGTCTCGCTCGCCTGTTCATGGAGCCTGGTCAGATTCACGATCTCGTGATAGGCGCCATACAGGGCCGGGCGAATCAGGGAATTCATCCCGGTTGCGACACCGATGTAACGCATGTCACCCTTGCCTTTGACCTGAGTCACGTGTGTCAGGAGCACTCCGGCCTGAGCAACGAGATAGCGTCCCGGCTCCAGCCACAGCTTGTAGCGCGGATAGGCCGTTTTGACCTCGGCCAAGAGCGCATCGAGCCTGGCGAGGTCGAACGACCTGTCACCGGGTTTCTCGGGTACGCCGAGCCCGCCGCCCAGGTCGATCGTTTCGACGGCGGGGAAGCGTTCCGCGACCTTGATGAGCGACGAAGCGACGTTGCGCCAATTCTCCGGGTCGATGATCCCGCTGCCGCTGTGTGCGTGGATGCCGATCACGTTGGCGCCTGCGGCGTCCAGCAGCGCGGCGAGATCGTCGATTTCGAACAGAGGCACACCGAACTTCGAATGGACACCGGCGGTTCGGACGTGTTCATGGTGGCCACGTCCCTGGCCGGGATCCACCCTGACAAACAGCTGCGCGCCGGCGAACAGTTCCGGCCATTCACGCAGAGGGTGCAGGTTGTCCAGGGTCACGCGCAATCCCTGTCCGAGTGCCCAGGCATACTCGTCGCGCGGCGCAAAATTAGGCGTGAACAGGATACGGTCGGAACTTACACCCGGAACTTCCGACCGTAACCATTCGATCTCGCCCGGCGACACGCACTCGAAGTCGATACCTTCGGCAGCCATCGTGCGCAGCAGCTCGGCGTTGAAATTTGCCTTGACCGCGTACAGCACCCGATCGACGCTTGCGAGGTCCCGGACTCCGCACGCGGCACTGCGAACGCTCTCGCGATCATATACGTAGGCATTTTGCTCTTCGGCGGCGACTGCGATCAGCTCTTCGCGCCGTCGCACCCACCAGGTCTGGCGACGCGTGCGGACCGGAGGCTCGCTGGCAAACAGTTGTTCCCAGCTCGGGCCGAAAGCCAGGCTTCCGCCGGACTTCCGGATCACCGTCGCGTGCAACTTGGAGACCAGCCGTTCCCGCTGGTCGGCGCCGATGACGAAACTGAGATTCAGGTCGTTGGCCGCCTGGCTCACCAAGTGGACTTTCTCTTCCTCGAAAACCTCCAGTGCCGGGGCGAGGCGCGGCAGAATCGTGCGAATCTTGCGGCCGACGAGACTGACGGCGGCGCAGTTCTCTATGACGCGAACTCGGCACAAGCTTTGCAGCGCATCGAGTAGCGACTCCTGAACATCGACCGACAAGACGCCGTCCGCCGTATCGATGGACACCGTCACGTTGGTCTCCGAAGTCGACACAAAATCGACGGACAGGCCGTGTTCGCTGAATACGGCAAATGCCCTGGCCAGGAACCCGACTTCGTGCCACATGCCGACGCTGTCCATCGAAACCAGGGTGATGTTGCGCCGCGAGCAAATACCCTTGACCTGGGGCTCGACCTCATCGGTTACCGGCGCGATCACGGTCCCGCTGATTTCCGGTGAAAGCGTACTGCGTATGAACAAGGGGATGCCGTGTGGCCGCAACGGCGAAATGCAGCGCGGATGAAGCACCGAGCTGCCTGCGGACGCCAGTTCCTGGGCTTCGTCGTAGTGCAGCGCGACCAGAAGACGCGCCGAGGGCACGAGCCTCGGGTCGGCGCTGAACATCCCGGGAACATCGGTCCAGACTTCCAGGCGACGCGCCTGCAACTTGGCGGCGAAATAGGCGGCCGAGGTATCCGATCCGCCTCGTCCCAGCAGCACGGTCTCACCACTCCGGTTACGGGCGATGAATCCCTGCGTGAGGATTACCTTGCCGACCTCCGCCAGGCGGCGTGCCATCGCCGCGTCCGCGTCGTAGCTGCAGACCGCGGACAGATAGTTGCGGCTGTGCTGGGCGCCGTTGCGGGTTTCGCTGGTCAGCAGGTCACGTGCATCGAGCCATTCGACGTCGATTCCGCAGGCCTGCAGGAAAGCAGCACCGATTCGCGTCGACATCAGCTCGCCCAACGCCATGATGCGGACGCGAACGCGATTGCTGACCTCCCGAACGAGTCGGATCCCGGCCAGTAGCTGCTCGAGTTCATGCAGCGAGTCGCCGACCAGCGACGGACCGGCGACGCCGAGTGCCACGGCCAACGAATAGTGCTGTTCGCGGATTCCCGCGACACCGGATTCGGGATTGCCGCTGACCGCTCCGTCAATCAGCGCGTGCAGGGCGTTCGACACCCCTTGCAAGGCCGAGTGCACGATCACGGGGCGAAGTCCGTCGGCAACCCGTGCGCGGATGACATCGGCGACCGTCTGCCAGTTCCTCGCCGTCGAAACACTCGTGCCGCCGAACTTCAACACCACCCAGGTCGATTGCGCGATCGGTCCCGGTGCCCCTAGCTTTTCGCTCGCTTCGAACGGCGCTTCTGTCGTCATCGACGGACGTCCCGCATGATCCCGCAAATCATTCGTCCAAAAAAAAACCCGCAAGGAATTCCTGGCGGGTTCGTTAGCGAGGTCCGGACTTTATGCTAGCCGGTACGCACGCTATTGGCACCCACGCACCTCTGGCGCGCCATCTGTTTTAGGAATTCTTTAGCATCCGTAAAAGGTCTGCCGTGGCACTTTACGTGGGTGTCTGAAGCGATCATTGCAGAAGTAGAGCTAACCTGCGTGTAAACGTCAAGTTTTTGCATCCGTTCTCATTCCTCCCAGGGTGCGGGCATGGTGACCGCACCTTCCGATGCCGACGAGACCTGCGCCCGGTATTTCGCGAGCGCACCGCCGGTCACCGGCGATCGCGGCCGTCTCCACGCCAAGCGACGACGAGCCATTTCTGCGTCGTCGACCGCCACGTCGATGCGCTTGTGCCTGGAATCAATCTTGATCAGGTCGCCGTTCTCTATCAGCGCTATCGGCCCGCCCACGGCGGCTTCCGGGCACACATGGCCAACGACGAAACCATGACTGCCGCCGGAGAACCGGCCGTCTGTTATCAGCGCGACATCAGCGCCGAGGCCTTCGCCCATGATGGCGCTCGTTGGACTCAACATTTCGCGCATACCCGGTGCGCCTTTCGGCCCCTCGTACCGGATGACGACGACGTCACCTTTGCCGACCCGATTACCCAGTATGGCTTCGAGAGCCGACTCTTCGGATTCGAAGACCTTGGCAGGTCCTTCGAAGCGCAGTCCTTCCTTGCCGGTGATCTTCGCAACCGCACCTTCCGGCGCAAGATTGCCGTACAGGATCGCGAGATGACTGTCCGGCTTTATCGGCCGGTCGAAACCGCGGACGATTTCCTGGCCTTCCGGATAGTCGGTGACTTCGGCCAGGTTTTCCGCGAGGGTCTGGCCGCTTACCGTCATGCAGTCGCCGTGCAGCATGCCGCGCTCCAGCATGCGTTTCATCAGCGGCTGTATGCCGCCGATCGCGATGAGATCCGACATCAGGTAACGGCCGCTGGGCCGGACGTCGGCCAGCACCGGAATCCGTGCGCCAATCTCGGAGAAATCGTCGAGAGTCAGACGGACGCCCGCTTCCCGCGCGATCGCCAGCAGGTGCAGAACGGCATTGGTCGAGCCACCGAGGGCAATGACCACGGCAATTGCATTCTCGAAAGCCTTGCGTGTCAGGATATCGAGCGGTTTGATGTCGCGGCGCAGCAGACTCATGACCGCCGCACCCGCTCGCCTGCAGTCGTCTTCTTTCTGATCCGACGCGGCTTCCTGGGCCGAGCTGTTCGCAAGACTCATGCCGAGTGCCTCGATGGCGGACGCCATCGTGTTGGCGGTGTACATGCCGCCACAGGCGCCCGGCCCCGGAATTGCCGTCTTCTCGACCTCGAGGAGTTCGGCGGCGGACATGCGGCCTGCCGCCATTGCGCCCACAGCCTCGAATACCGAGACTATGTCACGCCGCTGGGCGCCAGGCCTGATCGTTCCGCCATAGACGAATACGGAAGGCCTGTTCAGGCGCGCCATTGCCATGACGCACGCCGGCATGTTCTTGTCGCAGCCGCCGATTGCCACGAGACCATCGAATCCCTCGGCACCCGCGACCGCCTCGATCGAATCGGCGATGATCTCGCGCGAAACGAGCGAATAACGCATTCCCGGCGTGCCCATCGAGATGCCGTCACTGACGGTGATGGTGTTGAAGACGACCCCCTTGCCGCCGGCGTCGTTCGCGGCCCGGGCCGCGATCTCCGCGAGGCCGCCGATGTGCATGTTGCACGGGGTAACCATGCTCCATGTCGACGCAATGCCGATCTGAGGGCGCTGAAAATCTTCTTCGGTGAAGCCCACGGCACGCAACATCGCCCGGCTGGGCGCCTGTTCGATGCCATCGACGACGACGCGCGAATAGCGCCGCAATTCCTTGTCTTCCATGGTTGCCTGCTCACTCAATCCAGAGGCGCGGGACCAGCGTCGCGCCGCCCGCAGTCTAGCAAGCCTGTTAGCGCACCGCGATCTCGTCGTCGCGAATCATGATGACGATGCGACGAAATACGTCGGGCACCGGTTCCGTGTCGCCGGTTGCGAGTTCGACGGTGAACGCTTCGTCGCCTTCGCTGTTCGTGTCCTGCACCAGCGGAATCAGGAGCCGCGCAGAGCGTTGCCCCGGGCCGAAGGAGACCGAATAGCCGCCGGGAGAAAAGTAGTCTTCGCCTTCCTTCGCCGTAATGTCCCCAACCGAGTAGCCTACGACGATCTGGGTGTCGTCCGGATTGAAACGAAGTACATCGACCTGGACGACGGGGTCCCGCTCCCGGACGGCAACCTGGCTGACGGCGAACCCGATCGTATTCGTCGGCAGGCGGGATTCGAAAGCCCTTTGATCGTCGTCCTCCAGCTCCACCTCGAGCGTCGCATACTGCGTGGTCGGTGAGTCCGTGGAGCGGACGCGAAGTGTCGATACCTGGTCGGCCTCGCGCAACGGGTCACTCGCCATCTGCAGTGTCAGTCGTGCACGATCCTGGCCGGCAGGAATCTGCAGTTCGCTGGCCGAGATCGTGTATTGCGCAGATGCCCAGGGCGAGCGATTTCCGGTGTAGCCGACTTCCTCGAGGCGCAGGTCGAGCGGGACGGCGGCGCTACCCGTGCGACGCAGATCGACCACGGTCGGTCCTGCATCCTCCCGCAGCCTCACCGTGACGGGTGCCGGCTCGCCGGTGGTTTCAGTCAGGGGCGCGTCGATGTCTGCAGCCACCAGGTTCGACAAGTCGGTGACTGGCGGTTCATCCGCTATGTCGTTGTCGGCCGCGGCCGGGGCTGCGTCGGCACCTGCTCCGGCCTGCGTTTCGGCAGGCGTCTCGGCTCCGGTGCCGCCATCCGGCGCTGTCGTCCCCGGCTGAGCACCGCTGGCCGCGTAGTCTGCAATTGGTGCGGGACCCTCCGCCGGCAGGTCGACTATGTCTTTCTCGTCCGGAACCGCGCGTGGCGTTTCCTTCGGCTCCGTGTCCTCTAAGCCCGCCAGCTGCGCGTCGAACCATGTCCGCACCGGCTCGTTCCAGCCAAACGGGTCCGAGAAGCCGAACTGGTACACCGCGAATCCGAGCAGCAGCAGCAGCGCGACGAGGCCCGCGAGCCAACTGCGTGAACCGCCGGTTTCCTCGATATCGAACGCATCAGTCGGACCGATGTCGATGCTCGAGATGGACCGATCGTCCAGTGCGTCCATGAACTCGCCCATGGATTGGAAGCGGGTCACCCGCGAAAACGAAATTGCTTTCTTGAGAGTCCGCCACTGCACCTCGGACAATCCCTGCGGGCGCTGCGGCGTCATGCCTTCTTCCGCCGCTTCTGTCGCATTGCGCGGCCCGAAGACACGGTGGCCCGCGACAAGGCGATAGAAAAGGCAACCAAGTGAAAATACGTCGTCGCTGGGCACCGGCTCCTCACCGGTCAGGACCTGCATGCTCGAATAGGCAGGTGTCAGCGCGCCCAGCACGCCCGGATCGAAATCGTCGCGCGCGCCCCTTTGGCTCTGCTGCACCCGTGCGACACCGAAGTCGAACAGCTTGGAATCCCCGTTGGGGAGGATCATCACGTTCGCCGGCTTGACGTCGGCGTGGATGATCCCGCAGCGATGCGCATAGGCGAGTGCACTCGCCAGCTGTCGTACGATGCCGACGGACTGATCCGTTCCCATCGACTTGCCTTCCGCCGAATCGAGAATCGAAGCCAGGGTCCGGCCTTCCAGCCATTCCATTACGATGAAGTAGAGGTCGTCTTCCCGGTCCAGATCGATGAAACGCACGATGTGCGCGTGCGACAGGTATCGTCCCTTCGCAGCTTCCTGTTGCAGAGCGCGCAACGCGGTACCGTTCTTCGACAGCTCGGGCGACAGCACTTTGATCGCGACCCACGGTTCCGTGGCGCCGGTTTCGGCCAGACGGCGATCCAGCGCCTTGTAGACCACACCCATGCTCCCGCCCGACAGCCGTTCCTGCAGCAGGAAGCGGTCGCGCAGCACGGAACCGACCTGTACGTGATCGTCCGCCGTGGCCGGGCGCAGAACTTCGTCGTGGATCACCGCGGTAGACGCATATTCATCTTCGGCGGTACCGGTGGCGCCCAGCTGGTTGGTGGCCAGGCCGAACTCGCGCAGCACGCTGCCGGCCCGAATTGGTAACTGCCCGGTCGGCTCGGTTGTCAGCTCTTCCGTAACATGGTCATCCACGATCGACTGCACGAGCCGGTAGGTCTCCGAGCGCAGATCACCATCATCGTAGCGCTCCTTGAGCAGCATGCGGATCTCGCGGTCGGCCGAGTGGTTGTCCCGGAGCAGCGCAGCAATGCGGTCACGGAGGTCGGCCAGCAGACGCCGGTCGTCGGAGGTCCCGAGCTTGTCTTCGAGATCGGAAAGCGAATCGCCCAGCAGCTCCCGGATCCTGTGCGAATCAGCACTCATCGAAACCGACCGTATTTCAAGATGAACCCTGCATTCTAGTGGCGCCGCGATGTCCTCGAGCGGAACTGGTCGTCAGATTACCTTGCCCGGATTCATGATGCCGGCCGGATCCAGCGCATCCTTCAGCACGCGCATCGCAGCAAGGCTGACCGGATTCCCATAGCGCCGCAGCGCATCCTTCTTCAACACGCCGATGCCGTGCTCGGCGCTGATGCTGCCACCCATTTCCGTCACGAGTTCGTAGATGACAGTGGTCACCTCATCCCCCAGCCGGCCCAAGTCGGCTTCCGGTACGTCCCGGTGCAAGTGCGCATTGTAGTGCAAATTCCCGTCTCCAACGTGGCCGAATACGACCGGTTCCGCCTGCGGCACCCTGGCCTTCAGCCGCGCCTCTGCCGCCGTGAGGAATTCCTGCATGGCGCCGATCGGCACGGAAACGTCATGTTTGATGCCGGGTCCTTCGCGACGTTCCGCCTCGGAGATCGAATGCCGCAAGCGCCAGAGTGTGTCTTGCTCGGCACGGCTTTTCGCGATGACCGTATCGGCCAGTTCCTGATGCGCCGCCAGGTCGATGAGAGAGGCTTCCAGGTCGTCGTACGGAACCGCTGCATCCAAGAGTACGTACCAGTCGTGCCGCTGGTCGAACGGGAAGCGAACGCCCGGCACATGCCGCAGCACGAAATCGATCGGCCGCGCTCCGATCAGTTCGAATGCCTGCAGCCGGTCCGGCAGGGTCCCACGCAGCCTCGCCAGCGCCCGAACAGCGTCCCCGGCGTTTCGCAGGGCCAGCATGGCCGTCTGCAGCGGACCCGGATCCGGATGCAGCTTTACGGCAACCGCGGTGACAATGCCGAGCGTTCCTTCGCTGCCGATGAAGAGCTGTTTCAGGTCGTAGCCCGCGGTGTTCTTGCGGAGCGTTCGCAAGCCATCGAAAACGCTGCCGTCCGGGAGCACGGCCTCCAGCCCCAGCACGAGATCACGCATGGTCCCATAGCGGAGTACGTTGATGCCGCCGGCGTTGGTCGCCACGTTGCCGCCTATCTGGCAACTGCCCTCGGCGCCCAGGCTCAGCGGGAAATACAGCCCCGCCGCAGCTGCGGCCGCCTTCACGTCGGCCAGCACGCAGCCGGCCTCTGCGACCAGCGACGAATCCTCGGCATCGACGTTTCGAATGCGATTGAGGCGCCCGAGCTGCACGAGCACCTGGGTGCCGGACGCGTCCGGCACCGCACCGGCGCACATGCCCGTGTTGCCGCCCTGGGGCACGATTGCCACGTGAGCGTCGGCGCAGGCGCGCACGATTGCAGCAACCTGGTCGGTCGTCGAGGGCTGCAGCATCACGGGCGTCCGGCCGAGAACAAGGCCACGCCATTCGCTGAGGTGCGGCGCGAGTCTTGCGGGGTCGTCGGTCCAGCCGCGCTCACCGACTATTGCCCGCAACTTCGGCAGCAGGCCCGCAAGGTCGGTCGCCGGTCGGCGCGACTCGATGGTCACCAGTCCGCGTCCCGGGCAAAGGTGGCCCAGTCGATGTTGCTGCCGCAGAAGACCAGTACGATCCTTTTCCCCGCGAGGCCGTGCCGCAGCGGCCCGAGCAGCGCAGCCGCAGCAGCAGCGCAGGCCGGTTCGACCGCGATACGCATGTGTCGGACGAGAAGGCCCATCGTCCTCCGCAACTGATCGTCACTGACGCGCACCATACGCGACACCCAGCGCCGGCACAGGTCGAAGGAGTATGGCATCGCGAATGGCGCACCGAGGCTGTCGGCGATCGTGCGCACGGCGTCGATGCCGACTGGCTCACCGGCGGCGAGGCTGCGATGCATCGAGTCAGCGCCCTCCGGCTCGATGCCGATCACCTCGACCCGGTCATCGATCTGCCGGACTGCATTGGCGATGCCGCCGATCAGGCCGCCGCCGCCCACGGCGACCAGGATCGCATCGATCGGTCGCAGCTCTTCGCAGATTTCGAGACCGACGACTCCGGTCCCACACGCGATTGCCGGACCTTCGAACGGATGAACGAAGTAGCGGCCTTCGCGCTCCCGGATAGCGGCGGCCAGCGCGAACGCCTCGTGCACGTCATCCGCGAAAACGACGTCCGCGCCCCAGTAGCGACAGGCTTCGACTCTCGCCGGATTTGCCGTCGCAGTCATGACGACGCGGGCATGGGTACCCACCGTACGCGCCGCGAACGCCGTGGCAACCGCATGGTTACCCGCACTGACCGCCGTTACGCCGGCTGCGAGCTGTTCGGCTGACAGGATCCTCAGCGTGGCGAGCGCCCCGCGTGCCTTGAACGTGCCGGTGCGCTGCAGGAACTCCAGCTTGCCCCAGACCTCGGTGCCCTGCCCGACCAGATCCTCGAGCTCCGGACAGCGCACCAGCGGCGTACGGACGAGGTCGGCAGAAAGCAAGTCGCGCACGCGTGCGATTTCATCCAAACCAGGTGCGCTTGTTGACATAAGTTCAGATATTACTTGCGATTAGGCGCACGGGGGACTACTTTCCCGGGACCTTATGGAACTCGACGACCTTTCGCAATCGGGGATTCGGCGAATCGCTGATTTTTCGCCGTATCTCGATCAGCTCGCGGGACTGGCCCAGGACATGGGCTTGCGCCAACGCAGCAATCTCGTTCACCTGGAACGCACGCTGCATCAGCACTGGTCCCTGGGTCAGAACAACATCCTGAGCTGGGCTGCACTGGACGAGGGCATCCTGATCCTGGTGGTCCCGCACTATGCGATTGCCGAGTACACGGCACCGCGTGGCGACAATCTGCCGCCGCGAGTCTCGGCACAGTTCGTGACCGAACTGATCTCGGGAGAGCGCCAGCTGACATTTACGCAGATGCAAAAGGTTGCACGGCTGCTGGACGTTCAGCCGGTCTATGTAGCGCTTCGCGAGCCCCTGTCGGGCCACCCGGTCGAAACTCAGATCATCGAGAAAATGATCCGGCGCTACGGCATCAACTATGTCGCCAGCCGTGCGGTCACGTTGTTCGACATAGTCGGATTCAGCCTGTTGACACCGTTCGAACAAATGACCCAGTTGAACAGCCTGTCGTACTCACTGAACTCCGCTCAGGCGAAGATGATGGAGAAGGAAGTGGGCATCAACTTCGCCCGTTCGTCGAGCGGCGATGGCTTCTATGTCTGGAACCGGGACGATGGCCTCGAAGCCAACGTCAATCTGTATCACTTCATGCATATCGTACTGGCCGACAACGCCATCGCACGCAGCAAGGCCATGTCGAAAGCCGTGCCCCGATTGCGTGCGTGTTTTCATGTCGGCAGTTGTTACGAGTTCCATCAGGCGGAAGGACTCAATCCCACGATGCACGATTTCATCGTGGGCGACGTGACCATCGAACTTGCCCGAATGATCGAAGCTGCATTGCCGGGACAGATACTGGTCGGTGACTTCCTCGCCGACAATAATGGTCTGGAAGCCGGCGCCGGTCAGGCGCGCGCCAACATCGATGCCGTTACTTTCCTGCAGCGCGCCCAGGGAAATTTGGCGAAGCTGAGCGGGCTGGAACTGTCGGGCGAAAAAGTTACGGCCATCAAGTGTTACCTGACCGGTGAAAACATGGGCGGTGGCGCATTCAACATCCGTCGCCTGCAGATTCGGGACAAGCATGGGCTGAGCCGGGTCGCCTACAACGCCAAGGTCAACATCTATCGCGAGCGCGCCCAGCCGATATTGCTCGGCATCGAGGATCGCAAGCTGCCGGTTCCCGAACGTCCGACCTGAAAGCAACGGGCCGGCCTCGCCGGCCTCGGCTCGACCTCCGGTTCGTTCGCAACTCCGCCCAATCTTGGAAACGAAAAAAGCCGTTCCCATCGTGTGAGAACGGCCTATTTCCTTCCTGAAGAATGGTCGGGGCGGCGAGATTCGAACTCGCGACCCCCACAACCCCATTGTGGTGCGCTACCAGGCTGCGCTACGCCCCGACCGGAAAAACAAGTCCCGAAGAGGCGGCGATGATACGTGCCGGCCCCAAGCGATCAAAGTGCTCGTCAGCGCCGCATGATACGCAAAACTTCTTCAAGTTCCGAGCGTAATTGTTTGATTATCTGCTGACTCTGGCTGACGTCGGATTTAGCGGAATCGCCTGTCAGGCGTTGACGTGCACCGCCGATCGTAAAGCCCTCGTCGTACAGCAGGCTGCGGATCTGACGGATGATGAGCACGTCCTGCCGCTGGTAGTAGCGTCGGTTGCCCCGGCGCTTTACCGGCTTCAGTTGTGGAAACTCCTGCTCCCAGTAGCGCAGCACGTGCGGCTTTACTGCGCAAAGATCGCTCACCTCACCGATTGTGAAATAGCGCTTTCCAGGAATTGGAGGGAGTTCGTCGTTATTCCCCGGTTCCAGCATAGGCCTCTACTCGGGCTTTTAGTTTTTGTCCTGGCCGGAACGTCACCACGCGGCGCGCAGAGATCGGAATCTCCTCCCCGGTTTTCGGATTTCTGCCCGGTCGTTGTTTCTTGTCACGGAGATCGAAGTTCCCGAAACCGGAAAGCTTGATCTGCTCACCGACTGCGAGCGATGCACGCAGTTCCTCGTAGAACATGTCGACCAGTTCCCGAGCTTCACGCTTGTTGAGGCCAAGCTCGTTGAACAGCGATTCGGCCATGTCAGCTTTGGTTAGCGCCATTCAGTCAGTCTCTCAATACGGCCGCGAATTCTTGGTGGAGTTTTCGTACTGCGGCGGCTTGCGCGGCGTCCGCATCCTCGTCAGTAAGGGTGCGGGAAGTTTCCTGCAAAATCAAGCCTATTGCGATGCTTTTTAGCCCAGCTTCTACTCCTGGCCCGCGATAGACGTCGAATATGCGGACGGAGCGGACGAGCTGCGGCGCCGCCGCCCGCACTGCGCCGATCAGCTCGGCTGCCGTGACCTTCTCGTCGACCAGCACCGCGATGTCTCGGCGGATAGCCGGGAATCGGGAAATGCTTTCGACAACCGGCAGTTGCGCAGCAAGCGCCATATCGGCGTCGAGCTCGAACAAGAACACGGCAGGTTTGATCTCGAAACGCCGCGCAATACGCGGATCGAGCTTACCCACGACGCCAAGGACCGTTCCTTCCCGTCGAACTTCCGCCGCCTGTCCGGGATGCAGGGCTGGATGTCTTGACGGAGCAAATTCGAGATGCTCCGCCGGCCCGGCAATTCCGAACAACGCGCAAACGTCTGATTTTATGTCAAAGAAATCGACCTGCTGTCCTGGATTTGCCCATTGCTCCGGAAGTCGTGGACCGCAGGCCAGGCCCGCAATGCGCAAAGTCTCGCGCGGGGCGGTCGGCTCGCCGTCGAAACTCTTGCCGATCTCGAACAGCCGCACGCGTTGCTGTTGCCGGGACAGGTTGCCGGCGCACGCGTGCAACATTCCACTCCACAATGACGTGCGCATGACCGACATATCCGATGCGATTGGGTTCGTGAGCACCAGGCGCGACGCCTTGCCGCTGATCGCACCGTCGTCCCCGGCGTCGACGAAGCTATAGGTGATCACTTCCTGGTAGTCGCGGGCGACGAGCAATGCGGCGGCGGCATCGGTCGGCACCCGGCTCTCGGTAGCCGTTGTCAGGAGCATAGCTGCGGCCCCGGTTGCTTCAGGGATGCGATCGTATCCGTGAATGCGCGCCACCTCCTCGATGAGGTCGGCTTCGCGCTCGATGTCGAATCGATGCCGCGGCGCACGAACCTGCCAGCCGTCCCGCGCCTCTACGATTTCGAATTCGAGGCGCGAGAGGATTGTGCGGACCGCCTCGCGCGCGACGTCGACTCCGAGCAGCTTTGAGATCCGACTGGCACGCAGGGTCAGTTCATGCCGTTCGGGCACGTGAGTTTCGGCCAATGTGACAGTCAACGGTCCCGCCTGTCCGCCCGCGATCTCCAGGAGTAACTCGGTGGCCCGCTCGACGGCGCGCCCCTGTCCCGACGGATCGACGCCACGCTCGAAACGTTGCGATGCATCAGTATGCAACCCGTAGACACGCGCCTGTCCTGCCATTGTCGCCGGCGGCCAGAACGCGGCCTCGAAAAAGACCTCGGTCGTATCGTCCGTGACCGCCGTTTCGAGCCCGCCCATG
Organism: uncultured Pseudomonadota bacterium; assembly: GCA_963775455.1. Classification (GTDB taxonomy): domain Bacteria; phylum Pseudomonadota; class Gammaproteobacteria; order Steroidobacterales; family Woeseiaceae; genus UBA1847. The sequence goes on along the minus strand of CAVZIU010000001.1, from coordinate 98,049 downwards.
ATGCCGGCCAGTGCGATCGCGCCAGAGTCGTCGCTGACCACCAGGCTGTCCGGGTTCAGTGTGATCGTCCTGCCGTCAAGCAATTTGAGAGTTTCGCCGGCATGGGCCAGGCGAGGCCGGACGGTTCCCTTGAGCCTTGCATGATCGAAGCCATGCAGGGGTTGACCCAGTTCCAGCATCACGTAGTTCGTAACGTCGACAACCGGATGGATCGCACGCAGTCCGGACCGACGGAGTCGTTCGACCAGCCACACGGGTGACCTCGCAGCGGGGTCTATGCCGCGGACGATACGCCCTGCAAAAACCGGGCACCTCTCGGGCACCGGCAATTCAACGGGCTGGACAGCGTCGATGGTTGCGGGCACGGTCCGCATTGCAGCGTCCGCAAGCGGCGCTCCGGTCAGCGCTGCGACATCGCGTGCGATGCCGAGAATGCTCAAGCAGTCACCCCGATTCGGCGTGACTTTTAGTTCGAGCACTGCATCGGGCAGCTCGAGATAACGGTCGACGGGCATGCCAGGCCCCGCGTCGTCGGGCAGTTCCAGGATTCCGTCGGATTCGTCACCGAGGCCAAGTTCTTTGGCTGAACAAAGCATGCCTTGCGACTCGACGCCGCGAATCTTCGTCTTGCGTAGCTTTACGCCGTTCGGCAAACGGGTGCCGGCTGGCGCAAGGGCGGCTTTCATGCCCTGCCGCACGTTGGGCGCGCCGCAAACTACCTCCAGAGTCTCGCCGCCGCCGGTGGATACCCGGCAGATGCTTAGGCGATCCGCCTCCGGATGGCGCCGTACCCCGAGGACTTCGGCTATCACGACGCCATCGAGATCGCTGCCCTGTACTTCGATTACTTCGACTTCATGACCGAGCATCGTCAGCTGGTGGCCAAGCGCCACGGGATCCAGTGCCGGGTCGACCCACTCGCGTAACCAGGAATGTGCGATCTTCATCAGGGTTTTACCGGAACTGCTCGAGAAAGCGCAGATCGTTCTCGAAGAAAGTGCGCAGGTCGGTGACGCCGTAGCGCAGCATGGCGAGACGTTCGATGCCAATGCCGAACGCATAGCCGGTATATCGTTCCGAGTCAACGCCCGCGCTTTCGAGTACGTTCGGATGCACCATGCCGCAGCCGAGAATCTCGAGCCACCGGCCTTCCGCCCAGCGAATGTCCACCTCCGCCGACGGTTCCGTAAACGGGAAGTAGGACGGCCGGAATCGGAGTTCTGCACGGCGTTCGAAGAAAGCTTCGACGAACTGGTGCAGCACGGCCTTGAGTTGCGCAAAGCTGACATTCTCGTCTATCACCAGGCCCTCGACCTGATGAAACATCGGTGTGTGGGTCTGGTCGGAATCGCACCGATAAACGCGCCCTGGTGCGATGATCCGGATCGGCACACCTTCGGATGCAATTGAACGGATCTGCACGGGCGACGTATGAGTCCGTAACAGCATGCCACCCGGGAAATAGAAGGTATCGTGCATCGCACGGGCCGGGTGATTGTCGGGAATGTTCAGCGCCGAAAAGTTGTGGAAATCATCCTCGATCTCCGGTCCGCTGCGCACACCGAAACCGGCGTTGCGAAATATCTCCTCGATCCGCGCAGCGGTACGTGATACCGGGTGTCGGCCGCCAACACCGAAGCCCCGCCCGGGCAATGTGACGTCGACGGCATCCGCGGCCACCGACGTTGCCAGCGCCTGGTTTTCCAGGCGCTCGCGGCGCTCGTTGATGCGGATCTGCACTGCCTGTTTCGCGCTGTTGATTGCCTGGCCGGCCGCCGGACGTTCGGCCGCTGGCAATTCGCCAAGGGACTTGAGGTGCGCGGTGAGTTCGCCCTTCTTTCCGAGGTAGCGGACCCGCACGCCATCGAGCGTCGCCAGGTCCGCCGCCGCATCGACTTCCGACACGGCGGACTCCAGGAGTTCGTCGAGTGACTGCATAGCCTGTCAAATGCCGCCAGGACGCCCGGGAAACCCGCGGGTCCGCCCGGTCAGGCGGCGTCGGCTAGTGCAGCTTTCGCCGCTTCAGCGATGGCCCCAAAGCCTTCCGGGTCGTGTACGGCTATGTCGGCCAGAACCTTGCGATCGACGTCGATCTCGGCGCGGCTCAGGCCGTTCATCAAACGACTGTAGGACAGCCCGTGCAGGCGAGCCGCTGCGTTGATGCGGGTAATCCACAACGCTCGGAACTCGCGCTTGCGCACCCGGCGATCCCGATACGCGTACTGGCCGGCCTTGATGACCGCCTGTTTCGCGATTTTGAACGTCTTGCTGCGCGCACCGTAGTAGCCCTTGGCCTTGCCCAGGACTTTCTTGTGTTTCGCCCTGGCGGTGACACCACTCTTAACTCGTGCCATTTCGCATCCTCCTCAGCTGTACGGGAGCATGCGTCGCACGCTCTTCAGGTCCGAAGGTGCCACCTGCTCGGTCGAACCGAGATGGCGCTTGCGCTTCGACTTCTTCTTCGTGAGGATGTGATTGAGATGGGACTGGGCCCGCTTGAAGCCGCCCTTGCCCGTCCGCCGGAAGCGCTTGGCCGCGCCCCGGTTACTCTTTAACTTCGACATGTCGTCGTCTCCGCTTTTCTTGGCCTTGCCACGTACCGTCATGCGGCCGCTGCAGGCGGGGTAAATGGCGTCGGCTCTGGCGAGCTTCAGCCGTTACTCACTTTTTCTTCGGTGCCATTACCATGACCATCTGCCGCCCTTCCAGCTGCGGCAGCTGCTCTACGACACCGTATTGCTCAAGGTCATTCCTGACCCGGGTCAGAAGCTGTGCGCCCAATTCCTTGTGCGCCATCTCCCTGCCTCTGAACCTCAGTGTAATCTTGGTCTTGTCCCCGTCTTCCAGGAACTCCACCAGCTTACGCAGCTTGATCTTGTAGTCGCCCTCGTCGGTACCCGGGCGAAACTTGATTTCCTTGACGTGAACCTGTTTCTGCTTGCGCCGTGCCGCCTGGGATTTCTTGTTCTGCTCGAACAGGTACTTACCGAAATCCATGATGCGGCAGACTGGCGGGTCTGCGTTCGGCGAAACCTCGACGAGGTCCAGCCCCTCACTTCGGGCAATCGAGATCGCCTCAGACAACGGCATCACGCCGCGTTGCTCTCCGACCGAGTCGATGACACGGACCCGGATCGCTTCGATCTCTTCATTGCGCCGCACGCGCTTTGTAACTGCGATTCCGAAATCCTCCGAATGACAACAGGTGCGCCCGCGAGCCAGCCTGACGGCTTATGGTTCAGCGGGAACGCGATTCTATATAGGCAGAACACCGGAAACAACCGGTTACGCCCGGAATTCGCTGAAAAAGTAAACGCCTGTCGCGGCGCGACAACAGGGCATTGGTGGGCGATGGTGGTTTCGAACCACCGACCTCCACGATGTCAACGTGGCGCTCTACCCCTGAGCTAATCGCCCCTCGTTACGCCTGCAAGCGACCGGCCCGAAGGGCGGCAAACGATACTGAAAGCACCCAGGCGGCGCAATACTCCCGGGGCCTTTTTTCGAGGACTTTAGCCGGCCCGGCTCTCCGGCAAGCCCAGTTCCTGTCGGCGAATGCTTTGGATCTCGTCCCGTAGCCGCGCGGCCTCCTCGAACTCGAGGTCGCGAGCCGCCCGCAACATGCGCTTTTCGAGCTTGGCCGCCTCGCGGACGCGCTGCTCCGGCGTCATGTTTTCGTAGCGAGTCCAGGGCTCGGCCACCTTGTTCCGCTGGCGGCCGGGCACCGGGTAACTCGCCTCCATGATGTCGGCCACCTGCTTGATGATCGAGGTCGGGGTGATGCCGTGCACCTTGTTGAATTCCACCTGGCGGTCGCGCCGGCGCGCGGTCTCGTCCAGGGCACGCTCGATCGAGCCGGTGACCGAGTCCGCATACAGGATCGCGGTCCCGTTAACGTTGCGGGCAGCTCGCCCGATGGTCTGGATAAGGGAGCGCTCCGAGCGCAGGAAGCCCTCCTTGTCCGCATCGAGTATGGCGACCAGCGATACCTCCGGCATGTCGAGGCCCTCGCGGAGCAAGTTGATGCCGACCAATACGTCGAACTCGCCAAGCCGGAGGTCGCGGATGATCTCGGTGCGCTCTACCGTACCAATATCCGAATGCAGATAGCGAACGCGAACGTGGTGTTCAGCAAGGTAATCCGTCAGATCTTCGGACATCCGCTTGGTCAGCGTCGTAATCAGCACACGTTCTTGGGCTGCGACGCGGCGGTTGATCTCCGACAGCACATCGTCCACTTGGGTGCGTGCGGGCCGGACCTCGACGCGCGGATCGACGAGCCCCGTCGGACGTACCAGTTGCTCCACGATTTTGTCGGCATGCGCGTATTCATAGTCCCCCGGCGTGGCGGAAACGTAGATCGTCTGCGGCGCCAGTCGCTCGAACTCGTCGAAGCGCAGCGGCCGGTTGTCCAGAGCGGATGGCAGCCGGAATCCGTATTCGACCAGGGTTTCCTTGCGCGCACGGTCGCCGCGATACATACCGCCGAGCTGTGGCACCGTCACGTGACTCTCGTCGATGACCAGGATCGCGTTCGGCGGTACGTAGTCGAACAGGCATGGTGGGGGCTGCCCGGCCTCCCGCCCCGACAGGTAGCGGGAATAATTCTCGATTCCCGAGCAGTAACCCAGTTCGCGGATCATTTCGAGATCGAAGAGCGTTCTTTGTTCGAGCCGCTGGGCCTCGAGCAACTTGTCATGTTGCCGCAGCCAGGCCAGTCGCTCCCCAAGCTCGGCTCTAATCTGCTCGGTAGCGGCCAGCAGGCGCTCGCGAGGCGTCACATAGTGGGTCTTGGGAAATATGGTCAGGCGCGCGACGCGACGCTGAACCTCGCCGGTCAGCGGGTCGAAATAGGACAGTGATTCGATCTCTTCGTCGAACAACTCGACCCGTACGGCGTCCCGTTCGGACTCGGCCGGGAATATGTCGATCACGTCGCCGCGGACCCGATAGGTCCCTTGCTGCAAGTCCAGTTCGTTGCGTGTGTACTGCAATTCGGCGAGCCGGCGAAGGATCGTCCGCTGGTCAGTCCGGTCGCCCCGCACCAGGTGCAGGATCATGCTGAAATAGGCTTGGGGGTCGCCCAGGCCATAAATGGCGGAAACGGTCGCCACGATGATCGCATCGGGCCGCTCAATCAGCGCCTTGGTCGCTGACAGTCGCATCTGCTCTATGTGCTGATTGATGGAAGCGTCTTTCTCGATGTACGTGTCCGAGCTCGGAACATAGGCTTCCGGCTGGTAATAGTCGTAGTAAGAGACAAAATACTCGACCGCATTGCGTGGAAAGAACTCCCGCATCTCTCCGTACAGCTGTGCGGCGAGCGTCTTGTTCGGAGCCAGGACGATCGCCGGTCTCTGCGTACGCTCAACGACATTCGCGACTGTAAAGGTCTTGCCCGAGCCGGTGACGCCGAGCAGGATCTGGCGTGCCAGGCCGTCGTTCAGCCCGTCGAGCAGCGCTTCGATCGCCGGACCCTGGTCGCCCGCCGGCCGGTATGCAGACACCAGCGTCAGCCGATCGCGCTCGTCGCTCTCGGTTTTCTTGGGCAGTCTGGTGCTTTCACGTACCATCGGTGGTCCGTTGTACGGGGAAGATCGAGTGAGTCTATCAGTATCGTCTCGCATGGCCCGGGTCAAACCCTCCCCGACCGGCGCGACGCTCGCACTGGCCGCACGCCTGCGTGCCGAGGGACGGGACATTCTGAGCCTGGGTGCCGGCGAACCCGATTTCGACACCCCGCAGCACATCAAGGATGCTGCGGTCGCAGCACTGGCGCGCGGCGAAACCAAGTACACACCGATCGACGGCACGGCCGCTGTCAAAGCGGCGATCCGGCGCAAGTTCGCGCGGGAAAACGGTCTCGATTACACGCCGTCACAGATTCTGGTCTCCGCCGGCGGCAAACAGAGCCTGTTCAACCTGTGCCTGGCGCTGCTGGATGCCGGGGACGAAGTCGTCATCGCGGCACCGTACTGGGTATCCTATCCCGACATGGTGCGCGTCGCGGATGCGACTCCGGTAATCATCGACACCGGGATCGACGCCGGGTTCAAAATATCAGTCGACCAGCTCGAGCGCGCGATCAGCCCCCGAACGAGGCTGCTGATACTGAACAGCCCGTGCAATCCCACCGGCGTGAGCTACTCCGCGGCGGAACTTTCGGCGCTCGGCAACGTTTTGCGCGCCCACCCACGCATCGTCATTGCCTCCGACGAGATGTACGAGCACATCGGCTGGGGTCCGGAACCGTTTGCGAGCTTTGCCCGCATCTGCCCCGACCTTTATGAACGTACGCTGACCTGCAATGGCGTATCGAAGGCCTACGCGATGACGGGCTGGCGGCTCGGCTATGCCGGCGGCCCGGAAGCACTGATTCGTGCAATGACAACCATTCAGAGCCAGAGTACTTCGAACCCCTGCAGCATCTCGCAGGCCGCCGCGGCCGCCGCCCTGGACGGGCCCCAGGACTGCGTACGCGAAATGTGCGCCGCCTATCGCGAGCGCCACGACTACATCGTCGCCGCCCTGAACGACATCGACGGTATACGCTGCCATCCCGGTGACGGCGCCTTTTACGTCTTTCCGCACATCATGGGCGCCGCCGACAAGCTGGGGTTGGCCGACGACGTCGCGTTCACGGAGTACCTGCTCAAGAAAGCCGATCTCGCGTGTGTGCCTGGCAGCGCTTTCGGCGCTGCGGGCTACCTGCGGATCTCCTATGCGTGCTCACTTGACATGCTCGAGGAGGCAGTCCGTCGCCTGAAACGGGCGCTATCGCCTTGACTTAGCGGGGGGCTGTCGACGAGAATCCCGGCCCTCGTCGCGTACCGTCGGTCCGCGGCGGACTCTACAATACCGACGATTCCCCGGTAGCTCAGTTGGTAGAGCGATTGACTGTTAATCAATTGGTCGCTGGTTCGAGTCCGGCCCGGGGAGCCATCTATAAGAAAGGCCGGTTCGAGTGCGCTCAACCGGCCTTTTCTTTTCCAGCTAAGGTTTTTCTCCAGCAATTCAATCGGTTGCGGTTTTCCAAGTACTCGCCGGAGTTGCCCGTCGGCCCTTTCAGACCGTCGGAACGATATTGGCATTCAGCCGGAACAGGTTGGTCGGGTCGTACTGGTTCTTGACCTTGACCAGGCGTTCGTAGTTTTCGCCGTAGTTACGGTTGACGTCTTTCTGGGTTTCGTCGACCGACACGTCGTTCGTATAGAAACCTTCCGTGTGCGGTTCGTAGGCTGCGAAATACTTGCGCAGGTATTCGATGTGCCGGGTCGGGTCGATACCCATCTCCCAATCCATGACGAACAGGCTGTCGTTGCTCACGTAGCGGTGCGCGAATGCCGTCGCATCGTTCGGTATGCGGCCTATGGCGCCCCCGGCGTGCTGGAACCCGGCGAACAGGCCGCGCTCCGGATCCGGCTCGAAACCTTCGACGACAACGTCGACCACCGCGGGAGTGAGCGCCGACACGAAGCCCGACTTGAGGTAACTGCCCCTGGCTCGCGGATCGCTGATGTCACCCGATTTCTGCACCGCGAGATAGCTCATGGGCCCTATGCTGTCTGCCCGCACAGTCCCGGCCTTCCGCAGGGGCGCAAGCACCGAGTCGGCCCGCTTCGGATCGCCGCTGTAACACACTCCTACGAACGTCCCGCCCGCCCCGTCCGGCCGGCTGAACAGGCCTGCGTCGGCATACAGTTCGTCCGGCGCCGCGGCCGAGTACTCCGCATAGACGTTCAGCACCTGGCGTGCCTCCTCCAGGGGAAATACCAGGTCTCCGGCAATCACCGTCTGATCCATCGGATGTAGCTGGAACTCGAACGTCGTGACGACACCGAAATTGCCGCCGCCACCCCGCACGGCCCAGTACAGGTCGGGATTCTCTTCAGGATTGGCACGTACGAATTCGCCGGCAGCCGTCACGAGTTCCACGCCGCGCACATTGTCGATGGCGAGCCCGAAGCGTCGAGCGAGCCGTCCGAACCCGCCGCCGAGCGTCAGTCCGCCCACGCCGGTATGGGACACGGAACCTGCAGTGGTCGCGAGCCCGAACGCCATCGTTTCCTGGTCCATGTCGCCGAGCCAGCTGCCACCGGATACCCAGGCAATGCGTCGTTTTGGATCGACCCGCGCACCGCGCAGGAGGCTCAGGTCGATCATCATGCCGCCGTCACAGGTCGACTTGCCGGACGGGCTGTGTCCGCCGCACTTGACGGCCACCAGCAGATTGGACTGACGCGCGAAGTCGACGGCATTCTTTACGTCGGAAACGCCTCTCGGTTGCACGATCAGCGCCGGGTGCTTGTCGATCGATGGGTTCAGGACCAGCCTTGCCTGATCGTAGGCTTCGTGACCCGGCAGCAAGAGGTTGCCGCGGAGGCTATCGCCGAGTTCCTGCACCGCGGCACGCTTGAGTGTCATTTCGGTCCCGTCGCCAGTCAACGCATTGATGTCTGTATCGACGGATTTCGTTGCGCCGAGTATGGCCGCGCTGGCGCGACGCTGCATGCTCGCGAGCGCAACGGCGGCCGCAACGGAACCGGACAGGAAACGGCGGCGATCCATACTTAACTCCCCAGAAATCGCTATTCTTGTTTTTCGGCGAGCGTGCAGGCCACGACTTGGCGGAATCGTATTCTAGTCGCGCTCTACCCGCAACCGGGGAAGAATGTTCATGAGGTGTTCGCGAAAACGCGGTCCGGTATCGGGATGTTCGAGGCCGTAAGCCACCGTGGCCTGCAGGTATCCGAGTTTGCTGCCGCAGTCGTAACGCGTGCCGCGAAACGAGTAGGCGTAAACGGGCTGGTCCTGCATCAGGTCCGCGATGCCGTCGGTAAGCTGGATTTCCCCGCCGGCACCTCTCCCGGTCGCCTCAAGCTTCGCAAATATCTCGGGGGCCAGCAGGTATCGGCCGACGACTGCAGAATTCGACGGCGCCACGTCGGGTTTGGGCTTTTCGACGATCTTGGTGATGCGATTTCGGTCCGCTGCATCGACCGCCACGATGCCGTAACTGGAGGTATGCTCACGCGGCACGGTTTCGACCGCGATGACGCTGCCGCCATGGCCGTGGTACTCGTCCGCCATCTGCTTCAGGCAGCCGGGCGACCCGGCGATCAGGTCATCGGCCAGGTGCACGAAAAACGGTTCGTCGCCGACTGCCGGCCGCGCGCAGAGCACGGCGTGGCCGAGGCCGAGCGGCTGACCCTGCCGGATATAGATGCAAGCCACGCCCTTTGGCACGATGCCCTGGATCGATTTCAGCAGGTCGGTCTTGCCTGACTCCCGCAAGGCGTCCTCGAGCTCCGAATCGATGTCGAAATGGTCCGCGATCGCGCGCTTGGTCGCGCCCGTGATGAATACCAGTCGTTTTGCCCCGGCCTCGATGGCCTCCTCCACCGCATACTGAATGAGCGGCTTATCCACGATGGGCAACATTTCCTTCGGGCTGGCCTTTGTCGCCGGCAGAAATCGCGTTCCGCGACCTGCAACTGGAAATACGGCGGCAGTGATTCTCTTGACCAAGTCTGGCTCCGGGTTGAGCAATTCGGACGGCGGCCATCATATCAATTCCCGGTTTGCGAAACGTGATCCACGTGGCATTGACGGGCGCGTGAAATGTGCACCGTGCCGGCCATGCCGGCACGGCGCTGCGTGCTGCCGGTAGGCGCGCCCTATTGCTCGACCGGGCCGACCTTGATATCTGCCCGGTTTATTTCGACGGTGCGCTCACCGATCCCCTTGACGAGCGACAGTTCGTCGGCGTTCTTGAAGGGTCCATGCTTGCTGCGGTACTCGACGATCGCCTCCGCCTTGGCCATTCCGATGCCCTTGAGCGACTTCGAAATTGTCGCCGCGTCCGCCGTGTTCACGTCCACGGCCTCCGCGTGCGCGCCCAGCGACAGTGCAAGCGTGGCAGCCGCCAGAATTGTCCTGAAAACCTTCATCCTGAGACTCCTTTTGACCTTGACCCGCGGGATTCGCGGTCAACAAAGCGTAGGGAGTATCGGCATGGCGTGCGCAGAGGATATCCGGGCAAATCCACCGGAAAATCGCCGTCCTCGATCAGGTGATGCTGTGCTGCAGGACCGTGTCGAATTGGACGCGCGAGGCCGGCCGTTGCGTCTCCCAACTCCGGCAACTGGGACACAGCCAAAGCAGCCGCTGGCTGGAGAATCCGCATTCGCGGCACTGGTATCTTGGTGTCGACCGGGCGAGTTTCGACATCGCACTGCGCGTGCGCGCAAGTGCGTGCTCCTCTCCGTCCGCGACGCTTTGCATGTCAATGAACTCGGCCAGCGTCGGTTCTTTCAGCAGATATTGTTCGACGCATTCGTCGATAGCCGGAATGCCGCCGATGTCGTTAACGATTGCCGTGTACGCCACCAGTGTGCTCATTTCCGGATTCTTGCGGAGCATGCTCCTCAGCGCACCGTCGAGTTCTTCCAGTCGATTTTCGTCACGATGAATAGCGACAATTTCCGGAAGCGCTTCGGCAATCAGGTAAGTGTGTTCGTCGATTATCTGGTGATAGAGCCGCAATGCAGTAACCGTGTCGTCAGTCGCCCGCGCGATGTGCGCCCTCACCAGGGCGCCGCGCCAGGTCTTCGGGTGGCCTGTCTGGGCGTGCTTGACATATTGAAGCGCGCTCGAATAGTCGCCGCCGGCGGCCGCTGCTTCCGCCAGTTCGCAGTAATAATGGGCTATCTGCAATTCCAGCGAGCGCCCGCCCAGCACTTCGAGTTGCTGCGCCGCGTCGATGGCCTTTTGCCACTCCCGCTCCTGTTCATAGATGCGCATCAGGTTCTCCAGGGCCTCGACCTGAAAACGAGATCCCTGCGACAGGCGCACGTAGAGTTTCTCGGCGCGATCCAACAAGCCGGCTTTCTGGTAATCGCGCGCGAGTGAGAACAACGCCTGGTCGCGTTGTTCTGCCGCCAGGTCCGGCCGCGCAATGATGTTCTGGTGAATCCGGATCGCCCGGTCCACTTCACCCCGTCGCCGAAACAGGCTGCCGAGCGCGAAATGCGTTTCGATCGTCTTGTCGTCGACCCGGACCATCTGCAGGAAGTGCTCCAGTGCCTGGTCGGTCTGTTCATTGAGCAGGAAGTTGAGTCCCTTCAGGTAGTCGATGTTCAGGGGTGGCGGCGCGTCCTGCTCGTCGCGTTCGCCGAAACGCCCGAGGGCCCATCCGGCGGCGGCCAGCAGCAGGAAGAGTCCAGCCAGCAGAAAGGTTGACTCAGTCGGCATCGCTGATCGGCAGATTGCGAAGGTTCGATACCTCCGATTCCGAGAGACGCAGCGCTTGCCTGAGATGGCGGCGTTCCCGCGCCAGGCTGAACGCCCAGAACGACGCGCAGGCCACGCCGAACAACCAGCCAACCGCAAAGGCGCTGGTGACGGCCAGCGAGACGCTGGTGTGCCATCGGAAAAACAGGTAGTCGACGTCGATCGCACTCGTGTTCGCATAGGCGAACACGAACATCCCGACGACTACGAGCAGCGCGACGGCGACGACGAATATGCGATAAAGCATGGCAGCGCTCCCGCACGCGAACCAGGCCAAATAGTACAGAGTTTAGGTGGCCGCGGGCGAATTGGCAGCCGCTGCATCGCCGGACGCCGAGGCTGCGATCAGCTCTTGATCGGAAACTTGCGACTGCTGTCCACGCGTTCGCGGAGATCTTTGCCGGGTTTGAAGTGGGGCACGTATTTGCCGGAGAGCGCCACGGCTTCGCCGGTCTTGGGATTCCGACCGATGCGCGGCGGACGGAAATGCAGAGAGAAACTGCCGAACCCTCGAATCTCGATCCGTTCTCCCTTGGCCAGCGAGTCGCTCATCAGGTCGAGCAGATGCTTGACGGCGAGTTCGACGTCCTTGGCCGGAAGGTGTTTTTGTTTGCGGGAGATAGCTTCAATGAGTTCGGATTTCGTCATTTTGCTCGATCTTCTGACTGTGAACGTAACCCACCGATTCGTAAAGACAAATATAGCCCGGACCGGCCGGTCCGGGCTACTGTTTTTACGTAATTAGCTGCCGCCGCCGGTCATTTTCTCCTTTAACAGCTCCCCGAGGGTCGTTCCGACCGGCGTTGACCCCGATTCCTGGTTGTAGCTGCTGATGGCCTCGGCCTCCTCATGGACTTCCTTGGCCTTGATCGACAGCTGCACCGAGCGGTTCTTGCGGTCGACATTGGTGAATTTCGCCTCCACCTCGTCGCCGATCTTGAGCACCGTTCTGGCATCTTCGACCCGGCCGCGAGCCAGTTCCGACGCGCGCAGCGAACCAAGCACGCCATCGCCGAGATCAACGGTTGCACCGCGGGCATCGACCTCGGTGACCGTGCCTCGCACGATGCTGTTCTTCGGATGCTCGGCCAGCCAGGCAGAGAACGGATCTTTCTCGAGCTGCTTGATACCGAGGGAAATCCGTTCGCGTTCGGCGTCAATCGCCAATACGGCCGCTTCGAGTTCCTGGCCTTTCTGGTAGTTCCGCACGGCTTCTTCGCCCGGCATATCCCAGGATATGTCGGAAAGGTGCACGAGACCGTCGATGCCGCCATCCAGACCGATGAAGATGCCAAAGTCCGTGATCGACTTGATCTGGCCGGTGACCTTGTCCCCGCGATTGAAGTTGCCTGCGAAATCAGCCCACGGATTGGCCTTGCACTGCTTGATGCCGAGGGAGATGCGGCGGCGTTCCTCGTCGATCTCCAGCACCATCACTTCGACTTCCTGGCCGACCGTCACCACTCGCGACGGGTTCACGTTCTTGTTGGTCCAGTCCATCTCGGACACATGCACGAGGCCTTCGACACCGTCCTCGATCTCCACGAAGCAGCCGTAGTCCGCGATGTTGGTCACGGTGCCGAACAACCGCGTCTGAGGCGGATAGCGGCGGGCCAGGTCCTTCCACGGGTCGTCACCGAGCTGCTTCATGCCGAGCGACACACGCTGGCGTTCGCGGTCGAATTTGAGGATCTTGACATCGATTTCGTCGCCGACGTTGACGACTTCCGAAGGATGCTTGACGCGCTTCCACGCCATGTCCGTGATATGCAGCAGCCCGTCTATGCCGCCAAGGTCCACGAAGGCGCCATAGTCGGTCAGATTCTTGACGATGCCCTTGACGACATTGCCTTCCTGCAACTCCTCGAGCAACTGCTCACGCTCGGCAGAGTACTCCTGTTCCACGACTGCGCGACGCGATACAACGACGTTGTTTCTGCGTTGGTCGAGCTTGATCACCTTGAATTCGAGGCTCTTTCCTTCGAGGTAGGCCGGATCTCGGACCGGCCGCACGTCGACCAGAGAACCAGGCAGGAACGCGCGAACGCTGTCGATCTCGACCGTGAAGCCGCCCTTCACGCGGCCGTTGATGACGCCCTCGACAACCTTGCCGTTCTCGAACGCTTTTTCGAGTTCGGTCCAGGTGCGGGCACGAATTGCCTTCTCCCGCGACAGCCTCGTTTCGCCGAAGCCGTCTTCCACCGAGTCCAGCGCGACTTCGACCTTGTCGCCGACGGCAATCTCGCCTTCGCGAAGGTCGTTGCGGAACTGTTCAATGGGGATGACGGCCTCTGACTTGAGGCCCGCGCTGACGAGAACTACGTCGTTATTGATTGCAACGACAATTCCGGAAATGATCGAGCCCGGCTTGATCTGCCGGCTCGCAAAACTTTCTTCAAATAATTCAGCAAAATTTTCAGACATTTTGAAAAACCCGAACGGCGGCGCAATTTTCTCGCAATGCGAGCCGTCACCCTATAAGCGTCCCACCACATCCTGTGGCTGACGGTCATTAAGAAAAGAACCGGACTTCTTGTCCGGTTCCACCGATTGTCTTCGTCCAGGGATTGGTGCGCTGCAGCGGAAGCAGATCATTCCCTGGCCCATTCGAGGACGATGTTCGTCACTTCGTCGATCGAAAGATCCGAGGAATCCAGCAGCCTCGCATCCCCCGCGGCCCGCAAGGGCGCCACCGTTCGCTCGGAATCACGCCGGTCCCGTGCTTCGATGTCCCGCGAAAGGGCGGCAAGGCTAACATCAATACCCTTGCCTTTCAACTGCTTATGACGCCTCTTGGCCCGTTCCATCGCGCTGGCCGTCAAATAGACCTTGAGGTCGGCGTCAGGAAAGACCTGGGTGCCCATGTCCCGACCGTCCGCAACCAGGCCCGGGGGCTTGCGAAAAGAACGCTGCAGGCCGAGCAGCGCGTCTCGCACCGGCTGCAAGGCCGCCACCCTGGACGCCCCGGCGCCTGCCTCCTCCGTGCGAAGTTCGCGAGTCACGTCCTCACCGCCCAGCCAGACCTGTTCGTCACCGCCGGCGTTGTCATCGAACCTGGCGTCGAGGCGGCGTGCCAGCTGAGCCAGGGCGGCAGCATTGCCGAGCACCACACCCGCGCGTCCGGCGGCCAGGGCTGTCAGGCGGTACAGGACGCCGCTGTCCAGCAGGTGATAGCCGAGGGCCGCGGCGACGCGTCGCGCGATGGTCCCCTTTCCCGAACCACTGGGGCCGTCGATGGCAATGACAGGGACCCGCTCGGTCACCGGCGTCCGTCCGCGGTCTCGACACACAGACCGAGCTTGCGCATGAGCATCGCGAAGTCCGGGAAGGAGGTATCGACGGTGGCCACATCATGAATGGTCACCGGCGCCCTGGCGATCGATCCCGCGACTGCGAAAGACATAGCAATGCGATGGTCCCCGCGGCTGTCCACGCTACCGCCGGCGAACGGTCCACCGTGCACGACGGCACCGTCCGGGGTTTCCTCGACGCGCACTCCCAGCGCACGCAGACCCGCCGCCATGGCCGCGAGCCGGTCGCTTTCCTTGACCCGAAGTTCGGCGAGTCCCGTGAAGGTCGTCGTGCCGTGCGCCGCCGCCGCGGCAATGAACAGGACCGGGAATTCGTCGATGGCGAGGGACACGAGTCCCGGATCCACCGCCCCGCCTGCCAGGCGCGAGGAGCGCACGTGGATATCGGCGACCGGCTCGGCTCCGAGCTCTCGGTGATTGCCGAGCCGTATGTCCGCGCCCATCGCCGTGAGGATGTCGATGACACCGGTGCGCGTCGGGTTGACCCCCACGTTCTCGATCACGACTTCGGCGTTCGGTGCGAGGATTGCGGCCAGCATCGGGAATGCGGCCGACGACAGGTCGGCCGGCACTTCGATTGCCGTCCCCGCCGGTGTCTGCCCGCCTTCGATTGCCACACGGCCGCCGTCGACATTCAGGTCAACGCCCATCGTGCGCAGCATGCGTTCCGTATGGTCCCGGGTCACGGCCGGCTCGCGTACGGTGGTACGGCCACGGGCGTACAGGCCTGCCAGCAACAGGCAGGATTTGACCTGGGCGCTGGGCATCGGCAGGTCATAGTCGATGCCGCTGAGCTCGCGTCCACCGCGTATGGCGAGCGGCGGCTTGCCTTCGCGGCTGTCTATGCGAGCGCCCATTGCCTCGAGCGGCCGGATGACCCGATTCATTGGTCGACCCGTCAGCGAGGCGTCCCCGGTCAGGCGACTGTCGAATGTCTGGCCGGCGAGAAGCCCGCACATCAGGCGCATCGCTGTGCCGGAATTGCCGAGGTCGAGATCGTCGGCAGGTTTGCGCAGCCCGTGCAGCCCGACACCGTGCACCGTGACGGTCGATGGATCGTGCTGCGCGATATGCACCCCCATCGAGCGGCAGGCTGCCAGCGTGGCGAGGCAGTCGTCGCCGGCCAGGAAGCCACGAATTCTCGTCGTCCCCTCCGCGACGCTGCCGAGCATCAGCGCCCGGTGCGAGATCGACTTGTCGCCCGGAACTGTGATCCGGCCGCCGGTAGCGGCCGAGGGTTCGATATGGAAATCCATCGTGCTGTTGCGTCGCTCAGGAAATCGCCTTGGGATATGCGCCGAGTACGCGAAACAGCGAACTTCGGGATTCCAGCTCGGCAAGCGCTTCGGCGACCGGCGGTGCCGACGCATGGCCATCGAGGTCTATGAAGAAGACGTACTCCCAATTCTTTCGGCGAGAAGGACGCGATTCGATACGGGTCATGCTGACGCCGTGTTCGGCCAGCGGCTTCAGGAGGTTGTACAGCACGCCGGAGCCTTCGGCGGTGCCACTGGTCGACACGAGTATCGTGGTCTTGTCGTTGCCACTCGCGGCAAGCAGGTCCCTGCCGACCACCAGGAAGCGCGTGGCATTGTCGGGCCGGTCCTCGATATTGTTGACGAGTATCTGGAGATCGTAGACGTCGGCAGCCACGTCCGGGCCGATGGCCGCGGTGCCCTGCTCGTCACGCGCACGGCGCGCACCGGCTGCATTGCTCGACATGCCGATCATTTCCACCTGCGGCAGGTGCTCCCGGAGCCACCCTCGGCACTGGGCCAGGGACTGCTCATGCGCACAAATCCGCTCGATCCGATCAAGCCCTTTTTCGCGGCCGAGCAGATGCTGTTCGATACGCAGCTCGATCTCGCCGCCGATCTTCAATGGCGAAGTCAGGAACATGTCCAGCGTGTTGTTGACGGAACCTTCGGTGGAATTCTCGATAGGTACGACGCCGAAATCGGCCACGCCGGATTCGACTTCCTGGAACACTTCATCGATCGTGTGAAACGGCAAGGCACGCACGGAATGACCGAACTGCTTGTAAACCGCGGTCTGCGTGAAGGTACCCTCCGGCCCGAGGAAACCGACTTTCAGGGGCTCCTGTTGAGCCAGGCACGCGGACATGATTTCGCGAAACAACCTGAGCATCTCGTCGTTGCGGAGCGGTCCCTGGTTCCGTTCCAGGACGCGGCGGAGCACATCCGCCTCCCGCTCCGGACGATAGAATCCTATGGTCTTGCCCGAGCCGCCTTTCGACAGGCCGACCTGCTGGGCAAGTCGGGCGCGCTCGTTGATGAGCGCCTGGATACGCTCGTCGATCGCGTCGATTGCATTGCGGATCTCGTCGAGATCCGGCCCCACAAGTTTGTCGTGCCTGTCTGCCACCCGCACCCGTTCCAATCTATCGATACCGAATTCCGCGCCCGGTCCAGATTGCACGGATCACTGTCGGCGCTCAGGTTACAGGCTTGCCAAGGTTTCTCAAAGCGAGCACGCCGTCAATCGCCCGGATGCGCGCCATGGTTTCGGGCGTAACCTCGGAATTCACGTCGACCATCGTGTAGGCCAGCTCGCCTTGCGACTTGTTGAGCAGATCTTCGATGTTGAGGCCCGCCTCGGCCAGGCAGGTCGAGATCTGGCCGACCATGTTGGGCACGTTCGCATTCGCGATCGTGATGCGGTGCCCCTCGGCACGCGGCAATCGGCAGTCCGGGAAGTTGACTGCAAATCGGATGTTTCCGTTCTCGAGATAATCCCGGACGTTCTCAGCGACCATGATGGCGCAGTTTTCCTCCGCCTCGTTCGTCGACGCGCCCAGGTGCGGCAGTGCGACGACCTTGCGGTGCGCGATGAGCTCCGGCGTCGGGAAATCGCAGACGTAGGCATGCAACTTGCCATTGTCCAGCGCCTTCAAGACCGACTCGGCATCGACGACGCCACCTCGTGCAAAGTTGATGAGCACACCGCCCTTGTTCATCAAATCGATTCGGGCACCGCTCACCATGCCCTTGGTGGCGTCCACCAGCGGGACGTGGCACGTGACAGCATCCGCTTTCTGAAACAGCTGGTCGAGGGTCTCGGCCTGTTGCACTCCGGCGGACAGCTGCCAGGCATTGCGCACTGTCATCTTCGGATCAAAGCCGACTACCCGCATACCGAGACTCAATGCGGCGTTCGCGACTTCGACGCCGATGGCCCCGAGGCCGATCACCCCCAGCGTCCTGCCGGGAAGCTCGAAGCCGACGAATTGCTTCTTGCCCGCTTCGACCTGCTTGTTCAGTCCCTCGCCCGAATCGGTTAGCGACTTCACGTACTCGTTGGCCGCACAAATATTGCGAGCGGCGATCAGCAGGCCGGCGATTGCCAGTTCCTTGACCGCGTTCGCATTCGCGCCCGGCGCGTTGAACACCGGTACGCCTCGTTTGCTCATTGCCTCGACAGGAATGTTGTTGGTTCCCGCGCCTGCACGTCCAATGGCCGCGACACTCGCCGGTATGTGCATGTCGTGCATGTTGAAGGAACGCAAAATGATGGCATCCGGATTGCTCATTTCGGATGCGATTTCGAATTGCTCACGCGCCAGTCGCCGCAGCCCGGCTACGGCGATATTGTTGAGGGTCAGTACCTTATACATTGCGTTCAAACTCGAACATGAAATCGATTAGGGCGTCGACTGCCTCTTCCGGCACTGCGTTGTAGATCGAGGCGCGCATGCCGCCGACCGAGCGATGGCCCTTCAGATTGGTAAGGCCGGCCGCCTCCGCCTGCTGCAGAAACTTCTTGTCGAGCGACGGATCCGCGAGCAGGAACGGCACGTTCATCCAGGAACGGGCATCCTTGCTGACCGGATTCGAATAAAACTGCGACGCATCGATCGCGCCATACAGCTTGCGTGCCTTGCGTTCGTTGACGACAGCCATCGCCTCGACACCACCTTGCGCAAGCAGCCATTCGAAGACCTTGTCGGCAACGTACCATGCGAACGTCGGCGGCGTATTGGTCATGGACTCCGACTCGGCATAAGAACGCCAGGTCATCAGGTGCGCAAGCGAGTCCGGTGCACGTTCGAGCAGGTCCCGTCGCACAATCACCAGCGTGATACCGGCCGGGCCTATGTTTTTCTGCGCACCCGCATAGATGACACCGAATCGCTCGATTTCGACGGGGCGCGACAATATCGTGCTGGACATGTCAGCGACCAGCGGCGCGTCGCAGTCCGGAACGAAGTGAAACTCGACGCCGGCGATCGTTTCATTCGGAACGTAATGGACGTACGCGGCATCTTCACTGAGCCGCCAGGTCGACGGATCCGGAATGTATGTGAAATTCCTGTCCGCCGCATCGGCGGCTATATTGACCTTGCAGAACTTCTGCGCCTCGCCGGCCGCTTTCTTGCCCCAGCTTCCCGTCAACACGTAGTCCGCCGTGTCACCGGCTCCCGCCAGATTCTGCGGCACCATCGCCATCTGCAATGTCGCGCCGCCCTGCGGAAACATGACGGCGTATTCCTCGGATACGCCGAGGAGCTTGCGGAGATTCGCTTCGGAGCGTGCCGCGAGTTCGATGAACTCGGCACCGCGGTGGCTGACTTCCATCACCGACATTCCGGTGCCGAGCCAGTCGGGAATATCGTTGCTGATGTTATCGAGTACTTCCAGGGGCAGCGCGGCGGGACCGGGGCTGAAGTTGTAGACGCGAGACATGTCGCAGAGGTCCTTGGATGGAAAATGCACCGAAGTAATTCGGCTTGATGTTTAGGGCTACTCTTCGTCGCCGATCAATTCGATTCTCGCGAGGCCGACCAGGCGCTGGCCAGGCTCGACGCGGATCAGCCGGACGCCCTGCGTGTTGCGCCCCATTACCGATATGTCATCGACCGGCGTGCGGACGAGGGTGCCGTTCGAACTGATGAGCATGATTTCGTCTTCGTCGCGTACCTGCAATGCACCTACAGTGCGGCCGTTACGCTCCGTCGTCTGGATTGCGATCACACCCTGACCGCCGCGACCCTGGACCGGGAAGTCCTCGATGCGCGTGCGCTTGCCATAACCGTTCTCCGTCGCTATGAGTACCAGACCTTCACGCACAATGGAAAGAGCAATGACTTCGTGCCCGGCTGCCAGACGGATGCCGCGAACGCCGGCCGCCCCGCGCCCCATCGGCCGTACGTCTCTCTCCTGGAATCGTATGCTCTTGCCGGAACTTGCGACCAGCAATATATCCTGGTCACCGTCCGTGATTGCGGCATTCACGAGGCGATCACCGTCGCGCAAATCGATCGCGATGATGCCGCTGGTACGCGGCCGCGAGAACTGCACCAATGGAGTCTTTTTCACCGT
Organism: uncultured Pseudomonadota bacterium; assembly: GCA_963775455.1. Classification (GTDB taxonomy): domain Bacteria; phylum Pseudomonadota; class Gammaproteobacteria; order Steroidobacterales; family Woeseiaceae; genus UBA1847. Next base: position 78,107 of record CAVZIU010000001.1, on the reverse strand, counting down.
CCCGGCTGACGTGGCCATGAACACATAGCTGGCACTGTCGAATTCCCGAACCGGCAGTACGGTGTTGATGCGCTCGCCCTCCTCAAGGGGCAGGAGGTTGACAATCGGTTTGCCGCGGGACCCACGGCTCGCCCGCGGTACCTGGTAGACCTTCAGCCAGTAAACTTTGCCACGGCTCGAGAAGCAGAGAATGGTGTCGTGCGTATTCGCAACGAACAGCTTGTCGACGAAATCCTCATCTTTCACTTTGGTGGCCGACCGACCTCGGCCGCCACGACGCTGCGCCTGGTAACCGTCAATGGGCTGGGATTTCGCATAGCCTCCGTGCGACAGCGTGACGACGACATCTTCCTCGGGGATGAGATCTTCCAGGCTCAGATCTGATTGATCCTGCACGATGTCCGTGCGGCGCTTGTCGCTGAAAGTCTCACGCAGTACCTCGAGTTCGGTGCGGATTACGCCGAGCAAGCGGTCCGGCTCGGCGAGGATATTGGAAAGATCTTGAATTTTTCCAAGTATCTCTTTGTATTCATTTATAATTTTTTCTTGTTCCAGACCCGTGAGCCGATGCAGACGCAAGTCCAGTATCGCCTGCGCCTGGATCGGTGACAGCCGATAGACACCCTCAGCGAGCCCGTAGCCGTCGGGGAGGCCGTCCGGACGCGTGTCCGTTCCGCCGGCACGATCCAGCATGCCCGTCACGGCACCCGGCGACCAGCGAGCGACCACGAGCGCTTCCTTCGCATCAGCCGGCGTCGGTGATTTCTTGATCAAGTCGATCACCGCGTCGATATTCGCCAGGGCCACTGCCTGGCCTTCGAGAATATGCGCCCGATCGCGGGCCTTGCGCAGGTCAAAAATCGTCCGACGCGTGACTACCTCGCGCCGATGCGACAGGAAAGCTTCCAGCACCTGCTTGAGGTTCATCAGCTTGGGCTGGCCCTCGTGCAGCGCCACCATGTTGATGCCGAACACGCTTTGCATCGGGGTCTGCTTGAACAGATTGTTCAGGATCACGTCGCTGACCTCGCCCCGCTTCAGCTCGATCACGATCCGCATGCCGTCCTTGTCGGACTCGTCGCGAAGCTCGCTGATGCCATCGATGCGCTTGTCGCGGACCAGCTCGGCGATCTTTTCGATGAGGCGCGCCTTGTTGACCTGGTAAGGCAGCTCCGTGACGACGATGCGTTCACGCCCCTGCTTTTCCATCTCCTCAACGCTGGCGCGCGCCCGTACGAACACGCGACCGCGGCCTGTGCGGTACGCCGCCACAATGCCGGCGGCCCCGTTGATGATCCCGGCGGTCGGGAAATCCGGACCGGGCACGTGCGTCATAAGGACGGATATGTCGATCGTAGGATCCGCGATCAATGCGAGGCAGGCGTTGACGACCTCGCCGAGATTGTGCGGCGGAATGTTGGTGGCCATGCCCACGGCGATGCCCGAAGAGCCGTTGACCAGCAAATTTGGAACCCTGTTCGGCAATACCGAGGGTTCGCGTTCTGACCCATCGTAATTCTCGACGAAATCGACGGTTTCCTTATCGATGTCGGCCAGGAGTTCATGTGCAATGCGCGCCATGCGCACTTCGGTATAACGCATGGCCGCGGGCGCGTCACCGTCGACGGAGCCGAAGTTGCCCTGCCCGTCTACCAGCATGTAGCGCATGGAAAACGGCTGGGCCATGCGGACGATAGTGTCGTATACGGCCGAATCACCGTGCGGGTGGTACTTACCGATCACGTCACCCACCACGCGCGCCGACTTCTTGTAGGACTTGTTGTAGTCGTTGCCCAGCTCCCGCATTGCATGCAAGACCCGGCGGTGCACGGGCTTCAATCCGTCGCGGACGTCGGGCAGCGCTCGCCCGACGATGACGCTCATCGCGTAGTCCAGATAGGACTGCTGCATCTCGTCTTCGAGACTGACGGACAGCACTTCCTGGGCAACTTCAGCCATTAATCGTCACTTTCCATGTCCAAGACCGGCGACCAAAACCCCGGCGCGGCGCCGCTGCGACAACGGTGCCCTTGAGCAGGAAATATCCTGGATAGACCGGGGTCAGGTCAGTTTCGTCCGGCGGCTCCCGACCAACCTGCGGGCCGTTCACAAAGGCCCGGCGGGCGGCCAGAAGAGCCTCGAAACCGGAGCGAAAGCATACCACAAGGTGCGTATACTGCGCTCTCTCATGAAGCATTGTGACACCCTGATAGCGCCACGCTGGTGCATCCCGGTTCGTCCTGCCGGCAGGGTCCTCGAAAACCATGTCGTAGCGGTCAGCGAGGGACGCATCGTCGATATCCTGCCGCGGAGCGCGGCCTCGACGCTGTACCAGCCGAGCAGCGTGGTGGAAAGGCCTGCGCACGCCCTGATTCCCGGATTTGTCAATGCGCATACGCACGCGGCGATGAGCCTGTTCCGTGGGCTCGCCGACGACCTGCCACTGGAGCGCTGGCTGGTCGAGGGCATCTGGCCGGCCGAGCGGCGTTGGGTCAGCGCGGAGTTCGTGCGCGACGGAACGCAACTCGCCATTGCCGAAATGCTGCTCGGCGGCACGACCTGTTTCAGCGACCAGTACTTCTTCCCTGAGATCGTCGCCGAAACTGCGTCCGCCATGCAGATGCGTGCCGTTGTCGGCACACCGGTTGTCGATTTCCCTACCGCATGGGCCGCCACGCCAGCCGAGTATCTCGACAAGGCGTCCGAACTTGTGCACGACCGATACGCCGACCATCCTTTGATATCCACGTGCTTCGCGCCGCACTCGACCTATGCCGTCTCGGACGCCACGTTTCGGGACTTGCGAGTTCTCGCCGACCAGCTCGATGTCCCTGTGCAGATACACCTGCACGAAACCGATTTCGAAGTGGCCGAAGCCATGCGGTCCACCGGCCGCCGACCCTTCGATCGGCTGTCGGACCTGGGGCTCGTCAATGCTTCGCTGCTCGCGGTGCACGCCGTGCACATGAATGACGACGAGATTCGACGCATGGCGGACGCGGGCGTGGGTGTCGTCCACTGTCCACGCTCGAACCTGAAGCTCGCAAGCGGGATCGCTCCGGTCCAGCGCTTTCTCGATGCCGGCGTCACCGTCGGACTCGGCACTGACGGCGCAGCGAGCAACAACAGGCTCGATATGTTGTCCGAGCTTCAGCTGGCTGCGTTGCTGGCCAAGGTCCGGGCGCAAGATGCCACCGCGTTGCCGGCCACAGATGCTTTGCAACTCGCAACCGTCGGCGCCGCCGAGGCCATTGGACTGGCAGGCGAAGTCGGCTCGATCGAATCGGGCAAGGCAGCCGATCTTGCCTGCATCCACTTGGGAGATGTGTGCACGCAGCCGGTATACAACCCGGTCTCGCAGCTGGTCTATGCTGCCGGTGCCGGGCAAGTGACTGACGTCTGGGTGGCCGGCCGCCAACTCGTCGCGGGCGGTGAATTGACGCATGCCGATGTGCCGAGCATATTGGCACGCTGCGACGAGTGGCGATCGCGCATGATCCCCCGCGGGCTGAACGAATGAGCAATGGAGCAGGCCAGAACTACGATGCAGCGGAACTGGCGCGCTTCGACGCACTGGCTTCGCGCTGGTGGGACCCGGAAGGCGACTTTCGGCCGTTGCATGCGATCAACCCGCTGCGACTCGATTGGATTCGGCAACAGGCCCCGCTCGACGGTGCCCGTATCGCCGACATCGGTTGCGGAGGCGGCCTGCTCACCGAGGCAATGGCTGCCGCTGGCGCGCGCGTGACGGGAATAGACATGGCGGATGCTGCTTTGTCAGTCGCCCGGCTGCACGGCGCCGAGTCAGGGGTCGACGTGAACTACGAACGCGCGACGGCCGAAGATTTGGCCGCAAGGGAGCCAGCGGCATTCGATGTCGTGACTTGTCTCGAAATGCTCGAACACGTTCCCGATCCTGCCGCCGTCGTCGCCGCGTGTGCGGCACTCGTCAAGCCGGGTGGTATGGTGTTTTTCTCCACCATTAATCGTACGGCCAAAGCGTTCTTGTTCGCGATCGTCGGCGCAGAATACCTGATGCGCCTGCTTCCGGCCGGCACTCACGAATATCGTAAGTTCATCCGTCCTTCCGAGCTCGAAGAATGGTCGCGAAACGCGGGACTGCAACTCCGCCGCGCAACCGGCATGCACTACAACCCCGTCGGCAAGTCCTATTCGCTCGGTTCCGGCCTCGAGGTCAACTTCCTGCAGTCCTATCAGCGCGGAGAGCAGGACTGAATGTCCCTGATCGAACGCTATATCGACACATTGTGGATCGAGATCGGACTGCCGGCGCTTGCCGTCGGGTTCCTCGCCGGCGCACTGCTCGCCTGGTTGTTCGGTCGCCGCAAGACACGGCAGATCGAGACACGCGTCAAGACCCAGGAGGCGCTGGAACGCGAACGTGACCAGGCTTTTGCGATGGCAAACGCCAGGCTGGTGCAGTCGTTTTCCGAACTGAGTTCCCGTTCGCTGCGCGACAACAGCGCCAGTTTCCTGCAGCTGGCCGAACAGCACCTGAATGTCCACAGCGAAAAGGCGAAGCGGGAACTCGGCGACCGTGAGAAAGCAGTCGAAAATCTCGTCAAGCCCATCCGGGATGCCCTGGATGCATCCCGGCTGCAGATCGACGCGCTCGAGAAGTCCCGCAGCGAGGCATACGGCGGGATTCGCGCGCAGCTCGAAATGATGCAGGCCAGCCAGCACAACCTGCAGCAGGAAACGAAGAACCTGGTCAATGCCCTGCGACGACCCGAGGTGCGCGGACGCTGGGGTGAAATTACCCTTCGCCGGCTGGTCGAGCTGGCGGGCATGGTGGAACATTGCGATTTTCAGGAGCAGGTGCACACACCTGGCGAAACGCACAGCATTCGTCCAGACATGATCGTGCGCATGCCGGATCGTCGTCTGTTGGTCGTCGACGTGAAGGCACCGCTCGATGCCTACCTCGCCGCCGCGGAAGCACCCAACGATGCCGACCGGAAGGCGGCGCTGGAAAGGCATGCCCGCAACGTGCGCTCGCACATACGCCTGCTGGCGCAGAAGAGCTACTGGGAGCAGTTCGAGGAGAGTCCCGAGTTCGTCATCCTGTTCATTCCGGGCGATCAGTTCCTGAGTGCCGCCTTGAACGAGCAGTCCGATCTGATCGAATACGCGCTGTCGGAGCAGATCATTCTCGCAACGCCGACGAGCCTCGTCGCCCTTCTGAAAGCCGTTGCATACGGCTGGCGACAACTGGCGCTGGCCGAGAATGCCCGGGAGATCCGTTCGCTGGCCGAAGACCTCCACGGCCGGCTCGGGACCTTTGTTTCCCACATGAATCGAATGGGCCGGCAACTGGCTGCCAGTGTCGAAACCTACAACAAGGCCGTCGGATCCCTGGAGCGCAGCGTCCTGCCCGGTGCCCGCAAATTCGTCGAACTCGGCGTCCACGAGAAAAAGGCGCTCGAAAGGCTCCAGTCTCTGGATCCGGTGCCGCGAACCATGATCGAAGACGGCGACGAGGACATTGCCGGGCACCCGGATTCCGCCGGGGACGAGACCTTGCAGTAGGCACGCGCAGGTGGATCCCCGAGCCTATGCGTATCCGGACGACCTGCTGCGCGACCGTGTCGTGCTCGTGACCGGAGCAAGCGACGGAATCGGTCGCGCGCTGGCGCTCGAAGCCGCCCGCATCGGCGCGCGCGTCATCCTTCACGGGCGCAATGTCCGCAAGCTCGAAGGCGTCTACGATGAGATCGAACGGCTGGCAGGCGCGGTACGTCCGTCGATCGCGGTTCTCGATCTCGCCAGTGCCAATGCCACAGGCTACGAGACGCTTTCGGACAGCCTGGCCGGCGAGTTCGGCCGACTCGACGGGCTCGTCCACAACGCCGCCATGCTCGGCGAACGCTACTCGATCGAACAATACGACGCCGTCATGTGGCAGCGGGTGCTGCACGTGAACCTGACCGCCGCCTTCGCGCTGACCCAGGTTTGCATGCCGTTGCTGCAGGCGGCGCCGGACCCCTCGATAGTTTTCACCAGCAGCAGTGTCGGCCGGACGGGACGGGCGTACTGGGGCGCCTATGCGGTGTCGAAGTTCGGCATCGAAGGTCTTTCTCAGGTACTCGCCGACGAACATCGCCACGGCAAGCTGCGGGTCAATTGCGTAAATCCGGGCCCGACGCGCACGGCAATTCGCCTGGCCGCCTTCCCCGCCGAGGACCGCGAGCGACTGAGGCGACCCGACGAAGTACTGGCACCGTACCTGTACCTGCTGGGTCCGGACAGCCGCGGCGTGACGGGACAAAGCCTTGACTGCCAATGAGACGCTGGCTCAAATAGTCGTTCTTACCTATTCTTTTTTCGATATATTTTTTTTGGTTTGGACGCGGGAATTGCGGGACTGATTCCGGCAGCCAGATACAAGGCCCGAACCTGCTCCGCCGGCAAATCGCTGCACCGGCCCCGCCGCAATGAACGAGCCAGTGCAATTGGCCCGTAGCCGACTCGGATAAGGCGGCTCACCGCGCAGCCGACCTCCTCGAACATACCCCGCAGGTCCCGGTTGCGGCTGTCCCGCAGGATTACCTGGAACCAGTGATTGGCGCCGTCCCCGCCCGCCGGCTCGATGGCGTCGAACCGGGCCACGCCGTCCTCGAGAACGATTCCCGTTTTGAGGCGTTCGAGTTGTTCCTCGGTCGGCATACCGTGCACCCGCACCGCATAGCGGCGCTCGATCGCGCGCGCGGGATGCATCAGGGCATTCGCGAGTTCGCCGTCCGTCGTAAACAGCAGCAGGCCCGTCGTTGCGATGTCGAGACGGCCTACTGCAATCCAGCGCGCACCGGTCAACGGCGGGAGAGAGTCAAAGACCGTAGTCCGGCCCTCCGGGTCACGCCGGGTCGTTATCTCTCCTTGCGGCTTGTGGTAGGCGAGGTAGCGATGCGCCTGATGAGCAGCAGGCACCTCCAGGCGCCGACCGTCCAGACAAATCAGTTCCTGGCCGGCTACCGGTTGCCCCGCTACGGCCGCCACACCGTCCACCGTCAGGCGCCCATCTGCGATCCAGCGTTCGACTTCGCGCCGCGACCCGAAGCCGGCCGCGGCAAGGACCTTTTGAATGCGCTCGCCCACGCGACGTCAGCCGCGGCCGGATTCCGCCGGATCCGGCCACTCCGAGATGACAAGCTCCTCTTCGATCGCGGTGCGCGACGTTGTTTCCGCCGGGTCGTCTTCCAGCGGAGTCAATTCCGGAATATCGTCGCCGTCCGCCGCAGCCACCGATTCGAAAGCCGACTCGCCGTCGTCACCGGCGCTCTCAAAGTCAGCGATGTCCGGTACCAGGACCGGGACATGCCGCTCAAATTCCGGCAGGTCCAGATCGCTCGCATCCTCGTCGACGGCGGGAAGGTCGAGCTGCACGCGCAGACTCTCCCAATCCGACAGGTCTGCGAGTTGCGGCAGGTCATCGAGTTTCTTGAGGCCGAAATAGTCCAGGAAGCCCTTGGTTGTCCCGAACATCGCCGGCCTGCCAGGAACGTCACGGTGCCCGACGACCCGGACCCAGTCGCGCTCCAGCAGGGTCCGCACGATGTTGCTGCTGACGGCCACGCCCCGGATTTCCTCGATCTCGCCTCGAGTGATCGGTTGCCGGTATGCCACTAACGCAAGGGTTTCGAACAAAGCGCGAGAATAGCGCGGCGGCCGATCCTCCCAGAGTTTCTGCAGGCGGTCCGCCATGGCGTTCTTGATCTGCAGGCGATAGCCTGACGCCACTTCGAGAATCTCTATGCCTCGCTCGCGGTAATTGCCGTTCAGCGCGTCTATCGCCTGCCGAATCTCCGCCTTTTCCGGCATCGAGCGGCCGTCGAACAGCGCCTGGATCTGGTCGACGCTGAGCGGGCGACCTGCCGCCAACAGAGCAGCCTCGACGAAATGTTGTATTTCCTGCTGTTCCATCAGATATCGCTTGTCGTTTGAAAGTTGGATTCGGCTTGCTCGTCCGTTTCGTCAATCCGTGCAACATCGATTGAGCCATCCGCCGGCGACCCGTCGTCCCCGACGAGACGTACCTTCGATGATGCACGCACATGCAACGGCGCAAACTCATGAGCCTGCACGACCTCGATTACCGATTCGCGCAGCAATTCGAGAATCGCGATGAATGTGACTGCGACCCCCATGCGCCCTTCCTCGGGGTCGAAAAGGCTGCCGAAACTCGTAAACGTGCTCGCACGGATTCGCGAAAGGATCTCGGACATGCGCTGGCGCACGGACAGCGGTTCGCGCTGAACGTGCAGATTGGAAAACATCTCCGCACGTTTCAATACGTCATGGAAGGCCAGCAACACTTCTTTCAACGTCACATCCGGCAATTTCTCCACGACCTTCCGTTCCGGAGCATCCGCGACGGCCTGATAGATATCTCGCTCCAGCCGCGGAAGATCCGACAGGTCCTGGGCCGCCTTTTTGTAAAGTTCGTACTCCTGCAACCTCCGCACGAGCTCGGCACGCGGATCGTCCTCTTCTTCCTCCTCCGTTGGCGGCCTCGGCAGCAGCATCCGCGACTTGATCTCGGCCAGCATTGCCGCCATGACCAGGTACTCTCCCGCCAGTTCGAGCTGCAGCTCCGACATCATTTCGATGTATTGCACATACTGTTTGGTGATCTCGGCGATCGGTATATCCAGTATGTCGATGTTTTGCCGGCGAATGAGGTACAGCAGGAGGTCGAGTGGTCCTTCGAACGCTTCGAGAAACACCTGCAATGCGTACGGTGGAATATAAAGGTCTTGCGGCAAGGTCGTGATCGGCTCACCGTCGACGACGGCAAACGGCATTTCGCGTTGCGCTGGCGAGGACTCGTCGTCCTGCACGGGCTTCGGCGCATCCTCCTTGCTCAGGACCTTCAGGTCGGGTTTCATGCGGGGACTTCCGGTGGAATCGAGCCCATTCTAACGCACTTTCAGCAGCTCGATCAGCGCAGCATGTTGATGTCGCCGCGCCCCTTGCGCAGGACTTCGGCCGTTCCGTGACTCAGGTCGATGACGGTCGTCGGCTCTATGCCTACCGGGCCCGAGTCAATAATCACGTCAATTTCGTGTCCGATCCTGGCTTCGATTTCGGCCGCGTCGGTCAGCGGCATGTCGTCGCCGGGAAGCGACAGCGTCGAACTCATGATCGGCTCACCGAGGTTCTCCAGCATGGCCTTGACCAGCCTGTGGTCGGGTACCCGTAGCCCGATCGTTCGACGCTTGGCATGCTGCAGGCGCTTCGGAACTTCCCGCGTCGCCGGCAGGATGAATGTGTAAGGTCCCGGGGTCAGATTCCGAACCATCCGATAGGCCCAGTTGTCGACGCGCGCGTACAAGCTGATTTCGGACAAGTCGCTGCAGACCAGTGTGAAATTGTGGTCCTTGTCGGTACGGCGAATGCGGCGAATGCGATCCATGGCCCGTTTGTCGCCGATGTGGCAACCAAGCGCGTAACAGGAGTCGGTCGGGTACGCAATCAGCGCTCCGCTGTGGATGGCCTGAACGACCGATGCGACCAGCCGCGGCTGGGGATCGGCAGGATGGATTTCTATGAGTCTCGCCACGCCGCGGATTGTAGGGCAGTATCTTCGCACTGCAAGCCATTTTTGCGGCCACAGGCGGTCGCGGCCGGAACCGGCTAAAATGCACTTTCCCTTATCCAAATCAGGACCGTGATGCAGTTTCTGTTCGAATTTCTGCCATTGATTTTGTTCCTGGTCGCGTACCTGGCGAAGGACATTTATTTCGCGCTCGGCGTCCTGATGGTCGCCATGCCGATCGGTCTTGGCGTGAAATTCTGGCGAACACGCCGGCTCGACAAAATCTACATGTGGTCCACCGTTTTTCTGCTTATCGCCGGCGCGGCGACGTTTTACTTTCGCGACCCCAAGTTCCTGTACTGGAAACCGACGGTTTTCTACTGGGTGCTGGCGGTGGCCTTTATTGCCAGCAACTGGATCGGCGACCGGCCGCTGGTTCAGAGATTCTTCGAGGCTGCCGGCGACTTGCCTACGTCGAACATGAGCAGCACGCAATGGGAACGGCTGAACCTGGTCTGGGCGACGTTTTTCGTTGCCATGGGAATGCTCAATATCTATGTGGCCTATAACTACCCGGAGCCCTTCTGGGTCAACTTCAAGGTATTCGGTCTCTTGGGTTTGACAATGGTCTTCATGCTCGCACAGGGCTTCTGGTTGTTCTCCAGGTTGGGGATCAGCACGGAAAAGGACTCTGGCAAGTCCTAGCATGTGGTACGCGATCCTTGGCGAGGACGTTTCGAACAGCGCGGCACTACGTGCAGGTGCTCGCAGTGCACATTTGGCCCGAGTCCAGGCACTTGTCGATCAAGGCCGGCTACTCGTTGCAGGACCGCATCCTGCGATCGATGCAGTCGACCCTGGCGATGCAGGTTTCACGGGTAGCCTCATCATTGCCGACTTTCCATCACGCGATGCCGCACAACGATGGGCGAATGACGATCCGTACGTCACCGCCGGCGTATTCGCCAAGGTCGTCGTCAAGCCATTCAAGGTCGTGCTGCCGTGAGTACGACACGTCGCGCAGGGATCGAACGACGACTGACCGAGGCATTCCATCCGGTGGAACTACGGGTCAAGGACCAAAGTCATTTGCATGCCGGTCATGCGGAAGCCCGGGATGGCCGTGGTCATTTCGATGTGTATATCGTGTCACCGACGTTCGAAGGTCTTGCACCAGTCAAACGCCACCAGCTGGTTTACAAGGCGTTGGGTTCATTGCTTCAGACCGACGTTCACGCCGTCCGAATCCACGCCTTGGCGCCAAACGAAGTCCAATCGGCTCCACCTGAATAGGCTATAGTTGGCCTACATCATTCCGAGGATTCCTAACATGTCATGCATACGCTTCCCAGCCCGCGCGGGGCTGGTGATGGCCGGTACTCTTGCGGCACTGGCAGCCCATGCCGAGACCGTACGAACAATCAATGGAGTGGATATTGACAGTTCAGTTCTTGATGTATACGCAGAGACCAGGCTTCAGAAGCCTGCTGCCCAGATAACTGCGGAGGAAAAGGAATCACTGACAGACGAATTACAGGATATCTACCTGCTGTCCACGCAGGACCGAGCGAAGGAACTCGAGCAAGAACCGCGTGTCAAGGCACAGCTCGAGCTGCAACGGCGCGGCGCACTTGCACAAGCTACAGCGCAGGATTTTCTGTCACGCAACCCAGCATCCGATGAAGAGATACTCGAAGAATACGCCCGCCAAATTGAAATGGCGCCTCCGCTGCAATTCAAAGCTCGTCACATCCTGGTCGAGACGCAAAGCACAGCCACCGACCTGATCGCACAACTCGACGACGGCGCCAATTTTGAGGACCTTGCCCGGGAGCACTCGACGGACGAGGGGTCTGGACCTGCCGGCGGCGATCTGGGTTGGTTCTCGCCGAACCAGATGGTTCCACCGTTTTCCGAAGCCGTCGCTAAACTCGAGGACGACGCATACACCTCAGCTCCTGTCCAAACAGAATTCGGCTGGCATGTCATCCTCCGGGAAGATTCGCGTGAGTCTGAACCGCCGACCCTGGAAAGTGTGCGGGACGTAATCAAGCAGCGTATCGAGCAACGCAAGCTGCAGGATTACATCGCCCAGTTGCGGGAACTTGACAAATAACGCTCGCGATTTTACGTAATCACTGAACTCGGCGCTCGCAGCGCCGTCTCCGCCCTTCTGTCGATTTGATTTGTGATTCTGATCACATCATCGAACGACCCGTGCCTCTACTATTCGCCTCGAGTCGACTCTAATCGCTCGGAGGCGACTCCTCCAACCCTCGCATCTCCTTCACAGTTGATTCGAGAACTAAGTCGGCAGGGACGCCGACTTTTTTTTGCGTAAATGAAAAAGGCTACCAAACCGGTAGCCTTTTTCGCGCCTGATCGAATAAACGATCCTTGCGATGTTCCAATGAGCGATTCAGAACTACTCTATCAAATCCTTCGTGCCTTACCTGGTTGCAGCTTCGCCCGCAACCATCAGTCCTCGAACATTCGGCTGTGTACCCCGGAAGGACCAAACCGTTCCGGCTGACGGGTAACCACCAGCCATGCTTGCCGTGTAGTCAACCTCGAGCCCTCCGATCAACGCCCTGCCGCGCGCGGTGTCTACGGCTGTTGGTATCCCCGTAACGAACACTTCGGTGGCGCCTGGGACGTATTGCTCGGCAGATACTGTTACCCGATCAGCGTAAACATAACCGGGGGCAGCAATTGTACCTGTCACACTAACGACTTTACCAAGTTGAAGACTATCGACCTGTCGCTTGGACGCAAACACAGTTTGGCCCATCGCCTGAAAGGTGCTATTGCGCAAGTCGATACTATCGACAACCCCAACAAGTAAGTTTGACCCTTCGATGCCGCGGATGTTCGAGCCCTCGATGCCGTGGACATTGGATCCTTCGATACCGCGGACGTTCGATCCCTCGATCCCACGTACGTTCGAGCCTTCGATGCCGCGGACGTTCGAGCCTTCGATGCCGCGGACGTTCGAGCCTTCGATGCCGCGGATGTTCGAGCCTTCGATGCCGCGGATGTTCGAGCCTTCAATACCGCGGATGTTCGAGCCTTCAATACCGCGGATGTTCGAGCCTTCAATACCGAGAATGTTCGAGCCTTCGATTCCCCGTACGTTCGAGCCTTCGATTCCCCGTACGTTCGAGCCTTCGATGCCGCGGATGTTCGAGCCTTCAATACCGCGGATGTTCGAGCCTTCAATACCGCGGATGTTCGAGCCTTCAATACCGCGGATGTTCGAGCCTTCAATGCCGCGGATGTTCGAGCCTTCAATACCGCGGATGTTCGAGCCTTCAATACCGCGGATGTTCGAGCCTTCAATACCGAGAATGTTCGAGCCTTCAATTCCCCGTACGTTCGAGCCTTCGATGCCGCGGATGTTCGAGCCTTCAATTCCCCGTACGTTCGAGCCTTCAATTCCCCGTACGTTCGAGCCTTCGATGCCGCGGATGTTCGAGCCTTCAATACCGCGGATGTTCGAGCCTTCAATACCGCGGATGTTCGAGCCTTCAATACCGCGGATGTTCGAGCCTTCAATGCCCCGTACGTTCGAGCCTTCGATGCCCCGTACGTTCGAGCCTTCGATGCCCCGTACGTTCGAGCCTTCGATGCCCCGTACGTTCGAGCCTTCGATGCCCCGTACGTTCGAGCCTTCGATGCCCCGTACGTTCGAGCCTTCGATGCCCCGTACGTTCGAGCCTTCGATGCCCCGTACGTTCGAGCCTTCGATGCCCCGTACGTTCGAGCCTTCGATGCCCCGTACGTTCGATCCCTCAATCCCGCGGACGTTCGAACCTTCGATGCCGGCGACATTCGAACCCTCAATTCCACGAACGTTCGAACCTTCGATACCCGCAAACCCAGCATTCGGTGTCACGACAATCAGCGTCGCTCCCAAGGCCAATAATGCCCTGGCGCTTTTTGCCACACTCATTTTTTCGCTCCTTAAGTATCGTGCTTTGGTCTCCAACCATTTTGACTATTATTTTCCTACCTACTTCGCATCTACATTCAAATCTGACTGCTTCGTGTCACATTTTTGATCTCAGACACCGTTGTCTGGATCTAATTCTAGTTCGAGCAGCAAGTCCCGCAACGTTTGATGTTCAGCCGGCCTTTCAACATAGTGAATCATGTACAGCCCAGTGTTCTTCTTAGTCTCATTCACACGAGCTTCGCGATTATTTGATGCCAGCCAAATATCGAGATCTTCCAGCAATGCCTGACCTCGAATCCTGATTACTTTGTCGAACTCCTCAATAACATCTTCAGTACAGCCATTGTCGGCAAAGACATTGCGATCAAAATATCCGCGTCCGAGAGTATCGTTGTCTATGTTGGTTGCCGCCGTCGAGAAGATTCTGTACCCGAGTTCACCCAATCGATAGATCAGCTCAGCGGAAAGTTGTCGATGCTGATAGTCTCGTTTCACCGCCTTAAAACGGCTTTCCGAAACTTCCACCACACAGCCGGATCTGACCAACTCATTCAACATTTGGCGCGGCGCCATGTCCCCACTGTAAGTTCTTACCAGCCGAACAAAAGTCGCATCTGACGATTCAGGAGAATCGTACGGGAGCTCAATTGGAATTCCGTATGGTCCGGTAAAATCCGGATCGTTATACCAACCGGTTAATACGCGACTTGGTCTGGAAGGCTTTGACGGCACCAATTCTGATGTAAGTGCACGATCGATGACGTTCTTTACTTCTTTTCTAGTCAAACCAGTGAGAATCGCAACTTGCGACTGGTTAACTTTTCGCCCCGCGTCCCCGTACCTTATTGCCATTTCGACGTAAGCGTCCTTAGCCGCCTCAGATAATTCGGAATGACTCATCCCCTGACTGATCAACAACCTAACTATCGGTTTTAGCAACCTCCGTAGTGCGAGACGCAAATGCTCTTGTACTTGTTCTCCCATCCCGGTCATCTACCACCGATTATGTCGCATCCTACCAACGGAACTACCGGCGTCAAACGATATTTTGTGAGACTGGTGGAACACATACGGGCAAATCTGCTGTCTGCAGCTTAAACATTCAGACCGTTGGATCGCGTACATCTCTAAGTCGGGCCAAGTTCGTCGTTATCCTATTGAAATTTCATCATATTTTTCAGGCAATTTGCAATAATAATTTGGGCACTGACAAGGTCCCATTTCTCCAGGCCAGCAAGCTCGACCAATAGGCCCCCTCCAACTGCGCATCCCGAAAATTTTGCTTCTTGCGCAATTATTGTTTGTTTCCGACGTAACCTTAGCCGACTTTTTTACTATCGCAGTAACCCGAGATACTGGCTGGGATGAACGTCCAAGACATTGTCGTGCCAACCAACCACGTCGCTATTTACAAGGTGCTTCGATACGTAGAAGTAAATTGGTATTACTGCCACTTCATCGAGCAACACGTCCTCCGCCTGTTCAAGTAATCGCTGTCTAGCAATGGGATCTGCTTGCGCATTAGCCTCGTCGAGAAGATCGTCGTAGTGCGCATTCTGAAAGCCCACTAGGTTTGCGTTGTTCTTCGATCGAAAGACCTGCAAGAAGGAGTATGCGTCATCATAATCGCCGGTCCAGCTGAGGCGATACAGTTCCGTTCCACTCCTATTCGAAACATTCTCTAAGAAGACTTTGAACTCTTCAGCTCGTAAGACTACATCCAACCCCAATACTTCTTGCCACATTGCTGCGATAGCCGTCGCTATCCGCTCATGTCCGCCGCCGGTGTTGAATCGTAGTTCAATCTCATTGTCGTCCTTCGGCAAATTCACTTTTGAAAAGAGTCGTACGGCCTCTGCTTCCCTATCCCTTTGGCTAAACATAGGGCTTGATGAGCTATCACGATATCCTTGGACACCAGGAGGCACTACCGCATACGCTGGCAGTTCTCCTCTCCCCAATACCTTTTCCACCAGTGCGACCCTGTCGATTGACAAGGACAACGCGCGCCGAAGTGCAAGATGGCTCCTAAATGGTTCGCGCGCGAGATTAATTCCATAATAGTAAACACCCAATGTTGGCGCGACTCGCAGAAGGTGCGGGCTATTCTTCTGATACTTGTCAAAGTATGACTCGGCAACATTGTCAGTTACGTCAATCTCACCTGCCTCAAATCGAAATGGTTCCACTTCCTGAGCCACTATGTGATATAGCACCCGCTCAATCTTGACGTTGTCCGCGTTCCAGTAATTTTCGTTCTTAACTAACGCAATACTGGACCCGAGCACAACTTCTTCTACCCTATAGGCTCCATTCGTCACTAGGGCAGATGCCTGGCGAGCGTCTTCTGAAACGTTCGCGTGCCTAATCTGCATCGACGGGTGGGTTAGGAGTTCGAGAAAATATGGCGTCGCCTGCTCTAGGTCGATCCGTATTGAATTCGAGTCAACTTTGGACAATCCCAATTCGACTGGAGAAAGGTCTCCGCCAATAATCTTCAATGCATTCCGAATTGCCGATGCATTATGCGAACTTGGCGACGCCGTTACAGGATCTACGAGAAGTTGAAATGACCGAACTATTTCATCCGCATCAATTACCTCTCCATTGGACCACTTCAGTCCACTACGCAATTCAAACAATAGTGTTTTCCCACCATCTAGCACATGCCACTTTTCAGCAATTCCCCCCGTCACCTGACCGTATTCATCAACCGTAAGCAAACCTTCGCCGATATCGTACAAGACCGTCGCCGCATCGCTGCCGGAATACTCGTGCGGATCCAGTGAATCTGGATCGGCGTTTATGCTGCGGTTAAGCAAGAGTCCGCTGTCATCGCCAGCGTTATAGCAACTCGGCGTCATGCAGACGGCTAGAATGGTACAAGCAAGAGTCATTCCTAGTCGTCTCATACTAAACATTCCATTCCTTCCCACTGCAATTCAAGTGAGTTGGTTCGGTGCATGACTGTTGACGCCAGTCGCCCTTGGTAGCGGATCAAGAGCCGCCCGACACCCAGGGCATCGTATCTGGAGGTATTGGCCAAAACACCCCGAATTCTTCAGAGTCTCGTTGGTGTGAGTCAGGCCAGCATAGCCTGACGATTTTGTTGTGGGAATTAGGCAGCCTCGATCTCCGGCAGCGGGACATGCCGATCCGTTTTAGCAGCCGTTTATTGATATGCCAACCTACGGGCCGCGCCAGATCGCGGCGCATATGATGTCCGCCACCCTTAACCGGTTGGGCGCTGATCCAGCGAAGACCTGATCGACCGGGCCGCCGGCTGCTCGCCGCCGAGATTCGGCACCGTCGCCCAGTAGGCACCGTTAATACCGAGCCTGCGCATGAGGCGCTCTACGGTATGACATACCAGTCGATATCGACTGAATCGCCCGCTCCCAAGACACTGGGAGATATCGTTTTTCCGCCTTTAGTGCTCTATTCTCTCAAAGAATAGAGCTTCCGAGAAATCCCGGGCGATTCAAAGTGCTCCGAATCGCTATCCTTCGACTACGCCCTTGGCGCGGGTCGGAACAAGACCAATGTGAGCGGACCTCGTATGCTTCCAAATGCGAAGAGAATTTGGATCGCGTTCTTCAAAGTAAAACACGCCCATTGCAACTGGCACCTGATCAGTTTCCGTATCGCCGCCAACTTGATTGCGCTCGAAGCCCGAAAACATGTAATCGTATGCCTCAATTGCGTCCTTTGCCCTATCGGTACATATCCGACGCACGCGTACAATATCTGACCTACTGATATCCTCCGTAAATGCGGTCATTTGTACCCACGTTGGTTCTTTGCGCTTCGGATCATTGTTATGTGCAATATTCTCAAGGATTGCATAGGCGCCATGAAGCAAGGACAGGCTGACATTCTCATGTCCAACCTGCGCGTGAATATCACGCCGCACCAGGTGAAGATTTCCCTCGTCATCTTCAAGGATTGCACCTAGTCGCTTTAACTCTGTCCGAATTGCGCCAGGCGGTATGTCTCCCGCATACCGTCGAACAAGTTCCGAGAACGTAACTCCGTTCCCGGAAAACGGGAGGATCGTAGGGCGACCGTGGTGATCCAAGAAGTCTGTTTCAGATTGCCAGCGATGCAATATTCGACTTAACGGGGTGTACTTCCTAGACACAAAGACCTCCCCCGATTCCAGCTGCTCGCGAAGTCGCCGTACCTCTTTTCGAGTCAAACCAGTCATTACCGCAACTCGAGACATGTTCGTCGGCCTCCCTCGAATGCCGTACTCGGTCGAAGCAACATCCACGAACGCGGACTTCGCGACTTCCGCGAATTCACGGAAACCAATGCCGTAGCGAAGTAGAATTTTGGCTATGGGTCGTAAGACGACGAAGAATGCATCAAGAATTTGTTTTTGAATTTGGTCTTGCATGCGTGGTCAATATATTCAGGTCCCTTAACTTTCGCTAGCAAAAACCAGCGTATGGGAAAATCTGCCCAAGTCTCCACATACGGCAAGAAAAGTGTCTTGGTTTGAATCTAAGCAAGATATGGAAAAATGCCCGACCGGAGGTGGCCAGAGGTGGCGCGCCGGACTAAAACCGATAAACAGATCAATCACTTATGAGCGATCGCAACCTGTCTTCGTCGATGACCGCGATGCCCAAAGATTGCGCCTTGTCCAGCTTTGAGCCCGGTTTTTCGCCGGCGACTACATAGTCTGTTTTTGCCGAAACGCTGCCGGCAACCTTTCCGCCGTGCGCCTGAATCATCGCTTTCGCTTCGTCGCGGGTAATCCCGGCGAGCGTACCTGTAATTACAAAGGTCTTGCCGTCAAGCCTTCCTTCGCCCGGGATCAACGCCCCACCCGAAACCGGCAACGTGACACCCGCGCGCAACAAGTCTCGGATGACGTCCCGATTATGCTTCTCCGCAAAGAAGGCCGCGACTCGAGATGCAACGACCGGCCCGACGTCTGCGACCTTTTGCAATTCATCCTCCGATGCATTCAACAACGATTCAAGCTTTCCGAAGTGTGCCGCAAGCGACCCTGCGGTGGCTTCACCAACGTCGCGAATGCCCAGGCCGTACAGAAATCGCGCCAAAGTCGACTGTTTGCTCTTCTCGATGGCTAAGGTCAGCTTGCTTGCCGACTTTTCCCCCATGCGTTCAAGGCCCGCAAGTTCGTCGACATTCAGTTCGTAAATATCCGCCGGTGTTCGCAGTCGGTCGAGGCTAACGAGCTGTTCGATCAACTTGATGCCTAGTCCCTCGATGTCCATTGCACGCCGCGAAACGAAATGCCTGAGCGACTCGATGCGCTGCGCCGGACATACCAGTCCGCCCGTGCAACGGGCAACCGCCTCGTCCTCCTCTTTTGCAACTGCCGATCCGCAAACAGGACATTGGTCAGGCAACTTCACAGCCTTTGACTTTTTGGGTCGTCGTGCCGACACGACTTGCACAACCTCAGGAATCACATCACCTGCTCTCCTGATGATCACCGTGTCTCCCACGCGCACGTCTTTGCGATGCAATTCATCGATGTTGTGTAATGTCGCGTTGCTAACCGTCACACCACCGACGAACACCGGTTCCAGCCTGGCTACAGGTGTCAGTGCTCCGGTTCGCCCAACCTGAAATTCAACGGCTTTGACGACCGTCATTTCCTCCTGTGCCGGGAATTTGTGCGCGATCGCCCAGCGCGGAGCGCGTGATACATATCCGAGTTCCCGCTGGTCCGCGATCCTGTCCACCTTGTAGACGACGCCATCGATGTCGTAAGGCAGGTCCGCGCGGCTGGCACCGATACGCTCGTAATACTCGAGGCAGCCATCGACTCCGGACACCACACTGCGTTCCGGACAGGTCTTCAGTCCCCAGGTCTGCAGCTGGTCCAAGACCAAGCTTTGCCGATCCGCCAAGGATCCGCCGTCGACATGGCCCACCGCATACAAATAGATATCGAGCGGGCGTTGCGCAGTGAGTTTGGGATCCAGCTGCCGTAAGCTTCCGGCCGCTGCGTTCCGCGGATTCACGAAAATCTTGCCGCCGGTCTTTGCCGCTTCCTTGTTGTAATCCAGGAAGCCGGCACGTGGCATGAATACCTCTCCCCGGACCTCCAGCACCGATGGGAAATCCGATCCGCGCAGTCGCAACGGCACTCCATCGATCGTACGGACGTTGTGCGTGATGTCTTCGCCAGTCGTGCCGTCGCCCCGGGTGGCACCCCTGGTCAACCGCCCGTCCTGATAGAGCAGGCTAACCGCCGCCCCATCCAGCTTGGGCTCGGCCGCGTACATTACCGGAGGGTCACCTTCCGTCAGCTCGAGCTTGTCACGAATGCGTCGATTGAAGTCGATCAGTTCCTGCTCGCTGAATGCGTTCTCCAGCGACAACATCGGCAAACTATGTTTGACAGCGCCGAATGCCACAATGGGCTCGGCCCCTACCCTCTGCGTTGGTGAGTCGCTACTGATAAGTTCGGGATGCGCCTGCTCGAGCGATTGCAAGTCACGCATGAGGCGATCGTACGCGGAGTCCGGAATCTCCGGATCGTCCAGCACATGGTAGCGATAGTTATGGTAGCGAATCTGCTCGCGCAGCGTGTCAATTCGCTCTGAGACTTTATTCTTTGCCGGCACCGGACGGTCTCACGGCGCTCAACCTAGGCAACTTTGTGGCGGTGTTCGTACTGCACAATCTCCTCGCGCATGTAGCGCTCGCGCTGGATACTGAGAGTGCTCCCCGACTCGTCCAGGAGTTCCCCGTTCAGCGCCGGGGCAAGTGTGCGTGCCGCAGCCATCATCATGTCGAATGCTTCGACGCCCGACATTCGTCCGGGCAGGACTGCAAACAGGCTGATTCCCGGTATCTCCTGGTCACGAATGTTTGCGAGGTCGAAACTGCCCGGCTCGATCAAACTCGCGGCGCTGAAAATGGCGTGCTCGTCGTCACTTTCCTCGAACCGGTGAAATATGCCGAACTTGCCATGCCGCATTCCGACGCCACGCAAGTTTAGAATCAGCTCATCGCCACGGAAGGTACCGCCGCCGCGGGCGATAATACGTATTGCAACAATCTTCTGCGGCACCTGCGGAGCCGGCTCATCCGAGGCATCCGGAATCGGCGCCGGCAATTCTCCGTCATCGCTTGCAACAGAAATTTCCGGCCAAAGCGTATCGCCGGATTCCGGCTCGGAACCTTTATTCAGGTCTGCGTCCAGCGTTGGCTCGCGACGCAGCCCGCGTATCCGTCCTTTGATTTCGGCCTTCGGCGTTCGTCGGCTGTACAAATAGACGCAGCCGATTACCAGGAATCCGATCAAAAGAAGCAGCCAGCGCATTCCGTCCATCTGGACTCAGCTCGCTGCCATCTTCACCGCTTCGTCGAGATCGACGGAGACCAATCGCGACACGCCGGGCTCTTGCATCGTTACGCCGGCTAATTGGCGCGCAAGTTCCATCGTCACCTTGTTATGCGTGATGAAAACGAATTGAACGCGATCCGACATTTCTTCCACGATATCGCAGAATCGGGCTACGTTGGCGTCGTCGAGTGGCGCATCGACCTCGTCGAGCATGCAAAACGGAGCCGGGTTAAGCTCGAATATCGCGAACACGAGTGCAACGGCAGTCAACGCCTTCTCCCCGCCGGACAGCAGGTGAATCGTGCTGTTCCGCTTGCCGGGCGGACGCGCCATCAATGTCACGCCAGCCGCCAGTAGGTCATCGCCGGTCAACTCGAGATAGGCATGCCCCCCCCCGAACAACTTCGGGAAAAGCTTTTGGAAACCGAGATTGATGTTGTCGTAGGTTTCCTTGAATCGAGTGCGGGTCTCCCGGTCGATCTTTCGAATCGCGCCTTCGAGAGTCGCAAGCGCATCGGTGAGATCGCCGAGCTGCGAGTCAAGGTATTCCTTGCGCTCTGACTGGTCCTTGAATTCACCGATCGCAGCAAGATTGATCGGACCGAGACGTTCGATGCGACGGCGAATGTCGTCGAGTTTCTTCTCCCACACGTCGATTGTTGCCGACTCGTCGAGCTCGGCCAGTACTGCATCGTACTCGTAGCCGCTTTGCCCAAGTTGCTCAGCTAGACCTTCGCGGCGAACGCGCAACTCCTGCACGACCAGTTCGGTTTCGCCGACCTTTGATCGTGCTTCGTCGACGTCGTTGTCGCACTGCAGTCGTTGCTCATCCAGTTCCCTAAGGCGTGTGTCGATTTCGTCGGCGCGACGCCGGGCCGCCGTAAGGTCTTCCTCGACACGAACCCGATGGGCGAGCTGTTCGTCCAGGCGTAGCCGGTTGTCCGCAAGGGGCGTTTCGCTCAAGTCCAGCTGTTGTCGAATCGCCTGCTCGCGGCTGCGGAATTGCTCGAGCTGTCGTTGCATTCGGGCAAGGTTCTGCGCGGCGGAATCCTTGCTCGAACGCCGGCTTTCGAACTGAATTGCAATGCTCTGTACGGCGTGCCGATCTTCCTCAGTCTGGCTCCGCACGCGCGTCAGTTCATTTCGCAGGTCTTCCCGGCGGCCCTCTAGCGTCGCTGTCTCGGCCTCCAGTTCCGCAAGCTTTTCCACGGCTTGACCGTGGCGACGCTTCGATTCCCGGAGCTGCTCGTCAGCGGCAATTCGTTCATTGTCGAGCTCGCGGCTCTCTTCGACGATCGCCTGCCGGCGAGCGGCCACTTGATCCATTTTGTATCGGGTTGCGTCCAGCGCCGCCTTGACTTCCGAGTACTCCGACAATAACGCGGCCGCGTCCTGCTGGACCACCTCGCGGCGCTCCTCCAGTTGGGTAAGCCGCGTGCGTCCGTCCTGCAGCAATTTCCGCGCACTATCGAAACGCGCTTGCAGTTCTCGCAAATCCGTTTTCAAGCGTCGCATTTCGTGCTCACGAGCCAGAACGCCCGCCTTCGCGTCCTGGTCACGTGCCACGCGCAGCCATTGCTTGCCGAACCAGATGCCCTCAGTCGTAATGACCGACTCTCCATCGTTCAGCAGCTCGCGAACGGCCAGCGCAGCATTCAGTGTATCCGCCGTGCGCACCCGGGCCAGCAAATCCTGAATGGCCGAGGGCGCACGATTCACCAGTTGCATTAGGGTCGGGTGGAGATTATCGCTTGCAGTTGCACCACCGGCCTGTAGCACCGTAATCTGCCCGGCCTTCAACCTGGCAATGCTTTCGGTAATCGGCTCGATATCGTCAACGCAGACTGCCTGCAGATAATCGCCCAGCACCGTTTCGACCGCCTTTTCCCAACCATCCGCGACGTCCAGGGTTTGCGCAACGCGCCTGTTGCCGTCGATGCCCTCGCTCTCGAGCCACTTCTGAATACTCTCTTCGCCTTCGCCCAGCGCCGCCTTTTGCAGGGCTTCGAGCGACGCGAACCGTCCTTGCGCAGCTTGCAGCAGCGAACGTCGTTCCTCCACCAGCTTGGTAAGCTTCTGATCCTGCTCCCGTAACTTTCGCACCTTGTCGGTTACATCGGCCAGGTGCCGGTCGAATTCGTCGCGCGCCTGCCGCTTGCGCTGCTCTTCCGAGCCCATGTCGACCAGCACGCCCTTCAGTGCATCGTGGCTGGAATCGGAATTCGCTTCGTCCAACTTGCGGCGACGCTCGGCAATACTTTGCAGCCGCGACTCAATCTGGTCCGAACGCGTTTGCTCGACGCTCCGGATTTGCTGCGCCTCATTGTGCCCGCGCATGTGTTCGTCCCAGCGGTCCTGCCATTCCGCCAGTGCGGACTCAGCCCGGCGCAGGGACTCCACGGAGGCCATCTCGCTGTCCCTCGCCTGCTCGAGGCCGGGCGTAAGTTCGCTGAGTGTCAGTTCGAGTTGTGCAATCTCGTCTTCGTCCTTGTTGATGTGCTCCAGGATCTCGCCTGCACCCAGTACGGCCTGCTGCAGGTCTTTCTCCTGGCGCTCCTTCAGTTCGCGGGCGTGTTCGATCGCCTGCTCGAGCCGTGCAATCTCGCTGCCCACCCGGTAGTAGCGGCCTTGTATCTCGTTAAACTCATCGTTGCGTTCGGTCTGCTGGACGCGTGTACTCTCGATGTTCGATTCCACCTTCCGTTGCTCGGCCACCACGGCTTCCTGGCGCGTTTTGCGCTCCGACAACGCCGCGTGCGCCACATGCGTTCGTTCGTCCAGCGCCCTGGCTTTCAACGCAAGGAATTCGGCGGAAGTGCGCCGCTCCTCGTCTTTGTATCGCTTGTAACGCTCGGCTGTCTTCGCCTGGCGGTCCAGGTGCCGCAGTTGTTTCTCGACCTCCTCGAGGACGTCCCTCAGCCGGTCGAGGTTCTCTTTCGTATGTTTGATGCGGTTCGAAGTCTCCCGGCGCCTTTCCTTGTACTTCGAAATGCCGGCCGCCTCCTCTACGAATACACGGACTTCCTCCGGCTTCGCCTCGATGATCTTCGAAATCATCCCCTGTTCGATGATCGAATAACTGCGTGCGCCGAGGCCAGTACCCAGGAACACGCCTTGTATGTCCTTGCGCCGGCATCGGGTGCCGTTCAGGTAATAGTTCGAGATGCCGTCCCGACTTACCTCACGGCGTAGGGAAATTTCGGCGTACTTCGCATACTGGCCCTCCAACGTCGTCTCGTTGTTGTCGAACAGGAGTTCGACCGATGCTGCACCGACCGGTTTGCGGACGCTCGAGCCGTTGAAAATGACGTCAGTGATCGAGTCGCCTCGCAGGCGGCTCGCCGAACTCTCGCCCATGACCCAACGCACCGCATCGATGACGTTCGATTTGCCACAACCGTTGGGCCCGACGACGCCGACGAGGTTGCTGGGGAAGGTGATGGTGGTTGGATCTACAAAAGACTTGAAGCCGGCCAGCTTGATTTTGCTGAGTCGCATCGGTGGGGGGTGCTTTGCCAAGAGCCAGAGAGAGGCGGGTAGTGTAATGGAATTGGCCCTGCAAAACGATTGTCGCGGCAAAACGACAGGACCGCCGCCAGCCCGCCGAAACCCGGCAAAATCGGGCTTCCCTGGCCGATGAAGCCATGTATAATCCCGGCCTTTTCTCGGTCCGGCAGGAGTTGGAAATGCCCGCAAAAACGACCGCGAGCAGGAAGCGGAAGAAGGCCACGGCTACCGCCAAGAAGGCGACGGCGCGAAAGTCCGCGCCTCGCAAAGCTGCATCCCGGAAGAGTTCGGCGACCAAGAAAAAAGCGAGCACAGCCAATCGCAAGAAGGTCACGACCAAGAAGAAACTTGCCCCAAAGAGGCCTGCAGCCAAGAAAGCCGCAAGCAAGAAGGCTGGCAGCCAGAAAAAGGTAAGCTCGAAGGTATCGAGCAACAGGAAGGCGGCCACCCCGAAACCGTCCGGCAAGAACTCCGGCCCCGTCCCATCTGCACGCCGCGCGTCCGGCGCCCGTTCGACCAGCAAGAGGCGCGAACCGGAACGAAAAATACCGATCAGGCCGCCCATGCGGTCGCGTGCCAGCCTGCTGAGCGGCCCGATTCACGGGATCGATCCCTACAAGCCGAAACGCGGTGAAGATTACATGAGCCCGACACAGCTGGAGCACTTCCGCAGGATACTTTCATCCTGGAAGCGCGAGCTGATGTACGAGGTGGATCGAACGGTCCATCACATGCAGGACGAAGCAGCGAATTTCCCGGACCCGAACGATCGGGCGACGCAGGAATCCGAATTCGGGCTCGAACTCAGGACCCGTGACCGCGAGCGCAAGTTGTTGCGCAAGATCGACTCGGCGCTGGCTCGCATCGACGAAGGGACTTACGGCTATTGTGACGAAACCGGCGAGGAAATCGGCCTGAAGCGCCTGGAGGCGCGGCCGGTCGCCACGCTGTGCCTGGAGGCCCAGGAACGGCGCGAACTCGCGGAACGGCAATTTCGCGATCGGGACGATCGCTACCGCTAGACCGTTGTGCCGGTCGACATGAGAGAACCGTCGACCTACGTGGGCCGGTTCGCTCCCTCGCCGACCGGTCCTCTGCACTTCGGTTCCCTGCTTGCGGCAATGGCAAGCTACCTCGAAGCTCGCAGCCAGCGCGGCCGCTGGTTCGTCCGCATCGAAGACATCGATCCTCCGAGAGAGCAGCCCGGCGCAGCCGCAAACATACTCGCCATGCTCGAAACCTACGGTTTCGTAGCCGACGATCCTCCTGTCTGGCAGAGTTCCAGCGAAGCCTTCCACGCCGCTGCCGTAACTACCTTGTTCGATGTCGGCCTCGCCTATTTCTGTGACTGCTCCCGTAAGGATGTCAGCGAAGCCGAACCAGGTCCGCTGGGTCCCATCTATCCAGGCACTTGCCGATTCCGGGGACTCGCGAGCGGCGCAGATCGCGCGGTCCGCGTTCACTGCGACGAAACCAGTATCAGCTTCGAGGACCGGCTGCAGGGAACCTGCGCGCAACAAGTCTCGGCTTATGGGGATTTCGTTGTCCGACGGCGCGACGGCTTGCCCGCCTACCAACTTGCAGTTGTGGTCGACGACCACCTGCAGGGCGTCACCGAGGTAGTTCGCGGTGTCGATCTCCTGGAATCGACCCATCGGCAGGTCTGGCTGCAACAGCTGCTCGGCTACCCGTCCCCGAGCTACGCACACATACCCGTGGCCGTCGGCGGCGACGGTCAGAAACTGAGCAAGGCCACCCAAGCCGCAGCACTACCCAATGACAGGCCGGTGGCGGTAATCCATCGCGCACTGGAAGCGCTCGGTCAGTCGCCACCGCCGGAACTCGCAGACGCACCGATGAGAGAAATCTGGGGCTGGGCATTCGGACACTGGCGTCTCGCCAAAGTTGCCGGACGCACTACTGTACCGGCCATACAGCCGGTCGACTGAATGCACGAATCGGCGATCGAAACATCACCGTGCAAGCGATCATCAACCAGGTTCCGAACCGGCGAAAATACTACCGAGCGGCAAAAAGTTGCTGCTGCACAAGGGTTTTGTGACCGTGGAATTATTCTTGACAGTAGGGGTTCGGATGCCCTAGGTTGGGATAAGCAACAGGGATTGCTCCCCCGCCCCCTGTTGCGATGCCTGAAGGGGTCGATACCCCACGGCAGGCCCCCTGCGCAAGCGGGGGGCCATTTTTTTTTGTCCCAACGTCAACGAAATTGCATTGCGGTGAGCCGGCACCGCGGAGGCACGGCGCCGCTACGGCTTTGACGCGTTGCTAATCTGCACCGTTGTACCAAGCTAGAAATAACCATTTTTCAAATACTTACGGCTAATTCCAACTAATTCGGATGAAGAGTGCGCTGCGCCGAAAGTTCGCCGTGATTTCGTCCGTACCGGCATGTGACAGAGCAAAAAAAACCGGGACGTGCACGGCACATCCCGGCATTCGCATGACCGATTCGCAGATCAGGCTGCGTCGACTTCCTTCATCGACAGTCGGACACGACCCTGGCGATCGACTTCCAGAACCTTGACCTTGACGATGTCGCCTTCGGACAGCTTGTCGCTCACCTTCTCGACGCGCTCGTTTGAAATCTGCGAGATGTGCACGAGACCGTCGCGACCCGGCAGGATCGTGACGAACGCCCCGAAGTCCATGAGGCGGGCAACCTTTCCCTCGTAGACCTGGCCGACTTCCACGTCGGCCGTGATCAGCTCTATCCGGCGGCGGGCTTCCCGTCCGGACTCACCGTCAACGGAAGCGATCCGTATCGTGCCATCGTTCTCGATGTCGACGGTTGCGCCGGTTTCTTCGGTGATTGCGCGAATCACGGAGCCGCCCTTGCCGATTACATCGCGGATCTTTTCCGGGTCGATCTTCATCGTCATGATGGTGGGAGCCCACTCCGACATCTTTTCGCGGGGCTTGTCGATGACCTTGGCCATTTCCCCGAGAATATGCAGGCGCGCGTCCTTCGCCTGCGCCAATGCGATATTCATGATCTCTCGCGTGATGCCCTGGATCTTGATATCCATCTGCAGCGCTGTGACGCCTTCCCTGGTCCCGGCGACCTTGAAGTCCATGTCGCCCAAGTGATCCTCGTCGCCGAGTATGTCGGTGAGCACGGCGAAGTCATTGCCTTCCTTGACGAGGCCCATCGCTACACCGGCCACCGGCGCCTTGACCGGCACACCGGCATCCATCAGCGACAGGCTCGCACCGCAAACGGTCGCCATGGAGCTCGAACCGTTGGACTCGGTGATCTCGGACACGACTCGGATTACGTAGCCGAAGTCTTCCGACTTCGGCATGACGGCCTGTATGCCGCGGCGCGCAAGCTTGCCGTGGCCGATTTCGCGGCGCTTCGGCGAACCGATGAATCCCGTTTCGCCGACCGAAAATGGCGGGAAGTTGTAGTGCAGCATGAACGGCTCTTTGTACTCGCCTTCCAGTGCATCGATGATCTGCGCATCCCGGCCGGTGCCAAGCGTCGTCACGACGATTGCCTGGGTTTCGCCACGCGTGAACACCGCGGAGCCGTGCGCGCGCGGCAGCACGCCGACTTCGATCGATATGGGCCGGACCGTCTTGCGATCCCTGCCGTCGATACGCGTCTCTCCGGACAGAACGCGCTGGCGTACGACGTTCTTCTCGAGCTTCGCAAGAGCGCCGAGCACCTCCGTCGGCAGAAACCGGGGCTCCTCGCCCGCCGATACCAGGCTTTCTAGCACTGCATCCTTCACGGACTTGACTTTGGCCTGCCGCTCCAGCTTGTCGATGATTCGGTAGGCGTCGCTGAATTGCGTCCGGGCATGCTGGGCGACGACCTCTGCAAGCGCAGTATTCTCCGCCGGCGCCTTCCATTCCCATGCCGGTTTGCCGGACTCGGCGACGAGTTCGTCAATTGCCCGGATGGCGGCCTGCATCTGTTCGTGCCCGAACATGACCGCCCCCAGCATCACGTCCTCGGACAGCATATTGGCTTCGGATTCAACCATCAGCACGGCGTCACGGGTGCCTGCAACTACGAGTTCCAGGGCCGACTCCTCGACCTGCGAAACCGTGGGATTCAAGATGAACTTGCCATCCTTGTAACCGACCTTCGCTGCACCGATCGGTCCCGCAAACGGGATACCGGCGATGGAGAGAGCCGCCGACGCGCCGAGCAAGGCCGGGATGTCGGCATCGACGTCCGGGTTCAGCGACATGACTGTCGCTATGACCTGCACCTCGTTGTAGAAACCCTTGGGGAACAGCGGGCGGAGCGGCCGATCAATGAGCCGGCTGACCAGCGTCTCCTTTTCGCTCGGACGGCCTTCTCGCTTGAAGAATCCGCCAGGAATCTTGCCCGCAGCATAGGTCTTTTCCTGGTAGTTGACTGTCAGCGGGAAAAAGTCTTTGCCCGGATCGGCGCTTCTGCGGGCTACCGCGGTCACGAGGACCACCGTATCCGCCATTTCCACGAGAACGGCGCCGTCGGCCTGGCGGGCGATCGCACCCGTGCTCAGTGAGACTTCGTGCTCACCGTATTTGAAGGTTTTGGTAGTTGCTTTCACGTTGTTCTGCTCGATTGATTCTCGTTGCGCAACGAGCAACCGGCCGCGCTCCCGTATTAGGGTCGACTTCGGTCACTCTGTTGCAGGGATTTGCGCCTTGTTTAACGGCGCAGGCCAAGCCGCTCGATAAGCTCGCGGTAGCGATCCTGGTCCTTGGACTTCAGGTAGTCGAGCAGCTTGCGCCGCTTGTTCACCATCTTCAAGAGGCCCTGACGGCTGTGATGATCTTTCTTATGCTCGCCGAAGTGTTCGGTGAGATCGGTTATTCGTGCAGACAGCAACGCGACCTGAACTTCGGGAGAGCCGGTATCGCCCTCGCCGCGCCCATAGTCGGCAACGATCTTCGTTTTCGCTTCACTGGAAAGTGACATTTCTCAATTGCTCCACAGTACCTGCGTACTTTTTTTGTTCGGCCCTTTTTTGAAGCGCGGTATTCTAGCGCCTGACAAGGTCCATTAACAGCCTAAATTTGCAGTCGGCGACAGCAAGTCAGGCTGCGGCGAACACCCTTTTCGGGGTAAGCAGGCCATCTCCGGCACATGCACCGACCCCCAGGAAATCCTTGCATCCGGACGGGCCGTAAACCCGCACCAGGGCGCCTTCAGGCCGAGCATCGGTACCGACCGTCGCGCCGTGGCAAAAGCGGACCGCCGCAGCGGCTTCGAGCGTAACGGCCGGCATTCCGGCGAGTGCCCGGTCGGGTGGTATCAGGCGCTCGATCAGGGGCTCACGGCTTTCCGCAGCGAGCGCTTCTGCCAATTCGAGATCCAGCATCGATTCGTTTTCGAAGCCCGCGACATTTTCGCGATGCAGATGTTGCGTATACGCCACGGTACCGGCTCGAGCGGCGATGTCCTCGACCAGCACCCGGATGTATGTCCCCTTGGAGCAGCGCACACGAAACACGAGGCGTTCTCCCGCCGCTTCGAGCAGCTCGATGGTCCGAAGGTGTACCGGCCGCGGCTTTCGTTCCACGACCTGGCCTTGCCTGGCGAGTTCGTAAAGGCGCTTGCCATCCTTCTTCAATGCCGAGTACATCGGTGGCACCTGGAGGGATTCGCCCTGGAAATCGCTCAGGAGCTCGACCCAATTTTCCGGAAAAAGCCGCGGCACCGGCGCTTGCCGCATCACGACTCCGTCTCCGTCGCCCGTGTCAGTGGCGCTGCCCAGGCGTGCCACTACGCGATAGGTCTTGTCTGCGCCCAGCAGGAACGCGCTCACCTTCGTGGCTTCCCCGAAGCACAATGGCAGCATGCCCGTCGCGGCCGGGTCGAGCGAACCGGTGTGGCCGGCCTTCTTTGTGCGAAGGAGCCGTTTTACCCGCTGCAATGCGCCGTTCGAAGTGATTCCGGCCGGCTTGTTCAGGAGCAGCACGCCGCTGACCGGCGCCAGCCGATCCGGGGAATTCGCGCGCATCGCGGATCAGTCCTGCTCGCCGTCGGGTAGGGATCCTTCCCCGTGAATCGCGGAGTCGATCAGTCGGCTGATATCGGCTGCGTGTTTCGCACTGTCGTCGTGCACGAAACGGAGTTCCGGCACATGCCGAACCTTGATCGCACGGCCTAGCCTTGTGCGCAGGAAACCCGCGGCACTTTGCAGCCCCGCTGCCACCGGCGCGACCTCCCGCTCGGGGTCCAGCACACTGAAATGGATCAGCGCGACGCCGAGGTCGCGCGACAGTTCGACCGCAGTCAGTGATACGTCTTTCAGCCGCGGGTCCTTGACCTCGGATTTCAGGAACTCGCCCAGCGCGCGCTGGATCTGGTTACCCAGCCGCTGGTTTCGCGAAAACTCCCGGGGCATCGTGCCTGTGTCTCCTGTCAGGCGAGAGTGCGCGCGACTTCGACGCGTTCAAAGCACTCTATCTGATCACCGACCTTGACGTCATTGTAGTTCTTGACGCCGATGCCGCATTCCGTGCCGGAACGCACTTCGTTGACGTCATCCTTGAATCGACGCAGCGAATCGAGTTCGCCCTCGAAGATTACGACGTTGTCGCGAAGTACGCGAATCGGGTTCGACCGCTTGACGTAGCCCTCGGTGACGATACAACCGGCGATGTCGCCGAATTTCGGCGACTTGAAGACTTCCTTGACCTCGGCCAGTCCGACGATCTGCTCCCGGATTTCCGGTGCAAGCAGGCCGCTGAGCGCCGATTTCACGTCGTCGATTGCTTCGTAAATGATGCTGTAGTAACGGACGTCGACGCCTGATTCCTTGATCGTTGCACGCGCCGCCGCATCGGCGCGCACGTTGAAGCCGATGATCACGGCATTGGACGCCGCGGCCAGCGTCGCATCAGTTTCCGTGATTCCGCCGACGCCGGAGCCCAGAACTTTCACCTTGACTTCATCCGTGGACAACCGGGTCAAGGCATCGCGCAAGGCTTCCGCACTGCCATGTACGTCGGACTTGATGATCAACGACACAAATTCCGCCTCGCCTTCCTTCATTTGGCTGAACATGTCCTCGAGCTTGGCAGCTTGCTGATGGGCCAGCTTCGCGTCGCGAGTCTTCGCCTGCCTGAACTCCGCAACTTCCCGGGCCTTGCGTTCGTTCTTGACGACCAGGAAATCGTCTCCGGCGCTCGGCGTCTTGGACAGTCCGAGCACGACCGCAGGCTGCGACGGGCCCGCGGATTTGAGCGACTGACCCGCCTCGTCGAACATGTTCCGAATGCGGCCGTATTCCTCGCCGGCGATGATCATGTCGCCATGGTTGAGCGTGCCTGACTGGACCAACAGAGTGGCGACGGCGCCGCGGCCTTTCTCGAGGCTCGACTCGATGACAATGCCCTGTGCCGGGCCATCGAAGGCTGCCTTGAGGTCCATCAGTTCGGCTTGCAGCAGTATGGACTCGAGCAGCCTGTCAATACCCTCGCCCGTAAGCGCCGATACGTAGACGAACAGGTTCTCGCCGCCCCACTCCTCGGATATCACCTGGTGCTGCGACAGTTCGTTCTTGACACGGTCCAGATCGGCATTTTCCTTGTCGATCTTGTTTATCGCGACAACCAGCGGAACGTCGGCAGCCCGCGCATGCTGAATGGCTTCGACGGTTTGCGGCATCACGCCATCGTCCGCGGCGACGACCAGCACGACGATGTCTGTTGCCTGTGCACCACGGGCGCGCATGGCCGTGAACGCCGCATGGCCTGGTGTGTCGAGAAACGTGACTTTGCCGCGCTCGGTCTCGACGGAATAAGCGCCGATGTGCTGGGTAATGCCTCCGGCTTCGCCCGCGGCCACCCGGGTTCGCCGGATGTAGTCGAGAAGTGAGGTCTTGCCGTGATCGACATGACCCATGATGGTGACCACCGGTGAGCGCGGCAACGCATTGCCCGCGTCAACCTTAGGCATTTCGTCGGCAAGCAACTGTTCGTCGATGTCGGCATTCGAAATCGGCTTGGGCACATGTCCCATTTCCTCCACGACCAGCGTGGCGGTGTCCTGGTCGATCACCTGGTTGATCGTCACCATGGCACCCATGTTGAACAGCACCTTCACGACCTCGTTGCCTTTGACGGCCATGCGCTGTGCGAGCTCGGATACGGCGATACTTTCCGGAATCTGTATTTCACGCACGACGGGCGCCGTCGGCTTCTCGAAACCATGCTGCGAATCGGCGCCTAGAGCCACCGGCCGACGGCGCAAGGGCGCCTTGCGCTTGCGGCGCCCGCTCTTGTCGCCGGCCACGTGCAGTTCCTTGCGGCCATACTTGGTATCGGAATGTTTCGACGTGCCCTTGCCCTTTTCCTTCTGTCGCCGGCTGCGTGCGTCCTGCTCCGCCTTTTCCACCCGCGCCTGCTCCTCCGCCGCTGATCGCACGGCAAGCGCCGCCGCATCGCGTGCTTCCTGTTCGGCGTCACGTCGCGCACGTTCCTCGCGCTCGAGCTTCTCCACTTCGGCGCGAACTGCTGCCTCTTTTTCCGCTACGATGCGCTCCTGTTCGGCGCGCTTCGCCGCCTCCTCCTGTTCGGCCTCGCGACGCTGCCGGTCCAGTTCCTCCTGCTCCTTCTGCGTCTGCTCCTCGAGCACATTGCGTTTGATATACGTGCGCTTCTTGCGGACTTCGACGTTGACGGTTCGCGACCGGCCCTGCGCACCGGACAGCCTCAGTTCGGACTGCGACTTGCGCTTGAGCGTGATCTTCGGAGGCGCCGCATCGACGCCGGCGGAGTCCCCGCGGCCATGGCTTCGGCGAAGATGCGTCAGCAGTTCAAGCTTCGCATCGTCACTGATGGTGTCGCTCGAGTTACGGACCTTGATGCCAGCCTCGTCGAGCTGCGACAGCAGTTTTTCTACCGGCACCTTCAGCACGTCTGCAAATTGTTCAACTGTTACATCTGCCATTCTTTGACTCCGGTCGACGACGACGGCCTGTCGCGCGCGACTTATGCCTGTTGTTCGGCTTCGAACCAGTGCTCACGCGCTTTCATGATGAGCGCAGCGGCTTGACCGGCATCCATCTGCCGAATTTCGAGCAGATCGTCGGTAGCAAGTTCGGCAAGATCCTCGCGGGTAACGACGCCGTTGCTGGCCAGCTGGTAGGCTAGCCCCTTGTCCATTCCCTCGAGACTGAGGAGATCCTCGGCGGGCTCGGCCTCGTCGATCTTCTCCTCCTTGACGATGGCCTGCGTGAGCAGCACGTCGCGGGCACGATTCCTCAATTCCGTGACGATGTCCTCGTCGAACTCCTCGATGTCCACGAGTTCCGACGTCGGTACGTATGCCACCTCCTCGATCGTCGAAAAGCCCTCCTGGACCAGGATGAGGCCGATCTCCTCGTCCACGTCCAGCTGTTTCGAGAACATTTCGATCAGCTCGCGAGTCTCCGACTCGCTCTTCTGCTCGGCATCGGCGGCGGTCATGACGTTCAATTCCCAGCGGGTCAGCTCGCTGGCTAGGCGAATATTTTGTCCGCCGCGGCCGATGGCCTGGGACAGCTTGTCCTCCTCGACGGCGATATCCATGCTGTGTGAGTCTTCGTCCACGACGATGGACACGACTTCCGCCGGAGACATGGCATTGACCACGAACTGTGCAGGGTTGTCGTCGTACAGGATGATATCCACACGCTCACCGGCGAGTTCGTTGGACACCGCCTGCACGCGCGAACCACGCATGCCTACACAGGCACCGACGGCGTCGATGCGATTGTCGTTGCTGCGCACGGCGATCTTGGCGCGCAGCCCCGGATCGCGCGCGGCGCCCAGGATATCGATCAGACCCTGACCAATCTCGGGCACCTCGATCTTGAACAGCTCCATCAGGAACTTCGGCGACGTACGGGTCATGAACAGTTGCGGACCGCGTGGCTCCGAACGCACCTCGGTCAGCAGCGCTTTGATGCGATCCTGCGGGCGCACTGGTTCGCGCGGCACCATCTGCTCACGTGCCACAAAACCTTCGGCATTTCCGCCCAGGTCGATGTAAACGCCATTGCGGTCGACGCGCTTGACGAGGCCCGACAGCATTTCACCCTCGCGGTCCTTGTAGTCCTCGACGACCTGTTCGCGTTCGGCCTCGCGAACCTTTTGCACGATGACCTGTTTGGCCGTCTGCGCCGCGATCCGTCCGAAGTCGACCGATTCCATCGGTTCTTCAACGTAGCCACCGGGCTGGGCATCCGGGTCGAGGTCGACCGCGTCGATCATCCGCAGTTCCCGATCCGGAAACTCGAGTTCGGTCGATTCGTCGGCAAAGACCAGCCAGCGCCGGAACGTCTCGTAATCGCCACTGGCACGGTCGATCGCGACGCGAACGTCGATGTCCTCGCCATGCTTGCGACGTGTGGCGGACGCGAGTGCCGCCTCGATTGCCTCGAAGATGATCTTCTTCTCCACGCCCTTTTCGTTGGACACGGCATCGACCACCATCAGAATTTCTTTGCTCATTACTTCTTACTCCAGTCCGGTCGGACGGCCTCACGCATCGGGTACCAGGCGCGCGCTGTCGATCGTCGACAGCGGCAGGCTGTGTTGCGTGCCATCCACCTCCAGCACAATGTTCCTGTCGTCCGCCGAGAGCAGCCGGCCGCGGAAACGGCGACGTCCCTCGATCGGGAAACGCATCTGCACTTTCAAGATTTCTCCGGTAAATCTTTGAAAATGTGCAGGTTTTGTCAACTTGCGGTCGAGGCCCGGTGAGGACACCTCGAGGTTGTAACGCCCCGGTAGCGGGTCTTCGACGTCGAGGAGCGCACTCACCGCGCGACTCACTTTCTCGCAGTCATCGAGCCCGACGCCGGCAGGCCGGTCGATGAACAGGCGCAGCACACCTAGCCGTCCCGAGAATCGCAGCTCGAGATCGGTCAACTCGTAGCCGAGCCGTTCGATGGCCGGCTCGAGCAGTCCGCGAAGCTCTTCGCCCGTCACGTCGTACTACTTCAAGTCCTTGTTCAAAAACAAAAAATGGGCCTTCGGCCCATTCCAGTCCCTGTCGGCCAACCGGCAATCCGGCCGCCATCGGGCAACAAAAAGCCCCTTGAGCGGGGCTTTACCTACCGCGGGACACACCTGCTGGCCCCGGTAGCGTGGGTCTGCTCCGTCCCGCGGCTGACGCCCCGCGAGTCAATGCCACCCGTGCACTGGCGCCGGAGTATACGTCAGCCGGTCACGGAGCGGCAACCCGAGAGTTCGTCGTCGTAACGCGCGGACCGCTGGATCGCTCGCTTCATCGTGAGCTCGTAGCCGACGAAGTACTTGAACACGTTGCTCACATAGGTAACGGTCTCGGGGCCAATGCGGCGCGCAGCGACGATTTCGACGTTGTTGAACCACTTGTCGGGATCGTAGCCACTGGCACCCGCCTCTTTCCGAAGCTGTGCGACGCGCGCCGGGCCGGCATTGTAGGCGGCCAGGCTGAACAGCCACCGGTCCACTTTTTCATGGTCGTCGATCGGGAAATACCGGTCGGCGAGGAAACGCATGTACTTGGCCCCAGCGTGAACGTTCCCGTCAGCGGAGTCGATGTCGCCAATCGCGACATTGGGATCCTTCGCCGTCGACGGTTTGATCTGCATGATACCGATTGCGCCGGCCGGGCTGCGCCGGTCCTGCTGCAGGCCGGATTCCTGAAACCCTTGGGCTGCAAGCATAAGCCAGTCGAAATCGTACTCCTCGCCGTACTTCTGGAAGATGCCGACCAATGCCTGCAGATTTTCGATCGCCTTCGGCCCATGCGAACACCGAATCGACTTGGCGTCGGCGAGATACCGGTTGTAGGTATCGTTGCCGATCATCGTACCTTTGCCGTACTTCGCGAGAAAGTCGTCGACCATAGAGGCAAGCTCTGGATTATCCGGACGCATAGCCCACGCAATGCTGCCGCCGGCATTGATGACGAGATCGTTGCGTATCGTGATGTCCGGGAACACTGATTTCCAGAACTCGGCCTTGTAGTCGTCCATGACGGTCATCGGAATCATGCCGTTGTTCACCATTTCGAGCAGGTCTTCGGCCTCGAGTATTTCGTCGGCCTCCACGATCTGCGGCGATTCGAGGCCACGGCTCTCGAAGTCCGCCACGAGTGTCTGCAGGTGTTCGAAATAACTGCTCGATGCCCGCACGACGACCTGCCGGCCCGAAAGATCGTCGATAGATGAGAGTTCGGCCATTCCCGGGCCGGTCACGATCACCTCATTTACCTTGTCGAGCAGCGGACGAGCGAAAGCAACCAGGTCAGAACGATCCTCGGTGATCGTCAGGTCGCCGGCAATGAGGTCGGCGTGTCCCTCGAGCAAGGCCGGGATCAGCTGGTCACGTCCGAGTGGAATGACAACGACGTGCACTTTGAGCTTGCCGGTCCCTGCCTCACCGTTCACATACTGCTCGAAGCGCTGCAGGAGCTCCCAGGTGGCGCCGCGCGGCTTGCCGTCGTCATAGTAGAACTGGTAGCCGCCATAGGGCGCCACAACCCGGATGACGCGGCGATCGACCATAGCGTCGAGATCGCCGGACCAGGTTTGCCAGAGCTGTTCGAAGGTTGCCGGCGCAGGCTCCCCGGTCACGTCGTGGCCGCCGCCAGCCCCGCCGGGATCGACAGGGTCGACCGTACCTGGCTCGATCTCGGCCGCCTCGCTGGCGGAGTCGGTTGCTGCGGTCGCAGTGTCAGGATTGGGTGCTGGTACTTGCTCCGCGACCGGCCTGTCGCAACCGGCCAGTGCTGCCACCGCGATCAGGCCGACGAATTGCCGCCGGCAGTGCGCGAACAAGCTGTTGGGCGCCATGCCGATATTGTGGCCGGCTTGCCGGGGCTTGGCCAGATCGAAGCGCTGTCAGTCAGGCCTGTCGGCTGTCCACGGAATAACCCGCACCGGAATCTTGAGCGAGCAATTCGACGAGTCGCGGGAGCGCCGATTCGAGCGTTGCGGCCAGCGTGTATGGCGGATTCACGACGAACATGCCGCTGCCGTACAGGCCTGTTTCCGTCGGATGACGAACCCAGAACCGGGCATGCAGCCAACTGGCACCTGCAACGCGTTCGAACGCGGCCGGAAACTCGGCTGCCGCACGCAGTCGCAGCAGCGGATACCAGACTGCATAAACACCGCTCTCGAATCGACGCCGGGCATCGACTATGGCTGCCGCGACATCAAGGTACTCCTTCTTGACCTCGAAACTCGGGTCTATCAACACCAGGCCGCGTCGCGGCAAGGGCGGCAGCAGGGCCCGCAGCCATGCCAGGCCGTCGCGCTGCTCGATACGCGCCCGCGGGTCGCGTTGTCCGAGGACCTCTAGCAGCGTCGCATGATCGGCCGGATGCAGCTCGCTGAGCCAAAGTCGATCGTCCCTTCGGAGCATCGCAGCGGCGAGCAACGGCGAGCCCGGATATCTCCATAGTTCACCGGACGGATTGGCTGCAGCTACGAGACCGAGGTAACGCTGTACGGTCGGCGGCAGGTCCGGCACGCCCCACAGCCTAAAGATGCCGGTCGCGGCCTCCGCGCCGGAGTCCGGGCGCCGTCCGAGTTCATATTGACCGGCACCTGCATGCGTATCGACGTAGCAGAGTGGCTTCGGCTTTTCCGTCAGGTAACGCAACAGCTCGCACAACACGACATGCTTGAACACGTCTGCGTGACTGCCTGCGTGGAATTCGTGGCGATAGCTCAGCATTGCATACCGTCTCGCCGACACCTGTCGCTTGATGCTTTGTGCGGGCGCAATCCGTCTGGCACACTAGGCGCGGCAAATAGGCTGGATTCCAGGGCGAAGGCAGACTTGACCATACCGGGTGATTCGACCGCAACCAATGTTCGATGGCGAATCCTCGGACTGCTGATAGCCGCCAGCTTCATCTCCTACGCCCTTCGCTACAACGTTTCAACTGCCGGCCCGACGATGATGTCCGACCTGGGCATCAGCGAGCAACAGCTCGGCTACATACTCGCGGCTTTTGCAGCCGGCTATGCAATCTTTCAGTTCCCCGGCGGTGTGTTCGGGGTCGTCGCCGGGCCACGGCGTGCAATGGCGGTGTGCCTCCTCCTCTGGGGAATCCTGACCGTCGTCACCGCCCTGGTACCCGGCGAGACCGGTGGGTCGATGACGCTCACGGTCGTCTCGCTGATCGTCGTCCGTTTCCTGGTCGGTGCGGTTCACGCCCCGATCTATCCGATCACCGGCGGTGTCGTAGAGCGCTGGTTTCCGATCGGCCAATGGGCATTACCGAACGGATTGTCCAGCACGGGGCTGACGGTGGGGACCTTCGTGACCGCAGCTGCATTGCCGTTCCTCCTCGAGCAGTTCGGCTGGCGCATGTCTTTTCTCTTGCTCTCGCCGCTTTCGCTTGTCGGGCTCGTGTTCTGGTGGTGGTATGTTCGCGACCTGCCGGCGGAACATCCGTCGGTAAACCAGGCCGAGATCGACTGGATTCAGCGCGGGCGGGACGCGGTACACGACCCGCAGGCAGAAGCGCCGTCCTGGCGCACGGTGCTGCGCAATCGTGACGTATGGCTGCTGTTGTTTGCCTACGCAAGCATGAACTACATCTTCTATTTGATGTTCAACTGGGTGTTCTACTACCTGGCGAACGTGCGCGATTTCGCCAGTCATCAGGCTGGCTATGCGACGTCCGTGCAGTGGATCGCTGCGGCGATCGGCGCGACCCTTGGCGGACTCATCTGTGATGCGGCGTGCCGGCGCTATGGAATGCGCTTCGGTTGCGCGGTACCCGCCATCGTCGCCGTGCTGTTCTCCGGTCTGTTCCTGGCGATCGGCGCACTGAGCGGGAACGTCTGGATTGCGGTCGGCTGCCTGGCCCTCTCGTTTTTCTTCAACCAACTGACCGAAGGCCCATTCTGGGCGGCTGCGATCAGCGTCGGCGGCCGAAACGCCGCTGCAGCCTGCGGCGTCATGAATACAGGCGGAAACGGCATCGGATTCGTCAATGCCCTGCTTGTCCCGCTGACCGCCAGTACACTGGGCTGGCCCGTCGCGATGCTCACAGGGACCGCGTTCGCGGTCCTAAGCGCAATCCTTTGGATTTTCATCCGCGCCGACCGCACGATCCGGTAGACAACGCGCAGTAATGTGCCAGCTGCTCCACATTTGATTGTCAAACTCTTGTCACTTGTGCATTGCAGCCGACCGGGCTATGGTTGGTCGTACAGGGCGAATTGACAAAAACAGGGGCGCGAAAGCACGCCCGCGGGGTTGAGCGATGTTGCGGTACCAGTCACGCCGCCACAAACGCCTGATGGACGAATCGGAACGAGCGCTTTCTGACGAAGCAGAGAGCGGGCATCGCCGTGAAAGCCGGATTGCGAAGGACATACTTGAAGATCATCGCTGCCATCGACTGTGGGAGTCGCGGCATGCCGAGCTGTTGCTCCCGGTTTCGGAACAGGGTCGCCGTACACCCCAGATCTTCGCCCTCCGCGACGTCCAGGTCCGTCAATTGCACCGGCGCGCTTTGATCGACCACATTCGTGATCATCGGATCGGCGGCGAAGAACGGGGCAGGCTGTTCAACACGTTCTACGGGCCGCGTGACATGAGGAATGCGATCCTGACGGAACACCGCCAGTATACGCTTGCGGTTTCGAGCGGAGTATCCGCCGATCACCTGATTGACGTAATGGACGATGCTGTCAGTACCAAACTGATGCGTGAGTACCGGCGCATTTATTCCCAGTACTTCAGCCTCTACTGTTGCATGATCAACTGCGCAGACATCGAGACGACAGATGCCATGAAGCCGTTCATGCTCGACCTGCGGCGGCGAGCTTTCAGCATGCTCAAGCGCATTCATTCGGAGAAACCCGAAGGCCATAAGGCGAGTTTCGATCGGCAGGCGATGCTTGCGCAGAGCGGCCGGTATCCCATGCGCAACTACATGGTCGGATAACGGACCCGCGCCGACACTCGATCAGCGCTTACATTGTCCACTTTTTAGGAAAACCCTGTCGAACGCGACTCTTACGTCCCTGTCGTCAAACGCATAGTCGTGACTCCACGCAACGATCGAAAAGGCGACGTCTCCGGTCGTATAATTCGCTGACGAGACTGCTTGCCAGTCGCCCAGCTGCGAATCAAAGTAAAAGCCGGTCAGGACATTCCCCACCCGCTCCAGTCGCAGCCTTCCAAACAAATCGGCAGTAGGAACCGTCGTCGCAATAACGCCCCCGAAATCGGTCAGGTAGACCTCGCCTGCCGGGAATACGTCGTGGTGGCTGAAGCTGGTCCGCTCGATCGCTCGAGGAGAGACCAAGGGATTCGAAGATTCCGTTACGCTCAATCCGACTCGAACGCCATTGAATTCGGGAAACTCGGGCAAGGAATAGTTGACCCGCAAGTCAAAATCACCCCGCAGCTTGCATACGCTCGTATGACTCCCGATAAACGTACCTGAAATGGGTGATTCCATGGAATCCGCGGGCAGAAGAATTTCCAGCCTGTTGTTGGTTTCTTTGATTACGAGATTCGATCCTTCCACCAGAATCTGCCACCTTGACCTGTTGAAGCCGTCATAGGTTTCGGCGAACGCCAATAAGGAAACTGTCAACAACAATGGTTGCACGAGCACCAACGCGAGCTTCGTATTGCTCTTCATGACGCTTCTCCTATTTGCCTTCGACTGCCGCATGCAGGTCCCGGTAATGCTCTCACGTGGGATACCCAACACTCACACCCAGCCTGTCAACCTCGTAGCCTTCGAAGTATAGTCGTTTCAATTGTCCGCCGCCGAGTGTCGGAGGACAGGCTGGAGGTCTCGCATGCTTCCGCATCACGGCCTTTGAACGTACTATGCTCGTCGGTCGCGTCCATTTGGCGGGATTGTCTGACAATCCTTTCCTCCGAGGGGTGAAGCTTTTAATGTCGCGTGGCATCGGATGTTGGGTGGTCGCATGAGTGTCAGCCTGCGGGAACAGCTGACCAGGAAGAAGCCACTCGCCAAGTCGCACCCGGAAGAACACCAGGGTAAGCACGCCGGGCCCGAGCTGGGTCGGACCCTCGGCACCTTCGCGCTGATGATGATCGGTGTCGGGGCGACGGTCGGCACCGGCATCTTCTTCGTGCTACCGGAGGCGGTGCCCATCGCCGGTCCGGCGGTGGTGGTGGCCTTCCTGCTGGCCGGCCTCGCTGCCGGCCTATCGGCAATCTGCTATGCCGAGCTGGCCAGCGCGATCCCGGTCAGCGGGTCGACGTACTCCTACGCCTACCACTCCATGGGTGAGCTGGTGGCGATGGTGATCGCGGCGTGCGTGCTGCTGGAGTACGGCGTCGCGGCCAGTGCCGTCGCCGTTGGCTGGAGCGGCTACTTTAACGAGCTGCTCGACAAGACGGTCGGAGTCACGCTGCCGGACGCACTGTCCTACTCCCCGATCCCCGTCGACGATGACACAACCGGCCTGATAAACCTGCCGGCCATCGTGCTGGTCTTCCTCTGCACGATCCTGCTCATCCGTGGAACCAGCGAGTCGGCCAGGGTCAACACGATCATGGTCCTGATCAAGCTGAGCGTCCTGGTGCTGTTCGTGGTCATCGGCCTAACGGCGTTCGAGGCCGACCGCTTCGACAGCTTCTGGGTCGCCGGGTCGGCCGGCATCACCGCGGCGGCGGGCACCATCTTTTTCTCCTTCGTCGGTCTGGACGCCGTCTCGACGGCCGGCGAGGAGGTCAAGGATCCGCAGCGTGCCCTGCCGCGGGCGCTCATGGGCGCCCTGGCGATCGTGGTGACGATCTACGTCCTCGTGGCCATCGCCGGGGTCGGCTCACAGCCGCTGGAGGAGTTCTCGAGCGTCGAACAGCGCGACGCCGGCCTCTCGGTGATCCTCAAGAACATCACCGGTTCGACGTGGCCGGGCACGATCCTGGCCGCGGGTGCCGTGATCTCGATCTTCTCAGTCACCCTCGTCACGCTCTACGGCCAGACGCGCATCCTGTTTGCGATGGGCCGAGACCGGATGTTGCCTGACAGGTTCGCCGAGGTCGACTCGCGCACTCTGACCCCCCGGTTCAACACTATCGTGGTGGGCATCGTTGTCGCCCTGATCGCCGGCTTCGTCCCGTCTGTCTACCTCTGGGAGACCGTCTCGATCGGTACCCTTATCGCCTTCACGGTGGTCGCGATCGGCGTGATGGTGCTGCGCCGCACCATGCCCGACCTGCACCGGCCGTTCCGCGTTCCTCTGTTCCCGATCACGCCGATCCTCACGGTGGCCGCCTGCGTGTACGTGCTCTCCGG
Organism: uncultured Pseudomonadota bacterium; assembly: GCA_963775455.1. GTDB lineage: Bacteria > Pseudomonadota > Gammaproteobacteria > Steroidobacterales > Woeseiaceae > UBA1847. The sequence goes on along the minus strand of CAVZIU010000001.1, from coordinate 35,497 downwards.
CCTCGCTGCGATCACCTGGATGATCTTTGGAGTGTGGCTGGCAGTGGTCCTCGCGTATTACTTCTTGGTCGGCCGAAGGCGCTCCCGACTCAACGCCGATTCGGGCGGAGCCGGGGATCAGCTCATGGAGCAAAGCTTATGAGTTCAAGCGAGCGCGACCACGCCGCGCTCGCCAGTACTCGAAGATGAGGGGGAGCAGCGAGATAATGATCACGCCGATGATCGCGAGCCCGAAATTTTCCTTGATGATCGGCGCGTTGCCGAAGAAATAGCCGAGCAACCCAAAACTCCAAACCCACAAAATCCCGCCGCCGACGTCGAACGCCAGGAAGCGCGGATAGCGCATGCGGCCGACGCCCGCGACGAACGGCGCGAACGTCCGAATGATCGGCACGAACCGGGCGAGCACGACGGTCTTGCCGCCGTGCACCTCGTAAAAGCGCTGCGTCCTGAGCAAGTGCTCGCGCTTGAGCCAACGCCTGTGCTCCGTGAATACCCGCGGGCCTACTGCGCGGCCGATGAAGTAGTTCGTGTTGTCGCCGATGATCGCCGCCGCCGTCAGGAGCGTAAGGATCAGGCCGATATCCATGACGCCGGCCGCGGCGAGCGCACCCGTCGCGAACAGCAACGAATCGCCGGGCAGGAACGGCGTCACGACGACCCCTGTCTCGAAGAAAATAATGAGGAACAGCAGCGCGTAGACCCACAGGCCGTACGTAGCTGCAAATTCGACGAGATGGCGATCGACATGTAAGACAATGTCGATCACCGTCATCAAGTATTCCATTCCCTTGCCTTTCTCGGCCGAGCCTGAGCGGACTCTACACCAGGCCGCGGTCAAGGTTCAGTGGTTACGGTCGAGCGACTTCGATCTCGCAGAACTGCAGCCCTCGCCGTCGACCCCGACAGCCGGTGGCGGCCGGAGTAGAATGCACCACGCTCATCGTCAGAGAAACTTGCATGACTCATGGTTCGGGCACCAGGCAGTCCCCGCTTCGCACAGCACTCGCGGGCCTCATTGGCAATGTCCTCGAGTGGTTCGACTACGCAGTCTACGGCTACTTCGCCAGCAATATTGCGAGCCAGTTCTTCCCGACATCCGACCCGATCGCCGGCCAGTATCTGACCTGGGGCACGTTCGCGCTGGGATTCTTCGCCAGGCCCATCGGAAGTATCGTACTCGGGCGTGTAGGCGACCGAATCGGCCGGCGCGCGCTCCTCACTCTGTCCATTTCGCTCATCGGTGGCGCCACACTGATCCTGGGTCTGCTGCCCACCTACGAACAGATCGGGCTGGCCGCGCCGCTGCTGCTTATGGCGATGCGCGTGATTCAGGGCTTTTCGCTGGGCGGCGAGTTCACCGGATCGATGGTCTACACCACCGAGTTGGCTTCTCCCCTCATGCGCGGCCTCGTCAGCAGCTCGACGGCCGCGGGCGTTACGCTGGGCTTCATCATGGGGGCCGCCACCGGCGGCATCATCAATGCCACGCTGACCCCCGATGAGGTGAACGCCTGGGGTTGGCGAATTCCGTTTGTCGGCAGCGTCGTATTCCTGGTCATTGGTTACATCCTCCGCCGTGGCATCGCCGAAACCGAGGAAGGCGAAATGGCGCAACTCATCCGGGCCCCTGTGCTCGCGTCGCTGCTCGCCGACTGGAAACCCATCGTACAGACCTTCGGGATAGTCGCCATGACGAATGCGGCGTACTACCTGACGTTCACCTATGCGGTCGAACGGCGAAAAGCGCTGGCGCAGGCAGGTGCGACGGTGTCGAGCGGCGCGGAGTTCCAGCTGGCGTCCATCATCGGCTTGTTCGTCGTGCTGTTCGCCAAGCCACTCGGCGGATGGCTGTCGGATAAGACCGGTCGCCGCAAGCTGATGCTGACCCTGACCGTCGTCATGATGGCGCTGATTTATCCCACACAACAGATGATGCTGCTCGGCACTCCTGGCACGTTCATCCTTGCGCAAATGATGCTGGCGGTCCCGCTCGGCATGGCGCTCGGCCTGCAAGGCGCGATGCTCGTGGAGATCTTCCCCCTGCGAACGCGTGTCATGTCGATGAGTGTGGCCTATAGCGCCACGCTGGCCCTGGCCGGCGGCACCGCCCCCATCGTGGCCACTTGGATGGTGGACTCGCTGAAGCAACCCAACTGGCCGTCGTTCTATATCATGGCGTACGGCCTGCTCGGCCTGCTGATCGTGTGGCCGATGCGGGAAACCAACGAATGCCGGCTCGATCGGTAAGTTTGTCTCGTTGATCTTTGTTGGACTACAGGTCAGGCAAAACACGTGGTGGCAGGGCGCCAAGAATTCAGGCTTTATTCCGGCGTTCGTTCTGGATGTCGACATGATGCTCGCAAAGGGTGGTCAGCGAGTCGCTGATCCGGAACGTTAGCGGACAGTGCCAATGGTCAAGCACAACGGAGGTTGTCACTGCGGACGGGTAAGGTTCGAGGTTGTGGCACCGACCCGTCTGGAGGTTCGCGACTGCAATTGCTCCATCTGTAGCAAGTCGGGCTACCTTCATCTCATCGTCCCCAGGTCCCGGTTCAAGCTATTGTCCGGTGCCGAGGTCCTCACGACATACGAGTTCCATACGCGCACCGCAAAACATTTGTTCTGCTCCACCTGTGGCATCAAGGCGTTTTATGTGCCGCGGTCGCACCCGGACGGCTACAGCGTAAACGTCCGCTGCCTGGATGAGGGGACAGTCGAGGAGCTGTCGATTATTCCCTCGGACGGGAAGAACTGGTCCAAAACGTATTCTTCGGGCCAAGGTAAATTGCTCGAATGACGCCTGGGGCACGGGAGAACGTAGTGCGCGATTCGCTTTCACGAGTATCCAGGCCCGTCACTGCAGTGCTTTTGGGCGGAGGCACGGCCGCGACCATTGATATTGTTTATGCCTTCGTTCGTAACGCAGGCTTCGACAAGACACCCCAGTGGGTGCTGCAATCCGTAGGCAGTGGTTTTCTGGGACTGGGCGCTTTCGAGAGCGGCATTCCCGGTGCGCTTCTCGGGCTGGTTTCGCACTACTCCATCCTGATTGTCGCTGCACTTGTCTATCTGTTGGCCGCAAACCGTGTCTATGCGTTGCGAACCCAGGCGCTTGCCTGCGGAGCCATCTTCGGCGTGCTGGTGTACCTGTTCATGAACTTTGTCGTGCTGCCGCTATCGGCATTCCCGTTCACGCTAACCTATTCTCCCATGCGACTCCTCGAGGGTTTTGCATCACATGCCGTGTTCGTGGGCATTCCAATTGCCATCGCCATTCGTTGGCTCGTGCATCCGGACAGTCGCGCGTCCGGCACCTGACCTTCCTCGGCAGGGCTGATGGAAATCTGGTACGTGCTTGGCTCGATCGTGCTGCTGGTCCTGCTGATCAGCTGGGGCAAGGTGCAACCGTTCCTGGCATTCCTGGTGACATCGTCGGTGGCGGCGATATTGCTAGGCCTGCCCATCGACATGGTACCCGGCGTGCTCGAGAAGGGTGTGGGCAACATCCTCGGCGGGTTGCTGGGCATCGTGTGCATCGGCGCCATGTTCGGCAAACTGGTGGCCAACAGCGGCGCGGCGCAGAAGATTGCCATGGTGCTGATGCGCGCATTCGGCGAGAAGCATCTGACGTGGGCGCTGATGTTCACCGGCTTCCTGGCGGGCATCCCGCTGTTCTACAACGTCGGCTTCGTGCTGCTGGTACCGCTGGTGTTCTCGGTGGTGCAGCAGACCAAGGTTCCGCCTATCTACCTCGGTATTCCGCTGTTCGCGTCGCTGTCGGTAACCCACGGGTTTCTGCCGCCACATCCGGCTCCCACCGCCATGCTGCCGCTGTTCGGTGCCGACATCGGCAAGACGCTGTTCTACGGCATCATCGTGGCGCTGCCCGCGATGATCTGTGCCGGCCCTTTGTACGCCAAGCTGTTCCGCAACGTGAAGGCGAAACCCATCACGCTGTTCGTTGCGCCGTTGCGTCCGGAGAACGAGCTACCGAGCGCTTTCAATAGTTTCGCTAGCGCGTTGCTACCCGTAGCGCTGATCGCCTGCTCCATGGCCGTGCCTCTTGCACCGGAAGGCATGCAACCGGCGCTGCGCTTCTGGACCAATCCGCTGATCGTGATGCTGGCGGCGCTGACGGTGGCCACGTACACGCTCGGCCTGTCACGCGGCATGGAAATCCAGCCGCTTATGGACGACTACGGCAACTCGGTGAAGGACATCGCCGTCATCCTGCTCATCATCGCCGGCGCCGGCGCGTTGAAAGAGGTCTTCGTCGCCACCGGCGTCGACAAGAACATCTCGAATCTGATCACCGGGATTTCAATAAATCCGCTGGTGCTCGGCTGGCTGATCGCCGGTGTCATCCGGGTGTCGCTGGGCTCGGCCACTGTCGCCGGCATGACGGCGGCCGGCATCATGGCGCCAGTCGTCGCCATCGAGCACGCCGACCCTAATCTCATGGTGCTTGCCGTCGGCGCAGGTAGTTTGATGTTCTCGCACGTCAACGACTCGGGCTTCTGGATGGCCAAGGAATACTTCAACATGTCGCTGAAGGAAACCATCATGAGCTGGACGATCATGGAGGGGATCGTCGGCATCGCCGGAATCATCGGAGTGTTGATTCTCGAGGCGGTACTGTACTGAGCAGCGCCGATTCCGTATGTTGCCGTTCGCCTCTCCATGGCCGCGTCATCACCGCATGCTTCCCCAACAGGGCCTTTCAGCGTACCCTGCTCCCATGCGACTTTATCTCGGTAACATCTCGGCGGCAGTGACCAGCGAGGACCTTCGAGCAATGTTCGAGCATTTTGGCCAAGTCCGTTCCGTTGACATCATCAAGGATCGATTTACCGGAATGAACAATGGAGACGGGGTGGTCGAGATGGTCAGTGACATTGAGGCAGAGTTTGCGATCAGTCGGCTTCACTTCACTCAATACGGAGGTCGAACAATCAGTGTCAGCCGGGTTCCTGCAGAGTGATCACGTGTGGCCCGTGCTTTCTTTGACTGTCGAAAATTTTGGAGAATGAGTTATGGGAAAGAAAGTTTACGTTGGCAACTTGCCGCAGTCGGCCAATAACCTGGCGTTAGAAAAGCTGTTCGGGCGGTGCGGCACCGTTGAGTCCGCGACCGTAATAACGGATCGTGTTTCTGGTCAGAGCAAGGGCTTCGGCTTCGTCGAAATGGCAAATGAATCGGATGCGCGAAAGGCGATCGATTCGCTGAATGGGAGCGATCTCGATGGATCGCAATTGATAGTCAATGAAGCCAAGCCACAACGAAGCAAACAGGGCGACACAGGAGGCGGTCGCAGGCAAGGGCCACCGCGAAGTCGTTATTAGCAGGTAGTTGTAGGCCACCTCTTTGAGGTGGCCTACTGGTTCTTTCGCGGCTTCTGCAAAGAAGCCTGATTGATTACACCGGGACGATATTCTCTGCCTGCGGACCTTTCTGGCCCTGTGTGACAGTGAATTCAACCCTCTGGCCTTCGCTAAGGGTCTTGAAGCCGTCGCCCTTGATTGCGCTGAAATGTGCAAATACGTCCGGGCCGGACTCCTGCTGGATGAAACCGAAGCCTTTGGCTTCGTTGAACCACTTAACGGTGCCTACGGTAGTAGCCATGTTTGTTTCCTGTTTAGACCAAGTAATAGAAGCTCACTTTCAAGAGCTATAAAGACTGGAAGTGAAGCAATTACTTATGAAAAACAGGACGAGGGACTACGGAAGAGTATTCTGAGGGACCTTCGAAATGGAGTGCATAATGAATAGCGCACTTTCAGGCACGGCGGATGGTAGGCCTTTTCGGCCTGAAGTCAAGCGGATAGATGCTCAGTCATGTCGGCCGGCACCTTGCGGATACCGGCCCTCGCGACTGCGCAACACTAGCGACGTACCCGACAGATCGCTCTGACGATCAGCGTCACGCGCTGGTTGCTATTGTTGACGATCTAGCCCCCGACCCGCCCGTCTACGATGAAATTCGCAGGAATGGGCGTCGCGCCTTCGGCGATATCGTTGGGATTGGGACGCAACGTCGTCGACCGCGCCAGTCGGGAAAAATTTGCGCGGCCGTGCAAAAAATTTCACGTCGGCGGAAAATCCAGGCGGAGCAGCCTAATTGCGGCCTTGCCGTAGTGGCCCGTCAGCCATTGGCGTATCTGGCACGCTCCGTGCATTAAATCCATTGACAGCCGCGTGAAGGACTCCGGCAGAGGTGCGGGCCGGACCGAAGATGGAGATCCGCAATGCTGACCTGGACGACGACGTTTCTTGTTCTGATGATCGCAAGTGGCCTTTTCGGCTGGACCGGGGCGTCCGGTATCGAAGCGGCGGCTGCGAGATTCCTGTTCTTTGCTTTCTTCTACCTGGTTGTCATCACCGCGTTCTTCTCCGGCTTGGGCGGCAATCCGCCCCTGGAGCGCCTGCGGGTCTGGATTACGCGTAAGGCCGGAAACGGGAGAAATTCGGCAAACTGGGCAACCAAGTGACGCCATCGATGTTCCGACGCCGCCGATGCGACTGCGTTTAAGGTGAAGCCCTGCCCGGTTTCGCGAGCGAGGGTGCAGGCACAATCTCGCAAACGATCTCACGCACCACTTGGCAAATATCCTTCGCCGGTTGCTCGCTGGCCCTCTCTTGCGGCGCAGTTAACGTTTGAGCTCGCTCGCAACATCCGAACATGCTTCCGTGAACTCGACAAATTCACTCAAGAGCGCCGGTTTGTGTTCCGACCAAAAATGCTTTTTTGCCCGGGCTGTGGTTGAACCGTTCGGATCACAAATGAATTTTTCATACAAAGTCCAGTCCTTATCGTTCATGGTTCCGCGTTGCCAGTGCAGAAAGGCGTTCTGATAGCGCAGCCATTGAGATCGTAGAACGAAGAAAAATTGCGACCGATCGGATTCGCTCATGGCGTCAGGATCATATTCGGCCAGCCGCCAAATTCGATTCAATTCGGCATCTGTCGCCAGAAGCAATAGATATTCCTGTGATGAGTCCGTTATGCTCTGCATCGTGGCAGCCTGTACGGCTTCCGTGTTTTGGTTGAGTTCAACGCCCACGAAGATGAGGCCAACCAGAACCGCGCCGGCGCTAGCCATCTCGATCAGAGTCTTCGAATTTCCGCTCCCCAGGTTCATCATCGCTCCTCGATATGGCCCGGATTGACCAATTACACCACCTTGCCTTCGGTAATGCCTGCCGACAAGGGAATATCTGCGATCAACGATCTGACGGATGGCTTCGTCCTTAAATTCTGGACTAATGCCGATCACGAACAAACTTGACTAGCGATCAGCAATCAGCGCAAATACCCCGGCTACATTCACTCTTTCGGGGGTCAGGTCATGAACTGTGCGGCAAAGGGGTTGGTGCTCGGGCTGGTCGTCGCAATACTCGGTTGCAGCGGCGGAGAAGCGGGATCCGAAGGCAATTCGGAAGGTCGAACCGAAGAATCGATCCTCGGCGTTTACGAAAACAAAGTCGATGATGTCGGTATTGAACTCAAGGCCGATGGCAAAGCAACCATCTTCACCGATGGTGAACCCTATGAGACTACGTGGGAACGCGACGGCGCGGACCGTATCATCGTCTACGGCGCAGAAGGGATGCGCATCGCGTACAACTTCAATTCCGACGGCAATCTATCAGACGATATGGGCTACGGCAGCGTTCTAAGCAAGCAATAATGCTCACAGTGTGCCCATCACGGCGAGTCTGGCCGTAGGTTCGTCCAGCAATGTGATTGAGCGGAGCTACTTCTGCGGCGTCCCGGCCAGCAGGGCTTCTGCATTCAATGTGCGGGGACCGTTGTCGTCGCAAATGCTGAATTGCGCAAACTGCGTTGTGGTCTGCCCCGCGTAGCCCTTTTCGTCCTCATCTTCGCCGTACATTGCCACACCGGCGTACTCTCCGCGGGCATTGATGATGTAAAACTGGAGCTGGAAGTTCGGGTCACCGTCTTCCTTTCGCAAACGCTTTTCTACTGTATTCGCGCGAACCCGCCGCAATGCTTCCATGCCGGCATCCTTGGGATGCGCGCCGGCGCGCAGCATTTCCACAATGAGAACGGAGCAGAGACCGAAGAGATTGGCTTCTCCTCTGCCCGTCGAACCGGCAACTCCGACATCACCATCCACGTAGAGTCCGGCGCCGAGGATGGGTGAATCCCCCACCCTTCCTGGAATCTTGAATGGCAGCCCCGAGGTTGTCGTGACGCCACAGATTTCCCCCTTTGCATTGATGCCATCACAGTTGATGGTTCCATGCAGGCGAGAAGAAGGCAGGAGTTCCAGACCGGCCATTTTTCGAGCCGCTTCCGCCTCCAGCGCGCTGCGCTTTTCCGGGTCCAGGTAGTGCGAGGGGTCTATCCTGCGCTTCCATTCCAGCCACGCATTCCGGGAGTAATCCGTGTTCAGATCGTCTTCGACCTTGAAGCCCATGTTCTTCGCGAAGTTTTGAGCGCCTTTGCCGACAAGCAAGTGATGGTCGGTGGTATCCATGATCGCGTGTGCCACAAGTGATGGAGTGCGGATTCCTTCCAGGCACGCAACGCCGCCTGCCCGCTTTTTCGGGCCATGCATGCAGGAGGAATCCAATTGCACAACGCCCTCGGCATTGGGGAGGCCGCCGTACCCGACATATGGATCCTCCGGGTCGAGCTCCACAATGTTCACGCCAGCGATCAGTGATTGCAGTACATCTTTGCCCTGCATCATTTGCTCGTATGCAAGCGCAACGCACGTCTTGCTGCCTCCGTTCTTGAAGAAGTTGCCGTTGTTGGAAGAAATCACAACCGGCTTCGCAGAACGCGATTTGATGACAGCGGGAGCCTCTGTATTTTGGGCCGGAACTGCATCACTAGCAGCCAATGCGCCGATGGCGGCTGTCGTTTTCAGGAAATCACGTCTTTTCACATCCACCTCCGCATGCAGTGTTTTCTGAGATCAGTACGTGCAGGCCCAGGACAGAGCTCCCTCCATACTAACCAATCCCGGACTGACCGTTGATCAGGTCCTCGTCTCTCAGTGATAGTCTCGATAGTCGACCGGAACAGCGTCCTCGCTCAGTTCGCGGCCGGCTCCCGCAGCAATGAGAAGTAGATCGATGGCGTCCAAGCCGATGGTGGTGCTGGCCAACTCCAGCGTACGCAACGCGCTCCTCAGCGTAAACGGTCTTTCCACATCCCTTCCGGACGACCCCCTGACGTCGGTGACCGCCACGTCCGGCGCGAAGTGGGTGCACCAGTCGCTATTGCGACTCGCCCACGTCCAGGTCGACAGCATCGCAGCCGTAGAGCGGTCGCACCATCACATCCTGTTTACCCGCAACCACCGGTACCGCCGGTCTGATCTGAGAAAGGCCCTGGAGCTGGACCGGACGGCTTTCGAGAACTGGACTCATAGCGCCGCGGTCCTGCCGATCGACACCTATCCGTATTGGAAGCACTACTGCCGGCGCTTTCGGAAGGGCGAGACGCATCCCGGATATCGCCGGTACTTCTCGCAGGTGCCCGCCTCCATGAGGTCGCGGGTGCTTAAAGCCATCCGGGAACGCGGACCCTTGGCGCCGCGCCAGGTTGTCTCGAAGAAAGTCGAATGGACCGATCCGTACTTCTCGCGGCCGTCCCTCGCGAAGATGGCCATGGAGTACCTGTGGCGGGCTGGCACGCTAGCCGTCACAAGGAGGAATGGACAGGAGAAGGTCTACGATCTGGCCGAACGCGTCGTTCCGGAGCACCACTTCTCGCGCACCGTGACCAGAGCACAATTCATCGACTGGGCCTGCGTCGAAGCGCTGCAGCGACTAATCGCCGCCACGCCGACGCACATCTCACGCTTCTTCCACGCGGTCTCTCTCGAGGAGGCGCGCGCATGGTGCGAGAAATACCGCGGGAAGGGCGTGCAAGCAGTCGCGATGACGTGCGCGGATGGTCAGGTCATCGGCGGGCTCTACGCGCTTACGCCGGTGGTCGATCGTCTCGACGCCTTTCCCGATCCGCCTGCCCGGCTTCATGTCCTGAACCCGTTTGATCCACTGGTCCACGACCGCGGCTCCCGGCGCACGTCTAGGATCTTCGGGTTCGAGCAGCGGATGGAGATTTGGGTGCCGCCGGAGAAGCGCAAGTACGGCTACTACGTTCTCCCGATCCTGGAAGGGAGCAAGTTCACCGGGCGCGTGGACGCGAAGCTCGAACGGTCCGAAGGCGTCTTTCGCGTCCTCGGCTTGTGGTGGGAGCATGGCGTCGGACGATCGTCAGCCCGCCTCGCCCGGCTGCACCGGGAACTCGACGAGCTGGCCCACTTTGTGGGTGTGGAACATGTCACCGGTCTGTAGGACGGCTGACTTGCCACGTCCTCGACTGAAAGAAGGGCGTTCACTTCGTGCATCGCAAACGAGCCAGCAACGGGTACAGACTGCCGCAGCTGTAACGATTCGCGTGCAGAAGCCAGTTTTAGCCAGGGGCCTGCGTCTTGACGAATTCACCGGATTGGGCTGCACGGCAAGCATCCGTCCCCTGCCCGAATACCATAGCGCCGCGTTGGGATTGCGGAAATGAATCCGATCACAGTTTTCTGATGACCGCGCACACAGCCCCCCGTAAGGGGGTCATTCGTCATTTGGTAGCGGGGGCGTGCAACCCGAACTATATGCAGGTCCCGCTGGAGCCGTTTCCACTGGTGCTGGAGCGCGCATAGGGCAGCCTGAACGTCAGCAATTTTCGAGAGCAGCCATTCGAAACCGCGGGCGTAGCCGGCGGCAATCGGCCTATTCTGTTGAAAAACTCTGTTTTCAAAATCACGAGATTCTTATTTGCGATTTGCCGCTGTTTTCGTATTGTGGATACGAGGAGGTAGTGTAGTTCGCATGAAAACTCCTCCTGGCGCAACTCTGGGCCGTTAACCAGCGATATTGATTGCGCGCAGGACAACACAAAATTCTTCGCGAATTTTCGACACACTCGCGAAACGGAGTTTTTCAACAGAATAGGCCAGAAGGAGACGTTCGGATTCACTGCGACTCACCTCTCACGGCCAGCGTTACGATAATTTTCTGCGGAAAATACAAGAACGCAATCAATAATCGCGACAAGGTGGCGTCTCTGCGTGAACTTCAATCTCCGAAATTGAGCACCAGCTCGGCGTCGTCAGACGCCTGCTGCGACTGCAGCGCCCGCAACTGCCGGGCCATGTCCATGCGAATCTCTTCGTCCAGCGACTGGAATTCGGCGTGCTCGCTCAACGGCGCATACACCGGGTCGACTCTGATGAACGACCATCCTGCGCGTCTGCCTTCTTCCCCAAAAGTCCTGACCAGCGCAGCCATCGCCCCGATCTCGTCACCGAGCGCCAGCCAGCCGACGGCGGCTGCACCACCATAACCGTAAGGTTCTTTGGTCGTGTCGATTACCTCGAGCGCCCTGCGGGCAAGTCGCTCGGCTGCCGCCGCCTCGCCACTTTCCCGCTTCAGCAAGGCGAGACTGAGGGCCGCGCCGTGGTTCCAGGGCCCGACCTCTGGTGGTTCGTGGAAAAGCTCGGGCGAGATCCGGCGATACAAGGCGAGTGCCCGCCGCGGGTCCTCGGTGTGAATCTCGCGCAGCCATTGCCAATCTTCGACGATGTTCAGGCCCTCCCTCACGCGATCAACACGGGCCAGGTTTTCCCGTGCGGCGTCCGCCGTGTCGTCGTCACCGTACGCCCGGGCAAGCTTGTAGACGAATGCCGTGACTACGGTATCGGCGCTGGTCTTTGCGATGTCAGCGATCAGCGCGCGGGATTCGTCGACCGCCCCGAGTTCCAGGAGCGCCTGTGCTAGCTCAATGCCGTACCAAGATGTGCTCGGGTCCAGCGCGATTGCTTTGCGGTACCAGGGAACCGCATCGGCAATTCGGCCCATGCGATAGAAATAGTTCGCCGCGACCCGATAATACGTTGCCGAATAGGCCGCGTCGAGGTCGAGCAGACGGCGAAACTGCACTTCGGCCTCGTTCATGCGGCCGAGGACTGCAAGTGCTTCTGCATACAAACCCCGAACGTTAAGATCCAGCGGCTCGCGGCCGATGTAGGATGGCCACAGTTCGGCGGCTTCGGCGGGACGTCCAAGAAAAACCTGCAGTGAGTAGGTCCAGTCGTAGTCTACCTTCGCCGGATCCAGCTCTTTCGCTCGGGCGAAGGCTGCCTCGGCTTGCTGCCATTGATAGCGAGTCGAGTGGATCGATTGGAGCACTTGCCACGCGTCGGCGAACAGCGGATCACGATCGATGACTTCTTGGACGATACGCTCCGCATCATCGAGTGTCGCGTCCGCCATATCGATGCCCCAGGAGGAGAGAACTACGATGGTCCGCGCGTACTGCAAGCGTCCCGGCAGAAAGTCGGGGGCCATGTCCATGACCTGGCGGGACAACTCGAGTGCCCGGCGCAGGTTGCCACCGTCCTGGTTGGCAACGTACTCACGAGCCTGCAAATGCAGCGAATACGCCTCGAGATTATCGGTGCTTCGTCGCGCAACGGATTGCTGTACCGCGATGCCGAGTTCGACGCGCAGCGCCTTGCCGACCGCCTCTGCGATCTCCTGCTGGATCGCGAAGATGTCTTCCAGTTGCCGATCGAAGGTCTCGGACCACAGGTGAAAACCGTCCTCGACGTTGACCAGCTGCGCCGTGATCCGGACGCGATCTCCAGACTTGCGGATGCTGCCTTCCAGGAGCGTCTTCACCCCGAGCAGCTGGCCGATTTCGCGAAGATCGCGGTTCTCGCCCTTGAACTGGAACGACGAGCTGCGTCCGGCTACCTTGAGTTCGTGAATGGCCGTCAGCGTATTCAGGATCTCCTCGGAGATGCCATCGGCAAAGAACGCCTGGTCGGGATCGTTGCTCATGTTGACGAAAGGCAGCACGGCGATGGAACGATCGCCAGTACCGCCGGACGCCTCGACCGGCCCGCCCGCCGACATCGGATCATCCTGCAGGACGTACTTGTCGACGACCAGTGCGACGACTGCGGCACCAAGCAAACCGATGATGAGGAAGTCGAGTCTGCGACCCGTCAGTCTCGTCACGCCGGCTTCGGGCGGGACCTCGTGCGTACGCTTGATGCCCTCGGGCGTCAGCTCGTAGGCCCAGGCCAGGACGAGGGCGACGGGAAAGCCGAGTGCCAGCAGCGCGATGACGAAGGTCACCGTCCAGTCGGGGAGATGCAGTGCGGGAAAGACGGTGGATGCGACTTGCAGAACCAGCCAGGCCACGATGAGGTAGGCCGCGCCGACCTTTACGACGTTGCGCCGTCCTAACTCCGCCCAGACCGAGCCCATGCTCTCCCCTCGAGAGGGCAAGCCGGGATTCTACCGCATCGGCATACGCGATAGTCGCAGACCAGCCGAATATCCATCGGCCGGGCCTGGAGGTCGACGTCCAGCATCAGTAAATCTGATCGTCGCCTTGGGGTCATCACGAGTCGGTCGCGATTCTAGCACTCAGGTGGCTGGAATCGGCCAACAACGGCCGCTGCGGGCCGTAATTGTAGCCATCCGTTATCCGGCGTTGGCATTAGATGATGGAACGAACGACTGGAATCCGCCGTATGCCATCCGATTTGCCTCAAAACCCGAATTCGATGAGTTGATCAAATCCGCCATTCGAGGGTCAGCCGCTACCTCCTCATTTGCCAGATCACGCGCCGCGCGAGATTCAAATACCACCCACCCGAACACGATGGCTTCATCCTCGGTCGCAGCTACAACATCAGTGAATGAGCGTGTTCCCTCAAGCATCAAGTCGTCGCCAACATATTCCCTGTAGTCGAGTGCGCCGTGTTCCTTCCAAATTTCTGAAACCGCTTCAACAAGACGCCTATACTCATCCAAGCGATTGCGTGAAACGGGTAGTACAAATCCATCGATATAGTGCGCCATACTTGCTCCAGTAGTGAGAACTAATTCCAGTGTCCTCAGCTGGCAAACCGCCGGTTACTTCGAAAGTATTGCGCTCAATGCGCCTGCATCGAGCAAAATGCGAATGTTCGCTCCGGGTCAGTAGCAGTCGTCGGAATGATACCAGCCGACCGGCGGCTATCGGACGCATTGCAGACGTATTGCCCGACCAGTTCGCGAGACTCGTTCTAAACGTCTGCTATTTCCGGCAGCGGTCATTCGACCGGCAGCAGTCGAGCGTCTCCAAACGGCCTATTCTGTTGAAAAACTCTGTTTTCAAAATCACGAGATTCTTATTTGCGATTTGCCGCTGTTTTCGTATTGTGGATACGAGGAGGTAGTGTAGTTCGCATGAAAACTCCTCCTGGCGCAACTCAGGGCCGTTAACCAGCGATATTGATTGCGCGCAGGACAACACAAAATTCTTCGCGAATTTTCGACACGCTCGCGAAACGGAGTTTTTCAACAGAATAGGCCACAAGCCGTCACTCGTCTGGCGGCGAAGCCCCGTCGATTTCAGCAATTATTCGTTCGACCTCGGCGCGAAATGCTGGCCGGTACTGGTTCTTGAAGCGAAGGAAGGTTAGTCGCACGTAACTCATGTCACGACTCAATGCCCGGGCCAAGGCGGATCGGAATCCGAGCCAAGCCTCTTGGTCCAGAAACCCTGACTGATACTGAAAATAATGGTTGTCCATTGTTCTCAACGTGATCACCGATAATAGGCTATGTAAGCCAACCTCTTCGACCGGCGTACCATCAAGCCACTTTTTCCATTTAACCTGATCGACCTCGTCTGGCAGCTGCGAACTACGAACACCTTCCCCGTGTACTCGCAACGCAACGTCACTCTGGATTTGCGCGGCAAGGACACCGACGTAAGTATCCAAACGTGCTTGATACTGAGCAGCAACTGCAACTTCGTGAGACAGCTTGATCTGGAATCCGACAAAAATCAGCGACAAGACAATCGCCCCAATTCCAATAAATTCGGCACCGTCTTTCCAATTCGCACGATTCAATTGATTCTCCTAATGTCTATTGCGCCGAGTGCTGATCTTTGGGTTTCCGGCAGCGGTCATTTAGAGCAGGCCCAATGAGCGTCTCTGAACGGCCAAAAGCGGCCCGCTCTAGTCTGGTGGCGAAGGCTCGTCGATTTCAGCGATCATTCGTTCGACTTCGGCGCGAAAAGCGGGCCGGAACTCCTTCTTGAGACGAAGGAAGGTTAGTCGTGCGAAATTCTGGTCACCACTCAATTTCCGGACGAAGCCAACTCGAAACGCGAGCCAAGCCTCTTGGACCAGAAACCCTGACTGATACTGAAAATAATGGTTGTCCATATTTCTTAATAAGATTGTCGCGGTCAAATACTGAAAGCCAATCACTTCGACCGGCGTATCATCATGCCACTTCGTCCATTTGACCTGATCGATCCTGTCTGGCAGCGGCATACTACGCACTCGGTCCCCGAAAACGCGCAGCGCGACGTCACTCTGGATGTGCGCGGCAAGGACACCGAGCTGAGTATCCAAACGTGCTTGGTACTGAGCAGCAATCGCAATTTCGTGAGACTGCTTGATCTGGAATCCGACAAAAATCAGCGACAAAACAATCGCCAGAACTCCAGTAATTTCGGCACCGTCTTTCCAATTCGCACGATTCAATTGATTCTCCTAATGACTATTGGGCCGAGTGCTGATCTTTGGGTCACCAGCCGTTCTTGAAGCTGAGCAACAGGCGACCAACGCCTCGCGGCCAATAGCGGTTGCTTTGGGATAGCCAATTCAAACGGCTGCTTCAGGTAAGTAGCAGTCGTCAGAATGTTAGCAGCCGCCGGGCTAACAGAGGCTCGTTGGTAAAGTCAGTCGCAATGACTACTTGACTTCCCTGTCATTAGGCTCATTGTACTAATCCCTCCATGGGTGGCATCCCAGGTGAAGCCTCCCACGACATTCGAGCGAGTTCCAGTTCGTCAGTCCTGACGGCTCGACTTCCATTTACTGATGGTCAATAGCAATCGTCCCGGACCGGGGTGAACGGTTAGGTACGTGCGCAACTTGCGCGGTGGCGGGGACACTCGCTCATCGATGGGATTTCATTCAATACAAACTGTCGGTCGTTCTCACCTTGGCGTTACACCGCTCAGTTTTCCCAGACTCTTACTATTAGAAAGGAGCATGGCTATGAAGGCCGAAACAAAAACGTCAAGCAGCGACAAGACCGCTGTGCGACCGTTTCGAGTGGAAGTTCCGGAAGCGGAACTGGCCGATATGCGGCGGCGCATTGAGACCACGCGGTGGCCGGAGAAGGAGACCGTTGCGGATACGTCGCAGGGCGTGCCGCTCGCGCCGCTCCAGGCCCTCGCGCGCTACTGGGCGACGGACTACGACTGGCGCAAGTGCGAGGCGAAGCTCAACGCCCTGCCCCAGTTCATCACCGAGATCGACGGGCTCGACATTCACTTCATTCACGTGCGTTCGAAGCACAAGGGCGCGTTGCCCGTGATCGTCTCGCACGGGTGGCCCGGCTCGATCCTCGAGCAGATCAAGCTCGTCGGCCCGCTCACCGACCCCACGGCCTTCGGAGGCCGCGCGGAGGACGCTTTCGACGTCGTGATCCCGTCGATCCCCGGTTATGGGTTCTCGGACAAGCCGGCGGCGACCGGCTGGGATCATGCCCGCATGGCACGCGCTTGGATCATGCTGATGAAGCGCTTGGGATACACGCGATACGTCGCGCAAGGCGGCGACGTCGGCGGACAGATCACGGACGCCATGGCGGTCGAGGCACCCGCGGAGCTCGTGGCCATACACACCAACTTC
Organism: uncultured Pseudomonadota bacterium; assembly: GCA_963775455.1. Lineage (GTDB taxonomy): Bacteria > Pseudomonadota > Gammaproteobacteria > Steroidobacterales > Woeseiaceae > UBA1847. The sequence goes on along the minus strand of CAVZIU010000001.1, from coordinate 18,743 downwards.
CTGTTCGCGCTCCCGCAGGACGTGTCTGACACGATCCAGGCTGGAGGGCCGGTGCCGTCCGATTTCTCCGACGCGGAGCGGCGCGCGCTCGACAAGCTTAGGGGCTTCTTCGTCAAGAACGCCGCTTACGCGATCGAGATGGCGACGCGTCCGCAGTCGCTCTACGGACTCTCCGATTCTCCTGTCGCCCTCGCAGCCTGGCTGATCGACCACGGCGACGGTGACGACCAGCCGGCGGCGACGGTCCTCGAGGCGATGCGCACGCCGACCAAAGGACAGCCCCCGGAGCGGCTGACGCAGGACGACGTGCTCGACAACATCACCCTCTACTGGCTGACAAACACCGGCGTTTCCGCGGCCCGCAGCTATTGGGACAACAAGCCTCCGTACTTCGGCCCCAAGAACTTCTCTATCCCGGCGGCGTTCACCGTCTTCCCCGGCGAGATCTACCAGCCCTCCCGGCGCTGGGCAGAGCGCGGCTACGCGAACCTCACCTACTTCAATGAGGCGGACAAGGGCGGGCACTTCGCGGCGTGGGAAGAGCCGCTGCTTTTCGCGTCGGAGATGCGCGCGGGATTCAGATCGCAGCAGGCGGACAAGGCCGCATAGACTGCGCAAAGATCATTGACGGAAGAGTGAACGTCGAGCCCGCAGAAATTGTCTGCGGGCTTCTTTTTTTCGCTGGGTTGGTTGGCCGCAAGCTGCCCTGCCACTATCCGGCAATGCGGCGGTCTTCAAACGCGCGTCAGTCGCCGGCTAACAGGCAACAGAACACCGCCCGCATGCGACGACCTGCAAACTGAGCGCCCGCTTCCGGTCAATTTCGGTCCCTCGGATGAGCGCTGCCTGGCGGCGTTCGCGGCACCATCAACGACTACGGCGTATCAGCTTGACGATAAACAGCAGGATCACGGCACCGGCCAAGGAGACCAGCAAACCGCTGATGCTGAAGTCACCCTCATTGATCGACCCGCTGCCGAAAATGCCGCTCAACAACCATCCTCCCAGCACTGCGCCTATGATACCAACGACGACATTCAGAAGAATGCCCTGCCGGTCATTCGTTCCCATGAGCATGCTGGCGACCCAGCCGATAAGTCCGCCGACCACGAGCCACACGATGATGTTCATAGGTACTCCGGTTGAGGTGTTGAATGTCGAGCGATCACGGTAACATTCGAACTGGCGTGAGTCTATACGCTGCCACACCTAGGAGACGCGACGCTCGCCATCTCACATAAGGCCGCTTATACGCACTATCCGCGTCGGAAACGTACTCTGACCCCAGTCTGCTTGACGGTGTTTGGCGGACAGGCGCATGCTCTAGTCGATCACGAAGGCATCGCTACAGATGCCAGGCAAATTCAAAGCTCTCACCAGTATCCAGTTTAAGAGCGATCCGCGCTCCGCCTGATCCAGGCAAGGAGTAGGCCCATGAACCTCCAGTCAATGCTCGCCTCGAGCCTGCTGATTTTTCCCGTCGCCGCATTCAGTCAAAGCTACGACTGGTTCGACCGCTGGCCGGACAGCAAGCACTCCACCCAGACCGTCGACATTGCGGCCAGTGAGTTCGGTATCTACACGACAGGCATTGAACACGACTCCCGGAACCGCGGTTTCGTCGCCAAGCATCGGGCCGAAGACGGGAAGCGTCTCTGGCGGTACCGGGATGTGGACGAACTGGGCTCTTACAACGACCTGGCTGTCAACGAGGCAGGCGTGTTCGCCGCAGCCGTGAGTGGATTCGTGCAGCATTATTCCCATGACGGGTCGCTGATATGGACTCTGCAGGGCGCGGACTACAGCGTTTGGCAGGACATCGTGCTCGACCAGGACGGTTTGTACGTGGTGGGTTCCAAGATCACCCAGTCTTCGACTGCGGCGGTCGTTCAACACATCAGTTTCGACGGCGACGTCCTCTGGACTCTCGAACTGGGCAACGACACCGGTTACGGTCTGGAGTTGACGATCGGCGCTGGAATGCTCTATGTCGCGACCCAGTCGAAGTTCCTTGATGTCGTTGAGACGAACGGTTCCTTCGTACGTCGCTTTCAAATCGACAACTATGGCAGCGGGCACGATATCCTTTGGCACGACGGCGCGTTGTATCTTGGCGGCTGGGGGCACCTGGAAAGGTTGAGCCTCGACGGCACCGTCGTGTGGCGCCTGCCTTTCGACACAACCGTCAACGGCATGGAAGGCCCCAGGGCATTCGCAGCGTCGGACGAAGGCCTGGTCGCAGAAGCAGAAACGACGCGCCGAATACGGCAGAGCGATTACCCCTTTGGCAAGGCCTTTGTACGCATCGATTTCGACGGGAACATCACCGCCATCGAAAATCTCCCCGGTCACCAACCCTCGGCCAATGCGTTATCGATCTGGGACGACGATCTTTATGTCGGAGGATTGGAGTACAACCGCGGGACTTTCAACCTGGTGAGCTATGCAGCCCGGTACTCGTCGGAGGCCCTGCCCCTGCCGCCGCTGCTGGCACTCGGCACCGGGAACTCGTCGATGCCGCCGCGCCTCGCCGTGCTGGCGCATGATTTCGGCGCAGGGCCGGTCCGGGCGGCGATCCGGGAGGCATACCCGGACAGCCCGGAGCAGACGGTGGAATTCAGTTCCAATCTCAAACCCGTCGGCTACGAGAAAGTTCCCGATCTCAACAGCAATGGCTATGAGGAACTGGCCGTGGTCAGCCGCCTGCCCGCGGTCGTCGAAGTTCGGGACAGCCTGGATGGCAGCCTGCTCTCGACCCTTAAACTGGGTAAGCGCTTCGAGCCAATGGCGGCGACCGTGGACGCTTCGGGCGCAACACCGCGCATCGCTGTCGTGGAGCGAAACACGGACACGCAGCGCCTGTTGCTGCGCGTCTACAACCTCGCCGACAGCACATTGGTCAGCACCCTTTTCCTGAACAGCAATTTCGATCCGGTCGACGTCGTGGCAATACCGTCGGCCGGCGGCTCGAGCTACGCGGTTTTGGCAGAAAGTCTTGCTCCCGGCTCACCGCACAAGATCGAGATTCGCGATAGCAACGGCGCCCTCGAAAAGAACTACTGGATGGACGCAAAATACGATTTGGTCGAAATCGAGCTTGTCGATGGGGCGACGGGACCGGCGCTGTCCGTGCTCAGGAACGATAGTGCCGCGCAGCGGCCGAACGTGCGCACCATTGATTTGCAAGGCAGCTACGATCTGAAGACGCGTTTCCCGGTTGAGTTTTCATCGGTCGCGATGACTGTGGTTTCGGATACGGGCAGCAATGGTCATCCGCAGATCATCTCGTTTGGCGAGAGAACGGATGGCCTCGCAGAGGCTGAAAGCCGTGACGCCGGCAGCGGCCAGTTCGACTACCGCGTCGCGTTGCCGGAAAACTTCCATGAAAAATTCCATCCACAGGATGCGAATTACGTCGGCGCAGCACCAGGATACGGAGACAACCTGGTGGGCCTGCTCGCCTTCCGCGATCAGGATAACTACGCCGGTACCCCGAAGCAGTACGTGGTATTTCTTATCGACGCGGAAACCGGCAACCCACAGTTCCAGCTGTGGTTCATGGCGCCTGACTGAAAAGGGGTCAGGTTACATTTGCGCTATCGCACAAAAGACACGCGCGGCCGCTGCCACCGATCGCGGCGGGGCATCGGCCGCCGACCGGCAACGTACCGGTCGCGACCGTGTTGGCTACCGCCGCGGGCTGAATTGTCGCTTCAGCCTGCCACCTTGCTCAGGACCGTCGGGTTAGGTGGTAGAAAATAGGCACGGTCACCGGCCAGTAGCGGACTGCTCTAATCTCTCAGCAAGCCACACCTTACATCTAAAGCGCACGCTGTCTGTGCCATAATTGCCGAAGAGTTCGCCTAGTGCAGGGTTGGATCTACGACGGGCCACATCTTCCACAGCGTGACGTTCTGACCTCCCACCCGTAACGCAGCCGTCATTCCCAAGCTAATCGGTGTGGGCATAACCATTCATCAGTCGTTCGGCAATTTTGCTCCGGCATCAAGTACCCTTCGACAAAATTCCCTGGAGGGAGCGTGTCACTGTCACTGCAACATCTGGCGAAAGCCCGACCGTCCCTGACGCTGCTGGCCGTTTTGCTGCTGGCCGCCTGCGGCAAAGAGCCACCACCGCAGTCTGCGGATGCACCGAATGGAACGGCAGAAAAGTCCGCAGTGGTTGCGCCGGCGGAGGCGCCGGTCGCCGAGACTCCGGATACTCAAGTTGCAGCTCCGCTGCTTGCGAAGTGGACCGGCGATCTCGACGGCATGATCGAACGGCGCGTGATCCGCGTGCTGACGACGTACTCGAAGACGACCTTTTTCATTGACCAGGGAACACCGCGCGGACTTGTCCCAGAATTGTTCAAGATGTTCGAGGACGATCTCAACGAGCGTCTCAAGAACAAGCATCTGCGGGTTCAGATCGTTTACGTGCCGGTGGCACATGACGATCTCATTCCGGCGCTCGTTGAAGGACGCGGCGATATCGTGTCTGCTGGTAAGGTGATGACGGCCTGGCGAGCGGAGCAGGTCGATTTCACAAATCCGACGCGGAGCGGAATTTCCACGATCGTGGTGACTGGCCCTGGAGTGCCCCCGGTGACCACCGTTGAGGATCTCGGTGGCAAGGAGGTGTACCTACGGCCATCGGACGCTTCGAAAGGCGGCATCGAGCGCTTCAATGCAAAACTAAAGGCTTCAGGCAAGGCGCCTGTCCGGATACGACCCGCACCGGAAGTCCTCGCTGACGAAGACTTGATCGAGATGGTCAGCGCCGGGCTTGTGCCCATGACCCTCGCCGATGACTATATCGCCGAATTCTGGCAGCAGGTGTTTCCCGACGTTGTGCTGAACACGGGTGCTGCGGTGCGCACCGACGCACAGACCGCCATGATGGTTCGCAAGGGGAGCTTGCAATTGCTGGCGGAGCTCAACGCCTTCGTTGCTCGCTACCCGCAAGGCTCACTGGAGAGGAACGTGTTGCTGCAGAAGTATCTGAAGAGCCTCAAGTACGCGAAGCCCGCGACATCGGCGCAGGACATTGCGCGATTCCGCCAGATCATCGATTTCATGCGCAAGTACGGTGAGCAGTACGACTTGGACTACCTGCTCATGGCAGCGCAGGGTTACCAGGAGTCGGGCCTCGACCCAGAACGCCGGAGCGCGGTCGGCGCGGTCGGCGTGATGCAGGTAATGCCGGAAACGGGCGCGGAGCTGAACGTGGGCGACATCAAACAGCTCGAGCCCAACATCCACGCCGGCGTCAAGTACATGCGGTACATAATCGACCACTACTACGCGGACGAGCCGATGGACGACCTGAACAAGGGCCTGTTCGCCTTTGCCTCTTACAACGCCGGGCCCGCTCGCATCCGGCAGCTTCGCAAGAAGGCAGCCGATCGGGGCCTCGACCCGAACAAATGGTTCAACAACGTCGAGGTGGTCGCGGCGGAGAGCATTGGTCGCGAGACCGTGCAATACGTCTCGAACATCTACAAGTATTACCTCGCCTACCAGATGGTGGTCGAGCAGCAAGAGCAGCGTGCCAAGGCGAAGGCTGGCTGAATGAGCAGCTGTGACTTGATCAAATTCCAGGGAGCACACCGTGCGCCTGGTCCCCGAGCAGGACGGCTTGCGGGCTGAATTTCAGGTTCAGCCCGCAGGTGACCTATCGGGTTTGCCTCAAATAGCCGGGACTACTAGTATCCCTTCGGCACGGCGCCTACTGGTCCAACGAGCCAAGGAGTACCAATATGACTTTCCTCACTCGCTGGTCGAGCGAGCTCCTGAGCATCCTGCGAATTGTCTCTGCATTCATGTTCATCCTCCATGGCACGCAGAAGATCTTCGGCTTCCCGGTCGAACCGTACGGGCCGTTTACGCTTTTCTCATTGAGCCCCGGCCTCGCAGGCATGCTCGAAGGCATCCTCGGACCGCTCCTGTTGATTGGTTTGCTTACCCGACCGGTGGCATTCATTCTTTCCGGTTTCATGGCATTCGCTTATTTCATGGCGCACGCACCGCAGAGTTTCTGGCCTATCGCCAACGGTGGCGAAAGCGCGGTCCTCTACTGTTTCCTGTTTCTCTATTTCGCGGCGGCTGGTGGCGGCAAATGGAGCGTCGATGCGCTGCGCAAGAAGTAGCTTCCTCGGCCACGCAGGCGATAGCGCGCGCTTGTCTCGCAACTTGCTCCGGAGAGCGTCACCAACTGTGAGGTGACGAAGCTGACCGTGCCTTGACGGCGGAACCTCGTCAAGACGATCAGCAAGATAGGTCGCTGTTCAGTCAGCTGGCGGAAGCTGGCCCACCGCGCCTGGACGGCGGCTGTCCGCGGCACCCTCCAGCCCGTCATGACGAACCACGATCAGGTGCAGTCCGGAGTTCTCGCCGCTACTGGGCGTGACCCGGTAGCCGCGCGCAGTCATCGCCTCCACAAGCGATGCACCGCCTGTCGCGTCCGCTTCGATGAGTACAGATTCACCCCGGGCAATGATATTCGGGAAGTCTGCGGCCTCCTGCGCGCTAAGTCCCCAGTCCATGATGCCAAGAATCGACTTGGTCGTGTACGCGATGATGGAGTTGCCCCCCGGGGATCCGGTGACAAGCAACGGTCGACCATCGCCGTCGAAGACGATCGTCGGAGACATCGAGGACCGCGGCCGTTTGGACGCGGCAATTGCGTTAGCCGAGGACACCCCGCCCATCGGTGGTTCGACGGAAAAGTCGCTCATCTCATTGTTCAGGAAGAATCCGTTGGTCATGCGCAGCGAACCAAAGGGCGCGCCGACCGATGCCGTCATGGAAACTGCATTGCCGTAGCGGTCGATGACGGAGAGGTGGGTCGTTCCCGCCGCTTCGAGGGACCGGTCGCTGCTGAACCGAGATGCCGCCTCGCTCGCCCCTGCAAACGACAGCGGATCGCCGTGAGTCGGGGTTGCATCTGGCGGGAAACGCTCACCGGCGCGATGTTCCAGATAGTCCGGGTCGACCAGTTCCCCGAGCGGGACCTCCACGAAGTCAGCATCGCCTACGTAGTGGTCACGATCGGCGTATGCCAGCCGTTGCGCGTCGATGAACACGCCGATCTTGTCAGCGAGAGTCACGTCGCCGGGCGTCAGCATCAGGTCGTACAAGGCGGGAATCATCGCCACTGCCACTCCCGACGAAGGCGGGGAAGCTGAGCAGACGGAATTCTCGCGGAAGGTGGCACAGACGGGTCGCCGGGCAACAGCCGCATAGTTTGCGAGGTCCACCCCCGACAGTGTTCCCGCCAGCGGCGGCAAGGCTACCCGCGCAACGATGTCCCTTGCAACATCCCCCCTGTAGAACACGTCGATGCCTTCATTCGCGATGCGCTGCAGCGTACGGGCATATTCCGGGTTCCTGACGCGATCGCCAGCGGCAACCGAGATCCCGTCAGGAAAGAGATAGGCTGCGGCCGTTGGAAAGTCTCCAGAGAGGATTACCGGGGCCAGTCGCGCGTTGTAGCGCACGAACTTTTCTGTCAGTACGAAGCCATCGGTTGCCAGCATGACCGCGGCACTGAACAGCGACGACCAGGCCACCTCGCCGTAGCGATCGTGCGCGGCCTTGTACAAGGCGACGGTGCCGGGCACGCCTACGGAAAGACCGGCCGGCCAGCGCTCGAGAAAGTCGAGTTCCACGCCGTCTATCGTAAACATGTCACGGGTGGCGAGTGCGGGCGCGGTTTCGCGTCCGTCGTACAGCACCGTGGTGTCCGTTGCACGGTCGTAAATCAGCATGAACGCGCTGCCGCCGAGCCCGGAGCTTTCCGGCTCGACCAGACCCAGGACGGCATGTGCGGCTATGGCCGCATCGACTGCATGACCCCCGCGGTCCAGCACGTCAATGGCTGCTCGCACCGCGTCGGGATTCGCGGCAACAACCATCGCTCCATGCGGCCAGTCATTGCCCGTCGCCTGCGCCGACCCAGGGGGCACCAGCACAGGGTCGCTCGGTGTCGTGCATCCCGCGAGCGAGGCACTGCCCAGAAAAATCAGGCAGATGCGTTCGATCACGGAGGCCGACTTGCGCCGGTGCGACGGTGCCTGAATGGTCATGAATGACTTTCCTGCTGTTTTGTCGGGTTCCAGTTCGCTGCAAAGGTGAATGAATTTTGCGCGCGATTCAACAGCTGGACCCGAAAAGATCCCGAACAGGGCAAGCGATGGCCACACGTCATAAACAGTGGTCGGTAACGATGCATAGCGGCGCGACGAGCGATTTGACGAACAGGTTATGGTCCAACTCGACCCAGGACTACCGCAGTGGAATCGCTAGCCGAGTTTGCGCTCGAACAACGCAAGCATCCGGCTCCAGGCCTTCTCGGCTTTTTCCTCGTTATACACGCGCGAATCGAGCGGGCACCAGCCGTGCATTGCGCCTTCGTAGACCTCGATCTCTGCCTCGACGCCCGCCGCGTCGAACGCTTTGCGCAATAGCACCTTGGCTTGCGGTTCCTCCTCGTCGTCGTTTTCGGCGATGGCGATGAGCAGGCCCGCTTCGACCTGCGGCGCAAGAAGATGCGGGCTGTCTTCTGCGTCGGTGGCGAGGCCACCGCCGTGGAAGGAGGCACCGGCTCCAATGCGTTCAGGGATGGCCGCCGCGAGTCGAATTACGTAGGAACCGGTCATGCAATAGCCCGAGGTGCCCATCATGCGTCCGGAATCCACGCTGTCCTGCTCGTCGAGCCAGGCGACAAACGCTTTGCCGTCGGTGACACAAGTTTTCGGGGACAGCGTATTCCGGTGCGGTGTGAGGCGTTCGCGCACAGCCGGGTCGGCAAAGCTCTCGCCTTCCTTCAACACTTCGCCTTTTGCCGTACGGTAATAGGGATTAACGACCAGCACGGCGTATCCGGATTCGGCAAGGCGTTTGCCCATCGTGCGGAAAGCCGGCCGGATGCCCATGACGTCGGGCCAGACGATGACGGCCGCGTGTTCGCCGGCAGCCGGCCGAACGAAGTATGCATCCGCCGTGCCGTCAGGCGTCGGAATGGCGACCTCGGATTCATCGACGTCGAGCGCATTGGCCGCGCGGGGCAGAAGCGCGGCCAGCGTCGCGATTGAAACGACGGTATTGAAATCGCGCCGCGTCAGGCCCCGCTTACGCCGCCACGCCTCGTTGTCACATTCGGTCTTGTCATCGCACATTCTTATTCTCCTTAGTTTCCATCGCCCGGCGATCCCTCTATAGCACGAAGATAGAGCAGGCGACACTGGCTCTTCCGCCAGGCATCTTGGCCAGTTTCCTCTGGCGCCGCCGCTCAACCGCGTAAGTAATTCTGGTTGGCGACCGGATCGATACCTTCGAGATTCGCGTGCGCGCACGCGCCGAGAAGATGCCGGTCGTTCGAGTATATGCGCGCGAAACCTTCCGACCGAGCCGTGATCAGATGCAAAGCATCGAGTGACCTCACGAAGACCGCGTCGTCCAGCGTCGCGAAGAACGCGTGAACCTGCCGGAAGAGTTCCTCCGATGGACCCGCCAGGTACCACAGGCCGCCTTCGAGATCCTGCTCGAATTGCCCCATGAGGGCTTCGAACACATCGTGGTCGACGGCACCCACACGCAGCTTCCGATGAAATGCCGCCGACACTTCGGCCACGGCGGCGCCCGAAGTGATAACGCGTCCCATCTCGCGCGCCAGAGCGCGAACCGCGTCGCGGCCGGGTTCGTTCACATAGAATTTCGCAACCAACGCGGCGTCGAAATACACCGAAGTGACGGCCATGACCGTCAGCGATCGCGGTCTTCAGAGATGATGTCCTCGATCGGCCGGCCGCCAACGGGCCGATCCAGGCGCGCGGCAAACTTCCGACGCGGCTTCCAGCGCTCGAATACGTTGACCAGAGGCTCTTCGGAAACGGGGACTATGCGGGCCACGGCCACATTACGGTCGCGTACGATGATCGACCCGTATTTCCTCGCCGCACGCACCCAGGCACCTGTGCGGCGATGCAGTTCTCTGATGGAGATCTCCTTCATGTGTGACATCGTCACACATTTGCTGTCGCGCGTCGATCGAGTTGCTGTCAGCCATCGTCCGCGTTGCGTCACAACACTTCGAAGTACGCCGCCCTCCGGGGTGCTGTGGGTCCCTAAAACTCATGCAGCCTCCGGCAAATAGTAATGGTGCAGCCCTTCGACAGAGCCCGGAAGTCGCGCATAGCTGAAAAACGGAAACTCGAAAGGATGCTCGGGCCGAAGCGGCGGACCAGCCAGAAACGAGTTCGGCCCGGGAAAACGTCCCATCAGGACGCCTCCGGGCCGAACACGATAGCGTTGGCTCCGCCAAACCCAATTTCTTTTCGACCGTGGGCTCGATGCTACGCGTTTTACCAGGCGTACTCGACGATCAGGCCGAGCAGCGGCAAAGTTTCCTCCTCCTCGTCGACAATTTCTCCCGTCAGGATGTTGAACTCGGGCTGCAGGCCAGCCGGACCGCCGTAAACGTTCAGCACGTCCGCGAACAGCACAAGATCCACCGGGCCGATCGGACGACGGTAGTCGACGCGCACATCGAGTGAATGGAACGCATCGCCGCGATCGACATTCAAAGCGGTCCTCTCTTGCGAATAGCGCACGGGCGGGTTCGGCGCCAGCACGTCATCGTGAACAATATAGCGGTACGTTGGTTGCCCGGAGCCGTACTTCCAGCGTGCCCCTACCTGCCATCGATCGTTGATCTCCCAGCGCCCGCCGACAGAGACGAAGTGCTCTCGGTTGAAGTCCCAGTCGTACTCGCCACGCCCGTCGTTATCGTCCACCTGGTAGCGATTCCAGGAATAGACGAAGTCGGCCGACCAGCCCTGATCGAACTTGCGCGTCAACACCAGGTCCACGCCGGTGTTGGTGCCCTCACCATCATTTGAAATTCGACCGTTCGTGCGGCCGCTCTCCACGAGCCGGTTATCGAGATCCTGATAGTACGCCTCTACGAGCAGATTCAGGTTGTCGCTCAGCCGATAGTCGAAGCCCAGGCTGAAATGCGTAAGCTCTTCGCTCTCGAGATCAAAGTTATCAGGGTCGGCCGCACGCGCGAGGTTGCTTGGCGGCTCATAGAAGATGCCAGCCGTTGCCGACAATCTCAGCCGGGGTGAAATCGCATAATTGAAGCCGAATCGCGGTGACACCAGGTCCTCGTCACCAAAGCCATTGCGATCGTAGCGAATGCCCGCACGCAAATTGGCATCGCCCCAGTCGAACAACTGCTCGCCGTAAACGGCGTAGTTGGTTTCGCTTGCGCTATAGATCGAGTTGATCTCATCTGGTTGCAACACGATGTAGTTTGCGCCCGGGGGGCGCGGATCGTCAGACTCGTAGATATAGCGTATCCAGTCCTCCCGAAGCTCAGTCGAGTAGTCGAGATCGTTGCTCGTAAGGTGCAGCCCGGCACGGAATATCCCGGGGCGGTTCCCGAACGACACATCGCTGCGCCAGCCGAATTCCGACTCCTTTTCCTTCACGGTCAGGAGTTTCTCGCGCACCGGAACCTGGTCGGCTGGCGTATCCGGCGGCACCAGGTCCGGGAAGGCCTCGCCCTCGGACGACACGCGGTCGCTCTCACGGTAGTAGATACGGTTTGTCCATTCGCCATCGTCGCCAAACATCCGCCGCCAGGTGCCACCGATGAGCGCGAGGTCCTGGTCTTCGTTCTGCAACGTGACGTCCTCGATGCCCTCGTCCTCCTCGGCGGCGAGGATGTGGTTAATGTCCCGCGTGTACTCCTCAGGCGCGTATATGGCGAGAAACTCGAACTCGTCGTCATCATCGAGACGTGTATGCGTCTTCAGGATCATGTCCGTGGAAACCGGCGCACCCAAAGCTTCTTCACCAATAGTCTCGAAAAACTGGCCGAAGTCGAAGCGCCGCGCCTGCAGGAACATCGACGTGTTGTCGTGGAATCCGCTCGGTCCCTCGTAAAGGAATTCGGCGCCGGCGAGATCGAGACGCAGGCTGCCGACAGGCGACGGCGCGCCGTCCACGACCTCGAATTGCAGGAGCGACGCATCGCGGCCGCCGAACTCCGCGCTCCAGCCGCCAGGCGAGAACTCCGCCCCGGCAACGGCATTGGGTGCAAAGATGGAGTAGCGGCCGCCATTGATGATTTCTTCCTCCTCGCCCAGCGTCTGCTCGAAGTGCACGACTTGCTGGAACGGGAAACCATCGACATAGATGAGGTTGCTTTTGGGGCCATGGCCCCGCACGGAAAAAGCCGCAAACTCGCCGTTGGAGACGACCCCTGGCAGGCCGCTCAGCGCACGCATGACATCGCTGCCGCTGCCAGGCGCGTTACGCAGCTCGTCGCGGCTCAGGAACCTGTTCGAGACGGCGCCGAAGGGGTCTGCCTCGCGTGCACGAGCGACAACGACGATCTCGTCTATCGAGTCGGACACCGGCTGCAGTTCGAAGCGAAGACGGCCTGTCCGTTGTTCCAGTACTCGGACCGTAGGCTCGACGGCCGTGACATATCCCGCCGATTCTGCACGCAATTCAAAGAAACCGTCTTCCAGGCTGTCGAGCAGCGCCCGGCCTTTATCTGTCGTTGCCGAACTCACATCGCCGTCACGCGACTCGGCCGTAACCGTCACACCATCGACGGGCCGGCGCGTCACGGCATCGACGACCTCTACCGATATCGCGCCAACGTCGGCAACAGCGGGAGTTGCCGCAAGTAGCAGCAAAAGGGCCTTTTGCACCTCAAAAACAGCTTGATGGAAACTTCGTAACATGGCGAAACCTGGTGAGAAGTGATGATTTCGAGGTCAATCTTGTTGCGCCTTGGCTCGCGCCAGGGCAGCCCCATAGGCATTCGAGCCGCTGGTACAAGTTTACACGGGTGATGCCTGTCCGGTTGTAAGGGAATGTAACAAAGTTATACCCGACGGACCGGCAGTGACCGCCACTGAGATGTCGCCGAGCGCCACCGACAGCGCACACCATCATCCGATATACTGTCGTTTTCACTTCCGCTAAACCTCCAGAAAAACTTGTGATGTTTTAACGGTAGCGTAGTGACTGTGAAAGAGATGTCGCCGAACCGTGACCTTGCCGTCGATATGCAAAACTGACGTCCGGTTGACGGACGACACGCGTCGTCGCCGTACTGTGAACGGGATGGAGGGGATGCGGTCGTTCACGTTTTGGTCACGTTGCGGTGACCGATTGGTCAGCCTTCGCGACGCAAACTAGAACGTGTCGGCAACGTCCACGGGAGGACGGCAACGATGACACAGGCTCTGCGTGCAAACTGCATCCGTGTACTGGTGGTCGAAGACAATCGGGACATCTGCGAGAACATAGGTGACTATCTCGGTTCCCGAGGCCATATCACCGATTTCGCACACGACGGTATCAGCGCAATGCATCTGGCGCTGACGGAACCGATCGACGTGATCGTTCTGGACCTCATGCTCCCAGGCATGGATGGCTTGACTTTTTGCCGGAAATTGCGCCTTGAGGCGAAACGGGATACGCCGGTCCTGATGCTGACGGCGCGCGATACGTTGCCGGACAAACTGGCGGGGTTTGACGCCGGCGCCGACGACTACCTGGTGAAACCGTTCGCACTTCAGGAGTTCCATGCGCGCCTCGTGTCCCTCTACAGACGCGGCCAGGCAAAGACCGGGCAATTGCTGAGCGTCGGGGACTTGACGATGGACAAACAGACCCTCGAAATCCGGCGAGGTAGTCAAAAACTGAGTCTTAACCCTGCGTGCCTGAAGATCCTGGAGCGGCTGATGGAAGCTTCACCGGCTGTTGTGGTGCGCTCCAGCCTGGAAACCCTGCTCTGGGGTGATGAGCGACCCGATAGCGATGCGCTTCGTTCCCATCTGTACAAGTTGCGTCAGGCGATAGATAAGCCCTTTGACCGGCAGCTATTGCACACCGTGCATCGCATTGGTTATCGGCTGGCGGAGTCGGACGACGATGTTCCGACATAGCCTGCGCGCCCGCGTTGTCTTCGTGTTTGGATTGTTTGCGGCGCTGCTCGGCATCACCAGTGGATTCGGTACATTCGCGGCGATGGTAGTCACCGAAGACCGTATACTGGAGACACAACTTCGCCTGTCCGTGACAGACTACATCGGCCGATCCGGGGTCGATCCTGACGCGCCGCTGCCGCACTCAGCTTATATGAAGAGCTATCGCGAGCCGGTCGACCTGCCAACAGCGTTGCGCGATTGGGCGGCCGACATGCCCGATGAAGGATACTACGAATTCGAGAGTGATGAATTGCATGTCGCTGTAGTCACCACCGGTGTACCTCCGAGACCCCTGTACGTCGTAGCCGACGTTTCGGGCATAGAGGCTTCCGCGACCGAAGAAGTGTGGTTGATCACTGGCTTGGTCATAATTGTCTCAATGTTGACCCTGCTGGCGATCGTCCTGGGTGCCTTTATCAGCCGTCGCGCCATCGAACCCGTAATACGCTTGGCCGAAGCGGTTGGCGGCATAAACTCGGAACAGCTGTCGGACGACGATTGGCGGCGCGTCAAGGCTGAGTGTTTTCACGACGACGAGGTCGGGCTGCTGGCAAGGACCATCGAGAAGACCCTGAAGCGCATTTGCGCGTTTATCGACCGTGAGCGCTATTTCACGAGTGCCGCGAGTCACGAACTGCGCACGCCGATAACCGTCATTAGAGGAGCGTTGGAACTACTGGAGCAAGCCGAGCTCTCCGAGAATGCAACCCGGGCGATGGGACGCATCAAACGTGCAACGATCGACATGCAAACGACAATCGATATGTTCCTGTGCCTGTCTCGTGAATCCAATGACAGCAGTTACAGCGAACACTTCGAAGTCGGCCCCTTGGTTGACCAGGCGATCGAGCAACAGCGCCATCTGTTAGCCAACAAGGACATAACCGTCGACGTGAAGCGCTTGACTAACCCGAGTTTGCTCGGTCATCCGCAGGCATTCGCTATCGCAGTCGGCAATCTGGTACGCAACGCATTCGAACACACGCCCCATAATCAAGGTCCGGTTAGCGTCCGGATCGATGAACACGAAGTGTCCATCAGTAACCACAGCGGCTTGGAAGTTGACGATCCTGAGGAATTGAGTAAACGGCGTTCCCGCGGATCGGAGACACAAGGGTTTGGACTCGGGCTTAGCATTGTCGAGCGACTCTGCGAGCACAATGGCTGGACATTCACGCTGGACGTCAACCGGGGTGCGATCGACGCTTGTTTGTCATGGGAACCTCGTCACTTGAACGTCGATCCAAAGGCATCGGAACTACTCTGCGTCGCCCAGCCGGCGATAGGACTACAGATCAAGCATCTCGAGGAGGAGCTTGGCTCGAGGAGCTGGAAACCCTGATCGCGCCGGCGGAAGGCAGCGAGCCACCCAAGCCGCTGGTCCATCCGGCCATGGCGCAGCCAGGTTGGAGCGGATCGCCGATGCAATCGAGATTACGGGATTGACCGATACCTTGCGCGATCAGATGGTCGGCCTTGAGCCCGTGGAGCCGGTCGGCAACGTGCTCGTTGCGACCGTCGCGACTACCGGCGCGGGACTCATCAATTCGAGTCCAGCGCCGATACATACGCGATTTGTGGTAGCGGGGGCGTGATTTGCGCTGTTCCTACAATTCCGCATCGCGTGCGCTTGAAGTAGCTCAGCCGACGTCGCTTCGACACAAATCGATTCAGTGTATCGACTTATGCGACCTCGTCGCGGCCGAATGCAGTCGCTAGTAATTCTTGCCGTACGGCAGTACCTCGCCATTGATGATCAGAACGTTCTTCAAGCGTTCGTCCATCGCATCGCCGTGGCACGGACCTATTGTCGGATCCCGCTCCGGATGATCGATCCCTGCTCGATCGAAGATACCCTGGGGATCTGTAATGTTGTAGGTCGAGCTGTGGAGGTATCTCCACAAGGGATCAATTTCGCCCCCCAACGCGTGAAAAGGATCCATGCGTCATCGATGCTGCTTGAGACGGAATTGTCGGCGAGATCGAGGTCGATCGAACCGCGATAAATTCGCGGGTCGCAGGTTGAATCACGGGGGTCGAACCGGAATGGAAAACCGGCATCGAGCAGGAAACCGGTGGCGTTGTCTTGTAGTTGGTTGCCGACGGCTCGCGCGCGAATGTGGCCTGCCTCCTGCGTGTCTCCGGGCATGCCCGGTACGCGAAAGATGACGAACAGGCGCATCCCGAAGTCGTTGCGACTCAGGTCGTTGTTCTTAACGACTGCGTCAAGCTGGTTGCCGAGTTCTGGAAGGAACACGCTCGAGCCGTTGAGCAGCAGGCCGCCCAGGACATTGTCGATGGACCGATTGCCTTTGAACAACACGTTCGACGGTGACGCGCGATACCCGGCAGCCAGGATGGCCCCGGTCCAGATGCCTTTGAAGTGGTTCCCGACGATTCGCCCTGATGACGCAATGGTTTCAACCCCGTATTTTCCCGGCGCACGAAACTTGTTCCCCCGCACTTCGAAATCCTGGACTCGCCTGATGGTGAGTTCGGTGCCACGAAAGTCTGCAAGTGCCAGGACGAAGCCGCGAACCGTGACTCCCCTGACGACTTTCCCGTCGGATCGTCCAACAGAAATCAACGGCTCAAGTTCCAACGCTGCGCTCCCCTCGATGAGCGTCGCCGTGCCTGGCTCGATGTCATGCGTCGGCAAGTCTTGATCGTCCTTGATCAGGACGGTTGCGCCACGAAGAACCAGCGACCGATCGATTACCAGCGTGCTGTCAACCAGGTATTTTCCCGGCGCAACATCAATGATCACGGGGCCGGATATCGTCTTCGCTTCTGTGAGCGCCTCCGGCACGTTCCGGTATGCGAATCGGGGTGTGACACCGTTTCCACCCGGCGCCGCGCTGTCATCCACATAGATGATCCTCGGAAGCATCGCCTGCGCGGGTGCGTCCGCCAGTGCGACTGGCAACCACGCTGCCACAAGGAATGCGATCAGGCTCAATAGCTTGTCGAAACGCATAAAATTCTCCACTGGCCTGAGGGCCAAGTCGATTACACCCTCGGCTTTCTGTAAAGTGCGAAGTTGGCGTCGTACCGGAAGGCTGATAACTGATAAGAATGCCGCGAGAAATACGCGGCCAGACGCACGCCAATGCCCGATGACCATTATTGTTTTTCTCAACGGCGAACGCCGCGCGGCGCACCCTCCCATCACCGTCGCTGGGGAGCGCCACCTTTTTTACCACTTGCATAGTACGCTTGCGTTCGCGGAGGCACAATCAAGTGCCCTTACGAAAAAGACTTTGAGAACAAGTCTTGCTGACTGGTTAAGCACTAAGTCTGCAATACATATCCCAAAGCTGCCGGGTGCCCAGCCGATGTCGCAGTGACAGATTTATCGACTTAACGATGTGGTAGTCACTACAGCAGAAGTTAATGCTTCTTCGGACACCGCCGCCGCAAACTCGCTTGGGGTCCAGTGCTTTCGGCCTTTCAAAGTGCCGAACAAGATCGAGCCCGGAAGTCGCCCATGGCTGAGAAACGCCGTCTCGAAAAGGATCTGGAAGACCTCGTGATGGCGATCAAGAACGGGATCGACACCCGGCTGGTAAAGGGCCTCTCGAACGTGTTTCGGCCCGCCTTAATGAGCTGAAAACCCTGATCGCGCCGATGAAAGGCAGCGAGCCACCCAAGCCACTCGTCCATCCGGCCATGGCACAACGCTATCGACTGGAAGTCAAAAATCTCAGAAAGGCGCTGGAACACAAGGACGTGCGAGCCGAACCGGCGGAGCATCTGCGCGCGCTAATCGGGAAAATCGTGCTCACCCCGGAACCGGGACGAGAAGACCTGCGTATCCACCTGCACGGCGATCTCGCCGGCATTCTCAGTATCGCCAGCCAGAAAGTTCGGCCCGGGAAAACGCCCTTTCTGGTCACCTCCGGGCCGAACAACGTATTTGCGCTGTCCCGCAGGTACCGTTCCGCCTGCGATTGAAGTAGCGGCAATGCGGCGGTCTTCGAACGCGCACCAGTCCTTGAAGACTGACTGCGATAGCTTTCCCTCGATGCCGGGTCAACCCACGGTTCACATCGACCACCTGACAGTCCACGAACAGACATTGATCCCGCACCACAGCACTCCACCCGACACGCACGAGTTATACTCCGCGAACTGTCGCTATCGCGAAACCAGATTCGGCGGCCAAAACGAGGAATGAGAATGAAAAGAATAATCAGTGGAACGTTAACGTTACTGTTTGCAACCCTGTTGTTGACTTGCGAAATTGCGCAGGCGGATGAGACCGACACTTTGATCAAGCTCGACAAGAAATGGGGCGAAGCCCGCGGTGCAGATGCCGTTGCGCCGTTGTTGTCGGATGACGTCACGGGGGTAAGCGTAGATGGAACCGACGGCAAGAAAGAGATGCTCGCGGACGCCGATGCCAACCCGCCACCACAAGGTCCTTACCAGGCTGCGGATTATCAGGTGAGATTTCTGAGCGACGACATTGCGATTATGACGCACGGCATTAGCGGCGAAGATCCGCACCGCAGCCTGCACGTGTGGCAGAAGATCGACGGCCAGTGGAAGGTAGCCGCGACGGCAGCGGTACCGATCGCCAAGTAAGCGGCTGGGCGGTCGCGAGGCGTGGCTGCCCCGCTTCGTGCCATCACTGTTGCGGAACGCGCGCGTGCGCTTTTGGCGCAGCCTGGTCGCAAAGTCACGCGCTGTGAATGAAAAAGGCCGGTCCCCGTCGGGGACCGGCCTT